>JAXGYF010000001.1:2970000-4142500 GCA_040772385.1 Candidatus Vecturithrix sp. | reverse complement strand
TATGACGGGAATGAGAAACGATGTCCCCAATTTTTGTGGTTCGGAATGGATGATGGGAACTTCGAGAACGCATTTCTGCAATAATTTTTTTGAACAACATGCTAAACACGATTGTTGAAAGCTTTTCTGATGTGAGCCTGATAGAGATATTTCGAAAAATTGGACTTGTGGGATATACGATTCTGATAATTCTTTTAGGGTTTTCAATCGTGTCCTGGGCGATTATTTTCTATAAATATCGGAAGTTGCGTCAAATTCAGAAAGAATCTCAGAAATTTCTTGAACTCTATCAGGAAAATAACGATCTTGCCGAAGTGTATGCGGCGTGTGTGGCATTACGAATTGCGCCGATTGTACGCGTCTTCAAGGCCGGTTATTTAGAATTGCAGCGTATTCGCAAAGAAATGATGACGATTAATATGGAGCGCAAAATCAGGATGGAGGTTATTTTTCCGGATTGGATTGAAGATCTGACCGGTGTCTTGCAAGAGGCCCTTGTACGAGAAACCGCGTTATTGGAACACTTGCTTATTTTTCTGGCAATTACCACATCTTCGGCCCCATTACTCGGATTACTGGGCACCGTTTGGGGAATTATGGCCGCCTTTTGGAGCGTGGGGATGCAGGGTTATACCAGCTTAAATGTTATTGCTCCCGGAGTATCCGCTGCCCTGGTCACGACCATTGCAGGCTTACTGGCTGCTATCCCGGCGGCTATTGCCTATAATATGCTGCTGAATCGGATCAAATCGCTCTCATCAGAAATCGAATGCTTTGCTTCCGGATTCACGAATGTGGTCAGACGTGAATTACGAAAGCTCGTATAAAAAACCATGGCTAAATTTTTTACACAGAAGAAAACAACCCACACGCTAGCGGAAATTAATATGATTCCGCTTGTGGATATCGTCTTTAATTTGCTTATCATCTTTATGATATTGGCGCCGATGATTCACAAAGGGGTGGAAGTTCAAGTGCCTGAATCTTCGGTCGGAGAATCTCTATCCAAGCAGAATCAGCATATTGTCAGCCTTACCAAAGAGGGGACGCTGTGGTTTGATGATCAGGTAACCACCCTGGAGCACCTGAAAGAACATTTACAAGCCATTGACCCTGAGGACATTATCTATGTTCAATCAGATAAAACAGCTCCGTATGGTCAGATCGTCGAAATTATCACCCAAATTAAAGAAAGCGGCCTGCAAAAGGTTGGCCTGGTAACAGCTCCTAGATCCTCAGCAACCGGAACGCTATGATGAAAAGGAATGATCAATTTTACAAAATGTTATGGCTTTCCATTGGCTTCCATGTCATCGTGGTTGTCGTGGTAGGACTCTTGTATTTTTTACATCCGGCGGTAGACATCTCATCACCATCTGAAGAGCCACCAGTGGTGGAACTCTACGATCAAGGCGATCTACCGGAAGGAATCCCAACAATTCCTGAAGAAGATAAAAAATCTGAACCAGAGACCGTAGATCAAAATGTGATCGCCTTCAGAAATATCACGACGACGATACCAACGCCAACGCCGATCCCGACCATGACGCCAACGCCGAAGCCGACCATGACGCCAAGGCCGACTCCCACATTCAGACCTGCCATCCAACCACAAGTGACACCAACGCCGCGTCCACGACCGACGCTCACGCCAAGGCCGCTGCCTTCTCCGCAAGAAACTGTCATTGCCTTTGATGTACCGCGCAGACAGGCTGTGCTTGATCACACGCCAAAACCACTAGAACGTCCGCCTGTCACCCAACCGTATGCAACACCGCAGAGTCCGAACTTGCGTGCAGAGCAGCAGGGACAAGCCCGTAGTCAGGGAACTTCTATGTTAGGAGAAGGTTCATCAGTGATCTTAGACCAGGAAGAAGCCTTTCCATTCCCTGAGTATTTGAATCATATTCAAGAAAAAATTGCTGGAATCTGGTTTCCACAAGGTTCCGGAACGGTCTCAGTTTACCTGATTATTGGAAGAAATGGAAAAATTTTGAAATCAGGAGTTGACAAAGGGGAGGGACTTGGTGTAGAAAAGCTACGAGATTCTGTTATACGAGCACTGGTTCTGATTAAAGGATTTGAACCATTACCACAAGAATACAACGGGATGGTATTACGTGTGCGGATTACTGTGAGGAGGTAGAGAGATGCAAAATGCGAAATTCGAGCAGCAAAAACGTTGGCTTTGGCTTCTGTGGGTTGGTTCCTTGATGTGGTCAAGCAGCGTGTTAGCAACAGAGGTGTCGGTAGAAATTACAGGGTCAGGCCGGCATCTGATTAAAATTGCGGTAACGCCATTTGTTGCCCAGCCCGTGTCTTCGGATCAAAGGCAGGCTGAATTGGCGGCAATACTTCAAAATGATTTACGAATTTCAGGCTTTTTCGATACGCTGGACGCCGATCGTGAACGGATTCAACGAGTTCATGCAAGCGATGTAGCTTCAGGAGAAGTCCAGTTTCAACAATGGGCAGATTTAGGGGCGCGGCTACTCGTAAAAGGCCTGTATGAGCGGCAAGGAGACAAACTAAGAATCGAATGCCGGGTCTATGATACACTTGGAGGTGACTTCATTTTGGGAAAACGGTATGAAAGCGATATCGCGCATACTCGCCGCGTTATTCATCGCTTGGCGGATGAAATTATTCTGAAAATGACTGGCGAATCAGGGATGTCGTCATCCAGATTGGTGTTTACTTCGAATCGGACGGGCGGACGCGAATTATATCAGATTGATTTTGATGGCGCGAATCTCACCCGGCTGACAGAAGACCGTTCGCTGGTTATCAGTCCTGCCGTGTCTCCCGATGGACAGAAAATTTGTTATACGTCGTATAAAGAGAACAACCCGGATCTCTATCTCATGTCTGTGGAAGATCGAAAAACAGAGATGTTAGCCATGCATCCGGGATTAAATTTTGCAGCCGCCTGGGCGTCTGATAATCAAACCCTGGCGTTGACATTATCAAAAGATGGGAATCCTGAACTCTATTTGCTTGACATTCTATCAAGACAGGAGACACGGCTGACCCAAAATCAATGGAATGATGTTTCACCAGCCTGGTCACCCGACAGCAGTGAAATCGTGTATACTGCGGATAACATTGGAGCACCGCAATTATACATTATGAATCGAACGGGTGGGAACCTGCGTCGGTTGACATTTCGCGGCGCATATAATGTGTCGCCAGCCTGGTCGCCGACCGGAGAAGCAATTGCCTTTACGTCGTCTATGGATGGGAATTTTAATATTTATACGGTACAGCCCAACGGAGATAATCTCCAGCAGTTAACCCAGAATTTCGGGAATAATGAAGAACCGGCCTGGTCGCCTGATGGGCGTTATCTTGCATTTCAATCGACGCGTGATGGCGCCAGTAGTATTTATGTCATGAATGCTGATGGAACAAATCAGCGTCGAGTCACTGATGGCAAAGGGGCAGATTTCTCCCCTGATTGGATGCGGTAAACCAAGAAAGAACACCTATAAAAGGAAGATTGGAGCCTTGACCTGAATCGCCTAATCTTCTTCAACAAAGAAGGAGGAAGTCCATTGAAAACATATCGTCAATTCCAAAAACGTACATTATTTATGATGCTATTGCTGCTCATTATGCCTGGCATAATTGCTGGCTGTGCATCGCGTAAAAAGCCTGGTCAGTCCGAGATGACATTACCAAGCATTCAGACAGAACCAACGATGATTGAGCTTGATAACACCCGGCTATCCGATGCCCTGCAAGAAGGCGATATTCCCGAAGAAGACCGGAGTGCACTCTCCTGGCTGCCGAACCGCCCTCCATTAGGAATGCAATTTGCATCCACATCGGAATTACAAACAGTCTATTTTGAGTTTGATAAATTTTCGTTGACGTCGCAAGCCAGAGAAACATTAAATAGCAATGCTGCCTGGTTAAAAAACCATCCTGACGTATTCGCCCAACTGGAAGGACATTGTGATGAACGCGGAACACAAGAGTATAATCAGGCATTAGGCGAAAATCGGGCAATTGCCGTAAAAAAATATTTAGTCACTTTAGGCATTGATTCGGAACGGTTATTTACGATCAGTTACGGCGAAACTATGCCCGCAGATCCCGGACACAACGAGAGTGCCTGGGCGAAAAACCGTCGAGTGGAGTTTAAAATCTCTCGATAAGCGTATGAAAGGAGTGAAGCCTGTGAACATGAGCAAAAAATTGACCATATTTTTACAGATAGCCTGTCTTGCCGGAGTCTCCTTGTTGATAACCGGGTGTCCAAATCCGCAGCAAGAACAGTCTTTGACGCAAATTCAGTCGCAAATTTCGGTGCTGTCAAATGAGGTACGCGACGCTTTTGATCAAACAGAAGAGGCTCGGATCGCTTCATATCAGAAGTTGGCCGAAGATATTCGCCTGTTGCAACAGAATCAAGCGAATGCCTCTGCGACGAATGATCAACTGCTTACTGCGTTAACCGCTGTTGAAGCTAAACTGGACGAATACAACACCCGTATGATCAAACTCAGTGAACGTCTTGATTCAACAGAGGCCGCCCTGACAGAACGAATCACGTCGTTGTCGGAACAAGTCAATGACATGGGACGCGAGACGACAATTACTCCCGGACCGCCAACTCCACAGCCAACACCACCTCTTACAGGCGTTCCGGAAACTTCTCTGCCATCGGTTCCCGGGGCAACAGAAAGCCCGGGGCAAGAACCTGTTAACACTCAGGAATCGCAATTTTACCATTCAGTATATACCGCGTATGTCAATGGTGATTTTGAACGAGCTATCGGCGGATTTCAAAAATTTCTCGATACGTATCCACAATCGAAGCTGGCGGATATTTCCCAATTTTGGATCGCAGAGTCGTTCTTTAGTTTAGGCGAATATGAAACGGCGAACCAGGAATATGATCGGTTACTCCAAAAATATCCGAATAGTGATAAGGTTCCGGCAGCCGTGTTTGGGAAAGCTGATGCCTATTTAAAGCTAGAACGGCAGATTGAAGCGATTTCTCATTTGCGCTACATTGTTAACCAATTTCCTAATTCTCCAATTGCCCAGAAAGCGGCGGAACGCTTACGGGCTTTAGGCGAATAATGTTGTTCATTTAAAAACCGAGTTTTTGAAAAACTCGGTTTTTTTTCTACACGCATTTCGTTAATGTTTCCAGCGTAATTTTTCTCCGCAATGCGGGCATTTGGCAGGATTTCCCCCATAAGGTTTTCCGCAAACCGGACAACTTGAACGAGACGTTTTGCCTTTTTTGAGAAATGCTGCCACAAAATAGGCAATGACTCCACCAATGATCGCAATAACTAAAAGAAAGGTCGTATTCATTACATCTTTCGCGCTCATGTTTCTCTAAACACGTGAGAAAGCATGAGAGCTCCTTACATGCGTATAAATAAAATTTGCCACTTTCAAATTAGGATGAACGCAGGGCTTTCCAAAATCTTTTTTCTGTCATTCTTATTGACTTGACATAAGAAATAAAGAAAAATAATCAAAAAAATCTGGGGGCACGACAAAAATATATCAATCCCCACAATAATTTCTCGGTGGATAATAGCAACACAAAAAGACAAAGGAAGAACACTATGCCGATAAAAAAAGCAGAAATTCGTCTGTTATTTACCAATGGTAAAGAAGATGTGATTACTGTAGAATACGAAGAAGGCGATGAGCGTTTACAACCGATTTACTATCTTGGCGGAAAAGAACAGGATGATGGCTCAGTGGAAAATAAAGTGATTCAGGTCGGAAATAAAGCATATCGCAGCAAGTATATTATTTTCGCGGAGATCATTGAAGAACAGGGGCGATCAATGGGAGCGTACGTATAAAATGCAAAACAATTTATTCTCTTTGCACTCCAAAGACGTTCAGCAGAAACATGCGCCGTTAGCGGAACGGATTCGTCCGCAAACCCTGCAAGAATTTGTCGGGCAGCAGCATATTATCGGAAAAGGACGTGCATTGCAACGCATGATCGAACGAGATGAACTTCATTCTATCATTTTATGGGGTCCGCCAGGATCAGGCAAAACCACGCTGGCCAGAATTATTGCCAATACCACGCAGAAGCACTTTGTGCCGTTCAGCGCAGTGACATCGGGGGTGCCGGAATTACGCAAAGTAGTGCAAGAAGCACACGCACAGCGCGACATGTATGGCAAGCGTACCGTTTTATTCGTTGATGAAATTCACCGCCTGAACAAAGCTCAGCAAGACGCTTTTTTGCCGCATGTCGAGGATGGAACGCTGACAATCATTGGGGCAACCACTGAAAATCCGTCATTTGAAGTGAATCGAGCGTTGCTGTCCCGTTGCCAGGTTTTTATTCTGCAACGCTTGACCGAAGAAGAAATTATCGCGCTGCTGCAACGGGCCGCAAGCGATAAACAACGGGGACTTGGAACATATGCTCTCAAAATTGCGCCAGAAGTGTTTTCGCTTTTGGCGCAACATGCCGATGGCGACACCCGCATCGCGCTGAATCAGTTGGAAATGGTGGTGCTAAACACCGAACCACAAGGTAGCGGTGTTCGCGAAATTACTCCCGAAACGGTGAAAAATCTCCTGGGCGTCAAAGCTCTGGCTTATGATAAACACGGTGAAGAGCACTACAATGTGATTTCAGCGTTTATCAAAAGCCTGCGCGGCAGCGATCCGAATGCAGCCGTCTATTATCTGGCGCGCATGTTGGACGCTGGCGAAGATCCAATGTTCATTGCGCGACGTATGGTCATTTTGGCCTCAGAAGATATTGGCAATGCTGACCCGCAAGCCTTAGTCATCGCGGTAGCCGCCATGCAGGCCGTACATTTTGTCGGTCTGCCTGAAGCGCAGTTGACGCTCTCACAAGCCGTAATTTATCTGGCGTTAGCTCCGAAAAACAACAGGGAATATAAGGCCATTCTGGCAGCGCGTGAAGACGTCAAACAATACGGCGCATTGCCCGTACCACTGCATTTACGGAATGCCCCCACCCGCCTCATGAAAGATCTCGGCTACGGCCAAGCCTATCGGTATCCACACGATTATGAAGGGAATTGGGTGGAACAAGATTATCTGCCGGAAGCCCTGAAAGGCAAACACTATTATATCCCCAGATAGGACGTACGCGCCAGACTGGTTTCCACACATCAGGCTGATGGCAAGAGAAAAAGCCGAGTTTTTGGAAAAAACTCGGCTTTTCAGTCTACATTGCGCAGACTAACCTGTGTACTCAGGTCAATTCTACGATAGGAAGAGGGATCAAATGGATCTTTTTTATCGGACTCGGTCGTAATGGTAATTCGAATACGCCGAATTTTGCGCAGAATTTCTTGCGACGTAATCGACCGAAAATAGCGTTCTTCCCCATCTAGTTGGAGATCATTATTTTTATCCCCTAGTAAGGTAAATATGTTATCCGCTTCAAGCAGCCAATATTGAAACATTGGGGAAATGTATGTGGACTGATCTTTAGCGTCATAAGGCCCAAGCACTCCCAGGGTAATCTGATTATCACTCCATGCGCCGTGCATGATTTCTTGAATCAGAATCATATCGTTGGGATTTCGCCATGTTTCCCGTTCTTCGGCTTGATCATTGATATCACGCCGATCCACAATGCCGTCGTCAGTCGAATCCAGCGTCCAACGTATGGTTTCCGCATGGGGGGCATACTTCAGAGCTGGTGAAGTATAGGTAGTTGCATCATAGAGGTTGACATCCATGTGAGGAGGAAGCGCGCTTTTCTCCGCATACAAATCCGCATTAAAAATAATCTGAAACGGTGCGGCTTCAATAATGGCGACCTGTCCTCGTTCTTTATCGCGGCGATAACCGATCATTCTGAGCGATCTCGCAATCTCATCCAGACCAATACGCGCATTTTGCATGATCTCCGCATCCATTGTATTGCGCTCTGAGATTTTGCGCGTCTGGATAAACGCCGTAAAAACCATGGCGAAAACGATTAGCATAATCGTCGCGCTCACCAGCAATTCGATCAGCGAAAACCCTGAAGTTGATTTCATGACTTATTTCTACTATTTTTCAATCTCACCCTCAAAGAGTTTGACGACATCCTGCGCCGTCACCTGAATCTGCGGTTTATAGTGCGGCGTTGAAGCGCGTTTTTGCCACCCCTCAGTATTCTTGCCCGTACGCCGCTCCGCTGACGGGCCGGGAGGGGTTTGCTGCGCGTTGATTTCAGATCGAGGAAGAGCGGCAACGCTCTTGTCATGAATTTCCCGAATCGTCTCATAAGACACCCCTGCTTGAGTGGTGCTCGTGGCTACGCGAACAGATCGTCCGAGATAATCTCTGAGCACGTTAGCCAGGATATCTCGATTTTTGGCATCATCTAATGCCTTGCGCGAAAAATCAGCATCAGGATGAAAGCCCAGCAAGAACTCCTCATACGTTAAATGAAGAGGAACGGCTTGTTTAATTCGAGCGGCAAGCGGAGGCCGAAGCTCTTTCACCAGTCGCAACACGTCTTCCCAGAGTAGCTGTAACTCCCCGGCAGAAAGCGTGGACGTTTGCCCCTCGGAGGGCGTCTCGGAGTCTCCGAAACTCGGAGAACCTTGCCCGGTTGGCGCGCGTTCACCGCGTTCAGATATTTTGCTGACAGACGGTCGAATTTCCGCTTGAATCTCTTGTAATTGGGCCACAATGTCCTCAAGAGAATCAAGACTCTGCACGTTTGCCAGGCGAACCAGAGCAAATTCTAAAAGATAGCGCGGATTCGGCGAAAATTTCAGTTCCTGTTCGACCTGCGCTATAATCCAATAGCGTTGTTGAAGGTCAGAAAGACTGAACTGAGTAGTGTAGCGGGCTAATTCCGCGCGAGTATCATCAAACCCGTTCAGATACCTATCAGGCTGCGCCGCGACTTTCAGCACCATCATATTCCGAAAGCATTCCATCAGCTCCATACAAAAAAAGCGCAAATTCATCCCCTGGTTCATAAGACGATCCAGGAAAGAAAACATCTGTGACGTCTGATGATTGGACAGCGCAGTCAAAAAATCCCATAAGAGTTGATGTTCCGGAATACCTAAAACATAACGCACAGTATCATCCTGCACCTGATTGCCGCAAAAACCAATGACCTGATCAAGCAAATTTTCCGCATCCCGCACGCTGCCTCCCGCATTTTTTACCAACCTAGCTAAACTGTTCTCACGAATGGTCACATGTTCATGCGAGGCTAAGGTTTTCAGTAACGCCATAATTTGCGACGACGAGGCAGCCTTGAAGGTAAATTGCTGACAGCGCGAGAGGATCGTCGGCGGAATCTTCCACGGCTCGGTCGTAGCCAGAATAAATACCACGTTTGGCGGCGGCTCTTCAAGCGTTTTTAACAGGGCGTTAAACGCTTCGGTTGTTAACATGTGAACTTCATCAATAATGAAAATCTTATAGCGGCTGCGCGATGGGGCGTAATTGGTATTTTCCTGCAACACCCTCACTTCATCAACTCCGCGATTCGAAGCGCCGTCAATTTCTTCGACATCCATCGAATAACCGTCAATAATTTCCCGGCAAAATTCACACTGGTTACAGGGCGCCGGCGTCGGGCCATGCACGCAATTCAAGGCCTTTGCCAGAATGCGGGCGGTCGTGGTTTTACCAATGCCGCGAATGCCATTGAACAAATATCCGTGGTGAATTCTCCCGTTGGCGATGGAGTTTTTGAGCACATCGGTAATATGCTCCTGCCCAACAACATCCTCAAATGTCTGCGGTCGCCATTTGCGTGCGAGTACCTGGTAGGTCATGCAAAGAGATCATGTCCACGAAACACACGAAAACTAGAGGAATTAAGAATACACAAGCATGATTTTCCCCTGTTTTCTATTCTCACTTCTTCCTCATTCTTGTAGTTTTTCATATTTCGTGTATTTCGTGGGCAATTCTTATCTTACAACAAATGTTGCTGTTCTGGTCTTAGCCGGGTTGCCGGCTTTGTCGCCTGCCTGAACCGTTAATGTGTGTTTCCCGGCAGAGAGTGGTTTTATTAAGGAAACAGAAAATTTACTCCGATCCGGATCGTATTCTCCATCCACAGGTTTTCCATCCAGCAGCATCGCAATCGTATTCTCATCCACCCCTTTTCCGATGTCTCGGATAATTGAGGAAAGTTCTGTCACTTCTTCCGCAGCAACAGTGGTATTGTGTTCCGGACGCAGGTCTGAAATGATCGGATGAAGCGTATCTTGCAAAATGGCATAGATGGACGGATAAATAATGTCAGCGCTCAGGCTCCTGGTTTTCGTTTCAACGCGGTCGTTCATAAAATACCAGCGTTGTTTGATCGCATCCCACCAGTAAATTCCTAATTTTTTGACATCTTTGACATCTTTGACATCGGCCGGATATTGAATGTGAATCGAGCCTTTTTTCTCTAAAGGGCAGCCCGCCGGACGAAAATCATACACCTCGCCGATAAGCGACAGTCCCTCTGTCACCTGATACGCGGCCGTCGGGAAAATATTGGCAAAAATGTCTTCATACAAGGCCCCTGCCGGAAAGGTCATTGACGTTTTCTGGCCATAGCTGACTGTCCCTCCGCGATTGGCGGAAATTGGATTGACCGGCACCTGCCGCCGTTCTCCAAGCTGCTGTCCGGCCTGCGTGGTCGCAGTCACCCGAAATTCCAGCACACCTGCCAGCGCAGGTTTCAAATCATAATTCGCCGCAAAGGTTTGTGGTCCTGACGGTTGGAATGGTATACTTGCCAAGGCTTGATTTTTATGGATTACATCAAGGATTGGCAGGGTTTTCAATACATGCGTTGTCTGACACACCACTTCAAGAAACCCTGGAAATTCACGAATTTCCACAGCCCAATCCTGGGTGGCTTGTGCAGAAGTCGCGGAGCCGGATGGTGCGGCTTCTACTTGCACTTGCATCACAGCCTGACTTACGTTACCCATTGCGTCGGCAATCTCAAGCATAATCTGGTGCAGACCGGGGGCAATTCTGCTTGTATCCCAGATACCCTGATTATTGGCAGATACTTTTTGGTAAGGATAATGCGCCGGGGAGAGGTTATACAACCGGTAGAAATATTGCGATGGGTTGCTCAAGCGCGTCCAGTTATAATCATATACCAATCCACCGCGATGATTCGAACTGTAGGTTACTTGATCAAACTGGTTTGTGAAAAACTTCTTGTCATCAATCTTCAAGGTAATCGCATCAACACCGCAACGATTTTCAGCCCCGATCTGATCATACATCGCCGCGGTAAAACGTACCTTGCCGGAAATTTTGGGAATGTGCGCAAACACGTAGTTCCCCTGCTCTTTCTGCGCCGGATATTGGCGCAGAAAATGCTGCCCTTCCAGAAAAGATTGCGAGCCAATGGGTTCGATCATCAAACTTTCTACCACTGGCGGAGTCGTATCGTTATACGCAAATCCGTATTCAAAGGGATCAATGGGGGCATCGCCGCCGCGCCGCACTTCAAAGTGTAAGTGCGGCAAACCCGAACCGCTTTCACCGGAATAGGCGATAAGCTGTCCGCGCTTGACTGCTTTTTTCAGGTAAATATTGCCCGGATATTTGCTGTTGCGCTGCTGTCGCTGCTGCTGCACCAGGGTTTGCAATCCCAGGGTCTTATTTTCAAAGCGTTCCAGATGACCATAGACGCTCATCAAACCATGCGGATGTTCGATATACAGCGCGTTGCCAAAACCGTATTTTTGCACGGCCAGACGCACAATCACGCCATCGTCAATAGCATAGACTCTATAACCGTTCTGGCCATTAGTGCGCAAATCCACGCCCGTGTGCACCCGGTCGCCGCGAAATTCCCCAAAATTCGAGGATAACCCGGCTTTAATTTCCAGCGGATAATGCCAGGAATATCTTGTTTGGGCATGGATAAGCGTGAAAGAGCCCAGGTGAAAGCAAATGGCAAATAGAATGAATCTCAAGATTTTTTTCATGATGTTCTCTTAAGTTGTTGCTCACTTAAGCTCATTAAGTCAGCGAATATGATTTTTCATTTCTTCAACAGAAACAGAATGTACAGTAACAGGACTATTCGTGAGTACGGTACTTTCTCAGTATGAGATTATGCTCCGCATGCCTTATTTTACGCTCCGTCAAGCATTCTCTAGCTTGACAAGCCTATCAAACTTTGTCAATAAAATCTTCATTCTACTTTTGATTAGGGAACGGGTCCTGTCACCGGTTGTTTTCTTACACACGCGGCGTGCCCGTTATATGGAATTGGTGGTTCCACCCCCAAAGTCGCGGGCGCGGCCTACGAAGAAAATTCTATCGTGTCTGCCGACCCGAGCCTGGCGTGAGCGTATGCCGAACGCGACGGCTTCGAGTCCGCCGTTGAACGAATTCCCATCCAGTCGGAACGCGAGGCATCGGGACATAATGCAGCTTTTTCGCGATCTCGACGACATTCTGAAGCGGCTTATGGTTTTATACCTGCGCTTCAATATGATCTTCTGGCCTTAAGTGCTTGACGAGCGTAAACGCTGCATGAGTTGTCTTGATCGCTTCAAACCCCAGACGCTGATACAAGTGTAGTGCCGGATTATCCGGTGCGACGCTCAGGCAAACAGCTTTGTAGCGGGTGTGTACTTTTGCCAGCAGAGAAGCCATCAGTGTGCTGCCGATGCCCTGGCCTCGATATTCAGGCAAAAGAGCAATAGAAAGTTCCGGCGTCGCGTCATCCACATAGCCAAAGCCTTTATTCTCGCCGGTTAACAGGCGCATCCATACGGCCCCGACCATTTGTTCGTTAACCAACGCGGCAAACCCCAGGTCATCCGGCTTACCCCATCCTTGCACATAACGACTGATTTCCGACTTTTGCAGAATTTCATACGGAAACGGCGGATGACCTTGCGGAACATACAAAGCCTGATACAGCATTTCCCAGAGAAACGGCTCATCGGCTGCGGTCAGAGGTTTCACCTCTATCGTGACAGATTTGAAATACTTTGCCATACACTCAGAAGCAAAGAAAGGTCGTCAAAAACCTTCTTACTGCTCTCGTTTCATGTCGTTTAACTCCCGCGCAATTTTGGCCCCAAGCAGCGCGTTATTTTTGATAAGGGCGATGTTTGCGTTCAGGCTTTCACCGCCGGTCAATTCCTTAATGCTCTCCAACAAAAAAGGAGTTACTGCTTTGCCTTTAATGTCGCGTTCGTCTGCTTGTTTGAGAGCGGCTTCAATCGCAGTGTGCATTTTTTCCGGATTCATGGAAAATTCTTCAGGAATCGGATTCCCAATAATCACGCCGCCGTTCAGTCCTAAATCCCACTTGGTGCGCAGAATCTGTGCGATTTCAAAGGGAGAGTCAACGCGATAATTGACCGGAATGCCGCTGGTTCGTGTGTAAAAGGCCGGGAATTCATCGGTTTGATACCCTAATACCGGCACGCCCTGGGTTTCCAGATATTCCATCGTCAGGGGCAGATCAAGAATAGCTTTAACTCCGGCCGAAACTACGGCCACATTGGTCGTTGCCAATTCTTGCAAATCCGCGGAAATATCAAAGGAATGCTCTGCGCCGCGATGCACACCGCCGATGCCGCCGGTCACGAAGACCTTGATTCCAGCCAGACGGGCGCAGATCATCGTAGCAGCGACCGTGGTTGAGGCATGCAGTTTTTTGGTTAAAATCACCGGCAGATCCCGGCGGCTGGCTTTCACGATGTGTGTTTCAACAGCCAGGAATTTCAATTGTTCGTCAGTTAAACCTATTGTAATCATGCCCTCGATAATGGCAATTGTGGCCGGCACCGCACCGGCCTGGATAATAATATTTTCAACTGCTTGCGCGGTTTCAATATTTTCGGGGTAGGGCATGCCATGCGAAATAATGGTTGATTCTAAAGCAACAACCGGCTTATGAGCGTCAAGCGCCTGCCTGACGGCCTCTGAAAAGTGGAGATATGTTTTCATTGTGTATGGTGTTCCTGATGATCAAATTAAAGTTAAGCAGCGTTCAAACGTTACGTTCTTATTCACGGTATCAACAGACTGAAGCGTAAAATGAGCGGCAGCTATGCCCAGGCGAATACAGCGATCAATCTGGTACTCGTGAACAATCCCACTCACGAACCCGGCCACGAACGCATCGCCTGCGCCATTGGCGTCAAGCACTCGCGTGGGGAGAGCGGTGTAATACTGTCCCTGGTGTTCTGAAGCGTTATAATGATAGACCCCTTCTGCGCCCAACGTCACCAATAGATGCCGAAAACGTTCGCGTAAAGCGGCACAGACTGTCGGCAGGTCGTTACGGTTTTCGAGTTTACGCTCTGCCAGAGTTTCCAATTCCGAAATGTTGGGTGTGATCATATCCAGGCTTCCGGAAAGAGCTCGAATCTTTTTCGCTTTGGCGACTGAAACCGGTTCAATTACATAGGGGATTTTGGCCTGACGACAGAATGCGACGATTGTTTGGATGGCATCATAGTCAAGATTCGTTTCTAGCACGACAATGCGACTATGTTGAATCAGATCGCGATGTTGGGCAAGATAGTCGTGATTGACTGATGTCGTGACATCCATATCAGAAATTGCTACCGCTAAATCGTGATCGCGATCGAGTATCGCGAGATATGTTCCGGTTGTCTGGCCTTCTCTCACGCGCACATAATCTACCTGAACACCGGTCTGTCTGATTTCAGCAAGGAGATGTGCACCAAAGCTGTCGTTGCCAACCGAGCCGAGTAAATAAACCGGGATGTCAAGCAACGCCAGGTTATGCGCAATATTCCGCCCCACACCTCCAGCAGAAATGTGTACTCTGCCCGGATTCGAGGTTGCGGTCATCAATTGTCCGCAGGGACAGCCTTTGATGTCCATATTGATGCCGCCAATAACCGTCACATAAGGGCGCATGTTTCATGAAAAACCGGATTTTTGTCAAAAACTCGGTTTTTATACGTGATACGTTTCCTGAAGATAGGCATCAAACTGTTCCAGGGCCTCTGGCATGTTGCGGCGTCCGAAGCCGATGCGGAAATGCTTATTGCCAAAATCATAATAATTGCTGGGAAGCAGCAACACGCCTTTTTTACGGGCAGCGTCCAAACAAAATGCTTCGACATCCTGGTCGGTTTTCAGGCGTGGGAATGCAATAGGTCCGGCTTTGGGCGCAGTCCAATCAAACAGGTCTTGATAAGTATAGAAAAAATTATTCACATAGCACAGATTGTTCAACACGATTGCGCGGTTACGCTGTATCAGATGATCTTTATGACGCAATGCGACTGTGGCAAGCAATTCACTGGGAGCGCTGCTGCAAATCGAGGTATAATCCTTAAATCCTGCCATGTTCGCGTAGATTTCCTGACTTTGTGTAGCGATCCAGCCGATGCGCAAGCCCGCTAATCCGTAGGTTTTCGACATCACACCTAAGGAGATCGCATGTTCATAGAGATCGCAGGCGGCCGGTAATTGATCGTCCTGGTTATATTCCAGGCCGCGATAGACCTCATCAGAAAACAGCAGCAGGTTGCATTCTCTGGCAATCTGGATGACTTGTTGGAATTTCTGGAGGTCCATGAGGTAACCGGTCGGATTGTGCGGGCAATTGATGATGATCGCTCTGGTATTGCGTTTGATCTGCTGGCGCAGAAATTCCAAATCAAGTTCCCAGCGATCCTGTTCCTGTCCTGTCCATTTAGTCGTTTCGCAGCCGATGGCTGTGGCGACATCGCGCAATGACTGGTAGCAGGGGTCGTGGACAATCACATGATCGCCGCGCTCGAGCATGGCATTCATGAAATTGAAAATCGCTTCTTCAGCCCCGACGTGGATTAAAACCTGTTCAGGGCTGATGTATTCGTACAATCGCGCAATCTCGCGGCGCAGCCCCGGATGACCGTTAGATTCAGTATAACCGAGCCAGAGGCGATGTAACTGGTCTTCTGCGTCCGGTTCAAGTTCTAAAAGTTCTTGAACTGTGAGAGATTCACAATCCGAACAACAGAGCAGATAAGGCACATTGAACTCATACTGTGCAAAAAATCGTTCAAGTTTGAATGGTGGTATATTCATATATTATTAGTTGTTCCGGATAGTTTTTCATAAACTACCCCAAAAAATCACAAAACTTACTCTCGCATTTCAGCATTTCGATTCTTTCACTCAACACCTGAATCGGATACAGCTTTGATATGAATCATTTTATCCCGTAATATATTGTTTCTCCTTCCTCTTCTGGCAGCATCTATTGAAACTGTTCCTTTGATCTCTGGATTTTACGTAAAAAAAGGCGTCATAATGTCCATGACGCCTTAATAAACCATTCTGCTGAAGGTCAGTTATGCTGCAACTTTCTCAACCTTGACAGCACAAGCTTTGTATTCAGGAATTTTCGCGATCGGATCAATTTTCGGGCTGGTCAGGAAATTCGCTGACGCTTCAGCATAATGGAACGTCATAAAAACGACGCCCGGGATCGGTGGCCCAAGCAGGGGTTTTTCCCCTACCGAGGCTTGCGCAACAACCTGTCCGCGCCGCGAACTGACCTTGACCTGATCGCCATGTTGAATACCATATTTGTTGGCGTCTTCTGGATGAATCTCGACCGTCGCCTCAGGCGCGAGCGTGTTGAGGCCGGCCGAACGCCGCGTCATTGTTCCGGTGTGATACTGGAACAAACTGCGGCCGGTTGTGAAAATCAGCGGGTATTCCTGATCCGGCTGTTCACTCGGCGGCAGGTATTCGACCGCGCTGAACTTGCCCAAACCGCGAGAGAATTTACCCACATGCAGAATCTTCGTGCCCGGATGATCTTTAGTCGGGCAGGGCCACTGAATACCATCTTTTTCCAGTCGATCATAGCTAATTCCAGCGTAACTCGGCGTGAGGCCGGCGATCTCATCCATAATGTCAGAGGGATGCGCATACTGCATCGGATACCCCATTCTGGTCGCTAAATCACAGACGATTTCCCAGTCGGAACGCGCCTGACCCGGCGGGTCAATGGCTTTGCGCACGCGCTGTACGCGGCGTTCAGTATTGGAAAATGTGCCGTCTTTTTCTGCGAACGAGGCCGCTGGCAATACCACATCTGCCAGTTGCGCAGTTTCGGTCAGAAACATATCCTGCACTACCAAAATATCAAGCTTTTCCAGACTTTCTTTGACATGGTTCAGGTCAGGATCGCTGACCATCGGGTTCTCTCCGACCACGTACAAACCTTTAATTTTCTCACCGGCGCCGCCCACGATTTCGGTTACTGTCAACCCAACGCTGGCGGGCAAGGCTTTCACACCCCAGGCTTGTTCGAATTTCTTACGAATATCAGCATTAATCACCACTTGGTAGCCAGTAAATACATTCGGCAATCCACCCATGTCACAGGCGCCTTGCACGTTATTCTGCCCGCGCAGCGGGTTCACGCCGCCGCCCGGTATGCCGACATTGCCAAGCAGCATTTGCAGGTTAGCGCATGAGAGCACGTTCTGATGCCCCGTCATGTGCTGCGTGATTCCCATGCAGTAGATCAAGGCACAGGGTTTGTTTACGGCGATTATGCGCGCGGCTTCCTGCACCTGTGGCCACGACACTCCGGTGATTTCTTCGACCCAGGCCGGCGTCACTTTATCCAGCATGGCTTTCAATTCGTCAAAGCCTTCGGTACGCTCTTGCACGTATGTTTTATCCCACAGATCCTCATCCAGGATCACTTTCATCAACCCGTTTAAAATGGCAATATTGGACCCCGGTTTGATTTTCAAGTGTATATCCGCAATTTTCGTCAACGGAACTTCACGTGGGTCAACAATGACCAGTTTTGCTCCTTTTTCACGCACCACTTTTCGCACTTTATACGCAACAATCGGGTGTTGTTCCAGAGTATTGGAGCCGATAATAAAGAAGGCTTTACTATTTTCAAAGTCGGCGGTATAGTTTGTCATTGCTCCGCTTCCAAACGCTGTGGCCAGACCGGTCACAGTAGCGGAGTGTCAGAGACGTGCGCAGTGGTCAACATTATTGGTGCCCAGAACTGCGCGCGCAAATTTTTGTACCACATAGTTTTCCTCATTGGTACAACGCGCGGAGGTCAGGACAGCTAATGCATCTGCGCCATGTTTCTCCTTAATTTGACCAAATTGGGTTGCCACGAAATCCAGGGCTTCATCCCAGGTAGATTCAACCAATTCGCCATTTTTACGAATCAGCGGAGTGGCGAGGCGATCAGGATGATTGAGATACTGATACCCAAAGCGTCCTTTCACACAAGTTGCGCCTTCATTCGCTTCTGCGCCAAAATAGGTGCGAACTTTCACGACTTCATTATCTTTTACATGCAATTCTAAATTACAGCCGCAGCCGCAGTAGGCGCAAGTTGTTCGTACCTTTTTGATTTCCCATTCTCGCGCTTTATGACGAGGAAGTTTTTCTGAAATAGCATTAACCGGACAAAATTCCACACACTGCCCGCAAAATTCACATGCCGATGCTTCGAGCGTTTCGCCAAACGCTGTTGAAATGGTCGCCGGGAATCCACGCTCTGAAACGGTTAAAATATCTGCTCCGGTAATATAATGGCAGGCGCGGACGCAACGACGACAGAGAACGCATTTATTCATATCCCAGCGAATCATCGGATTCGGATCTGGATCAACCGGACGGGGTTCTGCTGAGGGTGGAAATGGAGACCGTTCAATCCCCAGTTCATACGCCAGATCTTGCAGTTCACAGGCGCCGGCGCTCTCACAAGTCATACAATCCAACGGGTGATCTGCCAGCAGCAGTTCAACCACTGTTTTGCGAGCTAACTTGACTTCTGGTACGTCGGTAAACACTTCCATGCCATCGTTGACAGGAAACGTACAGGCCGTCTGCAGTGTCGGAGATCCTTTTACTTGCACTAAACAGACACGACATGCGCCATCAGGCGGAAGACTGAGATGATAACACAGAGTCGGAATATGGATATTGGCTTCACGCGCCGCTTCCAATATTGTCATCCCTGGCCGCGCCTCAATCGCATTGCCGTTGATACTGATATGTATTGTTGCCATACTTTTTTGACATTGAAGGTTGCCATATACTCGATAACACCTATATGACAATCCAAGATTAAATTAATGTATTCTAATACCAGATGTAGAAAAAAGAGACTATCACGACAATGTTCAATCGCAACGCTGCCTCATTATACATTGTCGAGTTAGAGAATATCGCCGTATACTGTCATATAAAATGCTTCTAATTGTTGTCAAGAAATTTATGAGAATTTCTTAATCAAACCAGAAACTGGAACAACCGGGAAAACTATTTTCTTGACAGAGAAAACAGGTGTTGATACATTTTTTCCAGAACTGTACGAGGTGTAGTATAGTTACAAACAGGACTTACGCAGTCCCCTCCTCAATCCCCCTGTAAACGGGCAGGGCTGTGAAGTTCTCGAACTTACGCTCCTGGATGAGGATCTGAGACCGCGTGTTCAGGAGGGCAATCGAGCGATTGCTTCGCGGCTGTGCCGCGACAATCTTGCCAGGGCTTTGCCCTGGTGCAAACGCTCGTTTGCACTCTTGAGCAGCAAAGAACTTCACAGCCCTGCTGTAAACGGGGGAAATTGAAAATAAGATTAAGGAGGATGGAATCAAAACTATCCGAAGTATTGTAACATTAAGGATTTCAGAACATCTGTTTGAGGGGGTATGAACGATTATTTGATACGATCTCTTAGTACAGCCGGAAATATCCGGGCTTTAGCCTGCGTGACAACCGAACTGGTGAGTGAAGCTTGTCAACGGCATGGCGCATCAATCACGGCTTCGGTCGCGTTTGGCCGCGTATTAACCGGCAGCGCATTGATGGGGGCGCTGCTCAAACCCGGACAACGGGTAGCGGTCAAGTTTGAAGGAAATGGCCCCTTAAGAAAAATTATCGCCGAGGCAGAAAGTAATGGGATTGTCCGGGGATATGTGGGGGTTCCTGATGTTGATTTACCTTTAAAGCGCGGGAAAATAGATGTGGCTGGCGCGATTGGCCACGCCGGATTTCTGACGGTTTCCAAAGATCTGCGCTTAAAAGAACCATATAAAGGGATGGTACAACTCTATACCAGCGAAGTCGCCGAAGATCTGGCGTATTATTTTACGGAATCAGAACAAATCCCCTCCGCCGTCGGTCTTGGCGTCTATATTGAGCCGGATGCCCGCGTTTCAGCGGCCGGTGGTTTTTTGATTCAAGCTCTGCCCCCGGCAGAGAAACATGGCGAGGCGCTTGACGCCCTTGTGAATCGCATCCATGCTATGTCGCCCGTAACAGAACTTCTGCGAGAGGGCGCCACACCGGAAACCTTGCTTGCGCGCGTGTTTGCTGATATTTCCTATGAGGTCCTTGAAACCCATCCCTTAAACTTTCAATGTGCTTGCAGCAAGCCGAGGATGGAACAGGCTCTTATCGCACTGGGGCATCAGGACCTGGTTGCACTTCTTCAGGAACGGGAAGAGGTGGAGGTCACGTGTGAATTTTGCCGGGAGCGCTATCTTTTTGATCGTGCAGAACTTGAACACTTAGCTCGGGGAATTCAGTAATTCGCTGATATGTAAAGAAATCTGTAAATTCATTGACAAATCTCTCACATCAGATAGAGTCGGTTGTCAGTGGATGCCAGGAAAAAAAGCGAGGTGTTTGTTTCACAAGTGTCAGTGGTCAATTTATAGAGGAGTTGACATGAGCGGGTGCTCACCCGCCATCATGAACATGATTGATCATTCGTACCCCGGACAGCCGTGTCCGGTCAGATGATCCCCCCGGACACAGCCCTGCCGGATAAGGCTGATCGGGGTACGAGTACTTTCACAGGAGAAAGATTATGAGACTGATCCTGTTAGGACCTCCCGGGGCAGGTAAAGGAACACAGGCCCATAGACTCACCCAAAAATACCAGATTCCTCAGATTTCAACCGGTGATATTTTGCGCCAGGCTGTTAAAAATGGGACAGATACCGGAAAAAAGGCCAAAACATACATGGATCGCGGCGATCTGGTGCCAGACGGTGTGATTTTAGGGATTGTTAACGATCGTATTCGGGTTGAGGACTGTCACAACGGCTATATTTTCGATGGTTTTCCGCGGACCGTAGCTCAGGCAGAAGGATTGGATGCGCTTTTGCAGCAGCTCAATACCCCGTTAGATGCTGTTGTGTATATTGATGTTCCGGATGATGAGGTGGTGGCGCGCCTGTCAGGACGAAGGACGTGTAAAAGCTGCGGAATCCTGTACCATCTCCGCTATAATCCGCCAGCCACAGAAGGGATTTGTGATGCGTGCCGAGGAGACCTGTTTCAACGGGATGACGACAACGCCGAAACGATTCGTCAGCGTCTTGCAGTCTATCACTCACAAACTTCACCGCTTATTCATTATTATGCCCGACACGATCTGGTGAAGACCATTGATGGAACCGGAGGGCCTGAAGAAATTTTTTTAGCCACGTGCGATGCCTTAGGAGGATGAACGTATTATGCCAACATCAGAAGATTTTATCGTAAAAACTTTAGGAGAATGTCGATTTCCATCTCCATTAAATCTTCCTGAAGAATTGTATGTTTCTGAACATACACGCATACGTTTTGCTGCAGAAATTCCCAACGAAATCGGCCCGGATGAAGAACTCTCCTTTGAAAAAGCCGGTCCACGAAAAGCCATCTTTTTCGATCCGAACGAAACCAAAGCTGCGGTTGTCACCTGTGGCGGCATTTCACCTGGATTAAATGATGTCATTCGTTCGATCATCATGCAAATGTACTATAAATATGGGGTGAAAAATCTTGTGGGGATTCGCTTTGGTTACAAAGGTCTAAATCCTGCTAACTGGCTCGAACCGATTAAATTGACACCGAATGATGTCGAGCGAATTCATGAGCTGGGAGGAACTGTGCTTGGCTCCAGCCGCGGTCATGAAGCTCCGGAAGTGATGGTTGATACCCTTGAAAAACTGCACATTAATATCCTGTTTTGTATTGGCGGAGATGGGACGCTGCGCGGCGCGAATGCCATCTGGCAAGAAGTGGCGCGGCGCGGACTGCCAATTTCCGTTATTGGGATTCCGAAAACCATTGATAATGATATTGGTTATGTCGCAAAAACCTTTGGCTTTGACACTGCCGTGGCTGAGGCGCGACAGGCGTTGCAATGTGCGCATGTTGAGGCTAAAGGCGCGCAAAATGGCATCGGCTTAGTCAAAGTCATGGGACGAGATTCCGGGTTTATCGCCGTTCATGCCACACTTGCGAATTTGGATGTCAACTTCACGCTCATCCCTGAAATGACATTCGATCTTCATGGAAAAGGAAGTTTTTTAGACGCACTCGAACAACGCATTCGCAAACGTCATCATGCCGTCATTATTGTGGCAGAAGGCGCTGGCCAGGAATTTTTTGAGGGAGACGTTCGTAAAGACGCCTCGGGCAATATTCTGCACAACGATATTGGAATCCTATTGCGCGACGAAATTCAATCCTATTTCAAATGCAAAAATATCCCAATCACGTTAAAGTATATTGACCCCAGTTATATTATCCGCAGCGTCGCAGCAAATGCCAGCGACAGTATTTTCTGTGCACACTTAGGCCGTTATGCCGTCCATGCTGCTATGGCCGGAAGAACCGATATGATCGTCGGCCTCTGGCATGACAAGTTCACACACGTTCCGATTCCGATTACTGTTTCAACGCGCAAAAAAATTTCGACCGCAAGTTCGTTGTGGCTCAGCGTCTTAGAATCGACCGGCCAGCCTGTGTCCTTGAAAAGTACGGCGTGTTGAGAACGTGCATTCAGGTTTGTAGTTCGTGCTTTCGTGCGTTTTCTGCCTCAAGGTGGAAAACGCACGAAAGCGAGAACTACAAACCTATGAATACTATTACACATTTTCGGAAATACGTGCGCAAAGGAGCCTTTGCGTCAACGCGGAGCGTTGAAATGGCGAAATCGAAGATTTCGCAGCAAACGCTCGTGTACACTCCTGTCTCATGTGTGTACGTACTTTCGAAATGCTCTATTAGCTTGATATACCAGTCGTAGAGAGGTGAGTGTGATGAAACGCATTGGCATCATGGTCTTCATCTTCTTTTGTCTGATAGGAATCCTGGGCGAGCACGGTTTCGCTCAACGTAAAAAGGTCAGAGAAACTTATGTTGCCGGGCAATTTTATCCGGCAGACCCGGCCGCACTGACAGCCCAGGTTCAAGACTTTCTTCATCTGGCCTCACACACAGACTTTCCAGGTCAATTACATGCTCTGATTGTTCCTCATGCCGGATATATCTATTCCGGGCCGATTGCCGCGTATGCCTATAAACAGATCACGAGGCCGTTCAAGCGGGTTGTGTTGTTTGCGTCCAATCATAGCGCGTATGCTGATGTTGATGGAGCTTCGGTGCCAGATTATACCCATTATGCGACCCCTCTTGGAGAAGTCAGTGTTTCACCGCTTGTCCGGACGCTTCTGGCACAAGACCGTATCGCATACGTCCCGGAGGCGCACACTACTCATATTGTCGAAGTGCAACTGCCGTTTTTACAAACGGTTTTGCCGGAAGATTTTGAAATTTTGCCGGTGATTACGGGACGGATGGATTGGGATGATGTGCGCTACTTTGCCGACCTGTTTGATCAGTATGTTGATGATGAGACCTTATTTGTTCTCAGCACTGATCTCTCGCACTATCATCCTTACGATGAGGCTGTCAGCCTTGATACAACCTGTACGCGTGCGCTGGAAGCCCTGGATACCAGGGGAGTGATCAATTCAGAGTTATGCGGACAGGGCGCAGCCCTGATTCTGCTTGAAATCGCCCAAAGACATGGCTGGCAGGGAAAAGTGCTTGATTACCGGAACAGCGGCGATACGGCCGGCGATAAAAGTCGTGTGGTCGGGTATGGGGCGGTGGCGTATTATCAAGCTTTCGAGCGTACTTCAGTCGCTGCGCCTGCGTCGCCTCAACAGAATGCCAGGCCGCCTTTACGCCCCCCGGAACCGCTTTCTCATCAGGAACAACGACTATTGTTGGAATTGGCCCGCACAACCCTTGTTCACTATTTCCAAACACACACGATTTTTGAACCTGATTCGCAACAGTTTTCGCAATTTCCAGCGCTAGAGGAAACGCGAGGAACTTTTGTCACCTTGAAAAAACAAGGGGAACTCCGCGGATGCATCGGCACAATTATTGGCAAACACCCTTTGTATCTCAGTGTGCGCGATCATGTGATCAATGCGGCAGTGCATGATTCTCGCTTTTTGCCTGTAAAGCAGGAAGAATTAGCAGAGATTCGTCTGAGTATTTCCGTGCTTGACGTCCCCCGTCTCCTCAGCGTTAACACCCCGGAAGACTATCTGGAAAAATTGACACACCAGGATGGCATTCTGCTTGTCAACGGGATCACGCAAGCCACGTATTTGCCGCAAGTGTGGGAACAATTGCCGGAACCAACGGAATTTCTCAGCCATTTGTGCTTGAAAGCCGGGGTACACGCAAGTTGCTGGAAAGATCCGACGACTCGTATTTACACCTATTATGCCCAGGAATTTGCAGAAGAGTAGAAAGGGAGTTCAACCCAGAAACCGGGTTTTGATAAAAACCCGGTTTCTTATACAAAGGAGCAAAAAACATGACACATTACGATGAAGGCAATTATGCCGCGAAGCATCCGCAAGGAATCATTCCTGATCAGAACGTTGCTGAACAGATCAAGGCAAAGTTGATTGATGGGAAAATTAGTTGTGCTGCAGCTTTTCAGATTGCTGAAGAAGATCGGATCTCACCTGCTGAGGTCGGTCAGGCGATTGATCTTGAAGAAATTCGCATCAATAAATGTCAACTAGGCCTGTTCGGACATGGTCCGCAGAAAAAAATTGTGCAGCCTGCGAAACATGTCTCTGAAGAATTACGCGAAGCCATTGAAACTGCCTGCGATCATGACCGATTATCCTGCGAGGCAATCTGGGAAATTGCCCAGCGTTTCAACATCTCAAAATTGGATGCCTCTGCTGCCTGCGAAGCCCTAAACGTTAAAATTTCATCATGCCAGTTAGGCGCATTTGGCGCGTAGAAAAGCGTTGAGAAACCGGGTTTTTTCAAAAAACCCGATTTCTGAATATTCTATCTCAAAACAACCCGAACAATTTGCGTTTGATGTGTAGAGGGGATGGCAGATTTAACACTGGTTCGCCCCGCAGTACGTGTAAGGGAATGGTGGTCACCATGGACATGGCCTCCTCGCGCCCCACGACGCGGCTCGCTGCCTCTACTGCCTTTGAGAGTAAAGGAGGGCGGCTGTCAATAGAGTGCGCATCAGTAGCAATAATATGTGCCAGATTGTGTCTTAACAGCGTTTGCGCACATTTTTGCGCCCGACGCCCAAATTCTCCAGTCAAACTCATGGCCGTAATCTGGCTGAGTACGCCAGATCGGACCAGATTGTAAATTTTGTCAGGAGATTCCTGCACTTCAGCAATTCGTTCAGGGTGCGTGAGAATCGGGGTGATATTTTTCAATAACAGATTAAAAATAATCTTCTCAATGTTTGCTGGAATTGAGTGCGCAGGAAATTCCAGGAGAAAATAACGACCGGTATGATTGACCGTCATCACCTCGCCTTGCTGGATTTTATCGCCCGTGTGAACATCAATGTGTACGTCTGCTCCCGGAAGCAACTCTAACGCAATATTCGCGTTTTTGAGTTCTAAAGCGATCTC
Source organism: Candidatus Vecturithrix sp. (assembly GCA_040772385.1). Classification (GTDB taxonomy): domain Bacteria; phylum Moduliflexota; class Moduliflexia; order Moduliflexales; family Moduliflexaceae; genus Vecturithrix. The sequence goes on along the minus strand of JAXGYF010000001.1, from coordinate 4,116,800 downwards.
TTTCACTTTTTTCAGAATCGCGCTTGCCGAATTCTGATACACCCCGTTCTGCTGATGCGGCGTGGCGACAATCGTCGTAATGCCATCCTCAACGGCCATCCGGCACATTTCCAGCGTTTCCTGGAGCGTCTCAGGGCCATCATCGAGGTGCGGCAAAATATGACAGTGCAGATCAATCATCATGTTATTTCATGAAACACCTGTGCGCTAAATACAAAGATCTCAGAATTCGGATCTTTCCAGGCATCTCGCGGTAATCCGGCCTTTAAGCAGGTGTGTTCCAGAAAGGTGTGACGATCCCAGTGATATTCTGTCGCCACCTGTGGTAAGAGTAATCCGCTGCGGACGCCGCGCTTGAGCAAAATTCCGTGAACACCGACCTCAACTTCCTGCGGATCGGCAATCTTGCGCAGCGGGCTCATAACAGAAATTTCAAGCTGTAAATCTGAGAGTTCCTGTTCCCGCACCGGCTCAAAACGCGGATCTTGCGTAGATGCCGCAATGGCCATGTCAATCACGGTTTGGTACAGCGGTTTAAATCCTTCAACATAGCCGATACACCCCCGCAGGCGCTGTGAGGATGTAATGGTCACAAACGCACCGCATTTCCGCGTCAATTCCGGTTCTTCAACAGTAAACTCGGGAATTGTATGATACCGGATATATTCTTCCATCGTTTCTCGGGCGATGCGTAGTAATTTCTGTTGTAACTCTACCGATAATTCTGGCATTTCGCTCACGATACGCTCACTCTCCTTTATAGCAGATCAAAAATATTGATGAAACAAAACTGTCTTTTTTAGAAGCGTCCTGATCGTGAATGCATGCAGCAACAACTGTCAAGCAAAAAGAGTGTCAAGCCTGGAGAAAAAGATTTCTCAGAAAAATATTTGACTTTTCTTGAGTACGTCACTACAGGGATTTCTCATCAGCAGGGATTTGAGGAATGGTGTTTGATAGAGGCGGTTTTCGCCATACAAAAGTTTTTGCGTTACTATTTGAACAAGGGTATCTCTGGGCCGAAAGGCGTCTTACCGCATTATGCAGTTGAATTCACCTCAGAAACTATTTTAAACGTTTGCAGGTAAGGAGTGCGAAAGCTCTGCTTTCGCTGCCAAAGCAGAGCTTTGACACTCCTGTGGATGTGGTCAATACGGGGGAAGAATGCTGTAAGACACGTTTTGCCAGAGGGGTATACTTGAAAATGCTATGTATAAAAAAGTCAGTCACATTGGAATTGCTGTGAAAGATATTGAAGAAAGTTTGAAAATTTATCGCGATCTGTTAGGATTAGAACTTGAAGGGCAGCACGCAGTTGAAGAGCAGAAGGTGATCACTGCTTTTTTTCCGGTCGGAGAAACCCACATCGAACTTGTTCAACCCACGGAAGGCAATGTCGGTGTGGCAAAATTTCTCGAAAAACGAGGCGAAGGCGTACACCATATCTGTTTTGAAGTTGAGGATATTGCACAGGCCCTGACCGACCTGAAAGCGCGTGGGGCCAAACTCATTGATGAACAACCCCGTGAAATTGAGGGTGGCAAGAAAAAAATGGCGTTTTTGCACCCAAAGAGCACCGGGGGCGTGTTGATTGAACTGTATCAAATTTGTGAATAACTTTGTTCGTAGTAGCCGTTTTAGCGGCATAATAAAACGATAAAGCGTTTACTACGAACTTATGGGAGGAAACACAGTGGCAGGTTTACGCGGAAAATTAGTGATGGCCCAATCCGGAGGGCCGACAGCAGTCATTAACAGCAGTATTTGTGGAGTAATTCAGGAAGCCCTGAAACATCATGAAATTGAGGGAGTATATGGCGCAATTAACGGGATTATGGGCGTATTGCACGAAAATCTGATTGATCTGGCAAAGGAATCGCCGGGAACAGTTGAACAGCTTCGCCGCACCCCATCTTCGGCGCTGGGATCATGCCGGCGCAAACTCGATCAGACCGACTTAGAACGGGTGCTGGCGGTATTCAAGGTCCATAATATTCGATATTTTTTTTATAACGGCGGCAACGATTCGATGGATACCGCTCATAAAATCAGCCAGATGGCGAGCGCAGCAGGCTATGAAATGCGTGTAATAGGCATTCCTAAAACCGTTGATAACGATCTGGTCGAAACCGATCACTGCCCGGGGTTCGGCAGCGTTGCGCGTTGGATGGCGATTGCCATGCGTGACGCCGGACGCGATACCGAAGCGATTGCCAATACTTCTACTGCCATCAAAATTATCGAAGCCATGGGACGCGATAGTGGCTGGATCACCGGGGCAACAGCACTGGCAAAACAAGATCCGGACGATGCACCGCAGTTGATCTATTTACCGGAAGTGACCTTTGAAATGGATAAGTTTTTGAACGATGTGCAGAAGGTCTATGATCGCCTCGGGCATGTATTAATTGCAGTATCTGAAGGGGTTAGAGATAAAGACGGGAAAATCCTTGTCAAATCCGACTCGGTTGATGCTTTCGGCCATGTGCAGCTTGAAGGCGTCGGCGATTACCTGGCGAATGTGATTAAGAAAAAATTAGGCATCAAAGCTCGCTGCGACAAGCCGGGCACGATTCAGCGCGTTTCCATTTTAGGGGCATCTCAATCAGATTTGCAAGAAGCTTACCTGGCCGGCCAGAAAGCGGTACAATACGCAGTGAAAGGACATAACGGCTCTATGGTAGCGCTTGTGCGCGAATCCGATGAACCCTATGTATGCACGACCGGCATGGTTCCACTTGAAAAGGTCGCCAATGCCAACAAAGTGATTCCGGCTGATTATATCAGTCCCGACGGGAATTTCGTGAATGACAAATTTCTCACCTACGTCAAACCCCTGGCCGGTGAACTTTTGCCGGACTATATGCGTTTTCAAAAACATGTTGTCAGCAAACAACTGGAAGCCTACCAGCGTTAAGCTGCATTGCGGCCTCTCCTCTAAAACCGGGTTTTTCAAAAAAACCCGGTTTTTCTGTTTTCATTTATTTAAGATAACTCAACTAAGGAGCAGGAAGATCAAAGGGAAGATTTGCTTGTTTCAAGGCTCTGACCGCCAAATGATCGCAGCGTTCATTTTCAGGGTGCCCGGCATGGCCGCGTATCCACTGAAACGTGACTTTATGCTGTTCGCAAAGGGCTAACAGCCGCTGCCATAGATCAACGTTGAGTGCAGGGTCTTTTTTGTTCCGCATCCAGTTATTCGCCTGCCAGCGATAGACCCAGCCTTTGGAAATGCTGTCAACAAGGTATTTCGAATCGCTGTACACTGTAGCCTCGCAGGGTTCCCGCAATGCTTCCAACCCTTGAATTACCGCGTACATTTCCATGCGATTGTTGGTCGTATTTTGAAATCCTCCTGATAATTCCTCGCGCTGAGTTCCATTGACAATAACCGTTCCATATCCGCCATTGCCGTAAGGGTTGTTGGCGCAGGCCCCATCAGTATAGATGATCACGTGTTTCATATCAGATCTCGATCCTTTCTTTCATTATCCATTCGTTGTCCCATTTCTGTTCTTTTTTTCAATCCATGAATAGATGATCCCTATCGTAGAGTCAAGGAAAAATGGCAGATCAAGGCAAATCATCAGCATAAATAACTTGACAAGCATTTCGCTTCTTCACAAGGATTGGTCATTAGTTACATGTATCCGGACAAAGGTGCCCGGGGTACGCCTGAATGGTTACAGCATTATTCATAACAATTTGACACGGTGAAAAACCAGGTTTCTTGAAGAAACCTGGTTTTTGTGACAGGTATCAGGTTAACAGTTCTGTATAATGCTGTACTTTAAATTGTAGAACACGAAGATGATGATGCAAAAGAAAAAAGTGATCATTGATTGCGATCCCGGTCACGATGACGCGGCGGCGATTATTCTGGCGGCCCGTTCCCCGGAATTGGAACTGATTGGTATTACGTGTGTGGCAGGTAATGTGGAAGTTGAGAAAACTTCGATGAATGCGCTAAAACTCTGTGGATTAGCAGGAATTCGAAAGGTGCCCGTGGTTCGCGGTATGGCCAAACCGATGTTCAGCGAGCTGCAAACGGCTTCTGCTGTGCATGGAAAATCAGGATTGGATGGCGTGATTTTACCGCCGACAGATTTACAACTGTATCCGGGACATGCGGTAGATTTTCTGGTCGAAACGCTGCTGGCATCGAATAATGACATCACGCTGATTCCTACCGCGCCCTTAACGAATATTGCCATGGCGATGCTGCGCGAACCACGCATTATTCCGCGTATTGCGCAGATTGTCTTGATGGGCGGGGCCATGGGGCTGGGGAATGTCACCCCATCGGCCGAATTCAACATCTATACCGATCCGGAAGCCGCTAAAGTCGTCTTTGAGTCGGGTGCGCCGATCGTGATGGTCGGATTAGACGCGACTCATAAAGCGCCGCTCCGACAGGAACATCTCAACCTGATTTCCAGGCATGGGACCCCTGTGTCGGTAGCCTTGACCTCTATGTTTCGCTTTTACCTGGGCGCAGTAGAGCAATTTGGCATCCCTGAATATGCGGCCTTGCACGATGCCTGCGCTGTGGCTTCCGTCTGCGACCCCAGCTTGCTCAAAACGCAGCTCATGCGGGTAGATATTGAAATCAAAGGGGAATTTACGCGCGGTCGTACCGTGTGTGATCCTTATCTGGCTCAAGGCAAGCCGCCGAATGTACATGTGGGCGTTGATTTTAACGCTGAACGCTTTTTTGCCATGCTGATTGAACGTTTGAAATAGAGCGATGATTCTCTAAGAATGTCCGCGATCAGGAGTGGCAACGCTCGTCTTCGCCTTCCGACGAGGGCTGAGAAATGATGCGGCTTCGCAGCGTTGCTAAAAACGTGTTTTGCCACTTCTGACGGACGTATTTTTCAGTCGTTTTCAGCATACACTTCTGGTTTAAACACGCAAATAAACGGCAGATTTCGATAATACTGCTGATAATCTAAACCGTAACCGACTACAAATCTATCAGGAATTTCATATCCGAGGTATTTGACGTGTAAATCAACTTTTCGGCGTGAAGGTTTGCTCAACAATGTGCAAATTTCGAGACTCTGCGGTTCTCTGGCTTGTAATGATTTCATGAGATAATCGAGCGTTAAGCCGCTGTCAATAATATCTTCGACAATCAGGACATGACGATAGCGGATATCTTCTTTTAAATCTTTGACTAAGCGGACGATACCTGATGTTTCGCGTGAGTCTCCATAACTTGAGACCACCATAAAATCAATCGTATGAGGAACCGTGATTGAGCGGGTCAAATCAGTCAAAAAATAGACCCCGCCCTTTAAGATACTAATCATAATCGGATCTTTGCCCTCATAATCTTGTGAAATTTGTTTCCCCAGTTCCTTTACCCGTTTTTGGATCATCTCTTCTGAAATCAATATCTCTTCAATAATATGTTCCAGCATGCCACTCCTTTCATTCTCTTGATAAACTCAAAAACCGGGTTTTTGAAAAAACCCGGTTTTTCCTGATGTCAAACATCATGAATAAAGTTGAAGATTTTCCAGTAAATTAACCTTTGACGGCTCCGGCAGTCAATCCGGCCATAATCCGTTTCTGGAAGATTAACACCAGAATAATCAGCGGAATCGTGACCACAACACCGGCCGCCATAATTTCTCCGAAAGGTTCCTGACGGGCAATCGCGCCGGTAAACAGAGCGATCGCCACTGTCACAGTTCGAGCTGACGGCGAAACCGACGTAAACGTCAGGGCAAACAGATATTCATTCCAGGCAGCGATAAACGCCAGCAACCCTGTTGTTACCAGCGCAGGCGCCGTCAGCGGCAGCAAGATCATGTAGAACGTCTGGAACGGCGTTGCGCCATCCACATAGGCTGATTGTAAAATGGAAGCTGGCAGACTCTTAAAAAATGAGGTTTGTACCCACACCGTAAAGGGTAATGTGAACATCATATAGGACATAATCATAAACGGAATCGCCGGAATGCTTAACCAGTTCATCAGGGCATATAGGCCTGACAACACGCTGATTTGCGGAAACATTGTCATGGCCAGAATCACGTACATTGCCGGTGTTTTGCCTCGAAAGCGCAATTTCCCGAGGGCAAAGGCCGCAAACGATCCAACTACCAGAGAAATCAGAGTAGTTAATCCGGCCACAATGACACTGTTCCGGATACCAATGATAAATTTGTCATTCTGAAATACCGCGCGAAAATTCTGCGAAGAAAACGAAACATCTCCCGTATAAGGATCACGCGGAATAAATGTGGCCGGAGTCATCTGCAACTGGGCTTCACTTTTCAGCGCGGAATTTACCATCCAGTAAAACGGAAAGATCATCCAGAACGCCATGAAGGCGACTGCGATCCAAAACAATATTTTTTTGATGAGATCTGTTTTTTTCATACCCATTGCGACATGCACTTTTCACGTTTTCAGGCGAACAAGCACTGTCGTCCCTTCGCTAAAATAGGTGTTCATGTGTACAGGGAACTCTTCAGAAATGGCAGCATTAATCTCCTTCTGATTGGACCCCCAGAAATTTTATGTACGCGATAGCAAAGGCAAAGATCAGGAGGAAGATAATCACGCCGCCGGCGGAAGAATAGCCGGTCGCCCGGTTATTAATGAGTTCGTAGTAAATGAAACTTCCCATTGAATAGCGCGACTGCGCCAGAACAATCTGGAACACATCGAATACGCGCAGAGCATCCAGGGTTCGGAAGACCAGCGCGACTGCCAGGGTTGGTTTGAGCATTGGAACGGTGATTTTCCAAAATTGTCGCCATTTCGAGGCGCCGTCCACATCAGCCGCCTCATAAATCGAGCCAGGGATTAATTGTAATCCGGCCAGAATCAACAATGTCATAAATGGAGTGGTTTTCCAGACGTCAATCATGATCATTGCCGGCAACTGCCAATTTTCCATTTGCAAAAATGCCATCTGTCCGTTGCCGATTCCGAACATGCTGAAGATAACGTTAAAGAATCCGGCGCGCGTCGAATTAAACATCCAGGCCCAGGCGCGCGAGGAGATGACAGTCGGGATCGCCCAGGGCACCAGCATTAACGCTCGCATGGCTCCCCGTCCGGGAAAATTCGCATTCACGATCAGGGCAAACCCCATTCCGATGATGGTTTCCAGAAAGACGGTGGCAATTGTAAACACGATCGTATCTTTGATGGCAAGAATGAAATCAGGATCACGCGCACCAACCACATAGCGGGTTTTTAAGAAATTGAATTGTCCGACTTCTCGGTAACGAACCGGCTGGCGCGGCAGCACTCTTACCGCAGATTCATATTGTACCGCCCGGGTTTCCGGATCGCGTTCAACCTTCCGTTCCGTATATGTCATAAGAGTTGATTTATGGGCATTAAATACCTGCTCTCCGAGGGCCTTCTCTACGGCGTTTAAAAATTTTTCCTCATCATTATAAATTTTCCCCTGGAGCGAGGTCAGCTTTGAAAGCGCGTCATCAGACAATTTTTGTTCTTGAAGTTTTTGGATCGTGAGTTCGGAGATAGTAAAATTTTCTCTGGGAGGCAGTTTTCTGATCGTCAGCCCCAGGAGTTCTTTGTAATTGCCCAATCCCACAAATTGGGTTGGCTGGGAACTGGCAAAGGTTTCATTGGTAAAGCTCTTCAAAAACGCTGAGCCCAGAGGATATATCGCGACAAGAAAGATAATGAGGAACGTCGGCCCAAGCAGCCAGTACGCGGAATTCTGTTCGCGCCTCATCATTTCGTCCATCGGTTTTTTCTTCATGATGCTCATAATCTTTCCTCCTTATAATTCTGTGGAGACATGATCACGGCCTCTTATTTTGAGGAGATCAGATCTTCAAGATCAACTTCCAGGGCATCAAGCACCGCTTGCGGATCTCGTTTCCCGGTTAACACATCATGGACGGCATTGAAAATAAACTCAGAGGCCCGACTGTATTGCGGGGCTGTCTGAGATGAAGGCCGGGCGATCGCATTTACAAAGGTATTATATAAACTCCCAAAAAACGGCGCCGCTGCTAAAACATCCGCATCCTGATACAGGCTGATAATCGTTGGATTAAAAGATCCCTTGATGGCACGCATTTTCTGAACATCTGCTGAAGCCATAAATAAGGCAATCTCAGCGGCAACCTCTGGGTGCTGACTGTATTTGGACACCGCCAGTTGCCAGCCCCCCAATGTCGCCACGCCCTGTCCGGGCTGTTCGCCGGGAAGCGGAGCAACGTCAAATTTGCCTTTCACCGGGCTGTCGTCAGCCTGGGCCATGGAATACACATAGGGCCAATTCCGCATAAAAGCGGCATTGCCTGACTGCCACCAGCGTCGCGCATCTTCTTCAATAAAACCGGTCACGGCCGACGGCGAGATCGAGCTGATCCAACGTTTTGCGCGTTCTAATGCCCGCAACGCGGCCGGGTTGTTGATTGTGACAGAACCATCACGGTCAATAAATGTGCCGCCGCCATGAGATGCCACCCATTCCAGCGCATTACAGGTTAACCCTTCATACAGATTGCCTTGCCAGACAAATCCCCAAAAATTTTCGTTTCCTTGCAAGACTTCGCCATCTTGAATGGTTTTCGCCATATTCTCGAGTTCATCCCAGGTTGTGGGAGGAGCGGTGAACCCGTATTTTTGCAATAAATCGGTGCGATAATAAAGCAATCCGGCGTCAGTAAACCACGGGATCGCTACCAGACGGCCATTGACGGTATTATTTTCAATGAGTTCTGCAAAGTATTGAGCAACGACTTGCGATGCGCCATAATCATTAAGATCCAAAAAATGATCGGCCATTTCCCCCGGCCAGATCACATCAAGTTGGTAGATATCGATGCCTGGATCGCCATCTGTCAATTTTTTGAGATATATGAGCAAACGTTCGGTTGTCGAATCAGGGACTTCAAAAATTCGGATGTCAACGTTGGGATGGGTTTGCATATAGAGGTCAGCTCCGGCGCGAATGATCGCTCCTTCCTGCCCCACAGTGCTTCCGGTCATAGTGATGACGATTTTTTCCTCAGCTCCGCTTATTGAGGGAATCCCCAGACTCAACCCACCGATGATACTAAGCACAAACATATACTGCCTGATCTTCATCATTCTGTTTCCCTCCTTAATGCTGCGATAAAAAACCGAGTTTTAAAAAAAACTCGGTTTTTTTCTTACACAACTCTTACGGAAACACGATCTGGTTTATTGCAGCAGATCTTCAAGATCGAGTTCCAATTCATCAATCGCCGTTTGTGCGTCTTTTTTATCGGTCAACACACTATACACCGCGTTAAAGAACAGGGTTGACACTTCATTGTATTTCGGCGCAGTTGCTGTTGAGGGACGCGCCACAGCATTGATAAAGACATCATACAAGCTGCCGAAAAATGGGCTGGCTTCTAAGACTTCAGAATCTTCGTACAAGCTCATGATGGTTGGATTCAATGAGCCTTTAATCGCGCGGCGTTTCTGTTCGGCCAGACCAGCCATTGTCAGAGCCACATCAGCGGCAACGTCAGGATGTTTACTGTATTTTGACACCCCCAACTGCCAGCCGCCCAGAGTGGCTGCGCTTAATCCTTCTTCAGCGCCCGGCAACGGACATACATCAAATTTGCCTTTAATCGGGCTGTCATCAGAATTGCCTAAGGAATATGCATAGGGCCAATTCCGCATAAAAGCTGCGTTGCCAGCCTGCCAGACTCTGCGGCTGTCTTCTTCGCCAAACCCGGTAACACCTGGAGGAGTAATGGTGCCAATCCATCCTCTGGCGCGTTCAAGCGCGACCACGACTTCGTCATTATTAATCGAAATTGTGCCGTCAGGCTCAATGATCGAGCCGCCGCCATGGGAATAAATCCATTCCAGAGCGTCACAGGTTAACCCTTCATACGCATTTCCCTGCCAGACAAAACCCCAGAAGTCCGGATTACTCGCGCGTTCGCCTTCCTGGATTTTGGCAGCCATTTCTTCGAGTTCATCCCAGGTTCTCGGAGGATTCGCGTACCCGTATTTTTCAAGCAGATCTTTGCGGTAATACAGCAACCCCGCGTCAGTAAACCACGGAATTGCTACCAGATGACCGTCAACAGTATTATTCTGGACAATCGCCGGAAAATGTTGAGCTACCATGTCTTTGGCGCCGTATTCATTCAAATCAATGAGGTGTTCCGCCAGGTCTCCGGGCCAGATGACGTCAACCTGATAGACATCAACTTCAGAACTCTTGGCCTCAAAAAATTGCAGGTAGAGTCCTAAACGGTCGGTCGCCAATTCCGGGGTTTCTAAAGATTTCACCTCGACGTTCGGATGTGTTTCCATATAGATGGCTGCGGCTTCATCAATTAATTGTTTTTCCTGGCCAACCGTTCCTGCGGCAATGGTAATCACGACTTTGTCCTGAGCGAATGTGAGGCCTGCGCTCAGGGCGAGTAACAGACTCGCGACAGCAAGATACTTCAAGAATTTCATGGTGATTAACTCCTTTCAATAGATAGAATGATGATGAGATTTACCAGAACATCCCGTTGCTCACAATAAATCTCAAGAATGAGTGCAATGCTCCCAATTTTCTCGCCCATTACCACCCCCTTTCCTCAAGAAACCCTTCCTTGTGCAAAACCTCCCTATACTCTTCTAGTCCTATGTTTTCTTTCTTAAGAAAAATAAGAATTGTCAAGATCTTTCTTTAGTTTTCTTTTCTCTCTACACGACAAAAAATCTCTCCTTCCTTGTTTCACCAGCAAGCGGAGAGAAACGGATCGATCTCCCTCGTTAACGCTGACAGGTATGGGTTTTGGGGTTGTGCCCTGAAAGAGCAGGGCTATCATGTGTTTTCAGTTGTGGCTGGCCGAAAAGCCGGGTTTTTCAAAAAACGACGATCCGGAGTGCCAAAGCTCTGCTTTGGCACTCCGGATATGGGGGAAGAGATTCACAGATCCAGGAATGTCCGGAGAGGCGAAGACAGAAAGTGACAGCATTATGCAGAACCGTTAACCTGATAACCTGTCACAAAAATCAGGTTTCTTCAAGAAACCTGGTTTTTAACTGTGTTACTCGTTTTGATAAAAAAACAAATCAATATTTTTTTGTTTCACTCATCAGCCTTTGATTGCTCCGGCAGTGAGTCCTTCGATCAATCGCTCCCTGACAATGGCATAGAAAATCAGCAAAGGGACCATGGATAAAAACAAGGCGGCCATCATGGCCGGAATATCAGTCGAAAATTCTCCCTGGAAATTCCATAAACCCAGAGTCAAAGGCCGTTTTGATTCAGTATTGATGAGAACCAGGGCAAAGATAAATTCATTCCAGAGCACGACCGAATTGAAGATGCCCACGGCGGTCATGGCCGGTCGGGAAATCGGAAGCACAATGTGCCAGTAGATTTGCCAGCGTGTGGCTCCATCTATATACCCCGCTTCTTCTAAACTCAATGGAATTTCTTGCATAAAGGCGACCAGGATAAACACTGTCACAGGTAGATTGGCAGCCACATAGGGGCCGAGCAGTGCCCAGAGCGAATCGTACAGGCCAATGCTGCGTGAGATCGTGTAGATCGGGATAAGCGTGATGTGGACTGGAATGGTTAAGCCGCCGATAAAGAGAAAATAAAACAGATTCCGATAGCGGAACCGGATTCGTGCAAGTCCAAACGCCGCAGCGCTGCCAACAAGAAGAATAATGATGAGAGAAGCGGTGGTGACAATGGCAGAATTTAAGAAAAATCTGTAAAATTCATTTTCCCACATGCGTTGATAATTGACCAGTGAAAATTTCTGAGGGAGGGACCAGACAGATGACCTAAAAAATTCCATAGACCGCTTAAAGGAATTCTGGATCAAAAACACTAATGGATAGATTGTGATCAGCAGCCACAGGAACGCAAGGGTATAAATTCCTCCTTGTGTAAGCGCGTTTTTGAGATGTATAGGTTTGTTCTTCATAACTGCTATTGTTCCTCTTTGGAAATTATCCATACACGATTTCTTCTTGTCGTTTTCCTTTTCTGAGAATAAGGATGGTTAGCACAAAAGAAATGATAAACATAAACACGGCAATGGCGCTTCCGTATCCCATCCTGAACGTTGTGAATGCCTGTTGAAACATATAGGTCGCCAATAACTCGCTGGCATGATTCGGCCCGCCTCCGGTCATGACGAAAATCAGCGCGAAATATTTCAAGGACCCTGTCAGGGAGAGCACACAGGCAATACGAATGGTATTTTTCAACAAAGGAAGGGTGATCGTCAAAAATCCCTGTCCTTTTGAAGCCCCATCAATGTAAGCTGCCTCGTAGAGTTCTTGTGGAATGCCCGATAGGGCCGCAGCGAATAAGACCATATAATAGGGGATATATTGCCAGCAAATCGCGATAATGACTGCCCACAGGGCGTATTTTTCTTCTCCCAGCCAGCCGGTCGCAAACCGTCCTAACCCCAGGAGATTCAAAAACGCGTTGAGCAGTCCGAACGTGGGTTCATAGATAAAATTCCAGGTAAGGCCGATAGCGACAGCCGAGAGCAGCATAGGCAGAAAGTAGATCAATTTTAAGGATCGCGCCCCTTTCAGTTTCGATGATACAAAGACACCGAGGATCAGACCGATAGGCAATTGGATGACTATCGAGGCAATCACCAGAGTAATGTTATTGGTCAGGGCCTTCCAGAATGCTTGATCTTTAAACAAAGCCACCCAGTTTCCAAAACCTAAAAATTTCATCGTCGGGGAAATTCCATTCCATTGAAAAAAACTGTAATAGGCCGATGTCGGAATGGGCAGAATAAAATAAAAGAGATAAATTATTAACGCTGGAAGAATAAAGAGCAGCGCAACGAAGAAGTCATGCTTTTTGTTCATTGGATCGCATCCTTTTAGCGGTCAAAAAACCTGAAAGGTTGAATAATAACCTTCCAGGTTTAAGAGATGCATTCGTGTTACTGTTTCAGTTCCTCAAGAATCGCCTCTTCGTGGCCTTTTGCCATCTCTTCAGGCGTGATGGTCAGACCAAAAAGCGATTGCACGAGATCCTTGTGTTTCTCTCCCATCGCCGGAGACAGAAATTGGTCATAATAGACCTGAACGTGTCCGGCGGCCTCGAAGGTCTCAGCAATTTTTTTCATGAAGGGATCCTCGACATAGGAGGATGCGTTTTTCACCGGAGGAACATAGCCGGCCTTGTCCACGAGAAACTTGATATAGGATGGGCTCATGATATAGTCTTTCAGGAACTTCATCGCCATTTCTTTGTTTTTAGAGGTACTGGCGATCGAGAAATAGTTCTGTCCCGGACTGCCAATCAGGTTCGTGGGATCGCCTTTTCCGCCTTCGATCGCCGGAAATGTAAAGAAATCAATGTTTTCGAGCACTTCCGGAGCGTCTGCATTTGCGGCTCCAATAAACCAGTTGCCCATCAGAAACATCGCGGCTTTCCCAGTATAGAGCAAGACGCGTGCTTGACCCGTATCCTCTTCGATCCCATTAAACCCTTTGGGGAAGAAGTCGCGTTTCACTAATTCTTGCACCAGTTCCCCCGCTTTGATATACGCCGGATCCTCAAAGGTGCCCCCTTCTTTCCGATACAGAGCGTTCAAGAACATATCCGCGCCGCCCACTCTGTCAGCGATATACATGTAGTAGAAAGAGCCAGGCCATTTGGTTTTATTTCCAAGCGTAATCGGAACAATTCCATTTGCCTTCAAGGTTTCCCCGACTTGAAGCAATTCTTCCCAGGTTTTCGGAGGTGTGAGGTTATATTGGGCAAAGATGTCTTTTCTGTAAAAGAAATACACTCCCGTTAAACCGGTATACGGGGCGCCATAGGTTTTTCCGTCAAAGGTCGCCGGGTCGAAGGCCGCCGGAATGTAGGTTTCCAGTAGATCGTCTTTAATCTCATCAATCGGAGCTACCATGCCGGAATCAATATATTCTTTGAGCGGCCCGCCGCCCCAGTTGTGGAAAATATCAGGCGGAGTTCCACCGCCCATCGCGACTTTCAATTTTGTCTTATAGGGATCATTCTGAATATGCACCACTTCGAGTTCAAAATCAGGGTTATCCTTGTTAAACTGCGCCGCCGTCTCATCAAGCAAATCTTTTACGACATTGGCGGTCATCACATCCCATAAGACCAGTTTTTCTTTTGCGACTACCGTATGGCTGCCCATAGACATTATAAAAGCCACACAGAGAAGAATACCGATGAACTTTTTCATACCATGTTCTCCTTTTTTCTGTCATAGAAGTGTTAACAGTGTATTAAATACGATCGACTCCACAATTTGACGCGATGCGGTTACTGCATACACGCTTTCCGCATCGCCATATTCTCCCCTATGCATCACCTCCCTTAAAACTACAAGGATTCCCTATAAGCAAGGATTTTTTATCTCTGATTATGTGAAATCCATGTAATTTCAACAAGCCGGATAGTCGCCAGCTTATGACGACTTCTTCAAATAATGAAGACATTTGCTGCATGATCCCAGATTGTATTCATGCAAAGTTCCGCAACATCTCTGCCAGCGGTTGGCGAATCGTACACTGATCAAAGAGGAATGATGCCATTAATTCGTGAATATCGGCTTCGCTGATCCCTCTGAAACATTCGCCAAATTCCTGTAACAGCGGTTCTGAGAGCAGAAGATGTCTGACGAGACGATTGATTTGCCGCTGTACTCCAAAGGGAAAGGGATTGTAATCAGGAAATTCTTTAGCAAACACCTGTTCCAATGGTTCCATGATGTGACGAATGTCTTTGTCAAGCCCACCCCAGGCGTCAACGCCGAGACGAGCTTTTTTCTTAAGCAGCGGCTCAATACGCTGGATCCACACACTCTCCGGTTTTGTACGCGCGATCCCCTGCAACCCAATGTCTTTGTAGGTCCAGAGCGCCCAGTTCACTTCATATTTCGCGTAAATCTCAAGCTGATCCTGCAACACCTGATAACGCATGGCATCAGCGTCAGGCTCTCCTGTGTAAACCGGCCCAAATTCGCCCACCCAGATCGGGACATGATGATCGAGCATGTACTGACTGCGTTTTAAAAAGGTCGCTTCAAGCACATCCCGATCAACATAGATTCCTCTGGAATAACCGGGATATGGGCCTCCATCAATAAAGCCGGGTAATGCATAATCGTGGTTGGTATACACAACGTTGGGCAGCGGCTCGCCAAACATATGAAAATCTCTGGAATAGCAGTTTCCTTCCAGGAAAATAATGTGATCCGGATCTATCGCTCGAATCGCTGCAACAATTCGGGCATACACCGGCATGACCTGGCGTTCTGTGGGATCAGCCGGTTCATTGATCGGGTTATATCCGGCTACCCACGGATTGTCTTTATAGCGCCGGGCAAAAGTTTCCCAGAGGTTGACCGTTCTGTCCTGAAAATGTTTATGTTCCCAGAACAACGCTTTATGGGTGGGATTATCTGAATGCCAGGCCTGATTCTGATATCCGGGCACAGCATGAAGGTCAATGATGGTATAAATCTCGTGTTGTGCACAGAGATCAATGACTCGATCCAAATGGGTAAATCCGGATTCTTTGATCGTGAAGGGTTCCATGTCATCTTCAAAATGGTGATAGTTGACAGGGAGGCGCAAGAGATTTAATCCTAAAGATTGAAGAAATTTCGCATCATCCTCTGTGAAAAAGTTTTCCAGGAATTGTTCAAAGAAGAGGTCATATTTTTTTTCTCCGAGCACCTCAAGAAGCGCCTGGCGGTGGGCGGTTTCATTGGCCGGATACCCGGTAATAAAATTTTCCATGTTCATCCAGCCGCCAAGTCCGACCCCCCGCAAAATGACAGTCTCTCCTTCACGGTCAACAAGTTTTGTGCCCTGTGTGGTTAAAAATGGTTTCTGTCGCATAATTTTCTCCCCTCTCAACGGCTCATGCTACGTTCGCTTGCTTGTACGTATAAGTGATAATATTGTGATGTGTCAAGTAAAAATAACTCGACAATGTGAAATTAAAATAAGTATGCCTGAATATCTCTTCTGTTCAAGAGCGAATTTGTAAGCCAGACTCCTTTGCGACTGGATTACGAACCCGGCAAGAGCAGAAAGTGACTATTGTCGAGATACTCACAGATTTTAATATTCACTGGCCTGTCATGCTGAATTGTTTTTATATGGAAAGAATGATAGAAAGAAAAAATTCTTGACTTTAAAATACTTGTTCGATATATGTTTACTATATTGTACGAATAATTAGAGATAATCTTTACCAACCCAAAAGTATGATAATAAACAATGAAAATTGATGCGGAGAAATCAACCCCCAAATATCTTCAGTTGAAAGAAATCGTCAAACGCCATCTCAAAGACGAACACTATCAAATCGATCAGAAGATTCCGTCAGAAAGCGAGCTGATGGCCCAATTTCACGTGAGCCGGAGTACTGTCAGACAGACACTATCGGAATTGGTGAAAGAGGGAATCCTTTACAAAAAACAAGGGCTTGGCAGTTTTTTTTCAGGGAAAACACGGGGGAATCAAAACCGCAGTTATCTCATCGGAGTTATTGTGCCCGGCTTGTCTTTCTATATTTACCCGAAAATCATTCAAGGTATTAACGATATTGTATATCAAAAACGTTACAACATTGTGCTGGGGAGTTCAGATACGGATCCGAAAAAGGAACCTGCGTGTTTAGAACAACTACTTGAAAAGAATATTGACGGACTGCTCTTTGAGCCATCGATCGGCCCGCAGCAGTTTTTAGATTCCAAGACTTACCACCTGCTGCAAGCCCTCACGATTCCTGTTGTTTTCATGGATTGGGCGCTTGTAACTCCTGAGGTCTCGTATGTTTCCTTAGATGATGTGGAAGGCGGATTTCGAGCGACGAGCTATCTGATCGAAGCCGGACACCGGCAAATTGCGTATGTTTACCCCACTACCCACGTCCCTGGCATCCAACGCTATCAAGGATACAGAAAAGCCCTTGCCGCCCATGGAATCGAGTACGATCCCAGGCTCACAAAAACCAATATCACCCTCAACTGGCGCGATGCGAATCATGGCTATCTGCTTATGAAGGAATTAATTGCATTGGGAACCGACCGACCGACAGCAGTTTTCTTTTTTAATGATGAGACCGCCTTACAAGCCTATGCTGCCATTCGCGAAGCAGGATTAAAAATTCCGGACGATATGTCGGTAATGGGGTTTGATGATTCTGACCTGGCTGTGTTGGCGGAGACTCCTCTGACGACTATGATCCATCCCAAATATCAAATCGGAAAATGGGCGGCCGAAATCCTCTGCGACCAGATCGAACATCAAGGCCGTAACACCCCCCAACAAATGATCCTTCATCCGGGAATTGCCGTGCGAAACTCGGTGAAAAAACTTTCCTAAGTGTTTGCTCTCATTTTACTGTAACGTCAGGTTATTTCGGGAATGGAGTACAACGGAATTCCCGAAATATGCTTATCGTGAAACAACGTGGTTTCGGGAATTCCACTTCGTTCCATGAAGCGCCCTGTGGAATTTGGGAGCGGGCTTCAGCCTGCTTCAGCTTTGAGACCGGCCATTGATGGCTGGGCGGAGGGGCATCAGCACAATATACCGACCCCTGTTAGCCGTTTACCGGGGGACTGAGGGGGGTATTACGTAAGTCCTGTTAATATCAATCATGTTGAGATGTTCCTGGATCTTTGCCGCAGCGTTGCTTGCTCTCATATTTGCGGATTGGAATATGAATGCCGCCGCAGCCACCTCTGAAGATGGTTTTGGAGGGGCTTTAGATATGGTCATCTTGGCTGCGCGTTCTGATCCCTACTACAGTTTAGCCGAAGAAATAGCCCTGTCGGAGAATCTGCCGATTGTGTACTCACTAAATGATGCCTTGAAGCATAAGCCAACTTTTTTACTATGGGTGATAGCACCCAACCATCTATCAGATCAAGTATTTTCCCAATTTGGACAAACATTGCAAAAACATCAGGTTGTCATTTCAACAGGAATTCTGACTGGCAGTTCCGAAGAGAAGGCCCGGACGTTATGGCAGCGACGACTTCTCAAGGGGAAATACCTTGCCGTGATTCCCAGAGAACATAAAATTTCTCTGATAGAAAAAGAGCAAACCACATCAATTCTCCTGAACAAAGAAAATTTTGTCGCTTCTCTCCGGGAAGCGGCGTATGTGACCTTTCAAGGCCATGGCTCTCGACAACACTGGTTATTAGAAGATGGGATCGACCTGATAGCCGATGATATTCCACCTCTGCCTCCTCTCCTGGTAAATGCGCTCGCGTGTCAAACGCTTAAAATTTGGAGTCAAGCGTCTATCGCCTTGAGATTTCTTGATCAGGGGGCGGCAGCTTATGCAGGATTTGTTCACAGTCCTCTCGCGTATGCCTTTGGTGAGCCAAACGGATTTCCTTTTTCTTATACCTGGCCGGAATTTCCCATCGGACATGTGGTACAAGTGCAAAACCATGGGTATCTTCAGGGCTTCCTGGCCTGGCCTTTCTCGTTTCTGCTTGGCGATCCCCGTTTATCTTTTCTGGCAGACATGCCCTATCAACTCATTGACGAATATGAAGATGCTACAGGGCGTGTTCTCACCTATAGCAATGCCCCGAAAGGAGTTCTCCCGGTTCATATTCGTGACGGCGCCCGCTATAGTTTTGTAGAAATATCAGGTGTAGATGCCGCATGGGATAACGACCTATTTTATCATCAATATGTACAGCAGATCAATCTCGGTGCTGACAAATACCTGCTCTTTCTGCATCCAGGCGGCGATTTCACGCTAAAACTTTCGAAAAACCCACCCTGGAAGCAACGGTTCATCGTGCCGGTTATCCATGCATTGGATCATACCATCGTACTGTACTTTGCCGAGGGAAATTTTCTGCCAGCTCTGTTAGGGAGCGGCCTTATGCTCCTCATAAGCGGTTGGTGTGTGGTGCGTCGCCAGATGGATATTCGGCAATACTTGCCAGGGGCGATTGTTGTCGGTCTGGTATTGACTCTCTTCCGAGGCGGCTATGCTGTTATGCGCCAGGAGCATTTGCATGCCTTATATACCAATCGGCTCCGGACCATGGATGTGGCGTTTGATATCAATGGATGGTTTCTCTTCTCGTCATTGCTGGTGGCAGCGTGTGGCGCGTGGTTGTTTTTCAATAGTCGCTCCCGTTGGAAAAAGATGGTGACCGCGTTGGTTGTCACATTTCCGAGTTGGATGATAGCGGGTTTTTCAACAGGCATCCCCCTGTTTATCAATATGTTAGCCAAACAAAAATACGGTGTGCCCCTTTATGCGTATGGACAAGGGCTGATGGCCTTGATGACCTGTATGGTCGAGTTATTCCTGGTTACCATAATTCTTTTTATTAGCTCATCTTTTCGCCGTAGGCGATAGAATATTGTTCGGAGAGGGCTTTGAGTTAGACGTGATTGCCGCCACGGTCATCGGAGGAGCCAATCTGATGGGTGGAGAAGGCAGTATCCCCGGCGCAATCGGAGGCGCGATCTTCATCATCATGATTCAGAACGTCTTCAACCTGTTTGGCATTTACCCCTTTGTGCAGAAGGTCATTACCGGAGCCTTCATCGTGATCGCCGTGTTAGCCAAGACCAGGAGTATGCGCGCCCGGCAATAGCGGTGATCACTCACACCTACCATCTCCAGAAGAACCTTCCCTGAATGCCCCTGCAAGAGCAGGCCGCCAAATCCATGTATGGCATCATCCAATGCGGTCAGAAGCAAGACATTTTCGCAAAAAATTCTTGCAAAATCTCCCCTGCACGAGTAGAAACGTTTTTGTCTTGTTAGGCTCTCTTCTCAGGTATGGAAGAAGGAAGATTGAACGCGAAAACATCATGAGTTATATCTTAAAGTATTTTGATACTCCTTTAATGAACTTTCATCTGAGTTCAAATGGTATTGCAGGATTATCGGCAGAAATTCTTGATATCAATACCACATATCGGTCATTGTTGCCTCTTGACTTAGAGCTAACCAATAGCGGCTTGCTGAAATGGCTCAAAAGACGAGTCATCCCAAGAAATAGGGCCTTTGTGCAGAGTTTTCTGGCAAAACTCGGACTCAATGTGAATGACACCAGGGGCATCATTGATATGTGTAAAGGATTATCGCTGAATGATTGCTATTGGGTTGTCGACGAGACGTTTCGCGGGAGCTTTGAACACTACAATCTCTATGACAATCGTTTCAATCGAGTCCTGGCGATGATTGCCTACACAGGCTATGGCGACACTGTCCAAAGTGACTTTGCCTCGACGCCAGAACTCACGACCGGCGGTATCCTCGCGAAATGTTGGCGCAGGATAGGGGGAAAGATTATTCTGTACAAGGCGGGTTCGACAGGAGCAGCCAATGCAGGTAATGAGCCGTATTCCGAGTTTTATGCCTGTCAAATCGCGAACGCCATGGGACTGAATGCCGTCGAATATCAGTTACATCAATGGAAAGGACGGTTGTGTTCAACATGCGAATTATTTACAAGCAAAGCCCAGTCATATATTCCAACCGGCAGAATCGTGACAGAGGGCGGGTGGGTGGCCGTGTTACAGTATTACAAAGAACAAGGGGAAAGATATTATGACTCGCTGCTCGATATGTTGATATTCGATGCTGTGATCTGTAATGAAGATCGACATTTTGGCAACTTCGGTTTGACGGTCGCGACCGAGACAAACACGATCGTCGATACGGCTCCAATATTTGATAACGGATTATCGTTGTTTAATTATGCCATGGATGATGATTTCCAGGATATTGATGCGTACGCCAACACCCGATTGATGGCAACGTCACAGGATTTTCTGACATTCGCACGGGAAGTGATCACGAAAGAGCAGAAGAAAAAATTACGAAAGCTCATCAATTTTACATTCACAAGGCATTCACGATATAATTTACCATCCCATCGTTTGAAGATAATCGAGCGGTTTATTCAAAAACGAGTCCACGAACTGTTAGCATTATAACAACGCGTGTCAAAGGAGATTGACAGCATGGCTGTTCTGGTTGAGTTCACTGAAAGGAGAAGCGTATGGGAAGCATCACGGCTGTTGATATCTTACCATGAAAAGTAACATTGTGCTTACATCAGAAGCCGAAGCCGATGTCACAGAAGCCTTCGAATGGTATGAGAGCAGAAGAACAGGCTTAGGATACGATTTCCTGCTTCCTACCCTGGTGTCGGAGAGGGATTCGAGTTAGACGTGATTGCCGCCACTGTCATCGGAGGAGCCAATCTGCTGGGCGGAGAAGGCAGTATCCCCGGCGCAGTCGGAGGCGCGATCTTCATCATCATGATCCAGAACGTCTTCAACCTGTTTGGAATTTACCCTTTTGTGCAGAAGGTCATTACCGGAGCATTCATCGTGATCGCCGTGTTAGCCAAGACCAGGAGTATGCGCGCCCGGCAATAGCGGTGATCACTCACATCATACCATCCCCGCAAGAACATTCCCTGAATGCCCCTGCAATAGCAGGAAGCCAAATCCATGTGTGGCATCGAATAATGCGAACAGAAGAAGGACATTTTCGCAAAAAATTCTTGCAAAATTTCACCAGCACGAATAGAAATGTTTTTCAAAAGATGTATGATCGTCGCGACGGAGAAGCGCATGTATCTAATATGAGATGCCGAGAATAGATACCGAAAAAAGTGTGCGATCATCCAGATAATTCCTCTGTTAGAATGCTCCTGATATGTTATGGGGTGGATTATGGCACAAAAAGATCGACATACCCAGAAAATGATAGAATTGGGAAAAGAAAACCAGACACTTATTCCTAAAATCAAAAATTGGTGTCGACATATTGATATAAAGCAGTTCTCCGCAGGCATGTTAGCTGTCGTAACTCACCTTCCAATAGGACAACTCCAAGTTATATGCGAGTATGGAGTCCCAAGTGGAACAGCAATGAATCTGGACTGGATAGCAAGAGACTTCATTCTGGCGAACTGTATACAATGTTCTTATCATCAAGAATTATCACCAGAGAATTTTGGACGATTAATCATTGCAGAGAAAGAATCGGAGATTGCTGAGAAAAGGGAAACAGAGATTAGGCGGCAACAACTTGAAAAAGAATTATACATCCAAGCGAAAGCGACTCTTGATACAAAGGAAGTCACTGAAGGATCTGTCAATCGTCTCATCCTTAATTTATATAGTAAAGAGATAGAAGATAGCTCAGAACTTCATAGTCAGTTAGTAGAAGCTGCTCAAATGGCTCCTGAGTTCTTCTCTGAAAAGGCTTTGCAGGTTCTTACAGATTGTTTTCTCGAAGATTTCGGTAAAGTTTGTATTCAAGTCACACGGAAAATCTGTAAATTCCGCAAAGAGATCCCGGATTTTGTGTTCCAAATGTCATGCTCTGTCATTTCCAATGGTTTCAGTGAAAAGATCGATGATGCATATGGCATTATTGCTGATTACATTGAGCTTAATGGAGCACAATCAGTCCTGCCTATTTTACCAGAAATCATATCAGCGGCTGACTATTATCGATCCCTTTGGTTAACACATGGCTTTCGTCATGAAACTCCACATCTTCCGAATCTTATAGATCTTTTTCATTTTCTTTTCAATAATGAACCTGATGCTGTTCGAGCTGCTTTCCAATCAAGGCTCCACATAGATCATAAAGAAACAAAGTTTAATACTGCGAAGCTCCTATTAAATTTATTGCCAGGAGAAATTGACAATATTATACCTCTTACCCGTGATATTTTGAGATCCCTGGAACTTGAGGATGACCATTTTGAAGATTCAGCAGATGAAGCCGTTTACAATTTATTAGCCCATCTGTATGTATATTCTCCAAGCATAATTGGAAAAGAAGTTGACGATTATTGGCAGCATGCTTCTGGCGAAATCAAAGTCCTTCTTCTCAAAATGTATGCAAGAATAAGTCTATACGCTGCTGATAAAGATTACTATTTAGGTTCTCTCGTTTTTGATCGTGTGTGCTATGTTCAACAACTCCCTATTATTTTTGAAAAGCTTTACACTGCGGTAGCAGATATACGAATAGAAGTCAGACTTCGCGAAGAAATCTGTCATTTGCTCAAGCAGGTTTTACGTGACCATCCTACCTTGCTTTCGCGCAAGTTAAATCAATTTTTAGGTCGTTTAGCAATAACTGTTCGCGAGTTAGTTCATATCACTTCCAGTTCTAACGGTTCTCAAACAGGTTTAGAAGTTGAAGAACAAGAAGCTGCTTACAATTCCATCATCTTAAGGCTTACTGAGATTCTTCACGAACTGATTGCAACAAATCCCTCTGAATATTACCAGAGTATTATAGAGTTTTTAGATGAACTTAATAGCAAAACGGATTCTCGCTTGAAATCAGAGCTTGTTAAAACATTAAGCATTTTTGGAAGATCTTACGAGCTTCTCCCACAAGTAATCCCAAAACTCTACAAATATCTCGTTGATTTTGAATCAGTTTCGATTAGACAAGCAGCTATTGATGTGCTTGGAACTAT
Organism: Candidatus Vecturithrix sp.; assembly: GCA_040772385.1. GTDB lineage: Bacteria > Moduliflexota > Moduliflexia > Moduliflexales > Moduliflexaceae > Vecturithrix. The sequence continues at coordinate 4,093,314 of JAXGYF010000001.1, read as the reverse complement.
TTTAAAACATGAACCACAATCAGTTCCAGACAATATGATTGATTTGTTAGTCGAAGTGTATTTGAGGGATTCTTATGTTGCTATTCATCGCTCTACAATCAGGACTCTTCGACATTTTAAATTCAGTAAGGATGAACGTGGATATTTAGCTCTCAAGAGGATAGTCGCATGGGAAGAGGTGTATTTTAAAGAACAGTCTGGGACCAGAGTTTTTCAAGATATTGTCACAACACTTTCTTCGGCGTTCCAATGGCCTGAAGTTAAGCAATTTATCGTTACCAAGCTTTTACCTAAATACAGCAAAAGTGAGAATAGACATTTTGCACAAGACATGCTTCTTTCATTCGCGCGCCAAGTTGTAGATTATCCGGAAGCTGCTCCAAGTTTTTTGCGAACAGCATTAGACTTCCTTCAGAATACAAGTAATGATCATGGGGGCAGCTTTAGCTCTCCGTGCCTTGCTATTTTGGAAAGTTTCTATACCTTGCCGAGTGAAACGATCTCCAAAGAAATTGACAGATTTCATGAGGTGATCAAGGCCAAATTCCATTCGGATCCGTTCGAAAGTTTCAAATTATTAGAAGTATTAGCATTTTGGGGACGATATGAGGACATCGTGAATATCGTAAATGACGTTTTTCCTCAGCCGCCTACTGGTAAAAGAATTAACTATTGGCATGAAAACTGCCAGCTTCTGTCAGTTGCGGCGCAAGTCGAAATACATGCTCTGCAAGGGGATTTAGTTCAAGCACATGAAGTTATAGAAAAGGTAACGAGCATGGAGGATGAAAAGGTAGAGGGATAAGTGATGAGGTCACGAATTTTCGATCAGGATCTATTAAAAAATGGAATGCGCCTTAGAAAACGGCTTCTTGCAGTGGTGCAAAATTTTGAGTTCAGTAATGCAGAGCAAGTTTCCGAAGAATTATTTAACATTGAGGCTAGCTATCGAACAATGACACTTGAAATGCAAGGGCTTCGGGAGTTAGCAGCGGTTGAACGAATGGCCGATGCCTTGCAAATTGCTGCGTTTTTGTGTAAATGGATCGGACGAAGACTGGAAGCGACTCCAGATGCGCAGCATTTTTTTACAGCAGCAAAAGATCGAACGCTGTTATTACAAGAGTCTCTCAAAACATTGGAGGATTTTCCCTCCACCTATCAGGCTCTTGAAAAATGGGTGAGGGATGCACAGAAGAATATCGACGTGCTTTCATTCGGTTCACTAATTCATGCGTTAGGCTGTATACCGCTACCAATATTTTATGCTAAACATCACGATCCCCGGCAAGAGTTCAGGAATAATTTTGGTCTCGGAGTTAATGATGACAATCCTTCTCCACAGAAGCCTATAACGCCCCCCGTTATCAAGCTGTTATTCTCATTAAATGGTCTATTATGGACAACGCCCCAGGCTATACAAAGTGATGTTCAGTATGATTTACAAGTAGATGTCACTGTTTCTCAATGGCCTTCAGATTTTCCAATTCTTGAAATCGATTATATTTCGACAATGGATCGTAGTGCCTATTCAGCAACTCCCTTTGTACTATCTGAAAAAGAATCGATCGAACAAACGCAATTGAAAGGCCATCTAATTTTTAAGACACCACAGAGTCTATTAAGTGAACCGGCGACTCTGAAAGTACGAGGACGCTTCGTCTCGGAGGGGCATTCAAAAACCCTGTCAACAGTCATTCTTGGGCATCATGAGCTGTGTGTGCGTGCTCTTGGCCGAGAATCTTACCCTATTTTAACGACATATCCAATGATGGATATTCAAATTCCGAAAGTCTTCCAAGAGGCCCAGCAGGCTTTACCAGACTTGAACCCTGAAGTTTTGAATGATTTTCTTAGGTGCCTTATACGTCTTGCACAGTACGCAGGAATGGTGGGAGACTGTGGGGTTTTTAAAGGAAAAAAGATAAATGAACCTCGTGACTTTCAGAAACATTTATTACAGGCTCTTCGAATGACAGATCTCGGAAGTGAAGTAAAGGAGGGGGAGAGGATAACAGGAGGTTTTTTAGATCTTCGCTACAGAAACATAGTGATTGAGCTAAAAGTTAGCAGAACAGAGAAGGAACGAGAGAAAATACGAAAGGAATATATTGAGCAACCATCACAATATGCGATGACTTCGATTCCTATAAGTATCGCTTGTATTTTGGATATGACAGAGAAAATCCGCCCACCTTCAAATATTGCTAATAATATCACGTTAGAAACTCCTACTTTGCATGGTTTTGAGGAAGCTGAGCCTCCTTATCCTTCAAAAGTCGCTGTGCTTATTATTGATGGAAACCTCAAATCTCCAAGTGATTATAGTAATTGATGAAGTAGAAGTTTATCTATGAATTCATAAAGCTATGATGCAACTAAATAAATTGATGTGCAGTAAGAAAATGACGATAACCTGAACGAAAGGCATTCTGACAAGCCAAACGTAGGGAACGCGTGGCAATTTTGGCTTTATACTTTCGATCAAATTTTGTGGTAACTCAACCTGAATTACCCGTTTTTAGGGCGTTCCCCAAAACGGTGATTTGGAGCGTTATGACGAATGTCATCAAGCTGCCGACAGCGAAAATGTAGTCGGATGATGACGCTGAGGCCCATAGGCTGTCTCTGCATTTTTTCGAGCAGCCTTTTTCGAACCACCGTCTGTCAGTGATCAGTCTTCAGTCACCAGTCATCAGGCAAGATCCTGGTCACTACATACTGGACACTGAATACTGAATACCGGTGGGAATCGTGCATGATGAATATGGAGCATCTGGGGTGTACGCTTATGGATGAGATGACACACGAGGTGATATGTCAACAATTCCCTGCAACGCGAGTGACAGCATACATGTCCTCTCCGGCATCCACGCAAGCGTTTCACCGTCATGCCTCTGTCGTCGCCTCGTCAGTGTTGGACTCCCCTGCTATCACGCCAATGGCTCTCCCCCTGATGAGATGAACCGGTTTTTTGACCAGGGCGCGATGTCATGGACGCTGTCTGACCAGGCTCACCCTCTTTCTACCTGTTTCACGTCTCAAAACTGCGAACGTATATGGGAGAATGGCGGGATGTATACCGATTCGGTTCATCCGGTGAACTCGTCCATTCGACTGTTGCGAGTCATATACAACGAAAAACAAGAAGATGCCTCAAAACGTAAGATATTGTGAAAAATCATTGACAAGATGCTGTCTCATCACAGAGAATTGAGTGATGCGATTCAGCAGACGAATAGACCCTTGATTCAATTCGTAAAGAGGACAATATGATGACCGAGACGTATCCCCCAACTTCTCAGCCAATTCACCATATTCCGCCTTATATGTCAACCATTATTCATCGATTTGCGGATGACGCAAAACGTCTGTTCCCAAACGCGATCATGGCAGAATACTTGTTTGGGTCTTATGCCAAGAATACCTATACGCCTCTTTCTGATATTGATATTCTCATTCTTGTCACACACTTTACCCCTGAGATACAACGTCAACTAAGTGGATTAGCCGCTGAATATTCTCTTGAATATGATGTGTATATTTCTCCGATTGTGAAAGATATTGACGTCTGGAAAAAAAATCAATCCTTTCACACGTTGTTTTATCAGGAAGTCACACAATATGGGATTCCGTTATGACTGAAGATGCTCGGAATTTATCAGCCTATCGCCTTGAAAAAGCCCATGATTTGTTGGAACAAGCTGAACTCTTGTTTCACGACCAGCGGTATGATGGCAGCATCAATCGGTCCTATTATGCCATTTTTAATGCTATCCGGGCCATTCTGGCGTTCGTGGGATTGGATAGCCAAACGCATAAAGGCGTGATTTCATTGTTTGATCGGTATTTTGTCAAACCTGGGACATTTGAGAAAGACTTCAGCAAAATTGCACATACCGCATTTGATGTGAGACAAGTCAATGATTATGAGGATTTTCAAGTTCCGACAGAAGAACAAGCTCGGACACAACTTGATGATGCGAGACGATTTGTTCAAGAAATTGCAGACAAACAAGAACAATTTGTTCAAGGAACGTTGAACCTCCCTCCAATCGTATAACACGAATTCATCGCTGTTTGACGCCAGGACCTACCCGAACTCAGCGTCTCGTGTTTTGCTGGCGGCTACTGACAAGGAGGTGCTTCACCGGATCGTCCGGCATATTCCTTCCGCGGAGAATCTGGGGTGTAAGCTCGTAGATGAGCTGACCAAAGAGATGATATGTCAGCACTTCCCTGCAACATGAGTGACAGCATACATGTCCTCTACGGCATCCACGCAGGCGTTTCACCAGCATGCCTCCGTCGTCTGAAGACTCCGGTTCCGAGGCCCCGCTCATCCGGTGAACTCGCCCATTATCAGTTCCCAGTGACGTCTCCTTCTGTTTTTATAGAAATTTACGTTTATACACTACTCGCCAACAATACCTGAAAAATGCTTCCTTTTCCGGGTTGACTGCTGACGGTGATTGTTCCTTGATGAGCCTCGATGATTTTTTGAACAATGGCAAGGCCCAGACCGGAGCCGCCGGTATCATGTGAACGCGACTGATCGACTCTATAAAATCGGTCAAAGATATACGGCAATGCGTCTTCAGGGATGCCGACGCCGGTATCTGTAATCGTGCAGATCGCTGTGTCGGCTTTTTTTTCTAAAGCCAATTCAACCTTTCCGCCTGCCGGGGTATATTTGACTGCGTTGAGCAGCAGATTGGTCAATGCTATTTTCAGATACACAGGATCGCCGAGGATACTGATCTGGTCAATCTGTTTTAAATTGACCGTCATCTGTTTTTCTTGCACGAGGCGGCAGATGTCTTCGTAAACGTTCAGCAGTATTTCATCAAGCTGAAGCGTTGTGAATGCAAGCGGGATCGCGTGCGCGTCCATTCTGGATAAAAAGAGCAAATCCTCAACGATTTTGCCCAATTTATCGGTTTCTTCTAAAAAACTTGTCAGAATTTTCTGATATTCTGGCCCTGTTCTTTCTTTGCGTAAGGCCACCTCAAGTTCACCTTTGATCACTGTGAGAGGGGTTTTCAGTTCGTGCGAAACATCGCCGGAAAATTGCTGAATCTGCTTAAAAGAACGCTCCAGGCGGGCGATCATCTCGTTGAACGTTTCGGCCAGTTCTCCGATTTCATCGTCACTTTTCACGTCTTCAATTCGCAGCGCAAGATCTTCCGCTGTAATCTGTTTCGCTAATACAGCAAGCCTGTGAATAGGCGCAAACACGCGTTTCATGAAAAAATATCCCCACACAATCGCAGCGATCAGAAGAAGAGGAAAAACAACAAAAAAGATGTGAGGTCGGGATGTCAGGGGGTGACGCGGTATCGAAAGGGAGGTTTGCTTTTCACCTGTGCGGATGCCGAATTGAAGGATATACGGCTGCCTGTCCTGCGCATGAATGGCGATAGTGAGGAGCCTTCCCTCTGATCCGAAGATACCGCCTTTGATCGTTTCGAACAAAGGGGAACCTTCCAGGATGGCCTGCTGCGCTGCCGGAGAGAAAGGAAAAGATTGCTGCGCCAATGTATATGTTTGCGCCAGTATTTTGTGACTGCCCTGCTGATCTGCTAGGAAGCTCATAATCTGAGCGAAAACGATCTCGGTCGCAAAAAGCTCGCGTATTTGTCTGTTAAAACAATCATGAAAACCATCGTGAGCTTGATGCTGCTCAACCGGAAAACAATCTGAGAGTGATTGTTGCAAACGTTGCGTAGCATCATAAAGACTGTCGTCAATGCTCTTTAACGCGAATTTTTGGAAAATAGCTTCGGTCAGTCCAAAGGAGAGCAGCAATAATATGACGAATGAGCCGATGTACCATAATGTAAACTTTTGGCGGATTGATTGACGCATCATCTTTTCCTTTCTTCCGGAGCATGTTTAGTAAACCGGCACAGGAATGCCCTCGTAATTGATAGTGTCAGGCGCATTTTTGATCTCTGTGACCTGTTTTTGAGCCAGATCTATCCATACTTCAAGCACTGGTATGCGTGTAACGGTGTTCGTGATAATCTCTTTCCCTTCCACTGAATATTCTGTACGTAATTTCGTTCTTGTAAACACTATTTTATAGGAATTTTCGTCATACGTTGTTGGAAAATGATGCCCACTGCCTCCTTCCACCGGATTCATCGGTATTTCTGAGACATGCCATTCTGTTGGTAGGATGTAATTGAGAAATTTTGCATCGCTTCCCTCAGAACTATTTGATAGGCGATTTTGCACCTCCGGAGACGCCAGGGCAGTATCCACAATCGCTTCTATATTGCTTTTTTCCAGTGCTCCGACCGAAATATACGCCGCATCTTTGGTGTATAGGGCATACAGGCTGTTTAACGACCAGTTTTGCAACCCGCTTGCCAAACCGATCGCGATGAGAAGTGTAAGCGCGTACAGTCCGAAAAGTAAGGCATATCTTTTCATTCTTGCTTTTGGCAACCCGGGCAATTTGTCCGCTAACGGCATGTTGAAAGGGAGAAACATGTTCGTACGGTTTTTATATTCGATATAACGTTGCCCGAATTTTTTTTCACACTCCTTTTCTTCGACTCGTGCTAAAAAGTAATAGGCGAAAAGCATCGTGACAAACGACAGCATAACAATGTAGCGCGGCCAGAGCAACAATAGCCCGAAACTACAGATAACCAGCGACATGTATTGAGGATGGCGGATCAGGTTGTAAATCCCTCCGGTCACTGCTCCTTTGCGGGTCAACTTATTGTAATAGACCTGCCCGGCGCCGATGCAGAAAACCGTAAATCCGACTGCTGCTAATATTGCGCCGGCGACATTGTGCAGATTTATCAAAACCGAGGATGTTTCGATAGCAATGTGGGGCAGGAAAATACTGCTCAGCCAGGCCAGTGTGGGATGGCTGTTGAAAAATGTCAGCCCCGGTTTATAGACAGAGTAAAAATAGGCCGCAAAAGGACTGGCCATATACAAAAATTCGAAGGTAATCAGCATATAAAAAGCGGCCGCAGCCCAGAAAGTGCGTTTGACGGCTGCATGGTTGTGTATTTGGGGTGATAATGTTTCTCTCATCATGGTTCTCTCCTTATAGTTTGAGATTCTTGTCATTGAATACATTTCGTTATTGAGACTATTCGTCTTTGATCTTCGGGGCTAATATAAGGCAGGAACCTTTACTGAACATTAAGCGAAGATTAAAATGTTTTAATTTTCGCAATCATCATCTTCTTGAAGGATATACCCGGAACCTCGAACAGTGCGAAGCAGTTTTTGGGCGAACCCTTTGTCTATTTTGCTGCGTAAATGGTGGATATACACGTTGACCACATTTGTTCCAGGCTCATAATTCATGTCCCAAACATGCTCGACAATGCGCGTTTCCGTAATGACCAGGTTTTTATTGCGCAGCAGATATTCAAGCAGGGCATATTCTTTGCCGGTCAGGTTAATTTCACGGCCTGCGCGGGTCACCTTGCGTACGGCCGGATCGAGTTCGAGGTCAGCAGCTTTCAGGGTCGCGGTTTTATATTCCTGGGATCGCCGCAGCAGGGCCCTGATTCTTGCCAGGAGTTCATCAAAGGCAAACGGTTTTGCCAGATAATCATCAGCGCCGACATCGAGTCCTTTGACCTTATCTGCGATCGTATCTTTTGCGGTGAGCATCATGATCGGGGTCACAATTCCTTTCGCGCGAAGTTCCCGGCATACGGATCTGCCATCTTTTTTAGGCAGCATAATATCCAGCAGAATCAGATCATACTCATTCTCTGCGCCCCAAAACACGCCATCTTCCCCGTCATGTACCACATCGACCGCATAGTGTTCTTCAGTCAGGCCTTTTCTGATAAATCCGGCCACCTTTTGATCATCTTCAATCACAAGAATTCTCATAGTTTATGCTGCTTTTGGACTCAATACCTCATGAATGCGGGGCATCCATTCGCTGAGAGTAATATCTTGGGGGCACTTTTCCTCGCATTCCCGGCATACGATGCAGTTGTCGGCCATTGCTTCTTCCGGAAGCTTACTGTAGAATTTTTAAAGCATTTTGTCAAGATTTCAGTGAGAGTTCCTTCGAATGAACTCGGTTTCAATCATCTTTTTCAAATTGTCTTTAGCCTGAGCATAGAGGCGATTTATCCACGAATCGAAGCAATAACAGGCAACAGACGTTATGACGAATATTATCAAGCTGCCAACTGCGAACATACGGTTGGATGATGACGCTGAGGCCGATGGGCTGTCTCTGCATTTTGTCGAGCAGCCTTTTTCGAACCACCGTATGTCAGTGATCAGTGACCAGGCATCCGACAAGATCCTGGTCACTGAATACCGGTGGGAATCATGCACGATGAATACGGAGCATCTGGTGTGTACGCTTGTGGATGAGATGACAAAAGAGATGATATGTCAGTATTTCCCTTTAACGCGAGTGACAGCATACATGTCCTCTACGGCATCCACCCAGGCGTTTCACCAGTATGCTGCCGTCGTCGCCTCGTCGGTGTTGGATGCCCGCCTGCTCCCCTGCTATCACGCCAATGGCTATCCCCTGCTGATGAGATGACCCAGTATTTTGACCAGGGAGCGATGTCATGCACGCTGTCTGGTCTGGCCATGCTCACCCCCTTTTCACGTGTGTCACGTGTCAACACTCTGGGCGTATATGGGAGATTGGCGGGGTGTCTACCGATCCGGCTCATCGCAGAAAAAGGTATACAGTTTCACGTTCCGTGCCCGCTGTCAGGCGTTCCCTAAAACCAAACATTTTCGGCGTTATCCGTGCCGGGGGCGACTGAGAACACGACACGTTGCATACAGATGAGCCGGGCTTCCACATCTCCGAAGACTCCGGCTCCGATGCCCCGGCTCGTCCGGTGAACTTGCCCATTATCCAATCCCCCTCATTCTTGCTAATAGGGCTATTAGAAACTGAGAAAATCATTCAGCTTGACAAAATACTCTTTGCATGTTTTGGTTGTAGTGTATGCTGAAGCGGTTAATTGAAAAAAAGAATATATGACGTATAAACATGGGAAGTAATATGGCACAACTGAATTTGTTTGGTGAATCCATGAAGGTGAATACAAAACATGAGGAGATTACTCATAAAGCGAAATCCTATACTGGAATATATGCACTTCATAAATATTGGGGGAAAAAACCGTATAATATTATATCTGACTTTATACAGAAGTATACCGAGGAAGATGATATAGTCTTAGATCCTTTCTTAGGCTCAGGAGTCTCTCTTCTTGAAGCCGTTTTCAATAAACGTAAAGGCATAGGGATTGACATCAACCCCAGTGCGACATTTATCACAGAACAACTCTTTTCCAGTGTTGGCCCAAAGGAGCTTGCCGAAGAATTTCGCGCCATTGAGACTGAGCTGAAAACACGTATCAATGAGTTGTATCTTGTTGAACGTCACAATACTGCTTATACAGGGCAAAATTTTTTGTGGGAAAATAATATCTTAACAGAGATTCGTTATTCAAACGGAAGTCGAAAAAGGTTCGTCATACGCCCTGAAGAGAGAGACACTCAATTGGCGCATTCAATTTCTGTACACGATATTCCCTATTTTTTCCCAAAAAACAAATTTTTCCATAATTCAAGAATAAACACAAATAATAAAGAAAACCTCTCTGAATTGTTTACTCCGAGAAATTTGCTTGCCCTTTCATTATTATACAATAGAATTGAAGCTATAAAATCTCCTGATGTAAAAAACATGCTTCTCTTTTGTTTTACTTCTGCGATAGGCCAGGCAAGTAAAATGGTGTTTGTGATAAAACTCCGAAATAAAACAAAAGGGATAGCGGAAGTCACGCACAAAAAAGAGATCGGAAGCTGGGTTATAGGATATTGGACTCCAAATGAGTTTTTTGAAAATAATGTTTGGACATGTTTTGAAACGAGGTTCAAAAAAATCCTGAAAGCCCAAAAAGAACACTATACAATGTTACGCAAGTATCGTTCTGCATACGTTTATGCTGATCTACAGCATGGCGCCGACTTTCTTATTATCAATGAACCAAGTCAGATTTATTTAAAGACACTCTCTGAGAATTCTGTTGATTATATTATTACAGATCCACCACATAGTAATCGAATTCCATATCTTGAACTGAGCATGTTATGGAATGGATGGTTAAAAAAAGAGGTTGATTATGAAAACGAAATTATTATCAGTGAAGCAAAAGATCGGAATAAAAATATCGACAACTATAATGAACTGTTAAATGATGTTATTGTGGAATGCTTTAGGGTATTGAAACCTAACAAATATTTTTCATTTATGTTTAATAGTCTGGATGATGAATCATGGTTAAATGTTGTGAGGACATTCCATCAAATTGGTTTTTCCCTTCAAACAATAGAAACGTTGGGATACTCTGCTCATTCTGTCGTTCAAGATAATAGGAAAAATGGTTTACAAACGGATTTTGTGATAACGTACATGAAACCTGTAAGCATGACTCAGGATAGAGATTTGAAAATTATTGCGCTGACGAGTAACCAGAAATATCGCGATGACATAAAATCTATGAAATCTGATGGGTTTAAGCCATTTCAAATTATGAATAATATCCTTTGTCGTCTTTTACATCATAACCAATTTACGAAGATTTCTGAATTGATAGAGGTTATCGAGCATGCATAAAGATTTCAACTATTGGAAGCAGCAGCATGATAGCAATGCACTCAAAGAATTCAATACTGATCAGGAAGGACTACTTTGGCTAAAATTAAAATCAATTGTCCGTAGAGGAATTATTGATGAATTTTTGGAAAATAATCACATCAAGCTAACCTCAACGCGATTGAATGAGCAGTTTCAAGAACTTTTTTGTTACTTGTTGTCAGATGTCGTTCAATCTCATACATGTCTTAATGAGTATATTTTGAGTAAGAATGCCGCTATCCTGGGGGATCTGAATATCGATAATTTGGTTGTGGAATTGTATAAAGTTGATACCTTTAAGTGGGGAGCGGATAATCAAAACGATCTGGGAAAATATCTTGTAAAAAGATATATCAAGGACAATCGTTCATACGATTATCTCATCCAACATATAGAGAACGAAGTCTTGAAAACCGTTCAAGACTATCTGATTTGTAGTTGGTACAACCATTGGTCAAGTATCCTCATAGAGCACATTTTTAAAACACACAATATTGTATTGCCAACCGTTGGGCAGATTAAAAGTGTTGATTTCTTTATCAATGAAATTCCTTTTGATTTGAAAGTGACGTATCTTCCGGTCAACTTTATTGAGGAGCAGAGGAGAGCCTTTGGCTTGAGACCAGAGTTGACGTTTTTGAAGCAAAAAGCCAGGGAACTTCATATCAACTTCGATACGAATGATAGTCATCTTTACTACTCGTTATCTGAGAGGCTAAAGGATAGGAATACAGAAGAAGCTTCTGCTGCTTTAAACGCGATTAAAGAGTTTAGAATTCAATTGGTCAACACTGTTAAGTCGAACCATAAGTTGCTTGCGAAGAATTTGTATGAAAGACAGAGTGATTTTAGGTTTGGTGCTGAGAACAGAATCTTTCTTATCCTTGTCGATACTGGCAACTTTGATGATTCCTGGAAGCTTAAAAGGAATATCGACCTTCTTAAACCTAAGATTCATGACTATCTTGATTCATTTAGCAGAAAAGCATTAAGTGATTTAGAATTGAGCTTTTCTAAAGCAGGAAAATCTTATGAAGTCTTAACAGATGTTGTCATCATAGAAAAAGAATAGTGATCAGTCTTCAGTCACCAGTCATCAGGTACAGCATTATGCAGTAGCGTTTACCCAGGTGAACCCTGCCAGGGTTTTGAACCCTGGCAGGGTTGGGGCAAATACTTGTGCATAATGCTGTAAGATCCTGGTCACTACATACTGGACGCTGAATACTGGACGCTGAATACTGAATACCGGTGGGAATCGTGCATGATGGGAGCATCTGGTGTGTACGCTTGTGGATGAGATGACACACGAGGTGATATGTTAGCAATTCCCTGCAACGCGAGTGGATAGCATACATGTCCTCTACGACATCCACGCAAGCGTTTCACCGTCATGCCGTCGCCGTCGCCTCGTCGGTGTTGGATGCCCGCCTGCTCCCCTGCTATCACGTCAATGACTCTCCCCCTGATGAGATGAACCGGTATGTTGACCAGGGAGCGATGTCATGGACGCTGTATGACCATGCTCACCCCCTTTCCACGTGTTTCACGTTTCAACACTCTGCGCGTCTATGGGAGATTGGCGGGGTGTCTCCCGATCCGGCTCATTGAAGAAAGGGCTCTACAGTTTCACGCTCCGTGCCCGCTGTCAGGCGTCTCCCCAAAATCAAGCATTTTCGGCGTTATCCGCACTGGAGGCGGCTGAGAACACGACACGTTGCACACAGACGAACCGGGTATCTAAGCCTCAGAAGACTCCGGCTTCAATGCCCGGTTCATCCGGTGAACCCGCCCATTAGTCAGACTTTACAACAATCACAGACAAAAATATTGACAAGACATCATCAAAATGGTTCAATTGTTTCCAATACAGGAAGAGCAGAGCTTATCAATATCAACATATTATCTTTCACAGAAACGATACAGATATGATACAAGCATGGACATATACGCAATTACATAAAGTCCGGCAATATCGCCCTGATCTTGTCGATCCGCTAATCGAAAATTTATTAACGCAACAAGCGGAGTTACTGTGGTTAGTCGTTGTCGGAGCCTATTTGGATCAGGAGATTAATTTGGGGAAAGCGGCAGAATTGCTTGGCATGCATCGCCTGGAACTGCAAGAACAATTTATCAAACAAGGCATTCCATTACGACTCGGCGTAGAAACGGTCGAAGAGGCGCAAGCTGAATATGCCGCGATCTCCCAATGGAATCTCGCGACTCATCAGAAAGGATCTCCTGAATGATTCTCATTGATAATACGGTGCTCTCGAATTTTGCCATGATTCACCACCCTGAGTCCATCAAAGCGGCCTTTGTTGATGAAGTCGGAACAACAGAACAGGTGTTTCACGAGTTAGAACGAGGGATACAGCTCGGTCGGCTCCCAAGATGCCAATGGGCCTGGTTGCAACGTCTTCAATTAGAAGAACACGAGACGGAACACTATTAGCAACTTGTCAAACATCTCGGGGCGGGAGAAGCCTCATGTCTCGCTGTTGCGGCTCATCGGGCCTACAAAATTGCCACTGATGATAAAGATGCTCGTCAATGGGCAGTTCGTTTAAGCATTCCGTATACCGGGACACTTGGTATTTTAGCCATATTAGTTAAACAGGCCCAGATTACTCGTGAAGATGGGGATGCATGGTTAGACCGTATGATTGCAGCAGGCTATCATTCGCCGATACGAACGTTGGAACGTCTCATCGCTTCTTGAACGACTCTATACCAAGCAGAGGTGCTTCATCTGATCGTCCGGCATATTCCTCCCACGGAGCATCTGGTGTGGACGCTTGTGGATGAGATGACAAAGAGGTGATATGTCAGTACTTCCTTGCAGCGCGAGTGACAACATACATGTCCTCTATGGCATCCACGCACGCGTTTCACCGTCATGCCTCCGTCGTCGCCTCGTCGGTGTTGGATGCCCGCCTGCTCCCTTGCTATCGCGCCAATGGCTCTCCCCCTGATGAGATGAACCAGTATGTTGACCAGGGAGTGATGCCATGGACGCTGTCTGACCATGGCGCCCCCTTTCCACGTGTTTCACGTTTCAAAACTCTGCGCGTATAGGGGAGGGAGATTGGCGGAGTGTCTCCCGACCCGGCTCATCGCAGCAAGGGAGGCCAGCGGAGTATCCGGGGAAAAACTGGAAAAATTGACGGATGAGCAGATTGCGCGGGATGAGGTGTGTCTTGAAATGTCGGAAGAGTGAGCGATACAATACGTTCGATGACATCACGAAAAAAATATCTTGACTGTTCAATCAATGAATAGTAAATAATTGTTGACTTCATTCTTTCAAGGAAAATTATACGGAGTACGAGAATAACAAATATGAAAGTGGTTTTGGATACATCGGTGGTGATTGCTCTTCTTGCGAGTGATGAAGAACGAGAGACGCTTGTCAAGGCCCTGGACGGGTATGATTTTGTCTGCTCACACAGTATTTCCCCTGAAATGGGGAATGCGGTCTCGGCCATGTTCAAGCGAGGACGTATTACCCTGACTCAAGGGCGTGCCATCATTGAAGGGTTTCAGCAGTTACCGATTCACCGATTCAACTCATCGCGTTGAATCTCACACGAGCACTTGAAATCAGCCACACGTATCACATTTATGCGTATGATGCCTACGTGTTGGAATGCGCAGAACGTTTACATGCTGAATTAATCACGCTTGATACCCGAATGCAAGATATTGCTCAGCAACTAGTGCTTTGTCAAGTTATTGTTGATGGGTAGGAGTGCAAGCTGGCGTTTGCATGCAAACGCTGGTTGCACTCCTGTCACCCGTCAGCTAAACCTTGACAGAACACTAGGTATTCAGGTCATGGAGATCTAATATGTCACTGTATACCTATCTCGACGCCCGTCAACAATTTGATCACTTGTTTGATGAGGCCAAAGAAAAGCGAGAAGTGATGATTCAACGTCCAAATGGCGATCTGTTTCTTCTTCGGCTTGTGACGACATCTGAGCTCAAACAGCGTTTACCGCAACTTGGGCTCAATCTCTCTCGTCAGGAAATTGTTGAATCGATCCGAGAGGTTCGGGAACGATAAACACTGTGGAAAGAGGTTATCTACCATAGCTCCACCGATTTCCTTTCCGCACAACGCCTTGATGCAGTTTCAGGCTCCGCGCCTGCTGTCAAGTGTGCCCACAAAATCAAGCATTTTCAGTGTTATAGGAAAATACAATGCACGAAATAACATTCACACCAATAGGATATGTGTCATCCTCAGTCATTGAACGGATGGATGAACACTGGGGGAACATTCACTCAAAAATTCTCTTACACCCTGAATTTGCCGGGGCCTTACAAGGGTTAGAAGAATTTTCTCATGCGATCATCGTGACCTATTTGCATCAGGCGCATTATGAACATGACAAACATTTTCAACGCAGACCAAGAAATTTAGCAACCATGCCGAAGGTCGGGATTTTCGCGCAACGGGCCAAAAATAGACCAAACCCCATAGGGATCACGGCGGTTGAAATTCTCAATGTAGGCCATGACTGGCTTGAAGTCAAGGGGTTGGATGCCATCCAAAACACCCCTATCTTGGATATTAAACCGTATTATCCCCAGTATGATCGCATCGAGAATGCCAGAATTCCTGAATGGGTAGAGAGGCTCATGAAAAATTATTTTTAACTACCACCAATACCAAATCATTCAAGCGGAAATGTCTCCCGGCAGGCCAGCGACACTGAGTTCACCCGTTATGACGAATGTTATTAAGCTGTCGACTGTGAACATTATGATTGGATGATGACGCTGAGGCTGGTGTGCTGTCTCCGCATTTTGTCGAGCACTCTTTTTCGTACTATCGTGACATGCAGGAGGAAAGAGAACACTGATTTGACTGATGAAACGGAGCTTCACTGCTCCATGCCGTGATCATGACGTTGAACATGGTCCTGAACTTATCTTGGCCTGTGCAGGCAGGCGCTCAGGCAGGTTCGTCGTCATATAGGCAGGATGTCAGGCTCTATTGAGAGGGGTGTACCAATAGAACCTGCGATCATAACCAATACACCCGTTACTCAGATCGATGAAGAGGTTTTATGATGTTTGATATGAGAAAAATCCAGGAGCGCGTCATTTTTGACGCCATAAAAGCTGTAAGCAACGATGAAATTGCAACCAAAATTGTCTATGGAGAGCACGAGCAATCTTCATCAGAGGACAATGCGACATGGGTAAAATCCACCATGAACCGATTAGAAAACCATTTTGATCGAGCTGCCGTGAAGCAGATTCGAATGAACTGTCAATGTGGATATGGGATGGATGAAAAATTAGAGTTGGTGAAAGAACTTATGGAAGCATCGTCTTCTTTAGAAGAATTTGCACGCCACGACAAAGCAAAGGCCGCCGGCCTCTCTTACACCAATGGAGAACTCTATCTTCAATTTCCGTTTTGTCCGTGTCCGATGCTGGCCGATGTGGAGAAATTAGAGACGAATACCTGGTGTCAATGCACGACCGGGTACAGTAAAGTTCTGTTCGAAAAAGCTTTTGGCTGCGAAGTTGCTGTCGAACTCTTACAAAGTATCAAAATGGGGGACAAAGTGTGTCTGATGAAAATAATTCCCCGTGATGCTATCTGGAAATAGGCGAAGGGGCGGTTGAGCAAAATTCAACAAGCTTGTCATTGACCTCGCTCTTTCTCGACGACATGTTTCATATTCACACTTCCACTAATCAAACAGGAATATCGTGTGTTCCACGAACAGTTTCTGTTTGTGATGGATGACCTGAAACAGATCAGTTTCAATGGAATCATGGCATCATTTCTTCCGAAAGAGGCCAAAAACGATTTGAAAACCTGGTTTGAACAGGCCTGACAGCTACTTCTGAAAATACAAATAAATATTTGACAAAACATGAGGGCTTTTCTTATGCTTTATTTGATTTTTCTCGCAAAGCCCGCAAAGACGCAAAACCTTTGAATATTCATTCTTTGCGAGAAACTGAAAAAAATTATTGATAATCACTACAGAACCCAACATTATAAGAGGGAGCCAGGTTATTATGGCATTTACGAAACCAGTGACGCAGTTGATTTCAACCCGCACGTCTGTGCGAACCTGTTCCAAAAATCCAATTACTGCGCAAATCCTTGAATCGCTTAATGAATTTATCGCCGCCCATCAGGCCGGGCTATTTCAGAATCACATTCGTATTTGTCTGATTGCTGCCCAACCGGACGATGCGGATGCACTCAAAGGGTTGGGAACGTATGGTGTGATTCGCCATCCGGCCGGGTTCATTGTGGGCGCGCTGAATAACACCGGCAGCATGAATCTGGAAGATTTCGGGTATGTGATGGAACAGGTTATTCTGTTTGCGACGGATATTGACCTGGGAACCTGTTGGTTAGGCGGCAGTTTCCGGCAAAGCAATTTTGCAAAAGCCATGAATATTCGAGATG
Source organism: Candidatus Vecturithrix sp. (assembly GCA_040772385.1). Classification (GTDB taxonomy): domain Bacteria; phylum Moduliflexota; class Moduliflexia; order Moduliflexales; family Moduliflexaceae; genus Vecturithrix. Next base: position 4,076,188 of record JAXGYF010000001.1, on the reverse strand, counting down.
GCGAAAGTATCCCGGCGGTCGTATCTATCGGTAATATTGCCGCAAAGCCGAGTCTCAGAGATTCCTTTGTGCGCTTTATGGCCGGGGCAAAAAAGCGCAAACCCTGGGGAGATCTGTTTTTTCAGCAGAATTTCCAAACACCCCTGACACAGGAAATGGCCGGGATTTATGCAACTCTTTTAGAAATGGTGCGTCTGAGCCCATCAGCCTCCAATAAACAACCCTGGCGTATTGTCAAAGAACGGGAAGCGCCGGTATTCCATTTTTACCTTGAACGCACACCCGGGTATAATCGCAGTGAAAAATTCTTTTTGAAGGTAGCTGATTTACAGCGGGTAGATATAGGCATTGCAATGTGTCATTTTGAGCTTACCGCTCGTGAACAAGGACTTTTCGGAAAATGGGTAATGAGCGATCCCGGAATCACGCCATTATCTGAACACACGGAATATCGTATCAGTTGGATCGGAGAACAATAATTAAGGAAAGAGAAATTTATGAATAATGGTATTTATTATTTTTCAGGAACCGGAAATTCGTTGTATGTGGCGCAGAAAATTCAAGAACGTCTGAAAGACGCCAAACTTGTCCGGATTCACTCTGGCTTGCCAGACCAGCAGATCAGCGTAGAAACCGATACGTTGGGAATAGTGTTTCCGGTTTATGCCTGGGGACCTCCGATAATTGTAGAAGATGTTCTCAAACGGGTAAACATAGCGCAGCCCAACTACCTCTTTGTTGTTGCGACGCATGCCGGAGGACCTCGCAATTGTTTGAAGTATGTCGAACGGTTGTTCCGCAAGAAAGGACTGACCCTGCACGGGGCCTTTGACATGACCATGCCCAGTAACTTTGTGACCGGCGCAAATCCCCCGGCAGGCGAGAAATTACAATCTATTTTGGATAGTGCTGATGCAAAGCTCACGCAACTTATTGAGAGCATTACACAGAAAGAACATCGCGCTCCTCAGAATGGCAACCTGATTGATACGCTTTTTTCCTCTGTGATTCATCGAATCTTCAAATTAGGAGCAAGACGTCAGGGCAAAAATTTCTCGGTGACAGAGGCCTGTACGCATTGTGGAGTATGCGTAAAAATCTGCCCTGTGGATAATATCAGTCTGTCTTCCGACAATCGTCCAGTCTGGCAAAATCGCTGTGAATTCTGTCTGGCCTGTATTAATTGGTGCCCGACACAGGCGATTCAATCCGGGAATTCTACCCAATCTCGGAATCGTTATCATCATTCTGCAATTAAGATCGCAGAATTAATGCGACAGGAAAATAGATCATAGGAGTGAACATGAGCCGCAGCTCAGTCGGCAGGATGAAACTACAAGGATAAGAGATAAGAAAAGGATGTCTGAATATTGCCTGAAAACCGATGTTTTGCTTAGTTCAATAGTTCGGACAGTTTTCGTGTGACCCCCCTTTATCCCCCCGTAAACGGGGGGAGATGAGAAATAGGATGTCTCATATGTGCTTCCCCCCGCTTGCGGGGGGATTGAGGGGGGTGAAATCAAAACTGTCCGGAGTATTGTTAGTTAAAATTCAGAAAAATTCTTTGTAATCACTTCGTACAGTGTAAAAAATAACTTCGGCTTTTGTCAAATCCAAGAAACCAGGTTTTTTCCGAAAAACCTGGTTTCTCATCGGTGAACGTATTTTTTACACTTTGCTTAGGAAAGAATATGATGTTAGACGTGGCAGAAATGTATTCTTTCTTATATACGATTCTTATAGTTTCAAAAGAGTGACTGTTGACATTCCGGTTCAACCTATCAAAAATAACTTTAGGAAAGCCCTTATGACAAGAGAGGGTGGCATGGAAAAAGAGCGTCAGTCCCTCGTGATGCAGATTGTCATGGCAGATGGCGAACGTCGCATTTCATTTCTGCCGGGTCTTTCGATTCACGAAATCCTCGCTTCCACACCTCTACGACTCCGATCGGCCTGCGGAGGAATCGGAATTTGCGGTCAATGCCTTGTGCGCATCGAGGCAGGCTGTGTGAATGATCCCACGGAAAATGAACTGAATAAACTGACCACAGCGCAGCTTGCGCAAGGAGTCCGTTTGGCGTGTCAGATCAGGCCGCACCAGAATGTGCGGATCAGAATCGAACGCTCTGCCCCCCAGGCATCGTGGCGAAACCTTCTTGAAGACGAATACACGCCGTTTGACTTTTCGCCTCAGAGTATCACAACCTTCACTCAAAAGCACCCATCCTATGGCGTCGCCATAGATTTAGGCACCACGCAGATTCGTCTTTCCCTCTGGGACACGGGAAAAAAGCAGCGGCTGGCAGGACGGGTGGGGTTGAATCCCCAGAATTGCTTTGGGACTGATATGCTGACACGCCTGATGAATGCCTCCGAATCGCCGGACCGGATGCAGGAAATCGGAGGATTAGCGCGGGATGCTATCGGAGGGGCGCTGCGGGACATGTTGGTTGAAGGCGGGTGGAACGGTCAGGAGATCGGGCGCATAATGATTGTGGGAAATAGCGCCATGCTCGCGCTGTTGGCAGAACGGAATGCTCACCTGTTGCTTCAGCCTGAGGACTGGATACGGACAATTGATTGTCAGCCTGAAAACACAGATTCCTGGCGTCGCTCATGGGGATGCGATGCGAATGCGATCATCGAGGTCATTCAACCATTGGCAGGTTTCGTCGGTTCCGATCTGCTGGCCGGCGTACTTGCCACAAAGTTGACGCAGGGGGCTGCCGGATCGCTTCTGGTTGATTTCGGCACCAATTCTGAGATCGCCTTGTGGGATGGCAGACAATTATGGGTGACGTCAGCCGCCGGAGGACCGGCTTTTGAAGGCTGGGGGATCAGTTGTGGTATGCCGGCAGAACCGGGAGCAATCTACAGGGCTGGCCGTAAAGGTGACTCTTCCGGCTTGGAGATTGAGGTGATCGGCGGCGGCCAGGCATACGGGGTATGCGGCTCCGGCCTGGTGGATATCATCGGAAGCCTGTGTCAGAGTGGAGAATTGAAACGTAATGGTCAATTTACTCCGACTTTCGGCCATGAAGGTTTTTGTATTCTGAAAGGATCGCGGAACATTGTGCTGCACAAACAGGATATTGACATGTTTCAGCGTGCAAAGGCGGCCATCAGCGCCGGAGTAACCTGCCTGCTGAATCAGTCCGGTCTAAACTCCAGGGATGTCCGGCGCGTCTGCGTGTGCGGGGCGTTCGGACGATTCTTGAATGTTTCAAACGCTCAGGTTATCGGCCTTTTACCAGGCATTGCTCCTGAACATGTCGAACTTTGCGGAAATACCGCATTAGCCGGGGCTGAGATGCTGCTTTGCTCTGATAAGATAAGTACGTTGGAGTCCCTGAGAAGAAAGTCCAGGATCATCAACCTGTCCACTGACCCGATCTATGAAAACCTGTTCATCGAGCATCTCTATCTTCAACCAATGTTGTTGGACTAAACAAGGAGATTTGCCATGATCGACAAGTTATTGACGGCCTATAAGGAAGCCCTTTTCGATACCGACCGGGAAAGAGCATTAGTAGTCGCGCATGAGGCTTTGCAAGAGGGCTTTACTCCGGAAGATATTCTCTTCAAGCTTGTCCTGCCTACAGTGTTGGAATTTGAAAAAGCCGTTGGCGAAGGCGTCGAAATCAACCTTGTCCAACAGTTCATGAGTTCCCAGATTGCCCTGGAAATTACGGAGACCTTGATTCCCAGGTTTAAAAAACAACCTGTTGCTGCCGGCCATGTTGTCATTGGCACGGCCGCAGGCGATTTACACTCGCTCGGCAAGCGAATTGTGGCGGGCTGCCTGACAGCGCACATGATTAATGTCACGGATTTAGGGGTCAATGTTGCCCCTGAACGTTTTGTGGTCGAAGCCATTGCTCATAATGCCCAGGTGATCGGGATTTCGGCGATGATGGTGCATACCGCCCGAGGAGAGAACGGCTGTCGCAAAGTGCGACAGCTTTTGAAAGAGGCCGGCCTCGAAGAGAAAATCAAAATCATTGTTGGGGGCGCGCCCTACTGTTTCGATCATAATCTCTATAAAACCGTGCAGGCCGATGCCTGGGCCGCAAATGGGATCGCGGCCGGAAACGTGATTACTCGTTTAATCAAGGAGGTGCACCGATGATTACCGGGATAGAACGCCTAAATGCTGCGATCAAAGGGAAAATATTGGATCGCATCCCTGTCTTCTGTAATCTGCTGGATCAGGGCGCGAAAGAATTGCGACTCTCGCTTGAGGAGTATTATTCAAAGGGGGAATATGTCGCCGAAGGGCAAATCCGGATGCGGGAAAGATACGGATACGATAATGTCTGGAGCCTCTTTTATGTTGGAAAGGAAGCTGAACTCCTGGGGTGCCAGAAAATTCTCTTCGCCCAAGACGGCCCTCCTAATGTGCAAGATTTTGTGATCAAGAGCTATGACGATATTCCTAAACTCCAGATCCCTGACAATATCGCCGATCATCCGGCCTTCCAGGAAGAACTGACCTGTCTGCGCCTCTTGAAAGCTGAAGTCGGTGGGAAATATTCGATTGCAGCCTACATCACATCTTCCATGACGCTGCCAGTTCTGTTGATGGGCATGGAGAAATGGTTGGAATTGCTGTTGTGGGGGCCGCCGGATTTGCGCGACGAACTATTGTCAAAGTGCCATGCATTTTTTACGCGAGAAATGGCCGCTTATCGCCATGCCGGCGCCGATGTGCTGGTGTATTCAAATCCTTTTGGCTCGATCGATACGATCCCTTTGAAATTTTTTCGGGAACACGCGCTGCCCTGGATTGAAAAGGACATCAACGCGGTTGGCGTAGAGGGATTGGTTTATTATTGCGGTACGTCACGCATGAATGCGGTACTCGATGTAATCCTGGAACGAACAGGAATGATAGCGTATAACCTGAGCCCCTTCGACGATATTGTCGAGAGTAAGCGCATTATCGCCGGACGAGCCTTAACCGTCGGCATCCTGAATGATCTCAAACTGATTGATTGGTCGCACGAAGAAATCCGGCAGGAAGTCAAACGAATTCTTGAGGCCGGGATGCCAGGCGGGAGGTTTGTATTCGGAACGATGGGAATGCCCTATTATATTCCGGAAGAGAACATCAAGACAATGCTTGAAGCGGCATATCAGTTCGGCAGCTTGAAACCGCAGGAGTGCGAAAGCTCTGCTTTCGCTGCCAAAGCAGAGCTTTGACACTCCAGATGAAAAAAAGAGGGTGACGATGAATGACCAAAAACTTCTGCTTGTTGGGTGCGGAATTCTTAAAAAGGAAATCCGATGGTTGATTGAAAAAAACCAATGGCCAGTAGAGGCGATTTTTTTGAATTCGGCCCTCCATGTTGATTTTGATCAACTTGGCCGAAGTCTCACGTCTGTGCTCAGCGCACACCGGGAACGCAATATCATCGTGTTTTATGGCTGCTGCCATCCCCTCATGGATCAGATACTCGAGAAGGCCGCAACCTTTCGGACTGTCGGCCAGAATTGTGTGGATATCCTCCTGGGGCCGACCGTGTTTACGCAAGAGCTTTCTCAAGGGGCGTTTTTTCTGATAGAAGACTGGGCGCAGCGGTGGAATGAAATCGTGCTAAAAGTGAGCGGAAACAACCCCAAGGGTCTCAGATACATTTTCCAGTGTCATCATGCCTACCTGCTCGCTCTCAGAACTCCTTGTTCCGAGGATTTTACGACCCAGGCCGAACAAGTCGCCGATAGCGTGGGACTGCCGCTGCGGTGGATGGATGTCTCGCTCGATCGTCTTGAATCAATTTTACGGACAACGATCATGCGCAAAATGGAGGAACTGTCATGTCAGAAATGATAACCGTCCCTCAAGATGAGTGGCTTCATCTGCAAGCGCGCCTCAAAAAAATGGCGGCAGAAAAATCATACTCCCAATTAATCTATACGCTGGTGAAGAAATTAAGCGATATATCTGGTCTCAAAAACGTGGTTGAGAATATCGTGCACACCGTCATTGAAAGTATCGGCGGCACCAATGTCAGCATCTATTATCTGGTTGAGCAGGAGATCTATTTTGCTGATGCCTATGGGAAAGAAAAGAAATTTGCCAGCATCGAAGCGATCGCAGATCCTCTTGTAAAACGAGTAGTTGAAACGCGTACATTTATAGAATATGATCATACGTTCAGTGATACAAAGTTGATCATGCCTGAATTTACGAAGGCATCCACATGGCTTTTCCCCCTGCTGGTCGGTGCGGATCTGGTTGCGATCATCAAAATGGAGGACATGTTGATGACCGCGTCTTCAGTTCAGGAGCAATTGCAGTCATTTTTGAATTATGCTGCTTTGGTGTTAAAAAATGAAATTCAGAGTTCCTCCCGGCTCAAAAAGGCATATAATCAATTGGAACAGGAGATCATTGTACGTAAGCATGCTGAGGAGCAATTACGCCGAGCGCATGGTGAATTGGAGCGGCTGGTGGCAGAGCGAACAGCGCAATTAGCCCGAACCAATGTGAATCTGCAAACTGAAATTGCCGAACGCAAAAAAGCCGAAGAGGAAGTTCGTACCCTCAACGCCGAGTTAGAACAACGGGTGCAGCAGCGCACGGCTGAGCTTGAAACTGCTAACCAGGAGCTGCAGAGTTTCGCGTATGTGGTGTCACACGACCTGAAAGCCCCGCTGCGCGGAATTGCTCAGATTGCGCATTGGCTGCTCGAAGATTATGCCACGGCCTTTGATGAGCAAGGCCGCCAATATGTAGATTTACTCTTGAAGCGTGTACAGCGTATGGACAGCTTAATCAATGGCGTGTTGGAATATTCTCGCGTCGGTCGAGTGGTCGGGAATGCTGAGCGCATTGATCTGAACCTGATGTTGCAAGAGATATTTGAAACCCTGGTCCCTCCGCCAACTATTCATATCGCGCTGCAACCCGGGTTCCCCGTAATTGTCGCCGATAAAGTCCGTATTTCGCAGGTGTTTCAGAATTTGATCGCGAATGCTCTCCGGCACACGGATAAGCCGCGAGGGGAAATTACGGTTGAATGGCTGGATGCCGGAGCCTTTTGGCAATTCAGTGTCTCCGATAATGGACCAGGGATCGATTCCAAATATTATGATCGGATTTTCCAAATTTTCCAAACCCTGAAACCCCAAAACGAACAGGAAAGTACGGGCGTCGGTCTGAGTATCGTGAAGAAAATCGTAGAGTTACATGGCGGGAAAATCTGGGTAGAGTCAGAAGTTGGGAATGGGAGCACGTTCTGGTTTACTCTTCCTAAACAAGAGGTAAAATAATACATTTTCATAAGGAAGGAACGCGATAAAACGATGGAGAGGATGCTTCAGCATGTATATCATTCTGTTCTTCAGGATAAAGTGCTTTTACTGATTGATGATGAGCCTATGAATTTGGATATGCTGGCCGTATATTTAAAAAAATATCCGGTAAAAATTCTGGTGGCGCGGGATGGGAAATCCGGTCTTGATAAAGCGCAACGCGCCCACCCTGACCTGATTCTGCTGGATGTCATGATGCCGGGAATCGATGGGTTTGAAACCTGTCGTGTGCTAAAAACTATGGATGAGACTCGCAATATTCCTGTTATTTTTATGACTGCGTTAACTGACATTACCCATAAAATTCAGGCGTTCCAGGTCGGAGCTGTAGATTATATCACGAAACCTTTAGAACAAGAGGAAGTTCTGGCGCGGATCGTGACGCATGTACGCTTACACCACCTGAATGAACAATTAGAACAGAAAGTTTGGGAACGGACTAACGAACTTGTGCAGATGAATCAGCGGCTCCAACAAGAAATCAGCGAGCGGCAACAGGCTGAAGAAGCCCTACAGGAAAGTGAAGCGCGTTTTCGACGACTGGCGGAAAATGCCAAAGATATGATTTATCGTATATCCCTCCCTGATGGTCAATATGAGTATATCAGCCCTGCAGTTGAGACGATCACGGGGTATACTCCACAAGAGATTTATCAGTCATCACAATTCATTGTTCAGGTCATACACCCGGATTGGAAAAGCTATTTTGCAGAAGCCTGGCAGAATTTAATGCATGGTGAAGTTCCGCCCTATTATGAATATCAAATTCTGCATAAATCCGGTGAGATGCGTTGGTTGAATGAGCGCAATGTGCTCATACGAGACAGTAACGGGAATCCGATTGCGATGGAAGGCATTGCCACCGATATTACCGACCGCAAGCAGACCGAAGAACAAGTTCACCGGCTCAATGCGGAATTAGAACAACGCGTGCACCAACGTACCACCGAACTGGAGGCCGCTAATAATGAGCTCCAAAGTTTTGCCTACATCGTCTCGCATGATTTAAAAGCCCCCTTGCGAGCGATCGCTAAACTGTCGCAATGGCTGCTGGAAGATTATGGCTCTGCCTTTGATGATCAAGGGCAAGAAATGGTGACTCTGTTGATTAATCGGGTAAAACGGATGGATAATCTGATAGACAGTATTCTGGAATACTCTCGGATTGGACGCGTTGCCAGCTATATTGAGCCTATTGATCTCAATCGGCTCGTGCCAGAGATATGTGACTTGTTGATGCCGCCGCCGAACATCCAAATTACTCTTACTCAGAAGCTGCCGGTTATTCTTGGGGATATTGCTCGTATTCAACAGATCTTTGCCAACCTCATCGGCAATGCCATAAAGTTTATGGATAAACCCTGGGGAATTATTACCATCGGTTGTGAGGAAGCTGGGTCGGATTGGCGATTCAGTGTGTCTGATAACGGTCCGGGGATCTGTGCACAGTATCATGATAAAATTTTTCAGATATTCCAAACTCTTCATTCTCGAGATGAATTCGAAAGCACCGGAATCGGTCTGACGATTGTCAAAAAGATCGTGGAATCGTATGGTGGCAAAATTTGGATCGAATCCATCATGAAGCAGGGAAGTACCTTTTATTTTACTCTGCCAAGGCAACCTGGGGCAACGGTTGGCAGAGCCGATAAAACTATGTTTTCGTCTTTGGATGAATGAGAGTTTTATCGTACAGGAGGAACAGGAATGAATATTCAAACGAAACTGATCCTGTTTATGGCAGCGATGCTCCTGGTGTTGTTTGTTGTGACAGTGGGTATCGGAACCAAAGCGATTAATACCATCATTTACGGACTGAATACAGAGCTTCTTACTTTGAAATTAGCGATGCAGGTTGAAAAAATTGAAACCGCCGTCAAAATCTTAGAACAATCGGGCGCGACCGGGATTGCAGAATATGTGCGCCAGGCGCAAACAAAGATACTGCAACGATTCCAGGAACAGATAACTGCCGAGAGTGAACGGTATTATATCATTGCGGGGAAGAAATATCAATCGCTTTTACATGGAAAGATTGGTCAGAATGTGAGCATCCGCAATGACATACTCAAAGAAATGTTTAAAACAAAGTCTGGAGCGACCAATTTTAGCGAGGAAGGCGTGGTATATTTCACTGTCTATCAATATCTTGGCGCGTGGGATTGGTTAGTCGGCGTTTCGCTTCCTCAAGCAACCATGTTTCAGCAACGTCACGTCTATTTTAAGGCTGTAAGTTTTTTTTCATTGTTTGTGTTTCTTGGCGTGTTTATCCTTGTATACCTCGCTGGAAAAAGAGCGATTGTAAATCCGCTTGCAACATTGGTCAATATGACAAAAGCGATTGCCGCTGGTGATTTTGACCAATCCTTTCGGTTTCCCCAGCATGATGAAATCGGCCAGTTGGCTGAATCCGTCCATTGGATGGCGCAGCAGTTACGTCGAAATTTTGAGCAAATTGAGGCGCAATTCAAAGTCATTCAACGCGATATGACGGAACTCAAGCAGGCGGAAAAAGCGTTACGAGAGAGTGAAGAGCGTTTCCGCTCACTGATTGAAACGACCAGTGACTGGGTATGGGAAACAGATTCGAATGCTATCTATACGTATGCCAGCCCAAAAATCCGGGAGTTGTTGGGATATGAGCCGGAAGAAGTGATTGGGAAGACGCCTTTCAATTTGATACCCCAGGAGGCAATGATACACCTGAAGACAGCTTTCCTGGATATTCTGGCGAACCAACGGCCCTTTGAAAGGCTGGAGGAGGCAGTTCGACATAGAGATGGTCGGTACCTGGTACTGGAGACAAGTGGCGTACCTTTTTTCGACGCGGACGGACGCTTGATCGGCTACCGGGGGATCAGCCGCGACATTACAGAACGCAAACGAATTGAGGAAGCACTTGAAAAACGTATCATGGCGTTGACCCAACCGATAGATACTGCCGAGGGGATCGCGTTTGAGGATCTGTTTAACCTGTCTGATATCCAGTATCTTCAGGATTTGTATGCCGATGCGTTCGGCGTTGCGGCCCTGATTACGCGCCCGGATGGCACACCCATCACTCAACCGAGCAACTTTTCCGAACTCTGCGGCGAAATTATCCGCAAAACCTCTCAGGGAGCGAAAAATTGCCATCATTCCGATGCGATGATCGGACAACATAATCCTACGGGTCCGATCATCCAACCATGTTTGAGCGCCGGTCTGTGCAACGCAGGAGCAAGTATTTCCGTCGGCGGACGTCATATTGCCAACTGGCTGATTGGCCAGGTGCGGAACGAAATCCAGAACGAGGAAGAAATCATGCACTATGCTCGCGAAATTGGTGCAGATGAAACAGCGTTTCGGGCTGCGTATCATAAAATGCCGGTCATGCCACAAGCGCAATTCGAAAAAGTCGCTCAGGTGCTTTTTGTGCTGGCCAATCAGTTGTCCACATCCGCCTATCAAAACGTCCAGCAGGCGCGGTTCATTGTTGCGCATAAGCGGGCAGAAAACGAAATTCGCACACTGAACACCGAACTTGAACAACGTGTACATGAGCGTACGGCCAGACTGGAAGCTGTGAATCAAGAACTCCAGAGTTTTGCCTACATCGTTTCGCACGACTTGAAAGCTCCGTTACGCGCTATCAATCGGCTGGTTAAGTGGCTTGTCGAAGATTATGGCGACGTTTTTGACGCCAAAGGCAAAGAGATGGTTACTCTGCTGCTTGGGCGGGTTAAACGTATGGACGGTCTGATTGACGGCATTCTGGAGTATTCACGCATTGGACACATCGCTGGGCAGGTAGAACTTCTTGATCTCAATCAGTTGCTGCCAGATGTGATTGATTCATTGTCCCCGCCGCCAAATATTCAGGTCATCATTGCGTCAACGCTGCCTGTCATTTCCGGCAATATCATTCGTATTCAGCAGGTATTTGCGAATTTAATCGGTAACGCTGTCAAATATATGGACAAATCCCAGGGAATCATTACCATTCGGTGCGAGGAAGTTGGCGCAAACTGGCAGTTTAACGTGACTGATAATGGGCCAGGGATCGAACCGCAATATCACAACAAAATCTTCCAGATTTTCCAGACGCTTCAACCGCGTGATGAAGTGGAAAGCACCGGGATTGGACTCAGTATTGTGAAAAAAATTGTGGGATTCTACGGTGGGAAAATTTGGATCGAATCAGAAGTGGGGAAAGGCACGACATTTCTGTTTACTTTCCCAAAGCAAGGAGATCGCTGATGAATACGGGCGATCTGCACGTTCAATTTATGCCGGCGCAGAAAACTGATATTGAGCAGATTGAGGCGATAGAACAACGAGCTTATCCCTTCCCCTGGGCGCGAAATGTGCTGCTGGAAGAAATTGAAGGAGAATCTTTTTCCTATGTCTATGTCGCGCGTCTTGTCACGGCGTCCGGTCAGCCTGGAGCAATCACCGGGTATCATTTTTTTTGGCTGGTATCTGATGAAATTCACATTCTCAATATCGCTGTTGATCCTGAATATCAGGGCTGTGGTCTGGGGACGCGTCTGATGCAGTTTGCCATCAACTTCGGAAAAGAACGCGGCGCAACCTGCGCTTTTCTGGAAGTGCGGGTTTCTAACCTTCCCGCGCAACAGCTCTATGCAAAGCTCGGCTTCAAGCGTATTGGCCTGAGAAAACGCTACTATTCTGACAATAAAGAAGACGCCTATGTTATGAAATTACAGATCAGCTAACCACCTGAAGAACCCCGGCAGCGAGGGGATCGATCGCTCTGCCAAAAAGTTCCTTGTGCAAAAACTTTTATTTTCTGTAACGCTTTTCATTTGACAAAAGCCGTTGTTCTTTTGCTTATGTCGTTGAATGTGCAATATGTGATTAATATGTTGATTGCAAAAAGCAAAACCAATCGAGTGTCAGGTGAGCAACAGAATGACAAAACGTGATTATTACGAGATCTTAGGCGTACACAGAGACGCAACAAATGAAGAATTGAAAAAAGCCTACCGCAAGCTAGCCTTGCAATATCACCCGGACCGCAATCCCGGCAATAAAGATGCTGAAGAAAAATTTAAAGAGGCTGCTGAAGCCTACGAGGTTCTTTCAAACCCGGAAAAACGGAATCTGTACGATCAGTTTGGCCATGAAGGACTGCGAAGTACAGGATTTAGTGGATTTCGAGGTTTTGAAGATATTTTTAGCAGTTTTGGCGACATTTTTGGGGATGTCTTTGGCTTCGGCGATCTGTTCGGCGCAGGAACTGGACGCCGACGCACAGGCCCACAGGCAGGATCTGATCTGCGCTATAACCTGAGAATTACTTTTCAAGAAGCCGTCTCAGGTGTAGAAAAAGAAGTTGACGTTGAAAAACTGGAAACCTGTACAGTTTGCCAGGGAGAGGGAGCAGAACCAGGCACCCAACGTACGACCTGCCCAACCTGTCAGGGTCGAGGCCAGGTACACCGCACTCAGGGGTTTTTTACCGTCAGCACCACCTGTAGTCGTTGTCGCGGGCAGGGAACTATTATTGAACTGCCTTGTCGCGAATGTCATGGCGCTGGGAAAGTTCGACGCAAGAAAAAACTTGCGCTCAAAATTCCGGCCGGAGTTGATACCGGAGCGCGGCTGCGTTTGCAAGGCGAAGGCGAAGGTGGTTTACGAGGCGGCCCGCCCGGCGATCTGTACGTCTTTATTGATGTTGAGCCAGACGCCGTTTTCCAACGCGATGGCGACGATATTTATTGCGAAGTCGAAATTTCATTTACCCAGGCGGCTCTGGGAGCGGCAATTCAAGTACCGGGCTTGAAAGAATCCCAAAAATTGACGATCCCGAGAGGAACGCAAACCGGCAAGGTATTTAAGCTTGATGGAGTTGGCATTCCTTCACTGCGAGGATTTGGCCGCGGCGACGAATACGTGAAAGTTGTGGTATATACTCCGACCGATTTAAGCGAAGAAGAAGAGCAGCTTTTGCGTCAATTCGCTGAATTGCGAGGAGAAAATGTGGCTGCAAAGAAAAAGGGATTATTAAATTCCCTCTTTCATTAGCAAAATGGGGGGAACCGCCATAAACTTCCGAAGTTCCTGCAACTTCGGAAGTTCCAACCCTGCTAGAAAAGAGTTGTCCTGCTCAAAGTTTTGTTTTCAGGCAGCCTGCTAAAAAAAGAGCTTCGAACTTATGCGTGCCATCAAAATGACAATTGGTCAAGCAGATGGCGGCGCACTTGTAGGCAGACCTCATCAAATCGTTGTTCAAGCAAAGCGTTAGTACCGCGTAATCCCTGAATGACATGTTCGGCCCAATCAACATAATCCAACCGGCGTTGTAACGACCAGTCTGCAGGAGGCGCATCGATCAGGTCGTGCACATTGCAGATTTTATCAGCGAGTTTGACCTGACGTGCTTCCCACGAGGATTCACCTGCGTGGTCGATTTGCAGTTGTTTGCGCACTTCTTTCGACAGACGTTTATCATCAGTCACTTCTTCGACGATGCGGCGAATTTTCGACCCAAATTCAGTCTCAAGCTCTGTCGGAGAGGTATCTGTATCCTCAATGGTATCGTGTAGAATGCCGGCAGCAATGGTATCGAGATCGCGTACGTTTCCAGTTTCCCAAAGTAGCCCGGCAACTTCGATCAGATGATTAATATATGGAGAAGCCGCTTTGTTTTTTCGACGTTGATGTTGATGTTTATCTGCGGCAAATTTGAGTGCTTTTAAAAGCAATGAAACGCCTTGCAACCTTTTGTCCTCCTCTCGCCCTTTCAGAAACAGACGGAAACCCCCATCCCCCCGGCAGGGCTGTTACGTTCTGGAAAAATTATGATGCAGCCTGCGAAACACGCAGCAGCATGCACATTTTTTCGCATGTTTTGCGTGTTGCGCGGGCAGTATTCCAGTTCAACAGACGTCATGAAGTCTGTTCCAGCACTTTTTTATAGGGTCGCAGCATGCCGGGGATCATCTCCTTCGTATAGAAGCGTTTTCTAAATGCGGGGATTTTCAGTAAAAGAGGCACGACCAGAGTAAGCAGGCGGCCGGCATAATCTTTTTGCGGAAAATCATCAAACGCGCCGTGGGCTTTGTAATATTTGTAATCGGCCTGAAAAACGATGCGCATACGGCCCCAGATGCCGTCGCGGAAGATTTTCGCGCCGCCGACCCCGAGATAGGTTGTGGGCATCACATACTGTTTTTCGGTCAGGCGCACAAGGTTGGTGGCCAGTGCTTCTAATCGGGCATCAATCTGCGCGGCATCCCCGCATTCATCGGTCACAATATCCACTAAGTTAGCCGGCTGCAATTCGGCATAGGCTTCAAGAATCTGACGCAGGTTCGCAAGCTGGCTGAGGGCCCCCGATAAAATCCAGCCGATTTGTTTGCCCACTAAAGTCGGAACATGCCCGTTAAAGAAACTGCGGTCAAAGAACATCTTCCAGCGCGATGACAGATAACGATCATGAATGTTTCCAGCAAAAATCAGAATGTCCGCGGTCTGGACAGTATTCTTATAAAAGTCAATATATTCATCCTTGCCTTCCCAGACGCAAGTGTTATCGTAGCCGCATTGCGTGCAGCCCAGACATCCGCCTTTCATGTCGAGTTGGCGCAGATTATGTATCTCCGCTTTGCCGGAAAGTGCTTGCTGCACACGCGCAACCATTTTGGCAAGATTGCTTTCTTCAGCCTCAATATCCGCTACAATTACGACTTTTTTGTTTCCGGTGTTAATACACGTTTGCGAAAAACCGGGCGTATACGCAAATGATCGAGCATTCACCGGGAGATAGGTTTTGAAAGTCGGGCGAGCCTGTTCAATGGCCTCAAAGTAATTTTCGGCAAACACGAGAAATTTTTGACGCTGCGGTTCTCGGGTCAAATCGAGCATTTCCGCTGAAAAGGCATCCACGTACTTCATATTCAGATCATCACAAATTCCGTGTACATAGCTGAGGGCCGTATGATCGTAGAAATGAATGGATGTGGCGATAATAGCCGCATATTTATCTTTGAAGGCTTCCTGCGCCTGGCGCTCCCAGATTAATTCAATAAAACGTTTGTACCCGGCGGCCACTAACATGACATACAACGGAAAACCCCATAGCACTCCATCGGAGGCGGCAACTTCCGCAATGACCTCCTGAAATGCCTGTTCATCCTTTTCAAGTTTATTGATTCTGTGGGTAATATTCAAAATCTTGAATTCATGTTGTGGAAATTTTTTCTGAAGAAAATGCACATACTGCATCGTGACGCTCTGATCCCCTTTGGGGCTGCCGTTTAATACCGTGATTTTCATAGATTTTCCTTTTTATACGAACCACAAAGACAGAAAGGACACCAGGGACACAAAGGAAGGAACCTGTTCCATTCTTAAAATTGTTGTCGTGTTTTACATCCTATGAAATACAACATTTTTCATGACCTTCCTTTGCGTCGTTTTTGTCCTTTGAGGTCTTTGGGGCAAAAAAATATGCCAATGACTTTATCCGGGTACTTATGCGCTGTCTA
Organism: Candidatus Vecturithrix sp.; assembly: GCA_040772385.1. Classification (GTDB taxonomy): domain Bacteria; phylum Moduliflexota; class Moduliflexia; order Moduliflexales; family Moduliflexaceae; genus Vecturithrix. The sequence goes on along the minus strand of JAXGYF010000001.1, from coordinate 4,060,376 downwards.
AAAACATTCGCTGTCAAGAAAAATATCTGATACTTCCTAAAATTTGTTGTGAAACGCTCATTTCTGTATGCGTTTCTACTTGACATTATCGCATATTTTGAATAACAGGCTTGAATACTGAGAGGGAAAAGAAACCGGGTTTTTGTCAAAAACCCGGTTTCTACACCTCATTTCCTCTCTTGTTGATCTACTCTGAAGATGATACATAAAGAAGGTACTATGTATCGAGAGAAATTATTTACATTATCAAGGAGGGTGTTTTATGTCAAAAAGCAAAGTTGTTCTCAGTAGTGTCGTGTGTGCTGCCCTGCTGTTGACGTCGTTTGCAGCATTTGCGGCTGACCAGGTGACGATCAATTTCTGGCACGCCATGAGCGCGAGTCGGATGGAAGCTGTGAATAAAATTATTGACGGATTTCAAGCGGCTTACCCGAATATTAAGATTGAACCGCAATTCACCGGGACCTATGCGGAAACGCTGTCGAAAGCGATTGCTGCGGTCAGAACCGGCGAAGCGCCGCACATCGTGCAGGTGTATGAAGTCGGCACGCAAACCATGCTGGACAGCGGCGCGATTGTGCCGATTTTTGAATTGGAAAAACCCGGGGAAATTGACTGGGGCAATGTTGTCGGGCCGATTTTAGATTACTATTCCGTGGGGGGCAAGCTCTATTCCATGCCCTTTAATTCATCCACGTCTATGCTGTATTACAATAAAGATGTGTTTGAAAAGGCTGGATTGGATCCGAACAGACCGCCGCGCACGTTTGATGAAGTATTAGAAATGGGCAAGAAAATTGTGGAAAGCGGGGCTGCTCCGCATGGTATTTCTTTTGGATGGCCGGATTGGCAGTTTGAGCAGGCGCACGCTATGCACGCCCAATTTTTTGCCAATAACGATGATGGACGCAGCGGACGGGCGACGGAAGTCGTTTTCAACAAGGAGTTTGGTGTGAAAGTGCTATCAAAATGGACCGAATGGGCCAAAGCCGGAGTTTTTTATTACGGCGGGGCTGAATATAAGGCCAATGATGCCTTTCTGGCCGGGCAGATTGCCATGTTGCAGCAATCTACCTCCTCGGCCGAATCCATTTCCAAAGCCGCCAAATTTAAAGTTGGCACGACATTCTTACCCCGATTTGAGGGCGAAGGCTATCCGCTCGGCAATTCTGTAATCGGCGGGGCCACGCTTTGGACCATGAAAGGGCATTCGCAGGAAGAATACGATGCGGTCTGGGAATTCTATAAATGGCTGGCTCGTCCTGATGTTTCGGTGCAATGGCATAAAGATACCGGCTATTTCCCGACCTCTGTGACAGCCGTGCGCGAACTGATGGATCAAGGCTGGTTTTCAGAGCAGCCGAATTTTCTCACAGCCTTCATGCAAATCCTGACCGGCGTTCGTCGCGTGGAATCGCAAGGCGTGTTATTGGGGAATTTTCCCGAAATCCGGCAATATGTGACCACAGCCATCGAGAAAGCCACCAGCGGCCAGATGTCGCCGCAAGAGGCGCTGGATGAAGCCGCGAAAGAAGCCAACCGCGTCTTAAAAGAATACGCTGAACTTTATCAATAACCGTTCCCTGTAATTCCTGAAAGGTTTTTCTCACCTTTCAGGAATTCTTCTTCTGCCTTATGCAAACAAAATTCCCTGAAAAATGGATTGCCTATCTCCTACTCGCGCCTTCTGTGCTGATTGTGATTATCTTTTTGATTGTGCCTTCAGTGCAATCAATTCATCTCAGTTTTTACAGAATTTCGCCCTTTGGTGATCGCCAGATTTTTAAAGGTCTGGAAAATTTTGCAACACTTTTTCGTTCTGCGGATTATCGGAATAGCCTCAAAGTGACCATCATTTTTACCTTGAGCGTAGTCATTGTCGGAATATTTCTCTCCTTATTACTGGCTATTGCCGCCAATCAGAAAATTAAAGGCATCGGATTCTATCGCACGGCCTTAATCTGGCCCTACGCGCTGTCGCCCGCGGTGGCCGGCGTAATCTGGGCGATGTTGTTTGATCCGGCGACCGGAGCCGCCTCGTTTGTGATGAAAGAGTTGACCGGATTGACACCCAGTTGGCGCACGCATGGCACGGTAGCAATCATTCTGATTATCGCGGCCGCCACCTGGAAGATGATCGGCTATAATGTCATTTTCTTTCTTTCCGGCCTGCAAGGCATCCAGTATGACATCATTGAAGCCTCGCATATTGACGGCGCAGGGCCCTTGAATCGTTTCTGGCACATTACCGTGCCCTTGATTTCTCCGATGACCTTCTTTTTATTTATCATGAATTCTCTCTATGCATTTTTCGAAGTGTTTGGGCTGATTGATATTATGACGCAAGGAGGACCGGCCAGAGCAACTGAAGTACTGGTATATAGTCTGTATTTAGACGGCTTTCGCAATCTGCGCACCGGCTATGCGGCCGCGCAGTCAATTATTCTATTTGTCTTTGTCGCTGTATTGACCTTGCTGCAATTCAGATTCTCAAAGAAATGGGTCTTTTACCAATAACCTCCGGAGTGATGCCATGAAACAGAGCAAAGGGTTTACCATTTTTATTCATATCGCCTTGAGTCTGGCCGTGTTTATTATTGCGTTTCCCATGTTGTTTGCGTTTATTGTCAGTACGCACACCTTTCAAGATGTATTTACCTATCCTCCCAAATTCCTGCCGGGCACCAATATGATCGCGAATTACCAAAAAGCCTGGCACAGTGTGAACATGGGACGCTTATTGTTCAATAGCGCGTTTATTGCTGTGACTGTTGCCCTGGGAAAAATTGTGCTTTCCATTACCTCTGCTTTTGCTTTTACTTACTTCGGCGATTTTCGCGGGAAATATTTTTTCTTTGTGATTATTCTGATTACCCACATGCTGCCGTTGCCGATCCGTATTGTGCCGACCTTTGAACTGATGAAAACCTTTGGCTGGGTTGATACTTATTATGCCCTGACTATCCCCTTTTTTGCGAGCGCAACCGGAACACTGCTCTTTCGCCAGTTTTTCTTAACTGTTCCGACCTCGCTCGCCGACGCCGCCAGAATTGACGGAATCAGCCCGATCGGATTTCTCACGAAAATTCTTGCACCCCTCTCACGCACTAACATGACCGCCTTGTTCATGATCGAATTTTTGTATATGTGGAATCAATATCTCTGGCCCCTGATTATCACCAACTCCAACCAGATGCGCGTGGTGCAAATCGGCGTCAAAATGCTGTTAGCCAGTGTCGAACAGGCCGCCGAATGGAATGTGATCATGGCCGGTACGTTGATCACCATGATTCCTCCCTTGCTCGTGCTGCTGCTGCTCCAACGCAGTTTTGTCAAAGGCTTCGCCATGCAGCAAGAGAAATAAGGATACGGAAGCAGGTTTGATGAAGTTTTCGCGCCCTTTGACGGCATAGATGAGATGCCGGGTGGCTTAATGAAATAGCTCATTTCGCTCGACAGGGCTGGGTAAGTTAACATTGTCGAGTTAGTCAAGAATGGCCTGATAGGTTAATACCCTGAAATCCAGACTGATTTTGAGGGATGGGTCCCATAACTGCTGCGGCATGATGATCGCGATCAATTCTTCTTTGGGATCGACCCAGAAATCCGTGCCGGCCGCGCCGCCCCAATTAAACATTCCGGCTGATCCCGGATGTCCGGACTGCGCCACGTTTCTGACCATTCTCACCCCTAAGCCGAAGCCATAGCCCGGATATTTTGCCGCGAATTCAGGCTGTAACACATTTTCAGATAGGTGATTCATGGTCATGAATTCTACAGTTTTGCGGCTGAGTAAGTGCACGCCGTTGAATTCTCCGTGGTTGAGCAGCATACTGGCAAATTGGAGATAATCGTGCGCTGTGGAGACCAATCCGCCGCCGCCGCTGCGAAAACTCTGGGTTTGTAAATACGGGCTGGCCGCGGGCGCATCAATCAGGCGTAAACCTCCTTGCTCCGCAGGGCCGTACATGGCAGCAAAGCGGTCAACCTTTTCAGCTGGAACGTAAAAACCTGTATCCTGCATGTTAAGAGGCGTAAAGATGCGCTGCTGCAAAAATTCATCGAAGGGCATATCGGAAATCACTTGTACCAGGTATCCGAGGACATCGGTTGACAGGCCATAATGCCAGCGCGCGCCCGGTTGGTAGCGTAACGGAATTCTCGCTAATTCAGGCATAATATCGGCCAGGGACACGCCGTAAGGATGTATCAGGCGATCGGCATGGTCAAGAATGTTCAATTCCTTATACATCTTGCGATACAGTTTATCAATCGGGCACAGGGGATCAAAGCCATAACTCAAGCCGGAGGTATGCGTTAACAGATCGAATATGGTCATGTCACGTTCCTGATCTTCCAGCATGAGACGACCTGTTTCTGTGGCTTTCACCAGGACTTTTGTATTTTTGAAGGGAAGGAGAAACTTCGAAACCGGATCGTGCAGACGGAATCGCCCTTCTTCGTAAAGCATCAAGGCCGCCACGCTGGTAATCGGTTTGGACATGGAATAGATGCGGAAAATGGTATCCGGCTGCATCGCTTTGCCAGCCTCAATCTCCATCATTCCAAAGCATTCAAGATGCGCAATCTGTGCGCGTCGCGCAATTAAGGTCAGCACCCCGGCGCACCGCTGCTGATCTACACAGGCTTGCATGACCGGGCGAATACGTTGCAAACGTTCAGTTGACAGTCCCACATCTTCCGGAACGGTTTGTTGTTTCAGCATCTTGTTCCTCCCATATAGTCTGTTGAGGTTCTATTCCCTTTCAAGCGCAAGATGGCACGGAAGATTTGCGCACGACAAGTTCGACCGGCATGACTGTTGTGGTAATGACGCCGTCTTCCAGATATTGCATCAAATTCCGTACCACGATCTTTCCGATTTTGACAATATCCTGGCGCACGGTCGTCAATGGGGGACAACAGTTATCGCCTACCGTATCGTCATAACCCACGATGGACACATTATCCGGAACCTGTCGCCCGATTTCGCGTAATGCTTCGATTGCGCCAATCGCCATCACATCGTTATTGGCAAACACGGCATCCAATTCCGGCCTTTGCCGGAGCAACTGCTGCATGGCGAGATAGCCGGATTCGCGGGTATAGTCACCATAAGCTACCAGGGTGGGGTCATAGGCGGTACCTGCTTCTGTAAGAGTTTCCTGATAGGCCTGGTGGCGAAGAATGACTTCGGTTTCCCCATAGACCCCGCCGATAAAAGCGATCCGTTTTCGCCCTGCTTCAAGCAGGTGCTGCGTTGCCAGGCGTCCGCCCGTAAGATCGTCCCCGCTGACGCTACAATAATTCCGGTCAGGGGAAAGTGCGCCATACACAATAAACGGCGCTTTACGGCGAGCCAACATGGCGATTTCCTGGGCAAATTCCTGAGCATGGCATAAAATACAACCATCAACTCGTTTAGCATCCAGATATTTTTGAATCCAATCCCGTTCTTCCGGATGGACTTGCACGATTAACAAATCATAGGCATATTCGTTCAAGGCGTAAGCGTACGTTCCAACCAGTTTGTGAATAAAAGGGTCCGTTACCATATAATCATCGTCGGGCGCAAGGGGAATCACAAACGCGATAATGGATGTGCGCTGCAAACTTAAATTGCGCGCTCCCTGATGCATGGCAAACTGGTGCTCTCTGGCAATCGCATGAATCCGCAATTTCGTTTCCTGGCTGATCAGAGGACTGTCATTGAGCGCGCGCGATACGGTTGATTTTGAAACACCGGCTAATTTCGCGATGTCGGCAATCGTTTTGATTTTTTGAGGCATACATCTATCATCGGTCGTATGTGAACACGGCTGTTCACATGTACGACGTTTGTTAATGGCAACAGGATTGGAACTGTTTGTAGCATAGTGGCATGCAAGCATTTTCGTCAAGCAGATTTTTTGACAATTGCTGCTCTTCTGCCCGTTTGTTCCGCACGATGCGTTCTGTGACAACTGCGTCAATCGCCTGTTGTCCGAGTACGCGGGCGACAGATACGCGATGGTGTCCGTCGCGCACATAATAAATTTCCCCTATTTTAATTAATTCCACCGGCGGGAGGGCCTGATCTCGAAGCATGGCGTGAGCGATGCTCAGCCAGCGTTCTTCACTGTAACCGTAAAGCGGATAGAAACGGTCGTCAAATTCATGGCTGCGATTTTCGCTGCCCCGAATTTGAGCGATTGGAACCGCTGCAATCCCGCGATAACGACTTTCAAGGATAAGTTGAGAAGGATCCAGATCTTCTAAACTGTAAAATTGTATCGGACGCCGGAACAGTTTCAACCAGAAACGACGCCAGAGCGCGCGTCGGTGCGCGACTGTGAATTTTCTGAACGCCATTTCGGTCGCAACAAAATCGTTATGGACAAAACCATTGCGTTGGATCGTAATCATCGCTCCTGGCAGCATCATCGTGACTCCTTTTTAGAGCAACCGGTTGCATTAAATAATAAAAAAATATTAAAAGCAACCGGTTGCATTAGGTGAAAAAATATAGAAATTCATGGTGAACAAAATGAAGTTACACACTACAACGAATTGAAGAATATAACGAATTTCTTTTTAAATCCATTGATTTCTTCAATCCACTGTAGCCCTCACCCAGGTATTGTTTTTGAATAACAATTCATTTGCAACCGGTTGCAATATCTGTCAAGTAATTTTTTACAATTTTTTTAAAAAATAAACGAATAACGATTACGTTGTTCTATAAGAACATCCCTGATCCCTTTTTTTGCTTGACGATTTGAACGTTATGATTTGATATACATCAATGCATGACGACGAGCTGAAATCGCCGCCTTTTTTCATTTATTTTCATGCTCGTGCAGAGACGCGGAGATGTTGAGCCTTCAAGTCAATCATCCTTCCGTGCCTCTGAGAGAATACCCTGAGGTGGTACACATGAAACCTATATTCTCTCCTATAGAACGACAAGAATCGCTTATAGGAAAGAATGGGATGTCAGGTGTGACAGCAATCTATTCTTTCCTCTATGAAATTCCTGTAGTTTCATTATGCCAGGCGCATAACTTGCTCATGACAACTCTTATGGACATCAACCACAGATTTCTCAGATTATACAAACTTTTCAGACTGATATTCATCCGCAAGTGCGTCAATTCCAAAGCCAATCTGAGAAATCTGTTAAATCTGTGGTTATTTCCAACTCTTCGATTGTTCATCATTTTTTTCATCTGTTTTTCATCTGTTGGAATTGCCTGGGGCGAAAATGTCGAAGATATGATCTGGCAGGGTGATCAATCCTTTAACCTGGGCGACTACCGGCAAGCGATGAAACTTTACCAGCAAGCCGCAGCACAGGTAGATACGCAGTCGGCATTATTTGCGGAAATCGTGAACAACATGGCGGCCGTGAATATGGCGCAAGGCAGCTTGCAGACGTTTTATCAAAACTTCACCCGCGCCAAAGAATTGAAACAACGCCTGGTTCCAAAATTAGCGACGCACGCAGCAAACCGGCCAACCGGTAAAAATCTGTTAATCAATGGCGGGTTTGAGGATGGTTTGGTTTTCCCCTGGGGCACTGGTCATTACGAAAATACGGACGGGAATTTCCAATTTGGTCTCTGGTGGAACAGTATGAACGCCAACGCGTTTATGAAAGTGGATATGGCCGAGGCATACTCCGGCGTGAAATCGCTGCAAATCACCAATTATTCCCCTTCTGCCTCGCATGTGTTCACAACGCTGTCGCAGCGCATTGCCGGATTGCAGCCCAACAGGGTTTACAAAATTTTCTGTTATGTGAAGGCCAACGATGTGCCGCCGGGCGCGGTGCTGGTGATTGTTGATGCGGCCTGGGCCAAACGTTTTGCGCTGCCATCCGGCACCTACGAATGGCAGCCCTTCAGCGTCACGGTCAACATCGGTCATAACGATTACATTGATTTCCGCATCGTCCATCAAAGCACCGGGTCGGTGTGGTTCGACGATATTATGGTGGAAGAAGTGACGGCAATAGAAGAGGCCGATGTCTGGCAGCAGGCCGAACGGTTATTTGACGCCGCCCGCTATGCAGACGCGCTCAAGGCGTATGCCGAACTCGAACAGCAGTATCGTGAAAACGAGGGGGCCTTACGCCATGTCAAATGGTATGCCGGCCGCGTGCATCTTGCGCTCGGGCAATATGACCGCGCCTTTGAAAATTTCAGTTGGGCGGTCAACAAAGGGATCGAGCGCGCCAATATCGATCTGGCTGAATTGTATTATCATGTCGGCGATTTCCAAACGGCAATCCGCTATTTTGCGAAATCCCTGGACCTTGTCAAAGAGGATCAGGGCACGGTGAGCCTGATCTGGAACAAACTCAGCCAATGTTACCTGGCCTCCGGCAAGCTGGATGAAGCCTTGCGCGCGCAGGAATACGCCTATTTTGTGCTGAAACATATCGAAGATCAACACGGCCAGGCCCTGGCCCTGAACCAATTAGGGGTGATTTATCAACGCCGGCAGGTGTATGATCACGCCCGCGAGCAATTCCTGAGGGCATACCAACTGGCCGCTCGCCTGGACGACCAGAAGCTTTATTCTGACGCTGCGCTCAATCTGGCTGAAACCGCATATCTCAACCAGGACTATGCTGAGACACAAACATATCTCAATGAAGCTCTGCCAGTTAAGGAAACACTGGCCGATCAGGTCGGATTGGTGAAAGTCCTCCGTCTTCAGGGACGACTGGCAATTGCGGAAAACAAACTTGAAGACGCGGTGTTCAGCTATCGTCGCGCTGTCTCTCTTTTAGAAACTGTCGCGGCTGGTGTGGCGGATATTTCGCGTGAAACCAAAGCCACCTTTATGCGGCAATTTTCGCAACTCTATCGAGAATACGTCGAATTACTCCTCATACTCTTCCAACGCACCCAGCAAGCGATGTACCATCAGGAGGCCTTCCAGGTTGCCGAACAAGCGCGTTCACGAACATTTACCGAAATGGTAACAGAGGCGCGCGCGATCCAGGCGTTTGCCGCTACAAGTAAGGATCCTGAATTCAAAGCCTGGCTTGAACAGGAACGACAATTGAACGCTGAAATCTATGCGCTGGAAAAACAGATCCAACAGCCGCAATCCCATTTTCTTTTGGAAAACCGACAAGAGATTACCCGCCGTTTAGATCAGGCAAAACAAAAGCGTCAAACGCTCCAGGCACAGATCACGCAGAACTATCCGCGCTATGCTGATTTAAAAACCCCGCAGCCGCTTCACATTAAAGACGTTCAGGAACTCCTGGGGACTGAGGAAGCGGCAATCAGCTATTTTGTCACCCCAACCCACACGGCTGTCTGGGCGATAAGCAGCGATCAGGCCGTATGCTCTGTGATTCAGCTTACTCGCGCCAAATTGATTCAACAGAGCGAAAGCTTTCGGAGTACCTTTGCAAAAATTTTGATGGAATGGGGGCAATTTAGTGGGAGCGCCGATGATGAAGCCCGACTGCGATCCGCATTGACGTATCCTGTGGAACAGGCCTTTGCACTGTACACAACCCTGATTGGGCCGGTTGAACAAATTCTCCGCTCGAAACGAGTCATCTATCTTGCGCCCGATGATCTCCTCTACAAGCTGCCATTCGAAGCGCTGCTCACGAAACCGTTTACCTTTGATTCTACGAGCAGTCCGGAGATCGGGGCGGAACTTCAGCACGCGCCGTTTTGGGTCAAAACTCAGGCCATCGCTTATCTTCCCTCGCTTTCCATCTTGCGTAGTCTGCGGACATTCGAAAAAGAACAGATGACCACACCTTCGCCGCTGCTTGCCTTTGCTGATCCTATCTTTGCCGTTCCGAGAACGGCGATTGAGTCAACCGATACGTCGCAGCACAGATCGCTTGCGATCCGGTCGGCGTTATTGCGCGGTTTGTCGGTTGATCCGGCCGTCAGATTGCCATCACTGACTGAGACGACCGAAGAAACGCGTCTGGAATGGATTTTGCCGCCGCTTCCGGATACGCGTGAAGAAGCGCTTGCGGTCGCGTTTATGTTAGGGGCTGAGCCGGAGCAATCGCTGTATTTACAGGAACATGCGCTAGAGTCCGCCGTGAAAAATCTCAGCTTACGTTCCTACAACACCCTGCTGTTTGCCACACATGGCTTAATGGCCGGGGAATTCGGACCGGGTACGCAGCCGGCTCTGGCATTAAGCTTTATCGGAGATCAAGAAAATGACGGGTTATTGGAAATGAGCGAAATCTTGGGGTTGGATCTCAACGCGGATTTAGTGGTGTTATCGGCCTGCAATACAGCCAGCGGCGCAGGCGAGGAAGATCGCGGCGAAGGCTTTGCCGGGCTGACACGCAGTTTTATGTATGCCGGCGCGCGGTCGTTGTTTGTCACGCAATGGAGCGTCGAAAGTTCGTCGGCCAAAACCCTGGTGCAAAGCACATTCCGCCAGATGTCCGCGGCCTCAAAAGTCGAAGCCCTGGCACAAGCTAAACGCGACATGATCGAGAGCCAGCAATCCATACAATTCAGCCCGAATCTCAAGGTCTCGCTGGCTCACCCATTCTTCTGGGCGCCCTATATTTTAGTTGGCGAAGCGCGCTAAAACACAATACGTTAACAGGTTCGTAGTTCGCGCTTGAGCGCGTTCTTCCGCCTGAAGGCGAAACTACGAACCTGTCAGATTTTTACACCAATCGGTGCAATTGTTGGATCAGAGCGTCAAATTCATTGCCTTTGAAGCAGAACTGCAAATCGAGGAAGCGTTTTCGGAAGGCAGCGACTTCATCTTTGACGGTTTTGTTTTCGATAATGACATCGTGCATCAATTGCGCGAGTTGCTGAAAGTCTTGCGCCTGCATCCCAAAACGTGTCATTTCCGACACCCCCATACGAATGCCGCCGGAAGCGGTAAAACCTTCTTCTTCCGGGGTCGCCTGATAATTCACGACGATATTGTTGGCTTCCAGGCGTTCGGCAATCTCTGGGCCTTTGGCATAGCCGACCAGCATCACGACCTGATGGGTTTCAGTGTACGAAATGCTCGGATCGCCCGCAACCTGCAAACCAACATCTTTGAGGGCTTGTGCAAAGGCTTTGGCATTGGTAATCACGCGCTGTTGATATTCATCTTTGAAGTGGTTCATCTCATAGGCGGCCATGAGTAAACCGAGCAGCGTGCCGAGATGATGGTTGCTGACGCTGCCGGGAAAAGCGCGGCGTCCGATGGCTTCCCACAGCGGATAGGCGGCGTCTTCTTCAGTATAGTTCACGCCGATCACGCCGCGCTGTGTGCCAAAATAGGTTTTGTGCGTCGAGCCGGTCACAATGTTCGCCCCTTCTTTGAATGGTTCCTGAAAATGCGGCCCGATCAAGCCCAACACATGCGCCATGTCGTACATGAGCACGCAGCCCGGATTCAATTCATCAATCAGCGCGCGTATCTCGGCCACCGGTTCTTTATGAATGACCATGCTTTTGCCTAAGATCATCAATTCCGGCTGATGCTCGGCGATCAACTCGCGGCAGGCGGCCACATCAATTTTATAGGGATTATCCGGCAGCACCGGGAAATTGACCACGGCCGGTTTTTCCGTGATTGGATCGCGCGCCACAAAATCGCGTAACGCGCCCATAGGCTGTGCGCTCAAATGGCCGCCGCGAATAATGTGGTTGTTCATGACCTTACGCAGCCGGCGTTGCTCGCTCTTGCGGTCAGCCCGGTTGATGTAGTCCACCATCGCGCTGAACACGGCGGTATTCGCCATCTGACCGGACACAACGCGAGTTTCCACGTTCGCGCAGCCCAGATATTTTTTGAATTCCTCGATCAGCAGCGTTTCCACCTCGCTGATAAATTTGGTGCCCTGATAATAGAACACTTCCGCATCGTCAAAAGCCTTGACCGGTTTATGTTCGGCGTAACGGCAGACCGGGTCCATAATCGAAAGCAGGCGCGTCATCGGCGAAGGCGTTTGTTCAGACGGAATCAGGTTGATGCACTGCCGCTGGCGCCAGATCGTATTTTCGATAGCCTTGTTGAGGAGTGCATTGACCTTTTGCGTCATTTCTTTTGCCGGCGCAGCTTCTTTTTCTTTTTCAAACAGTTGCTCATAACTAATCGGACGGGCATAAGGCGGCGCTTCACTGCGCAGATGATAGGGGACAATCACGGCTTCAGTGCGTTTCCCGCGAATCTCAACTTCCAGACGGTCGCCTTCAAGCAAATGACTATCTACTAAGGCCAGACCAATCGCGCGTTTGCCGCTCTCGTCAGTCAGCGCGGATTCAATCCCCTCGCCTGCGATCTTCCAGTAAGGCACCATCGTGCCGCTGGTCACATATCCGACCTGTTTGCCATCGCGGAACACCGGACTCCCGGCGCGCGCAATGCCTTTGCCTGCCAGTGCAATCGGCATGACCCGGCGCGGAAGCTGCTCGATCTCGCTGTAATCCCGGTCCATGATTTTTTTCAAGGCCACAAATTGCTGGAACAGTGGTTGTTTACCGAGAAATTCGCCTTTTAAGAGGGAAAAACTGATTGCAAAACGCGCCAAGCCAATCGCAAAGATCGGGATTTCCTGCCCATCCGGATCGCTGCCGAGTTCATGGCCGTAGAGCGGCAGACCGGCTTCCAGGCGCAAGGTGTCTCTGGCTCCCAGGCCAATCGGTTCAGCCCCTTTTTCCAGCAAAAGATCCCAGAGCATCCGCGCGTGTTCGCTGGCGATAAATAGTTCAAAACAGATCGGTTCGCCAGTATAACCGGTGCGGGCAACCCTCACGTTTTGTCCTTGAATGGTGATCGTGCTCAGGGAGTTGCGCAACGGTTCAGGCAGTTGGCCCGAATCCATCAGTTGCGTTAACATTTCCTTTGAACGCGGGCCTTGAAGGCTGATCATCGCTATCTTGCCGGTATGATCTTCAAGTTCGACCTGGTCAAATCTTTTCAAGATCCTTTGAAAATGATCCCAATCTTTCTCACGATTGGCGGCATTCACCACCAGCAGATATTCCCCTTTATCAAAATAGTACAGATACGCGTCATCAATCGCCCCGCCGCGTTCATTCGGAATCAGGGTATATTGACTCTGGCCGGGTTCCAGGGCGGCGGCATTATTGGTTAAGGTATATTGCAAGAACGCCACCGCATTTTTACCGCAGAAGATGAAACGTCCCATGTGCGAGACGTCAAAAATACCGGCGTTTTTGCGCGTTGCGAGATGTTCCTGCACAATGCCGGCCGGATACTGAATCGGCATATCCCAGCCTCCAAATTCCACCATCTGCGCGCCAAGTTCGACATGGCGGTCGTGTAACACTGTTGTGTGAAGTTCTGCTGCCATAAGGTTTTTTCCCTCCTCCTTTGAAGCTACAAGGATTCCTCATAAGCAAGGATGTTTTATCCCTGGTTATGTGAAATCCCTGTAGTTTTATAAGGATTCCTCATAAGCAAGGATGTTTTATCCCTGGTTATGTGAAATCCCTGTAGTTTTATGACGTCGGGCGAGCCTGCGCTCATGTTCATTCTTTTGAAATAGAGCGCGAAATTTCTTTTCGCGCATGTTATTATTTCAGCCATGACATCCTGCATGTTTTCTTACAACTCATACCTGTTTGAATGCCTTGTCAATGTTTTTCTTGAGGAAAGAGAAGAAATAGCAGCGAGATGACTCACCACATGGTTAAAGGCGTGGATGAAAGGCGTGCTTTCCTGGTTGTATCGCGAAACTTCAGTTTCGCGGGCGCGAACAACAATTTCGCGCTGCCTGTTTATTGAAAGTCTCTGGCGATGAATCGTCAGTCTCAACGCTGAATCTCTTCGAAGTACAATGCTAATTTCGGCGTCTTCGAAGTGCTCGAATTAAGGTATCCAAATGTCAATGCCGCCGAAACTCGTCAAGCAAACCCGCGCTCAGACGTTTCGCCGCCATAGTTCAACCGCTGTTTGCGCTTGCGAATCCGTTCTTCCACCACATCAATCATGTCGTCAAAATCATCCAAATCGCTCCAACTGGTGATCGCCATTTTCTTCATGTGGTAGCCCCAGAGCGACTCGTAATCCTCCCGATTTTCTTGTTTAAAGACCTGCTGAGCGATAGCGTCATACACATTGCGCGGCGCATAAATCGTGAAGGTCGCCTGCGGCTCATGCGTGATGCAGGCGATGGCGTCGTCAATCGCAGTGAACGTCTGCGTTTGTTGATTGCCGTCAAGCAGCGTAATGTTCGAATTGATTGTCATTTCTTCATTAATCTAAGACGATATGTAATCTTTTTCCTAGCCTTATGAGACATCCTTGTAGTTCCTTACGGGTGGTTCCCTCCCAACCTTCCGACAGAATTTTTCCTTATTCCGCATTCATGCCATTCTTTGCGCAGCTCTTCGAGCAGTTCCGGGGAAAAGGGTTTTCGTCCTTGCACAGCGAGTCAATCCAGTCCTGGCGCTGGGCTTTGTCCTCCAGCAGCGCAATGTCAAGCGGCGGGGCGTTCGATTACGGATGCTGCGTCGCCCTGCCCACGTTTGATGGCGTTTGACAACCATCGTCAATCCTGGCAGCCCCGCCCTGCGCAGCGGGTTTAACAGTGTCATTGCCGCCGTGCAGGGCGGGACTGCCGGTGTGTAATTTTTTACGAAATCATGTAGTGTTTTGTCAACATCTGCCTGACGGGTTTATAGTTCCGCCTTTAGGCGGCATTCCGCGCTAAAGCGCGAACTACGAACTTGTAGGGAGGCTTGAAATTGTTGGGTTAGCGCCTGGATTTGCAGAACGATCAGGTCTCGTTTTTCCTTATTCAGTCGAAAGATGGTCGTTTTCCGGTCCATCTTCCTCCCCTATCAGGGCTTGCAACGCATTAAGGTTCTCTTGTTCGTCAAACATGGATCGCACCGGAATCGTAAACCCTGGAATCGCCTCACTTTTCAGGATGCCTGAGTCTGTCTTCTTTAGTAACATATATTCTTCATCCTGCAGCAAGTATTGTTCGACGATTTCGGCGTCAGGATCGATGATCCAATACTCTTTGACGCCATGCGCGGCGTAATCGTCGAATTTGATTTCCCGATCTATTTTGAGCGTTGTGTCAGACAAGATTTCCACGATGAAATCCGGCGCGGGAAATCTCATTTGCTGCGGCGAAAATGTCTGAGAAACGTCGCGGCGGAAAAAACAGATGTCCGGCTCATAATCATTACGCGTCAAAGAAATCAAGAGCTTTTCATACCCGACATAGCCCAATTGATGCTTTCGAACATACGCATCTATCAAAACGAGCAGCAGCTTTCCGACGCGATTGTGCCGCAATCTAACCGGAGAATGAAAAATAATTTCACCGTTAATAAATTCGGCTTTGTCCTTCGGAGTGATTATGCGGTAAAATTCGCTGCGTTTGATTTGCTCGGCCTGAAGAATACGCTGAATCTCTTCGAAGTACAATTCTAATTTCGGCGATGCTTGAAGTTCTCGAATTACGGTGTCCATATTGCGCCTCCTATTATAAAATGTCAATACGGCTGAAATTCGTCAAGGAAAATCACTGCATATTTGTCAACCGGTTTCCATATTATCTTGCTCTAAGTAACTTACTTAACGCAGAGGTTTTTTTACCTCGCAGCGGTTGAAGTCTGCCCAGCCATCAATGGCTGGTCTCAAAGCTGAAGCAGGCTCAAGCCCGCTGCTCAATTTCGCAGGGCACTTCAGCGTCCTTGCACTGTGAGACTGGCGATTGATCGCCAGGAGACTGTGGATCGCTTACGGCGAATAGAGAGAACAGGGAAGCGCATTGGTTCTACAATGCTATATCGCCTACGGCGAAAAAGCAGCGAGCCTGTCGAACCACAAACATGCTTTTCGACAAGTTCAGGAATCACAATATCTCAATGCTCCTGAACAGTGCTGTAAATGCGCTGGTATTCCTGGTAATACCACAGAACTTTCTGCACATAGTTCTGGGTTTCCCGGTAGGGAATCATGGCGACAAAGGCGGCGGGATCATTATGATCTGCGTTCTGCCGCCATTCTTTGACGCGCTGCTCGCCGGCGTTGTAGCTCGCAATCACCGGCGGAAGTTCTTGATCAAATAATTCCAGCAATTGCTTCAGATAAGTGGTTCCCAGCAGGATATTGATGTCCGGGCGCAAATACTGGTCGGAAGAGTCTATTTTCAGTCCTAAACCGGCCGCTAACCTGTCACCGGTCGCGGGCATGAGCTGCATCAAGCCAAGCGCTCCAACGGGCGACATGGCGTGCGGGTCAAACAGGCTTTCCGCCATCATCAGAGCCTGAACGAGAAAAGGATCAAGAACTGAATCGGCGGTATATTGGGAAGTAATCTCAAAGAAGCTTAAGGGATAAGCGTAATTCCAGAATTCCTGCGGCAGATCGTCGTCGCCTCGAACAATCCAGAGCCAGAAATGCCGCTGCATGAGGCGCACCAGGTCATGATATTTCCCGGCCTGCGAATAGAAGCGAGCCAGGGTCAAATACGCGGCGCGATTGCCTTTTTCTTGCTCAAGCGCATGGGCGAGTTCCTCGGCGGCGAGGTCAGGCAGGCCCAGTCGTTCCAATTCTTGCGCTTTCTGCCAGTGCAATTGACCGTAAGAAGTCGAGAAATTGAACGGTTCGTCAAAGGACAATGGCGTTGCGACGGCCGGCGGTGATTCGACGCGCAGGTTCGGATCGATCTGTTTGAGACGCGCAAGCGCCTGACGGCTGAGTTCTCCGATATACGAGCGTGTCTGTCCGGTTTTCAGCATAGTTATATAGTACTCCGCTGCCCGGGCCTGGCGCTGCAGTCGCTCCGCTGCTCTGCCGGCCCAATACAGAGCCTGGTCTCTATGATAAGATTTTGGATATGCCCGAACGAGCGTATCAAACGTGTTAAGCGCGGCCTGATCCTCATGCAGCTGATACTGACACCAGCCCCGGCTCCACAGCACATCGGGAACCAGGGCATTCTTCGGATATTGCTGCAAAAACTCATTGAATTCTCTAATCGCCTCTCGAAATCGTCCCTGCAATTCCAATTCTTTGCCATGCAAACGCACGGCAGCGGCAGTATAAACACTTGTCGGATATGCTTTACGTAACTGTTGAGAGAGCGGCAAAAAATCCTGAAGGCGTCCTTCCCGCAGATATAAGCGTCCGATGCGATCAAGCGCGTATGGAACGAGCTTGCTTTGGGGGTAGTCGCGCAGAAATTTGCGGTAATAGGCTCTGGATTTGGCATTTTCCCGCAGCATATAGTAGATTTCGGCAAATTTCAGCACAACGGACTCTTGCTGGTTCGAGGAGTCTGGGCGAGCTTGTACACGGCGCAGCCAGGGCAGAGCATCAGCCGCTTTTCCACTTTTCAAAAGCGTGTTGATGCTGTCAAACAGGTCTTTTGTGGATATTTGGGCAAGGAGTTCAGGCTGTTGCGCAAGCAGCCGGGCTTCATGATCTCGAGCTGGCGTATAGCTTGTGGTATAGATGGCCTCCTTCCAGGTTTGGTGGTACATCACACGCGCCGCAGACAACTGATTGGTGCGCTCGTAACATTGCGCCAGTTTTAGCAAGGCTTCCGGCAGCAAAGGATGAGCTTTGTAGGCTTTTTGCTGGCGCAGAGTAAGATAGAATTGCAACGCAGTCGCATAATGCTGCTGATCAAAATAGGTATCGGCTTCAAGAAAGGCGGCTTCGGCAAATAAGCGGCTCTGGGGGTAGCTGCTTCTCAATTGCTGAATTGACTCTCTGGCCTCATCGTAACGCGCCAGGTTGGCATAACTGCCTGCCAGATAATAGTAGGCGTAATCTAAAACCAGACTTCCTGGCTGCTCCCGGATAAATTGCTGCGCCGCCTGGTTTGCCTGTTCATGCTGACTGGTCTGAAGCGAAAAATAAGCACGTTGCAGCGCGTTGTCCGCCCGTTGCTGTGGACTGAATTCCGGCGGCAATTCAACCTGGATCGCTGGAGCCTTGACAACCTCTTGATCCGGCAATACGCCAGGGACGTTGAATTCCTCAATCTTTCCGAGGCTGCCGGGCTGGGCCAGAAATACTGCACTGAATACTATCAGGGAAAATACAATGGGCGACATTATTCGTTTCAACATGGATTACAAAATATGGTCCAGTTATTCCAAAAACCGGGTTTCTTGGAGAAACCCGGTCTTTCTGCCTGTTTATACGAACATAAGCTTTCGTTTGAGATACGCCTGATAGCTCTCTTCCGAAACCGGCAAGATTTCCGGCTCTTTCCCTGCCAGTACTTGAAATTGTGCACGAGAGGCAGCGTGACGATATTTGGGGTTATATTGCCATTCCCGATCCTTACGCGGGTCAATCCGACCTGGCAGTTGTTGCACAAATTCCCGCAGGGATTCCAAATTGAGAAGCGGACAGGAACGATATTCGAACAAATCTCCGATCGCCGCACCTTCCAATTCATCTTTGTGCACAAGATAAACCCCGTTCTGATCAAGCTTGCCAAAGGCAAACCAGGCAAACTGATCGGATAAAATTGAGGCATTCCATGCCATACCCACATGGCTACGCCGACACCCTAAACAGCCTGAAAACAGACGTTTTTTAAAGTTAAACCGCTGGCAGTAGTCGGTTGAACGTTCCGAGGGCGCTTGTTCAAGGACGGTCTCTATATAACATTGGATTCCGCTGTCAAGCATGTCAAACTCGATCCGCTCACCATTCAGGTAAAGTTTTGCTCCCTTCCACTTTTTAATCAACTTATACATCTGCCGGAATTGGAAGAGATCCTGAGCGCGAAATATGTTACGGTAAATGAGCACATTGCGTTCATCCATCAGCAGGGTAAATTCCGGATAGGTTTTCGCGAGTTCGATGGCTCGTGGGAAATTCATTGAAGAGGTTCGTTCGAACTCTGTCACCACATACCATCCCCGATCCACCCATTTGGTTTGCTTGCCTGGATCGATCATAGTTGTTTAATTCGTTCGTTCCCGGTTATTCCTGAAAGGATTTCCACATTGATCCCATCAGAGAGGCCAAGTTCCACAACGCGTTTTTCAAATTGCTGATTTCCGACTTCAACTTCGACATAAGGCTGCTGCTGCTCGTCGTAGAGGATCAGACGTTCTTGCACAGCCAAAACCTGCTCGCGTTTTGCTAACACGATTTTCCCGTTAGCGCTATATCCGGCGCGAATTAAGACGTTTTCCTGAGGTTCCACCGCGGCTCGAATCTGAAATTGTACGGCCCCGTCCTGTTCAGCCTTGCCTTTGGGAGCAATATATTCCAAATCCGCCTGAAAAACATAGCCTTCCAGCGCACCGATCGTGAGGTTCAATTCCATGCCTTCACGCAATTTGCCGACCTCAGATTCATCAATCTTGCCTTCAAACACCAACTCGCTCATATCCGCAATCACCGCAATCGTGGTACCGGCGTTAAAGGAGTTGGTTTCAATCACGGTTTCGCCTTCTTTGACGGGCACATCAAGAATCATGCCATCAACCGTAGATTCAACCAGGGTATTGTTCTCCGTCGCTTCCTGTTTTGCCACGCCTTCTTTGACGAGTTTGAGATTATTTTGCGCGGCGTCAAGATCCGCCCGCGCATTCTTAAAATCCACTTGATAGCGCGTAAATTCAGACTGTGAAATCAGCCGGTCTTTATACAGTTTTTCCTGTCGCGCTAATTCCTGTTTCGCGTCAGCATGGTTGATTCTGGCTTTATTCAAGCGATTTTCAGCCTCATTTAAACTTACCAGATTGGGGACTATGCGGATTTTCGCCAGGATTTGTCCTTTTTCCACCAGATTGCCGGGTTCCACATAGATTTTATCAAGAATGCCAGGAACCTGGGGCTTCATTTCAATCTCTTTGCGCGGCACAATCGTCCCGGAAGCGACGGTGACCTTTTCAATATCGGTAATCACCGGGCTGGCAGTCTGATACACCACCGGTAGTTTTTGAGATTTTTGATATAGATACCAGGTCGTTCCGATAAATATCGCGATCAGCAAGAGAGCAAGAATACTATACAAAATTTTTTTCAACATCTGATTCACTCATGTTATGCAATCCCCCCGCTTGCGGCGAAACAAGGGGGGCTGCGTAACATGAGTTATTCACCCCGTAAAGCTTCAATCGGATTAATTGTCGCAGCTTTACGCGCCGGGATCAGTCCGGCGATCGCGCCTGTCACTACAAGTATAATCGTTGCTGTTATCGCCACGCGAAATTCAATTTCCGGGTTACTGAAATACGTGGCCTGCACCGCTAGTTTTGTCATGCCATAGCCGACGCCTTCAATGACCACAACTCCGGCGACTAAACCCAGATAACCCGATACAGCGGTGATGAAAATTGATTCTTGCAGAATCAGGCTGATAATCGAAAACGGCGTGGCACCTAACGCTTTACGGATGCCGATTTCGCGCGTGCGTTCTTTGACAATGATCAGCATAATATTACTTACGCCGACAATTCCGGCCACAATCGTGCCCGTGCCGACCAGCCAGATAAAAATATTGACACCCCAAAACAAGTTTTGGATCTTGCGAAATTCCTCTTCCATGTTCCAGGAACCGATCCCGCGCGGATCGTCCGGAGCCACTTTATGCCGGGCCTTTAATAAGTCAACCGCTTTTTTCTGCACGATTGAAGCGGGAATATGCTCGGCCACGCCAATATCCACCGAAGAGACTCTGTTCCCCTGATTATACGCCTGCTGCATGGTTGAAAGCGGCATATACAGGCGTTCGGTGCGATCCTGTCCCTGTCCCCCCGAACTAATAACTTTAAAGACGCCCACGACTTGAAAAAATACTCCCCTGACATTCAGATATTTTCCGAATGGATCTTGTGGACCGAACAGTACTTCGCGCACACGTTGACCGATTACCACGACTTTACGTTTTTCCTGAACATCGCGCAGGTTGATAAAGCGTCCTTCTGCAATTTCGATTGATTCGATCTGTAACAGGTCCGGCAAACAGCCTTGCACATTAAACGCACCGCTTTTGTCCTGATAGGTAATTGCAAACTCGCCCCATATATAGGAGTCTGCATTAATATGTTTCGCTTCAGGAATATGTTCGCGGATAGCAGCAATGTCATCATTCGAAAACCGAATATATCGTCCCGGATTCAGCCCTTTATACGGGAGGCTGGTCCGTCCGCCCCACAGAAAAAAACTATTCGTTGCAATGCCGCGAAATTCCAGATAGACGCCTTTTTCAAGCCCTTTTCCGACACCGAGCAGCAGCACCAGCATAAAAATGCCCCAAAATACGCCAAACGCTGTCAGCAATGTGCGCAGCTTATGCCGCTGCAGTGTGTTAAAAATTTCCTGCCATTTATCAACATCAAACATTGTCCACAGGTATTTTGTTCGGACGTTCCATAATCCCGGTCATCAATTCTCCAGGGCGCTTCTGCCTGTGCATTGCCCCTGTCTGCACGGGCAGGCGCAGACAGGTCAGCGTCCTTCGGCTTTGAGACTGGCGATTGATCGCCAGAGACAGAACGCACGAATAGAATACCTACCCTTGTCAGCCCTGAATCACGCCATCGTGAATGCGGATAATCCGGGCGGTCATGGCAGCAATATCGGCTTCATGCGTCACGATGATCATGGTAATTCCGCTGCGATTGATCGTCTGAAACAATTCCATCACGTCATAAGAGGTTTTGGAATCCAGGGCGCCGGTGGGTTCGTCCGCCAAAATAACTTTGGGACGGGTGATTAAGGCTCTGGCAATTGCCACACGCTGCTGCTCTCCGCCGGATAGTTGGGCCGGAAAATGATCGGCGCGATCTCGCAGCCCCACTTTTTCAAGATATTCCAACCCTAAACGCTTACGGTCTTTTCGCCGGACTTTTTGATAATAAAGGGGCAGAGTCACATTTTCCAGCGCATTTTTAAACGCCACCAGATGAAACGATTGAAAAACAAATCCGAGGAAGCGATTACGAAACCGGGCAGCCTGCGCCTCAGAAAGTCGGTGAATATGCAGATTATCCAGCCAATACTCCCCGGTGTCATGCTGATCGAGCAAACCCAGGATATTCAGCAAGGTTGATTTCCCGGAGCCGGAATGCCCCATAATTGCTGCAAATTCTCCCGGGCGAATGTGCAAATCAATCCCTTTGAGTACGTGCAGCGGTTTTCCGCCGGAAAGGTAACTCTTGTGCACGTTTGATAAGCGGATCATCGCATCACACCGAAATCACAGAATTATTGCCCTCATACACATTTTTGACTGTATCTTCAGCATACGGGTCAGTTACCCAGGTCGAAGCGTTGATCAAATACAGGTATTCATACGTGCGATTCTTTTCCAGCGAAAGATGAATGGTAAACAGGCCGCTTTTTAATAATTCCAGTTGATCTGAAGTTAAATTCCAATCATTGAAATCGCCGGCAATATGCACGGTTTCCGCCTCAGGCACACAAGATGCTGGCAGCTGAAAAGTCACGCGGCAGGTCGGTTTGTTCTTCAAATAGCGTTTTTTAATACCGCCCGGCAGGTTTTTTTCGCCTTTTTTCAGCGGAATGTATTGCAGGCGTTCGGCCGCCGCTCTAATTGCACAGGCCTTACGGAACGCTTCTTCCTCTCCATATTTCTGGATAGAAACCGAGGTACGCTTTGTCACTCCCGGGGCAGGATGGTAGGTCACCTGATAGATGTCCCACCAATACTCTTTTCCGCGTTTTTGCTGCTTTACTTTAATCCGCCGAATCCCGCGTTGTCCGGTATTACTCAGGCGTGGCGCCCCTAATACTAAGCGTTCGCTGCGCGGTTTTCCGATTTCTCGTTCAATCTGATTCCGATATTCAACGGCCGCCTCGAGCGCTCGCGCTTTGCCATCATACTGTTTATCGCTGAATTGCCTGGCATAATACTGTTTTTTCCAGTTTACCCGCACGTACCAGCAATGCTGTTTTTTGCGGTAGTCATCAATTCGGCTGATATTTTTATATCCGCTTTTTGCCATAATATGTTCTCTCGCGTTGGTGAAATTTCAGAGATGCAATGTTTTCGACTCCTTAAAGTTGATACATTATATAATGACCCTGAGTTTGTCAAGAAGAAGAATACAGAAGAAGTTATTCTCATAGAGGAACTTAGCAAACCAGCAGAAGATTCAACGTCTCAACCTGTCAGGATCGCCTATCGCTATGAATATGACAAAGGAATCAGAGGTCCTGAACCAGTAGTCTGGACGACGCTACTGCGGACTGATGCCTTGTCAGGGAACAGATTCTTGCACAAAGAATGGGTCGCAGACCTGTATAAGGATTGGAAAAACAGGGAGATATTGACATACGTGCAAGAAATTCTCGAACGTGTCACACCAGGATTCAGGAAAAAACCCGCTACCGGATAGATTTTGCCATAAAACTCTTTAAAAAAAGTTCCTTTGCCTTGCGGCTCGGAGAACATAAACGGATTGCCGTTCCGAACCCGAACGGCAGGGCGTTACGGCCTGACGTCAAGGTTGACCAATTCCTGCAAGCCTTACATGACTCTGCTGTCGCCAGGTTATTTGAACATCTTAAAGTAGAATATCAATCACGCGATGGCGTGAAACTCCAACGACTGCGCGGGGAATGGTTTGCCGAACGCAAACTGCCGCCCGACTGCTTCGAAACGCCTAAATACGATTACCTCAAGTATATCAACACCCACTGGCACGAGAAACTGGACGACCATTCCCGCCGGCTTGATCAACTTCTCCAGAGAAAAAGTGATGACGGCGACGACGATGATGATTAAAGTTATATGTTCAGGACTTACGCACACCCCCCCTTTATCCCCCCGCAAGCGGCTGACAGGGGTAGGTATCACGTGAGGGGCAAACTCGTGTGCCTTGTCTCCTGGCGATCAAGTGCCAGTCTCAACGTTGAAGGACGCTGAAGCGCCCTGTGGAATTTGGGAGCGGGCTTCAGCCTGCTTCAGCTGTGAGACCGGCCATTGATGACTGGGCGGACGAGGCATCAGCACAACATACCTCCCCCTGTCAGCCCGCAAGCGGGGGGGAAGAGGCGTGACGCACTCTTCTGTGAACTCCGTTTACGGGGGGACTGAGGGGGGGATTGCGTAAGTCCTCGTCAATTTAAACAGAAAAACGTTTCCCAAAATTAATGTGGAAACACTCGTTAGGCCATCGAACACATTCCCTGAAAGGGATACATACGCTTAATTTAACAGCATTGAGAGATAGACTCCGCCAGGTTTCCACCAGTTTCAACGTTTATGCGGATTTTTCTTCAGCAAAGAGTCTGGAAAAACCGGAATAAGGAATTAAGGGAAGGATCTCAAAGTCGATCAGCCCTTCTCTGACGAGCGGCAACATGTTCAGAATATGACGAGCTTCCTCAATATCCGGGCATTCCAGAACCAGTACCGCCTCGTGCAGATCGGTGCGAAAATACATTTCCCGAATAATCCCTGACTGATAAAGTTCCCAGGCTCGCGCCGCTTCAGCGGTCAGATGAGGCTGAAAGTCTTCGGCGGTTTTACCTGCAATTTCTTTCTCAAGAGCTAGAATTTTCATAGGCTTCGCCCCTCGACAACATTCATCACGACTTTTCACTCATGATGGATGAGGATCAAATAGACGTCATGCAGATGTTTCGTTCTGCGCTGCAAACACGCGGAAACCCTGATTGCCGAAACAGTAGATGACATATTGCGAAATCAGGGCTTCCGGGTATTCCTGCCGTAGTCCTTCCACATAGCCGGTAATCTGTTTGGTATCCTCCTCCTGGAGTTGAAACTCCTCAATCGAAGTTTTGAATTGCTTGAATTCGTTGTTGGAATAATATTTGAACTCGATCACAATACGCATTCCGGCGTATTGTTCGTTGAACTTGCCCACAAATTCCAGGTCGCTTCGCCCCTGTGGATACGAGCGTTCCAGATTCCAGGTGAACCAGGTGGAGAGATAGCGGCTGCACAACTCGTAAAAGGTGGTGCGGTAGAAATTTTCGTTCACTTTCTGGAAAATGGCTTCCGGCAATTGCGAGACGTAGAGCCTCCAATAGTCGGCAAAAAGTTTTGGCAAATCGGGATGCTGTACAAAGCCGCGCATCATGTCGGCGTATTTGGTGGAGACGTCAATGTGGTGTAACTCATTGAAGTATTCCACAAAAATTTTGCGCATGTTCAAATTCGGCAGTCTCATGACAAATTGATCCTGCTTCGTGAGCATTCCCAGGTAGTAAAAGGAAATGGGGTAAAAATCCTTCTCAAAGAACTGCGACATGTTGAATTTTGAGATCAACATATCCTGATCATACGGGATGGTATTCTGCGTCGTCAATTGCGCGACAAATTCTTCAGTACGCTCCGGAACGGCCCCGGTAATGAGCCTGACCCACGAGAGGTCAGTTCGCAGGTTCAGGTCAATCAAGTAGTCCGGAATCTGTTGAGAACGGCTAAATTTATCCAAAAAATACATTAATAAGGTAGAATTATACAGGGCTTCGTCGTCAGTTCGGAGAAAGTGATAACCATTATACTGACTGATGATGAGTTCCTCGACTTCCTGGCGCGTCGCGGGATCAATCTGATAATCCTGATAGACGTCGTCCAGCAAACGGTTGACCTCGCTCTGCGTAAATCCCATCATCTGCTCGAATTCAGGTTCCAGGGTAATCATCGTGGCAATATTGAATCCAGAGGCCAGATCATCAATCGTAATCGGTAAGACGCCGGTGATAAAAATATTTGAGATCGCTCTGCTTTTGCGTCCCTCTTTTAAGGTTTTGAAAAAGGTCTTGAGAAAACTCTCTGGAGCGGTCAATTCGCGATACAAGTGGTCATGATGTCCCGTAATCAGTTGATTGGCGAAATTATCGTATTCATCAATAATGACATACAGTTGAGGAAGGTCGCATTTTCGAATGGCATAGAGAATCCGACTGAGGTTGACTGACGCTGATTCGCGGCGGTCAATGATGACCTCCTCGTGAAACCACTGGCGATAATGGTATACAATCATATCCATACACAGGTTACAGATCTCATTGAAATTCTTTTCGATTTTGGCAATGGGACCTGACGGATCGATTGTGGAAAAATCCAAATGAAGCACAAAATAGGAATTGCGCAGGGGCGTCGGATGCTGGCCGATATAGGTGTGTCCGAACAATTCCTCAAATTGATCTTTTTGTCTGATGTTATAATAACATTCTAATATCCGGCACCACAGGGATTTCCCAAAGCGCCGCGGACGCAGAAACACCGGATTTTCAACCATTTCCAGAGTTTCAATGTAACGGGTTTTATCCACAAAATACCCGTGCTTGCGCACAAGTGCTTCGTAATTGGCCTCGCCATACACCACACGTTTTCTCATCATACGCCTCCTTTGATGTTCCCGGAAGTCTGAAACCATGCCCCGGCATCTTCTATAATGTATCTTACAAGAACGCTACAATTTTTCCTTCAAAATGTCAACAGAAACCTTTGCCAGAGCGTGAAAATTGGTTTTATTATACCGCCAGAAGAACTGGCTTGACAAAATTTTATGCGCACATATTGTAATCAAAAGTACACTGCACATCAAACCATTTCCACTTGATTGATTTGTATATGGAATCAAAGCCGATTACATTGATCATCATGATTTTTTGAGCTTGATGAAGCTCGACATGGACAAGGATTTTGAACCATAAAACAAATAATTGAATAGTCAACAGAATCGCTATGGAACAGGAATATAAAAGCAGAACTCAGATTAAAAATGAAATGAAAGCCCTTCAGGAATTGGGAGAACAGTTGGTAGAATTTTCTCCGGAGGCGCTGGAACAGATTGATATGCCGGAAAACTTACGCGAAGCGGTGCTGTTCGCGCAAAAAATCCCTTCCCGCGAAGCACTGCGCCGCCAATTACAATATATCGGCGGACTGATGCGCACGGTTGACCCGGCAGCCATCCGGCGGGCGCTTGCCATGCGCGATCATCGGCAGCAGGCAGCAACCCAGGCATTGCACCAGCTTGAAACCTGGCGCGACGACCTGATCGCAGGCAAGGCCAGAGTGATTGACGACCTCTGCCAGCGTTTTCCTGCGGCAGACCGTCAACATTTACGTCAATTGGCGCGCAATGCGCATAAAGAACAGGGGCAGGCAAAACCGCCGAAATCAGCGCGTGCTTTGTTCCGTTACTTGCGCGAGCTTATGCAGGCGGCGGAAGCGTCGCAGCCGGATCAGACGGAACCAGAGACGACAACGCCCTGACCTGCTGATCGGCATGGTAGCTGCTGCGCACGAGCGGTCCGCTTTCAACCCAGCGAAAGCCCATTTCATAGCCAATTTGCCGTAATTGTTCAAATTCTTCAGGAGGATAATAGCGTTCAACCGGTAGATGACGCTGCTTGTTGGGCTGCAAATATTGGCCCAGCGTGAAAATATCCACACCGCATTCCCTGAGGTCGCGCATGAGTGCAAGGATTTCATCCCATTCCTCGCCCAGGCCGAGCATTAATCCGCTTTTGGTCAACACCGCGGCATCCATTCGTTTGGCGTTCCGCAGCGTGGTCAGCGCCCATTCATAGCGATCTTGCGGTTGGACCTTCTGAAATAAACGCGGCACGGTTTCCACATTGTGCCCTAAAATTTCCGGTCGGGCGTCCATGACGATCTTTAAAGCCTCTTTGCTGCCTTTAAAATCAGGAATCAGCACCTCAACGGAACAGCCCGGCTGAATGTCACGGATGCGCTCGATGCAGCGGGCAAAAATCGGCGCGCCGCCATCCTCGCGTTCATCTCGGTTGACCGAGGTGATCACTGCATGTTTCAGGTTTAACGCTTGGACGCTTTGCGCGACGCGCTCCGGTTCTTCCCAGTCTATTGGGCCTGGCTTGCCGGTTTTGACATCGCAAAAGGCGCAATTACGGGTGCAAATATCCCCTAAAATCAAAAACGTCGCAGTGCGTGCGCCCCAACATTCCGCCATATTCGGACAATTGGCTTCTTCGCAGACCGTGTGTAAATGCTGCGTGCGCATCAGAGTTTTGAGAAACTCATAGTTCTGCCCGGCGGGAACGCGCACTTTCAGCCAATCCGGGCGGCGAATATGGGCTGTTTTAGAACTGTTGTTATTCATAGCTTATCCAAAGGTTCAATTTGAATATTTAACAAGATTCCATTCACCAATATACTCCTTCTTAAAAAATTTCAGATTATGTATAAGAGATCTTTGACCTCGAAATTTTGTCAAGAAAAAGCCCTCCATTTATGTTCAGACAACTTTCAGAAAAGGGCTACAGGAAGTCCTCCTCCAATGAATGCTTAAACTTCGCTCACCATTGCAGGATTTTTATTTTTTCATTGACAAAATATTGCTTACTTGCAACACTTTTGTTTAAAATAGAGGGAATATAGGCAGAATCAGGCGAAAACCGATTATACGGCACTGATAATATGCATGTTATCGCAAAAAAGAAATTCTTAGATGCCGCTCGTATGTATCCGAATGATGCGCAGGCGATTATGGATACCTACGTAGTTCTCAGGAAAGCGAATTGCCGAACTCCTCAACAATTGTTGGCGATTTTTCCTACATTAGAACGGTTTATATACAAGAAAGATTGGTATGTCATCAATATTGCAGGAAACAATATCAGGCTGATGGCACTGATCTTTTTTCAAGGTCAAAAGGTGTATGTCAAACATGTGGTTGATCATAAAGAATACGAACGACTTACCCATAAATATGCAAGAGAGTAATAATCTATGATCATGACAGGATTCAATAATGTGCTAGGCGCGTATGATAACTTAGTGAAAGAAGCTCCGATATTAGCACATATTCATGGGGAAACCGAATACGAAGCCGCACTAGAATTTATCGAAGTCCTTATGGATCTCATTGGCGACCATCCTCAAGACCCACGCTGGGGTTTGCTTGAAATTGCGACAAAAGCGGTTGATGTTTACGAAGCCCAAAATTACCCGGAACTTGACGAGCTGTCCGAACAGCACCATAGCTCTGTTGCAGTGTTGCGTGTACTGATGGATCAATATCGCTTAGGGAAGTCTGACTTTCCTGAAATCGGAAACCAGCAAGCAGTTGAAGAGGTCATGGAGGGAAAAAAGGATATGACAATAGGACAAGTCAAAGCATTGAGCACCAGATTTAATATTGATCCCGCACTCTTTCTCTAAATACGGTTTCGTTTCTCTACCTTGACAGTAGATGCCTGCCTAATATCGCCAGTAATTTTCTGCGATTCCTTTGATCGAGGCGACAACGGAAGTGTTCGTGGTGATTCTTCACGGTTTCACATCCTGGGCATAACTATAGACTTCAAGGTGCAATTTCTCGGCGGTACGCCGGCCGTCCTCGCGGATCATGGGCGTGATAATAATGCGACGATCTGCTGAACACTGGTGCAACCGTTCATAGAACTTCACCTTGCGGTCGAAGGTATAAACATCGTTGCGGCTCATCGAGGACTTGATTTCGCAGAGAATCAACATGCCGTTGTGGATAATGACATCCAGTTCAATCTGATCCGGATGCCCGAACACCTCGCCTGTATCGTCGAATTCCGTCACATTGACCACTTGCACCCCAAATGATTGCTCTAAAATTGCGGTCAGAGCGTTACGGAAAGCTTCTTCGGCCTGAAAACCCCACCGAGAACCAATAGCCCCGATGTCGCTGTCATATTTACGTTGCTGCGCGTCAATCCGAGCCAGGACATCTTTAATAACTTGTTGATTTTCGTCCCATTTACGATTCTGCTCGTCCCATTTACGATCCTGGCTGTCCCATTTACGGCGTTGTTCTTCTCTATCCCGCTGTAATTCGTCTAAAATGCGGTCAAAGCGGCTTTCAGTGATCTGCTTGTCCGCATACTCGCTGCGAGTCAGGTCCAGAATAAATTGATGAATTTCAACATCTTCACGGAATATTACAGGCAGTTCGCGTCGAATCCATTGTTTGATATCTGCGGTGTTCATGATACAGATCCTCCTTTCATGAAGAACAATATTCTCCCAGACTGTGTCTTTTGTCAATAGGCAATGACACGAATTTCACGTTCTTTTCAAACTATATTGTTCTCGAAAATGGGTATCTACATTAAACACTTCTCGAAAGGCTACTACAAAGGGGGCCATCACTTCGGTAATTGTAATGGGGCGATGGAGTAGTTGGGTCAGGCTGGTCACGCCGTGTTCTTTGATGCCGCAGGGGATGATATGCGTAAAATAGCTCATATCAGTTGCCACATTGAACGCGAAACCATGGCTGCTGATGCCTTTGCTGCTGACACGAACGCCAATCGCGGCAATTTTACAAGGGCCGCTTGCCGTATCAACCCACACGCCCGTGTAGCCCGGGTAGCGCCACCCTCTGAGGTCAAAGGACGCCAGGGTGCGGATCAGAGTTTCTTCGACATCGTTGACATACGCATGTAAATCCGGTTGAGCCAATCCGCGCAGGCGGTGCAGGCGTTTGAGATTCAGAATCGGATAGCCGACCAGTTGCCCTGGGCCGTGATAGGTGATATCGCCGCCGCGGCCGACTCGATAAAAGGCAATCTGGCGTTCGGCAAGCTGCGCCTCGTCGAGCAGAAGATGGCGCATATCCCCGCCGCGGCCTAAAGTGTAAGTCGGAGGGTGTTCTAATAACAGCAGTCGATCTTCAAGCTCAGGTGCGGTTGCGCGATCTTGCACCAGGGATTCCTGCAAGGTGAGCGCGGCCTGATAATCAATCTGTCCGAGCCAGTCAACCGCCACGCTAAGCGTCTTTACTCTCATAGATGATCCACCTCAAAAGCCGAGTTTTTTCAAAAAACTCGGCTTTCCCCTTATTTCCGACGGGCAAAACGAAAAATCAGCAGGGAATTGAAAATATGCTGCATGATAATATACACGGTAGCGGGAATCGCGGCCAGCGGGCCAAAATTCGAGAGCGCCAGCCAGATGCAGAGACTATTGTTTTTTTGCCCCATATTAACCGCCAGCGCGCGTTTGGTTCGATCGTCTTTTCCAAGTAACAAGCCAGACGCATAAAAAATTGCGACGATCAGAAAAATCACACCGATCACGCTTGCCAATTCCTGGAAGGGGATATGGCGTAATTGTCGTGAAGAGGCTGAAATTGCCATAAACACAATAAAAATGAAAAGCCATCGGGTATATGCTGAAAGTTTGCGTAATGGCCGGCTCAGAGACGCCATTTTCTTACAGAACATTGATAACCCGAAGGGAATGCCGATTAAGAGGATCAGGTCGAGAATAATCTCTCCGCTTGACACCTGTAAATCCCTGGCGTTAAAATACGCATTCGTCAGAATCGTATAACTGAACGGCGAGAGGAGATTGAAGATCACCGTATTGGCAATGGAGAGTTCGAGGCTGCCGCCAATGATCCCGACCACAATTGAGCCTGAAACCGCAGCCGGGGAAATCGTGGTTAAAAAAATACCTACTTGAAATGGCACTGGCAGAAATTTCGTGGTCGTGGCCACGAGGGCTGGCAGGATGCCCAGGACGATCAGAGCATACAGCACGATTTCTTTTCTCAAAAAATGCGCCCAGCGGATGTCAATCGTATAAAAATTAAAAAACAGGAGGATGCCGAGCAAGACCGGAAGAATTGGTTTCAGGACTTCTCCACCCGGGAAAAGAATGCCCAGCGCAATAGCGGTAAATAAGATGGGTAAAAACAACTTATTCATGTTTATTCCCATTCAATGGTTGCCGGAGGCTTGCTGGTAACGTCGTACACCACACGATTGACTCCCGGTACTTCATTCACGATGCGGTTGCTGACGCGGCTTAACAGATCATAGGGTAAATGCGCCCAATCAGCCGTCATATAGTCTTCAGTTGTCACAGCCCGAATTGCGGCAACATTTGCATAGGTACGTCCATCGCCCATGACGCCCACGCTTTGCACGGGCAGCAAGACTGCAAAGGCTTGCGAGGTTTGTTGGTACCAGTCCGAAGCCCACAGTTCTTCAATCAGAATCGCGTCAACTTCGCGCAGCGTATCCAGACGTTCACGGGTAATCGCGCCGATCACACGCACCGCTAATCCCGGGCCTGGAAAGGGATGGCGCCAGACGATCTGATCCGGCAAGCCCAGGGCTTTGCCTACAGCCCGGACTTCATCTTTAAACAGAAAGCGCAGCGGTTCGATCAGTTGTAAGGCCATATCTTTTGGCAGGCCGCCGACATTATGGTGTGTTTTAATCTTGGCAGCCGGATCGCCCTGATGCCGGTTCGCGCTTTCGATGACGTCGGGGTATAGCGTGCCCTGCGCCAGAAAGTCCACCTGACCGAGTTTCCGCGCTTCGGCTTCGAAGATGCGAATGAATTGTTCTCCGATAGTGGTACGTTTGAGTTCCGGATCAGTCACGCCGGCTAACGCGTCTAAAAAGGCGTCAACCGCGTCAACTGCGACTAAGCGAGCGTGCATTTCGGTTTGAAAGGTTTGCACAACCTGCTGCGTTTCATGTTTGCGCAGCAAGCCATTATTGACAAAAATACAGGTCAACTGGTCGCCAATCGCGCGGTGCAGCAAGGCGGCCGCCACTGAAGAATCCACGCCGCCGGATAAGCCGCAGATCACCTGTCCACTGCTAACCTGCTGCCGGATGCGTTCGATGCTCTCATCAATAAAATTTTGCGCAGTCCAGCCGCCCAAGCAGCCGCAGATGTCATACAAAAATGCGTGTAGAATGTCTTGGCCTTGCGGCGTGTGCGTGACTTCAGGGTGAAACTGCAAACCATACCGTTTGCATTCGGCGTTGCCAATGGCGGCATGTTCGGCGTTTTCGGATTGCGCCAGCACCTCAAAACCCGGCGGAAGTTCCGTGATTTTATCGCCGTGACTCATCCAGACCGCTAACTCCGTTGTCGGCAAGGAAGAAAAAAGCGGATTGTCTTTTTTCAAGACCTTCAGTGTGCTCGGCCCATATTCCCGTTTGGCTCCCGGAGACACTTTGCCGTCAAAATGATAGGCCAATAGCTGCATACCATAACAAATCCCAAGAATCGGTTTGTCGGTTCTCAAGACGCATTCCGGCAAATGCGGAGCGCCGTCCGCATAAACGCTGGCCGGGCCGCCTGACAAAATATAGCCGCAAGGATTCAGCCGTTCAAACACCTCTGTTTTGGCGTGATAGGGCACGAGTTCGCAATACACCTGCAGGTCTCGTACCCGACGGGCGATCAATTGGCTGTATTGCGAACCGAAATCCAGAATGGCAATTGTGTTGCGTTGTGTTGTCATCATAATGAAAAGTTCCCTACAAAATCCAGCATGATCCAGAGTCAAAATTTCATATCATCATTTCGTGTGTCTGGCGTGTTCTGCGGACAATTTTCAGCCCGAACAGCCCAGGAGAGCGCCAATTATTCGAAAATAATCTCAGTATCAGTCATTTCTTTGATAACCACCAGAGATCGTACAGGATACCCCAGGGATTCCAACTCAGCGCGACCGCCTTCAAACCCTTTTTCAATCACCGCTCCGATGCCGGCGATCTGGGCGCCGGCCTGTTCGGCAAGCTGCACCAGCGCTTTAATTGTCGCGCCTGAAGCTAAAAAATCGTCAATAATAAGCACCCGATCACCCCGGTGCAAAAATTCAGGCGACACCATGATCTCCACAATTTTGCCTTTCGTGTGGGAGGGTGCCTGTTGCACATAGGCATCGGATGGCATAGTGATCGGTCTGGTTTTACGGCCATAGACAACCGGAACGCCCAAAGCCAGCGCGGTAGTCAGGGCCGGAGCAATCCCGGAAATTTCAGCGGTTAACACTTTTGAGACGCCTGACGCACCGAAATACGCGGCTAACGCTCCGCCAACAGCCAGCATAAACGCCGGATCAACCTGATGATTTAAAAAACTATCAACTTTAAGGATTCCTCCGCCAAGATTTTTACCTTCCTGGCGAATACGTTCTTTTAACGATTCCATAGAGTTACTCCCTCTGTTCTGCGGTGATAGATAGGCTCCTAGTATAACAAGATCAACAGCAAATACGAACACAAATTCTGCAGGGAACCATCATTCAGGCAAGAGAAAAATATTCTTTGTGACATGAGACGGTATAACGCGCCTCTTTAATATAGAAGGGCAGTATTGGCACGTCCGTGAATCGTGTCAAGAAAAAGCATCTCACACGATTACAGCGTCAAACAAATTTTGAAGAGTGACGTCTGAAACTACAAGGATTCCTCATAAGCAAGGATTTTTTATCCCTGATGATGTGAAATCCATGTCGTTTCATCGTGCCGGGTGAACGTTAACATCGAGTCACTCGAAATATTTTGCTTCAATCTGTCGGAATTCCTCAGTCTGTTTAAATTCGGCAAGAATTCTGCTGAATCGTTCTACAAATTCCAGGGAAACATTCTGTTTGTTAAATATAATGAAGTAGGGTTTTTCAAAGATTGGTTTGGGGAGGCAGGTCAACTGATCTTGCAAGCCTGATTCCTTCACCAAATATAACCCGTTCAGCATATCTGTCGGAAAATAATCGGTTCGCTTCTTTGCCAGCATGCGCAGATTACTTTCATCTGAGACAGTACTGACGGCAAGACCATTCGCATAAAGAAAATCGAGCAGTTCGGCCGTATAAGAATACCCTTGCGTAATTCCAACGTCAGCCCCTATCAAATCGTCGAAAGAATCAAACTTCAGCCGCCCGACATCTTCCTGGCGAATAAAAAACACGTATCTGGATTGCGTCAGCTCTTCCTCAGGGTAATAACAATATTGCTGGCGTTCTTCGTTCTTACTTGCGTGAAACAGGGCATCCGCGGTTCCAGAAAACACGCCTTTGATCGCTCTTTTCCAGGGATACTGATTATATGTGACTGTCACGTCCATTTTGGCAAAGACACTGTTCAGAATATCAATGCTATAACCGACAACCTTCCCATCCTGCTCATAGACATAGGGCGGCCACTCTTCAGTAGCGATTTTCAAAGGGCTTTGAGCGCAGCAGTTTGCTCCCCGCAAGAAAACGCTCGTCAAGATGATAACCAGAAAATATCGTAACAGTTTCATATTCCCTCTCTTTGTCCATGAGAAACCGGGTTTTTTGAAAACCCCGGTTTCTCGATCAGTCCCAATTGACAAAAAACGATTTATCATCATTGACAATTCAAGAAATGTTGATGTTATAAATTTTTATTTCTTTATTCAGTTTTTTTGCTTTTTGACAGACCTAGTCAAGCCGTTGCCAGAATCTGTTGCTATGGTTTTTTTTCAACTGTGTGCACCAGTTCATGCAAAATCACATAATCGATTAGATGACCAGGTAAACGCATGACGTGCAGCGACAGGTTAATGTTATTATTTGCTGAACAACTGCCCCAACGAGTTCTGGCGTCTGTAATTCTTAGCGCTCGGCCACAAAGATTTCGGCTTGTTTAATCATTATGCTGCTGATCCAGATAATATTTTTCCCGGTAGGCCGGGATAGCGATCATCGGTGGGCGTTCTTCATACGTAATGTTATGATCGACGCGTTCATGCACATCGTCGCGTACTTGAAACTGGTGCAGCGTGCGGCTTAATTCTGGCAGATTCGGGGTTACTCCCAGAGCTTTGAGCCGCGATAGAAAGGTATGTAAGATGTTAAAGGACATTTTCGCCAGAGCGTGTGTCGGTTGATTGCGATGAACACGTTGATCCAGATCGGTTTGCGCAAAGGCATCCAGGCCCCATTTCATGTAAATATCAATCAAATGCGATGTTTCTACCCCGTAACCTATCGGAAATGGAATCTGCTGCAGCACTTCGCGCCGGGCTGCATATTCACCGGACAGCGGTTGAATCATGGCCGTCAGTTCCGGGAAAAATAACGAGAAGAGCGGACGAATCAAAATCTCGGTCACCCGGCCTCCGCCCGAAGGTCGCAACTCGCCTTTTGATGATGCCAGAGGGCGTTCATAAAAGGCTTTGACATATTTGACCTCAGGGCGATGGAGCAAGGGAGCCACTAAACCATACACAAAGTGCGGACGGATATTTTTGATGTCCGCGTCAATATAGACGATAATATCGCCTTTGAGCTGATAAATGGCTTTCCACAAATTTTCGCCTTTTCCGCGTTTTTCCCCCATGTTCGGCAGAATGTCTTTCGCCAGATAGACGTCGGCCCCGAACGAAGCCGCCACCTCTCGGGTTTTATCTACAGAACCTGAATCAATGACTGCAATTTCATCTAAGAGCGGGTAGCGCGTCATCAGTTCGGATTTGAAAATAATAATCTCTTTGCCGATGGTACGTTCCTCATTGAGCGTCGGAATACACAAGGACACTGTCAGTCCTAACTCTTGTTTTTGTTTTACCAACTGTAAAATATCCCAAAAATTGGAATGATGAAACGTATTGCTTTGTAACCAGTCATTAATTTTCATCGCAGAATCCTCCATCTATTGCCAGTAAAAGCCCGACTAATTGAGCGATTCCGGTAAAAACCGGAGGAATCTGAATCAACTCTTTCTCATTGTGCAGCCGTTCTCCGCGCGTGATTCCAATCGCAATAGCCGGAATCTGATGATCGATGAACGCTGATAATTCAGAAACGCTCGGTGAAATTTGAGGTTCAACATCCAGAGACTGAATAATTTTGCGGGTTTGCCGACATAAGGGATGTGAAAAGGGGATTCCGCCAGGCTCTTTCCGGGCAAAAAAATCTACTTGAATATTGGTATTCGTTCGTTCAGAGACTTCCAACGTAATTTCTTCGATTCTATTGCGAATATTGGTCACCATCTCAGCCGATTCGCTCCGGATTTCGAATTGCAGCCGCGACTCCGTCGGAATTTTTTCAAAACCTGTGCCGCTGGAAATAGAGCCTAAAATGATAACAGTCTGCGGACGGCCAGGGAGCGGAATTTCGACAATATGATTAATAACCTCATTGATAACCAGAATCGCGCCAGTTTTGCCAAAAAGTGTCCAATCATATTCTTCTGGCACGGTGCAAGTAATTTCGCCGCGCAGCATCCCGATGGAAGTGTGACTGAGGCGACCGATTTGAACGCCTTCCACGCCAATTCCGGCTTTAATCGGAAAGGCTTTATTCGCTAAAAAAAAGCGCAATCCCGCCAAATCTCCGCGTCCCAAACTTTGTGCTGCCCCCATTAGAATCAGGTTTGATTTCAGCCGAACCCCCAGGCGCTCGAGAATAATGGGGAGGGTGGCGATAGTAGCGATCCCTAAACTATTATCAGCGACCGCAGTGCCAATGACGCTGTCAGTTCGTACTGTAATCGTATGATCCGTTTCTTCCGGAAAATCCGTATCCAGGTGGGCAACGACCAGAATATGTTCTTTGCCTGCTTCGCCAGGAAGCATCCCGTAAATATTGTTTTTCTCATCAATGGAACACTCAAGCAGTCCACTTTCAATAAAGCGATCTTTAAGAAATTCGACACGCCGTTGCTCGCTAAAGGTAGGCGCGGCAATCTCGCCAATCAAGACCAGATTCGCGAGCAGCAATTCGCTGATACCTGCTACGGTATCACGCATTGAAGGTAATGCTGCTAAAATATCCTCAAACGTTTCATAACTCATCTGTGTCACCACCTTATCTATGATGTTGTTCAGGTTCCCTCCAACCGTTTCCGATGCCAACATACATCCGAATAACTTCTGCAAAACTTCATGTTCTGGCTAAAAGAGGCTTTTTCGGATCGGCTCTTCGTCTGCTTTTTACTGTCAGATTATCATTTTTTACATTTTTGATGTTGTCAAGCTTTTTAATAGACAGCATTCGGAAGTGAGCTTTCGTCGTGAAGTATAAGAGGTATCTGTAAATTCAACCTTGTTACGTTATATATTGACAAAAAAATGAAAGCGCATATTTTACAAACGATGCCATGACGATGCTTGAACTGTTTGAATAAAGACGAGAAAGGAGATCCAACAATGACGACTCGCAAAAAACTTGGGTTAGCCTTAGGGAGTGGGTCTGCGCGCGGTTTTTCCCATATTGGCGTGATTCGGGTGCTTGAAGATGAGCATCTTCCGATTGATTGTATTGCCGGAACCAGTATTGGAGCCGTTGTAGGCGCATTGTATGCTGCAGGAAAATTAAAACACTATGAAGAATTTTTACATCAACTTGCCTGGAAAGAAATACTGAATTTTCTGTTAGATCCTCTGTTGCCGGTCTCCGGCCTGTTAAGTGGCAAAAAATTTGAAAAGTTCTTCGCTTCTTTTTTGCAAGATCAGAAGATTGAAGATTTTCCCCTGCCTTTTGCGGCCATTGCGGTAGATGTCGTGACCGGTGAAGAAATCATTTTAACTCAGGGAAACGCTGTAAAAGCAATCCGGGCGAGTATGTCGCTTCCGGGAATTTTTACTCCCGTATATCTTCAGGATCGTTTTCTGGTTGACGGAGGGCTTGTCAGCCCTGTGCCGGTTCATGCCGCACGAACTCTGGGCGCAGATGTGGTAATAGCTGTCAATCTGACGGCCGAGATGTCGAAACGTACCTTGATTTCATCTGTAAAAACGACCGCCGAACACTTTCAAGCTCTTGAACGCGCACGGGATGAACGCAACAAGCCGATAGAGAATTCCGATCAGCAAGAGAAGAAAGCCATAGGAATCGAATTGCCCGGGTTTGTCAGGGACACTGTGGTCAAAGGGAAAAATTTTGTTGAAGAACAAGCTCAGGCCCTGGAACAATGGTTCGATGAAAAAGTAGAACGGGGTCGGTCTGTTGTCGAGGAAACCTCCTCATTGTTCAGCGATTGGTTCAAGAAAGACGAGAAAACGGCAGATTTGCCGAATATTTTCGGAGTGATTTTTAACTCTATTAACATTATGCAATATGAAATTGCCAGATCACGTCTGCGTCATGACCCTGCAAACGTGCTGTTAGAACCCGATTTAGCGCACATTCGTTTGCTGGATTTTGATCGAGCCGAAGAATGCATCCTGGAGGGGGAGCGTGTAGCGCGAGCGGCCTTACCGCAAATTCGCCAACTGCTTGAACTCTAAACCATTGTGCCCGAAGGAGTGCAAAAGCTCGACTTTCACGGCGAAAGACGAGCTTTGAGGCGCTCATCTTATTTAAGGCGTGGCGTAAGCCATCAAGCCTTCAAAATGAATCATGATGGTCATCAATTTGTAAGTCAGAACCTCATAAGAAAAAAATTGCCGAGCGATTTCGTAGTTTTTTTCGACCATTCTCTGACGTTCTTCCGGATGTGTCAGGATATACTGAATCTGGTGGATCACATCGTGAGTCACATATCCATCCATGGTAATGACCTCAAATCCCTTTGGCTCAATGTCGATCTCATAAATGGAGTATCTGTTGACAAGCATCGGTTTTTTGAAATAAATCGCTTCAAGAAATGCATTGCCAAAGCCCTCGTACATAGAGGGATAGGTAATCAGATCCGCATGGGGATACACATCCCACAAAGTGTAGCGTTTCGTGCCATCCGGATTGATGCCGCGCATCGTGCCGATAATTTCAGGTTTAACCAGTAAGGGCACATTCATAATTTCGGCATAACTGCGGAGACGTTCTTGATAGGCCACGCCTTCATCTCCAGAAAAATGACTGATGACAAGTTTGGCTTTCGGGTTTTTGAGCCGATTTACGACTTCAATTGTGTGCTCAATGCCTTTTCTGGCAACAATCCGGGTCGGTTGCAAGATAAAAATATCATCCTCTTCTAATCCCAGGTCTGCCCGCACATCTTTGTTATAATCATCAATTTCCGACACAGGCTCTTCAAAATTCAAAACATTCGGAATAACATGGGGGGAAAGTCCTGTGCGATAACTCAGTTCCCGATCTGCCGGCGTATTAATCACAACATGCTGAATAGACGGCAGTGATGGGGGAAAGGCAAAGGACAGGAAATCGCCGACGCAGTTGAGCATAAAACGCTGACGTTCCCAGTAAAAATCATGGTGGTGGGCAATCGTGGGAATGCCGGTTTCCGCAATGACCTCCGTGATCGCCAATCCCAGAGGGATGTTCATCGGAATAGTCAAGGCATTTTCCGGAATAATCATATCAATCTCACGCTGCCTGAGAAACTCATAGAGCGCGTCTTTCAATTGAACGCGCATGTGATGGATCTCGCCTGTTAGTTGCGACGATCGGGTGAGCTTCCCAAAACATTGCATTTGAATCTCTTTGATGCGCGGATGCTCGAAAAATGCTTCAGGAACAACCATGGTTCTGTGCTCATCCCAGTCCGATAATCCGGCAAAAAAGTAGCAGGTATACCCCATGCGTTCTAAAACGGCGCTCCATTTCGCCGTTTCAAGTGAGACCCCATCCGTTCCTTGCAGACGGGTCGCAATAAAACCGATATTATGTATTTTTTTCTGTGTATTCATCGCATGTCATCTCCTTTCCAGCTCCTCGTCTCTGGTTTATCAAAGAACAAAGATCCGAGAAATATCTGCTCTCACACGAAATAGGGTAAAAACAGGTTAAAATTTCTTTTGGAGATACCCTAATAATTCTTTCGACGGAAAGATGAATGAGACCTGGGGCCATTTGCCAGGTTTTTCCGTTTTGAGAATATATTCGCGCCGACAGGTACAGCCGGGAAACAGCGGAGGACTGAAAATGTCGGTCGCCGGATCATCCGGATCCATAACCATGCCGTCCAGATATGCACATAACGGACAGAGTTCTTTATCAATCGTCGCATGATAAATCACGCGTACGACGCCTCGTTTGCTTAATTCGGATTTTTTTCGCGGTTTCAGCTTTTTCACGGCATCGAGCAGTTCTGCCTGATGCAAAGGGAGAGGCTGTTCTGGTGGCGCAACAGCCTCGAAGGTTTCTTGTTCTCCCGGAAAGTATCCGGGCTTATAAGTTGATGGCGTTTCTGTCGGTTGCGAAAAGGCCGCTTCAATCGCCTTGCGTTCACGGTACTTCTGAGAGAGTAAACCGCGTAATTTTTCATGCAGTTCAAAGCGTCCGGATGAAGAAGAGATCGGTTCCTCGGGTTCAGCAGGCTTCTGAGCGATACCTTGAACGGCCTGCTGGTGAGAAGAGTCCGCTTCAACCGAAGATTCCGGTTGTGTTGAGAGAATTTTGCGAACTTCGGGATCGCTCCAGAGTTGATCAAACGACAGATCTTTCCCTCTGAGGTTTTGTTTCTGTTTTGATGAAGAACTATGCGGCATCTCTCGTTCTAACATGCTTAAATCCGGTATTTTGACATATTTGAGATGGTCTACTGTGGTTTCAGGGTTTTTGAACGCTAATTTCCAAAAATCAGTTTTACACGCCGAACATGTCATGGTGTGAGGCTTGTATGGCGCGCCGCAGTGCAAACAATGACAGAGATTGCGGTACATCTGTTCTGCTAATGCGCTTGCCTCATGAGATTGAAGAAATTGCAGCGCTTTCTCAATATAAGGCGTGGGTCCCACTTCGACTAAAGCCGAGGAATCAAGCGGAGAGGAAAGTGAAATGGGCGTTAGTGAAATCGCAATGTCATTTCCTGTGGGAAGTACTCCTGTCCCGGTCTGGTCTGAAGAAAAATAACGCCAGCGGCGATCGCATTCAGGATTCAGGTAGCGCGGAAGCATCTCGATCCCGACTATCAGCTTTTCCTGGGTCAGGGCCGGGCAGAAACCGCAATACGAAAGTTGAGAACGGATGTATGTTGCAATCGTTCGCAGATCAACCAGGAATAACCTTGAAGCCTCATCAAGCGTACCATGAGCAAACCAACACTGCTCAAAACATTTTGCAACATCCGGCATATTTAATTTATGGCAGCCGAACACATTAAACGTGAACGGACTTGCTCCATAGCAATATTGAGGATTATGAGCATTGAGAAAGCGTTTATAACATTGAAACCAGTCGCTAAACACCGCTTCTTCCAATGGATGCTTGTTAACTGCGATAGCATAACCTGGTTTTGTGTGTAATTCTTCATGAAACAGATCAAATTCTGAAAGTTGGTTTTGCGAAAATCTGAGACGGACGAGAGCCTCGGAGTTTTGATCCGGTGAAGGAACGTCATCTGTTGAAAAATGCCGCTGATAGGAGGCATATCGTGTTTGCAGCACGCTGCTCTGCGTGAGATCCGCGAAACGGCATGTCAACTCAAGCACCAGTTCAGGCTGTTGGAACGGGGTAAGATTAAAAGCAAGATCGCCAACAAGAGCCTGTTCGGTCAGTTCCGGATAGTCCTGAATCAGGGTTTTAAAAAACTGTTCGGCCTGCGGATGCTGGCTATCAATCTCCATCACGACCTGTAACCGTTGGACGAGTGAGTGAAATCGGGCCTGTGTCAGTTGCTCAGGTTGCTGAGGCAGACACTTCATTTCCGCCTGGATGCCATCAAAAAGCATATCCATCTGAAATTTGAGTTTATGCATCAGACACAGATCAATATAGGCATGTACCAGGCCATGAAAAGCGGCATCAACATGAAGCGCTGCGTCTGAGGTGCTCTGATTGTTGCGATCGCTATCAATCATTTTTTGGAGCATCTGAAGCAGCTCATCGAGCTTCTCAAGCTTAGAAGATGTCGCTTTCAGGCGATTGATTTTGCGAAAGATTTTTGCAGCTTTTAACTCAAGCTCTTTACTTGTGATCGGCATTTTATCCTGTCCTTTCAGAAAGATGACGGCTCTCCCGAAATTTCGTCAGTTTTGCTGGGCCTGTTCAGTTCTACCCCCTCAGTCCAGCGCAAACACAGGGCTATTCAGTTCTCCCCCTTGTTCCCCCACAAGCGGGGGAACAAGGGGGGAAGAGCAGGTTCTCTCTGCGAGAACTTAACAATCCAGCCCGGTTTTCGAGTAGGTTTACAGTCTCTCCTGTTTTATCCGTCCAAAATTATTCACGCGTATGCGGATTTGATGAGTGACTGAATTTTCAAGAAGAATGGTTCTATTGTTCGATGTCCCTTTTGGGTAAAAGCTAATTGTTCCGGACACAGGTTCCTTGATCATGACTTCTCCAAATTCTTTGTGGAGGATGATGCGCCCGATCGACTTCACCACCTGTTCGCTGCTTTTTTTCGGATCTTGCACGACCTGATAATAATTCCCGTTCTCACTATTTGTGATTTGGAGTTGGTGCTCTTTTCCGGTGAAAATCGCCAGTAACCTGGCGGCTCGCAAATGGTTCATGAGTGTATTCGCTGCTGCTTGCAGCCGATATTCATGCAGCCAGACGAGAAAATTCGGCACCGCAATTCCGGACAAGATCCCAATGATTACAACAACCACGATCACTTCGAGTAAGGTAAACCCCCGGGCATCAACGTGATCGTGTCTTTCTCGATAGCTCGACATGGTAATCCCTCTTAGCGTAAAATAGCGGATACCTGAGATACCTGCGGGGGAAGTATGAAGTTCCAATACCAAAAGAAGAGTTTCTCTCCAAAGAATAACGCTAATAATGCGCCTGCTGAAAGAAAAGGACCAAAAGGAATATAGTCTTTTCCGGTGACAAGTTTGAATACAATACCAACGATAGCTCCCACGAGTGACGCAAAAAAAAGCGTTAACAACACGAGTTTCCACCCCAGAAACGCCCCGATCATCGCCATGAGCTTCACATCTCCGCCTCCCATCGCCTCTTTTTTAAAGACCCATTTCCCCACATAGCCGACCACCAGAATAATCCCTCCGCCTGCCAGGATGCCAAGCAGGGAATCATACCAGCTCAGAGGGAGAAAAAACGAAGCGATAAACCCGACGACAATGCCAGGAAGAGAGAGTTTATCCGGGATGATCTGATAATCAAGATCGATGAAGGAAATCACGATCAACGCGCAGGTCAAAATCAGATACCAGAATGCCTCGAACGACACCGCGTATTGGTGCACAAAAAGAACAAAGAACACGGCGGTCAAGAGTTCGACCCCCGGATATCGCCACGAGATCGGAGTCTGGCAATAGCGACACTTCCCTTGAAGACCCAAAAAACTCAGAACCGGGATATTCTCCCAGGGTTGAATGGCATGGTTGCAATGCGGGCAATGGGAACCCGGAAAGACGATGGATTCTCCACGCGGAATACGGTAGATGCACACATTGAGAAAACTGCCGACAAGCAATCCGAACAGCAGCGTAAAGAGATACAATAAGAAAAAAGGGCCCATAAGCATCAGACGTTACACTTATTGAGAATGAGCAATAAGTGAACGATATAATTCCTCCTGTTGACGCACCATACGATGAATATCAAATTCTGCGACACGTTCGTGTCCATTGTTCCCCATCTGTTGAGCGACATCAGGATGATCGAGCAGATAAACGATTTTATCGGCCAATCCCTGGGTATCTCCGGGTTGCAGAAGAAATCCGTTACTCCCATCCTGTACCGCTTCAGGAATGCCGTCAACATTGGTTGCAACAATCGGCAGTCCGGCAGCCATCGCTTGCGGGCACACACGAGGGAGTCCTTCCCAATACGATGTCAGCACCAGCATATCACATAACGGCAAAAGAGCGGGAATATCGGTGCGCCAGCCTGTGAGCGTGATTGACTCCTCTAAGCGATATTCAGCAATCAGAGCCTCAATTTGTGGGCGGAGCATTCCATCGCCAACCATAACGGCATGCACATGCGGATGTCGTTTCACAACGATGTTCATGACGCGAATAAAATCCAGAGGAGCTTTTTGAGGCTTAAAACAGGCTACCATACCTATTATCGGGGTATTTTCGGGCAGGTGGAGCTTTTTGAGCATTTGTGTGCGATGCGCCTGCCCTTCAGAATGTGCCAGGCTGGTGTACTGGTGAAAGCGAAGGAGATCAATGCCGCTCCGGATCAAACTGACGCGATCCTCGGTAAACAGTCGGTAGCGAAGTCCGGTCGTGATATTTGCCGCAGACACAGCGATAAAATGCGTCGTAATCCTGGCGGTGATCC
Source organism: Candidatus Vecturithrix sp. (assembly GCA_040772385.1). Taxonomy (GTDB): domain Bacteria; phylum Moduliflexota; class Moduliflexia; order Moduliflexales; family Moduliflexaceae; genus Vecturithrix. Next base: position 4,015,566 of record JAXGYF010000001.1, on the reverse strand, counting down.
ATTCCAGCAAGAGATAACTCCAGCGTACCAGCAATGATTGGTACGGGTGAAAGCCAAACCCATGAATTGAGTGAAGAATTACAGGGATTCCTGCCAGTTGTGCCGCCCATCTTCCCACGATCCCCGCTTTGGAGCTATGGGTGTGGACAATGAGTGGCATGTGTGGATCTTTGCGGCGTTCCTGGCGAAGAATGCGGCGGATCTGAGCGATTGCGCTCAGATCCTGAACCGGGCGAATTTCCCGAATAAGTTCAGGCAGATAATATTTTTGGACATCGGTATAGCGATTTGCCTCTTCAATAAGCAACCCTTCAACCCCCGTGATTAAAATCGGAAGAAATTGGCTGCGATCAAGATGCCCCACAGTAAACAAGGTGTTTTGCTGGGCGCCACCCAGCTCAAGTTGTGTAATAATATGACAAACCTTAATCATGTCAATGGGGCGGCATCTGCCCGGACAACCCCTTCATCCTCAATCTTTAAAATGCGTTCAACATCCAAGAGCATAATCAAATGGCTGTCAGGGCTGCGCTTGGTCACTCCCCAGATATATTCTGTGTCAACTCCTACAACTTTTCCGGGAGCGCTCTGAATTTTTTCTTTTGACGTCCGGATGACCTCAGTCACCGAATCCACAAGAAACCCGACAATAATATCTTCCCTTTGGATCACCAGAATACGAGTTGGCGGCGGACTGTCCGGCGAGCCGACTCCAAACCGCTTTTTGAGATCAATAATAGGGATAATATCGCCGCGCAAATCGAGGACTCCTTCAACAAAAAACGGCGATTGCGGGACAGGCGTCGGTTCCATCGTGGGTTTAATGATCTCCTTGACCAGTGAAATGTCAACCGCATATTCTCCACCGGCCAACATAAAACAGACTTGTTGGATTTCAGAACTTACTTCTTGTCCGCCAGCTCCTTGTTCACGCGGCAGGACTGTTTTCGTGACTGATGTTTGCTCCATAGCCGTTTACAAGCAACATCCAGGAGAAAAGGTCGCTGCTGCAAGCAACATTGTGCAGCCAGAACGTTATTTGACTTTTTGTCCTGGATTTTTGTGAGAAGTGTTCTCCTTGATTTTTCGTTTTCCGATTCTTTTGGCATTTAAACTCTCAATAAGGCCGACGACATCAAGAATCAGCACAATTCTGCCGTCCCCAAGTGTTGTTGCTCCTGCAAAACCGGGAGTATTTATAAGATACCGACCCAACGGTTTAATCACAATTTCTTGTTGTCCTAATAATTCGTCAACAATGACTCCGATTTTTTTCTCAGCCAATCCAATGACCACCACGAAACTCCGTTCTTGTGAGAAACCGTTGTCTCCGTGATCGAGGTTCGCAGAAGAGACCTGCTGCCGCTCTTTTTCTTGTTGCAATCCAAACGCTTCCTTCAATCGGAGTAAAGGCAAAACGAGGTTACGCAATTGTGTTACCTCCTGCCCATCAATAATCTCTATCTTTTCCGGGTTCAGCTTAAAGCTTTCTGTTACTGAGGAAAGCGGAATAGCGTAAGTATGATGTTTGATTTTGATCAGTAACACCTGAATAATTGCCAGGGTTAATGGAAGTTTCACAATAAATTTTGTCCCGAAATGCAGTACGGTCTGAATGTCAATAATGCCCTTTAATCTGGAGATCGTTGATTTCACGACATCCATCCCCACCCCTCGACCGGAAGTATCGGTCACCGTTCGAGCTGTTGAAAACCCCGGATGAAAAATAAAATTCAGAATGTCATTTTGAGACAGTTTCGCGCCCTTTTCCATCAAACCCGCCTCAATGGCTTTTTCTCTTACGCGTTTTACGTCAATGCCCGCGCCATCGTCCTGAATTTCAATCACTATGTAACTTCCCTCTTGATAGGCCCGAAGCTTGATGGTTCCTGTTTCCGGTTTTCCATATTTCTTGCGGGTGTCCAGATCCTCAATCCCATGATCAATAGAATTACGAATAAAGTGAATTAAAGGATCTCCCATTTCATCCACAACCGCTTTATCTAATTCCGTCTCTTCCCCTTCCAAAACAAGCCGGATTTGTTTTTCGTGCTTTTTAGCCTCATCTCGCACAATGCGCGGGTAACGTTTGAAAAGCGTCCCGATCTGTACCATGCGAACTTGCAAAATCGCTTCGCGCAGATCTTCCAATTTTTTCGAGGTTGATTTATTATTCTTTTTCAGATTCTCGCGCAAAGCTTTCAATTCCGAGAGACCTTCTAATTCAGACTCAAACTGAAGATATCGCGCTTTGGAGAGCACTAATTCTCCGACAATATTCATGAGATTATCAAGTTTTTTGATATCCACCCGGACAGTATTGCCCGATTCGGCAAAATCCTTTGAAGCCGATGGTTTGCCACTGTCTTCAACCTGTTCGTTCTTCTGAGGTTTTAACCGCGCTTTGCCAGTCGCGGCGGTTGCGGATCGCGCCGGCACAGGCATTGGCGATTTAGGCGAAGCAGTTGTCTGCTCATCTGGTTCGCGTTCTTCTCTTTCTGGTTCCGGAATACGGTTGCGAACCGGGGGGACAACCAGATCTACAACAGTAGGGGAACCTGTTGCCTTCGGATCGTACAACAATTTGAGCGCCACACTTTGATCCTTCAGCGCCTCTACCGTCTGAATACTTTCAGCGAGTTGAGTGATCGCATGGGACGAGGCAAAAATGATGCGAACTTGCAGATCGTAACCGGGCAATGTTTTTGAACTGGGCACTTTTGCGATCACTTCTCCAAAGAGATTGAGGTGCTGAATAACTGTGGTGACGACCTGATCAAACCCTTCCATGATCAGATTCAATACTACTTCGTAAATTTTTTTCTCACTGCTGATATTTTTTTGTAAGCGTGTTTCCTCGTATTCAGTGAGTACCCGTTTTATCTCGGCTGGAACACCGGGGACGTCAACTGGTTCGCTGGGATGAGAGGGCGGCGCGGGCGGAGGAATGGCAGCGGCTTCTTCCTCAGATCTAACCGATTTCAATGGTTCGGATGACTGCGTGTCGACCGGCCTTCCTGTCAGAATTGCTTCAACGTTTTGGATAATATCGTCAACCACGACGCCCTGATCTGATCCGCTAATGACTTCTTGTAAAATCGAACCAATCCGGTCAATTCCTGCGAAAAGAATATCAACCATAGCCGACGTGACTTCGAGTTTTTCTTTACGTAATCGGTCGAGCAGAGATTCCAATTTGTGAGCCAGATCGCGCAATTTATCGGCCCCTGCCAGACCAGAGTTGCCCTTCAGCGTATGCACATACCGGAAGATATTGTTCAAAAGTTCACGGTTTAACGCCGGATCGCCCACATATTTTTCCAACTCCAGAACATCTTTGTTGAGATTTTCAACAATTTCCTGCGACTCTTCGACGAAAACTTCAGTCAATTCATCAATATCTTGTTGATTCATTACTCGGGTTCCAAATATCGGGTTCCAGAGGCGCCAATATCCGCTCGTCACTCGAGATTTGCAACTCGTCTATTTCCCAAACGTCGTTTTAATCACGTCAATCAAGAGGTTTAGCTGGATTGGCTTGAGTAGAAATTCTGCAGCGCCAAGTTCTAACCCTTTAGCCTGATCTTTTAAGCTTTCCTCGGTCGAAATAATCACGATCGGAATCGTACGGTACTGTTCGCTTTGCTTGCAATAATCAATGAGTTCAAGCCCATTGATATTGGGCATGTTAATATCGACAAACAGGAGATCAAAGGCTTTCGTTGCCAATTTTTGAATCGCTTCAAAACCATCTTTGGCTTCTTCATATTCAATATCCCCTAATGTCCGAACAGCCGTTGAAATCAGCCGTCGCGTCATTTCAGAATCATCTACGATTAATATTTGCTTTGGCATGTCTTCCCTTGACAATTGACAATTGTCCCTGTCAATTGTCAATTGTGAACTGCTGCGAGTTTGGTCTGTTGATGGGTCACCCGTTTGTTTCTGCGTTCGATGGCAGCTTTGCGAACCATCGTTGCCGCCCGGGCTGCTGACAACCGTCCCTGTTTGGCATTCTCCTGGTCCTGTCCGATCAGGACCACATAATCAATCCGGGTACCTTTTCGAATCACGATATAGCCTTCACTTAAAAAATAAAAGATCTCTTTGAATTTACCACTATTTAAATCAGGCGCTTTTTGTTTCACAAACGCGACCAATTCCTGATTATTGGTGAACACATTCAAGGGAGCTTGCGATGGATTTGACCGAAATCCCTTGAGTAGAATTGACGCTTTTCCCTTATTTAGCCTGACGTAGTGGATGCTTTCAACTTGCGTTTCATCTACCAGGTTTGTCAACTCTTTTTCTAATTTGGTTTTAAATGTTGCGTAGGATTCAAATACTGGCGCCCGAGGTGCTTCGCGCGACGCTCGACCGGTGACCCCTTCAATTTCCGTACTGTCAACCGCGCATAGCAGCGTCACCAGGTTCATCGGCTTCCCTTTGGGCATTCGCTCCGGATCAGCACGCCCAAAGGAAAATACCCCTTCAGTCCATTTCACCATCATTCGAAAAGCTTCTTCCCCTTCTATCCGTGTTTTGATCCCTTTTGACGTATCAACGAGCACTAAATGCTCAATATTGCCATAACGAATGTGCATTGACGCGCTCTGCTTTTTTTTCGGATTGGTCAAGGTGGCATAACCTGAAGCATCTTCAAGATGGAGCATTTGGAGTAAGGATGGCAGATATTCGTTCGACAGATCCGCAATCAGGCCTGCTCCGCGTTTTAAACTACGCGTACTCATCGTCAGCAAGCGATCCAGCTTTTTGCGTAAATTACTCAAAAAGATCGGTAATGATTCTGCGCTTGATGGCTTGACCATATAATCAATCGCCCCGGCATCCAACGCTTTGCTGACAATGTCTTGCTCGCCAATTCCTGTCAGGAATACGACCGGAATCTCTGCAATCGCTGGGACAGCACTGGATTTAATTTTACTTGTAGTCTCAATCCCGCTCATTCCTGGCGACATTAAGACATCCATAAAAATAAGATCCGGGAGTAAAGCCGGTTCACTTTTGGCTCGCACTTCAAGAAGCTCTAAAGCCTTTTCCCCTGATTCGACCTGAATCGCTGTATGATCGGCTAGCTCTACCATTTGCGATAAATAGTGACGAACCACTTTACTATCGTCAACTATCATAACTCTGGCCATCTGTATAAGTTCCCTCCATCAATAAAAAAACAGACTCCGTTGGGGTACACACACATCTTTTCCATCATGACACTCGCTAAGCGATGAAAAAGACATTTTTTGACCCATCAACACTCGGGTGTTGCCTCCCTGTTCAGACCGGTCGAAAAAATTCGCTCACCCTGTCAACAGTGACAAAAATGCCTTCATCATGACTTCTGTCAGGATAGACACATGAACAGCAACAGAGTTTATTGGTATATATGGCATCGGTTGGTGACAACCAGCAGAACATTTTCCCTCTGCTTGAAAATTCGCTCATCTGTTATCTCGAAATTCAACAAAGGGTTACATATATTGTCATAATAACGTCAAGAAAATTTCAGCATTTTTTGCACAACCCTGTGAAGAATCAATTCAAATCTGTTTTTTCATTTGACAATCTCCCTGACAATTTTTATGATTACAGGGATAGGTCTTTCTGGTGACATAAAGAGCGTTTCAGAAATTATTGTGCAGAATAAGCCCGTATTTTTAAAGATCGGGCTTCAAGCCGATAGGTATTTCCTGAAGAACTCTGTATGTCTAAGAAAATATATCACGACATGCAAGAATAAGTCAAGTCTTTTCATGGCGTGAATTTCAATATGTTCTTTGACAGGAGTGGTCAAAATGCTCTGTGCAACAGATGTGTCATTCTGAGCACTCATGGTCAAAAAAACTCATTATGCACCCGGTTATCTTTCAAATTGGTCCGATTCAGGTTCGATACTATGGATTAATGTACGCAATAGGCATCTTGTGTGCCTTATACCTTATTCGTCGTGAAGTGAGACGAAGACAGATCCCTTTCTCAGATGACGATATCATGAATTTTGTGATGCTCTCGGTCATTGGAGGGATTATCGGGGCGAGATTGTATTACGTCATCTTTAGTTGGGAACATTATCGTGACAATCTGTGGGAAATTCCGAAAGTCTGGCATGGCGGTCTGGCCATTCATGGTGGGGTATTAGGAGGCGCCCTGGTCGGATGGTGGCTGACTCGACGCCATCAACTGCCATTTTGGCGAATCGCCGATGTGATCGCTCCGCCCTTGATTCTGGCGCAGGCTCTGGGACGTTTTGGCAATTTTATGAATGGCGATGCTCATGGTTTGCCCACGTCTCTGCCCTGGGGACTCGTGTTTCCGCCTGAAAGTATCGCCGGATCACAATATCCGGGCATCCCTCTGCATCCGACGATGCTCTATGAAATGATCAGCAACCTGAGTATTTTTCTGATCCTCCTGAGCATTCGGAAAACTCCACGCAAAGACGGATTTCTTTTTTGTCTCTATGTGATCTTGTATTCTGCGGGCAGATTCGTGATCTCATTTTTCCGGGCTGATAACTTGATGTTTCATACGTTCTCGATGCCTCATGCGATCAGCATTGTCCTGGTTCTCGCGGCATCGGGCCTGATTCTGCATCGCCGTCTCTGGAAGACAGCTGATGACGTCCGGTAATATAACGTGAGTTCGAAACAAGGTTGTCGCCCCTTCGGGATATTAATGAAGATTTTGTCTGTAAGGAAAAAGAAGAGACTTTACTTTTTAAGAGATGTTGGTGTCAATATATACGAAACTATTGTTCTTTCGAAGAGAGGACACGTTCAAAAGTCCAAACGAATTCTTTGTAAACATAGGTATCAAGAAACATCCGATATTATCTGGACTTTGATTTATGGGACGGAGAGGGGCTATCTATGAGTATTTTAGAAAAATTTGAAGGCTTTTTAAAAAGCGAGCAAGTTGATGTTCGTCGGAAAGCAGTCACGACATTAGGAGAAATTAAGTCTGAAAAAGGCGTTGAATACTTACTATCGACGTTGAATGACAGCGATCATATTGTCCGCAGTACCGCAATTTTTAGTTTAGGAGAAATTTCTTCAGAAGGATCGGTTGAAGCCTTACTTCCATTTTTGCAGGAGAAAGATGCCAATATCCGAAGCTGTACGGCGGTCGCCCTGGGGAAAATTGGGTCTCTGAAAGCGGAAGATGCCCTGATTCGCGCATTAAAAGATCCTGATGCGTATGTTCGCGGATGCGTGGCCTCTGCGCTTGCAAAAATCGGCTCTGAAAAATCTGAAAAATTATTAGTCAAGATTCTAAAAACTGCCGAAGAGCCTGACGCAAGGAGAAAAGCGATTGTCGCCTTAAAAGAGGTCCACACTGATCGCGTGCGACAGGCAGTGTTTGAAGCATTAGACGATCAAGATGAAACCGTGCGTAACTGCGCTGCCGTCGCTGTCGGGGAAATCGGCATTGGGGAAGCTGAGGACAAACTCATTGCGCTGTTGAAAAAAGAACCACCTGATACTCAGATTAGTATGCTGTTCGCCCTGGGGGAAATTCGATCTGAAAAGGCAGTCCCCTCGATTATCCCGTTTTTGCGAAGTTCACATAGAGATGTTGCCCAACAAGCCGCTTCTGCGTTAGGCAAAATTCGTTCTGACAAGGCCTTGCAAGAACTTATTGCCTTATTATCTGAGAAACGTTCCGGAATGACGTGGAGCGTTGTCGAAGCCCTGGGAGATACGCGCCGAGAAGAGGCCGTGACTCCCTTAACGAGGTTCATCCAGGATTCCGATCCTGACGTACGCTGGTCGGTTGCCAGAGGTCTGGGCCTGATTCCATCGAAAAAATCGCTGCCTCCTCTCTTGAAGATGTTAAACGATCCGGATGTCAACGTGCGCAGTATTGCCGCCGTGTCGCTGGGGCATTTAGGTTTCGATGAAGCCATTGATCCCCTGATCGCAGCATTGAAGGATTCGGAGAATAAGGTAATTGATAGTGTTGCTGTCGCTCTGACCGAAATTGGCAGTCCTCAGGTGCGCGAAAAATTGCAGCGACTGCTCCCCAAACTTGATAATTCCCTCAAAGAAACGGTTCGTCACATTCTTGAGGAAATTCAGGCTCGCTTTACCACGACCGTGTAACCAAAAACCTGACCTTCTTTATTCGTACTCCGGACAGTCCTGTCCGGAGTACAGGGCTGTTCAAAGGCACGCCCAGCCATCAATGGCCGGGCGGACGAGGCATCAGCACAACATACCTACCCCTGTCAGCCCGCACGCGGGGGGAAACGGATCGCCTTCCCCCGCGTGCGGGGGATTGAGGGGGTAGAACGTAACAGCCCTGGGAGACAAAGAGGGGGGACGTCACATGAGTGAAGAATGCTGACATTTTTTTGTTGACAGCAGACGAGGGGAGATGCTTGACGTATCCTTATAGAAAAAATTGCTGCGCATAAAGCCTAACCAACAGTTCGGTGATCAAGGAGAGAAAGAAGATGTCAGGAAAGTTTGAAATTTTAGCTGAATTTTATCAGTTTATGAAAGAACGGAAAAAATGGTGGCTCGGCCCCATTGTGATCATGCTGCTCCTGCTAGGGTTATTAATGGTTCTGACCCAGGGATCGGCAGTCGCGCCGTTTGTGTACGCCTTATTTTAAGAGAGAACACCGGGTTTTTCTGAAAAACCCGGTTGTAAGAAGAAATTACGAACTAGCTTTCCCTTTTGACAGGCGATGTTTTTTTATCAGATCGTGCATCGTCGGGCGCGCCACATCAAGTTCTTTGGCCGCTTGACTGATATTGCCGTGATTCCGCGCCAGAACCTCCTGAATGAGTTTGCATTCTAAGCGATCTCGCGCCTCTTTTAACGAAATCGGCGTGTATTTCGCGCGCAGATCGAGATCGTCCGGTTTGATGAACGCATCATCAGCCATGACCACCGCCCGTTTGATTCTGCTGCGGAGCTCGCGCACATTTCCCGGCCAGCTATAATCTAAAAGTATGTGCTGCGCTTCTGTCGTAAAGCCTTTAATCGGACGTTTGGTTTCTCTGCTAAATTCATCTAAAAATTTTTTGGCCAGCACGAGCACGTCATTCTCGCGTTCGCGCAAGGGGGGAACATAGAGATGAATTTCGTTCAGACGGAAAAACAGATCTTCGCGGAAGAGTCCCTGTTTGATGTTCTCCTCCAAATTTCGATTCGTCGCAGCAATAACACGCACATCAACTTGAATAGGATTTTTGCCGCCAACGCGTTCGATCATTTGATCTTGCAAAAAGCGAAGAAGTTTGGCTTGTAATGACTGCTCTAATTCTCCCATTTCATCGAGAAATAATGTCCCCTGGTGGGCAAGTTCCACTTTGCCGAGCTTACGGGTATAAGCATCGGTAAATGCCCCTTTCTCGTGTCCGAATAACTCGCTTTCCAGCAAATTTTCAGGAATCGCCGCACAATTGATCGGGATAAACGGAAAATTTTTACGCAAACTCCTGTCATGAATGGCTTTTGCCACCAGTTCTTTCCCCACGCCGCTTTCTCCCGTAATCAGCACACTAATATCGGTGGTCGCAATGCGTTCAATCATGCTGAAAATGCGTTTCATCAAGGACGACTCGCCAATGATGTCTTCAAACGCATTCTTCTGTTCCTGTTGTTTGCGCAAACATGCATTCTCTTCTTCAAGCGCGTAGAGGTTATAAGCTCGCCTCAAGACGATTTTTAATTCTTCAAGGTCAACCGGTTTCTGCTGGAAATCGTATGCTCCGGATTCCACTGCCTGTAAAGCGTTTATTTTTTCCTGGTTTCCGGTAATAATAATGACTTTAATTTTCGGGTTGTGCTGCAGCACCTCTTGAAGCGTGCGCAAACCTTCTGAAGATCCGTTGGGATCAGGAGGAAGGCCCAGATCGAGAGTCATCACGCCAGGAGAATGTTCCTGACAGATCTGGAGCGCGGTTGTCCGATCACCGGCCATGAAAACATCATATTCTTTGGCAAGCGCCCATTTCATTTGTTTACGAATATTTTCATCATCTTCAACAAGCAGGAGAGGTTTTTTGGTATCTTGGTTCATAAGCTTATTCCCGGAAGTTTTCTGGTTTAAGAGGAAGTTCTATGCGAAAAGTTGTTCCGCGTCCGGCTTCACTTTCAACCGAGAGCTTTCCCTTATGGGCGTCAACAATGGTTTTACATTGATACAATCCGATCCCCAACCCTTTGGCTTTGGTTGATTTAAATGGAGTAAACAGGGTCAGAAGTTGGTCTGGCGCGATTCCGCTGCCAGTATCTGACACAGAGAACTCCACGGTCTGATCGCTGTTCCGGCAGATCGCCCGCAACACGATTTCCCCACCTTCAACCGGCATTGCCTCAGCAGCATTTGATAAGAGATTGATCAACACACTTTGAAAATACTGATAATCAAGATACACAGAGAGGTCAGGTTCAAGAAGCTCGACTCGAATGGCGATCTGACTCATTTTACTTACTTTAGACTTCTTGAGCGTATCCTGGATAAATGGTTCAATGGCCACCTGTGTCAGATGCAATTCTAATTTTTCCGGAACCGAGGAGAGCCTGGTGATCATAGTATTCATTCGTGCAACCGTATCAGCAATCGTTTTGAGCGCATCTTCACGAAATTCCGGTTCATCAAGATAATCCGGAGCGTTTTGCACCACAAAAGAAAGATTCTGGACAGCATTTTTGAGATCATGTAAAATGAAGGCGGCAAATTTGTGAAAGGTCTCAAGTGATCTGGCCTGTGAGAGATTTTCCGTGAGGTTGGCGTTTAAAATTGCACTGGCCGCCTGGATGCCTATTGTATGAAGCAAGTCATAATCTTCATGCGAATACGGCTCATGTGTGCGTTCGGCCCCAATCGCGATCACTCCCATAAAATGATGTTTGATTTGTAACGGAGCGCATAAAAAAATGTCAAACGCTTCAAACATCTCTTGTTGTTCAGTATAAATCGCGTGCAGGGTTGCGCTGGTTTTGTAAAGATGCACGTCTACACAGGGAGTCGGAGTCTGTTGAAAATACTTGACAAGTTCACTCTCCATCGAAATGGCAAACGGTTTCGAAGAGGTCACAGAGCTTTGACGCAGCACAAGACGCTGACTCGATTCATCATGCAAGAAGATAAAAACTCGATCCGTGTTGACAATTTCCTGAATTGAATGGCTGAGTTGAGGGAGCAAATCGTCCAGGCTGACCTTGGAGCCGATTTGTCGCGTAAAGGCAATCCACACTTCATCATATTCATATTTATGCTTATAAAAATGTTTACTGATATACAACTCAACCCTGCGCCGAATCTCTTCTGAGAGTAAGAGCACGGCCATCCCGATCAGGGCAACATACATAAAGACTTCAGCCACCAGAAATTGCGTCACTCCCTGCTGAATGAGATGATATTTCACCAGATAGCCTATCAGGGCAATGGTAATAAGATACGCCCCGGCGACAAACAGGACAAACGAGTTATACACCACCTGGCGTGAAACAAACACATCGGTATCCATAAGACGATGGCGCACAAGGGAGAACACAATAAAGATACCCGAGATCATTATAATGATGGCTTCGGCCACAAAGTATTCGATTCGCACAATTCGGTATAATAACATGAAACTGATCAAAAACAGGTGAAAAAACGCGGCTGAAAATATACCGAGAATCAGATATTTAATTTTCCACCGAACGTCTTGTGACGCATTTCGATACGTATTTTCGAGGTTGTGCAGAACAAAAAGAATGCACAGAATAAGAAAAATCAGGAAGTACATTCCCGCTGGCTGAATTTTATAAATCTCAAAACGACCGAAAGAGATTTGCGAGGTTTTGGTCAGAAGCACACCGTTCACTCCAAGGTACGCAAACCAGAGCGAGAACCCAACAAGTGCCCCAATCATCCATCGCCACTGGCGCACAGATTCGCGATAGGCTTCACGCGCAAAACTGAGGCTGAAAATAGCAATACTTCCGGGAAGGAGGCAGATCCCGAGCAGAGCGGTCTTTGTCCAGAAAAAATTTTTGGTGAGCAGGAGAAAAAACAAGCTCGACTCGAAGATAACCATCCCGAAAAGCCCGACAGAAAAACTGAGATTAATCATATTTTTCAGATTTCTGGTCAGAACAAAAACTCCGAGACCCAGCAAAAATATCCAACTCAGCAGTGAAGGCAGCGCATATACTGGCATAGTCACATCCTTTTGATCCGTCAATTCATCAGCGAGGGTTGCGTTAATTATTAGAAGACGACGTCGCTTCGCGCTGATAATCTTTCCAAATCTTGGTATATTTCTTGGGAAATGTGCGCTGTTCGGAATAGTTGAGCACCACTCCCAAAATTGCAGGATTGGTGATACGAGCGAGTGCCTGGCGCACAAGCTGTTTAGAGGTGCCGAGTTCTAACACAACCCACACAATGCCGTCAACCTGGGAAGCCAGAATAGACGCATCCGGCAATTGAGACGTCGGCGGCGCATCAAAAATAGCATATTCAAAATAGGGCGAACTTTTGACAGAATCTATAAACTGGTGCATCAGTTTTGAGCTTAGCAGATCCGCAGGATGGCTCAGAGCAATGCCGGCTGGAAGCAGGCTCAAATTCGGACTCCCGGGAGGCGCAAACAAGTGCGGCGTCATATTATGCTCAAGCATGTCGGAAATGCCGGCTTCCTGGGGAATTCCAAAGGCTTTATGAATATCGGGATTCCGAAAATTGACATCCACCAATAATACATGGTGATTTCTGGCCAGGGTAGATGCCAGATTAATGGCTGTAATCGTTTTGCCCTCTTGAGGAAGCGCGCTGGTCACCAGGATTGTTTTGCATGGTCCGGACAGGGTTTCCTTGACTCCCCATTCGACATTAAAACACAGGCGGCGGTACTCTTCTGCCGCCTGAGATTCCGGATTAGTCAGCATAGTGACCAGGGGGAGGGCGTCGAATTTCGAGAAATGAGGACCCGGAAGCCGCTTCATAATCCGATCAAATAATTCGACTTCCGAATGTTCAATTTCTTGAGGCGGCAGGTCTTCTGTCCGAAATAATTGAGGCAAAGGCGGCGATTGGGGTTCAGGAGGCAAGGATGCGTCCGGTTTCACACGAGAACTTTTGCGCGAAAATGGTTGACGTGTTCGTTTTATCATACGTTGACGGCGCTTCAGCTCACGTTTGAAATTCGTTTTCGGAATCACGGCGATCACCGGTAAATTATATTCCCCCTGGACATCTTCAGGGCTTTTGACCGAGGTATTCAGAGAGTAGAACAGAAAAATCAAACCTGCGCCGATTCCCGGTCCAACCAGGCACAAGCCCACCCACACAACAATCGGAGACATGCCAATCGGTTTGGTCGGAAACGATCGGTTCACCTGACGAATCCGGTTTTCGCCGCGCGACTGCTCTAACTGCATCGTCGCTCTGGCTGTTTCCCGCTTGGAGGCAAGTTCAGCTTGTAATTTCGCATAGAGGCTGATTTGGCGTTCAATGGTGCCAAAACTTTTTTCAAATTCGGGCATTTCTTTAATTTTGGTCTCGTAAATCGCAATATTGTCTGTAATGGTCTTGATTCTCCCGCTAATCGCGGCTTCCTGGTTTTCAAGCTGTTTAATCTGGCTGAAATACTCGCTATAGATCGGGTCGGCCAGAAGAATTTTTTCGCGGGCCAGATCGTCAGCTTCTTCAACATTAGAGGCAATCGCATTTTCTAAAGCCTGGATCTCCTGTCGCAATTTTTTGACTTCCGGCCATTCTTCCGTATACACCGTCAACAGGGCGGCCAATTCCGTCCGTTTGGCGGCCAGCAATTGATATTCCTGGGTACGGGCCAGTTCAGCTAATTTTTCCCGGGTTTTCGGATCGCTGCTCAATAAAACATTCCGACGTTCATCTAATTTGACAGTCAGATCGTTTCTATTTATCTGTAAATCTTCAAGCTGCTGCTCATGAAGTCGTAACGAATCTAACGCATTTTGCCGCTGCTGCAGCATCGCGATTTTGGCTTCAGGAGTTTTATCGAACATGTCAACGCGCATTTTCATTAACTCTTGTTCCAGTTCTTCGAGTTTCTGGGTTGCCTCATTATATTGGCGTTCAATATACCGCGCGGCTTCTTTGGTCTCATTATTTTTCGCGCGCAACAAAAATTCTTTACATTGATTGGCAAGAATTTCAACAATTTTTTGGCCTGCGATCTGGTTGGGACCCGTGTATGACACCGTTAATAACATGCCCCGGCTTTCAGTCAGGCTAATACTGTTTTTTATCGTTGTCACGATTTCTTTCTGTTCTAAATATTGCTCTTGTTCAGGGCTTAAGGTATAGACTTCAAGGCCGGCGACCTGTTTAATCAAATCTTTGACCTTGTTGGCAGTCTTGAGCACAGCAGGCATAAAGGTTAACCCGGCAGGCGGCACAAACACATCGGATAAGCGAATATTTAACTCCTGAATGACGTGTAATTCTACAAAATCATCGCTCTGCACAAAATGCCGCAGCGTGGTAATCTGATCTTTTAGGCTGGTAGAAACCGCAACGCCTTTCGCAATATCACCTAATACATTCTCAGGATCCACAAAAAGGGTAATCGAGACCGAATATTGTTTTACCATCGAACGGACGATAAAGATCGACAGAGCAAATGAGAGGAAAGTCAGGATCACAAGCAGCCATTTGTGGCGATACGCGATTACGCGTAAAACTTTTAAATCAACCGGAAGTTGTGTTGTCGCCATAACGTCTTATCTCCATGTATGTTATCTGTTTTCGGCAGACAAGGCCGTTCGCCCAGCCATCAATCGCCAGGAGACAGGGCACACGAGGTTATCCTTCACGTTCGACCTCCCCCTGTCGGCGCTCGCGGGGGGACCAAATTCGCGTTTTTGCCCCTCAGGGCTGACGCCCTGGGCGACAGATATCTTGCCCTGTTGGGGCTATTCGAACGAAAAACCTTATCCCGAACTCACGTTAATATAATAGTAACAAACCCCCTGTGGTGTCAAGAGATACTTTGCTTTCTTTTGCAGAGAAAATCCTCCCGGAGGCTGGAGTGATCATAAACGCAAGAAAAACGGGAAGATGGGGAACACCAGAAAAAAGAGGGCATACGTCTCGTTTCAGGAAAGCTGTGGAGAGGACAGGTAGGGGGTTTACACGGCGGAACCGTGAACTTTCCTCCCGGGAAGAATATCTTGACCCACCAGAAACCGGGTTTTTCGAAAAAACCCGGTTTCTCGGCCAGTCAGCGCTGAGCACAAGTGATTGATATTGCCTTCTAACGTCTATATACCCCTTTCAGGGAAAAGGGACGGGGGGCCGCTTTTCTCGAAAACAGCCCCATTCGAAAGGCCCCGGTTACGGCGCCGGCGTGGGGGTAGGATTCACAGCGACCGTTTCGCGGATTTCCTCCCATTTGCTCCCCGTACCGGTAATCCATACCTGAATTTTGCGTTCGGCCCGCGGCATATACCGGTCAGGTTCATAAGTGACGAAATCTGGAATCGTTGATTCATTGGTGTAGGCCATAGGATACACCCCGAGTGAGAACAAGCGCAAGACCGGCGAATAGGCATACAGGCGGATGTAATGCGGATTACTCGAAGTCTTCTTGCCAGGCGACTTCCAATCATAGGTCGCCAGATACACGGCACCATTGGCAATACTGGGCGACATGATCAGTCCATCCGCGTTACGATCAACCACCATCCGCTGTTTGCCTTCACCATTGTCAGCGCTGAGCACCTGAAGGTACGCGCCTTTTAAATTGCCTCGATTGACAGCAAAACCGATGAACACCAGGCCATTGGCAATGGCCGGCGTACTGTTGGAGTTATCGCCCAACCAGACTGTCGGCATATGATAATCCCAGACGTGCTTGCCGGTTTTGGCGTTGATGCCATGAACGCGCAGATCCTCAATATCACTGAGGTCGTGGTTAAAGACCTGCACGATGATCCCGTCGTTATTAGCACATTCGCGGCAAAACGCACTGGTTTCTCCTTCCACATCAATATCCTTTGAAGTGCTTACGGTGGCGCTGCCGCTATTGGCCCAGCCCTGAGAGGACATGCCGCGTCCCGTCAGGCCTAAGGCATTATTTTTCACATTGCTATTCCACAGAGATTCCCACCAGGTATAGGGCCGCGGAAAGCCAACTTTATCTGTATTGGCCCAGACCGCGGCTTCCGCGCTCGAATAGGTGATCACCGTTTCCGTATCAAACGGAATCGGGTACTTTTCTTCAAACATGGAACCGTCAGCCTTACAAATGACGCCGTCATGTTGATGCGTCCAGTAGGCTTCTGTCGGGCTCGATTGGACCGGCATGGCCAGGTCATTTTTCGACACCGGCGGGGTTGTGCTTAAATCCATCATATCATTATACAAGGGATTGGTCTGGCGGCCTTCGATATAATCATCCCAGGTATCGCGCACAGACGCGACCATCAACCGGCTGTCTGCCCAGTCATCACTTCCGAAATCTTCTGGCGAGCCATTTGAAGTTGACGGGCCCTTTTTCTCATCATCACCAGCGGCATCCACAAACCCCAGGCTTTCATACGAAGGATAAATAACCACATACTGGTCGCGCCCGCTGCCGCTGATGTCAGTCCATGCTGTTCCATCCTGATTCTGGTCGGCCAGGCCGATCATCGGAGCAATCTGTTGTTCAAACCAGGTGTCCCAGGTAAATTCGCCGTAGCCGTTCCAGGGACGTTTGTCACTGCGCGACGGATCCCAGGCCGGCACTTTGTAGGTCCACTTAAAAATTGGAAAACGACTCTTGGGACTGGACCAGTTCCAGGAACAATTTTCCCCGGTTGTGTCACAGGTTCCGTCGAGCCGGTCGCGTAAAGCTATCACCAGCACATTGGATTCGATCAGTTTTTTAAATTTAGAGGCTTTCGTCCACTTCGCGTCAGGCTCGTTATACGGAAGCGATCCATACCCGTACTCGCCTTTACGTTTATACATCGGATGCACGCTGTAGGCCAGGTAGAGTTCGATCAGCGGATCCGCCGGATTGCCATCGTTTACCGCATCCTCACGTTCATCGCTGATCGTACGCCGCCCATTCGTGGGAGTATCAAGTTCATAAAGGGCCTTCAGGATCACCGGACTGACGGAGGGCGGTTCGAAAAAGCCGGTATACACGTTTCCGCGAATCTGGCCTTGCAGAATGGAACTCTGATTTGTAGTACGATCGGGTTCATCATACTGTTCGTGGCGGTAATCTGCCAGTAAATCTTCTTCCGGCAGAAACGGCGCCATATCAGAGGGCCTGCGCACGTAAGGCGGGTGCTGCCCATTTGTGCCGGTGGCCTGTTCGGTCGGATAGTCAGTCCAGTCATTCACATCCGGATCCGGGAACGGCCGCGCCCATTTTAACCGATATGACCCTGTTCGACTGCATGGATCCGCCGGATCGGTGGGTTTGGATTCATCCACGAGCGCATAAATATAGATATTCTCAGAGAGTGGGTTGTTGGTGCTGTGTTTCGGAAAATTTTGAATGCTTTTCCGATTTTTCAAGTTGGCCTTCCCCATGTCAACGACCGCAAAGTAGACTAATTCATCGCCCGGTTGATCGGGGCTGGGGTCGAAAAAGGCCGGCGCCGTGGCGATGCCGTGCAGGCCGGTATTGTATTCCCAGATATTCTGAGTGCGCGGAGGGTTCTCCGAATTATTCGTCGGATCCGTTGTATTACACAGCGAGTTGACAGCGCGTAATCGGATGGTGCTATCGGTGTCTGTGTCGGTCGAGGTCGAGGTCGAACCGCCGGCGTAAGTCAAATAGAGCGCCTGACGCACGATCAGCGGATTTTCCTCGCCAGGAATTGTCGAAATATTGGTATACGACGCCATCGGACTGACTCGTGTGGCAAATCCGCGATTATACCCGGCATTCGCACTTGTTGCCTCGGAGAGGGTTTTATCCCCTTCAGGATCCCCCTTCCACTCAGCACTGGCAAGATAGCCCTTCGGATCGAATTCAACGCCGGGACTGCCCCGGTATTCATCTACTGCCCGGATGGCCGTGATATTGTCTTCTTCCAGCGAAAAATATGCGCCGCCGGCTATGATTCCGTAAAGGTTGTTCAGCGTGAAGTTCTCACCCTCCCAGGTGCCGTTAACGCCCAGTAATTCTTTGGTCCAGATCGGTCTGACCGGAGCGGTAATTTCACTTAGAGTATTGTTGCCGGTGATGCTGGCATCAAAATGCCACTGTTCCCATTTCTCATTGCCAGGAAATCCTGAGCCCAGGGTAGTGAAAAAATAGCCTCCTGCGGCAAAGCCATCCACTGAGGCCAATTCTCCGGAGAGCTCCCCCTGCAAAATGGTGCCTCGTGCAATTTGAACCCCAAGCTCCGCAAGCTTGAGCGCTCTTTCAGAGTTGCGCTCAACCGCACTCATCCGCAATTCCCCCTGAACATCGGCAAGCACCGCGATCACCAGCGTGGAAAGTACCACCAGCACAAACAGGGCTGCCACTAACGCAACACCAGCTTGCGGCTGTAACCGTGTGTGAGTTCGTTCTTTCATAAGCATGTCCTCCCTAGTAAATAAAGATGAGAGCAACTGAAGTTGTCCATCGCGTTGACTATTTTAAATTTACATCCTGGTTCACTTCAATATTACGTGGAATTAACATCTGTTTCATTTTCATAAATTTTTGCCCCTGCGGATCAACGGTCGCCACCTCAATCGAAAGTCCGGCGATATTCCAAAACGGGTGCGTCTTCACAAATTGTTCGTAACTGAAGGCGGTCTCATTCTTATAGACATTACGCCAGGAATCGCTCGCCTTTTCCCCATGACACGTATCACGATCCGATGAATTCCCACACGAAGACACTTTTAATCTGGCCCCGCCGACCTTCTGGAATTCATCCGGATAAAATTTCGGAATAATTTTAATGCCCAGACCGGTCAAACCATAGGCAACCGGTTGCTCTGTATACGCAGTATAGGACGACTTATTATGGTCAGAAAAATCGTTTCCATTATCATCGGTAAAGCTAAGCGATTCGACCAGTAAATAAAAATTTTTCCCTGACATAGGTTTCAACCCGAAGGTCCATCGCTCGGCATAATAATCGAATTGTTTATTATCATTCAAGTCATTCAAATATTCATAATCGTCTTCCGGGTCATATCCTTCTCCGTCTTTATCATAGGTTAAATCCCAGCGTCCGTTCCTTTTCCCGGCTTGCGGCCCTGTGCGCGGCGAATCGGTAAAGTCTTCCGAAAAATCGGTCGTCGGCAGCAGGTCGGCCCAGAACGTGACAGAATTATACCCTGACAGGTTTTGATACACGTTACTCACTCCGCTTAGCGCCGGGAGGGCGACTTTCTCCAGCTTATCAATATACAAATTTTTGCGCGGGATACTCACATCTGCCGGGCAGGGAATATACACGCTATCAACGTTCGGATTTCCGTCAATATTTTGTTGGTGGCATCCCGTGCACTCGGTCGGATCTTTGACCATCCCACTGCCGTCAATTTCCCGTAAGCGGAAGAGCAGATAATTCATCACCACCCGCGCGGTTTCCTGACTTTCCACCAGCGCGCGCGTGTTCAGGTACGAACGGTTGGCTGCATCGAACAACCCGTAAATCCCTCCCAGCAGAATGCCGAGAATCGCGATCACCACTAATAATTCAACCAGGGTGACGCCCTGTTGACGTGTTTGTAACATAAGAAGCCTCCTCTTCTTAAAACTCTGTGATTGGCATGACAACATAACTGACATCTACAACTTCTACTCCGCTTGTATCAGTACCGTCATAAGTCACGATCACCTCAATGCGTTTGATTGAACTTAATCCGGTCGCGCGTTTGCTGGTGTTGTCCGATTGAAAAATTAATTCGGTGGACCAATTTTCAAACAGATAGCGTTTAATTGTCTGCGTATAATTGGTTGAGGTGTACAGGGCAAACGGATCGCGTTTAAACGTTTTGACGCTGCGGCTCATTAAATCCAGGTTATGAATACGGACCCAGCGTGTAAAATTATGATAAGACGGATAGCCTTCGCTGCCATCGTAAACCCGACCGTCAAAGGTCTCCAGCGGCTTATAGTCCCCGGCACAGTCTCGGCCGCGGCACCAGCCGTTGTAATCGTCCACATCGTCAAATACTTTAATCCGTCCGCCTTTGCTGCGGGTCTGATTAGGATCTTCGCCGCTTTCCAAACCAAAACATTGTGGTTTAGTGTCATCCACCGGATAATTCGTTCGATAATCACAGCCGCTCGCGCGATTGAAGAGCACATAATCTTCAGCGTAGGCCTGGGTGCGGATTTCTTCGGCCAGGTCGCGGGCCAGATTGGCGGCAATGGTCATTTTGTTCGCCCGGCTGCCGGTTTCCAGCGCGTACATCATGACGCGCATCAAGGGGACCAGGGCAACCACTAAAATCACCGCGGCAATTAACAACTCAACTAATGATAAGCCTTGTTCTTTTGATTTCATGTTCCGGCCTCCTTTGTTCATTCATACAGTCGAAAGAGATCGATCTGTCCGGCTTTGTAAAGTTGAATTTCATAAGCAATATGCGTTCCTCGCAATTTAATCGAACCAACAGGTGAACCGCTGATCTCCATCAACCCGGCCGGCGTAAAGACCACATCGAAGGTTTCTGGCGTTGTTTCAACCGGGGCCGGAGATCCGGCGGGTCGCAGCCAGTTATTCGCATCAAATTCCACATTCGACGCGAGGGCCTTCGCTTCTTGCTCGCTCATGACTTTCACGTGGTTCGGATCTAACGGATCAATGAGCGTGTATTTCTGAATGATCACGCTGTACATCTTATTTGTGGCATCCAGTGAAAACTGGATGTTCCGCGCCAGGGAAATGGCTTGCGAGCGGGTTTCACGCAATTGCGCTAACAGTTTAATGCTCACGGTTCTCACCCGATTATTCCTGATAGCCGTGGTCATATTCGGAATGGAAATCCCGGCCAGGATGCCGATAATCGCCACAACGGCCATCATTTCCATGAGTGTGACCCCCCGATTATTTCCTCCTTTGATCCATCGCATACGCTGCACCTCTCTTTCTGAGTCGTTCGTTGTGCAAGAAACCGGGTTTTTATCAAAAACCCGGTTTCTTCTCTTTCGCCTTAATTCGTGAGTTGAAAAATCATGGTCCCGGTTTTGCCGGAATAGGTGAAATATTTATCCTCGGCAATCAGTTTCAGGTAGCCAGCGCCGCACGCGGCCGGACGCTGCACGCCATTTGCCACAGTCGTGCCATTCGGCGCGAAGATGAAAGGCGGCTTATCATCTACCGCGTAGCCGACGTATTTTCCGGTCAGATCATAACAGAAGGCATGCACGCGTTTCACGCCTTTCCCGTCCACCAGGTATTTCTGTGAGGTATAGTTGGTGTAATTTGCGATCGTCCCATAGGGCAGCTCGAAGAACGCTCTGGCTGTGACCCCCACGCGCAAGGTTTTGGTCTTGCTGATGCTGGCCCCATTCGGATAAAGTGTTCCGCCGGCGATATCCGCAACGCGCATGTCAAACGGGGTGATGGTATCCCAGGTCATCGCATCAATTCCCACCGGCCGGTCGGTGAAGTACCCTGCCCGGCCGGGAACATTTTCGGTCGACCCCGTAGAGGGCAGCGCGCCGCCGCCGTCGCTGTTATACCGCCCTTCCACCGGGCGAATGGTCGCCACTTGCGGGCCAAAGGGACTCTGCCATAAGGCGCCTTTGGTGAAAGTTGGCGTAGTGGCCGTGGCCCACGGCAGGAACACGCCGGTAAAGGTTTTATAATTATCCGCAAACTGCATGACCCGCATGTTCAAACGCTCGCGGGTAATGGACGTATGGTTGCGGGCATAATCCGTGACATACACCATGTAGTTGTTCAAATAGCGGATACCCCGTTTCGTCCGACCGGTTCCGCGATCTAATTCATAGGGATAGTGCTTGCCACTGACCTGCATCGGTCCGCTATAGGTGTAAAATCCGCTATAGCCAGTCGTAATATCCTGGGGATTCAGAAATCCGACAGCTTCCAGGCCCACGCCGCTTTCCTCAAAAGCTTGATGAGCCTGAATGGGCTGGCCCGGCAGGCTGGTTAGTGACCGCGAGAATGTCGTGCCGTCAAAACCGAAGCCGGCCACAATTTCCGGATCATTCAATCCGCCGTCGCTCTGTTCGGTCAGCAGGTATTTGAGCACACGATAGTTTTTCGAATCCACCACATACAGATAGGAAGAATTATTGGCAAAACGCGCCACATCAAGTCCCTTCGGATATTTCAGGTTAAATCCGCCCGGCCGGGCTTCGTTGGCCGGATAGGCTCCCCACCCCTTTTCATATTGAAAATTGAAGCGTTTGTTGGCGATCGCCTGCGAGGTGACCCCGCTCACGTCGCGGAAGACCTGAATGCGGTGGTTAAAGGTATCAGCCACAAACAGATACACATCTTTGGTGTCGGGGTCTTGATCGACCGCCACGCCGTGTGGATAATAGAACTCGCCGATTCCCTGGGTGATATTCTTGAAGCCTGGGTTCGGATTGATAAAGGGGCGCCAGTCGGCCTTCCGGCCGTCGCCGAAGCCGGAACTGTCGCCGCTGCCGTCGTAGAGGCGCAGGGCCAATTCGTTCGAGTTGTAGAAGGTCTCGTCCGAGTTATCGTTCGGACCTTTCACGCGCACGGGCCGCACCGGAAAGCTTGCATTGGTCGTTCCGGCCGATGCCGTCGCATTCATAAACACCTGAATGCGCGAATTCATGGTATCCGCCACAAAGAGGTATACCGGCGCGCCGTTGTCTTTATCTGTCAAACTGGTTCTGGTGTCAAACACATCGCGAAAGATTGCAATGTCGCGCGGATTTTTGAAACGCACGTTGCTGGCTGTGGTAAAACTGGTGTTGGTGGCAAAACCATAGCCGACCGCGCGAGTGGAGGGAGTGGCATAGCTGGCATAGGCCGGCGCAGATTCCGGCGGCACGGTTTCCAGATACATGTCAAGCTTGTTCCAGCGCGCTTCGATTGCTCCGGCAGACGCATCGCTGGGATCGCGTTTGACTGCAAAGGCCGAATCTGATTCGTCGGTCTGAATGCCTTCAAGAATAAACCCGCCGTTGCCGGTAGGGAAGATGCTGATACGCACCTGAATGCCATCTCGCGTGGGATCTAAGTCATAGCTCGCATCAATTTTGCTGAACGTATAGCTCTGTGTGTCTTTTCCCTGACTTGGTCCCACGTTTTCATAGGCGCACACTTTCGGCTGCGAACAGGTTCCTCCGGGACACAGATCGCAATACACAATTTCCGGCTGCGCCGGATAGCCGGACGGAGGCGTATAGCCGGCGTCATTAAAGGGCGGATCAACCGGACTGCCTCCTTCATAGCGCGCATTCACTCCCACAAACAAGGTTGGGGCAGATTGATCATCGGAGTTCCCACCGACATCGAGCTTCCAATTCGAAAGCGGCATGGCATCGGCTGGAATCGTAATAATAAATTCCAGCACTCCGCTTCCTTCCTGTTTCCCATCTTCCCGCCATCCTGCCGGAGTTGTCGGGTGTGTATAACCGGAATCGCGGTTGAAGTAATAGACCGGATTGCTATTATACGTGTTCTTGGCGCTATTCAGACTATTAGTGTTTTTAAAGAAAATATCTTCCAGAGAAGCCATATACCAGGCGTTTTGAGCGCAGGTACTGCAATCGCCCTGGCCAACCCCGTTTCCGCTCAGGTCGCTGCCGTCAAGCATACCGCCGAAATCGCCTAACAGTTCATCACCGGGTTCCAGGCTGGTCCAAAAATCCCCAATTTTCCGCATTTCATAACGCCGGATATTATGATTGCCCGGATCTGTAACAAACACCCATTCCACCATTGAGCGCGCGCCGTATTGTTCTACCCCTTTCAGATCGTAATGGCCGGTATGATAGGCTTTGTTAGCATCGCGGCTCACGTAATAGGGGAGATTCCAGTCGTGCAGGAAATTTGGCGCCACTGCGACGCTGCGCGTGAAATAATCGTTGTGCAGGGCGGTGTTGCGGCTGGTGATGTTCGGAAATTCAAAATCTCCGGCCACGGCCGTGATAATCGGAAACAGGTTCGAATCCGCCACCATGATTTTATTAAAGTTATCCGTATCCGGATCAACTTGGTTTGCACCGCGTGCAGCCTTCTCGTTTCGATCGTTAAAATTGTGCAGCCAGTCGTAGGAGGCGGTTAAGAGATAGGTCGGAAAAGCATGGGACCCCAGTCCGTCGGTCCAAAACTGTTTCCCGGTAATATCCGGCGTCGGAATCGCCGTCGGCGAGGTCGTCGGAGTCGGGGTCGGGGATTCATCATCAAGCACCGTGACGTCTGCCGTGTCGCCATTGAATCCTATTGCGCTGGCGGTAATGGTCACAACTTGACTGCCATCCTCAAGGAGATCATCCACCCCTGTCACGATAAATTCTACAGAGTCCTGCCCGTCAGGAATCGTGACTGTCGCCGGCACGGTTGCTTCCCCTGTATCACTGCTCTCTAAGGTTACTATTAACGTGCCGCTCGTCGTACCGGGCCGATAAACGGTTCCGGTCGCTGACCCTCCATTTTCCGAAAAAGAGTCCGGGATAATGATCAGCACTAATCCCTCTGCCACGATCACGTCCGTTGCCACCGCGTCATAAAGCGTGGGTTTATTCGTGGTCGCAGTGAACGTGACCGTGTTATTGACATCATCCGGATCCACCTCCGCATAGATGTTGAATGTTTTAGTTGATTCCCCTTCAGCCATGACAAGGCTCATATAATCCGAGCCTTCGACGGTTGCTCTGGTCGGATCGCTGCTGGTCAGGGTAATGGTTAAAGGCCCGGTCGTATTGCTGCGCGTAATGGTAGCGATGGCGGCATTGGACCCGGCAGTTTCCAGGAAAACTGAAGGTTCTATCGTGATGGTCAGGTCGCCGCCCTGCTGCTCAGCCTCATAGGCGCCGACATCGGCCAGCAGGTCATCTTCCGGACGCGGCTGGTCGCGCTGATCGACTGCCAGCGCGCGGTTAACGCGATCGATGGCATTACTGCCTTCAAAAACTGGTTCTGTGGTCGCAGGCAGCAGCGCATGGGTCCAGGTTGCGCCGCCGTTATTTTTGAGGGTGGAATCTAGTCCGGTGATCGTGTTGTCAATGGGAGCGCCGCACCCTTTATGCTTGCCGATGATATTCCCGCTGCCTGCGAACGCCGTCGAATTAGAGCAATCGAAAGGAGCAGGGGTTGCAGGGGATTGATAATAGTTCTGGATAATCAGGTTATTGGTCAATGAGGCCTGGCCCTGATAAGTTCGAACAATCGCCCCTGTTTCATCAGTGACCTGTCCGGTGTTTTTCGTGACAGTACAATGAATCATCGTTAAATTGCCGCTTGACCCTGCGACATGCACAGCAGCTCCGTATTTGGCATTATTCCCGCTGAATGTACAGTTTTCTATCCTCGCAGTGCCGCCTTCAAGATACAAGCCTCCTCCACGTTCAGCGGCGGTATTCCCACTGAACGTGCTTTTCTGAATGGTGACCGCTGCGCCTGAGCCGACATACACGCCTCCGGCATGTTTACCGGTTGGGGTTGTATTATTGCGGATCGTACATTTTCCAATCCTCAGTTCCGTATTCGTATCCTTGACATGAAGAGCACCCCCATAACCGTTCGGTTTTCCATTCTCAAAGGTGAGGAATTCCATTGTGACGGTTGCTCCTTTGGAAACGGTAAAATGGCGTGAATTGGTAAGTGCGGTTGTCTGTCTGATGACGACCCTGTCCGCGGTTGGCGGGATACCGATAATGGAAAGGTTCGTTTCGATTGGGATGGCTTCTTGATCCAGTTCAATCGTGATGGACGAACCAAGAGCAGGATCAAACGTAATGATATCCCCTGTTTTAGCTCCGGCCACGGCCCCGCGTAATGAACAATCGCCGAAGTCACCATCTTTGCACTTCGTTTTAGTTTCATCATCGTCAGTTCTGTCCACGACCAATGTTTTCCCCTGGGCCTCTGCGAACGAGGTTGATAACACGAGAGAGCCTAACAGACAAAAGCCTATCAGGGCCGGCAGCCAGTGCGTCAAAATGCTTCGTTTTCTCATATTCTTTTTTCCCCCTCTATTTATATTAAACGTAACTGTTTCACACATCGTACCGTCCAACAACCTGTTGGACGAAAAGCATGCAGAACCGGCACAGTTTTTTAGGTGATCAAGGTTGTTCACCGATATGTAACGAGTTCCTATTCAATAAACAATTCGCCTGAACAAGACAGTTTACAAGTAAGCATCAATTCGGGTATCCCGACGAGCAACCTTGTTCGTCGGGATACCTGAATACTTACAGCATGGTAAGTCGCTGAATATTTCTGCAAATTCCGGGCCAAATTTACGAATCTGTCAATTTTTTTTTGCAAAACGTGCTTGACAGGCAGTTGGTATCTATAATGCATGTGATCATTATCGAGATCCTAAATTATGAAAGCCTGGTAAAGAGTGACTATGAATACACTTCACAGAAAGAATTTTCCTTATCAAATCTATGCCGGTTTTGCTGGTATGACGGTATTTTGGGTGTATGTGCAAACGCTTGCACCAACAGTGTCATTTTTTGACAGCGGCGAATTGATCGCGGCAGCCTATACGCTCGGTGTAGCGCATCCGCCGGGATATCCGCTTTATGTGTCCCTGGGGTGGTTATTTTCAAAATTGCCCATTGGCGCGGGGGCGTATCGTCTGAATTTGATGTCAGCATGTTTTGCGACCCTGGCCGCGCTGATGGTGTTTTTGATCACGCACGCCATGCTCTCGAATCGATCGTCGTCCCCGGTAGCTGAACCGTCCCGGACTGCTCCGGATCCCGAACAGATGTTTATGCCGGTCGCTTCCTTAGTTGCCGCCTTTGCCTTTGCTTTTTCGCAAACGCACTGGAGCCAGGCGCTGATTGCGGAGGTGTATAGCTTAAATGCGTTTTGGTGCGGCATGATTATCTGGTTGTTATTCCACTGGCGCCGGGCAGTTGGGGAACAGGAGGCGAAAGCCGGCTCATCTCGCCTTCACTCGATGAGCGGAAGCCGGGCCGCCGAACAGAATCGAGACGACACATCCGGCGGGAACGCCGCAAAACCGCCCCGAGAGAAACACCATATTCCTCACGCCGGACATCTATATCTGATTGCGTTTCTTTTTGGAATCGGTTTTGGCAACCATCAAACCATTTCGCTGTTCTTTTTTGCGGCGTGTTTTCTGGTATTAAAAACTACCCCGCATCTTGTGGTTAATATGAAAGCCGTCGCGTTGATTCTGGCCAGCTTAGCGTTAGGATTGTCGATCTATGCCCTGACGCCGATCCGTGCGGCCCAGCATCCCCCGGTGAATTGGGGCAACCCTTCCACCTGGCGGCAGTTTAAGTGGCTGGTCACGCGCGAGGGGTACAGCAATGTGCCGCGCGGCGGCGGGCTCTCCGCCTTATGGCACGCTGTGCGCACTCAGGAAGTGCGAGAACACGATGCTCGACCAGGGCAATCGCCGCTTCCGGAACGGCCGGTTCATGGTTTGACCCGTCTTCTGACTGTTTTCCGACAATCGCTGTTTTTTCGGCAGATGCTCACGTTCCGCCCCTGGCGCGAATTCGGGCAGATTGGTTTGATACTGGCTATTGTCGGCTTATTATACGGCGTAATCTTTGTTCGAATACCCACGTTGACCGTGTTCATCGCCATCTGTTCGTTTGTGGTGCTCACAATTTTCATCAGCGATCCGCCGGATGAGAATATTTTTCTGGTTGAAGAGTTCCATACGCCTGCCTACCTGTTGACAGCCGTGTTGATCGGACTTGGCGTGATGGGACTTGCGCGCGCTATGCTCTGGGTGGTGCGTCCCTGGAGATTCGCGCAATATGGGATCGTCTTTTTTCTGACCATCAATGCGCTGATCCTGCCTGGCCGCCTGTTGCTTGTGAATTTGCCGCATATTGATCGCAGCCGGAACTATGTGGCTTACGATTACGCCTCAAATGTGCTCTCGTCGCTTCAACCCCACGCTATTTTGTTTACCTGGGGCGATAGCGGCGCATTCCCGCTCTGGTACCTGCAAATTGTAGAAAAACAACGCCAGGATGTGATCCTGATTCACGTTCCTCACCTCTCGTCCCCCTGGTATGCTGATTCGCTGCCGGAAGAACTGCGACAGGCCGTGGAGTTCGATCGCATTCACCTCGGAAGCTCCTTAGAGGCGGTTGACAACATCATTCGCACGCAGATTGCCATGCGTCCGATCTATTTTGACTTTTCCAGCGCTCACTCCCTTCCGCTTTCCTACCAATTGCTTCCGCATGGGATTACCTATAAAGTCGCGGCAGCAGGCGATACCATTCAGGAAGAGATCTGGAATCGGTATCGTTTTCGGGGCATTCTTGATAATACTCGGATTGCGATGGACGCGGATATTGAACGGACGTTCGGGATGTATGGCTCTGCCCGCGTCGAATTAGGGCACTATTATTTGGAGATGGATGAACTTGAAAAAGCTGCGGAACAGTTCAATGCGGCGGTGCAGTTTGATCCGGATCTGGGCGATCATATTGTACAGCATCTTCATTTTCGAAATAAATTGGCAGGAGACAAACCCGCCCCCTCGCCCTGAAAGCCCAGGGCTGTTAAGTTCTTTGCTGTTCAGGAGTGCAAACCAGCGTTTGCATCAGGGCGAAGCCCTGCCAAATTGTCGCGGCGAATCCGCGAAGCAAACGCTCGATTGCCCTCCTGAACCCGCTGTCTCAGATCCTCATACAGAATGAGAACTTAACAGCCCTGCGCTTACGGGGGAAACGGATCGACCTCCCCCGCTTACGGGCAGGGCTGTTAAGTTCTGAACATGTCGTGTCTGACGGCCCAGCCATCAATGGCCGGCCTCAAAGCGAAAGGACGCTAAAGCGCCCTTCGGAACACTACAGCGGGCTTCAGCCTGCTTCAGCTTTGAGACTGGCGATTGATCGCCAGAACTTAACAGCCCTGCGCTTACGGGGGACTGAGGGGGTAGAACGTAACAGCCCTGTCCTAAAAGCCGGCAAGAGCATCCGTGAGACAATGGGTCTTTCTCTGTTTCTACGCATTCGCTTGCATAAGCCCTGCAAAAATTTGCACAGTGACTTCACAGCCCTGCTGCGAAGGAGCTGACAGGGGGAACTGAGGAGGAGGTGAGTGCAAAACTCTCCGAACTATTGATTTTTGGAAAAAATGACATTTTGATAGTTCTGTTAGAAACCGGGTTTTTGCCAAAAACCCGGTTTTCTGTATTTTTCGAAAGAAATTTATTGAAATTTACACTCAATGCTTGACGAATTCAATACCTCTGATTATGAGCAGTCAATAAAGAAATATCCGGATTAGAAAAAATTTTCTGGACTTTTTAGAGCGGAAACAAGAGAAGTGATTATTTTAATGTAAGTTAGTCCTGGGACAAATATCGAAGTGAGTATGATAAATGCAGGACTCACATGTACCAATAGTTCGGACAGTTTTCGTGTGCCCCCCTTTGTCCCCCCGTAAACGGGGGGAAATGAGCAATAGGACGTCTCTTATGTACTTCCCCCCGCTTGCGGGGGGATTGAGGGGGGTGAAATCAAAACTGTCCGAAGTATTGATGTACCCGAGTATTTCGCTTTTCTGATACACTAAGCGTTCATGTTTCGACTCCGTTCGACTACCATCGTCTGCTGGGCGAAGTTGAAGCGGGCTAAGGAATGGAGATGTAATGGTGTTCCTTGGGTAAAACATCTCTTCATCCGGGTTGGTGGGAAGCCCATGCAGCACAATATACAGACGAGCAATACACGGGAGTTGCGGCGCATCAAGAACCATGTCGAGGAAAGATCTGCGCCTACGGAATAATTCTATGGGAGAATGAGTGGAGGGGAGAACTCTATGACAAAGAAAAATCAACAAAGTTCCGGACCTTCGTATAGTTTATTAGCATTACTCAAACGTACGCTTTTTTTACACGAAATATCGCACCTTGAGGAACTGGTTGAAGAAGTGCATGAATATATGCTCAAAGATCTATCCTATGAGCAGATTAAAACTCGCTATGTCGAACCGATTTTACGCAGTAATCCCAGTTTTCATGAAGTTGAAGCCGGCAAGAATATCTGGAAGCTTACGGAGGGGAATAAAGTCAATGACGCTGTGTATGAAGTGTTCCTGAAGTATCAAGCGCCGTTGAGCGAACGTCAGATTCTCAATCGCATTGCCAAAGTGAAACACATTGCGGGGAATATGAATATCAAGTTGGATTTAAAAAATGATGCGCGGTTTGCTGATCTGGAAGGAGGCAAATATTGGATTCTGAGTGAATGGGTGGTGATTAATGAATATGCCCGTTCCATTTTGATGAGAAATAAAGCCGGACTAACAGAAAAAGACATCATTAATCGAGTGGTCGGGGAATTCAGGATTGACAAGGATTCCGCCATTTTTATCCCGATGCTGGATGCGCGTTTTGTGCAAAAAGATAAAAAATGGATGTTACAGCGTTTTGTGGAGCAGAAAACCAAACTACGGCCTTCTCAGGTTGATCGGTTATATCAGTATTTGCTTAAAATGGATCGCGCCTTGGAGCCGAATGAATTAACCGGTTCTGTGCTGAATATTCCGGCAAGTTCAACCGACGTCGACGAGAAACTCGCGCAAGATCCGCGCTTCGTCTTTGAAGACGGACGTTGGGATTTGCGATCCAGAATGAAATTCCGTCACATCCAAAAACCTGAGAGAGAAGAGACGGAACACGCTGCTGTTGAGTCGGTTTTGCTTGAGGAACACCCGACAGCATGGGATATTTCGACGTCGTTCGAAGAGGCGTTACGTTCTCAGGCAGAATCTGAACTTGCCTCAAAGATCGCTCTTTCTGACTTGCTGCCGCCAGAAGAAGAAACGCCGCAGGAACGAGCCTGGCCGGTTGTCGTTGAGGAGCCGGAGCCGCAGGCGGCAATACTGCCGATCCAAGAATCTGAACAGGGTGAGGCCGCAGAAACGCTCACTTCAGAGCAGGCCGAAGACGTGCGTATCAGGCAGGAAGAACTCCAAGGCTCCGCATTAGAGCCTGCCGTTGAGGAGATGATTGAAACGGACGAAGAAAAAGAGCAAGAAGCTGGAGAAGCAGAGTTGGAGAGCGTGGATCACATGGACGAATATATTGAAACATTGCGGGCCAAAGTGATCGAGTTTCTTCAGGATGCGTTTCATACCGAGGGCATTGTCTATAATGCCGAAATTATCGATCAACTTGTGACGGCTGACAACAAAGATCAGCTCCTCCGCCAATTTGTGCTGGATCATTTTGTGAATCCTGCCAAAGAACGCGTGTTGACGCACCCGGATCTGTTGAAATTCTTAGTCTATTTGGCAGAGCCGTCATTAAGCGATAAAGTAATCGATCCATGCTGCGGGACCGGCGGCTTTCTGTTACAAATTCTGGAAACTCTGGATAATGCGATGCAAGATGCCGAATGGACTGAGCGGGATTTCTCGCTGCGCTATGAATTACGGACAGGGCAGTTCTACTTTATCCAGATCAATGAAGAAGAACGTGAGTATTTTGATTTTCCTCTGGATGATGCTGTCGCCCGCTGGCTGCCCATTATCCGGTTTTGCAAACAGCAGCAGTTAACTGGTGTTGATATTGATAGTTTTGCCTGCCGCACAGCGGATCTCAGCCTGGCAATCCAGGGATTTCCGGAAATTGTGCTGCACCAGGATGACGCGCTCAGTAGTAAACAAATCGGAAGCGGCGTCTATGATCT
Organism: Candidatus Vecturithrix sp.; assembly: GCA_040772385.1. Taxonomy (GTDB): domain Bacteria; phylum Moduliflexota; class Moduliflexia; order Moduliflexales; family Moduliflexaceae; genus Vecturithrix. The sequence continues at coordinate 3,983,782 of JAXGYF010000001.1, read as the reverse complement.
GGTGATTGGAAATCCTCCGTCAATTGACGATAGGCCTACGCGCTTTCTGCGCAAAAGCTTGCTGTTAGCCAAGCCTGGCGGAAAAATTCTGTTACTGTTACCGGACGAAATGTTTCACGACCATCGTCTGTTAAGCGCGACGTTACGCAATCAGATTCTCGCTCAAACGGTGGTGAAAGCTGTCATTCGTTTTCCGGAATTCGAGCAGCACACGTTGTATGGCTCCAGACGAACCTTGCTCTATTGTTTGCGCAAACATCATGAGAGCGACCAGCACTCGGATATTTTTGTCGGAGATATGGCCTCTTTTGAGGACCTGGGTGAGACGCTTGAGGTGATTGACGATCCCGATGCTCCTGTCTGCCAGGATGATACCCCGATTGCCGGGAGAATCGTCAATTATATTCTTTCCTCATATCAGGGGACAGCCTATAATCTGCTGCTTGAAAGTTTACGTCGTCGCGCCCTGGACGGGCGAGTCATGAGCGTCAAAGAATGGGGGCGGATGAAAAAGGGAGAACACCCTTCCGTGGAATGAGCAAGAGCTGTTGTGGGGTCTATACTGAAGAAAAACCGAGTTTTTTGAAAAAACTCGGTTTTTCTGTGAACGATGCGGCATGGTTTAAAGAAGACAGACGACATCGTCATCGTCATCATTAATTGGCAGGGCCAGCATGGTGCGCGACGAAACACCAATCAGTTTATTCAGTTCCATACTGGCTTTTAAGGCGGCTTTGGGATCTGGATATTCAGCGATAATCATCGCATCGTACATCCCGAGCAAATCATAACCGGCGAGATATTTGCCGCCAGCGCGTTTAATAGCTTCTTTGGCTTCGGCCGTGCGGGCTACGCTAATGCCTTTTACGCCTTCCGCACTATACGTTAACATGGAAACATAGGTCATCATACAGATATATCCTCATAAAAAATTAGTACTTAGAAAACACACTTCCGAAGTTTTGAAAACTGCGGAAGATTCACGTAGTTTACGCTGCTGAAGAATTTTTCTAACCCTGTCAAGAAAAAATGTGACGAGAAAACCTCTTGACGATTTTGAGGTTGACATGAAAAGGAGAAGTAGTTCCGGGATTTTTCACAAGAGTTCGGACAGTCCGCCCAGCCATCAATGGCCGGTCTCAAAGCTCAAGCAGGCTAAAGCCCGCTAAAAGCTCACAAACAGGGCGCTTCAGCGTCCTTCAGCTTTGAGACCGGCCATTGATGGCTGGGCTTAAGTCAACAGTATTGGGAACAAGAGGGGGGCATAACATGAGTTTTACGTACCGGTAAACAGCCTTATTCACCGAAAAAAACTGTGCCGGTTCTGTGCGCTTTTCGCCCAACTCTAGAGATGAGCAGCATCAGCCCCGCCCTCGCGCACGAGGACGCACCCTGCCCCTGCCGCCTCACGTGGTCGAAGATGCCTTTCTTGCCGCCACCTGCGGGGCTGATGACGGTCTCAATCTCGCTTGTTGAACATCTTGCCAGTGGCACGATTCTTGCTTATGGAGATTGCTCTTTTTGGCCTATTTACACGTTTGCGAAGCTTCGTTCAACAAGGTTGTTGAACGGAAGGATGTGCTAAACAGTTACGAAAATTGGAGGTCTTTCAACGTATGGATTTAAAGTTAAATGGACGAGTGGCCATTATTACCGGCGGCGCTGGTGGATTTGGCAGTGCGATTGCGGAAGAATACGCGCGTGAAGGCGTCTGTACAGTGATCGCCGATGTCGCTATTCAGGCGGCGCAGGAATTAGCCCAACGTATATCGCAGACCTATCCGGCCAGTCGCAGCGTCGCCGTGCAGACTGATGTCACCCAAAAAGCCTCTGTCGAGCAGATGGCGCGTATTGCAATCGCTGAATTCGGGCAGATCGATTTGCTGGTGAACAATGCCGGGTTAATTCAACGACGAAATGTGTTAGATATTGACGATGTCTTTTGGGAAAACATGATGACGATCAACTTACGCGGCGCAATTTATGCCTCCCAGGCCTGTATTCCGTATATGGCCGATGAACAGTACGGCGGGCAGCAATTTGGCCGTATTATTATGATGAGTTCCAGTTCCGCGGATCACGCCAGCGCAGGGATGACATTGTATAGCACCACAAAAGTGGGGCTTGAAATGCTAGGCCAGGCAATTTCAAAAGAGCACGGACGCCAGAATATTTTTGCCATCTGTCCTCGTTTCGGAATTGCGCCGACAGCGGGATGGGATTTTCGCTCTTACGCTGACAGCCTTGGCCTGACCTATGATCCGGCGCAGAAAGATGATGATAAGCGCGCGGTGATCGAATATTATTCCAAACAACTCCCGCTGGGAAACGTCGGCACCCCTGAAGAAGTTGCCAGAATTGTTGTCTTGTGCAGCTCATATATTATGGATCCTTTGATCAATCAGACCTTAAACGCCTGGTGGGGCAGGGGGTAAAGGCGAGGGACAAGAGGCGAAGACCTTTCGCCCTTCACCCTTCGCCCTTTCATTTATGAAAACAACAGCGTTACGAATCTACGGCGAACAAGATTTACGCCTTGAGACATTTGAATTACCTCCGATTCAATCGGATGAAATCCTGATTAGTATTGTCACAGACAGTATTTGTATGTCGTCATATAAAGCAGCGAAACAGGGCGCGCGCCATAAACGCGTGCCTGATAACGTGGCTGAATATCCTACGATTGTGGGGCATGAATTTGCAGGGCGTATTGTGGAAGTGGGCCAGCAGTACCGGGGAACCTGGGAAGTCGGTCAATTATACGGGATTCAACCAGCCATTAACTACGAACAAGGCCCGGTGGGCGTTCTCTCCGCTCCGGGGTACTCATACCAATACATCGGTGGGAACGCCACCTATGCCATTGTTCCAAAAGATGTGCTGGAACAGGGGTGCCTGCTGCCTTATTCCGGCGATGCGTTTTTTAAAGCTTCGCTGGCGGAACCCATGTCGTGTATTATCGGCGCGGTTCGAGCGCACTACCACGTTAAACCTGGCACTTATCAGCATCTCATGGGAATTGTCGAAGGCGGCAATCTGGCGTTGTTAGCCGGATGCGGTCCCATGGGACTGGGTATGATTGATTATGCCTTACATGGTCCGCGCCAGCCCCGGTTACTCGTGGTTACTGACATTGATGATGCTCGACTTGCCCGTGCTCAGGAATTGTTTCCCCGGGAAGTCTCTGAGACAAGCGGGGTCAAGCTGGTCTTTATCAATTCGCTTCAAGAGAATCTCCTGCAGCGTGCCAAAGACTTGACTCAGGGGCATTTGATGGATGATGTCTTTGTATTTGCTCCTATTCCGGTCGTTTTTGAGCAGGGGCAGCAGATTCTGGGGTTTGAAGGCACGTTGAATTTTTTTGCCGGCCCTACCGATACTTCGCTTTCTGCCAGACTCAATATTTATGATGTACACTACAATTATCATAAAGTCCTGGGCACTTCGGGCGGCAATACTGACGATATGCGCGAAGCATTGCAGTTGATGTCTGAAGGGAAAATCAATCCGTCGGCGATGATTACGCATATCGGCGGGATTACCGCGGCAGCGGAGACGATTTTGCACCTGCCGGACATTCCGGGCGGCAAAAAGCTGATCTATAATGAATTTGATATGCCGCTTGTGGCAATTGCCGATTTAGAACGGCTGGGTGAGGAAAGTGACGGGGTGCTCGGCGAGCTTTATCGCGGCCTGACCCCCATTGTCGCGCAGCATAAAGGACTCTGGTCGGCAGAAGCTGAAAGATTTTTACTCGAATTTCGCGAACAACTCAGATATAAGGGATAATCCTGCTGCTCTGCGACAAAAATGTGCAGGAGCGATTTTTACCCCGAAGGGGTTAGAGATATTAGCCCAGGGCAACGCCCTGGGGATAGGTGCATTCTCATCTTGCCTCCTCTCCCCTCCGCTTCGGAAGAGAGAGGAGAGGTGTGGGGGAGTATCTCTCCCAGGGGGATGACCCTGGGCTAAGATATGCAGCCCTTTCAGGGCAGAACCATACTCCTACAAATTCCTGTCTCAGTGCACAATGTTATGAATGTAGGAAACACTGTACACGAAATTTTTGGAAGGCTGCCGGAAAAGGCGGCGTTATGCTCGCAACCTTCGTTACCTCAGCCGCTTGCCACTAATCTGCATGTGCATCTGCCGCCGAATTTCGGGTCGATTCAGAGTATTGACGACGCCATCGCGCATGCCCGCCAGGAACAGATTGTGGTGTTAGGGGCGAGTAATTATTATGATCACAGCATCTACAGCACTTTTGCCCGGGCCGCAGTAAAAGCCGGCATAACGCCGGTCTTTGGCGTTGAAATCTTAACCATGGATGAGGAGTTACAAGCCAGGGGAATTTTAACCAATGATCCGAAAAATCCGGGCAAACTTTATCTTTGCGGCAAAGGGTTAACCCGTTTCGACGCGCTTGACGAGGACACACAGAGAATCTGGCGCAGCATTCGCACCGGAGATGCCCAACGGGTTGCCCGGATGATTGATAAACTCAACCAGATTGACTTGCTGGCGCAACGCGGAATTTGCCTGCGCTATGACGAGATCGCGCAGTCTGTCGCCAGCGAAAAGCAGGTACCGGTTCACACCGTATTTTTACAGGAACGGCATCTGGTGCAAGCCTTACAACAGGCAATCTGGAAGAGTCTTCCTGAAAAAGACCGGGCAGAGTGGCTTCGGCAACTGTATGGCGTGCAGAATACGGTTGAGGCCGCACATGTCGTCAAAGTGCAAAACGATCTTCGCACGTATCTGCTTAAACAGGGGCGCGTGGCTTATGTTGACGAATGTTTTGTCAGTCCTGGAGAGGCCGCGCAATTGATCCGGGGTCTGGGCGGATATGTCTCATACCCGGCGTTGATTGACGGCGCGCCATCCATTTCACCCTTCGAAGGACCGCCGGAAACGCTGGCTGAACATCTTCTCGCGCGTGAAATCCCCGCAGCGGAAGTCATTCCGACGCGTAACGACCCGGAGACCCTGACCATCTACGTCAAAACCCTGCGGGCGCACGGCCTTGCGGTTGGTGCAGGCACCGAACATAACGATGCCATCTGGCTGCCGCTGCGACCGTTTTGTCAACGCCATACGCCCTTAAATGAGGAACTTGTGCGCATCTTCTGGGAGGGTGCATGTGTCGCTGTCGCGCACCAATATTTACAGGCCAAAGGCGCAGACGGCGTTCGTTTTCTGCCGGATGCCGCTGCACGCCATGCCCAAATTCAGGAATTGGCCGCCATCGGCTCGGGTGTGATTGCCGCCTTCAGCAAATAAAAAAAACCGGGTTTCTTCAAGAAACCCGGTTTTTCGGATTATTCCCACACAATGTTCTCAAAACTGACGTTATCCATCAGTTTTTCATAATAATCAATGCAGGTTCTGACATATTTGCGTTTATTGCCGTACGTATCCGGGAAAAAGCTGCGTTTGAAACCGTAAATAATCGGATTTTTTAATTGTTCCGGTGTGAGTTTGAAGTGCCGCAAAGCCAGCATGATTTCATTGGTCACGGAGGTCTTACTCACGGTGCGATTATCAGTACAAAATGTCGTGCTCAATTCGCGCGCCAGCATGTGTTTGAACGCATGATTTTGCAGGATGCCGATGGTCGGGTTAGTTTGCATATTACTGGTTAGACAGACTTCGATGGTAATCCGGTGCTGCGCGATGTATTCGCACAGTTTTTCAATATACCGTTCCTTATCTGAAATCAGGTCATCCTCAATTTTCCCCGTATCAAACAAATAATACCCATGCCCGAGGCGATCAGCGTGCAGTTCAGTAATGGCCTGAAAGATTGAAGGCGCGCCGTAGGCTTCGCCGGCGTGAACGGTTTTGGACATAAAATTTTCATGGGCATGTTGAAACGCGCGCCAGTGATCCCGGGCCGGGTAGCCTTTTTCCGCTCCGGCCAGATCAAACCCGACAATCGGGATTCCCTCTTCATCTCGAATCCGCACCGCTCCCTGAGCCAATTCAGATGACGCCATCTTACGGATGCTTTTCATATCGGAATAGGAATGGGTATTGATAAATTGTTCGTAGTATTTCGACAAATGTTGATTAAAGGAACGCATGGCGCACACAATGATGCCATAAAAAAACGGCGGTTCCTCGCCGCTTTTAATTTCAGGCCGGCGGTTAAAGTCCTGTTGCGCCCGGCTCAGACCATTATTCACATGTTGCAGAACTTCTTTCATATCCATGGTTTTATTGATATGAAGCTGCGGCGCGAAGCGGACTTCAATGTAGCGTACGCCTTCGGCCTGATTATCCTGCGCGAGTTCGTAGGCAATGCGTTCGAGATATTCGGGTTTTTGCATAACAGCGCAGGAATAGCCAAAGGTTTTCAAATATTCTTCTAAATTGGCATACTGTTCTTTAAAGACCAGTTCATTTAAGCCGTCAGCCGTATAACTGGGCAGATCGATCCCTTCTTTCTGGCCGATCTCGGCAATGGTTTCCAGGCGGATTGACCCGTCAAGGTGCAAATGCAAATCTGTTTTCGGGATTTTCCGAATCAGGGTTTGGAGTGCCTTTTGCGACGTAGGCTCTTGTATTGTCGTCATTCTGATCGTTCTCCTTTTGCGATAAAAACCAGGTTTTTTTGAAAAACCTGGTTTTTTAATGATAGATATATTGCAGATAAGGTTACTTCGAAAAGAGAATTTGTCAATGATTCATCCACATTTCAACCGCCTGGGTGAAACCATCCTGATCGTTTGAGCGCACTGTCGGATACAGGGATTGTAAATCTGCGGGCGCGTTTATAACTACCAGACTGTGCGTTGCCCACTGGAGCAAGTCGAGATCATTGTAATCATTGCCTAACGCGAGGATTTCCGAATAGGGGAGCCGGAACTGGTCGGCCAACCAGGCGCTCGCCAGGGCTTTGGACACACTTCGCGGAAAAATTTCGATCCAGATCGAAGAACTATCAAGCGGTGATGTAGCTCGAATCACTTTTAACCCCGGCAGCTGGTCACAGAGAAGGGTATATTGTGAAAGTGCTTCCGGACACGACACAATTGCGACAAATTGACAGGCTTTTTCAGGAATCTGCATTGACAGAAGGTCAAACGGTGTGGCGAAATCCCGATATAGTTCATAACGGCGGGTAAAATCAGGATTCTCCCGGCCGGTGGTGTAATACCAGAAGTGATGATTATCAGGTATTGGGTGATGGAGCATAAAGTCAACATGCTGTTCTATCAACACGTTCAGGGCCGTTACGACTTCTTGCATGCAAAGGTGATGGGCGACGAGCAATTTTTGCGTCCGCCAGTCAATAATACCCGCACCTGATGAAAAAATAATATAGTCGATCGGAAAATGTTCCGGAATCACCTTCCGTAGTGAAAAGAGGGATCTTCCGGTGGCGATCGCCCGCACGACCTGACGTTCTTGTAAATATTGCAGCGTGGCCAGGTTCGTCGGACTAAATGTTCGATCTGAGCGAAGGAGCGTCCCGTCCAGATCAGTAATGACCATTCCTGTCGGAGAGCACGATGAGATGAGAGGCATATTTACCTGGCTGTAAAAAACTCGATCGTTTGCTGTAATCCGAAATCAATATCTGTCATAGGATTGTACTGTAACAGGCGTTGGGCCTTGCTGATATCAGCCAGCGAATGTTTGACATCGCCGATACGCAAAGGCTCATATTGCGGGCGAACCTCTTTTCCTAACAGGGAACCGATTCTTTGAGCCAGTTCATTGACAGTGATCCGGGTGCCGCAGGCAATATTCATGGCCTCGCCTGCCGCTTGAGGTGCAACGGCAGCGGCTATATTGGCCGCAACGACATTTTTAATAAAGGTGAAATCTCTGGATTGATTGCCATCGCCATAAATCACGGGCTGTTTTCCTTGCTGCAGCGCAGTAATGAATCTGGGAATCACCGCCGCATATTGCGACGCCGGATCCTGACGCGGACCAAATACATTAAAATAGCGCAGACACACGGTCTCAAGCTGGTAAATGTTATAATACACGCGACAATACAATTCTCCGCTGACTTTATGAGCCGCATACGGCGAAAGGGGCTGAAACGCCATGTCTTCATGCTTGGGCAGGGTCGGGGTATCGCCATAGATTGACGACGATGAGCTGAATACCACTCGTTTGACACGCTCTTGTCTGGCGGCCTCTAACACGTGTAAGGTTCCGTTGATGTTAATGTCGTTCGATAAGATCGGGTCGGCAACCGAGCGCGGTACCGAGGGCAACGCGCCGATGTGAAAAATATAATCAATGCCCTGACATGCCTGTTTCACAACATGAAAATCACGTAAATCCCCTTCTATTAAATCAATATCATGCAGAATGTCAGTTAAATTTTCACGTTTTCCGGTGAGAAAATTCTCTAAGACTCGGACCTCATGCTGATCCTGCAATAGCTGATGAACCACATTCGAACCGATGAATCCTGCTCCACCCGTCACAAGATACCGCGCCATTCGTTTGCTCCTTTTGCTCTTCCAACAGATGCTGTTCGCTCACTTTTCTTTGGATGATTTTCGATATTTGATTAATGTTAATACGTTACCTTTTTCGTTGTATCTGATCTCGTCCATGCCAATTGACATAAAAAGAATACCGCGACCGCTCGGTTTGAGGAAATTTGTGGGATCCGTCGGATCCGGAACTGAAGTGACATCAAACCCCTCGCCTTCATCAGCTACCACAATTTTGATCCGGTCGATGTTAATCTGAATATCAATATAAACCTTTTTCTCTTCCTGGAATTTATTCCCATGTTTGATGGCATTCGTGACGGCTTCATCAATGGTCACTGGAATTTTATCATACAGATCGGCTTCGTCATATCCCATCAATTTCGCATCAGCAATAATATTGTGCGAAATGCCTTTAATAAATTTCAATTGGCTGGGAATTTCGATATGAATGGTACGTTCTGTAAATGGGTTCAATTCTTCATTTTCAAGAAAAATTTCGCGCTGTTTCGCAGCTCTCCACAGCACATTCAGAATTTCTTCCGAGTTCGGTGGCTTATGCAAAAAATTATTCGCTCCTAAATTCAGGGCTTCAATCGCTGTTTCGACATTGGCGTCACTCGTCAAGACCACCACGATGGTATCGCGGTTCAGTGATTTGACTTTTTCTAACAGGTCCAGGCCGCTCATGCCGGGCATGACCACATCTGTCATGACGATGTCAAATGGTTTGCCTTCAACGATGCTTTGCTGAAACAGTTCTAACCCGGTTTCTCCATCACTTGCCAGCATAACGTTGTAATGTTCGGTTTCTAACAAATTACGGAGGAATTGCTGCATGGTTTTACTATCTTCAACAATCAGCACCTGTGCGTTTTTCATTCAATTTTCCCCTTTCTCTCCTTAGCGATCGCTCTAGTCAGACGGATAAACCTCCACCCTTTAAAAGAAAATCAAATCGGGATGATTAAGTCAAGTTTTTTTCTTCTTGGCAAGGCATTTTCTCGCTTATACATCGGAATAATTGATTCTTGAGTCAAGCGTCTAGACCATAAGACTTTTTTTCTGAAAGTCTGGTTGAATAGGAACAACAAAAAGAAGTTTTCAAAAAATCTATTTGACTTTTTCTTCAGATTCGACAGAGATGCTGGAGTACTTATATTGATCGCTCGACATAAATTTAAGGAGGAATATCATGGTGGTCGGACAGGAAATAAGTCTTCACATGCAAGGATTTTCAGATGTGAAAAATATAACTGAGCAAGTGCAGCAGGCCGTGAAAACATCGGGAATTACCCACGGGATTGTCACCATCTCTGTGATCGGTTCTACCGCTTCAATCAGTACAATTGAATATGAGCCTGCTTTGGTGAAAGATCTTCAGAATGAATTGGAAAAATGGGTGCCCAGGACATTACAAAGTTTACATTCACAGACCTGGGGCGACGATAACGGTTTTTCCCACATTCGCGCCACGTTTATGGGGCCGGCCGTCACGCTGCCGGTGGTTGATGGCACGGCGCTTCTGGGAACCTGGCAGCAAGTGATCCTGATTGATCATGATAACAGGCCGCGCGTCCGGCGGGCATATCTTCAGGTTATGGGAGAAGCGCAGTAAGCCTCGCAGGAGTGCCCAAAATTCCGGTTTGACACTCCTGCTGCCTCAAATTTGTTACGCCGAATACGATTTCACGCCTGAAATCGCCAGAATTTCCCCAAAATAGATACGATGATAATCTTTCAGGGGATAGTTGTTCTCTGTATCGGGATCAAGAAATTGGTCCGGATTGAAATCGTCCCAATAGATCTTGCGGCATTCGACAATCAACTCCGCCTCAGCAAATCCAGGGGCCGCTATGCGTGACGCGGGAATAGGGGTTAGACCGGTCGCTTTGATTTTGTCTCCATCGCGCCCGGATTTTGACCCGGTCAGTTGTAATGCTTTTTGATACGCTGGCGGAAAGGCACACAACGTAAAGGTATCATACTGTTCCATAAATTCAAAGGTATACCGGGTCGGACGCACCACGATCTGGACAAAAGGTTTGCTCCACATCGTGCCAAAACTGCCCCAGCCAACGGTCATGCTGTTAAAATGGTGTGTTGTAAAATCTCCGGATGTCAGTAAAAGCCATTGTTTTGACCAGAGGGGATGGACTTTTAACAGAAATTTTTCAACTGCTATGGCTTGACGTTCCATCAGTTTCTCCTTCTCAATTATCTGAAAGATGCCTCCGCTTGCAACGCGGGGATCTCTCAGAAAATTATTCCGTTTCAATTGTTGTTATGTACAAAGCCATCTATGAGATTTCAGTGAATTATGTCAAGTACATTGCATCTCTTCGGTAAGAAAGTGGGCTTTCCCAGCCTGGTCTGGCAGGTCAAAAAAAACCTCTGTTTTTCCTTGACGAGACGTTTTCGTTGAGGCATCCGTCATCCGGGTTATTGCGATAATAATTTTACTATTCGGAGGGAACCTATGCGTATCGCTATTCTGCATTATCATCTTCGCCCCGGGGGAGTCACACGGGTGATTCAGAACGCTCTGAAGGCCCTGGAAAACAGTTCGCTGCAATTCATTGTGCTGAGCGGCGAAGCTTCTTCGCCAACCATGCCGGTGCCGAACTCTGTTATTGTGGAGGCGTTAGAATACACGCAGCCCTCCAAAACGTATCCATCTGCCCGGGAAGTTCTCAAAGAACTTCAGCAGAAGGCCGGAGATGTCCTGGGAGCTTTGCCGGATGTCTGGCATATCCACAATCATGCCTTAGGCAAGAATCTCATTCTGCCGGAACTTTCCTTGCTGCTTGCGCAAGAGGGACAGTCCGTACTCTTACAGCTCCATGATTTTGCCGAAGATGGCCGTCCTGAAAACTATAAATTTTTGCGTGAGCATTTTGGGAACGCGCAGCAGTTGGGTACGCGACTCTACCCGCAGGGCCGCCATATTCATTATGCGCTGCTGAACTACCGGGATCTTCGTTTTTTGCAGACTGCCGGTGTTCAGCAGGAACAACTGCATTATCTGCCTAATGCGATTGAGACTGAAAATCTGTCCTGCGATGATTTGCCGCAGGAGCAGAAACTTTTAGACAAACTCTATCTTTACCCCGGGCGGGCGATTCGGCGCAAAAATATCGGAGAGTTCTTGCTGTGGTCTGCCCTGGCAGAGAAAGATGATCTGTTCGCTGTAACGCGCGCGCCCCAAAATCCGCTGGCAAAGCCGATTTATGAACAATGGGTCGCGTTTGCGCAATCCCTGAGCCTGCCGGTCACGTTTAACTTTGCTGATCAGTGGCCCGGAGATTTTCATACGCTGTTAACAGCAGCCCGCGCTCTTGTAACAACGAGCGTGGCCGAAGGTTTTGGCCTGGCATTCCTGGAACCCTGGCTGGCCAACCGTCCATTATTCGGACGCAAGTTACCGGAAGTTACGGAAGGCATTGAAAAGGCCGGTGTGAACCTCGCGTCGCTCTATACGCGCCTTGATGTTCCGCTGGCGTGGATTCAGCGCGAGCGATTTCTTCAGAAAATGACACGGGAATTCCGGCAGGCCTATCAAACGTATGGCCGGATCGCAACCGAAGAACACCTTGAGAGGGCGGCAACATCCGCAATTCACGAGAACTCTCTCGATTTTGGAAAGTTAGACGAATCCTTTCAAAGACTCGTCATTGAGCGATTGGCAAGCTCTCCTATGGCAAGGCAGGACGTCCGGCCATCCGTTCTTTGTCCGCCGGCTCCTGATCCCGACCAGGTGAGGCGGAACCGGCAGGCCGTGATAGCACACTTCAACCTCGAAATGTATGGCGAACGCTTGATGCAGCTGTATCGTACGGTCGCAGATTCGAAGCCGGCCGCCCTGGACGATCTCAACGCCGACGTGCTGCTGGATCAATTCCTGGCCCCCGAACGATTTTGCTTATTGCGTACCTGAGGAATATCGTCAATTCTTGTTGCCGTCAGCAGGCCTCCTAACGTCGCAATATTCCTTGCTCACACCTCCTTCAATAGTCTGAAGGCAAAAATTCTTTGACGCCGCGGAAGGTTTTGCGGTGAATGGGGCAGGGACCGAATTCGGCGATAGCCTGGCGGTGCTGTTTGGTGCCGTAACCTTTATGGACGGCAAAACCATAAGGCGGATATTGCTGGTGATAATCGAGCATCATACGGTCGCGGCTGACTTTGGCGATAATCGAGGCCGCAGCAATGGAAATACTGAGTCCGTCACCTTTGATAATCCCGCGTTGACGCATTGGGATATGTTTCAGTGTGACTGCATCTAAAAGCAGATAATCCGGGGTGACGGACAGATTAGCAATAGCCTGTTCCATCGCCAGATAAGTCGCTTGCAGAATATTGACCTGATCAATGACTTCTGCTGGCACACTTCCAATGCCGACACTGAGAGCTTGTGGCATAATCAAAGCAAAGAGCGTCTCTCGTTGGGAAGGGGTTAATTGTTTGGAATCGTTAATTTGCGGCAGGGTCCATTCACGCGGCAAAATCACGGCAGCAGCCACTACCGGTCCAGCCAGGCAGCCGCGACCGGCTTCATCAACTCCGGCGATGCAATGCGCTCCATCTTCATAGGCAATTCGTTCGAAACGCTGAAGGCGATCAAGCCGCGCGTCTTCTGTTTCTGGCGCGATCAGTTGTGCGTGAAAAGAAAGTTGGCGAGGCATGTTCTCCACTCCCAGGAAGGGCACAAAAAAACCAGGTTTCTTGAAGAAACCTGGTTTTTCGCGGACCTATTGCACCTACCGCTTGCTTTCCCAAACCCGGCGTTCTTTGATGCGAGCCTCTTTACCGCGTTTTTTGCGCAGATAATACAGTTTCGACCGGCGCACTTTGCCGTAACGAATTACTTCAATCTTATCAACGTTCGGCGAATGCAACGGAAAAATTCGTTCAACTCCAATGCCAAACGACACTTTTCTCACAGTAAATGTGGAGCGTTTTCCCCCCCGTTTCCTGCGAATAACCACGCCTTCAAACACCTGGATACGCTCCTTACCGCGTTCACGCACCTTGGCATGAACTTTCACCGTATCTCCCGGGCGAAAAGCGGGAATATTACTTTTCATTTGTTCTTTATCAACCATCTCAAGTAAATTCATGGCTTCCTTCTCCCTCACAATAAAATAAATGTCCTCTTCTGCTATTAACGTCCAAATAAGCGGTCAACCATAATGGCCGCTGCGCTGCGTACAGATAAATGATTATATTCGGCAATTCCGTCAATTGGGGCGACCACCATGCTTCCGTACTCTTCAATACACTCATTTGTCAATCCATATCCAGTTCCCAGAACAATCAGATAGGGAATAGTTGTATCTTGCTGAAAAAGGATTTTGGCATCCGGATACTCAAGCAATGGCTTACCACATTCGCACGCAATATGCTTTCTGGCGCTAGTCATCAGCACCATCGGCGTCGCCTTCCATCTTTCACGCAGATTGTCAACTACCTGCTGTAAAGAATCCGTTATATACGTGGTTGAAAACGCCTCCTTGCGCGTCTGGTTATAGTAACTTCCAAATCCCTCAACCCAGTGTTTGATGATGCGCCGACACAATTCTTGTTGAGAAATTAACGGCGTCACCATATAATATCCACCCAGATCGTACGTTCTGGCAAGCCGCGAAATATCGTGAATATCGTAATTTGTAATTGATGTCGCGACAATTTTGCGGTGTTTGTCATATACCGGATAATGCACTAACGCCAAATAAATATGCGAATTGCTTATATGAAGTGTCGAGTACTAAATATTGAATATCGGGTCCAACATTCAACATTTGAAACCCAGGATGTCCATTGGTCAATCTCTATCAAATAAATCCGGCCTTCGCTGCTTCGTTCGCTTTATGGCTTCTTGTTGGCGCCATTCTTCGATTTTTTTATGATTCCCTGAAACGAGCACATCAGGAACTTGCATCCCACGAAAATCCTGAGGGCGAGTATAATGCGGATAATCGAGCAATGGCTGATAAAAAGAATCATGTTCGATGGATTGTTCATTCCCAACCACTCCGGGAATCATTCGCGCAATCACATCAATCAGCACCATTGCAGCTAACTCGCCGCCTGTTAACACGTAATCGCCGATTGAAATTTCCTGATCAACCAGGGCCATGCGCACGCGCTCATCCACTTCTTCGTAATGTCCGCACAACAAAATCAGATCTTGCTCCCGGGCAAGTTCTCTAGCGATCTGTTGGTTCAAGGTTTGCCCCTGCGGCGTCAAATACACAACAAGGGGCGACGCAAGTTGGTGCTCTGCCACGATCTGTTCAACGGCCCGGAAAATCGGTTCAGGTTTCATCACCATCCCACCACCGCCGCCATAGGGCACATCGTCAGTCATCTTGTGTTTTCCTTCGGCAAAATCGCGAATATTATAGAATCGAACATTCAGCAAATCTCTCTGAATCGCCCGTTTCAGCATGCTGTAGGCCAACACGCTCGTAAACATCTCAGGGAATAAGGTCAACACAAATACCCGCATGGTCCTTCAATCGTCTCTTTGCTGTGCAAAAGCTTATATCTCTAACAATCCCTCAAGAGGCCGGACAGTGATACGCGCGGCCTTCCGATCGATATGCGTGACAAGGTCGGGATGAGACGGAATCAGATATTCCCGATCAGCACCTTGCACGATAAAGACATCATGAGCGCTGGTTTCCAAAATATCGCTCACCGTTCCTAAATACCGATTATCCTCAGTATATACGGCTGCGCCGATAATTTCAAAATGATAAAATTCATCCTCCGGCAATTCCGGCGTCTGCATCCGGGTGACTTGCAGGTATTTACCACGAAATACCTCAACCGCCTCAATAGAATCAAATCCCCGAAAGCGCAGATACACACATCCTTTATACGATCTGACTTCTTCGATCACCAGAGTTCGGACGTCATCAACAGCCATTTCCACATATACTTCGTCGAGTTGTTCAAATCGTCCGGGAATATCGGTGAGCGGCAAAACTTTCACTTCTCCGCGAATCCCTCGCGGCCTGACGATTTTCCCAATACGAATACGTTCTTGGGGCTCATCCGCTTTCACAAGGTACTCTTCAGGATACATTTGAGACGTTCTCGCGGTTATTACTCTAGAATCTCCAGCACCGTCCGTTTATCCATTTTTGCACTTGCTGCGCTCAAAATCGTTCGGATCGCTCGCGCGGTTCGCCCTTGTTTTCCGATCACTTTCCCCATATCTTCCTTGGCTACCCGTAGTTCAAGCACGCGGGTTTGAGCGCCTTCGACTTCTTTGACCTCAACTTTATCAGGGTGATCAACCAGAAATTGCACAATCATTGTAACCAATTCTCTCATTCCGTTTCCCTCCAGGTTCTCTTCTCTTATACTTCTGCTGAGGTTGGTTGTGATTTTGGTGAAATACCGTGTTTTCTTAACAAGCTTTTAACAATATCAGTCGGTTGGACGCCATTATTCAACCAATAGCGAATGCGGTCTTCTTTGAGCGTCACAGCGGAAGGATTTTGGCGAGGATCATAGGTCCCCACATTTTCAATAAATCTTCCGTCACGCGGCGACCGCGAGTCTGCAACAACGATCCGATAGAAAGGTTTCTTTTTCGCTCCCATGCGTTTAAGTCTGAGTTTAACCAAGATAATTCCTCCGTCTCGAATGGCGTCTAACATGTCTAATAGGATCGACACTGTTTCCAATTACATCCTTTATTAGCCCACATTAGCCCACCTTCCCTATTAACTGCTGCTTTCTTTCATGCAACTTTCACTGTGTACGACATTTTGTGAGATTTTCACAAATCTATCTGCATTGAACAATCAAGTTTTTTCAGGGACTCGGTTTTTTATGTCTCCCGGATTTTCCGATCAAAACGGCAGCATCCGTTTGGAAAACTGGCGTGGCATTTTCAATCCATGTTTTCCTTTACCGCCAGTCATTTTTTTCATCATTTTTCGAGCCTGTTCAAACTGTTTCAATAATTTATTCACATCACGAATATCCGTTCCACTCCCCTTAGCGATCCGCTGCTTCCGTTTGCTGTTAATAATCTTGTGATGAAGGCGTTCATCAAGAGTCATCGAGTTAATAATCGCTTCCATGCGCACAAATTCCTTTTCATCAACTTGCAGATTCTTCAAGGCTTTCTTATCAGTTCCCGGAATCATTTCCAACAGTTGATCTAAGGGACCCATGCTGCGAAACTGCTGCAACTGGTCACGAAAGTCCTGAAGAGTAAACGACTGTTCCAGAATTTTTCGTTCCAGTTCCTGCGCTTTTTCCTCATCAATCGCTTTTTCAACCCTCTCAATGAATGAAAGCACATCCCCCATCCCCAGGATACGGGAAGCCATCCGTTCCGGATGAAAGCGTTCAAGCTGATCAAGTTTTTCACCTACTCCGACAAACTTGATCGGGCGGTTCGTCACGGATTTAATTGACAGCGCGGCTCCGCCGCGCGCATCACCATCGAGTTTGGTCAACACCACGCCGGACACATCCAGGTCTTTATTAAATTGATCGGCGACAGTAACCGCATCCTGACCGGTCATAGCATCTGCGACAAACAGAACTTCTTGCGGAGAGGTCATGGCCTTCAGATCGCGGAGTTCTTGCATTAATTCCTGATCAATATGCAAACGACCAGCCGTGTCAATCAGCACCACATCAAATCCTTCGCTGTTTGCCTTTTGTAAGGCCTTTTGGCAAATCTTACGCGGATCTTTTTCCTCTGTATCAGCGTATACATCGATCTGTAACTGCTGGCCAAGCACTTGTAACTGCGTGATCGCCGCTGGCCGATACACGTCTGCCGCAACCATAAGCGGTTTATGGTTATCCTTCCGCAACATATTCGCCAGTTTTCCAGCCGTCGTGGTTTTTCCTGATCCTTGCAGCCCAACGAGCATAAGTGTCGTCGGTGGAGTCGTCGCAAATGACAATCCACTGTTCTCTTTGCCCATTAACTCGGTCAATTCATCGCTGACGACTTTAATAAGCTGTTGACCCGGCGTCAGGCTTTTCATAACTTCACGCCCAATCGCCCGTTTTCTGACTCGTTCAGTAAAATCCTTTACTACACGGAAATTAACATCCGCTTCGAGCAATGCCATGCGAACGTCTTTGAGCGCATCCTTAATATTCTGCTCGTTTAACTTTCCGTGTCCACGAATCGTTTTAAAAGCTGATTGTAATTTTTCCGATAATGACTCAAACATTCTGTGTATGTTTTCCGGAATTCCGGAACGAATATTCAACCAATTTTTATCAATCTTTCCCTACAAAATCAAGGAAAAACATCCCTTCCCAAAATAGCTTGCCATACTCTATGGTGTCAAAAGAAATTGTCAAGAGGAAAATCGAATTTACAGATCCAAAATGAACTTCGACGGATTCGCTGCAACCCCATTGACGCGAACTTCATAATGCAGGTGCGGGCCGGTACTTGACCCCGTATTTCCGACATGAGCAATCACATCGCCGCGCTTGACTTTATCGCCGACATTTTTCAGAAGTTTTGAACAATGGCCATAGAACGTGGTATACCCATAGCCATGATCAATCACGATCACTTTTCCAAAAGCGCCTTTTGTATCGGAAAAAGAAACAATACCGTCAGCCGGCGATTTGATCGCGGTGCCGGTTTTTGTGGCAATATCAATGCCGGAGTGCATGGTTCGTTTGCCGGTAAACGGCGACTTTCGCATTCCAAAGCCAGAAGTCACCCACCCTTTCACCGGCCAGATAGAAGGCGTTGCAGCAAGCAGGGTGTTTTGATCTTGAAAAAATTCCATCAATCGTTGCGAGAGTTCTTCTTGACTGACCGCATCTTTTTTTAATTTTGAAAGATTATCGATCTTCTGAAGCATCACTTGTTCCGATTGTTCCTGAAATCCCTGAATAATAGTTGCCAATTCACCCTCATTTTCGACTCCCCCAACTCCCAGGTTCACCTGCGCATCCGAAGGATTTTCCACGCCGGCCATCAACATCAATTTGGCATTGACCAATTTGAGACGCGACACCATTTGACGAAGTTCGGTAATATCCTGTTCATAGCGTTCAATCAAGGCTTTCTGGTTGCGGGCTTCTTTGCGAATTTGCGGCAGTTCGGTGATCATTTTGTTCATATTCTGGTAATTGATTGCCAAATAGTAGGAACTCACGCCCCCCCCCAGAATTACCAAAATGACCAACACGATTAGACCACGGGGCAAAAGATATGGAATTTTAAGCTGTTTAAATTTCGAAGTAGCATCTGGGACAACAATTAATGTAAAATATTTCTTCTTCATAATCTTACTTTTTCATTTGTTATTAAACCCTCTACGCTTTTCTACACGCAAAAGTCACCATGCTTCACACTCAACCATTCTTATAATCTCAAGGAAAATCAATCTGTCAAGTTTTTTAGCCAGAAAAGTACAAGTCATGCACGCACAAGGGATAAAATACTCGTGTGAGTGTTTATACATTAAAACGTACATGCAGAATTTCACCATCCTGGACAAGATATTCTTTCCCTTCAACGCGCAAAGCGCCATGTTGTTTGGCATTCGCCAGGGAACCTTGCTTTAATAACTCCTCATAATGGATCACTTCAGCGCGAATAAAGCCGCGTTCCAAATCCGAATGAATCACCCCTGCCGCCTGGGCTGCCTTTGTTGCCCGTGGAATCGTCCAGGCGCGCACCTCATCCTTACCAACCGTAAAAAACGAGATTAATCCTAGCAGACTATACGACACCCGGATCAGTTTCGTGAGTCCTAATTCCGCAATGCCGATATCCTGCATAAAAGCTTTCACATCGTCTTCATCTTCTAACTGGGCAATTTCACTTTCAATTTCCGCGCTTAACGGAATGACTGGAATGCCCTGTACCTCATACTGAGCCACAACCGCCTGGTATGCCGATACATCCTGAATTTCTTCTTCCCCAACATTCAGCACGATCAACATTGGTTTTTGAGTTAAAAATTGATAGCCGCGCAGCAGGTGTGTTTCATCATCGCTCAATGTAAGGGATCTCAGGGGTGTCTCTTGTTCCAAAGCCTCTTGCAAACGCTGCATCAGGGACAACTCCTGTTCTTTTGCCTTCTCCCCCTTTTTCTGGATATCCACCTGAAGGCGTTCAATCCGTTTCTCAACGATCCCAAGATCAGAGAGGATCAATTCGAGATTCAGGGTTTCAATATCTCGCGCCGGATCAATCCCTCCATCTGGCAGAGGAAGGTGCTGGCTTGTGAATGTTCGTACGACATGGATAATTGCATCCACATTGCGGATATGGGTCAGAACCTGAGTTCCCAATCCACCGCTCTGGACACTGCCTTTGGTCAACCCGGCCACATCAACATATTCCACCGTCGCATACGTGGTTTTTTTCGGATCAAACATCTTACTAAGCACATCTACCCGCTCGTCAGGCACTTTCACCACGCCGATATTTGGTTCTGTTCCGCCGCTATACCCGGTTTGGACATGGCGTTGCGTTAGCACATTAAACAATGTGGTTTTGCCGCATTGGGGCAATCCGATGATTCCAGCTTTCATGATTGTTCCTCATTTTATAATTTTTCGAGTCCTAAAATCGTCCGTCTCAGCATTTCAAGAGCAATATTGGTGACTCGCGTTTGCATTAATTCCGGCGGGCCAGAAATGTAATAATCTTTGGTCACATAATCCCCCTTTACCGTGTGAATCGCCAGGAAGGCCGGCACAGCCGGATCAATAATCTGCCCGTCTCGACTCTGGCGATAGCCGGCGATACCGAGTCCCAGGGCTGCGCCGCTGCGATCTTTCACGGCGAATGCCATGCGTTTTGCAGTTTCCTGGCTGATCAGATCGTGCGATGCAAGGGCATCTTCAGGCAATGAGAGCAATTGACGGCATGACGCGCGATCGGTCAGCACCACCCCGCCGCGAAACACGGCATCAATCCCAGGAATACCGATTAGACGCTGACTGATATGCCCGCCGGTATTGGTTTCAGCAAGGGCCAGAGAGAGCTGATGTTCCTTTAATAATCTGACCAGAACGCTTTCCTGGGTCTCGTGATCTGCTCCGAAAATCTGTCCTGCTAAACGTTCCCGCACTTTAGCTTCCAGGTCGCTAATTCGCTGCGCGGCTTCGTCCGTCGAATCTGCTTTAGCGGTAATACGAATATCGATCTGTCCCAAGTGCGCCAGTAAACCGATGGTCGGATTTGAATGCGTTTGAATCAAATCACGGATGGCATGATCGACCGTACTTTCTCCGATCCCGCATAATTTCAACACGCGGGAAGTGATTGTCTGAAATTTTCCCAGCTTTTTGCGCAGATACGGAAGCACTGTGGCTTGCATTAAATATTTCATTTCACTCGGCACGCCTGGCAGCGAAATCAAAGTTCCCTGTTCGGCTTCGATAATGTAGCCCGGGGCTGTACCCTGCGGATTTTCAATCGGAATTGCGCCTTCAGGAATATACGCTTGCTGTTTATTATTTTCCGTAAACGGCATGCGACGCTGTACAAAAATTTGTTGAATCTGGGTTAACAACTCAGGGTGTAATAATAATTGACGCCCGGTCACTTCCGCGGCAATTTGACGTGTAAGGTCATCTTCGGTCGGCCCCAGTCCGCCGGAGGTAATGACCACATCCACTCTTTCAAGCGCGCGCGATAAGACTTCTCGCATTCGTCCGGCATTATCACCAACCGTGGATTTATATAACACACCAACTCCGATCTTATTCAATTCTTCAGCCATATACGCGGCGTTGGTATCAACAATCTGCCCTAATAACAATTCTGTTCCAATTGCCACAATTTCTGCATTCATCCTTCGTTCTGCTCCTATATATACACTTCTTCATCGTTATCGTTGTTCATGACACATTGTGAGACCCAGAGTATAAAAGCCGTCTTGCAACGCAAGGAAAAAAAGTGACAATTTTGTATCAAGGCAATTAACGGGAGCGAGGGCGGTCTTTATGTTCTTTTCCTTCAGTCCACTACCCAAAGCCCCCTCTTATGCCCCTCCGCAAACGCTCAGAGAGACACGGGCCTGTCTATATGCAATGCGCAAACAGAAGCGCCCGCCGGAATTCAGCAGCGAGCTTCAGCTTTGAGACCAGCCATTTATGACTGGGCGGACGAGGTATCAGTATACAACCTCTCCTAATTTACAAGAGGGAGAATGATGAGCTTATCACCTCAAATCTGTTTACACCTCTTGCTCTGTATTACCCCAGGTTTCATAATAGACTATTTCCTGGAGGGATTTTCGAGGTCTGGCAGACGGATGTTCATCCGCATATCCTATCGGAATCACGGCAAGCACATATTGATCTGAGGGAATATTCAGGATCGGGCGAATATCCTCTTGTTCAAAATACGCGACCCAACAGGTTGCTAACCCCAATGCCTCAGCCTGTAACACCAGATGTTCCACCGCAATAGCCGTATCGCGGATAATTTTTTTTAACGCTGGTTCAGAACTCTGGTCATCAACGTCAAGCACCGCCTGCCCTTTGATGCGCGTCCTGATATCAGCCACACAGACAATAAAGACCGGAGCCTTGAGCATCCAGGTTTGATGGTGAGAGGCTTCAACAATACGCTGCTTGCGTTCCTCAGTCCGCACCACAATAAAACGCCAGGGCTGGGTGTTGTTGCCTGAAGGCGCAAGTCTGGCGCTTTCCAGCAATAGCGTAATTTTCCCCTCTTCAATCGGCGTCATTCTGTATTTGCGAATACTTCTCCTTGAAAGAATCGGTTCAAGAATTTTCATGATATGTTCTCCTTACCAAGTTAGTGTTGATTGGTTTGTAGTTTTCGTTTTAGCGAGTTTTTCTGTCCTGGTTTGACGGCTGAAATGTCCTGTGTTTTCTCGTGTGCAGGTTCCGGCAACAGGGCTGCCGTAAGTGCGCCGCCCAGCAGAAAATAAGTCGAAGCTGTCCCGCGCCGGTACTCCGCCATCGTGATCGCCCAGTTTTCATCCGCGACCAGATAGATCATCACGAATTTATGCAGCAGGGATTTATCCTGAAATATGGACCGTAATGACGCGCTGAGCAGCAGATAGCGGAAATTGATGACCAGCACCGCCAGCGTCATTTTCACAATCGGCAGCGGCGGCGCCCACATTTCCACCATCACAAATTGCGATGACCCTGCAAACACAGAAAGATTCATTATCAGCAATTGCAGCCAGTTTATCTGTTTTTGCACGGCCAGCGTCCCCCAAAATACTGCCATACACCGCCACGCTCGCAGCCACCGGCAGCGTGGCAAGGCATCCGCGTTGAATTATGCTGACGCATCATACTTCCTCCATATATATGGTTATAGTGCTCTGGAACACAAGTTTTTACACGTGTTCAGGAGCGCAAACTAGCGTTTGCAGCGGAGTCTTCAATTCCGCCATTTCAACGCTTCGCGTTGACGCAAACGCTAGTTTGCGCTCCTGTTACCCTATTACAAGCTTCTATCCTAAAGCAGTAGATTTTCAGATGTTAACTTGCTCATTAAGGAACGCTGTACACACAATAAGAAATCCAGACGATCTTGTCTTGAATAAAATTGCTTTTTTTATATGCGGATAGCGTGTTGGAATTGACCGGGAGTAAACCCGTAGGCCGATTTGAAATGACGAGTCATGTGACTTTGATCAGCAAACCCGGCGTCGTAAGCCGCTTGCGCCAGGGTTTCGCCTTGCTGAATCAGATGTTTCGCCAGTTCAAGGCGACGCATCATGAGATAGGCATGGGGCGACAGGCCTAACGAAGTCTTAAACAGGCGTAGAAAATAAAAGCGCGAGACGCCGACCTCTTTGGCAATCTCATCCAGCGAAATATTCTCCATAACTTTGGCGTGAATCAGTGCGCAAGCTTTACGAATAACGCCCGGATGAGCAGAAACGGGTTTTGTGAAGAGGTGCGGCTGTGCATGACGCACAAATAAATCAGCCAGCGTGTGCAGAAACACGGATTGGGCTTCAAGTCTATTCGACGATGGATTCTCAAGCAGGCGTAAAGCATACAGCAAACGTTGAGAAATATCGGCGTCAAAGGTGACAGGAGTAGAAAAATAACCTAAAGGGGCGGAATGGTTGAGGAATTCGGACAGGAGCTCTTGCACAAATGCAGGAGGCACATAAACCATGCGATATTGATAGCCGTGCTCGGTCGCCGCCGATCCATCGTGGATAATATCCGGATTGACGGTAATGATTGATTTTGTCGGAGCAAAATGCGTTTCTCCCTGATACTCAAATTTTTCAGTTCCCTGCTCGATCACGCCGATTCCAAATTCCTCGTGCACATGCTTTTTATACGCAAAACGCAGGAAGCGGGCTTTTAACAAAAACACCCCCTCTAATGCCTCAGGCGTCCAGATATACGCCTGATCTAACTGGATGTTCTGCATAATTAGCCTCTGAATTCACGTTCATACGGTTTGCCCAGGGCTGTGGGGCCTAAATTTTTGGATTTGTACGATAGCGCAAGTACCAGAATGACGAGCACATACGGGAACACCACCGCCAATTCGTATGGAAAATTGATACCATAGACCTGAATCGAGCGTTGCAGCGAATGCGCCAGGCTGAAGAGCAGCGCGCCCCCCATGACGCCCAGCGGATGCCAGCGTCCGAAATAGACGAGCGCCACCGCAATAAAGCCGCGCCCGGCCGTAATGTTATCTGCAAAAATGCGCGCCTGACAGATACTCAAATATGCGCCGGCCAATCCAGCCATGACGCCGCCGAAAATCACGCATTGATAGCGAATCCGTTCTACGCTCACGCCCAGCGTATCGGCCGCCTGCGGCGTGGTGCCGATAGCGCGGACTTTCAAGCCCCAGGCAGTTTTAAACAACATATACCAGGCTGCCGGCACCATCAGAAAGGTAAGATACGCCAGCGGGTCGTGTTGAAAAAACATCGGACCCAACACCGGAATGTCGCTCAGCACAGGGATATTCATGACTTTGATCCCCTCAATCGAGGTAATCCCGCCGACATAATTGCGGAAGAGGGTCCCGGAAAGTCCCCAGCCCACCATATACAGGCCGATTCCGGCGATGCCTTGGGTGGCGCGTAAGGTGATTGTCACGACCGCCATCAGCAACCCCATCAACCCCCCAACCAACATAGCCGCCAGCAGGCCGAGCAGATTATTATCGAGCTTGTAGACCGTAAAAAAGCCGACAAAGGCCCCCATCAGCATAATCCCCTCAACCCCAAGATTGAAAATCCCGGAACGCTGCGTAAACATTTCCCCCAGGCCAGCCAGGATCAAACTGACGCTCAACGGAATCGCCGTTGAAATAATAACGACAAGCGCATCACGAAGCATAAACGTAAAAAGTCATCACAAGGAGTTGCGGAAATGAGGCAGGTCTTCCCGCAACCTCCTGGGCGCTTTACACATGAAAGGTTGTCAGACATAGGTGTCTTTATTCCCTCGCCCTTTCAGGGCGGAAAATGCAGGTTTTCGCCCTGAAAGGGCGGCGGAGTAAAGCCAGAGGTTTCAACCTCTGGAACGTGAATGCGTCACATCTCCCGGCCCTGAAAGGGCAGCGGGGGTGTTCCCTCGCCCTTTCAGGGCGGAAATTCGGTTCATCCTCGTTCCCAGATGTTGAAACATCTGGCTGTATCCCCTCGCCCTTTCAGGGCGGGAAATGCAGGTTTTCGCCCTGAAAGGGCGCTGAGATACAGCCAGAGGTTTCAACCTCTGGACCAAGATTCCGTCAGTTCTCCCCGCCCTGAAAGGGCGGCGGGTTAAAGCCAGAGGTTTGAACCTCTGGAACGAGGTATCAACCTCTGGAAACTCGATACGTCACATCTCGTTTAATCCCAGATATAGCGTTCATCGTAGGGAATTCGATGTTTCTGCAAAAGCGCGATCAATTCTTCTTGATAGGTCTGGTGTTGATGATGTTCTACCTGCGTTTCGATGTAGCGCGTGACGGCCTCCGCGGCTGATTCGCTGACCGAAAATGCGGAGTATCCGGTCTGCCAGGAGAAATGGCCTGGAATGCGGCGACCTTCATTGATCCATTTCGATGAACTGCCTTTGATGTGTTGCAGCATGGTGGAAACAGAGATGGATGGATGAAATTTCGTCAACAAATGCACGTGATTCGATATGCCGCCGATTTTCAGCAACACACCTTTTTCGTCGCGGATAGTGCCGCCGATATACGGATACAAGTCCTGCGTCAAATCCGGGGTAATCAAATCATACCGCATTTTGGTCGAAAAGACGATGTGATAGAGCAAGTTGGTTAACGAACTGCCCATAAAATTTCTCCTCATCCCGCCCTTTCAGGGCGGGAAATATCATTCGATTCCGTGTCCAGATGTTGAAACATCTGGCTGTATTCCAGCGCCCTTTCAGGGCGTAAAATGCCCTGCGATTCCATCTCCAGATGTTGAAACATCTGGCTTTACCCCATTGCCGTTTCGCGGCAGGTTTTCGCCCTGAAAGGGCGGCGAGCTAAAGTCAGAGGTTTCAACCTCTGGAACCGGACACGTTTCGCAAAGAGATGGCTCTCAGGAGTTTCTCGCGCATGGCGGCGTGGGTTAGAAAGACCTGACTGCCGACAATTGCCAGAATGATCAAGCCCTGAATCGCCATGATAATCGAGGCCGGAATCGCCACGGCGCGCTGCATCATATCGGCTCCGATAATCAGCAGGCCGAACAACATTGAGGCCGGAATAATCCCCAGCGGATGCAAGCCGCCAAACAGCGCCACCACAATGCCGCTGAAGCCATATCCGGCGGAAATGGATTCAAGTCCGCGATGATGGACCCCGCAGGCTTCCACAGCCCCGGCCATGCCGGCAAATCCTCCGGCTAACACCATAGCCAGAAACAGATAGTGCTGCACATTTACACCCGCATAACGTGCGGCTTTCGGTTCGGCCCCAATCGCGCGCATCCGATAGCCAATCGGGGTTTTCCAGAGGAAGAGAAAAACCAGAATTGCCAACACAATCGCAAAAATAATGCCGGTGTGCAGGCGCGTGCCGCGCATGAGCTTGCCTAACCAGACCGCTTTGGGCAGTAAGGCCGTCTGCGGCACGCCCGTGCCATACGCCACTTCTTTTGGATCGATCAGGGGGCCGCGAATCAGAAAGGTGTAAATTTGAATCGCAATATAATTGAGCATCACGGTGCTCAGGATTTCATTGACCGCAAAATAGGCGCGCATAAATCCGGCGATGCCGCCCCAGATCGCGCCGCCCAGAAAACTGACCACAAACACCAGGGGCAGCAGGATGGGTTTCGGCATTTCCGGGAAATGCAGCGCGACCGCGATCCCCATTACGGCTCCGATCACAATCTGCCCTTCGCCGCCGATATTCAAAATGCCGCTGCGGAAAGAAATCGCAACGCCTAACGCCACGATCATCAACGGTGTGGCTCGCACCAAAATTTCAGTCAAGCCGAATTTCCCTTGCAGCGGCTTGCTAAACATGACTGCATAGGCTTTAAGCGGATTCGCGCCCACAATCGCAAATAAAATCGCACCGATCAGTAAAGCCGCACATAATGCTCCAATAATAATCGCGATATTCAGGAACAATTCTTTATTCAGCCGTGTTTTCATGAGTCACTCCCGCCATTAATAATCCCAGGGACGACCTGGTCGCTTCTTTCCCCGACAGAATTCGTAAAATGACGCCTTCATAGATTACGGCAATCCGGTCGCAAATATTTAATAATTCATCGAGTTCTTCCGAGATTACCAGTACCGCTTTATTATTGTCTCTGGCCTCCAACAGACGGCGATGCACATATTCGGCTGCCCCCATATCAAGCCCGCGGGTAGGATAGGCGGCAATGAGCACTTTCGGGTTGCGCGTCAGTTCGCGGGCCAGAATGACTTTCTGAATATTCCCCCCGGAAAGTGAGGCGCACGAAGTCTGTGCATCCGGGGTTTTGACCTGAAATTTTTGAATCAGTTCCGCAGCATAGCGGCTGATGGTCTTTTCTTGCAGAAAGCCCTTTTTGGTGATCGGAGGCCGCGCGTAATCTTTCATGATAAAATTCTCGCGCACCGAAAAAGACGGGATCGTGCCTTCGTGCAAGCGATCTTCAGGAATATACCCGACATCGTGATTGATGATCTGCTGCGGCGTCAGATTCGTAATCTCACTGTTCTCAATCAGGATGCGCCCTTTTTCAACCTTGCGTAAGCCATTGATCACTTCTGCCAGCTCACGCTGTCCATTGCCGGACACGCCGGCGATCCCGACAATTTCTCCGGCTCGCACCGAGAGTGTGACCCCTTGCAGTGCGTCAAAACCGCGATCCCCTTTGGCCCAGACATCCTGAAGATCAAGCAGCACCTCGCCATAATGGCTTTTTTCGCGCCTCACCGGAAGATTGATCTCCCTGCCAGCCATTTTTTCCGCCAGGCTCTCGACCGAATGGTCGGTCGTTTGCCCGTCATAGACCACCCGGCCGTTACGCAGTACGCACACCCGGTTGCTCACGGCTTTAACCTCATTAAGCTTATGACTGATGAAAATCACGGAGCAGCCTTGCTGCGCCATCTCTTTGAGCAAGGCGATTAACTCATCGGTTTCCTGAGGCGTCAGGGCTGCGGTCGGCTCGTCCAGCACCAACAGATTAGCCCCTAAACAGAGCACTTTGATGAGTTCGACGCGCTGCTGTTCTCCGACCGATAATTGCCAGATATAGGCATCTGGCTTGACCTCCAGGCCGTATTGGTCCGAAACTTTCATGATACGCTTGCGAACCTCAGCCACATCCAATGTCAAGAACGAGGTATTATACAACCCTAAGGCCACATTCTCAATCACTGTGAGATTAGGCACGAGCATGAAATGCTGGTGGACCATCCCGATGCCGAGTTCACAGGCATGGCGCGGCGTATCAATCGCGACTGGTTGATCGTTAATCAGAATCTGGCCTTCATCAGGATGGTACAGGCCGTAGAGAATATTCATCAGCGTGGTTTTTCCGGCCCCGTTTTCCCCTAAAATTGCAAGAATTTCGCCGGAGTTCAGTTCAACATTGATCTGATCGCAGGCCAGCACTCCCGGAAAACGCTTCACAATATTCTGCATGGCAAGATATTGGATGACTTCAGGCATACGGCGGACTCCCGTAAGATAAATAAAAACCGAGTTTTTTGAAAAAACTCGGTTTTTCTTCGCATATAGATTTACTCTAAGCTGATTTTCAGCGCGCCGTCAATAATTTGCTGTTTGGCTTCTTCCACTTTGGCTTTGATCTCATCTGGGATTTCAGCGCTGAGAGCTTCGTTGTAAACAAGTTCCAATCCGCCGTTGGCGAAGCTCAGTTCCAGGTGCTCTCCGCCCAACAGGCCCTCTGCACGTTTTTTCAGGATAGTTTCAACAACCATCTTGAAGTCATAGGCTTGCGCTGCTAACACGGTATTCGGTGAGAGCGATGCCTGATCCATATCGGTCGAGAGCCAGAAAACCTTCTCAAATTCTTTGGTGACATTGATTGCTCCGACCGTCTGCTGTGCCGAGCCGGTTAACATATCAGCTCCGGCTTTAATGTGCGTGCGTGCGATTTCAGCTGCTGCCACCAGATCCCCGAAACTGCCGGTGTACGCAATTCTGACATCCACGTTGGGGTTGACCGCTTTCACCCCTTGTACCACGCCTTTATTGAATTTGATTGCATCGCCGGATTCAACCGGACCGACGATTCCGACAATGTTGGATTTGGTTTTTAATCCGGCAATCATCCCTAACAAATACGCCCCTTCCTGAGCATGAGGATCGTAAGCAAAAATATTTGGTTCTTCTGCGGCAAAGCCTGTGCCATAAGCAAAGGTCGTTTCCGGAAACTCCGGAGCAATTTCAGACAGCAAACTCTGATACTGCGCGCCGTGAGCAATCACAATATCGTAATCTTGCAGCGCATACTCCCGAATAGCAGATCCGGCATCCACCGCGTTCCACAAACGTTCGCTGATAGCCACTTCCAGCTTATCTTCCCCCAGTTCCTGCTGGACAGCCATAATCCCCTCGTACATCGCCTGGCTCCAGGCCATATCGTCAATCGTACTCGGAATCACGAAAGCCAGACGAACTTTCTCAGCGGCAAATCCGCTTGAAACCAGACAGCAACTCAATGTGAGCAGAAGCACAACGCACAACGCAACTTTTTTCATAGACTTCCTCCTTGTGATAGCAATGACATGAGCACGTTCCTGTCATTGCAGAAAAAAATTTCTTGCAGAACAGACGTAATTACGGCATGAAGTGTCAATATGTGGATGCGAAAGAATTGTCAATGCTAAAATTGACTATTTTCATTTTAATAACTACAAGGATGTCTCATAAGCAAGGATTTCAGGTTTTTTCTTAATAGAGTCTGTTGTCGCCAGACAAAGAATCTGAATCCTTGCTTATGAGACAGCCTCGCACTTCATTATGGACGATCAACATTTTTTACGAATTGCCATTCAATATGCGCAAGAATCCCGATCAGAGGGCAATCATCCCTTTGGCGCGATTCTGGTGGATGCGCAGGGTAATATTCTACTCTCAGCCAAAAACAGCGTCAACACGGAACATGACGCTACCGGCCATGCGGAAACCAATCTGATGCGGCTGGCTTCAAAAACCTGCGATAGAGCATTTTTACGCGCCTGCCTTGCCGCGAAGTCTTTGCCAGAGGCCAGCAAGCGGTTATGGTCGTCGGCCCCCTGCTTGAAGAGGAAGCCCGTAAAGTGCATGAAGGTTTTTGGGAGCAGTAAGCGTTCTCGCTATTATGACGCGAGAAAATAATTGACAACAAAGTGACTAAAGTGACTAAAGTTTCAAGTGACTAAAGTTTCAAGTGGCTGAAGTGTAAAGAGGAATCTTCAGCTTTAGTCCCTTTAGTCCCTTTAGTCCCTTTAGTCCCTTTAGTCATTTATTACCATTGAAAATACGAGGAATGTAATGAAAAAAGAGTTAGCAAAAGTGTATGAATTCAGCACAGCGGAACGCGAAATTTATGATCGCTGGTTGGCAGACAAAGCCTTTGCCGCTGTGCCTGATGAGCGTGAAAACCGCTACGTCATCATGATGCCGCTGCCCAACGTGACCGGCGCGCTGCACATGGGACATGCGATTGATAATGTGATGCAGGATTTGTTGATCCGCTGGCATCGCATGATGGGGGATAATACGCTGTGGATGCCCGGCACGGATCACGCCGGCATTGCGACTCAGGCGGTGATTGAGAAACGCTTATTTGAATTGGAAGGCAAAACCCGGCACGACATCGGGCGCGAAGCTCTGGTGGCGCGCATCTGGGAATGGAAAAATCAATACGAAGAACGTATCGTGAAACAATTGCAAAGCATCGGCTGTTCCTGCGACTGGGATCGCCGGCGTTTCACCCTGGACGACGTCTGCTCCGCGGCCGTACGTGAAGCCTTTTTCCGCATGTTCAGCGATGGGTTGATTTATCGCGGCAATCGCCTGGTCAACTGGGATTGCCACCTGCAAACCGCCGTCTCTGATGATGAGATTATTTATGAAGCTGTGCAGGGACATTTCTGGCACATCCGCTATCCGGTCATCAACCCGAAACCGGGCGAACCGGAATATGTGGTGGTGGCGACGACCCGCCCGGAAACCATGCTTGGGGATACGGCCGTCGCCTGCCACCCTGATCCGGCGGATGCCTTAGAACAACGCATCCAAGAACTCAAAGAACGCCTATCGCGCGTACCGAAAAAGGAACGTGAGGGCATCCAAAACGAATTGCAGCAATTGGAAGCACGCAAAAGCACGCACCTGCCGCTGCTTGAAAAATTCGTGGAAATGGCAAAAGATGGCCGTCAAATCCTGCTGCCCCTGCAAGAACGCGAAATCCCGCTCATTTTGGATGAATGGGCCAAACCGGAATTAGGTTCCGGCTGCGTGAAAATCACGCCGGCCCACGACCCGAACGATTATGAAGTCTGGCAACGCCATCAAAACGAAATAGGTATCATGAATATTTTAAATCCTGATGGCAGTTTAAATGCAAATGCTGGCGATTACTCAGGAATGGGGCGTTTTGAAGCCCGTGAAATTGTGTTAGAAGACCTGGAAACCAAAGGGCTGATCGAATTGATTGAAAAGCGTGAGATGGAAGTCGGTCATTCAGATCGCAGCCGCACCCCGATAGAACCCTACCTCTCGAAACAGTGGTTTGTGAAAATGGGGGATGTGGAAGGCGGTGTGGTCTGCGGACGCGGCACTCCCAATGAATTTCGCGCCGTCGGATTGGCACAGGCGGCTATTGACGCGGTGCAGGGCGATTGGCGTTCGCCGACCGGACGCAAGCTTGAATTTCACCCTGACCCGGTACGTTACGGTAATATGTACTGCAACTGGCTGGCGGAAAAACGCGACTGGTGCATCAGCCGCCAATTATGGTGGGGGCATCGGATTCCGATCTGGTCGGCCGCGCTTGCACAGCCGCAGCTTATCCAGATTTTGGACGCACTCAACGATGTGAACAAGGATGAAGTCGCCATGTTTCTGGCCGATGCCGAAGGCAATAAGATCGCGCCGGAAGACATTGCCCGGCACTCACACGTCGAAATTCTGCTCTGTCCCCGCAATCCTGAAGCGGAAGAGCGCTATCGCCCCTTGTTTGCTCAATTCGGGTTAGAACAGGATCCTGACGTGCTGGATACCTGGTTCAGCAGCGCGCTCTGGCCGCATAGCACGCTGGGCTGGCCGGATCCGGAACACGCGCCCGTCTATTCGGATCAAACTCCAACCGCGTCAGCCAATGGCCGACCCGATGCGCTGTCCTATTATTATCCCGGCTCCTGCCTGGTAACAGCCCGCGACATTATCACGCTCTGGGTGGCGCGCATGGCGATTACCGGCCTCTATAATCTGGGGGATCTGCCCTTCACCGATAGTTTTATTCACGCCAATATCCTGGACGGCAAAGGCGAACGCATGAGCAAATCGCGCGGCAACGGCATTGACCCGGTGGATATTATCGAACGCTACGGCACGGATGCCATGCGCTATGTGTTGTGCGACATGCAAACCGGTATGCAGGATATCCGGCTGCCTGTGCAGGCGATTTCGCCGTTTACCAATGAAATCGTTGATTTAGCCACCGCCAAACACGGCCGCACGGTGTTCACCTATATCTGCCCGACCAGCGGCAAAGAATTCGATGTACTCGGGACAATCCCGGATCTGCCGGCTGCAACTGTAATCAGCGACCGCTTTGAAATCGGCCGCAACTTCTGCAACAAGTTGTGGAACGCGGCGCGTCTGGTGTTAATGAACTTAGAAGAACAGGATTTTCGGCCCCTTGCCGCAGAAGAATTATTTGCTGAGGATACCTGGATTCTCTCGCGCCTGGCGCATGTGATTCGGGATGTCACCGAACATCTCAAAGCTTATAACCCGTCAGCCGCCATCGGACGCGCCCGGGATTTCTTCTGGTCTGAATTCTGCGACTGGTACCTGGAATTGATTAAGCCACGCTTACGCAACGCTGAACAGGCTTTTGTGGCGCGGCAGGTGGTCGCGGCCGTGCTGGATCAAATTTTACGGCTCTTGCACCCGTTTATCCCGTTTATCACCGAAACGATCTGGCAGCATTTGCACGAATATACCCCGGTACGCGGCATTCAACAAGCGTTTCCAACGTCCGAACTGCTGATTCTGGCCGCCTGGCCTCAGCCTGATTCAGCCTACCAGGATGAGGCGCTTGAAGCCGAATTTGACCTGATGCAAAACGTGGTGCGCGGCATCCGCGACGTGCGCAGCAAATATACCATTGCCCCGGGCAAACAGATTGACGCGCACGTTAAAGCCGACAAACAGGCGACAGTCATTCTCAACGCCATGCGCGCGCATATTATTAATCTCTGTCGCCTTGATACGCTGGAAATCGGCCCGCAGGTGGAACGTCCGAAATTCTCGGCCGCCCAGGTGGTCGGAGACCTTGAAATTTACGTGGTCGGCGTGTTGGATCCGGAAAAAGAACGCGAACGTTTAACTTCACAGAAGATTAAACTTCAGAAATTGTTGGAACCGTTAGCAAAGAAACTGGTCAACGAAAAATTCCTCAACCGCGCGCCCGCGGATGTAGTGACCGCCGAAAAACAGAAGCTGCACGATCTCCAGACCCAGATCGCGCTGATCGAAGACAACCTGAAGATGCTGGAATAATGAGTATACCCCCGAAGCATCGGGCTTTTTGAAAGGCCCGGTGCTTTTTCGCTTCTCTCATCATCCATTGAGATTATAAAAAAGTTGACAAAAAGAAAAAAGGCGATCAAAAATACATCTCATGAAGTCTCCTGGCGAACAATCGCCAATGTCAACGCGAAAGGACGCTGAAGCGCCTTGCGGATTCCCCATAACCTCCAAACTCAGGGAGAAAAAGATGAAAAAGCTCGCTGTTGAGATAGCGTTCGTTCTGATTCTGTTTTATTGCTCCACGGCATTTTCACAACCACATTTGATCAAAATTATTGAACTCAATACAGAAAAAGAATATGTGCTTATAAAAAATGAAGGTAAGCAAACTGTGGACTTGAAAGGGTGGTTGCTTCATGATCACGATTATGGAAAAGAAGAGGTTTATTCCTACGCATTTCAAGATATACAGCTCAAGCGAGGACAAGTTTTACAAATGCAGTCCGGAATAACAAAGAAGAAAGGAAAGGAGGATGAACGGGCGTATAAACTTTCAGGTGTTGCCTATTATATCCGCTGGTCTGATAGGAATGTCTGGAATAATGAGTGTGATATAGCGTATTTATTGGATCGGAACGGAAAACTTATTGCTGAATCACATAAGGGCACAGAACTCACCAAAAAGAAAAAAGCTTCTTGCCGATAACCTGTCGTGGACTCGTCGAAATCGTCAGCAAAGAATGAGGAGTTGTACAAGGTCTCTCCTTTCAGTTCAACGTGTTTCCAATACTGGGTTGCGAACACAATTCAGGAACAGAGGAGAAAATGCAAATAATTTTCTGGCTCAGCGTGAATTCTGGAATAAGGGTAAGCAATTTGCCTGTACTTAAAACGACGTAAAACTAATCGTATGCGTATTGGTCCAGCGATCAAAGGTTTTGCGCAGCCAGCGTTTGACATAGAAGCGGACTTGTGGAATCAGCAGCAGCAGTCCGGTAATATCCGTCAGGAAACCGGGAGTGAGCAGGGCCAAACCGGCTGCTAAAATAATCAGGGCGTCAATCAGTTCTTCGGCCGGCATGACGCCCTGCTGCAAATTCGCTTGAATTTTCAAGACGGTGCGCATCCCTTCCAATTTTGCCAGATATGCCCCTGTGACTCCGGTCAGGATGATCAAGAGCAGCGTATTGAACGCGCCGATTATGCTTCCGACCGTAATCAGAATATAAATTTCCAGGGCTGGGATGAACGTAAAGGCTAAAAATAATTTCAAAAACATCGGTGTTAAACTCCTGTGTCTCGAAGAAACCGGGTTTTTGACAAAAACCCGGTTTCTTTTTCAACTGCTTTTTTACGATTACACATAGTCTGCGGCAAGCTGCTTGACCTGCTCGATCATCTCATGCACGGGGTCAGCCAGTTCGGGCGGCAGTTTTTGATAATTCGGATCTTCAATGAAATATAATAAGACGTATAACAAGGGCGTAAAACGTTTTTTCAACTCGAGCTGCGGGGACTCAAAATAAGCGATCACCTGTTTGTAGTACTGTTTGGCGAGCAAGAGCATCAGATACAAAATAATGTCGTTTTCAAGGGTTTCGTAAGCCTTTTCATCATACATGAAGAATTCCGCCAGTTCAAATGCCTCATCCGGGCGATTATTCCAGAGATAAATGCAGGCTGCTGTATGCGTGGTATAGATATTTTTTTCGGCGGCGATAACCTTCTGAATATACTGCAACGATCGCTGTTTATTCCGTTTTTGTTCAAAATAGAGCCAGGCCAGGTCATTCATAACGCTCAGATCGCCTTTGTCAGCCGCCATGGTGTAATACTGCTCCGCCTTTTTCTCGTTCTGAAGGATTTCATGATAGAGCAAGCCCAGATTGATCATCGCATTCACATTGCCGCGTTCAGCCGCCAGGGTATAGAATCTCTCGGCCTGCGGATAGTTGTGCATCATGTAATTGTACCAGTCGCCCAGCATCAACATGGCATTGACATGGCCGGCCTCTGCGGCCATACGATAATAAGCTTCGGTTTTTTGACCGGACTGCGGATCTTTGGCTGACAGGTTGCCAAGTTGAAATGTGGCTTCTGCCATGGTTTTTTCAATCGCCTGCAAGTAATTCTGTTTGACTTTCGGGAAATCCTGAAACTGGTAAAGATCAGGATTGGAGACCTCGCCTTTGATCGCCGTGATCAAATAATTCTTCAAGCCTTTTAAAGAAAAACTGCCGGAATGCAAGACTCTAGAACGAATCTGGCACTCTTTCACCACCATAGCATAATATTGTTCGGCTTTTTTCTCATCGTGAAATTTGTAATAGTATAAATGCGCCAGATGCAGCATTGCATCGGTGTGCCCTTTCTCAACAGCCTTGAGATAGAAAGCTTCCGCCCTGTTTTCGTCTTGTAAATGGTAATGGTTGAGCAAACCAAGACGTACCATTGCTTCGATATGTCCCTGTTCTGCGGCCTGGGAAAAATACGTGACAGCTTCCTGATGCAATCCGAGCTGTTCAAAGGCATACCCGATCCGAAAATAGATATGCTCATGTTTGCTTTTCAACTTCAGAAAGTGCGGAATCGCCTGATCGTACTGTTCTTGCTGGTAACAGGCTTCGCCCTGTTGAAAGAGTTCTTTATCCGAGGCGGATAATTCCTGGGCCAGGTGTACGTCGGTTTCCTGAAGTAATTTTTTGGTCGCCAGCAGCATCTGGTGTTCGGTGTCCTGATCCAACTGTCCGGTCTGTGCAAGGGCTTCAGTCAGATAATACGCAGAGCGGGGCTGATACCGCCCTCGCGTAAGCGCCTGCGCGTGTAATCTGGCATGTTCCCGCAATTCCGTTTTGTTATACCAATTTTCCAGGAAATGCAGCAGCCATTTGACGCGCACCTGACCGCCGCCGCTGGAAAGCCGCATCAAATACCAGATGTTAAAAAACCGTTCTGTTAAACAATACAGCGGTTGAGAGGCATCAGACGCCACTTTTGCAATCAAAAACACTTGCTCCAATTCGGTCAACGTCTTGGTGACTTCCAGCGTAGTCAAACGGGTTTTACTGGCAATCTCATCAACGGACATAGCCTCCCAATTCAATGCAATTGTGTGGACAATTTCACGTTGGAGCGGAGCAAGATCGTCCATACGGCTTTTGTACAAAGGTGTCACTCGATCCAAGACAGTGTCCAGGTCGGCAAGTGTGTTGCTTTCTTCTTGTTCGGAAAAAATTTCAAATAACAGCACAATCGTCCGAATAACTCCGCCGGTCAATAATCGCAGACTTTCCACCCTTCCGGGCTGTTTTTCGATCATGCGTGAAAGCTGACCCTCTTGTTGATTGGCTTCTGCGAGTTTAAGCAATAATGCGTACGTTTCTTCTTTTGTCAGGGCTTCTAATCTGCGCCGCTGCAAGAGTGCGCCCAATCCGTTCCCTTCCTGAATAAAGGCTTCCAGGGCGACAGCGGAAGCTGCAACAATTCGAAGAGAGGCATCCTGTCGCAAAATTTCATACAACCGCTGACGCTCCAGAAAGGAAAAATTTTGGATCAACTCGCCAAAATTATCAATAAACACGATGAGTTGTTTCGTCTGCTGCTTCAACGCGTCACTGAGCCGGTCATAACAAAATTGTTCATAATCAACGCGATCATTATAGGCCGTGCTGATCTGATCGAATAGGCCGGCAAACGCACGTTCCTTCTCTTCTAAGGCACACATGATATTTTCCCACAGGTGGAATAAGTGACGGATACCATAGTAGGCTTCTTCTTTAAACGCCAGCGGAATGAGCCAGCGGCGAAGTTCAGCATCTTGCTCAATCGCATAATTGAGACGCAGGAGTAGAGTGGTCTTCCCCATACCGCGCTGACCCTCAATCAGAAAATGCTGCCCCGGCTGATCGGGATCGAAGGCTTTGATAGTCAGGTACAAATCTTGAAAGAAATCCTGTCTGGCGACAAAACTTTCAATCAATTGCTGCTGGCTTTGTTCATGGGGATTGTAAAGATTGGCAACTAAAGGCGTCCTGATATTTTTCATGACTCTTGTTATTTCCAGATCAAAACAGATTGGTTATCATTGATTTCTCTCATCACGTATCAACAATTCATGCTTTTGAAGCAGCGGACAAAAGGCAAGGAAAAAATAAGAGAAAACATTTTGTACAACAACTTATGCATTTTTCCGAATCCACATTTCTGTAAACAACGCAGCCCATAAGAAATTCAAGATCGGAAATCGTAATTTCTTGCCGCTCAGGGCATCGTCAAGCAACTCCGCCAGAATACGCGGAGGAACGAGGCGGCGAAGGTTTGCATCCGATGCAAGCAGGGTGTCGCGCACCATCCGGTTAAAATCTCTGTTTGTCAACCAGCGCACAAAAGGTGGGACAAATCCGCTTTTCTCTCGGTAAATAAACTCCTGCGGCATGAATTCTTCGAGAAGACGTTTAAGCGGCCATTTGACCACACCATTATAGATTTTAGCCTGCCAGGGAATGGTCCCCTGGATGTCGAGAATATCGCGCCAGATATAGGGATAAAGAACCCGGATCCCCAGGTTTTCTCCCACTGAAAAGGCTTTAGCGGCCCATCTGCGACTATTGATATGTAATAATTGTCTGATCGTCGTTTTGGCTTCATAGCTGGAATAAAGATAATCTTTGTCACAGGCTGAAAAGACGCGTTCCATGACCTCATACACTTCACGATCTAGTTCGCGATGAGTATGTAATCCCACAAAATTAGTCGGTGCAAACACCAAAAAATAATTAAAAAAATTACGCTCGTGATCGTCTGCTAAGGCCAGTATTCGCGCCAGAAATCCTTCATGGGATCGCCATTTCCAGCTTTTCGAATATTGAAAGAGCGCGGCAAGTGTTTCTTTTGCAATCTCGGGAAACCGATGTTTCCACTCCATCTTCGAACGCCCGCCTAATGCCTGAAATCCGAAACAATCATCAGCCCCATTGCCCTCGATCAACATCTGGGCCTCTTTGACATGTTCCTGCATAAATTTCAGAATAAACACAATCGGCAGACTCGAAAAATCTGCAAAGGGATGTCCGGTAAGCGTCACGGTATCTTCTAAAAGTGACAGCGCGTCTTTTTGCTCCATTTTACCGACGTGAAAGTGAGCCTTGACTTTTTCTGCCATCCTTTGGGCATACGGGAATTCAGGATCATCCTCACCAAACGCGCAGTTAATGCCGTGCAGACGTTCGCCATTCTTGAATTCATGCAGATAGGAGGCATATAAACTGGAATCAATGCCGCCGCTGATCAAAATTGCAGGATGATAGCGCTGTAAAAAGCGGGCTGATTTGCGTAAACTCTGTTTGAGCGGCTGCAAAAGAGCGTCGAACTCATCAGTCTTATGTTGTTGTTGATCGCAGGGAAATTCAAATTGATAATAGACCTGGATTTGCGCTGTGCCTTTTTTGAGATTATACCGCAGATAATGCGCCGGGGGCACGACTGAAATATTGCGACTGATCGTCATTGGTTCGGGAATTGCGCAATATTTGAGCATAGCGTAAATCGCAGCATCATTAGCGACAAGCGGCACAATCTTGAGCAGAAACCGCAGATCAGAACAAAAGAGTATTCCTGCCTCTATTTGGCTATAATACAAGCGACCGTTACCAGCGCGATGAGAGACCAGGTACAACGCAGTGTCTGCTTGTTTCTGATCAAGGACGATCATGCGGAAATCAGAGACAATCTCATGAAAAACCTCTGTACCTTTGCGTAAAAACAAGTCAGGAAGTTCCTTCTGCCCATCGAGTAAGCGATACTCCTCATTGGTATGGTTGATCACCAGCATATCCTGAGTTAAGATGGTCAGGCGATCCGATATAAAGGATGTCGTCGGAAAATCCGCATAGGGGGTATCGTGAAACAGAAATCCCATATTTCCGCAGGGAATCTGTTGATACGTTTCTCCTAACAATTCATGTAAACGCTTGACAAGTTTCAGTTGTTCCTGCTGAAAGAGATAGCCGCCGATCATACCATTCTCCTATGAAGCTCCTAGGATTGCCCATAAGCAAGGATTTCTGCATCCCAGTTTCATCATACCAGGTGAGCAGCCTGCTCATGTCAACTCCTTTGAAAATATTCATACTCCGGACATCTCTATCCACTCTTCTTGCCCATTCTCCGGGCAGGGATGTCTGGCTAATTTTCATCCCGTACATGAGGCAATTTTGCTGACATCAACGACTCCGGCCTTCATCAGACAAGCGTCCTGATAAGAGTCGAGCATCTTTTGAATTGCCATTGAAGGTGATTCCAAGGGTTGAAATCCGAATTTGTTCCAAAAGGGCTGCGAGCTTTGTACTGCGACTAGCACGATCGTTTTTAACCCGATCTTCAAGGCACATTCTGTAGCTTTTTCCGCCATGATTCGGCCAAGATCCTGCCCGTGGAAATCGGGCGAGACTGACAAATCATGAATATAATAGCAATCCGGTTTTTGTGGCAATTGTTGTAAAGACGCATGCAGGGCGACGATCTGGTCTTGCGACCAGGGATGTGAAATCAGATACGCGGCCGGCCGCGTATTAAGCCATGCGACCCAGCATCCTTGCGGATACAGGCGCAATTTTTCAGCAAAACATGCTCGCGCCTCGTGAAAATATGGTTGGTACGCCTGTGCCTGAATTTCCAGCACTGCATCTAAATCAGCCGCTTGCAT
Source organism: Candidatus Vecturithrix sp. (assembly GCA_040772385.1). GTDB lineage: Bacteria > Moduliflexota > Moduliflexia > Moduliflexales > Moduliflexaceae > Vecturithrix. The sequence continues at coordinate 3,943,461 of JAXGYF010000001.1, read as the reverse complement.
AGGTTTAATGATCCGGTTATTTTTGCACATACACCCCTTCATTCTTCTGCTTGACGCCGCTTGTTGTAAACTAACGTTCGCATTCCGTTGCTTCTATCATTTACGCTTGTCGACATTATTTGGGCATGTAGTAGAGTTACCTGAGTTAATATAGTAAAAAGGGTCGTCGAATTTGTTCCCAGGCTTGTTCGTCCTTGCGCAGGCGGGCGTCGAAATCGGACGGTGTTGAATTGGGGTCATCAACCCATTCACGCAAAAAGGTTCCGCCGCTTAACAGATCAATCGCTAATTTTTCGGTTTCATATTCGTAAGGGAGGGTGTGCCAGATGGGATAGTCAGGATATTCCAGGCGGATTGATTTTAATATCAGGGCAGCCAGGCGATAGGGTCGGAATTGTTCGTGATGGTAGGCGTGATGATCGGTGTGAATCTGGATACCGGCGCACAATTTGCCCGCATGTTTCTGAAAGGTCGGCTCAAATGTGCAGCGGCGAATGAAACAGCCGGCGAACCATTGCGGTTGCAGGCGTTCCATGCGTTTGAGGATAGCATCAAAATCAAGAGCCGGCGCGCCAATGACTTCCAGCGACGTTGTGGTTCCGCGTCCTTCCGAAAGCGTGGTGCCTTCAAAAAGCACCGTACCCGGAAAACAACGCGCCATATTGAGGCTTGAGGCATTCGGACTCGGATTCACCCAGGGTATTTCGTGCAGGGGCCAGCCATATCCGGGGGCGGCATCTGGTTGATAATCGGTCATCGGAACAATCGTTATATCAAGATCGAGGTGTTCTGTCTCAGCGAACCAGCGCGCCAGTTCGGCGAGTGTCATGCCGTGTCGCATAATTAAGGGGCCGATCCCGATAAAACTTTCCCACCCTTGCTCTAAAATCGTACCTTCAATCGGCCGTCCTGCCGGATTCGGACGGTCAAGAACCCAGAGACTTTTCTGATGCCGGGCGCAGGCTTCGAGCATATAAGCCAGGGTTGTGACATAGGTATAAATACGCGTGCCAATATCCTGAAGATCAATAAGCAACACATCGAACGTCGCCATCATATCATCGGTCGGGTATCTGACTTCGCCGTACAGGCTGAACACCGGGATTTTATGGCGTGGATCAACATAATCATCAGATTCGATCATATTATCCTGTTTATCTCCACGCATGCCGTGCTGGGGGCCAAAGGCCGAAACCACTCGAATTTCCGGACATTCCATTAAGACGTCAAGCGTATGGCGGCAATTTTTCGTTACTGAGGCCGGATGCCCCAGTAACGCCGCCCGCCGACCTTCTAACGGTTTTCGCCTTTCCCGGCTGTCAAGTAACGTGTCAATCCCTGATTTCATCGTTGTTCAGCTCCTTACGTCGTAATTTCAACTCGGTTGCCATCAGGGTCAAGCACACAGCTTTCGTAATACCCGTCGCCAGTATGCCGCGGTCCGCTAATCACCTGGTAGCCATCTTTTTGAAACTGCGTGGTGAGTTCATCAACTTTTTTTGGTGAACCTACTGAAAAGGCCAGATGCGTATATCCGTAAAATTGAGCTTCTGCTCCTGCTCTTTGAATTTCAAGGATTCCGGACATGTGCATCAATTCAAGTCGGGCGCCCGAATCGAACGTGAGAAAGTAGGATTCGAATTCTTTTTCGGAATTGACATATTTTTCGCCGGCTGTCGCTCCAAAATACGTGACATAAAACGTTTTGAGCCGTTCAAGATCTCTGGTCCAGATAGCTACATGTTCAATCTGCATAGGTTTTATCCCTCCCATGGAAAGCATAGAAGAAACCGGGGTTTTGTCAAAAACCCGGTTTCTCTTGACTCCTTTCACGCCATTCATGCTCCAACATCGCCATGATGCACAAATTCCAATACTCATTTTCATACCGATGACTTTCCCGCATAATGCCTTCTGTATGTAATCCGACTCTTTCGTAGCAGGCAATTGCGGATTGATTAAAATCAAACACCCCCAGATCAACTCGATGCAGATGGAGTGTCTCAAATGCGATTTGCAGCAAAGCGCGGACAATTTGCCCCCCCAGTCCCTGTCCGCGTAATTCCTGTGGGCCGACTAAGATGCGGCTCATACGAGCGGAGCGATTGCGCCAGTCAATAGTGATGAGTTCGCAATGTCCAACGTATCGTCCGCTTTCCTGAGCAACGGCCTTGAACATGAGGTTGGGCGGCTGTTCGCCTTGCGCGGTCTGAAGATATTGCGAAATTTGGGACGCATCGAGAGGATAAGTGTAGGTTGAGCCTGCCCACTGAAGTAAAAATGCGGCGGAAGGAATCCAGGAAAGTAAGACGTCAATATCTGTTGAAGTAAATGGTTCTAACGTGATTGTCATGATGAGTCTCCGTGAAAAGGTTGAATGCCATCTATCCGGCATCTGACGTAACGTTACTTGTTACCATTCACATCAACCCGCAAAATCTGTCAAACACTTCCTGTGAAAAAAATGCAGATTGAATCTGGAAAGAAACAAAAAAAACCGGGTTTTTTCAAAAAACCCGGTTTTTTCCTCCACACTTATTTAGAACACTCCGAATTTGAGTGTCAACGTTGCGACTACTCCACTTAAATCTCCATTTTCCAATCCTTCCAAATCAACGCCTGTTGCCAGACGATAGCCGACCCCCAGCCCAACTTTGAAAAATTCTGTCACATTCAGCAGCACATTGACTGCCGGTTCTACCACAAAGAAATTATCATCGCCATCAACATTGGTGTAATCAAATTCGACATTCCCCATTCCTACCAGGGTATAGACGGAGAAATGAATGAGTTCTGCAGGTTCAAACGCATATTCAAATTCAAGTCCGCCATATTTCATCGAGAGATCCGGGGTCATTCCGGAACCGAGTTTATTGGCTTCGATATCGTTCAACAGGCCATATCCGCCGACTCCAATCGTATAGTTATGATTGAGAATCCAGCCAAAGCGTCCGCCTCCGATAAGTCCGAATTGATCATTGACAGTTGTAAACTTTACGACCGGCGCTGCCAGAAAACCATGATAAATCCGAGGATTTGTCAGTTCGCCTTCATCGTTCCAGGCATTGCGCTGGGCGTAATCTGTCATCGCCGGAGTTCCTACCACGGGTTGAGTCGCTTGCGATGGAGGGTTAAGCTGGTTATAGCGACGCAGAGGCGCGCGTGTTTGTGCCCACACCGGTGTCGCCAGGAATATCACAAGAAGTATCAGTAATGGCTTTTTCATAGTGCATATCTCCTCTATACAAGATGACGGCAGCAAAAAATCAGAGTAAATTTGCTGAGCGTCATTTTTCAGCATGTTTGTGAGTAAACATTATCAGAACTGCACGTTTCGGATAATGTCTATAGCTATCTGTTCAGGTCGTTCGACACAAGGGATATGCGTTTGTTTAATTTGTGTTACACAATTTTGTTTATCACCAAAAAACTCGGTTCTCACCGAAAGTGGTGAAAACCGAGTTTTGCAAAATCAACTCGCTTGCGAAGAGATTGAGGGGGGGAGTGCGTAACGCGAGTGAGTTATCCTTATGCCCCGAATTTTTCTCTGATTATGGATTCCAGGGTCGGTTCGCTGTTATCCTTGTATTCATAATTGATTTGGATACATGGTTTATTAATCTTGATCAAGCGGGTCAGATCGATCGGAGTAGCTGAAATAACCAGATCGCAGTCAGTAGCATTGATCGTCTTTTCCAAATCCTGAATTTGCTGCGGGCTATAGCCCATGGCCGGCAGTAATGAGCCAATACCAGGGTATTTGCGAAAAGTATCCTTGAGCGTTCCCACCAAATACGGACGCGGATCTACGATTTGAGATGCTCCAAACCGACGAGCCGCAATCACACCAGCACCATAGCCCATTTCACCGTGAGTCAGGGTCGGACCATCTTCGACAGCCAGAACGCGCTTGCCTTTGATTTGATCAGTATTCTCGCCCGTGAGTTCGGAATCTGCCAGAATAATCTGCGCTCTGGGATTATTCTTCTCAATGGCTTTCCTGACTTTTTCAACGTTTTCCGGCACTGCGCTATCCACTTTGTTAATAATCGCTACATCAGCCAAAATGAGGTTGGTCTCGCCAGGATGATAACTGGTTTCATGCCCGGGACGGTGCGGATCAAATACGACGATATGCAGGTCCGGCTGGTAAAATGAAGTGTCATTATTCCCGCCGTCCCAAATAATCACATCGGCTTCTTTTTCTGCTTGTCTCAAAATTTTTTCATAATCCACACCCGCATAAATGACAACTCCCATGCGGATATGCGGTTCATATTCTTCACGCTCTTCAATGGTACACTGATGTTTGTCGAAATCTTCGTAGCTTGCGAAACGTTGCACCACCTGTTTGGTCAGGTCTCCATAAGGCATGGGGTGTCGTACAGCGACCACCTTTTTGCCCATAGAACGCAGAATTTCGATGACCTTGCGGCTGGTTTGCGATTTGCCGCAGCCCGTACGTACAGCACAGACCGAAATCACCTTTTTGCTTGATTTTAACATGGTGTACGGCGCGCCGATAATCATGAAATCGGCCCCGGCAGCAGTGGCGATCGATGCTTTGTGCATGACTTCCGCATGAGGGACGTCGCTGTAAGAAAAGACCACCAGGTCCACCTTATTGTCTTTGATCAGATCAAACAGTTTTGCGTCAGAATAAATTGGCACTCCCTGCGGATAGAGTTTTCCGGCTAATTCAGCCGGGTATTGGCGTCCGTCAATGTCCGGAATTTGCGTGGCAGTAAATCCGATCACATTGTAACGCTCGTTATCTCTGAAATACACGTTAAAGTTGTGAAAATCACGGCCTGCCGCACCCATAATAATAACTTTTTCTACCATCTGTTTTCTCCAACCACAATTCGACAAATTTCTCAGCTTATCAAAACGTCTTCTGATTCAATCTGTGAAATTTGTCAAATCTGTAGGTATTTAGTATAGAAATTCACATTCCCAAAGTTGCCACCATAATGGCTTTAATGGTATGCAGTCGGTTTTCGGCCTCATCGAAAACGATTGACGCCGACGATTCAAAGACCTCTTCCGTCACTTCCATGGCTTCTAAGCCAAATTGTTGATAAATCTTTTGTCCAACTTTTGTGTCACGATTATGGAACGCCGGTAAGCAGTGTAAAAATTTCACATCAGGTTTGCCGGTTTTTTCCATAGCTGCAGCATTGATCTGATACGGTTGCAGCAAGTTGATACGTTCGGCCCACACGCTTTCCGGTTCGCCCATTGAGACCCACACATCGGTATATAAGAAATCGCAGCCTTTTACGCCTTCATCAATATCATCTGTGACCATCAACTTCGCACCAGTTTCTTTGGCAACCTCCATGACAGTTGCGAGCAGTTTCGGGTCAGTATGCAGACTTTTTGGGGCCACAATGCGGCAATCCATCCCCATTTTGGCTCCACCGACCAACAAGGAATTGGCAACATTATTACGGCCATCGCCCATGTAGGCGTAACTGATCTGTTTCAAGGGAATATGGCTATGTTCCTGCATAGTCAAAAAATCGGCTAACACCTGGGTCGGATGAAATTCGTCGGTCAATCCATTCCAGACCGGCACGCCCGCATACTGCGCTAATTCTTCCACGATGGCCTGTCCAAACCCACGGTATTCAATGCCATCATACAATCTGCCCAACACTCTGGCTGTATCTTTCATGGTTTCCTTATGGCCGATCTGAGTTCCGGTTGGGCCGAGATAAGTCACGTGTGCGCCCTGATCAAAGGCCGCCACTTCAAACGAGCAACGTGTTCGCGTCGAGGTTTTTTCAAAAATCAAGGCAATGCTTTTCCCCGTTAATCTGGGTTGCTCAGTTCCGGCATATTTGGCTTGTTTTAAACTGGCGGAAAGATCAAGGAAAAATTGAATTTCTTGAGGAGTGAAATCCAACAACTTTAAAAAATGTCTGTTGCGTAAATTGACTGGCATAGTCGCCCTCCATAAAGGTGTTGAGATATGATTTTTTGAATACGCCTATTATTTCATCGTATCATGCTAAAATTATCGCCATCTTCCCCTGTCAAGTAAATTTTATATGCTTGACAGGAGATGCCAACAGCGTCAGTCTCCGCCGCCCGAGGAAGCAGACGAGACCAGGCTGAGCATTGAAGCTGGCACAAGATCGCTTACAATGTCACCTCACGCATGTTGCTCGCCAGTGACAATTTGAAAATCTTTCAGATCGATGCCGCGTTGCTCAAGCTCTTCCAGGATAAGTTCCGTTGTCCATCTGGAGGCGTTCGCCACAACTGACGGACATTTGTCAGTATGCGCTCCGGCATCTTCAAAGGCTTGTTTCTCTTCAGCATTCCAGAAATCAAAGGTTCTGCCGAAAATCTTTCCGTGAATTTCTTTACAGATCGCTGAGCCATAGGTATCCACAAATTTTTGGTACAAGTCCTTTGCCATACGAGAGGAACATTGCTTTTCATCGTTATCAGAGCCAAAACCTGCACGAGAGCGTCCAAAGCATGCGCTCATAATCATGATCCCCCCTGATAACCCTCCACAGTCTCCCTCACATGTGCCCCCGCACCCTCCGGCCAAACCGCTGGCTGCTTTAAAAATAGCATCGTTTTTAAGGCCAAGTGTGTCCTGCACAGCGGCAATCGTACATTGAGCGCAGCCACGGTAAATTTGTTCGTATTTAAAACCTGTCTGAGCCGCTTGTTCGATCAATGTATGTTTTTGTTTCATCGTTATTCCTCCTCAAGAACTGCCCGATTATCTCAAGTTAAACGGCAATCCTCGGCTGAATAGGCGTTTTACCTTCATTCAACGCCCGAATATTATCACGGATAAAAAGCGTCCAGGGCCATTCTTCAGGCGGCATGGCCTGAAAGACAAGTTCTCTTGGCTGAGTCGGGTGACTGAAGCCAAGTTGAAACGCGAAGAGCGCAATAGTCCGGCCTGGCAGCTGAACAGACGAGCGATATTTATGATCGCCCAAAATAGGATGGCCGATAGCCGAAAACTGAGCGCGAATTTGATGATGACGACCGGTATGAATTTGTACCTGTATCAGACTTTTGTCTGCCGTTTCTTCAAGCACTTGATAGCTTAATTCAGCTCTATCGCTATTTTCGTGCGAATCGGAGAAAATATGAACACGCCGGTTCCCGGACCGTTTTTGGATATAATGGATCAACGTGTCTGACGCAGAGGCAAGACGCCCCTCGACCACCGCCAGATAGGTTTTTTGAACTGTGCGCTCACGGAACTGGACGCACAAACGATTCGCAGCTTTCGAAGTCTTCGCAAATACGACAATTCCGCTGACCGGCCGGTCTAAGCGATGCACCAGTCCTAAAAACACATTCCCGGGTTTCTGATGTTTTTCCGCCAGCCATTGTTTACTGATAGCCAATAACGACACATCGCCGGTCACATCCCCTTGTACTAATACACCTGCTGGTTTCAGCACTACCAGGAGATGATTATCTTCATATAATACAGATAAATCTGAAATCGTCATAGAGATCCGGATATATGCCTGGCACTTTAGAAGTGTCGGGCACGTTGTATGCAACTGTTTTCGATGGATTCTAATATATTTCTAATCATGTATTGACAAAAATATACCGGTTGAACAACACGTCAGCAGACACAACTATCTGAAATATCATCATCTTTTGCCAACGGAAGGAGTTTGATCATTGTGAGCAACGAAATCCTGTTTCTTTTACAAACAATAACCATGTTATGTCTTACGCTCGTCATGTTTCGCCTGGGCAAACACTATCTGACGGCTTATGTGGCCGCCAGTATCGTGCTGGCCAATATTTTCGTGACCAAACAGATGAAGCTGTTCGGCCTGGACGCCACCGGCGGCAATGTGCTCTATGGCTCGATTTTTCTGGCAACCGACCTGCTCAGCGAACATTTTTCGCGCGAAGACGCCAAAGATGCGGTGAAAATCGGTTTTTTGGCCTCGCTGATGTACCTGATCGGCTCACGTTTTATTCTGGCCTATCTGCCTTCAGAATATGACACTGTTCAGACCGGGATGTCAGCGATTTTTGTGTTTGCCCCCCGTATCATCATCGCCAGCATGATTGCCTATCTGGTGTCGCAGTTCCACGATATCTGGGCCTATCATTTTATCTGGCAGCGCACGGGGGCCAAATGGCTGTGGCTGCGCAATAACGGCTCGACCTGGATCAGCCAACTGATTGACAGCGTGATTTTCGCCTCCATTGCGTTTATCGGCACCTTTCCGCTCAGTGTCGTAGGACAGATTATTCTGTCCACCTATCTCCTGAAAGTACTCGTGGCCTTTATTGATACGCCCTTTATATATTTGAGCTACAAAATCCGCCCAGCCATCACTGACCAGTCTCAACGCTGACGTTTTCTACACTACTGCAACCGCTGCGCGGTAAAAAAGCCCAGAGGCGTAACTCGACAAGGTTACAACTCCCATTTCAGGTTGTTTCGGGAATGAAGGTCCACGAAATTCCCGAAACGTATTCGCCCTAAAACACCATGGTTTCGGGAATTCCACTCCGTTTCACAGCAGAATTTTCAACAAACTTTTCGATCCATTGAATGTCCCATAGTCCTTTTCGGGGCAGGATGTCAAGTGAAAAAATTTAGCGGATTACGTCGGATTTCCTGGGTTTTGTCTTGACAACCAGGAACCCTTATTTATAGTCTCGTGTATGTAAGGATTCTGTGGTTTCCTCCAGCCCGGAGATCACATAATATGAGCACTAACACATAGAAGGAGAATAATTATGAGAGCATGTCTGTGTGCGATGATTCTGCTTTTGCTTACGACAGGAGTTTTTGGCGAAGAGATTACGATTTTGGGCAATGATTATTCCCCGCCCAAAATTTCTATGGAAGACAAGACGCCAGCAGGGATTCTTACAGACATTACGAAATATCTTGACCAACAGATGCCGGATTATACCTTTAAAATCGAATTATACCCCTGGGCCAGAGCTTATGAAAATGCGGTTGAAGGGAAAGGAGGGATTATCGGCTTATCCATGACGGCAGAACGCCTGAAAACATTCGATTATTCCGAGCCGGTGTATTATGACGAAGTGGCGATTGTGGTACTGAAAGGCCAGGAATTTTCTTTTGAACGGATCGAGGATTTGAAAGGAAAAACAATTGGTATTGGCAGAGGAGGCAGTTTCGGAGAAGAGTATGAAAACGCCAGGCAGGCCGGGTTATTTAAAACCGAAGAAGACAACGGCCCGGTGATGCGTCTGAAAAAACTGCTGGCAAAGCGCATGGACTGCGCCTTTATCAATCCGGGAGAAGCCGCGCTTCATTATACGTTAAGGCAGGATCAAGAACTGCTTCAGCGCAAAGATGAATTTGTTGTGCTGCCCATGCCCTTCAAACGCGATCCGAATTACCTGGGATTTTCTAAAGAGATGGGAATGAGCCATTTTCTGCAAGCGTTTAACGAAGAACTGAAAAAGGCATACGAAAGCGGATCGATTCAGAAAATCATTGATCAATATTCCCGTTAGGCAAAGCGAACAAGAGTTTACCGTGGCGACCAGCGTCCGAAAATGGACATGGAGAGCGCTTTCTGTGAAGACGCAGGTTTCAGAGCGAGTTCACCGATTTCTATGACGCCGCCATAGCCATGCAGCATGTCTCGAAGCAGATTGGCGATCAGCAGTGAGGATTGATCGAGGGAATACATGGTGAGCAGCACAAACAACGGCTCAGGGCTGAGCAGTTGGCGACAATCTGCTAACAGTTCGGTCAAATGCTGCTCGATTTTCCAGAGTTCCCGTTTGGGTCCGCGGCCAAAGGAGGGTGGGTCCAGCAAAATCGCATCGTATTGGCGTTGACGGCGCACTTCGCGCTGTACGAATTTCGCGGCGTCATCTACAATCCAACGGATGGGACGGCCGTCCAAACCGGAAAGCTGCTGATTGTGACGCCCCCAGGCGACAACTCCTTTGGCGGAATCCACATGCGTCACGGCTGCGCCATGCGCCGCAGCGATCAGCGTGGCGACGCCGGTATAGGCAAACAGATTCAGTACGCGGATTTCCGGGCGTCCCGCTCTGCGAATCTGATCGGCAATCCAGCGCCAATGGGCTGTCTGTTCGGGAAACACGCCCACATGCTTTGAAGTTGCGGTAAATCGCGCTTCCAGCGTTAACTGTTCGAAATGCAGCCGCCATTCCTGCGGAACGGTACGGTGAAACTCCCATTTTCCCGGATCTTCGCCGCGATGCGAGGCAATCGCCTTCTGCCACTCCTGTTGCGGCAATTCCGGCTGCCACCAGGCTTTGGTTTCCTCGCGGATGACGCGAGAGTTCCCAAACCGTTCTAATTTCTTGCGATGGCCGGAATCGAGCAATTCATATTCCGGCCAGTCATCGTAATAGACCTGAATCATCATATTTTAATTCTGGTAAAAACCGAGTTTTTTGAAAAAACTCGGTTTTTTTGTATTAATCGCCGCTCGTATAATTTTTCATAAATTCGGCGTAGAAGCGTTCAAAGCGGTTGTCTACAATCGCTTTGCGGGCGTCCTGAAGCAGGCGCACGCAAAAATGGATGTTGTGGATCGCGGCATAGACGTGCGCACTGGTAGTGGTCGTGTGATACAGGTGATACAGATACGCGCGGCTGACATGCCGACAGGTATAACAGTCGCAATTCGGGTCGATCGGGTATTTATCTTTGCGATATTTGCGATTCTTGCCCAGATTGATCGTCCCGCGATTGGTAAACAGGGTTTTTTCACGGGCGTATTTGGTGGGAATAATACTGTCCATAATATCTACTCCGGCGTTTACCGCTTCGAGCATGGCTTCAGGGCGTCCTACCCCCATAATGTAACGCAGTTTCTCACGCGGCAGTAATGCGGTCGTCGCCATTAAGGTCGCAAGATATTCCTGCGGCGTTTCGCCGACATTCAGGCCGCCAATCGCATACGCCGGAAACCCGATCTCTTCGAGCGCGTCAATACATTGCTGGCGCAAATCCGGATATACCGCGCCCTGGACGATGCCAAACAGAATTTGTCCCGACCGCGCGTTAAACGCTTTTTTACATCGTGCCGCCCAACGCAAAGTGCGCTCCATGGCTTCTCGCGCAATCGGATAGGTTGTCGGCAGGTCTGCACAAATATCGAGGGGCATCACAAAATCCGAGCCAAGCACGATTTGCATCTCAATTGCATCTTCCGGAGTCCAAACCTCATGCGCTTTGTCATCGTAAAACTGAATGCCCTTTTCATTGATGGCATGTTCTCGCAGGCGTGACTGGAATCCGCCGCTATCAGTGAGAATAGTATAGGGCCAGGCCATGAATTCATGCAGGTTCTCAAATTTCGAGAGAATCGCTTTCCCAGGCTTTTCGGACAGACGGAACGCGTTGCTGACCAGAATTTCCGCGCCCATATCGAGTAAAATTTGGGGTGTGATGCCATTGACCGCGCCGTGCGTGCCGACCGGCATAAAACAGGGCGTATGCAGCGTATTGCGGCTGGTTTGAAAATCCACGGCCCGCGCCCGGCTGCCTTGTGATTCAGCATGTATCGTAAATTTCATAAACTTCTCTCGTACCGTTCGTAGCTGCCGCTTATAAAGATGAAGAAAATAATTCGGTCATGCTCTTTGCCCTGAAAGGGCGGCGGACTGCCCATCGCCCCTTCAGGGCGAGGAAAGGGGGATGTCCCCCATCCCAGAGGTTCAAACCTCTGGCTGTAACCCGGCGCCCTTTCAGGGCAAAGAACGTAACCGAATTAAATTTTTAATGTTCATTAGCGGCGAAAAACGGCTAAAGACGTCACTACGGACATAACTGTTATCAATTTCTCACTCGTGTCGTTCGATTTTGGGATTTAATTCTTCGCGCAGCCAATCGGCGAACAGATTAATACCGACGACCAGCAGAATCAAGGTCGCTGCCGGAAAGACGACCATCCACCACATACCAGCGTAAATATAATTTTTGCCAATCGAAATCATCATGCCCAGGGATGGTCGCGTTAGCGGCACGCCCACCCCCAAAAAGCTCAGGGTGGCTTCCAGCATAATTACGACCGCTAAATCAACGGCGACCACCACAAAAATCGGTGGGAGCGCGTTCGGGACCAGATGTTTCAGGAGTAAGCGGAAATCTTTGGCGCCGGTCGCTTTGGCTGCCATAATGTAAGCTTCTTGTTTGACTTCCAGGACGCTGCCGCGCATGGTACGGGCATAGCGCACCCAATCAGCAATGCAGATGGCGAGAATGACGGTGAGGACCCCGCGTTGTTTCAACAGACCGAGCAGCAGAAAGGCCATAAGGGTGGTGGAAAAAGAAAAAAAGGTATCCGCCAGGCGCATAATGATCGCATCGAGCACACCTCCGTAATAACCAGCTAAGACCCCCATTGTCACTCCGAATGTTCCGGCAATAATCACCACACCAAAGCCCACAATGAGCGACGTTCGACAGCCATAGAGAATCGTGCTTAAAATATCGCGTCCCTGGTCGTCAGTACCAAACACAAAGGGTGCGGTTCCGCCTTCCATCCAGATGGGGGGAGTTAGAAAATATTCGAGGCTCAAGGTTTCGAGGTCATAGGGATTTTGCGGCGCAATCCAGGGCGCAGAGACCGCTAGCAGGATAAACACAGCGACAATGAAGATTCCGATAATCGCCGGAGGATCGTGGAAAAAGTCATAGAGAATTCTCGATTGAATACGGCGCTCAGTCATAACTAATTTTCGGATTTAACAAGGCGTAGAGGATGTCCACGCTGATGTTGATCGTGATAATAATAAAGGCTGCTAACATGATGTAGGTGACAACGACCGGTTGATCCGATTCGTAAATCGAGGTCAACAATAAATTCCCCATACCCGGCCATTGGAAGATGGTTTCAGTGACAATCGAAAAGGCGATCAACTCGCCGAATTGCAGGCCGGCGACGGTTACGACCGGGATCATTACATTGCGCAGCGCATGTTTCAAAATCACTTTTGCCGGGGAGAGTCCCTTTGACCAGGCGGTTTTGATATATTCCTGCGTTAATACCTCGCGCATTCCGGCGCGAGTTAAGCGTAAGAGCACAGCCAGTTGATACATCGCTAACGTCAGACCAGGCAGGATGATATGCTGAAGACCGCTCCAGGTCAACAAACCGCTGCGCCAGGAACCGATCATCACCGTGTCTCCGCGTCCGAATGAGGGCAAAATTCCCAGGTACACGGAAAAAATCATGATCAGCAAAATTCCGGTCAGAAACGTCGGCATCGAAATCCCACCCAGGGATCCTGCCATAATCACCCGATTTCGTAAAATATATGGTCTCAATGAGACAATGACCCCCAGACCTAAGCCCATGACAAAGGAAAAACACATGGCAAAGATCGCCAGTTCAAAGGTAGCCGGAAAACGTTCAACGATCAGACCTAAAGCCGGAACCCGGCTGACGTAAGATTTCCCGAAATTGCCATGCAGCGCATTCCACAGAAAGTTCAGGTATTGCACATAAAAGGGCCGGTCAAGTCCAAAGGTTTTGCGCACCATCTCCTGTTCTTCCTGGGTTGCATAGCGTCCGGCCAGCGTCAGCACCGGATCGCCCATATAACGAAAAATAAAAAAACAGATGAACGACACCGCCAGGAGAACCACAATGCCTTGAAGAAGCCTGCGAATAGTATAGGTAAACATACTCAAAATCCCAGAAACCGGGTTTTTTGAAAAAACCCGGTTTCTCCGGTGACAGCGTTACTGTTTTTTCATCTCTTTATACACCATCCATTGATCCGGACGAGGGGTGAACTCGATCCCGCGCTCTTTTTGGATAGCATACAAATCCTGTTGATAATGCAGCGGGATGTAAGCCACTTTCTCGATAGCCAGCGCATTCAACTGCTGCAGTACTTTTTCGCGCTCGGCCGGATCAACGATATCTGTAGTTGATTCGAGCAGTTTATCAATCTCAGGCTCACTGTAGCTCGTCCCATTTAAGCTGCCATAGCCATATTCGTCTTCGCGTGAATGAATCAGCGTGAAGAAGGTGCGCCCCATATCAAAGGTGCCGTCAAACCAGCCAATCAGATAGAAATCGAGGTGGCCTTCATCCACTTCCACGAAGAAAATGGATTTCGGTTTCACATCTAATTCCGCGTTAATGCCGATCTTGGCCAGATATTTGGCGACCGCTTCCGCGATTTTGGCGTCATTCACATAGCGGTCATTCGGGCCGGAAAGCTTAATATTAAAGCCGTTTTCATAGCCGGCTTCTTTCATCAGCTCTTTCGCTTTTTCCAGATTGTATGGCAGACGTTGAATATCAGCATTGTAGCCGATGGTCGGCGGGTCGGGAATCTGCGCTGCCGGCGTAGCATGACCGTGCATAACCTTTTCAATGATTTCATCCTCGTTAATTGCCATATACATGGCCTGGCGCACGCGCACATCAGCGGTCGGACTATCCGGCTTGTTGTTAATCGCCAGGAAGATCGCTCGTCGCGCCGGCCGTTCAAGCACCTGGAGTTTGGGATTGCCCACGACTTTTTCATATAATTCGACCGGTACGCCACAGACAATATCCACCTGCCCTGACACCAGCGAGGCAAAACGCGTTGAGGCTTCGGTAATCGGGCGTTCTTCGATCTGTTTTACCTGCGGCGCGCCTTCCCAATAATCTTCATTCGCTTCGAGTTTCAGATACGAACCTTTCACCCATTCCACAAATTTGTAGGCGCCAGTGCCAATCGGTTGTAAGCCAACTTCACCAGGGTCGCGATTTTCGGTCGATTCCTTATCCATAATAAAAATCTGGTGCATATTGTTGGCAAACCAGGGAATATTGTTTTTGGTTTTTATGACCACCGTATAATCGTCGATAATATCAATTGATTCGATGGTTTTACCGGAGTTGATAAATTCAGAGACTTCCGGGTCGCTCAGGCGTTCAAATGAAAACTTGACATCTTCGGCTGTAAACGGGTTGCCGTTGTGGAATTTGACGCCCTGGCGCAGATAAAATTTCCAGGTTAAGGTATCCGGGTGTTCCCACCGCTCGGCTAAGGCCGGAACCAATTCACCATCAGGTCCCTGGCGTTGTAAAAGACCGTCGAAAATATTCGCCATTCTTGAAAGGTTGGCATCCGCGTCAGAACCGTGCGGGTTCATGGTTCGCGGGGGAGTATCAAGCGCAACGATCAATGACTGGGCCAGCGCCGCGTCACTCCAGGCGCACAGCATAACAGCGATTAACGCAACAGATAATAACTTTCTCATGGTATGACCTCCTTGTAAATCCATGTTTGTAGTAAACGCTTCAGCGTTTCATAATGCCGCCTGTCTGCTCAGGCAAGCTAAAGCGGCTGCTACGAGCCTGATTTTCAGCATTCTCTCCAGTTCGAAACAGACAACTCTTTACGATTCTGCAAGAATAAACATCCCCCCTTTCGAAAGCTCCTCATTCCTGTAGTTATTCGCATCTCTTACGTATATAAATGACACCGCACCAGGTGTCCGTTCCCCAGGTCTTTCAATGGCGGCAGCTCCTGATCGCATGGCGCAAATCGTTTTTGGCAGCGCAGATGAAAATGACAACCTGGCGGTGGATTAATCGGACTGGGCACATCGCCTTGTAGGACGATTCGATCTTTTTTGCGAGTCGGATCAGCTACCGGAATCGCTGATAACAGGGCCTGAGTATAAGGATGTTGAGGAGTCTTGTAAATTTCGGTGTAAGCGCCGGTTTCAACAATTTTGCCCAGATACATCACGGCAATACGATCGCAGATAAACTCGATCACCGCCAAATCATGCGCCACAATGATGTATGAAAGCTGAAATTCCTTTTGCAGATCAACAAGCAGATTAATAATTTGCGCCTGAATCGAGACATCCAGGGCTGAAACCGGCTCATCGCCAATAATTAGGGCCGGGTCAAGAGCCAACGCGCGAGCGATTCCAATGCGCTGCCGCTGTCCGCCGCTGAATTCATGCGGATAGCGGCGCGCATGTTCCGAGGTTAGCCCCACCGTTTCCAATAAATAGGCGATGCGATCTTTGCGCTGTTTTCCTGGATATAAGCCGTGAATATCCATTGGATCGCCTAAAATTTGTTCAATCGTCATGCGCGGATTCAGCGATGAATACGGGTCTTGAAAAATGATCTGCATCTCTTTGCGTAATTCGCGCAATTGCGACGCATTCATTCCGGTAATATTCCGGCCTTTATAGGTCACAATCCCGTCGGTCGGCTCAATCAGACGTAAAATCGAAAGTCCGGTCGTGGTCTTGCCGCAGCCGCTTTCCCCGACTAATCCCAG
Source organism: Candidatus Vecturithrix sp. (assembly GCA_040772385.1). Lineage (GTDB taxonomy): Bacteria > Moduliflexota > Moduliflexia > Moduliflexales > Moduliflexaceae > Vecturithrix. The sequence continues at coordinate 3,927,171 of JAXGYF010000001.1, read as the reverse complement.
AGTCTCTCCCTTTTTCAGTGAAAGAGAAACGTCATCAACCGCATACACATAGCCGACGATATGCGAAAAAACCCCTTTTTTAATGGGAAAGTGGACTTTAAGATGTTCAACGTTCAGCAGCGTTTCCAAAAAACAGTGAGCTAAGGTTTATAAGCGGCTAAAGTTGAAAATCCTCTTCAAACTTTAGTCCCTTTAGTCCCTCTAGTCCCTTAGAACTTTACTCATATTTCCAACATCGGACATGATGGTTGTTCCCAAGGTCTTGTAGTTCCGGCATCTGTTGCTCGCATATTTTCATTCTGTATTTACAACGCGGCGCAAAACGGCATCCGGCCGGTAAATTATACAGGCTCGGCACCGTACCCTTGATCTCGTCCAGCCGTTCTCGTCCGCGTTCAGAGCGATCTCCAAGCTGAGGAATGGATTGTAATAAGCCTTCGGTATAGGGATGTTTCGGCTCCTGAAACAGTGGAATCGTATGCGCATGTTCGACCACGTTCCCGGCGTACATTACCACGACACGGCTGGCCATTTCGGCAATTACACCAAGGTCATGGGTGATCATCATAATAGCAGCCTCAAAGTCCTCTCTGAGTTGCAGCATAAGTTCCAGGATCTGCGCCTGGACGGTGACGTCAAGAGCAGTGGTGGGTTCATCGGCAATCAGGATCTCCGGGTTGCACGACATGGCCATGGCAATCATCGCTCGCTGGCGCATACCGCCGGATAATTGGTGCGGATATTCGGAGATCCGTTTTTCCGGAACCGGTATCTGAACTTTCTTGAGCATCTCAATCGCGCGATTCCAACTTTCCCGTTTGCCCACTTTTTGGTGCAAAGCGATCATTTCCGCGATCTGATCGCCAATGGTATACACCGGATTGAGTGACGTCATCGGTTCCTGAAAAATCATCGCAATCCGGTTGCCGCGGATCCTGCGCATCTGCTGCAAGGAAAAGTTCACCAGATTCTGACCGTCAAACAGGATTTCGCCTTGCACGATTTTTCCGGGAGGCTGGGGAATCAATTTCATAATTGATTGCGCCATTACGCTCTTGCCACACCCCGATTCCCCAACAATACCGAGCACCTCACCTCGATCAAGATAAAAGGAGACGCCATCAACAGCTTTTGCCACCCCGTCAAAGGTGTAAAAATAGGTGTGTACATCGTGCAATTCAAGCAGATGAGTATGCGCATTCATATTCTGAATCCTGGCTTATGAGAAAGGAACTCAGCAAGAAAACCGATATTTCCTATAAGTGATCATAAATATTTTTTTGTCCATCAGAAACCGGGTTTTTTCAAAAAACCCGGTTTCTCAGATAGTCAACATTGACAAAAATTTCTTTATACTCACTTGCATAAAAACGCTATGGGGAAAGTTTAATTTGTGTCAAGAAAAATTACTTTTTGCAAGAACAACGCATCACTGGAATATTATCAATAAAAATCAGATTAACAATGTAATGATTGTCATTTTTATTGACAATTCTTCTGCTCTGGCGATTAAATCTTTGTACGTGAGCATTGAGCGTTCAATAATCTTTCAACTTTTTATGAGGAATCATGAAAGCCCCCAAACCGTTGACATTTCTCGACGTTTTAAGTCTGGCGATGAGCGCAACCCTGAGTTCCGGCATCTTTATTCTGCCGGGCATGGCTTTTGCTGCGGCTGGCCCTGCAGTATATCTTGCATACTTGTTGGCAGGCCTGATTGCGCTCATCAACGTGTGCAATATTGCGGAATTGTGTACGTCGGTCCCTGAAAATGGGAGAAAACCCAGTGGAGAATATTATTTCATCACTCATAGTTTAGGTCCGTTGCTCGGCACAATGGCCGGAATCGTAAATTGGACGGCCATCACCTTAAAAAGTGCATTTGCTATTTTGGGCATCTCCGTCATCTTGCAGCCATTAACCGGATTCCCATTGATCTTCATTGCCGCCGCACTATGCTTGCTGTTACTTCTGGTGAATGTCTTAGCGACCTCAAACATGATTCACCTTCAAATAGAAGTAATGAGCGGCCTCCTGATCTTCGTCGCATTGTACGTGATTTTGGGAAGGCCATATATTGTTCCCGAACATTTTACCACCCTGATTGCGCAGGACCCCCGAACGATCTTAGCAACCGCCGGATTGGTGTTTATTTCATTCAGCGGACTGTTGAATGTAACCAGTATCGCTGAAAAAGTCGAGTATCCCAGAAAGCAATTGGCGTTCGGAATGATTGCTGCCGTTCTTCTCATGACGGTCGCTTATACTCTGTTAGTGTATGTGACCGTAGGGATCGTAGAACCTGAACAACTCCAGCAATCTTTGACGCCTCTTGCTGATACTGCGACAATCATTGCCGGCAATCCGGGGATGGTGGTTTGCACGGCCTTTAGCCTGTTTGCGTTAGTGATGTCCGCTGCTTTCGGCATAATGTCCGCTTCCCGTTACCCGGCAGCGTTAAGTCGTGACAATTTGCTGCCGCGTATGTTCAGTATCACGCCGGGGCATTTGCGTACTCCTCTCATTTCTTTATTCCTGACCGGGATGTTAATCCTCGCTTCTTTCACATTTCCACTACCCACGTTCGTGAAAATCGCTTCAACGGTGGCCCTGACATCTCATATTCTCTCATGTTTTGTGATTATCATTTTACGAGAGAGTCAAATTACAGAATATCAGCCTTCATTTCGCGCGCCTCTCTATCCCTGGTTGCAAATTGGCGGATTTGCCCTGGGCGCCCTGTTGATCAGTCAGATGGGAGATCCCTTTGTAGAACTGAGTATTGGTTTAATTATTATCGGGTTGTTTCTTTATGCCGTTTATGGACGCAAAAAGGCTGAACAGGAATATGTGTTACTACACCTGATTACTCGGATTGTAGATAAAGAACTGACATCTTCCTCATTTGATTCGGAATTGCGAGAAATTTTGTATCAACTCGATGAAGCGTCCGAAGATCCTTTTGTGCAACTATTGAGGGTGTCTCCGGTTGTTGATATATTAGGCGCCGTTGAGGCGGAAGAGGTGTTTCGCATGATTGCCGTTCATCTGGCACAAAAAACTGGCATGGCGGAAGAAAACATCCAGACCCTTTTACTGGAACGAGAACAAGACAGTAGCACCGCGATCACGCCGTTTGTCGCGATTCCGCATATTGTCGTGGAGGGAGAACAGATTTTTCACCTATTCGTGGCGCGCTGCCAGCATGGAGTGTATTTTTCCCAGACGCACCAGCAAGTAAAAGCGATATTTGCTCTGCTTGGGACAAAGGACGAGCGCGACCGGCACTTAAAAACCCTGGCAGCAATCGCGCGCATTGTACAAGAAGAGGATTTTCAAAAAAAATGGCTGTTGGCGAGCGACGAACAACAATTACGCGATATGCTGCTTTTGTTGTGTAAGAGACATTAACCCTGCATGATTGTTCAAAACATCGTGAAGTGTACGAATTTTTCTGATTACGATCGGGAACTTTCGACCTGGATTTGATAACAAACCAGAGTGTGGTCCGATAAACATTTACAACAACAGCGTGAAAACAATGACAAATCATGAAAAAAATCATATCTTGCTGGTTGACGATATGCCTGAAAATCTTCAGGTGCTCATCGAAGTTTTTAAGACGTATGGATTTGAGATTACCATAGCTCAAAGCGGCGAAGAAACGCTTAAAATTACGTCTCTGTGTCAGCCAGACATTATACTCCTCGATGTCATGATGCCCGGAATGAACGGATTTGAAACCTGTCGCCGCTTAAAAAGCCACCAGGATACCCGGGAAATTCCTGTCATCTTTATGACGGCCCTCACTGATAAAGCTCATAAAATGAAAGGGTTTGAAGTTGGGGGGTGGATTATGTCACCAAACCGTTTCATGCTGAAGAAGTTCTGGCGCGGGTAAATGCTCATCTGTTGATCCGTAAGCAGTATCAACAGCTTCAGGACCAGAATGCGATCATCAGAGAACAGCGCGAACAATTACGTGAGTTAAATGCCAGTAAAGATCAGTTTCTCTCCATAATTTCGCATGATTTACAAAGCCCCTTTGCCGGAATTTTTACCCTGGCAGAACTGATTAAACACGATGCCTATCACAAACGTTATGATAAAATTGAATCTACCGTTGATCAACTTCAGGCTTCCGTCGAGAATTATCATGCATTGCTTCAAAATCTTCTGAGCTGGACGAAAATTCAGCAAGGCTTGATCGAGATACACCCTCAACCAATTGATCTACAACTCATTTTTGCCAGGAACCTTGCCTTGTTCAATCCCCAGGTTCAGCAAAAGCAGTTATCTATCAATCAACCGTCCGGAGAACGGATCGCTCTGGTCTCAGATGTGAAAATGGTTGACACGGTTGTTCGAAATGTGCTCTCAAACGCTATCAAATTTACACCGGACGGTGGTACGGTTGAACTTTCAGTCACTCCGATCGAAAACGGAGTCGAAATTGTAGTCGCGGATACCGGCATCGGCATTCCCGCCGAAAAGCTTGCGACCCTGTTTCAACCCGGGGCAGTCTACCGGCAACTCGGAACGGCTGGCGAAAAAGGAACAGGACTCGGCCTGCTTCTCTGTAAAGAATTTGTACAAAAATGCGGCGGCAATATTTGGATTGAAAGCGAAGTTGGCAAAGGAACAACCTGTAGATTCACTTTGTCAGACATCACAGCTTCAGAATCTTTTTCCTTGCCAAAATAATACAGGGTTGGCATCCTGGAATATATCGCAAGAACGAATTGGCATGAGCAGGCTGCTCACTTGACATGATGAAACTGAATGCAGAAATCCTTGCTTATGGGGAAACCTTGTAGTGTCACAGGAGGGAAACAACAGATGAGTAAAAAATATGTCTTAGCGTTAGATCAGGGTACAACCAGTTCACGAGCAATCCTTTTTGATCAGGAAGGGAAAATTGTCAAAGTGACCCAACGCGAATTTACGCAGATTTATCCTAAAGCCGGATGGGTGGAACATGACGCGATGGAAATCTGGGGCAGTCAGATGGGAGTTGCCAGAGAAGTGTTAGAGTCCGCCGGAGCCAAAGCCGGAGAAATTGCTGCGATTGGAATAACCAATCAGCGGGAAACAACGGTCGTATGGGATAAACACACCGGGAAACCGGTCTATAATGCGATTGTGTGGCAATGCCGCCGGACAGCGAATATCTGTGATGATTTGAAAAATCGAGGGTTAGCCGATTACTTTCGCGAGACAACCGGACTTGTGCTTGACGCCTATTTTTCAGGGACAAAAGTCAAATGGATTCTGGATAACGTGGAGGGTGCATGGGAAAAAGCGCAGAAAGGAGATCTGTTATTTGGCACGATTGATACCTGGTTAATCTGGAATCTGACGCGCGGCAAAGTACATGTCACTGATTATTCGAATGCTTCCCGAACCTTATTATATAATATTAAAGATTTGAAATGGGATGAAAAAATTTTGGATGAGTTAAACATTCCGGCTTCAATGCTGCCGACAGTAAAACCCTCAAGTGCCGTCTATGGCCAGGCCGATGTCTCAATTTTTGGCGAGCCGATTCCGATCTCCGGCGCGGCTGGCGACCAACAAGCCGCGTTATTTGGTCAGGCTTGTTATATCCCCGGAATGGTGAAAAATACGTATGGCACCGGCTGCTTTATGCTCATGATGACTGGCAAAAAGCGTGTACCGTCGCAAAATGGCTTATTAACCACGATTGCCTGGGGGCTCGGAGAGAAAGTGGAATATGCCCTGGAAGGCAGTATTTTTATTGCCGGGGCCGCCGTCCAATGGCTGCGCGACAGCCTCAAAGCCATTCATGATGCGAAAGATAGTGAATATTTTGCTTCAAAAGTCAGTGATTCCAACGGCGTTTATGTGGTGCCGGCCTTTGTCGGTTTAGGCGCGCCCTATTGGGATATGTACGCTCGCGGAGCCATTTTGGGACTGACACGCGGAGCTACCCGAGAACATCTTATCCGCGCCACCCTGGAATCAATCGCCTATCAATCGCGCGACGTGCTGGAAGTTATGCAGAAAGATTCCAGTATCCAACTCAAAGAGATGCGCGTGGACGGCGGAGCCAGCGCGAATAATTTCCTGATGCAATTCCAGTCCGACATTGTGGGAGTTCCGGTAGAACGACCGGAAATTATCGAAACCACGGCTCTCGGGGCAGCCTATCTGGCCGGATTAGCCGTCGGCTTCTGGCAAGATCAGGAGAGTATTGCCGCGCACTGGAAAATCGATCGCCAATTTACGCCTGGCATGACCGCCGAAGAACGTGAAAAAAAATACGCCGGATGGAACAAAGCTGTAAAACGAGCGATGCAATGGGAAACCGAAGCATAAAGTGAGGATGCTATGGAGTACGATGTGATCATTATCGGCGCAGGGATTACCGGCTCGTCTATTGCCCGGCAGCTTTGCCGTTACCAACTGCGAATCGCCTTGCTGGAACAAGAAGCGGATGTGTCCTTTGGCGTATCCAAGTCGAATTCCGGAATTGTGCATGCCGGGTTCCATGAAAAATCGGGATCGCTGAAAGGCAAATTGTGCGTGCGCGGAAATCTACTTTACGAACAATACTCTCAGGAACTCAATTTTCCGTTTCGGCGCAGCGGCATTCTCATGATCGCCATGAATGATGAGCAGATACAGCAGATAGAGGCGTTCTATTCCCAGGGCGTGAAAAATCATGTGCCTTATTTACAGTTGCTCTCTGGCGAACGTGCCTTAGAAATGGAGCCAAATCTGACGCCGGATGTTCGTGAAGCCATCTATGCTCCTACTGGTGGAATTGTCGAGCCGTATGAAATGATCTTTGCTATTGTGGAAAATGCGCAAAAAAATGGGTTGGACTTGTACACCAACACCAAAGTCGAAGCCATTGAACCTGATGGCAGCGGTCTATGCGTCATAAGCGATTCGAAAAAATTTACGGCTCGTTTTGTTGTAAATGCCGCCGGTCTGTATGCGGATGAAGTCAGCCGCCTGGCAGGGGCCGAAGAGTTTACGATTATCCCCAGAAAGGGGGAAGAATTGCTTTTAGATAAGCGCGTCGGCGGCGTTGTAAAATCCGTCATCTTTCCGACGCCCACTAAAAATTCGAAAGGAATTTTAGTCATTCCGACCGTAGAAGGCACGCTCATGATAGGACCGACAGCCAGAGAAATCGACAATAAAGAAGATCGAGCAACCACGACCGCCGGGATGGAGCAGATTCTGGACCAGGTACACCAGATGGTCGTCGGTATTCAACTCAAAGATATCATCACGCAGTTTGTGGGCCTGCGTCCAACCATTAACGGTGATGATTTCTATATTGCCCGCAGCCAGAAAGTTCCGGCCCTGATCCAGGTCGCCGGCATCCAATCGCCAGGGTTGACGGCTGCTCCGGCCATAGCTGAGATGGTTAAGGATATTCTGTTAAAGGCCGGTGTGCAACTCGTCGAAAATCCGGACTACGATCCCTATCGTCCGCGAGAGAAAAAAATACGCCAATTAGACCTGGCCGAATTGGATGCCTTAATCGCGGAAAATCCGGCGTACGGCCACGTGGTTTGTCGCTGTGAAAAAGTCAGTGAGGCTGAAATCGTCCATGCGATTCGCCAGGGGCATACGACGCTTGACGCGATAAAATTTGCGACGCGCACGGGCATGGGACGCTGTCAGGGCGGATTCTGCACATATCGGGTAATGGAAATTCTTCGACGTGAAACTGGCCTGGAGTTTGATCAGATGACGAAACGCGGACGAGAAAGTTATGTGGTAAAGGGTGCGTTAGGCCCCGTGATCCAGGAAGAAGAAGGGGAGATGTATGCGAAAGGAACGATATGATGTGGCCGTAATCGGGGCCGGACCAGCAGGAATGTCTGCGGCGTATGAATTATCGCAAGTCGGATGCCGTGTCGCCTTAGTGGAACGTGAACCAACTGTAGGCGGCATTTTGATGCAATGTATTCATAATGGCTTTGGGTTGCGGCATTTTAAGGCCGATCTGACCGGCCCTGAATACGCTGAACGATTGATTGAACGAATTCAAGCCTCAACGGTTGATGTGTTTCTCGATACCTCTGTTACCGAACTCCACGCTGACCTGCCTCTGCCTGGGCAGACAGGTGAGCAAACAGGACGCCAGATAATTGGAGTGTCGCCTAGATTCGGCGTCCTGGAACTTGATAGTGAGGCGGTGGTGCTGGCAATGGGATGCCGCGAGCGCAATCGCGGGAATATCTCAATTCCAGGGACGCGGCCGGCGGGCATTTTCACGGCCGGATTTGCTCAAAAACTCGTAAATATGTATGGTATTTTGCCCGGCAAAGAGGTGGTGATTATCGGATCCGGCGATATTGGCCTGATTATGGCCCGCCGCCTGACCTGGTCGGGCGTCAAAGTCAAGGCCGTAGTCGAAATTATGCCCTACCCGGGCGGACTGGTGCGCAATATTGTCCAATGTCTGGACGATTTCAACATCCCCCTCTATTTGTCGCATACTGTAACCAACATTTTCGGTCGCCATCGCGTCTCGGGTGTTGAAATTGCCAAACTCGATGAACAACGTCGAGTAATTGAAGAGAGTAAACAGACCTTCGAATGCGACACTCTGCTCTTATCTGTCGGATTGGTGCCGGAAAATGAACTCTCGCTTGATGCAGGCGTCAAGTTAAGTAATATTACCGGCGGTCCGCTTGTGGATTCAGACCTGATGACCTCAGTTGACGGAATTTTTGCTTGCGGAAATGTGCTGCATGTCCACGATTTAGTGGACTTTGTCAGTGAAGAATCCATACACTGTGCTCAGGGGGTTTTGCGCTTTTTAGAACGCGGGCCGGCCCACCAGTACAAGCAAACACGGATTGTCCCTGGCAATAATGTGCGCTACCTGACGCCCAACCGTATTGACCCGCATCAGGAAGTCATGCTGTTTTTTCGCCCGTTGATTGTCGGACGCGATGTCGCCCTCATTATCAAAGCCGATGGCGCGGTGATCAAACGCAAAAAATTACGGCAAGTACAGCCTTCTGAAATGATCCACTTTGTTTTAAAACCTGAAGACATGCTGGGTCAACGTGAAGAGATTCCGGCCCAAATCGAAGTAGGCCTTGAAGAACAACAATACGCTTTTGAAAAATTGTGATAAAAACCGAGTTTTTTCGAAAAACCCCGGTTTTTGCCCGTGCACATAACTCATGGCTGCAGAATTCAAAGAAATGGTCTGTATCACCTGCCCGCTGGGTTGTCGTCTGGAATTGGAAATTGAAGACGGCGATGTCAAAGCGGTGTATCATCACTCTTGTCAACGCGGGATTGAATATGCAAAACAGGAATATTATGATCCGCGCCGTATGGTCACTGCCACGGCCCCTATCGAACATGGCGTGGTAAAACGTATTCCGGTACGTACCAGCGCACCGATCCCGATAAAACAGGTCAACGCTTTGCTGAACGCCATTTATAGTTTACAGCTGGAAGCGCCGATACAGCTTGGAACACCAGTGATCACGAATTTTGCCGGAACTGGCGTCGATGTGATTACAAGTCGCAAGATACCCCGGATCGCAGAAGGGCATTGATGTATGTCCTTCCTACACACGTTCGCACTCGCCGTCGCCCTGGCAATGGATGCTTTTGCCGTTGCTGTCGCGACGGGCCTGAGTTTAAAAACCGTCAATTTTCGACAGACCTTTCGTCTCTCCTGGCATTTTGGGCTGTTTCAAGCACTGATGCCCATGCTTGGCTGGAGTGCGGGTTCCCTGGTGCGCGTTCTTATCGCCGATTACGATCACTGGATCGCTTGTACGCTCCTTATGCTTGTCGGAGGCCATATTATCAAAGAAGCTCTGGAAAAAGAAAAAAAGGATTGTCGAAAAAATGATCCGACCAAAGGCATCACTCTGATTATGCTTTCGGTCGCAGTCAGTATTGATGCGTTAGCAATAGGTTTAAGCCTGGCGATGCTCGAAGTCAGCATTTTTTTCCCGGCGTTGATTATTGGGATTGTGGCTTTTATCTTCACTGTATTAGGACTACACTTAGGCAAGATGATCTGTCGCTTTTCATATCTGGTCATGTATGCTGAAATTGCGGGGGGAGGCGTGCTCTGGTTAATCGGCCTCAATATCTTACGCCAGCATGGCGTCTTCTCATTAAACTAATTATGAATTTCCTGGCGAACAAAGCTGCTCTCCAAATGCTTACCTTCATATAATTTCCTCTCTCAAGATATTCTTTCATTGACAAAACTCCGGCTCTTTCCAAAGCATCCTCAATGAAAGCAAAATTTGTCATGACGCCATGACAATAAGGGTTTTTGAATTCACTCCCGTTTCATCTCCGCAGGAGAAGGGAGATTTTTCCCCCTTTGAGGACGGGTTATTAGAAATTTAACTGAACACTCAGCCTATGAATACATCAACAACTTCATCGTTCCGGCCGACAGCGCCTGTGCCAAAAATTTTTTCCACAACTGCCGGTTATTATGGTGCCTTTCTCATGCTAGGGCTGGCAGCCGCTGTTTTGGGACCTACGCTGCCTGGTTTAGCGACACAAACTCGCACGACGATCAGTCAAATCAGCATTGTTTTTAGCGCTCGTTCTTTTGGCTATCTCCTCGGCGCTTTTCTTGGGGGTCGGCTCTTTGATCGTTTTCCAGGACACCCTATCCTTGCCGTCGTATTAGGCCTAATGGCGATCATCATCGCCGCCGTTCCATTTCTCTCGTCCTTATGGTTCTTGACGCTGTTCATTTTGCCTTTAGGGATTATTGAAGGCGTCATCGAAATCGGAGGCAATACCCTGCTTGTCTGGCTTCACAAGGAGAATACCGGCCCTTTTATGAACGGATTGCACTTCTTTTTTGGTATCGGCGCCTTTCTGTCGCCATTGATTGCAGGGCAGGTGCTCCTGCACACCGGAGGGATCCAGTGGACCTATTGGATTTTAGCACTGCTGAGCCTTCCTTCAGCCGCCTGGCTTTGTCGCCTGCCCAGCGTGGCAATTCAAGTCAGTACGAAGCAGGAGCGCCGCTCCGGAAAAAGTACGTTACTGGTTGCCGCCATTATCGCCCTGTTTCTCCTGTATGTCGGCGCAGAAGTCAGTTTTGGCGGGTGGATTTACACGTATACGATTACACTCTATCCGGACATTCAAACTACTGCCGCCTATTTAACCTCAGCCTTCTGGGGTGCCTTGACATTTGGACGTTTACTGGCGATTCCGTTTGCAGCCTATTTCGCCCCCCGTCTTCTGTTATTAGCGAATTTTCTCGGCTGTTTGCTCAGCGTCAGCTTGCTTTTAATAGGAACGCCTTCTCTGACTGTTATCTGGATCGGCACATTAGGTATCGGCCTGTCAATGGCTTCAATCTTTCCAACTCTCCTCGCCTTTGCCGGCCGCCATATTCAGATCACTGCCAAAATCAATAGCTGGTTCTGTATCGGATCGGGTGTAGGGGGCATGACGCTGCCCTTATTAATCGGCCAGGTGTTTGAAATCTATGGGCCGCAAGCCGTAATGTTCACAATTTTTGCAGATTTGATACTAGGGTTGGGGTTACTTCTGACGGTCATGTTTTGTTCATACCGTTTCCGCCAGGCGTGATTCTGCTTCCAATAAGGCGCAAACAACCGAGTTTTTTCAAAAAACTCGGTTGTTGAAATACTCGAAAACTTTTATTACTGCAACCATAATTCACGGTCTAACGTGCGATATTGAATGGCTTCGGACACATGTTCGGCTTTAATTTCATCTGATCCGCCGAGGTCGGCAATAGTGCGCGAAACCTTAAGAATGCGATTATACGCCCGTGCGCTTAATCCAAGCCGTTCCATCGCCATTTCCAGCAGCGAGAGCGATTCACTGCTGAGATGACAGATTTTGCGAATTTGTTTGGTGCTCATGTGAGCATTGCAAAATACATTCTTGACCGCTGCAAAACGTTTTTCCTGGATCAGACGAGCACGTTGCACCCGTTCCCGAATTCTTGCTGATTTTTCGCCGTCATACTCAGCAGACAATTCACGGTAATGCACGGCCGGCACTTCGATATGAATATCAATGCGATCCATCAAGGGGCCAGAAATTTTCGACATATAACGTTGGACAACAGCCGGAACGCAGGTGCAGTGCCTGGAAGAGTCACCCAGAAAGCCGCAGGGGCAGGGGTTCATTGCGGCTACCAGCATAAAGCGGCTGGGGTAAGTTAGTGACATGCTCGCTCTGGAAATTGTGACTTCCGTGTCTTCAAGGGGTTGTCGCATCACTTCCAGGGCGTTGCGGTTAAATTCCGGCAGTTCGTCTAAAAACAGCACGCCATTGTGCGCTAAACTCACCTCACCGGGACGCGGAATCGTCCCCCCGCCGATCAAACCGGCGCTGGAGATCGTATGATGCGGGGAACGAAAAGGTCGCGTGGCAATTAAGGCTTTCTTCTCAGGCAGCAGGCCGGCCACACTGTGAATTTTGGTCGTTTCAATCGCTTCTTCAAAGCTCAGAGGCGGCAAGATTGAAGGGATACGTTTGGCAAGCATAGTTTTCCCGGAACCGGGCGGACCGATCATTAAAATATTGTGCGAGCCTGCAGCCGCGACTTCTAAAGCACGTTTCACATGTTCCTGACCTTTAACATCGGAAAAATCCAACTCATACTCAGAAGCCTGACGAAATACTTCTTCCACATTGAGTTGCACCGGAGGAATTTGCAGTCCATCGTTCAGAAATTCGACGGCCTGGGCCAGGGTCTTCACGGGGTGGACATCAATGCCCTCAACTACAGCGGCTTCGTTCGCATTGTCTTCCGGCAGTAAAATGCCCTTGAGTTCGTGGTTTTTCACAGCCACCGCCATAGAAAGCGCGCCGTGAATGGGGCGTAAACTGCCATCTAACGATAGTTCGCCGACAAACAGATACTCTGTCAGTTTGTCGTCCCGCACCATTCCCATCGTCGTTAAAATACCAATAGCAATAGGCAAATCAAAGGCTGACCCTTCCTTTTTGATATCTGCCGGAGCCAGATTCACAATGATACGGTTCACCGGAAAAGCAAAACCGGTGTTGGTAATAGCCGCTTTCACGCGCTCACGGCTCTCTTTCACCGCTCCATCAGGCAAACCAACCACCCCAAACGAGACCAGACCAAAGCTTAAGTCAACTTCCACATCAACAATATAGGCGTCAATCCCTAACACCGCTCCGCTTAACACCTTTGCCAGCATGACCTTCCTCCTTTGAAAATACCCGTTCGTAGTCAACGTTTTAGCGTTTCTTCACGCCGCCTGTCTGCTCAGGCACGCTGATGCCAACTGCTACAAGCCTGATTTTATCCCGGTGTGTGAGCAGCCGGATTTTTTAGAGGGTTGCTAACACTCCACCATCAACATACAAAATCTGACCGGAGACAAAACTCGATGCCGATGAAGCAAGAAACACGGCAGCTCCAACCAGCTCGCACGGATCTCCCCAGCGATCCATCGGGGTTCTGGATTTCAACCATGTGTCAAAAACAGGATCATCCGCCAACGGCTGAGTCATTTCTGTCAAAAAATAACCTGGCCCGATGGCATTGACTTGAATGTTATAACAGCCCCAATCAACTGCCATGGCCTTCGTCAGCATTTTCAAGCCCCCCTTTGAGGCCGTATAAGGCGCAATGGTGCGTCGCCCGACTTCGCTCATTAAAGAACAGATATTGATAATTTTTCCGGATTTGCGGGCAATCATCCCCTGCACAACCTGATTGGACACCAGAAACGCACTGGTCAGATTGGTTTCCAGCACTTCGCGCCAGGTGGCTTCCGGAATGGATTCTAACGGCCCTCGGCGTTGAATCCCGGCGTTATTTACCAGGATGTCAATTGGTCCGACCTCTTGCTCAATACGTGGAATCGCTTGTTGAATCTCTGCGGAATTTGTTACGTCAAAGGCGTAGCCGTAAACTTTCAACCCCTCATCAGCCAAAACGCGGACAGTGTTATATAATTTTTCCCGGTTGCGCCCATTCACCACAATTGCTGCGCCGGCCTGCCCCAGGCCGCGAGCCAGAACAAGCCCCAATCCCTGACTTGAGCCGGTAATCAAGGCAATTTTTCCGGTCAACGCAAACAATGCTTGCAGAAAAGAACAGGTTCGTGAAGAATGCAGTTGCATGAACGTCTCCCGTCTTGTAACCACAAGGCACTCAGATGTCACAGATAGAGGGATCTGAGTGCTCTGTGGTTATGGATCATATACTGGCGCTGATACCTCGCAGAATGAGAAATTTGCCAGAAAGGGTTTATCGTCAATAATGTGAAATGCGCAAGTTTTTTCTGGAAAAAAAATACTGTTTTTCTGAAGAAGTACCCCTTTTTCTGGCGATCAACCGCCAGTCTCAAAGCAAAAGGACGCTGAATCGCCCGCTAATCTACAATAAATTACTCGCCAGTTCGGCCAGTTCGGAACGTTCCCCTTTTTCCAGGTTAATATGAGCATAAATCTGTTGCCCTTGCATACGTTCAATCAGATAACTCAGGCCATTTGAATGGCTGTCCAGATAAGGGTGATCGATTTGGAAGATGTCTCCGGTGAACACCATTTTTGTTCCTTCGCCCGCGCGGGTAATGATGGTCTTGATCTCGTGCGGCGTCAGGTTCTGGGCTTCATCAACAATAAAGAACACTTTCACCAGGCTGCGACCTCGAATATAGGCCAGCGGGGAAATCACAAGTTTTTCTTCTTCCAGAAATTCTTGAATGCGGCGATGTTTGCTCTCAGACTCAGGAAATTGATTTTGAATTACGCCGAGATTATCGTACAAGGGCTGCATATAGGGATCGAGCTTGGAATGAATATCTCCTGGCAAAAATCCTATATCCTTGTTACTCAGCGGGACAACCGGGCGCGCCATGAAAATCTGACGGTATTGCTTGCGCCGTTCCAACCCGCCTGCTAACGCGAGCAGCGTTTTTCCGGTGCCCGCTTTACCGGAAATACTGACGAGTCGGATGTTATCGTTCGTCAAAGCGTTCAAGGCAAACGTTTGTTCGGCATTACGAGGCGTAATGCCGTAGGCCGAAAATTTATCCACTCGTTTAATCGTTTGCGTCACCGCATCAAAGGTGGCAAGCGCTGATTTACGTTCATTGCGCAAGATCATATATTCATTCGGCTTGAACGGTTCTTTTACGGCAAACGCCCTTACCGGCACTTCAAAAGGATTCTGATACATTTGATCAATAATTTCATCTGGCGTTGCTTCTTCAACCCGGCGTCCGGTGTAAAGCGTAGTCACATCTTTGACATGATCCGTCGTATAATCTTCTGCCATCAGGCCCGCAGCTTTGGCTTTCATGCGAAAGTTCCCATCTTTCGTCACCAGGATGACTTCGCGCGACGGATTGTCTTTGGCGTAACAATAGGCGATATTGAGAATATGGTGATCGGCTTTTTGGGTGGAAAAATTGAGGGCCAGATCTTCATGAAAGCGACGCTCCAGGGCAATGCTGATTTTACCACGATTTGGCCCGATTTTCACCCCATCATTAAACAAACCGTCCCCGCTTAGCTCATCCAGGGTCCGGATAAATTCACGGGCGTGATAATTAATGGATTCGTTGCCTTTTTTGAACTGATCCAGTTCTTCTAACACGGTGATTGGCAAAACAATATCGTGGGATTTAAACTGATAAATACACGAGCTGTCGTGCAAGATCACATTGGTATCCAGAACAAAAATTTTCTTCTTTCTTGCCATGTTGTGCACCTGTTATTCCCGTGGTTCTTCTTCGAGTAAAAACTCAGGAGCTTCGGTGTCTTCTACTTGTTCAATTTCAAAAATCGGCAGATTCCAGTTTGAGCGCAACACGACATCTTTGACTAATTCTCGGATGTGTACCGGTTGATCTTTTACCATCTGCTCAAGCAAGGTCTTTAATGAAGCGACGATATTATCTTCCTTAATGTCCGTGATTTTCCCCTGTTGAATTCTAAACAGGTGAGGGAAGGAACCATCAGCCGATTCAAATTTTTCGAGGGTGGCATCAACGAGTTCACGTCCGGTTTTCTGGACAATACCCTCTAGAATCTCGTTAATTGCCTGTAAATAAATTTCTTTATCAATCATTGTGGGTCGCAGCAAATCTAGGCCGACCGGCAAGTCATAGAGTTTGTCCAGAAATTCTTCCATCAAACGCCCCTGAATAATGCCGCCATGCTGCGGCGCAATCATCAATGGCGCCGGTTTCAGAAGTCGAATTTTATCAACCGCCATCCGGATCGCATCCTGAGAAGGCATGTAGATTTGATGAAAAATTCGGATGCCATCCCAGGCATCGGCTGTGGCAAACAACTGTTGTTCAAAAGACAATCCGCCGAGAAAATCGCCGGAAAATAAGATGCGGCTGGTTTCATCATAGATCATGCACGAACCGCGAAAATGACAAAATGGGGTGGGCACAAATCGGATCACATGTCCGGTCGAGAGGCGTCCGCGTTCATTTCTAAAGCGATCCACCGCCTGAAAATTCGAGAGTTTCAGACCGAAGAAATGCGTGAGGCGCCAGGTATCTTCCGTACAGATCACAGTCATTTTCGGATTACGTTTCTGAAAATACATGGCATTTGTGCCCACATCCGGATCTTGATGATTGATAAAAGCAATCTGGATCTTACGCGGATCGCCGATGGCTTTTTTGATCCGTTCATCCAGAGCGTCAAAAAACACGGGTGGACCGGGATCAATAATCATGTTCGTTATCTTCTGATTGCCCTTAAACGTTCGGAGATAGACATTAATTTCCAACCGGCTCTCACTGCGCATTCCAAGCCAATATACCCCGTCGGCCAGTTCAATAATGTTTTGAAATTTTTCCATATCTCATCTATGACTATTCAGGTTTGTAGTCAGACAGGCGGTGGGGTGTTCCTAAGCAAGTACGGCACTCCGAAAACTGCGTGCCTGGCGACAAACAGACTGAGTCGTTACCATTGAAATCCAGCAGGGCGTTATGTCAACATCTCTATGATCTCTTTATGCTGAGGATAGTCTTTGAGCAAGGCTGGCCGGTCTGCCAGTTCAAAATCGGCAAACTCAAATCCAGGGACCGTGATACAACTGACCAGCGTATATGATCCGGGAAAATTCACTGTAGCACCAAACCAGACATCACGCGGAACGGTGACTTGTAATTGCTCCTCTTGTTCCCACTGCAATCCAAGTCGGATTTGCTGCAATTTACCATCACGATGAATGATCGAGAGCGTGAGAGACGCGCCACAGTGGTAACACCAGACTTCTTCACACTTCAAACGATGCAATTTCGACTTCTGATCGGCCAACAGCAAAAAATAAATTCCTTTGGCGCTGAATCGTTCAGCAGAATAATGATCCGGAAATCCGGAGGTTCGAAGGGTATCTGGCGATTGGTAGGTTTCGACAAAATATCCGCCTTCAATGTGCGGTTTCAACCCTAATTGCTCAATCCATTGCGTACTCGTTTTTTCCATGATCCTGATAGTTTTAAACACCTCATTGTTTTGATAAATTTTTCATAGCCAACTAGCGTTGGTACTCCTCATGTTCGATCTTCAAAACAGCTTTTTAGGAGCGCAAAGCCGCCTTTGCTGCCAACACTCAGTGGTCTCTGCCATGAAGAACATACTAAAAAATATACGCCGATGTGCCAAGAAAAAAATATCTGAAGATCGTGAAAAAAGGGTAAATTTTCAATTATCAGCAGCCGTAGACACAATACTTCGGACAGTTTTGATTTCACCCCCCTCAATCCCCCCGCAAGCGGGGGGAAGTACATAAGAGACATCCTATTGCTCATTTCCCCCCCGTTTACGGGGGGACAAAGGGGGGCACACGAAAACTGTCCGAACTATTGATATACATTATTCCTGTAAAAATAACGTGTTTGAAACATTGTCAGCCGCAAACATCTTGAAATTGTTCACATGCTTGATTTTTTTTCGCTTGACAATCCATCTTTTTCGACCATATAACATGAATAACATGAATTTTTGAACGATTTGTATTTCTGTGTTGAACTGTGAGAGGAGGAAAAGAGCATGAAAAACAGGTGGCGCATTTTGGTACTTTGCGTGATAGGCGTCTGGGTAATCTGGGGCAAAGATGTTCAGGCCCAATTCATGGACAATATCTCGATTCACGGTTTCGGTGGGTGGGCGTATGGGAAAACGGATAACGAGAATCGGTACATTGTCGGAAACGAAGACGGCAGTTATGATACGGTCAACTTTTCACTGAACATTACAGCAACCCCGTATGACAAACTCTCTTTACATATCCAACCAGGCTATCGTGAAGGTGGATTTGAAGAGGAAGAGGTTGGTCTGGACTATGCGTTTGCTGAATGGCATTTTTCCGATGCATTTATTTTACGAGTGGGGAAAGTCAAAGCCCCCTTTATGCTTTATACAGAAGTGTATAATGTGGGAACACTCCGGCCTTTTTACAGCCTTTCACAGGGAGTGTACCAGGAAATTGCCACCGAAGCCTATAAGGGCGTGGGGTTAACCGGATCACTGCACTCAATTCAGGGATGGGAGTTTCAATATGACCTGTATGGAGGTAAGTTAAGTTTGCTGCCGAATCCATTTTTAGATGCCCAGGAATACCGATTCAAATCAATAGAAACAACCGCAACTGATGTGATTGGCGGCAGGATAACCGTACAACCCCCCGTTAATGGGCTGAGTCTTGGAGTGTCATCGTATATAGGGGAGTTTGATTTTGAAATTAGTGATACCGCCCAACAATTCCTCTCCTTTGATGATCGTTACCTCTTATTTGGGATTTCTGCGGAATATCTTTCGGATAGCTGGTGGATTCGCAGCGAATATCTCGCCCAGAAAAAAAGTTCCAAAATCGAAATTGATGTTGCCTATGTAGAAGTCGCGTATCTGTTAACAGAACACTGGCAGATAGCCAGTCGTTATGAAGTTGCGGAGTTTGGCGTTTCGGCTCCAGAATTTCAAGGAACTCCAGCATCTACCGAAGAACATAAAGATCTTGCTCTCGGACTCAATTATTGGATGAATCCGAATTTGGTTTTTAAACTCTCTTATCATATCGTTGAAGGGAACCGTTTCGCCCTTCCAATGGATGTCGCAGACTATTTAGCCGCTTACCAAAAAGGGAGTTTTGATGAAACCACCCATCTTATTGTTTTCGGAACCCAGTTTAGTTTTTAAAGGATAAAGGAGGGTCATTACTATGAAAAAAATGAGTACGCTTATTGCCTCCTTGGGTATACTGTTAACCGGAAGCGTTTTTTGTCTGGCCGATGAACCAGTGTCATTCAAGTTGGTTGTTCACGTTTCAAACCCGGTTTCAGAACTGACCAAAATAGAAATTTCGAATCTGTTCTTAAAAAAAGTCAACAAATGGAAAGAAAGCGGAGAAAGCGTGCTTCCCGTTGATCTGGTTGAAGATTCGCCGATTCGCGTCCAATTTTCGGAGAGTATTCACGGTCGAAAAATCGCTTCGATTAAAGCCTATTGGCAAAAGCAAATTTTTTCCGGACGCGGGGTGCCGCCGGAAGAAAAAAAGTCGGAAGATGAAGTGTTGAAATATATCTCGGAGAATCCAGGAGCCCTTGGGTATGTTGCTGAACCAACTGCGATTGATCACGACATCCTCAAAGTGTTAAGAATCAAAGAGAAGTAGCAATGTCTGGTTTGTCCTTTCTAAAGTCATGTTACGCCTCAAGTGAGGGAGAGAGAAGCGTTCATGCAATCTGCTGTTTTTTCGCTCGGTCACGATCCTTACTTTCGTGAGGATCGTTAGTATTGTGGATACCTGAAAAATTTTTTCTTTATCGCAAAAACTCAAGGGGAGGAAAAAAGGATGAAAAATCGGCGGTATGTGTGGGTATTTTTGGTGATAGGCGCCTGGGCTATGTGGGGGGAACATGTGCAAGCTCAATTCATGAACAACGTTGCGATCCACGGTTTTGGCGGATGGGCGTATGGGAAGACCGATAATGAAAATCAATACCTTGTGGGCAATGAAGACGGCAGCTATGATCATGTGAGTTTTTCGCTGAATATTACAGCGCGCCCTTACGAGCAACTGTCACTCTATCTCCAGCCAAGTTATAGCGAGGGTGGCACCGAATTTGAGGAGAAAGACGTCAACCTGGATTATGCCTTTGCCGAATGGTATTTTTCAGATACATTTATTCTACGGGTCGGGAAGGTGAAAGCCCCCTTTATGCTCTATACCGAGATCTATGACGTCGGCACGGTTCGACCGTTTTTTTTCCTTCCGCAGGGGGTCTATCAACAGCTTTCGGCTGAAGCCTATAAAGGGGTAGGACTGACCGGCTCTCTGTTTTCTAAGGAAGGCTGGGAACTCCAGTATGATCTGTATGGCGGAAAACTCAACGTGCAGTCGAATCCCTTTGTAAATCCGCAGACCTTTGAATTTGTCGAAGTCACTCCGGTTATTAATGATCTGATCGGCGGGCGTCTGTCTTTGCAAACGCCATTTACCGGACTTAACGCAGCAGTTTCTTCGTTTGCCGGAAACTTTGAAATGGACAATCCTGTACTCTCGCTGGATGAACATTATGTGATCATGGGGCCCTCGTTAGAATATGCCTCGGAACATTGGAAAATTTGCAGTGAATACTTGACCCAAGTCGACAGTTCCAAAATCTCGCTTGACTCGATCTATCTCGAAGCCTCGTATCAAGTCACGGAACACTGGCAAATCGCTGCTCGCTATGAACATACCGATGTTGAGATTGATATGCCTCCGGACCTGGACTACGTGCCTTCATCAACCTATGATCATCAGGAAACTGTGTTCGGGCTGAACTATTGGTTAAACCCGAACCTGGTCTTCAAACTCTCCTATCATATCGTAGAGGGCAACCGGTTTGCTTTTCCGGAAGACGGCGCGAAATATCTCCAGCATACCCTGGACGGCAATTTTGAAGAGACTACTCACCTTGTCCTTGTCGGCACACAATTTAGTTTTTAAATAGGAGAGACGCTATTCAATCGGAGGTCACAAAGATGAAAAATAGAGGATGCTTCTGGATATTGTTCGTGTTGTGCTTCTGGGCGGCCGGGAGCGAAGAGGCTCAGGCTCAGTTCATGAAGAACGTTTCGATTCACGGGTTCGGCGGATGGGCATACGGGAAGACCGATAATGAAAACCAATACCTTGTCGGCAATGAAGACGGCAGTTATGATACCGTCAATTTCTCGCTGAATATTACAGCGACGCCTTATGAACGACTCTCAATCTATGTCCAGCCGAGTTACAATGAAGGCGGATTTGAACAGGAAAACGTCAACCTGGATTATGCGTTTGCCGAATGGTATTTTTCAGACAGGTTTATTTTACGGGTGGGAAAGGTCAAAGCCCCCTTTCTGCTCTTTACCGAGATCTATGATGTCGGCACGCTTCGACCGTTTTTTACTCTGCCCCAGGGGGTCTATCAGCAACTGTCGGCAGAAGCGTATAAAGGCATGGGACTGACCGGATCGTTGTTCGCAAAAAAGGGCTGGGAGTTGCAGTATGATCTGTATGGCGGGAAACTCAACTTACAGCCGAATCCTATTGTAGTCCCGCAGACATTTGAATTTATCTCTATTACTCCGGGAGTCAACGATTTGCTTGGAGGGCGATTGTCTCTCCAAACACCGCTCACCGGATTGAATATAGCAATGTCAACATTTACCGGAAATTTTGAATTGAGTAATCTCTTACCATCTATAGATGGACATTATGTGTTTGTAGGACCCTCGATAGAATATTCCTCCGAGCATTGGAAAATTTGTAGTGAATATTTAACTGAAGCAAGTAGCTCCGAAATCTCGGTTGATTCGATTTATCTCGAAGCCGCGTATCAATTCACACAACACTGGCAAATTGCTGCCCGCTATGAATATGTTGATTTTGAGGCTGATGTTCCCCCTGAACTGCAACAAATGCCTTCATCATTATATGAGCATCAAGAAACCGCGCTGGGGCTGAACTATTGGTTCAATCCGAATCTGGTTGTCAAATTCTCCTATCACTTTGTGGACGGCAACCGTTTTGCCTTCCCGGACGACGTTCAAACATATTTAGAGTCTATTCAAGCTGGCAGTTTTGACGAAACCACCCATCTTATGCTCATTGGTATGCAATTCAGTTTTTAAGCAGGAGGGACGCCATTATGAAAAACAGAATAGTGTATATGACCGCCTTAAGTCTCCTACTCACAGGTGGCCTGGTGAGTATCGCTGAAGAACCGGCGTCATTCAACATCATTGTTCATGCCTCCAATCCTGCGACGCAGCTCGCAAAAGAAGATATTTCAAATATGTTTCTCAAAAAGGTCAAACAATGGAAAGAGAGTGGAGAAGCCGTTCTTCCGATTGATTTGATAGAGGATTCCTCGATTCGCGCCCAATTTTCAGAAAGCATCCATGGGCGGAAGATCTCTTCGATTAAGGCATATTGGCAAAAACAGATTTTTTCCGGGCGCGGCGTGCCGCCAGAAGAAAAAAAATCGGAGGATGACGTATTGAAATATATCTCTGAAAATCTCGGAGCTATCGGCTATATTGCCGCGTCAACTCCAATTGACGACTATAACGTCAAGGTATTGAAGGTCGAAGCAAAATAAGCATCGTCAAGGTTGATAAGGTTCGTCGTTCTCACTTGAGGAAGTTTT
The DNA here is from genome assembly GCA_040772385.1 of Candidatus Vecturithrix sp. GTDB lineage: Bacteria > Moduliflexota > Moduliflexia > Moduliflexales > Moduliflexaceae > Vecturithrix. Next base: position 3,904,507 of record JAXGYF010000001.1, on the reverse strand, counting down.
TCGCCTGAAGGCGGAAACTCTGAACTTGTCCAATTCATGGTAGCAATCTAGTCATTATATGTATGTTAAAATATCTCAAGTTTAAACATAAAATTCTGCTGATTCCATTTCTGGCCTTGAGCGCGTTTTTCCTGCTTCTTTTTGTATCACAACTTTTTATGGGGCGAAATAATGCGCTGTTAAGTGAAATTGAGCAAAGTTTCGTACCGGCCCTTGAATTATCGCACGATTTAGAACGGACGCTCATGGATTTACAACGCAGTATGCAAGATGCGGTTGCGTCCTCCGATGAAGAGGAATTGTCGCTCGCCAATACGTATTATGAACATATCCTGAACCTGTTTGAGCAGGTACGCACAAATTCTTTTTTCGAACAAGAGCAGTTGACCGCTCTCACCCAGCAATTTGAGGACTATTATACTCTCGCCAACACCACCTCACTGCAGCTTATCTCAGGCGGATCTCTTGATGAAGAAACCGTCGTAAGGCTAGGCGAGATGAGTGAAAAATATAATGCGATCAAAGCGCAGATCCAGGCCATGGTGGTCCAGGCCAAGCAGGAAGCCTCCGGCACGTTCGAAGCGACGTTACGGAATTATAAGCAGTCTTCTTACTTCATGAACCTCATCATTATATGCAGCGTCCTCGTGCTTGGCGTGATGTCTTTATTGACTGCTCGTTCGGTTTCCAGGCCGATCCGTGAGGCTATCGGCGTGACAGCCCAATTTGCTGAAGGCAATTCGATGGTGCGCATTCCGGTTACAGGCCGTGATGAATTGAGTGAGTTAGGCCAGGCGTTCAATAGAATGATGGATAGTCTTGCCATACAAAACTGGCTTAAAACCGGTCAGGCTTCATTAAATGAACGGATGCGGGGTGAACAGGAAATCGCTGCTCTTTCGCGTCATATCATCAGTTATCTGGCAACCTACACGCAATCACAAATCGGGGCCATTTATCTGTTCGATGAGAAGCAGAAAACCCTGCGCTTAACCGGAAGTTATGCCTATACACAGCGTAAAGGCAATCGTGGTGCCTTTCAAATTGGAGAGGGATTGGTTGGCCAGGTTGCGCTGGAAAAACAACGCATTCTTTTTACTCAGGTGCCTGACGACTATGTTGCAATTCAATCGGGGATCGGAGAAACTCTTCCGCGCTATCTGCTCATCCTTCCCCTGCTTCATGAAAATGTCTTAAAAGGCGTGATCGAACTTGGCGCAGTTCACGAGTTTTCAACAACCAAGATCGATTTCCTGGAGCAAAGTTGTGAAAGTATAGCAATCGCGCTGCATTCGGCGCAGGCACGCATCAAAATGCAAGAACTGCTCCTGGAAACTCAGGAACAGTCAGAGGCCTTGCAAGTTCAACAAGAAGAGCTCCGCCAGACCAATGAAGAATTAGAATCGCAAGCCCGGGCATTAAAAGCCTCGGAAGAGAAACTTCAGGTACAGCAGGAGGAGCTAAAGCATACCAATCAAGAACTGGAAAAACAGGCGCGTATCCTCGAAATTCAGAAAAAAGAGCTAAGCGAGAAAAATGAAGAACTGGAACTGTCGCGTAAGGTTATTGAGGAAAAAGCCCAGGAGTTGGAACTCACGAGTAAATATAAATCGGAATTTCTGGCGAATATGTCGCATGAACTTCGAACTCCATTGAATAGTTTGCTCATTCTTTCAAAGCTGCTGCTTGAAAACAAAGAGACCAATCTGACAGAGAAGCAGCTTGAATTTATTCGCACCATCCATTCTTCCGGCGCTGAATTACTTGCCTTGATTAACGATGTGCTCGATCTCTCAAAGGTGGAAGCCGGTAAAATGGTTTTAAATTTTGAGGAAATGAGCCTCAACGGATTAGGCGCCTTTATTGAACAGAATTTCAAATATGTTGCAGAACAACGCGGGCTGAATCTGCGAGTAAGTCTTGCCGATGATTTACCACCCTCCATTTTCACTGACCGGCAGCGCGTCGAGCAAATCGTGAAGAATTTCCTCTCGAATGCTATGAAATTCACCGAACAGGGCGAGGTACATGCTCAGATTTGCCGTCCGCAGCCCGAGACCAGCTTTTTTCGCAAAGAACTCTCGCCCGAGCATGTCGTTGCGATTGCTGTCAGCGATACCGGAATCGGCATTCCTCGGGAGAAACAACAGCTAATTTTTGAAGCTTTTCAGCAAGCTGATGGCACAACCAGCAGAAAATACGGAGGAACGGGACTGGGTCTCTCGATTTCCCGTGAAATTGTCAAAATGCTTGGAGGGGAGATTCACCTGCGCAGTGAAGTCGGTCAGGGAAGCACATTCACTCTTTATCTGCCGGAAACCGCTCCGACGGTTTATCAAGAAGAAACAGTTCCTTCCTCTGAACACCATGTTCAAAGCAAGGAAGCAACGCATATCTCCGAGCAACCCATATCCTCATCGGAATATCAGGTGTTATCTGCTTCTCCGGCTGATCTGGGATCTATCCGGGATGACCGACGCGAACTGACCCCGAATCAAAAATCATTACTCATTATTGAGGATGATCCGAAATTCGCCAAGATCTTGTTCGATCTGGCCCGTGAACGGGGATTTAAAGGCTTGATCGCCGGAGATGGTGCCGCTGGATTGCATCTGGCGTATCAATATACGCCAAAGGCGATCATGCTCGATATTAACCTGCCGAAACTCGATGGCTGGATGGTCATGGATAAGCTCAAAAAAAATCCTGAAACGCGGCATATTCCAGTGCATTTTATTTCAGTGCACGACTCCTCGCTTGATGCTATGAAAATGGGGGCCATCGGCTATTTGACCAAACCGGTCAGCCTTGAACAACTTCGGGAAGCTTTTGAAAAAATCGAAGATTACCTGGCACAAGCTATCAAAGAATTATTAATTGTCGAAGATGATGAGATCATGCGCAACACGATGGTTGAATTGCTGCATGGAAGAGATCTGATCATCACAGCGGCAGCTACCGGCCAGGAGGCATATAAGCTCTTAACAGAACAATATTTTGACTGTGTGGTGCTTGATTTAGGCTTAACCGATATGTCAGGATTTGAATTGCTCGAACGGATTCACCAGGATCGCGATATCGCCGATCTCCCGATCATTGTCTATACCGGCCGAGAATTGACTCATGACGAAGAGCTTGAATTGAAGCGGTATGCCGACAGTATTATTCTCAAAGGGGTGAAATCGCACGAACGACTGCTGGATGAAGTGACCCTATTTCTCCACCGGGTGGAAACGAATCTGCCGGAATCTCAAAAACGGACATTACGCATGTTGCATGATAAAGAGACGGTCTTCCATGGCAAAACCGTTTTGCTTGTTGATGACGATGTTCGCAACATCTTTGCGCTGTCAAGTGTTCTGGAAGACAGGGGACTTTCTGTTTTCGCCGCCGAAAACGGAAAGGAAGCACTTCACATGTTAACATTGCATCCTGAAATTGATCTGATCCTGCTTGATATTATGATGCCTGAAATGGATGGTTATGAAACAATGCGGCACATCAGAAAACAATCTGAGTTCTCAACACTTCCGATTATTGCCTTGACGGCAAAGGCGATGAAAGGCGACCGACAACGGTGCATTGAAGCTGGGGCCAGTGACTATTTATCGAAACCGGTTGAGAGCGAGAAGCTGCTTTCACTTTTGCGAGTATGGTTATATTAATCTTTATACTAATTTTACTTTGTCGAGTTTCAGATTTGACAGCAGAAGTAGAAGCCTTTGTGCTCCAGTTTTATAAAAATACTTCTGTTTAAGTAGTTATCAACGGAGGAAATCATGGGAGAAAGCACTAAACCCAATATTTTGCTTGTCGATGATCGTGCTGAAAATCTTCTGGTACTGGAAGGGGTGTTAGATGGCGAAGGATACAATTTATACAAAGCAAACTCCGGAGCTGAGGCGTTACACATTGTGCTAAAACAGGTATTTGATCTGATCTTGTTAGATGTTCAAATGCCCGGCATGGATGGCTTTGAAGTCGCTCGACTCTTACGCGGAAAAAAAGAATCAAAAGAGGTGCCTATTATTTTTATTACCGCCATTAACAAAGATGCAAAATATATTTCCAAAGGATTTGAATTAGGAGCGGAAAATTACCTGTTTAAACCGATTGAACCGAACATCCTCAAAGAGAAAGTGAAAAATGCTATCCAGTATTATCGCTATAAACGCCAGATGAAAATTTATGAAGAACAGGTACAGGCAAAGCGACAGGAACGCGTGAAACGAGTATAACAAGGTTGTTACAGAAATTTTGACTTTTCCTTCATTAATTCAAAGGTTGTGCAGTTCTCATTCAAAATAGTGTCTCGACGCTGTTCGACATTTGTTTTCCGGTTACCGAGCAGAGTCGAGACAGACAGGATATTGAGGCTTGAACACCCTTGAATGACTGGCTGATCAGGACGGTTCTTTCTTGACCTGAACCAGACAGGTATTCGAAGGAAAAGCCCCGCCAGGCGACATCACATCTTTTGTTAAGACATTAACACAGCCGCCCGTATCGATTCCCTCGGCATCAGGAGCAAACCAGGCCCCTGCATCCAGGCTCACGACGCCTCGACGAATGCGATCCGTCACATGCACGGGTATCCGTAACTTTCCACGTTCGTTATAAACAAGGCCCATGTCACCGTCAAGAAGTCCTCGTTCACGAGCATCCTCCGGGTTCAGCCAGATAACATCATCGGCAATAGGTAGGTAACGGAGGTAACAGGGGGTTCTGTCGTTCTGCCAACATCTGGCTGTAGATCTCGATCTTCCCCGATGGCGTTGGAAACGGATGGTGTTGCGGATCTTCAATGATGTCGCTGGGAAATCCTCCGGATGTTCCTTGCAGCAAGGCGTCGTACACATCGGTGATATGGACTAAGGGCTGTTCTTCGTCAGGGAGGGGTAATGTCGTATTGAGCGCCCCTAAACCGATGAGTCCGCGGCTGCCGCTTGCAAAACCGCCTTTAACTCCGATATTGCCGGTCATAGCGGCCAGCGTGCAGGCGGCGCGATGAAATTGTTCCCCACAGGCCGACCGCCCCGGAGCCCAACCAGTATAAAGCGCGGCTGGCTTGCAGCCGCCATACTCCCGCGCTAATCCGTAGATACTTGCGACGGGCACGCCGGTTTTTTCTGCGGCCCAAACCGGATTCTTCGGAATTCCATCCGCATTTCCCAATACATATTCGCAAAATGGCTCGAACCCGACTGTATAGGTCTGTACTTTTATCCCTGCTTTTTTGGCTTGTTGTAAATAGGCGAGGGTTTCAGAACCAAAACGGCTGATCGCCGGATTCCAGCCCCATAGAATAATCAATTTGGAATGCAAAAAGCTATCCGGCGTATTTCCGCTGACATCTGTGCCAAAGGTAGCGAGTGAGGCTAAACGCGCCGCCTCCATGGACGCACCGCCCCAGGTACGAGTACATCCGCCAAACAAGGAGAAAAAGCGGCGGGCTGTTTTGCGCGTTCCGTGCAGCGCGCTGAGAGATCCCGAATGATCCATCAGAAAGATCGCCTCTGCACCATACTGCTCTTTGGTAGTTTTGAGCTTCAAAGCGACCGTATCTAAAGCCTCTTCCCAGGAAAGAGGCTCAAACTCGCCGCTGGCCTCGTACTCCGACCCGTTTCAACGGTCGCGTCAGACGGTCAGGAGCACAGACGACATCCTTTTGCGAGAGACCACGCATACAAGCTCTCAGCCCAGGATTCCCGGGGTCTGTTTCAATATGTGTAATTTTTCCCCCAGAAAGATGGACCTTTAGTAAGCAACGTGCGCCACAATCGTAAGAACAACTGGTAATCACACACTGTTCAGTTGTCGTCGAGTTCTCTTGTAATGACATGAGCGCTCTCCTTCAGGACAAACCAGGTTTCTTGAAGAAACCTGGTTTTTGAATGTTTTCTATCGCTCGCCCACGGTTTCCAGGGGCACAACCACATGCGTGAGATTATGAATCCATTTGCCAGAGTGCATCCGATACAGGCCAACCGCCATCTTTACCGCTTCTTCGAGGTTCACAAGCACAAACACCCAATAAACCGGAATTTTTAAATAAAAGCCGCCGAAAAATGCAAGGGGCACCCCTATTCCCCAGACGCTCATGATCTCCATATACATTGAAAATTTGGTGTCGCCACCACCTCGCAAGACTCCGACCACATTGATGGTATTGAAGACCCGTATCCATAACACAGCGCTCAGAACGAAAAGCATATTACCCGCAAACATCCGAATTTCCGGTGCGACCTTAAAAAGCGACGTAATTTGAGATGTACTGAGAAAGATGATCCCGCCGATGAAAATCGCTCCGGCAACTCCTAACAGCGCAAATCGTTTGGCATAAATATACGCCGTTTTCTCACGTCCGGCACCAATTTGGTTGCCGATCATCACAGAAGCCGCGCTTGCCAATCCGAAAAATATGCCGCTGGAGATCTGTTCCACAGGATTGATAATATTCACGGCTGCGATTTCAGCGGTACCCATGCGCCCATAAACGATTGAATAGGTTGTTACCCCCACGACCCAGGAGAATTCATTTGCAATCACGGGCAGGGTTGTAGCAAAAAATTGTTTGATTAATACTTTGGGAATTGCCCCAAAATCAGAAAAATGAATTGCCGGATAGCGTTTCCGGTAAGTGATGATCACGATAATCGCCACCTCGATCGCTCTGGCAATCACCGTGGCGATAGCTGCCCCCTGAACCCCCAGAGCTGGGAATCCAAAATGTCCCAAAATCAAGCAGTAATTAAGCAGCGTATTCAGCCCTAACGCAAGCGTGCTGGCGTACATCGGCACTTTCACCTGTTCCATGCTGCGAAGGATAAACGCATACAACATTGTGACCGACGACAACAGATAACTCCAGCCCACAATACGCAAATACGTGCTGCCATTGCTGATAACGAGCTGATCCTGGGTAAATATCTGCATCACGAGATCGGGGATCACCAAGGCTCCAAATGAAAAAATAAAGGAGATAGCGATGATGAGGACCAGCGCAATTCCCATGACTTTGCCGATATGCTGAACATCTTTTTTACCCCAAAACTGCGCCGTAAAAATAGCCGTTCCACTGCTGATGGCAAAGGACACCAGGATAAAGACAAAAAACAGGCGATTGGCCAGTCCTACCGCAGCAACTTCTACGGCCCCAAGCTGGCCGATCATGACCGTATCTACGAGATTCAGGGATGAAGAGATCATATTCTGAAGACTGACGGGAATTGCAAGCTTGACAAGTGTTTGATAAAATTGCCGTTTGTCAACAGTGCTTTCTTGGGTCATGCCAGGTGCTTCCATGTCACCATTCCCAGGCCAGCATAAGACAATTTAGTCCGCTGCCGATGCCTAAAAAGCCCACACGGTCACCGGGTTGCAAAAAATCGCGGTCTTCTGCTAACCCGGCAGTCAAGGGCAGAGAAACTGTGCCGATATTACCTAAATATTGATGGGTAGAAAAATCTTTATCATCCGGCAGGTTAAGCGCATTTAAAATCGTGTCGCGGTGGGCGCTGCCGACCTGATGACAAATAATCTTATCAACCTGTTCTGGTCGCCAATTCAATTCTTGTAAAAACGCCTGCCAGGTTCTGCGCCCTAGCGCCACGCCATTCTGTAACACGGCGACCGAATCGGTCGTCATAATTTGCCACCACGGGGTTGAAGGATCCGTATCCACGCCCCAGCGGCATAAGTTGTGAAATTGAGGCGCGGTTTGCGTCACTCCGCCGACCAATCGCCGTCGCGGATGGGAACGAAACGAGCCATCGCTGAGAATCACGGCCACCGCGCCGGACCCGCCGGTCAGGGTCGCCAGTGAGAGTTTAAAGGAATCCATATCGCGCATCTGTAACATGCGCTCAACCGTGGTTTCCATGATCTCGCGGGCAGTTTCACAGGAAACCACCATCCCGGCGCGAATCTGGCCTAATTCAATTCGGTTAGCAATCTCAAGAATGCCATTTAACACCCCTAAACAGGCGTTGCTGATGTCATACACCGCCGCAGTCGGATTCACACCGACATAATGCGCCACCCGGCAGGCAGTGGCCGGTTCAAATCCTTCGCGGCACACTCCGGCGTAAATCAAGACCTCAAGATCGTCAGGCTGTACCACCGATTTGCTGAAAGCTTTCCTCGCGGCTGCAATCGCGCCGTCGGAAAGCCGGTATCCGGGTTCCCACCAGCGGCGTTCGATAATGCCGGTTAAAGCTTCTAATTGCCCCTGAGGAATGTGTAAGGCTTTGTAGATCGGGATCAATCGTTCTTCCAATTCCGAAGATGTGACCACAATCGGCGCCAATTCATAGCCAATCGCCTCTAAAAATACGCGTGAATATTTCATAACATCAGGTTTTCGTTTGCGAAAAAACACCAGGTTTCTTGAAGAAACCTGGTGTTTCAATCAAGACATTTTCAAGGTAAATCGTTCCATCTGATAAATAATGCGGCCATCCACAATCAAAAAGCCCCGCGCTTCAAGAAGGCGCTGCGCGTCGTCAACAGCGGTGATCTCAGCCTGGATGGTCACATGCCGGTCAGCCGGGATGACCTGACCGCGATAAGTCCATTCATGTGGATGATTCACGGCCATGGTTTCAAAGCGATTCTGCGGCCGCCAGCCCCAGCGCTTAATCGCCGCTGCTTTAAGCAGTTGTAAAAACGCCTCTAAGCCAAGGGAACCAGGCCAGACCGGATCTTGATAAAAGTGCGCCTGAAAAAACCATTCCTGGGGATTGACGATCTTACTGCCGCGAATAAAGCCCAATCCCTGCGGACCGCCGTCAGGCACGTACAGATCAATCTGATCCACCATACGTAACTGCGTACCAGGGTAGGGAGGTTCTTGCGGATACGCGAAGGATTCGCCCCGCGCCGCTTCTTCTGTGGTTGGTTGGAAAGGCTTCGCCTCTCGCAGACCGAGTTGGTGCGCCAGTGCCTGTTTCGTGAAAAAGCCGAAATAGGTAGTACCCTGATATAAAATGTCGCCGTCGCTGTTGGTCAGGGTGTAATCATAGTGTTGAATAATCATCCCACCGGATGTTGATACACTGGTCAGCTTGACTACTGTTGTCAATGTGCCGACAGCCGCTGTCACCTGGGAAAATTGCGTGGCTTTGCCTCCCAGATTGCGGAACGACAAATCCACGTCGCTGGTCAGAGCCGAACCGACGTAGGCCGCCAGCCAGCCGCAGGGTTGCAGCACAACTTCCAGGAGCACGGAAAAGGGCATGTTATGATGGCGATTGGCCGCAAAATACCAGGCGTCTGGCGGCACATCGTATTGCGCTTCCGCGCTTTTAGGAGCTGCCATGATCCAGGGTTCGCCTTGCACTTCGGTGATGCGATCTAAAAATTGATAGGGCGGGCCTGGCAGGCGCGCAATCACCCGTTCCGCATCAAAGACGTTATAGCGATCACCAAAGGCTTCCGAAGGCTTGCCGTTTGAGAAAGCCAGAATGCTGTCATGATCGTAAATCGCGGGTTTACGGTAGTAATGCGGAGTTACCGCCCCCTGGTCCCTCCCGGACGGGGAATAAAGACCCCAGATAGCCTCTAATTTTTCCCTGGTCATCCCGGACAGGCGCAGCGACATATCAATCATACGCACAACCGGCCGACCGTCGGCGTACATCACCGCGTCACTGATCACGTAAGGCTCAGGTCGGAAACCGAGTTCTTTGATGAAGATTTCGTACACCACTTTTTGCGTGGCGGCTGTCACCTGGCCGCGGCATTTCAATTGCCCGGCCACACCGGGCACTGGCTGCCAGGCGACTTCACGCTGTTCGCCAACCCAGCCCATACGCATGAGTAATACGCGCAACGTGTGCAAACAACATTCATACATCAATGTGCCCGGCATGACCTGGTCATCCACAAAATGGCACGTCAAAAACCAATCATTCGGATGAATGTCCGCTTCACCGCGTACCAGGCCTAAACCATAGCGTCCGCCGGTCGGATCAAGATGTACAATGCGATCCACCAGTTTCATGCGTCCCCCCGGCAAGCGACAGGGATTTTCCAGGGGCAGTCCGACAAACTGCGGCCCGAAACAAGTCGCCAGATCGCCGCGCCGTAAAGCGTCGATCTGGGCGTCGGAATAAGATTCGACCGGCGCGATCTCAGTCAATGGCTGCCAATCTTCCGGTATTCTGCCAGGCATCGGACATTGATCCATCCTGGTAAATACCAGCCCGCGCCCTTCATCCAGTTCTTGCGGCGTAAAAAATCCGGCACAGCCTTTTTGCATGGTCAAAAATAACTGACCATCGGCAGTGCCTTCAAAACGAAAACGGAACAGATGCGTCTTGCCCTGCCGGAAAAACTCGTCAATGTGAATATCATAGCGCAGCAAAGTTCCCGGCCCCGGCAAATCCCCGTGAAACGTGACTTCGGCATCTAACAAACGATAAACCGCGAGACCTTTGGTGATAAAATCAATCCCCAGATACCCGGATAAAAATAAATCCGCCTGTCCCGATTCCACCGCGATGCAGGTTGGCATACGGCCGCAATCCAGATACCAGTCGTCAGGAAAAATATCGTGTTCGGTGATCACCCGTCCATGCGTCATCGAACGCGGTTCACCTTCAACCGTAAAAATACGATCCACCAGCATCAACGGTTCATCAGGCAGCCGCACCCGTGTGGGATACGTATCAACTTCAGCAAACTTTTCCCCCAATACCTGTGCAATTGAACCTACCGCAAATTCCAGACATTGTTCGCGCGTCATGAAGATACCAGGTTCAGAAGCCATACTCCCGACCTGGGAGGGGTTAGAGGTGGGTTCTAACCATTGCGGCTGTTCATAATCTATGTCGCTCACTTCAGGAGAAGGATTCCCCTCCCGGGAGGGAAATACTTCCTTCTCGATCAGCGACATCTGGAATGCAACCTGATCGGCGTAACTTTCGGTCAAACCCTGCGCCAGTTTCAGGTAGGCTTCATGCGCCTGAACACTGCGGGCGTGAGCTTCTCCAACCTGCTTTACCAATTCTGTCATCTGCTGTGCACCTGCCTGATCTGTTTGGCATGGAGGTTCTGTTGGCGTTTTTTTCACCGCAGAGGGCGCAGAGAGAATTTGTTGGGTCGCCGGGTTTTCTGGTTGTATCATTGTTCGCTGCTCGACAGGAACAGCAGGAATTTTCTGCGGTTCCGGTTGTTTTTTCGTGCCCTTCGCGTTCTCTGCGGTAGAAAAAATTTGAGGCAGCGGAATTTGAAATGGCTGTCCGCCGGTCGGAATGTGTAAAAATTTTTGTTTCTTGATCTGTTGTTGTGTTTGATGAGCGACAACAAGAGTTTCCTGGGCGTATAAGGCTGAGAAATTAACAGGTATGCGTTCAACAAATAGTTTTCCTAACAGACGCAGAATGGTGGTCGGATCTTCACTGTTAGCTGCACAGGCAGAGACAGCAAGATGCGGTTGATTTTCCAAAATTTTCGCGATCATGTTGGCGCAGCTATTGCCCGGACCTATTTCGACAAACACCCGCACACCATCCTGATACGCCTGTCGAATCACAGCCGGAAAATCAATCGTATCCGCCGCTTGCGCCAGAATTGCATCGGCCGCGCTCTCGGCTGTGACTTGATAGGCTTGACGCCAGGCACCGCTGTAAAATCGGATTCCCGCAGGAGCGGAGGTGTTTTTAAAATAATGTAAATCTCTGTACGGCTTTTCGACCTGTTTAATAATTTCACAATGCGCGGCGGAGACCCCGGCCAGGGGATGCGCCGGACAGCCAAGCCAATCAATCACCTTTTGCACAGCCTGCCGGTCGCCGCCAAGCACGCAACTACCGGGCGTGTTTATAATCAATAGATATACTCTTTTTTGATCTTTTAATACCCGTTGTACCTCTTCTGCCGGACACTGCACCGCGCTGATCACCCAATCTGCGGGCGCATCGCTGCCTAAATTCCAGGTCTGGCTGACTGCCAGGAACTGTCCGGCCAGATCTCTGGTATAAAGCGGAGAAGTCATAACCCGTTGCAGCATCTCATCCCGATCAGCCCAGGCGTTCAACGCAAAAAAAGCTGAAGATTCCCCAAGCGAATAGCCAAGAACTGCTTGAGGTCGAAGGCCAAAGCGACAAAGTAAATCCGTCATCATGGTGCTGTATGCCACCTGTCCGAGCAGAATTTCACGAGGATATTGATTGATATGCTCAATTGAAGGCATATTCCACAATAATTCCGGCACAAACTGGCTGCGCAGGTACTGATTACAGGTATCCTGCTCGCGTAAGATTTCCGGCCATTGGGCGGAAATCGTGCGTCCCATACACGGGTAATGATTGCCGGACCCCGGAAACACAAATGCGAGTTCTCCGGTCGGGCCGAAGGGATTAGCCGTGTAAAAACTGCGGTTGCCCGGTAAAGCAAGCGATTGATCAGTGCGAATGGCCTGACGCATGTGTTCAACCTGTTGACTGAGTTCCGTTCTATCCCTCGCTAACAGGGCTGCGCCAAGTGTCTGAGTCCCCTGAACAGGCTGCTGCCGCCAGAAGTCTCGCGCCAGCGTTTCGATCTGCTCAATGCTGGTTTGGCTGACATATTGATGCAGTTTCTCCAATCGCAGGAGCAGCGCGTCCTGACTGTTCCCTTCGACCATAAATAAAGCATCCTGTCTGGCTCCCAGAGGCTGCAGGCGTTCCTGCGCAATTACTTTCCCTATGGCTGCATTTCCCCCCTGATAGGATTCCAGGATCACCGCTACACAATTACCATCCATACTCAGACAGGCAATCCCGGCGCGGCGTGGTCCTTCGGCGCGATTGTGCAGCCAATATTCGGGCGCACCAGGAAAATAGAGTTGACTTTCCGCCGTATTGTTCAGGTCTGCTATTGGCGTGTCAGGTTGTTGCAAGGCTGGAATAATTTCCTGATAGAGGCACAGACAGGCTTTAACGAAAGAGGCTAACCCGGAAGCAGCCCCGGTGTGTCCCACAGCAGCTTTCACACTTCCTAAAGCCACAGAAAATTTCTCTGTCAGGCTGGGGTCAGACAGGGAGGACGAGTTGGATGAACGGGAAAACCCCTTCTTTAATGCCTCTGCTTCTACCTGATCTTCCTGGGGAATGCCGCTCCCATGAGTTTCGAAGTACTGCACTAAAACTGGTTCAATCTGCGTCTGCTGACAGGCGCGTTCAAGAGCCTGTTGATAGGCGTGTGAATCAGCAGAAAAGGGCATCTTGCCGCCAGAAGCTTTTCCGATGCCTTTCAGCACGGCATAAATTCGATTACCATCACGCACAGCATCATCTAACCGTTTTACCATCACCGCGACCGCGCCCTCACCAGGCAGAGAGCCATCGGCTTGTTCACCAAAGGCGCGAACGCAACCTGCGTCAGAAAACGGAGCATAAGCATGGGCCGTCAACAGCGAACGAATATCGCCGTTCAAATCTATAGCGCCGACAAGCGCATGGTCGAGTTCTTTTCGCTGTAAGGCCTGCATCGCGACATCTAATGCCTGTAAACCCGAACTTTCTTCAGCAGAGATCGTAATCCCGGCTCCGCCGACCTTGAATTCTCTGGCAATGCGACTGGCCACGATGCCGCCCAATGCACCGACCGTGCGATTTGCGGTTAGAGGTGGATGAAAGGCGTCGCGCAGAGATTGAGTCCATGCAGCTAATTCTGCTTCACTCAGGGTTAATCCCAACGCTTTCGCCCATTCTTTGGTTTTGTTCAGAATTTGCCAGCGATAGGAGAAATTAGTACTGTTAAAATCGAGTCCGATGCCGACAAACACACCGGTACGCAAAGCGCACTCCTCATCCAATTCGATGCGGGCATCTTTTAATGCGCCGGCAGCGACCTGCAGCATCAGCAATTGTTGGGGCAGCGACTCTTGCATTTCTTTGGGTGGAATACGGAATTGTCCGAGAGGAATATTCACGCCATTCACAAAATAGCCTCGCAGGTTAGAAAAAGCAATCCCCCAGGAATCTGTTTTTGACGCTGGCGAAACATCATCCTGACCGCCAAGCACCCGTTCCTGAAACGCCCGTAACGACTGCCAGGGGCCAATCTGCGCGCTCAAACCGATAACCGCGATCCCTTCTTCTTCAGCAGTAGAATTGAGAGTAATTGAAGTTCCCGGAGGTGATTGAGACAATACAGTATCCCATTCTTCTAACAATACATGAGCGTTGATGCCGCCAAATCCAAACGCGCTGACTGCCGCCCGACGCGGAGTACGCTCATCACGCCGCAGCCAGGGCTGGGCCTGTGTCAAAACAGTAAACGGGCTATTGGGCAAATCCAGTTTAGGATCAGGTTTGGAAAAATTCGCCATCGGCGGCAGCGTTTGATGTTTCAGGGCTAAGAGCGTTTTCATCAGGCCTGCGGCCCCGGCCCCGGTTAAAAGATGTCCGACATTTGATTTGACACCGCCAAGCACGCATTGATTACGTCGCCAGCCCTCGCGGCCCCACAGCATTTTTAAGCTGCTGAACTCGACCGCATCACCAACCGGAGTGCCGGTGGCATGACATTCGATCAAATCCACATCCTGAGGCTGCCAGCCTGCCTGTTGATAGGCTGCGTGCATAGCGCGGACCTGTCCTTCGGAATCCGGGGCCAGCAAGGTGCCCTGTCGGTCGTTAGATAGACCAATGCCGCGAATGACAGCATAAATCTGATTCCTATCGCGCAGGGCATCTTCCAGACGTTTTAGCACAAAAACTCCGGCCCCTTCGCCAACAACCAACCCATCGCCCCGTTCATCAAAAGGCGCGCAAATTCCAGTCGGAGAAAGCGCGCGCAGTTGCGAAAAGCCCATTTGTGTAAACGCGCTGTCCGGCCGACACGCGCCGCCGGTCAACATCACATCAGCTCGTCCGGTTTGTAAATCGTTCATCGCAAATTTCAAGGCATACAGAGAGGCGGCGCAGGCTCCATCAACCGTAAAACTTCCACCGCCTAATCCAAAGGCTTTGGCGATCATTCCAGCCACCATGCCTACCGCATAACGGTTCAGCGGATGGGTTTGGAGGGATGGCGTTTTGCCCTTGTGGATAGAAGCAACGGATGATAATACTTGTTCCTCGAATTTCCGCCCCAGAATTTCAGCGGTGATCGCTGAGGTTTTTTCCGTTGGCAGGGCAATATTCCCAATAATAACACCGGTACGACTGTGGTCAAATTCCATCAGATTTGCATCGCGTAAGGCGTCACGGGTGGCATGCAGAGCCAAATGAAACACCGGGTCAAGCTGCGGAATCAAGGTCGGATCAAGCTGTAATCTCTCGAACTCAAATTCAAAATCTGTAATGTAACACCCCCGTTTGGAATACACCTTGTCCGGCAAGCCGCGTTCCGGGGCGTAGATGTCGTCTAATTCCAAGGGCCAGCGCCCCGGCGGAACTTCCCGCGCCGCGCTGTGTCCCTGTTTAATATTCGTCCAGAATTGGTCGAGCGTCTGAGCGTCAGGGAAAATCCCACCAATGCCCACAATCGCAATCGGAGTGTAGCTGTTATTCTGCATGAGGTTCCAAAATTTTTTCAAGATTCTTCAAATATATTCACGCATATTCTTCCTGGCAAGTTCTTCTTTCAAAATTCCCCTGATCTCGTCAAGCTTTAAGTATCGTTTCCTGAGATTTTTGTCGTCGTCAGGCATTTTTCTTGACATCAGCCAGAAAACAGTGCTGTGTCATTCATGAGCATTCAGTACGACTGTCAGCGTTGTGTCCGGTATAATTGACCCCAAAAACTGGACCATTATTTAAGGTGGAAAAACGTAGACAACTTCAGGAAGCCTGTGGAGGGTCAATTCATGGCAAAGGAACGGAATCAGCATAGCGCAGAATTTAAATTTCAAGTGGCCTTTACAGGCCGCGAATGACGGCCCATTTGCGCGGGCTCGGTGAGGTGGTGAATCATACACGGGTGCAGCGGCTCATGCAGAACATGGGGATTCAGGCCGTGTATCCGAAGCCGCGCACCACGATCCCGGCTCCGGGTCATCAGGGGTACCCGTACGTGCTCCTCGGAAAAATGGATATAAATACATGAGAGGAAATACATGACCGAAAAAAAAGGAAACGGCGCCAATCTCGGTTTTGAGAATCAAATGTGGGCGGCTGCGGACAAGCTGCGAGGGCACATGGACGCCTCGGAGTACAAGCATGTGGTCCTCGGATTGATTTTTCTGAAATACATTTCCGACGCTTTTCTGGCCAAATACAAGCAGCTTGAGGCCACGAAGGATACGGATTACACCGACCCGGAAGACCGTGACGAATACGCGGCGGCCAACATCTTCTGGGTTCCCAGGGAGGCCCGCTGGGCCATGCTCCAATCCAGCGCCAAACAGCCGACCATCGGCAAGATCGTTGATGACGCGATGGTGGCCATCGAAAAAGAGAATCCGATCCTCAAGGGTGTGCTGCCCAAAGACTATTCGCGCCCGTCTCTGGATAAATACCGCCTGGGTGAACTCATCGATATCATCAGCAAGATCGGACTTGGAGACGATGAATCCCGCTCAAAAGATATTTTAGGCCGGGTGTACGAGTATTTCCTCGGTCGCTTTGCCGCGACTGAGGGCAAAGGCGGCGGTGAGTTCTACACACCCCGCTGCGTGGTCAATCTGCTCGTCAGGATGATCGAGCCGTATAAGGGGCGCGTGTATGACCCGTGCTGCGGCTCCGGCGGCATGTTCGTCCAGAGCGAGCGCTTTGTTGAAGAACGCGGCGGCCGCCTGGGCGACATTGCCATTTACGGTCAGGAGTCCAACTCCACCACCTGGCGGCTGGCCATGATGAACCTGGCCATCAGAGGACTGGACGCCAACCTGGGCGGTCAACATGCGGACAGTTTCCATAACGACCTGCACAAAGACCTGCGCGCTGATTTCATCCTCGCCAATCCGCCCTTTAATATGAGCGACTGGGGCGGCGAACGCCTGCGGGAAGACGCCCGCTGGAAATACGGCATTCCGCCGGTAAACAACGCCAACTACGCCTGGATTCAGCACTTCATCCATCACCTCTCGCCCACGGGAGTGGCCGGTTTTGTCCTGGCCAACGGGTCCATGTCCACCAACACCACCAGCGAAGGAGAAATCCGCAAGAACATCATCGAGGCGGATTTGGTGGGCTGCATGATCGCCCTGCCCGGGCAGCTCTTTTACACGACGCAGATTCCGGTGTGCCTGTGGTTTCTGGCGCGGTCGAAAGGTGGACGGAATGGAATGCGTGGACGCAGTGGACACACACTTTTTATGGACGCCCGTAAGTTGGGCCGCCTGATCGACCGCACCCATAAAGATTTTTCCGACGAAGAGATCGACAAGGTCGCCGCCACCTACCACGCCTGGCGTGGAGAAAAAGAGGCCGGCGAGTATCAGGATGTGCCGGGCTTCTGCAAAAGCGCGACAACTGATGAGATCAGAGAGCATGGCTATGTGTTGACCCCGGGCCGATATGTGGGCGCGGCAGAGATCGAAGACGACGGCGTGCCTTTTGAGGAAAAGATGGCCGAACTATCAGCCTCGCTCTACGAGCAATTCGCCGAAGCAGACCAGATAGAAGTCGTCATCAAAAGGAATTTGGAGGTCCTGGGCTATGGGGAGTGATTGGACTCTGAAGAAAATCGGAGAGTTTGCAGAAGTAAAAGGAGGTAAACGCCTTCCAAAAGGCAAGAGACTCTCTGAAAAAAAGACCAATCATCCATATATCAGGGTTGTAGATTTTACGGACGGTAGAATTTCGTTATCAAATTTACTCTATGTTCCCGAAGAAGTGTTTCCAAATATTAAACGATATGTCGTTGAGTCTGGAGAGGTAGTCATATCTATCGTTGGAACCATTGGCTTGGTCGCAACCATTCCGTTTGAATTGCACGAAGCAAATCTAACGGAAAATGCAGCAAAGATCTTAATTGAGGATACCACAATTGATCCGCAATTTCTATCGTGGTTTTTAAAATCCTCGATAGGACAGCATGAAATACAAAGAAATACTGTGGGATCAACACAGCCCAAATTGCCCTTGTATGGTATCAAGAACATTGAAGTAAGCTATCCCCCTCTCCCCGAACAACGCGCCATTTCCCATATCCTCGGATCGCTGGACGACAAGATTGAAGTGAACCGCCGGATGAACGAAACGCTGGAGGCCACGGCCCGCGCCATCTTCAAATCATGGTTCGTGGATTTCGACCCGGTGCGCGCCAAAGCCGAAGGCCGCCCGACAGGTCTGCCGGATGATATCACCGCGCTCTTCCCCGATAGTTTTGAGGATTCGGAAATGGGGGAGATTCCCAAGGGGTGGGAGGTCGTGCCCTTACCTGAAATCATAGAAGTAAATCCTGCCCGGACGCTTAAAAAAGGTCAAATTGCCCCCTACCTCGAGATGAAAAACATGCCTGAGAATTCAGCAAGAGCATTGGATTGGTATGATCGAGAATTCGGATCGGGAATAAAATTTATAAACGGTGATACTCTGATGGCACGAATAACCCCCTGCCTTGAAAATGGAAAGGGGGCTTTTGTCGATTTTCTGGAAAATGGTCAGGTTGGATGGGGCTCCACTGAATACATTGTTTTTAGAGCTGCAAAACCATTACCTTTGGAGTATTCCTATTTTTTATCTCGAACAAAGGATTTGCGATCTCACGCCATTGTCAACATGATAGGCTCTTCCGGGCGTCAGCGGGTGCCTGCTTCAATATTTGATTCTTACCTCGTTGTTAAACCAAGCGAGGAAGTGGCTGAATACTTCGGCATGATTTCAGCTCCAATAATGCAAAAGATTAAAAAGAATGATGAAGAGACCCGTACTCTCGCCGCTCTCCGCGATACCCTGCTGCCCAAACTCATTTCCGGCGAGCTGCGGGTGCCGGATGCGGAGAAGTTCGTTGAGGAGGCCGGCTTATGAGTGCACAAAATGGACAACATGGACAGGGTGGACGGGGTGGACGGGGAACGGGAAGCAAGCCTTCTGAGGGGCTGATTCCGAAGCATGGCGGCTACCGCAGCCTGAAGAGCTTTCAGGTCGCGCAGCTTGTCTATGATGTCACGGTGCGGTTCTGCGACCGCTACATTAACCGCTTCAGCCGTACAAAAGATCAGATGGTGCAGGCGGCGCGCTCTGGCGTGCAGAATATCGCCGAAGGCAGCATGGCGTCGGGAACATCTAAAAAAACCGAGCTGAAGCTGACCAACGTGGCCAGAGCCAGCCTTGAAGAGTTGCGCCTGGATTATGAGGATTTTCTGCGGCAGCGGGGTTTGCCTCAGTGGGAGCGGGAAGATCCGCGCCGGACGGCGCTGATCAACCGACGCTGCGCTACAGTGGATGAGGTGGCGCAGTGGGTGAAAGAAGTTCATGATGGGCCCAGTGGACATCATGGACAAGATGGACAGAATGGACCGTCCACTTTGTCCACAAAGTCCCCCCAGTCCACTTATAAGGAAATCGCCGCAAACGCCGCTTTAGTTCTTATTGCCGTGGCGTGCAGTCTTTTGGACCGCCAGCTTGCGGCGCAGGCTGAAGCCTTCGAGAAAGAAGGCGGATTCACCGAGCGCCTCTACCAATGGCGGGTTCAGGCACGGAGGAAACAATGAGCACTGTAACCGAAACCACCCTTGAACAAACAGCCCTGGACTGGTTTGAATCTCTCGGCTGGGCTACCGCCTTCGGCCCGAACATCAGCCCGGATGGCCCATCGTGCGAACGCCAGGATTACAACCAGGTCGTCTTGATGAGAAGGCTTCAGATCGCGCTTGAGAATATCAATCCAAACATCCCGCCGGATGCCACCCGCGAGGCTGTCAGGAAAATCACGCGGACCGAATCCCCCAGCTTGATCGAAAACAACCGCCGTTTCCATCGCATGCTGACCGACGGTGTGGATGTCTCTTACATGCAGGACGGCCGCGAGGTGCACGACAAGGTCTGGCTGCTCGATCTTGAAGACCTGCAAAATAACGACTGGCTCGCCGTGAATCAGTTCACGGTCATTGAAGATCGCAGAAACCGGCGGCCCGACATTGTGGTTTTTGTCAATGGCCTGCCCCTGGGCGTGATCGAGCTCAAGAATCCTGCGGATGAGAAGGCCACCATCCGTCACGCCTTCAACCAGCTTCAAACGTACAAAAGCGATATCCCCGGTCTTTTCATCTACAACGAGCTGCTTGTCATTTCCGACGGCCTGGAAGCCCGCGGCGGCACGCTCACCAGCGGCTGGGATCGGTTCATGCCGTGGCGCACGATTGACGGCACGGAAGTCGCCCCGCGAGGTTCCGTGGAACTCGAAGTACTGCTCAAGGGGGTTTTTGAAAAACGGCGGTTTCTCGACCTTGTCTTGAATTTTGTCGTGTTCGACGATGACGGAGCTGCGATTGCCAAAAAAGCGGCAGCCTATCACCAGTTCCATGCCGTGAATAAAGCGGTTGAATGCACCTTATCGGCATGCGGTATCGAGGCAGACTCACGTCTCCTGTATGCCCGCTTCCCGGAGCATGACGCAAACAATCCGTATGCAGTGCGCGATCCGCAGGCCGCTTACGGCTCTGGAACCGATCACTTCGGCGGCCGCCGCATCGGCGTGATCTGGCATACCCAGGGCAGCGGCAAAAGCCTGTTGATGGCCTTCTTCGCCGGCAAGATCATCCGTCATCCGGCCATGGAAAATCCGACATTGCTGATGATCACCGACCGGAACGACCTGGACGATCAGCTTTTCGGCACGTTTTCATCCTGCCGCGATCTTCTACGCCAGACACCCGTTCAGGCGGAAAGCCGGGAACATTTGAAGAAGCTGCTTCAGGTTCCTTCAGGCGGGGTGGTTTTCACGACGATTCAGAAATTTCTGCCTGACGAGAGGGGGCGGCAATACCCCGAACTCTCCACTCGTCAAAATATCGTGGTCATTGCCGATGAAGCGCACCGCAGTCAGTATGACTTTATCGACGGATTCGCGCGCCATCTACATGACGCTCTGCCGAATGCGTCCTTCATTGGGTTTACGGGTACGCCCATCGAACGTGACGACCGCAGCACGCCGGCGGTCTTCGGCGACTACATCGATAAATACGACATCCTGCGGGCGGTCGAGGACGGCGCTACCGTTCCCATCTTTTACGAAGGAAGACTGGCAAAGATCGATTTGCGGGAAGAGGAAAAGCCGACAATCGACCCGGAGTTTGAAGAGATCACCGAGGGGGAGGAAGAGTCCTACAAACAGAAGCTGCGCACCAGGTGGGCTGCTCTTGAAGCGATGGTCGGCACGGAAAAGCGAATCGCGCTCGTTGCGGAAGACCTCGTGAACCATTTTGAAGACCGCCTGCTGGCATTAGACGGGAAGGCCATGATAGTTTGTATGAGCCGTCGAATCTGCGTGGACATGTACAACGCCATCGTGAAGCTGCGGCCTGATTGGCATAGCGAGGACGACGACAAGGGCGTGGTGAAGATCGTCATGTCCGGCTCCGCCTCAGATCGCGCTGAATGGCAGCCCCATATCCGCAGTAAAGCGCGGCGTGAGGCCCTGGCCAAGAGGTTCAAAGATCCTGGCGATCCCATGAAGGTGGTGATTGTGCGGGATATGTGGTTGACGGGATTTGACTGCCCGTCGCTGCATACCATGTACGTGGACAAGCCGATGCGGGGACACGGTCTGATGCAGGCGATTGCGCGGGTCAACCGGGTGTTCAAAGACAAGCCGGGCGGACTGATCGTTGACTATCTCGGCCTTGCAGACCAGTTGAAACGGGCCCTTGCGGACTACACCGAAGCGGGCGGCCGCGGCAAGGCGGCGATCAACCAGGAAGAAGCCGTTGCGGTGATGCTGGAGAAGTTCGAAATTGTCGTCTCTATGTTTCACGGTTTCGATTACACCTCTCTTCTCAAAGCAGAGTCGGCAAAGCGTATTGCCGGCATTGCGGCCGCCATGGAACATATCCTTCAATTGGAGGATGGCAAGAAACGCTATCTGGCGGAGGTGACCTCGCTGTCCAAGGCCTTTGCTCTCGCTGTTCCGCATGAGCAGGCTCTTAAAATTCGTGATGACGTGGGATTCTTCCAGGAGGTCCGTGCCGGGCTGGCCAAAGCAACGGTTGAAGGCGAAGGCAAGAGCCCCGAAGAGATGGATACCGCGATTCGCCAGCTGGTATCGCGGGCCGTGGCCTCAGAAGAGGTCATCGATATTTTTGCTGCGGCGGGATTAAAGAAGCCGGATATCTCGATTCTCTCAGACGACTTCCTCCAGGAAGTGCGGCAGCTTCCTCACCGGAACCTGGCGGTGGAATTACTGAGAAAACTCCTGAACGATGAGATCAAGACAAACTCCCGCAAAAACGTGGTTCAGGCGCGATCCTTTGCGGAGATGCTGGAAAAGGCCATCCGGAAATACCAGAACCGGGCAATTGAGGCCGCGCAGGTGATCGAGGAACTCATCAAATTGGCCAGGGAAATGCGCGAGGCGCAAAAGCGTGGCGAAAACCTTGGCATGACCGATGATGAAATCGCCTTTTACGATGCGCTTGAGGTGAACGACAGTGCGGTGAAGGTTCTGGGAGATGAAACGCTGAAGACGATTGCGCACGAACTGGTTGAAGCGGTCAGGCGGAGCGTAAGCATAGACTGGACTGTTCGCGAAAACGCCCGCGCCCAGATACGGGTGATTGTGAAACGGATTCTGCGCAAATATGGGTATCCCCCTGACAAGCAGGAAAAAGCGACACAAACGGTCCTGGAGCAGGCGGAAGTCCTCTGTAAAGAGTGGGTGAACGTATGAATATAAAGACCGCCCAACAAATCGCTGCACTGGTTTTTACTCCGCTGCGCTCCGTAAAAACCAGTGAACTCAAGCGTTAGCCACCTTGCGACGACTATCAAGAATGAATGTTGCAAATTTTTCATATATTCTCCGTCGTAGACAGTATGATATGGGAAAGACTATACAGGACTTACGCAATACCCCCCTCAGTCCCCCCGTTTACGGGCAGGGCTGTTAAGTTCTCGCAGAGAGAACCTGTGTACCCCCCCCTCTGTTAAGTTCTGAACATGTCGCTGACGGCCCAGCCATCAATGGGGAGCGAAAGGACGCTCCGTTTCGGAACACTACAGCCGCTTGCAGCTTTGAGACTGGCGATTGATAAGAACTTAACACAGGTTCTCTGAGGGGGAGAACTTAACAGCCCTGGGGATTGAGACAATACTGTTGACTTAAGCCCAGCCATCAATGGCCGGTCTCAAAGCTGAAGGACGCTGAAGCGCCCTGTTTGTGAGCTTTTAGCGGACTTTAGCCTGCTTGAGCTTTGAGCCTGGGCATTGATGCCCAGACCTTAAGTCAACAGTATTGGGGGATTGAGAGGGAGGGGGGACCTGCGTAAGCCCTGAACGTATTTTTTACACATTCCTTATCTGCATTTTTGCTGCGACAATACATTTTTCTTGACAATCGCTCAAGAGGATTTAAATCTTATAATGGTACAACCATTAGATGTTTCAAATTAACACGGCTAAAAACCAGCTTTCTTCAAGAAACCTGGTTTTTGTGACAGGTATGCTGTATCATCAAATTAAAGAGCAAGAAATTGGTAGAAAAATGATGATAAATCAAAAAATAGTTCCTTCAGGAACCGTGCTGAATATTCAGCGTTATGCGGTGCATGACGGGCCGGGCATTCGTGTGGTAGTATTTTTGAAAGGCTGCCCTATGCGTTGCTGGTGGTGCCATAATCCGGAAAGTCAGCAGGTGCAGTGCCAAAAAATCTGGCAAACCGTCAAGCTCGACGATCAAACGCAGATTGAAGAAGAAGAAACTATCGGAGCAGTAATGAGCGTGAATGAAGTCGTGCGGGCGATTGAGAAAGAGGTGGTTTTCTTCGACGAATCCGGCGGCGGCGTGACCTTTTCCGGCGGCGAACCTTTCATGCAGCCGCAATTTTTAGACGCGCTGCTCACGCGCTGTCAGGAGCAGGAGATTCATACGACCGTAGATACGACCGGTTATGCTGCGCCATATATATTCGAATCGATCAGCGAAAAAGCGGACCTGTTTCTCTATGATCTCAAACTGATTGATGACGCGCTGCACCGGCAATATACCGGAGTTTCCAACGAGTTGACATTGAAAAATCTGCACAGCCTGTCCGCGCGCGGCAAACGGATCTGGATTCGTTTGCCGGTCATTCCGGGCATCACAGATACTGTTCAAAATGTATATGACGTTCAGCATGTGATCAGCACGCTCAAGGGCGTTCAGCAGGTGAATCTCTTACCTTTTCATAAAATCGCTGACGGAAAATACCGGAAATTCGGGCTAGAAAATAAAATGAAAGACATTCAACCGCCCTCTGACGACCAGATGACGGCGTTAAAAGAACAATTTGAACAACAGGGCTTTCCTGTCAAAATCGGAGGATAAGACTATGACGGAACGCATTCGACGCTTACGCGAAAACAGCATTAACACCAGACCTTATATCTCGCCGGAACGCGCAATTCTGATGACGGAATTTTATCAAAGCGACGCGGCGCAAGAAGTCTCTGCGCCGGTCAGACGCGCGCTGGCGTTTCAGTATATATTGGAGCACAAAAAGATTTGTATCAATGAGGGTGAATTGATTGTCGGCGAACGCGGCCCCGCGCCATTAGCGACCCCGACCTATCCTGAAATCTGCATTCACTCGCTGCAAGACCTGGAAATCATCCATTCGCGCCCAAAAGTGCCGTTTACAGTGGACAACGAAACGCGCACAGTGTATGAAGAGAGCATTATTCCTCATTGGAAAGGCAAAAGTCTGCGCGACCGGATTTTCGCCAATATGTCGCCAGCCTGGATTGACGCCTACGAAGCCGGAATTTTTACTGAATTTCAGGAACAGCGCGCGCCGGGACATACGGTGTTGGGCAAGAAAATCTATTCCAAAGGCTTGCTGGATATGAAAGCGGATATTCAATGCAGTCTGGAATCTCTCGATTTTTTGAACGATCCTGAAGCATACGATAAGCGTGAAGAACTCAAGGCCATGAATATTGCGGCTGACGCGCTGATCGCCTTTGCCAAACGCCATGCCGACAAACTGGACGAATTGGCCGCCAATGAACAGGATTCCACTCGCCGGCAAGAGCTTGAACAGATGGCAGAGGTCTGCGGACACGTGCCGGCCCATGCGCCGCGTACTTTTTGGGAAGCTTTACAATATTACTGGTTTGTGCACTTAGGCGTGGTCACAGAATTAAATCCCTGGGATTCTTTTAATCCGGGACGTCTGGATCAACACCTGTATCCCTTTTACCAGCGCGAGCTTGAAAACGGAACTTTGACCAAAGAATGGGCGATAGAACTCTTGCAGTCTTTCTGGGTAAAATTCAATCACCATCCCTCACCGCCGAAAATGGGGGTCACGGCCAAAGAGAGCAATACCTATACCGATTTTGCGCTGATTAACATGGGCGGAGTCAAAGAAGATGGCGCGGATGCGGTCAATGAACTCAGCTACCTGCTGCTGGATGTGGTTGAAGAAATGCGGATTTTACAGCCCAGTTCGATGATCCAGATCAGCAAAAAGAATCCGGACCGTTTTCTGAAACGCGCCTTAAAGATCGTGAAAACCGGCTTCGGACAGCCTTCGATTTTTAATACGGATGCGATTGTGCAGGAATTGATGCGTCAGGGCAAATCCGTAGAAGACGCCCGTAACGGCGGATGCAGCGGCTGCGTGGAAACCGGAGCCTTTGGCGTGGAAGCGTATATTCTGACCGGTTATTTTAATCTGCCCAAAATTCTTGAAATCACCTTGCACAACGGCGTTGATCCGCGCACCGGCAAAAAAATCGGCCTGGAAACCGGAGACCCGGCAGCGTTTAAATCCTTTGAAGACCTGTTGGAAGCCTACCGCAAACAGGTCCAATATTTTGCGGATATTAAATTGGAAGGCAACAACATCATTGACCGCATTTACGCTCGCAATATGCCGGTACCCTTCCTGTCGCTGATGATTGACGACTGTATTGCCAGAGGTAAAGATTATCTGGATGGCGGTCCGCGCTACAACACCAGTTACGTGCAAGGCGTCGGACTGGGAACTATGACCGACGCACTGACCGCGATCAAATATCAGATGTTTGACCAACAAAAACATAGCATGAAGGAACTGCTAGACGCTCTGAACACTGATTTTAAAGGGTACGATGCCTTGCGAAACGATCTGCTCAATCATACGCCGAAATATGGCAATGACGACGATTACGCCGATGATGTTTCGCGTCAGGTGTTTGCCATCTATTACAATGCGATCAACGGCCGGCCGAGCAGCAAAGGCGGATTTTTCAGGATCAACATGCTGCCCACCACCTGTCATGTGTATTTCGGCAGCGTGACCGGCGCGCTGCCCGATGGACGTAAAGCCTGGCAGCCGGTTTCGGAGGGCATTTCTCCGGTACAGGCCGCGGATCGGCATGGACCGACAGCGGTTGTGAAATCTGCCGCGAAAATTGACCATATCAAAACCGGCGGCACGCTGCTCAATCAAAAGTTTACGCCCCAATTTCTGGCCGATGATGATGGCATTGACAAAGTTGCACACCTGGTACGCAGCTATTTCAAAATGGACGGCCATCACATTCAATTCAATGTGGTCAATGCCAAAACGTTGCGCGACGCCCAAAAAAATCCGCAAAACTATCGGGATTTAATCGTGCGCGTGGCAGGGTACAGCGATTATTTTGTTGACTTAACTGAAGAGTTACAGGAAGAGATCATCAAACGAACAGAACATCAGAGTGTGTAAGAAACAGAAAGCAACCGGGTTTCTTGAAGAAACCCGGTTGCTGATGATCACAAGAAAGGAGCACCCCATGTTAAAAGGGATTCCTGCAATTCTTTCGCCGGATTTGTTGAAAATTCTGATGGAAATGGGACATGGCGATGAACTGGTGTTAGGGGATGGCAATTTTCCGGCCGCCAGCATTGCTCAACGTCTCATCCGCTGTGACGGGCACGATGTGCCGAAATTATTAGACGCGATCCTGCACTTTTTCCCGCTCGACCAATTTGTTGAGCGTCCGGTCGGACTGATGCAAGTTGTGCCGGGCGACCCGACCCGTCCCACAATCTGGCAAGAGTACAAACAGATCGTCCTGACACATGAGCCTGAATTTCAGGAATTCGATCTGATCGAACGTTTTGCATTTTACGAACGCGCCAAACAAGCGTATGCGATTATCGCCACCAGCGAAAAAGCGTTGTATGCCAATATCATTTTGAAAAAAGGAGTCGTGGTTGAACCATAGTGTTTTGGGACGCAAGTTTATAATAGAAATAACAGGAGCGCAAACTAGCGTTTGCACTCCTGCTGCAAACGCTAGTTTGCACTCCTGTTTGCGCACTTGTAAGAACTTCCGTTTGTAGTTCTCGCTTTAGCAAGAGAGAGGACAACAACGGTGTTGCGAGGACATTGATTTTATGCGCGCTCTTGATCTTGAGCATTGGCCCAGAAGAAAACATTTCGAGCATTTCTGCAGCCTGGATTACCCACATTTTAACTTGACCGCCAATGTGGAGATTTCGAAAACCTATTCGTATTGCAAAACCCACAGATTTTCATTATTCAAGGCAATCGTCTACATTGCAGCGACCGCCGCCAATGTTGTGCCGGAATTTCGGCAGCGCATCCGTGAGGGACAGGTGATTGAATATGACGTGGTACATCCGTCCGTTACCGTAATGAGCGGAGAGGACGTGTTTAGTTTCTGTCATATCGCCTACACGTCCGACTTTCAGCAGTTCCTTGTCAATGCGGAACATGCCATCGCAACGGTCAAAACCGCGCCGACGCTTGAGGAATCACCGGAACGCGGGGATGATGTGCTCTATATGACCAGCATTCCCTGGATTGCCTTTACCGGCGTGACGCATCCGATCCACATGCATCCGGTGGATTCGGTGCCGCGCATCGCCTGGGGTAAATTTTTTGAAGAAGGAGGAACGCGTAAAATGCCGCTTTCAGTGCAGGCGCACCATGCCTTAGTTGACGGCCTTCATGTGGCCCGCTATTTTCAGCAATTTCAAGATCTGCTCGATTACCCTGACCAGCATGGCGAATTTCCTCGGAGTACGAAAGCTCTGCTTTCGCGGCCAAAGGGGAGTGCGTAACATGACTTTTTTAGAGATGAAATCGCTCGACGTTGTGCTTCAGCATGTCAGCCTGCGTGGCAAGATTCCTTGCAGATAGTGCTAGTTGCTGAACAATTGGGGTATTTTCCTCGACTAAGCTGGTCACATTGACCATAAACTCGGTCACCTGGCGTGTACTGATCTGTTGTTCCTGAATAGCCCTCATTACCAAGAGGGCCAGGTTCTGCATATCTTCAACCATCGTGAAAAGCTGAGAAGAATTCTTTTCTTGTTCCTGAGTCGCCAGTGTAATTTCGCTGATCATATTGGTAACATCCTGAATTGATTCGGTAATGTGCGCATGAGCCTGAGTTTGTTGGTGGAGAGAACTGGCCATTTCTGCTGCCACCTGGGATGAATTTTCAGCGCTATCCCCGATTTTTTTCAATGCTTCCCCGGCTTGCTGAGTTACTGTGACGCCATGTTCAACCTCTCTCCGTCCGTGTTCGATCGCGTTGACGGCGTCGGAGGAATCGTTTTGGACGGCTTTGATAATAGTGGCAATTTCTTTGGTTGAGGCGCCAACACGCGTGGCAAGCTCTTTGATTTCATTCGCCACTACAGCAAATCCGCGTCCGTGTTCCCCGGCCTGGGCTGCGATAATCGCGGCATTCAGGGCCAATAAGGATGTTTGTTCTGCGACCTCATTAATCACATCAAGGATCGTGCCGATCTCTGTTGAGCGATTTTCCAGACGCGAGATAATATCGGAAATATGTATGGTAACCTGGGAAATTGCTGAGATGCTCGCACTCATTTCCTCAACAGAATGGCGACCGGATATTGCGTCTTGCGAGACTGCTTCTGAGAGCACTTTAGAATGTTCAGCCTGAGCAGCGACTTTTTCAAGAGAACTCACAATCTTGATCACCGTCGCCATGGTATCATCGGCAAAATGCGAGAGCTTGCGCAAGTTTCCGGCAACCTGATTAATCGAGGCCAGCATCTCACTAATCGATGCTCCATTTTTTTCGACCGAAAAGGTTAACTGTTCCATATTCACACGCACTTCTTCAGCCGTCGCATTTACCTCATTCATCGCTGAAGAAGTGACTTGCGCGGCATTCCCGATCTGTTCCAGAGCGTCAGCATTTATTGACGACGTGCTGAGCACTTGTGTACTGATCGACGCAATGTAATCTGCACTGGCATGAATCTCTGAAATGAGCGTGATTAAGCCTTTCTGCATGTGAATAAACGCTGTTCCTAATTGATCGGCGGGGGATTGTAACACAATCTGACTTCGCAGATCCCCCTGGGAAACCTGTTCGGCGACTGTTCCCATTGCTTTAAGATAGGCGATCATCTGGGCAAAACCTGTTCCTAATACATCATGTTCAGAGCGAGGATACACATGCGTTTCTAAATTACCTCGAGAAATTTCTGCGGCAGCATTCGCCATTTCCTGAAAATAGAGGATCAGTTTTTGAAACGCTTCAGCTAATTTTCCAATCTCATCACGCCTTTTGAGTTGAAGTTGCTGGCTCACCTCGCCTTTTGCGATGGTATGCGCCATATTCACGAGCGCGGTTACCGGGCGAGTGATCCCTCGTGTCATGAGAAAATGGACAGTAACGATTGACAGGCTGACGACGAGTACAAACACAGCGATATTCAAAGAACGATTCTGTTTACTGCTGCTACGGATAGCGGAGACTTCCGTTTTGAGCGTCTCAGCGAAAAGCGTGTTCAGATCATCAAGGCTTTGCTTGACTTCCTCGGTTTGCTCAGCAAGCCCAGAAGCCTGTTCCTCTATCTTTGCTATTATCGTCAGCGTCTCGTGTTCATCTAATGCCGGTTCACTCATCGCAGCATACACCATTTGGGCAGATTTACTAAATGCCTCAAACTTCTCTTGTGTCTTTTGGACGGCCTCGATTTGATCCTGACGAAGTCCTGTCAGGGCCAAAATGGCTTCAAACGTTTGCCTTACTTCAAGGGCGTGCTGCTCAGCGATATCTAACAAGGCTGAATCGCCTGCCATCACCGCTTCGCTGTAACGAGTAATTTGATTGTTAAAAGCTGATAATGCCTTTTGACTCTGCATAGCGGCAGGAAACAACGATGTTTCCACAGTAGAGAGTCGCGTTTCCGTATGTTGTCCGAGAACAATTCCGAAAATCATTGAGGCAGAGTATCCAATGAGCAGAATACTCAAACCTAACCAAATTTTTTGCGCAAGTCGTAATGATCGCCACATCATGAAACCCCTTTCACTTAAAAACCGGATTTTTTCGAAAAACCCGGTTTTCTCGTGCAAATAAATCTTGAGATCTCTCTACTACCTAATGCCGCTCAAATTCCTGATCGATACTATCCTCGTGAAATCTATTATACGATTGTTCAGAAAAATCGGAGGCGTCAGGATTTTGTTTCTTTTTCGCTTTATGCAGATTTTGTTCTGCCGCATGCTCGTCTGGTATCTGTTGTTGGAGATACATGCGTTCTTCTTGCGTTTCTGGCTTTGATGTAAATGCTTCGATCATTGTCATAATGCTATCGCGCACATGTTGATTGGGAAGAAGATGAAGGGTATTCAAAAAATCCTCCCACTGCGTTTCCGGTTGTTCGTCTGTTCCGTCAACATGAAAAAAAGCGATAATTTTCTGAAACTGTTCAGCTTGTTTCAAAAGATCGTCAGCCGTATCGGACGTTTCCTCCGCAATTCTGGCATTCTGTTGAATCACCATGTCAAGTTGCTGCACTGCCAGATTAATTTGCTCAACCCCAATCTTTTGTTCATTACTGGCCGCGCTGATTTCCTGAATTAATTCGGCAGTGCTTTCAATGTTCGGAACCAGTTGAGCCAGCATTGTTCCGGCGGTTTCAGCTATCGTTACACTGGAATTGGCCAGCCGATTAATCTCTTCTGCGGCAATACGGCTTCGTTCAGCCAGCAGACGAACCTCCGACGCAACCACCGCAAAGCCGCGCCCATGTTCTTCCGCCTTGGCCGCTTCAATAGTAGCATTGAGGGACAGCATGTGGGTTTGTTGAGCGATCTCTTCAATTAACTGAATTTTGGCGGCAATCTCTTGCATCGCCTTGACCGTTTGAACCACCGCCTCTCCACTGTGTTGGGCGTCATCCGCAGATTGTTGGGCGACTTTAGCGGTTTGAGCCGCATTTTCAGCATTTTGACGGATATTTGCAGAAATCTGTTCAACAGTGGCAGACACTTCTTCCGCAGTAGCGGCCTGTCGAGATGTTCCCTGGGATAGACGATCGGCGCTCTCGTTGAGCTGGCGGCTACCAGACGCTACTTGATTCGCCGCGTCCTGAATATCAAGGGTGAACTTGCTCAGGGTACGAATAACAACATTCAGATCGTCGCGCATCTTATTGAAATCGCCCTGATAGTCCTCGCTTAGTTCTGCGGGAATCCTTCCCCTGGCAATCCGTCGTAACGACGCCGCGGTCGTTGTAATCGGCGCAATAAAGGCTTCACGGATCTGATTCATCCCCATAACCAGGTCGCGCCAGCTTCCCTGAAATGAAGCCGCCTGGCTGCTGGTGTGCAGATCGCCGCGCTGAATGGCCTGGATAACGCGTTCGGTTTCCTGGAGCACTGCGCGGATGGTGTCATTCATTTGCTGAAACGCTTTGGCCAACTCGCCAATTTCATCATGACTCGTCATCTGAATGTGCTGATTGACATCGCCATTAGCAATGCCATACGCGATTCCTACCAGGGTGGATATCGGACGCGTAATCCCCCGCCGCATAAGCACACTGATGATTATTAATGCCAGGCTGACAACGACAATAAAAACAACCACATTCAGATACCGATTCTGTTTACTCCGAGTTTGGATAGCAGAAATTTCTGTTTTCAGCAATGTTGTAAACTCAGCGCTCGTGGTTTCGAGAGTCTGCCTCAGATCCTCAGTCTGTTGAGCGAGTCCAGAGGCTTGTTGTGTCACGCCAGTCATCGCCCCCAAAACATCTGTATTGGTTGATGAACTGCTCATTGCCGCATACGTTGCCTGAGCTTGCGTGGTAAATGTTGTAAACTGTTGTAAAATTTTTTGAACAGTCTCCTGCTGCTCTATCGGAAGTCCTGTCAAAGCCAGGATCGTTTCGAGCGACTGCGTCACTTCAAGAGCGTGTTGGCTGGCGATCTCTAATTGTTCCGGATCCCCGGCCATGACCGCTTCGGTATAGCGCGTAATTTGGTTATTGAAGGCTGACAGAGCCTGTTGGCTTTGCATAGCTGCCGGAAACCACGAGGTTTCCACCCCATACAGCCGGGTTTCCGTGCGCTGTCCGAGCACAAACCCCAATACCATAGAAGCGCAATACCCGAGTAGCAAAATACTCAAGCCACACCAGATTTTTTGAGCCAAACGTAGGGATCGCCACATTGTTTTATCCTTTTTCATAACTGATTAAAAACTTACCGTCACTTTAGCGGCAAAAAGAAAACCGTCTTCCGAAGGATTCTCTGACTTATACCCGGAGACCCCGCTCAAACCATTGATCCAATGACCTTCGAGTTTAACAATCCAGTATTCGTTGATATCAAACCGGGTGGAGACTGCCAGGTCTTTACGCCAGGCCGCAGCCTTCGGTAAGCCACGAAGCGCCATGTTTTCTCCATCTTTGTCATCTTTATCGTCATAACTGACCGAATACGACGTTCCCAGTTCAAGCCAGTCGGTCAACCGATAATTGAGCATCCCATAATAGTCCAGGGAGGTAAACGTATAAAATGACCCCATTTCGCTTTTTCGTTCGTTATATTCAGCCGCAAAGGTCAAATTTCCACGCATATACTCAAGCCCGACAACCCACTCGGTAAAATCAGTATCGTATACTATTTCGCCTTCATCCATGGCTGTGGTGGTAGTCCAGGCAAACTGATCGAACTCTCCAATTACTTTCAACCCTTCCAACGGCGTGTTCCACTTCAGGTACAGGACATACGCATTATTAGCCACATCAACTTTTGTTTCGCCTGAGGAGTAATAGCTCTCAAAACCGGAATCTAATGTGCCGTATTGAATCTGGTATTCAAATGAACCGAGCGAGTAACCAGGAATGGTTCCGTATAGTTCGGCGCCTTTGACCGATTTCTGGGAGATTCGGTAGCCTTCATAATAAAGACCGAATGGTAAAAACACTCCAGTCCGGGCTGCGTCAATATCCCGACTTTGATTGTACATTCCCAGGGCGCGTTTGAATTGCCCGAATCGCACACCTAACCAGTTGCGATAACGATAATCGCCAAAGGCCCAATCCACTGTGATTTCATCGTTGCCGTCATCCCCTAAATCCCGGGCAAGCAGTTGAATGCCCAAGCGGAGACGGTCGGTCATGCTGGACATGACATTCAGGCCAAACTCATTGAACTCCACCGTACCATCTTCTGTCTCAGCGTTCAGATAATTATAGCGATTCGATAGTAAATAGCCTTGCGATGCAAACCCATGAATCTGGATCCGATCAAGATCAAAGGCAGAAGCTTGCCAACTCATTTCAAGAAATACCATAAGCAGTAATATTTTTTTCATTATTTCGTTCTCCTATTGTATCTTAAGAATTGTCACATTTTCGATAGACGTCGCAGCATCAACATATCCTATAGCGCCTGAAGTATTGGCGACATACTCCAGCAGTTCCTCCTTTGTCGCGAATTGCTGCGGCGGCGCCCCACTCCCGGTAAATACCATGCGTTTCCAATGAGCAATCCATTGGGACGGCGTTTTCTTCACATATTGTTTCAGGAAAGTCTCGTGCAATTCCGGTTCTTTGAGGGTTGCCGGATGGATGGCAGTATTGTCCTTCCATTGCACCCGTTTTCCTAAAAAAATTTCCTGAATCTCTTTCTGGGAAATGATCGTTTCACGGGTATTTTGATGAGCGATAATCAACATATCGGCCCATGCTCCTCCTGAAGAACACAACAACACCCCTAATATATAGACACTTATACGTTTCATGAGCGTTCCTCTTCCTTTCTTGACTTGAACAGTTTACTGTTCTTTCAAAGTTTGCAACTCCGAAAATTTTCCAAACAGCCTGGATATTCATACAACATATCCACATTTTTTCCTCTGTTAAGACACATGTATCTCGAATATGTTATAAAAAAAATCCATAATCATTTCGTTTGATCATGTATTTGTCAACTCATTTTCTTTTTATCATTGACTATACGCGTTTTGGTATCCCTTCAGAAACGCCTATACGATCAGTGAGAACACTCTGTTCTTAACCAATGAAATTATGACATGAATCTAGTTGAATATCCCACTTATCAAATTTTATCCTCCGCATATACTTAATCGGTTATGTGAACAGGTTGTCAATGCCTGCATCGAAAAAAAAATAATTTTTTTTTGCACGTCAGAAACCTAACCTGCCGGAAAATCTGATTTTTCTAAACTGCTGATTTTGATATAAAAGACCTTGTTCGGAACCACTTCAATAGAAAATATTTTTTTCTCTATGCTCTCTTACTCGATAGGTGCTCTTTCCCAAAAAAAACAGGCTATCGCTCGAAGCGATAACCTGTTTTAGCATCTACATATTTCAGAATTCGTCGCCGCCTGTCAACAACCCCGGTGTCTCAGATTATTCTTCGCGTCTATGCTGTTTACCTAATTCCAAGCCCAGGTTCAATGCCTGCCGATTTAGGTCAATCCCGCGGGGAAATCGCTCTGCTAATACCTTCATGACTGAATCCGGACTGATCAGATCTATTAAGCCGAGAATCGTGCCTAACACACAAATATTGAAAACAATCGGCTTCCCAATCTGTTCCATCACAGATTCGTACAGCGGCAGTTGCACCAGTTGGGCGTCAACACTCGTTCGCACCGCCACAAAGCGAGAATCCGTCAGCAGAATTCCGCCTGGTCGGACGATTGAAGAAAATTTGCCGTAGGCTTCCTGTGTCAGGCAGACAAGCACATCTGGCTGTATGACTTTGGGGTAGCGAATTTCAGATTTGGCAATAATGACATCTGACCGGGTAGCGCCGCCTCTGGCTTCCGGACCATAGGATTGGGCCTGGGTAGCATTCAAGTTCTCATACAAAGCCGCTGCTTCCGCTAATACGATGGCAGCCGTGATGACACCTTGTCCTCCTGACCCTGTAAAAACCAATCTACATTTTTCCATGACACACGCCTTTTTCTCTCTGATTCTCGTGAAACATGAGCATTCTGACAACACGTTTCACATGGTTATTACTTCATTGCATCGCTTTATCGACAACTCGTTGATATTCATCGCAATATTCCGGTTTATCCCGCTGAACGAAGATACCACGTTCGATCAAGTCGGGGTGTTCCTCTTTAGCCTTGGATCCAATAGGCGTTGTATTCTTCTTAAAAATTTCCATCATATCGGCCGCATCCCCCTGTTTGTTTTTGC
The DNA here is from genome assembly GCA_040772385.1 of Candidatus Vecturithrix sp. Classification (GTDB taxonomy): domain Bacteria; phylum Moduliflexota; class Moduliflexia; order Moduliflexales; family Moduliflexaceae; genus Vecturithrix. The sequence goes on along the minus strand of JAXGYF010000001.1, from coordinate 3,868,975 downwards.
GGCCAAAATAAGTCGGACATTGCGACAACACTTCTACGACTGAAAAACCTTTGTGCATGATGGCATCTTTCAATACTTTCACAATTTGTTGGGGATGAGCCGTGGTCGTTCGGGCAATAAATGTGGCTCCTGCACCTTTTGCTAATTCGACCACGTCAAAATCGTGATCAATATTGAAATAGGGCGCGGTGGTTGCAGTTATCCCACAGCCCGATAAAGGGGAATGTTGGCCGCCTGTCATTCCATAAATCCGATTATTCATGACGATCGCGGTCATATCAATGTTACGCCGGGCGGCATGGATAAAGTGATTACCTCCAATGGCAAGCGCATCACCATCGCCCATCGGAACGAGCACCTTCAGGTCCGGCTTGCTCAATTTGACTCCGGTTGCAAAAGCCAACGCCCTCCCGTGCAGTGTATGCAATGAGTGAAAATCTACATATCCCGAAATTCTCGAGGAACATCCGATGCCCGACACCATGACAATGTCATTCTTATTCAACCCTAATTCATCAACCGCTCGCAGCAAATTGTTCAAAACAACACCATGCCCACATCCGGGACACCAGATATGCGGAAAAAATTTTTTACGAATATAATCTTTAATTGCCATGAGCTACACCCCCTTTCCTTGAATCAGGCGCAGATGGTTTTTAATATCGACCGGCGTAATAAACACGCCATCAATCCGATTCGCCAGGAAGACACGCTCAGGATGCTTCACGGCTTTTTTCACTTCCTGCGTGATCTGTCCCATATTCATTTCAATCACAATAATGTGTTTGGCATTAGCTGATTTTTCTTCCACTAACTCATGCGGAAACGGCCAGAGGGTTTGTAATTCCAGCAATCCCAGTCGCTCGCCCTTTGCGCGCCGTTCTTCAATCAGATGCAGAGCGGAACGAGCAGATCCGCCATAAGAAATTAAAAGGGTTTTGGCATCATCCACATAATACTCTTTATAACGGGTAATCGCATCAGGATGGCTTTCGATTTTGTCAACAAGATGCCGAATCAGATCATGAACGACCCGGGGATTCGTTGACGGAAAGCCCCACATATCATGAAATAAGCCGGTCACATTATAACGATGTTCGCCTCCGAAGTCTGACATCGGCAGTCGTCCGTCTTCTCGCGGCAAATACGGGTGGTAATCTACGCCGGCTTTGACCGAAGTTCTCAAGCGTTTCACGACCGGCAGATCACCCGGGGCAGGCAGGATGAGTTTTTCGCGCATGTGACCAATGACCTCATCAAATAAGAGGACAACCGGTGTGCGATAGATTTCCGCCAGATTAAAGGCGTCAACCGTTATTTGGAAAACATCCTGATGGTTCGAGGCCGTCAGGGCGATAACCGCATGGTCACCGTGAGTGCCCCAACGCGCCTGATACACGTCCCCCTGGCTGGGACTGGTTGGGAGGCCAGTAGAGGGGCCGCCGCGCATGACATTGACAATCACACATGGGATTTCCGCCATAATCGCATACCCCAGCCCTTCTTGCATCAATGAGAACCCCGGACCACTAGTCGCCGTCATGACCTTACGCCCTGTCAGCGAGGCTCCGATAATGGCGCAGATCGAAGAAATTTCATCCTCCATCTGGATAAATTTCCCCCCGATCTGCGGCAAGCGGGACGACATCAACTCTGCTACTTCCGTGGAAGGCGTAATCGGGTAACCGGCATAAAATTCTAAACCGGCATACAACGACGCTTCCACGCATACCTCATTCCCTTGAATAAATCTTATCTGTTCACTCATAATTCACGTCCTCTATTCTTCAATGATAACTTCTATGGCGAGATCCGGACACTGAAACTCGCATAATTTGCAGCAAATACAATCTTCCGGGCGAGCAGCATACGCCTTATCCTGGTCATCAAGTTCCAGGACCTTTTTGGGACAAAAATGCACGCAAATCCCACACCCTTTACACCATCCCTGGTTAATGAGCAGTTCTTTTAATATTTTTTTAGCCATGGAATCTCCCCTTTTAGTGCTATTAACGATAGGCTTCCGGAGAATCACGTATCAAACGCTGTTATACGGAGCACGTTGCATACTCAATCTTATGTTATAATTCTTATAGTTTTCTTGCACAAACCATGTCAAGAAAAATTTCTTTCATCGCTTTCAAAACGATATTCGCGCTTCATGTCCGAAACGCCTTTGAAGCAGAAAGGATTGATCATATTTCCCTCTCTTTTCCCTCTTCTGCGGGGGGCACTGAGGCCGGGCACGGCAACATGATTTCTAATCCGAACCTGCTCCCCACATTCACCGTACTTTCAACATATAACCTTCCACCCATTAAGCGAGCCAATCGCTGACTTAACGATAAGCCAATACCAGGGCCATAACTATAAAGATGTTGATCGTCAACATAGTTAAACGCTTCAAAAATTGTTTCAAGGCGATCAAGAGAGATGCCAACGCCCGTATCAATAACTTCAAAACGCAACAAAACCGATTGAAACCTATTTTCACCGCTGACTGTAAAGGTTACGCCACCCTGTTTTGTGAATTTAATGGCATTGCTCAACAGGTTACGTAGAATCTGGCGTAACCGTCGCTCATCGCCATATACAATCGTCGGAACATTTGCCGCAAGAGAATATTCGAAGGTCAATTGCTTTTCTTCGGCAAGCAGCGCATGCATATCAACCAATTTTTTCAATAAATGAGGGAGAAATAATTCTCTGGACTGCAAAACGATTTTCTGAGCTTCTATTCTTGTCAGATCCAGAATATCATTAATCATCAAAAGTAAGTGTTCGCCGCTTTGCCTGATGATACTAACCGCTTTGTGGTGTTGTTCGGGCAAGGCAGAACGTTTATCGAGTAATTGGGCATATCCTAAAATTCCATTTAAAGGGGTTCGGAGTTCATGGCTCATATTAGCAAGAAAGGTACTTTTTGCCCGATTCGCTGCCTCAGCCGCTTCTTTTGCCTGATGCAATTCCTCAGCAATCCGTTGCCGTACAGTCACTTCCTGGCGCAGGCGCTCATTGATCTCTAATAATTCACGTGTGCGGCTGTTTACCAATTCTTCAAGATGATCATGCTGCGTACGCAGTTCCGTCTGTGATTGTTCCAATGCCGTTAACATGTTATTAACAGTGCCACTGAGTTGGCTGAGTTCATCATGGCCAACAACAGCAACACGACAAGAAAGGTCGTTCCCCGTACGAATTCGGGCCAATTCCTGATCAAGAAGAGTTAAACGCACCAAAACCACTCGTTCTATGACCATCAGCATGATCACTCCGAATATCCCGCTAATCATCAAAAGTGAAGCCGCAAAATACCGCAAACTGGTTCGTCCCTCGAGGATAATGGATCGTGGACTGTCCACCCGAATGGCCAGACAGGGCACGCCATACAAGTCATCTATTGTGGTATAACCAGCAACTGTATTCGGATCCACGGGAACGACAATCACCGGCGCATCCGGCGTTATCTTATCAAGAACGTTCTGCATATCTCCAGAAATTTCAGCGGATGAGAGGGGAAATAGTGACAATGATAACTGCAGCGTTTTTGCCAGCAGTTGAGTTTCCGATCTATCCAAATAATGTCCTACGATCAAGATCCCTTGGACCGGTCCCTCTCCAACACTTGTCAAAATGGGATGAGAAGCAACAACCATAGGACCATCGGGTAACAAAATTAAGCCTGATGCTGTTGATTCTGGCGTCGAGAGGTGCACCAGGGGGGAATCTGGTTGAAGGTGTGACTGAAATCCTTCCGGAAGAGCAATCTCTGCACCACTCGCCAGATCAATAGCTTTGGCAAAAACAGGCTGACCAAAAACATTCAAACACACAAAGAGATTGACTTTCAGATTGAAAAAGGTTTCTTTAACAAAATTGACATCAATGAAGTTCTGATTCGCATCTTGCATAAATTGATAGGAATCGTCCCAGGGAGCATAGTCACCTGCAATGCTTGCTATACGATCAATCTCTTTAGATAACGCCCCGACCACCCGTTTGATGTGTGTATGCATAGTCTGTTCCTCTAACGCTGCAAAACTTCCCATCACAATCAGACGCGTCGCCAGGTAGAGGATCGCAATCAGCGCCACTCCTGTCACTCCAATAATAACCAACGCTTTCTTTCGAAGAGTCATGTTCCTCCCTTTCTCGTTTCAGATCACCACAACACCGCTTTCTTTATATTTACTATATTTATTGTCACTGCTTACAGCAGAGTCAAGAATATTTTTATGTCTTCTCCGATAGTGACATTTCCCCTTCGACAAATGATCCAACCAATTCAAAGCCAAGATCGGAAACATGAAATGATTGGTGCATATTGGCCTGTCATCATGTCAAAAAAAAACCTTGACATGAAGCCGAGAATCAGGGATCATACACTCGATGTATCTTATAGAACAATCATATATCCAGAAAGGATCAGGACGTGTATTTATTGCGATCAATAAAAAAAGATTGGGCATTCTGGCTGATCCCCATCGCGATAATGTTTGTATTAACATATCTGCGTTACCATTCTCTTGGAGAGCCGTTGGAGCGAGATGTGACAACCTATGCTTATATTGCGCATGAAATGCTTTCCGGCGAACAATTATATTCCGTTCTCTGGGATCATAAACCGCCCGCGATCTATTGGATTTATATGTTAGCAGAATTGGTGGGGGGCTATACGCCTGAAGCCATCACGTACCTCGGTATTGTTTTCAGTTTGCTCTCTTGTGTGTTTCTGTTTCTTTTTTTGATGCTTGCAGCAGGACGTTGGATTGCTCTCTTAGGCGCAAGTTTTTGGAGCCTGGGCTCAAATTCCCTTCTTTTGCAAGCCAATCAGCCCAATACTGAAATCTTTTTAAACACTTTTACGTTGATGGGGCTTTGGAGTTTTGCTCTTTATGCCAGCACTTCCCGTAAAAGTGAACAGTCTCAAGTTCAGCGAGTATTTCGGCAGAGGACATCACGCGGGCAAAGCCTTTTCTGAGCACTTTCAGTTCTGCTTCGTGCATCTCTGGCAGATCGGTCGCATTGATGTCGCTGCCAAAAATTACCTTGTATCCGCGTTCATACGCCTGACGGGCGGTTGTGCCGCAGCAGAAATTTGTCATTGTGCCTGAGATGATTACCGTATCTTTTTCCAGATTTTTGAGAATCGTTTCAAGCGGAGTATCATAAAATGCGCCATAGGAAGGTTTGAAAATCACAATTTCATTTTCTAATACGGTCAGTTCATGATAAATTTTTCCTTCAACAAATAATTCCGAACGTTCAAATTCCAGACCGGGAAAACGATTAGGCATGTATTCTCCGCTTTTCGGGCGATCCAGATACGCATGAGTATATCCGAATACTGTGTAAATGACCGGAATGCTCATCTGGCGACAGGCGTCAATCATCTGTTTGATTTTAGAAACCTGACGCGTGCTTTCAGGCACCCAATATGGACAAAAATGCGGTTTGACAAACTCGTCTTGCATATCAATGACGAGCAAAGCGCATTTTTCTTTGATAATTGGGAAATTCGCCTGGCCATGCTCGTAAGCAGAACGAGCCAATTCCATAATATCTTGTTCGTTGAATATTTTGGTGTTCATATCGTTTCTCCAATGTACATCCCGTTTGTAGTAAACGCTTTAGCGTTTCTTCACGCCGCTCAAGCGGCTACTACGAACTTGAGTTTCATCCCGTACCTGTGTGTATTCGTGTCATTCGATGACGCCTATCAGTCTGCAAGTATCATGATTGCGCCAGATACTCCTCAACCCGGTCAAGCCATTCGTTGACCAGCGTGTAAAAAAGCGCGGCCTGCTCAATTTGCAAGTTATGTCCGGCACGATCCAGAATGACAAAGCTCGCACGTGGATAGTTCTCAAGAATGTTCCACGCATTGTGATAGCCGACGCTGAGATCTTGCCGTCCAAGCAGCACTAACGTCGGCTTTTCAAAGGGAACGGGCAGGGAATCAACCGCAAAAGAAAATGCATAGCCTTCGGCCTGTAATCTGGTCAGGAACGGTTCATCTGCGAGTTGCAGTCCGCTCATAATTTCCTTTTGAAAGCGTTCCCAGACCGGGGCAGTTTGAACGATCGTAATCGCTTCAAATTCATCTCTGTCAGTCGGTGTGAGGCTGGTCAGTAATTGTGCGTCTCTCACCAGCACGATCGGCTCAGGAAGTACACGTTTGGCTCTCTCAGTCTCGATAAGAGGGCACAGCAACAACAAGCCATCAATCTGCGCCGGACGGCGATGGATCATTCCGCGAGCCAGATAGCCCCCATAGGATTCTCCGACAATAACGACGCGCTGCTTGGGAAGCACGTGATCCATAAATTCCAGAACGATGGCCAGCATCTGATCTGAATTCGTGATCCATGACTTGCCAGGAGTTTTGCCCATCCCTGGTAAGTCGAAGTAAATGCGCTGCCATCCTGATCGCTGGTGAAAAATAGGTTCCATACAGCCGGTCATAAGCTGATGGTCAGGGCCGAAACCATGAATCATGAGGAGCGGACGCCCCTCGCCATAGGTTTCATAATACACATCAAGGTCTCTGATTTGGCACTGCATACTGCTGATTTCTCCTTTGTACTCGTACCAACGACCAGCCATGTTCGTCGAAACCCTCTGCGAACAAGGCTGTCCACTGGGACAATTCTATTCTTGAAGTTGGCGAAGATGTTCCGTCAATTTCGTGAGAAGCTGCTCTAATATCGCTTGCTCTTGTTCCGTGAAACAGGCTAATGGGTCAAATTCGGTTTTGCTGGTCCTATAGGCAGAGTCCGGAATAGAGGCAAGCTTGGCCTGCCCTGCCGGGGTAATGCAAACCCTGCGACGTTTGCGGTTATCAGGATCTTGTTCGCGCGCTACCCATCCCTGGCGCTCCATATTTTTAATAATCACGGTCGCAGTCGGTCGGTCGCAAAACACCAGACGAGCGATTTGTGCCGGAAAAAGAAAATTGTTCCTGGCTAACCGCCGTAACACATAAATCTGCTGCGGCGTGATGCGATAAGCACTCAATTTTTTTTGAATATAACGTTTCCAGATCAAATGGACGGTGCTGATTTTTTCGAGAATTCCGGATGTTTTTTTCTTTTGTGATGAATTCATAGTTAGAACTCTAATTATATTATTTGTTTTGCTGTCAAGAAAATTTTGGGGAGAAGAGGGGAAATTTACAAGAAGAAAAAAAACAATCTGTATCAAACTATTGACAAAATTCACATCAAAACAAAACTTATCTCCTGATAATTTCACCACAACCGATGGACATCATGTTGTGATGAGCACGTGCTCAAAAGGGTAATATTTTTGAAGAATACGGAGGTATGAATCATGTCAGAACAAACAACAGGACCAGTACAAGAATTTGAATATCAAGCGGAGATGAAGCAATTGCTTCACCTGATTGTCCATTCGTTGTACACGCATCGCGAAGTCTTTCTGCGAGAACTGATTTCGAATGCGTCGGATGCGCTGAATGTCGTGCGCTTTCGACAATTGACCGATACATCCATTGTCGATCATGATGCGCCGCTGGAAATCAGGATTGAGTTGGACAAGGAAAAAGGCACGTTTTCCATTGAAGACGCCGGAATTGGCATGACAAAGGACGAGTTGATCAATAATATCGGCACAATTGCCAAATCTGGCACTCTGGAATTTCTGCGCAAGATGAAAACGGATCAGAAGACGTTTGACGCCGATTTAATTGGACAATTCGGAGTCGGATTTTATTCCGTGTTTATGATCACGGATGAAGTCACGATTGAGACGCGCCATGCTGATTCCGGTTCCCAGGGCTATCGTTGGAAATCGGTCGGAGAAGGCAAATTCACCATTGAAGAAATCGATCGCTCAAAACGCGGGACGAAAATCAGCTTCACCTTGAAAGAAGACGCCAAAGAATTCAGCGAGGATTGGCGCGTTAAGACTATTATCAAAAAATACTCGAACTTTGTAGATTTTCCTGTCTATGTCGAGACAGAAAAAGTCAACACCGTGAGCGCCCTGTGGCAGAAGCGCAAAGACGATCTTAAAGAGGAGGAACTCACAGAATTTTACAAATATCTTTCCAACGATTATCAGGCGCCTTCAGGACATTTACATGTCTCTTTGGAAGGCAGCGTCAATTTCAAAGCCTTGCTCTTTATTCCCGAAACCGCGCCCTTAGGATTCTTCCGGGAAACGGAGTATAAAGGGTTGCACCTGTACGTCCATCGTATTTTGATTCAGGACGATTGCAAGGATCTGCTGCCGGAATATCTGCGTTTTGTGCGAGGGGTTGTAGATACGGAAGATCTGCCCCTGAATGTATCACGTGAAGTCACGCAATCCAGTCCGGTGATGGGCAAGATTAACAAAATCTTAACCGGCAAAGTACTCTCCTTTCTCGAAGATTGGGCCCAGAATGACACCGAAAAATATCTCACGTTCTACAAAAATTTTGCGCCTTTGTTGAAAACCGGGGTGAATAGCGACTTTACCAACAAAGACAAAATTATAGATTTGCTCCAATTTGAATCGTCGGCAGCCGAAAAGGGCAAGATGACCTCATTGAAAGAGTACGTCGCCCGCATGAAAGAAGAGCAGAAAGAGATCTATTACGTGAGCGGCGATTCGCGCGAAGCTGCTGAACGCAATCCGAACCTGGAATATTTCAAAAAGCATGGAATTGAAGTCCTCTATCTCCTGGATCCGGTCGATCTGTTTGTTGTGCCCTCTATTCATGAGTATGAGAAAAAATCCCTAAAATCCATTGACAAGGCCGACGTTCAGGTCAACAAAGACGAGGAAAAACAAGAGAAGAACGAGGTGCAGGAAAGCATGTCAAAATCCTTTCTGAGTGCGTTCAAAGAAGTTTTGATTGACAAAGTGGAAGATGTGATCGCCTCAAAACGTCTGGTAGAATCGCCGGTGACGCTGGTAGTCGGGAAAGAAGGCATGGATATTCAAACCGAACGCATGATGAAAATGTTCAATAAGGATTTTACCGGATCAAAGAAAATTATGGAAGTCAATCTTTCTCATGCGCTCATCAAAAATTTGTGGGAGATCTATCAGCAAGATACGAAAGATCCTTTTCTGCGCAATTGCATTGTACAGCTCTATGAAGGCGCGCTGCTGCGAGAAGGGAATCTGGCTGATCCGACCGATTTTCTCGGCCGCATGACCGAAATCATGGAAAAAGCCAGTCTCAGATAGGTGGCATATCACCCCCGGGTTTCGTGGTTCCGGGGGTATTTGTCTAGACAGCTTTTTATGAAGCCTGCTTCAGAGAGAATGAAAAACCTTATCCTCTTTTATGATAAAAATTCTAATCGCCACGAGACATTTTGTCCGTGAAGTGAGTGAGTTGGTTTGTTATGCCCGGCGTGTGCATTTTCCGGCGGAATTTTGTGTCACCCTTCCCATTGATAATGCCCAGGGAAGGTCAAAGCAGCATGACTTTGGAGCAGCCCGCATACGTCAGCGAAAAGTATATTTTCCCCATCGTATGAGAGCCGCCTGTTATGAGTCTGCTCTGTTTCGGGACGTGCTCGCATTTCAGCCTGATATTCTGCATCTTTTTGAAGAATTCAGCGGACTGATCGCCTTTCAAACGCTGCTTTTCAACAGGATATTAGGACGAAACAGTAAAGTATTGCTCTACTCTGCCGAAAACCTTCCGCGCAATATGCGCCCCGTGTTTCGCCCACTGATGCGCTATGTCATGCGACATTCGGATGCTGCCCTGGTATGCAGTCATGGAGTAACTCCAATTTTGAAAGGTGAAGGGTATACTAAACCGATTGAAGTCTTTCCCCTTGGGGTGGATATATCACAATTCTATAAATTTTCAGTAGAATCCCTCAAAATGCAATTGAAACTTGACGGAAAATTTGTGATAGGGTATGTTGGTCGTTTATTAGAGATTAAAGGCGTGTTACTCTTGATCGAGATGATGCGCCATCTGTCTGAGAACGTTCACCTCCTCATGGTCGGCTCAGGCCCGGAAGAAGCCCGTTTACGCGATATGGCGGCGGCGTTTCGCGTCGCGCATCGCGTGCATTTTGCCGGAGCGGTTCCCTATTCGGAATTACCACGCTATATGAATTGCATGGATCTCGGCATTGCGCCATCGCAAACAACACCCTACTGGAAGGAACAATTTGGCCGAGTGCTGGTGGAGTTCATGAGTTGCGAAGTCCCGGTGATCGGCTCGAATTCAGGCTCCATCCCGGAAGTGATCGGGGAAGCCGGATATATTTTCCCTGAACATCGGCTTGCCGAACTGATCAGGATCATTCAAGATGTGATTGAACAACCCGAACAACGACGAAACATTGGCCAACGCGGACGGGAGCGAGTCCGGCAACATTATTCAATGGAAATCATGTGTCAGCAAATTGTTACAATGTATGAAACGCTTATCAATGAGGAGAAGGATTATACTTAGCTTCTTTCCCCTCAGAGTAACCAATATGGAGGGAAAGAAAATATTAGTTGACGAATCCGGCGTTTTTCATTATCTTAGAAACGATCCTACGAAGAATTGCACGAAACATGATCAGGAGGCGTTTTCAGCATGTTAACACCGCAAGAATTATATGAAATTAAGGAGTATGTTCTGCGAGAACTTCCACGAGTATTAGAACAAGATCCCAGGTTTGCTACCTTTATTGAGGGGATTCTTAGTGAAAAATTTCCGACTCGCGACGAGTTTGCCCGCTTGTTAAACGAAATGAGAGAGTTTCGTGAGGAATCACGTAAGCATTTTGAGATCACGGAAAATCGCTTTGAGCAGGTAGATCAACGCTTTGAGCAGGTAGATCAACGCTTTGAGCAGGTAGATCAACGCTTTGAGCAAGTAGATCAACGCTTTGAGCAAGTAGATCAACGCTTTGAGCAAGTAGATCAACGCTTTGAGCAGGTAAATCAACGCTTTGAGCAAGTAGATCAACGCTTTGAACAGGTAGATCAACGCTTTGAGCAGGTAGATCAGCGATTTAAGCAAGCAGATCAATGCATGAACGGCTTGCAGCAAGAAATGCGCGAATTGCGCACGGATCTCTCGCAACAGATGAGCGACTTGCGTACGGAACTCGTGCAGCGCATGGATGGCTTGCAGAATTGGGTAGAAATGATTACGGGCGGGTTCCAGGATCGCGCCGGACGCAGTTTGGAAGAAGTCGTGGCGGGGGCCTTTGCCTTCGGTTTGAAACGTCCTGATGTCAAGCCGGAACATATCCGGCTGCGGCAAAAAATTTACGATCCGGACGGACTGGTTTTCAAGGCAGGCAAACAAAAAGAGGTTGACATCATCGCGCTCAATGGCGAACTTCTGTTGTTTGAAGTGAAAAGCGGCTCAAAGTTAGACGACATGGATAGTTTTGCGGATAAAGTCGAGTTAATACGGCTGCAAAATCCCGACAAACGGGTCAGCGGCGTCTTTATTTCCCTGGGGATCAGAGATGACGCCCGCCGGCTCGGTGAACGCCTCGGAATTCTGGTTCTTCCGCTCAAAAAGAATGCGAAACGAAAGAAGAAAGCAAGCGGCAGTCAGGAACCTTGAGGCAACGGCATGAAGCGGATACTTGATCTTGGCTGCGGCAGGCAGAAAATATCCGGTGCGATTGGCATTGATCTCAACCCGGCCTCAGACGCGGATGTGATTCACGATTTGAACGTGTTTCCCTATCCCTTTGCTGAAAACGAATTTGACGAAGTGCATTGCGATTCGGTTCTCGAACATCTTGACAATTTTTTCCGAGTCATGGAAGAAATCCACCGCATTACAGTTCCAGAAGGGATTGTGCATGTTAAAGTGCCGTACTATACGAGTTTCGATGCATTTACTGATCCAACGCATCTCCACTTTTTCACATCACGTTCCTTTGATTATTTTCGAGAAGATTTTGTTTACCATTATTATACAACCGCCCGATTTATTCTTCTTGATATACATTTGACATTTCTGAAATTACAACAACTCGGCGGTTTGTCACCGCACAAACTGCTTGGCATTGAATTTTTTGCAAATAGATTTCTAAAAATTTATGAAGCCTTTTTTGCCTATATTTTCCCGGCGCATATCTTGAATGTTACGTTACAGGTGATAAAATGAACAGATCAATGACATGGGCGTTTTCTGAACGAATCTCGCAACAGTTTCTCAAATCGGCGAGTATTTTGCTCTTAGGGACAGGGCTCGGTATATTAGCCAATCTCTATTCCCCGGCATTGGTCACGATTGGCACCGCGCTTTTTACCTTCCTCTGTATCAGCTTGTATATCAAAACAACAGTTGTTCGTGATGTCCAGACAATCACAGTTTCATCTGAACACGAGCAAAATACGTTTTTATCCTATCTGTTTTATCTGGCATTTTTCCTTTCGATCACGATTCCGAAATCCGGGAGGACGATTTCCAATATTCCTGTAACGACAGCAAATATTGTGATCCTGGGTGCGCTTCTTTTTTGGGCCGTGCGGCTGATTTTCTCTCAGGAGAGCCTCTTTTCCCTTCCGTTAGCTAAACCGCTTCTGATATTTATCCTGTATGGCTGTTTTTCGATCTTTATCGGATTGGCGCAAGGAAATCCTTATAAAATTGTTCTGCTTGATTTTGTCGCCTTTATCGGTTTTATTCCGGTGTATTTTCTGGTGTGCAATGTCGTGCGAACACCTTCGCAGATTCATAAAATACTCTGGATCGTTGTGATTTCTCTGATCCTGGTGTGCGGGTATGGGATGTTTCAAAAAAGGCTTGGGGTCGAACGGGTTGCTGTGCGTGGAATTACGGAACAATATAATCTGATCATGTATCAGGGAGTGGGACGGTGGAATGTGATTGAAGGAGGAGGGCAAAAGCTCTATTCCACCTTTCAAAACGGTAATATTTTCGGCAACCATCTGGCCACGTTTATCCCATTTCTGGCAGGAATTGTTTTGGGAATGCAGCAGTCTCGAAAAAAGATCGTGCTTTTTGCCATCCTCCTTTTTGCATGTTACATTCTGTTTCTGACCTATTCTCGCGGTGCGTTAGTAGGAATCATAGGAGGGTTTATGACCCTGACGGTGATTTCAAAAAAAATTCGTATAAAAGCCTTCCTGGCGATCATGCTTATCATGGTTATATTAGGAACACTTCTCTGGCAATATGCTGATCGTCCCGAAATGGTTCGTTACGATTTACGCAGAATCTCAACGGATCCACACCAGTTTAGTGCTGGCCGATTGAAACGAGCGCAGCAAGTGCTTTCCGGAGTTGCGGCCCTGCCGCTTCCTCAGAAATTATTCGGATTAGGCTTCGGAGGAGAATTGAGTACCCCTACTCATTGGCGATTTATGTATGTTGACAATTTATACCTGACTCTTTTGTTTAAAATGGGAATAGTAGGAGTCGTCATATTATTTATTGTCTTACTCCAACTCTTTTTTCTCTTATTTAAATATACTCATGCTTCTCAGGATATGCTTTCGCGCAGCTTACTATACGGGGGGATTGCCGGACTTGTTGCCTCTCTTACCCATAATTTAGCCGATACATTGTGGTTTTTTCCTCCGCTCGCAGTCAATTTCTGGTTCCTGGCAGGCATCACTGTCTGTATCGGGATGATCGCAACCCGGCAGGAATCGGTACAGCAAGCGGCTGAAACACGCCCCACAACCAAAATGCGCCTGTCTGCTCATGCAGAGCGGGAGAGGTAGAGGCGAGGTGAAGACAGCTCGATTTTCAAAGAACGCATTTTGGATGATTGTCGGGTTTGCGCTAGCAATTCGAATCGCCGCCGTTTTGCTGACGGGGGAACTGTTAGAACGCGATATGTCGCTCGATGCCAGCTCTTATCATGCCATTGCCCAGAATCTTGTTGAACATCATATTTTCAGCAGTCCATTTGATCCTCCGTATCATCCTGACCAGTCCGGCACCTTTCGGCCGCCGCTCACACCGTTTTTTCTGGCGGCAATTTATGCCGTAACAGGCGTGAATCTTTTGTGGGGACAGATGGGCTTAGCTGTCATCAGCGCCTTGACCTGCGGCCTGACTTACCGGCTCGGCGCACAATTATTCGATCCGAACATCGGCTTATTGGCCGGCGTTCTGAGCTGTTGTTATCCGCTGTTATTACTATTTGTTCTCTTGCCTTTGACAGAAGGGCTTTCCATTTTTCTGACCCTGGCGCTGCTGAATGTACTCTATGACGAGCAGGCAGGTCGGATGAGGCCAATCATGCTCATCGGTCTGATTTTCGGGCTGCTTTTGATGAATAAAGCCGCCAATATTGTCGTTTTCCCCTGTCTGCTTGTATGGACACTCTGGCACGTACCCGGCTCTTACTTTGCGCGGGGAATGAAAATAGGGCTTATCGTCGTCACGGCAGCCGTGCTGATTTTGCCCTGGACGCTGCGTAATCTGGCGATAACCGGAACGTTTATCCCAATTAATTCCAACGGCGGCTGGACGTTTTATCTCGGCAATAACCCGCACACCGAAAAAAATCTCATTGCTCTGGAACGTGGCACAAGCAATGGCTGGATTCCACCGCAAGAAGTGTATCTCCCCTTTCGTGATTTACAATTTGGCGATACCAGAGCTTATGAAACCAGATCGCTTCAGCTAGGATGGCAATTTATTGTGCAGCGCCCGGCAACCTTTCTCAATTTTGCTGTCCGCAAGCTGAAAATATTTTGGAGTCCCTATCGCCATATTGTGGATAAAATCACCTGGTATCCTCTCGCACCATTGAGTCTGATCGGCATCGGATTTTCCATTGTTCACTGGCGTAAACACCTTCTGATATATATCTTGTTGATTTCTTCGATGGGAATCCCGGTACTGTTTACGTCAATGCCGCGATTTCGAGCACCGCTTATGCCGTTTCTCATGATTTATGCTGCTTTCGGAGGCGCACAAATTTGGCGAGTCATAAAGGGGTTGAGTATCTAAAAATGTTTGAGTATTTCAGTTGTTTCGGGAAATCGTTCTGCTCATTCCCGAAACAACCCGTTATATGGGGATCTTTAAAAAATTGTCCGAAGTATTGACTCATTAAGGTTTAAAAATAGATTTTACCGCAGAGAGTCGCAGAGCGCATCTCTCTCCAGATCCTCTGCGTCACTCTGTGTTCTCTGCGGTGAAAAAAAACACTAAAACTCACCCTTAACGAGTATAACATATTTTACCTATGCGCATCGGAATTGACGCCAGAATGGTCAATAACACGGGAATCGGACGCTATTTACGCAATCTGCTGCGACAGCTTGCGCGTCTTGACCGACAGAATGAATATTGCCTGTTTCTGAACAAAGGAGAGCATTTTGCGCTGACGCAAGAGAATTTTACGACCGTTCCCTTGAAAATAAATGTGCCCTTGTACTCGTTGCGCGAACAATACTGGCTGCCCCTGGACATCCGGCATTGGCAGCCGGATATCATGCACTATCCGAATTTCGATCTGCCTGTATGCTCGCCTGCGCCCTATATTGTGACGGTTCACGACCTCATCTATTTTTTATATCCGGAACAATGTCCTTCGCGGCTTGCGCATTATTATGCCCGGACGATGCTTGCACACAGCACAAAGCGCGCCAAAGTCGTTCTGACAGATTCAGAACATTCCAAACAGGATTTGCAGCATTATTTTCGACTGCCGGCGGAAAAAATCCGCGTCATTTTGCCGGCCGCCGATGAACGGGCTTTTCCGGGCGAACCGAATCCGGAAATTCTGGCTCGATATGAGATGACGCAACCGTATATCCTGTATGTTGGCAAACACCATGCCTATAAAAATGTGATGACGCTTATGCAGGCGTACATGGCTCAGCGCGACATCTATCAGAACTTTCAGCTTGTGATTGCCGGAAAACGCGATTCACGTCAAAAAACCCTGTACAAAGCCGCCTCACACTTCGAGTCCGATAAGCGCATTCTTTTCACGGATTTTGTGCCTGATACGGATTTATTCGATCTGTATCGCGGAGCGCGTCTGTTTGTTTTTCCGTCACGCTATGAGGGGTTTGGGCTGCCACCGCTCGAAGCTATGGCCTGCGGCGCTCCGGTGATTTGCTCAAACGCAGCCTCGTTACCCGAAGTCGTTGGCGATGCAGCGATTCAGGTGCAGCCTGATGATGTATCGGCCTTCGCTGCTGCCATGCGCTCTGTCTTAACCAATGAGAGCTTGCTGCGCACGCTGAAATACAAAGGTCTTGCTCGTGCGCAGCAATTCTCCTGGGAAATCGCCGCACGTCAACTCGTAGATATTTACACCCAACAGGGTAGGACATGATTTCAGAAATAACTCTATACGAGAAACCAGGTTTTTTCCTAAAAACCTGGTTTCTTCGCCGTGCCTCATGTACACTTATTTCCGAAACTCTGGAGTAGCCATTATGAAGACTCAACGGATCACCTTAATTTGTCCCCCTCCCTACGACAGCCAATGGGGCGCGATTCGTCCGCCCATCGGCCTGGGCTATCTTTCGGAAATGCTGCAATTGCACGGGATTGAACATCAAATTCTCGATATGAGCCTCGGCTATTCACTGAAACAGGTATTAGCAAAAATTTTAATGTTTCACCCCGACCTGATTGGTGTCAGCATGACTTCCTTGTTTCATCAATCCGTATATGAGATTATGCAGACGATCAAACAGCATTTCCCCAACATTCCGCTTGTAGCCGGGGGGCCGCATATTTCAACCATGCGAGCACAGGCGTTGGCGGAATGTGAGGCGATTGATTATGGCGCAACCCTTGAAGGTGATGAAACCATTATTGAATTATGCCAGGGAAAATCGCCGGAACAGATCAAGGGCGTGCTCTATCGCACAGCGTCGTATGAGATTGCCTATACCGGAGATCGAGAATTTATTCTTGATCTTGATCACGTTCCGTTTCCCAAATATGAACACTTTGAATTAGACCGGTATGTGGCGTACGAAATCGGCGTCATCACCTCGCGCGGCTGCCCGTATTCTTGCACCTTTTGTCCGGTCAAAACCACCATTGGCCGCACCATGCGTTTTCGCAGCGCAGAACATGTGGTTGCGGAATTGGCCTATTGGCATGAAAAGGGGTATCGTGATATTTTGATTCTGGATGATAATTTTGCCATGAAATCGGAACGGGTACATGCGATCTGCGATGCGATTGAGCAGCGCGGGTTACAGGACTTTCGTTTTCGCTGCGGCAACGGCATCCGCGCCGATCACGTGGATTACGCGCTGCTCAGCCGCATGTATGCGGTCGGTTTTCGCTTTGTGTCCTTTGGTGTGGAAAGTGCGAATGAGCATATTTTACAAAAGATCAAAAAAGGGGAACGCCTGGAACGGATCGAACAAGCCATCAAAGACGCCTGCGCCATCGGTTATGACGTGACCTTGTTTTTTATTCTGGGCTTGCCGGGAGAAACCCCGCAAGAGGTCGAAAATTCCCTGAGATTTGCGCAGAAATATCCGGTGTTCGACGCCAAATTCTACAACCTGATCCCTTTTCCGAATACCGAAATTTATGACTGGCTGACAGTACATCATTATTTACTTGCCTCTCCTGAAGAATATTTAAATAATGCCTCACATTGGGATACGATGCCATTATTCGAGACGCCAGAGTTTCCGCATGAGGCACGCATCCAGCTTTTACACAAGGCGCACCGCGTCCGCAAACAGATTCGCAAAGCAGCCATGCAGCGTAAACTCAAACGCTTTGGGCGGTGGAGTTCGCTAGCTGCGTCAGTGTTTGTCTGTGACCAGGTACAAGATATGCTGTTACATAATCGTTATGTCCGCCGAATCGCAGAACGTACTTTTAATTTTATAGTTGGCAATAAGAGAAAAGGCTAATACTACTTTGTTAGATTTGAAAATACGGCTCTTTGCCCTGAAAGGACAGGGGAATACAGCCAGAGGTTTCAACCTCTGGAACGGAAATTCCCTCATCCCCGCCCTGAAAGGGCGGCGGGAACATCTCTTGCGCCCCTTCAGGGCGCGGGACGGAGGCGATCACTTTCCAGAGGATGAATCCTCTGGCTCTATTCCCCTGCCCTTTCAGGGCAAAATCCGGTGCGTTTGAAATTTAACAAAGTAGAACTAAACGCATGAAGAAAAGACGCTCTGATTATCAGCAATATCTCATCGCTTTATTTTTGGGAATTCTGGTTTATTTGGGGACAGATTTATATGGAGGCCCATCTACGGGTGATGATACGTTTATTTATATGCGTTATGTCGAACATGCGCTGCGTGGGGCAGGATTTGTCTATAATCCGGGAAAGCAGAGTCATGGAGTCACAAGTTCATTGTGGCCGCTCTTTATGACTCCGGTGAGCTTTGTATTTGGAAATACTGTAAAAACTTGGAAATTCGCAAGCACTCTTATGGCAGGAATGGCGGCAGCCCTTTTATATCTGATATTGCAAAAAAATACAACGCGTGTTTTATGGGCAATATTTTTGATGTGTCTCGTTGTATTGGAACCGCATAGTTTTCGTTGGAACAGTTCGAGCATGGAAAATGGATTCGTATTTTTTGCCCTCACGCTTCTGCTATTCTTTTGGCAGGGCATCCAGCAAAATGATATGCAAGCCCCGCTCAGAAGATCATACATAGGATTGGGGATCGCTGCCGGAATGCTTCCGTTCGCTCGTCCGGAGCTTGCAGTATTTTCTTTGGGACTGATTCTCTCTCTGCTTGTGATGTCTCCTTCCAGATATTCCCTGGACTTTTTGGGAGGGGCATATTGTTGTTCGTTGCTCCTCTGCGGATTCTTAACATGGGCAGCCTTCGGATCTCTGCTTCCTCAAACCGCAGAGGCAAAAGCGTTCTTTTTAAAACAGACGTATCCTTTCTATGGACTGCTCAAGACACTACAGGTGATTATCAGCGGAAGTCTGGGATGTTTATTATTGGCGTTTACGACAAAAAGTAGAAGAAAGCATGCACATACCTGGCGCATTGTGACGCTCTTTGCGCTTCTTATATTTATCGGATATCTCAGTTATGTCAATCAGGTTGTTTCCAGCCGGTACGCTTCTTATCTTAATTTACCGGTCATGATGGCAGCGGTTCTTCTTCTTGCGTCAAAGGTTTCTGAAAGACAATCTTCCACAACCTGGATAAACATTTGTCTCGGCCTCCAAATCATTCTTTCAGGATTTGTACTTTATACTGTATTTCCTGTGACTCAGGTGTCAGAAGCCGATGAAATCAAAAAAGTTGCTGATTTTTTAGTCGAAAATAGTCCGCCAGAGGCGCGAATAGCTCTTTCTGAAATCGGCGCCCTTGGATTTTATTCTCAACGATACATCATTGATCTTTTCGGTTTAACAGATCCTGCAATATTAACATGGAAACGAGGGAATGAACGTCCTCACAATATTGAACAACTTGAGGAGTTGCTTCTGTATCGTCAGGCGACCCATTACATTGACACTAATGCTAACGAGCATTTCCTCGTGGGGAAAAATATTATCTTTGAACCTTTAGGCAGGAGATTTCCGATTAAACGCAGCATCTTCTTTCAGGGCAGGCATCTTTTTAGTCAATGGCAAATTTACAGAATTATCTATGATCATAATGGTTGAAAAAAATGAACCTTGCGATTGTGCATGATGGCTTAGCGACGTTTGGCGGGCGCGGCGGGGCAGAATGGGTGCTGACGGTGCTGCATGAGATGTTCCCGCAGGCGCCGATTTACACGACGGTGTACAATGCAGACCGCATGCCGGACTATTTTCGTGAGTTTGATATTCGCACATCGTTTATCCAACGCTTTCCGTGGGGCAACACGAAGTATAAAACCTATCTGCCATTTATGCCGACCGCGGTTGAGCAGCTTGATCTGCGCGGTTATGACGTGGTGTTGAGTTGCAGCCATTCTGTGGCGAAAGGCGTGATCACGTCGCCGCAGACGCGCCATCTCTGTTATTGTTACACGCCCCTGCGTTACGCCTGGGACATGTATCACGAATACCTGGAAACCAGTTGGCAGAGCCGGTTGGCGCGTTTCTGCATTCCGCCGCTGTTAACCTATATGCGTGTGTGGGATACCCTGAGCAGCGAGCGCGTGGATACCTTCATTGCGATTTCCCGCTATGTGGCGCAGCGAATCCGAAAATATTACCGCCGCGAATCAGTCGTGATTTATCCGCCGGTTGATACGTCCCTGTTTACAATAGCAGATACGCTTGATCCCTATTTTCTAGTGGTTTCGCGTCTGGAACCGTATAAACGCATTGATCTGGCGATACAGGCATTCAATGAGTTAGGATTGCCGCTTATCGTGATTGGCAACGGAACGGAACGCAGAAAATTACAGCAAGCGGCAAAGTCTCACATCACATTTTTAGGCCGCCAATCCGACGAGGTGGTACGTGAACATTTATCTCAGTGTCAGGCCTTAATTTTCCCCGGAGAAGAAGATTTTGGCATGACGCCCGTTGAAGCGCAGGCTTCAGGACGTCCGGTCATCGCCTATCGCGGCGGCGGCGCGTTGGAAACCGTCACGGAACAGACCGGCCAATTTTTCTTTCCGAAAACCGCAGAGGCTCTGGCGCAAGCCGTCCGTCAATTTGACGCCGACCGCTTTGACAGCGCAACGAGTCAACAACATGCCCGACAATTCGACATCGCCGTATTTCGGCGCCAAATGCGGCAGATTCTTGAAGAATAACGGTCAAAGACGAGTTTTGACACTCCTGGTCATGCTTTGAAAGAAGGAAGAATTTTGATATCCTCTTGATGCGTGACGGCGGCTGTCACCGCTGTATGAAGTCCTTGAACAATCAGAGATAAAGTCATACTCGGAGTGTTGGGTTTTTCAAGCACTTGCTCCGGAATGTAGGGCACATGAATGAAACCGCCGCGCAGGTCAGGATATTGTTTCTCAATCAGATAAAGTAAACCATACATGACATGATTGCACACGAAGGTGCCGGCCGAATATGAGAGAGTTGCCGGAACCTTCTGTTTCCGCATCTCAGCCACCATCGCTTTCGCAGGCAGGTTCGTAAAATACGCATTGGGACCATTAGCAAAAATTCGTTCGTCAAAGGGCTGTTTTCCTTCATTATCGGGAATGCGAGCGTCATCTAAATTGATCGCCACCCGCTCCACACGGATATCCACGCTCTCTTTAGCCTGCCCGATACAGATCATCACATCCGGCTGCTCTTGCGCCAGAATTTTTTGTATTCGTTCAATCGCTTTGCCGAAGACTGTCGGCAATTGAGCTTTGACAATCTGCGCTCCGGCAATTATCTCGTCAAGCTGATTGACGGCTTCCAGCGAAGGGTTCACGTTTTCCCCTTCAAACGGTTCAAATCCGGTCAAGACGACTTTCATGTCTCCTGTCCTTTTTCAGTTATGAAAAGCAGAGAAACCAGGTTTTTGAAAAAAACCTGGTTTCTCGTCCTCTCTGGCTGGTTCTATTTCATCATTCAATGATATAATAGATTCAAATAATACGTTTTTTCACGCAATTCTTGTTCAATATCAACCTGTTCGCAGAGGATGTTTCTGGCGGCGTCGGCGTAGAAACGCATTGCCTGAATAAACAGTGCGTGTTGGGAGTTAAGACACGTTGCACGGGTTAACTGACCAGCATATTCTCTGAAAAATTCAGCGTGACGGGCAAGATCAGCAAGCTCATGTTTATGCACCGGAAGCATTCCGGTATGCCAACTGAAGTCGCGCGCAATATCCGCATCATTGGTCAGCGCTTCAATGAATTTGGCTGAATAGACTTTATGCGAGCTTTGCGAGCAGATCGCGAGTGCAGGGTTGCAGATCCAGGCAGAAGAAAGCATTTCACTATGCACGGGATTCAACACAACTGCAAAATCCTGATCGAATTCCCGGCCGGTGATCTTTTCCAGCGCATATTTTACCTGGGGGCCATCGGATATAAATGCAATGTCATGATGAGCAAACCGTTCTCGAATCGTGTGGACATCAGAGATAAGAACCCGACAGGTGTTTACAAATTCGCGCAGCCAGGTAAACGCGGCAATGTTTGCGGCTGAGTCAAAGATCATGTCGCCGTCCTCATTGATACAGCCGCCGTGGAAGGCGTGTAAAAAACCATAGATCGTCAAAAAATCGGTTTCTTTATCAGAGAAGAGACTGAGCGCGTAACTATATTTTTCTTGGTTTTGATAATACCGATCGATCTGCTGGCATACCGCCCGAAACCAATCGAACGTCATTGACGAACCCGGAAGTACAATACCAGCCTCCTTCAACACGTTTTTATTGGCTATCAGCGCAACCGGACACAGGCCCCAGGCCACGGAATAGAGCTTCTTTTGAAACATACCGCCGCAAAGATCTTGTTCAGAGAACCGGCTATGCAGAGTCTCCTGGCTGAGCAGTCCATCCAGGCATTCTAAAGCTTCCATTGAGGCAAAATAACTGGTCCAGTGCGCCATGATCTGGGCAACATCAGGAGCGCTGCCGCGAGCGATCAGCTTCAGCAACTCCTCTCTGGCCGTATGAGCACAGGCCGGAAGATATTCGATCGCAAACAGCGGATATTTCTGTTCAAAACGTTCGATCGTTCTCAGCAGAATGGATTTTCCCGGTTCCCTTTCACCCAGCCAGGAAAAAAAGCGCAAGGTTATTTTTTGTTCTGAAATATATGTGCCCTTCCCTTGTTTTTTGATCAAGACACCCTCAGCCGCCAGGAGAGCTAAGGCCTGCCTGACCGTCGAAACACTGGCGCCAAATTCATGGGCCAGCGTCGCTTCACTGGGGAGAGCTGCGCCGCGATGATAGTCATGATTCATGATACGCTTGAGCAGCACATCCTTCACCTGTAAGTAAAGCGGCGTATATCTAACCTTTTCAACATCCATCATCGTAATTGAGTATCAATAAATCTTTGTCAGCAGGGATTTCTTTTGACAAATCGGAAACGTGAAACGTATATATTTTTTAAAGAGCAAGGCATTAACCCTGCCATAATGTTTTCGGTAAAATTGCAGCAGACTTTCCCGACGTAATGTTTGTAATTGTGCGGAAAGTTCCGGTGATTTGTTACTGCTGCCGCGATTGTAATGATAAATACTGATCGTTCCCAGATAATAGGTTTGCCAGCCTTTGAGAAATGCTCGATAACACCAATCAATATCTTCAGCGTACATAAAAAAGCGATCATCCAGCATACCGATCTGCTTCAGCGTCTCCCGTCGGATGAGCAATGCTGCCCCAATCAGATAATCAACAACAAAATTGCTGTCAAAATTCCAGGCCGCCATACGATTCTGCCAGGAGTTTGCATGTCGGCGTCTTCTTATGTCTCCTATTTTGTCTCGTAACATCATATACGGCGTTCGGGGAAACAGATCGCAAGAATCCTGACGTGTGCCATCGGTATTTAGAAGTTTCGTACCACATATTCCGGCAGATGGATGCGCATCCATAAAATTCATCATTGCGGTAAGCGCATCATTCTTGAGTTCAGTATCGCTGTTCAAGAGTACAAGATATCGGCCCGTACTGACCTTGATGGCTTGATTATTGGCTTTGGCAAATCCTAAATTATCCTGGTTGCAAATGAGCCTGACCTCAGGAAAGTGTCGGGCAACCATTTCCGCACTGCCGTCGGTCGAACCATTATCCACCACGGTGATTTCATACTTTGTCGTACAAGTGGTATGTGTAATGATTGATCGTAAACAGTTCCGCAATAATTCGTACGTGTTCCAATTGACGATAATAACGGAAATATCAAGCATGGCCCTCATTCCTGTCCGACGGATTCCAAAACCTCCAGTGTTTTTCGAGCGCAGGTATTCCATGAAAAGGAGGCGGCTCTCAAAAGCCCTTTGGCGCGTAATTCGGTTCGCAAATTTTGATCTCCGACCAATTGATACAACGTATCCACAATACTTTCCACACAATACGGATCAAACATGACCCCACATTCTCCGATGACTTCTGGCAAGGATGAGATATTGGAACAAGCGACAGGCACTCCACACGCCATGGCTTCAAGCAAGGGCATTCCGAAGCCCTCATACAACGAGGGCAATACAAAAACTTCCGCTCCACCCATCAATGCGGGTAAATCCTGCGCAGGCACGTATCCTGTCCATAAAACCTCCTCATCAAGAAATAAACGTTCGATAGTTACAAAAATTTCATCTTCTGGAAGATCTGTATATTTCTGGCCAATTAATACGAGCGTATGAGGCAGGTGGTATTTTTGTTTCAGTAAATAAAAGGCCTGAATCAGACGCGGAATGTTCTTTCGTCGCTGCAACGTTCCAACACAAAGAAAATATGGGCGTCGAATATGATATTTTTGATGGATTGATGCTATGCTATGATCATCCAGAGGATGAAACATCTCATGCACACCATGGTGAATGGCAATAATTCTCTCGGGAGCAAGGCCATAATACGCGATCAAATCCTGGCGGGTCGCTTCTGAAACAGCAATAATCTTACGGGCCGTTTGAACACCTCGCTCAGTAGCAAGGGTGAGCCAACGTCGAAGAGATGGAGAAAAACAGTCGGGGAAAAAGAGAAAGGCGATATCGTGAATAGTCATAACGCTCTTTTCCGGAACATAGCTGAGCGGGATGACTGAGGCCGGGAAAAAATAAACATCCTGCGGGTGGCGCCAAAACTCAAAAGGAAGTCTCATCTGCGCCCAAAAATATGGAAATCTGAGAACTCTTGGCAAAAGAGATGCGGCGGCATCAGCAGCGATATCGAAAAGACGAGGCACATCCGAAATGGGATGGCGAAAATATAAGGTAAAGAGATGAGGAGCCGAACGTAACTGTATCAGGGAGCGGATAAGATGATAGGTATAATAACCGACACCAGCTTTTTGAGAGGCAACAGCGCTTGTTGCTTCGATCCCGATTTTCATGATGCCAGATACTCCTCTTGCAAGCCCCGCAGGGGTAATAACACTTCAAAACTGGTTGCACCGGGGCGGGAGGTTACGCGAATTTCGCCATGATGTCGTTCAACAATTTGCCTGGCAATACCAAGCCCCAGACCTGACCCTTCTCCCTGGTCTTTCGTCGTAAAATACGGATCAAAAATTTTTGCTTGAATATCGGAGGGAATACCCGGCCCGCTATCAGTTATTTTGATACCTATTCTTGGTTCATAGCCTTTCGGATCACCTGAAGATAACAACCGTTCCAACGCGTCTGCTTGCGGTTCCTGGTACGTCTCAATTTTTAAGGTGCCCGAACCATTCATGGCCTGAATTGCGTTGTGAATAATATTCGTCCACACCTGATTCAGTTCATTCGCATAACAGGGAATCTTCGGAATGTCTCCGAAATTTCGCTCAATTTCCACGCCCTGTTTAATCTGACTTTGCAAGATAATTAAGGTGGTTTCGATACCTTCGTGAATATCAACTTCCTCCACTTGTGCCTGATCAAGACGGGAATACAATTTTAGCGCATTCACTATCCGGGTAATAATATCAATGCTCATTTTAATATCTTTTGACGCATTCACAATTTTACTGCACATTTCAAAAAAATCGAGCAGTGGTTGGGGCGGATACGCATTCAACAAACGAAGCAACAGTTGAATATGCTCTTGGGACAATTGCAACCTGGCAAGTTGTTTCGCCAAGCTTCGGGGATTCTCGCCATATCCACCACTTGCCAAAAGGGTTTCCATCCGTTTCATCTCATTCCGAATCGTAAGGGTGCTCTTGCGTTCTTCTGTTAAGGTTCGAATCAGTTGAGTGAGAATCTCCAGCAAAAGTTCCTGATCTTCTGAGGCAAAATGGATTTGATTGAGGAGACGAAACCGTTCCACAATCGAACCTAAAAAATTCATCAGGTTGACAGTTGCCGCGTTAATTGCGCCGGCCGGAGTATTTATTTCATGTGCGACTCCAGCGACTAATTGACCTAATGACGCCATCTTTTCCGATTGGATCAGTTGCGATTGCGTACTTGTCAGTTCAGCGATCGTGGTTTCCAAATCCAGATTTTTTTGTTCCAACTGTTTGAATAATAAGGCATTATCAAGCACAATGGAGGCTTCATTCGTAAAAACGCGAAGGGTTTCAAGTACTTCTGGCGTAAACGGACTTTCGCCGGAATTGCTTAATGCCAGAATTCCAATGACGCTCTTTCGTATTTTTAGGGGAAACGCAAAAAATGCGCCAACCTGATGTTCCGGAGAATCGCTGCGCCCTCGTTTTTTTTGCATTGTATCCTGGAGAATCGTAATATTCATATTCTTCACAGGATCTAATGGATGGTACTCTTGATAGGCATTTATGACACGTTCCTTAACAGTATCCAGAAATTGTCGCCCAGTTGGGGCAGCCATGTAAACATATTGATGGAATGCGCGATCTTCTTGCAAAAATATTACGGCGACACGAAATTCACACACTTTACTGAGTAATGTAAAAACCGCTTGGATTGTAGTAAAAAACGACGACATATTCATCGCCAGATACCCCAGTTCATTCACAATTGTCGCTTGAAACAACTGGCGATCAAGAATATGATTTACTTGTTCGAGTACTGAGACTTCCGTGATAGGCAAGCGAGTGTTTACGGATTGTTCTGTCCTGGCTCCGGATGTTGAACAAGGGGGGCGGCTCTTCTTCAAAGAAGACCTCCGCTGTACAACGGCTTCTATCATCGTAAAGAGCTCCTCTTCCGACTCAAAATCTTTGGTCATAAATTCATCGGCACCAGTTGAAAGTCCCCAGAAGCGGTCTCTTTTTTGATCGCGAGAGGTAAGAATAATAATCGGAATATCTTTGGTGTACTCATCACTTTTGAGTAAACGACAGACTTGATACCCATTCATTTTCGGCATTTCAATATCAAGTAATACCAGATCCGGGCGCATTTGATAAATTTGGGATATCGCCTCAATTCCGTCGGCAGCAGTCACTACCTCATATCCTTTCGATTGAAGCAAAAACCGGATCACATCAAGAATTGTTGGACTATCATCTGCAATCAAGATCTTCATAAGAGTCTTCCAAATTCGTCATAGCGTGTTTCAGAATTTTTAGGAGTGCGAAAACTTCAATTTGATCCACAAAGCAGAACTATGCCATGCCTAAAATCCGTATCATTCATCATGATGCGATAAGACTTCTGATCGTGTCAATGAAACTCTTTTGTTCGAAATCCCCTTTCGTAATATACGCATTTGCCCCTACCCGGAGTCCACGCTGTTTATCAGATTCTCGCTCTAATGACGTCACAATAACCACCGGAATATTCTCATAGTGAGGGCGTTTGCGCACATGTTCTACGAATGTAAACCCATCCATACGCGGCATCTCAATGTCAGTCACGATCAAATCATATGGCAGCCGTTCGACCTGTTCAAGCGCTTCAACTCCATCATGGACGATATCGACCTGATAACCGTACGCCTGTAAAATTTGTTTCTCAATTTCGCCCGTATTCACTGAATCTTCTATAACAAGAATTTTCCGGGGAAGTGAGGCATGAACATCCGCCTGAACTTTTGGAGTTTCCACCGCAACATATTTAATCCGTTCGACAATTTCAGGAATATGTAAAATTAAAATAATCGTATTATCACTTGAGATTGTTGCTCCGGCTATCATTTTTGCATGCTGGATATGAGGGGGCAACTGTTTCACCACCACATCTTGTTCATCCAGAATGTCATCAACAATGAGCCCCACCCGTTTCCCATTGGCGTGAGCAATTAAGATGAATGTGTGTTCACACTCTTTCATAGAAGAGCTGGATTTCAGGCCAAGCATGTCTGCAAGCCTAACAACATAAATAATATGATTATGTACACGAATGGCGTCATGCCCCAGCACCTCTATAATATCGTGTGGGGTGGCTTGCAGAGTTTCCTGGATCGCATTGATTGGAATGGCAAACAAGGTCTGTCCTGAAGAAATGATCAGGCTGCGAATAGTCGTGAGTGTCGCCGGAAGAGTCAACAGACAGATGGTGCCTGTTCCTTCTCGCGAACTGAGCACTACTCCCCCTTTTATTTGTTCAAGGCTGGCTTTGACGATATCCATCCCCATGCCTCGCCCTGAAATATCGGTAATCATATCGCTCGTGCTCAAACGCGGGAGAAAGACCAGTTCAAGAAGTGCTTCGCGTCCGAGAGTCTGGGCATATTCTTCGGAAAGGAGCCCACGCTGAATCGCTCGTTGTCTGAGTTTTTCTACCTGAATACCTCGACCGTCATCGCTAATTTCGATTTGGATGTGCCCGCTGTGTTGAGAAGCAGCGATCGTGATAAATCCTGTACGAGATTTTCCCAGGGCGATCCGCTCTTCCGGGGGTTCGATCCCATGATCAACGCAATTACGAAGAATATGGATACAGGGTGCACTTAACCGTTCAATAATCTTTTTATCGACCATGGCATTTTCTCCGGAGATCCGCAACTCAACATTTTTTTTAAAATATCGAGCCATGTCGCGTATGGCACGAGGGAATGTATCAAAGATGACGGCAAGGGGTAACATACGCATGGAAAGAACATCTCCGTATAATTGATTCATGGCCATATCCATCATTGCCAGTTCATCTCGACTTTCTTTAAATGTCTGCTCAATACCTTTGAGAAGAAGACGACTTTGCAGAAGGATATCTCCTTCTACACCATGATTATCAACAATCGCCTGGTCCTGGAACCATTGGTACAGGTGGTGAGCATGTTTTCGAGCAAGCCGTTGCAGATCTTTCAACGCTGTCAATGTGCGTTCTGAACGTTTATGACTTACGGTCATTTCTCCCACAAGACGCACGGCGTTATCCAGGTATTTGACATCAACACGAATAGTTTCCTGAATTTTAGGCTGAAGAGCAGGTCTCTCAGCATGTATATCCTGGTAAAGAGGAGTTTCGTCTTCAGGCAAAAGTGCTCTCTCAGGCATTTCCTGCTGAGAAAATATTTTATCTTCAGAGCGTGATTGATCCAATTGAACTGTCCTGAGCGCAATCTTCTCTCCCTGAGATGCCGCATCAAAGATTGCGCTCAGGTTTTGAATATCTATCCTATCTTCAGCATATTGAAGAATGGCATCAATACCCTGGCTGATCAAATCGACACTTTGAAAAAACAAATCAAGTAAATCCTCATTAAAGTTGATATGCCCATCTTGCAGAGAAATTAGCAGATCTTCCATTTTATGCGCAAGCTGACTGACATTTTGAAAGCGCATAATTTTTGAAGAGCCTTTCAATGTATGAGTAACTCGCAGGATCTCTTTCAGAACTTCATAGTTTTGCGGGTCCTTTTCCAGGCGAATCAATCCATCATTGAGTTTTTGCACCAATTCAGAGGCTTCCTGAGCAAACTTCCCGATAAATTGCGAGCGATCAAAATTCATATTGCTGAGACGGAATTTCTCAAAGAGAGATCAAAAAATTTCGCCTTGAGTTCTTGATTGACGCACCACATCACCTTAACTTATACATGACGCATAACGTTTAACTTTGTAAGAAGATCATTTCCCCTGACATTTACTTCTAACTCATGTTACGCACTATCTTCCCCGCTTGCGGAAAGCACAAAGGGAGCTGCGTAACATGAGTTCTAAGTAAGTTCATGGATTTCGTATAAACAAGGACGTCACGAATTTTGCTTGATAGTAAAGGTTTTCGCCAAACAAAAAGTCAAGGAAAATTATTGATAGGTATTTATTGCAGCAAACGATGTCAAAACATTCTGTATTCAAAGGCACATGCGTTTTGTAGTCATTATCACCCCACACTATCCCCTCCTTCATTCACTTCAGTCGTCGTAATTCTGTAAAAACAGGGGGCATTATGATACCATGCCGCCGATAAACGCCAGTACAAAAGTTGCGACACAGGCCCACACCAGGCTCATACGTCTTTTTCTTAAACGTTCTCCCGCTGTACGGCGGGTGAAATAGCCTTTATAACTATACCATGCCACCCACAGCCACAGAAAAAACCCAATCATATATTTTACAAAAAGGGCGTTACCCGGAAGAAGTTGTCCAGTGTGGGTTAAAAGTAAATACAGATAATTAGCGAAATCTGCCACAAGAACCAAAAAAACAATGATTGTTAAAATATCTTTGATTCCAAATTGTTTCGGGATAAGCCGTTTCGTGCTAAACACTTGCAGCACGATGATCGTGCAATACGCAATTGGAACACAATATCCAATATACACCCCTTCGCGCGCAGTAAACAGATGATAAAGTTGCTGCCACATATCCCCCTCCCTGGTTAAACATGTCGTGTGTAAGAAATTATTCGATAATTTTTTAAAATCTGAAAGTGTATGTTATGAATAATTTCAGTCCCCAACATACATTTGTCCTATTTTTTCAGAAACCTTTCTTGTGAGTGACAATAAAAATCCCGGAGACAATTGTCAAGAATGAAAAAAGTTAAGGGCAAGAAAAGTTCTGCAATTCATCCTTCAATATCAGCGAACATTTTGCAAGGTATTAACAATATTCAAGAAAAGATTTGAGCAAAAGCACAATTTTTTCAAACTCAAATTTTCTGGCCAACCGATCAATTTTTGAAACAAATGCTCTAAATTCAGGGTTTTGCAGCATCAGATCATCAAGCATCTCTTGAAGTCCGGTAATGTTTCCTAAATCGGCGAATCTCAACAAGATTTGCAAATCTTTTTCCGGTGGCAGCACACTCGGGACGGAGTCCTGAGACTCCTCTTCGAAATCAAAGGCCGACAGGGGTTCATATACCCATTCCAGTCCTAAATGCGCCTGTAAGCAGTCCAGTACCTCATCAAAATGCAGTGGTTTGGTTAAAAAATCATCGCAGCCGGCCAGGAAGCTTTCTTCACGAGTTTTAGGAAAGGCGCTGGCAGAAATCGCCAAAATTTTTATTCCTTCAAATTTTAGATTCTGCCGTATTCGCCGCATCGCTTCAAACCCATCCATTTCAGGCATGACTAAATCCATAAGAATGAGATCCGGAATAATCCGGTCGGCGAGTTTAATCGCTTCAGAACCATTCATCGCCTCAATAATGGTAAACCCTAATGGAACGAGCATTTCCTTCAACTTTTTCCGACTATATTCATCGTCATCAACCACACACAAGGTCTTCTTTTCGCCTCGAAACCCGGTAAGATATCGCGGGTCGCTCACAGTCAGCGGTTGAAATGGTCCTGCTGTCGTCGGAAATTTTAAATCGCACCAGAAAATGGAACCTTGTCCTGCTGTGCTTTCTACATAAAGATCTCCATGCATCATGCGAGCCAGTTTACGGCTAATTGCCAACCCTAAACCTGTACCTGTTTTAGGAATCCATCGGTAAGGAATCTGGTAGAACGGTAAAAACACTCTATTCCATTGCCCTTTATCAATACCAATCCCGGTGTCTTCAATTTGAAAACGAATCAGATGAAAGTGATCTTCATGAATGCAAGCGGGTGGCTCGTTCTGCACAACTTTTACTACAGACGTTCGAGGATTGTAAAGAAGTTCCCCGACCCGAAAGGTAACAGTCCCTTTCTGAGTGAATTTAATCGCATTATCGAGCACATTCTGCAATAATTGGCGTAAGCGCTGTTCATCAGCATAAATCCCTTCAGGAAGAGGAGACATGATTTCATAGTGAAATGTCAGTTGTTTTTGTTGAGCTTGCTGATGAATGTGATCAACAATCTGGTCTAAAAAGGAGGGAAAATGAATATTGGTCAATCGCAGCTGGATCTTTTGAAGATCAAAACGAGAAAAATCTAAAATATCATCCACCAATTGCAAAAGATGGTTGCCACTCTGTTGAATCGTCTCAACAGCATGCAAATGTTTTTCCGGTAAATCTGACTTTTTAAGAATTTGAGCATAGCCTAACACAATATTCAAGGGAGTGCGAAGTTCATGGCTAATATTGGTAAGAAATTCACTTTTCGCTTTATTTGCGCCTTCCGCAGCTTCCTTTGTTTCCTGCAGATTCATCTCCATCTGTTTCCGTTCGGTAATATCCGATACGGCAAGGCATACGCCGATAACCTGACCATCTGTCGTCATAACCGGATTATAGTGAAACACAAACCAGTAGGGAAGCTTATTTTTACCACAGACTTTTTGTTCAACACTGACAAATTCTCCTCGCAACGCTTGCTCCAGATAGCGCAGACCGCTCTCTGGATCCCCGGAAAACATGGCGGGATCAATGCGACTGCCTTCGGTGATCTCTTGCCCATATACCTTTCTGGCATCTTTCCGAGCAGTCTGATTGAGCGCTTGAATGATGCAGTCATGATTCAAAAGCATAAAAGATTGACGACTACTATCTAAAATTGCGCGTAAATTGGCTTCTGACGATCTTAGCGCCCTCTCAGTGGCGGTATGTTGATCAATTTTTTGCTGTAATTGCCGATTGATTTCTTTGAGTTCAGCGGTACGCGTATTCACAACCTCTTCGAGTAGATTCCGCGAGATTGCTAATTCGTCCTCAGCCTGTTTCCGTGCTGTTACATCACGACCAATGCCAAGCACATACTTCACCTGGCCTTGTTCATCGGTAATCGGGCTCAGATTTGTGCTAAACCATTTCCCTCCTTTGGGTGTATCGATCTGAACATCTGCAAGCCAACGAGGCTCAGGAGTACGAAAAATTTCTTTCAGGGTAGCTAAACGGCCGTTGACTATATGTTCTGGCAAAACATCACGGAGGTTCTTGCCCACCATGTCTTCCGAAGGAATGCCAAAACTTTGGGCGGTCATGGGATTCGCAGAACAAAAATTCCCCTGCTCATCCAGGGTGAATATCAGATCTGAAGCTGATTCAAACAAAATGCGATATCGTTCTTCAGAGTCATATAACGACTGTCTGGCCTGGGTATACTTGTGTATTTCTCTGTGCAGGGCAAGATTAGTTTGGGTCAATTCTGTCGTTCGTTCTTCGACTAACTCTTCAAGTTGTTCGCGATAATGTAATAATTCTTCCTGAATCTGACGCCGTTGCTGCCGGTGCCTGTACCGCTGTTGAATGATAGTCACTCGGACTTTTAAAACTTCACTGTCAACCGGCTTTATAAGATAGTCGTCAGCACCAGCGCCAAGTGCTTCGTGCAGAACATGAGGAGCATCCTGGCCAGTAATCACCAGGATCATACTCAATGCGCCTTGAGGAAACGAACGAATGCGGCGGCAAAGTTCTAACCCATCCATACCGGGCAGCCCCAAATCTATGACCAGAAGGGCATAGAATGTATTTTGACAAAGTTTTAAAGCCTTTTCAGCATCCGCACAAGCCATTACCTCGTATCCCAGTATGCTCAATTGAGCATTGAGCAATTCTCGCGTTTCAGGTATGTCTTCAACAATCAAGATATTCATGATGAGTACAATCCCGTAAAGATTACAATCTGAATTTCTCGTGATCATGGTCGCAGGCTTATAATTAACATATATAAAATTTTGCTCGATTTTTGTCATGCTAAAAATAACCTCACTCGAATTTTTCAACGTAAATTTCTTCAACCGTCAGAAATTTGGTTGACAGGAACGTGACTCAATACATAAATTCTCAGGCGATTTCAGCATTGTCCGGTTCATCGGAGTCAGCAGAGAAACCGGGGTTTTTGAAAAAACCCGGTTTTTTCTATAGACGAATGAACATTTCATTTTCACAGGAGAAGACTGATCATCTATGCGACAGTTAGGTTCACATGTCTCTATTGCCGGTGGAGTGCATCAGGCCCTTGCGATTGGCAGGGCCATAGGATGCACAGCTATCCAAATTTTTACAAAAAATGCGAATCGTTGGAATGCAAAACCTCTTGAAGATATAGAAATTTTCCGATTTCAGGAGGCCTGGCAGGCGTCTGGTATCCAAACAGTCATTGCGCATGACTCGTATCTTATCAACCTTGGAACACCACAAAATGAATTATGGCAGAAATCACAACACGCGTTGCTTGGAGAAATGCACCGTTGTGAACAATTAGGCATTCCTTATCTTGTGATCCACCCTGGATCGCACACAGGGTCAGGCGAAGCTCAGGGACTTAAACGGGTAGCGCAGGCCTTAAACCGAATACACCAGCACATACCAGACAGTTCCGTCCGAATTTTACTTGAAACTACCGCCGGTCAGGGGACAAATCTGGGCTATCAGTTTGAGCATCTTGCCGCTATTCTTGATTTGGTCCAAGAGCCGGAACGTCTGGGAATCTGTTTCGATACCTGCCATGTCTTTGCCGCAGGGTATGAATTACGGACAGAGGAAGGGTTCCAACGGACGATTGACGCCTTTGATCGGCGGATCGGGATCAACCGTTTGAAAGTCATTCACGTAAATGACTCAGTCAAGCCATGCGGTAGCCGTGTAGATCGACACCAGGGACTTGGTGAAGGGGAAATCGGCCTGGAGGGGTTTCGGTTGCTAATGCAGGAATCGCGTTTTGAGACGATTCCGATGATTCTGGAGACGCCTAAAGGCCGTGATCCAATTGTTTCGGATCAACGAAATTTACAGATTTTAAAGAACTTTTGTACCACGAAAGAACACAAATTCTCATCTTTTTTTCCTATTTGAGTAAAATATCACAAAAAATACTTGACATATTTGTATTAATTAACTAACGTTAATATATTAAATATTTTTTTATAAACAAACATTAACTAACATCATAGTAAGGAGTCAACTATGTCAAAGTATCATGTAACGGTCAATCAAGCGGGAAACCAGTCAACTTCAATAGTTGGCGATCAGGCGCAATTTATGGCCAATTTTCATCCATCCTCATCAATAGAGGACTTTCTGACCGTGCTCAAATCTCTTCGCCAGGAGCTTGAAGGCATGAAACTTCCAGCCGAGGTGAAAGATCAAGCCATGCAGAAGGTTGAGCGGGCCATTGAACAGGCGAAAGATGTTCCGCCGGAGAAACCAAAGCTTTTAGACACTCTCAACAAAGCTGCGGATATCGTCAAAAAATCTTCTTCTATCGCCATAGGAGCAGAACAGTTTTGGACCTTACTCCGTAAAGCGATAGCCTGGTTAGTTTAGTTATCTTTCCAAAAACTCATGCGAGTTTTCGAAAGACATGTGTGAGGGAGGGCGCGTTATTGAACGAACAACAGAATCCTACAGTTGAAGTAGAACAACAAGGTGCCAAAAGTACAAACCTGGTCGGAGATCAGGCGCAGATCTTTCAAGTCGAAGGGAACCTCTATTATCATGAAATTGGGCGGCAAACGACCAGGTCGAACGTCTGTCCTCTCTCAACAATTCCTGAACCGGGAATCTTGATTGAACGTGAACAACTGCTCCAAGAAGTCGAGCCATTTTTCCGACAAACGTCTTTCAAAGTCTTGCTGTTAGAAGGACTGGGAGGAATAGGAAAAACAGTTTTTGCGGCTTATGCCTGTCGCATGTATCGTCAGGAATTTCAAGGTGTGTATTGGGGAAGCTGTTGCTCCAGGAGCAGTGCTGAACGCTTCTGTCAAGAATTATACAGCGTTTTCTCTCGTCATGATCCTGTGTTACAACGACAAGAGGAAGAGGATAGGGAATTAACTTTACAGGACAGAATTTATGACATTTTACAACGTCTTGAACAACACAAATTGCTCTTAGTGTTTGATGATTTTCATACCCTGTTAGATCGTAATGGGCGCATTCAGAATACCGAACTCGAGATGTTTTTCCAGCAACTTATTCAGGCCGGACACCAATCGAAATTGCTGTTTATCTCCCGCAGAAGTATCCTCCTTCTGCATCAACCCGCTGGGATCAGCATGAGAAAGCGACTCGTGGAATTAACGCACTCAGGAACCATTACACTACTTGAAAGACTGGGAATGCAAGTCTCTTCTGAGCAGGCGTATGCTCTTCATCAAAAAGTCGGCGGACATCCGCTCGCATTGCGCCTGTTAGCCGAACTGTACGAACGAGGATGTTCCTTACACCGGATATTGTCAGAACCATTTCAAGAGTTGACACGTGAAGGTAGGGAACTTTGTAATGAATGTTTTGACTGGATATGGGAACGACTGCAAACCAAAGAGGGTGATGTGCTTCAGGGATTTTGTACTTTCCGCCTGCCAATTCCTCTGGACGCCGTGAACATGCTTGGTAAAGAGTTGGCCGATCTTCAAAATGAGTCGGCGGAGATATCGTGGTTAGAATCCATTGTACAATTTTTGTATGAGCATTGCCTGCTCGAAAGGCAACAGGAAGAGGATGAGAGGTGTACCTATGCAACTCCTGGCTTAGTTCGTGAAGTCGTCTTTTACAGTTTAACCAAACCCCAGCAGCAAACTCGTCATTTCAAAGCCGCTATGTATTGGATTACTGAAGAAAGCGGCCAGAATTCGGGGAATTGTGAGAAAACGCAGAGATGGGAAGAGGCAATTTATCATTCTTTACAAGCCGGAGAAATTGAACAAGCAACAAAATTGGCGATCTCGCTCTCCGAAGATCTCCGTCGGCGTGGATTTGCCCTCATGGCCCAAAAAATTTTACTGGATATCGAAAAGGTTCTCATCACTGACGAAGATCGCGCAGCTAGCTACAATCAACTTGGGAACATTGCGATGCTGCAAGGGGATCACACCAGGGCCTTGCAGTGGTATTTCCAGGCTCGCCAAATTTGGGAAGGCCTGGAACACCAGGAAGGGCTTGCGATCGTTGATAACAACATCGGCACTGTGTACTCTGTACGCGGAGAATATACAGAAGCTCTCCACTGGTATGCGAATACAAAAAATATTTTTGAACAGTTACAGCAACAAGAACCGGGATTAGCGACAAGTTACAACAATCTTGGATTTGTTTATGCCTGTTTGGGACAATATGTTCTGGCCTTGCAATATCATGAAAAAGCGCGAGACATTCAGCAACGCCTGAACCTGGAAGCCGATTTGGCCAGCAGTTATAATAATATCGGATTTTTGTATGATTCTCAAAAAGAATATAGTTTGGCCTTAGAATATTATGAACAGGCGCGTCAACTTCGTGAATGGCTTGGATTAGAGGCTGATCTGGCCGAAAGTTATAATAATATCGGTGCGGTTTATGCTGCTCAAGAAGAATATGAGACCGCTCTCAACTATTACCAAAAAGCCCATGCTATTCTGGAACGCCTGGGACTTGAGGTGAATTTAGCTCGGTGCTATAACAATATCGGGCTTGTACAGACGAAAGAGGGTGACCTGGCCTCTGCTCTTGAATCGTATGAACAGGCTCGCGCAATTCAACAACGTTTAGGACTTGACGTTGACCTTGCAAAAACCTATAATAACATCGGAGTCGCGTATGCGTGCCAGGAAGATGAGGCCTCTACTGAGATTGCGCTTACGTATTACGAACGTGCCAGAGAAATCCAGGAACGTCTGGAATTGGACACCTATTTAGCGTTGACTCTGAGTAATATCGGGCAAATATATTATCAGCGCAGAGATTTTCAGCGCGCGAAATATGCGCTGGAACGCGCTCTTGCGATCAGAAAAAAAATAAACGAAGGGGATGTCGAACCAGACATGACCGTTTTGGAACAGATTCAAAATAATTTATGCCAGGAAAGTCGCTGGAATATCAGAATGTTTAAACGACTTAGTCGCTATTTCAAATTAATGTACCGAAATCAGGCATAAAGGTTGGGTTTTTCTAAAAACCCAACCTTTTTGAACATATCATTTACACGGGAGAAAAAACGATGATAGACCAGAAATTTGTTGGAGTGTTAGGAGGAATGGGGCCGGACACCACGGTGACAATGTTTCAGAATATTGTAAGGGCGACCCCGGCGCATTCGGATCAGGAACATCTACGCCTCTTGATTTATAATAATCCGAAAATCCCGGATCGAACCGCGGCGATCTGCGCCGATGGCTCTGACCCGCTTCCCGCCTTAATCGAATCAGCCAAATTGTTAGAGCGTGCAGGAGTTGATCTCATTGTGATTCCTTGCGTCACCGCGCATTATTTTTATGACGGTATTCAAGCCGCGATAACTGTTCCAGTGCTGCACATTGTCCAGGAAACTCTGAAATTCGCATCATCTCAGTATCCTGACTGTAAAAAGTTCGGGTTGCTTTCCACAAGAGGCACAGTGCAGACAGGCCTGTTTCCTCGATTTGCGCGCGAATGGGGGGTCACAGTAATCGTTCCGCCAGAAGAAATGATCCAAAATCTGGTCATGCGCGCGATTTACCGGATCAAAGCAGGAGAATTCACAGGAGAACCGTCCGTTTTACTGCAACAAGCAGCAACTCATCTGATCCAGGCGGGAGCGCAGGCGATTATTGCTGGCTGTACGGAAATTCCGCTGGCGCTGAGACCGGATGATGTCAGCGTTCCTTTTCTTGATCCCATGAAAATCCTGGCCCAGGCCGTCGTCGTTCAGGCGTTAGGTTAGATCATAAGCCATGTTACGCAGTACCCCTTGCCCCCCCTCCGCAGGCGCAGGGCTGTTAAGTTCTACCCCCTCAGTCCCCCGCAAGCGCTGACAGGGGTCGGTATAATGTGAGGGGCAAACTCGCGTGTCCTGTCTCCTGGCGATCAATCGTCAGTCTCAACGTTGAAGGACGCTGAAGCGCCCTGTGGAATTTGGGAGCGGGCTTCAGCCTGCTTCAGCTGTGAGACCGGCCATTGATGGCTGGACGGACGAGGCATCAGCACAACATACCGACCCCTGTCAGCCCCTCAGGCGGCAGGAACAAGGGGGTGGCTGCGTAATATGAGATCATAATTTCCCTCATATCGCTGTACTTTTTCATTGACTTTCTCAGGTCCCTTAAAATTATAGCTTTTCAGCACATTATAGGCATTTAACAATCGGGTTTTTCAAAAACTCAGTTGTTAATTGCTTTTGTTTTGAATAACGATTAAGCCAAAACAGTCCCCAGGACTCCAGGTCGTGTAGCAATAGGCAAGTTCCCCCTGCACCCATTCCTGCTGCTTACCGGTTTATTGTTATAAACGACATCATACAGGATAATATTTATGGCTCAATTATTTGGAACTGACGGCATCCGCGGCACAGCAAATCGTTTTCCGATGATTCCGGAAATGATGGTGAAAATCGGAATGATCATTGGAACGATTTTTGAAAAATATCCCACTGAGATTATTATTGGACGAGATACTCGCATCTCCGGACAGATGCTGGAATATGCACTGAGTTCAGGTTTAGCAGCTTCAGGGGCGCGGGTGAAACTCGCCGGAATTATTCCGACGCCAGCGGTCGCCTTTTTAACTCGGAAATATCACGCACAGGCGGGCATTGTCATCTCCGCTTCTCATAATTTATTCCAGGACAATGGCATCAAAATTTTTTCCTCTGACGGATTTAAATTGCCGGATGAATTGGAAGTACAAATAGAAGATCGCGTCTTTGATGAGCAAGCCGTGTATCGTCGTCCGATCGGAACGGACATTGGCACAATTGAAAGATTAGATGGGGGGGAAGAGCAATATATTGATCATCTGTTTGCTTCTGTGGATTTCAAGGAGTTATCGGCTCTCAGAGGGATGAAAATCGTGGTTGATTGCGCGAACGGCTCTGCATCGCTGATAGGTCCTGCGACGTTCAAACGCCTTCAAGCTCAAGTCGTAGAACTTGCAACAGCTCCTGATGGACTGAATATTAACCACCAGTGCGGCGCATTGCACACCGAGACTCTTCAGCAGCGAGTGCGTGAAGCGCATGCGGATCTGGGAATCGCTTTTGATGGCGATGCCGATCGCCTCATCCTGGTTGATGAGCACGGCCAGAAAGTAGATGGCGATCGCATCATGGCGATCCTGGCACTTGATTTGCAAAAACGGCATCAGTTGAAAAATAATACTCTGGTGGCGACCGTGATGAGCAATCTTGGATTGGAAATTGCGATGAAAGAAGCTGGAATTACGCTGGTACGTACGGCAGTAGGCGACCGATATGTAGTCGAAAAAATGCGGGCACTCAACGCCAATCTTGGCGGCGAACAATCCGGGCATATTGTGATGTTTGATCATGGCACCACGGGAGATGGACTGGTTTCTGCACTCTCCGTACTGAAAATTCTCTCAACCTCCGGCAAGTCCTTATCTGAACTGGCCGCATGTATCCGGCATTTCCCCCAAACCCTTGTCAACGTGCCCGTCAAGGAGCGCAAGCCAATTGAAGACATGGTTGGCGTCAGTAATGCTATCCGTCAGGCCGAAAAAGAACTCGGTGAGCGAGGACGCATCCTGGTGCGGTACTCTGGCACCGAACTGCTGCTGCGGGTCATGGTTGAAGCTGAAGATTCGCTCACAGTTGAACACATCGCAGAAATTATTGTTGAAGAGATCCAAAAAGAGCAAAAATGATTTTTGAGGCCGATCATTCTGTTCATCTGAATTAGAACCTGTCTATGAAAAAAGATAACTCTACACAAGAAACCAGGTTTTTAGGAAAAAACCTGGTTTCTTCGCCGTGCCCCCATGTATCTTATTTCCGAAACCCCGGAATAGAATGAAATCCCACTGGAAGAGCTGCAAGCCTCTTATGAAACGGTAAAGTAAAATTTTGAGTTTGATCCTCAAAAAAGCTTGACAGATTTTCGACATTCTCAATAGGGTAATCTTTGTTATGAAGAAAAATGGTCCCATCGTCTAGCGGCCCAGGACGCCGGCCTCTCACGCCGAAAACACGGGTTCGATTCCCGTTGGGACCATTCCAGAAAAACCCCTGGCAGATTGTTAAAACCTGTCAGGGGTTTCTTCTTGTTCCTCGTTAACATGCGTATTTTGATGAGGGATATGGGTTGTCTCTTCGTTTCCGCCGGAAACCAGGAATCCTCCCATGAACGCGCCGATAATCGCCGCAATCACAGGATTCATCAACAACAGTCAACCGCCGCCCACACACGACAGCAGATAACTGAGTCCCACGCCCACGACTCCTCCAATCACGCTTGCAATAATCGTTTTTTTCATTCTATTCCTCGCAGCGGTGTATTTTTTTCTGTTTCTGACAGGGCATATCGCCTTGTCAGGGAATGGCATCTGTGCATATTATTCTATAGTCCATATTTTCTTGTGTCAAGGCAGCCGTAAAAATTCAATTTTTTGTTGACAGAATCTTATATTCAGCTATTTTTGATGATTACAGACTATTGATTGATGCGGAGTAGTCCGGGACCATGCGGGCATCCGTATGCCGAAAAAGAAAGAGGGAGCCTGACGTTTGCTGAGGCCAGCCTCCTTGATCTCAACGACTTGCACAAACAGCGGAGGTGCATATATGGACACGGTCTTTAAGGTGGTTTTTCGTGGAGAAATCGCTCCCGGACAAGACGTGGATCAGGTGAAACGCAACATTGCCGCGCTCTACAAAGTTCAAGTGGCGCAGTGCGAAAAAATGTTTACGGGAAAAGAGTTTGTCGTGAAAGACAATGCCGATGCGCACACGGCCGAGAAATATAAAAAAGCCTTCGAACGCGTTGGGGCCATTTGCGCCATCGAACCGCATTCCCCGGCAAACATTTCAGCCGCTGCTTCGCCGCAGCCCAAAACCCCACCGTCGCCCAAACTATCTCCCCACCCCAAACCCGTACCGACCCGCATGACTTGCCCGAAATGCCAGTATGAACAGCCAGAAGCTGAAACCTGCGCTCGATGCGGCATCGTCATT
Source organism: Candidatus Vecturithrix sp. (assembly GCA_040772385.1). Taxonomy (GTDB): domain Bacteria; phylum Moduliflexota; class Moduliflexia; order Moduliflexales; family Moduliflexaceae; genus Vecturithrix. The sequence continues at coordinate 3,827,416 of JAXGYF010000001.1, read as the reverse complement.
GCGCGCTATCTCGCGGCCCAGCGACAAGAATTTGGCGACGATGACGACGAAGAACAAGGCGCGCCAGTCATCACTCTGGGCAGCCGACCGCACATGAATCGTTCCAGTGCTGGACTTCCCCGTCAGGCTGGTTCACGATCAAACGCCGAGGCGGATCAGGCGCAAAATTTTCATTGGCTCGGTGCGCCTATGATTCTGCTCGTACTCCTCGCGCTGGCGCTGCCATTGATCAATATCTCCTGTAATCAGCAGAAAATCATTTCCATATCAGGGTATGCCGTGTTTTCAGGTTCCGAGCAGACTCCATCCGCGGAAATGGCCGCGAATGTGCCAATTGGCGGAGGCGAGACCTGGATGAAGGTCTGTATCATTGCGATTATTTTGCTGGCGCTTGGAGGGTCTGTTGTGGCTGTAATGATGACGGCAGGCGACCGGGAAGCGCTCAATAAAATCGGACTTGCCGCATGCGGATTGGGCTTACTGCTGACACTCTTTCTCGGCTATGCCTTTGGCATCCGCGGCGAAAACCAGATCAAAGCCGGTCAGGCCCAGGGATTACAAGAATTACAACGGAGTATGCCGGCGCAACAAGGTGCGGAGGCCGCGGCGTTTGGCACGATGATGGCGGCTTCGATGCAAATCGCCATTGGGATGGATGCCGGCTATTATCTACTCCTCCTCGCGTTTCTGCTTGGCATTGCAGGTCATCTGTTGTCGCAGCAAGACGGATCATCCATCAAAACCGCGGCGATTGCGCTGGGCATCCCGCTCTGTATTATCATCTTTCTGTTGTTCAAAAATCTGACTACGCCCGCGCAAATAAAGGGAACGAAGGACCTGGAGCAGATGTTCAATTCCTTCCAAATGCCCCAATCACCCGGCAGCTTCCCTGGAATGCCGAGAAACCCCTGAAAGATTGGCGTTGACAGCCAAAGACGAGCTTTGGCACTCCTCTGAAACTTAAACGTACCCCGGCCGGGCATCCCTGCCCGGGGTACACTTCAGAACGTTTCCTCTTGATGGCAGGATGTGATTGTGTGGAACAGAACACACTGAGACGAAATATTCAGAAAATCTACTGGTATCGCGTGCTGCAAGGTATGATGTTTCCGGTGCCGACCATTGTCCTCTTTTGGCAGCAGCATGGCATGAGTTTGACACTGGTCATGGTGCTGCAATCATTGTTCGCCCTGACGATGGTTGTTCTGGAATTACCGTCAGGTTATCTGGCTGATGTCGTTGGGCGACGAAAAACCTTAATTTTGGCGGCCTGTTCAACCTTTATGGCAATTGTGATTTATAGTCTGGGGCAGCACTTCTTTCATTTTTTGGCGGCAGAGATCTTTTTTGCTTTCGGGTTTGCTATGATTTCAGGAGCAGACGAGGCGTTTATCTATGATACTTTACAAGCCCTGGACGAAACCGACCGCTATCAGGAAGTCTATGGCAAACTCTTTTTTTATAATGTATGCGCCGTGGGCGTATCCAGCGTGGTCGGAGGTTGGCTGGCTTCTTTCTTCAGTTTCAGGCTGACATTTTATGCAGTGTATCCGTTTTTTCTGAGCGCGATTGTGATTGCTTTCTCCCTTGAAGAACCGCCGCGCAAAACCTTGCAGGCCCAACAAGGGTATCTGCGAGAACTACGGAATATCCTGCGATATTGTTTGGTGCAAAATACTCGTCTGCGCTGGCTGATGCTGTATTCCGGGCTGGTCATGGGCATCAACCAGGCGGCGGTCTGGTTGTATCAACCCTATTTTCAGGTATGCGGCCTGAAAGTCGTGTACTTTGGACTGGCCTTTGCCTCGTTTCAAATTGTGGCCGCGCTCAGTTCCAAATATGCGTATCACGTGGAACGCTGGCTGGGGGCCAGATATGCCTTGATCATTTTAGTGATTTTGACCGCCAGCGGCTATTTTCTCATGGCCTACGTGGTATTTTTGCTGAGTTTCATGTTTGCTTTTACCCAACAATTTGCCCGCGGGTTCTCGCGGGTTGTGATCAGCGAGTACATCAATCAACTCACTGAGTCCGATATTCGTGCCACGGTACTCTCGACGCAAAATCTGATCATGCGCCTATGCTATGCCATGTTGATTCCCATCGCCGGAAAAATTGCCGATCTTACCAGCCTGCTGCATGCCATGAAAATTCTGGGCGCAGCCACAGTACTGATCGGCGGCGGAATGCTGCTCATCTTACACAAACAAAAGGCGCTATAAGAAGATTGGCTGAAAAACTGATAGTACCACGAGAAGAGGAGCATAAAAAAACCGCGACACTCATGATGAGTTCGCGGTTTTATACGTTGGAATAGGCCGTAGAGGGCTCGAACCTCTGACCCGCTGATTAAGAGTCAGCTGCTCTTCCAACTGAGCTAACGGCCCACGTGTAAATTACACCAAAATCAATTGTTTTAATTTCGTCAAGAAAAATTTTTGTAAAGAATTATTTTTTCTTCCGGCATATTATGGCTCTGGGACAGAAATCTTTACGAGTTTGTAGTTCCGTCTTCAGGCGGCACTCCGCGCTAAAGCACGAACTACGAACTCGCCAAAAGTTGTATTTCTACGAGTGTTTTTTGTTCACGGCGAGCAGGGAAATCCATTCATAGACGATATTGGCGGCTAAGAGGGCGGTGATGGCGGCCGGATCAAAAGCCGGGATCACTTCGACCAGATCCGCGCCGACAAGCGAAAGTCCGCGTAAGCCCCTGATGAGTGTGAGAGCTTCCCAGCTACTGAACCCGCCGATTTCCGGCGTGCCCGTGCCAGGTGCGTAAGCAGGATCAATTGCATCAATGTCAAAGCTGATAAACATCTTTGAGGCTCCAACCCGTTTGCGGATTGTTTCGATCAGAGCGGGCAATCCCTGTTCCCTGATTTCCGTCATGGGGAGTACCTGAAATCCTAAAGCTCTGGCTTCCTCCAATTCCTGCTTTGCACAGACTGAGCCGCGAATGCCAACCTGAATCGAATGCTCTACATCCACTAATTGTTCTTCAAGCGCGCGTCGAAAGGGGGTGCCGTGATAATACAGTTTTCCGGCGTAATTATCTTCTGTGTCGTTATGAGCGTCAAAGTGTACCAGCGCGACCGGGCCGTGCTGCGCGGCAATCGCGCGTAAAACAGGCAATGAGATCGAATGGTCGCCGCCTAACACAAAAGGCGTGGCGCCGGATTTGACAAGTGGAGCGAGCTCGTTGATGGTGCGAATATAAGTGTCTTCGATATATCCAGGCAGTACAGCCACGTCGCCATAGTCAATCCCCTGACAATACTCAAAGATCGGAATATCCAGAGCCGGATTATATTCGCGCAAGAGCACTGACATGCTGCGGATCGCTTCCGGAGCATGGCGCTGGCCGGTTCTGTAAGATGCGCCGCCATCAAAGGGCACGCCGACAATTGCAAAATCAATATTTTCTGGAACTCTGGTATGCGGCAAGCGCATAAAGGTGCGCACTCCGGCAAAACGCGGCGCGTCTTGAAAGCTGACTGGTCTGGATACGTGGGAAGTTTCTGTACACATGGTATACGTTCGGATCGCAAAAAAATCCCTTGCGAAGAAAGATTCTTCGCAAGGGATCCTTTTCGTAACGTCCTTGACATCAAGTCATTTCTTCTCGTTTTTGATGGCAGCTTGTGCGGCAGCTAAGCGAGCAATCGGGACACGGAAAGGCGAGCAGCTCACATAGGTTAATCCAAGCTGATAGCAAAATTCGACAGAAGATGGATCGCCGCCATGCTCGCCGCAGATGCCTAACTTAATATCGGGGCGGGTCTTACGGCCGCGTTCGCACGAAATTTTCATCAATTCTCCGACTGTTCCCTGATCGATCTGTTGGAACGGATCAACCGGCAGAATTTTCTGATCCAAATAATCCGGCAGGAACGCACCAATGTCGTCACGCGAGAAACCAAAGGTCATCTGGGTCAGGTCGTTCGTGCCGAAGGAGAAAAATTTGGCGTATTCCGCCATCTTGTCAGAGGCCAATGCCGCACGCGGAATTTCGATCATCGTGCCATAGAGGTGTGGAATCTCCTTCATCCCAAACTTCTCACAAACTTCCTTATACACTTTCTGAGTGATCTCATATTGATGTTTAAGTTCGGTTTCGACGCAGGTGACCGGAATCATAATTTCCGGGAACGGTTTTTTGCCTTCCTGAATTAATTCTGCTGCGGCTTCAAAAATCGACCGTACTTGCACTTCTGTGACTTCCGGATAAGTAACTCCCAGACGCACCCCGCGATGTCCCATCATCGGGTTGTTTTCGTGCAAAGCTTCAGCGCGTTTGTTAAATTCTTCTGCGCTGATGTTCAGGCTTTTCATAATTTTCTCCCGTTCTGCTTTGCCTTTGGGCACAAATTCGTGCAGTGGCGGGTCGAGGGTCCGAATCGTAACCGGAAACCCGTCCATCGCTTCCAGCGTCTTCTTAATATCGGCTTTCATGTGCGGGAACAATTCCTCTAATGCAGCCCGCCGTTCTTCAAGGGTTCTGGAAATGATCATTTTACGCAGTTTAAAGAGCGGTTCTTCAGAACCTGTTCCATAGAACATGTGTTCGATACGGAACAGTCCGATACCTTCAGCGCCAAAGGAAAGCGCTTTGGCAGCGTCAGCCGGTGTATCAGCGTTAGTACGAACGCCCATTTTGCGGAATTTATCCACAATCTTCATGAATTCGACGAAATCCGGATTTTCTTCGGCCGCTTCGATCATCGGCAGTTCGCCTGGATATACGGTCCCTTTGGTCCCGTTAAGTGTAATCCAATCGCCTTCTTTAACTGTATGGCCGCCGACGTTGAAGCATCTCTGTTCCATGTCGATCTTAATCGTTCCTGCGCCGACTACGCAGCATTTGCCCCAACCACGAGCAACTAAAGCGGCGTGACTGGTCATACCGCCTCTGGCGGTCAAAATCGCTCGGGCGGCGCGCATACCTTCAATATCTTCCGGGTTGGTTTCTTCACGCACCAGAATAACGCGATGGCCTTTTTTGGTCCATTCGACCGCATCATTTGCGCTAAACACTACCTGGCCTGATGCTCCGCCTGGTCCGGCTGGCAAACCTTTGGCAATCGTTGTGGCGTCCAGTTCAACTTTGGGGTCAATCATCGGATGCAGCAATTCGTCTAATTGCGACGGTTTTACACGCATCACAGCTTCTTTTTTATCAATCAAGCCTTCGTGCAGCATGTCTAACGCCATTTTGACAGCGGCGGGTCCGTTGCGTTTGCCCACTCGACATTGCAGCATATAGAGTTTATCTTCCTGGATCGTAAACTCGATGTCTAACATGTCGTGATAGTGAGTTTCCAATTTGCGCTGAATGCCGTGTAGTTCTTTGTATACTTTCGGCATTGCGATTTCCAAAGACGGCAGATGTCGTGAATGATCGCCTTTACCTGCTTCGTTAATCGGATTGGGTGTGCGAATACCGGCCACCACATCTTCGCCCTGGGCATTGGGCAGCCATTCACCGTAGAAAATATTTTCCCCGGTCGCCGGATTACGGGTAAAGCCAACACCGGTCGCAGAGGTATCGCCCATATTGCCGAACACCATTGATTGGACGTTCACCGCTGTCCCCCATTCATCAGGAATGCCTTCAATGCGGCGGTAAGAGATCGCCCGTTTGCCATTCCAACTCTGGAACACCGCGCCAATAGCACCCCATAATTGTTCCATAGCATCTTCGGGGAATGGTTTCCTGAGTACGTCTTGCACTTTCTGTTTATAAATAGCAATTAATTCGACCAAATCATCGGCTGTCAAATCCGTATCCGCCTTGTAGCCTTTGGCGTGTTTCATCTTTTCCAATTCGCGTTCTAATTGCTGGCGGATGCCTTGTCCTTCAGCAGGTTCAATGCCTGCGGCTTTTTCCATGACCACATCGGAATACATCTGGATCAAACGCCGCTGGGCATCATAGACAAAACGCGGATTCTGGGTTTTTTTGATAAGACCTGCACGCGTGGTATCATTTAAGCCCACATTGAGCACGGTTTCCATCATGCCAGGCATGGAACTCCGCGCGCCCGAACGAACCGACACCAGCAACGGACTATCTTTATCGCCGAATTTAGCGCCCATTTCTTGTTCGACTTTTGCCAGGGCTTCCTTCACCTGGACTTCTAAATCTTTCGGATAACTCTTACCATGTTCATAATAATACGTACACACTTCGGTCGTGATGGTAAATCCTGCCGGCACAGGTAACCCAATATTCACCATTTCTGCTAAATTTGCGCCTTTGCCGCCAAGCAAATTTTTCATTTCGGATTTTCCATCAGCCTGACCGCCGCCGAAAAAATATACCCATTTTTGCGCCATTCGAATGTCCTCCTAAATTCGATGTCAATCTTATTCCTCAAACATGTGGATTATCCTCTGTGCCACATCTTTGTTACGAAACACACGATTATTCTAACAGAACAACGATTTATGACATACACAATCTTTGTCAAATAAAATTTTGTGATGACCGGAAAGAAAGCCAGGAGAATTCTTTTTGATCTTTTCATTTGACAGGAGAGTTTGCGCAAAAAATAGTTTCCTGGTGGTTTATTTCAAAAATCGAGTTTTTTCAAAAAACTCGGTTTTTCACAATATATTGCTTTCATTCTCAGAGACCCAATGAACCAACATCAGGAAAAACAGTGGACGATTTTGGAAATTCTACAATGGACCACGGCCTATTTTCAAGAAAAAGGGGTGCAGAGTCCACGCTTAACCGCGGAAGTCTTGTTAGCGCATACATTGCAACAGGATCGTATGTATTTGTACGTGCATTATGATCAGCCCCTGGAACTCGAAGAACGCAAGCGTTTCAAAACTTTGCTCCTCCAGCGTGCTCAGGGGGTTCCCACCCAATATCTAACCGGCGTGCAGGAATTTTGGTCTCTTGGGTTTCGCGTGACACCTGCGGTTCTGATCCCTCGTCCGGAAACCGAGCATCTGGTTGAATTGGCGATGACATTAGCCCGAACATTTCCTCAACCGGCCATTCTTGATCTTGGGACAGGCAGCGGAGCTATCGCCATTAGTCTGAAACATGAATTGCCTCATGCCCACATATACGCCAGCGATCTATCTGAAGCGGCGCTGAGTATTGCCAGAGAGAACGCACAGTCTTTATTGCCCGCCGGGCAGCAGATGACGTTTTTTCAGGGCGACCTGTTTGCCCCGTTTCCTGAGATGACCTTTGATCTGATCGTGTCGAATCCCCCCTATATTTCAGAACCTGAGTATGCAGCCCTGGCCTGTGAAGTCAGGGATCACGAACCCAAATTAGCCCTGTATGCCGGACAAGATGGCTTAGATGTCTATCGTCGCCTGATTGCCGAGGCTGTCGCTCATCTCAATCCCCATGGCGTGGTTCTGGTCGAAATCGGCTGCGGGCAGCAAGACGCTGTGATGCAGCTCTTCGAGCAACAGCATTTTCACGTAGAACGAATTGTCAAAGATTACGCCGGCATTGAGCGCGTGATTGCAGCGCGTCTCGCTTCGTCAGAATGAACCGACCAATCCTGCGACGATGAACACGTTCTAAACTCTTCCGGGTTTTTTCTTGACAAGAGATGATCTGAGGCATCTTTATAAGAAACCCAAAAAATGCCGATGACCAGTTTATCAGAAAGAAAAAGGAGAAAATATGATCATAAAAGTTGCAGTGACACAAGGAGAAGATGGTTATTTTGTTGCGCGGTGTCCATCGCTTAAAAGCTGTTGGTCACAAGGGAAAACTCGTCAGGAAGTTCTCAAAAATATTCGCGAAGCCATTGAGTTGTATCTCGAACCAGACCCAATAGAATTAGCCAAGTATCATGATCAGGAATTATTAGACGTGGCGCTATGAAACTCCCATTATTATCCGGAAAAGAGGTACTTGCGGCGTTAGAGCGCCTGGGCTTTGTTGAAGTCCATAGGAGAGGGAGTCATGTCAAAATGCTCCATCCTGATGGAAGAAAAATAGTTTTTCCGTACCATCCTGAAGTCGATCGCTATACGCTCAAAGGCGCGTTACGAGATGCTGACATTGATCTTAACGAATTTCTTGCCAGTATCAAGTCATGAGGTGAAGAGGCAAACGCGGGAATTCAACGTCTTATAATACAGAGGTTATCGTTAGCAGCGAGTAAGCAGTGAATCAAAGGGTGAACAATATAGCAGTCATTGAGGCCCCGAAAAAATCTATTGAGAGCAGATATTGGCAATATCAAATACACGATCGATCGTCTGTGCCATTATTGGAAAACGGCGATCATTTGACGAGAGAAGAGTGTGAATATCGCTATGAGCGGATGCCGGAAGTGAACAAAGTGGAGTTAATCGAAGGAGTTGTTCGCATGCCATCGCCAGTCTATCGCGCTTATGGGTGGGCGCCAAGCCAGATTATCACCTGGCTTGGGGTCTATTGCGCGGCGACGCCGGGCGTAAGATTGTATGATAATACCAGCGTGCGTTTAGACGCCGATAACGAACCGCAGCCGGATGCCTTATTGCGCATAGAATCTGAGACTGAACAACCGATTCCAGACGCCAAAGAGTATATTGAAACCGAGCCGGAATTCATTGTCGAAGTGGCAGCCAGCAGCGCTTCGTATGATTTATACGAGAAAAAACAGGTGTACCAGCGCAACGGGGTCCAGGAATATGTCGTCTGGCAGCTTTATGAAAATCAAGTCGTCTGGTTTCTGTTGCAAGCCGGGCATTATGTCGCGTTAACGCCTGATGAGGATGGCATTCTCCACAGTCGCGTGTTTCCGGGGCTCTGGTTAGCGGTTAATGATTTACCGACGGAATCCGGTATATTCTTCAATCCGTTGTAGTGTTTGCTGTCTCAGCTTATTCATCCTTCTCCGCCTGTAATTTCAGGGAATAGCGGTGATGTTCGGCAGCGATGCGTTCGATGCACTGCTCGAAGAGCACATTCTGTTGATTGCCGCTATCGCGGTTACGAATGGCAACGGTACGCGATTCCATCTCTTGTTCGCCTAAAATCAACAAATATGGAATGCGCTGTAAGCGGCCTTCGCGGATTTTTTTGCCAATGGTTTCATTGCGAATATCATTTTGTACCCGAATTCCCACCTGTAACAATTCCTGCCCAAGTTCTTTGGCGTAGGGAATCTGTTGATCGGTGATCGTGAGGATTCTGGCCTGAACCGGCGCAAGCCACAATGGAAAGGCCCCGGCGTAATATTCGGTTAAAAAGGCGATGGTACGTTCCAGGCAGCCGATGGAAGCGCGATGAATCACGACCGGCGTTTGTTTCTGTCCGTGGTCGTCAACGTAAGTCAATTCAAAGCGTTCGGGCAGACAGAAGTCAATCTGCACAGTAAAGACTGTTTCTTCTTTGCCCAACGTATTGCGCATCTGCACGTCGAGTTTGGGTCCGTAAAATGCGGCATCACCGGGGCTTTTAACATATTTGAGTCCCATGTCATCCAGAATTCGAATCAAGGTGGCTTCTCCTTGCTGCCACATCTGCGGGTTGTCAACATATTTGTCTTTGGCGTCATCCCGCAGCGAGGCGCGGTATGAAATGACTTCGGAAATACCCAGACGCTGCATGGCATATTCGACGAGTTCGACGACCGCACGAAATTCGTCGCCTAACTGCGCCGGCGTGCAAAAAATATGCGCATCCGCCAGCGTGAACATCATGACGCGGATCAGTCCGGTCAGTTCCCCGGATTTTTCTTTGCGAAATTGGGGAGAAATCTCAGCTAATCGCATGGGCAAATCGCGGTAAGAACGGGGTTTATCCTGATAAATCATGAAATGGTGCGGACAGGTCATGGGGCGCAGCACCAGTTCATCGTCGCTGACTTCCATCGGCGGATACATGGAATCCTGATAATGTTCCCAATGGCCGGAAACCTCATACAATTTGCGGCGTCCCATCGGCGGGGTATAAACATGCTGATACCCGCGCCGCAATTCCTCATCCACAATAAAACGTTCCAATACCCGCCGCAGCGTTGCGCCGTTCGGCAGGAGAATCGGTAATCCCTTGCCAATCAGTTCCGAAAACGTGAACAGTTCCAGATCCTCATTTAATTTGCGGTGATCGCGTTTGATCGCCTCTTCACGACGGGCGATGTAATCTTTTAATTCATCTTTCGTCGCAAACGCCAATACGTAGATGCGTTGCAGCATCGGATTCTTTTCGCTCCCCTGCCAATAGGCTCCGCTCACACGATCTAACTTCCAGGCCACAGATTTTAAGTCTCTTGTGGTATTGACATGCGGCCCACTGCACAAATCTACAAACTCGCCGGATTGGTAGGTCCCAACCGTCGTTTCCCCTTCATGTTCCAGCTTATTGATTAATTCTAATTTAAACGATTCCGCCGCAAACCGTTCTCTGGCTTCAGATAGTCCGATATTTTGACGTTCAAACCCATATTCTTGTTTGATAATGGTCTTCATTTCGTTCGCGATTTGCTGCAGAATCTCCGGGCTGAAGGTAAATCCTTCAGGCAGGAGAAAATCGTAATAAAAGCCTTCATCAATAGCCGGGCCGATGCCTAACTTGCACTCCGGACAGGCTTTTTTGACGGCTGCCGCAAGCACATGCGAAAGTGAATGCCTGGCGGTCATAATATCAATTGAGTCGAGCTTAGCATTCATAGTGTTTTTTCATGTCTATTCATCCCAGATTTTCCAGAGTTCTCGAACGGGAAAAATTTCAGCAGCGGATCTTTGCACATCACAAGAGCTTGAGTCATCCAGGTAACCCGAGATCATCCATGTCCCTTTCTTTGTATGTTACAATGCAAGGCATTTTTAGAGTCTCAGAGAATGATGCGATCGTTGTTTTCAGATGAACTCGACAAGGTTAAATTTCCGAAATGGTCGAGTTGGACAACTCAATATGGCATTTCAGAAAACTGTCAAGCATTTTCCTGTGGGAACGATACCATTGTTTTTTCTTTCATTTTTTTCTTTACTCCGTGAGATGGTTGTACAAAGTATCTGGTGAAAAATAAAATTTTCCGGAACACAGATGAAAATGGGGCGTCTTATAGAGAGGACTCAGCTTCTTATCTGTGTACACGACAAAAAACTTACCCCCCTCAATTCCCCCCGCAAGCGGGGGAAAATGGATAAACTCCCCCCGCTTGCGGGAAAATTGAGGGGGGGGTAGTGCGTCGTAACAGGAGTTCTCTACAAGAACCAGGCGAAGAGGAAATATGGGAATTTCAAGAAGAACATATACACCAGTACTTGCCATGCTTTGTCTGCTTTTCGTTGGCATGACCGGCAGCGTTGAAGCAACCACACTCACCAAAATACCTGCACCTTTAGAGGTTGAAACGCCCCCGGTTCCTGATCGTGAAGGCAACGCCTTGCCTCCTCTCCAGCACCAGACATTTCCTGCCTGGTCGCTTGAATGGCCGGCTGAACAGCCCATCGATCCTGTGCCCCATGCGAGATCATTAAAGTCTGCGCTTCTGACGATCACTTTGAATCCTCAACAATTTGCTTCTGATATGGAGCTAATCGGGAATCAACAAGTTGCCGATGAGAAACTGGCAGTCTCCCGATCATTTTCAGCGCAAGCGACAATTACCGTGAAACTTGAAGTGCCTGAGGATTATACCCAGGAGGAGATCATTGAGATGTTTACGGCAAGTGCCAAACACCTGCCAATTCTTGATCAAAACACACAAGGAATTTCTACAGTGCAACTTCAAGTGACGACTCCCCCATCCTCTTCTCTTGCAGGCATTCTCGTTGCGCTTATCGTTGTATTAACAACGATTGGCATTATCGGCTATACCCTATGGTATAGAAAAACCTACCTTTCTCATGCCCGCTCTCCCAAGTTACGAAAAACCCTCAGAGCAGATCCCCCTCAGGATCATCGTATGGCTCAGATTGGTGAGATGACCAGTACGGTGATTCATGACGTCAAAAATGCCTTTACCGCGATTCGCAGTTGCGCTGAGGTGATAGCGGATGACAATCTTGATCCTCTCGAACGGAAAGACTTTGCTCAACTGATTGTGAATGAAATTGATCGCGGGGTTGGTATGACCCAGGAACTCCTGGAATTTGTGCGCGGTCAGGCCCGCAGTTTAAAAGTTCAGATGTATTCGGCCAATGCCCTGGTGCAAGAAACGCTTGCCGTCATCAAGCAAGATTTTGCCAACCGTAAAATTGCTCTTCATCTTGACCTTCGCTATACAGGAGAAATACAGGTTGATATTGAAAAAATGCGGCGGGTATTTATGAATATTTTGACCAATGCCCGCGATGCCATGCCTGATGGCGGCGTATTGACGGTTCTATCTCAGGAAATCGGAAACTACATTGAATTTGCGTTTAGCGACACTGGCTTCGGTATGACGCCGGAGGTGCAGACACGCATGTTTGAACCATTATTCACAGAAGGCAAATCTCACGGCACTGGGTTGGGCATGATGATTGTCAAAGAGATTCTCGATGCTCATCACGCCCGTATTAATGTTGAAAGCCGAGTCGGCCAAGGGACAACAATTCATATTTTTTTGCAGCATCGTCATTCAGCATAAATCAATTCTCTTCCTGCCAAATAATCTTGCTTGTTTCGGAATCATTTCATGCAGAAAATCTTGACATAATTCTCTCTGAAGCTGCCTTAATTGACGGATGTAGTTATCTTCAAGTCCTGTGGAAAATCATTTTACCAATTGCTGCTCCAGGGATTGCGGTGGTGATGACGTCTCGACCCTTCGACGTCGCTCAGGGCATTGCTTCGTTCGACAACCGCCCGGTCACTGAGCGGAATCGAAGTGACATAACATGAATACCCTTCAAATATTAACTTGACAAACTCGGATTCGCTTGAAAAATTATCTCTGTCTCTTTACATGTTGTGAGGATTAACAATCTGTTAACAAGCACTATCATTTGCAAGGAGGGAGAGCGATGCGAAGAGAAATGCGAAGTGTTCTGCTGAGTGTTGTGGTTGTGTCGCTGGTGTTGGTGATCGGTTTTCAACACGCATACGGGGAAATCACCTTGACGTTTGGATTGTGGGATGAAAATCAGAAACCGACCATGCAAAAAATCGTAGACGCCTTCAATGCCGCGCATGAAGGGGTAACGGTGGTTCTCGAACAGACCCCCTGGACAAACTATTGGATGAAGCTCGATGCTGCCGCTGGCGCCGGACAGGCCCCGGATATTTTCTGGATGAATGTGTATCTGCCCAAGTACGTAACAGGCAATGTCGTGCTGCCGATTGACGATTATATCAAACGCGACGCCCTTGACTTGAGTGTGTATATTCCGGCACTTGTCCAGATGTATCAGTATGAAGGCAAACAATATGCGCTGCCCAAAGGGATGGATGCGGTTGTGGTCGCCTGTAATACCGCCTTATTCGATCAATACCATATCCCTCATCCGCAGGAGGGGTGGACCTGGGAAGATATGCGTAATCTGGCCGCACAGCTCAGAGACGGGATGAAAGCGGCAGGGACCGGGGAGTATCCGATTGTGATGGAACTTGACGCCCAGCCGTCGCACTTCAACTTTGTCCACCAGACCGGCGGGTTTGTCATCAGCGATGATTACGCCAAATCAGGTTACGACCAACCCGCAACGGTCAAAGCCTATCAGAAGGTTATGGATCTGTTCAAAGACGAATTGCTTGCCCCCTATACCGTGCTGTCTGAAACTAAAGGCACAGACCTTTTCCTGTCCGGAAAAGGTGCGATGGTGTTCATCGGTTCCTGGAAATCGGGCGTATTAGAAAATTCCACATTAGGGAAAGAAGGGAAAATTCAGTTGATCACGATGCCGAAACAGGAAGCGTCCAATGTGTCGGTGCTTGGCGGCCTGGGGTTTGCTATTGCCGCCAATACGAAACACCCTGACGAAGCCTGGGAGTTTGTCAAATTCATCGCCGGGCCTGAAGGAAATCGTATCCAGGGGGAAGATGGCATTGACATCCCGGCCTATATCGACGCGCAGAAATTTTATGCCGAGGGATTTCACCATATTAACGCCGGGACATTTATGAAAGCGGCCGAGAATTCCGTCAAATTTCCAGCCGGGCCAGCCTTAACCAAATGGCTTGGCGTGGTGAATGATGAGGTCGCTCGAATCTTCGCTGGCGAAGTCAGTCCTGAAGAAGGCTGCGCCAAAATCTATCCGGAAATGCAGCGCATGATTGATGAAACAAAATAAGAGATTATATGTAAAAACCCGGTTTCTTCGAAGAAACCGGGTTTTTTGCCCTGGCAGGATCTTTAGAGGGCAGGGCTGTGAAGTTCTGAACATTTCGTGTCTGGCGGCCCAGCCATCAATGGCCGGCCTCAAAGCGCAAGCAGGCTGAAGCCCGCTTCACATCTGTGGAGGACGCTTGAGCGTCCTTGAGCTTTGAGGCTGGCGATTGATCGCCAGAACTTAATAGATCTGCTTTAGAGGGGAGAGATACGAACATGATGAACACATTACGCCGCCGGGAAACATTGTGGGCCTATCTCTTTCTTGCGCCGCTCTTGCTTGGTCTGGGGATATTTTATTACTTCGCCTTATTTCAAAATCTGTATTATAGTTTTACGGATTTAGGCCCCTTTGGCAAGCCTAACCTGATCGGATGGCGCAATTATGTCAGACTGTTTTCAGATGAAAAATTTTATAAGGCCCTGATCCATACCGTCAAATATGTTGTGGTCAGCGTTCCCGCCATTGTGGTCTGTTCCACGCTGCTGGCGACCCTGTTGAATGCAAATATCAAAGGCCGAAATGTGTATAGAACCCTGATCTTTATTCCGGCGGTCACCATGCCTGCGGCTATCGGGCTGCTCTGGCGCTGGTTGTACAATTACCAGTATGGCCTGATTAACTTGATTTTGGGGTTCCTGGGGGTGAAACCGGTCGCCTGGCTGTCAGATACCCGCATTGTCCTCTACGCTATTGCGGTCGTGTTGATCTGGAGCATCGTCAGTTATCAAATGATCATCGTCCTGGCCGGTTTGCAGGGAATTTCTCCCACCTATTACGAGGCCGCCAGGATTGATGGGGCCGGACCATTTCAGCAATTTTTTCGGATCACGCTGCCGCTCTTGACCCCAACCCTGTTTTTTATTACGGTCATCTCGATTATTAATGTGTTTCAGATTTTTGATTTTATTTTTTTGATGATTGACCCGCGCGCGCTCAGTATGCAATATGCGATGTCGCTCGTCTATTACTTTTTCGACCGCGCCTTTGTGGTCAACGAACGTGGCTATGCAGCTGCCATTTCGCTGGCCTTATTTGTGATTATTCTGGCGGTGACAATTGTTCAATTTCGATTGCAAAAAAAATGGGTCCACTACGAAAGTTAAATAAGAAGAGACCGTATGAAACTGACAAAAACCGGGTTTTTTGAAAAAACCCGGTTTTTAAATGAAACTCTTGAGAAAGCACCGTATGAAACTACATGCGAACACGCTCGTGATTCATTTTCTGCTGATGCTGACTGTCATTGTGACTATTGGCCCGTTTATCTGGATGTTTCTCACATCAATCAAGACCTATGAAGAGGCTATTCGGATTCCTCCGCAGCTTTTTCCGCAGATTCCGCAGTGGCAAAACTATCGGATTGTGTTGGAAAAATTTCCGATTGCCCGTTTATATTTCAACACCCTTTTTACCGTCGCGGCTGTGGTGATCGGACAAGTGACGATCAGTGCCATGGCCGCCTATGCCTTTGCCCGGCTTCATTTTCCAGGGCGAAACCTGCTGTTTATCGCCGTGCTGGCGTTGTTAATGATTCCCGGCCAGATCTATCTCATTCCGCATTACAATATCATGGTGAAGCTCAAATTAACCAACACGCTGCCCGCGCTTTTTATTCCCCGGTTGTTCAATGTGTTCGGCGTCTTTCTGCTTCGGCAATTTTTTCTGGTCATTCCGACCGACTTCGATGACGCGGCCAAAATTGACGGCTGCCAGTATTTTCAGATTTTCTATAAAATCATTCTGCCCTTAGCGAAACCAGGGCTTGCGGCCTTAGCGATTTTAACGTCGCTCTGGACCTGGCAAGAATTAATGTGGCCGATCATTGTTAATCGCACCATTGACAAACTCACGTTATCTGCTGGATTAGCGTTTTTAATTGGCGAGCATACCACCTACTACGAGCAGGTTATGGCCGGCGGTATTCTGGCGATTTGGCCGATGATTATTCTATTCATTTTGTTCCAAAAACAGTTTGTGGCCGGTTTAACCGCCGCAGGAATTAAAGGCTAAGAATATGATTGATGTGTTAGCTGTCTCCGCCCATCCGGACGATATTGAAGCCGGATGCGGCGGATTTTTATTACAAGCTCATAGAAACGGGTTACACACAGGCATCATTATCTGCACACGAGGCGAATCCGGCGGATTTGCCTCGGCTGAAACCAGAATGGCCGAAGCTGAAGCAGGGGCAAAAGCGTTACACGTGGATTACTTTCAGCAGTTAGACTTTCCTGACGCTGGCGTCGAGGTGAACACAGCCAACATGGAACGCTTGATCCCCTTTATTCAAATGTGTGCGCCTCGAACAGTGATCACCTTGCATTCAACGGATTATCATCCGGATCATCAGGCGGTTTCTCTGCTGGTAGATAAAACAATCTTTGTGTCAGGCTTAAAAAAATATTCCGCTGATGAAAGCACAGGGCATCCGGTTCATATCCTCTATTTTGCAGGAGACAGACGCACGAATAGAAAACAACCGGACATGATCCTGGCGATTGACGATGTCTGGCAAGAAAAATTACACGCCATAGACGCGCATAAATCGCAGCATGTGCTTGGATATAAAAAACATGTAATTCAACGCTCGCTGCAATATGGGGCGTTAGGCGGAACGCGGTATGGCGAAGGCTTTTATTTCAAGCAACCGCTTATGATTACGGATATACGCATCCTGTTTCCCGCAAGAAAGGGATGAAGCAGAGAAATCGGGTTTTTTGAAAAAACCCGGTTTCTTCCACACACTAAGGAGGTTTCTCGTGGTTGATATGCTGGCAATTACGGCCCACCCGGACGATGCTGAAATTGGCGTAGGGGGCATCCTGCTTAAGGCTAAACGACAGGGATTGAAAACTGGCCTGATCATCTGCACCAGGGGAGAAAACAGTGGGTATGCTTCAAAAACAGAACGAAGCCATGAGGCTAGCGCCGGGGCGGCGCTGTTAGAACTTGATTATGTGCGATTCCTGGATTTCCCTGACGCCGGGGTGGAGGTGAACACAGCCAACATGGAATGCTTGATCCCGCTGATCAGAGTATGCGCGCCTGACGTGGTACTCACAATCCATCCGCAAGATTATCACCCCGACCATTATGCTGTTTCGCAATTAGTAGAGAGAACAATCTTTGTGGCCGGGCTGAAAAAATATGCGCCTGATGACACCACCTGGCATCCGCATCAATTTTTCTACTTTTCGTTAGATCCCAGGACAAACACTCACCGCCCCGAGATTATTGTTGATATCAGTGATGTATGGACCGAAAAGAAGAAGGCTCTCGATGCTCACGCCTCTCAAAATGTCACGAAAAGTGCTGAAGAATGGGCGCGGTACCTGGGGATGTTAGGCAAGTGTGCGTATGGAGAAGGACTCTATTTGAAACATGCGCTCAAGATCTCAACGATTAACGGGTTATAAGTTTTCATCATCAGACGTTCTTTTCTTGACAAAATGTTTTCAGACTGTCAAAGATGCGTGTGGAATTCTCACCCAACGTCTTTCGCAATACGAATGAATATTGCTATAAATTAAGGAGGCCATAGTATGAGAGTATTTCGATGTTTTCTCGTTTTCCTCTGTTTGGGGATAATTGATGTGAATCATGTTTCGGCTCTTGATGACTATATAACCGTTCAGGAGTTTCATACGCTTCATCCGGAACAGGTGGAACGTATGGAAAAATTTACGGACATTGTTCGGAAGAGCGGACAGCCGATCACGGCGGGCACACAACAACAGCCGGTACGGATTGCGTTTATTTATCCTGGAGAACAAGTCTCTGATTATTGGCGTCGAAGTATCATCTCCTTTAAGCAGCGTATGGATGAAATCGGCGTACAGTACGAGGTATTCGAATATTTTTCCAAACCGGCGGTTGACATCCGCCTTCAGGAACAACAAATGCGAACTGCATTGGAGAAAGACCCTGATTATCTGGTATTTACGTTAGATGCCCAACAACACCAACGGGTTATTGAACGTCTCATTACCAAAGGACGCCCGAAACTAATTTTGCAAAATATTACCACCCCCTTGCGGAGTTGGGAAGGGAAACAACCCTTCCTGTATGTGGGCTTTGATCATGCCACCGGATCAGAGATGCTTGCCGACTATTATCTGAAGCATGCGCAGGGAGAAGGAGAATATGCAGTGCTGTACTTTTCACAAGGCTATGTCAGCGCCATGCGCGGCGATACCTTTATTGAGTACCTGAAAAAACAAACCAATCTGCAATTAGTCGCATCGTATTATACCGATGGAGATCGAGAAAAATCAAAACAGGCAACGTTGGAAATTCTTCAGGAATATCCCACCGTGAAATTTATTTACGCTTGTGCGACAGATGTTGCTATCGGAGCGATTGATGCGCTGCGGCAGACCGGAAGATTAGGAGATATTCCGGTAAACGGATGGGGAGGCGGAAGCAGTGAACTGACCGCCATTATGGATGGCGATATGGATGCTACCGTGATGCGCATGAATGATGATAACGGCGTGGCCATGGCAGAAGCCATTCGATTGGATCTTGAGGGGAGGGGCACAGAAATTCCCACGGTCTACTCTGGTGATTTTGTGCTAGTGCAAAAAGGGATTCGCCAGGATGAACTCAATACTCTGAAAGCCAGAGCATTTCGTTATTCAGGCATCGATTAGTACTATTGATAATTGAGGTTGATATGTTCAAAATAACTCCAAAAAGGCTTTCTTCCTTAGTGGGATTGTATCTTTTGATTTCTATGATACTCTTCTCGCTCGGTCTTTTCGTCTGGACCTATCGTCATACCGCACACAGCATCAGCCAGGAACTGCAAAATGCTTTTGAACAACGCCACTCCATTGCGGAAATCGTCATGGAATATCAACTTGAATTCATCGAACGGATACTCCAGGAAATCGCAAAACACGAACCGTTCTCATTGGCAATGGCTCAAAACCATCAGGATGAAGCAGAAACCATGGTGTATGATATTCTTGATTCGTCTACTAAGAATCAATTGGATATTGTCTTCATCACTGGATCGGAAGATTCAGTATGGCTGGATGTCAGCTCTCCGTTTTTTGACGTCGAACCAATATTACCTGAAATCATAGAACAGGGAAACGCGCTAGTATCCGCAGGACAGATCCTGCGGATCAAAAAAGATGCGGTGGATCTGACCATGATGCTCAGGGCCGTTCCCATTATCCACCAATTGACAGGGAAAAAACTCGGGACATTGTTTGGCGGACTTGTGTTAAACAATAATCTTACCCTGCTGGAAAGAATTCAAAAAAAAACACAAACGGATGTGACGGCCTTTCTTGAAAGCGGCGATATTATTGCTTCGACGGAAACCTTAGACGCACCGGGCACCAGAACCCTTTTGGAGGTCCGACAGGCGGCGAGCGAGGAAGGGGAGATTCATGCGGCCAATGGCCTCCTGTCAAGTTATAGAACGCTTTTTCTTCAAGAGCAGCCGACATCAGTAGAAATCGCTGCGGTAATTCCGGACCACACATTGATTGTTCTGCAACGGTCTTATCAACGCCAGGGGATCATATTGCTGCTGTTCTCTTTTGTTTTTCTATTGGTAACCGTTCTCACCTTTCGATGGCTTACGTTACCTCCGTTGAAGAGATTAGTCACCTATTCTCAGGACATCTCATCCGGAAATCTACAAACAGAGTATGCGCCCGGTATTATTACCGAGTTCAATCAGCTTGGCCAGGCTCTGATTGAAATGGTCGCTCACTTACTTCAAGAAATCACGGAACGCAAACGAGCTGAAAAAGCCCTTGAACAAAGAGTTTTTGAACGGACGACCCAGGTGGAAGCACTCCAAAACCTCATAGAACAGGTAATGAATGGCTCAGAACATTTAGAACAGACTTCCGAAGGCATGACTCAGATTAGTACCCGGATGGCCTCCGGAGCAGATCAAGCTTCGCAGCAAATTCAGATCGTTTCTTCGAATAGCCAGCAGATTAGTCGCGGCGTCCAAAGCGTCTCGACGGCAATCGAAGAAGTTGCTGCGAATATTCGGGAAATTTCATGTAATATCCATGAAGTCTCTGACAGTATCATCAAGACAGTGGATATTGTGAATTCAGCCAATACCACGATTGCCAGCCTAAGAACGCATTCACAAGAGATTGGGGAAATTATTCAAGTCATTGCCGGGATTACCGGACAAACCAATTTACTGGCGTTGAATGCCGCAATTGAAGCGGCTCGAGCTGGGGACGCCGGCAAAGGCTTCAAAGTGGTCGCGGATGAAGTGAAAGAATTAGCACGGGAAACCGCCCTTTCGGCGGAAGACGTCACTCGAAAGATAGGAGCAATTCAGTCCAGCAGTCAGAATGCTATCGAAGCAATAGCCCAAGTCGCAGAGATCATTAAGCGTGTCTCTGAACTTGCGAATGCAATTGCCGCGGCGATTTTAGAGCAAAGCCACACAACGGATGATATTTCTCGCACGATGATTGATGCTGCGGCCGGAAGCGAAGAGATCAGCCGAGCGATCATTGAGGTCGCGGCAACCGTCCGAGATTCCTCAGAACAAGCTGTAAACGTCTTGAACGGGGCCAAGGAACTTTCTTCACTTGCAGAACAACTTCATAAATTGGTTGAGGCATTTGAAATTTGAATATGTGAACAGACAAGTACAGGCCCATTTTTCATATAAAAATCTTTTTTCGTTCACTTGACATTTTAGGAAAAACACATATATGAGATCTGTACATGATGGGTAACCTTTTAAGGTTCTCCCGAGGTTTCAGCCTGGAGAGCAGTAATCTAATCATCATGATTATGATATGGAAAGGTACACATGATGTATTATATACGTTCACCCATGTAACTCATAGAGTCAATTGCTTCTTCCTGGATTGTAATACAGGAAGAAGATGAAAAATCTATGCTATGTATCATGATTTATAAATCAATCGTACTATAAACGTGGAGGTTATTATAATGGTTAAAAATTTGATCGTGTGTGTATTATTTTGCCTGATCGCTGCTATACCAATGTCAGGATTTGCTGTTGATTTGCGCGACTATACGAATCCGGACACGTCGTATCAAGAGGCGTATCTTTCCGGACGATTTAACCTTCAAGACAAAGGTGATAATCGCCTATCGCCAGAAGACTGTGATGAGGAAGATGAAGAATGTACAGGAGGCCAGGCCAGTTATAATGGGACGGCATTAGCAAATTATGAAGTGTATTATAGCACCTTGCCATTTAGCTGGATTTTCCAGATTGACGGCACCTTTGACGTCGAGCGCAGTGCGGAAAAAGAAGCAGATTCACAAGAAGGGTATGAAATCGCTGCTCGCACCGTTGCGGATAAATATTACAAAGACACCAAATTTTTAGGGTATGGTTCAGGGGATTTTACGTATCGAAAACTTATGGGGTCCGATGATGCCGACGATCCGTATGCCAAACTTGGAATAGGAGCTGGGTATGGCCGGGTTATTGACGCAACCGTCTTAGCCAAAGCGATGCGAAGCATTGAGGATTTGCAGAAATATGGCGTGATTACCCAGGAGTTATCGGATCAGGGATACTTGAAATTTGCAGAACTTATTGATAAAGAAGAAGAATACAAGAGTGAATATGGGGCGGTCGAATATGAGAAGTATTGGTTCGAAGCCATGGAAGAGGTCCTCCGGGCAGAAGGGATTCTCGCTGAGGACGCCCTCGGCGCAATGGGAGTAATCAGAGTGCGTGAAATTCTGATCAATGAACCGTTTAGCGTTCGGAAGCATGGATGGATTGTGCGAGGAGGACTTGGGTTCGTGCTCTCTAATTTTGATGGAAGCGATAGCGATCCATCGCTCGATGCCTCGTTCGAGTATGCCTATCCCTATACGTATCGGCTTCAACTTATTGAGCGAGCGACGTATTCAACGATTCTGAGCGATGACATTGTACATCAAATTAATAACGCGATGTCTGCGACGTATGAAGTCTCGGATCGGATCGATTGGGAAAACAGATGGACCTTAGGACTTACACTTCCCACAGAAAGTGGTGCGAAGAATATCATTTCGAACAACCTTTCGACAACTTTCCGGTACTATATCTCGAATAAAATTAACTTTGATACCACCTTAAGTTTTAATCATCTTGATGATGATATTAAAGACAACGGGAATGATGACCTGGAAACGACGCTTTTTGCAGGCATCACCTATCGGATCAGGTAACAGCAAATCACCCGTATCGTCTATGTTTTCGGCCCAGACATCCTTGTTCGATGTCTGGGCTTGTTTTTTTGCGGAGAACCATGATCTCACCGTTTTTACGCAATACGTTTGGGGACAAAGACCTGAATGTAGGTTTCCAGGGCAAAATCATCGGTCATACAGGCGAGATAATCACAGACAAGTTGTGGCAGATCCTCGTGAGGAACTAAACCAAATAAGCGGAGATCCATCTGTTCCGGGTGCTCAAGAAAATATTCGTAGAGTTCGATTACGATACGTCTGGATTTATCGGCTTCGCGGTTGACCATCGGCGTCAGGTAAAAATGATCAAATAAAAATTTACGCAATAATTCAGTCGGTTCCAACAGATCGGAACTCATCACCACGCGTTCCAAATTTACCCGTTGAGTTTCTGCAATCACGCCCTGCACCATACGTCCGACTCGTTCGCCCAGCGTATAGCCTAACACATTTAACAATTCTTTGGGCAGATCTTCTTGTTTGAGAATGCCGCCCTGAAGACCGTCATCAATATCGTGATTAATGTAGGCTAAGCTATCGGCAATGCGCACGATTTGCCCCTCCAGGGTTTCCGGCATGACGTTCGGATCGTCAGCGATGATTCTGGTGTAGCTTTTACTGTGCTTTAAGATGCCATCTCTGACTTCGTAGGTCAAATTCAGGCCATTCCCTTCTCGTTCCAGGCATTGCACAAGACGTACGCTTTGACAAGAGTGGTAAAATCCTTTGGGGTGAATGGAATTCAGCGCATATTCACCGGTATGCCCAAAAGGGCAGTGTCCGAGATCATGTCCCATCGCAATGGCCTCAACTAAATCTTCATTCAAGCGGAGCGCGCGGGCGATGGTACGAGCAATCTGCGAGACCTCCAGCGTATGCGTCAGGCGCGTGCGATAATGATCGCCGTGAGGCGAAATCAACACCTGAGTTTTGCGTCGCAGCCGCGAAAACGCGCGCGAATAGGTGATACGATCGCGGTCGCGTTGAAATTCTGTGCGTAAGTCACATGGACGAATCGGTTTGTCGCGACCTTTAGTCGCCGCGCTGAAACTGGCTTTCGAAGAAAGCCAGGTCTTTTCATGGGCTTCAAGTTGCTGTCGAATTGACATGTTTTCCCTTCTACGTGTAAGAAACCGGGGTTTTTTGAAAAACCCGGTTTCTCTGCATGTCCCTTTTATTCAATTTCAAAAATACGTTGCTGCACGATGCTATCAACACTCTGCTGGATTTGCTCAAACGAAAGCGTAGGGTATTCCAATGCAATGGTCGTCACAAATTCCAAATGCGAACGACCTTTACGATAGTCAGGTTCTTTTGACGGATATTTCAAATAACGATCCAGAAGCATCAGATCATTGGCAATCATGAGCGAGGCCGTATAAAACAGAAGGTCACGGCTGCGATACATAGAAGATCCAAGAATTTTCCGATCACCAATACAAATATCGGAATACCCTTGCTGGTTCAAATTTGCCATTCCCAGCGAGGTCAGGGCTTCAATAAGGTATGTGTTGATTTGCTGAAAATATTCGTGAAAATGATACTGATGCTGCACTCGTTTGACAAGGGAAACTACAAGTATTCCGGGCGAGAGCACCACTGTTCCCCCTCCGCCCCGACGACGGATAATTGGGACTCGATCTTCTTGACAGTGTTCCTGCCAGGTTTCAAGATCAGCGTGATTCCCCCTGCCAAGCACGACAACAATGTGGTCAGGTTCCCAGGAACGATAGGCCCATACCGCCTTCTGTCTTACCTGTTCGATCAAATCTTCATCAAAGTTCATAGAATCTTTCAGTATGCTCCTTGTAGGACTTTGGGTTCTTTGATTCTCCGATTTTTCTCTTGACATCTCTTCTATGCTTCATATATCTTTAAAAAAATTATTTTGTCAATATGTTTGTTTTTACAAGAATGTTCCTGGCGTTGTCATTCTAACACAGAACGCGTTTGTATGATGACTCTTTTTTACCAGTGGAGATAGTGCGCTATGGCTATGGATGTAATGCAATTACTCGATTTTGCGGTGCAGCAGGGCGCCTCTGATGTTCACTTAAGTTCGGGCGAACCACCCATGTTTCGCATTCATGGTAACATGAAAAAGCTGAATGTTCCGGCCATCTCAAAAGAGCAAGCCCATAAGATGATCTTTGACATCATGAATGATAACCAACAGAAGAAGTTTACCGAAGAGCTTGAGGCAGACTTTTCAATTGCGTTACCGGGAGAAAAAGCGCGATTCCGCGTGAATGCTTTTGTACAGCGTCGAGGGGAAAGCGCGGTATTCCGGCAGATTCCAACGAAAGTGCTAACGTTTGAAGAACTTGGCTTGCCTTCGATTCTGAAACAGGTGTCAAAAGCCAGCAAAGGTTTAGTATTAGTGACAGGTCCAACAGGAAGCGGAAAATCAACTACGCTGGCTGCTATGGTCGATCTGGTCAATAAAGAGGATTTCGGCCATATCTTGACGATTGAAGATCCGGTGGAATTTGTCCACAAATCGCAGAACTGCCTGGTGAATCAACGCGAGGTTGGCCCTGATACCCATAGTTTTGCCAAAGCCTTACGCGGGGCTTTGCGCCAGGACCCGGATATCATCCTGGTTGGTGAAATGCGAGATTTGGAAACCATTTCCTTAGCTCTTACAGCAGCGGAAACAGGACACCTGGTGTTTGGGACCCTGCACACCAGCAGCGCTCCGAAAACAATTGATCGAATTATTGATGTGTTTCCGGCTTCCGAACAGGGACAGGTCCGCGCAGGGCTTTCGGAATCCCTGCGAGCAGTGATCGCCCAGACGCTTCTCAAAAGAGCAGATGGCAAAGGTCGGGTGGCGGCACTTGAAATTATGATCGGGATTCCGGCAGTGCGTAACCTGATTCGTGAGGCGAAAATTCATCAAATCCCCTCAATGATGCAGACTGGAAGTCAATATGGGATGCAAACCATGGATCAAGTACTTGTGGAACTGGTGATGAAGAAAGTCGTGACCATGGAAGAAGCCATGACCAAAACATCGAATGTGGATTTATTTAAAAATTTTCAACAAAAACAACGAGAAATGCGAAGACCTTCAGCAGGAGTCAAAAAATAAATTGATACATTGAAGGAGGGAGAACGTTCAGGATATTGAACGGCATAACCGAGCCAGCAATGACTCGTAAGCGAGGAACACGCGCTATGGGATTAAAGATTGAACAATTGCTCGAATTTATGGTAAAGCATAATGCTTCAGACATCTATCTGACGTATGACGCCCCGCCAATGTATCGCATTGAGGGGATCACGAAACCTGCCGGAAGCTACAAACTCACCATGGAAGATACGGAAGATCTGGCGAATCAGATGATGAATGCCAAGCAAAAAAAGGAATTTGAAGATACTTACGAATGTAATCTGGCCTTATTCTATCCTAAGCTTGGCCGCTTTCGTGTCAACATCTTCAGGCAGCGTAATTGTATCGGCGCCGTAATTCGTCAGATTAAAATTGAAATTCTTACTGTTGAACAATTGCAACTGCCTCCAATTCTGAATGATATTGTCATGGCAAAACGCGGTCTGGTAATCGTGGTTGGGGCGACTGGTTCTGGAAAATCAACCTCACTTGCGGCGATGATTGACTATCGCAATTCCAATTCCCCAGGACATATTATTACAATTGAAGATCCAGTAGAATTTGTTCATCCTCACAAAAAGTGCGTTATTACCCAACGCGAGGTTGGCACGGATACACTTTCCTTTAAAGCAGCGCTGAAAAACACGTTGCGTCAGGCACCAGACGTGATCCTCTTAGGAGAAATTCGCGATGCTGAAACCATGGAACATGCAGTCGAATTTGCTGAAACCGGACACCTCTCAATTGGCACCCTGCATGCGAATAATGCGAACCAGGCGATTGAACGTATTATGAACTTTTTCCCAATCGAAAAACATGAACAAATTTATCTGCAACTCTCTTTGAACTTGCGTGCCATTGTGTCACAGCGATTAGTTCGAACCGTAGATGGAAAGCGTCGCGCTGCCGTTGAAGTGATGTTGAATAAACCTCGCATTGCTGATCTGATCAAAAAAGGTCAGGTTGATATGATTAAAGAAGCCATGGAGCAATTGATCCATGAAGGCTTACAAACCTTTGATCAGGCGCTATTTGCTCTGTATAAAGATGGTGTAATTAGTTACCAGGAAGCCCTTATCAACGCAGACAGCGCTAATAACCTCCGACTGAAAATTAAGACGGCCGGACTCCCGATTCCAGGTGAAGAGAAGGTGATGGAAGGTTTTGAATTTCGGGAAGCAGAGAAAATTGAAACCGCTCCGAAAGGCCCGGCCAGGATGAAACGGTAATTCACAATAATGACGATGGAAAGGAGTAAAAAACGAGAAACAGGGAATTATAGTTGAATTGTCAGCTTGGCAGTTTGCTGCTTTCTTTTTCCTCGTTTTTTCTATTTCCGAAGGAGTGACGTGCTATGAGGTTCTTAAATAGACGTATAATCATTGGACTTTTGCTGTTGAGTTGCCTTATATTCTGGTCTTTTGCTGAGGCTCAGGAGACATCATTTTCTCCGGAATACGAGAAATTAATCCATGCGCTCGAAGATTTGACGCCTGTGGAGTCAATCGAAGTGCGCATGGGGACTGAAAAGGAGGAATATAACCTGGGTGACCCCTTTGAGCTTCGATTCCAGGTTAGCCGGGAAAGTTATATTACTCTTATGGATATTTCGCCGGAAGGAGACATTACGTTTATTGTGCCCAGTATGAAAGTATCCGAAAATAAGATCGAACCTGACAAAGTGTATTCTACGTTGCATCATTTTGACCTGCCAATTAAAATTGCGCCACCGACCGGATATGAAACCATCAATCTTTTTTGTACGACCGAACAGTTTGCCTTTTTTGACGCGACGTTTGAGCAAGAACCGTTTTATACGATCAAAAAAGATGATAAAGAACGATTGAGTGCGCTCATTGCCCGCTTAGAACAACTTAAAGAGATGGAATGGGCAGGAACAAGCATCCAGTTTTTTATTCGTTCGGCAACTCGCGGACCAGGTACCTCACCAGCGCGGAAATTTGGAGCGATTCCCCCGGTTGAATCCACCGGAACAAGCGGAAAATTTTTCCCTCCGCTTGATCCTACCGGGACTACTGGAAAAACCGAAAACCCCGTGACGCCCTGACATTTATTCAAGAAGACAAACCGGGTTTCTTCAAGAAACCCGGTTTGTAAAATTTGGGATAGGAATTTTCTTCCGCTAAAATCCAGCAATAGAGTACCTGATCACACAAATTTTGACAAGTTTGTAGCTCCGACTTTCGTTGAAAACTCGCTAAAGCGGGAACTACAAGCCCGGCAGAAGTAAATTGGTCCTGTAGTAGAGCCTTATGATCTTGAGAATCCCAATTAAAAATCGTTATATCGTGTCTATTCTTTTAGGGTTTACCGGATTGGGTGTAATTCTCCTGGCGGAATATTTTTTTCAGGAATCCTTTCGAGAATGGGAAGAAAAAACCCTGGATTATCGTTTCCGGCTGCGAAAAACGACGACTCTGCACCCTGCGATTTCAACGATCGGCATTGAAGATTCAAGTCTGCAAAAGATCGGAACCTGGCCCTGGGATCGTTCTCTCCATGGCAGGATGGTCGCCTTATTAAAATCCCTGGGGGTCTCCTTGATCAATTTTGATATTTTCTTTACTGCTCGCTCCAATGAACCCGGAGATTCTCAATTCATTGAAGCGGTACAACAGGCAGGTAATGTGATTCTTTCCGGGCCTTTTGAATTAATTGATCATCCCTGCTTTACGCCCCAAGAATATCAGGTGTTTTCACACAAATATCCTCATGCCGATGCCATTATCAGCGCGTTGAAAACGCAAAAAGAAGGCCATATCTGTCTTGATTTTAATGCGCTGTCGGATCAGCAATGGAATGACTTAGGCCAGGAAGCCGGACTTGAGTTGTTATACCACACTGAATTCGCTTTTACCGGCGAAGAAGATGCTCTACGTCTGGATCTGTTTTTACGGACCTTTCGTTATCCCTTTTCTGTTGAACGTTCTGAATCGCTCTGGTATGCCAACCGCGCGTACCTGCCGCTTCAGGAATTGATACGGAACGCCGCAGGATTTGGACATGTATCTGCGACTCCGGATTCTGACGGCGTGTTTCGGCGAGTTCCTCTGGTGATTCGAGTGCAAAACCAATTCATCCCTCATCTGGCTTTTGCTGCGGTGCTTCAATATCTTCAGGTCAAACCGGAAAATGTCGTCATTTATCCCGGGAAATATATTATGCTGGTAAATGCACATTTTCCGGAAACGAATATAACAAAAGATATTCGCATCCCGGTTGATAAACGACTGAATTTGCGCATTAATTTTTTCCCTTCCCCTAAAGCCCACGCGTTTAGTGATGTGTTGGCCGCAGAAGAGTCTCCGGAAATTGCCGCCTTCTGGAAACATGAATTTGAAGGGCATATTTGTACCATCGGCTACACAGTAAGCGGAACCGGCGATATTGGCCCTAACCCGCTTATTTCGAATTTTCCATTGTCATTTATTCATGACGCAATCATGAATACGATTCTCACCGAACAATTTTTTTCTGAACTCGGATGGGGAACAAATGTTTTTATTACTGCATTGCTTCTCACCTTTCTTGGTCTCATGGCTCCCAGATTAGGTCCCTACCGCTTCACATTGCTCTTGTTTCTCTGTATAGGGATCTATATTGGGATGTCGATCTACCTGTTTATCGCCCATCGGCTCATTCTCAATCTACTAATTCCGGTGTTACCCTCGCTTATTCTCGGCAACTTCTTGATCACAGTGTACTGGTATGCCACTGAAGATCGGGAACGGAAACAATTACGATCCGCATTTAAAACGTATGTTTCAAAACAAATGTTGACAAAAATTCTTGAAAATCCTACAAGTCTTGCATTACAAGGACAGCGCAAAGAATTGACGATTATGTTCTCCGATATTCGGAAATTCAGTACGCTTTCTGACCGCATTGAACCAGAAGTCGTTCATCGTCTGTTAAACATGTATTTCAATCAGATGACAAAAATTGCCTTTGATTATGACGGCTTTGTGGATAAATTTATCGGAGATGGATTGTTATGCTTTTTCGGAGATCCGATTTTTCATCCGGATCATGCGCTGCGAGCCGTACAAGCTGCCATTGATATGCAGAAGGCAGTTCGAGAGCTTGGGCCAGAGCTTCAAGAGAAATTGGGATTAGACCCGATCGTCATTCGGATTGGCATCAATACCGGCTATGTGATTGTAGGCAATATGGGATCTGCAGAGCGGATGGAATACACTGTATTAGGCAGCGATGTCAATTTAGCCCAACGTCTTGAAGCGTCGGCAACTCCCGGTCAAATTATGATCAGCCATAAAACATACGAGTACGTGAAACACGCGATTGACACCAGAGAAATCGGAGAAATCAAGGTAAAAGGGTTTGAGCATCCTGTCCAGGTCTATGAAGTACAATTACCCTTTGAATCATGAGACATAAAATCCCTCCCTTCCTCTCTGATAAATTTGGAATATGGGTGCTGAGCGAAGTCGAAGCATGGAAAAACTAACAAAAAAGTCTCTTGAAAAACTCCCGCCTTTTGATCTTGAGGTAGAACAAGCTGTTCTTGGCGCGATTTTACTTGATAATACTGCAATTTTTAAAGCTTTAGAAATTTTTGACCCATCAGATTTTTATCGAGCGAGCCATAAGAAAATTTTTGAGGCGATGCTGCGCCTGAGCGAACGGGAAGATGTCATCGATCTGCTCTTGCTGCGCGACGAGTTGGAACGGCAGCATGAACTTGAAGATATTGGAGGCCCTGCATATTTAGTTTCTCTGGTAGACGCGGTTCCAACAGCCGCCAATATTGAATTTCATGCCAGAATCGTGCATGAAAAAGCCATTGCCAGAAAATTGCTGGAGGCTTCAATCGAAATTGCGACCCGCTGTTATGACGATGCTGAAGATGTCAATGACATTCTTGAGGATGCTGAACAAAAAGTCTTTGAAATTTCAGAAGGGCGAATCAAACAGGGATTTACCCCCTTAAGCGAAATTGTCAAAGAAGGATTTGAAAAGATTGAAGAACTCTCAGTCCGAAAAAGCCTTGTTACTGGCGTTCCAACCGGATTTTTGGAACTGGATGAGTTAACTTCAGGATTGCAACCCTCAGATTTGATTATTCTTGCGGCCAGGCCTGCGATGGGCAAAACCTCTTTTTGTTTAAATATTGCGCAGCATATTGGAGTTCGTGAGCAGCTCCCTACAGCGATTTTCAGCCTGGAAATGTCAAAAGAACAATTAGGGATTCGCCTCTTATGCGCTGAATCTCGCCTCAATTCCCATGATGTCCGTATCGGTAATATTCAGGACGATGATTGGGAACGTTTGACGCATGCGTCGGAAATTTTGTCAAAAGCCCCGATTTATATTGATGATACACCGGCTCTGTCTATTCTTGAAATGCGGGCGAAAGCCAAACGTCTCAAAATGGAAAAAGGCCTTGAAGCAGTGATTGTGGATTACCTCCAACTTATGCAGCCCAGAGTCCGTCGTGAAAACCGACAGCAGGAAATTACAGAGATTTCGCGGTCGCTGAAAACCCTGGCAAAAGAACTGCACGTACCAGTGATTGCCCTTTCTCAGTTGAGTCGAGCCGTTGAACAACGTACCGACAAACGTCCACAACTCTCCGATCTTCGTGAAAGTGGCGCGATCGAACAGGACGCGGATATCGTCATGTTTATTTATCGCCCGGATGTTTATTTCGATGACGCTCCTCAAGGAGTGGCTGAAATCATCATCGGAAAACAGCGAAATGGCCCTATTGGCACAATACAATTAGCATTCATTAAAGAATATACGCGATTTGAAAATCTTGATGTTCATCATTATTCTGCAGAAGAAGGGGGAGGGGTGTTTTAATTGAGAATTGAAGATTGTCACTTCTTAATTCTCAATCTTTAATGAATACATGGAACTCATTGTCAGTTCATTTATTTTGCTGTTCTTCTTGTTCTGCTGTTCCGCCTTTTTCTCTGGTTCTGAAACCGCTTTGTTTTCTCTGAATCCGATTCGCATTCAGCACCTTGAAAAAGAAGGGTCCCTCTCGGCTTCACTGGTCAGACACCTCCTCGATCACCCAAGTAAGCTGCTGGTGACGATCTTGATCGGGAATGAAACCGTCAACATTTTAGCGTCATCTACAGCAGCGTCGCTCTGTGTCCGTTTCCTCGGAGAAGAAACCGGTCCGATTGTGGCCACCGTAGCAATGACCTTATTACTCCTCGTTTTTGGAGAAGTCACCCCTAAAGCCTTTGCTGTACAAGCTCCGAAAAAATATGCGTTTTTCGCCTGCCGTCCCTTACTGTTCTTTTCAAAAGTGATCTTTCCCATTCGTATTGTGCTGACAGGCATTGCTGATGGCATTCTGCGCCTGTTTGGCGGCGAACGCAAAAGCCATGAGCGGTTGTTGACCGGTCAGGAATTTCGAACCTTATTGGATGTGAGTGAACGCGAAGGAGTAGTAGAAACTGCTGAACGGAAAATGATTGATAACTTGTTCGATTTCAGCGAAATGTCCGTCAAAGAAATCATGATTCCCCGCACAGATATGTTTTGTTTTTCTTTGTCTGACACCTTTGAAGAGATTCTTGCCAAATGCCGCACCGAACTCTATGCCAGAGTTCCGGTCTATGCAGAGACCATCGATCATATCGTCGGAATAGTGTATGTCAAAGATCTGCTGCCATTCTTTCATGGAGCACATCAGGATTTTCATTTACAACATGTGCTGCGAGAAGCCTTTTTTATTCCCGAAACCAAAAAGGTTCAGGAACTTCTCAAGGATTTTCAAAGAAAAAAAATCCATATTGCGATTGCGGTTGACGAATATGGCGGAACGTCCGGGCTGGTCTGCCTGGAAGACATTCTTGAAGAAATCGTCGGTGAAATTCGTGATGAATTCGATACCGAAGAATCGCGCTGGTTGCATCAGTTAGAAGAGGGAAAACGCTATACCATCAACGCCATGATGCATATTCATGAATTCAATCAATTGTTTGGCGCAGATTTTTCGCCTGAGTCTTATGGCACAGTCGGAGGATTGCTGTTAGATCAGCTTGGGAAAGTACCACAAAAAGGCGATTCGGTTCAGGTTGGTCATTTGAGACTGACCGTCCATAAAATACGTAATATCCGCATCCTCGAAATTCTTGTCGAAAAAAACGAGGCAGAAATAGATACACCGCCTCAACTACAGTATGAAAAGCCTGAGGAGCAAGAAGAAATAGGGAAGAATTTCTCTTTATAGTCTTCTTGACTGATTTTGTTATGATCGTTTGGATAGGGGGCGCGGTCATCCTGGCATGTGTCCTGTGTGAAGGGTTTTTTTCCGGGTCGGAAATAGCAATTATCTCGGTTGACAAAATCAAATTGCGCTATCTGGCCTCACAAGGATCAAAAGGCGCGCGTCAAGCGCAAAAGATGCTGCAGCAACCCGAACGTTTTTTGGGGACGACGCTGGTTGGGACCAATATTTCGCTGGTACTTGGCTCGGTCATGTTGACCAGTATTCTTTCACAGATCCCTCGTTTTGCTGAAAATGTTGAATTTTATGTCGCACTTTTCCTGACGCCTGTTGTCTTAATTTTTGGGGAAATCGTGCCCAAAAGTATCTTACAACAGCATGCAAACAGGTTCGTGCCGATTCTTGCACCTCTCCTCAACATCGCGTTTACCCTATTTTATCCTGTCGTTTTTTTTGTATCAACTCTTGCGAATACCCTGCTTCGAACGATTGGAGTGGAGAAAAGAAAACGACAACAAACTTTGACGCGTGAAGAGCTCAAGTTCCTGCTCAGCCTCGATACCCAGGGCACGCTAGCAGAGCAACAGCGTAAAGCTATGATGCAGCGGGTGTTTGACTTTGGCGATACGACCGTGGAAGAAATTCTTGTTCCCTTAGTGGATGTGGATGTATTGGAAAAAGGAACGAGTATTGATAGCGCGATAGAGGCGATGCATGCGGGCGGTTTTTCAAGGATTCCGATCTATGAAGAACGCGTGGATAATCTGATAGGGGTGATCCATGCCTTCGATTTGCTCAGAGCGACTTCCGAGGATACCACGATCGATCGCTTTATTCGCACCCCCTATTATGTTCCCAAAACAATGCCGCTTGTTGATTTAATCCAAAACTTACAGCGCCATCATACTCAAATCGCCGTGGTCGTAAATGAATATGGAGGAGCCTTAGGCATCGTCACGCTTGAAGATTCTCTGGAAGAAATCGTGGGAGAGATTGAAGACGAATTTGATGAGCAACACAACGAAATGTACCAGAAACTTCCCGATGGATCATATCGCATGAATGCTCGTATAGAAAGCGACGTTGTCGCTGAAATCCTCAGACTTGATCTTCCTGATGGGACCTTTGAAACCCTGGGGGGCTTTTTACTGTCAGAATTTCGGCATATCCCCTCGGTGGGAGAAACGCTGGAATATCATGGGGTGCTTTTCAAAATTGAAGAAACGACTGATCGTGCCATTCAATGCGTCCACATCTTCCCCAGACGCCTTACAGCAGGAGCGTAAAGCGAACTGTTCACCTTAAAAAACCAGGGCTGCCCCCACTTTTTAGAGTTCCCGCTTTTTTCCGACAAAACTTTCTGTGCGCTCCAGGTCTTTTCCGATGCGCCCTTTATTAATGACCCCAATACTTCGGATCAAAATTTTAATATCATTGAATAAGCTGGAAGCCCCTTTAAACCGGGGATCATAAAACCGAATCTCTTGAAGTAATTGCTGGGCCTTCGTCAATCCATAATTTGTGTTACGCATCACGATACTCCCCGGACTGGTCATTCCTCCAGGAACAAAACTCATCAAAGCACAGTACAACCACGTCGTTTCTTTGGTTTCTAAAATTTCGTGTTCCGGCATGGTTCGGATGCCAATGCCCCCGATATCGCCAAGCGCAACATTAAAAAACTGTAAGAGTTCATCCGGAGAATTTTGACGCATCCAATTCCCTAATTCTGTCGTACGGACAATATCTCCTACAGTCATGGTACGAATTTTAAAAATGAGAAACTTCTCTAATCGAAATTTCATTCGCGGCTGCATAAAAAAGGCACTCGACATTTTTATTTTCCCCGGAGAGCCATGATTATCTGTGACCTCCTGCTCGACATTCAGGTGATCAACTTCCCATTCGGGGCGATGAATTCCAGGGACAATATGATCCTTGACCGTCTGGATCCAGGTCGCCAGAACCAGTAAGTCAAAGAGCGGACGTCCGCAGCGCAGAATAAAACGAGTGAAAAGGATATCACAAATCCGCATGGCATGGCGATGAATGGCCACCGAAAGTTTGGTTGACTCATTTAACGGATGTGCCGCAAGTAATGCGCGGAGTTCATCAAAAGCATTCACAGAGGCGGGATCGAGAATATTTCTGCTCTTGGCTCGTTTGAATACAATTTCTTGTAACCTGGCCCCAAAATATTGAGGCAGAAAGTCTAACAATATGACATGAAGATGATGGAGGCTCGAAATACTCATCAGATCTTTATATTTTATGCTTCGATATTCTTGAATCAGGGGATCGGTGATAATCTCTTCCGGCACATGCAAATATCGGCGTTGGTGTTCCTCAAGAGCAGATGGGGATAAGGGCACAATTGAGGCATTACTTTCGTACAGACTGACAAAAATTAAGTCATATAACCCCTGTAATTCAATGAAATATGAATACAAAATTTCGAGCGCCTCGGCCTGCACTTTTGGAGGAGTCTGCTGTAATTGAAGGAGAGTTCGTCGAAAGAGCACAAGTAATTGGCTTAATGACAGACTGGCTTTTTCAGGGGGAAACACTTCATAATCATTCAACTCCGGCACATGACCATTAGGCGCGAGCAGGGCTTGACTCAAGTCAATCACCCCAATAATTTTTTCAATAATTTTACGCTTATTTTCTTCATAATACAGACTGTGGACATCTTCTTGCGCCATCGAATGAATATAGTCTCGGATACTTTTAGTAAATGCCTTAATACGAAGAATTAAACGAATTTTTTTCAGCCCGTATTTTTTCATGATTGTCCTGTCTCTGCTGTTCATACATCGAATGATAACGTAAAACTAACTCAGGGGGCAATAACTTTCATAATGTCTTCATACCCTCAAAGAAAATCGCTGTCAAGAAATTTCAGCGCAAGAACCTGAAGGTTCTGGAAACATTCATTCAACATGATGCCCCATTGACAATAACATCAAGAATTCAAAAGACCAATCAGAAAAGATCTCATCACGGTAATCGGCGATCCCTCAGAGGCGTTTTCACAGGTATTACAGGATGACTTCAACAAAAAAAATCAAAAGAGAAAAAAAAAGATTGACAAAAATCCAGACTGTTTCGTAATGTCACTCTTGTCTTCAGAATGGGAAGGCGGACAAATTTGTGTGTCCCCATCGTCTAGCCTGGCCTAGGACACCGCCCTTTCACGGCGGCGACGGGGGTTCAAATCCCCCTGGGGACGTAAAAGAAAAAAGGGAGTTACGTACGTGTAACTCCCTTTTTTTATTCTGATATAACTCTAATATAGCGCTGCTCATTTTTGAAGAACGATAAGTGTGTTTCTCTTGCATTTTCATCTTGACAACTGTTTACTCACGAATATGAGTGGAGAGGCTGCCAGAAAATATACAAGAAAATAATAATCGCAGGGAACTTTCATTCAAAAAATTCAACTAAAAAGGTATGTCTTACGAATTATTTATCAGTCTTCGCTATCTGAAAGCAAAACGAAAACAGGCGTTTATTTCGTTGATTAGCGCGATCTCTATTGGCGGAGTCGCTGTCGGCGTGGCGGCATTGATCATCGTATTAGCTGTGATGACAGGATTTAAAGATGATATTCGCGATAAAATTCTTGGTATTATGGCTCACATTCTCATCCAAACCCAGGGGGGTGAGATTGAGCTGCACGAAGAACTTCTCCAGACAGTGCAGCAGATGCGTCAGGTTGACAGCATTTTACCTTATATTAGCGGACAAGTTATGGTGAGTTCCTCCGAAAACGTATCGGGCGTCAAGCTATTGGGGATTGATCCTGAACGAACAGCGGCAGTCCAACATTTGGAAAAAAGTTTAATCGAAGGCCATGTCGAGTTATTAAAACAAACTTACCCAAATCAAGAAACCCTGGCAGGTCCTCCACGCGAAGGGATCATCCTTGGCTGGGAATTATCCAGACTTCTCGGAGTACTGACAGGCGATGAGATCACGTTGATTTTACCGATGGGACGGCTGTTACCGACCGGCCCGGTTCCCAAATTAAAAAAATTCCGCGTGGTCGGGATATTTAGCTCAGGCTTTTACGAATATGATGCAGGACTGGCATATATTCCCTTGACAACCGCTCAGAAATTCTTTAACATGGAAACAAAAGTTTCCGGTTTGGAAGTTCGGATTAAAAACATTGATAACACCAGATACGTGGTGCAGCAGCTCTCAGCCGCGCTCGGAAGCGAGTATATCATTCAGGATTGGGCGGATCTGAATCAAAGCCTTTTTTCAGCGATTAACCTCGAAAAATTGGCGATGTTTCTGATTCTGGCGTTGATTGTGCTGGTGGCCGCGTTTAATATTATTAGTACGCTGGTGATGATGGTCATTGAAAAGCAGTCGGATATCGCGATCTTAAAATCTATGGGGGCCACGTCACGCAGCATCATGGCGATTTTTATGCTGGAGGGCACGATTATCGGCTGGATCGGAACTATTCTGGGCACCGGACTTGGCATCGTAGTGTGCTGGGTAGTGGATACATTCAAGTTAATTCATCTGGATGGCGGCTCCTATTATCTGGATCATTTACCATTGACGATGACAGCAGCAGACATTCTGATCGTGATCGTTTCAGCACTAGTGATCTGTGTTGTCTCAACAATTTATCCTGCCAGGCAGGCATCAACCTTAGATCCTGTAGCAGCATTGCGTTATGAATAATGCCTATATTCGCGTCGAAGGTGTAGAAAAATCGTTTCAAATCGGCACTGAAACGCTGCATGTGTTAAAGCAGATTGATCTCAACATTCAGCGTGGAGAAATGGTGTCGATTGTTGGCGCTTCAGGGGCCGGCAAGAGTACGTTGTTACACCTGTTAGGCGCCTTAGATCGCCCCTCAAGCGGAATCATTTATTATGAGGGCGTTAATCTGTTTGAATTGGACGACGCCGAGTTAGCCCATTTTCGGAATACCCATATCGGCTTTGTGTTTCAGTTTCATCACCTGCTGCCGGAGTTTACCGCGCTTGAAAATGTGATGCTGCCCTTGCTGATCCTCCGAGAGTCGCGGGCGGTCGCTCGAGAGAAAGCGATGCTTGCTCTCGCAAGCGTCGGCCTGGAGGCCAGAGTGCGCCATACGCCCGGAGAATTATCAGGAGGAGAACAGCAGCGCGTCGCGATTGCCCGGGCCATGATCAATACACCCACAGTGATTTTTGCCGATGAACCCACCGGCAATTTGGATACGAAAACCGGCGACATGATCAGCGATGTATTATGGCGACTGAATCAAGACCATGGCATAATCATGATCCTGGTGACCCATAATGAACACCTGGCGCGGCGAGCAGAAAAGATCATTCATTTACGTGATGGAGAAATCGAACGAATTGAACTCAACCGTGAGGCATGAGACGGAGAACGTAAGCAGACTGTCATATATTCTTAGCACCCGGGTGCGCCTGGCTCGCAACATCCGTTCCTATTCGTTTCCGTCGGCGGCCTCTGCGGAGGAACGACAGGAAATTGCGAATTTGCTGTGTCAGATTGTGCGCACTGATCCGCGATTCAGCGATGCCACTCTCCTGGCGCTTGATGATCTGACGCCCTTGAAACGCAAGGTGTTAGCAGAAGACAAACTGATCAGCCATCGGTTTGCTAACCAGGGCAGTTCACGCATCCTTGTGATGCAGAAAGCGGCCAGAACCTCCATGCTAGTGAATGAAGAAGATCATCTGCGTATTCAGAGTTTCTGCGCAGGTCTGCGCCTGCAAGACGCCTGGCAACGAGCGCAGCAGATAGAACAGTGGATAGGCGAACACCTTGATTTTGCCTATACCGCCCATGATGGATATGCCACGACCTGTCCGAGTAACAGGGGCCTGGGAGTACGGGCTTCTGTGCTGCTGTTTTTGCCGGGTTTGATCATGCTCAAACGTATCACTCCCTTGATCAGACAGGTACTGGCGGCAGGCTGTACGTGTAGAGGCGGGTATGGCGAAGGGAGCGATTCGCAGGGGTTTTTGCTGCAGATCTCAAATCAGCAGTCACAGGAACGAGAAGTACGCTGCCTGCTTGAGACGGTGCGGACGATCTGCCGCCGCCTCATCTTCCAGGAACAGCGCGCACGGAGGGATCTGCTTCGGTCTGCCGCGTCAAAAATACAGCAGAGGTTTAACCACATGCATGCGTCTCTTCGTACAGCCTACGCGCTTGATGTGTCAACAGGCATGCAGATGTTAGGTCTTTACCGCTTAGGCGTCTCCCTGGGAATCGTGCCTGTCTCAGCGTCACTCCGTCAACAGCTTCAGCGGATCGATCGACTATCCATCCTGATCCAACCGGCCCATATCCGTCAGTATGCCCTCCGGTATGCGCATACAGCGCAGGGACAGGATATCTCAGTTGATCAGCCGGATGTGCTCCGCGCCCGCCTGATGAAGCGCAGCCTTGGGTTTGATCGGTGAAGACCGAAGGAGAAAAGGGAGGCCAGATGTGCGCAGGAAGACCAGAGATGAACACGAATGTGTGCGGTATGCCGCACAATGAAAATAAAGCAAACTGATGACACAGAGACTGACCGGGATCATCCGGTGAAGGGAAAGAATTTATGTTTACACGATTTACGGAACGCGCACGCAAAGTGATTGTGATGTCGAGAAATGAGGCCAGTCGACTAAAAAGCGAGAACCTGGACTGTGAACACCTGTTGTTAGGGGTTCTCAAAGAAGGAGAAGGAGTCGCCGTTGCCTGCTTACATGCGTTGCGGATTCCGGCGGACGCCTTACGCCGCGAGATCGAAAGTCGGCTCAGCAGGAGCCGCTCGACCTCTGCTGTTTTAAGCGAGATTCCATTTACGGCCGCGGCCAAAAAATCCTTAGAATATGCGGTCGAGTATGCGCGCCACTTTCATCATAACTATATCGGTACCGAACATCTGCTGCTTGGGATCTTCAAAGAGCGGCAGAACCAGGCGGCCCGCATTTTACGCGACTATGGCGTGACCGAAGACAAGTTGATGCGGCAGATCTCGCATACCTTAGAAATGGCCCGGAAAAAAGCCAAAGAGGAGAAAGAATTGAAGGTGCTCGCCCAATTCGGCACGGATTTGACAGAATTAGCCCGTCAGGAAAAGTTAGATCCGATTATCGGGCGTGAGGATGAAATGGAGCGGATCATCCAGATTTTAAGCCGACGGACCAAGAATAATCCAGTCCTGATCGGAGAGCCGGGCGTGGGCAAGACCGCGATTGTTGAGGGGCTGGCTCAGCGGATCGCGCGCAGCGATGTGCCTGAGCCGATTCGCCGCAAACGAATCGTGTCTCTGGATCTGGGAACCCTGGTGGCTGGCACGAAATATCGTGGGCAATTCGAAGAGCGGCTAAAAGCGGTGGTCAATGAAATCAAAACGTCAAAAGAGATTATTCTGTTTATTGACGAAATCCACACCCTGATTGGGGCTGGTGCGGCCGAAGGATCACTGGATGCGTCAAATATGCTGAAACCCGCGTTGTCGCGGGAAGAATTACAGTG
This sequence comes from Candidatus Vecturithrix sp., assembly GCA_040772385.1. GTDB lineage: Bacteria > Moduliflexota > Moduliflexia > Moduliflexales > Moduliflexaceae > Vecturithrix. The sequence goes on along the minus strand of JAXGYF010000001.1, from coordinate 3,787,106 downwards.
CATCGGAACCACTACCCTGGCAGATTATCGCAAATATATTGAAAAAGACGGGGCCTTGGCGCGCCGATTTCAAAGTATCCTCATCCAGCCGCCGACCTCCGAACATACCAGTCTGATTTTACAAGGACTGCGTGAAAAATATGAAACCTATCATAAGGTCAAAATTCCTGATCAGAGTATCACGCTGGCGGTGCAAGTGGCCGAACAATATTTGAACGACCGCTTCCTGCCGGATAAGGCGATTGATGTACTTGATGAGGCTTGTTCTCGGCGTAAAATTGAGGGGTATACTTATCCGGCCAGCTTCAAACAGTTAAGCGATCAGATCAAAGAGGTGAATCTCCTCAAAGAACACTCGGTGCAAGAACAGGATTTTGAGCGCGCAGCCGAACTGCGCGACCGAGAACGTCAATTTCGCTCGAAATTGGAATTACTCAAAACGAGCTGGCGTACAAGCCGTGAGAGAGCCTGCCCGGTTGTCACCGCCGACGATGTTGCATGGGTGGCTTCAACCTGGACCGGTGTTCCGCTGACTCGCATCGAAACGGCGGAATCGGAACGTTTACGACAGTTGGAAACCGATTTACATCGCCGCATTATCGGACAGGATGAGGCTATTCAAGCCGTAGCTAAAGCGATCCGGCGTTCGCGGACTGGATTCCGCAATCCCAACCGTCCGGTCGGAGCCTTTTTGTTCCTGGGGCCAACCGGGGTCGGAAAAACCGAGTTATCGAAGGCCCTGGCGGAATGCGTGTTTGGTGATGAGGCCGCGTTGATCCGGCTGGATATGTCTGAATACATGGAACCCTTTGCCGCATCCCGCTTAGTCGGCGCGCCTCCAGGGTATATCGGCTACGATGACGGTGGCCAGTTGACAGAAAAGGTCCGGCGGCGACCATACTCCGTGATTCTGTTCGATGAAATTGAAAAAGCGCACCCGGATATTTTCAATTTGCTGCTGCAAGTGCTCGATGACGGACAACTGACTGATAGTATGGGTCGCAGCGTGAATTTTAAGCAGACGGTCCTGATTATGACTTCTAATCTGGGCGCACGCCTCATGCAGCGTGCCGCCTTCCTGGGGTTCCATCAACAGGATGCCGAGACCTCGTCGCATCATCTGGATACGCTCATTCGGACCGAGTTACGACGAATGTTTCTGCCGGAATTTCTGAATCGGCTGGATGAAATCATCACGTTTCATTCGCTGAGCCAGGAACATATCCGTCAGATCGTGGATCTGATGATCGCCGAGTTGAACAACCAACTCTGTAAAAATGAAATGACGTTGCGGCTTTCTGATGAGGCCAGGGACTGGCTGATGCACAAGGGCTATGATCCAGCCTATGGCGCCAGACCGCTCAGACGAGTGATCCAACGCTACATCGAAGATCCGTTGGCAGAGGAGGTACTCCGAGGCCGCTTTGGTCCTCAGAGCTTCATTGACGTACTTATCACAGATGATGCGCCTGTGTTCATGGAAGCCGCGGTGTGCGCGTTTCCCGCAAGAGCGCTGAGTTAACAGACAGCGGACTCCATAAGCACGGCTTGTGAAGTCCGGAAGAGAAGATATGATGAAATACGTACAAAAATTTGTGGTTAGTCTGATCATCCTCATCGCCCTGGCGGGCCTCTCGTCCGCGGACGTTGTGCGTGAAATTCGAGGCGTGGCGGTGCAGGGGAACACCGTGATTCCTGAAAGTACGATCCTCGCTCAGATCACAAGCACACCCGGATCCAACTATGATCCCGAACGGATCAGTCAAGATATCCAGCAGGTATATGATCTGGGGTTGTTTGAGACAGTGACGGTTCAGGCTGACGAAATGGACGGGGGAGTCTCGCTCACCTTTGTGGTGCAGGAACGCCCCTTCATCAGCAAAATCGAATTTATCGGAAACAAACATCTCAAAGACGAGCGTCTGATCGAGGTGCTGACACTTGCACCGGATAATTTGTCGGATCCGGTGCAGCAGAAATTTTATCCGCAGAAGATCCAGACGGACATTGAGCAAATTAAACAGCTCTATCATGTCGAAGGATATCATCATGTAGAGGTTGTCGCCAATCTGCTCCCTGATCCCACGGCAACTCAGGAAAAACGCCTGTTGCAATATCAGATTGAGGAGCGCAAAAAAGCCACAGTGAGGAAAGTGAATATTCAGGGGAATCGCGCGTTTTCAGAGAAAGAACTGCGCAAGACCATGGAAACCCGTAAGAAAGGCTTCTTCTCATTTTTAACCGGGTCGGGAAAATATGAAGAAACCACGTTCGAAACCGATTTGGAGCGCCTGCGGTTTTTTTATGCGGACCACGGGTACCTGGATATCAAAATTGTTGACTATGCACTACATTTCGACGAAGAGAGCAGCGACCTGACGATTACGATCACGGTTGAGGAAGGCGACATTTATACGATGGAGACGGTGGGAATTGCTGGCAATGAGGTCTATACGACCGAAGAGATCGAGGAAGTGATTCATGTTACGCCCGGAGACCCGTTCAGCCGTTCCATGATTCGCAAAGATATTTTAGCCATCGCGGATTTGTACGCTCAGCAGGGATATGTGACTCCGATCTCTGAGAAGACAGAGGGAAAGTTATTGATTGATCCGGAAATTCAGGTTGACCGCGATCACAAGACAGCGACGCTGACCTATCGTCTTCGCGAAGGTGTGCCTCATGCGCTGAATCGGGTGACAATTACGGGACATCAGCGAACGCGAGAAAAAGTCATTCGGCGCGAACTGCTGGTCTACGAAGGGGAGTTGCTGGATAGTAAAAAGATGGAACGCAGTCAACAGCGTGTATTTAATTTGGGGTTTTTTGAGGATGTGGAATTTACGCTGGATGATGGAACAGAGCTGAATACGGTGGATTTGACGATTGATGTAACGGAACGGTCAATCGGATCATTTCATTTTGGCGGAGGATATAGTTCGATCGATCATTTTATTGTGTCGGGCGGAGTGACGTATCCGAATGTGTTCGGATTAGCGCACAGCATTGATTTATCAGCTCAACTCGGAGGGAGTTCGCAGCAATTTAACCTGAGTTATACGATGCCCAGATTTCTGGATTCGCGTTACTTACTCGGACTTGATGCCTATAAAACCACTCGCGAATACAACGCCTACGATTCTGATAGTGTTGGAGGAGGATTTCGCTTTGGCCGGGCGATTACTGAAAATATTTTCGGAACATTACAATATGAATATAAGGAGGTTGAAATTTCTGATGTGGATGAGGATGCCTCGTCTATCATTCAGGAAGCCGAAGGAACCAGTACGACGAGCAGCGCGTCGTTATCGTTCAGGCGTTCGACGATTAATAATGTGTTACTCCCAACCAGGGGGATGGTCACGAAACTGACTGGAGAACTGGCCGGCGGGATGTTCCAGGGAGAAAACGATTTTTATAAACTGACGTTGAATAACAATATCTATTTTCCATTATACAAGGATTTTGCGCTGAGATTCAAACAAGAGGTCGCCTATGCCAAAGAATATGGAGATAGTGAGAAAATTCCGATTTTTGAACGATTTTTTGCCGGCGGAGCTGATACGATCCGGGGGTATGAAGAACGATCAGTCGGCCCAAAAGATGAAAATGATGATGAAATTGGAGGCAATAAACGCGTTCTGCTGACAGCAGAACTGATTATCCCAATCCAAAAACAATTGCGATTTGTGACGTTTTTAGATGCGGGAGATGTCTATAGTTCTGACGAAGATGTGGATTTGTCAACGTTTAGAAAAGGCGTTGGGGTTGGCATACGATTTAACAGTCCCTTAGGGTTACTCAGATTAGATTGGGGATATAAACTTGACAAGGAACCAGGGGAATCGTCAAATGAATTCCACTTTGGTTTAGGTGGAATGTTTTAAATCGAGAAAAAAACGCGAGAATTCACTATTTGCCCACAAGACTTTGGAGTTTCAATGACTCCAAACGTCAATTATTCTGATAACAAATAAGGAGCCATGGATCATCACAGGTTATACGGATGAAAAGTATTGTCGTGCACATGGCATGACATCCGGAACATCTGGAATATCTGGGGTTGATTTCCAGGGAAGAGAACACGCAATGAAAAAGATCATGGTATTGGGAACAATGTTTTTCCTGTTCATCGCTTTTATAAGCGTCAACATGTCAGCTACGAGTTGGGCACAAGAATATAAAATCGGATTTGTGGATTTGCAACTGGTGATTGATTCGTCAGCAGAAGGGAGTCGGGCCCAGGAACAGATGAAGCAGAAAGCTGATGAGTTAGCGACGCGGGCGAAAGCCTTGAAAGAGGAAATCCAAAAAATGAAGGATGAGTATGAGAAACAATCGCTGGCGCTGACCCCGGAAGCCAGAACAGAGAAACGGGACGAGATTGCGAGAAAGGAATTAGATTATAATCGCTTTGTTCAAGATTCTCAGTCGGAATTGCGGATGATTGAACAACGTGCGTTAAAACAGTTACTTGAAGATGTAGGCCGAGTGGTTGTAGAGTATGGGAAGACGCATAATTATACCGTCATCTTTGAAGCCGGCAATATCCTGTATGGTTCCAGCGCTATTGAACTGACGGAAGAGATCATCAAGGTGTATAATGCGCGTACACAGTAATTTGGAAGTTTAGATGTTCGGAAGCTCCGACGTTTGGAAGTTCTAACCGTCGGAGCTTTCAAGCATATTTTGCTGTGAAGAAAACATTACGCGAACTGGCTGAATTTGTGCAGGGAACGGTGACAGGAGATGATCAGATCGAGATCTCGGCGGTGGCGGGGATTGAAGAAGCTCAACAAGAGGAACTGACCTTTTTGGCGAATCCCAAATATCGTACAAAATTGCAGCAAACACACGCTTCGGCTGTGATAGTAGCACCGGAAACCGATATTGTGGCTTCGTTGCGCACTTGTCGGCCTGATCTGGCCTTACTACAAGTCTCAAATCCCTACCTGGCGTTTGCGCAGATACTAACGCTCTTTGCCGTGAAATATCATCCGCCGGTCGGCACCCATGCATCTGTTATTTGGGGAAAAGATGTGCTGATCGGCAAGGATTGTGCGCTTGGCCCGCATGTCACGCTTGGTAATCATGTGCGTATCGGAGACCGGACGATCATTCATGCGGGTGTGGTGATTGGAGATCACGTGACGATTGGCTCAGATGTGTTGATCTACCCGAATGTCTCGATCTTACAGGATGTCTCTATAGGGAATCGAGTGATCCTTCATAGCGGAACAGTGATTGGAAGCGATGGCTTTGGATTTGCCCCAACCGCAACAGGAGAATATTATAAAATTCCTCAGATTGGGACCGTGATGATTGATGATGATGTAGAGATTGGCGCGAATGTCACAATTGATCGGGCCGCACTGGGCGTAACGCATATCCATCAGGGAGTTAAAATTGACAATCTCGTGCAGATCGCTCACAACGTCAGCATTGGCGAACATTCCGTAATCGTGGCCCAGGTCGGCATTTCCGGCAGCACACAAGTGGGCAGCCACGTCACATTGGCGGGACAGGTTGGTGTAGTAGGGCATGTACAGATCGGCGATCATACCATAGTGGGGGCGCAATCTGGCGTGACAAAATCCATTCCGGCCAAAAGTATGCAATCAGGCAGTCCTGCCGTGGAGCATCACTTATGGAGGAAATCGCACGTAGCATTACTCAAACTGCCCGACGCCTTAAAAACTATCCACACGTTGGAAAAACGGATCGAAGTCCTCGAAACACTCCTGAAATCAGCAGCTGAGGCTGAGCATACAAAATGACCTGCCTTTAGGAGGGCAAAAATAGAGTTTTTGCCCTCCTGGTTATTTACACTTGACACAACTCTGATGATTTGTAAACCGGCTTAACCTCTGCAACCTGCTCATTGCTGATTTTGTAAATTGAAAAGAGCATGACAAAAGCACTCACCCACTGAACCGGACTCAATGTGCTGCGATTGATCAGATAATCAAAGAGCACGGCCGAGACCGGAAAACACAATTCGGCCATAGTGGCAACATTGGCTTTAATGTAGCGGAGTCCGTAATAATAAATCAAAATCGCGCCGCTGCCGGTTGTGAGTCCGATAATTACAAAAAATGCCCAGTTCATTGGGGTGGTCTTGGCAAGCTGATCAAATTTGCCGGTGAAGAGGACAATAAGCAAAGTAATCATGGTTGTCAGGCCATAACGGTAAAATAAAGCGGTTGTAAAAGAGACCTTATTCAATACTCGTTTACCGAATACAGTCGCACTGCCAAAGGAAAATGCAGCCAGCAACGCATACATTGCCGCCGGCAGCATCTTACCGCTATTCACGAAAGAGGGCAAATGAAACTCAAAGGTCAGAAAATAGCCGCCGATCAGTGCGATGCCAGCCCAGAAGACAAAATTTTTACCAATCCGCTCTCTGAGCAGGAAACGAGCGAGCAGGATCGCAAAAACGGGTTGTAGTTTTTGCAGTAACGCCACCACGGTCAAATGGTGAAATTCGACTAAAAAGAGGGCTTTAACAATCGCCAAAGTGCCTAATGCACCGCCAAAAAGTGCGATCATCACAAAATAGATCAGATCACTCGCACTTAGAGCTTTTGCCGTCTTGTATTCTCGGTGTAGAATGAAATTCATCCCTAAAAATGGTAAGGCATGCAGCATAAACACCACATAACCCACATCTAAATTCCAGAGACGCGGAGTCAGCACCACGCCGTCAAATCCCCACATTGCCGCTGCCAGGCACACCAGAAACACGCCCAGATTCACTTTATTCTTGAACATCTTCTTTTCTCTCCATGTAGAATGAATTTTTTCGTTCACACACCACAGATTCAGTTCCTATGTGTGTCGAAATATAAATTCGATCTACAAAAAAATGCCCCGTATAGGGGAATACGGGGCATTCATGGTCAACCTCTTACGCCAAAAATCTTTATCCCCTCCAGACTTTCACTGTCGGTTCCGGAATTTCACCGAATCAACTGCGTTGCAGTTCGCGGACTCTCACCGCCGGTCGGGAATTACACCCTGCCCCTAAAGATTTTGGTTTACTCTGATTAATAGTTCCGTTTCAACTTCTTATGTAAAAAAGACTACTCCTGTCAAGTAAATTCAGTAAAAAATTTGTCGGATGGTAAATCGCTTTTTTATTGACTATTTTCGACAGGATCACATTCCAATGCACAGAATATCCAGTCATAAATTCAACGCAATACGCATTCAGACGAATGGTAGATCATGAACAGAGGAGAAACGATGGACATTAAGCAGGGAGATGTGTATTGGATTGATGAAGATGTTCCCTATGGTTCAGCGCCCGGCTATCGTCGCCCATGCGTGGTGATCCAAAATAATTTGTTTAACCATAGTCCGATTGATACGGTCATTGTGTGCGCCTTGACCACGAATTTACGGCGATCCAAATCGCCGGAAAATGTGTTGCTCAAAAAAGGGGAGGCCAATCTCTCAAAACAAAGCCTGGTAGTCGTTTCACAAATTCTGACAGTTGATAAGCGTGAACTCGTTGAAAAAATCGGAACCCTTCCGCGACAGCGGATTCAGCAGATTCTGCGCGGCTTGCGGATGTTGACAGAACCGGCACGGCATCAGTATGTATGAAAAAAATCTATTTTTACCGATAAGCAAGGCAGAGATGTTCCAACGCGGATGGGACGCCGTTGATATTGTCTTAATCAGCGGCGATGCGTATGTTGACCATCCGTCCTTTGGCATGGCCGTGATCGGACGGGTGCTCGAACACCAGGGGTATCGTGTTGGAATTCTTGCTATGCCGGATTGGCAGAACCCTGATTCTATCAGGGTTTTTGGAAAGCCACACCTGTTCTTTGGCGTGAGCGCGGGAAATGTAGATTCGATGTTAGCCCGTTATACTGCATTTAAGCGCTATCGCAGCGACGACCCTTACGTGCCAGGAGGCAAAGCCGGGCGCAAACCGGAACGGGCTGTCCTGGCGTATTGCAATCTGATTAAAGCCGCGTATAAGGATGTTCCGCTCGTGATCGGCGGAGTGGAAGCTTCGATGCGCCGGGTAGCCCACTATGATTTTTGGAGCAATAAAGTGCGCCGCTCGATTCTCGAAGATGCTCGTGCTGATATTCTGGTCTATGGTATGGGCGAACAGGCAATTGTGACCATTGCCGAGCGGTTACAGCAGCGGCGAACAACACCGGCCCTGCCCAGCGAACGCGTTGCTTCCGTTCTCAAAAATATTCCCGGGACGGTGCTGTTGTCACAAGACTGTCCTGCGGAAGCCGGCCGCCTGCCGGCCGAAGAAGAGGTGCTCAGTTCCAAAGAAATCTTTGTTGAATTTTATCGGGAATTCTACCATCATCAACATCAGGTATTGGCACAACCGACTGGTAAACGCTATCTCCTGCACTATCCGCCTGCGAACATCACCTCGGAATTTCTTGATGCCATCTATGCCCTTCCCTTTCTGCGCAAGCCGCACCCGAGTTATGTGGATTCGATTCCGGGCTTTGACATGATTCGCCATTCCGTCACCGCCCATCGCGGCTGCGTGTCGGGGTGCTCCTTCTGCTCTTTGGCCTTACACCAGGGCAAGCGCATTGTCAGCCGCAGTCCGCAATCAGTGTTGCAAGAAGTCCGCACGATCGCCCAAGAACCGGGATTCAAAGGGCATATTACCGATATTGGAGGCCCTTCGGCCAATATGTACGGTCTGGAATGCCGGCGCGACTGGCATTGCAAGCGGGAAAGCTGCTTGTTTCCCTCGTTATGTCCGAATTTACAGATTAATACGTCACGCTGGGTGACGCTCTTGCAACAAGCTGCTCACATGGAGGGCGTGACCTTAGTTACCATCGGTTCGGGCCTGCGCTACGATCTTTTGATGCGCGATCCTGAGGCCGCAGAGCTGTTGGAGATCTTGCTCGCTCACCATATCAGCGGACAGTTAAAAATCGCGCCGGAACATACAGATCCAAAGGTTCTGCGGGCCATGCGAAAAATACCCCTTGTTCAGTTGCAAGGTTTCCTTGATCTGTTTTCCAACACCGCCCGACACCAGAGAAAAAAACGCTATCTGCTCCCGTATCTCATGTCCTGCCATCCGGGAACGAATCAGAACAATATGCACGCCATGCAACAGACCATTCAGGCGCTGTTTGGCTTTCTGCCCGAACAGGTACAGGCCTTTATTCCTTTGCCGATGACACTCTCCTCAGTCATCTATTACACCGGTATCGATCCACTGACCGGTGAACACTTTGAGGTAGTGCGCGATATGAATGAACGCCGCAAGCAGCATCAGGAGTTCACGCGCCCATCGCCGCAAAGCTCCTCTAAAAAACGAAAAAATACGCGATCTGCGAAGTTCGTCAACAAGAAGTGAATGGACAGCAGAAAAACCGGGCTTTTTCAAAAACCCGGTTTTTAAAGTAGTTCGGCGTTCCAGTACAAATAATCACACCAGGATTCGGGCGTGTGTTTGACGCCGATTGTCACTCTGAGCGTCAGATTCCATTTTGGACGCTGAGGCGTTTTCGATAACTTCATTCCGGCCTGCTTCGGAGTCTGCCCGCCCTTTTTTCCATTACACTCCACACAACAGACCACAACATTTTCCCAGGTTGTTTGCCCACCCTGGGATTTCGGAATCACGTGATCATAGGTGATTTCCTGCTGTGTCAGCGTTGCGCCGCAGTATTGGCATGTTCCGTGATCACGGGCATAGATGTTGCGCCTGGACAACGTGATCGGCTTCTCGATCCATTTTACGAATTGCAGTAATCGCACCACCGCCGGGAGTTTGATGGAAAAAGACACGCTGTGCACTTCCCGGTCGTATTCTTCAACCACTTCAACCTTTCCCAATGTCAGCAGGGTAATGGCTTTTTGCCAGCTAATGACTTGCAGCGGCTCATACGTGATATTTAACAGCAATGTCTTTTCCATCGTGATCACTCTCCCAATAAAAAGTCAAACTCCTGAATCCAGCCAAAGAAGAGAATCCTTCGTGAAATCTTCCAACACCAGCATAAGGGACAATAATCTGGAATATTTTTTGTTCCGATTCCTGCCCTATCGCCAGAAAATCTTAGACGATTTCGACCTCTTATTCTCCTGTATGTTCTGGATTCTTTATATGTTATAACGCATTCATAACTATCGTTTACCACAAAAAAACCCCGCTACAGCAAACGCTCTAGCGGGGTTTATGCCATCGGATTACCGAGTTTTCTGGTCATCCTTTCTTAAAAATGAAGATCTTCACCTCGCCATAGGCGCACAATTTCCCTCCGGGATTTTCACCATAGTGATCATGGCGAATCCCTGAAAACGAGCTTTCTGCTAATGTGATACAAAACATGATGAACATTTTTTTTAATTTACGCGCTGTTCGCCGAGTTGAAAAATAGGGCTTCTGACAATACTTCAAAACTACACAAAGCATTGGTAATATGTCAAGCAAATATTTCAAAATTCTTACTCGTTGAAAAAAAGTATTGCGTTTACCCCCCCCTATTGTTTTTTTCAGGCCGCAAGATGCCCTAATCGCAATCGTTCAAGCGTTTCCGGGGTAGGGATGCCTTCATCGTTCCAGCCCCTGATCTGATAATATTCATTCAGCATTCTCCCGAGAGGAGGCACGTTGTCACCGCTGCCTTCATCACGTCGCGGCTGAGAAAGAATACGAGGGGGAAGGGTGTCATCTTTGCGGCTGATACCACAGCGAATGTTATACAGACGTTTGAGCGTAAAAATGCGCTCGCCGGTTTCCAGGAGTTCCGCGACGCTCATGTTCCATCCGATCACATCGTGAATAAAGCGAGTCAAATCCGTCAGGTTCAGCTTGCCATACAATCCGAATTTACACAATTTCAAGGAATCCAGCAGGCACATGATATTCTGGGCATGGTAATTCAGCCGGCCCTTTCCCTCGACACCTTTACGATCTTGAGGTTCGTTGTACCCGACTTCAGGCATCGTCGCGGTTTTTTCAAAAAAATACGATGCGCCCTGGAGATGGCATGCGCCGCGATTGCTGGTAGCATATCCCACGGCCAGGCTATTATAGGATCGGGGATCATGAGCCGGCAATTCCAACCCCTTCACATGGATAGCAAACTCATGCGCCAATCCGCCAATCTGTTCAGCCGCTTTTTTGACTCCTTGCCCCAGGACTTGGCCAATCCCTTCTTGTTCCGCAATTTTGCGAATTAATGCGATCACCGCTTCAGCGCTGCCCCACTCTGGCTTAATGCCATCCAAATCTTCAGCCGGAAGCATACGATGTTCATACAACTCCATGGCAAAGGCAATCACGCTTCCGGTCGAAATCGTATCGAGGCCAAAGCGATTACACAATTCATTGGCGTAGGCCACGGCTTCAAGATCGTCAACCAGGCAGCAGGCGCCTAACATACCTAAAGTTTCATATTCTGGACCGGCTCCTTCAACGCCGCTATACGGGCCTTCGGAAATCTTCACCTCTCGCCCGCACCCAACCGGACAGGCGCCGCAATAATAACGTTTATGCAAAATCGTTTCTGCCATGCGCTCGCCGGAAATACGTTGAGCTTGCTCTTTCCATCCCCCTTGTTTCCAATTCTTTAAGGGCAAATCTCCAATGCTTTCAGAGCCAAGCACACCGACAGCCGTCCCTAACACACTCAACCCTTTCGTGTTATCTTTAATTTTCGGCATGATTGAGCGAATATAAGCCATGAGCGCATCTTTTTCTGCAACAGGAACAGCCAGATCGCCTTCGACAACAAGAGCTTTCAGATTCTTGGACCCCATCACCGCTCCCAACCCAGCTCTGCCAGCCATGCGGGCACTTCTGCCATCATGCGCGATGTTGGCCAACAAGATCTGCCGTTCGCCAGCCGGGCCGATGCACGACACCTGGCAGTGCTTACCATGTTTCGCTGTCAAAGAATCATGGGTTTGATACGTATCAAGCCCCCACACATCTTGCGCGTCGAGAAATTCAATCTGTCGGTTATGGATGAAGAGATAGACCGGTGAATTCGCTTTTCCCTCAATGATCAATCCATCAATCCCAGCCTTCTTTAAGGCAGTTCCCCATCGTCCACCAACATCTGACTCGCCAAAAATGCCAGTCAGAGGCGATTTGGCCGTGACATGGTGACGTCCGGAAAATGGGACAGGTGTTCCAACAAACGGACCGGTCATATAAATAAGAGGATTTTTCGGTCCTAATGGATCGGTGCTTTCATCGGTGCGATCATAGAGGATTTTCGCAGCCAGGCCGCTGCCGCCAAGGAACTGTTTCAAGGTTTCCTCAGGAAACACTTCTTCAGTGATCGTGCGATCACTCAAATCGACCGTGAAAATTTTATTCTGATACCCCGCTGGCATTTGTGTTTTCCTCCTGTGAAAATAGCAGGACCGACCTGTCTGCACAGGCAGGCGGACAGGCTTATCCGTCGAAAAATTCAAGGAACAAGGCTGTTCACCGGTATGCAAGAATCATTGATATGGCAATGAATGAGCATCCGCTCATGATAGTCCCTCTATAAAGTCTAAACCTTTCTTGCTTTATCATAGCAGGTTGCGCAAAAGATTCTCATAAGAGGCTCCACGCGCATAGAATTGAACGTGCCGGGTTTGATCCGCTTCGATATGCAGGTGAATGGCGAGGTGTTCGGCCGGCAGCAAATGAGGAACACGTTCAGCCCATTCGACCAGAGTCACGCCGTCACCGTAAAAATATTCTTCATAACCTAAATCATAGAGGTCCTCTTCCTGCGTCAAACGATACACGTCAAAATGATAAATCGGAAGCCGTCCCTGATATTCTTGAATCAGCGTAAAAGTCGGACTGGTGACAAGGCTGCGGTCAGAAACGTGAAGCCCGAGAGCGATGCCCTGAATACAGCAGGTTTTGCCTGCTCCCAAATCGCCATGAAACGCGACAAGATCGCCGGCGTTTAACAACATGCCAAGCTTTTGGCCAAATTGAAACGTTTCTTCGGCAGAGTGTGAAATCCATTCTTGTATCAGCATGTTTCCTTGCGATACTCGGTCAAGTGATAACTACCAGATTTATAAAAACAGTAAAGGTCAAACAATGAACTTTAGCATAGCAAGAGTGAAGAAAGCAATACGACAACTTTACATCTCTTTGGCAGATCAGGAGTTGCTATGTCAAGTTTCTTTTTCATTTTGATTTCTCTCGATATTTTTGCTTGACAGGTTAAAAGGCTCTCAAAAAATACAGGATTATGAAACTTTCAAGAAAAGGGGAATATGCCTGCCTGGCCATGCTCGACCTGGCTGAACATTACGGCGAGGGATATGTGAAAACAGCTGATATTTGTGAGCGTAAAGGGATCCCGAAAAGTTACCTTGAGCAAATTTTACTGATTTTAAGCCGCGGCCGTTATATTCGCAGCGCACGTGGTATGGAAGGCGGACACCAACTCGCCAAATCCCCGGCAGAAATCAGCGTTGCCGCGATTGTCCGCTTAATTGACGGGCCACTAGCACCGGTTGACTCAGTCAGTGAATATTTTTACGAATCAACGCCGATTGAAAAAAGCGCGGGATTTTTGCAACTATTTAAAGACATTCGAGATTATATTTCTCACAAACTTGAACAAACCTCTTTTGCCGATTTGCTGCAATAGTTGCATAAAAAAGCACCTCCTTCGTGCGTGTAAGCAACCGGGTTTTTCGAAAAAACCCGATTGCTATGCCCGACTCCTTTGTAAAAACAATCTTCTGTAAAACTTTTCAAATTCTTCCTTGACAAAATTTATTCTTTACATAACTTGACTTATTGAGTCAAGTTGGTCAAGTAATAAACTTTTATCACTTAATAGAAAAATCGATTACTATTTAGCTCACCTTTTCGCCCGGCTGTCTGTTCAGATAGGTGGATGATAGAGTTCTTCCCACAAGATTTGAAGTACCAGGCGCTAGATAGTGACCAAAGCGTATCAAGGAGTGTGGTTATGAAAAATATAGTCAAGTTGCTGCTCAGTTGCATCGTTATGCTCAGTGTCACATATTCTGCCTGGGGTGAAGAGATTGTGATCCGCGTCGGGCATTTTCCCAATATTACTCATGCGCAAGGTGTGATTGCGAACCAATTATCGCGCCAGGGTAAAGGCTGGTTTGAAGAACGCCTTGGATCGGAAGTCAAAATCGAATGGTATGTCTATAATGCCGGTCCCAGCGCGATGGAAGCCATTTTTGCAAATGCGCTGGATATGACGTATGTCGGGCCAAACCCGTCAATTAATGCTTATGTTAAATCGCAGGGTGAAGAAATTCGCATCATCGCCGGCGCAGCGAATGGGGGCGCAGCCCTGGTCGTTCAGGGAGACGGATCGATTCAAACGCCAGCGGACTTTCGCGGCAAAAAAATCGCGACTCCCCAATTAGCCAACACACAAGATGTGGCCTGTCGTTCCTGGTTAAAAGAACAAGGCTACCACATTACTCAGCTTGGCGGCGATGTCCTGATTGTGCCTACCGCAAACCCTGACCAGCTCAGCCTGTTTGTTGATAAACAGATTGACGGAGCCTGGACCGTAGAACCCTGGGTATCGCGCCTGGAACTCGAAGGGCAGGGAACAATCTACCTGGAAGAGCCAGATGCGGTCACAACTGTGCTTGCCTCCTCTGTTACCTTTTTACACGAACATCGCGATCTGGTACAAAAATTTGCCCAAGCTCACACTGAACTGACAACCTGGATTCAGCAGCATCCCGAAGAAGCTCAACAACTGATTCAGGCTGAATTAGCCGCTGAGACGACACGCTCAATGCCGGCCGAACTCCTGGCTCATGCCTGGCCGCGCTTGCATTTTACCAATACGATCGAGATCGCCTCTTTGCAAAAATTCATCACCGCGGCCAAAGCCGTTGGATTTTTACGCGATGATGTTGATTTTTCAAGGCTGGTGGAAATACCATGATCAAGAAGGGAACCTCGGAATCGCCTGGGAAATTGACGATCCACAATATCTCCAAAACATTTTTTCTCAAAACCGGACCGGTCGCTGCTCTGGACAATGTGAGCTTGGAGGTCATGGAAGGAGAATTCATTTGTCTTGTCGGACCAAGCGGCTGTGGAAAAACTACCTTGCTCAATATTATCGCTGGCCTGGAGCGTCCGGATAGCGGCGAAGTATTGGAAGATGGCGTTCCTATCGCCGATCCGGGACAGGATCGACTGGTGATGTTTCAGGAATCTGCATTGTTTCCCTGGCTCAGTGTGCTGGGCAATGTGATGTATGGACTCAAACTAAAGTCTGGTTTATCCAAAGCCGCCCGACGCGACCTGGCCGAGCATTTTCTGAAGATGGTTGGCTTAGAAAAATTTCTGCATGCCAACGTGCATGAATTGTCCGGCGGCATGAAACAGCGGGTCGCACTGGCGCGTTCATTGGCTCCGGATCCAAAGGTGTTACTGATGGATGAACCCTTTGCGTCCTTAGATGCCATGACACGCGAACAGTTTTATAGCGATTTACAGCGGATCTCGCAAGAACACCGCAAAACCATTCTTCTGGTGACACACAATGTCCGCGAAGCTGTATGCCTGGGTGATCGTGTCTTTTTGTTTTCACCGCGTCCCGGACATATTCAGGAAGAATATAAAATCCTGCTCAAACGTCCGCGCGACATAAATTCGGTCGAACTCGCAGAGTATGCCACACGCATCACCCGAACGTTGAAACGCGTGCTGCACGGAGCAACGGATCTCTTATAATAAAGGAACAGGCGGAGTTCGATCTTCAGGCCGTGTTTCTCTTGCTGAAGCGAGAACTTCACACTGTCCACCCCCAATTATGTTAAAACGAACAATTATAACAATCTCATTTTTTCTCGGCTTACTGGTGATATGGGAAATAATCGTACGCCTGCGCATTTGGTCCCCGGTGCTTTTGCCATCGCCTGGCTTAGTGGCAAACTATCTCGTGCTTGCCTGTCAGGAAGGCATCCTTTTTCAAGCGTTTACCGTTACATTACGACGTTTGCTCATGGGTTACATAATTGGCCTGATCCTGGGATTTCCTCTGGGACAGATTACCGCGCGTTTTCAGTGGTGTGAGGCGACAATTGGATTTTTAGCGTTAGGATTGCAAACCTTACCAAGTGTGTGCTGGGTGCCTTTAGCTTTACTCTGGTTTGGACAAACCGAAACAGCCATGCTGTTTGTGGTGATTATGGGATCACTCTGGTCTATCTCAATCGCGACGAATAATGGCGTACGTACGGTGCCCCCAATCTATGTACGCGCCGCCAAAACGATGGGATCGAAAGGTGTACACACCATTTTGACCGTCATGCTTCCCGCCTCACTGCCATTCATCGTGAGCGGCATGAAGCAGGGTTGGGCCTTTGCCTGGCGTTCCCTTATGGCGGCAGAAATTTATGTCACAATTCTCTCAGGTTTTGGACTAGGACATTTATTGCACTACGGGCGAGAACTCCATGCCATGGATCAGGTGATTGGCGTGATTTTCGTGATCATTGCCTGTGGCTTATTGATTGATAAACTTGTATTTGCCCCTATCGAATCCTTTTTACATCATCGCTGGGGTACAGCATGACGGAAAACTAAACCCGGGGTTCTTCAAAAATCCCGGGTTTCCCCCTCAAGTTCGTTTTGGTGTTCGGCTTTTTACACTTTACTGCCGATAAATAATCGTGCCGACGTGCTCACCGTTCAAGGCTTTGGTCAGGTTGCCGCGTTCCAGACCGTTGATAATCTGAATCTTATCAATCACTTCGCTGTTTTGGATAATTTCCAGACAGGGCCGTTCGATGACTAAATCGTCAAAATTTCGTTCCAGTAAATCTTTTGCGCCGATTTCGGGAATAAATTCAGCCTCCGGGTGCTTTTTGGGATCGTCAGTGTATAATCCTTTTTCATCTTTAATAAAGACGATCGTTTTCATTCCGAGTAAATCAGCTAAAAGCACGGTTCCTACATCAGTGCGGTGAATTGGAATCCGGCCGGTCGCCGGACGGATCGCATAATAATCATAAGGCGGCATGCCATGCATCACCGGAATAATGTTTTCAGCGAAATAGGTCGGCAGTTTAGCCAGATCATGGTGATCAATCTGAATGCCGCCATAGCTGATCAGCAAAATAGCAACCATCAACGCATTCTGTTCGGAAATTGTGCTGCCAAATTTGGCGATCACGCCGGTCGGCATCCCTAACTCTAATCCGATGGTATAAATATGCCGGCTGCGAGTGCCTCCGCCGGTCGTAATCAACATTTTATGCTGCTTGCGATTCTCGATAATTTCCTCGATAATGCCGGGCAGCGCTTTTGCGCCGCGGTCGCAAATTGACTGTCCGCCGATTTTCATCAAACACACATCGGGAAATAAACGCTGCTGTGGGGCAACTTTCAGACTTTCAATGAACTGCTTACTGACCAGACTTTCCCCCATTAACTGGCTTTTCACATGCAGCCGTTTTCCGTCTTTTTCACGCACTAATGCCATCTTGGCTTCTCCTTTTTATATAAAAACCAGGTTTCTTCAAGAAACCTGGTTTTTCGGTTGCTCACACGTTTTCACATTACGTTGCCGCATGTTTGGGACCACGTTCAAGTTCGATCAAATCCGCGCCGACTTCACGGGCCAGATGTTCAAGTTCACTTTTGCGCAGATGCTCGGCAAATATTTTCAGATCGACGCCGGAAACCGCAACAATTCTGTATCTTGGAGTTTTGGCCCCATCCTGTAATTTTCTCCGCTCCCGATAAAAAATTTTTCCTGCCATAATATCACCTCATGATGGTTGATCGGGTCGTATATTGACACGATCATTTTATACTTAAAATACCTCATAATAACAACATAATACTTTAAAAACCAAATACTAACCCTTAAGATATATCCGCTTTTGCAACTTGTCAAGGGCAAAAAAACATTTGTATGAGATGAGCGGCAATCTGTTCAAAAATTTTTTGTCAAATTTCTCCGCTGAAAGGCAATGAGCCTATCTATGAAGAAAGAACAGGAGGCGCCTTTTGTGTCTGAGAGGTCAACTTAAATCGATCAACCGAATCTAATAAGAAATCCGCCTGGGCTGAAAGTTCTTTGGCAGCCTGAACAACTTGCTGCGAGCTTTCCAAATTATGATCTATAAGCATGACAACATCCTGCGCCGCGTCAAGCACATGGCGCACTCCGACCAATTGTTCGGCCGAGGCTTGATGAATCTGACATGACATGTCATTGATTTGCGAGATCGCCTGCTGAATCTGATGTGTTCCGGTTCGGTGTTCATCAATAGCAGCCGTCATGCCAGCGGTCATTGTATTAATGTGTTCCATTGCCGTGAAGACCTGTTGAGTAATGAGCATAAGGCCATGCAAAGCCTCTGCAACTTCAGCGACGATGGTTGATGATCGTTCTGCACTGGTTGTGATGTGCTCCAACGTTATTTGCGCCTGGGCTGTATGTTCCAGCCCGCGTTTCACGTCTGCCGCGCCTTCATGAACCGCTTGAACGATTCGACTTGTATTCTGCTGCAGGTTTTGAAGAATCCTGGCAATGTCTTTCGTCGAAGCGGTAACGCCCGTAGAGAGATGTTTGATTTCCCCGGCAACCACAGTAAATCCCCGACCATGTTCTCCGGCCTGAGCCGCAATAATTGAGGCGTTTAACGCTAATAACGAGGTTTGATCGGTAATGTCTCGAATTACCTCCAAAATGGTGTCGATCTCTTGAGAACTCTGCGCGAACTGCGTAATTGCTTCTACCGCCATGGTGATCGTCTGCTGAATGGCCTGGACGCTGGTCATCACCTGTTTGATTGCTTGCTGACCTTTACGGGCATCCTGGATCGTTTCTTGTGACAACTGTTGGGACAAAGCTGTGTTTTTCAAAATGTGTTCCAGCGCAGAGACGACCTGTGTAGTGATGTCCATAGTTTGTTGAGTCTGGTGGGTGAAGTTCTGCGTGTTTGACGCAATATGATCCAGAGAAGCAGCCATCTGAGATGCTGAAAGCGACGTTTCTTCAACTGATACATTCAGGACCTCCATATTTTCCGACACTGAGGCGACACTGCTTTCCATTTCGTTCATGGTCGCCGTCATCTGCGCGATGGCGGTATGGACTTGTTTGACAATCTCAATATTGAGGGTTGCAAACGACGCGATGTCGCTTTCGGTGGAGGACAATTGCTCTACGCTGGTTTGGATTTGCTCAATCAACGATCGCAAGCCTGTTGTCATGGCCTGGAGCGACCTCCCCAGGCTATCGCCATTTGAACGCAGATGAATGGCGTGCGTCAAATCGCCTTGGGCCACAGTTTCGGCCATAGACGCCATTTCACTGAGGTAGGCGGCCATATATTGTAACGAGTGCCCTAAGAGATCCTCTGGTGAGCGTGGGACGACGACATGTTGTTGCAAGTGTCCAAGCGCAATCGCTTCGGAAGTTGTGGCAATCTCTCGAAATGAATGCATCACGTCGTTCAAGCTTTGACTCAATTCTCCGATTTCATCCCTGGAAGTCACACGCACGTTTTCCTGAAAATCTCCGAGCGCAAGTCTTTTGGCTCGGGCGGTGAGTTGTTTAAGGGGTCTGGCAATATTGGTGGCGATAAGGAGAGAGGCAAGCGCAAAAAAACCTAAGGAAACCACACCAATTTTTACAATCCACGCTTGCACTTCTTGTTTTGCGGCAATCCCGGACGAGAGAATAGTCTGCTGCGCCTCTGTAACCTGCGATTCAGGCAGTCCAATGCACAGGAGGCCTATTGATTCATCGGCAAAAGAGATGAGAGGGGCACAGGTGGAAAGATAGGGCTCTCCGGCAAAGGTGAAAACGTGATGGATTCTTTTTTCAGGGCTCTTCAAAAGACGCTCCTGCATGTCAGAAGAAATTCGGAGCGTCGCAAAATCATGCCCTGAATCTTCTGTGGCAATAAATCCGGCCTGCGCAATAGGAATCGTGTCAAGATAAATAGCACTGGCGTAGCCAGCAATCTTGTAGAGCCGTTCCAGCGGTTGCGCATAATCATTCAGCAATTTCCCCACAAGACAAATGCCAAGCGGTTCGTCAAAGTCATTTTTGACGATACTGGCAGCTACAATGCTGAGCGCGCCCTCGGCGGGAAAGGGCCGCGTGTCCAATTTAAGAACGTGCAATGCCTGAGCATTCTGCCGTGTAAAGGTGTCCCACACAGGCGCATCCTCTCCGGACTGTTCTGCGACCATCCGGTGCAGATAATCTCCGACATTCCAGGTGCGAAGATAGTCTTCAATCTCGAAATCGTCCAAATCCGCAGGAAACGAAGCCAGTAATTGGGCTTTTAAATTTAAAAAGAGGGCAAAATCCAATGCATTCTTTTTGGCTGTAGAGTGAAGTTCAGCTTTTAGGGCATTGAGGCGGCCCGCTTCAGCATTGGCGATAAACACCGGGTTCTCACATAATTCTCTGGCGCTGCGGTAAATCTCTTCTCGCATCAAGAGTTCAAAGGTCTGATGAGGTGAATTGAGGGTTTCATAGATTTGATTCGTCATTAGTGCGCTGATTTGCTCGACTTGTGCCGCCATGCTATTGCTGATTTTGTTTGAAATCACAATCGCTAACGCCGTAATACTGATCGCCGCAACGGCGCAAAAACTGATAAGTATTTTATATTTGATGCTTTTCATGCCATCTCATCCTTTTCTCTGAAAATATAGAGCAGAATGGTAAAGTATCAGGTCCTTTCAAGGTGAGTTGATGGGTTCGTAAGTTCCGCCTTCAGGGGGAAGAACTCGTTGAAGCGAGCACGACAAACCCAACAATGATAACTTGATAGAGCACTAGAATGGAATTCCTCCTGCCTCTTTGATCACTTCATGGGCAGCTTCAGAGGTCGCAAACTCAACGAACTTTTGAATGTTCCCGGTATAATTGGCCGCTTTGTAAATGAGAGCCGCAGGGCCGACATAGGGATAGTCTGCTTCTGTCGCGCTTTTGCCTTCAATGGTCAAGATATTAACATCAAGAAGTTTGACATTGGAATAGGGGCCATACGCGATCACCTGGGGCGTGGCGACAACGGCTTCTTCAGTTTCAGGGTCACTAAAAGTCGTTTTGGCTTTGGCAGTGATAGTAATCTCTTTGAAGCCCGGAAATGAATCCAACAAGATTGCCTGCGAACTATCGCCTTCTTCCCGGGTAATCACACGCACATTCAGATCGTCCCCGCCGACCTCTTTCCAGTTTGTAATTTTGCCGCTGAAAATGTCTAAAATCTGCTGTACCGAAAGATTCTTGATCGTCACACTTTTATTGACGTAAAACACAATCGGAATTTTGGCGTACGGCAGGTATGTCAGGCCGTAAGGCTTTTCTTTCTCTTGAATATCTCGCGCGACCCGGCCCAGAAGATACTCATCTCTGCCAACCGCTTTAATTCCGCCGCCGGAGCCGATGCTTTCAGGGAGAATAATTGTGACGTCCGAATTCTCGCGGCTGAATGCCGCTGCAATCGCCTGCAAAACGGCAGTACCGCTGCCAGTGCCGACAATCGTAATTTCTTCGGCGACGGCAAATCCACTCATATAGATGATGATTACGAGTATTAAGAACATATTCCATCGCACATTTTTCATAGCCATACTCTCCTTTTGATATTCCCCTATTCACGAATAATGCATTCTGCTAGCCTGAAATTCTTTGATAAAAATGATATAGCGTCAACTCATTCAAAGTCAATATCTCGTTCGTGAAAAATTTTGATCCGGGATAAAATGTAAAAAATAAGTTCACCGATGAGAAACCAGGTTTTTTCCGAAAAACCTGTTGCGGGGGAACAAAGTTTAGCTCGTTTCAACTTTGTTCAATGAACGGGGTCGCGGATAACTTTACCACAACCCCTCTTTACCTTTGTTTGCATAATTGGCAAAACGAAAGATATGGGTGCGGGCTAATTCAGAAGCGCGTTCCGCATTGTGTTCGGCAACAGCCTGGACAATCTCACATAAATTGTGATATTCTTCTTGCCTGTTTGCTGCGGATTTTGGGAGAAACAGGTCGTAATAACGGTGAATATTCGTATGGATGGTGTGCAGAATCAAGCGATAGAGCGGGTTTCCGGTGATTCGCGCCAGTTCCAGATGCACCTGGCGGTCAACCTGAATAAAGGCTTCCCATGCTGGTTCATCAGCGGTCAGATGGGCTGAAGCCTCGTGAAGCAAAGCGTTGAGCGTTTCAAGGTCCTGATCTGTAACTCTTTGCGCAGCCAGCGCGGCGACCATCCCTTCCAGATCTTTGCGGAACTCGATCAGGTGCGCAATTGATACTTTTTGACTCCGAATCAATAAGGCCAGGCTTTCACTCATTTCATCTGACGAAACCCTTTTGACAATGGCCCCGCCGCTCACGCCGCGTTTTATCTCGATTAAACCGCGCTGTTCCAGGACGCGCAAGGCTTCACGCAAGGTGCCGCGGCTGGTGTGAAACATTGCTTGCAGTTCGCGTTCCGCCGGCAGTTTTTCTCCCTCCTTGAGTTTTCCCTCAAGAATCGCTTCCTGGATCTGGTCAACGACATCTTCAAACACTCGATTTGATCTGGCGCGACGAAACATAACGTTGTAATCCTCTCATTCTTTCAAATATCAGTTACGATGCTTTTATTTTGTTTTTCATCTGCGCCAACCCCCGTCGGAACCATTTCATTTTACTGAAAATGGTGAGCAGAGTGACGAGAAAGATCGCCACACAGATCGGCCGGCTAAAAAACGGGAACAGGCTGCCATCGGAGAGAATCAACGCCCGGCGCAGATTTTTATCCAGAATATCACCCAGAATAACGCCGAGCACCATCGGGGCGACCGGATAATCCATCTCGCGCATAAAATACCCGATGATCCCGAACACAATCATCACCTTAATCTGGAAAATCCGCGAATCAATGGCATAGGACCCAATCGCGCACAACACGAAGACAATCGGCATCAGTTTCTGGCGCGGAATTTGCAATACTTTCACCAGAGTTTTGACCAGGGAAAGACCCAGGATAAACATGGCGAACGTTGCCAAAAACACCATGGCCACAACCTGATAGATAAAGGTCGGAAATTCAATCATAATAAGCGGTCCTGGTCGGACGCCATGGATAAACATCGCGGCCAACAGCACGGCTGCGGGAGCAGAGCCAGGGATTGCCAGGGCGAGCACGGGAATCATTGCGCCTGCCACGCACGCATTATTACCGGTTTCCGCGGCCATAAGCCCTTCAATGCTGCCTTTGCCATACTTCTCCGGTTCCTTGCTGGCATTTTTGGCAAAATCATACGAAACCCAGGCCGCAATATCCTCACCTACACCGGGAATAGCGCCGATAAAGGTGCCGATAATCCCTGAACGGAGAATTGTCTTCCAGTATTGTTTAATATCCTGAAAATTGGGTAAAATGCGGTCGATGTTCGTGTCAACCACTTCTAAGGCGGCGTATTTCATAACCATAATAATTTCAGCAAATCCGAAGGCTCCGACCATTGCAGGAATCAGCGCAATGCCGCCTGCGAGTTCTACGCTGCCAAAGGCAAAACGCACATGGGCATGAATGCCCTCCATCCCAACCATGGCGACGAATAAACCTAAAAATCCGGCAATCCACCCTTTTAAAGGGTCTTTCGGCGCGGTCAGGTTGCCGCAGATGACGATGCCAAAAATCGAGAGCCAAAAAAATTCATAGGATTGAAATTTGAGGGCAAAATTGCCAATCAGTGGGGTAAAGAACGCTAGCATGATCATTCCGATAATCGATCCGAGAAATGACCCTGTGGTGGCAATGCCAATTGCCTGGCCGGCTCTGCCCTGAAGCGCCAGAGGATACCCGTCAACAGCAGTAGCGGCATTGGCCGGCGTTCCGGGAATATTGAGCAAAATCGCGCTGCGGCTGCCGCCATAAATTGCACCGATATACATGCAGATCAAGATGATCACTGCATTTTCCGCCGCCATTTTGAACGTCAACGTGGTCATTAAGGCCACGCCCATTGTGGCCGTTAACCCTGGAAGCATCCCCACAATGATGCCAAGCTGCGTACTCCAGAACACATCAAAAATAATTTTCGGATGCAGAAAACCGACAAGCGCATCCAGAAACATCTGCAATCCTTCAAGCATAGAAAAATTCGGCGCAAGGCACAGGACAAAAGGCACGAGGCACAAGACGCGGGGCAAAGGGCGCAAGGAACATTTACCCCTGCGTCCTTCACCTTTCGCCTTGCGCCCTGAGCCTTGCGCCCTTCACCTTTCGCCTTGCACCCTTCTACGGTAAATTTACTAAGAACAGATAACGAAATACAGCGGCAACACTTGCTGTCACAAGGATCGCTTGAAGTATGGCGAATATCACGGTTTTTTTCTGGCTGTGAATTGGTTGATCCTGTCGATATTCAAAGAACATGATAAACGCCGCGACATACAAAAAGGTGGCAAGGATGTAAGGAATGTTTCCTAACAACCCCACACCGTAAATAATACTGATGAGAAGCGTTAGAAGCACTCTGATGGTTGCCTGATCCTGAAAAAAAGCGCGAATCGTTTTTTTGTGCAAATCAATCTTATACCCGTTTTTTAGAAACGATTTGATACAAAGTGTGAGGCTTAAC
This sequence comes from Candidatus Vecturithrix sp., assembly GCA_040772385.1. Taxonomy (GTDB): domain Bacteria; phylum Moduliflexota; class Moduliflexia; order Moduliflexales; family Moduliflexaceae; genus Vecturithrix. The sequence goes on along the minus strand of JAXGYF010000001.1, from coordinate 3,762,502 downwards.
ATAAAAATAATGATGCCTAAAAATCCGGGTACAATGCCCGGGGCAGAGTAAGGATTGGCCCCTAATTCCTCCATACGCGGCATTCGAATGGAAATAATAACAATTGCAAGACTGAAAATTATCAGAAGAATTGATGTGATAAAATCCGCCTTCGGCATAAGCTGCTCTCTCATGACAGGAACTCCTTGCTTCGTGTGTAGTATAGAAGAAACCGGGTTTTTGACAAAAACCCGGTTTCTCGGTCATTATTCCGGACGCGGAATTCCGACTTCTTCTGGTGAGATTTTGGCCTGTCCGGTGTCATATTTGAGCCAGGCATCAAGCTGAATCATTGGGAAGGCTTTTGCCTGAGCTTCTTCGCCCCAGGCGGGATCAGCCACGACAGCGTTTTCACCTGCAAATTTTTTCAGTTCAGGCGATGGTTTCACCACTGTATCCCAAATTTCTCCCAGGCTTGAAATCACGTCATCCGGCACGCCTTTGGGAAGAAAAATCCCGAAATAAATTGGCGCGGTTTCAAACTTCGGCAGCCATTGCGTGATCGGAGGAATCGTGCCATAACCGTCAATTTCCAAAGGTTCGCTCGCCAAAACCGCTAAAGCTCGGAGCTTACCAGCACGTAACATATCCACTTCTTCCACCGAAAGCTGAGGGACAACTTCAGCTTCACCAGAGACAACGGCGATTACAGCCGGGTTGCCGCCATCATACGTGACATGTTTATAATCAATGCCGGCATACTTTTTGATCTGTTCAATCGCGGTATGTCCGGCAGAGTTAATCCCGGCAGTCGCGACTGCAATCTGTCCCGGTTTTTCTTTGAACGCCGCTAATAATTCATCAAATGTCTGGTAAGGAGCATCGGTATTGACGGACACCACTTGCGGCATAGCCACATTCAGAAATAAGTGCCAATCCTGGATGACCGTATCCAATAACCCCTGAATTTTGTAGTTCCCAAGGTCTTTGGCGGCCCCAGCCGTCCAGGTATACCCGTCTCTTTCTGCGTCAAGGCAGCTTTTGGTCCCCACCGAACCTGACGCGCCGGGTTGATTCACAATCACAATCTTCTGCCCCAGAGCCTCTTCAATAATGCCAGCATTAATCCGCGCAGAACTATCGGTCGACCCCCCCGCCCCCCACGGGACGATCAGATTAATCGGTTTTTCAGGCTTCCATTGGGCGGCAGCTTCCTGTAACAATCCGCCAGCAAGCACAACAAGACTCACAACGATCATCACAGCAATAAGACGTATGTTTTTCATATACAGGTCCTCCTTTTAACCCTAGCATGAATACAGTTTTTTCAGGAAAAAATTCTTTCCTGAAGCGCGAACACAACACAAAGTATCCATGCCGAGAAATCTTCTTGTATGTCAAGCGAAAAAGAAATTTTCTCGTTGTAAAACGATCAATTTCAGCCTACATCAAAAGATTTCATGGAAAGCTGGGAGGGGCAGGATAGCATCAAAACGCCCGGCGTTTGACAAAAGCAGGGTTTTCAACCTTTTGAGATGCTTTGCCTGGCTTGTTGAATATACGTTAAGAGAGTAACATACTCAAAATTCCGCACTGATTTCAGCAGGACCTCAGCCAGGACAGCGTCGCGCAGACGAATCTGCCCAACAAGCCTGGCAAGCTCGTCTATATCGTTCGTCAGCGTCGCATGTTCCAAACGTTCAAGCAGCTCAGGCGCGCAACCTGCCAGGGCAACAGGAGGCATCGCCGCAAGATTTGGGATTTCGGAAAGATCGGAAGCGACTTTTCCTTCATAGACAAAACGAATCCCCAGATGCTTGTGCAGGAGATCAAAAATCTCGCCCTCCCGGAACGGTTTGCGTAGAAATCCGTCGCAGCCCTTGACAAGGGCAATGTTATGTTCATTTTCTAAGCAACTCGCACTCAGGGCGATAATGACTGTTCGGCTGAGGGTACGCTGCTTTTCCAATTCTCGAATCCGCTGCACCGCCTCATAGCCCATCATCAAAGGCATCCGCAGATCCATCCAAATAAGATGCGGCTGCCACCGCTCCCAAAGTGCCACGGCTTCCTGCCCGTTCTGCGCTTCCTGAAGCTCAAAGTCATACGGATGCAGCAATTTGACCAGTAAGCGGCGATTCTCCGAGTTGTCATCAACAATCAGCAGCCGGTAACGCGGCTGATCTGGCGCTAAGGCGATGACGCGGCAGGCAGGTGTCGAGACGAAAAGTTCAGCCGCCTCAACTACACCGACCTGAATCGTCGCTGTAAAGATTGAGCCTTGTCCCACTTCGCTCCTGACGGTGATATCGCCACCCATCAACTGGGCAAATTTGCGACTAATCGATAATCCCAATCCCGTACCTTCGTGCGCCTGCTGCCCGGCGGAGGTTTGCACGAAAGCGCCAAACACACGTGCTATATCCTCCGGCGCAATGCCGGGGCCTGTATCCTCGACTTCGAAGCATAATTGCCCATGGTCATTTGAAGAAACTCTGAGCGTCACGCCGCCAGTGTGCGTAAATTTCACGGCGTTATTCAGCAAATTGATCAACATCTGGCGCAGTTTAATCTCATCGGTCTGCACCATGCGCGGTGCGGCGGCATACTCAACTGACAATGATATTCCCTTCTTCTGGGTCTTGAAAGAAAACATATTTTGCAGATCTCTCAATAACCCGTCAAGATCAATATCCGTCACATTCAACTCCATGTGTCCGGCCTCAATTTTGGACAAATCCAGGACATTGTTAATCATGGCGAGCAGATGATCGGCGCTGCGGTGGATGATCGCAAGATATTCCTGATCATCTAGGGAAAGCTGCCGATTATGTCCGAGCAGTTGACTAAAACCGATAATCGTGTTAAGTGGGGTGCGCAGTTCGTGACTCATATTCGCTAAAAAAATACTTTTCGCTTGATTAGCTTTTTCGGCAAATTCCCTTGCATGTTCAGCTTCCTGGGTGGCGCGCATCAGCTCGGCGGTACGCGCTTCCACCTTGTGTTCCAGGGTTGTGATCAGGCGCAAATTTTCCACGGCTGGTCCGGCTAACGGACAGAGTGCGCTGTAAATGGCGACCTCTTGTTCCGAAAACGGATGGGGGGCACGCCACGAAAAGGTGATTTGCGCTACCCATCGGCCTGCCTGAGTGACGGTAATCCACACCGCTGCTTGAATTTCCCAGGCCTTCCCCAGCCTCTTGAGACGCTCATCTAAGCGCGTATCCGCGGCAATCATTGCTGAGAAGATCGGGGCGTCAGGATGTTCGATCCAGATGCGAGTGGCTGGAAAATCAGGGAGATAGAAACGCGATCCGATCGGCGTAAGAAGTGCTCCTTCTCGCTGCCATACCGCCACATTCTCGATCCAGGCCGGTTCGCCATGTTCGTCCTGATCGATAAATGCTAAATTTGCTCGAAAGACCCCATTGGCAATAGCCGGGCCAGCTAATGCCATCAGTAAATCATGGGCGCTGCGAGCAGTGTTTAATCCGCGGCTGATCTGGAGAATTGTCTCTGTAATCGCCTGTTGCGCTTGCAATGCCGCAATTTGCTGAGAAAATTGGTTGAGCATGTCCATAGGCTATTGTGTTCTCCACATGTCGCCTCCTTAATAATCTTGTTGAATCACATCAAACTGGCATAAAGCAACATTCCAGGATTCAAGACAGAATGTGCGATATCAGAAATTTCATCAATGGTGAACAAGTTATACACCTCATCCAACAAGTCGAATCAATCCATCTCCTGTTCATGCAGCGTCACCCGACCGGCTTCGATTGCAAGGCTTCCAAGATCTTGTTATATTTATAGTCTTCGGCCAGGTGTTCCAGGGTTTGCCCCAGGTTAGTATCATAGACAAAAATTTCCTGGATTATCGCCGTAATTCTGGAAACGTCAGCCATTAAGACGCTATGTTCGAGCTGCTGTCGTAACTCTGGTGGTATGGTAGAAAGGGCAGTCACATCAATAATCTGGCGTAACGGAAGCTCTTCTCCAGGCTCTTGATTGGATTGCATGTCTTCATACAGATATTGTACGCCTAAATGCTTCTGCATCAAGTCAAAAATTTCTGCTTCTTTGAATGGTTTTCGCAAAAAATCATCACAACCAGCCGAGAGCACCACGGCTTTCTCTTCTTCAAACGCGCTTGCTGTCAAAGCAATAATGGCTGTTGCCTGCCCTTTGATGGTTGACTTAATCTGTTCCGTCGCTTTGTAACCATCTAACACAGGCATACGCATATCCATCCAGATCAGGTGTGGTTGCCATTCCCCCCAAAGCGCAATAGCTTCCTGGCCATTAGTAGCCTCACGCACCTCAAACCCCAGAGGCGCCAATAAACGTGTTAATAGATAACGGTTATCCCGTTTATCATCAACAACCAGAATGCGGTAGCTCGGTTGATCAGGAACCAGGCCGATCACCCGGCGCATGGGAGGAGGTGTTGCGATTATGGAAGCATGCACGCGTTGCACCGGAATCGTAAAGCTAAACAAGGTTCCACGTCCGACTTCGCTCTGCATACGCAACTCTCCTCCTAATAATTCTACAAAATTCCGGCTGATGGCCAGTCCTAAACCAGTGCCTTCCTGAGTGTTCCGTCCGGATTCTGCCTGAGTAAATGCCTGAAAAAGGAGTTCTATTTCTTGCGGAGCAATACCAGAACCCGTATCTTCAATTTCAATCTGAAGGAGGAAGTCGAAGGAGAAAAGTTCTGCTTTTGCAGCAAAAGCAGAACTTTTCTCCTTCCGATTGGCATCTGTGGTTTCCTGCCCCCTTATTCTTAGTGCGACACCGCCTTCTTCTGTAAATTTAATCGCATTATTGAGCAAATTGAACAGGATCTGACGGAGTTTCACCACATCTGTGCAGATATAACGAGGGAGATCCGAGGTTCGTTCAAACACAAGATGGAGAAATTTTCCCCTGGCTAATAACTGAAACATGTTCTCGGTTTCAGCGAGTAACGCATACAAATCAAAATTCACTGCATTGACGGTCATGTGACCGGCTTCAATTTTTGAGATATCGAGCAGTTGATTAATCAAGGTCAAGAGATGGTCGCCGTTCCGAATAATGATCTTAAGATCCTCCTGGTGCTCTCCAGATAATGCGGTATCATGTTGCATGAGCTGCGAAAACCCCAGAATAGCATTGAGAGGGGTACGCAGTTCATGGCTGATATTTGCCAGAAACGTACTTTTGGCTCGATTTGCCACTTCCGCCTGTTCTTTCGCTGCTTGAAGTTCCATATTTGACCGCGCTAACTCCTCGGTACGCTCCGATAAGGTGTTCGTGCGTTCAGCGACCTGCCTGGCTAAAAGACGCTTTTGTTTTTCAATCGTTTTAACGCGCAGCCACACACCGCTTAACAGCAGTCCCACCGTGCTGATAACAAGCAGACTTCGAAACCACCAGGTCGCCCAAAAGGGGGGAATAACGGTAATCTGAATGTGAGGACCATGGTCATTCCAGATGCCATCGTTATTGGCTCCCTTAAGCTTGAGAGTATATACGCCTGGCCTCAGATTGGTATAACGTCCAAAACGTTTTTGGCCGGCATGAAACCATTCCTGATCCACCCCTTCCAACTTATAGGCATATTGATTGTTATGGGACTGCGTATAATTGAGCACAGCAAATTCGAATTCAAAAAAATTATGCCGCCAGTCTAAAGTGAGTGACGAGGTGTATTCACAGGCTATCGGGCAGATACGTTCGCCTGTCTGGGTTATTGAAATAAGGGCGGTGGGTGGAAGATACGCGTTTTCTGTCAGACGATTCGGATCAAAGCTGGTCATACCATTCGTTCCGCCGAACCATAATTTTCCGTCGCGCGTCTTGCAGGCACTGGCTCGAAAAAAAATATCACCTTGAAGGCCATCGTGTTGTTCATAACGTTTTTCGACAGCCCTGGTGGTTGGGTTGAATTTGATGATTCCCTGATCTGTGCCGAGCCATAAATTCGCCTCGTGATCTTCCAAAATACTATTGATATTTGTTGGAACGCCATGTTCGGCGGCATAACAAGTAAAAGATTCCGTTGTTTTTTGAAATTGACACACACCTCCACCTAAAGTGCCAATCCAGAGCCTTCCTATCGAATCCTGGTATAAGGCCGCAATAGAATCGGTTGGAAGGCTCCTTGGGTCGTGAGGATTTGCGCTATAGGTGGTAAATATATGCGTGTGTTTCTCAAATTTGCGTAATCCTCCCCCTTCCCAACCGCCAGTCCAGAACACGTCACTGGAGTGATCGTGGAGAATCTCATAAATAAACCCAGTGTTAAACGGATCTCGGTCAGAAGGAGCGTAAAATGTTAAGGTATCTGTGGGGACATGCAACCGGGCTAATCCTTGTGGGCGGACGCCAAGCCAAAGTATGTCAGGATCATCAGGATCTGCGATGATGCGGGTAAACATTTCAGCCCCGGTATAGCGGCGAATAACCTTCTCCGTCCGCCTGTCAAATTCGATAAGCGGGCCGGGAAAAAAGGAAACCCAGAACCGGCCGGCCCGATCCTCAAAAAGAGCCTGAATACGATTACTATCAAGGGAATCAGGGTCTTTCGGCCGGCAGGTATATCGGGTAAAAGTTTCAGTGGCCGGATCAAAGCGATTCAAACCGGTTAAAGTGCCTAACCAGAGGATTCCTTGACGATCTTCATAGATCGCCGTAACAGTATTATGACTCAAGCTGTTCGGGTTTTGCGGATCCTGTTGATAGGTCGTGAAATTCTGATTCCAGGGATCGTATTTATCAACCTTCCCTGAACTCATACTAATCCAAAAAATCCCGCTGCGATCTTCGTAAACATCAATGACCACATTATCGCTGAGGCTGCGGGGGTCATGCGGATGTTGGCGATAATTCACGCAGGCGTCTGTCTGTTTATCAAAAAGGGTCAGGCCATGATCATCTTCCCACCCTCCTAACCAGAGCCGTCCGTGACCGTCATCATAGATTAACGCGATCGCTCCTTGCGGAAGGCTTTTTGAATTGTGCGGATTATGGCGGTAATGGGTAAAAACTGCCGTCTGTTTCTCAAATCTATCCAGCCCCTCTTGTAAACCGACCCAGAGCAAGTCAGGATTGTCCTTATCCTGAGCGAGGGCAACAACAATATTATTGGCTGCTCCGAGGCTGGTCGCGTCTTCAGGATTATGGCGATAGACAGTAAAGCGTTCCGTACGTGTATCAAATTTGTTCAATCCACCGCCCCAGGTGCCTAACCAGAGGATGGCCGGGTCTTCTGCGTCTAGAACAAGTCTCCAGACCGCATTATGACTGAGGCTCTGTTCATCCCGTGGATCGGGTTGATAAGAAGTAAATTGTCCTGTACGGATATCAAATTTATTCAGTCCCCCCTCAGTGCCAATCCAAAGCACATTTGGATCGCGTCCATCCAATAGCAGATCGTTAATAGCGTTATTACTCAAACTGGCCGGATTGCCAGGGTCATGTTTATAATAGGTAAATGTCTCTGTTGTGCGATCAAAGCGGTTCAATCCCTCTTTCGTACCAATCCAGAAAACGGAAGGATCATGCGCGTCTTCAACAAGGCCATAGACGATGCCATTTGAAAGTAAATCCGCTCCGCTGCCATAGCGTTTGAGTTCATAGCCATCATAACGGAACAAGCCCCCACCGTCACTGCCGAACCACAGAAATCCTTCCTGATCTTGCAACGTAACCTGGGTTTGACGTGCCCCTAAATTCAATACATGATCGAATTTCATCTCAGATTGTTCAGCCTGAATCACTGAACACAAAAAGAAGAACCAATATAGAGTAAATAGAGGAATAATGACAATAACTCTTTTGACAAAAATACTAATATATCTCTTCATAGATTGCTGTACTGTCGGTATCCGTACCTTATCACAAATACCTCTGTAAAGGGAGCAAAAGCAGGCTTTTACGCACAAGCTGACTTTTGTCCTTCTATAGATCCTCTCGGCGATTTTCAGCCATCAATTATTATATCTGCGGTGCCTGAGCAATTGGTAATATCACCCGAAAACAGGTATGACCCGGCATCGCTGATACGACCTCGATACGCCCCTGATGCTGTTCAATAATCTGTTGGCAAATGGTTAAGCCCATTCCGATATTTTTATCCTGGCGACTTTTCGTCGTGAAATACGGGTTAAATATATGCGGAAGAATGTCTGGCGGAATGCCAGGACCATTATCTTCAATCTCCACGGCAATACAGTGTTCTTCAAGGCGTTTCAGGCGGATAAACAAAGTTCCCTGCTCATTCATGGCCTGAATCGCATTAAGCAGGAGCTGCGCCCACACCTGATTTAACTGGGAAGCGTAGCAAGTCAAAAGAGGGATATCATCGTATTGGGTGTGTACGAGAATATCGTGCAAGCGATTACGCAAAATCAGGAGCGTATGTTCCAGATCATCCTGCAAGCGTGTATCAACAAGTTCACTTTGCTCGACCCTGGAAAATTGTTTGAGCGTGTGAACAAGTTGCACGATTTGTTGGATTGAGGAGGTAATATTATTAATATGCATCTGACTCATTCCGCTTCCCACAAGCGATTGCTGTATATCATCACGCTGTACCCCGATAAACAGCGGGAGAAACTCGTTCAAATCCGTTGCAGAAAAACCGGCCATAACGAGTTGAGTACAAAAATTATACGTGACCTCAACCCCATGCTCTGCCAACAAGTGCTGCATATTTCTGGCGCGTGTCCGTCGTTCGATGGTTGACACATTGGGCTGCCGGAGGGTGAGCACATGTTGATACGCCTGAAGATATTGTTCCCGCAGATCATCGGAGATCCGGAGCAGCGTGTACTGGAGCTGCTGCGGAAGCCTGGCTGTCAGGCGATCAAGTTCTTTAATCGCGCTCATAATAGCAGCGGCCGGAGTGTTCAGTTCATGCGCAATACCAGAGACTAGTTGTCCGATAGCCGCCATGCGTTCTGATTGTAAGAGCTGGGTTTGCATTGTTTGCAGATGTTCCAGCGTTGCTTGTAATTCATGGTGTGCGTCTAATAAGTCGGCTTCTGCCCGGGCGCGTTCGGCAATTTCTTGCTGCGCCAGACTATAGAGCCGGGCATGTTCAATCGCATTCGCGGCCGCAGTTGCAATCGGTTCAACAAAGTGTAAATCTTTTTCAGTAAACCGATCCGTTGTTGTATCTACCAGACACAAAACCCCCATGACTGTTCCCGTGGTGTGAAAGGGAAAATTGAGAATCGAGCGAATTTCGATGCCGGTCTTTTGATCGACCTCTTTATAATGATGAGGAGTCATACGGGTATCTGCGACGATCATAGTTGTGCCGGTCTGCGCGGTTTGTCCGACAACCCCTTGTCCCATAGTTAATTGCCAGCCAACCAGGGTGTCGCTGCCTGGCCCAACTGCCTGTTGGCAAACAAGCTTGTCCGTTTCAGGAAGATACAGCCAAAAAGAGGTAGCCGTGATATCAAGCAATTGCCGCATTTCCCTCAGGATCGTTTTTAACACCTGATTCCAGTCTAAGGTGGAATTGAAAAGCTGACTTATACGGTGCAGCAACGCGAGTTCCTGGTTCCGCTGCTGCAAAATACTCATTGTGTGTTCATGGGCCAGAATGCCCTCTTGCAAACGTTTATTTTGCGCCTCAAGCTGCTGCTGCAATCTACGGTTTGTCAAGTGGGTCTTCACACGGGCAACCACTTCGCCAACTTGAAATGGCTTAGTGATATAATCTACGCCGCCAACCTCAAAGGCTTTAACTTTATCAAACATTTCATTCAGCGCACTCATAAAAATCACCGGAATATCGCGGGTACACACCTCCGCTTTTAACGCCTGGCACACAGTGTAACCGTCTAATTCCGGCATCATAATATCCAGAAGAATCAGGTCCGGCGGATCGGCATGCACTGACAGTAAAGCGGTCTCTCCATCGCGTACTGGTCGAGTATGGTAACCTTCTTGCTGTAAGATATTTGATAATAACCGTAAATTTCCAATCTGATCATCAACAATCAGTATTCCAGCCATATCCTGATATTTTCGATGTTTTGTCATGATAGACACTCATGTCGCATTCGCCGATATGCGAAAAGAAAACGATTTTATCCTGTTGATCACTTTTTCCAAAATGACAGGAGTAAAAACCATTGTCCAGAGAAATTTTAGCAACAGCTATGATATTTTGAGGTTTTGTTTAGAAGGCGTGGCTGGTGGTTTTGAACATACGGGCCAATTGCCAGGGTTGGGTTCCGAATTCCTGCCCGCAAAAAACCGCTCCAGAATTTCGTAATTATACATGAGGCACGACAAAGAAACCAGGCTCTTAGGAAAAAACCCGAACATGAACATTCAGATGCCAGTTGAAAAATGGGCAGAACGCAATTTTTGCACAAAGGTGTCGGTTTTTAAGGAAACGCCCAGATGGTATTGCAGATACCCGCTGAGCAGGGGTTTTACTTCTTGATGAAGCTCTGGCGTCAGGGGAATATGTTCAATATACACAATCGCTGTCTCCATTAGTTGCTGCATTACGTTAAGCGCAGAGGAGCTGACAGCAAAGGTACCTTTTTTAATTGCTTTACAACGGGGGCACAGCACACCGCCAGTCGCAAAATTGAACCCCAGTAACTGCTCCGCTGAACTTGATTCAGAAATCGTTTGCGTTCGAGGGCGTTGACAAACGGTACATTCATTAAATACCGGAGCATATCCTAAATGCGCCAGGAGTTTCAGTTCAAAGGCAGGCAGGATATTCTGAATCCGATCAAGAGTCGCTAAGGCTCGAAATGTCTGGCAGACCAGCGTATAGACGGCTTTATGGGAATCGTCATAGTCTTCAAACAGGCGGTTCAACAATTCAGCAATATACGATGCGCCGATCATGCGGTGGAAATCGGATTGGAATTGAGGAAACGTTTCCACCGAATCGACTTGCGTTACTCCTAATAGCGACGGTTTTTCAGGAAATCCTCCGCTTTGCAGCGGCTCAATCTTTTGAAAGAAGATAACCTCCACCCGATTGAAAAGTTCCAATTTTCCGCTGTACTTTGTCCGAATTTTGCGCACACCCCTGGCAACGCCTTGAATTTTCCCATATTCACGTGAAAAGAAAGTGAGAATTTTATCGGCTTCGCGTACATTAATCGCCTTAATTACCACTGCTTCCGTTTTTTTGAATGCCATTATTTTAATTTGAATTTAAACGTAAAATTTGTTTCAAATTCGCCTGTTTCGTTCCGCCTGGCTGTTATTGACATATTGTCCGAGAGTTCATATTCCACTTCAACAATCTGGGTTTTTTGGGAACCGCCGACGGAGGTGGTAAATGTAAGCATCAGGTCTTGAAATAAGCGTTTCGCCATTGTCACGGTTGGCGTAGTTTCTGAACTCCCGGAATTGGAGAGTAAAGGATCGACGTTCACCGTCAATCGATCCAGTCTGACCGCCTTTTCGATCCGGCCTTCCACAAGTGTTTGTAACGGTTTGGTCACAATGTTATAGCCATTCGAGCCATTGCCGTAACCAGAGGTCAGCAGTCGCGCAATTTCTGCGTCAGTAAGCGGTGGTTCAGAACTCATGCTCAGTGAAAATTGTTCCAGATTCCCCTGAACCCCTAATTTGATATCATACGTTTGCACCACGGTTTCGGCCTGAAGATTGATATCAGGATTAATTTTGAGTGGATCGAGAAAATCGAAGACGCCGGAGAGAATTGTGTATTTCACATCACCAAAAATGACTTTTCCTTGTAACACTTCAACTCGACCTTCAAGTTGAGGTTTCACGGTCGTCCCCAGAACACGCAGATTCGCCCGCACATCTAAATCCGCCAGCTTATTTTTGACTTTGATATTTTGAGGCGCTTTAATAACGAGGTCCAATGCCAATTGTCCATTTCCGGTCTGCCCCTCAGCAGAAGTAAGAACAATATTGCGGCTTTTATCAAACAACATCCCCTGAAAATCAACATCCTGAGTATATAAGGCTTCGTGAACCACCACCTCACCGATTAGCTTTTGCCGGGTAAGATCTCCGCTAATCCTCACATGCGGCGACACAACAAGTTTTAGTCCGGGAACCAGATTTTGCACTGTGAATTCTTTCCCTTCAACTTCAATCATCATATCTTCCGGCATGAAACCTGAATACGCAATTTTGCCATACGTTGTAAATGTTCCTCGACTCACTCTGCCTGTGACGCCAACAATTTCAATCGCCTCTTTTGTAAAAGCCAATTTCCCTTGAATATCCGTGACCGGATCGGGATATGCGGCGAGTTCCACTCGTCCCCGATGGATTTCCACAATCCCCTCTATCGTCGGATTTTCAAATGTGCCTTGCACATTGCAGATCATCTGCGCCTGTCCTGAAAGTGAGGTCATGCCAAGATCTTTTGGTAAAAATGCACCAAGAGGACGTAAATCGAGAATCCCATCCAGATCAAGATCATATTTCCCCTGAAAATCCAAAAAGCCTTTGGCAAATAACCCTAACTCTTCACCTTGAAGTTCCAGAGAATTCACGGTTAATTCTTGCTGTGTGACTGTCAGGTCTACAGGGTATGCATTCCTGAGTTTCTGACCGAAGATATCGAGATCTAACGTGCTGAGCTTGACTGAGGCCGAAAGCACATTCAGGTTACTCAGACTCCCGACCGAGGTGATTTTCCCTGTAATACTTCCTTTGATCCCCTCAAGTTCCGTGACGATGGCAAGAATCTGTTCAATAGCCGCGTCGTCCATCGTAAGCTCCGCCTGATAGTCTAAATCCGGCGTCAGCGCCAGGTCAAACGCCGCAATAAATTTTTGGCGAAAGGTTGTCAGTTGCGCGCGTAAGTGTTGATCTTGGATGGAAACATCACAGGTCACATTTTCAATTGGATTCTGGTTGTAACTCAAGTCTTTCAACACAATACCAGCGCTGCCGCGAGGATCTTGTAGCGTCCCTTCAACCTGCGCAGTCAGATCTACTTTGCCTTCGTATTGAATTGCCACTGTTGTCAGCGCGTCAATATCGTGTAAATCCAGATTCGATCCGGAAAGCTGCGCCTGGAAGGCCATATCGAAACCAAAGAAACCGTTCGCCGTGATCGTTCCGCCATTCTTTTTAAGTTTCAAGGAAGATATACTGATGCGATTTTCCACAAGCTGAACGTCGCCGCTTAACGCATCAAAACTTTGTTCCCAGGCTTTGCCTTCCATCACTTGAAGTGTGAGAGCAGTCTTAAGATTGCTGACAGGTCCGGCGACAAGCGTCTCGATCCGCTGTAATTGTCCGCTAATGGGCAGATCCTGTTTCACCATTGCCAGATAATCGGCCACCGTTCCGGTTTGCAATACGACCGGCAGGTGAAACTGAGGGTCGGACGGATTCGCCAAATCAACCGTTCCACTAACGCTGATTTTCGCCGTGTTATAAGCTGCTTGCAAGTCTGAGATCGCGAGCATCGTCCCCTGGTAATTGACCTCAGTGTTCAGCGTATCAGCTTTCATCCAGACTAAATCCGCCTTTTTCAGCTGTGCTTGCGCCTGAATCGTCAAATCATCGAGAGGGCCGTGAATAGCCCCCTGAAGCTGCTCGATCTTTCCGCGAAACTGCGCTAACGGCGATGTTTCATCCAATCCGGGCAGAAAGAGCATCACCTGCTTCAAAACGGTTTCAACGCTTTCCGACGCAACCTGATAAGCCAGATCGAATTCCGGTTCGAGCACTTTAAGCGTGCCGTGAGTTGTCAATTGCAACGCGGCAGAATCAACTGACAGCGTGGTCAAGGCAAGGGTTCCAGCGTTGAGCGCAGTCTCTAAGTCCAGGCGAAATGGAATGGCTGCCTGCTGCGGGTTCGCCGCAACCAGAATATCTCCGGTACCTGCTAAGGCAACCTCAGCGCGAATATCACGGAGGTGAAAGGAATTTCCTGAACCTTGCACCTTCCCGGAAATGCTGCCGCGTAGATCAATGCCAAACTCGGCACCCTGAACAACAAATTGCTGCATCACGTTCTGAACAGAGATGTCTTGCAAGGCCAGGCTCGTCTCAAAGACAGGCGTTGCGGTTCCAGCTAAGACAAGTTTTCCAGAACCAGACACATTTCCTCCGAATAATTGAGCGGACAGCGATTCAATTGAGAGCATCTGCTTCTGAATGCGCGCTTTGACCTTCATTGCTCCGGATTGAATATCGTAGGCATCCAAATTCGCAAGATTGAGATCAGCATTGAGAGTCAAATGTGGCAAATCAAAATGCGAGCCTTGCGCTGCAAGGGTTCCGCTTACCTGTCCGGCTACATCCGGTGGTTCAGGAATCAGTGCCATCATTGATTCAAGGTCAAGTCTGACGACATCAAGCCTGGTCTGGTACAGAAAATCCTCAAAAAGTTCGAGCGAACCTTCGCCCTTCACGCTTCCTTGAAATACCTGTGCCTCAAGATTTTTGATAGACAGTGTTTTACGTTGGATCGACACCTGGGCGGTCAGCTCAGGCACGTTGACACCGTAAGCTTCAGCCGTGCGCAATTCAACAGTACTCTGGAGCAGTAAATCTGCAAAATCCCAACTGTCAGAGCGGACATCTGCAACCCCATTCAAGAGGCCAGCCAACTCCAAGGCTTCGTCCAATAATGTATTGACATACGCCATATTAACGTCACTGAGTGTAGCCTTGGCAGTATATTGCGGCGGACCGGCAAAAGAGAGGGCAGCATTACCAGCCACATGCCCCTCCCACACCTCAACCGACAGATTGGCAAGATCCACCTGCATATCCTGATAATGCAAATCCGTGCTGAGATGTTCAAACGCGAATTTCCAGGCTGTTCCCTGTTCGCATCTGAGATGCCCGCTTGCCTGCATATCGGAAATCATGCCTGTGACTGTGCCCTGAAAAATGACTCTGCCACTCAAATTTTGATCGATCCGAGCAAAACGATCGATTTCATCGAGGGACAGGTCCGCCAATACCGACAGATCCAGGTCTGGCTGGCTGAGGTTGGTTATTGTGCCATCAAGGGTTAGTTCCGAACTCCCGGCTTGCAACCGGAAAGAGGAAAACGACAGGGTATTCTCATAGAAATCCAGGTTTCCTGAAAAAGCTGTTGTGATTTTCTCGCGATCCTGATACTGGATTTCCCCGCCTTCCAACCGAATGCTCCCCTGAACGCGAAATCCTTCCAGAGCAAGTGAAACCGTGGTATTCAGACGTTCAAGCGAAACTGTCAACGGAATTTGCCGATGAGCAAAATACACCTGGGCATCAATCAGTTGAATATGCGGAAACGATAAGCGATTCACCAGTCGCTCAGGGCGAAAACGAGAAGGGGATTTTTCTTCTTTTTCAGTCGTGAAAGATGGTAAATTCGAACGCCCCTGTTCGTCAAATTCAATCCAGACAGAGGGAGAATCCAGAATAATCTTGTCAAATAAAATATATTTTGAGAGCAGGCTTCTCAGCAGCACTCTGGCTTGTGCAGATCGAGCAGCGATGAGAGTCCCTTCAGATAAGAGTTTTTCTCGCGCAATCGCGATATTATTGATTATAATTTTCGGATTCGGAAAACTGAGGTGGACACTTTCAATCGAGACTTCGCGCTGTAATTGCTGCTCAAGCATGCGCTGAAGTGTCTGCATCAGATAGAGATCAACTTTTGGGGCAAAAAAACTTCGATACACGAGTGTAGCCGCAATCAGCAGCACAATAAGTGTGAGAACAGTGAACAACAAGATTTTTTTGAAGACAATCAACATAAGATAATTTCTGATCCCTGGTTACCTAATCTGTGCCTCGCTGTTGAAACTATAAGCTATTTTCAAGCGTTCCTCCGGAATAAATGGAGGTAGTGTGGACTTATTTACGCAACTCTGGGTTCTTTGTATGCCGGATCTCAATAAACCCCTCATGGTATTTTGTTTAGATAAACATGTCTTTTCTCTCTATTTGTAGAAGAAAATTATTTTTCGTTACATATCAACAACACCTTTTTATTTGATACGTCTTAGATAAAAGATTTTCTGCCCGGGCAGGAAATGTCAAGTTTTACCTTGAAGATCATCAGAAAAAAGGATTTTCACAAAAAACCGCAAAGTCCGCAATTTTTTTATTGACATGAATAATGGCTTTTTTTAATGTGCATGTCGTCAAGAGACAAGCCGAAGTGGTGGAACTGGTAGACACGCTATCTTGAGGGGGTAGTGGGCTGCCGCCCGTGGGGGTTCGAGTCCCCCCTTCGGCATTTTTTTATGCCCGCTGTTTGGAAATCCTCCTTCCCACAGGAAACGGAAAAACTCGTTCAAACGAGAACGACAAACCTCTACGGCAGAACCCATCCTAAAAGGAGCGGCGCGCCAAAGGCGATAATGACCACGCCCAATAATTTCATAAATAAACCAGCAATCAGCATCGTTGAGAACGAAATTCCTTTCATTTCGCCAAACGCCAGGCCATTGACGCCGGTCGCAATCGGTGTCATAAAGGCATTAGTACAGGATAGAGTGATGATCAGAAACGCACAAAATGTGGTCAGATCAGGATCGCCTGGCAACGATGCGACCACACTGAACATTGCTACCTGCACCACCGTATTGCTGAAAATTTCAGTGCAAAACGAGGTCAACAGCGCAATAAGCGGATAGAACAAAGCGCCGGGGATATTCACGCGTACCATTCGCTCAAGAAATCGTGTAATCATGTCTTCCAGGTTCAAAAGCGCACCAAGGCCGAGAATCGCGATAATAATGCCCACAAACGCCAAACCGCGCCAGGGAAGATTGCTGTAACAATCGCGAATATTCAGCAAACGTCCTGATCTTTCACCATGATCGCCCTTCAAGGGAACCAGAAATAACACAGTGATCAATAAGAGTGTCAAAAACACTGAAATGAGCAGTATACCCAATTTTGCTTCAGACGTTTTCATCAGCACCGAGAGCAGAACAAACAACAGAAAGGTTAAGATCGTCAGCCGGGCAGCGGTGCGTTGTAAGGGATGAAAGGCCTGATTTTCAGGAAATGTCACCTGTACCTGTTCATTTTGATATGTCCATAGTCGAAACGCCGCGTTCAACACAAACCAGGCTGTGAGAATAAACGCAAACACAAGCGGAACACCCCACACCAGCCAGTATTGAAAGTTCAAATATTCCAGGCCTGGCAGATTGTGAAATGTTGCGTACAACACCATAATTCCATTGGCCGGCGTACCGGTAATTGATCCCATCCCACCGATATTCGCACCGTAGATAATGGATAGCGGAAAGATTGTTTCCAGGGCTTTATACCGATGCGGCAGGGATTCTTCAAATGTGCGACGCAAAATTTTAATCATCGGCAGCATGGTCAAAACCGTGATCACATTGGGAATAAAAAATGAGAGCAGGGCTGAGGCGAAAATCACATAAAAAATAATTGCGCTGATCGGCAAATGTTTTTTCCCGATTAGATAGAGCACCAGCCGTTCCGGAATTTTGGCCACGATCAGCATCCGGGAAATCAGAAAACTGCTGATGAAAATACACATTAATTGCACTTTATCAAGGTTTGTCAAAAAAACGTTCATGTTGTTCCTCATTTTTCCGAATAGATTTTCTGTCAAATAGATTTTTTCCAAAATCCTTTCTTACAGAGTTTCTATTGACAGATCCGGAGGGTGGATTTACAAGGAGATAATGTTTCAATTCAATCCTTTGCTTTCGAGAATATCACTAAGAAAAATATGATGCCCGAAGTATTTGAATATATGTTGCCGGGCGATTGGATCGTGCTGGCCGGAAAAACGGATGCGGATAATGACCGTTTGAGCTTGAAAATCGCTAAACCGGACGACTGGTGGTTTCACGTGCGCGGAATGCCGGGCAGCCATGTGATTTTACGGTCGAAAAAAGGCGAGGAACCAAGTCGAGACATTCTAAAACGGGCGGCGGCGATTGCGGCTTACCATAGCAAAGCTCGCAATGGCGGAGTCGTGGCGGTTTCCTGCACCCAGGCGCGCTATGTCAGTAAACCGCCCGGCGCAAAACCGGGCGCAGTCTCTATCCGTAAAGAAATCGGACTGAAAGTGCGTCCGAACATAGGAGAACGATAAAGAGGCAAGATCCCGAATCAGCAAGATTTTCCTTGACCTGCTTCGCAAAATCATCAGTTAATGTTAGTTGCCTTCACGTTGAGGATGCGTTCACTGTCGAGAAGTGCGTCACAAAAACGACGCCTGATAAGGAGTTATGTGGCATGAATAGATTCCCGAAAGGCAAAAACTTATGAGTTTAAAAATCATCTTTTGTCCAGAAGGCCTTAATTATGAAGACTTTTAGAAATAACTGAGAACACTATTTCAAAAGATCATCGCTCAATAACAATTTGCGCAATAGATGAAATGAAACCGTCGGAGATACCTGAATTTCCGAGACAGTTGAAACCCTAAAGGAGTAGAAGAGATGTCACATGAATTGATCGCCTACTGTGGTCTGTATTGTGGCGCGTGCAGTTTTAAAGTGGCCTTTGAAGAACAGAATCGAGAACATCTCATGAGAATGCCAGCTAAGTATGAGTATTTGAAAAATGCTCCGCTGGAATGGTGTCCTGGCTGTCGCTTAGAAAACCGCTGTGGGCAGTGTGCGATCCGAGATTGTGCCATCGAAAGGCGCATTGAATACTGTAGTTTGTGCAACGAATTCCCCTGTGAAAAACTCCTGAAATTCAATCACGATGGCATCCCACACCATGCTGAATCGATCGAAAACCTGAAGGCGTTAAAAACGATGGGGGCAGAACAATGGCTCGTCGTCCAGAAAGCCAAATGGATGTGTGCTGCGTGTACTGCACGCTATTCCTGGTATGTCAAGGAATGTCAGAGATGCGTCACAGACCAAAAGAATCCAATCTCCTGAGAAGCAGGAAGAAAAGAATTTGTCTTGATAAGTAGGTTCTCTGACGGGTGTAATGACGTGTACTCTAAAAAAATGAGAGCGCTTGTCACAAACGCAAGAATTGTGAAAGGATAGCATTGGCAGTCATGACGCATTGGACTCTGTTGTATTATTTCATTACGTTTTCAATTGGGATTGTTTCCTTCGGGATTGCAGCCGTCCTCTTTGCCAAAACACACGAACGGGTATTACGGTATATCTCTACTTTTACACGCCATTTACCGTGCTGGTTTTAGCGAATGTCCTGCGTACTTATATCAACGCCAATGTTCCGACAATCCATCCGTATATTTATGCCGCCCTGAATTATATTGAATCACCTGTGGCCTTATATCTTCTGCTTTTCACAACGCCGCTGTTTATTCATCACCTCTTTCTCCATCAAAAGATTCTAGTACATAATTTCAGAAATAACTCTACACGAGAAACCAGGTTTTTAGAAAAAAACCTGGTTTCTCCGCCGCGCCTCATATATATTTATTTCCGCAACTCTGTACTAACAACCACACATGGAACTGAGCTAATGATATATTTATGAAGTCAACGATGATACTCTCACGCAGCGACGCAGAGGCGCTGAACTCGTTTTGGGCACAAGCGTTCTGAGCGTCTTGTCGCGTTATACACAGTCGGGATGTTCGTCTCGATCCTCTGTTTCATCAGACGTTTCGATTTGAAAAAACGCAACCATGTCTTGAAGGCGCTGCGCCTGCTCTGCAAGATTCTCAGCGGTTGCAGCAAGCACTTGAGCCATACTGACATTTTGCTGCGCGACTTGATCAAGCTGGAGCACTCCCTGATTGACCAGGTTCACTTCGCTTCGCTGTTCCTCACTTGCTGCCCTGATTTCTCGGACTAATTCCGTGGTTTCCTCAACGAGCGGGACTAAACGCGCTAACATGCCCCTGGCTTGCTCTGACACGGATAGACTTGAATTTACCAGGCTGATAATCTCTTCTGCGGATTTTTGCGTTGTATCTGACAAGCGGCGCACTTCCTGGGCCACAACCGCAAATGCCTTGCCATGATCCTGAGCGCGGCTGGCTTCTATTGTCGCATTTAAGGATAAAAGCCGCGTCTGTCCCGCAATCCGTTCAATCACTCGAATTTTTTTCGCAATGTCTGCCATGGCTTTGACCGTTTCATTTACGATCTCCTGGCTCTCCCCGGTATTCTGGTTGGTTTCCTGCGCAATCTTTTCAGTATAAAAAGCGTTCTCAGCATTTTGCTTGCTGGCAATTCCAATCTCTTGGACTGATGACGATATTTGCTCAACGGCCGAAGCCTGCTGAGATGCTCCTTCTGTCATATTTGCAGAGTTTGCACGTAATTGAACGCTGCCTGTCGCAACATCCTGAGCGACCTGTTTGACCTGGGCCACCACTTCCCGGATTCGGGTTTGCATATTCATCATGGCCGTGGCAAGCGTTCCGATTTCATCTTTTCGCTCGGCGTCTTTTCCAGCAAGCGAACGGGAAAAATCGCCATTCGCCATATTTTTGATAAACAAGACGACCTGTCGAACAGGAGTGATAATATATCCGGCGATAATAAAAGAAATGATCACAATCAGGAGACAGGAAATAACGCTGATCACAAACATGAACCTGATAAGCTTATTTACCGGAGCAAAGGCTTCTGAAGTTTCAATTTCCGCGATCAAGGCCCAGGAGGTATCCCAGACATAAAGAGGGGTATAGGCCGATAACACCTCCTTGCCGGCATAATCCGTGATAATCATGTTCCCTGTTTCACCGGCAAAAGCCTGTTCAATCGCCACCGTGCGAATTTGATTCTTTTGAGGGGTAGTAACGCCCGGATTGCGAGCCAAAAGAGCTGTTAAATCTGATCGCATGCGTCGGTCTTGCCCAACCAGATAAGTTTCACCGGTATTCCCCATACCAGATCGTTTCTGCATGGCGCGGTTAATAACATCTATCGGAATTTGAACAGCTACCACCAA
Organism: Candidatus Vecturithrix sp.; assembly: GCA_040772385.1. Taxonomy (GTDB): domain Bacteria; phylum Moduliflexota; class Moduliflexia; order Moduliflexales; family Moduliflexaceae; genus Vecturithrix. The sequence continues at coordinate 3,741,658 of JAXGYF010000001.1, read as the reverse complement.
ACCCACTTCGTCCTTATCAGACATAATAGGCACTGTCATAAAAGCAGCAGGAGCATTATCGGAAGGAGGATATGGTTGAAAGTCGGCAAAATGAAAAGATTTTGATTTCAGTGACCGACGAAAAGCAATTCCCAGGCCAGTATCGGCATATAAGCCGGTGTTCAGGTTGGTATGGTAATCGGATTTGTGGGTGACAGAATAGAAAATCATGCCCGACGGGTGGATCACAAACACATCACTATACCCGTATTCCCTGATAAACCTGGCAAAATAATCACTGGCTTTCCCGTCCACTTTTGGGGCAATAGCTTCTTCTACCGCAATGGTTGTTATCATGCCCCATTGTAATCCGGGAATTTCCAGAGGATCGTAGCACACGATTTCAAGAGTATCAGTCAGATCAATATTCAATAAGGTGCCCGTTTCCCGTGATAATGCCTTTTTTGCGGCGATTTCTGCGACAAGGTCGTCAATAGTACCCGATTTCACCACTTGATCGCTGCGATACCTGATCTCGTCATGACACTTGCCAACCAGGTATGTCTCTCCGGTGCTGCCCATACCTTTTCGTCGCTGGACAATTCTGTTCAATGGATCTTTGGTAAATTTCACGGCCACGACACCGAGAAACAGTTTCCCCTTTAGAATAGGAGCGGCAAAAAATCCTCGCAATTCATTCTCATTCGGTGCGTAGGGTTCCAGGTCTTGCACCGTAACGCCTTCAAGAGCGTTATAAAAACATCGGCTTAATGGATGATCTCTATGCTCTTCCGCACTCAGATCTTGCCCCAAATCCGCTTGCCGATTGACGGTATAGACTACCACGCCATCTTTGCTGATGAGCAGCAGATCGTCATAGCCGCCATTCTCCTTAAACTGGACTAAGTTATCCTGGTATTTAATTTTCTCTGTGGAATCATACAGCATTTCATCAATCTTGCCATCTTTGTGAACAATCATGGCAAAATCTCCCACAGCTTTTGCCAGGCTCGCATTATTCGCCAGGGTGGTAATAGTAGTAATCCCTTGTTGAAAGTATTCTTCGATCTGGGCTTTTTTCACTTCCTGAACAATTGTCATTTTATCAATTGCTGCTTGTTTCAGGGAAATCACGCTATCAAGGAGCATATCCATATTTCCGCGCCATTCAGAGAAAAGTTGCTCAATGAGCGTCTTTTTGATTTCTCGAATACTTTCTAATTGCGCAAAGGCTTGTTCAGTTAACGCCGAACTGGAATGATCGACAGCTATCCAGGCGATGAGGGCTAATGGTGGGAGACTCACAGCCAAAAAGGCGACTAAGAGTTTTACCTTCAGATTCATGGTCGTGTTCCTTATTCAGGCTCCCCAACAAGTGCGTTTGGAGCGAAAATTCCATAATCACACGTGCTTTGCAGATGGTTTTACAATGTGCATAGGCCTGATGAATTCTGTTCAGGTCCATCAGGCGAAAAGTCTAACAACTTTTTCGAGGTTGTCAAAAGAAAAATGACAGAAATTACTCTCCATGTATCCTACTTTGTACATGGTCCTCGAGGTTTTAGTAGTCTTTTCCTCGTCCTAATAGCGCTAATAATGCGGCAATTATGGCAAACAGTCCGGCAATCATGACAAACACCGAACGCAATCCCAGCAAGACAGCTAATATTCCCCCGCTAAAAGCCCCGGCAAACCAGCCAAGCGATCGCGCGCTGCCAATCAGCCCAAAGGCTGAACCGCGTTGTTCCGCAGGCACAATCCGCGCCAGAATCACCTTGAGGATTGGGTCAATTCCGCCGATAAAAAAGGCTGACCCGAAATAGAGCACTGTCAATTGCCAGACGCGGCTTACAAACACCATACAGAAGCTCAACCCGATCGCACAAAAGGCGCAAATCACACCAATTTTCAATGAACGCCCCCGGTCAGCCAATGTTCCGATCATCAGTCCGGCCAGCACAACGGCAAATCCTGCCGCTGAGGTAACCAGGCCGGCTTGCGTCGCCAGACCAAGGTGTCCGTCTGATTGTGTAGACACCATCTCCTGCACCAATAAGGGCAGAACCGGACGATCAAGCGTGCGTGACATCCCGTACAAAAAAATCATCCCCACAATTGGGAAAACCCCGGCATGGAGTAAGATTTTTCTGAGGTCAGCAAAAAATGAAAATTTGACGGACGCTTTCGGTGTGAAATCTTCTCGCACAAAGAACATGCTCAGCAAAAAGGAGGCGAGTAATAACCCCGAAGCCACGAAAAAGCTGGCGCGGAATCCAAAGAGATCGGCAAACAGGCCTCCAAGCAGCGGAGAAATCGAATTTCCCATAAACACAGCCGAGTTCATCATACCAACCGCAAATCCCATCCGTTCTTTTGGCGTTTCAGACACCACCAGCGTCAGATACGCGGTTACTGTACCGGTAAAAAGTCCCTGAATAATTCGAAACACCAGAAGCGTCTCCGGCGATTGGGCTAATCCCATCCCCATCAGGGTGATGGTTCCTCCCAGGCTGGCCCGCAGAGTCATGGGTTTTTTACCGACCCGGTCAGCCAGATAGCCCCAAAAAGGTGTCACAATGGCCATAGATAACCCGGCAGCCGACGCAAACAACCCGGACCACAAGCGCAGATTCGACGGATCAGTCACGCCAAGATCCTGTAAATAAAAAGGAGCAAAAGGAATAGCAAACGAAAAGCCCATAATTGAAAAAAATTGAGCGACCCAACAAATGATCAGTGTGGTTTTCCAGGTGTGCATAATGTCTCTTTTCTTTATTCTGCAGGGAATCAGGCGGCATAGTTCAGTCCCGGTGAGCAGCCTTGTTCACCAAAAAACAGTGACGGTAACGTGCGCTTTTCGTCCAACAAGTCTATCTGTCCCAGGCAGGTCTGTCGGACGGAACGGTGTGTTCAATAGCTACTAACCAACAATACTCAAACAGGTCAACTTTAGCAAGAAATTTCTTGTGCTTGTTTTCATATCACCCTAAGGTTTTTAAAAATAAGCATTGACTTTCTTTGATGCTCATTATAAAAGTGATTTTTTAGAGAGAGACGTTGGGAGGCTGATCGCAGGTTTGACACATAATCTCGTGTTACAGTGTCGCGTTCACAAGCGACACGAGTTACGTTAATTGGTAAGTATTTACGAAAAAGATGTTGTTTTTATTATGTCAATCTCTCACGGAAGTGTTGAGATGAAGAGAACATCTCAAAGGGAACAGTGGGAATTGAATTAGATCTTCCTTCAACAGAGAGGAAATTCGCATGACCGCAACACCAACAATTTATCTCATTGACGGAACGGCGCAAGTCTATAAAGCCTTTTACGCCATCCAATCGTTGTCTACCTCAAAAGGCTTCCCAACGAATGCCATTTTTGGATTTATTAGAATGTTGATCAAATTAATACAAGACGAATCGCCGCAATACCTGGGCGTAAGTTTTGATCTGGCAGCGCCCACCTTTCGCCATGAACTTTTTGAAGCCTATAAAGCACATCGTCCCGACACCCCGGATGAACTGATCCAGCAAGTTCCCAAGATCAAAGCTTTTCTCAAGGCTATGAATATCCCGATCTATGAAATGGAAGGTTATGAAGCCGATGATGTGCTGGCGACCTTAGCCAAAAAAGCGGAACAACAAGGAATGAAGGCTGTTATTGTCAGTTCGGACAAAGATTTATTGCAGCTTGTGTCGGAAAACATCGTTACACTCAGCGAACGCATGGGACATAAAGTCGTGTATACCCCAGAAAAGGTCAAAGAAAAATATGGGATTACACCGACGCAGATGCAGGATTTTCTAGGACTGGTCGGTGATAGCAGCGATAATATTCCTGGCATTCAGGGCATTGGCCCCAAAACCGCCAGTAAACTGCTTGAGGAATTCGGTTCGGTTGAACATGTACTCGAGCATCTGGACGCCGTCAAAAGTCCAAAACTCCAGGAAAGTCTAAAACAAGGCAAAGAGACTGCGCTGCAAAGTAAATTTTTGGCGACCGTCAAAACCGATGTGCCCATTGAGTTGAATTTAGAAGAACTTCGGTATGTCACGCCGAATTACCAGGAATTGAAAGCCTATTTTCACGATTTGGAGTTTTATTCGTTCATTCGAGAACTCATCCCTGCGGAAGAATTCGGGTATCCTCCGCTGGTCACAGATGAAGAGCAGCCACGCGCAATTCCTAAACAATATCAGACCGTGTTGACAGAAGAGCAGCTCGTGCAGGTCATCGAAGAACTGCAGCAATCCGGCGGATTTGCTGTGGATACGGAAACGACCAGCGAACAGCCCATGAAAGCAGAATTAGTTGGTGTTTCAGTTGCAACAATTCCTCATCAGGGCTATTACATTCCGGTCGGGCATCGCTATATCGGCGCGCCCAAACAATTGCCCCTCGATCTGGTCATTCAACGCCTCAAACCGCTTCTGGAAGACGCAACCCTGCCCAAATACGGACAAAATATCAAATACGACATTATTGTGTTGGCGCACTACGGCATTCATCTGCAAGGTGCAGCATTTGATTCGATGCTTGCCTCCTATGTGCTCGATCCCTCCAAACGCAGTCATGGCATGGATTATCTGGCGCAGGAATATCTTCAATACCAGACGATTACCTACCATGATGTTGTCGGAAAAGGGGTCAAACAAACAACGATTGATATGATTCCGGTTGAGCGGGTGACTGAATATGCGGCCGAAGATGCGGATATTACCTTACAACTGACCAATGTGCTGAGACCGAAAATTCAGGAACAACAGCTTGGACAACTCTATCGAGAGGTGGAACTGCCCTTGATTGATGTCCTGGCAGCCATGGAACGACATGGGGTAAAAGTGGATATCGCACTGTTAGAGCGCATTTCCAGCGAACTCTCGGAAAAAATGCGCGGGATGGAACAGCGTATTTATCAGATCGCGGGCGTGGAATTTAATATCAATTCCCCCAAACAGTTAGGGCCGATTCTGTTTGAAAAACTCCAGATGCCGCACGGCAAAAAGACCAAAACCGGTTATTCGACCGATGTTGATGTACTTACGGATTTAGCGCGGGCCGGCTATGAATTGCCAGAAAAAATCCTGGAATACCGGCAGCTCTCCAAACTAAAATCTACCTACAGCGACGCCTTGCCTAAACAGATGGACCCCAAAACCGGCCGGATTCATACTTCGTATAACCAGACAGTCACTGCAACCGGACGTTTGAGCAGCAGCGATCCGAATCTGCAAAATATTCCGATACGCACCGAAGAAGGCCGTCGCATCCGTCAGGCGTTTATTCCGGAACACGGCTGTGTGCTGCTTTCCGCAGATTATTCGCAAATTGAGCTGCGCATTCTGGCGCATGTGACCGGCGATGCGGAACTCGTTAAGGCGTATCAGGAAGATCAGGATATTCACACCAAAACCGCCATGCAGTTGTTTGGCCTGCCTGCCGCTGAAATCACGCCCAATATGCGCCGTGAGGCTAAAACCGTCAACTTCTCGGTGATTTACGGTATTAGCGCATTCAGTCTGGCAAAAGATCTGAATATCCCGCGCCATGAAGCCCAACGCTATATTGACGAATATTTCCGCTTGTACAAAGGGGTGAATCAATTTATTAACGACACAATCGAACTCACCCGCCAACAGGGGTATGTCACGACGCTCTTAAACCGGATTCGCTATATCCCTGAAATTCACAGCAAAAATAACAACGTGCGTCAATTTGGGGAACGTACGGCAGTCAATACCCCGATTCAAGGAACGGCAGCGGATATGATCAAATTAGCAATGATTGCAATTCATCAGCGCTTAACCCGCGATTTTCCTGAGACCAAAATGATTATGCAGGTACACGATGAACTGGTATTTGAAGTGCCAGAAGCACAATCTGACGAAGTTCGTGAATTGGTTGTCAAACAGATGGAAGCTGTATTAGATCTCCGTGTGCCAATCAAAGTTGATGCACATTACGGCAAAAACTGGGACGAAGCCCATTAAAAAACGACAGAGAAACCGGGTTTTTCAAAAAAATCCCCGGTTTCTCTTCGATTCTGAGGACAACAGTTATTCCTTTGTATCCTCCTCAGAAGAAGATTTTTCACCGATCTTGTCCTGGTCTTTCATGGCTTTTTTAAAGTTGGTGATGCCTTTCCCAAGCCCGCTGCCGATTTCTGGAAGTTTTTTGGCTCCAAAAATCACGAGCACAATCAAAAAAATAATAATCAACTCTGTTGATCCTATACCAAACATACGTTTTTTCTCCCATATATAAACCCCAGGTTGTCCTGATTCCACAGATTGCATGGAATCTGATATTCCTAAAAAATTCAGGCATAAAAAGCCTTATGAAGTTCCTCAAAATTCGTCAAGCTTTTTCAATTATTCGCATTTTTGTTGACAAAAAATTTTTTGTTTTTCACTTGTTAACATGTCGAGAGTTGTAAAAAAATTTAACATTGTTCCGTGCGATAAGGAGGTATAATATGCTTATCAAACAGAAGTCTTTTCTGCTCATTCTTACGATCCTTATAGTGCTCGCCCCCTTCCAATCCATTGATGCCAAAACAATAGGGATCGATGTGAATTGTACCATGAAACCAGGTGGAGCCGAAGAGGAATCCATTAATTATTTCAAGAAATTGGTAGAAGAACGCAGCCAGGGTGAATTGCAGGTCAACATCTTTCTGAGCGGCCAGTTAGGCAGTGAGAAAGAGGTACTGGAACTTTTGAAAATCGGACTGACTCATATGGCGTTAACTGGCGGTTTGTATCGGAGCGACTATGCGCCGGAATATGATCCAATTACCATCCCGTTTATATTTCCGACCTGGGAGGCTGTCGAGGCATTTTACGCTGGTCCCTTTGGCGATAAAATTAAAGCAGGGGCCGCAGAAAAAGGCGGTTTGGTGGATTTTGGCCCGCAAAAACGCGCGCCGCGTCACACGACAGCAAACCGAAAAATTGTTGTTCCGGAAGATATGCAAGGGATGAAAATGCGTTTGCCGGAAGTGCCTATCTGGATGAGCGTGTGGCAAGAACTTGGCGTAAATCCGGTCGTGATTCCGGCGCCGGAAATTTATCTGGCCATGAAAACCGGTCTGGTGGAGGCGCATGAAAATACTCTGGTCAGCCCGTATTCTCGCCGCCTCGACGAAGTACAAAAATATATCATTCTCACCAGCCATATCTACTTTCCCTGGGAATGGGTGGCAAGTAAGGTATGGTTTGATCAACTCAGCCCGGAGCATCAACAGATCATTAGAGACGCTGTCGAAGAAGCGCGAAAATACGGAGCTCAAATTGAAGATGAAAAAGATGGGTATTATCTGTCTGAACTCCAAAAACGCGGCATGGAAGCGATTGAGCCGGACTTAAAAGCTTTCCGCGAGAAGGCAAGACCGGCGATTGAAGAAGCAGTGAAAACTTTAGCCCCTGGCGTCTATGAAGAAGTGTTGAGATTATCCAAAGAATAATGCGCTAAATCAGGAAAGAAGCCAGCAATTCAATTGCTGGCCTCTTTCTATTCCATGATGAAAACACTCAAACAGTATCTTGATTACATTATCGAAGGCGGGGCAATTCTCGCGTTTATCGGCATGTGTCTCGCGATTCTGATTCAGGTATTCGCCCGTTATCTCTTTCAGTATCCGACGCCCTGGGCCGAGGAACTCTCGCGGTTTTTAAATGTCTGGGCGGTATTCCTGGCTGCAGCCTGGGCTGCTAAAAAAGGGTCGCATATTACGATTCGAGCAATATTGGATCGCCTGCCGACTTCCTGGCAGCGCCCCCTGGTTGTGATCATCGACATCCTTGTCAGCCTCCTTCTTCTTGCCGTGTTTTGGGGAAGTATCACGATGATGCAAAGCAGCTATACAATGTTTTCAACAGCGATCCACATTCGTATGACCCATTTTTATCTGGCACTTGCGATAGGATCGTTTGCCATGTTGTGTTCTTATCTTAGCGAAATTGTTTCGACGCTGAAACACAAACGATAAAGGATACTCGCATAATGTCTATTCTTGTGATTTTTATCGGGTTGTTAATTGTTTTATTTGCTTTGGGGGTTCCGGTCGGATTCGCAATCGGCATCACCTCGGCCATCGTGTTACTTGTCACAGGCGGGTTCGCTGATTTTCCGTTTGGTTTGCTGGCCTTACGAATGATGCGCGGAGTTGATAGTTTTTCGATCCTGGCAGTGCCGCTCTTCATGCTTGCGGCTAATGTCATGAATGCCTCCGGCGTCACGGATCGCATCTTTCGCTTTGCTAACTGTCTGGTCGGACACCTGCGCGGCGGATTAGGCCATGTCAATGTGCTTGCCAGCATGGTGTTTGCAGGCATGTCGGGCACAGCGGTTGCCGATGCTGCCGGGCTTGGCGCTCTGGAAATCAAGGCTATGAAAGAGGCTGGCTATGATTTAGGTTTTTCCACAGGCATCACGGGAGTATCATCTGTGATTGGCCCCATTATTCCCCCAAGTGTCGGTATGATCATTTATGGCTGGTTATCTGATGTTTCCATCGGAGGTTTGTTTATTGGCGCGGTTGTGCCGGGAGTCCTGATGGGATTGGCTTTGATGATGCAGATCTATTTCTATGCTCTGCACAGCACCGGGAAAATTCCTCCACCAGCCCCGCGCGTAACCCTGCAAGCATTTATCCAGGGTAGTAAAGATGGGTTTTTTGCGCTGCTCACGCCGATTATCATCGTGGGCGGGATTTGGAGCGGAGCGTTTACCCCTACCGAAGCCGGCGCTGTCGCCTCTTTGTATGCCGTTCTTCTCGGAATGTTTATCTATAAAACGCTCCATCTCAAGCAACTCCTTCAGGTGATTCGGGAAACCACAGAATTTACCGGGGTCATTCTGCTTATTATTTCTTTTTCGATGGTGTATGGCTGGCTGCTCACACGCTTGCAAATTCCCGCAAAACTGGCCATGCTGACTATCAGCATTAGCTCCAATTCAACCTTGATCCTGTTTATTTTGCTAGGGTTCCTCACCATTGTGGGCTGCTTTATGTCAGTCCTGAGCGCGATCACGGTGTTTACGCCGATTATGGTGCCGATGATCAAACAACTGGGGATTGATCCGCTGTTTTTTGGCATCTTCATGACGATTACCCTGTCCGTGGGAGTGGTCACGCCGCCCTTTGGCAACGTAATTTACGTGCTGGTGCGCATCAGCGGCTTACCATTTGAAAAAGTGGTGAAATCCTTCTTGCCGTTCTTTACAGCCATCTACCTGGTTATCATTCTCCTGATTTTCTTTCCGGGCTTAACCACGTTTCTGCCTGCGCTTTGGCTTCAGTAACGGGTAGTAATCAGTAATCAGTGAACAAAATACCATTCACTGATTACTGAATGTCGTAAATTTCAAGATGGGCGTAGTCTTTTTACTCAACCCCCTCAAACTCTTTTTCCAACTGCCGATATTCATTCAAGCCGATGAACTGATTGAATTCTTCAAAGGTAATCATATCGTTAATTTTGCCGATCGGCGTGCCTTTTTCTCGAAGTTCAATCATATAATCTCTGACCGCTTTGGCTGCCGCATACAGGGGACCGACACAGTAAATCGTAATGGCAAACCCCATTTCTTGCAGCCGTTTCACCGTTGGAATCGGCGTCCGTCCGCCTTCGAGCATATTGGCTAATGTCGGTTTATCAAACGCGGCAGCGATCCGCTGCATTTCCTCTTCGCTTTCCGGTGATTCGATAAAAATCACATCAGCGCCGGCATCTTCGTACATCTTGCCGCGTCGCAGCGCCTCTTCCAAACCCAGATTGGTGCGAGCGTCAGTGCGGGCCACAATTGTAAAATTCTCATCCTCGCGCGCTTTCACTGCGGCGCGAATTTTCTGTACCATCTCCTCAGCCGGAATGACTTTCCGACCTAACATGTGGCCGCACTTTTTCGGAAATACCTGATCTTCCAATTGAATCCCATTCACTCCGGCGGCTTCATATTCACGGACTGTCCGCATCACATTAATCGGATTGCCGTAACCGGTGTCACCATCAGCAATTACCGGCACATCCACCGCAGCCGCAATATTACGCGCTCTGGACACCATTTCGGTCATCGTGAGCAACCCAACATCCGGCTGACCGATGAGACTGGCGGATGTCCCATACCCGGTCATATAGACCGCGTGAAAGCCGGTGGCCTGAATGATTTTGGCCGTCAGCACATCAAACGCACCAGGGGCAACGAGAATCTCTTTGGCGTAAAGTAAGGCGTGTAAACGCGCGTTTTTTTCTTGAGTTGTCATCATTTCTCCCATCTAAATATACCCGGCACTTTTCAAATGCCGACTACATCATCACTCCTAAATAATAAACAATAACAAAAAATATCATCGCTTCAAACAATACTATTTCTTAGAATTTTCATGTTGTGCGTAGACATTGCAGAGTGAGGAATTCCCCATTGTCAAGACAAAAATCACGAAACCTTGTTTGACTTCATCAGGATGTGAGCAATCTTCGCGGGAAAATGCGTGAAGTACTCCTACAGAGTTTCGGAAATACGTATACATGAGGTACGACAGCGAAACCAGATTTTTTCTTAAAAACCTGATTTCTCGTGTAGAATGATTTCTGAAATCCTGGACTACATGCTAAATAATTACGTTAATTTTTAATTATCGTTGTCGAATTAAAATTTAGCAACCATTTTTTTAATCAATACTTCGGACAGTTTTGATTTCACCCCCCTCAATCCCCCCGCAAGCGGGGGGAAGTACATAAGAGACGTCCTATTGCTCATTTCCCCCCGTTTACGGGGAGACAAAGGGGGGCACACGAAAACTGTCCGAACTATTGATCTTACTGTTCTTGTAAAATATGATGTACTCCTCTCTTTAGTATATCCTCAATAAGCAATTTTGTTGTGTAAAAATGTGCCCCTATCCAAATCGTCGAAGGCTTTATTCAATTCTTCCCTTGTGTTCATAACAATCGGTCCGCCCCAGACTATCGGTTCAGATAGAGCTTTTGAACTCATGAATAGAACCTGGGCATTTTTGTCTGCGGCTTTTATCTTGACATAGTCACCAAAGGTCAGTTTTACCGCCGTTTTTTCTTTGGCTAATTCGTCACCGATATATGCGTCTCCCAAGAGAGTGAATGTCATTACAGATCGTGTAATATCAGTTTTCACGACAACAGAAGCATTTGCATTGAGATGGATATCGTAATAATCTAGGGGAAGATATTTGCTTACATACCCTTTCCTTCCTTCATATTCACCTGCGAGCAATCGCAATTTTCCATTTTCTAACTCTATTTCTTCAATCTCTGAGGTTTTGATACTGTGATAAGCCGGAATAACCATTTTATCCTTTGCAGGGAGATTTAGCCAAAGCTGAACACCGAGCAGTCTTTCTGCTGCCGGCAGTTTTTCTTCGTGTAGAATACCGGAACCTGCTGTCATCCACTGGACTTCTCCGTCACCAATGGTATCCTCATGGCCTAAACTGTCCTTATGAGTCATATAGCCATGATACACATAACTGATTGTTTCGATGCCTCTGTGTGGGTGGAGCGGGAACCCCGCTGTATAATCATCGGGATTTTTGCTGTCAAAGGAATCCAGCATTAATATCGGATCGTATTCTTCAACTGTCTTGTTCCCTAAAACCCTTACCAAGTTTACACCTGCTCCATCCTGTGTTCTAAACCCTGTTACCTTGTGCTTAATAGTTCTTTCCATGTGTTCCCCCCTCCTCTTCGGGCGCCGAAGGCGTCAATCTAACATTTGCTTAATAGGCTTCCGGCAATTCAGCTTTCACCATAGGAGATGGTGACTTCCCCTGGCGTGTTCAACACACAATTCTCATACGCCGTGATATGACGCGCGCGGGCTTGGTGTGGGGTAAGATGCCAGCGAGTTATTGTAAGACAACACTTTTCCAACACCTCCCCCCCGAACCCTACGTCCAACTTTCACTGGATAAGGCTCTCCAGTTAGATATCTGCAAGTTTTGCTCCATCATATTTTCTTACGATCTCCAAATATTTCTGAGCTCCATTCGGTGGCATTTCGCTTCCCTCACTCATACTGTATTTTGAGAAAATCTAACCTGTCCCACTTCGCCCTGTGAACGGCGTGACCGTCTCCCTGGATGGGCGTCACTCCATCGACTACTATTGGGACTCCGTGACCATGAGACTCTCGTCTTTTAGGCCATCCCGCTTTCCGTACATGATGAACGTCTTAGACTGTCTTAGGGACTCCATTCATGCTCTTCCTTCTCCTCGTTGGAGAATGTCCCTGACAATGCTCGTTCAGAGTCACCAACCGACAATGACTCCTACGTTTCCGAATAACGTGCTGACAAGTATTCGTACTATCAGGTCAGAGGTATTCAGACTTCTCGTTGCCAACTCCCTCTTCTGAGGTACAATCAACGATACTTAGGCTTTCCTCTGGATGGCGCTTCACATCCCTGGACATTGGAGTTCAAACAATTCAGTTTTTCCCATCACAGTCAGCCCTTGCGGTCGCGTCTTGGATAGCCTACTTCTCCTCACGCCGCTTCTCCTACCGGCTATGTGTCCCCTTGGGGTTTCCCCTCATTTCAGGTGAGTAGGATGGGCTGTAGGGTACAACTTGAGCATTTCCCTACGCTTCCTTTGGAAGCAATTCATTCATGTCGTTAAACGGCGCACCAGCACCAATTCTTTGTTATAACCCCTGTGTTTACCACCACTTTTTCATACTGGCGGCTCATTTGCATTGGTTATGGCGTTGATGGGCGATATTGTCCAATAGTGTGGTCGCCATGTCTTTGACGGTGGCGTCAACTGCAATCTGGTTGAACATCTGGAGATCGCGGTCAAACAGGCCAAACACTGCAAACACAGACGTTGCCGGAATCTCTTGCATACGAACGCGCCGCAGAAAGGCCGAATGAAACTCAGTGCGGGTGATGTCGGAAATGGTCAAAATCAAATCATGTGCCTGGGCGTTCAGAAACGCCAATAGTTCGTCGGAGCCGACTTCTTTGTGATGCAGCTTGATGACGGCGCTGGTATCCAGAAACACATTCATCGTTCGTCCCTTTCGCTGCTCACATCATGAGCCAGATTGCCCTTAATGGCCTGAGTGTGCTCCCACGCTTGAGAAAACGACATCTGCGACAATTCCGCTTTGGGAATGACAATGACTTTGACGTGCATGTTATTGGCAAAGGGAATATTATTGAGTTCCAGATGCCCGTTGGTGACTGATGTTTCCGCCACAAATTGACTCATTGTACATCCTCCTTATTTTCGTGTTATGATTTTGTAAATGCTTCTCGCAAAACCGCTTGCATAAGTTGTTCGGCAGTAATTTGCGATTGCATGATTTGTTGCTCTAATTGATCACAATACGTTAGAAGTCTATCAACTTTAGTTACAATGATCTTTTGTTCTTCTTCAGGTGGCAAGGGAAATAATAGCTGATTGATAATCCCTAAATTGATATTTTTCTGCGCTGTAGCGGGAGCATATTTCTCTATCTCAGTTTTAGAGAGGCAAAGATAGTTGTTTACATATTTCGATAACGATTTATTACTCAAGGGAGTAAACCCTACAACGCTATCAGGGAAACATGCATCAAATGTCAAAAAACCCGTTTCGGCGATATTGGCCGCAATTGTAATACAAAGAGTTCCTGTAGGCCACATTCTGCTTTGGGCAAGACCTACATCGTTATAATAGCTTGTACAAGTTTTTATTAGAAATCCTGTTTTTTTAGATTGAGCGACATCACCTGTTTGTACAAATGGATAAGTTCCATTTTCAAATAACCTTTTATCGTTTCTGGGTCTACGTTTGGATTTTCCTCTTTCAAAAAGTCCACACTCTCCTAAACGACACCATGTCCACCCTTTCGGCAATTCAAATGGGATTTCCTCACCTTTAATTGGTGGGAGCGGCTTCTGCTTTTTGATTTTCCCCTCTTTGATCAGTCGCGCCTTTTCGGCCTGAATGCGTTTGAGCAGTTCCGAGGCCGGTTCAACATCCGGATGCGCCTGCCGCCATGCTTCGGTCAGCTTGCCCTGCACCGCTTCCTGAAGGATGGCTTGACGGAGTTGTTGAAGAAACGTCTGTTGTTCCGTGATTTCATCAGAAAGTCGCTCTTTATGAGCTAAAAGAGTTGTGCTTCGTGCAATAATCTCACGCTGCCTTGCAATAGGTGGTAATGGAATTTGAACCTTTTTGATGTCACGTTGGTTAAGAGACACATTTGCAGCCCCTCGCATTAAAGGAACAAGTAATCTGTCTTTAAAAAACGATAAATACAGGTGAAGGAATTGGGCGTCTAATTGACCGGGATCGTTAGGAATAACGGCAGTTAGAATCGTTCCTAACGCGAACTTGCCTTCCTGGTAATGGACGTAATTTAGCGTTTTCTTTCCATGTCCTGTCGAAGAAACAAGCGGGATACAAACGGCTTTTGTATCAAACTGGTAGTCATTACATGTTTTTCTCTCCGCCCCTGTTGTTACCATCGGATATTGACCGGGAATCGCTTTTGCTATGCCGGTCTGCCCCTTTTCCAGCGTGCAAACATCTCCAATAGAAATCTGTTTCCATTTAGCCATGACTCAACTCCTTCCGAATTTTTATACAGAGGTTTGTGTCAACAGGGATGTTGACACGTACGCGTACGGGCCAACATCCCTGTTGGCCCTCCGGGTACGCGTCAACATCCTTGTTGACGCTATTGTAAATACCGTTCATCCACCCAATAATGCGGCCACTCCTGATAATTATTGATCAGCCCGGCCTTGACGGGATTTTGAAGGATGTAATTGATGATGCGTTTCAATTCCTCACCATCTCTCACCCAATGATCGTAATTTTCGTGCCACCAGAACTGCCCGTTTCGTCCCAGAATTTTATTAGCCTTTTGAGCAGTATAACTCTTATGATCTTTCATGATTTGCGCAAATGAATAGGGTTTTTGCGGTTTGTACAGCAAGGGCTTAATCACAATATGTACGTGATTCGACATGACTAACACACAGATCAATTCATATTGTTTGGTATGATGAAAATGCAATGCTTCCAAAACAATCGCAGCAATGGCGTCATGCTGTAACCACTGTGGACTCTGTTGGTATCTTGCAAAAAATTGATCTTCTTGCGCAAACAATATTTTGGCAAAATCAACAGCCAGGCTGCGTTGTTGCGATTGAGAAAGTCCTTCACAACGAGCCTGAAATTCTCGTAATTTCTGTTGGCGTTGCTGTAAAATCTTTTGCGGCAGCGAAAAGGCCAGTCGATACGTTATGAAGAACACGCCTTCTGCCGGCTGGTAATGCGGCAATTTCTCACGATAAAACAATTGATAGTCTAATGGGCTATGCATCGAAGAACCGCTATGTTGAGCCAACAGGGATGTTGGCTCGTACCGGTACAGGCCAACATCCCTGTTGGCCTTTTTCAGCCAAGCTCCTCACGAAGCCTGGATAAGAGAATATCGCTTTTCCGAAATGAAGTATGCAGCATTTCTAACAGCTCAGCGCTTGTGTATTGATGCTCTTCTTCAGTAATATGCGGATTTTTAATGTCCAGGTTATAGCCGTTGGCCTGGAATGGTGCTGATGTCGACTTTCCACGCCTGCTTGCCTTCTTTACGGTTATGCCACCACTGTTTGAGCGAGTCGAATTCTTCGACCCGGATAGGCTTGGTTTTGGAATAGGACTTCTGCCCCTCCGGCAACTGGTGTTCCCAATACCAGACCTCTTTGGTGGGCGTACCTTTCTGGAAAAAGAGCAGATTGGTCGCCACGCTGGCGTAGGGCTGAAACACGCTGTTGGGCAGGCGCACAATGGTGTGCAGATTGCAATCTTCCAGCAGTTTTTGCCGAATCCGTTCTTTGACGCCTTCGCCCGTGAGCGAGCCGTCCGGCAGCACAATGGCGGCACGTCCGCCGCTGGTGAGATATTGGATAAAGAGCAGCAGAAAGAGGTCGGCGGACTCTTTGGTGCGGTATTTGACCGGGAAATTGATCTCCATGCCGTCGGCCACGTTGCCGCCAAAGGGCGGATTGGCAAGAATCACATCCACGCGGTCTTTCTGGCGGATCGAGGTGTATTCCCGCGAGAGGCTGTCGGTGTACTCGATGTCGGGCACTTCGATGTCGTGCAGAATCAGGTTTGTGGCCGCCAGCATGTAAGGCAGCGGCTTGAGTTCCAGCCCTTTGATCGTCTTCTGCAAGGTCAGGCGGTCGTCCACGCTTTTGACCTCCTGCTGCCGGATATGCTCGATGGCGGAGGTCAAGAATCCGCCGGTGCCGCAGGCCGGGTCGAACACCCGCTCGCCGAGTTTGGGATTCAGCATCTCGGCCATAAAATGCGTCAAGGCGCGAGGGGTATAAAACTCGCCGCTCGATCCGGCGCTCTGCAACTCTTTCAAAATGGTTTCGTAGATGTCGCCGAAAATATGGCGGTCCTGCGACACATTGAAGTTGATCTCATTAAGTTTATTGATCACCTGCCGCATGATGGTGCCGGACTTCATGTAATTGTTGTTGCCTTCGAAAATTTCGCGCACCAGCAAGGCGCGTTTGCTGCCTGTGGCGGCAGAGAGGTTTCGCAGCGTCGGAAACAGCCGGTTATCGACAAACTCCAGCAGATCGTCGCCGGTAATGCCTTCGTCGTCCGCCGCCCAATTGCGCCACTGCAAGTCCGGTTCGATGGGCGACACGTACTCGTCGCTCAACAGTTCCATTTCAATGTCTTTGTCGTCAAAGATTTTGAGAAAATCATCCACCCCATTTGCTCGATGCGCTGGGCGTCGCCGTTAATGCCTTTGTCGCCCCGCATCAGATTGCGGATGCTCTTGATAATGCCGCCTAAGTTCGCCATGTAACTCCTTTTGGTTCAACAAGGATGTTGAACCGTACTGTACGCGCCAACATCCTTGTTGGCGCATCATGCCACTTTATAAATCTCTTGTTCCAACTCCTGAATGGCTTTCAGATACTGCGCTTTGCCGCCAAACTGCGTGATAATTTCCACCGGCGAGCCGAACTGGTTAATCGGTTGCAGCTTCAAGACCTGCATGCTCTCAATGTTCTCAATGCCCTCATCCGCGTATTTGTCCAGTAAACTTTCCAAAATTTTGCGCGCCTGCTCGCCGTATTTGGTAAAGACATTGCGCTTCTTGACGTTGTTCGCCCGCTCTTTGCGGCTCAGCGGCGGCTGATCGAAGGCGGCATGACAAATCAGATCGAACACATCCATCTCGCGGGTGATGTCGTCCTTGAAATTGGCGAGAATAATCCCCTGTTCTTCAAGCTCCTGAATCAGCGCCTGTTTCTGCTCGGCCTGCTCCCATTTCGTCAGAAAATCATGCAGCGAGGCATATTCCTGACGCACACAGCGGCGGGTATAATCTTTGAGGTTTTCCGTGATCAACTTCCCGTGGGCATCCGTATATTGGTGGCGTTCATTCAACACCCCGACATTGACCCCATTGACATAATATTTCCGGCGCGGTTCCGCCACAATGTCACCGCCGTCAATCACGGCGTCCCAGATTGCTTCCGGCGATTCAAACGTCACTTCTTCGCCGGTCTCGCCATCGACCACCGGCAATTCATCTCCGGCTTCCTCATCGGGATGGTCGAATTCGTCGTCTTCCGACATTGCTTTCACCATCACCGGTTCGCCGTCAAAGTCGGGATCGGCAAACAGATCGGTAACATTGCGGAAATCCATGATTGTAAAGAACAGCTTCCGGTATTCCTCGTCAATGCGGGTGCCGCGCCCGATGATTTGTTTGAACTCCGTCATCGACCCGATATTGCTGTCCAGCACAATCAGCTTGCAGGTTTTAGCGTCGATGCCGGTGGTCATCAGCTTCGAGGTGGTGGCAATCACCGGATAGGTTTCTTCGGGATTGATGAAGTTATCCAGTTCCCGCTTGCCCTCCTGGTTGTCGCCGGTGATTTGCATGACATAGCGGGAATCCTGAATCACCAGATCGGGATTGGCGTTGGCGATAGCGGCCCGCATGCGTTGGGCATGCTCAATATCGACGCAGAAGATGATGGTTTTGTCGAAGCGATCGTGGATTTTCAGAAATTCGGTCACTTTGGCCGCGACGACCTGCGTGCGCTCATCAATCACCAGATTGCGGTCATAGTCTTTGAGATTGTAGACGCGATCTTCCACCGGATGATCGTATTTATCGGTTTTGCCTTTCTCTGGCCGCCAGCCTTCCAGATCGACATTCAACCCGATCCGAATCACCTTGTGGGGGGCCAAAAAGCCATCCGCAATGCCTTGCTTCAACGAGTAGGTGTGATGTGAAGGCACATCGTAGCTTAGAACCAAATTACAAGGAACTGATGTCACTGTATTTATGAACGAAACGCATACATGTGCAATCACATCGTAGAGTCTGTTAGAGTTTCAGGAGATAGGGAAACTCTTTCATGAGGGTTCCGTTATGATAAATCTTTAAGATATGTTCTTTGACACAGATGGTTGCGTACACATAGTCCCAAGCCAATTTGGGGTCGATCTCAAACGTTTCAGACGCGATGGTAATTTTACCGCTTTTTCGGATGCGACAAATAAATGACACCTTCCCCTCTGGCCCTTGGTGAAAATGAAAACGGGGCGAAAACGTGAAATTGGACGCCAATAAGGTCGGCGTGAATTTCACAGCACGCTCATATTCCAATGACGTTTTCCCGTCAAGCGGAACATGGGGATGTTGCGTGTTTGCCGCCGTTTCGAAGGCCGCGACTTCTCGCTGTAATTGAGGGAAGTCCTGAATATGTTGGGTATACAATACGAACCGTTGAAACAGGCCATTGAAATTTTCAATGGAGCCGTTCCTCCAGGGCTGGCGGACTGGAATAAAGACGGATTCGACGTGTTGCGCGAGACAGAGTTTGGTAAGTAGCCCCGCTGACCGGGGAGACTGGGGACTTCCTCGAAACTCCAAGGCATTGTCGTGCTGCAAGCATGTCGGGATTCCCATGCGTTGCCATGAACGAATGACCGCATTCACAATGGTGCTTGCTTGGTGGTTTTTCCCAACTTCAAGGGCGACTCGACGACTACAGATATCTCGAAGATGATAAAAATAATACTTTTGAGAACTGCCTTGTAAATAGCGTGGTCCGACGACATCAAGTTGTTGTAATTGTCCCGGACGAGTGAGTTTCAAGACGGGATAATGTCGATCAAGCACCTCATGACCGGACGGAGAAGCTGGCGCTGCCCGAATGAGTCCATGCCGCACTAAAATATTATGCACGGTTCTGATGGAGGGAGGATCGTAGCCAAGCTCTTGAAGCTCTTTATGAATCGCTACAGCTCCAATCAAGGCATACCTCGTCTCATCTCGTTCTCGTTTTTCCCGGCAGATTCGGATATTCACAATCGCCGTTTCGAGGGCGTCGTCCGTTTGTCTCGCTTGATGGTCAGGAGCAGTAGAGAGATCGTAGAGTCCATCTAAGCCATACACCTCATACCGGAGTTTCCATTTAAAAAACCAGGCTGGGCTATACCCTAAACTCGTATAAATATGGGAGGGTTGTTCGCCTTCCAAATAGCGTTTTATGGCAATCACTCGATCTTCATAAAAACTGTTCATCTGTCGTACCTCCAAAATAACATCAGTTCTTTGAGAGGTCATATAGACAAACCACGATGTGATTGCCATAAAATCTATTTTCATACTCTATAATGTGTTTACAGTCAATGTTCTCTTGTTACTCAATAGAGTGGCTTCACCAAAACACTCAATGATGTGCTTACACATCACACCTAATGAAAGAGCAGAATAGGCAGAACCTCCTTTTAAGATCTCTGTTTTTTTATACTATAGCGTGGATAGCGTTTTAAATCTACCACTAAAGAAGGACGACCAAACAGCTTCATAAATATGGGTTTAATGACTTCGAGACAGGCTTCTATCTTTTGGGCGGTATGTATAATTTCTTTCATTGCAAGAATATCTCTCTCGGTAAATTCAGGAATACTACTCATATTGTTCTCCTCAAGAAAGGTTAGAAAGGCATCTACGATCGGATATGTTTGATCATGATCATGTAAAAATTTGTATACATCTAACCATCTAAATTGGGAAAAATGTTTATTGTCCAATGGTATATACTCTTCTGCGGACTTTTTATCATAATATTTTGTGCAGTACCTCAAAAATATATGTCTTTGAGCCCCTTCTTGAATAAGTATGTTGGCATATTTGCTCAGTTGCTCATAGCCTTCTGTCGCCTCAACCTTATTTTCGAGAAAGCAAAGCGTTGTAGCATTCTCAAATACCATGTCGATTTTTGAGTTTGAATACGATACTTGCGTTGTCACAGAAAAATCATTACCGGTAATTCCAAGAATAGTATTCACAAATTTATCAAGTAATCCTTGATCTGACTGTAAAATTCCTGATAGAATTTCTGTGGTAAAATCTTCAAAGGGAGTTTTTGTTGAACTGTCGCTATATAATTTCAGTAACTCGATGAATAGAGTATTTGCCATAATCTATCACTTTATTTCAGCATTTCAGCCGTTGCGAGTATTAACGACTGCCTTCAGCGGCTTGTTAGAGCATATCTGTCACGTATTGGATTGTACTTGCTATTCTCTCTCTCGTTCTTGGCAAAATGTGACAACGAGTTACACGCGGCCTACAAGGGGTTTTTGGGCTGTTTCGACAGGCTTCTGTTTGAGAGGCTCAACGTTCTTTCCTTCGGAAGGGATGTAGGCTGTCAACTCAATAAATCGAGACGGATGCTGTTGTTCACGTTCAATATAATGGTCAATGAGTCGTTGAACATCATGCTGATACTGTTCGGATATTTGATGACGAACAGCACGAATACGGGCAATGGTTGGATCATCGTTCATGCGTCCACACCTCCTAATAATTGAGATGGTGTTGCTAAAATCGGGACATACAACCCCAACATTGTATTGATTCGGCGAATATGGGCAAATTTATTGGCATTGGCTAAATGCACACAATTCCAGGTCAAGAGAAAATCACACTTATGATATGAGGCGATGGCGAGATGGAGGGCATCCCCAACAGGGTCACGAGGCATGACGGTATGCTGAATATACGTCTCTACAATGTCACGAATGGCGGGTTCAATATGAACCAGGGGAACCTCATTGACTAACGCCGTGACCTGTTCTTTATTGGGATAGTCGCCGTTTTGTACTTCTTCTAAGACCGCTTCACTGGTCACTAACGTATATTCTGTGCGATATTGATCCCACCATTCCCGTGTCCACATTTTGCGAGCCACCATCACGGGGTCTGTCCGGATCTCGTAATAAAAACTTGGAATACTTGTTTCAATATAGACAATTGGTTTCATACAGATCTGTTTTTTTCCTTGTATTGTGACATCTTCTGATCATAGCGTCTTCTGTCTTTGGGGTTTCACAACATAAGTCCACTGTATTCTCTTCTCCTTATTTTGTCTATGATGATTTTCTATTATTGTTATTTTTTTCTGGAGTGCTCTCTGTTGGAGAGACTTTTCTTCTTTCATTCTTCCTGCCTGTATACGGTGAGTACGCTCTAACGCCCCATTTCAGCAGTGGGAAAAGGGCGCATGACGCCAGCAACACACTTGCCAACGAGGATGTCCCTGGACGCCAGCGACATCTTCACCACGTCACGCCCTTTTCCAATGTCGGGTAGGCGGCCAGCGAGTTACTGTCAAGCAGCACTATTCCAACTGCCCCCCGCCGAACCGTGCTTGCCACTTTCACAGCACACGGCTCTCCAGTTAGCTTGAGGTCTGAACTCCTCTTCCGATTCGTCCTCCTGTTGTTCCGTACTTCCTGCTGTCTACAGTGGCATTTCGACTCACCTCAGCAGGATTCTGTCCCAACTTGCCAACCTATCCCCCTTCGCCCTGTAAGCAGCTTTCCCGCTCGCCCTGGTTGGTCGCCACTCCAACGACTACTATGAGGATTCCGTGACCATAGGCGTCTCCGCCCGTAGGCCATCCCGAATTCCGTACAGAAGAAACGTATAGACTGACGTAGGTGTTCCACTTATGTCCTTTCTTCTACTCGCTGTAGAATGTCCTGAACAGTTCCCATTCAGAGGAACCAGCAGAGACTTTCCTCTTACTTCTTTCAGGATGACCAGCCGACAATTCATCCTTACTATTCAGACAGGGGGTAATCAAACTTCCCGTGCCAAATCCCTCATTCGAGGGCAAACTCACAGTACTTAGGCTTTCCCTCTGGAACCATTTACATCCCCTGGACATTAGAATTCAAACAGTCTAGTCTTTACCATATCAGTCAGGTCTCGCGAAACCGCCAAGACATAGCCTATTTCGTCAGTGTTCCGCTTTACTCCACCGGCTCTGTGTCCCCTTGACCTTTCGGTTCGTTTTGGGTAAGTGAGTTGACCTCTAGGGGCTTGCTTTGGGAACTTCCCTAGACGCTCTAAGAGCGTAATTTACTTCCGCCGTTAATCGGCGCACCTGTTGCAAATGGCTTGTTATGCCTTTTTCATTATTGTCTGGTTATCTGTTCATCGTGATCATACGTTTCTCCTCGTATTGTCGCGTGACGCCTTCCATAAGGAAAGATATTCCGTCGGCGTACAAATCGTTATCTTCGTCTGATCCGCCGTCTTATAGTCAGCCGTATTACGCGTAATGAGATACGCAAGTTGATGTTGTATCGCCGTATGATACTGAATCGCGTCTTCAAAATCGGTAAAACGAGAGGATAAGGCCAAATCAATCCCCCGCCCATCAACCGCTAAGACTGTGACGAGGGACTGGAGTTTTCGTAATGAGGTCATCGCGGCATCTCGTGATCGTAAGCGTCGTAGCATATAGAACAGATTGGCAAAAATCAGGGAAGAGGTACACCCAACAATATGCTGTTCTTCAACGAGCGTGAGGACTTGGGCAGAATCGTGATAAAATGGTTCTCGTTTGGCAAAGACATCGATCAAAATATCAGTATCAAGAAAGATCGGACTCATACGTGATATTTCTCCAAAAGATAGGTGGTATATTCCTCCTGAATATCCTGATCTTGATCAATCTGAATAATCCCTGATAATTCTTTGACGGTCGGAGAAATATGATTCATCGTTCGAGGATGTTCCTGATCGAGCAAATAGCGGAAATACCGTTCGACTAATGCCGACAAACTCTGCTGTTGCTGTTGTGCATAGATTTTTACTTGCTCGATGATGTCTTTATCCAGTTTTAAGGTGAGTTTTGTATCCATAACCTATCCCCCTTGAAGTTTATACGTATAATTTATATTGTCATATACGTATTTGTCAAGAAGAATCTTTGTAACTCTCTGATTTTTTTGATGTGATTCACATGACACGAAAAACTGATTCCTGGCAAGAAAAAAGTGTGTGAAAATCGAAAGAATCCGATTGACCGCTGAAAGGGCTGTTGCGAGACTCCTGAGAACGTATCCAGGAGTCACAACAACACGGACAGAGCAAGAGGAACGATTCGCCGCTGACATGGTCAGTGGCGTGGTCGGCTAAGGAGGAGAGCAGCATGACGTCTTATAC
The DNA here is from genome assembly GCA_040772385.1 of Candidatus Vecturithrix sp. Classification (GTDB taxonomy): domain Bacteria; phylum Moduliflexota; class Moduliflexia; order Moduliflexales; family Moduliflexaceae; genus Vecturithrix. The sequence continues at coordinate 3,718,128 of JAXGYF010000001.1, read as the reverse complement.
AAAACAACATCAATACTATTGCGGGGTGGATCTGCATGCCCGAACCATGTATGTGTGTATCGTGAACCAGGCGGACGAGATCGTGTATCACCGAGAGATCCCGACGAAAGCGGACCTGTTTTTAGAAAAGCTTGCGCCATACCGTGACGATGTCGTGGTCTGTGTGGAGTGTATCTTCACCTGGTATTGGGTCGCAAACCTCTGCGTTGCCGAAGGGATTCTGTGTGTGCTGGGACATGAAAGCGATTCATGGCTCGAAGACGAAAAACGACCGCATCGATTCGAAGAAGATCGCCAAACTGTTACGCGCCGGCATGATTCCGATGGCCTACGTCTATCCGAAGGCGATGCGCTCGACACGCGATCTGCTGCGCCGCCGCCTGCAGTTTGGGCATCAGCGCTCCAATCTGTTGATTCATATGCAACAGACCAATGACCAGTACAAGGCATTGTCGACCGTTTTCCAGACCACAGCGTGCAGAAAACGATCACGGTTGACCTGGAACTGATCGCCTATGACGACCGTGTCCTCCGTAAATTGGAATGGCATATCCTGAAAACTGCCAAAGCGCATGATGCCACTGCATTGCATATTCTGCGCGCGCTTCCCGGAATTGGCAAGATCTTCTCACTTGTGCTCCTCTATGAGGTGCAAGATATCCGGCGTTTTTCGAGGCCACAGCAGTTGGCGTCGTATGCCCGCTTGATCCGACCGGTCAAAGAATCCGGAGGCAAACGCACCGGCAGCTCGAACGCCAAGATCGGCAATGCCTATGTGAAGTGGGCCTTTTCCGAGGCCGTGGTGGTGTTCCTGCGCGAACCACGCGACGCTCAGCCGTATATCAGGCGGCTCGAACGCAAGGACGGCAAGGACAACGCCACGGGCATCCTGGCCCATCGTCTGGGCAGAACGGTGTATTATAGGCTCACTCGCAAACAGCTCTGTGACATCAACAAGTTCGTCAACCAGCAGCAGGCAGTAAATAGCAAGGAGCCAGGAGCACGACAACAGGGGAGCAGGGAGCAGGGAATGTCGGGAAAATATGAGGCCGGTACCGGATGTTCATTCCCGGCGCCGGCGCGTGTCGGTCGCGATCACGGTAGACGCCGAAGGCAGCTCGGATGAAGTGATCATCATAAAATCACGGTCGCACGGAAGGAAGACTCAAGCACGATGACATGCCGCTTAACAAGCGGAACGAACCTTTATAGGGCGAACGGGATGCGCGTGAGGGCTCACTGGGGCGCTATCGGGCCAGTCTCAATCCGCATGTCATAATTCTGTGACACGCTCTTTTTGCCCAGAGCGATGAGCCCCACCAGCGGGCGTCGACTCGATGCCCGAACCCTCGGGCGCATTGATGAGACATTCCGTTCGGCCCAAAGACTGATTCCGGATACACGGACGGTGTGCGTGTTCTGCCCCTCCCCCGAGCCAATGACTCACTGGGACAGCCGTCACGGCTGAGCCCCACTTTTGAGACGCCGGCACGAGGGAACCGATCAGGTTCTCAGGCGCAGCAGACAAGAGGACTGTTGCCGCTGGAGTCCGGTTCTTTCCCGGGGAGCTTTGGTTGACCTTCACGAGATGTTTGGTGCAGGCGCGTGAGCCTGAGCCCACCCGCATCAGAAGAGCAAGTCTGAACAGGTGCTGATCGGCGACGCTGGGATCAGGGAAGCCAACAAACGGTTCGTGCTGGAGTGAGGCTTTTTCGCCTTTGTCAAAGAACAGGTTTTTTTCGCACCAGGAGGAGTCTTTTTTCTTGACAAAGAAGTCCATAGAGATGTTAGCGCCAATTGAGATATAAGCCTCATGTATTAATGACCTTACATAAATATTTTCGATATGTTACCTGCTTGCCTGCTAAACTTCTACATGTTCCTTCTGATCTTCTGATCGTTCTCTTCCAGATTCTCTCGCTGGAAGTTCGGGACTGACTTGTCCAACGTTCACGGGGAAAAGCGATAAAAGCCATTGGGTACACACACCATGAACATAATAATTTTCAACTTTCGCACTTTGTTGCCAAAATGCCCACATCGCCACAAGGAGAAAAATTTCTAACAGAAATCGATCAGCCAGAAGAAGCGTTGCCTCGCTCATCCAATAGCCCAGATTGACGATGGCAAGCACACAAAATCCCGTTGATAACGCTTGTCCCATTCCTCGTTCTGCCCGTAATTTCAACACCCGATAGGCTTCCGACTCAGCCAGGAAGCGCAAGTGATCATGCATGATATGGACAGGAGGTAAATCAGCTTTTTCAAGGCACAGTTGTGGTAGATGCGCTGTGGCTCGAATTTTATTGTGAAATTGAATAGCCGCTTGCAGAGGCTCCCGTTGCTGTTCAGCACATTTTACAATGGCGTTTTTATACGGAGCAAGGTTATCTTGGGCAATGTGATTTTCTAATTGTGAGACAAATGTATCCTTATCTTGAGTTTCTTCCAGGGTTTTCTGTAAAACTTTCAACCTTGTCAGAAGTTCTTCAGGAATATCTTGCTTTCCCAGATCGCGAAAAGATCGGTTGGTTAACTTGAACTTTGCGGTTAATCGAGATGTTCTTTGTTGGTGGATGTGCTCAAAGAAAGCACTCCATAATTGTCGAAGGATATATCCTACAATATAGGAAAGCAGAAATCCTATCAGCGAAACTCCAATAGTCAATAGACTTGGCTTTGAGGACGTTACGAAAAGATCGGTAATAGCTTTACGTGGTCCTACAACCGTAACATACCCGAAGAGCAAGACAACAGCCCCCGGAATGACCCTTGCAAGAAGATCATAAAATATCTGGGGAATAATATTCCACGGCATATCGTTACCTCCTATCCTGCGATCATCGGTTCTTTACCATTGCATAGAGCAGCAACAATACTGCTCAATCGCTTCAAGCTATCGTAAAAAAACACCCTGACAGGCAATCTATTCTCTGTCAATATTTTTATCTGGAGAAATGCGCTATAGAAACATGTATCACTGTTCACTGATTTTTATAGAACTTTGGGGTGCGCTAACGCCTGCAATCACGTGGCTTTGGCCCGCTCCTCACGACGGGCAACAAACCACAATGTAGCAACAAGCCTTTATGCGAGAGGAGTATGCCAAAACTGGCGACAGCGGGCAGATGGGATAGGGAGCCACCGAGTTACTCTAAGAGCACTTTTGCAACTCCCCTCCCCCGAACCGTGCTTGCAAGTTTCCAAGACACACGGCTCTCCAGCAGGTTTAAGTAATTTTTACTCCGTCATAATTCCCTCGATGTATCTCAAGATGGTGCTTTTGGCAGACAAACAGCGCCTTTCTTCTCATTGCTGCCATCCGTTTTACCCATTCAGGCTTTTCTCTGCCTTCATACTTCTTTCAGTCGGCAAGTTTCCTGATATGGTGGTCTTGTACGCCGTCGCTGCTTCCGCATATTTCACACACATTGTTCAGCAAACGGCTCACCAGTTCATTTCGTCCAGTGTGCAGCCCCACCATCTCATCTTGGATGATAACTTTGCGATTTTGCGTCATCGGTTTCTTTCCGTATATTGCCACGAACGGTTTCTTCTGTTCTCTCTTCACTTCCACGGCTATTACCTGTTTTCCATCTTCCACATATTTCCTATATTTCCGTTCGACTTTGGAGAACGTTGTTGTATGTTTGAGCGCCAGCGTCTTGACCAATGACTTCTCATAAACATATCGCAGCCTCCCCATTTTTACGGTGACATTACTTGCCATCTCGTAAAAATTGATGAGTCCTTGCATTTTCATCTCGTATGCCATGATTATATCATAGTCGCTATTGGTCATCCATTCAGGAATATGAAGAATCTTATCTTTTTTCTTTATCCTTGCTTCATGTTTGGCAACGACATCATCAGGGATCGTCAGGTTGATTTTCCCGTTGAGGCGTCTGCCTTTTCCGCGTCCGCAATTTCTGATTTCGGTATTTTCCCACAGTGTACTTATGTGGTAATTCAGAAACCGGGCTTTTCCCTTTCCACTATGCGTTATAAGAGTCTTTTCCTCTGACATCTTTAACCTCATTGTTTCCAGGTATTTTCCGATGTCTTCCTTCATCATCATCGCATCCGTTTTATTTCCGGCGAATCCTAAGAGAAAATCGTCTGCATCGCTGCAAATCACCGGCGGCAAAAAGAAGAGCGAGGAACGAGCGAAGCTTTTTGCCGTCCGAGTGCATTTGCCTTGTTATGCGTTATTTCTTGGTCGCAAGAATAACAAAATATCTTGGCACTTTGTTATTTTTCACTGGTGTTAAAGCTGGCGATGCCTTTTTATCTGGATTTTCAAAAATGACACTGACAATCTTTTTAAAATATCTGTTCGAGTGTCTTTGACGTTGACCAAATACATCATCTTGACCAGCAACGAAGTTGTGTTTCTTTAATAATGACAGTAATTCATCAGGAGTGAATTCTTGAGTATGAAATTTATTCGCTGGCTTATCTTGAAGTGACGAACAGCCAGGGGAAGTTACTGGACGATTCGGAGATGAAATCAACAATAGACCGCCGTGATTCAAAAGATTGTACAAATTTCTTATCGCAGACTCGTAATCTATAACGTGCTCAATGGTCTCATAACATGTTATTATATCGTATGTTTTTCCAATATTGAATGAACAAATATCACCAACATAATAGCTTATACAACCTGAGCCATAATTTGAATTTGAATATTTAACCAGATTTTCGTTGATATCTACCCCCTCATAGCTGACAGCTCCAGCCTTAATGAGCAATGGAGCTGAGTACCCTGCACCACTTGCTATATCGAGTATGGACTTATTCTGTACGAATTTACATGCAAATTTATACCGCTCAATATGGTCGGCTTCAATTCGTTTACCAGATTTACCAGGAACGAAGAATTCACCAGTAAACTCAATTGTCATATCTGTATTTTTCATTAGGTATTCCTTTGTCTTTTACGCCGACGCGATAGGAAAGCCGGTCGCCCGGCTCCCCCCGCACAGATCCCTGCATGAAGTTTTCTCTCACAAGGCTCCTCGGTTGTACTCGCTTTCGTGCCGGTGTGCCTCAGCAGGCCGCCCGGTGCAGACGTTTTGACTCAGTAATTCTCGGCCTGACGAGGGGGAGGAACGAGAGGAGGCGTTTGAAGGCCCCCCAGGTATAGCTCTTCCGGTGACTGCGCCGATTCAGCCATTTGAAGCACATTTTCACGACTTCCTCGTAGAATTCCCACAGCGACCGGGAGTTGCCCCGAACCCCATAATATTGATAGTGCCCTCGTACCTTCGCATTCAACGTGGTCACAAACCACCGTGTCGTCTTGTGCCGATTGAGTCGCATCCAGTCTTTCATCCGTTTCAGGGCCGCCCGGAGTTTCTTGCGGGCTGTCCGCCGCATCACACGCGGCGTCCCCTTCCGGTCGGGAAACCAGAAAAATTCAAACCCCAGAAAACTGAATCGTCGTTCCCTCCCCGGATGAAAGCGACTAAAGCGAAGCATCTGGGTTTTGCTCGGTTCCACGTTCAGATTGAATTTCTGCAACCGCTTCGGCAGGACCGCGAAGAACCGTTCCGCATCCTGTTTGTAGCGGAAGGCGCAGACCCAATCATCCGCATACCGACATAAGATGGCTTCGCCCTTGCAATGTGACTTGACCACCCGGTCAAACCACAGGTCGAGGGCATAATGCAGATAGATATTCGCCAGCACGGGAGAGACGATGCCCCCTTGCGGCGTCCCGGTGTCAGGGTGTTTGACCAGCCCCTCCGGTTCTAATATCCCGGCCTTCAACCATTTGCGGATGAGATTGAGAAACGCCCTATCATCAATCCGTAGGGCCAGCATGGTCAGCAACCATTCATGGTCGAGATTGTCGAAAAAGCCTTGTATATCAGCCTCGACCACATACCCAAACCTCCCAAACTGCAACTGAAAGGTCAGGTCTCCGACCGCGTCCCTGGCGCTCTTGCCGACTCGATACCCATAACTGATGTCCAGAAACTCCTGTTCATAGATGGCGTTCAGCACCATCGTCTCCGCTCGTTGCACGATTTTATCTTCGAGGGCAGGAATTCCCAACGGGCGTTCTTTCCCATTGTCTTTTGGAATGTATGTCCGTCTGACCAACTTCGCTTTATAGGTCTTCTCTTTGAGCCGCTGAGCGAGATTATGAATATTGCCCAACAGGTGTTCCTGGTATGCTTCTGCCGTCAGCTTATCTACGCCACTTGCCGCGTCTTTGTTGATGCGCGTCCAGGCTATCAGCAAGCATTCCGACGTCAGTTCGCCATAAAGATTTCGAAAGCGATGCGTCTTGTTGAGACTCGCCGTGAGTGCTATTCCCTCCAGTGAGGTTGGCTTATGTGTATCCAGTCCAGCCTTGTCCGGCAGAAGTTTCCTTTGGAGACTGCGTACTCCCGTTAAGTCCTTCCCCATGTGGCAGGCTTTCCCTGCCTCCGAGTACGACGCTTAAGCCGCCACCCCATAGCTGACGCTTTCCCGGTGAAGGTACTCCGCAGCAGGTCTTGGAACACACACACATTACTTCCAAGACAATGTATGGGGCTTCCCAAGTTCTTGTCTGCATCTCTTCGTACATGCCACCGCTTACGGTGAACTCCGCCAGTCCTCCACATCCTCGCCTGAAGGGTCGCCTCAGCGGTGGCCTTCCTCTCATGACGGATGCTTCATATAGTCTTCGGTCTGCGTTAACGACCTCGACGACTGAGACAGCCATTTCGGAGCTCTATCATCTTTCAGGGAACACGGTGTCCCCTACGGCCTGCACGATTCGCTGTGTACGCTTCACCTGCTTTGTTCATCAGGGGCTTCCTGACTCCGCCACAGGCGCCACACGCGCTACGGGTGGGTGGCTAACCCTTTCCCGACAGGGACTTGCACCCTGCAAGACACACCAAGCTTCGCTTGGCGCACTAACGCCCGGCTTCACCGGCGAGGGGGGACGCCCTTGACAGCGGGCAACCAAACCAAAGCGACCAAAGCACCTTGACCGGAAGTACAATGGTAATATTGCCCGCGTCTCCCTCGTATGAAGTAGGCAGCCAGCGAGTTATCATTGCTGACACTTTTCCAACTGCCCCTTCCCGAACCGGACGGACACCTTTCAGCGTATCCGGCTCTCCACTGGCTTGCGGTCTGGCTTCTCTTGCGAGTTACCTCCTGCCTTCCCGTCACTTGGGGTCAACGATGGCATTTCGCTTCTCTCACCCTTGCTTTTCAGGTTGACTCACCAGCTCTTCCCCCTTTGCCTTGTAGTTGGCTTTCCCAACCGCTGACTACTATGAGGATTCTGTGACCATGCGGCTCTCGCCGGTTAGGTCATCCCGTGTTCCGCACATGATGAACAACAGACTGTCGTAGGGACTCCATTCATGTCCTTCCTTCTATCCGCGATAGAATGTTCCTGACCATGCTCATTCTGGGTTTTCACCGGACAAATACCCATACAATCAGGACGGGGGTATTCAGACTTCCCGTGCCAAGACCTCCATTCGGAGGGGAACTCACGGTACTTAGGCTTTCCCACCGAGTCCGCTTTAAACCACTGGACATTGGAGTTCAAGCAGTGTAGCTTTTCCCATCACAGTCAGCCCTTGCGGACGCGTCTTGCATAGCCTACTTCTGCTCACGCCGCTTCTCCTACAGGCTATGTGTCCTCTTGGGCTTTCGCCTCATTTCGAGTAAGTAGGATGGGCTACGGGGTATTCTTGAGCATTTCCCCGTGTTCTTTCAAAGAACGATTCATCATGCCGTGACACGGCGCACCCGGTGCAAGCCGATTGTTGGCCGTATTGCCCATTAAAATAAAGCTTCTTGCTTACCTTTTGATAGTTGTAATTCAGGACTTATATGAGAAAACTCAGGTATAGGGATAGAGTGTAATTCTCGTGGCTCTAGTTTATGTAACCCCCCTCCATATACTCGCCCATTTTGGATAAAACGTTTCATATTGATATTATTTAAGCATTCCCATATTACTTTGAAAATACGAGGGTCTTGTTCAAGCAATCTTTTTAAGATTGGTTTAGGATACAATAATAAATACACATTTGCAGCAATTGCCTGAGATTTGTTCAACATAAATCGAAAAGGTTTTTCATTTCTCCCCATATATGTACATAAGAAAGGAGTTGGTTCTCTGTATTCCTGTCGATACCAAGGGGTACGATGACGACAGATATAACGGTTAGATACTGTGCCACGTCCTTTTACAAGGTACATCCAAAGTAATGGATACTCTTTTTCCACGGTCTCTTCAGCCAATTGACAATCGAGGAGAAAAAGCCTTTTATCAATATTGGGAGTTCCATCTTGAAAACTCTCAATAATATCTGTTGATAAATACCGAGGACTCGGTAAAATTGGGCGGAAGAATTCAACCGGTAATTTATCATGCGCTATTTTTGACTCTGGCAAAATAAAGAAATTATTATCGCCCGTTGCGATTCCTCTTTTGATCGTAAAATAGTCACCAATGAGAGGGGATGTCTCATTTTGTTGAACGTGCGTTGTCCCAAAATAACGTGTCCATTTATCTGAACTATTGAGCATCCTTAGGAGAAAACGTTTCTCATATTTGGGTTTTTTAAGGCTTTTACCAGATGAGAACACAACTGTGTCATCAGGGAGAGGCTTCTGCTTTTTTATCCAGACGATAACAGACGTGACAAGCGCATCATGAAATTTGACATCTTCTGAGGAAAATTTATGAATCCTTAATAAAGTGACATTTTTTGTTAAATATGTTTTGAGTATTTTTCCATAGTTCACATCCAAAAATTCATTTGGGATAAGCCAACATCCAATCCCGTTCTGTCTGAGCCAACAATCTGCATAGAAGAGAAAGTAACAATATAAACCCGCAAGGCCACTTATCGTATAGTTCCAATGAACTCGTATGAAACGTTGTAATTGTTCTTTTTTGTCTTGCTGAATGTGATGATGCCTTACATATGGGGGATTACAAATAATGAGATTATACTTATCGTTTTCGTTTACCGGCGCAGAAATAGCCGTAAAATCAATGGTATCAAGTTGTATTTTCCAATTATTCCATAAGTGCCGTGTTGGAGTCGCATAATGAGGATCAATTTCAAACCCTTGTGCCTTTTGAATTCTATGGAGAGGCACTTGTGATAATAACGCTGAGTAAAAGACTCCTGTCCCAAAAGCAGGATCAAGGAATGAGAGATGTTGTTCGTTCTGGAAATATGTTTGAGTTTGTTCGACAATTTCTTCAGCAAAGGCAAATGGGGTCGCATATTGGCCTAATATATTCCGTTCCGTAGACGTTTTGAGTGCATCTAATTCTGTTTGAAGTTCTTGTCGATGGAGCTCAATTTGAGGTTCAGTGCGTGTCATACCGCCACCTATAGACCTAATTCAGCTAAATCATCAATGCGATGTTCCCAAATCCAATCAATTCCTTCCGCTGCTTCATATCCAAGATAACCGCTATCAAAGTAACCACAGAGAAACAGATTAAAAGACACATCTTGTCCATACGTTTTTCTTAACTGACTCATTTTGGCAGCTTCTTCTTTCCGTCGTTTATTGACATTCGTAAAATCGCCTGCTGATTTTGCTTCAATAAAAATGGGAAAAGATCGAATAGTCTGTTGTAAGGGCATAATGACGACATCAATAGGAATATTTATAGTGTGATCATGTTCAAGGTGTACAGGCGCATTCATTCGGAAACTAAATGTGCCTGTGGAAATGTTCTCAACGGATACATCTTTTCTGTCTGTTTCTGCGATGTGCTTATAGCCTTTTCGTGTTAACCACCTGCCAATTGCGTCAAGTTGCCGTTGTTCTTGAGCATTTCTGATGATTGGATTTGCAACAGCCCCACAAAGTCGGTCAGCAATCACTGTTGAGGCTCTATGAATGTGTGTCTTGCTTGGATTTTTTGAGGAGTCAAGCCAGACACAAATATCAACATCAGCCATCTTCATAATGATGTGACCGATTTTCTCTAAATCAGCCATCACGTCATTTTTTCTCATTTTGGGAGGGATGCGGTGTCTCTTTTCCATGTTTCTCACAAGATTTGGAGAGACTGTAGCGAGACCAATTAATCGATCTACGGCAATTGGTGGACAGGTTGCCATTCGTAACGTTGGTAAGATCTCAGGATATTGATGCAAGACAGTAGCAGAAACATTTGTCAGATTATTCGTAATCCGAAGCGCATTTTTTACATCCTGTGTCGTCTTTATTCTTGTCGTACGGAATGCTTTTGGGGCAAAATTCATAAACCAGTCGTTGTACATATCCACTGATTTTGCAATGTCTTCTTTCCATCTATCAGGTTTATCTCGATTAATTCCCATGTTTTCTTCCTTTGAATGTATACAGATCTCTTTTTATCCGAATGTATGGGTAGTGGTATACTTGTAAATGATGGTCGTTCGTCGAGCGGAGTCGAGACGCGCTCGTCTATGTCCCCTTCGACTTCGCTCAGGGAACGTGCATCACGTACAGTATACCACTACCAATTTATGCTCCCCAAAATTACATCACATGATGGGCTAAAATGTCAAGAGAGAAAAATGGATAGCGATTATAACGTTGACTATATGGAGGCCAACGCCGCGCATAACGCGCCAGGACAGGCGGGCGCTGCCTAAACCTAAAAGAACAGCAACCAACGTTCCCGCCCGCTCGTCCTGGTCGCTGTTCATGCGCATCGTTAGCGGCTCCTGGGCTGCTTCGCGCCCTGCGATTAAGAGGAAACTCATCGTTGTTCTCCCCATTTAGGGACATACACGTCATCACGATTCCGTGTCTTTTCCAACACCGAAAAGAGTGCTTGACACAGTTCGTCTTTATTGCACAAAAGGGTAATGTTGTATCAATAAAAGACGAATATCTATCGTGTGGCGTATTTGAGCCGACAAGGCTCCCCCCTTCTCGACTCCGATATGCCTCCTGCATGAGGAGAATGACGAATGAGTTCCTCACACAAGACGTGTAAGCACCTGACGAAAAAAGTCAACAAAAAATCGGCCACGACGAAAAAAACGTTGTTGAAGCAGCAATTAGCGATGATCAACCCGAATGCCGCTGGCATTGATGTGGCCTCAGAAGAGATGGGGGTCTGTGTCCCTGCAGACCGGGCAGAGACCACCGTGCGGAAATTTGGCGCGTTCACGTGTGATCTCCAGGCCATCGCAGATTGGCTGACGGAATGCCGGGTCACAACGGTGGCGATGGAATCGACGGGGATTTACTGGATTCCCCTCTATCAGATACTCGAAACGCGAGGATTCGAGGTGTGTCTGGTCAATGCGCGACAGATGAAGAATGTCTCCGGCCGTCCCAAGACAGATCGGCTCGATTGTCGCTGGATTCAACGCCTCCATTCCTACGGACTGCTCATGCCGTCGTTTCGTCCGCCCGAGGAAATCTGTCAACTCCGCTGCCTGCTCCGGCATCGTGAAGCCCTCATTCGCGGGGCCGCCCGCCATACGCAGCATATGCAAAAAGCCTTACATCAGATGAATCTCCTGCTCGACAAGGTCATCAGCGATATTACCGGTGTCACCGGCACCGCGATCATTGAGCAGATGCTGGCCGGAGAACGCGACCCGGTCACCCTGGCGAAGTTGCGTGATTGCCGGATTCATGCCACGGAAGATGACATTGCCAAAGCTTTGCACGGGGACTACCGGGAGGAGCATCTGTTTGTCCTACGTCAGGCGTATGAGGCCTATCAGTTTGCCCAGACCCAACTGGCGACCTGTGATCAGGCCGTCGAGGCGTGGCTCCGGAAGACCGAAAAAACGCTTGATGTCCGCGAGCATCCCTTACCGCCCGCGACACGGCCTCGGAGGAAACCCCAGGACAACGAGCCGACCTACGATGCCCGGTCGTACGTCTACGAAATCTATGGCGTTGATCTCACCCAGATTCCCGGCTTGCAGGCGTCAACGATCCAAACCTTGCTGGCGGAAGTCGGACGCGACATGAGGAAATGGCCGACTGAGAAGCATTTCACCTCCTGGTTGGGCCTCTGTCCCAATCTCAAGCGCAGTGGGGGCAACGACCAGAGCAGCCACACCCGGAAGGTGCAAAGCCGGGCAGCCAAGGCGCTCCGCCTCGCGGCGCGTACGCTCAGGACCAGCCCATCGTCGCTTGGGGCCTTTTATCGCCGCCTCAACGGCCGGGTCGGACCCGCCAAGGCCCTGACGGCGACGGCGCGAAAATGAGCCGTCATCTTCTACAACATGGTCAAATTGGGAAAAACCTATACTGATGTCGGCGAAGACGCGTACCTGAAGCCACAGACACAACGCCATCTCAAACACCTCAAAAAGCAGGCCAAACGGTTAGGATTTGATCTCGTGCCCCATTCGTCGGCAGGCAGCCAGGCAGACGCTGAGGGAGGGACGAATGCCCCAGAGTCCAGGAATCTTCGCGCCTGAACACCTGAAAACGAGGAGGAAGAACGACGGTGTCGCCCACACGCGGCCTCACAACGAGGGTGACGAACGTGAACGCGTGAGGGCAGGAAAACGAGCACACCCCACCATTTCAAACACAGACATACTCACTCGTCACCGCTGAACGCCCCTGATCTCAAGACCGGAATGTCAATGGTGGCTGAGTCCCCGTTCGTGAGCGTGGTTCGCTTGCGCGCATGGTGTGATCAGTGGTGAACCCCAGCGCTGCCAGGCTGTGGGTATCCCGAATAGGAGAGTATTGACTCGCACGCGCAAGGACAGGGACGCCATTCAGCGAAAGACGAGAACAGGACACGAGATCATGCCATAGCACAGACTGACACACGACGCTTTCAAGACAGCAGACGGCCCCAGTTCACGAAGCGAATTGCCGGGAGACAGGAGAGGTGTGCCTGAAGTTCATTTTCTTATAACCGCTTACTTATCAATATGTTATCAATATTTATCATATCAATTGCCCACTCCAAACGCTCTGGCTTGGGTGGTAACGTCAGGCTTTGAGTTTCATAGGAGAACCATATTCCTACTGACTGTATTTACCATTCCTTATTCCAATCTAACAGAGCTCATCTAACGTCAAGTGATATTTTTAATATGATGAGATTATTTACGATATGCTCGCTGTTTCCTCCTCTGTGTCTTATTCGGCCTTTTCAGATCCTTCTCCATGCCCTGATATATCGGCATCTGTATCATGGTTGCCCTTCCCTGACGTCTTCTTTTCATACCGATCCAAAACACGTTGTGCCCATTGTGCCCAGGAGTTACTTTGCTCATAGAGATAGTCTCCGTAGGCATCCAGATCAACTTTCTTTCCTGGCAGTTTCATCATCACATACATCCATTTCGGAAACTTACCTTTCTTCCTCGTGCGATAGGTTAAGTATGTCTTAATATACGGAATCGCGGATTCGATCGATTCGCCACTATCCACCAATATCTGCACCATTAATTGATTCAATTGTTCATCATGAGGATACATCGTTAAGGCTTCGTGGACAATATCTTTTGCCTCGCGATAGCGTTTTAAACGATGATAATCATCACCTAAAAAAAGAAATGCCATCAGTGAACGCGGATCGAGAGCTTTGGCTTTGAGGGCAAGTTGAATCACTTTGTCAAACTGATGGTTTCCCTGATATGCGCTGGCTTTGAGGAGTAATAGATAACTCTGTATCCATCGAATGAAATGCATCGTATTGATCCTTATGTCATCTCTTGCTTATTGTTACTGATATTATTGTAGGTTCTAACGCTTGGGTTGTGCGGCTTTGGGGACGCCCTAACCGGAAGCGACCAAGCCGGAATAACCGCCAGCTTTTAATAGCGGGCAATTATGCAAAAACTACGGAGCGCGGGTACGGTGTCGGGTAGAATGCCAACGAGTTCCTTGTTAAACAAGCACTTTTTCAACATTCCCCCTCCGAACCCTACGTCCAACTTTCACTGGATAAGGCTCTCCAGTGAGATATTCGCAAGTTTTGCCCCATCATATAATCCATTGTGTATTTTCCTATGACACCTATGACATACAAATAGTGTTTTTCGCCTTATCGCAATCATTTTCTGTACCCATTTTGGAATGTCTGATTTGCCTGTATATTGCTTCTTTAAATCAGATAATTTCCTAATATGGTGGCCTTCTACGTTCTCTGTGCTTCCACAGAGTTCACAAACGTCAGTGAGTAAGCGAGTTATCAATTCGTTTCTATTTATATGTATTGTTTGAATGGTGTCTTGGATTTTGACATTGCATTCACGTTTGAGAGGTTTCTTTCCAAATGTCGCTACAAGTGGTTTCTTGTGTTCTCTTTCAATTTCTATCCCCACTATCCTACGCCTGTCTATCGTCACGAATCTTCTATATTTTCGTTCGGCGGCGGGTTTGCTCACTTGATGTTTCGCTGCTAATGTTTTCAAAAGAGATTCTTGCCATAGGTAGCGCAGTTGTCCCATTTGGGTCTTATGGTTGTGAGCTATGGCATAGTAGTTTATGAGTCCTTGTAATTCGACCTCATATGTTGTAATTATGTCGTAGTCACTTAATTCCATAAGATTTTTCCTATGTATGACTTTGTTCCCTTTTGTGACTTTAGCTTCCCACCGTCTGACAACATCATGTGGTATTGAAAACCATAATATGGCATTTGCCGTTCTGCTTCTGTGATTTCCTACCGTCTTTATCCTGTTGTGGGCTCTGCTTCTGTTCATTTCATAATTAAGGAATCTTGCTTTTCCTGTAAACGCATTCGTTATCAATGTCTTTTCTTCAGACATTTCTAACAAGAGGGCATTTTGCAAGAATTCACGTATTTCATCCTTAATTGATTCGGCTTCCTCTTTCGTTCCTGCATATCCGAGTATAAAATCATCGGCATATCGCACATACCAGAGTCTTCTGTAATTGGGGTCTTTTGAATCCACTGATGGCAGTTTCGTATATTGACGTCTCAAATCATTGGCCGTATCCCAATTGCCTTTCTCTCTCTCACGTTTCGCTTGTCGCCTTAATCGGTTGTATTCTCGGTGCAGTCTCCGTTTCTTTCCTTGGGTATATTTAGGAATGACTATGTCTTCAATGTAACAATCTAATTCATTGAGGACTATATTTGCCAAGAGGGGACTCACGACTCCCCCTTGTGGTGTCCCTGAATATGTGGCGTAATATCTCCAATTTTCCCAGTATCCAGCTTTCAGCATTCCCCAAATTAACTGAAGAAAGTCTTTATCTTTAATCGTTCGCTTGAGAATGTGAATGATCAACGTGTGAGAGATGTTATCAAAACATCCTTTGATGTCGCCTTCAATAAACCAGCCACTTCCTTTTCCAATAACACTAATTTCCTTCAGAGCCGTATGACATCCTCGTTGTGGCCTGAACCCATGTGAAGACTGCCTGAATTGTGGTTCAAAGTATGCTTCGAGCACCATTCTGATAACTTCCTCAAGAAGTTTATCTGTCCAACCAGGAATTCCTAAAGGTCGTAGGTTTTTTGAATTGTTCTTCTCAATATACGTCCTTCTCACTGGTGTCCATGTATACGTCTTGTTCTTGAGTTTTCCAACTATGGCGTCTATTCTCTTCAAAGACATACCGTCAATTGTATCTTCAGAATGTATTCCCGGCGTAAGAACACCTTTATTGGCATAAAGATGTTGATAGGCTATGAGAAATAGCTCTTTACGTCTTCTGATGTTCTCATACACGTGCTTGAGTTCAGCCTTCCTCTCTCCACGTTTCCTTACTATCTCCAAATATTTCTGAGCGTCATTCGGTGGCATTTCGCTTCCCTCACTCATAATCTATTTTGAGAACATCTCACCTGTCTCACTTCGCCCTGTGAACGGCGTTACCGTCTCCCTGGTGGGGCGTCACTCCCACGACTACCATTGAGACTCCGTGACCATAGGCGTCTCCGCCCGTAGGCCATCCCGCATTCCGGTCATGATGAACGTGTTAGACCGCCTTAGAGACTCCATTCATGCCCTTCCTTCTCTTCGGTAGAGAATGTTCCTGACCATGCTCTTTCAGTGTCACGTACCGACAATGACTCCTACTGTTCCGAATAATGCGCTGACAATTATTCGTACTATCAGGTCAGGGGTATTCAGACTTCTCGTTGCCAACTCCCTCTTTTGAGGTACAATCAACGATACTTAGGCTTTCCCCTGGATGGCGTTCACATCCCTGGACATTAGAGTTGAAGCAGTAAAGCTTTTCTCATCACAGTCAGCCCTTGCGGTCGCGTCTTGGATAGCCTACTTCTCCTCACGCCGCTTCTCCTACCGGCTATGTGTCCCCTTGGGGTTTCCCCTCATTTCAGGTAAGTAGGATGGGCTGTAGGGTATCATTTGAGCATTTCCCTACGCTTCCTCTGGAAGCAATTCATTCATGCCGTTAAACGGCGCACCTGTACCAACCCTTTGTTAGCCATCCTACATATTTACAAGAACTTATCCTGACAACATTACTGCATATTTTCATTCTTTTGGGGTTCGATTCCAGTGCGGACAAAACTGCCAATACCAAATTTTGGATACTCTATTTCATGGTAATTCTGCAAAAACAATTTGGCAAGATCTTGTTCTTGGCTTGGAACTAAAGCGACTGGATTTAAAACGCACACCTTTAGATCCCTCTTAACGTGTCCACCGAGTGAATCAACAAAGCGTCTCCCAGCAACAACAGCACTAATTTTCGGGGGAAGTTCATCCTTTAATCCATCAATCTCACTAAAAAATTGTTCCTCCTTGCCCTTATTGAAAACTCCGTCCTCTAACAGAACGGCATGAAAGATAACTGGTCCCGCAGGAGTATTAGGAAGAGCTTCACTCTTTTTTCGTATCTCTTTACGCAATTGGTTGCCAGGATTCTTAGAGGAAAACTCCTTCACCTCAATATGATACTCAGTCTCATTTATTTTCGCTAAAAGATCATTCGTATAGTTTCCAGAACCTGTCGCAGGCTCCAAAGCGACAAGAAAGCCTCTGCGATACAACTCGGCAGCAAGGCAGAGATGGTGCTGAGTTCCAGGACTACGCATTAGTTGTCTCTTAAGTTTTTCAAGCCCATCAAAATTTTTTAACTCCCGGATTGACAGTCCAATCTCTACAAGATAATTCCATCCAGGATCGATACACATTGAACCAAGGGCGGTTCTAGCAAAATGATACGAAGGAAACCAATACTCTGAGTCCGGAGGGAAATCTTCAGCCATTTTAGGGATACAATTCTGGTTACTTGTAGCTTGGTATCGAGCGCGTACCCAATCGCTATGGAATAGCAATTTCAGTTCTTCAATGGCCATTGTAATGTCATTCTTTGAAAATCCTTGTACAGTAAAATAATTATCAGCTTGAACCCTTCCTTCAATCATTGTCCATAAATGTTCCCAGTTAGATGTTGGCAACGACAGCATATTGGGCCGATAAGAGATGCAGACCTTGTGAGACACTTCGGGTGGAGCTAGTTTCAGATTTAGACTGAGTAGAGCTCCTTCGTGGTTGGAGCTTTCACTCGGCCAGATATTAACTGGTTCAAGAAGTTTTCCAGCTCGATTCACCAGTACTTGCAGAACTTCTTGGGTGTTGACAAAATCTTTTATAGAAGCAGTTGACCGAGTTTCTTTGAGCAACCATTCTCCGTCTGGTTTTGGAGCAAGAGCCAGACCAAAGAGGCCACTATCGTCTCCTGCCTGAAATGTTCCCTCAGCTAAAGCAAGATTCCCTCTTTCAGTAGAACAAAACCTGATACTATTAAATTTAGACACACAGCGAATTTCTACATCCTCTGCCATTAATTCAGCGCTCCCAGAAGCGATAGGTTATGTACATTTCTTCACTCATAAGCATTTCATAGGCCCATCATAATATATTTTTGTCAAGACGAATAATGTTGATAATAAGATTGGAACAAGAAGTTTGAATTGGCTTGAATGAATGTTTATGGATTTGGAGCACAAAAGCTTTTCGCGTAAGGTTCCCCATTGCTCATGATTCTTTATGTCTTTGCTCTTGCTGTCAAATTTGATTTTTTATTTTTCATTTGACAGCTTCTCGTTTTTCTGAAAGATGAATACCAAAGGAATTTCGTCAAAATGTCAACCAGAATTGATTGATTTTATGGCAAAAAGGAGTCAATAATGCCCGTAAAAATTTATGTAGGCCGCAATTCAGATGGAGAACCTCAGCCCCCTGATTTTATTCATGAACATTTGGATTTTATAAACATTACAAGCAAAATTTGGGAGAAATTTCATCATTTACCCCCTTTATATGTT
Source organism: Candidatus Vecturithrix sp. (assembly GCA_040772385.1). Taxonomy (GTDB): domain Bacteria; phylum Moduliflexota; class Moduliflexia; order Moduliflexales; family Moduliflexaceae; genus Vecturithrix. Next base: position 3,699,875 of record JAXGYF010000001.1, on the reverse strand, counting down.
GTAATTGCCAACCTGCAAGACCCAAGAGCGGATTTCGTTATTATTTCTGAACGTGGTTTAGGAGTGGTAGATTTCAAAAAATACGATGGACATATCATTTATAGTCAAGGAGAAACATGGTTTGCTGAATATCCCAATAAAAAAAGAACTCCTATAAAAGCTGGTTTAGACAGACGCGCAAATCCTCACGAACAGGTTCAGGAATACGCTAAGCAGATTAGACAAAAGCTGATGTTGTTCCATATTTTTGACTGGAATTGGAATGCTGTCACATTCAACACAGGGGTTTGTTTTACTAACCCCAATGTATCTGTTGTAGATTGTAAAAAGCAAAAGGAGCGATTGCACCATCCCAAAACGGTTTTATGGGAAGATTGGGAACATTTTGATATTTTAACTCCTGAGGATATGCCTGCCTGGGTTGACGCTCTCCGGTTTGAGGAAAGCGTCAAAGTTTCCACAGCATACGGAAATCGTTACGATTCTTACAAATTAACTCCAAAGCGGCTTCTTGAGCTTGCAGATACCATTCTGAATGCTATTGAATATCCTCAAGCTTATGAACTCATGCCAACAGGAAAACCGTATGCTTACCTGTTGTTGAAGCAAGGCGACGAAATACTTCATTCCTTTGGTCTTGTTGCTGAAGAAGTGACTATTGGGCGTGATGCTGATTGTGGTGTCCCAATACCGGAACAATTTCAGTATGCAAGCACAATTCATGCAAAAATTAAACGAGGAGTATATGGAATTTCTATCGAGGATCTCGATAGCACGAATGGAACCTACGTTGATGGTCAACGAATTCAGAAAACATGTATGGTGGAATTCGAACAGCAAATTACACTTGGGGGCAAACGAGCGAAGGAAAAAGTTTGTGCACTTGAGTTTTCTTCTGAACATAGAGGGACTTCTTCAACAATAGTGGGTTCCCAATTTTGAAAATGAGATAACAGGTATGAACGAAAATAAACAGAATACCCCTGTAGCAACCCCTTCTTCATTATCTTCCGACATACGCACAAATGGTAAAGAGTATGGTGGAACTCATTACCGTGCGGGAAGTGTAATTGATAAGCGTTATGGAGTTCATCAGATCATAACAGGAGGAATGGGAGAAGTTTATCTGTGTCTTGACCTCGAAACGAGCCGCCCTTATGCTCTCAAAACATTCAAAGCCAAATATCTTTCAAATCCTAAGATTCATCAATTGTTTGAACAAGAAGTTGGCACGTGGGTCAGTTTAGAAAAACACCCTAATATTGTACGGTGTTTTTACTTACAAACCATCGACCAAATTCCGTTTATGTTTCTGGAATGGGTTATAGGGGATCAATTTTGTGGCACAGACCTTCGGAGCTTTCTGAAAAATAACCCACTTGAGTTACGTTTTGCGCTTGATATTATGATTGATATTTGTCGAGGCTTAATTCATGCCAACAACAAACAACCTGGCATTGTTCATCGAGATTTAAAGCCGGAAAATATTTTAATCACTCTTGAAAAGTCTGCTAAAATTACGGACTTTGGTTTGGCGACGATTGCCCAACAGGCGGAATTGGAAATTGAGACCGAATTTACAGATGAACGTCAAAGTTTGTTGCAATTCGGAAGTTTTGTCGGCACTCCAGCGTATGCTGCTCCTGAATTATGGCAGCCAGAAAAAGTCGATGCCCGTGCCGATATATACGCTGTGGGATGCATGCTCTATGAGATATTGACCAAAGAACGCCCCTTTCAGATAGAAACAGAGACATCTACTCCTATAGATAAGAAGACTCGACTGGATACATGGCGGAATACACATGAGACCGTTCCTCCCCCTCATCTTTCAAAAGATTTCCCAGATCGTATAAATGACATCGTCCAAACCTGTTTGCAGAAAGAACCTGACAAACGTTTTGCTTCTTTCTGGGAATTACTGCAAGAATTCTCTAATGTATATCAAAGTCTTTTCGCGGAGGAACCACACCTTCTAAATAATTCTTCTGATTTCACTCCTTCGGATTACATCGCACGTGGTCTGACCTATGAAAAATTGCAAAAATACGATAAAGCGTTAGAAGATTATAATCAAGCTCTTGAATTAGCTCCTCATTATGCGTTAGCCTACAATAATCGAGGAAGTGTGTACGCTGAATTACAACAATATGATAATGCTATAGCAGATTTTAATCATGCTATTAGAGAGCAAAGTAATTACGCTGAAGCGTATGCTAATCGTGGAGCCGCCTACGGCAATATAAATCAACATAAAAAAGCCTTGAAAGATCTTACTCAAAGCATTGAAATTGAACCCCATAATGCTCATGCCTACTATAATCGTGGCATTGTCTATGATGATCTACAACAGCATGAAAAAGCGTTAAAGGATTTCACGAGAGCTATAGAATTCGCTCCAAATCATGAATTCTTATATGCACGCCGAGCCAAGACATATCTGCAACGTCATAAATATGAAGAGGCTTTAGAGGATTATACGGAAGCAATTCGATGTACTCCGACCAACGCCCACTTTTATATAGAGCGGGGTAATATTTACGGAGATTTGCAACAAAACAAAGAGGCGGTGGATGATTACACAGAAGTTATTCGAACTACTCCAGATTCTGACATTGGGTATTATAATCGCGGGAAGATATACTTTACGCTACAAAAATATGACGAAGCCATAGAAGATTTCACTGAAGCTATACGCCTAAACCCTGAGGATGCCGCTAATTATAATAATCGAGGAAGTACATATAGTCAATTGAAAAGATATGATGAGGCTTTAGCAGATTTTGTACAAGCTATACATCTGGATCCTAATCATGTCAGTTCTTACGTTAATATTGCTATCATCTATGCAGCTCAAGACAAGCATAATGAGGCTCTAGAATATTATGCTAAAGCTTTTCAGATTGATCCCGATTATTCTGGAATATATTATAATCGTGGATTGACATATATCGCATTTCAAGATAATAGAAAAGCTTTGAAAGACTTCAATAGGACAATACAACTGAATCCAGAAAATACTCAGGCATATTTCTTCCGAGGTCTCATGTATTATGATTTAGAAGAATATGAAAACGCCAGAAACGACTTTATCAAAGCAACCCAACTTGACATAAACTATGCTGAGGCTTATTATGGACTTGGCATAACACTTCCTCATATTAATGGGCAAATAGAGGAAGCATTACTGTACTTTGAAAAGGCTGGGCAATTGGGATATTCTCAAGCTGCACGTGATACCGAAGAAATCTACCGGGAGATAAGAGAACCTTATCAACAAATTAACTTAGCAGTTCATTACACCATGAACGGTGAGCTTCAAAAAGCGGCTGATTGCTATAAGAAGGCATTAGATAAATGTCGAAGAAAAAAAGAGTCTGTTGGTGAAACATTATCTCTATTAGGGTTATCTGAGTTATATTTAAATTTTGATGATCATGAACATTCTATAGAATTTTGTAAACAGGCACTAGAGCTTTCCCGTAAATTCAATTTTCAACAAGTCGAAGCACAATGTTTAGGCACATTAGGTGACACTTATGAAAAGCGTGGAGATATAGAAACGGCTATTGGATACTATGAGCAACGAGTAATTGTGATGTGAAGGCACATCGTGGAGTGTTTTGGTGAAAGCACTCCATAAAAATTGAAAAAGGATGTACTGCAATCACATCGTAGCCTATTATGATCCTGTTTTTTCGTAATATGGCGTTTTTTCAGATAAGCTGCTGATACGCCGACTCTACGAAGTGCTTGCACGAATGTAGTAAATCATCCTAAGCTACGATGTGCCTTCACATCACACCTCGTCATCTAGGACATGTTATTCTTGATTTTAATCGAAGCATTCAATATGAAATTCCCAATAGTGATTGGTACATTGAACTTTATGCAGATGCAATATCAGGGACAGGAGGCGCTTTTGGTAGTCAAATAGTGATGAATGAATATGAACATCTTTGTACTTTTACAGGAATTCAATACCTTTTAGCTTCTCTCGAATGGGATAAAATAGAGGACAATCAAGTACTAAAATTCTACTAACTGATTCTGTTTTGGATAAACTGGCGAAGATGGCTAACGGATTAAAGATTCATGTGACGAGTATCCGGCACATAATCTCTGTTGAACAAGCCCACCCCTCGTTATATGGGGGCGATTTCCCATCATGTCAAGGAAAAAATTCTCAGAAGGTCTTATTTGGATTTTGCTCCGAAATGACGTGAGTGTGGAGACGGTGTGCGGGGCACAGATGGGGGAAGATGCCTCTTCGTTGTTCGCGACAAGTACCTCCATGATGGAAGGTTGAGGCCGTGAACACCTGGTGATCGGACAGAGATGAGGCGATCATTGGGCGATGGGCAGACGGGGACGGTGCGCCGAAAAATGGAGACTTTCCGAACCCGTCGTGGTGGGGCAATCGTCCGCTGTTGTATTCGTCGTGTCATGGAGGACCTCGTCGATGGGGGGCGCGAGGGAAGCGACCGACGAAGGCCAGCGGACCACCGCAGTGCGGACAACCGCGCGGGGGGTCGTCAGGCGGGTCGTCGTTGGGCGTCCCGTTGCCGATCTCCAGGCCGAACGTGGCGGCCAGCACCTCTGGCAGACGCTCGGAGGCGGCCTCTGCGACGAGCTGCGCTTGTAGGGCCGTGAACATGGTGCGGGCGTTGGGGTGCAGGAAGCCGGTGTACCGGATTTTCTGGAAGCCTTTGGGCAGGACGTGTTGTAAGAAGCGCTGCATGAAGCTCATCACGTCGAGCGTCATGGTCGTCCAGGGCCTCGTGTGGGGCTTATAGCGGAACGTGACCTGTCCCTCATCGAGTGTCACCAGTCGCCGATTCGAGAGGGCCACGCGGGCGACGTAGGGGGCCAGGTATTTCAGGGCCGTGCGTCCGTCTCCGACGGCCTTGCAGTGCACGACCCACTGTTTGCTCCAGGTCTCCGGCGGGACCTGGGCGAAGAGGGCTGAATCGGCGGCGTACAGGGCGTCGCGAAATTTGGCCCGGAAGACCTCGCGCAGGGCCGAGGCGGGCACGAGAAATTTCGGATGGGAGGGGATCCAGGCCCCGGTGCCCGGATCGATCCCCCCGGCCGGCACAAGATAATGGACATGCACGTGATAGCCCATCGCCCGATCCCAGGTGTGGAGGACGCCCACCATGCCAATCGTGCCGCCGAGCCACTCCGGATTCAAGGCGAGCGTGTGGAGTGCATCCGCGGACGTTTTGAAGAGCAGGTCATCGATCACGTGTTGATGGGAACGGGCGATGGCGTTGAGGGAATGGGGCAGAGTGAACGTCACGAGAAAATACGGCACGGGGAGCAGCTTCTTGAGTTGGGCGTCGCGCCAGGCGTCGGCCCGGTCACCGCCGCATTTGGGACAATGGCGGTTGCCGCAGGAATGATAACTGTAGACAAAGTCCTGGCACTGGGCACACCAGAACACCTCGCCCCCCATCAGGGGCGTGCGGCAGTGGGCGATGTCCCACAGCGCGTCGTGATGGCTGGGCGGCATGCGGTCGCCGTATTTCGCCTCATACGCGGGACCGTAGGCCTGGAAGATGTCAGCCAATTCCAGCATCTCGGGCCTCCGATGAGGGGCTTAGAGATCCTGCATCAGGGTGTCAATGACGACGCCCGCGCTGGTCTGCGCCTGGGAGGTCAGATGCGTGTAACGAGCCGTGGTCTGGGGAGAGGTATGTCCGAGATAGGCTTGAATCATGCGCAGGCTCACGCCGGCTTCCAGCAGATGGGTGGCATAGGCATGGCGCAGACTGTGGACCGAGACGGTTTTGGTGATCCCGGCCTCCTGCTTCGCGAGACGACAGGCTTTTTGCAGCGTGCTGACGGAGAGAGGGGCGGAAGCAGGCTGGCGCTGCACCGGCCCAGCGCCGCCAGCCGGAAACAGCCACACCGGATGGCGGTGCGTCAGCCAATACTGGCGCAGCAGCTCCAGGGTACGTTGGGGTAACGGCACATAGCGGTCTTTGTCCCCTTTCCCGTGGCGCACATGCACGAGCATCCGGGCACTGTCAATGTCCGTGACCCGGAGTTGGGCGCCTTCGGTCAGGCGTAATCCGCACGAGTAGATCGTGGTCAAGCACAGCCGATAGTGCGGCAGACGCACCGCCTGAAGCAGCCGCTGCACCTCGTCGTGGGTCAGGACATCGGGCAGCGTCTGCGATGTCGGCGGACGAATCACGTCCAGAATGCCCCAGTCCCGGTGCAGCGTCTGCGTATACAAGGTCTTGATAGCGCACAGGGCCTGTTTCATGGTCGAAAACGACCAGTGTCGAGTGTTCTTGACGTACAGGAAATACTGCCGAATCTGCTCGTCGGTGAGCTGATCCGGCGGGGTGTGGAAGTGGTCGGCCAGCATCCGCACGGCGCGGACGTAGGCCTGTTGCGTCCGGTCGGACTTCCCCTGCAATTGCAGGTCTTCAATGAAACGGTGTCTCAGAGCGGTCATCGTATCTCCTCCATGATGAATGAGGTTCATACGCAGGATGAATACATCATGGAGGAGGATGACACCGCCTCAGATCATGGCAAGAGAAAAATGGTGGGGAGGAGCACGAAACTCTTCTGCCGCCCTGCGGCTTTGTTCAACAGGTATTAGGCTGCCAAAATACATCGCTATATATAGCGAAAAATAGCTAGATGTAACAATTTATCGCTATATATAGCGATAAGATCGATCGCTAGATATAGCGACTTTCCCTCTCCTTCAGCTTGCTATATATAGCGTATATATAGCGAAAAATCCCTATGATTTTCTCATGATCACGCCTCAGGGGTTATACTTCTTCAACAATCCGATCGGTCAAATTCAACGCCTTCACCTGTTTATACGCTAGTTCCCACAATTTTTTCTGCGCGTTCCAGCGGCCGCCTGCGGCTTTGATCGCTTTCCCCACTTCGACTTCCCCATATTGCACCCGCAAGAACATGATTTTATTATGCGGAATCCGCCGCGCTCCGGGAACAACGCTGACTGTGTCCACAATCACTTCAACGGTCGTATGCCGCATCAGAGTCGCCCCATCATACCGGTGACGGACACAAACTAAATGCTGCCCGTATTGGGTCACAAATTTTTTCGTACCAGGCTTTCCCGGCCAAAGGGTTCGCGTCGTCTTTAACTTATGTGGCTGATTTGGCATGGATCCTGAAAAAATCCTTGACAACATCCGGGTTCATCCAAAAATGTGAACGATGTAATAAAATATGGGCTTGGCAGCAGTCTCTGTCAAGAAAATTCTGCCCTGGAAAGGGAGGATTTTTTTCGTCTCCGCAAGAAGGCGCAAATATCCTCCAATGTCACTGTGCCCGGCTCTTTCCGAAGTGCCGGGCACAGTGACTACTCCCGGAAGGTGAATGCCCGATGCCAAATCATGCGCGTGCGCCGGAATCGCGCCCCACAAAGCTGCTCGATCAAGTGCGCGAAATCATCCGCTTGAAACATTACTCCCACTGCACTGAAGAAGCCTATGTGGACTGGATTCGGCGTTATATTCTGTTTCACCAGAAACGCCATCCCAAAGAGATGGGAACGGCTGAAATCCAAGCCTTTCTCACGCATTTAGCGGTCGAACGGCACGTTGCGGCCTCCACGCAAAATCAGGCCTTCAGCGCCCTGATTTTTCTCTATCGTGAGGTGCTCCACCAGGAACTTCCCGGGGGCATTCACGCAATCAGAGCCAAAGAGCCGCAACGTCTGCCGACGGTGCTGACGAAAGAGGAAGTCCACCAGGTTTTCGCGCACCTTACTGGCGCCCATATTCTCCCGGTAAAATTATTGTATGGCAGCGGCTTACGGGTGCTCGAATGCGTCCGGCTGCGCGTGCAGGACGTGGATTTCGCCCGGCGCGAAGTGTTGATAAGGCAGGGCAAAGGCCAAAAAGATCGGCGCACCATGCTGCCGGAAACGTTGATCCTGCCGCTTCAAGCCCACCTCCAAACCGTCAAACACCTGCACACGCAAGACCTGGCGGCAGGGTACGGCGGTGTCTATCTGCCGCACGCTCTGGCTGAAAAATATCCCAACGCCGAACGAGAATGGATCTGGCAATACGTGTTTCCAGCCTCTAAACTCTCCAAAGACCCGCGAACCGGAATCACGCGCCGCCATCATCTGGATGAGTCTGTGCTGCAAAAAGCGGTGCGCCAGGCGGCACGTCAAGCCTGCCTGCCTAAACGCATCACCTGTCACACCTTCCGCCATAGTTTTGCCACCCATCTGCTGGAAGCCGGCTATGATATCCGTACCATTCAGGAACTCCTGGGACATAAAGATGTCGCAACCACCATGATCTATACGCATGTGCTGAATAAAGGCGGATTAGCGGTGCGCAGCCCTTTAGATTGAGAATCAGTAGATCGAAAACTTTCTGAAAAATGACCAATAATACTCCCAACGGATAAAAAAGAACAATATCCGTTGTGTTCTTTTATCCGTTGGGAGTTTTCAGGAATTTTGCGATCTACTGAGAATCCATAAAAAAACAGGGCGCAGACTGCGCCCCGTTGAGGTGTGTTTTGCTTGCTTATTCCGCGAAATCGGAAAAATCCATCTCTGCCAGTTTCTTGTAGTATTTATAACGTCCCCACATATCTCGTTCAGCTTTGGCAAAAGCTTTTTCCGCAATTTCCGGGAACATCTTCTTCAAGGAACTGTAGCGCACTTCACTGGCCAGGAATTGCTGGAACTCGCCGTTCGGCTCTTTGGATTCGAACACAAACGGATTCTTGCCTTCCTTTTTCAATTCCGGATTGTAACGATACACCGGCCAGTAGCCGCAGGCTACCGCGCGTTTCATTTCATTGATCGAGTGGGTCATATTAATACCATGATTGATACAGGGCGCGTAGCAGATAATCAGCGCTGGGCCGGGATAGGCTTCAGCTTCCTGCATGGCTTTGACCAACTGGTTCATATTGGCGCCCATCGCCACTGAAGCCACATACACATACCCGTAGCTCATCGCCATCAGCCCCAGATCTTTTTTGCGCTGCTCTTTGCCGGTGGCCGCAAATTTGGCAACCTGTCCGGTTTGCGAGGCTTTCGACGCCTGTCCGCCGGTGTTGGAATACACTTCCGTATCGAGTACGAGCACATTCACATCTTCGCCGCTGGCGAGCACGTGATCCAGGCCGCCGTACCCAATGTCATACGCCCAGCCGTCGCCGCCAAAAATCCAGACCGATTTTTTGGCAAAGTAATCAATTTTTTCCAGTATCTCAGCCAACACGTCTTTGGCTTTGCCTGACGCGCTTGCGACCGCTTGCGGCAGGTGTTTGCGGATCACTTTGCTCCATGTGATCGAGGCCTCAGTATGATTGCGTTCTGTCGACCAGCCTGTAAAGGCTTCCTTGAGTTCAGCCGACAGCTCAAAACCTTGGGCTTCTTCCACCAACTGCGCTAAGCGTGCGCGGGTCTGATTGATGCCGAGGCTCATACCCAGCCCATATTCGGCGTTGTCTTCAAACAGCGAATTGGCCCAGCTTGGTCCATGCCCTTCTTTGTTCACCGCATAAGGCGATGTCGGACAGGTACCGCCATAGATCGAAGAACACCCGGTCGCATTTGCCACCACCATGCGGTCGCCAAATAACTGCGTCACAAGTTTGACATACGGTGTTTCTCCACAACCGGCGCAAGCGCCGGAGAACTCAAATAACGGCTGTTTAAACTGGCTGCCCATCAGGGAGAACGGAGTCATGACATTGTCCTTGAGCGGCAACGCGTGCAGGTAATTGTATTGTTGTTCTTCTTGCGAGCCAATTTCTTCGGCCGGTTTCATCACCAGGGCTTTGTCTTTGGCCGGACAGACATCCGCACAGCTTCCGCAGCCGGTACAATCGAGCGGAGAGATCTGCATTTTATATTTGAACTGATTGATCTCCTTGCGTTTTGCCTGCACAAGCGGTGTGCCTTCGGGCGCATTGGCCGCTTCTGCGTCGGTTAGCAGGTACGGACGAATGACAGCGTGCGGACACACAAAGGAACACTGGTTGCACTGGATACAATTCTCGGCAACCCAGGAAGGCAGGTTCACCGCGATCCCACGTTTTTCATACTGGGTGGTGGCGGTTGGGAAGGTGCCGTCAATATTAAATTTCGAGACCGGAATCGTATCGCCTTTCTGGGCCGCAACCGGCGCCACAACGTCTTTGACAAAATCGTTCGGATATTTTACCGTCACATCGTCATCTTTGGCGCTGGCCCAGGCAGCCGGAACATCTATTTTAACAAAAGCGTCCGCGCCGCGATCAACCGCCGCATTATTCATTTTGACAATCACGTCGCCTTTCGCGCCGTAGGTCTTCTTAATCGCACCCTTCATATATTCCATCGCCTTTTCGAAGTCAGGCAGCACTTTGGAAATTTTGAAAAATGCAGATTGCAGGATCATGTTGATACGATGGCCGAGACCGAGGTCTTTGGCAATTTTATAGGCATTGATGATATAGAAATCGAGCTTCTTCTGAGCAATGGTCCGTTTTAACGCGCCAGGCAATTTTTCTTCCAGGTCCTCCGGCGCCCACACACAGTTCAGCAGGAACGAACCGCCTTCTTTGATCCCTTCCAGCACGTCAAAGCGAGTAATGTAGGATTGGTTATGGCAGGCAATGAAATCGGCTTCCGTTAAAAGGTAATGCGAACGGATTTCTTTGGGACCAAACCGTAAGTGCGAGACGGTGATGCCGCCGGATTTCTTGGAATCATAGGCAAAATAGCCCTGGGCATACATGTCGGTATGGTCGCCGATGATCTTAATGGAGTTTTTGTTCGCGCCAACCGTTCCGTCAGAGCCTAACCCCCAGAATTTGCAGCGAATCGTGCCTTTAGGTTCCGTACTGATTTGCGATTTGACTTCCAGTGAGGTATGCGAGACATCATCGTTGATGCCGACCGTGAAGTGATTTTTCGGAGCACCAGACGCCAGGTTGTCATAGACGGCCTTGACCATCGAAGGGGTAAATTCTTTAGAACTCAAACCATAACGCCCGCCAATTACACTGATGTCTGTACGATCATGTTCATACAGCATAGAAAGCACGTCTTCATACAGGGGTTCGCCCAACGCGCCTGATTCTTTGGTTCGATCGAGCACCGCAAGCTTTTTGGCCGACGCTGGCAGTACGTTAAAGAAATGTTCCGAGGACCACGGACGATACACGCGCACTTTGATCACGCCGACCTTTTGGCCCTGTCCCACCAGGTAATCTACGGTTTCCTGCGCCACATCGCCGCCGGTCGTCATACAGACAATCACATTTTCCGCATTGGGATCGCCAAAATAATCAAATAAATTGTAGTAACGGCCGGTCAAATCGCCAACCTTTTTCATGTTCGCCTCAATAATCTGGGGCAGTCTGTCGTAAAAAGGGTTGCAGGCTTCACGCGCCTGGAAGTACACATCCGGGTTTTGAGCTGTGCCGCGCATTTCCGGTTTTTCCGGTCGAAATCCGCGCGCTTTGAACTCTTTAATCGCTTGCCAATCCACCAGTTTTGCCAGGTCTTCATACGCAATCATCTCGACTTTTGAAATTTCATGCGAGCTTCTGAAACCGTCAAAGAAGTGCACGAACGGGACTCGCGACTGAATTGCGCTTAAATGGGCCACGGTTGACAAATCGATCACTTCCTGATTATTCCCGGAGTTAATCAAGCCCCAGCCAATTTGACGGGTCGCCATGACATCGGAATGATCGCCGAAAATCGAAAGCGCATGGCCGGCCACGCTGCGGGCTGACACCTGAAACACGCCTGGCAGCAATTCACCAGCGATCTTGTACATATTGGGAATCATCAGTAATAATCCCTGGGAGGCTGTAAAAGTTGAGGTCAACGCCCCGCCAACCAATGAACCGTGTACAGCCCCTGCCGCGCCGGCTTCTGATTGCATTTCAATAATTCTCACCGTTTGTCCAAAAATATTTTTAACACCCTGCGCTCGCATATCGTCGGCGACTTCTCCCATCACCGAAGACGGCGTAATCGGATATAAGGCTGCAACATCACTCAACGCATAAGAAATATATGCCGCTGCCGTATTTCCATCAATTGTTCTCAGGTCTTTACTCATGATAGTACTCCTTCATTAAAAAATCATACATGTTGTCACACTGCAAAACGATAACTTCTCTTGCCAATCGTTCAGACAATTTTGCACTCACCTCCCCCCGCAAGCGCAGGGCTGTTAAGTTCTCCCCCCTCAGTCCCCCGCAAGCGGGGGAAGGCGATCCGTTTCCCCCCGCTTGCGGGGGAATAAGGGGGGTACACGGAAAATGTCCGAACTATTACTTGCAAGAGGATAGAAGTTTGCAGAACCCCAAACAGCCCTGTACGGGCTTTGCGGACACGACTGTTCGGGGTACCCCTATACTCGTAAAAATTCCTATCCTCAGGCACTTTGTACATTTCAAAGCATCCTTGATTTTTACGCCAGCAACCCCGATCCTCTGACATCTTTTTTCTCTGGGGAGCTTGAGTCAAGAAAAAAATTTCGACAAGATCCAGAGAACGCTGAAAGCAGTATAATTTATTGTCATAAATACGTGTGTCCCAGCCTATTCGGGATGGTGCATCAAATCGCAATACACTTCCACAAGCTGTTCAAGACTCGACCGACTGACCCATTCGTTCGCGCTATGCTCATTTCCCCCCTGCGGGCCGACAGTGACGGTCGGAATCTTATTAATCCCTCCAAAAATATTTTCATCGGCTACCGACAGACCATAACCAATATTCACATCGCCAAAATGGATTCTCAGCCGTTGAATCAGGCGTTGAATCTGAGGCAAGGTTTCATCTGAGAGATACGGGGAATAATAGGGGGTGTCACGTTTGGCAAAGGCCGCTTCGGCTTTCCTGCCCTGGCGCGGCGTCATCACACCAGCGGCATAGAGCGAATCAAGATACTGCTGCATTTCTTTCAGGACGCTTTCAGGCGTTTCCGGCGGAACTAACAATCGGCTGACCATGATGTCGCAACGATCCGGCAGAGACAAGGACCCGCTTTTGGCGGAGATCTCCTGCACAAACTGATGACTTTGGCCCAGTTTCTCGTGGAAAGGCAACGACATCTTTTCAAGGGCCTGCATACAAGTGACGGCCTCCTCAATCGCGTTGATTCCCTGTTCCGGCATTGCGCCGTGCGCGCTGATCCCGGGGACCGAAATCGTGATGCCCACTCGTCCGCGACGTCCGAGGGAAATTGTTTTTGCGCCTTCTTTTTCAGGGCGTGCGTCGCCGATCTCGGCCGCAATAATAAGCTGCACATCCTGTAAAAAGGGATCTGCGCTCAGAGCATACGCGCCGATTGACTCATTTTCCTCATCAACGCACAACGCGATCTTGATTTTCCGTCCTTCGGGAAGTTCAAGGCGTTTGGCTGCTGCAAGAATCGCAAAAATCCCTCCTTTCATATCCGCAGTCCCCAGACCGAACAAGCGATCATCCTGCGCTGTCAGCCGGTACGGATCCGAATTCCATTCGCCGTAAAGCGGAACAGTATCCAGATGCCCGTAAAACATCAGGGCATTCTTGCCCGAACCTTTCTCAGCCAGCACATTAAAACGATTGTCCGCCGCATATTGTTTGGCAACGCTGAAACCTGTTCGCTGTAACTCGCTATACAGAAATTCAGCAAGCTGCGCCTCGTGTGGAAAGGTGGAAGGAATACGCACCATCTGCTCAAGTAATGAAAAATCCATAGGATGTTCCTCTAATAGTATCCCATTCCGGGATACAACAGATTAATCGCGAATAAATGAATCGGACGAAACACCGGCCCGAAAATCTGCCAGGCCAGAAACAGGCCGATGAACATGAAAGATGGGTTATGGATAAAATTCAGGTATTCCCTGGCCATGCTGTCTTCTAAAAGGAGCGGTACCACCCCGCTGCCGTCAAGCGGCGGTAAAGGGAGCAAGTTAAACACGCATAAAATCAGGTTTAACGAAAAGAAAATGCTCAGAACTTTGGCAATCGGAATCCAAACGCCGGCATTGACAGCAGCAGTCACCTGAGAAAAGCCGATCGAATCTGGCGCGTACAAAACATCTGCGGCGATTCCTGCGCGAATCCCCAGAAACGCCAGAAGCACCAGCGCCAGATTTGTGAGCGGACCAGAGAATGCCATTAACGCCGAGCGTTTCGGATAGCGTAAAGCCCAATACGGATCATAAGGCGCGCTGGCCCAACCGATCATCCACCCACCCATCAAAAACGACAAAATCGGGAAAATCACCGTTCCCACCGGTTCGCGCTGAATATGAGGCCGCGGATCAAGCGTCACCTGTCCGCCTTCATAAGCAGTTCTATCGCCCAATTTCAATGCCATCAAAGCATGAGCCGCTTCATGGCAGGTCGTTGAAAAAAGAAAAACCACATACCACAACATTCCTTCTGCAAATCGGTCCATTTTGCTCCTTAAATGTAGCATGACCAAATTAATTTTGCTGGAGAGAACACTTCAAAAGTCTTCAAGACTTTTGAAGTGTTGCCAATTACGACATGTTTTACCATAGATTGTATACAATCGTTCGGACAGTTTTCGCATGCCTTCCCGTTCTCCCTACGTAAACGGGGGAAATTGGAAATGGGACCTTTTATGTCTGCTTCCCTCCGCTTGCGGGGGACTGAGGGGGGAGAACTTAACAGCCCTGCCGCTTGCGGGGAGATTAAGGGGGGTGAATTCAAAAATGTCCGAACGTTGTAATAGCGATAACTAACCGACGGCGATGGTTCTGTCGTCAGAGCGATAGGGAAAGCGATGTTCAGGGAAATACCGACACTCAAGTCCGCATACACAGAGCAATCCCCTCCCCTCTAACGCATCCGGTGCGGACAAAAGAGACGCGTCGCGTTCCCAATCAAGCGATCGTCCACAATTCGGGCAGAACGGCGGGAAAAAATCAACATAACAGGTCATGCGTTTAAAAGCTCCCAGGAAAAAACCAGGTTTTTGTCAAAAACCTGGTTTTTTTATATATTCAAATCTCAAGCTGCTTTTTCAGGCGGCATCGGGACTTTAGAAATCGTCAAGCGCAGTTGGCAGCGCAAACAACGCCGTGCTTCTTCTAAGGCCATCTGCTCATCAAAGACCTGTTCAACTTCATCAAATCCCTGCAGCCGTTCTGCGGCCGGCATCTCCTGTTCATGAAGCCGCTGCCAATAGGCAAAGCCTTCATCGCGGCCTAGCCAGGGATTTTCCGGTTCTTCAGGGATAAAGCGCTGCAAAATCTCACCAGTGCCGCCCAGGTATGTATCAATCGCTGAGGCGGCGGCTCTGCCGGCCTGAATCGCCTCAATCACGGTCGCCGGGCCTTTCATCACGTCTCCGCCGGTAAACACGCCCGGGCGCGAACATGCGCCGCTCTCGTCAGCCTGGATATAGCCGCGTTTATCCAACGTAATGTCAATGCCTTTGGGAATCACGGCTTTTTGGCCGATGGCCATGACTAAGCGATCAACCTCGGTCAGAAATTCACTGCCTTCGATCGGCACCGGACGACGACGGCCGCTGGCGTCCGGCTCTCCTAACTCCATACGGATACATTCCACTTTTAAACAGTCATTTTCGGCAATCACACGAATCGGGTTGACCAGAAAGTCAATTTTTACGCCTTCGTTCAAAGCCGCTTCAATCTCCTCCGGCGAAGCCGGCATTTCCTGACGAGTACGGCGATAAAACATTGAGACCTGTTCCGCACCAACACGCAACGCACAGCGTGCCACATCAATCGCCACATTACCGCCGCCGACCACAGCAACCCGCCCCTTCAGGTCAGATTGACCTTCAAGGTTCAAATCCCACAGCACCGACAGGCCATCCAACACGCGCGGGTCCTCTTCGCCCGGAATTCGCATAGTTGTGCCTTGCGTTGCGCCTAATCCCAGAAAAATCGCGTCGAAACCCTGCTGAAAGAGCGCATCAAGGGACTCAACCTTCGTATTGTAGCGAAATTCCACGCCAATATCAGCAATATCTTTGATCTCCTGATCCAATACCTCACGCGGCAGTCGGTATTCCGGGATGCCGGCGCGCATGGTACCGCCGCCCTGGGCTAAGGCTTCAAAGACTGTCACCGCATGACCTTGTTTGCGGATAAACCAGGCCGCAGTTAACCCGGCCGGCCCTGCGCCGACAATCGCAACTCTTTTGCCTGTATCAGACAGAATTCTGAGTTTTGCGCGCCAACGACCGGTATCGCGTTCCGCCACAAATTTCTTTAAGGCGCGAATACTAATCGGTTCATTCACCTGGCCCCGCCGACATTCCTCCTCACACGGATGCGGACAGACGCAGCCCAGGGAATAGGGGAATGGCACGGTTTCGCGAATCACTTCAATCGCATCCTGATAGCGGCCCTCGGCGATCAAACGCACATAGCGCGCCACGTCAATCCCGGCCGGACAGGTATGCGTGCAGGGCAGAATAAAGGCTTCGCGCTCTTCTTCTGTAAAAGATTCTTTATCCCGCAAAGCCCCGGCGGGACACACTTCGACGCAGGCCTCGCAGAATTTACAACCCGAATCCTGCACCGGAATGTCGGTTGGAGTTCCCACATACGTTTTAATCCCGCGATTCATCAAGCCAATCGCGCCAATGCCGCGCACTTCCTGACACATTCTCACGCAGCGTTCACATAAAATACAACGTTCTAAATCGCGGACATACACCGGTTCATCCCGTGGGATCACGGGCAATGTTCTGGGTTGCGGAATATGACCTGGTAGAACCTCTTTGATTCCCACCCATTCAACCACTTTTTGAAATTGCGACGATTCAGCCAATTCTTTGGGATGGTCGCTTAACAAGAACCAGACAATATTTTTCCGAAACTCCTGAAGTTGAGGGGTATTCGTGCGAATCACCATCCCATCAGCAATATACGTGGTACAGGCCGGGGGGAAACTCCGCATTCCCACAATTTCGACCAGGCATAAACGACAGGCCCCCAGGGGAGGTAAATCGGGATGATAACATAAATTCGGAATATAAATTCCGGCATTAAAGGCCGTTTCAAGCACAGTTTTTCCGTGTTCTGCCTGGATTTCTCGGTCATCAATTGTTATGTGTATCATTGGATTGCCCCAAAGTTACATGCATCAATGCAGGCTTTACATTTGATGCACTTACTTTTATCAAGGATTGGATATTGCTTCTTCTCCCACGAAATCGCCCCTGTCGGACAGGCTTTGAAACACAGTCCGCATTTGACGCAATTCGCTTCGATAATCTCAAATCGTATCAAGGCCGTGCACACCCGCGACGGACAGACGTGCTCATGAATATGCGCCTGATATTCTTCCGGAAAATAGCGCAATGTGGTTAAGACCGGGTTCGGCGCGGTGTTGCCGAGTCCGCACAACGCCGTGCTTTTAATGGTCATGCCCATCTCCTGAAGAAAGGCCAGATGTTCTTCTTGGCCGCGTCCTGCCGTAATTTCCTCAAGGACTTCCAGGGTACGTTTCAAACCGACGCGGCACGGCACGCATTTTCCGCAGGATTCGGCCACCGTAAAATCTAAGAAAAATTTGGCAACATCCACCATGCAGGTGCGGGCATCCATGACGACCATTCCGCCCGATCCCATAATGGCCCCGGTCTGATTGATTGATTCGTAATCAATGGGGGTGTCTAACAAACTTTCCGGCAAACAGCCGCCCGAAGGGCCGCCAATCTGCACGCCTTTAAAGTTGTCTTTTTTCTTGAGCATCCCACCGCCCGGGCCAAAGATCAACTCGCGGATCGTCGTCCCCATCGGGACTTCCACCAGGCCGGTATTTTTGACTTTACCTGCCAGCGCAAAAACTTTTGTGCCGGTACTTTTTTCCGTGCCGATCGAGGCAAACCATTTGCTCCCTTTTTCAAAAATATGACGGACTGTTGCCAGGGTTTCGACGTTATTGATCGTCGTCGGCTTACCCCAGAGCCCTTTATTGGCCGGAAACGGCGGACGCGGTCTGGGCATTCCCCGCCGACCTTCGATGGAAGCGAGCAGCGCGGTTTCCTCGCCGCACACAAAGGCCCCCGCTCCCTGCTTAATCGTCAGGTGAAACGCATGATCGCTGCCTAAAATATGTTCTCCTAAATAACCGCGTTCTTCGGCCTGTCGAATCGCTTTGGACAGGCGTTTAATCGCAATCGGGTATTCTGCGCGGCAATATACATAGCCGGCTGTCGCGCCAATCGCATACCCGGCGATGATCATGCCTTCAATCACCGCATGAGGATCGCCCTCTAACACACTGCGATCCATAAACGCCCCCGGATCGCCTTCATCAGCATTACAGACCAGGTATTTCTGATCGCCTTCAGCCTGTTTACACAACTCCCATTTCTTCCAGGTCGGAAATCCGGCGCCGCCGCGTCCACGCAATCCAGCGAGACTCATTTCATTGATGACCGCTTCAGGACTCATGTTAAGCGCGTTTTGCAAGGCTTTGTAGCCGTTATGTGCCACATAATCATCAAGACTTTCCGGATCAATTTCACCGCAATTGGCAAGCACAATGCGGGTTTGATTGGCAAAAAATTGCCGATAATCTTCCCCGGCCAACAGTTTCTTCACTGGTTCGCCATGCACCAGGTGTTGTTCGAGAATCGTCGCAACGTCTTCAGGGGTCACATATTCGTAGGTGATTCGCTCCGCATCCGGACTGACAACATCCACCAGCACATCTCTGAATAAGCCTCGATCTCCGGTCATGACAATATCATAGTGGTGGTCTAATCCATGGCGCTCCAGTCCTTCTTTAAAAAGCTGGCTGACTTTTTCCGCTCCGGCTGAGATTCCGCTGGTGCCCATACATATCAGTATTCTTTTTTTCATGGTTCCACCCTCTGCGCTCTATACTTATTCAGGGTTTCTTCAATATTCTGAATCGTACAGTGTCCGTAAAAATCTTCATCAATCATAATCACAGGCGCCATACCGCAGCATCCGAGACAGGCCACCCGTTCCACGGTGAACAATCCATCTTGCGTGGTTTGACTCTCTTCGATCTCCAGCTTATCCAACAGATAATCAAACAAGCTTTTGGCGCCCATTACATGACAGGCCGTGCCCTGACACACTTTGATAGTGTGTTTCCCGCGCGGCATCAAATAGAATTGGGTATAAAAAGTCAGAACTCCATAGATTTCGACAGGAAAAATTGATAATTCCTGCGCGACAAGCTGTACAGCTTCATCAGGAACATAGCCGTAAATCGCTTGAATGTCCTGCAAGAGCGGAATTAATGCTCCTTTTTTCTTGCTGTATCGTTCAATAATTGTTTTGACATGCGACAGATCTATATCCATGAATAAACCCTCGTCTCTGGCATATTGTTGCAGGAAAAAAACCGCGTTTTTGAGAAACCCCGGTTATGAGATTATAGGGATCTTGCTGAAATATTCCGGATGGGCAGCTTACCAAAGGTTTTTCGCCTATATCGCAGCAGCATGATGATCGCTTTACCTAAGACTGTGTCAGACCCCATAATCGCCATGAATATATTTTTCAAGCTCGCGAATAATAAATTTTTGATCCGAGATCAGTTTATTGAGAACATCACCGATACTTAACACGCCGACCACCTGTCCTTCTTCCATCACCGGTAAATGTCTGATCCGTTTTTGGGTAATAAGCGCCATGCACTCCTTGATCGTATTATCAGGCGAGACGCAAAAGAGTTCTTTGGTCATTAATTCTTTGACTAATGTATCTTCTAAATGTTTTCCTTTCAGGAGAACCTTCCGGGCAT
This sequence comes from Candidatus Vecturithrix sp., assembly GCA_040772385.1. GTDB lineage: Bacteria > Moduliflexota > Moduliflexia > Moduliflexales > Moduliflexaceae > Vecturithrix. The sequence continues at coordinate 3,680,110 of JAXGYF010000001.1, read as the reverse complement.
AATCCCGTTCTGAAAAAATACCGACTAACTTGCCCTCTTTCAACACGAGCAACGCTCCCACATCTTTGTCGGCCATAAGTTGTAACGCTTCAACTACTTTCGCTTCCGGAACAATTGACCAGATCGCATTGCCCTTGCCTTGCAAGAGTTGTCTGACAGTTGTTGTTTTCATATAGATTCTTTCTCCTTTTTTAGCCCGGTGTTTCTAACACGGCTGCCAATACCGGTTTGAGACACTGGGCAATACGACCATTTTATCTATTCTGAGATCTCCAATAGAATGCTGAGAGGCCGTATTCTTGTCAAGTTGAAACTTGATATTTTTCATGTTATCGCCTCAGAAATTTGTCTGTCGTGCTTATAAACAAGTCTACCGACCTTTAAAACAAGGACGCTCATGCTGAATGCAGGTAATTTCATCCAAGCTCCTCAGCAAATTTGCTTGACATGAATTTCCTTTTCTTAGATAGCGTTCTTCAGAATTTTACGTCACACAGTAAGAAGCTGTGTTAAAAGTCGAACATGAGGAGTGTCAAGGCCGAGCGTTGACACTCCTGGCCTTTGCAGGGTCAATTCAACTGAATAATGCTGTATTGAATCGAGCACATAGCAGTATTAGATATGAAGAAACGTTATTCATACTGGACATTTTCAACCGCCTCCGCATTGTTCAAAACGATGCGCCCAAAACAATGGAGCAAAAACCTGGTACTCTTCGCGGGGCTGATTTTTGCGCAGCGATTGTTTGAACCAGATGCTTTATTCCGAACTATCGGCGCATTTGTACTTTTTTGCCTCCTGTCCAGTGCGATTTACCTTATTAATGATCTGAAAGATGTGCAGCAAGATCGAGTACATCCATTAAAATCAAAACGCCCGATTGCGGCAGGCGATTTGCCTTTTCGAACTGCTGCTCTGGCTGCCGCTGTTCTCTCAGGGGTATCATTGTTATGCGCCTTCTGGCTTGATTTCAGATTCGGCGGGATAGCGATCCTCTATTTCCTGCTCCTTTCTGCGTATTCTTTTATTCTGAAACATCTTGTGATTCTTGATGTTTTGACGATTGCGATCGGATTTGTGCTGCGAGCGATCGCCGGAGCAGTCGTTATTCATGTAGAATTTTCTTCCTGGCTGTTGTTGTGCACAATTTTGCTCGCACTCTTTTTAGGCTTGAGCAAACGGCGGCATGAGCTGGTGCTGCTGGGGGAGAACGCTCAAACACACCGCAAAATTCTTAACGAATATTCCCCGCACCTCCTGGATCAGATGATCGGGGTCGTTACCGCCTCAACACTCATGGCCTATGCGCTCTATACGATGGCTCCGGAAACTAAAATCAAGTTCGGCACCTCCTACATGATTTTTACGATCCCGTTTGTGATTTACGGAATCTTTCGCTATTTATATCTTGTCCATCAAAAAGAATTAGGCGGCGATCCGACCACTATTCTCGTAACAGATATGCCGATCTTGATTAATGTCGCCCTGTGGGTGCTCGTGTCAATCGGGTTAATCTATATTCATTAGAAGAAGGTTTGTAGTTCGCGCTTGCACAAGTTTCTCCGCCTGACGGCGGAACTACGAGCTTAAAAACGCTTATGGAAACGTTTACCATACATGCAGAGAATGTGAATGTCGAAGAAATTATGAAAGAAATTCAGCGCCGGGTGCTTGAAAAAAAGCAGGCAGGAATCTATAGCGATGAAGAGATTCAGCGCATTACTGAATTAAAACAAGATTTATCGCCGAAAAAGAACGAGCGTTTTAGCGAGTTGAATCTGCACCTCAGAAAATTACATCATAATTGGGATGTTGCCGCCAGTTCAGCTATTATCACGTCGCATCGCAAAATCCTGGGGCCCTTCATGGTCGCTATCAAAAAAATAGGATTTCGGGCGTTGCTCTTTTTTGGCTCTGCCTTTTTTACCAGACAAACAGAGTATAACGCTGCCGGAGTCCGTTTTAGTTCAAGCGTACTCGAAGAATTAACATCGTTACGCGAAGAACATCGGCAACTACGCGAGACGCAAGAGATCTTACTGCGCCAGATCCAGGAACTTCAGCGGCACATCAACGAATAAAAGCGTAAGGCGAAGGTGGAAAGGCGCACAAGACGAATTTATTTTGTGCCCTTCGCCTTGCACCCTTTGCCTTCCTTAGATGCGAATAGCATTTGTGGTCCAGCGATATGGCGAAAAAGTTAATGGAGGGGCGGAACTCCTCTGTCGCCAGGTGGCAGAACGGATACAGAGATATTTTTCGGTTGACGTTTTGACGACGTGCGCGCTCGAGTATCTGACGTGGGAAAACTATTTTCCGGCTGGAACGAGCACGGTCAATGGGATTTCGGTACATCGTTTTCCTACAGATTGCTCCAGAGATATGCGGGCCTTCAACGTCTTTGCAAAAAAATTATTTGCCAATCCACAGCGTTCGATAGTGGATGAACTGGCCTGGATTCGCCTGCAAGGACCTTCTTCCCCAGCTTTGTTAACTTATATAAAAGAACATGAAGAGCAGTATGACCTATTTATCTTTGTGACATACAGCTATTTGACGACCTTTCTGGGGTTGCAATTGGTCTCTCGCAAAAGCTTGCTGATTCCGGCAGCGCACGAGGAACCGCATTTCTATTTACAGGCATACCAGCCCATTTTTCATCTCCCCCTGGGAATTTGTTATAATACTGAGGAAGAACGGCGATTAGTGCAGCGACAGTGGCGGAATGCCCATATTCCCTGGTGTGTGGCCGGAGCCGGTGTGGTTCAAACCTCATCTGCAGCCCCGATTCCAGAAGATACCGTCACTGTTCTTCCTGAATTACCACAATCTTACCTGCTGTATGTCGGCCGCATTGATCTGATGAAAGGCTGCCAGGAATTGATCACATTCTTTCTACGTTATTTGAGCGAACGTCAAGTTGATCTGCACCTTGTTCTGCTTGGAAAACATGCGATGCAAATCCCGAAACATCCTCGAATTTTTGCTCCTGGATTTGTCTCCTCGGCTCAAAAACAAGCGGCGTTGCAGGGAGCCATGCTCGTGGTCAATCCCTCTCAATACGAAAGCCTGTCCTTCATGGTGTTGGAAGCCTGGCAGGCTGGAGTTCCTGTGTTAGTTAACGGACGCTCGGAAGTACTGGTCGAGCATTGCCTCACCAGTAACGGCGGGTTATACTACAGCGGCTATGACGAATTTGCCTGTTGTCTGGATCTGCTGGTTTCGAACCAGGTGTTACGAACAGCTATGGGAAAACAGGGTGAACGTTACATCACCGAACATTATTCCTGGGATACTATTGAAAAGACTTATGTTGATTTTATTCTCCAAATCGCAAATACATGAATGTTTAAGTGTTTAAAGGACTCAAGGTTCAACTCCTATGTTTAAACACTTAAAACAGCAAACCACGACGATCCATGAAAATACATCAACTGCTGCCCTGTCTGCGGCACGGCGATGCGATTGGCAATCATACGTTAGAAATTCAAAGAATTTTACGCCGGTGGGGGTATGAATCTGAGATCTACGCTGACGATATTCATCTGGATATGCGCTCTTATGCGAAATCTTACAAAAAACTCAAGGGACGGCATCTGAAAGATGCGATCCTGATTTATCATTTCTCCGTCGGTTCCCCGATATCTGAATTTGTGAAAACTCTCCCGAACAAAAAACTCCTGATCTATCACAATATTACCCCCGGATCTTTTTTACGCGGATACGACGACTATATCCGTGAAGTCTTAGATCAGGGACGAAATGAGTTACGGCATTTTGCAAGCCTGTGCGATCTGGCGTTAGGCGATTCAGAATTTAATCGCCAAGAACTTGAGACCTTTGGATTTGCTAAAACCGGGGTCCTGCCGATTATCCTGGATTTTGAAAAATACACTCGTTCCCTGAATGTCAATGTCATGAATCGCTATAAAGATGGATTCAAAAACATTCTCTTTGTCGGGCGGGTGGTTCCGAATAAATGCCAGGAAGATGTCATTCAAGCGTTTTACCTGTATACGCGATACATTCAACCTCGATCTCGCCTATTTCTCATCGGCCTGGGTGGAATTGAACGCTATGATTGCATGCTGGATGTATTCATCAAACAATTACAGCTTGACAATGTGCATTTGACTGGTAAAGTGACAGATGAAGAACTCGCAGCCTATTATCACATTGCCGATCTGATGCTCTGTATGAGTGAACATGAAGGTTTTAGCGTGCCAATGATTGAAGCCATGCACATCGGCATTCCGGTTCTGGCGTATAATGCGACAAGCATTCCGTATACGCTTGACGACGCAGGAGTGTTAATCAACGAAAAACGGTATGCTGAGATTGCCGAAATGATGGATTTACTGATCGAAAATCAGCCATTCCGAGAGAAGATTCTGCACAGCCAACAACAACGACTGGCCTATTTTGCCCGGCCGCGATTGGAACAGGTATTGAAAACGTATATTGAAGAGATTTGCAAGTGACTCAAAGGACCCAAGGGACTCAAGTGTGAATAGGTATCTTCATTGCAACTTCGGTCCTTTGAGTCCTTTTAGTCCCTTATTTTATGCGCATCACCCAACTACTCCCTTCAGTTCATTCAGGCGACGCTGTCGGCGACAGCGCGTATGAAATTCATCAGGCATTGCAAGCACGCGGGATCGAAAGTGCCATTTTGGGGGTGCATATTGACGACCATCTCAAAGATCGCGCGATTGACTTTCGGCACTTCGCCCAATACGATTCCCCGGAGAGCGTTCACATCTACCATTTTGCCGTCCCATCGCCTATTACCTATACCTTTAAAGAAGCCAAAGGGCGTAAAATCGTTATCTACCACAATATTACGCCGCCCCACTTCTTTGAGGGGTTTAGTGAAGAACTGGTCGCGATCACCACAACCGGCCGCCACGAAATCAAACTTCTGGCTGAGTGTACGGATCTAGGCCTGGCAGATTCCGAATTCAATCGTCTGGAATTGGTACAATATGGTTATCACACAACCGGAGTGGTACCAATTTTATTGGATTTTCAGAAATACGCCATGCCAGCGGCCGCTCATGTACGTGAACAATTTGACGATGAAAAAATCAATATCCTTTTTGTCGGCCGGATAACCCCGAACAAAAAGCAAGAAGATGTGATCAAGGCATTTCATATATACCAAACATACGTCAACCCGAACGCACGCTTGCTGCTTGTCGGTAAATACAATCCACATGAAACCTACGTGACATTTTTACATCAACTCATTGCAGAACTTCAGGTGCGCAATGTCTATTTTTCAGGGCATGTGACTCAACAGGAATTGAACGCCTATTATCAACTGGCCGATGTCTTATTGAGCATGAGCGAACATGAGGGATTTTTCGTGCCTGCAGTAGAGAGTTTTTATTTCAAGCTCCCGGTGTTAGCCTATAATTGCACAGCTATCCCGTATACATTAGGGCATGCAGGCATTCTAATCAATCACAAACGCTACGCCGAAATCGCTGAACTTATACAATTGATCGTCGAAAATCCTGTGTTACAACAGGCCATCATCACAGCTCAGACAGCACGCTTAGCCTGTTTTCAAAAAGAACGCATTTTGACAACCTTGTTCGAACAACTTGGCATTAAAATCTCATAAAAATTCTTTTGAAATCGGAGGTAGGTATGAATATTCCGTCAATACATCATCAGGCGTGGAAACATGTGTTAACAGGCAAACAAGAGTATAATTTCGAATCCTTTGCGATTCAAATGATTGTCAAACGCCTGAGTTTGAAAGTCAAGCAGAATCCTTCACCCCACATGTTAACACAAAGCGTCTCTGAACTCAGAGAGATGTTCGTACAAAATAGTAACGCCCCTAAAATCCAACGAGATTTAGAAAAAATTTTCCACAAGGGAGAACTGCTATGAAACAGGTCATGTTTACACGAGAGGATGTGCAGAAATTCATCCAACAGGGACAACATATGTTGTTAGCGGCTGATGAACGGGTGCTCTCTCAATTGCCGCAAGGCGAATGGATAGGGGGAACAATTCCGTATTTTATGGCAGAACAAGGCGGCCAGTTTACCCAGGAACATATCTATGTCACGGTATTCCCGGACTATATCGCTCATACGTCGCTCTCTTTTTACTCTGTCAAAAATATAGACACCCTCTATACCGATATTCCTGAAAATGGAGTAGGATTCATTCTTATGCCGGCTGCCAGCTCGACACTGCTTACTTTTGCTCTGAATGGTCATAGTTTCGAAAATTTTGCACGGCGTCCGTTAATCGGATGGGTTACGGGCGTAAATCTGGCTGATTTAGGAAAGACAACGCCGAAAATCTTTGATGGCACCACCGGAAACGTTTATGAAGATGGCGCACTTGTGATGCACATCACTTTACCGGACAACAAATTTGCAGACCTGAATATTCTCAATATTTTTGAACAAGGGACGGGCGATGTCATCACCTTTATGCATGATGGTTTCAGTGCCACGGATGCTTACATCAACGGAAAACAGCAAAATCTGGCTGAATATATCCGGAAACATGCCCTCGATACTCGCTTGCCGCTTGTAGCAGACTATAACGGCGCCATGATTAACACCAGTTTCCAGCAGACCGATTTATCGGCTCAGCGAGTTGATTTCTATGCTCCCGTGTTTCAAGGCATTGAATATAAACATGCCAAACCGGTCGGGGAGTATGTCAGCAAATTTCTCTTGCAGCTCCATCAACACGAGACTCAGTCAATGTTTTTTTCTTGCACCTGTATTCTGAATTACCTTTATTCCGAACTGGAAGGGAAACAAACCGGCAATATCACCGGGCCGATAACCTTTGGAGAGATTGCCTATCAACTATTAAATCAAACGCTTGTATATCTGACAATTTCAGACATCGTTCCTGGAGCCTAAAGTTTCTGAGATCTTGGTGAGAATAACCGGCGTCTTGGTATGGAAGGAGAAAAAAGCATGGATATCTCTTTGCTTCTTTCAGGGGCGGTATTAGGTTTAACAGCAGGCCTGTCACCAGGACCGACCCAAATGTTTTTGATTTCTCAGACTGTGCAGCACGGGATAAAAGAAGGTGTTCTTGTGGCCTTTGTCCCGCTTATGACTGACGTTCCGATTCTTTTGCTGACGGCTGCGGTACTTTCACAATTTTCAGATGTGGCCCCAATCATGGGCATACTTTCTCTGATTGGCGCCGTTTTTTTACTCTATCTGGCGTATGGGAACTTTAAAATTACAGAATTTCACGGAGAACAGGCGCAAGTCAACCCAGGTTCCCTTCGCAAAGGGGTGATGACGAATTTTTTAAATCCTCATCCCTATATGTTCTGGCTGCTGGTAGGCGCGCCCATGCTGCTGAAAACGTACCATACATCAGGCGCCATGGTCGCCGGCTTCTTTCTTTTCGGGTTTTATGGCTGCTTAGTTGGGATATTAGCGGCAATCGCCGGCCTCGTGGGCAAATCACGCACCTTCTTGAAAGGAAAAATCTATATTTATACACTTCGGTGCTTAGGAGGATTACTGGTCATTTTTGCCTTACGGTTTTTGCGTGAGAGCTTGCGATTTTTTTGGGGAGTATAAAAATCAGATTCAAAAAACCGAGTTTTTGTGAAAAACTCGGTTTTTTCTTCATATCATTAACGGATGCCAGTCACACGATAGCGAAACGTGTTGCCATCTTTTTCGCGTTGATACACCATCAGGATCATTTCAGGTTTGCCATTCCCGATCATATCCCAGAAAGCCATATCAGCCCCCTGAAATTCAGTGCCCATTTCCGGTTCATTAACCTGTTTCCAGCTTTGCGTTTTGGCAGTTGCGCTTAATTTCCACCCGATCTTATAGCGAATCGGGTTATTCCCTTTTTGTTTTTGCGTGCCCATAAGCACAATTTCTGGAACGCCATCTCCATCAAGATCCACGACATCGATCCCCGCCCCCTCGGCCACTTCGCTGACGCCCGGCACGATTTCGCCGGTCCAATTGTCTGTCACTGCACCAGGATTGATATTCCAGCCGATTCGGTAACGGAAGCTATTCAGCCCTTCTGAGCTATCGTACGCCATTAGAACTAATTCAGGGCGACCATTACCGTCAATGTCACCCAATGCAACTCCTGCGCCTTCTGCCAGATCGCCGACACCCGGGACCTCAACAATATCGCTCCAACTTGAAGCAATTCCAGCGGCATCCAGGTCCCAACCGACTCTATAACGAAACACGCCCTTTTCATACGCCATAAACACCAAATCAGGTTTTTTGTTGGCATTAATATCCTTCATAGCTGCTCCTGCGCCCATGGCTTCTTTGCCAACGCCTGCAACTTCAATAACCTGCCCCCAACTTGCTGCTGTTCCATCCGGAGCCAGATCTTTCCCAACTTTGTATCGAAAGGTATTTCCTTCTTTCGCATGGTGATACGCCATAAGAATCATGTCCGGTTTGCTGTTGGCATCCAGATATCCAACCGCTACGCCAGCGCCCTGCGCATGGCTGCTCACCCCAGGAACGCTGATATATTGCGCAGTCGCAGGTCCCGCAATTATGCCTCCCAGAACAACACAGAATCCACACATCAAGAACAAAGATTTTCTCATTTTTCTTCTCCTTTCAGGTTATTATATCATTTTCCGTGATACTTTCCATGGATAAATCGAGCAATTTCCGCTCGTTCTCCCTGACTATGGCACTTCAAATACAGTTCAAATTCCCGGATCGCATCATCGGGAATTCTGCTGAGATCATACAAATCGCCAATACTAAATCTCTTCATCTTCAACGAGGGACCTAATTCAGGACGCGGTCGTAAGCGAATATCTCGTTCCGGACGCCGTTCGCCCGGAGGAATTGTTCCCTTCACCAGGCCAGGATACGGAGTTCTGCCTGGTTGAGGCACAATTTGTATCTCAGAAGTCGGCACAGGCGTGGGGACAATCACAGGAGTCGCCACAGGCTGAGGAACAGGGGTTCTTATTGCAGGCGGCGTCCCGCTTCCCGGACCTGGTCGCTCCGGACGAGTTCCTGATGGACTGGCGGTTTCCAAAGCCCTCGGTATTTTGATACTGATTTCAATAGGATCCGGCTTAGGCGTTGGTGTCGGCGGAAGAGGCGTCGGCGTTGGTGTCGGCGCAAGAAGTTCCTGGGTGCTCCCGGAATAGGCGCTGCTTGCCTCTTCAAACGTGGGTCTGACCTCTTTGCCTTCTCGTAAGTGTAAATTAATGATTCCCAGATGATAGTGCACAATGCTGTAATCTTCGCAGCGCAATCCTAAGCGTCTGGCAATCGCAACAACATCCTTAAATTCTTTCATCGCCAGATCCGCGTTTTTACAGACACGTTCGTGCAGCAATCCTAACGCCATGTGTAATCCCAGAGAGGACAGGTTATACGTGCTCTGATACCGTCCCACAATCTCTGATAACTGTCGAATCGCCTCATCAAAACGATCCTCAGCCGGATTCACCAGGTCATAATTCAGATAAATTTCAGCAATCGTCACATCACCCAAAATCCGATAAATCGGATGGGGCGTTCGATTCACCTGACTGTCAATCTGTTTAATAATGTTGGGGTAATCAGGAATTGTGCTTTCCGTTGCAGAAGGGATCGCCTGCCGGAGTCGTTGCATAAACCAATCGTTTGTCCAACTTCCTGAAGGCGGATACACCTTTGCCACAGCCAACCACTCGAGAAATTCTTCTAGAAAAGCAACCGAACGAGGCTGCAGTAATCTATCAGCCGATTCGCTCGCATCAATATACCCTTCCAGTGTATCCTGGTTAAACTGCTGTTCGATGTCCCAAATTGTTTTGAGTTCAACTGCAAAATCGCTGCAACCCAGTGAACGAGTCCGGAATCGCTCAATACTCGCCGTGATCTTGTCCTGGGTTTGTTTACGAATATCTTCCCAATACGAATTTTCTACCCGTCTCCAACTGACTTCTTTCGCCTGATATTCATCAAACTGTCGTTCGACATGCGACATATCAAACCCCCGCGCTCGTGACACCGCAATGAGCTTCTCCATATCACTTTGCCATTCCTCTTCCACCCCGGAAACGAGTTGCGAGATCTTCTTCAAATTCCACTTATCCGCCAATTCTTCGATAGTTCGCGACATCTTCGTTGTGTAGCCTTCAAGCTTGCCTGAAAGACTGCCCCACAGACCGGAAATTCTACTCACCAGAGTATTGACGATCACCTTAATTTTCCCGCTGATTTGATTGAGGATTGACAAGGTATCCCCGCCAATATGCGGAAGAAAATATAAGGCGACAACTCCTAATAGCGCGAGTACAACCACGACTCTAATCAGACTAAACCCCTTTTGTAAGGGAAATATTCGACCTATCATAATCCCTGACCTCCGCCCCAATAACTCCTTTTGACAATGAACACACTCCGGCTGATACGGATAACCTCTTGAAAAGACAAGCTATCGCAGTTTTTAAAATAACGCAAGAAAAAAATAGCGCAAACTCGCGTAAAATCCCAGGAAATATTCATGATACAGCCTTGTTCTGTTGAATTGCCCCCAAAGGCCAGGAGTGTCAACGCTTGGCGTTGACACTCCTGTGAAGGAACTTAGTACCAACGAATAATGCTGTAGTCAGGGCATTTTCAGAAAGGTTTCAGGCAGGCAAAAGTCGGAATGTCGCAGCCCTCAAAGGTGAACTGCTGTACCTGAAATTCAACGCCTTGCAGGCAGCGGGGCCAGAGTTCCAGGGGAAAAATGCGTATTGGTCTGAATTTCTAATTGCCTCTGACGGCGGATGAGATAGACAAATAGGAAGGGAGAATTGCCAATTGCCAATTTTCCCTTCTCAATTTTTCATTGGCCGGCAGCTTCGATAAGCTGTTCAACCGACACAATCGAGCCGTATTTGGCTTTCAATGCTTCTAACCCGCTGCGTTCTTCTTCATACACTTCGAACAGCTTTTCAGAAACATTTTGCTCTTTTTTATAGGCTTCTTCCTGGAGGTCAATCCGTCTGATAATATTATCAATATACAAGGCAAACTGTTTGTCGTACAGTTCTTTGGGGTATGGTTTGTCAATGCCGGCAAACAGGGGTTTCAGATCCTCATACTTCGGGATAAACCCGATAGGCGTTTCGATGGCGTCTACATCGCCATTCGCATAGAGTTCCAACCACCCGAGCCAGGCTTTCACATCGCGTTTTTCGCCGAGCAGTTTGTTGCCTTCGCCGCCGCGCGCGCCGTGGGTCAGGAAGTAGTTTAAACCGGCCATAATGGGGTTTTCTTTGATCTTCGGCGAATTAAAGAAGGTAAACTGGGCGTCCATGTAATCGGTCAATGGCCCGGGAATAAACGGTTCATTGGCCCAGGGTTGACGCCGCACGCCAGACACGCCGACTTCCGTTGCGGTGGCAGCGGAGAGAATTGACGCGCCGATAACGACCCCCTCATCTGGATTCTTGGCAACAAAAATAGGCGGCATGGTATCGCCGTCACGTCCGCTGTAGGTGATCACTTTGATGGGCGCACCTTTCGGATCTTCGGCCATCTGCTCGTTATAGTTGTCAATATTTGTGCTCAACAGCGTGCAACGCGCATTCGGATTGGAGGGCGGCACGGGCTTGCCATTTTCATCAGTCTTGCCTTCCCACCATTCACCGGTATAGTTGATGCCTTTTTTCGGCATCTCTTCGCCATGCCCAACCCAATGCGGCACCTTGTTCTCATCAATCAAGACGTTCGTCCAGATCACTTCCGCCCCTTCTTCGCGCAGACACTTCATGAGGTGGGGATCGCCTTCGCGATTCACGTCTTCAACAATGCCGAAAATTCCGAATTCCGGGTTCACCGCTCGCACGATACCATCGTCATCGATCCAGATTTGCGCTAAATCGTCGCCGATAAAATCTGTGCCGACCATAGCGGTCGTGGTTTTCCCGCAGCCAGAGGGCGCGGCTCCGGCAAAATAGGTGGCGCGGCCTCCGGGGCCTTTCAGTCCGGTGATAAACATGTGTTCAGAAAGTTGCGATTCTTTCTGGTAATACGTCGCAAGATCGACGGCAAAGCGGTGATTCCCTTTTTTCATAAGCAGGGTATTGCCGGCGTAAGTGCAATGCATGGAGAAGGTCGTCAACCAACTGCGATCCATAAACACTCGCATTTTGGGGAAATTGGCCGGATCGCTCGTGCCTTCGCTATGCACGTTGGTAATCACGTAACCCGCGCGTTCGACCTCGGCATCAAAGTGATGATAGGCATTGCGATACAACAAATTGGCAGAGTGCATGACGTAGGTGGATGTGGTAATCTCCATCGCCGGCAGCGAACCTTTGGCACCAATCGGCCCACGGCTGAAAAACCCGATCAGCAGATATTTGCCTTTGGCAATACCGGTCATCTCTGTTTTGACATACTCATAGGCTTCATTTCGCAAAATTTTGCGGGCCAGCACACTGGTTTCTTCATCTTCATTGACGATATACGCCGTTTTATCAACCACACGCCCCTGTTCTTTCTCATAATCAAAATGAACGGTATGATCTTTCATTGCTAACGGTTGTTCTTCGCCTTTGGCAATACTCATCTGACGAACGGTGAGTTTATCAGCTTCCGAACCGGTATTGACAAAAATGGAATCAGGCTGCATCATGGCGATAGCGTTTGCAATCTGCATCAACGCTTCTTCGTTGGTGATTTTCTTCAGTTTCGCTAAGTTCTCCTGGTCGCATTTTTTCGCAAATAAGGCCTGCGCCTCATCTAAGGTTGTTATTCCGCCGATTTCAGCGAGAATATTTATCCCTTTTTTCAGTTCTAGCATACTTACATTCTCCTTACTTATCTTGAACAATTGATGGTTTTTTATGATCAGATGATACGGGTCGTCGGGATTTAATGACTTTCGTGCGAGAACAGTCACTTGAAGCTGGCCAACATCTTCAATTATTCGGCCTGACTTTTATTTTGTCAATACCTGTAGTTTGAAGTGAGTTATTTTTATCAGGCAAAAAAAAATGTCAATAGAAAAATATGTTATTTTTCAAATAACCTCTAAAATCTTTTCCTCAAGTTACACAAACTTGCGTTTGCGGAAAATTTTATGAAGGGCATCAAATTCTTCAAACATACATCCTTTTTCCATGACAGGCAGAGCCTCGCTTTCCCCAAGAATCAAAAAACTGCGACGATCGAGGGAATCTGCAAACAATCGCAGTGTTTTCTTTTGAAGCGCTTGATTAAAATAAATCAAAACATTCCGACATAAAATTAACTGAAATTCGTTGAGGATGCCGCTGTCAACAAGGCTATGTTGAAAAAATAAGATTTTTTCTCGCAAAAATGGTTTGACCTTAAGCATGTCAAAGGTCTGGTCAAAATAGTTTAAAAAATGTTTCGTTCCTCCACTGACATGATAATTCTGCTGGTCAACATTCAGATGTTCTTTACTATACAAGCCGTTTTTAGCTTCAGCGACAACAAACGGATTAATATCGGTGGCATAAATTTGGGCCTTTTTCAACAGATTCGCTTCATCCAACAGCATTGCGAGGGAATAGGATTCTTCACCGGTTGAGCAGCCAGCGCACCAGATTTTAATGTGAGGGTAGGTGTCTAAGTAGGGTAAAATTTTTTCGCGAATAGCAAGAAAGACCTCAGGGTTTCGGAAAAAATGGGTCACATTAATGGAAAACTCCAGGAAGAGTTCTTCAAACAATTCAGAATCTTGCAGCACGTGCGAGGAAAAATGCTCAAATTGGCTAAAGCCCCGATCAAGCATAATTTTTTGCAAACGCCGCTTGATACTTTCCACGCTATAATCCTGATAATCATAACCATAACGTTTGTGCAGCAAATTGAGAAACTCCATGATTTCCTGATGGTCAAAGGTAATCTCTTCTTTACCGATGATACGGGAAACATAGTGAGCCAGTTCCTGAATCGGAAATTTATAATCGTAATACCCTGTTTTCAGAGCATTTTGAGGCATATCTCGAGCCGAACAATCAAGCGGATCTTCAATAAGAATACGCGCGCCATAACCTGCAAGGGTTTTCAAGGAATGACTGCCGTCGCTGCCATACCCGCATAATAAAATCGCCAGCAACCCCTGTTTATATTCCTGCGAAAGCGATTCAAACAAGACATCAATGGAGGGGCGAGAATAATTGCGCGGATCCTCTTTTGTCAGGCGAATCATGCCACGTTCAACCTTTGTATGAAAATCCGAGGGAGCAATATAAATGACGTTCGTTTCAATAATCATTCCATCGTGAGGAATAACGGTCCGATAACGGGTCTTATCCAGAAGAAGCGCGTCTAAAATATTCCGAGCATCCTTCGGAAAATGCTGGACGATAAATACGCTGATATCTGCAAAGGGCAGATTTTTTACGATCAAAAAAATTTTGTCCAGGCTTTCTGCGGATCCACCGATGGCTACAGCTCTAATCCGTTGACCTGGAGCGGGAAACAAGGATTTCTCAAACACCAGACGGTTTTGAATCCCCAAACGACTTAAATACAGCGAAAGATGGCGATGTAAAATGAATAGTTTCAGCGGAATATTCGGATAGTGAGTCATACGGGTTTTTAATGCTTCAATAACGATCGCTGGCAGGAATTTGGCTTCAAAAAATGTGATATGCAGCTCTTCAATCCCCTCGCTTTCCTGAATAACCGCAATGAATCGCTCTATATCTTCAGGGGTATTCATTAAGCCCATAACGGAAATATGGCGCTGCTTGTGGATCATCTCGGAACGAATATGTTGATTCATAGACTATACAATCTCTATCCCTGCATTGTAATTATGCTTTGTGACGTACGATTTTTCTGACGTGTTCAACCAAATAATTCGGCTCAATAGGACGTCTGAGTACACTGCTGCAGCCTGCTTCAATGGCCTTTTCCTCAGATTCACGGGTAGCCAGAGCTGTGCACGCTACAATAGGAATGGCCGCGGTTGTCGGATGAGCTTTTAAGATCCGTGTCACCTCATAACCATTCATCTCAGGCATCGCGAGATCGATAAGAATGACATCTGGCAGGAAATCTTGGGCCATGGCGATCCCTTCCCGGCCTGAAGAGGTTTTATAGACTGTGTAACCAGCATTCTGAAAAATTGTACTGGTTAATGTCAAGTTCAAATCATCATCATCAATTACTAATACAGTCTCGTAAGCTGAAACCTCATCACCTCCATGAGACAGAGATTTCTGGTCGAAAAGCGCAGCATGTTTCTGTTTAGACGCCGGCTGTTCGCCAGATTCCTGGGAATGGACATGCAACGGGATATGCAGCCAGAAGAGCGTGCCTTTTTCGAGCTCACTCTCAACGCCAATCGCGATCCCAAGCATATCGCAAAAACTTTTACTAATCGCCAGGCCCAGACCTGTTCCCCCGAATTCTTTTGAAGTGGATTTTTCCGCTTGTTTGAATGATTCAAACACATTCCCCAGTTTTTCGGGGGCAATCCCTGCACCGGTATCTTTGACTTCAACTCTGATCGCCGCAGCGTCATCAAGCGATCTGGCTCGGACGGTCACAGATCCCTCAGCAGTAAATTTTACGGCATTACCAACCAGGTTATTCAACACTTGTTTAACTTTGGTATAATCGCTCTCTACCAACGGCAGATCGTCAGCGATTTCAATGTTGAGGTCTACCGGCTTATCTAGCACTAAACCTTCGGCTGTCATCGTAATCTCTTCAATAATTTCACGGACGTCAATCTTCTCAATAAAAATTTCCACCTGTCCGGCTTCGATTTTCGAAAAATCGAGGACATCGTTAATCAACTGCAATAAGGCACGCGCCGACCGTTCAGCTTTATTCAGGTTGCTTAGCTGTTCAGGAGTCAAATTCGTTTTGAGCGAGTCCAGCGTCAATGAGGTGTATCCAATCACAGCGTTCAGAGGGGTTCGTAGTTCATGGCTCATATTAGCCAGAAAGACGCTTTTATGCAAACTGGCTTCTTGCAACTGCTGATTCAATTTTTCAAGTTCCTCGGCGGCGTGTTTGCGTTCCGTCATATCACGCGCAATACTAATCAGCCCCATCATCTCTCCGCCTGGTCCCCAATACGGGGTTTCCAGAATATCAACCAATATTTGCCGTTGATCCGGATAGGTCAGCCATTCCTCATTGTGTTGAGGCTGCCCATCGGCCAATACGCGTTGATCTTTCTCTTGAAGCAGGCGTGCGACATCGGGCGGAAAGAGATCAAAGTCTGTTTTTCCGACAATATCTGATAATTCACGACCAACCAATTCCGCAAAAGCAGGATTGCCGCCCAGATAGATACTCTCACGATCTTTATAAAAAATGACATCAGGAATAGAATCAATCAAACTTTTCAATAACGCTCGTCCCCGGTCAAGTTCTAACGATAACTGCCGCAGCCGCTCTTCGGCCCGTTTTCGTTCTTCGATCTCTTGCTCCAGTTGAGCATTCACATGCTGTAATTGGCGGTTAAAGGTGCGTTCTTCTTCAATGAGACGCAAATATGCACTGACCCGATTCAGCAGAATCGTATCGTCGATCGGCTTGGTCAGATAATCAATAGCTCCGCCGCGTAGGCCGCGTTGTTTAAATTCCTCGGATTTATAAATCGCCGTTAAAAAAATAATCGGAATATGCTGAAAGCGTTTTCTGCGGCGAATGAGATCAGCGACTTCAAATCCGTCCATATCGGGCATTTGAACATCAAGAAGAATCAAATCTATTTTCCGGATTGCCACCTGTTCCAAGGCTTTTGCACCCGAGTTCGCCTCAATGACTTCCGCATCGAGATGAGCTTCTAACAGAGTCCGTAAGGTAAATAAATTGTTCGGATTATCGTCAACAATCAAAATAGCATACATCGCTTGTGCTGACATACCCATGTTCCTCTCTTTTCTTTACCTGTTTAAGTAATCAATACTTCGGACAGTTTTCGCATGCCCCCCTTTATCCCCCCGTAAACGGGGGGAAATTGGAAGGAAACCTTCTCCTGCCTACTTCTCCCCGCTTGCGGGGGGATTGAGGGG
Organism: Candidatus Vecturithrix sp.; assembly: GCA_040772385.1. GTDB lineage: Bacteria > Moduliflexota > Moduliflexia > Moduliflexales > Moduliflexaceae > Vecturithrix. Next base: position 3,663,105 of record JAXGYF010000001.1, on the reverse strand, counting down.
GGGGCGAATCAAAACTGTCCGGAGTATTGTTAGAACAATGAAAAGAATGTTTTCAGCGTCTTTTGATCCAGGTCTTGATTAAGTGCATGAATACATCATAATCCACTGGCTTCGACGCATACTCGTCGGCACCGGCATCAAGGCATTTTTGACGCTCGTCTTGTAATGCTTTCGCAGTCAAAGCGATCACCGGAAGGTGCTTTAAACGTTCGTCATTTCGGATTTCCCGCAGAGTAGCATAGCCATCCATGACCGGCATCATGATGTCTAACACCACCAGATCAATCTCACTGTCCTGGCGCAGCACCTCCAGAGCGATTTTCCCATTGTGTACTTCAATTACGGTCGCTCCATGATTTTCAAGGACTGAAGCCAGAACAAAGACATTTTTCATATCATCATCGGCAATCAGAATCTTTTTCCCTGCAAAGTCGAGAGGTTCTGAAACCTCAGGTGTCGTTTTAGAAATCGCCGGTATATCAGTGTGCGGAAGATCTGTTTCTGGTTCCTGAGTCGTTGCGTGCTGCGACAACGTTGGATATTCTGACTCGTTCTCCTTCGCGTCGAGAGGTTCAGTATTTGCAGGCAGTGAGAGAATTATAACATTCCCCTGCTCTGCCTGACTCCGAATGTCAAGCGTTCCTTCGAGCAATTGCGTGTAGGCACCGGCAATCACAAATTCGAGCTCAATGACATCGAAATCTTTGGAAACACTGCTTGTCACCCCCTGCTTCGGATTTATCGCGATTCGATACTTCTGTGTGGGGATCTGGACGCCTGTGTCAACAATTGAAAATTGCACAACGCCGTTCTGCTCCGTTGAGGCAGAGGCAGTGAGCGTCACAGAGCCTTGCGTCGTATAGCGAAATGCAATAGATAAAAGATTCTGAAGGGTGGATGCGACTTTTTCCTGATCAGTTTCCAGAGAGGCGTGCAATTTGTCTTGTACGATCAGATGTACCCTTTTTTCTTCAGCAACCGTTTGAAAGATCTCTTGACAATTTCCGAGTACCTCGGCAACAGGAAAACGAGTAGAGTTCATCTCCAGTGTCCCGGCTTCGATTTTTCTGAGTTCCAACATGTTATTGAGTAAACGGAAGAGTTCCTGGCCGGAATTATAAATGGCAGTCAGTTGTTGGACTTCCTGAGCATTGAACCTTTTCCTCTCATTCTTGCTTAGTATTCCAGCAAGAAGCATAATTGATTGGACAGGCCCTTGTAATTCATGCGACATGTTTGCAAAATATTCCAGGCGATCTTGATTCGTGGCCTCCAGTTGCTTTGCGCGTTGCATGAGCTGCTCTTTGGCCCGATTTAATTGTTCGTTTTGTTGTCGAAGCTCCTCGCTTTGCTGTTGCAATTGCTGCTGTTGTTCTTCAAGATGCGCGTTAATCTGCCGCATTTCTTCACTTTGCTGCTGTAAGCGCTGCTGCTGCTCTTCCAATTGCACATTCGCTTTTTGGGTTTCTTCGCGTTGCTGCTGCGCAACCTGTTCGGCAGCTTCGGCATCCAGGATTGCCTGTTCCGACGTTCGCAGCAGATCGTGTATCCGTTCTCGCTGCAGGGCTGAAAAGATGGTCGTCGCCACGACCTGGCTGGCTTCCTGCAGCCATTGCTGCTGCCGGTCATTAAACGCTTCAAACGCGGCAAGTTCCAGCACCCCGTACAATTCATTATTATAGAGTAGCGGCACAGTGTATGTTGAGAACGGTGTTTCACTGATGATCCCCGTATTAATACGATCGTTCTTGCCATGCACATTCGTCAGAACAATGGGACGCCGTTCCAGGGCAACCTGTCCGATCACCCCTTCCCCTAAACGACATGTCTGCATCAGTTCATCCTTTTCTGTAAAAGCAAACGTTCCTCCCAATGTTAATAGAGAATGAGCGTCGTCGTAAATATACAAAACTCCTCGGCCGGCATTGACATAACGGGCCACAAAACTTATTGCGCGTTGACAGCTTTCTTCCAGAGACGCCTGCCCGATCAGGTGAACATTGAGTTGATTTAAGCCTTCATTGAGCCAGTTCTGCTGTTCGATTTCCTTAAGAGTCTGATCATTCTGGGTAATCATGGCTTGCAGGGTGCTCACCATTTTTTGCAAGGAATGGTTCAACACATCTTGAGGCGAGCGAGGGGAGATTTCCACCTGTAATTGTTGATTTGCAATTTGTTCGGCGACCGCTGTCACGTTCTTAATATATTCAATCATGTGCTGAATGGCGAGTTGCAACTGGCCGATTTCATCATGGGTGATATCTTTATTGAAAAGTACATTCACATTACCGACAGCCACCTGTTGAGCGACCTGGACCAGGTACCATAAATACCGGGTGACATGGGTTTTAATCAGAAATAACACCATCAAATTGACGATGATAAGGGCGAGCACAAGGCTGCCGAAAGCAGACAGAATGGCATGTCGCACTTGTAACCGAATTGATTGGCGGGAAAATATCACAGTGATGGTTGCTAAAGACAGTTCCTCAAACACAATCTGAGCGGATTCCTGGTCTGCATCGAGGTATTCTACGCTCTGCCGCGTCAGATCAACGATCTCCTCGATTTCTGGCGAAACCTTTCCTCTGAACATGATCACACGAGCCTTTTCTGAAAGATTGATCGCCAATATATCCGGATCTTGCAGATAGGTATCGAGAATTTTTTCGATTTGAGGATAATCAAGATTATAAACAGGAGAGCCTAAGATCAGGATCAACTGCTCCAAAAGTCGGTCTTCTTTCGCTTGCAATGCCGCCAGATCGCGCTGGTATTGCAGATACACGTTGGCAATGTCAATTATAACCAATACCACGATTAAGACCAGAGAAATTTTTAACGCCAGTTTGCCCCAGATGCTTTTCATGTGTCTTGAGAATTGCTCATTGAGCATTGACAATTGGCAATTCTTACTCCTTGTGTTGTAACAGTGTTTGCATACGCTCACGCTGAACCGCTGAAAAGATTGCGGTGGCAATGATACGTGTCCCTTCTTGTAAGAACGTTTGCCTCAAATCATTAAATGGTTTGAATGACGCCAATTCCGCCACGCCAAACAAATCGTTCTCATAAATCAAGGGGAAAGTGTAGGTCTGTAATGGAGCGCCGCGAAAGGTTCCTGTGGAGACGATGCGTTCTTCCTGAGAAGGATGTGTGAGCAAAATAGCCGTGCGTTCTAAGGCTACCTGGCCGATCAACCCTTCTCCTACGTGATATTCATGCGACACTTCATCGCGCTCTGTAAAGGCAAACGTGCCTTGTAAGGATAATCGCTCGCGTTCAGCATCATAGGTATATAAAACTCCCCTGCCTGCCTGAAGATAACGAGCGAGAAAACTGGTCGCCCGGTCACATACTTCGCGAAGCGACAGCCCTCCGGCAAGTTCCATGTTTAACTGATTAAGGCCATCTTTAATCCAGTTCTGCTGCTCAATTTCATCCATCATGGCTTGTAGGTTCCAAACCATGTGTTGTAAGGAAGTATTCAGCACATCCTGTTCCGATTTTGGCGCCACCGCCACATTCAAGTCTTTCTGAGCAATCTTGTGCATGACCTGGGCCACTTCCTGAATATACTGAATTAATTTTTGTAACGAGATATTCAGCACATCCTGCTCAGAGCGGGGCTGCACATTGACCTCTAAATTGCCTTCTGCAATTTGCTCGGTCACATTCGCAATGTTCCGGACATAGGCCACCATATTACGAAAAGAGACGGCTAATGCTCCGATTTCATCCTGCGTTTTGACCGGAACCGGGGTCGAAGAAATATTTCCCTGGGCAAGTTGATTGGCGGTTTGCGCCAGAGATGTCAATGGCTGGATCATGCGCAGCGCATAATATCCGGCACTGATCAGAATAAGAATGATTGCAAAGGATAATGACAGGATCAACGTTTTGGACGAACGGATGCTTGAGGTCACTTCCTGACGAATATTTTCTGTGGCTTGCGAGATTGTAAGATCTATTTGCGCCATATCGTGTGCCACCTGTTCCTGCACCTGCTTCAACTGAGCCAAACGCTCCTGAAAGGCTCGCATGGCTTCATGGATCTCCACGACTTCTTTCTGATAGCCCAGGAGCAGTTGCAGGAGTTCGCCTTCAATCTCTTTAAACTCTCTTCCTGAGGCGGCAATCACTCCTAAAGCGGCCTTAAAATCTGCTAACAACGCGACAATGATATTCTCGCAAGTATTTTCAACGACTTGTAACCCCGTATTCACCTGTTGCGATTTGATCATCTGGATCTTCAGTTGCGAATGGAAATTTTTATATTCCGAAATCATCGAGACGAGCTGTTCCAGGCTAAAAGCATCGTTGTTTGTTTCTTGCATCGCAAGAACGACCATTTTTTCACTTACCATATCTTCGAGTTGACCCAATTTTTGGCCCAATTCGGTATCTATTTCGTGAATCGTCTCGGAAATTCGAATAATTTCAAGACTCTGCTCAAGTAAGCTCTGTAACGTGTCAATAAATCGTTGCAGGGTAGTCTGTAATTCCTCCGAATTTGTGACAATCCTTTCCTTCAGATGACTACGAAGGATTTCAAGGAGCGACTGACCTTTCTGACCTACCCCCTCTTCATTCTGTGCTGTAAAATTACTGATGAGCAGATTGGTCTCAGCCGATACTTTACTGAGTTCTCTTTCTACTTGCGCATTTTGAATGACTTGCGATACTTTTGTTTCAATAATCGAAGCTAACAATCGTTCGATCCGCTGAAACGAAAGAAAACTGATCAGCATCATTCCTCCTACCGACAGCACGATCAGTGCGCTTCCAAGTACGAGCTTTGTCAAAATGCTGCGGCGAATCTTATGCAATGACTGATTCACAGTGGCATTGAGGAGTAGGAAGTAGGGAATAAGAGTCTCCTGACAATCAATTGCCCGTCTCAAAGCGAAAGGACGCAGACAGATCAGTCTGCTTCAGCTTTAAAACTAATCCTTAATAATTGGGAAAACTTCCTCCTTACCCCTTACTCCCTACTCCTTACTCTACAGTTTTAATCAACTCTGTCCCGACCAGGACTTCATGTCTGGGTTTTATCCCAAGCGCATGAAGGGTACTCACATTCATGACACGTCGTCCATATTCATTCGTCGTAATCGGTATCTTAGAGATGGGCGTTCCCTGTATGGCTTTTACAAGCATATTTGCGGCAAGCTGTCCCTCCTCCCGGGTATTTTCAATAACGCCGCATAACACACCATATTCAATCAGTTCTCGTTTTGTTGTTACGGTTGCTTTTCCAAAGGCGTCCAGCAATTGTTGGGTCTGCTGCTGATCGTAAAGCGGGGCGAGGAACACTGCATCGCTCTGATTTCGTAAGACTTTGGCCTGTTCAAGGGTTTCCTCAAACGTTTTTCCCAACACCGGCTCAAGAATGGCGACCTGGAATTGCTCACGCTGCTCGGTAATTTGCCGGTAGGCTGCTTCAACTAATGGCAATTGCGGACCAATCAGACCGACAGATTGGATAGAAGGGGCAATTTGAGCCAGAAATTCGATCGATTGCTTAAAAAACGGACGAATCAATACCCCTGTGACATTTGAAGCCGGATACCCGTATTTTTCCGGTTGATCAATCACTTCACAGAAAACCACAGGAGTTATCACTTTGTCTTTCATGTACGGAACCACAAACCTGGTTTGAGCGTCATCATTAGCTGCAATAACGCCATCCGGCTGTACTCTCTGATAGATCTCAAACGCTTCTTTCGCCTTTGCTTCAGCAGATTCAGGATGCCTCAGAACATCTAAATAGTGATACTGTACGTCGCATGTTTCAGCAAGTTCCTGGTCAATTCCTGCTTTCAGTTCCTGCGATAAACGAAATTCCTCATGATACCCCATCACGACCAGAACCTTGCATGCCATTGCCGCCGAACTATAATACATCGAGATTCCGAGGACCAACGCCCATACCACTCCGATCGTATAAAGCATCCGTTTTTTTCGATTCATTTTTCTTCCTCCCTTGAATGTATAACGTTCATTTCTCTGGCTCGCAGCAATTCTTCCTTTTGCTGACGGAGTTCCTCCCGCTGCTGTTCAAGCTGCTGCTGCTGTTCTTCAAGCTGAGCATTTAGTTGTTGAAACTCTTCGTTCTGCTGCTGAAGCTGCTGCTGTTGCTCTTTCAAGCGTACGTTCACTTTTCGAGCTTCTTCCGCGCGTTGTTCCGCTTGTGTTTTCGCTTGCTGAACCTCTTGTGTCGCTTCTTGAGCCAGGCGCAATAATTCCTGACCTCGTTCGCGCTGTGCCGTAGAAAACAAGGCTGTGGCGATGATCCGATTGGCTTCTTGCAAGAAGTCCTGGGTTTTCTGATCATACGGCTCAAAAGATGCTACTTCCAGGACACCGTACAACTCATTTTCATAGATAAGCGGCAAAGTGTAGATATTCAGCGGCGCCTTCGACGTTGTTCCACTCAGGATCAAACGATCTTCAGAGGCAATATATTTGAGTAAGATCGGTTTTTTTTCTAACGCAGCCTGCCCGATCACCCCTTCGCCTAGTTTATAGGTATTGGAGAGGTCGTCGCGTTGAACAAATGCAAAGGAACCATACAATTTCAGACATTCTTGCGCTGTATCATAAACATACAGGCATCCCTGTCCGGCCTTGATATAGCGCGCCGTAAAACTGATTGCTTTTTGGCAGACCCGGATCAGCGAGGTTTCCCCGGCGAGATCGCTGCTGAGTTGACTTATCCCGTCTTTCAGCCAATTTTGTTGTTCCATGACGCGGTTACGCTGTTCGACTTCAGTCATGGCTGCGTTATTCTCTTCTTGCATCGTCTGAAGAGTCATCACCATCCGCGATAAAGAATGATTCAGGACGTCATGTTCGGATTTGGGGCGTACCTCCACCTGTAAATGTTTTTGTGAAATTTTATTCGCAACCTCGGCGACGTCCTGAATATAGGTCGTCATGGTTTGCATGGCACGCAGCAATTGTCCGATTTCGTCCTCTGAGCGAATTGAAAAAGTCACCTGAAGATCTCCCTGAGCAATCTGGTTAGCGATCCGGACAGCTTCCATCAACGGGCGTGTCAGACTGCGCGCAAACAGAAATGCGCCGATAATGACCAGCCCAAACAGTAAAATACCCCACAAAACAAACGTTCTTCGCAAAGCATAGACGTCTTGAAAAGCTTCATCACGATTGATCTCAGCCACCAAAGCCCAGTGGTTTCCTAAAATATCAACAGAGGTGTATGCGCTCAGCACCTCGATTCCTCGATAATTTTCAATGATCGCGACGCCTGCGGCACCTGATAGCGCATCTCGGACAGACTTGGTATCAACTTTTCCCAGGTCCGGATATTGAAAAGATGCTGCCACCGTGCGATTGGCAGGATCAAGAAACGAATCAGAACGCATCAGAAAATCAGACCCTGCGACATATAGTTCACCGCTTTCGCCTAATCCATCGCGCTGCTGCATGATGGCGTTAATCTCACTCACCGAGATTTGTACCACCAGTACCCCAAGCATATCACCTGGCTGTCCGAGTTCGGCCTGAAGCGGCCCCCCCAAAAAGGCTGCGGGTTCACCGTTATTCAAGCTATAAGGCGCAAAATCCTGAAAAGCAAATTGCTGGGTTTCGACCACCATCCGCCAGATTTGCGTGAGCGGGCTATCTCTATAAGGGCTAGCAGACAAATTCATCCCTAAATCCTGTTTTTGGGCGGATGAATACATCACATGTCCATGCGCAGAACACAGGAGGTAAATGTCGCGGTAGCCATGCATTGCAATATAGCGATCCATGATAGCGCCATAATCTTTTATTATCTGCTGATACTCCGGCGTCGAGATCTTAAACGGTTGGGAAGGGCCTGGATTCGTCTGTTCGTAATACTCTGTTAATTGATGAAACAAAGTAAAAATGTCAGAACTTTGAGATAGGGTCAGAATGTCTCGAATCGTTTCTTTGAAAAACTCCTGGAGCTGGGCTTTCTTGATTTCACGAATGGCAATCAGTTTATTCGAAACTTCGGATTGCATTGAGCGTCGCGCAGTGGTGTAGCCGATATAGCTGACAATGAAAAGCATTCCCAGGCCGAGAATGGAGGACACAATCATCTGTTTATGACTGATTTTCAGTTTTTTTACCATAGATCTTCACAACAAGAAGTCATCGAAAGTTTGTTCGCCGCCTCTCACTTTTCAATCCAGGCTTTGGCTAAACGGATAAGCCCGTCGTAATCAACAGGCTTGGAAAGATAATCATCGGCCCCGGCTTGAATACACTTCTGCCGGTCGCCTTTGAGCGCTTTGGCTGTTAAAGCAATAATAGGCAGATGTTTCAGTGTGTCATCTTTTCGAATCTGACGCATGGCAGTATAGCCATCCATGATTGGCATCATGACATCCATGAGGATCAGATCGATGTCATGCTGCTGGCGCAGAATATCCAGAGCAGCCTGCCCATTCTGCGCATCAATGATTGTGGCGCCATTGTTTTCAAGCGCAGAAGCCAATACAAACACATTCTTGACATCATCATCAACAATCAGAATTTTTTTACCTTCCAGGTTACCAGCTGGAGATAGTTGACGAGGAATCGCAGAGCGTTCTGCCGGTTGTTCGTCTTCCGCATACATTTTGTGGAGAAAAAGTGAGACTTCATCGGACAATCGTTCATACGAACGCGCCGTTTTAATAATAATGCTATCCGTGTATTTGCGCAATTCACGTTCTTCTTCTTCGGTTAGCTCTCTCCCCGTATAAATGATCACAGGCAAGGCAATATCCTGTTCTTTGATATACTTGCAAATATCGTAGCCATTCCCATCTCTTAACCCTAAATCAATAATAGCGGCGTCATAGACCCCTTTCTCGATTTCGTGAATCGCTTCTTCTTGCGATGACACGCCGATAATCGCCATCTCCTGGCTTTTTCCGAGCAATTCGGAGATCGCGTCACGCTGGATTTCATCATCCTTAACAATCAGTAACTGCTTGGGGTATTTTTCAGAAACCGACATGATATTTTCAATGGCATGTTGAATGTCAAGATCATTCAACGGTTTCTGATAATATCCGATCGCGCCGGCGTTGCGATAGGTATTGTCGCGTTCTTTACTTGAGACAATATGTACCGGAATATGGCGGAGTTCACGAGTACTTTTTAATTCGCGCAAGATCTCCATGCCATTCATATCAGGTAAAACCAGATCAAGTAAAATACCGGAGGGTCGGAACTGTTCGGCAAGCGCTAAACCTGTTCGTCCATCTAGGGCAACTAACACTTTAAATCCCATGTCTCTGGTGACATCCATGGTCATCTGGGCCATATCTGCATTATCTTCGATAATTAATATTGTTTTATCTGTCGGAGCAATATTCGTTCGGTCATCAACAATGTCAGTGACCACGGTCAAAGGTTTTTCTTCAACAAATTGGGGCTGGCGGATGCTGGAAATTTCCTCAGCAACACGGGTTTTCTGAGGCTCTTGTACAGATTTTTCTTGAGAGTTGATCTCGTTATACTCAAAAGGCAGGGTCAGAGTAAACGTGGTGCCAACATGTTCTTGACTTTCAAGCTCAATAGTTCCCTGGAGCAGACGCACGTATTCATGGGCAATGGATAACCCTAAGCCGGTGCCGCCAAATTCTCTGGACGTGGATCCGTCTGCTTGCTGAAACGCTTCGAAAATCAGGGCGTGTTTGTCGGCCGGAATGCCAATCCCCGTATCGTGTACTTTGATTTGAAACATTGTGTTCTGTCCAGGATGGGGTTCCATTGAGAGCGATACCGACCCTTGTTTTGTAAATTTAAAGGCATTGGAAAGCAGGTTTCGGATAACTTGAGAGAGTTTGTCTTTATCGGTTTTCAACGTCGCATTCAGATGATCCTGAATCATAAAATCGAGTTTTTTCTCTTCGGCCACGGAATGGAACAGATCTTTGAACGAGTTCAGCAGCGACGAGGATGTGAACTTCGTGATATTCATGGCCATTTTCCCGGCCTCAATTTTGCTGAGATCGAGAATGTCATTGATGAGACGCAACAATTCCTCTCCGGCCTGATGGATGACTTTCGCTTGTTTGACATCTTTCTCGTCCAGATTCTTTTTATCGTTGCGACTGAGCATTTTCGACAACAGGATAATCGAATTCAAGGGGGTGCGCAGTTCATGCGACATATTCGCCAGGAATTCGGATTTGTATTTACTGGAAAGTTCCAACTCTTTCGCGCGTTTATCTAATTGGCCGCGAGCCAGGTTCAGGCTTTCGTTTTGCTGGCGCAGCTCTTCGCTTTGCTGCTGAAGCCGCTGCTGTTGTTCTTTTAGATTAGCATTGACCTGGCGCAGTTCCTCACTTTGTTGCTGCAATTTTTGTTGCTGCTCTTCCAATTGCACATTCGCTTTTTGCACATCTTCAGCCTTACGTTGAGCGTCTTTTTTGGCCAATTCCGCCTCTCTGGCCGCATGTTCCGCCTCTTTTTGGGTCTGCTGCGAGAGTTGAAGCAGCGCCTGCACTTTTTCTCGCTGCCTTGTAGAATAGATCGCTGTGGCAATCGTACGGTTGGTTTCATCTAAGAATTGTTGGGTTACCTGATCAAAGGGTTCAAACGATGCCAGCTCCAGAACGCCATATAACCCCTGGTTATACATTAACGGAAAGGTATAGGTATTCAGCGGAGGCTTGCTGATCATACCGGTACGAATTACCACATCCTGACGGCGGATATTGCACAACAAGATCGGGCTTTGTTCCAGCGCAACCTGGCCCACCACCCCTTCTCCGAGCTTATAGCGGTTCGAGACCCGAGCACGCGCGGTAAAGGCATAGGAACTTGCCAGACTGAGTACCTTTTCATCAGCATCGTACACATACAGAACTCCGACGCCAGCGTTAACATAACGCGAAAGAAACCGAAGCGACTTATTACAGACCTCTATTAATGATGGTTCGTCCAACAAGGCATTGTTCAATTGATTCAACCCGTTTTGCAGCCAATTACGTTGATCGCTTTCCTGGATCATGGCGTGCAGATTTGAAATCATCCGCTGCAACGAGTGATTCAACACATCTTGCTCGGATTTCGGATCAACGTTAACCTGCAAATCTTTATTGGAGACCTTTTCAGTAATTTCGGAAATATTCTGAAGATAGGCCAGCATATTTTGTAATGAAACATTCAGCGCATCTTGTTCGGATTTCGGATGAATGTTGACATGCAGGTCGCCGACCGAAATCGCTTCGGCGATGCGAGCAACATCCTGCATATAGGCGATCAATTGACGAAATGAATTGGCCAATAACCCGATTTCATCTTTTGAGCGCACAGCTAAGGTAACCGCCATATTTCCGACAGCGATGTGGGAAGCCGCGTTTACGACCTGCTTTAATGGAACGGTGATACTTCGAACAAATAAAACGCCAAGGACGATTCCCAAGATGACACATCCGGCAAGGAGAGCAATAATGGTGCGATTAATCCGTTCGACAGCATCGATCGCGTGTTGTTTTGATTCAAGGAGATCTTTTTGCGTCACTCCCAGAATAATCTCTTCATACAGCAGTATATTGCCTAATGTATGCCGAAGTTCGATAAATTGGTTTAAATTGCTGATATTCTGCGTTTCCAGAGCAATGATTTCCTCAGACATTTGTGCGATGTCTTGATATCCCTCGTGTAGTCGGTCAATCCACTCGACTTCCGGCTCAGTAAGCGTAAACTGTTGATAGTTCGCAAGGGCTTGCTCAAACTGTTGGTACTTCTGCCGAATCCTTTCTGTATAGTCAAGGTGATGAGTACGAATGTAATCGCCCAGGAATCGCTGTGATTCATCTAAATTGGCTTCCATTTCAGATGCAGTTTTCAGCTTTTGAAACGCCTGGTGCCCCGCAGGTGCAATAAATTGCTGAACATTTTCAGTAAAGAGTTGTTCCCAGATATCAATTTTTTGTAACAAAAGCAGAGTTTTCTGATGCTGCAGTTCATTCGTATTGATCAGAGTCGTGGCGAATTCATCAAACTGCTCAAATAGATTTTTGACTTCAAGGCCAAGCTGTTTCCCCTTTTCCGTCTTCATCAGCCGCAAATATTCTTCCTGGGAACCCTTGAACATTTTACGTCCAGAATCGATTTGATCAAAATGTTTTTCATCGCGATCTCCTAAATACCCGAGAACTCCTACCACCATTTTAAGCAGGTTGACATCCATCTCATACGCTGCTGCTTTGGCAGGTTGTTTGACATCAACCACTTCAGTAATCTCGGTCTGAATCGTCTGGACGCCGCGATGAGAGAGAAACCCCAGAAGGGTGAATAAACAGAGCAAAATTCCGATGAGCCACGCTAATTTCATGCCAATGGTTTTTCGCATATTCCTGATGCTCATTAAGAATTGACAATTTTCAATTCCTAATTTTTAATTTTCAGCGTTCCTGGATTGTTGAAAGAATTTTGGCGACTTGAGCGACCAGTCGTTCAGGACTGATTGGTTTGGTGATATAACCAGCGCATCCTATCTCAATCGCTTGTTGCTGCGATTCTCTGGAGGCAAAGGCGCTACAGGCAATGACCGGAATGTCTGATGTGTCGGAATCCTGCTTGATCCGCTGGGTTACTTCAAATCCATCCATATCAGGCATCGCGAGATCCATCAAAATAACATCCGGCCGTGTTTTCCGAAGCATCACAAGTCCTTCCATTCCTGATTTTGCGGTATAGACTGTATAACCTGCCGCTTCAAAGATCGTTTCATGTAAATTCAAATTCATGGCATCATCATCAATAATTAGAATTGATCCAAATGCTTTACCGGGTACGTCAGTTTTTCTGGTCGTTTCATGCTTCAATTCCTTTTTACGAGAAGTATCTTCTGGCATTGCCTGCCGCTGATCGTCAGAAACCTGGCTGGGGATGTGTAACCAAAAAACAGTACCTTTTCCGAGCACACTCTCTACCCCGATTTCAATGCCTAACATATCACAAAAACTTTTCGTAATCGCCAGCCCTAATCCTGTTCCTGCAAATTTCTTTTTAAGAGAACTATCGCCTTGTTTAAATAATTCAAAGATACTCTCTATTTTTTCTTCTGCAATCCCCTCTCCTGTATCCTCAATCTCCAAACGAACGACTGCCTTTTCCGGAATTGCCCGCGCTCGAACGGTGACAGAACCTGTAGAGGTAAATTTAATCGCATTGTTCATCAAATTATCGAGAATTTGTTTCAACTTTGTGTAATCGCTCTCGATGATAGGGAGATCTGAGGCGATCTCTTGATAAAATTCGAGCTGTTTATGCGCCAGAAATTCCTCAGCTGTAATGGCGACCTCTTCAAGCATCTCCTCAATATCCAGATCTTCCGGAAAAATTTCGACTTTTCCAGCTTCGATTTTCGAAAAATCAAGAATATCATTGATCAGTTGCAGCAGATGGCGGGCTGAACGTTCGGCTTTCCCTAAATTCTCGATAAACTCCGGAGCAATTTTATGGCGTAAGGCTTTTAAGGTCAACGACGTATAGCCGATCATCGCATTTAAGGGTGTGCGTAATTCATGGCTCATATTGAGAATAAAATTGTTCTTATGCTGCCTGACTTCCTGGAGTTGCTTCTGTAAAGAGTGGAGATCAAGTTCAAGGCGGTTAGATTCCCGAAGGTGAAGATAGGCCGTTACTCGATGAAGAAAAAGCAATGTATGAATCGGGGTCAAGAAATAATCAACCACTCCGGAAGAGAATTCGGGAAAGTTAAGTTCTTCGGAAAGACCACTTGAGGTCACAAACAAAATCGGCGTTTCCTGATGGCCTTGCTTTCTTCGCATCTGTCTGGCAACTTCAATGCCTGATATATCTGGCAATTCCACCTTGATAATCAGAAACACAATCGCCTCATGAGCAAAAAGTGATAAGGCCTCGCTGCCGGATGATGCTGCAATAACCGGCATCTTAATCTGGATTTCTAACAATCTCTGCAACAGGAGCAGTTCCTGGGGATCGTCATCAACAATGAAAATCGAGTCTACACTATGGTTTGACATACGTACTCCATCCTTCCTGATAGAATTGACAGTTGAAGGGTGTCATGACCCTTCCTGGCATACATGGGGAAGTCGAATAATAAAAGTTGTCCCTTTTCCGGGTTCACTCTGGCATTCGATGCTACCGTTTAACTGATGAGACACTAAATTGCGAATAATGTTCAATCCAAGTCCACTTCCCCCCTGATCTCGTTTTGTAGTATAGAAAGGCTCAAAAATACGAGAACGTTCTTCTGCGGACATTCCTCGCCCGTTATCACTGTAGCGTAACAGGATGTTCCCATTTTCTTGTTGAAGTTCAATCACAATCTGTCCCTGTTCCTGATGTTCAAATCCATGAATTAAAGAATTCATGACAAAATTGGTAATAATTTGAGAAAAGGCTCCCGGATAGCTATCACACTCAATATCCTCTGCCCCTTCAATGCTGACGGTATGTGTGGTTTTTTTCAGTCTCGGGTGTAAGCTTCGCAACACTTCTTCAATGTATGTTTTCAAATTAAACAGGCGTTTTTCTCCGCTAGTCTGATCAACAGCAACTTGTTTAAAGCCGTACATCTGTTCAGCCGCGCGTTGTAAATTCTTAAGAATAAGTTCTGTGGATTCAATGGCGATGCGCACATAGTTTTCCAGATCAGAGCGAGTCATCCTGTTCTCTTCGTAACGCGCCTGAAACTCTCGAGTTTTTTCCTGAAGGTTCGAAGCCGCTGTGACGCCGACCCCGATTGGCGTACTGATTTCGTGCGAAACTCCGGCCACCAACGCCCCTAACGCTGCCATTTTTTCTGATTGAATGAGTTGTTCCTGCGCTCTACGCAAGGTCTCCAGAGATTCTTCCAGCGCGAGATTCGTCTGTTGTAATGCGGCAGTACGCTCTTCTACATGGCGTTCAAGTTCTTCATTAAGGCTTTTGAGCGCGGTCTCAGCCTGTTTCCGGCCGGTAATATCGCGTTGAATGCCGAAATGTCCGGTAATACGACCCTGCTCATCGTACAGGCAAATATAATTGCCTTCGATCCACATTGGCGTCCCGTCTTGTTTGCGCTGCTCGCTTTCAATATATAAACGCCCCTGATTAAAAAGCTGACGCCAAAAAGATTTCCCGCACTCCGCATCATGAGCAAAAAAACCTTTTGGTGTCATCCCGATGAACTGACTGAGCGGAATATCGTATTGATACAGTATGGCTTCATTCGCTTTCGTGACACATTGATGGGAAAAGGCATACTCAAGCGTCTGCTCTTTATCAATACTATCATCCCATTTCATAGGGGTATCAAGCATCATGAAAAAACACCCATCGAGCGATTCGGAGAAAAAAAGTTCCAATTGCTCTTCACGCTGGCGAAGCAGCTCTTCAACTCGCTTGCGTTCTTCGATTTCTTCCTGGAGTTTTCGGTTACTTTCTTCAAGTTGCAGGTTTAAACTCCGTTCATCTTCGATGACCCGTAAATAAGCGCGTACTCGATTAATCAGGATCGTATCGTCAACCGGTTTGGTCAGATAATCAATGCCTCCGCCCTCCAATCCTCGCTGCTTAAATTCATCGGTTTTATAAATTCCCGTCAAAAAAATAATCGGGATTTTGCGATAGCGTTTCCGATTCCGAATCAATTTCGCCACTTCGAAGCCATTAATATCGGGCATTTGAATATCAAGCAGGATCAAGTCAATTTTGTGCTGAGAAATCTTTTCCAAGGCCGCCAATCCTGACGCTGCTTCAAGAACGTTGACGTTGAGCGAATTTTCCAGCAACGAGCGTAAGGCGAATAAATTTTGAGCATTATCATCCACAATTAAAATTGTGTACATCGAATGATTGGGCATGGTCTCCAATCCTTTCTGACAATCATTATTTATATTACGACACCATCTCGGATAACACTGAACGATTCCGAGATTCAGACCACTTTGCTATTTTGATATAGTGTTCAAGTGTCATCTTTTTCAAGACGGCTCTTGCATATTTGAATTGTAAAAAAACCGGACACTATTTTTCAGCATACATGAACATGTCTCCTGAAGTTTGTCAAATGGAAACTTCTTCTTGAACAAATTTTCAATATGGGTGTTTTTCGTGATGGAAATCTTTTTTAGGAGGTGGGGTGTTTACAAACCGAATTTCTTGAAGAAGCCCGGTTTTTCTTGTTAGAAAATTTTTGACCGAATGTTTATTC
The DNA here is from genome assembly GCA_040772385.1 of Candidatus Vecturithrix sp. GTDB lineage: Bacteria > Moduliflexota > Moduliflexia > Moduliflexales > Moduliflexaceae > Vecturithrix. Next base: position 3,646,916 of record JAXGYF010000001.1, on the reverse strand, counting down.
CTCATCAAGTCCCAGATCCTTTCTCACCTGGCCAACATTCAAGTTACGGATAAAACGCGGCAGATTGATCCAGACCGCATGAAAACCGAAACCGCCTTCCGTCATTTCCGCAATGGCCTGGTCTTTACTCCACCCCTGGACAATAATACGATAAGAGGCTACCATCACGCCGGTACGGTCAGCTCCGTGCTGACAGTGCACAAACACCGGAACCTTTTCCGGATCAGTAACTATTTGCAGGAATTTCACCACATCCTCGTCTTTCGGATGCCAGGCATTCATCGGAATCTCAATATACGCCAGGCCAATCTTTCCCAGTTCATCCAGATCGGAGTGCCTGAAACGCAGATTCACGACGGTTTTTATTCCCATCTTGTACAATTCCTGAAATCCCTGTGTTGTTGGCTGCGCGCCGCGATACACCTCATCGGCAACTTTGTAAACATTTGGCAGGCCTGGCTTTTCAACCAGAGTTGCCCACCGGCCGTCATCGAATGCCTGGGAAGATCTCGATTGTCCGACAACACAACTCTGGCAGATCTGTCCCAGGAAGATCACCAGAATCGTAAGAACTATTCGGGCGATAGAACGAAAATAGACGCTGATTCCAACTTGATGATTCATAGTGCCCCTCCTGCATCTTTGTTTGCTCCAGCATTATTCATGACTCTTTCTTCGTACCCAACAGCCCTGTCCGGGGTATAGGTCTGTTCAAAGGGATGTCAATTCACCTGAATAATGTTGTCATTGATTTTTTGAACACTCCTTCGTTATGTCAAATAAATTCTCGGTAATTTTGGGAATGAAAAGAATACCAACAGATTAATTTCTTGACTCTCCTGTGAAGCTCCAATGCTATGACACTGAAAAAACCCTGGTAGAACTCTTTTGAAATGCTTTTTTCAATAGGAAATTATGCGCGTGTCGAAACAATCAGCCCCAAAACTCACACAACGGCCGGTATTACCAACACTCTTCGCGATGGCCCTCCCCATGCTTGGCGGAACCTTTGCCATGAATGCGTTTAACCTGACGGATACGTGGTTTGTTGCGCAGCTAGGTACATTGCCTCTTGCGGCCATGGGTTTTAGTTTTCCGGTCGTGATGTTTTTAGGCAGTATCACCCGCGGCCTCGGAACCGGCGCCACAGCAGTGGTCTCGCATGCTCTGGGACGACATGACGAAGAACTGGCAAAACGCATTACTACTCACACCATGATTTTAACTGCAATTGCGGTCGCCTGTGTATCCATCGGCGGCTTACTCACGATGAACTCTGTGTTCACCATGTTAGGCGCAGAAGCGGGCATATTGCCCCTGATTCGTGAATACATGACGATTTGGTATCTTAGTGTGGCATTCATGGTGTTTCCGATGATGGCCAGTGATATTCTTCGAGCGACCGGCGATACCGTCAGCCCGAGTTTGGTGATGGTTTTAAGTTCCGTGCTGAATATGATTCTGGACCCCATCATGATTTTCGGTTGGTTCGGCTTTCCGTCTATGGGAATTCGCGGCGCTGCTTTAGCGACGTTGCTTTCCATGGCTGTGTCATGCATCGTTGTCCTTTGGATTCTCGTTCATCGCCATCATTTGTTGCTCCTGGAAATCCCATCATGGCGCGCCATGCTTGCCTCGTGGCAGGAAGTGCTTAATATTGGATTACCGAGTAGTTTCAGCAACATTCTTGTTCCGATTTCGGGCGCAGTGATTACCCGTATGGTAGCTCAATATGGTGAAGCCGCTGTCGCTGCATGCAGCGCAGCCAGCCGCATCGAGATGTTTGCCTTTATGATTCCAATGGCCCTGGGAGTATCTTTAGTGCCGTTTGTCGGACAAAACTACGGCGCGAACCGCTTAGACCGTGTTAAGGGCGGTCAGCGTTACAGTTATGGCTTCGCGTTTGTCTTTGGGATTGTCATCGCCGTCATCTTTTCCATTTTTTCCGATCACCTCGCGCGGTTATTCAGCCAGGATCAACAGGTTCTCTCAGTCCTTAACCGCTATTTATCCATTATTCCACTTGGGTACGGAATGATGGAAATCCATCGCTACAGCGGATTTTTCCTGAACGGGATTAAGAAACCCCTTCATTCGACCGGCATCAATGCCATGCGTATTCTCGGTTTTCTCATTCCATTATCCTTTCTGGGCGGACAGTTTTTTGGAATTGAAGGGATCTTTTGGGGGCGAGCAATAGCCGATATTCTCGCCGGCTGTGGGGGGATGATCTGGGCGAACACCATTCTCAATCGGATCATTTACCAGGCCAGGATCCAGGAGAGGCAGTATTATGAGGCAAAGGAGACGCCTATCGAGTTACCTCTTCATGATGCCTGAGAGAGTCCTTGAATTCAGCGTCTCAGAAAAACAGTTTTCGTCCGGGGGAATTAAGTCGGGTAATCCCTTCTTCTTGAGCAGCTTGCACAGCCATGTTCAATTGCGATTTGCAATGCTGTCAGAATGGGCGCAACAACGTGTGAGGGAGTCACAAAATTGATATTATGACAGCCGCGCTGCTGCAGACTGAGCATCATCTCTGCCAATTGATATTCGTTCACTTCAGCGCTCGCGCCCTGATGACTGATGTCAAAATTCTGGCAAAAATTGCACAAGGGATTACAATGGGTGAAAAAGATGGTTCCTGACCCATTTCTCTCGACTAATTGGGCTTCTTCGCCAAAATGGGGGCCATAACTGAACACCCAGGCTCATTGGGCGGTCTTACAAACTCCTGTCTGCCCTGTTAAACGATTGACATGGCACTTGCGCGGGCATAAAGATTTGTGATCCCTGGTTATATGAAATCCATGGCGTTTCATCATGCCAGGTGAGCATACACTCATAAGCATTCTTTTCAAATTTTTAAAGTTCAGCACGTAAGCATCTTGTGCAAGAAAAAATTGATATAGATGCAGGTGACTAGAAAATTCTTGACAGAACCATACCCAAGGGAGTGGCATTAATTGACTTGCCAGTTTGAAAATTACTAATTATAAGGAGTACACAATTATGGCAGATACAATTAATTTTACACGTGGTGTTCCGGCAATCGAATCTTTTCCTTTGACTGATATCGTTGAAGCCGCAAAACAAGCTCTTGAAAAGCATGGAACAGTAATTATGCAGTACGGCAAATCAACCGGATTTTTGCCGTTACGAGAATGGTTAGCTGACTGGTATCAGGTCTCCGTTGACCAAACTTTGATTTCAAATGGGTCCTTGCAGCTTATTGAGTTTTTCGGTTTCCATTTTATCACGCCCGGAGATGTCGTATTTACAGAGGCTCCCAGCTATGATCGCACGATCACGCTATTGAAACGCCATCAGGCAAAGGTCGTGGGCATCCCCCTGGAAGCTGATGGCCCGAATATTGACGCCCTGGAACAGGCATTGGCCGCACACACGCCCAAATTTTTCTATATTATTCCCGATTTTCAAAATCCATCTGGCGCGACCTGCTCACTAGAAAAACGCAAAAAACTTGTTTCCCTCGCTGAGAAACATAACTTCTGGCTGATCGAAGACGCGCCGTATCGCCCGTTGCGCTATCGTGGACAAGCCCATCCGACCTTGTTTGAACTCTGCCCGCAGCGCACCTTTCACATGCTCTCATTCAGTAAACTCATCGGTCCTGGCCCACGCATTGGAATTCTTTATGGCAATGTTGAGGTACTGAAACGAATTATGAAGATTGCGGAAGATACTTATGTGACGCCTTCACTGTTGAGCCAGGGGATTATTTATGAATATTGCCAAAGTGGTAAACTTCCGGCGCAGATCGAAAAATTAAAGGCGCTCTATGCCCCGCGGCTTCAAGCATGTCTGAAGGCGCTCGATACTTATTTGCCTGATGCGCAGATCACCCGGCCGGAAGGCGGATTTTTTTTATCAGTCACTCTCCCGGAAGGCACAACGACCGCGAAGGTGTTAGAACGCGCCAAAGCGCACCATCTGAATTTAGCCGACGGAGAAGCCTTCTTCCCCCAGGGCGGCGGCGAGCGCTTCCTGCGGTTACCCTATTGCGCCTTAACGCCTGAGGAAATTGACGACGGCATTCAACGTCTGGCGGCGACAGTGAAAGAAGTCCAAAAGTCATAAAAACCCCCTAATCCATTTCCGTTAGGAGTTTTGTGAAAGGGAAAATTGCCAGATAAGGGCCTGATACCGTCTGTCAAACACCTACAACATTATTCATCACGATTAACACGGCTAAAAACCAGGTTTCTTGAAGAAACCTGGTTTTTGTGGCAGGTATCAGGTTAATGGTTCTGCATCCTGCTGTAAACAGAACCATCAGGCATGATCAATAACGAGACGTAGTCAACGCTTTAGCGAGCTTTTCAGTCTTTTCAGAAACGCTGAAGCGTTGGCTACGATTTATGTCCCCTCACTCGTGATACTCATAGGCCTGTTCTTCCCCTCGTAACACTCGCAAGACCCCAAGAGCCAGAGATTCGAGTTCATTCTCGCCGGGCAGAATTTCGACGGGAGCGATAAATTGCACGCGTTCCTTCACCCAGTTAATAAGCATTTCTGAATAGGCCACTCCACCAGTCAGCACAATTCTGTCCACCTGGCCGTTGACAACGGTCGCCAGTTCGCCAATTCCTTTGGCGATTTGATAAGCCATGGCCTCGAAAATGAGGCGAACGTCCTCACGTCCCTGGGCGATCATCATCTGCACATCAACGACGTTATTGGTTTGCAAATACGCTACCAGCCCTCCTTTTCCACGCAGATGTTTCATCATGTCCCGTTGCGTGAATTTGCCGGAATAGCAGAGTTCAGCTAAGGCAATACAGGGAACACGGCCAGTGCGTTCCGGTGAAAAGGGGCCTTCGTCATCAGAAACAATATCAATCATCTTGCCATACTGATGGAGGCTCATGGAGATCCCTCCGCCAAGGTGAGCAACAAGTAAGGTCGTCTCCCGATAGGGCTTACCGAGTTTCTGCGCGATTTTGATAGCTGCCGCCCGCATATTGAGCGCATGAATTAAACTGCGGCGCGGCAGTTCCGGTGAACCGCTGTATCGAGCAATCGGCAGTAATTCATCCACAGACACGGAATCGTAAATATAGGCTGGAATTCCGAAGGGTAGAGCAAGATCGTATGCAATCACCGCGCCAAGGTTAGCCGCATGTTCTGCAATCGGATTGGTGCACAGGCGAGTCACCATAACGTCATTCACGCGATAAGCCCCTGATTGCAGCGGCGGCAATAAACCACCGCGCCCAACTACTGCGGCAAGCTGACGTTCGTCAACTCCATAGGTATGCAAAAACCTCAGAACCGCTTCTTTACGCATCGTGCGTTGATCAATAACTTTAGGATATTCGGCAAGTTCTTTGTAAGTATGTTCAAGCGAGTCTCGAAATCTTTCCTGTTCATTTTCATAGAACGCTATTTTGGTCGAGGTTGATCCCGGGTTAATCGCTAAAATATGATATGTTGTTGCTGGCATACATTTGAGCTGTCATCCGGAATGCGTCATACAGTTTCATAACTCTCAATGTCTGTATAATTGCTGACATGAGCTTGTTATTTACGAGAGATGTACAGCGCATGGCGACTGACATTCTATACAGCGGAAGCAGCAAGGGTTAATGAATAAAATTTCTCCTCTACTGAGGAGCCGCGTGAGGTTAGAACAATCGGAACTTTTGCCCCGACAATCACTCCGGCCATCTTTGCCCCTCCGGAAAATACTAAGGCTTTGGCCATCAAATTGCCGACTGTGATATTCGGCACGAGCATGATATCCACTTCACCTGTGACCGGACTTTCAAACCCTTTAATCCGAGCCGATTCTGTGTTCATCGCTAAATCATAGGAAATAGGCCCTTCAACCAGGCAGTTTTCGAGTTCCCCATCTTGATTGAGATGCTTGAGCCGCAACGCATCAACGGTTTCTTGCATTTTGGGATTGACCGTTTCAACAGCGGCTAATACCGCTACATTCGGACATTCATATCCCATATTACGCATGAAATGCACTGCATTTTCCAGAATGAATCTTTTCTCGTCTAAATGCGGATAGAGCACCATTCCGCCATCAGTGACCGCCAGAAGTTTATGATAGCTCAGGAGCTCCAAAAATGCCAGATGCGACATCAGGCGGCCCGCGCGTAACCCCTTTTGGCGATCCACGACTGCTCGCAGCAAGTCAGCCGTTTGAATTTTCCCTTTCATCAAGAAGTCCGCCTGTTGATCACGAATCAGCGTCACTGCGTACGCCGCCGCCTCAAGCGGATCAGCGATGTGCACAATCGCCTCTTGCGCCACGGATTCGCCAAACTGCTCCAGATATCTGGCAATTTTTTGGGAATCACCGATCAAAACAGGTTCGACAATATTCTCTCGTCGAGCATGACAGACCGCCTCAAGCGTATGTTCTTCTTCTGCAGCCACCACTGCCACTCGCTTGCGTTTCACAAAATGCTGTACCTTCGCCTTGAGCATGAGAAAATTTTCATAGATCATAGTTCCCTCCCTTTCATTTCACAGATTGCTCTTGAATGAGACACAAGTGCATCTTGTCACGGCTATATGAGAAGTTCATCATAACCCCCTCAAAGGTTATGACAGCTCATCTTGGTTCAAAGTTTTTTGGATCATGTGTTGCAGTGTTCGTCACTTGTTGGATCGTGGTTTCTGAGGAGGGGGCCGATTCGATTAAAGTTGTTGTACCCGTTTTGAAGAATGTCACGGTTTTTTGCAGTTGTTCGGCCTGCTCGGCCAATTCTTCAGCTGTTGCCGCCATTTCTTCAGAGTTTGTAGAATTTTGTTGAGTGATCTGATCTAACTGTTGAATGGCCTTATTAATCTGTTCGGCCCCCATGTTCTGTTCGTGGCTTGCAGTCCTGATTTCCTGCACCAATTCCGCGGTTTTTTGAATATCAGGAACAAGTTTTCTCAGCATCTCACCCGCTTTTTCTGCAAGAACGACGCCACTATTGGTTAATTCGATAATTTCAGCCGCTGCTTGCCGGCTTCGTTCGGCCAGGGATCGAACCTCAGCGGCCACTACGGCAAACCCTTTGCCATGTTCTTGCGCTCTGACCGCTTCAATCGTGGCATTCAGCGAGAGCATCCGGGTTTGGCTGGTAATATCTTCAATAATCGAAATCTTTTGTGCAATCTCCTGCATGGCTTCGACGGCCTTGACAACTGCCTGACCACTTTCCTGAGCATCCGTCGCCGCTTTGACGGCGATAGCCTCAGTCTGCACGGCATTATCCGCGTTTTGTCGGATATTAGTGACCATTTGTTCCATTGAGGAGGACGCCTCCTCAGACGCAGCAGCCTGGGTGGTTGCGCCATTCAAGATCCCTGCGGCATTCGCGCTCACATTCTGGCTGCCAATTGCGACGTGAGATGCCGCCTGCTTTACATCGCTCACTACGTCACGAAATTGAGCGATCATCGTGCGTAAGGCTCTTGCCAGTGTCCCGATTTCGTCATGTTGCTGCAAGATAATGTTTGCACTTAAATCGCCTTCAACCATTTGGTGAGCAATTGTGAGAAGATGGTTCACCGGCCGGATAATCGCGCGATTCAATGAAAAAATCATCACACTGACCATCAGTGGCGCGATAAACAAAAACACGACGACGATCAGGAGATTGAGCCTGCTAGTGCTCTCAAGCGACTGATTAGCGTATTGAACTTTCGCTTGCGCCTCCCCAATAATCTCGTCAATCATCGTTGTTTCAACAGCTTTTTCAAAATCCTCTTGCGCCGTCGTAATTTGAGCTTCGAGGATCTCCAGTTCTTGCTTCGAATTAGTCAGAAATGCTTCAAGGATCTCGATCTTTCCCAATAAATCTTTAAATAGCTCGACAATTGTCTCATCTTGATCAATCGCCTGGATCTGAGTGGTGATAAAGCGGGTATTATGCTCCACTGCTATTTTTTGCTTTTCCGTCATAAACCGGGCATCCAACGCATTTAATGCGACTAAGGTCAACTGATTGAGACTCCTCAACATGTATGCAACACTTGAACTTTCTTTGCCGATATCCCTGCCTGAGACCTGGTTCATGTCAGTTTTCTCTAAAAAAACAGTGGCTATTTCCTGATCAAGTTTGTCGTACAGATCATTCATATCTATCCGCTTAGTTGTAACGGCATGTTCAATATTGCGAACGATCTCAGTACGCTGATCAATCAACGCCAACAACATCTTGCCGGTCTGAATCAGGGCAGCACTTTCTTCGACTAAGACATCAGTCGGCGCATTAAATTGCTCATTTGCAAATGCCGGCACTTGTCCTGAGGCCACGCAGTTTGAGACGAAATTAACAAGCGTATTCTTCCATTTCGCAAAATCTTCAAGTGCATTAAGCTGGACATTCACTGCGTCACGAATCCGAAGATTCGCCATCACTTGGTGATATGTCCAGATATTTATAAGGGAAAGCACGACAAATACTACAAAGGTTCCCCCAGCCATGGTCAGAATTTTATTTTTGATTGTCATCTTCACGAACCTCTCTCTCGGATCGGACATGATAATTGTAAAAAGTGTGGCTTTCTCCATAAAAAGGAGCAGCACATAGCCGAGTCTTCAAGGTTTCTCAAAAAATACGGCATAGCCTTGTAATTATAATATTCTTTTTTATGAAACGCACAAAGTCAAGCACAAAGATTTCAAAAATGTGAGACCGTTAAGTACGTATCAATAAATTTTGCCAGTTTTGGCTGGCCAAGAAACCGGGTTTTTTCGAAAAACCCGGTTTCTGATGTGTAAAGAAATTATTGATAATCACTTCGAACAAACATCTTCAATTTGCTTAACAAAAAAACTCAAGGCTGACAAAATCTTGACAGCTGAAAGAAATTTCAATACGTTGTTGATTATTTTGCCAGGAAACTATGGACAGTAAGTAGAGCCGATGAAAAAACCATTGACAATTCACCGAAATTTCTAAGAATGGGGTACAGATGCAAAATCATTGACAATGTATCGGGAGCGGCATATTTGTTTCGCTCTACACTGACTGGGAGAGAAAAAGAATGCTCAAGAAGGCCATCTTGTGTGTTGATGATGAAAAAATCATTTTACAAAGTTTAAAAGCGCAAATCAAAAAACATTTCGGAGATCGATTTGTGTATGAATTTGCCGAAAGCGGCAGTGAAGCCTGGGAAGTGATTGAAGAATTGCAGAGCGATGGTGTGGAGATCCTTCTAATCGTTTCCGACTGGTTAATGCCGAATATGAAAGGAGACGAACTGCTTATCCAAGTGCATGAAAAATACCCTGGAATCGTCAAAGTCATGTTGACCGGTCAGGCCGATCACGACGCTATTGAACGAACCAGGCAGCAGGCGAACCTGCACTGCTGTTTATATAAACCCTGGCAAGAAGAGGAACTTATTGACACATTGGTTTCCGGATTAAATATTTAAGGGCAGAGTTCCGAAGTCTCAAGAAATCTGTACAAGTCTGATTACATAGTAAAAACCAGGTTTCTTCAAGAAAAAAGAAGTGAATAAGCGATGAACGTGTAAGAACGATTTTCCAACTTTAATCCTTTAGCACTTTTATTTTGACATGTCAGATCATAATGTAGGTCATGATGAACAAACTTTACTGACGTATGCTCCTGAGCCTGAACGGCCTTCGTCCATACCAGAACTTCCTCCCTGGAAATTGATGATTGTTGATGATGAACCTGATATTCATACCATCATTCCCAGTTCATTGGAAAATTTTCGCTTTGAAGGGCGAGGAGTGGTGTATGTGGAAGCATATTCTGCGGAAGAAGCGATCCGTACGATTCAGGAACATCAGGATACGGCTGTCATGCTGCTTGATATGGTCATGGAACATGACCATGCCGGATTAGACGTGATCCGTCACATTCGAGAAACGCTTCAAAACAGATTTATCCGTATTATCCTTCAAACGGGACTGCCAGATCAAGCTCCGGAACATGAAATTATGACCAAATATGACATTAATGATTATAAAATAAAATCCCTGTTAACCCATCAGCTTTTGTACACGGCAATCATCTCAGCGTTGCGATCCTATAGGGATCTTTGCCTGATTGAACGGCAGCGGCACGCGTTAGAACAGGCGTTAGAAGACGCACAGATTGCTCACAAAACCCGCTTTCAATTTTTAGCGAACATGGGCCATGAGTTACGCACGCCTTTGCATGGGATGATCAGCCTGACCGAATTACTTCTAAAAACCCCAATAACTGACCAGCAGAAAAACTATCTGCAACGAATTAAACATGTGGGCTGGGGTCTTGCCGATGTTTTGAACAATATCCTGGAATTGTCTGAAATCGTGGAAGGCCGTCTGGTGCTAAGGGAAACAACATTTTCTCTGTACACCGCCATTGCTGAAGTTATGCGTACCCTCAACCTTCAAGCTCAATGGAAACAGATCGAGCTTACCTATCAAATCGCTGAACAGGTTCCGGATCTGGTGATCGGAGATATGCAGCGCTTGAAACAAATCCTGATGAACCTTCTGATTAATGCGTTGAAACATACGTTGCAAGGCCAGATTCACTTGACCATTTCTCAACAGGCGTCTCCACCTCATTGCGTGCTTTTTACGATTCGAGATACCGGGATAGGGATTGCAAAAGACAAACACCGGCAGATTTTTGAACCGTTTGAACTGGGAGAAGATATTTTAACCAAGCGTTTTGGCGGAGCCGGCCTGGGGCTAACGATTGCTAAAGAGATCATTGAAAAAATGCACGGCAGAATCTGGCTCGAAAGTGAACCAAATCAGGGAAGTACGTTTTATTTTTCAATCACCTTGAAACCGGCCTGACTTTTCTGCACAGGCAGAGGAGAGTCATCGCATGACACAAATGCAGCAAATATCAAAAAAAGCAATTTTATGCGTGGACGATGAAAAAATCATTTTGCAAAGCCTCAAAGCCCAGATCAAAAAACATTTTGGAGATCGTTACCTCTATGAATTTGCCGAAAGCCGAGATGAAGCCTGGGAAGTGATTGAAGAACTTCATGAAGCAGGAGTAGACATTCTGATCATTGTCTCCGATTGGCTCATGCCGAATGTGAGAGGTGATGAATTCTTGATCGAAGTCCATCAGCGTTTTCCTCAGATTATCACGGTGATGCTCACAGGTCAGGCCCATGAAGACGCAATCGAACGCACAAGAAAAGAGGCGAATCTGCATCATTGTTTACATAAACCCTGGACTGAACAGGAATTAATTGACACACTTTTATCAGGATTGGAGGGGAGATGAACAAACCAGTGATTTTATGCGTGGATGATGAAAAAATGATTTTGGTCAGTTTGAAAGAACAACTCAAACGATATTTTGGCGACGAATGCAGTATCGAAACGGTCGAAAGCGGAGAAGAAGCTTTAGAAGTGCTTGAAGAGTTGAGCGCAGAACAGACCGAATTGCCAATTGTCATCGCCGATCAAATCATGCCGGGCATGAAAGGTGATGACCTCTTGATTCACATCCACCAACTGCTGCCCCGTACTTTGAAAATCTTGTTGACCGGCCAGGCTAACGCTGATGCAGTCGGAAATGTTGTGAATTATGCTCAATTATACCGATATATTGCAAAACCCTGGGAGGAGGCTGATTTAAGGCTGACCGTCTCTGAAGCGCTGCGAAGTTATTTTCAAGATAAGCAATTAGAAGAACAGAATTGCATTCTACAACAATTGAATCGCGATCTGGAACAATTTAACGCCACACTTGAACAACAAGTACGAGAACGTACCGCAGAATTAGAAGCACAAAAGCTGGAATTAGCCGAATTAAATGCGAGTAAAGATAAATTTTTCTCAATTATTTCCCACGATCTTAGAAGCCCATTTAATGCCTTGTTAGGATTTGCTCAGATCTTATCGGAGAATCTGGAACGATATACATTGACAGAAATTCAACAAAAAGTGACCTATATCCGAACCGCGGCCGAACGCTTATATGCGCTGCTGGAAAATCTCTTGACCTGGTCACGCATTCAGCGCGGAGCTCTCGAATATATTCCAGAGCCAATTGATCTGGCTGAAATCGCAGAAGATAATGTAACCCTATTCGCACCAAATGCCGAACAGAAGCAGATTCACCTGCACAATACCATTCAGACTCAAACCTTCGTTTATGCCGATTATAGCATGATCAACACCGTGATTCGAAACCTGACATCCAATGCGCTGAAATTCACTTCGCCCGGCGATCAGATCAGGTTATCAGCCACAGTCGCAGGCCAACTGGTTGAGGTCGCTGTCTCAGACACAGGTGTGGGCATTCCAGCAGACATACTGCCGACCCTGCTTCGCATTGATACCCACCACACTCAGGTCGGGACAGCCGGTGAAAAAGGCACAGGGTTAGGACTGGTGCTCTGTAAAGAATTAATTGAAAAAAACGGAGGTCAACTTTGGGTGGAAAGTGAAATTGGGAAAGGGAGTACCTTCAAGTTTACGCTTCCCAGCCCCCGCGTCACAGAGATTTTATGTCAATGATGAAGCGGGCCATATTTCTGAACGCCTGTTTTTTTCACTACTGAAATTTATAAGGAAAAAATTATGCTTTCACCACAAGAACCGAAATCAGTGATTCTTGTTGTCGACAATGAACCTGATAATTTGCACGTTTTACTTGAAACCTTTGATCATTCTCACTTTCGGACCCTCGTGGCTCTTGACGGAGAAAGTGCGCTGCGACAAATTGCTTATATCAAGCCGGATTTAATTCTCTTGGATGTAATGATGCCCGGTATTGACGGATTTGAGACATGCCGGCGTATAAAAAAACAGGAGGCAAGTAAAGATATTCCGGTCATTTTTATGACTGCGCTATCAGAAACCATGAGTAAAATCACAGGGTTTCAAGTCGGGGGAGTTGACTATATCACTAAACCAGTTGACGTTGAAGAAGTGCTGGTTCGAGTCAACACTCATCTGACCATTCGCCGGCTTCATAAACAACTTGAAAAGAAAAACGTCGAATTGCAAGCCATCAATGCCAGTAAAGATCGCTTTTTTTCCATTATTGCCCATGATTTACGCAATCCTCTTATAGGCTTTCTCTCCTTTGCTCACATGTTAGAAGACCTTGAGTCCTTAGAAAAAAATGAATTCCGAGCGTACACCAAACAATTTCGCGATTCAGCCAATACTCTGTTTGCTCTGCTTGAAAATTTGCTCACCTGGTCGCGTTTAAATCAAGGCATGATTGACTATCACCCGCAACCGCTCGACATCAGGGGAGTTTTTCTTCACACAATTGAATTATTTCGTTCCCAGGCCGGGACAAAACAGATTGCCCTGAAACATTCTACTCAAGAAGCGATTCCAGTTTGCGCCGATTACAACATGCTGAATACAGTGATACGCAACCTCGTTTCGAATGCAATTAAGTTTACCGAACCCGGGGGGATGGTAGAACTGTCAGCCATTTCAGAGCAGCGAGAGGTGATCATCAGCGTTGCAGACAACGGGATTGGCATTCCGCCGGAAAAAACCCATAAGCTCTTTCAGATCGATGAAAAATTTCAATGCAACGGAACGAGCGGGGAAAAAGGAACCGGGTTAGGTTTAATCCTGTGCAAAGAATTTATTGCGAAGCATGGCGGCAGAATCTGGGTAGAAAGTGAACAGGGACAAGGAACGACCTTTCGATTCACGTTGCCAGAGCTATCAGCCCTATCACAGAGCAATAGCAGCAGATGAAGAAATCGAAATTTTTACTTACCTTTTCTCAAACCGGATTCGTGGATCAGCCCAGGCATACGCCAGATCAGTGATTAAATTTGCCAAGACGTACCCAAAAGCAATCAGAAGCACACAGCCCTGGACAAGCGGATAATCGCGTTTTTGAATGGCAGTGATGGTTAAACGCCCGATGCCGGGCCAGGCGAAAATGGTTTCCGTGATCAACGCGCCTGAGAGTAAGGCCCCAAACTGAATGCCGATCACAGTTATCACCGGAATCAGGGCATTACGCAGAGCATGTTTAAAAATGACAAACCCTTCACGTAAACCTTTGGAACGGGCAGTGGTGATATAATCTTCATGCAAAATTTCCAACACGCTTGAACGTGTCATGCGTGTAAGTTTAGCAGCCAGGGCAGTGCCCAGTGTGATCGCCGGCAGAATCAGGTGTAAAAGGCTGCCGCGTCCGGAAACTGGCAGCCAGCCCAAATTGACGGAAAAGAGCAAAATGAGGAGCGGCCCCAGCCAGAAATTCGGCATGGAGATGCCAAGTAAGGCCAAAAACATCGAGCCGTTATCAAACAAGGAATATTGCTTGCTGGCTGAAATGACGCCGAGAGGAATAGAAAGCAGCAACGCCACACACATTGATGACAGGGTGAGTTCTAATGTGGCCGGCAGGCGGCTGAGAATTGTGGCAAGAATCGGCTGCCCGGTATGAATGGATGTTCCTAAATCGCCGGTCACCAGACCTTGAAGAAAGGTCAAATATTGTTCGCTCAGCGGACGATCCAACCCTAAACTTCGCCGCAGCGTTTCGACATCTGCAGGTTTTGCAGATTCACCGAGCATGACCTGGATCGGATCGCCGGGAATCAGGTGAATAAACACAAACACCAGGGTCGAAACTCCCACAATAACCGGGATCGTTAACAAGATCCGTCGCACAATATAATTTCGCATTGCTTCTCCGTTATTTGCTGCACATTCGTTTGAGTTGATTGTTTTTGATATAATTGACAGTTTTCTCTAATTCAATCAAGATTCGAATTTTGGATTGCAGATCGATTCGGTACGGTTTATCGCGCAGCCGTTCTGGATGCGGCGTGATATCATATTCTTCAGGCAGGGTACGCCGCAGAAGTTTATGATAGGAACGCGGCAGGATGTTCGGAATATCTTCTTCGCTCATAATAGCCCAGGCCAGGGTCCAGGCTCTGGGAACATTCAAGACATTATAGCCGCCGCCGCCTAACGCAACCCATTTGCCCGGGGAGAGGCGCTTCAACTCTTCAATCACCCGACAGAATCCGTTTGTGGTGATATTTAACGCGGCTAACGGATCAGAACGGAACGTATCCACACCTAACTGCGTCACGAGCACATCTGGCTTAAAATTTTCTAACAGGGACGGCACAAGTTCATGAAAGGCATACCAGAACACGTCGTCGTCGCTGTCAGGCAGCAGAGGAATATTGACAGCATACCCTTCCCCTTCTTCAATCCCGCTTTCCCGTTCAAAACCAGTGCCCGGAAACGTATAGTGCCCGCTTTCGTGCAATGAAATCGTTAAGACCTTATCGGTTTTATAAAAAATTTCCTGCACACCATCACCATGGTGGGCGTCAATATCAACATACGCCACCCGATGTCCCTTATCCAGCAGATATTGAATCACCACTGCGATGTCGTTGAAATAGCAAAATCCTGAAGCGCGATGCCGACCGGCATGATGCTGCCCGCCAGCGATATTAAACGCAATTTCCGCCTGCCCGGATTCCACCAATTTCGCGGCCTGCAAACTGGCGCCAACGGCCAGCAATGACCATTCGTAGGCTTGCGGAATAATCGGATTATCCGGGGTATCCAACCCATAATGCAGTCGATCCCACTCAGGCAATTCGACCGCCGCATGCTCTACAGCTTCAATATATTCGATGGAATGAACGGCAATTAAATCATCGATCGTGCAGGGTTTAGCCTTGACCAACCGGTGATGAAAGGACCGGAAAAGGCCATACGCTCGAGCTAATTCGTAGGTTAATTTAAACCGAATCGGTTTGAGAGGATGAGAGTCGTGATACGCAAATTTTTCAAAATCGTCAGAATAGATAAAAGCTGTTTTCATACAAGTTTTTCCAGCAAACCTCCAAAAACCGAGTTTTTTTCATTCCTGAAACACTGAAAAACCGAGTTTTTTCAAAAAACTCGGTTTTGACCATTGAGTGAGGAGAAATTTACAAAGCAGGGGAGATGATGTCAAATATTATTTTGTCAGACGATGATCAAGAACGGATCCAAAGCCAAAACGAGGTTATCGCTTGAAGCAGTAACCTCGTTTTCAGGAATGTCATTTTAGATGAACATATTGACGTTTGCTGAATTGGCTTTATCAAAATAGGTTGAAATCCCGCCGATATGCACGCCATCAAGTAAGTCGTCTATTTTTAATCCCATAAGCTCCAGGCTCATTTGACAGGCAATAAAGGTTACGCCGCCTTCCCTGGCTGTCTTAATCAGGTCTTCTAAACGAGGGACGTTGGCGGCCGAGGTCTCTTGTTTCGTTAAACCAGAGACTTTAAACCCTGTGGATTTCGGCACAGGTTTCAGCGACCTGAACAATTCTCCGGTCGCCTGATGGATGGCGTCAAAATCGAGATCTTTGCGAATCAAATTCAAGCCGTGAAACATGAAAAAGAGTGTGGCATCTTTGCCCATCGAACGCGCGGTATTCGCCAACATGAAGGTGGCAATCGCTTTATCAATCTCATCACTTGAGACAATAAAGGTTTTTCCTTCAGGAACCATGGCAGCCTGAGTCAGATACGCGCGTTTCACAATTGTGGCATGATAGAGACCGCCTTCGTCTTTGATTTCAAGCAATTCATTGCCTGTTTGTCGCGCCCAGGCCGGAGCATCCGAGAGGAACCCCGGATCGGACGCGGTCACTTTCACCGCTTCGCCGATTTTCAGATCTTTAATGGCTTCACTGAGCCGGATAATCGGCATAGGGCATTGCAGACCGGTGGCATCCACGTCTAATTTGACTTTGACTTCCTCAGCAGTCGGCTTGACTTTGATAATCTCATCGCTGACCGTAATGCGATCATATTCATACACATCATCATTTTCCTGTTTGCCCGTGACAATTTCATACGTTTTGTACCCGCCGCTCAGGTTGCGAGCGTCAAAGCCATGTTGTTTCAAGATTCTCCAGGCCACATAGCCGCGCAGGCCGACCTGACAATACACCAGCACCCGTCGATCTCGCGGAATTTCAGCGAGACGGTTGCGCAGTTCATCAACCGGAATATTAACGGCCCCTTTAATCATGCCCAACTCACATTCTTTGGGAGTACGCACATCCAGAATAAAGCATTTTCCGTCTTCACAGACCCGATCCACATCAGACCAGTACACCGCTTCTACATGGTTTTTCAAGATATTATGCGCTACATAGCCGGCAATGTTGACCGGATCTTTGGCTGATCCATAAGGCGGAGCGTAAGCCAGATCGAGTTCTTCCAGATCAGCCACGGTCGCGTCTGACATAATCGCCGTCGCAAACACGTCAACACGTTTATCCACACCATCAAGTCCAACAACCTGTGCGCCAAGCACTTTGCCTTCATCAGGAGTAAAAAGAAGTTTAATCGAGACCGGCACGGCTCCGGGATAATAGCCGGCATGGTTTGGCGAATGCGTAAGCGAAGCGCGGTAGGGAACTCTCGCTTTTTTGAGCATCTTTTCATTGGCGCCGGTGCTGCCGACCACAATATCAAATACCCTGACAATACCTGTTCCCAGCGATCCCTCATATTTTTCTTTGTTGTCATAAATGTTATCCGCGACAATGCGCCCTTGTTTATTGGCAGGGCCGGCCAGCCTGACCAGAAATTTTTCTTTTGTGACCAGATGCGTGATTTCAACCGCATCGCCGATAGCATAGATGTGCTCATCTGAGGTGCGGAGATAATCATCAACCCAAATCCCTCCTGTCTCGCCAAGTCGCAATCCGGCGGCTTTCGCAAGTTCTGCCTCAGGGCGCACCCCAATGGAAAAAATCACCATATCCGTATGAATCACTTTTCCGCTTTCAAGCACCGCTTCAATATGGTCGGGATAGGTGTCAAAACGACTGATTCCATCTTTCAGATGAAATTCAATGTTGCGCATGCGCATGTGTTGGTGCACCAATGCCGCCATTTCAAAATCAAGAGGCATCATCACCTGTTCCAGCTTTTCGCAAATCGTCACCCGTAATCCGGCATGGTGCAGGTTTTCAGCCATTTCTAAGCCGATGTATCCTCCTCCAACGACGACCGCCCGGGTGGGTTTTTTTTCATCAATATATTTTTTAATCCTGTCCGTATCCGGAATGTTGCGCACAGTAAAAATGCGGGGATCCTCGATACCCGGAATGGGGGGGCGAATGGGTGACGCGCCAGGTGAAAGAATCAACTTGTCATAGCTTTCAATATAGGTGGCATCTTTTTCACTATCATACAATTCGACTTCTTTTTTCACAGGATCAATGCGACGCGCCTCGGTTTTCGTACGAATATCAATGTTGTAGCGCTTATTAAATGCTGCCGGTGTAGTCACGAATAAGCTTTCGCGTTTTTCGATAATTTCTCCGATATAATAAGGAAGTCCACAGTTGGCAAACGAAATGTCGGCACCTCGTTCTATCAAGATAATCCGGGCATGTTCATCCAGGCGCCGTAAACGTGCTGCTGCAGTTGCCCCTCCGGCAACGCCGCCAATGATGACAATTTTTTTCTGATCGGCCATATCCTTATTCCTCCTCGTATAAAATATGCATAATGAGTTATTGTAAAATGATTATACTATAATATTAGAATATTCTAATATTTTGTCAAGTTAAATTTATTTACCCTCAGAAACCGCACAAACTCAATGATGATAAGCCGTTCTTCAAGTCTCCATATTTTCCTGAGAACCTGTTTTAAAAGTCTCCCAGCTTGTCTTTGACCACCGAAGCCAGGCGTTGGTACTCCTCATGTTCGACTTAAAAAACAGCTTCTTATAAACACGAAAAAGAACATGGCGTCTGCTTATCCGTTCAGATGTTCGTCAGGAATCAGCAGAAATGTATACACATGACTTTATAGTAACTATTCAGAAAATATTCAAGGGATTCCTGTAACTTCTTCTGAAATTCCCTTGACATTTTCTCCTGAAATTTTTAGTCTCTTGCTGTGGTTACCGAATTTAAAAATATTATTCACAATGAGATAGGGCTAGAAGTTATGGAACGTGATCCGAAGAAATTTACCTCCAAGTACACCATTGCCACAGTCGTCAAAATGAAAAACGGTCATGCCTGGTTTGATCGGA
This sequence comes from Candidatus Vecturithrix sp., assembly GCA_040772385.1. Classification (GTDB taxonomy): domain Bacteria; phylum Moduliflexota; class Moduliflexia; order Moduliflexales; family Moduliflexaceae; genus Vecturithrix. Next base: position 3,627,874 of record JAXGYF010000001.1, on the reverse strand, counting down.
TGGAAGAAGGCGTCAAGAAATTCAAGGTAGGTACCGGCCATAATGCGTTTTTAGTTGGCCCAGCCCACGCTGATGAACATTTACAGGCTCAACTGATTGAACAACTTCTTCAAAAACCTGTTGATGCTCTCTGTATCGTGCCTTACTTCCCCCAGGCCCTGGAATTGATTTTGCGGCAGGCATGTAAACAGGGAATTGTCGTGGTTGCTCATGAAGCCTCGAACCTTCGTAATTGTCAGTATGATCTTGAGCCTTTTGATAATGCGGCCTACGGCATTCACCTGATGGATCATCTGGCTCACTATATGCATGCCAAGGGTGAATATCTGACCATATTGGGGAGTTTAACGACGAAATCGCATAGTGAATGGGCCAATGCCGCAATCACTCATCAGATAGATACGTATCCTCAGATGTCAATGGCAACCCGCAAAATCGAAGATCATGATGATCCCATGATAGCTTATCAAAAAACCAAGGAACTCCTTGTCGCATTTCCGAACCTGCGAGGGATTCTGGGAATCGGGATGACTTGCACCGAAGGCGCGGGCCGGGCAATCGCAGAACTTGGCCTCCAGGAGAAAATCGCCGTGGTCGGGACCGGCCTGGTGTCAGCCTGCGGGACGTACTTGAAAAATGGGGCAAACAAATTGATTAGTTTTTGGGATCCGGCTGATGCCGGCTATGTGCTGAATACATTGGCGGTGATGGCGCTTCAAAACGAACCTATTGTAGATGGCTTGAATTTAAAAATTCCGGGATATACGCACATCAAAACTGAAGGACAGATTCTCTACGGTTCAGCGTGGATTGATGTGACAAAAGAAAATATGTTACAGTACCAATTTTAAGGTGAAGAAGCATGTACATGTGAACAGCCTTGTTCTCATACGCATGAATGAACATGTCAATTCAGTATAATATCAACAAGGCTATTGAGATGTAAACTCGTCCTGTAACAATTGTTCGATCAACCCATGAGCTTCCTGACTATCCCAATTGGCACTGCCTGTTAATGTTCCAGCAATTCGCCCCTGCTGATCGAGCAAAAATGTCGCTGGAATTCCTCGCACCCGGTATTGGTGTGATACCTCTTTATTCGTATCAACGACAATCGGAAAGGTGAGGGCATACTCTTTGATAAATGGAGGCAGTACCTTTTCTCCATTCGTGTCAGTCGAGACACCTAAAACTACAAATCCTTTCGTTCGATACGTTTGAAACAACGCTTCTAACGAAGACATTTCATCACGGCAGGGACGGCACCAGGTCGCAAAAATATTTAATAATACCACATTTCCTCGAAAATCAGCGAGTCGTACGGTATTTCCCTGAATATTTGACAGAGTAAAATCTTTTGATTCTGTGGTACGCATCTCCTGCGATAAGAGGCTTATTTGAGGCGCAGGAAGAGGCGATTGTTTCTCTCGTTCACTCAAATAAACGACTGCCAGAAAAATCAGGAGAAAAGGCAGGAAATTTCTCAACCTTGATGGTATTCTTTGAAAAATATGCATCATCTCTGTCCTCAACGTTTTTATGGGTGTATCAAAATATTCACCAATACGGGGTGAGTTCGGGATACGTCTCCGGGCACCACGATGAATCGTGATGCTGACTCAACAATTATGAAAATAAAGGCCATACTTCAATTTTGTCAAATAGAAAGATCACAACGGGCAAGAATCGAAATCGTCAGAAAAAATTTGCTTCAAGCTTGACAAGAGTGAAGCGTGTCTCATGATAGTAATATGACGATCAGTGCAGGATCAAATCATCATACAAAGAAAAAAAGAGGTTCGTTATGAGTGAATTTTTGGTCTCAAAACTGAGTGAGTTCTTCGGGCAAAATGAGTATCTTTTTGTCTATGACGTCATTAGTTTTTTAGGGTGGTTGAATGTTGTGCTTGTCCTGATTGCGGTCTCATTATTCACATTTCGCAGAATCAACAGATATATTTTTGCCAACCAACAGCCATTCCTGAAAAAACTAAATAAACCCTTGAGTAAAATTCACCCGTATATCGGATTTTTACTCATCATTTCAGCGTATATTCACGGAGATCTCGCATTAGGCTCAATGTTTAGAATTCATACCGGGCCAGTAGCCTGGTGGATTCTGATAGTGATGATGCTAGTTGCGCTTGTCGGCAAAAAATATCGGATCAAACAATGGTTGACCGTACATAGAACACTGGCAGCATTATTTATTGTCTTTATTGTACTCCACCTGTTTGCACGTAATATTCTCGGTTAGCAATCAGCTTGATGACCGACGTGGAGACCGCTGAAGCTTTTCTGATCGAAAGAGGCCTGATGCTTTAAAATGCAGAATTCTATCCACCCTCAAGCTAAGGGTGTTATTACGGAGGATTAGTCTATGCAATCGAAAACTTTTCATGTATCGAACATCAGTTGTAAACATTGTACAATGCGCATTGAAAAAATTTTGCACAGTGTGAATGGGGTTGCCTCAGTGAACGCCGAGGTGGAAACCAAAAAGGTCACGGTTACATGGGATGAGGCTCAAACCAGTTGGAATGACCTACGCGCCGCACTGGAAAAAATCGGCTATCCGCCGGAAGCGTAACATTCAAAAATAGTATCCCTGTCAAAACCAGGTTTCTCCGAGAAACCTGGTTTTTTTGTCTGGGTCTCCTTCTTGACATTCTTGAAAAATCGCATAATAAAAAAATTAGGAATGACGAAACATTTACATAGCAGTAAAATATAAAATCAAAGAGGGTAAATAACCCCAGGTTCTCCGGATCGTAGTCTTTTTCATTTGTCAAATCCGTATAACCTGTGGTTGATAAATAGAGATGACAACAACTCAAACCAAACGAACCGCGTTAAAAATTCGCGGCATGACGTGTGCAATGTGTACTAAAGCCATTGAACAGGCTCTCACTGATCTGGACGGGGTGGTACTCGCCGAGGTTAATCTGGGCAATGAACTCGCGAGTGTCGAATATGATCCTGAGAAAGTCACACTGGCGGACTTAGAACACTCAGTGCAAGGGGCAGGTTATGATGTAAGTCATGAAATCGCCAGCATCAAAATTGGCGGTATGACGTGTGCAATGTGTACTAACGCCATCGAACAGGCGTTGAAAGAACTTGAAGGGGTGCGAACGGTCGAAGTCAATTTAGGCACGGAAAAAGCCAGTGTGACCTATAATCGTGCCCTTGTTTCCCTGACTAACATGAAACAGGCCATAGAAGACGCCGGATACCACTACCTGGGAGTTGAAGGTGAAGTCAGTGAAGATCTGGAAAAGGCCGCTCGTGAAAAAGAGAGGCGCGAGAAATTAAGCCGCGCTATTGTAGGCAGTATTTCCGGAACCTTGCTGATGGGATTGATGTTTGTGCATTTTGGTCTGTCGCATACAGCCATGGCCTGGCTCATGTTTGTGATAGCGACTCCGGCTTTTATTTTTGTGAGCCACCCGATCTTCAAAGCAGCGTATCGTTCGTTACACCATAAGACGCTGAATATGGATGTCATGTACTCGATGGGGATTGGGGTTGCATACATCGCGAGCATCCTCAGTACAGTTCATATTCTGCCGAAAGAGTTCATTTTTTACGAAGCCGCCGTATTTTTAGCAACCTTTCTGACAATCGGGCGCTATTTGGAAGCGCGCGCCAAAGGAAAAACTTCGGAAGCCATTAAAACCTTAATGGGCCTGCAACCGAAAACTGCGACTGTGATCCGCGAAGAACATGAAGAGGAAATCCCAATTGAAGATGTACATGTCGGCGATACTCTTCTCGTCAGGCCCGGTGAAAAATTTCCGGTAGATGGCGAAGTTGTGACCGGAGAAAGCTATGTGGATGAATCCATGATTACCGGTGAGCCGCTGCCCAATTTGAAAAAAGCAGGCGATACAGTCGTTGGCGCAACCCTCAATACTAACAGCGTCATCAGATTCAACGCAACAAAGATTGGTAAAGATACGGTCCTCGCGCAAATTATTCGATTGGTAGAAAAAGCTCAGGGATCGCGTCCGCCGATTCAGCGGATTGCGGATGCCGTGGTAGTTTATTTTATTCCGACGATTCTCACAATAGCGATTCTGGCCTTTATTATCTGGTATTTTTTTGTTGGAACCTCGATCTTGTTTGCCTTTTCAACTCTGATTTCCATTCTGGTAATCGCCTGTCCCTGTGCACTTGGTTTAGCTTCTCCAACTGCGGTTACCGTTGGGATCGGACGCGGCGCGGAACTTGGCATTTTAGTGAAAAGCGGCGAGGCCCTGGAAACTTCGGAAAAATTAACCACCATTGTTTTTGATAAAACCGGGACATTGACCAAAGGCAAACCAGAAGTGACGGATGTGATTGCCATTAACACCGATGATCAAACCTTATTAATGCTAGCTGCCAGCGTTGAGACGAATTCCCAACATCCATTAGGTCAGGCGATTGTAAAAAAAGCGAAGGGAGCCGGACTGGGACTGCAAGAAAGTTCGCGCTTTGATACCTTCGGCGGTCAGGGTGTGGTGGCCCAGGTTGCAGAACAGGAAGTGCTGCTCGGAAATAGAAATTTATTGCGCGAAAAACAACAGATCATCCTGACGCCAGAGCATGAAGAGCAGCTTCTCAAGCTGGAACAGGAAGGGAAAACCGTGATTTTGGCGGCGTTCGGCAATCAATTACGCGGGATGATCGCCATTGCGGACGCTCTCAAAGACACCACAAAAAAAGCTATTGCGGCCTTCAAGCAGGAAGGCCTGAAAGTAGTTATGATTACGGGCGACAACAAACGCACGGCCACAGCGATTGCGAACCAGATCGGCATCGAGCATGTGTTAGCGGAAGTCCTGCCGCAGGATAAAGCGACCGAAGTCAAACGTCTTCAGGAGCAGGGACAGTGCGTAGCTTTTGTCGGCGACGGCATTAACGATGCGCCGGCGTTGGCGCAGGCGGATGTCGGGATTGCGGTTGGCAGTGGAACAGATGTCGCGATTGAAAGTGGAGAAATCGTGTTGATGAAAGATGATTTATTGGATGCTGTTGCTGGGGTGCAACTGAGTCGTAAAGTGATGCGACGAATCAAGCAGAATCTGTTCTGGGCTTTTGCTTACAATACTGCGCTGATTCCTGTGGCAGCAGGCATTTTATATCCGATGTTCGGTATCACCTTAAAACCGGAATGGGCCGGATTTGCGATGGCAATGAGTTCCGTCACCGTAGTTTCGCTGTCCTTGCTGCTCAAACGCTACGTGCCGCCGATCAAACTTCACAAAAGGGAATCTTGATTTCAAGGACAAGTTAACTCAAAACTCGTGAGAAGCTCATATTTTTTTACTTGACAAAGCGAACGTTCGCTTTTATCTCATATCATTGCCATAAAGGAGGTGATGTCCTGTGGGAAAGCCGCCATATTAATGGGCTGGCCGAGCTTTGTGCGGGCCGCCGCGGATGATCCGGACAAATCGAAAGTCGTTGGTAACTGGCGTCTGGCGCATTTTCCTGGTCCAGGTTTTCCGATGGTCAGTGCCTGGAACCTCTTTATCTCAAAATACAGCGACAATCCTGAAGAAAGCTGGGAATGGATCAAAGCCTACAGTAACCCGGAACGCGCTAAAGAATTCATGATGGAGTTCGGTATTGGTTCGCCGCATCGCCTGACCTACGAAGATGAAGAATTGTTAAAACAACATGCTCACGATTATCCCGGCCAGTTGGATAACTTGAGCCGGGCAAAATCGCTGCCCTGGACCTTTGAAGCCTTTGAAATCTTCTTCCGCAACACCGGAGAACTGATGATAGGCTTAATTACTCCGGAACAAGTCGTCGAGAATTCTCATGCAGCCTGGGCTGAAATTAAAGTTCCAACCGCGTTGGTTGAAATTGCCGACGCTCAGGGACTCAAACAACAGTAAGACGCTCTAAAAACCGGGTTTCTTGAAGAAATCCGGTTTTTGGTCGAAAAAATGCGGAAAGAAAATGACGCGTACTGTTTTGATAGAACAACCCCGATTACAACGACGCCGGCGAGTACAACATGACTGGCCCTGGATGGTCGCGTTTGTGATTCCGGCTTTTCTGGTGGTCGTTGTCGTGCAACTTTATCCCCTCGCCTATTCCGCCTTTCTTGCGGTTCAGGAATGGTCGTTGACCAGTTCGCAGACCCCTGAAGGCTTCAATGGTGTCCAAAATTTTGTCAAAATGTTCGGCAGTGATGTCTTCAGGCGTTCCGTGCGAAATAGCTTCTATATTACCGGTGGAGCGATAGTGATTGAGATGCTTCTGGGCATGGTGTTAGCCTATCTGACAATAGGTTCAGGCTGGCTGATGCTGATCGTGTTTAACGAGTTACCCAAAGAAGTTGAAGAAGCAGCGATTGTTGACGGCGCAAGCCCCTGGCAGCGTTTCTGGCACGTGGTGCTGCCCATGACCGCGCCGGGCGTAGCTTCAGCCGCAATTTTGACCGCGTTTCTTTCCTGGAATGAGTTTCTAATTGCAGCCAGCGTGGCCCGCAGAAAGGCGATGGTACTCTCGATTGCAGTCGCCAGTTTTGTCACTGATAAAGGCATCTTGTGGGGGCAAATGTCGGCCATGAGCGTGGTGATGATTGTCCCGATGCTGCTGTTTGCCCTGTTTGTCCAGCGTTACCTGATTCGCGGCATTACCCTGGGCGCTGTGAAAGGATAAGGATTGGTAACTATTTCATAGTAATAATTCGTAGGACTTCAAGTCTTTTCTACAATACTGCATCGCCTACGGCGAATGAGCCTGGTAAATAAGCACGAATTTTCAATATGCGTGTGTAACATGACAAAAAGCGGAACTGCCCTTGTAAGTTTGCTTCGTGTTGTTTTACATTCGTATATTTAATTGTAACAATATGACACCACAACGCATACATGAGTTACTCACCGTATATCGTGATGGTTTGTTGCATGACACGCTGCCGTTCTGGATCAACCACTGCGTTGACCGCGAATACGGTGGCTTTATGTTTGCACTCGATCGTGATGGCACGGTAATTGATACGGATAAAGGAATATGGCAGCAAGGACGTTTTACCTGGCTGCTGTCAACGCTGTATAACACGGTAGAACAGCGTGATGAATGGTTGAAACTGGCAGCACATGGGATTGATTTTATTCGAAAATTTGGGTTTGACACTGATGGTCGCATGTTTTTTCAGGTCACACGAGAAGGCCGGCCGGTTCGCAAACGCCGCTATGTTTTCAGCGAAACTTTTGCGACCGTCGCTCTGGCCGCTTATAGCAAAGCGACTGGCGACAAACAGGCGCAGCAAGAGGCGTTAGACTTATTCAAGCTGATTATCCGCTATCTGACCACTCCCGGTTTGCTTTCGCCCAAATTCAACCCTGAAACCCGCGCCGGCAAAGCGCTGGCAATTCCCATGATTCTGATTGTCACCGCTCAGATCTTGCGCGACGCGGTTGACGATCCGACCTTGTGCAATGAATGGATTAATCGCAGTATCGCGGAAATCGAACGGGATTTCATGAAACCTGAATTCAAGGCGGTGTTGGAAACAGTTGGGCCAAACGGCGAATTTATTGACCATTTTGACGGGCGAATGATGTGTCCGGGTCATGCGATTGAAGCCGCCTGGTTTACCCTGCACGAAGCTAAATTACGCAATCATGATCCCCGGTTGATCAAAATCGGGACCACCATTCTCGATTGGATGTGGGCCTGGGGCTGGGATCAGGAATACGGCGGCATCATTTACTACCGCGACGTCAAAAACCTGCCAGTACAGGAATACTGGCACGATATGAAATTTTGGTGGCCTCAGAACGAAGCTATTATCGCCACGCTGTTAGCGTACCAGATGACCGGTGACGAGAAATACGCCCAATGGCATCAGCAAATCCACGACTGGGCCTACGCCTATTTTCCTGATCCTGAATTCGGCGAATGGTACGGCTATTTGCACCGGGATGGACGGATTTCCGCGCCTTTAAAAGGCAATATGTGGAAAGGCCCCTTCCATCTACCCCGGATGCAATGGTATTGTTGGAAATTACTGGAAGAAATGACTTTTTCTTGATGTTTTCCCCTTCCTCCGCCTTTACGGAGGAAGGTTGTTTCTGCGCTGCTAAAACGTGATAATTTCATACCCTTCGTCGCGGTAGCGTCCCATACTCGGATGTCCGGACATTTCGCGATTTAACGGCAGCCCTTGTGCTTCGGCGTCTTGCAGGGTCCCCATTTTAGCGGAACAGGCTTGACACACCGCGTCAATCAATCCGGCTTGTTTTACCTTTTGATACAATTCACCAAACATGGCTCCGGGTTCCATCAGGGTTTTAATCAGTTTGGTCGCACTCCCTTCAATTACCAGTTTGACATCGTATCCGCGCGCCTGCATATCCAGCGCATTCAACAGCACATGCACAAAACACATCGGGTCCCCATTAAACGCAAATAATGCTACTTTTTTCTCCATTCTCTTTCCTCCTTTGAAGGGAATCTGCTCAGGTTAACTTGCCATAGGAGAAGAGCAGATGAATTCCGGCTTTTTGGGCGCGTTCCTGTACTTCCGGGCGAGCGCGATAACAGAAACACACGGGGAAAATCGCACCGGTCAGGTGCTTCCGGGCGCGGACATATTGTTTGAGAAATTTTTCCAATTCTTTTATGGTCAGGTTATGCTTGGCTTCGCCCACGATCCAGATCGTGCTCGCAGGATCCTTCGGATCTGTGGCTTGCGCAAAAATATTGACTTCTTCGGGTTCTTTGCCCCAGGTCTGCCAGACTCGTCCTATCTCTCCAATTTTCCAGCCAAATTCATCCGACAAAATCCGGTAAACCAGCGAATATGCAACATCCTCGATGTCACCGCCAAGATTATCACTCAAACCACCAACCTGTTGCGTTAATTTCTCATGCGAACGTTCCAGGTTTTTTACTGACGACGTTAATGTTTTCAATTCGTTCTCGGTGCGCTGCTGCGCCGCGGCTAACTCTTCGACGCGTTGCTCAGTGCGCTGTTGAGCAACAACTAACTCTTTTTGAGCAGCGGTTAACTCTTCGACACGCTGCTCGGTGCGATTCTGCGCGTCAGCCAAATTCTTGACGGCCGCTTTTAATTCGCGAAAATCTTCTTTCGTAACCATATCCTGGAGTTCGGTATACATCTGGCCGAGATAATCGGCGATTTTTTCAGCCGCAACGGCATCCATCGTTTCTCTCAGATCATGATAAATGCGTAATGTATTGAGCATAGGCACTCCTTTATAGATCTTCACGCAACACGCATCAGTCTTTATCTAACACAATAAGGAGATTTCGTTCTTTTTGTCAAGTGGAAATTCTTGTCCTTCAGGAAGTGCTGTGGCGTAACGTGGCTCTGCGTCTTCACGCCATTCCTGAGTCGCGGATGAGAAGGAGCGCGATTATGGCAGCATTGATCTGGGGGCATCGTCAACACGCTTTCGCGAACTCCCAGAAGCTTATATGCACAATGGGCTAAAGTTTCTCAAGTATTTCTCGGTTAACAACCTTTATTCAATGACTTCTTCCACGATCTCTGATTTTAAAGTAATTTGCATCACGGGCAAATCCGGGTTGTTGATAGATTCGACCAGCAGGCGCGCCGCTTCCCAACCCATGCGATAACTGGGCTGTTTAACGACAACCACGCGATTGGTGAGACGAACCACATCGGGTAGTCCATAATCATAGGATGCGATGACGATTTGCTGTTTCATTCTTGTTTCTTTGGGAAAAAGAAGTTGAATGGCGGCCTTGAGCAGTAAAGAATTCAGGGTATAACACGCGCTAAAATCCCCGGCTTGCCGCACTAACGTACGCAGGCGTTCCAATTCTTGCTGTCGCTGCATATTGTGATCTTCAAGAAGTAATTCATTGGCCCGGATAATCAAGCAAGGATCCCGGGGAATGCCGGCGTTGCGCAATGCCTGGAGATACCCTTGCAGGCGATCATGAATACTGCTGCAATCCTCGCCCGTCATGAGGAGGATACGCTTGTGACCTCGTTCGAGCAGATGAGTAGTGAGATCTTGCGACCCCTGATGATTGTTCGAAACAACGGCATTGGAGCAAAGCCCTTGCACATAGCGGTCCACAAGCACATAAGGGATCTGATGCTCGATCAGCATGTTCAAAATCCTGCGGTTATTCTCAATATATCCGGGGCCTCTGGAAGGGGTAAAAATAACACCGGCGACCTGTTGTCGGACCAGCGAACGAAAATAGGCTTCCACTTTCTCAATATCATGCGAAGCATTGCACAGAATCGTATGCAGTTTATTTTCCCAGAGCTTATCCTCAATGCCTTTCAGAATCGGGGCAAAATGCAGATCATTGACGTCATCAATCGCCACGCCGACCAGTCCTTTTGAAAGCGTTCTGGAACTCTGTTTGACAAACACCCCTTTTCGTCCGGGAAGGTTTTCCAGCAATCCTTCGGACAGCAGATCATTTTTAGCTTTTTTCACAGTGATCTTGCTGATTCCAAACTGCTCACACAGCGATCGTTCTGACGGGACCTTCTCCCCCGCTTTCCAAATCCCGTCACGGATGTTATTCTTGATGATGAGTTTCAGTCGTTTATATTTTAACGTATCCATTCGTATGTCCTCACAAAAAATATATTCTTATACAAAGAAATGGATATATCAATAATTTGTCAATAGATAAGTAACTACATGGATGTTTTATTAAGTAAGGGCGTCCTGAATTTTACCTGATAGTCACGCTTTTTTCCAAACAAACGTTCAGAAAATTTATTTAAATGGCCGGTTTCAAAGCTGAAGCCCGCGGCTGCCACTCCGGAAGGCAATTCAGCAGTCTTCTGCTGGTAGTGTAGATATTTCCAAAAATTTATTGACAAAAATCTTATGTATTTACAGATATTGAACATGTTCAAAAATTTATATTGAGCATATCTATAACCTTAAGGCTGTTCGTCGGTACAGATATTTTCAAAGGAGGTGATGCTCTTCACACACCGAGGTCTTCTATGCTCTATGTCGAAGATGTTGACGTATCTATCAAAATGTCATATTCGTCCAACTAGGAGGGTACTGAATTATGAAAAAGTTTGGAGTCGTCATGTTGTCAGGAGTATTGCTGTTGAGCCTGTCTATCGGGGCGTTCGCCGCAGAGATTAAATTCGCACATTTTTACGATCCGATGGGCGGAGGGGCCTTAAAAGAAAATTATGATTGGATTCAGGAAACCATAAAAGGTTTCATGGAAGCCAATCCCGATATCAAAGTGACGGAAGAAATCTATCAATGGGATCAGATTGATACCAAATCGATCATGGATTTCAAAGCCAATATTGCTCATGATGTGATGATGAGTTCGCCGCAGCTCATGCCTCGTCATGGCTATGTCGGCGATTATGCGGATATCGCGGCCTATGTCGCTCAATGGACAGAAGAGCAGCAAAAAGATTTTTCCTGGAGCCCGGTCTGGCTGAGCGGGATTCAACAGGGAAAACAGATTGGAGTTCCGACCGGCACCCATACCCGCCTGACTGCGTATCGTCGAGATTTCTTTGAGGAGGCTGGGTTAGATCCGAATAAACCGCCGACGACTCTGGATGAAGTCGTGGAATACGCCAAAAAACTGACGAAAGATACGAATGGCGATGGCGAACCAGATCAATGGGGCTTAGGAATGTTCTTCGGACCAAGCCGGGCCACCATCGAATTATATTTTGCGCCGGTGATCTGGTACTTTGGCGGCGATTTGTGGGACCCGAACACGAAAAAAGCGATATTTGCCTCTGAAGCTGGCATCAAAGCTGCTCAATGGTTTTATGATCTGATCTATACGCACAAAGTAACGCCAAAATACTCCATGACAGGCATCTATGATAGCGTTATTCTGAACGATTTTCTGGAAGGTAAAACCGCGATGGCCTGGGGCTTTGGCAGTTATTGGATTACAAAACTCGAACAACAAGGGTTTGTCCAGGGCATTTATCCGGCCACTCCTGAGGGTAAAACGCTAAAGGCCGATGTCTTTGTGATTCCGGGCATCCATCAATTTACCAATGCCTGGCTACTTTCGATTCATACTCTGAGTCAAAACCCTGATGCTTCGATGAAATTTATGGAACATTTTCTGCAACCGGAACGCCTCTATACGTTCCCGGATGCTGGTTTGCCTATCCGCTTGTCATTGTGGGATAAACCGGAATTTCAAACCCCCTTTTACAAAACATGGTTAGAAGCTGCCAAAACCGGGCGTCCAATGCCGGGCACAGGCTATTACGGCGAACTGGCGGATACTGTATCGGCAGCATTACAGGAAATTCTGGCAAATCAGGCCCCGATTGCGGAAACGCTGAAAAAGTTTGAAGACGAATATAATAGTCAGTATGCTGGTGAATAAGCTGGCTGAAGGCTGAAGCCAGATAGTAGTCAATAATTCGGTTCGTAGTTCTCACTTCAGCAAGTTTTCCCGTCTGAACGTGGAACTACGAACCTGCCAGGCAAATTTTGAAAGGATACAAGGACTCATCTAAAAACCGAGTTTTTTCAAAAAACTCGGTTTTTTTCCTCTCAATCATTCTGGACTGATGAAAGGGAAGTGATATGCTCTTAAAATGCCTTGCGATTGTCAAAAAACACCAAACTCCCTATCTTTTTTTATTACCGACCGTTGTTCTGGTATTAGGCTTTCTGATTTCCCCGATATTTTCCGGAATCTCCATGAGCCTCTACAGGGCCAGATTAAGCGGTGAAGTTACGTTCGTCGGATTTCAAAATTTTGCAAAACTGTTTCAGGAAACCCGTTTTCTCAACAATATCAAACTCAGCCTGCTGTACGTGTTTGGAAACCTGCTTCTTTCGACCCCGTTAGCCTATATAGCGGCCTTATTAATTACTCAAAAAATGCACGCCACGCGCTTTTTTCGCGGTATTTTTCTCCTACCCTGGATTACAGCTCCGGTCGTGAGTTCGCTCATGGTTCTATCGCTGTTAGATCCGTCGCGTGGATTGGTCACGAGCATTGTGAAAGCCATTGTCGGTAAAAGCGTGGTGGTCCTGGCTGATCCAGTATGGTCTATGCTGGCCGTGATTCTGCACAGTTTTTGGCGATCTTTTCCTTTTATGATGCTGTTTTTGGCGGCCGGACTGGCGTCAATTCCGAATGACATCTATGAAGCCGCCAAAGTTGACGGCACAAACGGCTGGCAGCGTTTCTGGTATCTCACCTTTCCGCTGACACGCGTGCATCTGGCGATTGTGATGCTAGTAATCAGTATGTGGACCGTGCAGGATACGGAAACGGTCTATGCCCTGACCGGGGGAGGTCCCGGCTATAGCACGGAAGTGCTCGCAGTACGTATGCTTAAGGATGCTTTTGTGAATTTCAACATGTATAACGGCGCAGTCATCGGCGTCCTGTTAATTGCGCTCAGTGTGGTGTTTATGTTCCTGTATTTACGATTGCTGGCCGGAATAGGGGGGACAGAGGAATGAAAAAAACATGGATCAATAGCATCTGCTGGATCGGATTTGTGCTGATCGCGATCTTTGTGCTTGCCCCTCTGTTATGGGGACTACGGACATCTTTTACCCCAAATACAGAACTTTCGTTGATCCCCAAACATTTTACAACGGAACATTACCGCAACATCTTTGCACGTCCGCTCTTTCTGTTATATCTCAAAAATACCCTGCTCGTAGCCTTAGGGGCGATTGCGGTCACATTACCTATCAGCATGATGGGCGGTTATGCCCTGGCGCGGTATCAATTTCCGGGGAAAAATTTGAGCTTTGTCTTAATGATTCTGCCGCTGCTGCCGCCAATTGTCATTCTTGTGCCGCTGGTATCCTACATCAATCGCATAGGAATTTACGACACCTTGTTTGCAGTCATGATGGTCACGGTCGTCTTTAATTTGCCTTTTGCGGTTTGGATGCTGCGTAATTTTATTATAGCGACGCCCGTCACAATTGAGGAAAGCGCGCTGATTGACGGCTGTTCGCCCTTTGGCGTCCTGTGGCGGATTGTGCTGCCTTCCATTTTTCCGGGGGTCATTGCGGTGTCAGTGTTTATCTTCATTAACAGCTGGAACGGGTATTTATTGGCCTTTGCGCTGATTGCAAGCCCGGACAAACGGGTACTCTCACAGGCGATTCTCGCGTTTATAGGTGCCTGGGGCACAGATTGGGGCGGTTTGAGCGCGGTCGGCATTCTGGCCCTAATTCCGCCAGTTGCTCTGTTCATATTTTTTCAACGCTGGTTTATCGCAGGGATTGTCGGACAACAATTAAAGTGACTGAAGGGACTCAGGGGACTCAACCTGGAAATGCTTTAAACGTTCGTCACTTTAGCTCCCTCAGTCCTTTCAGTCCGTTGACTCTATGAAAAAATTTTATGAAATTCATGTGATCTCGCATACCCATTGGGATCGAGAATGGTATTTGACGTTTCAGCAGTTTCGCTTAAAATTGGTAGAATTGGTGGATGAGTTGTTAAAAATTCTTGAAACAAATCCAGAGTTTACTCATTTTAATTTTGACGGGCAGACCATCGTCTTAGAGGATTATTTGGAGATCAAACCTCACAACAAAGAACGATTAAAACAGTATATTCACGAGGGCAAGATCGCGGTCGGTCCCTGGTATATTCTGCCGGATGAATTTTTAGTGAGTGCGGAAGCGACCATCCGTAATTTGATTTTAGGGCATCGCCTTGCCGCCGAATTTGGTAAGGTGATGAAAATCGGCTATATTCCTGATCCTTTCGGTCATATTTCACAGATGCCGCAGATTCTCAGGGGCTTTGGTATTGATAATATCATCCTCTGGCGCGGATTCGGCGGGGAACCGGATCAGACAAGGTCGGAATATTATTGGGACGCTCCTGACGGTTCTCGCGTCCTGTTTGTGCACCTGCCGAACGTCGGCTATAGCGAAACCTTGCATTTTCCAAAGGAAACAGAACAGGCAGCGGCCGTCATCACACGCCTGAAAGAAGCCTATCAACAACGCGCTGCCACGCCGTATCTGAGCATCTTTACCGGCTCTGACCATATCAAACCGCAGGCTGACCTGCCGCAAATTCTGAAACAGGTCAACGCTCAACTCGACGATGTGGTCGTGATTCAGAGCAGTTTGACCGACTACATCGCCAAACTCCGTGAGAGCGTTCCTGACGATTTACAGGTTGTGCGCGGTGAATTCCGGGGCGGACAGAAACACACCTATTTGCTCACCGGCGTACTTTCGACCCGCATGTATCTCAAGCAAGCAAATGAAAAGGCTCAAACCTTATTGGAAAAATGGGCAGAGCCTTTTGCCACCATAACCTGGATGCTTGATGTGAAAAAACCGGGTTTTTGTCAAAAACCCGATTTTTCGACCTACCCTCGGGAATTTCTGTGGCAATCCTGGAAATATCTACTGCAAAATCATCCGCACGACAGTATGTGCGGATGCAGCCTGGATGCGGTACATGAGCAGATGATGACCCGTTTTGCCTGGTCAGAGGAAATCGCTGAAGAACTGACCCAAAACAGCCTCAATACGATAGCTGCGCAGATTGATACCTCAGATACTCCGCCAACCGTCCAACATATAGTGATATATAATCCGTTGGGCTGGACCTGCGACGAAGTCGCTCATGTGACCATTGATTTTCTGACTCCGGAACAAACGCCATCAGTCGAATTTCTGCCCTATGTACCAAAATCGCCTTATACTGAGGAGGTCAAAGGTTTTATCCTTCAGGATGAACAGGGGCATGAAATTCCCTATCAACTTATCAAAAGGCAGAAATGCCAGAAAGTACTGCCCAGTCCGGATATGACAACTTTTCCGATCTTATTGAACGTGATTCGTTTTGAAATCCTGTTGTATGCCAAAAAAGTTCCGGCTTGCGGCTACAGCACATATCAGGTGATTCCGCACAAGACGCTGAAAACCTATCCGGCTGAGGTGCAGCAATTGCCCTGCGGCATGGAAAATGAATATCTTCGCGTCAGCATTCAGCCGAATGGTTCACTGGTCATAACCGACAAAAGCACCGGCAAGGTTTATTCGGATTGCCATGTTTTCGAAGATAGCGGCGATGTGGGCGATGAGTATAACTATTCCTATCCGCTACGCGACCGTATTGTGTCCAGCATCGGACTCCCGGCCAATATTGAACTGATCGAACAAGGCCCGCTGCGTATTACCTGTAAAGTCAGTCAACGTTTGTCTGTGCCGAAATGTGCCGAGCCTGATCGTCAGAGTCGCAGCCAGGAAACAGTCAAAATTTCGATTTCAGCGTGTATTTCCCTGTCTGCCGGCGCAAAGCGCGTGGACATCACGACAAAAGTAGAAAACACAGCCAGGGATCATCGCTTACGCGTCCTGTTTCCCTCTGGAATTCACACAGACTCTTCTTACGCTGAAGGCCAGTTTGCTGTGGTGCAGCGCCCCATCCGCCTGCCTGACGATCCCAACGAGTATCAGATTGAAAAACCTTTACCAACTCATCCGCAGCAGGCCTTTGTAAACGTGAATGACGGCGAAGTTGGCCTGACTGTCATCAACAAGGGGCTGCCGGAATATGAAGTCAAAGACGACGCCTGCCGTACCATTGCGCTGACCCTGCTGCGCAGTGTGGATCAGATCAGCCGCGGCGATTTACTTACGCGGCCGGGTGGAAATGCAGGCTGGCCATATAAGGCTCCGGACGGACAATGTTTAGGAACACATACATTCCGCTACGCCCTGGCCCCTCATCGTGGAACCTGGCAAACAGGATTGGTACATCGTGAAGCCCACCAGCATAATGTGCCCTGTCGCGTCGTGCAAACCGATTCACATCAGGGCCACCTGTCTCAAAAGATGAGTTTTATCGAGATTTCGCCGGCATCATTGATTATCAGCGCGATCAAAAAGGCCGAAACCCGCGATGCCCTCATTCTCCGCTGCTACAATGCTTCGGATGAAGCGACAACAGGCGAGATACGGGTATTTCGTAAAATCCGGCAGGCGGCCTTGACAAATCTTCATGAAGAAATAGTAGAAATGCTTACACCGCATTCAGACTATACCATCGCTTTTCAAGTTCGGCCCTGGGAAGTGAAAACGCTGAACCTTGAATTTTGATAATGATACTGAACGAATCGGGCAGCTCCAGATTGTCCGAGAATGTCCGACAAGTCCTGTTAGGAAAAACTTCTGTCCCAGAGCATGAAATTATTCAGGAGGAAAACATTGCTCTGCAACAACAACAGCAGAAAGGGAACAACGACCAGATCATGACAAGCAGAGAACGAATTCGGGCCATCTTCAATGGTGAACCCGCCGATCGCGTTGGTTTCTGGTTAGGCAACCCGGCGGATGACACCAAAACCCTGTATTATAAGCACTTTGGCATTCAAGATACGATGTCCACGACGTCCGGCAAAAACCAGCGTGAACAAACCCTGACTACCAAAACCGGCCATCCGGATCTGGAACTGGCCTTAGCGCTCAAAAGCGATCTGATGTGGATTTCACCAGAGCTTGACGCCGCCACCTGGAAACACCCTGAAAACAAACCGATGTGGGATGTGCTGGGCGGCAAACCGCGCACCAGCTTGAGTCAGCCGGGCGTGTTTGCCGAATGTGAGAATGTCAAAGAGGTTGAAGCCTTCGACTGGCCCAACCCGGATTATCTGGATTTTAGCACAAATCTTGCCAATATCGAGGAAGCCAGAAATGCAGGCTTGGCGGTATTGGGCGGCATGTGGTGTCCGTTTTTTCATATTGCCTGCGACCTGTTCGGCATGGAAAATTATTTTATTAAAATGCACACGCATCCGGCTGTGGTTGAAGCCGTGACCGAACAGATTGTGGCGTTTTATCTTCAGGCCAACCAGCGCGGCCTCGATCTGATGGCCTCCAAATTAGACGCCGCCTTTTTCGGCAATGATTTCGGCAGTCAGCGCGATTTACTTATCAGCCCGCGCATGTTTCAGAAATTTGTGCTGCCCTACTTCAAACAACTGATTGAGCAGATGAAATCTTACGGACTGAAAGTGGTCTTACATTCCTGTGGTTCGATTGTCAAAGTAATTCCCCTGCTGATCGAAGCCGGCATGGATGCCTTACACCCACTGCAAGCCAGGGCGGCCGGCATGGACGCCGAAAATCTGGCGCATCAATTTCGGGACAATCTGGTCTTTATCGGCGGAGTAGATACGCAAGACCTGCTTCCCTTTCAGTCGCCGGCAGCGGTGCGTCAGGAAGTCCGCCGATTGAAACAGGTCTTTGGCGAACGCTTTATTGTGTCGCCCAGCCATGAAGCCTTGCTGCCGAACGTCAGCATTGAAAACACGCTCGCGATGAGCGCAGAAGCCATCAGTTGAAATACGAAGAAGTCAGAGAGAGAAACCGGGTTTTTTCTGAAAAACCCGGTTTCTTCTTACACATACGAATGAAAGTCAGGCTCGTAGCAGCCGCTTTAGCGCCGTGATAAAAAGCTCAAGCGTTTACTACGAACGTGAATTCACACGGGAGAATCTATGTTAATTGCAAAATGTCAGCAACGGATTAAACAGTATCTTGATTTTCTGGAAAAGCAGTGTTATACCCCTGTCGCAGCGTTACCGATTGAGGCCGCCGAGACTCGCCAACTTTATCGTGCCGTTCCCCAGGATCTGGAATGGAAATCGGTCGAGATGCCCTTTCTTTACGGAAAGGAATGGATGACGTATTGGCTGCGAACCCACTATACCGTTGCAGAGCAGGATAAGGGCAAAGAACTCTATCTGCACACGACCCCGCAATCAGAATGTCTGGTGTTTTTGAATCACACTCCGGTTTCGGCGATGAATCTCTGGCATAAAAAAGTCAAATTGACCGATACTGCGCGTCCGGGAGAAAAATTTGAGATCGCGCTCGAAATGTACAGCGGCCACCCATATCCGGGAGCAAGCCCTTTTGACAAACCTTCCATCATGGTGAGCATTGCCGCGGCCTTTCTGATCCCGGGCTTTAAAGCGCAATATCCGCTTACGTTGTCAACCGCCGAAATCCTCGCAAAAAATCGAGATGTCTATGATTTATATTATGACGCCTGGGTGCTGTTCGAACTCGCTAAACAACTTCCGGAACATTCTCTACGAAAACATCGTATTTTACACGATCTGTTTTATGGTCTGTCTCAGATTCATTTCACGGCTGATAATACGGAGTTGAGCGAACAAGTTCGACAGGCACGCAGGGCGATTATACCTCTGCTGCAAACCCAAAACAGCCCCACTACGCCAAAAATCTATATCATGGGACATGCGCATATTGATCACGCCTGGCTCTGGCCGATATGGGAAACTCACCGCAAAGCCGCGCGAACTTTTGCCTGTATGAGCTATTATGCCCGCGAGTTTCCGGAATTTCGCTTTCTCCAATCGCAGCCAGCGCAACTGGAAACTCTCAAAGCGCAATATCCGGCGATTTTCGAAGAAGTCAAACAAGCGTATCAACGAGGACAATGGGAACCGAACGGCGGCATGTATATTGAAGCCGACTGCAATATTCCCGACGGAGAGTCGCTGATCCGGCAGTTTCTGGTGGGACGCCTGACCACTGAAGCCTTGCTGAATTATCGCAGCGATACCTTGTGGCTGCCTGATGTGTTCGGCTATGCCGCCAATTTACCGCAAATTCTCAAAGGATGCAATATCACCTATTTTGTGACCAGTAAAATCAATTGGAACGATACCACTCGTTTCCCGTACGACACCTTTCTCTGGAAAGGCATTGACGGAACAGGGGTTAACACCCATTTTATTACAGCCCGCAAGGATGGCTACAATGGGAAAGTGACGCCCGAGAATCTTGCTGACGCCTGGCAGCACGTGCAGCACAAAGAGGTACAATGCGGGGCGATCCTGCCGGTTGGCGAGGGCGATGGCGGCGGCGGGACGATCCGGGCGGATCTGGAACTGGCAAAGCGCGTCATTGATCTGGAAGGCTGCCCCAAAACGAGATGGACAACAGTATCGGAGGCCCTGGCAGAAATTTTTCAAGAAGCCCGACATCTGCCTGAATGGCGCGGCGAATTGTATCTTGAGCTGCATCGCGGCACCTATACCTCTCAGGCGCCAACCAAAAAGTGGAACAGGCAATTAGAGCATGCGCTCCGTGAAACCGAATTTCTTGCCACTCTGGCCATGCCATCGGTTTATCGCCGGCTTTTCACACACACAGGCGGAGTTTCTTATCCCGCAGAGCAACTTCTGGAACAGTGGAAAGTGCTGCTGATCCATCAATTTCACGATATTATTCCCGGGTCTTCGATTAAAGAGGTCTATGAGGACGCTATGAAAAGTTACGCCGCCATGAATCAAGCACTCAACGCCCTGCAACAGGCCAGCCGTACAGCCTTATGCGAGATGTTTGATACCTCTGAAGGAGAAAATCCGTTCGTCTGTTTCAACAGCCTTTCCTGGGACCGAACTTCAAAAATCATCGTCTCTGCCCCGAATCTTTCCGAAACATCCTGCCTTATCTCGCAAGGCCGCAGCTATCTGTTGCAGAAAACGAAAATTTCGGAAAATAACGAGGAATATGTCGCCTTTGTTGATGTCCCGGCCATGGGCGGCCAGGTCTATTATCTCAACCAGCAGCCTTTCTCGCCGGACGAGCCTCTCTTTCAATATGAAAACTCGCACTTAGAAACTCCCTGGTATCAAGTGCAATTTGATGCAGCCATGCGCATCAGCAGTCTTGCGGACAGAGAGACAGGCAAAGAGTACGTCAAGCCCGGCATGGCGCTCAATACTTTGCAAACCGCCGAAGATATACCTGTCTTGTGGGATGCCTGGGATATTGACGTGGATTACCAACTCAAATTACGCAACGAAGAGCGGTTAAGCTTCAGCGAAGTCATTTCCTGCGGACCGCTTTTCTGGCAGATGCGTAACCGTTATCAAATCGGTAAGCTTTCAACGCTTGTGCAGGATGTCTTCTTTTACGCGCATCATAAACGCATTGATTTTGTCACCAGCATTGACTGGTTCGAAGATCATCAACTGCTCAAAACGCTGTTTCCGGTGCAGATTACTGCGGAAAAAGTGAAGTGCGATATTCAATACGGTCATGTGGAACGTACGACCCATACGAATACGCTGGCCGACCGAGCGCAGTTCGAAATCTGTGCACACAAGTGGATTGCCCTGGATGATGGCAGTTTTGGCGCTGCATTGCTCAATGATTGCAAATACGGGTACGACGTTTCCGATTCCGAACTCAGGCTGACTCTGCTCAAATCCTCGAAAGCTCCGGATTCGGAGGCGGATATGGGAACGCATACCTTTACGTATGCCTTTCTGCCTTACCAGGGAGCATGGACGGTTGAAAACGTTGTTCGCAGCGCGTATGATCTGAATATTCCCCTGACGACTGTAAACGTCGAATCAAAAAAGGGGGAAAGGGGCCTATTCTCCCTGTTCCGGATTGATAATCCGAATGTGATTCTGGCTGCTGTTAAGAAAGCTGAAGGCGAGGAAGCCCTGGTTCTCAGATTGTATGAAGCCAGCGGTGGTGAACAGCAGGCTACCCTCAGCGCCGCCCTGGAAGTGCAAACAGTGTGGCTTACGAATATGTTGGAAGATCAGGAGCAAATCATTGCAGTGCATGATGGAAAAATCTCGTTAACATTCAGAGGCTTTGAAATTAAGACGCTGAAATTGGCATGGTGACGCGATCAATCGGTGCGAAAAAGAAATCTGTTTTATTTCCTTGACGAAGAGTACAGAGTGTCTCATCTAAAACAATATAGCCAATAAATTTGTTTATGAGTAATGAAATTGTGCAACGAGAATGAGGAACAAAGGGGGAGAGGTATGTTAGAACAGGTGGATCTGTCTAAAAAATTATCAAAAGAAGAATATAAGGAGATTGCATCTGATTTGGAACTCCGCTTAGGAGCTTTGCAACGCGACGCGTTGAAGTTGAACATTCCGGTGGTGATCGTCTTTGAAGGATGGGATGCGGCCGGAAAAGGCACGCTGATCAACCGCCTGATTCAAGCCCTTGATCCCCGCGGCTGTGTGGTTCACTCAATCAACGCGCCTAATCAAGAAGAATTGTTGCGTCCGTTTCTCTGGCGTTTTTGGATTAAAACACCGCCAAAGGGACGTATCGCTGTATTCGATCGCAGTTGGTACGGACGCGTATTGGTAGAACGGGTGGATAAACTGGTCAAAAAATCGGCATGGAAACGCGCTTATGCTGAAATTACGGCCTTTGAACGCCAACTCGTGGATGACGGCGTTCTGATCATCAAATTCTTTTTGCACATCAGGAAAAAAGAGCAGAAAAAACGCTTCGAACAGTTGGAAAAATCGTCGTCAACCGCCTGGAAGGTGACACGGGAAGACTGGAAACATCATAAACAATATGAGGAATATCTAGAAGCCACCGAGGATATGCTCGCCAAAACCGAGACGAATTTTGCGCCCTGGACCGTGATTGAATCACATGATAAGCGTTTTGCGACGGTAAAGGTCTTTAAAACGGTGATCGATCGGCTTGAAGCGAAAATTGAAGCCGCGACCCGTGCCACCCAAACCGTCGAACCGCCAATGTTTACTCCCCAGGAAGCGAGTGTTGCTTCTGAATCCGAGTCGGAAGCTCAGGCAAAGCTTCAGGGGGCGGAAATTTTTGACCACCTCGGCTCCTCAGTTCTGGATCGGATTGATCTGTCAGTTGAGCTGTCGCAGGAAGCATATAAAAACAAGCTCGAAGCCTGCCAACAGCGCATATTTGAGCTTGAACATGAAGTGTATGTGAAACGAATTCCGGTTGTCATTGTGTATCAGGGGTGGGATGCGGCCGGAAAAGGCGGCAATATCCGGCGCTTAACCCAAAGCATGGACCCGCGCGGCTATGAAGTGATTCCGATTGCGGCCCCGAACGACGTCGAAAAATCGCATCATTATTTGTGGCGTTTCTGGCAGAAAATCCCGAAAGCCGGGCATATTGCCATCTTTGATCGCAGTTGGTACGGTCGCATCCTTGATGAGCGGGTTGAAGGATTTTGCAGCGAACAGGAGTGGAAACGCGCCTATCGAGAAATTAATGAAATGGAGGAACATATCACCAGTTTTGGAACGGTGCTGATCAAATTCTGGCTGCATATCGATCCGGATGAACAACTCCGGCGTTTCGAAGCCCGACAGCAAAACCCGTATAAGCTCTGGAAAATTACGGATGAAGATTGGCGTAATCGCGGAAAATGGGATCAGTATAAACAAGCGGTAGATGAAATGCTCTTTCGTACCAGCACCTCCTATGCGCCCTGGACTATTGTTGAGGCAAACTCCAAGTATTACGCCAGAATCAAAGTGTTGGAGACAGTGATTCAGGCAGTTGAATCGAAATTAAAACAGGCATAGCCCCTGTTTGTTCATCATGAAAATGCTCTATTTTGTCAGACATGCTCAAGCGATTCCCGGTGAATCGGGAATCAATGATTTCAAGCGGATGTTAGCACCCAAAGGACGAGAAGATGCCCTGACCATGGGAAGCCGCTTAGCCAGGAAAGGCATTGTGCCGGATTTATTGATCGCGAGTCCGGCTGACCGCGCTCTTGAAACCGCCCATATTTTTGCAGAAAAATTGAACTATCCGATCCGGCGCATTCTTTTACGAGAAGAACTCTATCAGACTGAAAACACAACCGATTTGCCGCAAATACTCAAAGAATTGCCAGATACGTATCAAACGGTGATGCTCGTTGGCCACGAGCCGGCCCTTTCGCACTGGGCGAATATACTTATCCCTGATTCGAGAACGGAATTTCGGACAACCAGCGTCGTCGGCATTACATTATCGGTTTCAACCTGGCAGGCACTTTCTGCAGGAACCGGCGCCCTGAGGTTTTGTGATTTTCCGATGCAGCCACCCTCCAAAATTTATAAAGATGCCCGCACGGTCATGCAAAAACTAACAACGATGGCGATGGAGGATTTACTGGAACAGCTTGAAGTAGGTATTTCGAAACCGATGCGGAAAATTATCAAAAAAACCAGCAAACAATTTGCAAAAGAGCTTGTGAATACGTTTCAGATTTCAACAGTGGAAGAACTTGCCCTGGGACAGGATGAGGCCCAAAGCGAGGATCATACGAAAGCTGAAAAAACAGAGGAAGACAGGTGATAGGGTATGGCTGGAAATACAGCTAAATTTATTAATCGAGAAATTAGCTGGCTTTCATTTAACTCACGCGTATTACAAGAAGCTGATGATCCGACTGTCCCGTTGATGGAACGGATCAAATTTTTAGCTATTTTCTCGTCGAATTTGGATGAATTTTTTCGGGTACGGGTTGCGACATTAAAACGACTGATGCGACTGGGAAGAAAATCGCGGCTGTTCATTGAAGACGATCCCGTCCGAACGCTCAATCAAGTTCAGACGATCGTTGCCCAGCAACAGCTTAAATTTGAGAAAATTTATCAGCAGATTATTCAAGAGTTACAGGCGCGAAACATTTTTATTATTAATGAGATGCAATTAACTTCTGAGCAAAAAGATTTTCTGACCTTGTATTTCCGCAGGTATGTTCGCCCTTCAATTGTGCCTTTTATGGCCAGTCAGTTTCGCAAATTCCCCCCATTAAATGAAGGCTCCCTGTATTTGGCTGTGCGCTTACAAAAACAGGGTGATACAAAGAAGCCGGAATATGCTATTGTCGAGGTTCCGACAAAAGAGCTGTCGCGCTTTGTTGTATTGCCTGCCAAGAACGGGAAACAGTATATCATGGTGTTAGAAGATGTGATTCGTTCGGGGCTGTCGGAAATTTTTTCCATGTTCCACATGCAGGTGACCGAAGCCTTTCCGATCAAGATCACCAAAGATGCGGAATTAGAGATCGAAGATAACGTCACCAAAAGCTTTGTTGAAACTATTTCCAAGAGTGTAAAAGGGAGAGTACGCGGCGAACCGGTGCGATTGACGTATGATCATCATATTTCGCAAGAATTCCTGCATTTTCTGACAAAGCGATTGAGTTTAAGTCCGCATGATACACTGCTGCCGGAACGTCGTTATCTAAATTTTAAAGATTTCATGAAATTTCCGACTTTAGGCATGTCCCATCTGCAATATCAGCCGTTAGAGCCGCTTCAGCACAAAATGGTGGTTGAAGGGAAAAGTTTGTTGAAAGTTATCCAGCAGAAGGATTTGCTGCTGCACTACCCTTACCAATCCTTTCATTATCTCATCTATTTATTGCGAGAAGCGGCGATTGATCCGAATGTGACCTCGATTCGTATGACCTTGTATCGCGTTGCGGAAAAATCAAAAATTGTCAACGCGCTGCGAGCAGCAGTTCACAATGGCAAAAAGGTGACGGTGCTTTTTGAATTTCGAGCCAGATTTGATGAAGAAGCAAATATCTATTGGGCCAACCAACTGATCGAAGATGGTGCACGGGTGATTTACGGGATGCCTGAACTCAAAGTTCACGCGAAACTGTGCCTGATTTCCAGAAAAGAACATGGCAAAACCATGCGTTATGCCGCAATTGGCACCGGAAACTTTAATGAAGATACGGCAAAACTCTATGCCGATCACACGCTGCTCACTGCCGATAAACGGATTACAAATGAAGTGCGAGCTTTGTTCGATTTCCTCAAAACTAACTACAAACTCAAAACCTATCAGCACTTAATTGTGTCACCGTTTTTTATGCGTACTCGCTGGAAATCACTAATTCAGCAAGAAATACAACATGCCCGGGCCGGCAAAGAAGCGTATATTCTGGTGAAATTAAACAGTCTGATGGATCGTGATATGGTCGAGCACCTCTATAAAGCCAGTCAGGCCGGGGTAAAAATTCGTTTGATTGTCCGAGGCATTTGTTCTCTCAGAGCGGGGATTCCGGAGTTGAGTGAAAATATTGAAGCCATTAGCATTATTGATAAATTCCTGGAACATTCGCGTATCTTTATTTTCTGTAACGGGGGCAAGGAAAAATACTATATCGGATCGGCCGATTGGATGACACGTAATCTGGATAATCGCGTCGAAGTCGCCTGCCCGATTTTCGATCAGGATGTACAGCGGCAACTGCGTGCCTATTTTGAACTGCAATGGCAAGATACGGTGAAAGCCAGAATTCTTGACGGGTCCTTACATAATTACTATCGTCAGGCGCCGGATCAACCTCCGGTACGCTCACAGCAAGCCATTTACGAATTTTTGCAACAAGAACATGCCCCGGAAACCAAATGACGTCGTGAAGATCGAGACAAAAAAAGTCTCGCCCCCTACAACGTCTTTCTATGAGCGAAATTTCGGTCAGCATACCTTCCCCTCCGGTCCTCTCTCCGAAGGAGGAACCTCCCCTCCCCTTCGGGAGGGCTGTTAAGTTCTCGCGGGGACAACTTGTGACCCGCCTTTTATTCCCCCCGCAAGCGGGGGGAAACGGATCAACCTCCCCCGCTTGCGGGGGACTGAGGGGGTAGAACTTAACAGCCCTGCTTCCCCTTCGGGGAAGGGTCGGAGGTGGGGTTGTTGAGATGAATGACCGAATTCCCTTTTCAAAGGATTTGTTCATGTTTGAAACCTGTTTATCCGTATATTACGCCACTCGTTGCCAACATATACAGAAACATTTTGACATGGCGCTGACGTATTTCGATATTGACGGCATTCATGATTTACGCGTGGAAATCAAACGCTTACGTTCTTTTTTTCAATTGATTGAATGGATTACGCCAGCCTTTCCGGCGAAACGCAATATGCGCCAGGTTAGAAAAGTTTTCAAATCAGTCGCAGAGTTACGCGATATTCATGTGCAGCAACAGCTGACCAGAACATGGAGCCAATCACTCGGCGTATTTTTGAGCGAGTACTATAACATCTTAAAACAGAAGGAACTCACGGCGCGCGAAGGATTTGCAGCCTTTGCCAGTCACTGCGATTTGCATAAAACACTTGCTAAGAACGAAAAACGCGTAAAAAAGGCGTTCGAGCCATTAGCCAGAGACATGGTATTGACCAAAATTCAAGAACGTCTGGAATATCTCTTACGCCAAATCCTCAAATATGGCGAAAACGGCCATCACGATCACAACTTGCATAAAGTCAGAATACTGACCAAAGAAGCCCGCTATATTGCGGAAATTGCAAGTAGGTGTTTTCCTGAACTGGGATATAATGAGATCTTGATCCAGAAATTGAAAGGGATTCACCAGCCTCTTGGCCACTGGCACGATATTCAGGTAGCATTTGAGCATTTAGAAGATTTTCACGCTGAATACGGTCAGGCTGACGCCGCCCCTCCTTTTACTCAGCAGGTTGTGTATGATCGTCTCATTCTTATGCTTCAAGACCAGCAAATTTTTCTTCGTAAAAATTTTGATGGACGTTGGGAAGAGTTTCTGGCGTATATCAATACCAACTTTTGTGGCCTGTACGAAGATCCTGTGCACAAAAGCTTGACATGAATCTTTCTTCTTCGATAGAGCGTCTCCTATGGTATAGATAAGGGGGAGGGAAAAGGAAGTCAGGTTTGTCGTTCTGCCTTCAGGCAGGTTCGGTGCTTGAGCTGGTCATTGTTCTTTATAAGCCTTACGAGCTTTGTGAGGGAATTCAAAGGTGACGTTTCGGGACGCGAAAAGAATTTTCGCGCTATAGTGATAGAGGAGTAGACCTATTCATGAAAGTCATGTTATGTGTGCCGCCGGGCGGCTATTTTGCCGAACGTTGGAGTCAGGGCAGCATGATGCCGTCGCTCGGCGTGCTTTATTTGGCTGCTGTGTTGGAACAGCACAACATTGATGTTGAAATTGTGCCCAGCCATGTGTTAGGATTGACGTGGAATGATCTGGCGCGAAAATTTGAAACAGAGAAACCCGAGGTGATCGGAATTACGACCACCACGGAAAATCGTTTTTTGAGTTTTCAACTGGCTGATATTGCCAAAAAAGCGCATCCTGAAGCTTTTGTTGTGTTAGGAGGTCCGCATTTCACCGGCACAGCTTACGACACCTTGAGCCACCTTCCGGCGGTTGACGGAGTTGTAAGCGGTGAGGGCGAGTTGACGCTGCTAACATTGGTTCAGACCTTACAAGCCGGTGACTCATTGCGGAAAGTTGACGGATTGGCGTTTCGAGAGCAAGGGGCGATTCTTGAAAATGCGCCCCGGCAGCGCATTGCGGATCTGAATACCTTACCCCTGCCGGCACGCCATCTCATTCCCTGGGAAAAGTACAATTTTCAGCTTGAAATTCCCGAAAAGGGTCTGGTTCCGGCCGCGAACCTCATGACCAGCCGCGGCTGTCCGTTTCACTGTACTTTTTGTGCTACACCTCAAAATTGGGGCAGAAAAGTACGCGGCTTGTCCCCTGAAAACGTCCTCCGTGAGGTGGAACATGTGATTGACCGGTACAACGCCAAAGCGATCTGGTTCTATGATGATACCTTTAACTACAATCCGCAACGCGCCGAACGAATTTGCGATATGATTATTGAGCGCAAACTCGATATTAAATGGTATTGCGAAGTCCGCGTGGATCTTATGACCAAAGAACTGACAGCGAAAATGGCGGAAGCCGGGATGTTTTACGCCGGATTTGGAATCGAATCCGGTAATCACCGGGTAGCGCAGGAGGTTGTCAAAAAAGTTGCAACCCTGGACCATGCCTATCGTTTCATAGATTGGGCCAACGAGTTCGGCGTGACGCCGAATCCGTTTTTTATCTTTAGTCACCCGACTGAAACCTGGGAAGAAGCCCAGGATACGATGGACGTGATCGAGAAGATCAAAGAGCGTTGCGATATCAGCGTCGCCATCACGCATATTTATCCAGGTACCGAGTTGGCAGAGCGCGCCTATAAAGAGGGGAAATTACCGCAAGATTTCAGTTGGACGAAGAAGTATGATCCTCGTGTGATTGTCCTGCCCGCAGCCCAGGGGCATGCGCCGCTGTATGTGGATCAACTTTCCTGGTGGCAGCTTAGCGAGTTGATATTTCGTTTTGCCGGAGTAAAGAAAAAATATTCACTGTTGCGCAAAATTCCGAGCGTGCTCAAAAATATTCGCTCCTACGCCGATTTCCAGCGTTACGTCATTCTTTTCCTGGTGTTTCTAAAATTTAAAATGAAGAAGGCGTTGAAAGGCTAAGGCTTGTGTACATAGAAAAACCGGGCTTTTTGTGATTTCTTCCTCATGATGTTACCATCACTCACAAGCGGCTTTGAGTTGTTGGACCATTGCTGCCGGATCAGGCGACTGGAATACGGTAGATCCTGCAACCAGGATAGTAGCTCCGGCCCGGGCAATTTCGTGAATATTGTCTGGGGAAATACCGCCATCCACTTCAATTTCAACATGCGGCAGATCTAACAGATCAAGCTTCTGACGCAATTTCTGGATCTTTTCAAGGCAGAATGGGATAAATTGCTGCCCTCCGAAACCTGGATTGACAGACATAATGAGAATGAGATCCACATCGCCGAGAATGTAGTCGAGCAGATCTAGAGAGGTGGCGGGATTCAAAGAGACCCCGGCTTTCATTCCATATTTTTTGATCTCGTGAATCGTACGGTGCAGGTGATGACAGACCTCAACGTGTACGGTTAGATAATTTGCGCCGCTCTGGGCAAATTGTTCGATGAAGGCATCGGGATTCGTCATCATTAAGTGGACATCCAGAGGAAGCCGGGTATATTTTTTGATGGCTTTGATAACTGGCGGACCAAGCGTCAAATTAGGGACAAAATGGCCGTCCATGACATCAACATGTAAGATATCAGCACCTCCACGCTCGACAATTTCTATATCGTGCTTTAAGCAGGCAAAATCAGCAGAAAGAATTGAAGGGGCAATTTTCACCATAACTCTGTAAAACAGGATGTGCGTAGAACGATATAATCACGCACCCTGCCTTATTGGGCATTCATGCGTTGCAGCATATCAAGGGTTCCGTCAACATACACCTCAACAACCGTTTCGCCAACTACAGGCACTCGAACAACAATCTGTTGGCCGGGAGGAGTGGTTTGACGATAAATTTCGCGTGAACCTTCCACATTTTTGACAACCACGGAAACTTGCCGGTCAAATTGACCCGGAGGAACAATATAGTTCAACGTTTGATATTGCATTAACGGCCGCTGCCCTCCTGACGAGCGTCCACGCTGCCCTCCCTGGCTCACAACAAAAGTAACCATATTGTGCTCCTCAATCAGTGATCCCGGTTTGGGAACCTGGCTTAACACAGTATTCTGGGGCACTTGAGGATATTGTTCGTGTTCGATTTTCCC
This sequence comes from Candidatus Vecturithrix sp., assembly GCA_040772385.1. GTDB lineage: Bacteria > Moduliflexota > Moduliflexia > Moduliflexales > Moduliflexaceae > Vecturithrix. The sequence goes on along the minus strand of JAXGYF010000001.1, from coordinate 3,597,632 downwards.
CAATACTAATCCCATGTTTTTAATCACCTCGAGCGCATACGCGAGTTGCTGTTCAACCAGATCGGGCATAACCATAATTTTGGGATAAGGACCACGGCTGACAAGAAGATCAATTGTATCGCCGGCCTTTGCCAGAGAATTCGGCAGCGGCGTCTGGGCGATAACGGCATCTATGGCGATATCGGCAGAATGGGCGTAAGCCACATTGCCGGAACGAAATTTTTGTTGTTGTAACAGTTGCCTGGCTTGTTGCCAGGACTTTGCTACCAGATTCGGAATAAAGGTTGTTTCAGACCCTTTGCTGGTTACAATGCGAATCGTGTGATTCTTTTTGACCATGACCCCGGCAGGAGGATCTTGGGTTAAAATATGATCAGCCGGGATTTTTTCATCAAGCTGTTGTTCGATAAGTCTGAGTTTTAAATGTTGTTCAGTCAACAGATCTGTAGCATAATCTACAGATTTTCCGATTAAGTCGGGAACTTCAACATGGCTGGTGGCAAAAATATAATGAATCGTAGCAAGTGCGCTGAAACCAGCCAGCGCAATCAGAAAACACAGGAAAAGCACTATTTTCCCCACGCCCGCGAAAAAGGGGTTCATACACGCTCTGTTCCTTTCGATTGAGCATTCAAGGCTTCCTTACCATCGTATTCCGGCATACCTAAAGAATTTACCTGACTATAATTCTGTTGGGGATGAATAATTCCACCGGACACAATCATCTTTATGCCATCTTCAACGCTGATGGGAAGAAATCGGATATTTTCCCGAGGAACCAACAAAAGAAACCCTGTGGTCGGATTTGGTGTGGTCGCGACAAAAATATTGAGCAGCGGTTCGGCAATGTGCTCCTGAATTTCCTCGATTGGTTCGGCCGTCACAAACCCCAGGGTATAACTCTCTTTTTTCGGATATTCAATGAGAACAACCTGCGTAAATGCCTGTCGCTGACTCACTGTCAGCGTTTCCAGAAATTGCTTTGTTGCGTAATAGACGCTTCGGATCAGCGGAATCCTCGAGACGAAATATTCTCCGCTTGAGACAAAGGCGCGTCCGACAATATTCGTCGCCAGCAGTCCGACCCCAAACACGATGATAACGGTACTGATAATACCGAGACCTGGAATCCGCCGATCAGTCAATCGAAATGCCAGAGGAGCGAAAAACCCGTCCAACCACGTAAACATCATCTGCAACAGCACGCCTGTAATCCCAATCGGGAGGACAATCACCACACCCGCGATGAATTTATTCCGAATGGCATGTCGAAAGGATGTCCACATAAAATGGTTTTTAAGCCGCAGTTTTGATTTTTCGGGATCGTGTTTTCGTTTTCTCGGCAGAAGACAGGTCAAATTTCATCCCTAATGACAGATTCATATCTCCCAGAATCGTGCGAATCTCATTTAACGATTTTTTCCCGAAATTCCGGGTCTTTAATAATTCTGTTTCCGTCTTCTGAACAAGCTCTGCGACCGTGCGAATATTGGCATTTTTCAGACAATTGCTCGAACGGACTGACAGTTCTAATTCATCCACACTCATAGACAGGTACTGATTTCTTTTTTCTTCCTCTTCATCAACTTTCGGTTCAATCTCCTCAAATTCTTCACGGAAATTGGTAAACACTGCTAATTGGTCTTTAAACATCTTCGCGGCATTCCCAAGAGCATCAGGGGGGGTAATACTTCCATTCGTTGAGATTTCCAGGAGAAGTTGCCACAGGGTATCCGGCTTATGAGGTTCGATCGGAAGAACGTCAAGCAACACATTGCGAATGGGATTAAAATCCGAATCAATCGGCAGCACACCGATTGCCTGCTCCTCGCTTTTGTGCATTTCTGCGATAACATAGCCCCGTCCGACTTCGACCTCCATTTCCATGTCTAAACGCCCGTGTCGATCGAGATATGCAAGGTGCGCGTCTGACTCTAAAATTTCGACATCCGGATCCGTCTGAATGTCCCCTGCCGTTATTTCACGCATTTCATCAAGAGGGTTCACCACATGGAGCGTCATTTTTCGCGGACTTTCGGTCTCCATTTTAATCGCTAATTTTTTGATATGTAGAATAATTTCAGCCACGTCTTCCAACACTCCCGGAATTGTAGAAAATTCGTGGAGAACGCCTTCAATTCTCACGGTGGTAACCGCCGCACCTTTTAATGATGAAAGCAATACTCGCCGCAAACTATTCCCAATCAAACGTGCGAGTCCTCGTTCAAGTGGGGCATACGTACACCTGCCGTATGTTGAAGTTAAGGTCTCTTCGTCCCATTTTACCTGATCAGGTATATTGAGCCCTTGCCAGTGCATAACAGTGTATCCTCCATTGTTAAAAAATCAATCCTGCTGTCAACAGCTAAAATTTTATCTGTTCTTTAAGAGATATGCGCTTGCGTTTTGCAAAATTTCAATAAAAAAACCGATCACCTTATTCTCAGTAATCGGTATCTGATCGTAAATAACTCTCTGTTTGTTCTTCCCATATTTTTATCGTATCATTTCTTTTTATGACATCGGTACTGTCAGAATAGTCTCTATATAACACCATGTTTATAGAGGGTCAAAAAATGTCAAGAGCTTTCATCAGATTCTTAATGAATTCTCTCTGAGATAACTCTTTTTCATTATTTGCTTGACAAAGCCTCCCTGATTCTTACATTTTCTTTTGATTTCAAAACTCCTGAGTAAGTACAAAAAATTTGTTTGGTACATCCCTTTGGTATCAAGCAAAAGCCTATGTCATCCATATTCCATGACAACCCTTTGGACTTACTTGCATAGGGAACAGGGTCGTAACCCTCGGTGATCCATTTTTCTAAAGAGTCGGGCATAGAAACCGGGTTTTTTCGAAAAACCCGATTTCTTACACGCATGAATGAACATTTCATTTACATAGGAGATAAATCGCGTTCTGATAACCTGATAGCACAGATGAGAATTCGACTTCTCCTTCCGTAAGACGAATAACATCCCTGAAAGAAAAATGAGTCAAGATGAATATAATGTATCATCCGTTCAAATTATAAAAAATGTTCATTTTCTCAAAAAGCATTGAACGTTTTTTGGGAAAAAGAACTGAATTGAACATGGGAAAATATCAAGACAACATGATAAATATCGGGATCGACATTGGATCTGTCAGCGTCGATGCTCTCATTATTGACAATGATTATCATATCGTGAAGGATGTTTATATTCGGCATAAAGGCCGGCCTGTTGAAACTGCCTGCGATGTGATCAAAGCGATTATCGCTGAATTCGGGAAAACCGCCCTCCATCGGATTGCATTGACCGGTACCGGAGGCAAAGAAGTCGCCAAAACCTTGAATGCCGTTTGTATTAATGAAATTGTCGCGCAAACAAAAGCCACGGCATTTTTACACCCAGAAGTGCGGACCATTATTGAAATCGGCGGGGCTGATTCAAAATTAATTCTTCTAAATGAAGATCCGCATACCCACGAGATCGTGTTGGAAGATTTTGCGATGAATTCGGTCTGTGCAGCGGGTACCGGATCGTTTTTAGATCAACAAGCCAGTCGTTTAGGCATTTCCATTGAGGAAGAATTTGGCGAATTAGCCTTACGTTCCGTTCATCCGCCTCGCGTCGCCGGACGCTGTTCTGTCTTTGCCAAATCGGACATGATTCACTTACAGCAGATTGCCACGCCTGATTATGACATTGTAGCCGGCTTGTGCTATGCAATGGCGCGTAATTACAAAAGCAACATCGGTAAAGGGAAAGAATTTGTGAAACCGATCTCTTTTCACGGAGGCGTGGCCTGGAACAAAGGAGTGGTTAAAGCTTTCGAAGAAATTCTTGAATTACAGGAAGGTGAGTTGATTATTCCCAGGTATTCTGCCAGTATGGGGGCGCTCGGCGCGATTGTCGAAACCATGGAAAAACAAATGGCAAGTGAATTCCATGGCTTAGACGTGTTAGAAGAGTATATCCACAACCGTTCGGTCAAAGCGACTCGCCTCACTCCTTTAACGTTTGCCGGCGATCCGACCACGCGACATTTTATCGGCGTGGGAACCTATTCGCCGCTCAAAGAAACCGACACCCGGGTTCAGGCCTATATGGGCGTAGATGTTGGATCCATCAGCACGAATGTCGTGGTAATCGATCAAGTAGGAAACGTGCTGTCCAAACGCTATTTAATGACAGCCGGACGACCGATTGAAGCGGTACGGCAAGGGATTGAAGAAGTCGGCCAGGAGATTGCCGATTGCGTCGAAATTCTCGGTGTGGGCACCACAGGCTCAGGTCGTTATTTGACCGGTGACTTTGTGGGGGCCGACATTGTGCGAAATGAGATTACTGCGCAGGCCCGCGCTTCTGTTTTTATTGATCCGGACGTGGACACCATTTTCGAAATCGGCGGACAGGATTCAAAATACATCAGCATTGACAATGGAGTTGTGGTCGATTTTGAAATGAACCATGCCTGCGCCGCCGGCACCGGTTCCTTTCTGGAAGAACAAGCCGAAAAACTCGGTATCAATATCAAAGAAGAATTCGGCAGCCTGGCACTCAGCGCAGAATCGCCGATCAGTCTTGGGGAACGTTGTACTGTGTTCATGGAATCGGATCTTGTGTATCACCAGCAGCAAGGTGCAAAAACTGATGAATTAGTAGCTGGTCTGAGTTTTTCAATTGTCAGAAACTATCTGAATCGTGTAGTCGGAGACCGACGGGTTGGCAAAAGAATTTTCTTCCAGGGCGGGGTCGCCGCGAATAAAGGCGTGATCGCCGCGTTTGAAAATGTGGTCGGCAAACCGATCATTGTGCCAAATCACTATGAGGTCACCGGAGCAATCGGAGTCGCCCTCCTGGCGCGTGACTATCAACAACAGCAAGGAAATCCAGTCAGCCGGTTTCGCGGCTTTGATTTGAGCAGACGTAAATATGAAATCAAAACCTTTGAATGTCAACATTGTTCTAATTTGTGTGAGATCCATGAGGTCCTGCTCGAAGGGGCTGATCCTTTATACTACGGCGGTCGCTGTCCACGTTGGGATATGAATAAAGAAGAAAAGACCAAATACCGTGAAACAATTCCGGATTTATTCCAGGAACGCGAAAAATTAATGATCAGCTTCTACAAGCCGGAAAAATTGGCGGAACGCGGTCCCACAATCGGGATTCCTCGGGCTCTGTACTATCACGAATTTTTCCCCTTTTGGCATGCCTTCCTGTCAGAATTAGGGTTTCAGGTGATCCTATCTCCACGCACTAACAAAACGATCATTCATAAGGGGGTCGAAGGAACTGTCGCTGAAGCCTGTTTTCCGGTGAAAGTTGCGCATGGACAGGTCTTGACTCTGCTCGAACGCGATGATATTGACTACATTTTCTTACCGAGTATTATTGGGATGGAACAAGATGATCCGGACTATCGCGATCAAAAACTCTGTCCTTATGTGCAGACAATTCCCTATCTTGTCAACGCGGCTATAGAGATCGAACAGAAAAAATTCTTACGGCCAATTGTCAGCTTCTCCAAAGGACGCAAGGTCCTGTCCGATTCATTGAAAAGTTTTGGGGCGCAATTCAACAAAACCTCCGAGCAGGTTGATGCAGCTCTGGAAATTGCAGAACGCACTCTAAAAGCTTTTCGCAGCACATTAGTGAAACGCGGACAGGAAATTCTCGAAAATTTAAGCGACCAGCAACGCGCCCTGGTGATTGTCAGCCGCGTCTACAATGGCTGCGATCCTGGCATTAACCTGGGATTACCCCAAATTCTCAGAGATCTCGGCGTGTTAGCTATTCCCATGGATTTTCTGCCAACGTCCGACATCAAAATTGCAGACGATTGGACGAATATGTTTTGGAAGTATGGACAACGCATCCTCAAGGCCGGGAAATTTATTCGTAACCATTCCCGGCTTCACGCCCTGTATATCACTAATTTCAGTTGCGGACCGGATTCATTTCTAACTACTTATTTCAAAAAATTGATGGGGGCAAAGCCTTCGTTGATCATTGAAATTGATGAACACAGTGCCCCGGCAGGCGCGATTACACGTTGTGAAGCGTTTCTCGATAGTTTGGAAAATGTGCGCACCCGCCACTATCCGCATTATGATCGCACATTCAAGCAAACGCATGTGAATCTTGCCGGACGAACCATGTATATTCCTTACATGGGCGACCATGCCTACGCCCTGGCTGCCGGAATACGCGGATTAGGAGTTTCCTCAGAAGTTTTCGGGATTTCTGACGCAGAAAGCGTTGAATACGGACGTAAATATACCACGGGCAAAGAATGTTATCCGCTGATCGTTACGACCGGTGACATGATCAAAAAAATCAATGAACCAGGCTTTGATCCGGACAAGGCAATTTTCTTTATGCCATCGGGCACAGGGCCTTGCCGCTTTGGACAGTACAATATGTTTCAACGCCTGGTCATGCAAGAACTTGGATATGATATTCCGATCCTGGCGCCCAATCAGGATTCCAGTTTTTACAAAGAACTGGGGACCGTTGGGAAAAACATTTCTAAAATAGGATGGAGCGCAATGGTAGGGGTTGACGTGCTTTACAAGGCCTTGTTCGATACGCGGCCTTATGAAGTCAAGCAAGGAGAAACGCTGGCCGTCTATCAACGCTCCTTGCAGCGGCTGAGCGATGCGCTTGAATTCGGAGGAAATGCGTATCATGCCATGGAACAGAGTGCGGAGGAGTTCAGAGCAATCAAGGTCGATAAATCTCGAAAAAAACCGACCATTGGGATTGTCGGTGAAATCTATGTCCGAACCCACGGCTTCTGCAATGAATCAATTATTGATAAAGTCGAAGCTCTGGGCGGAACGGTCTGGCTGGCGCCTTTAATGGAGTGGATCTACTATACCAACTATACCCGTATGCTCCATGCAAAACAGAATAGAGAATATTTTAAATATCTTCAAAACATGATCATCGAAAAAGCGCAAATCATGATTGAACATAAGCTTGCCAAACCATTTCACGGAATTATTGACTATCTGGAAGAAACCAATACCAGTGGTATCCTGAAATATGCGGATCAATACGTTGACCGAAGTTTTGAAGGGGAAACGGTGTTAAGCGTTGGGAAAACCATTGATTACTATCACCAAGGTCTGAGCGGCGTGATCAATGTAATGCCCTTTGGATGTATGCCCGGCACGATTGTTACTGCGCTTTTGAAGAAAATTCGAGAAGACTACGAAAATATTCCGGTGATTTCACTTGCTTACGACGGCACACAGCACGCCGGAACAGATACCCGTCTGGAAGCATTTATGCACCAGGCGCAACAGTATATGAATATTCGAACTAAGTGAAGCTCAAGTTGATAAGTGACTAACGTGACAAGCGGCTAAAGTTTGAGAAGGGATCCTTAACTTTAGTCATTTTAGTCACGTTAGTCAGTTATCAACTTTAATATCATGGCAACTCTTGTCATACTTGGATTGCAATGGGGCGATGAAGGCAAAGGAAAGATTGTTGATATGCTGGCCGAACGCTTTGATGTGGTAGCTCGGTATCAGGGCGGCCATAATGCGGGACATACGGTTGCGATTGACGATCAAAGATTTGTCTTACATCTGATTCCTTCAGGCATTCTACACCCAGACACGCAGTGCGTAATCGGCAACGGTGTGGTCATGGATCCTGTCGCCTTTTTCCAGGAGATTGATGAATTGCAGCAGCGCGGCTTGAATAATATTCCTGAACGGCTGTTTGTCAGTGCGCGAGCACATATCATTTTGCCGTATCATCGCGTTCTGGATCAAACCCGAGAAAAAAACTGGGGGGCGAAAAAAATCGGCACCACCGGCCGAGGCATTGGACCGGCTTATGAAAGCAAGATGGGGCGTTCGGGAATCGTCACGGCCGATCTGCTCAATGAAACCGTATTCCGGGAGAAATTACGCACGGCTCTTGAGACTGTCAAGCAGATTGGAGGAGAAGAGTTTCCGGAGCTTGCGTATGAGCCGATGTGTCAGACCTATCTGAATTATGGAGAACAACTTCGTCCATATCTTGTGGACTGTTCGCTTTTTCTGCGCCAGGCCATCAAAAAAGGGAAACATCTTCTCTGCGAAGGGGCGCAGGGCGCAATGTTAGATGTAGATCATGGCACCTATCCATATGTGACCTCCTCAAGCGCATGCGCTGGCGGCGCGTGTACTGGATTAGGGCTGGGACCAACCCAAATCAATTCTGTGCTAGGAGTCATTAAAGCTTATACGACCAGAGTGGGAGAGGGGCCGTTTCCGACTGAATTGTTTGATGATAATGGTAAGACCCTGCGCGACCGGGGCAATGAATATGGCGCGACAACCGGTCGCCCGCGACGCTGCGGCTGGTTCGATGCCGTAATCGGACGCTATGCGGTACGGATCAATGATGCTCGTGCAGTAGCTGTGATGAAATTGGATGTTCTCGATTCTTTTCCGAAGATCAACATCTGTACCGGATACCGCTATCGTAATGATGTCATCACAGAACTGCCAATCGCTCCGGATAATCTGGCGGCCTGTGAGCCGATTTATGAAGAACATGAAGGTTGGCAGCAATCAACGGCCGGCATTGAACACTATGATGATCTTCCATCAAAAGCCAGGGGTTATCTTGATCGGATTGCAGAACTTCTGGGAACCGATATAGCGATCATTTCCACCGGCCCGAAACGCAGTCAGACCATTATCAACAAAGAGCACGCGACCTTCCTGCGCCTGAAACGTCACTCATAAAGAGTCTCGTTCTTGTGAGTGTTGATGTTGTTTCGGGAAGCTGCCTGTGACAACACTGGACGCAGAAAGATCTTCGAAGTTCCACGTATATTTTTCGCTAAACAAAGAGGTTTGACGGTGCGTGGAGCGAAACAATGAAAAGAATAATGCACTATCAGGGAATTTCTGTATTTACAACTCAACCAGTTGATGTTCATATTCACGCGCAAAAAATTGTTGCAATCACGCCGTTGCAAACGCTCGCCGACCTTCCCTATATTGCTCCCGGTTTTTTTGATATGCAGGTGAATGGTTATAAAGGGAGTGATTACAGTCTGGAAGATTTTTCTGAAGATCATCTGAAAAAGATTCTCGCCTATTTAGCGACCTCCGGCGTCACCCAGCATCTTCCGACCATTGTAACCGGTCCCCGGGAACGAATGGTGCAAACATTACGAATAATCAGTGCCGCACGACGTCATGACCCTCAGATTGCCGCAGCGATTCCGGGGATACATATCGAAGGACCATATATTTCTGCGGAAGATGGGCCGCGCGGCGCACATGATCCCGCCTATATCCGCGATCCTGATGTGATCGAATTTAAACAATGGCAGGAAGCGGCTGACGGGAAAATTGCACTTGTCACCATCGCTCCCGAAAGGCGCGGCGCGCTCGACTTTATCAGACAGGTCGCCGCTTGCGGGGTCGCAACAGCCATAGGACACACTGCGGCCGATCCTGCGACCATTCGGCAAGCCATCATGGCTGGCGCCAAACTTTCTACGCACCTCGGCAATGGAAGTCACGGACAGATTCCGCGTCTCAACAACTATCTCTGGGAGCAGTTAGCTGCCGATGAACTGATGGCGAGCATCATTGCCGACGGATTTCATCTCCCTTCCTCGGTGCTCAACGTGATCAGCCGCGCAAAAGGACTGGATAAACTTATTTTAGTGAGTGATGTCGCCCTTCTGGGTGGTTTTGTTCCGGGAATCTATCAATGGGGTAACCTTGATGTCCAGGTGTTTGAAGATGGACATCTAGGTCTGCCAGGTACAGAATTCCTGGCCGGGGCCGCTCATTTACTCGATTGGGATCTCGCTCATTTCATGAACGCTACCGGATATGATCTGGCCTCCACACTCCCTTTGTGTACCACGAATCCCGCCAAACTTCTCAACGCCACAAAACACCTGGGAGAATTCGCCATCGGAGCACCGGCCAACCTCGTGCTGTTTCGTTTTCACCCAGGAGATGAACGACTCGCCATTGAGAAAACTATCAGGGCCGGTAAAGAAATTTTTACAAAAAGGTAATTGAAAACCGGGTTTCTTCAAGAAACCCGGTTTTTCTGTTTATTGCGTTAACAATGACGCGGATTCCGGATCGAGGAAAATTTTACACTCCGGATGCGTTCGAAGAATAGAGGCCGGACACAGATTGCTGAGTTCACCTTCAATTGAGCATTTTACGGCCTGCGCTTTGCGCTCGTGTGGTACGGAGACGCATATACGCTGGCTTTTCAAAATCTGCGAAATGCTCATGGAGATTGCCTGCCTGGGAACATCGTCAAGCGAGGGAAACCACCCTTCTCCGAATTGCTGCTTGCGGCAGGCTTCATCCAATGTTACGACGAGAAACGGCTGTTCAGTCTCGAAATCTGCGGGCGGATCGTTAAATGCCAGGTGCCCGTTTTCCCCAATCCCGATAAAGGCCACGTCAATCGGGTGTATCTGAATGAGTTGTCCTAAGCGTTCGCACTCCTCCTGGGGGTTCTGCGCCTCACCATCCACAAAATAAAATCTTTTAAGTGTCGGAACATGGGCCGCAAACCGTTCTTTCAGATATTTTCGGAAACTGGCCGGGTGAGTTTCCGCAATCCCAAGATATTCATCAAGATGAAATGCCGTGACTTTTGACCAGTCAATGCCAGGCAGGTTGACCAGATATCTGAGAGTTTCAAATTGACTGGTTCCGGTCGCCAGGATAATATTGGCCATTCCTTTTGCTTCGATGGCCTGCTTGATGGCTTCTGCCCCGTATTGCGCGGCAATAGCGCCAAGTTCTTGCGGAGATGTCAATGTGAGAACTTTCATACTTTCCTCCTAGTGAACCACAGAGAAACCGGAGTTTTCGAAAAAACCCGGTTTCTTAGCAGGCTTTCTTTAACACGGTTTTTTCAACGAAGTTACCACAGCCTTTTCTTGTTGATGCCGTTCCAACGCCAGTTGGATCAAGCGATCAATCAATTGTGTATACGAAATCCCGCTCGCTTCCCAGAGTTTGGGATACATGCTGATTTTGGTAAATCCGGGAATCGTATTCAGTTCATTAATTAATACGCGTTCATCTTGGGTTAAAAAACAATCGACTCGCGCCATTCCTTCACAGCAAAGCACTTGAAACGCTCTAATGGAAAGGGTTTGAACCTCCTTAATCAAGGGCGGCGGGAGATCAGCGGGGATTTGCAGCGCTGCGCCATGTTCGTCAAGGTATTTGGCCTCATAAGAGTAAAATGGGTGTTTATGATGGTCAGGAAGAATTTCGCCAGGGAGCGAGGCAATGGGATCATCATTGCCTAACACTGAACATTCAATTTCACGTCCTTGAATGTATTCTTCAATCAAAATTTTACGGTCGTATTGAAACGCATGATCAATTGCATGAAAAAATTCCTCTTCATCATAAACCTTGCTTATCCCCACGGAAGACCCGAGATTAGCGGGTTTCACAAAACAAGGCATCCCCAGAATCGTCGCGACCTGGTGAAATTCCAGCGTATGTCGAGATCTTGAGATCGCCGTCAAAAATTTGGCGATAGGTATGCCGGCGTCGCGTAACAAACGTTTCATGACATCTTTATCCATACCAACTGCAGATCCCAACACTCCGGAACCGACAAAAGGAATATCTGCCAACTTGAGTAATCCCTGTACGGTGCCATCTTCGCCATAAGGACCATGTAATACCGGGAAGATCACATCAATCTGCCCAATCGGTTGACGTTGGCTCAAACTCAAAAATTTTTCTGCCTGTTTTTCCGGAATAATTGCCAGATCTTCGCTGCTGACATTCAATCGAATTAATTCAGGATTCGTCGCATGAAGCAGAAACCGGTCTGCGCTTTGTAAATGCCAACCACCGCTTTTATCAATACCGATAAGCACTACTTCATATTTTTGGGTATCAATCGCCGCAACAATGTTTTTTGCAGATTGCAATGAGATTTCATGTTCGGCAGATTGGCCGCCAAACAGGATCCCGACTCGAATTTTCTCAGTCATAGATGTATACGCTCTCACGAAAGCAATGTGTTCAACCCTGATTATAAAAACCCATCAACCTATAGAATTGTTCAGAAATACAACAAAAGATTGTCAACCATTAAATCGAAGTATTTTCAAAAGTTATCATTTTTCATTGACATCCCCCAAAAAGCGTGTATAATCCTACGACATTGGGAAATTAATTATGACAGATGTTTTTGTGATATGAGTGATTGGTGTAGATGGAGGAAAATAATGCAAGGAATGAAAATTTTTACGATTTTGATGCTCTGTTTTCTGCTTCTGGTGGGAAGTCTTCACGCCGCCCCCTATAATGCTGCTGTTGCCCGGGTACAGCAGCAACTCAAAATTCTTGGATATGATCCGGGTCTGGTTGACGGTATCTGGGGGCAAAACACTGTTATGGCTCTGCAACAGTTTCAAATGATGCAAGGGCTGCCGGCAACCGGACAACTTGATGAGAAGACGAAACAAAAATTAGGCATTCAAGCCTCCAGGCAGGATGCTGCCGAGAAAACACCTACCAGCATTACCCTTGATCCGAATGTAAAGACAACATCATTACGCAGAACTCCGGCCATGCTGAGCAAAGAAGAAATTGTCAGGGTCATCCGACAGAAAGGCTTTCATCACCCTGCCAATTATGCACATATCGGTTTGTCAGGAAGCGTGACAGGTTCCTTCTCCCACAAATATGAGTTACAAACCTTCTATGGCGAACAGGTCATCATCGATCATGCCACAGGTCTGATGTGGCAGCAAGCTGCTGCTGAATTTATACCAGGGGGCAAAGTGCACACTCATATTGAGCACGTGAATGCTCGTCGCTACGCCGGGTATTCCGACTGGCGTTTGCCCACGATTGAAGAATTAGCATCCTTACTCGAAAGCCCGCAAAAAGGGATAGATTTTCTTGATCCGCTGTTTGATCTTCCCTTCTGGTTCTGCCTGAGTGCCGATACGGTTGCCGGAGAACCTTCGGCTCCGTGGGTGGTCTTCTTTGAAGATGGCTATGTGCTGAATTACAGCATGGACGACGATTTTTATCTGCTGCTCGTCCGATCCGTCGAATAAATATCACCATACTTCGGGGAATGTCAAAGTCGAGCTTTGGCATTCCTGTTTTCTGGCATTTATCCAACTACAACATATCTGTTCTACAGGTTTAATTGTAACAACGACCTTTTAAGAGCAGGGCTTTTGTGTTATGTGAAGGGGCGTTCCGTTGTTTTTCAAGGATATATGCCTGGATAAGAAGCCACGATTTTTCATAAAGGGTTTGCCAGGGGTGGGGAGATTTCTTGTTCGGTGCCATATTCATACAAAATCCTCATGCTATGATAATATTTTTCTGACGATTATAAAAGAATGAACGCTCATAGTCTTCAGGTCTTTTAGAGATAGACATTCAAATATCCCGACTGTTTAATCGAGAAATCTTTTTTGTGAAAACAGTTCAAACCACCTGCCAAAACCTGTCTGGCATGGATTTCTATTGACAAACTTCTCAGAGGTTTTATAGCTGACTCGTAACTATTGAGCAAGATCATACCGTCCAACAGCCTTGTTGGATGAAAAAGCGTGTATAACTGGGGCTGTTGTTTTCGGTGAACACGACTGTTCACGGGTACGTAACTAGTTATTCTGTTTTTTCTAAAACACCAAGATATCACCACACATACGTGATAAGTGAGTCTCAATAAATTTTGTCAGTTTTGACTGGCTGAAAACCTGGGTTTTTCGAAAAACCCGGTTTCTGATGAAAGTAAGTATCAATAAATTTCTTGAACGTTTGTTTGGAAAAAAGCGTGACTATCAGGCAAAAACCAGAAAATCCTTGCTTATAAAACACCCTTGTAATTATTCATGAGGATTCTTCTTTGCGTAATTCCGCATTTCCTGCAACAGAATAGATGAATAGGAGCTGGTATGAAACATCACGCCATCCATTTGCTATTGTTGTTACTTGTCTGCGCTATTGTGTTTGGGTTTCAAGTTGGCAGCTACGATTTTTGGGGGCGGCACGGCGAAGCCCGGCGCGCCGAAGTCAGTCGTGAAATGGTGGTATCCGGCAACTGGCTGGTACCTCATCTCAACGGCGAACCTTTTGTGACTAAGCCGCCGTTGTACTATTGGGCGGCGGCGGCAATGTTTAAACTCACTGGCTGCTTTGATGAACTCAGCGCGCGCATTCCTTCTGTTATTGCCGGAACCCTGGGCGTATTGGTGACCTATTTCTGGGCAAATGCGATGTTTTCCGCGCGAGTCGGCTGTTTTGCCGGAACCATTCTGGCGACCAGCTTCCTCTATAGCGGCATGGCGCGTACAGCCGACGTAGATATGATGCTCACCCTGTTTACAACCTCTGCGCTCTATTTCTTTACGCTGGGGTATCTCCGACGACAGACTGCCGCCAATTTAAGCGGCAAGTGGAACCTGAGCACGGTCATGTACTTTCTCTCGGCGTTATGTATCGCTCTGGGAACTATGACCAAAAATCCGATTGGCTTTGCCGTGCCGCTGCTCGCTATCGGCGGGTTTATCTTACTGACACGCGATGTCAAATTATTCATGGAAACCAAACCATGGTGGCTGGCATTAGTCTTTCTGCTTGTAGTCTCACCCTGGTTTCTCATGATCTATATCCGGGTGCCTGACTTTTTTGACATTTTACATCAGGAAACGTTGGGACGTTATATTGACCCGGACGGCACGCCGCACTATAACCCGTTTTATTACTATCTTCCAGCATTAGTCGCGTTTGCGCCCTGGGTGATTTTTTTACCAGGAACGGTCATGTCATTGATCTCGAAAAAATTACACCAGATTTCACGTTCGCTTATGTTCATCATTGTTGCGACGGTCACCACCTTCCTGCTGTTTTCCTCAGTCGGCAGCAAACGCGAATATTACCTGTTGCCGCTCTATCCTTTTCTGGCGATTCTGGTCGCACATTATTGGAATGAGTATCTTGAACTCAAAAAAATCACCTCTGCTCGCTGGGTTGAGAAAGGGATAGCGATTCCGATAGCAAGTTTTGCCGGCTTACTGTGCCTTGCCGGAGCTGCCCTGCCAATTGCCGCTTGTATCTATTCGCCAGCGTCTCTGTTGTTGAGTGTGGTGTTCGGTCTCCTGTTTTTCATAAGCGGACTATTTTTAATGCGTTGGTTTTTACATGGTCATGTCTGCGAGACTTTCGCCATGATCAGCACGACAACCGTCTTGCTCTATGTGTGTGTACTGCTGACCGTTATCCCGGAAATGAATACCTATCGTTCGCGTAAAACATTTTTCCGGGAAGTGGCTGGCATTACAGGGAAACACACAATCATTGATTATAATTATGGAGGGTTTGACACTCAGTTCTATCTGCAACGTATCGTCCCGGTAGCATGGGGAATTCAGAAGCTCGCCACCTTCGTAGAACAACCGGAACCAATCTTTATCATCATGACCTCAGAACATTATGAACAACTTCAGCAGAATGCTCCTGAACTTGCAAACAACTTTACCCTGCTCTTGCAACGTAGCTGGAGATCTGCGGTCAGTCCCGGGCGAACGCGCAGTCTGCTGCTGATGAAAATCCATAAATAAATGGCCTTACACGTCCAGATTACCCGAATTCACCAGGCTTTGTTTTACGGCTGATAAAATAGATATTCGTGCCTAAAATAATTAATGCGCCAATCCATCCGGAAATCGTAAGGGCCGGATCAGAGGTGATCAAAGGCCCTAACACGGCCGAAACTAAAATTCGAAATGACGATAAAATTCCGCCTTTTACCGCAGTCACATACTTGAATCCCATGGTCAGTAAATATTGCCCGGCAATCGCGGAAGTCGCGCCTGACACGAGATAGATGAGTTCGAGAAACGAGGGCAGATAATAGCGGTCGTAAAACACTATCGCCTGGAGGAGCATTCCCACACCAAACACTACAAATAAGACCGTATTGGTATCATTCTGCTGACGGACATTATTGAGCAACATCAACGAAACCGCCGCAATAATTCCGGACATCAACCCCCACAAACTTTCCCAGTGAAAATGCATGTTTTGTGGAGCTACCACCAAAAAAATGCCGTAAAAGCCCACAAAGGTCATGAGCGTTGCAATAATATCGCGCTGGTGTTTGAACAGAACCCAGGTAAAGATACCGATAAAAACCGGGGATGTCATGTTTAAAATCGTGCCTTCAGCCAGTGTAGTCAATTCAACCGCTTTATACGAGCAAAAGACAGCCAGCATGTTGGTGACAGCGCGATACACGATCGTTCCGGTATGTTTAGGCCGAGGGAGTCGTCGTTGAAATAGAAAGACAACCAACGTGACCAGAAATCCCAAAAAAAATCTGGCAAACATGAGGAATTCCGAACTCAGGGCAACCTTCGGATTTGTGGTAGCCCAGCGCACAACTGCGGCTTCCAGGTAAAAACACCACATTGAAAGCAAAATAGCGAAACTACCAACAAATTCTTTAGAGCGCAGAGTAATGACTTGCTTTCGATCAGGCATGAATAATTTCTCTCTGATTCCTTTGAAAATTTTCGATGATTATTTTGTATTCAATACTTCAGGCAGTTTTCTTATTCCCCGGGTCCAGCCGATTTGATCGTTTCCAATTTATCCAGAATATCGTGGTTGTGCGGTTGAAGTTGCAGAGCGTTCTGATAAGCTTCACGCGCGCAGGCAATTTGCCCGGTTCCCAGACACACATCACCAAGCAATACGTGAGCTTGAACGAATGAGGCGTCGCTTTCTATGGCCCATTGATACATTTGAATCGCCTGTTCATACAGTCCGAGATGCGTATAAGCGATACCCAGATGACTCAGGATTTGTGCATGGTTCGGTTGATAGGTCAGGGCGGTCATAAACGCTCTGGCCGCGTCTTCGTAACGACCGGTTTGTAAATACACAATGCCTAAATTATTACGAACTTCGTTGTTTTCCGGTTCAATGTTCAAACTGGCCATGAACGCCGCGATCGCTTTCTCCGTCTGTCCCAGTTCCAGGTAAAGACTTCCCAAGCTATTATGCAGAATGGCAACATCAGGATCGAGCGTAAGCGCGTGTTGATACAGCTCCAGCGCTTTCTCCACATCGCCGCTCCTGGCATAACTCAACCCCATACCGTTGTAGGCATTCATGTCAAAGGGATTCAAATCCAACGCTTTTTGGAAATATGCCTGGGCTTCAGCGTGTTTGTTCTGAAGGGCGTAGAGATTGCCAAGCCGGGTATAAATCCGATCCTGCTGTCGATCAAGCTCCAGGGCCTGGGCGTAAATTTGCTCGGCATGAGCATATTGCTGCAATTGAATGCTCATGCTGGCAAGTCCCAGATATGCCTCCACATATTCCGGATTGGTTTCCAGCGCATGCTGGTAATGTTCGATGGCTTCGTCGAACATCTGCTGCGCAGCGTAATTCTCGGCCATATTGACATATACCGCTTCAACATGTTCTTGATCAGGGCGCACATTGATTGACTGTTCATACAACACCTGAGCCTTTTCATACTCTCCCTGCCTGGTATAAATCAATCCCAAATTATTAAGAGCAATTGACGAATCAGGGGTAATTTCTAAGGTTGCACTCCAGAGCGTATGACTGTCTTTCCAATCACGATTGCGCTGCACGGTTTGAAACGAGTATGAAATGATTACGACGCTGATGATAGCCCAATACCCAATTCTGACAAGGCGCGTTTTGACAACGCGAGTGAGAACGTCTTCTCCTCGCACAATCAACCATGCTAGCACCAGGCAAAAACCGGCGGACGGGAGATAAAGATAACGATCGGCTTTGATTGTGGCAATTGGAATTATATTTGTAACCGGCAGCACACTCACAAAAAACCAGACGATTCCCAAAAAAACGAATTCCGAACGTTTCCAGGCCAGCAATGTTAATATCGCTGTAATTCCAAGTACCGCAAGCGCTGTAAGGACGTCAGGTTTCAGTAAAGACAAATTCAGCAGAGGTAAAATCACAACTGACGGTTTTGTAAAAACTCCGGCCGCCAAAAACATCAAAGAAAGTCCGTATCCTATTGGCTGAATCCAGCGACGGCTTTGGGTTTTTAAGGAGAATATCCAGAAAAAACAGGAGAGTGAGGCCAGAGTAAAGGTTGTAGTCAGAATCTCGCACCGGCCTGAGACCCAGGCCACAGCTTCGACATGAATCGGGTGCACGGCAAAAATAAGGGCTGCCAGGGAAATCAACAACAGGCGATTCGGTAATATTTCGAACCATCCTGTCCGAGAGAGCAGATAGGCCATCAGAAACACAAGCAGAGTATTTACAGTATGACATACGATATTCGTCAAATGATAACCGGTCGGATTCAATCGCCAAAAATAATAATCCAGGGCGTAAGACAGGGTACAAATCGGTTGATAGGTCTCAACAGTGCCCGGCGTAAAGATTCGCATGATATTTTCAAGAGCAAGAGATTTAATGAAGGGATTCTGGACAATGAGACTGGTATCGCCAACGTTGACAAATTGATGACTCAGCGTATTCCAATAGATCAGAAGCGACAGGCAGGTAAGCAGAACCACAATCAAAATCAGGCTGTATGTTTTCATGAATCAATAGAGAATATCATGCAGAACATGCAGAGTGTTTGCAGCAACCTGCGACGAGATCGAGGTATTTGTTAATATGCTCTGCGATGATCGTATAATCCGCGTCTTCCATGATTGTTCAGATAATTCTGGTCAGTGAGTGCGCAAGAAGTTTACTCAAATTGAGGCGATCCCTGTCAACTAATTTTTGAATCTGTTTCACTTATATCTGGCAGCGAGGATCACTCCCATTCCTAGGACCCCTGGAATGACTGACGAGAGGATGTTCGCTGTGAGAGAAATGAGCACCGCTACGGTCGGAGGAATCTCCAACATGCTGAAAAAATATGCGACGGCGACCTCCGTCGGTCCCAGGGCATTGACGGTAAACGGAAAAAGACGCACAAGAGTTAAGATAGGCATAATGACAATCACGTATCCGAGGTGAACGACCACGGGGAATGCCTGGCAGACCGTATAAAAAAACACACTGGTGCACAACCATCCTAACACGGAAACCAGCATGACTCGATACTTGGTGCTCCATGACAGACGAAACGTCTCGATTAATTTTTCAGCATCCAAAGATTTCTGAAAACGATGTAAAATCGAGTTCAGTAGATTCCAGGGTACCAGGCGAGGAAATGTCAAAGGGAGAAAAGACAGGATCATGGCAAACACAGACGCCAGGCCAAGCCAGTAATACCCCATCAAAAAAGCCGAAAAGAATCCGAGCAGAAATAATGAATTCAGGGCAAAAATTTTATCAATCAAGGTGGCGGAGAGCATTTCCTCTTTGATCCCGTACATTTTGTAGCCATAATACGAGCGTCCGATATCTCCCATTGTCGCCGGAATGACCATATTCAAAGCAGCCCCGATCAGTGTGATGAGATAGGCATCTTTCAAAGTGATACGCTTGCTGTCTTTATTTAACAGCATTTGTAAGCGGTAGGCCCGAATCGCAATATTAACAAGGTAGATCGCAACAGCAAGCGCAACCAGACCTCCTTTTACTTGAAGTAATGCTTCTCGTAATAATTGAAAATTGATCATGGTTGAGAGGATCACAAGAAACACAAAAAATATGCTCAGACGCAAAATAGTATAAGAATATTTTGATTTCATAGAAAATAATTAGCGTAATTTCTATAAGGGATAACTCTTCGGATAGGCAGAACGTTATCTGCTACGTTCTTTTCGGTCTCAACATTTCAGCATAATTACGGACAATGGCTTCATACACCCTGTCCACGCTGAGACTCTGCATACAAAACCCTTTTTGCTCATGATCATATACGCAGTGTACATAAGATCCGCTATATTGATACTGCGGATATTTGTTACAGGGCATACAGGGCAGCTCAGCGCGCACGATAATATGCCCTTTTCCATACGGAGCGTTCCGGCTGGGATCGCTTGGGCCAAACAAGCCGACGGTAGGCACCCGCATAGCTGTTGCTGTGTGCATCAGCCCCGAATCATTTGAAATAAAGAGATTGCAACGCTTGATCAGCGCGGCTGCATTCATGATAGTGGTTGGTTCTGGCATCAGAGGTTTATGTTCCATAAAAGAAAACAGGTCTTTTTTTAAAGAACGTTCATTGTCGCTTCCCAGGATCAGAATTTTCGCGCCATATTCTTCCGTAAGTTTATCGCCCAATCTGGCAAAATATTTGGCAGGCCAGCGTTTATAGATATTTCCTTGTGAAGGATTGCACCCGGGATGAAACCCGATTAACAGATCCTGAGAAGATACATTGGCACTCTGAAACCATGTTTCCGCATAGGTCTCTTCTTCCGGCCGCAGATCCCAGCATAAATTATCCTCAGCATGTGACACGTCTATGTCAAAGCGCGTCAACAACGATAAATTTTGTTTGACGTCATGGCAAAACACACTGCTCTCTACCAGGTCGGTCTGTAAAAATCCCAGAGTCTCCATGTAGCCCACCTGATAGCGCGACGCAATTCGACGCTTTGCTCCGATCAAAAAACTGAGAAGATTAAATTTTACACGATTTGCAGGAAATGCTGTGATATTGACATCATACCGTTCGCGCCGCAGCGTATAAAGAAAATATAATTTTTCCTTCAGGGAAGGATGGGTTGAGGAATTAAACACGTACAAACGCCGACTTCGGTTAATGCGTTTCAAAATATCTCTGCTCGCTTCATGGCGTACCAGCACATCAATGACAGCATCGGGGAACCGTTGCTGAAGCAAGCGCAGCGTCGGAATAAATAAAATAGTATTGCTTAACCCCGTTAAGTAGGAAATCAGTATTTTCATGATGTTATGAATTGGAAGAAATGAAATTCTTTGCTGAGAAACATCAGTATGTTAAATAGTAATATGTCTTAAATACATCTTATGCAATGTTTTTTTATTGTTTGAGTTTTTTCGTGATTATAAATACATGTTGTCAGTCTTGACAGACCAAGAAACCGGGTTTTTCAAAAAACCCGGTTTCTGATATGCAAAAAAATGATTGATATGACATAATAATCTCTATACCTCGGTTTAGACATCACAGTCAAAAAAAATGTAAAACTTTCGCCAGCAAACTTACTCCGGCATTGCCGTCAGGAATCACCGTCGCATTCCTTCGTACTCGAACAGCCTTGTCCGGGAGTAATCGTCTCACCAGACAAGGCTGTTCGGGGTACGAGGGTTTTCAAAGGAGGGAAATTTCTTCAAGAGGTCAAACAATTCCTTTACAAATATTGATGAGATCTTGATAGTGAAATGCAGGAAACGGTAAAAATCGGATACGCAAAGACATTTGAAAGCAAGGAATCAACACAATACCATCTGGAATTATGACACGTTTGCACTTAACTCTCGGAGATAAAATCTTGATCAGCAGCCTGCTCCTGCTGTCGCTTGTCAGCTATCCGCTCCTCAAAACCTTAATGACCGAGGGCAGTCAGGTACAGATTGAAACCGACGGCAAAATTTTCCATGTTGCCCCCCTGAATGTTGACACAAGCATTGCTGTTCCTGGACCGCTGGGGACAACCTTTGTGATCATTCATGGCGGCGCAGTCCATGTGTCTTCATCGCCGTGCCACGGCCAAATCTGTGTGAACACCGGCGAAATTTCTTACGCCGGACAATTGATCGTATGCGTGCCCAATAAGGTTGTCGTCCGCGTCACCGGTCAAGAAAAGCTCCCCTATGACGCGGTAACGCAGTAAAGCTATCGTCATAATCCAGCGTGGGGTTATATTATGAGAGTTCAATTTTCGCGGAATGAACCTCAAAGATCGGCCCCATATTGCCTGCGCTCATAAGATCATCTCGACGTCTACCTTTGATTTCAGCTTTTTGACCATCGCGATACAGGTCATCGTCACCGCCAATCAATTCATACTTTTCACCTTCAGGGGTTTCAAATTCCCACGCGCCCATGCCAAGATTTCGGAATTTCACGATTCCTTTGAGTATTTTCATCATGATTCTTTTCCTGCTAACACTGCTAATCCAAAGCAGAAGGCGCTGTTTAGCAGCAGCCAGGCTTTGTCTAACAGGAAGCCTCCCGGAATATAGGTGACATTTGCCAGAGAAAAAAATGCGTCAACAAAGAAATGACTGGCCATACCAATCGCCAGACCGATCGCAAACCATCGCAAGCGTTTCGCTCCCAGAAGGGCCACCATCAAGGCTAAAGGCAAGAGAGCACTGTGCAAGATCGGATTGATCAGACTTATACCATAGTCCAAGAATACCCGGTCGAGATTGGGAATGGGGGAACTCAGGACATGAATCACCGTTTTCGGTACGCCTGGCATGGGAATAAAATTGAGAAAAAAGAGCCCTGAGGAAGAAAGAAACATGGCCAGGGAAAACAGAAAGGAGAAGAGCTTGCCATAGCCGTCGGAGCGTTTCAGGAGTTTGAAATAGACCAGAGCAAAGCCGATTCCAGCCAGAAAATAAATCAGACTCTCTTTGAGTTTGATGGGCGAAGCAACCACAGCGGGAGAGAGATTTCCCGCCGCCTGCACGGCTGCCGCTGCATTGATAATGCCAGCCCCATATTTTGAGCTATCCTTCTTTTGAGTGGCAGTGCTGAATAAAATTTTTTCAATCTTCGCCGGATCTTTCACGCCGAGCGAGACCAACAGCGCAGCCACGCCAGCCACATGCGGCGAAGCCATGGATGTGCCTTGAAAATATTCATAGCTATCTTTAGTTGGATCCGAGCGTCCAATCGTATTTTGCAAAATCCCATGTTCGATGTTCGTTCGCGTATTACCGCCGGGAGCGGCAATATCAATCCCTTTGCCATAATTAGAATAGGGCGCGAGTTCGCCGTCAGGACCGACGCTGGACACGCCAAGCGCATAGGGATACGCCGCAGGATAACTGGCGCGGTTCCGGCTTTCGTTGCCGGCAGCACACACGACAGTCACGCCTTTTTTATGAGCATATTCCACGGCTTCTCGCATAAGCTGACTTTCACCCGGTCCACCCAGGCTCATATTGATCACATGCGCGCCATGATCCGCGGCATAAACAATGGCTTCCGCAATATCCGCGATATTTCCATAGCCCTGGCGATTCAACACTTTTAAGGGCAGAATCGAAGCTTTGTAGGCGATTCCGGTTACGCCGATCTTATTATTGGTTGATTGTGCAATCGTTCCGGCCACATGCGTGCCATGCCCGTGATCGTCGTTGGCATGTTCATCATCGTCAATAAAATCGTAACCCCGGACAAACGTAGTTTGTGCCAGATCCGGCACGCGATGATACACGCCGTTCTTATCTTTGTAATCTTCAAACGCCACGCCGGTGTCAATCACAGCGACCACTGCACCTTTACCATCAGCTATCTTCCAGGCTTCTTCCATAAGCAGCATATTCATATTCCATTGCTTGGCATACATGGGATCATTCGGAAATTTCAGAGTCTGGTAAAGATAATTCGGCTCTGCATATTCGATTTCTTTTTCAGCGGTAAGTAACTGCGTCAAACTTTGGAGTTGCTCTTGAGAACGCGCGTCGACCGGAAATCGGAGAAGCGCTTCTTCTTTGGAAAAAATACTGTTATATTCCAGGACGATGCCATATTTTTGCGCAATCGCCTGAATGATCTCCTGGCTGGCGTGATCAACGAAATTGACGATCACTTCTTCATGCTGGGGCTGTGCAGACGACAGGCCTGTAAAAATTCCCCCCACCATGCCTATCACCACGATTAGAACCCAAATGATATGTTTCATAGTTAGCTACCTCATCAAAATACATGAGTTGAATCACAACTCGAAAATTTATCTATTAAGATACGTCGTTGTCGCACAATGTCAATCAAAATTCTCTGGAAAACAGAGAAAACCCGTTTACCTGCGATGGTATTTCTTGACAGTACTTCTTGAGAACGTTATAGATGTGTATATGTTCGTAGCTCTCGCTTGTACGGGCTGCCTGGAGGCAGAACGATGAACACCATGGCTTTTTGAATACGCTGTTTTGCTTGAAGTGTGAGGCATGACAGTTGATTGATAGGCGCTATGAAATCAATAATGACACGGATTACATCCAATTTGCAAGTTCAGGTAGCAGCGATGATCTGCCTGATTCTACTGACTGTGCTCGGAGTAGGAACCATTGTTGGGGTGAACGAAATCAAACGAAATTATATCGAGGCAGTCAAATGGCGTTCTGAAGCATTAGCTCAAAGCCTTGTTTCTACCCTTCATCATCGAGCTTTACTCTCTGCTGATGATCGTGACGTATCGCGTGAATTTTCAACAGAATGCCGTCAATTATTCGAATTATACAAAATGCAGCGCGTCACCCATATTGCGATTATTGATACGGCTGGTACGATTGTCGCACACAACGATCAACGTGTTAAGGATCGACCGATAAGCCCTGTTCTGCGCGAAGCAGCAAAGATTTCTGAAACCACGATCATCCTGGATCAGGGGATATATCATACCTTTGTACCGATTAACACCTTGGAGCACGGACGCCTGAACCTGATTGACATTGGTTTTTCCGAACAGGTTGTTCAGGAAAAAATTCGGCGCGTCTTGTTCACGACACTCTGGGTATTTGTCCTCCTTCCTGTGCTGTCGGGCGCAGGATTTATCTGGCTCAGTCGTTCCATGCTGCAGCCTATTCAGGAAATCATGCAGACGACCGAACGAATTTCTACAGGCGATTTGACCAACATTATGATTCCGGAACAAGGGCGCGGAGAAATTCGACGGCTTACCTGCTCATTTCGGATCATGGCCCGAAATCTCTATATGATCACACAACAAGTTCAACGAGCCGGAGACCTCATGAAAAACGCCACGCATGAAATTCTGGCGGCAACGGATCAGTTAGCCGCTGCTCTGGAAGAACAATCGGCCTCAGTGTTACAGACATCAACGACAATGGAAAGTGTGGTCGCCGCTTCCCAGCAAATTTCTCAGAGTACAGATGCAGTGGTCCAAATTGCGCAAAAAACTCGTACTGACGCACAACAAGGCTTGCAAGTCGCGGAAGATACGTTAAAAAAAATGCAGGAAATTGCAGAAGCAAATCGCATAGAGACCGAACATATTCAAAACCTCGGCCGCCAATCCGGAGAAATTGCGCGAATTATGGATGTAATTGATACGATTGCGGACCAGACCAAACTGATTGCCTTTAATGCCTCTTTAGAGGCCGCCGGAGCCGGAACCTCCGGAAAACGGTTCAGTATTGTGGCCCAGGAAATTCGCCATTTGGCGGACAGTGTCTTCGGGTCCACCAAAAGTATCCGTCAAACCCTGGCCAATATTCAATCTTCGGTTCAATCGCTAATCGCGTCGTCAGAAAAAAGCACTACCAGTATTCACGAGGGCGGAGAATTCACCGGCCTGACCACTGAATGGCTGAAAGAAATCTTGAAAGGCACCGCCAAAACCACAAATGCCGCCCAAAAGATCTCTCGGTCTATTTTGGGGCAGCAACGAGCCAGTGAAGAGATTTCAGCGGCTCTGAAAGAAATCTCAACCAACATCGATCAGTTTGCTCATTTAAGCGCGACGACCTGTGATATTGCCAGTCGAATTGATATGCTCTCAAAAGAATTGGATGAAGTCTTGAAAGTGTTTAAATTGTGAACCTGCCAATTTTCGGTTTTTAATCCTTGACATCCTCAACACATTGAGAATTGAGAATTGAGAAGTGACAATTCTCAACGTGATTTTGACTCATGTACCTGAATATCAGGCTCGCAGCAGCCGCTTTAACGGGGTTTCAGCATGTCGCTAAAGCGACTCCTGCAAACATGGATTTCCAGAGGAGATGAGCATGAAAGAAAAATTATTACTCCTGGGCGATGAAGCTCTGGCGCAAGGGGCTTTAGATGCAGGTTTATCAGGGGTGTATGCCTATCCGGGAACCCCTTCCACCGAAATTCCTGAATATATTCAACGCAGCCCGGAAGCACAGGAACGCAACGTGCACCGGACCTGGTCTGTGAACGAAAAAACGGCGTTAGAAGCGGCATTAGGTATGTCCTACGCTGGAAAACGGGCGATGGCCTGTATGAAACATGTCGGATTAAATGTGGCCGCAGATCCGTATCTCAATTCCGCTTTAACCGGGGCAAACGGTGGGGTGATTGTCGCGGCTGCTGATGATCCCTCGATGCACTCGTCGCAAAACGAGCAAGATTCCCGTTTTTATGCGAAATTTGCCATGCTGCCGGTTTTAGAACCGTCTAATCAGCAGGAAGCGTATGATCTGGCTTTTCACGCCTTTGCACTGTCGGAAAAATATCGCGTGCCAGTCATGATTCGTTTAACCACGCGCCTGGCGCACTCACGCGCCGGAGTCCAGCAACGGGAGACCATCGCAGAAAACACGCTGCACAAACCAGAAGACCCGAATCAGTTCATGCTATTGCCGGCGATTGCCCGCAAACGCTACAAACTGCTCCTGGACAAACAGGCAGACTTTATTCAAGAATCAGAGAATTCGCCGTTTAACATTTACAAAGACGGCCCTGATACATCCTTAGGAATTATCGCCTGCGGTCTGGCCTATAATTATCTGATGGAAAACTGGCAAGAGAGTGAATGCCCGCACCCTATTCTGAAAATCAGCCAGTATCCGCTGCCCCGCAAACAGATCGAACGACTTGCCAAGACGTGCGGACAAATTCTGGTGATTGAAGAAGGAATGCCAGTCGTGGAAGAGATGCTCAAAGGTTTTTTGGGCAATATGACTTATGGGCAGGCATCGCTGGATGCTGTCAGTACGGAATCCGGAAAGATTTCACACGTCAAACGCCCTCTGATGATCAAAGGTCGTTTGGATGGTACACTGCCGCGCGACGGCGAATTGAACCCGAATCTGGTCGCCAGAGCCTTAGGACACGAAGATACAAACGGCCCGGCTATTCCTGAGATTGTCGCACCCCGTCCGCCGGAATTGTGCAAAGGCTGCCCGCACCGCGATGTGTATAACGCGCTCAATGAAGTCCTGGAACCCTACGGCAAAGGCCATGTGTTTTCAGACATCGGCTGCTATACCCTGGGATTTCTGCCGCCTTTTGAATCAATCAATACCTGCGTTGATATGGGCGCATCAATCACGATGGCCAAAGGCGCGGTAGACGCCGGCCTCTATCCGGCAGTCGCCGTGATCGGCGACTCGACGTTCAGCCATTCTGGCATCACTGGCTTATTAGATGCCGTGAATGAACACAGCAACATGGTCATTGTCATTCTGGATAATATGACCACCGCGATGACTGGCGGTCAAAATTCGCCCGGTACTGGCAAATTGGAAGATATTTGCAAAGGCGTCGGCGTCGCTCCGGAACATATTCGGATATTTGAGCCGCTGCCCAAAATTTATGCCGAGATGGTGCAGATTTTAAAAGCGGAAGTTGAATATAACGGGGTTTCGGTGGTGATTCCGCGACGTGAATGTATCCAGACCTTAGCCCGCAAACGGAAAAGCGAGAACGCATAGGAGGGAACATGTATGAGAAATGATATTATTCTTGCCGGCGTCGGCGGCCAGGGAATTCTTTCAATTGCCGCCATTATCGGATATGCGGCCGTAGATTCAGGATTATATCTGAAACAGGCAGAAGTGCATGGTATGAGCCAGCGCGGCGGTCCCGTGCAATCGCATTTACGCATTGCGGATCGTGAAATTTTTTCCGATCTGATCCCCTTTGGGCAGGCGCAACTGATCCTTTCGGTCGAACCGATGGAATCACTGCGATATCTGCCCTATCTCTCGCAGAAAGGCTGGCTGGTGACGAATACCAAACCCTTTGTTAATATCCCCAACTATCCTGATTTAGACAAAGTCACGGATGCGATTCGCGCTTTGCCGCGCAAGATTATTATTGATGCCGATGAGCTGGCGAAAGAAGCCGGATCGCCGAAGGCCATGAACATGGTCATGTTGGGGGCAGCCTCACCTTTTCTTGATGTAGATTATGAGAAACTGCAAGCCGGAATTCAGTTTATCTTTGGCCGCAAAGGGGAAAAAATTGTGACGCTGAATTTAAAAGCTCTGGAAGCCGGCCGCGCGTTTGCTCAGGACCATTCAACAGGCAGATAACTCTTCGTGTGATTATGCATAAACTTTGTTAGTTTTGACAGGCCGAAAAACCGATTTGCCCTGAAAGGACGGCGGAGGAATTCCTCCGCCCTTTCAATGCCTGGCAAGCTCACTCCAAGAAGACGCTGTGCCTATTTCTCGGTGCTTGCAGCGGAAAGGAGTGCTTCTTTTTTTCGTTCCGCACCGCGTATGCCGAGAAGAGGACGATATCATGACACAGTTTACTAACAAATCCGTGTACAATCGCCTGCGATATGAAAAAAGTCCCTATCTGCTGCAACATGCGGAGAATCCGGTCGCATGGCATCCCTGGGGCCCGGAGGCTTTTGAAAAAGCGCGAGCAGAAAATAAACCGATATTCCTCTCTATCGGCTATTCTACCTGTCACTGGTGTCATGTGATGGCACATGAATCCTTTGAAGATCCGCAGATTGCGGAATTGATGAATGAGGTATTTGTATCAATCAAGGTTGATCGCGAGGAACGCCCTGACCTGGATAATATCTATATGACAGTCTGCCAGCTATTAACCGGCAGCGGAGGCTGGCCGCTGACAATCATCATGACGCCGGACAAAAAACCTTTTTACGCTGGAACGTATTTTCCGAAAACCAGCCGCTTCGGACGGATCGGCATGGCCGATTTGATTCCCCAGATTCACCAAATTTGGACAACTGAATACGAAAAAGCCTTGCTGACCGCAGATCAGGTTGTTGAAGCTCTTGAAAAGCAGACAGTCTTTCCTGCATCCGCAAGACAGGAATTACCTGTAATAGAAGACCTGCTGCATAACGCTTACGCTCAGCTTGTCAGACGTTTTGACGATCGACATGGTGGATTTGGCACAGCGCCGAAATTTCCGACCCCGCACAATCTGTCATTTCTGCTGCGCTATTGGAAACGACACAACAAAGAGACTGCATTGGGTATGGTGGAACAAACGCTTCAGGCTATGCGATTGGGTGGCATATACGATCACATCGGATTTGGTTTTCACCGCTACTCGACAGACGAACGCTGGCTCTTACCGCATTTTGAAAAAATGCTTTATGATCAGGCGTTGCTGTCAATGGCCTATCTGGAAGCATACCAGGCGACCGGAAAAAAAGCGTACGCTCACACGGCCAGAGAGATTTTTACCTATGTCCTGCGTGACATGACCTCGCCTGACGGCGGTTTTTATTCTGCACAAGATGCGGATAGCGAGGGCGCGGAAGGGAAATTTTATGTCTGGTTGGTCAAAGAAATTCAAGAACTGTTTGATGAAGCGGAAGCAGATGTAGTTCTCAAACTCTTCAATTTCGAATCAAACGGCAATTTCCGCGATCAGGCGACGGGCCTCAGAACCGGCGAAAACATTGTGTACCTGCGTCAGCCGCTTGAAGAAATTGCTGTTGTATTGGAAATATCTGAAGAGACCTTACAATATAAGTTCGAACAAATCCGCCAGCGATTGTTTGAAGCGCGTGAATACCGCATTCACCCGCACAAAGACGATAAAGTTCTCACTGATTGGAATGGTTTGATGATTGCTGCTCTGGCCAGAGGCGCGCAAATCCTGAATGAACCGGATTATGCATACGCAGCTCAACGGGCGATGCAATTCATTTTCAATCACCTGCGTCGTGAAGATAACCGCCTGCTGCATCGTTATCGTGACGGCGAAGCCGCAATTCTTGCCAATGTGGACGATTACGCCTTTGTGATCTGGGACCTGCTCGAACTGTATGAAACCACCTTTGACGCGAACTATCTCACCCAGGCTCTTGCGTTCAATACTGACATGATCGCGCATTTTTGGGATGCTGAGAGCGGCGGCTTTTATTTCACCGCTGACGATGCCGAAACGCTGCCGACGCGCCAGAAACACGTGTACGATGGTGCAATTCCTTCTGGTAATTCGGTTGCAATGCTGAATGTGCTCCGACTTGCCAGACTCACTGCGCAACCGGAACTTGAAGAACGAGCGCAGCAGCTTTTTCAGGCCTTTGCCGCAAGCGTTACGCCATCTCCTTCCATGCACACTCACCTCATGCAGGCCCTGAATTTTGCGGCTGGCCCGACACAGGAAATCGTTATTGTCGGTCGTTCTGACGCTGAAGATACCCGTGCCATGCTACAGGCTCTACATGCAGCTTATACCCCGGGCAGCGTCGTCGTAATGCGCCCGACAGAAGAAGAATCTCCCGCCATTCTTCGACTTGCGCCTTATGTCGAGCCTTACGTCAGTCTCGACGGCAAGGCAACGGCATACATCTGCCGCAATTACGTATGCAATCTGCCAACAACGGAAGTGAACGTCATGCTCGCGCTGCTTAACAAAGGCATCCCTGCTAATGCTGAGACACTCTGATTCCCAAAGAAAGGAGACTCCAGATTTAGCACTGTGGAACGCGGCTCCTTTCATACCATTAATGTCTATTAACGTGAGTTCGGGAGAAGTTTTTCCGCTCGAATAGCTCCAACGGGGCAAGATTTATGTCGCCCAGGGCGTCAGCCCTGGAGTTCAAAAACGCGAAGTTGTCCCCCTCCCTGTTCCGCCGCCAAAGGCGGCGGAACAGGGAGGGGGAGGTTAAAAAAACCAAAATGGAATTGAGAGAAGCGACAATCCATGATTTACACGTGCTCACCAAAATGAACATTCAATTGCGGGCAGATGAAAAAATGGATAACCAGATGACGGATGATGAGGTTGAGCAGCGAATGAAAGGATTTTTAGAGGGGGAGAGTTATATAGCATATATCTTAAAAAGTACCGAGACTGTCTATGGATATGCTTTGATAGATAAAACAAAGAAACCAATATATTTACGACAACTCTTTGTTGAGAAACCATTTAGAAATAAGGGATTGGGTCGGGAGGTAATACAAAAAATCATGGAGACTTTATCTGTTAAAGAAATTGATGTCGACGTGATGGCCTGGAATGAACAGGCTCTCAATTTTTATGAAAAATTTGGGTTTAAACGGCGATACATCGGATTAAGATATAAGGAATAAATGGGCAGTGGATAAATGTAAGTGACATCTGATATTTTTGATCCTGCCATTGTTTCCAAACGGATAATATCTTGTAAAAATCTCTTGCGTTTCTGGAAGAAAGATAAAACATGGCAGAGAAGATGATCGGCTGAGGAGATGTTGAGACATTCGTGTCTCGACTTCGCTCGACAAACGTCCGGGCCTTGAAGGGAGTCGAAGTTATGACACTACTCACGGGAGGTGAGCGCAGTCGCAACTTTGACACGGAACAGAGGAGAGACATCATGGCTCAGATCCATTTTACCACCAACCTGGCGGTACGCAGCGAATTTTGCAAGGAGCGCAAACCCGATCCCTGTGGGATCGTCATTTTCGGCGCGTCCGGCGATTTGACCCATCGGAAATTATTGCCATCTTTATTCCAGTTGGCTGAAAAGCAATTAATGCCCGGCCAATTTTACCTTGTGGGTTGTGCTCGTACCGCCATGTCAGATGAAACATTTCGCCAGAAAACAGAGGAATCGCTGCGACAACGATTTCCTGAAGCGTCTGATAACACAGTAAAAGAATTTCTACAACGTTGTTTTTATTTGAGCGGAGAATATCAAGAGCCTGAACTCTATCAAAAACTTGTACAACGCCTGCCTGAATTGGATACGCAGTTTGCGTCGGTCAAAAATCATATATTTTATCTTTCAACGCCGCCAACGCTCTATGCTAAAATTGTGCAACAGCTTGGCGCGTTCGATTTAACCCGCGAAGCGGACTCCCAAACCTGTCCCTGCACCCGCGTAATCATTGAAAAACCCTTTGGCCGCGATTTGGATAGCGCGATGGCGCTGGATCGAGAATTGTATGCAGTGCTCTCAGAATCGCAGATTTACCGGATCGATCATTATCTCGGCAAAGTCACGGTACAGAATATCTTGATGTTTCGCTTTGCCAATGCGATTTTCGAGCCGATTTGGAACCGACGGTATATTGACAACGTGCAAATCACGGTGGCAGAATCGTTAGGCGTGGAGCATCGCGCCGGATATTATGATCAGGCCGGGCAATTGCGCGATATGTTCCAAAACCACATGCTTCAGATGGTGGCGTTGGTGGCGATGGAACCGCCGACCTCGTTTGATGCGGATCGAGTGCGGGATGAAAGAGTGAAACTGCTGCGTTCGATCAAACCGTTTCCGTTGGATAACCTGAAACGCTGGATCGTGCGCGGACAATATGGTTCAGGACGCATCAGTGGTCGAGATGTGCCGGGTTATCGTCAGGAACCAGGCGTTGATCCGAGTTCTCAGACTGAAACTTTTGTGGCTGCCAAACTCGCGTTGGAAAACTGGCGCTGGCAGGGTGTCCCCTTTTACCTGCGTTCCGGCAAGCGTCTGGCCGGAAAAATCAGCGAAATTGTGGTCACGTTCAAGCGCGTGCCGCATTCCATGTTTTCGCCGATTTCGCCTGACGATCTGCCGCAAAATATTCTGGTGTTCAATGTGCAGCCCGAGGAAGGCATCGCCCTCACGATTCAGGCGAAACACCCCGGTCCCAAACTGTGCATGAGTTCTTTGGAAATGGACTTTCATTATCAGGATATTTACGGCATCGAACCACCGGAATCTTATGAACGGCTGCTGTTAGACGCCATGCTCGGAGATCAAACTCTGTTTGTGCGCCATGATGACATGAGTGTGGCCTGGTCGTTGATTACGCCGGTGCTGGATGCCTGGGCTGAGGACAAAAGCGGCAGGCGTACCGGCATGCTCTATACCTATTCCGCCGGTTCCTGGGGGCCGTCCGAATCGGATACGCTCCTGGAACGCGCCGGTTATCAGTGGCTTACCTCAGGCAGGTATGCGCAATAAACTTCAAGAAACCCGGTTTTTCGGACAGGAACATAATGACAACAAAGATCCAACAATTTCAGACGCTTCACGAGCTGAGTACGGCAGCGGCGGAATTGTTCTGCCAGGTTGCGGAGCAATCCGTCAAGGAACACGATCATTTTACCGTTGCCCTGTCAGGCGGAAGCACGCCGCGTTTGTTGTATGAGCATCTGAGTTGGGAACCCTATTTGAATCGTATTCCCTGGCCGAAAACCCATATTTTCTGGGGCGACGAACGCTATGTCGCTTCCGATCATCCTGACAGCAATTTTGCTATGGCGTCACAGGCGCTGATCCAGCATATCCCATTGCCGGCCGAGCACATTCATCGCATCCAGACCGAATTGGCGTCGCCGGAGCAAACCGCCGAAGCTTATGAAACGACGCTCAGGAATTGCCTTTCTGTATTTGATCGACGTTCGCAGCAGAACAACGTGCCGGTCTTTGATTTGATTTTGTTGGGAATGGGACCCGACGGACACACGGCCTCGCTGTTTCCTGAGAGTCCGGTATTAGAAGAACAGGCCCGCTGGGTTTCGGCAACGCCTGTGCCCAAACTCAATCCGCCCGTGCAACGCATTACGCTGACCTATCCGGTGCTGAATGCGGGCAAAACCGTGCTTTTTCTGGTCAGCGGCGGGGAAAAGCACGCGCTTGTGCAGCAGATTTTGGAACATCCGCAACAGGCCTGGCAAAAGTATCCGGCCGCCCGCGTCAATCCTTCCAGAAACCTTGTATGGCTGCTTGCTTAGTTCAGAACGAAGCATATTATGATGAAATATATCATTCATAAAACCGAGATAACGCCATCTTTTGCAGGAGAGTGGGACAATCCGATCTGGCAGCAGGCCCAGACGCTGCGGGTCGAACACTTCCATCTGCAAAGCAGCAGCCATCATCCGCAGACGCAAGCAAAAGTTTTGTATGATGATGACAATCTTTATGTGCTGTTTCGCGTTGATGACCAGTATGTGCGGGCAATGCACACTGACTATCAAGAACTGGTATGCCAGGATAGCTGCGTGGAATTCTTTGTGCAGCCTGATCCACAACAGGGGTATTTGAATTTTGAAATCAATTGCATCGGCACGATGCTGCTTTACTATATAGAAGATGCGACCCGCACGGCCGATGGCTTTGAAAAATATACGCCGGCGCCGCAAGAACTGGCGCAAACGATGACGATTTTTCATTCCATCCCCGGGTCAGTGGCAGAAGAAATCACAACCCCAACCACCTGGTATCTGGAATACAATATTCCCTTCACACTGTTGGAAGCCTACCTGAGACCTTTACACAGAGCAGCAGGCACAACCTGGCGCGGGAATTTCTTCAAATGCGCGGATCACTGCTCTCATCCGCACTGGGCAAGCTGGTCGCCAATTGGGGCAGCTCTTAATTTTCATCAGCCGCAATATTTTGGCATCCTGGAATTCGGCTTATAAGGATATAAAGAACAAATCCGTTCCATTCGTTCATCTGTTGTAGGGTTTGTCATCTATTCCCCCGGTTTAGGCAATTTTCGTTCAATCTTCCTGGTCGAGATGCCGACAAAGCGTTTCAGATTTTCCGCATAGATATTGGCAATGACATCTTCAGAAAGGTCAAGCTCTTTAAAAATTGCGCGGTCGCGTTCAACCCATTGTTGCGTCCAGGCCGTGTTATAGTGATTGGCGTTGCAGTCGCTGCCAAAGATGACGTTGTGCTGCACGTCGTACCCTACGAGAAAAAGATTGCTCAGGGCCTGACGGCGGTAAATTGGCGGAGTTCCGGGGGTCAGATCAATAAACATTTCAACTGCTAACTCCGGATTACCGGCCTGGGCGTTTAAAAATTTGCCATACAGCGCGATAAGTTCGTCACACCAGGGCCAGGCAATATGAGCGAGCGCAAAACGCAATCTTTGCACCTGGAGCAAACTTTCGAAAGCCAGCGGACGGTTATATTGAGAGGACGGCTTCCCATCCCACAGGATGCCGGAATGAAACAGGATCGGCCGATCAAACGCGGCAATGGCCTGAAAGATGGGCAAGACCCGGGGATCGCCGGCATAATAGCGGTCGCAGATGACTTTGAACCCCATGACGCCGGACTGAGATGCCCTTTCAATCTGAGCGAGGGCATCCTCTTCGAGCGGGTCGATCCAATAAAAGGGATACATATCCGGCCCGGCTTCACACCAGTACACAAGATTTTCTAACCGTTCAGCCGCCGGAGCAGCAGGAGCAATCGTCGCAAATGAGGCAGGAGGGCGCGAAATCAGGAGTCCCCCTTGCATTTCAGCCCGGTGCAGTTTGTCCAAAAACTCCTCTCGATCCTGGGAACCCTCTAAAATATGAATATGTCCATCAAGCATTTTTTTCTACCTGTGCAGTAAAGTAAATTTGTTATTTCGCTCATAGATATGCCGGGTTTTCATAGAGCCGCTTTGTTCTTGAGAAAAACATAAACACCCTCGCTATTTCTGTCAATAGAATTTCATGTTTTGTCAGATTTTTGCCGTAAGCGATCCAGTATTGTAACAAAGTGGTTGGCGGAATCTGCTGCTACAATACTCTATCGCCTACGGCGAAAGGATGGTCTAAATAGTAACCAGAATAAATACGACAGTCAATATTATCACCCAGGAGATCACCTCCCCCTTCCAGAAATTAGAGCAGTGGGGGAGGGGTGAAACGGAAGATTGCCAACACTCCAATATTCCGGTTCCCCATTCCTCATGGTTCAACTCGCGTCATCCCTCTACTCCAGTCATAAGCTCGCACGGAGTCGGGATCTCCCCTGTCATGAAAGGAGAGATGAACCGCCTTCCCGTCTTGTTTGCGGACCTGCACCTTGTAAGCCCCTGGATTGGGTTGAAGGGACTCTGTTATTTTGAGCAGCTCACCCTCAAACCAAAATTTTCCAGAGTATGTGAGCGCTGAGGGGTCTTGTAACCACTTGACTTTTCCGGCACACTTAAGGGTGCCATTCGCTTCAAACTGCCTGTACACCACGCTTCCCATCATCCAACCCTCCCAGATGCCAACCAGATCCTCAATTTTGGTGGCTTTCTCAGGGAACAAGACGCCTCCTTCACGATAGATCGCCAGACCAGCCCTGGTCCCAATCCAGAGATTCCCCTGAATATCCGGAGTCAGCGTCCAGATCCGTCCATAAGGAAGGCCGGAGTTCTCCGGTGTATACATTGTCCAGGTCTCGCCATCGAACTTTGCCAGACCGTCCTCTGTGCCTGCCCAGAGGATGCCCTGCGCATCGAGAGCCAGAGCATGAACATTGTTGTTCGGCATTCCGGAGTTCTTCGTGGTGTACTCGATCCAATCCGTTCCATCGAAGCGGACGACTCCTCTGCCATTCGTCCCGATCCAGATCGTTCCTTGCGCATCACAAACGATTGCAGGGACAGGCCCCCACGGCAGCGCTGAATGAGAAGCATACACCGTCCAGGTTTTTCCATCAAACATTGTGACCTTCCCGTTCGCAGTTCCAATCCATAGATGCCCCCGGGCATCAACTGCCAGCGCCAGAATCTGATTATCGGGTAGCTCGGAGTTATCCGTGGTATACACCGGCCATTTATTAAAGGAGCTTTTATCTAATTTCGCCAGGCCACCACCACCGAGATCGTCAAACATCCCGGTCCCAACCCAGAGTATTCCCTGGGCATCAACAGCAAGGGCATGGATCGCATGATAGGGCAGATCGGTTCTCTCGGTGGTAAACACATACCAGGTTTTTCCGTCAAACAGGCCCAGACCATCACCTGTTCCGACCCACAGATCTCCCTGAGTATCGAAGGCCAGGGCAGGCACGGTGTTTGATGGCAACTTAGAATTATCCGTGGTATACACGGTCCAGGCCGTTCCATCAAATTTTACCAGACCGTTCGACCGCGTCCCGATCCAGAGAACCCCTGCGGGATCAAAAGCCACTTCAATGATCTCATTTCCTGGCAATTCAGAATTTTCGGTGTTGTACACGACCCACTCCGGATTCTGAGCCATCACGCCTGTTGTCAGCGACAGCAGCGCGATGATCACCAACGCAAACGCATAAAAGCGAACACCGGATAATAGACGAAGATATGATCCTGTCTTATACATGGTGAATACCTCCTTGCTTTTTCGCCGTAGGCGATACAGTATTGTAGCAAAAATGACGCCCCAACTCGCCTGAATTCGCTGTAGGCGATAAATACACAAAAAGACCCGGCCCCATCCGCTTCATTTCCCTCTGTAATACATACGACAGTCAATGGTATCATCCAGAAGCATTACCTCCTTTTCCAGGTAGCGGAGTAGTGGAATGGTGAAAGATTTCCAACACTCCATTACTCCACTCTTCATGGTTCCACGCGTGTCATTCCGGCTGTAAAATTTTTGACCCGGTCTTTGTCCGCATCTTCAATCACGCGGAACAACAGATGGTCTGGCTGACCTTCTTCCGTGTGGAGGCGCACTTCATATTTTCCCGGAGAATCAGGGGCCAGCGGATGGTCGTTTTTCTGACAGTACACATTGTCCTCAAACCAGACATGGCCTATATGCAGCGGCGAGGTTTGCAGGTTGTCGAGCGAGTAAGTCTCCCGGATCGTGCCATCGGCTTCATACTGCCGATAGGCTTTCGCGCCGCTGGCTCCGTGTTGTGATTCCCAGATGCCGACCAGGTCCTCGATTTTGTTGACGATGACTCCCTCAGTTGCCGGCGATGTTTGTTGGGCGTTTGTGACGGTCGGAATCAACACACTACCCATGATCAGCAGCAGCATCCCGATAATTGTCCACTGACACACACGATCATAAAAAGCTGTAATACTCATGGTGAATCCCTCCTGTGAAAGAATTTCGTGAATGCAGCATAAACAGGAATTTCTGGATGTTTGTTCATGCGACATTCATGGCATTCTCAGCACCTCTTCTTCGAGCATATTGGACATCTGAAGGTGAACAGAGCAACCATCCTGCAAGATTTACTTGACAGGAAGCGTTCGCAGGATATATTCTTTCAATTTGTGTTCACGACGATCAGCCAATCATAACAGTCCATGACAGAACTATAATATACCCCTTCCGTCAACAGATCGTCAACAGAACGTCAATACGACCCAAAAGTAGAAAAAAATAGTGTTTCCCTCGTGCGCGTTGTAGGAGAGGAAGATGGTTTCCCTGAGGTTGACCTTTTTCGGCAGTCCGCAGATTCACTTGAATGGCTGCCTTGTGCAGTTGAAGAACCGCAAAGCGGTGGCGCTGTTGGCCTATCTTGTGCTCAGCCAACTCCCCCAAAGTCGCGAGAAGCTCGTCAGTGTGTTCTGGCCGGAATTTTCGCCGGATCGGGCGTTTGCGAATCTGCGGGAAACCCTGCACGTGCTCAAAAAGCACCTCACTGGCGATTGGCTCGACATTCGCCGCCAGGAGGTCGAGGTGAAAGATACCTCCTTGTTCTGGACGGACGTGCTCGAATTTCAGCAGCATTGCGATCATGTGAACCACCATGACTCCGGCCTCAGTACAACCTGCGCCGAGTACCTGCCATTGCTGCTGACAGCGATTGAGTTGTACCGGGATGATTTTCTGCGGGGTTTTACCCTGCCGGACAGTCCGGCCTTTGATGAGTGGCAAGCCTTCCACGCCGATCTGTACCGGGAGAATTTGAGCGAAAGCCTTCACAGAGTCGTCCGGTATTATACCTGGCATCGCCAACTACTGCCGGCGATTGAGTATGCCCGGCGCTGGATTGCCTTTTTCCCCTGGTCGGAAACCGCGCATCGGGAACTCATGCGCTTGTATGGGTTGAATCACCAATGCCCGGACGCTTTACGGCAATATCAAGAATGTGCGCGAATGCTCCAAAAAGAATTTGGCGTCGAGCCGGAGCAGCAGACACGGGAATTGTATGAGGCGATCCTGCATGGGAATCTCAGCCTTAACACTACAATGAATTGTGGTGCTGACTCAATGAACACAGGCATATTTACAGCAACTGCAATTTTGAACGAAAGAACACCGAAACGATGAACTATAAAGTGCATAACCAAATCGTCAGTTTTATCTGGGGCATTGCAGATGACGTGCTGCGCGACGTGTTTGTCAGGGGCAAATACCGCGACATCATTCTCCCCTTTACGGTCTTGCGGCGAATTGATGCTTTACTCGTGGAAACCAAAGCTGCGGTCTTGCAAGCTAACGCGTTTCTTGCCGCCAATCACATTGACAACAAGTCCGGCCTGACGCGAAGCTCCGGCTATCCCTTCTACAATATTTCCGGCTTTACCTTTGCGGATAACAGCGCGAAAGACGCGGAATTTCCTTTCACCTCATTGCTGCACGACCCGGCGCACATTGATTCCAATTTAGAAGCCTATCTCGACGGCTTCAGCCCGAACGTGCAGGAGATTATCAGCAAGTTCAAAATCCGCAACCAGCTTGAAACCATGAAAGAAGCGGGGATTACCTACGGCTTGATCGAAAAGTTCGCCTCCCGGGAAATCAATCTGAGTCCTAAAGCCGTCCTGAATCCGCGCGGAGAACCGCTGCCCCCTTTAACCAATCACGGCATGGGCTATGTGTTTGAAGAGCTGATCCGCCGCTTTAATGAAGAAAACAATGAAGAAGCCGGGGAACACTTCACGCCGCGTGAAATCATTAAACTGATGACCCACCTGATTTTTACGCCAATCAAGGATCAACTCAAAAAGGGCGGCACGTATCTGATCTACGATCCGGCCTGCGGCTCCGGCGGAATGCTGACGGAATCGGAGCAATTCGCCAAAACGATCACCGGCAACAGCTTGAACCTGCACCTCTACGGTCAGGAGGTCAACCCCGAAACCTGGGCGATCTGCACCGGCGACATGCTGATTAAGGGGGAAAAAGATATTGAAATCGCCTATGGCTCCACTCTCTCGCAAGACGGCTTTGCAGGCCGCGAATTCGATTTCATGCTCACCAATCCGCCGTACGGCAAAAGCTGGAAAAATGACGTGGACGCGATTGTCTCGGAGCGGGGCAAAAAAGGACAGGAACAGATCAACGACCCGCGTTTTACGATTGGCTTGCCCACCATTTCAGACGGACAACTGCTGTTTCTGATGAACATGGTGCACAAGATGAAGAAGCGCAGCGAGTTAGGCAGCCGGATTGCCTCAGTACACAACGGCTCATCCCTGTTTACGGGCGACGCCGGCAGCGGCGAAAGCGAAATCCGCCGCCATATCATCGAAAACGATCTGCTGGAGTGCATCATTGCCCTGCCGCAGAACATCTTTTACAATACCGGCATTCCCACCTACATCTGGGTCTTGACCAACCGCAAACCCGAACACAGAAAGGGCAAAGTGCAATTGATCAACGCCCTCAACCTGTACCAGCCCTTACGCCGCAATTTAGGGCAGAAAAACTGCGAACTAAGTCAGGAACAGATCGAGCAAATTACGCAATTGTACCTTGATTTTAAGGAATCCGATATTTCCAAGATCTTCGAGAATCAGGATTTCGGCTATTGGAAAATCACGGTCGAGCGTCCCTTGCGCCTCAAAGCGAAATTCACGCCGGAAGCGGTCGCAAGCCTGCGTTTTGTTGACGCGCTGCGGGCTGAAATGGCGTGGATCTATGCGTCCGTTGGCGAGGCCGTGTATCAAGACCTGACGCCGTTCAAAGACAAAATTCTCGCGCACTTCGAGAAACAAGAACTGAAAATCACGCCGGCCAACCGCAAAAAGCTGCTGAACAGCGACTTCTGGACCGAACGCAGGCAGGTGATGGCAATCGCCGCCCAGCTTCAGGCGGATTTTGGGGACCAGGAATATGACGATTTCAATCGCTTCACGCAGGCCGTTGATCTGGCACTGGAACAGCGCAATCTCAAGCTTGCAGCGGCCGACAGGAAAGCGATTCTCATGGCGGTCAGTTGGAAAGATGACACCGCGCAGCCGGTGATCAAGAAGCAGGAAAAAAACGGCGCAATCGTCTATGAAGCGGACCCGGATTTGCGCGACAGCGAGAACGTGCCGCTGAGCGGGAATATTCAGACTTATTTTGCGCGCGAAGTTGTGCCCTACGTGCCCGATGCCTGGATTGACCCTGAGAAGACGGTGAAAGGCTATTCCATTTCTTTCACGCGTTATTTTTACAGCTACACCCCGCCGCGCGATGTGGAAGCGATCAAGCAGGAGATCTTGCAGCTTGAAAAAGAAACCGAAGGCATTTTGGAAGAATTGGTGAGGGACTGATGCAACGCGGCAGTTGACTGTCTCTAATCACTACACCGGATTCAAGAAAGGAACGGATTCTCCGGCTCACCATCCGTTCCTTTCCCGAATCCGATGTCGTGATTATACCTGACCGCAAAATCTCTTGATAAAACGCTTGACAGGTAAGTCCTGAAGAAGGTATCCATGAACAACAGTGAAGGGAAGTGACACCTCTGGAAGTAAAAAAATACCGCCATACCTTGTGAATAATTAGATCGGATGCTGCTGTTTGTCTCGGAGAAGCAGGCAATCAGCCGTGTTCGGGAAGCCGTGATGATAGAACTCAAAAAATCATATATTACCGATGAAGCCGGACATATTACGAACGTGATTCTTGATTACGCCACGTATCAACGCATTGAAGAACTACTCCTGGACCAGGGGCTTTTACACGCAATGGAAGAAATTGCCGATGAAGACACAGTAGATTATCAGGATGTGAAAGAACTCATGGCATCGTTATGAAACTCACGCTGAAAAAAACGTTTTTAAAAGATCTGAGCAGGGTTGTTGAACCTCAGAAAACAGAGGTCAAAAACTTTTTGGACGAACTTTCGGAGAATCCGCGTATGCTGGAAACCTTTCCCCACGTCAAAAAACTACAAGGGAAAAAGTCAGGTCACTTTTTTCGAGTGCGGTTCGGCGACTATCGCTTAGGGTATGAAAAAAAGACCGATGAAATCATTGTGTATCGAATTCTGCACCGTAAAGAGATCTATCGCTATTTTCCATAAGCATAGAGGCAGCATTTAACAACAGTGACGCATCATCGCAAAAAATCCATGCAGTGCTATCCCAAATATGAGCCGGTTGATTTTGATTATGTGCGCGAACTGCCCGCAGGCTGGCAGCTTGTGCCCAATATTGCCATCTTTGCTGAACGCGTTGAACGCGGGCATCTGAACGAAGAGTTGCTCGCAGTCACGATCAGCAAGGGGATTATCAAGCAGACGGAATTAGAGCATAAAAAAGACATTTCCAATGACGACAAATCCCATTACAAATTCGTACAATGCGGCGATATTGCATACAATAAGATGCGGATGTGGCAAGGCGCGGTAGGCTATAGTCAATATCAGGGAATTGTCAGTCCTGCTTATGTCGTATTGAGTCCGAAAGTTCCGCTCAATCCCCGGTTTTTTCATTATCTTTTCAGAACGGGTTTTTATGCCAACTATTCAAAGCGTTTTTCCTACGGCATCTGTGACGACCAGCTCAGTTTGCGCTCCAAAGATTTCAAACGCATGTATGCCATTGTGCCGCCGCTGGATGTGCAGGATGCGATTGTGGCCTACCTGGATCGCAAAAGCGCACGCGCTAATGACTTTATCGCCAAACAGACACGGCTGGTTGAAGTGCTCAAAGAACAGAAACAGGCCGTCATTAACCAGGCCGTCACCAAAGGCCTGAACCCGGACGCGCCGCTGAAAGAGAGCGGAATTGAGTGGATCGGCAAAATCCCGGCGCATTGGGAAGTTATGCACCTCAAATATTTATTGAACGGGGGACTTGTTAATGGAATTTTTAAGACTAAAGATAATTTTGGTCGAGGTGTAAAAATTATCAATGTAAGTGATATTTATTCTGAAAATTTTTTTATAAATTTTGCTAACTTAGAACGTGTTAAAGTCAGTACTAATGAGGTTAAAAGATATGAAGTAAGTCATGGAGATATCTTCTTTGTAAGATCATCTTTAAAGCTTGAAGGTGTTGGAGCGTCAGCATGTATTGTAGAGTTGCTTGAGCCTACAATTTTTGAGTGTCATGTTATCAGAATACATCCTAATCCTCAAAAGATATTACCAGAATATCTGATACATTATCTAAATTCATTAAATACTCGCCAAAGATTAGTTGCCCTCTCGGAAACAGTAACAATGACTACCATATCACAACCGAAAATTTCATCAATAGGAATCGTGGTACCTCCTATCAAAGAACAAAAAGACGTTTTCAGTCGTATTGAGAATGAATCAATGAAAATAGATCGCGCCATAGCCAAAGCCGAAAAACAGATGGCCCTGGCCCGCGACTATCTGCACAGCCTGATCTTTCAGGTCGTGACCGGGCAGCGGGCCGTGCCATCTGCAACCATGACGCAAAGGAGTCAGGCATAGAAACCGGGTTTTTCCAAAAAACCCGGTTTCTTGTACGCACATCAGACTATGAAATTGAAAGTCATTATTCATGAAGCCGAAGAAGGCGGTCTCCGGGCGGAAGTTCCGGCGATTCCGGGATGCGTAACCCGACCTGTACGATGCCGTGGCCGGGTGTCTTGGCATTGACATGGATCAGGTTGCATGACTCGCGCAGAAATCTGTTGACAATAGCGTATGCACAGAGTAATGTTGTAAATGATTAAATATGAGCAACA
Source organism: Candidatus Vecturithrix sp. (assembly GCA_040772385.1). GTDB lineage: Bacteria > Moduliflexota > Moduliflexia > Moduliflexales > Moduliflexaceae > Vecturithrix. The sequence goes on along the minus strand of JAXGYF010000001.1, from coordinate 3,553,994 downwards.
ACGATACCAAAAAAACATCCCGCACTGATTGGGAACGATTAGAGACCATGAGTGATGAGGATATTGATTATACTGATATTCCCCCTCTGGATGATGAATTTTTTCAACGGGCGAAACTCTATGTGCCTAAAAGCAGAGCGGTCATCCTTGAGCCTGATGTATTTAGCTGGTTTGCTGAACAAGGACAGGAATATCACACCTTGATTAATGCGATTTTACGTCAGTATGTGAAACAGCACGCTTCACAATCAAAGAAATCTCAACGAACTACAGCGTCATCATTGTAAATATCCATGAACACCACCGATAATTCCGAACGCGGATTTCAACGGCTGATTGTCAAGGCCCTGGTCGAACAGGCGCGTTATGCGGAAAGCACGTCGCAGGAATTCGACCGGGAGTTTTGCCTCAATACGGCGCAGCTCTACGAATTTATCCGCAGCACCCAGCCTGAACACGACGAACTGATCCGCAAAAAAGGAGAGCGCAGTTTTTTGCTGCGCCTGGAGAAGAAGATCAGGGAAAAAGGCGTCATTGAAACTCTGCGCAAAGGGGTCAAACATTTTGACAAAACGATTGACCTGTTCTACCCGCAGCCGGTCTCGCTCTACAATCTGAAAGATCAGGAACGCTACGAGGCCAATATTTTTTCCGTCACCCAGGAGTTGCGCTACACTGACGAGCACGGCAATCGCATCGATCTGGTGATTTTTTTGAACGGCCTGCCCATCATCACAATGGAATTGAAAAATGCGTTTACGTATCAGGCCGTCAAACAGGCGATCAAACAATACCAGGACACCCGCAGCCCCAAAGATACCATCTTTCAGTTCGGGCGCTGCCTCGTCCACTTTGCGGTTGATACGGATCTGGTCTATATGAGCACGGAGCTGAAAGGCAAAAACACGCTGTTTCTCCCCTTTAACAAAGGCTTGAACGACGGTCGGCCCGCAAAGCCCTTCGGGGCCGGCAATCCGCCCAATCCGAACGGACTCAAAACTGCGTATCTCTGGGAAGAGGTGCTGAGCAAAGCCAGCCTGAGCAATATTATCGAGAAATTCGCGCAGATCGTGAAAGAGGATGACGACCCGTGCAGCAAGAAACTCGGCCTGAAAGCCACTGGCAAAAAGCGGCTGATCTTCCCGCGTTACCATCAACTCACCGTAGTGCGCCAACTCCTGGCGCACGTCAAGGAACATGGCGTGGGACAGCGCTATCTGATTCAGCATTCGGCCGGTTCCGGCAAATCCAATTCCATCGCCTGGCTCGCGCACCAGCTTGTGGGCCTCTACGATCGCACGCACACGCAGCCGTTGTTCGATTCGATTATTGTCGTCACAGACCGCACCGTGCTTGACCGGCAGATCAAAGAAACCATCAAAAAGTTTTATCACGTCGGCAGCGTGGTCGAGGCGATTACGGGCGTGGGCGGCTCAAAAACCGGGCAATTGAAAGAGGCGTTGGCCAACCGCAAGAAAATCATCATTGTCACGGTGCAGACCTTTCCGTTTTTGCTTAACGAAATGGATGAATTAAGCGACTGCCGTTTTGCCATTATTATTGACGAAGCGCACAGCAGCCAGAGCGGAGAAACCGCCGCCAAAATGAACGCAGTGCTCGCCAGCAAAACCCTCAACGACCTGCCGCGCGACGCAGAAGGCAATATTGCGGACGAGGATCTGATCAATCACATTATCGAAAGCCGCAAGATGCTCAAAAACGCCAGTTATTTTGCGTTTACAGCCACGCCTAAAAACAAAACCCTGGAAACCTTCGGCGTTCCGCACAAGGATGTCAACGAAAACGGCGAGGAAAAAACGCGCTTTGACCCCTTCCACACCTATTCCATGCAGCAGGCGATTGAAGAAGAATTTATCGTGGATGTGCTCGGGCAGTACACCACCTACAATTCCTATTACAAACTGCGCAAGGCCGTGGAAGGGAATCCTGATTACGAGACCAAAGAAGCCAATAAAAAGCTGCGCGCCTACGTGGAAGGGCACGAGTTTGCCATCGCGGAAAAGGCCAAAATCATGATTGACCATTTCCAGCGCGACGTGCATCACCTGATCAACGGCCAGGCCAAAGCCATGGTAGTCACCAAAAGCATTGAAGCGGCCATGAAGTATAAAGATGCCTTTGACGCCTATTTGCAGGAAATTCGCTCCCCCTATAAAGCCATCGTCGCCTTTTCCGGCAAGAAAAAACATTACAACACTGGCGAAGAAATGAGCGAAGCCGATATGAACAAGTTCCCGGACGACGATAACGACATCCCCTGCCAGTTTCGCAAACAGGAATATCGTTTTCTGATTGTGGCGGAGAAATTCCAAACCGGTTTTGACCAACCCTTGCTGCACACCATGTATGTTGACAAACAGCTTTCCGGCGTGGCGGCCGTGCAAACGCTCTCCCGGCCCAACAGAGCGTATAAACCCCATAAACACGACACCTTTATCCTGGACTTCTATAACTCCGCTGACGAGATAAAGGAGGCGTTTCAGGACTATTACACTACCACCATCTTAAGCGAAGAAACCGACGCCAATAAGCTCAACGACCTGGAAGACGGCTTAGCCGAGTACCAGATCTATACGCAGGAAGACGTGCAGCGCTATTTCACGCTCTATTACAGCAATGCCGACCGCTCTCAGACCGATCCGTTTCTTGACAGGGTGGTCGCTCTGTTTCAGCAGGAGTTGCAGAAAGACGAACAGGTGGATTTCAAATCCAAAGCCAAATCCTTTGTCCGAACCTACAGTTATCTTGCGAAACTGCTCGATTTCAATAATCCCGATTGGGAACGGCTCTGGCTGTTTTTGAAATACCTGATTCCGAAAATCAAGGTGCAGGATGAGGATGATGAAGACAACGTGCTTGAAGCCGTTGACATGGACAGTTACCGCGTGTCAAAGCAGCAATCCGCCAAAATTGACCTGGCCTCGGAAACCGCCGGAATTTATCCGATTCCGGTGTCAGAGGGCGGCAGTCTCGCAGAGAAAGTCTTCGATTCGCTGGAAGCGATTATTGTCGCCTTTAACAAACGGCATGGCGATATTGAGTGGACCGACCGCGATAAGGTCAATAAGATTCTCTTCCACGACATCCCCGAACAGTTGCAGGAGGATCAGGAAACCCTGGCGACCTTGCACAACTCAGACAAACAAAACGCCAAAATCTCGATTGACAAAAAGATTTTCGACGTCATCCAGGATCTGATGTTCTCGCATACGGAACTCTATAAGAAGTTTGTGGATGATGCCGACTTCAAACACCGCTATCAGGACTTCATTTTCGACATCTTATGGCAAAAAGCCCAACAGCCCTCCATGATGGCCCGGTCTTCGTTATAAGAACAGGATGGAAATCATTCATGCCCAACCTTGCGCGGCGCGGTGGATTCGCGGACAACGAGCGGACATTCCAGCAGCGTAAATCCTGCCAAATCGGTCTCATAGCCATTTAAACTATTATAAATTTTTTCAACAGCCAGTTGTCCGACCCGGTGTTGCGGTTGGGAAATAGTGGTTAAAGGGGGATTCGTATGAGGCGTCAGATAGATGTCGTCAAATCCCACCACGGAAATATCATCCGGAACAGTCAGGCCAAACGTGCGAATAGCGTGTAAAGCGCCGATTGCAAGCAGATCGTTAAAAGTCATAATCGCTGTTGGATAAGCAGGCAGGCGGAGGATACTGTTGGTGACCTGAAAACCCCATTCAATCGTGGGAAAACACCAGCGATGGAATTTCGGATTGAGCGTCAGCCCCTCTTCGCTGAGCGCGCGCTGAATCCCTTGTAATCTGACTTGCGAGAGATCCCATTCCGGAGGGCCGGATAAATAGCCAATCTCTGTATGATTCAAGCTGATGAGATATTTGACAGCCTGATACATGCCAGTGGCGCGATCGGTATTAATGCAATGCACGCGCGGAGAATTGATCGTTCTGCCCAGCACGACAATCGGAATATCAAATAAATGGTATTCTTCCAGCAGATCATCCGGTTCAATTTGACCATGCAGGATAATAATTCCATCAAAAGAAAGATGTTTCAGTAATTGGAGATTCTGCTGCTGGCGGCCGGGTTTCTCAGTGACATTGAGAACAACTAAACATAAGTCAAGCTTTTCCGCTTCCTCCTGAGCGGCCATCGTGACTGCTGTTAATGCCGGATTCATCAGATCAGGAATGATAAAGGCAACCACATAAGGTCTTGTCCGAACTTTTGACCGTTTTGGTTCAAATCCGAGGTCCTGCATGGCCTGTTTCACCCGCAGTTCCAGATCTTTGCTGACTGGACTGGAGCTATTGATCACACGGGAGACGGTCGCTACAGACACTTCGGACAAAGCCGCAATCTCTTCTAATGTGGGTTTCGACTTCTCTTTGGACATATAAAATGATCTGTTTTAATTTTTTAAAAACCAGGTTTTTTCAAAAAACCCGATTTTTTTTATTTACTACAACTCAGGTTATGATTGCATAGACAATTCTTAACAGTCAAATATTGCACTGGAAGAAAAATAGCAAGAAAAATTTCATCGCTTTTACAACAAAAAATAATTCCTTTCTGAAAACATAGAAAACTTTACGAAAAATTGCTTGACAATAACATGACATTCACCTCAATGTTCTGGTGTCGTATAATGTTATGTGTTACTTTTCATCGGGAGGGATGTTATGATGAAAAAATTATGGAGTGTTCTGGTGATGCTTATGCTCTTTACTCTGCCGATCCTGTTGGAAGTTGCTACAGCATCTGCAGAAGATCAGATTGAATTGCGGATCGCCTGGTGGGGATCGCAGAGCCGGCACGAACGGACGATCAAAGTAATTGAGATGTTCATGCAGGAACATCCAAATATCACGATTACCTACGAACCGTCGGGCTGGAACGACCACTGGACCAAGTTAGCCACTCAGGCGGCCGGCGGGAATTTGCCGGATATTATCCAGCAAGATTATGCCAGATTGGATGAATGGGTATCGCGGGATTTACTCTATCCTTTAGATGAATTCGTCGAATCCGGCGTACTGGATTTCAGTAATGTTACGGAGATGGCCCTGGAAGGCGGACGGGTCAACGGAAAACTCTATGCTGTCAACCTGGGCAATAATTCTCATGCGTTTGTCCTGGATCTGGGTGCGTTCAAAAAAGCAGGTCTGGAATTACCGCGAGAAGATTGGACCTGGCCGGAATTTGAAAAAATTGCGACCGAACTGCATGAAAAATTAGGAATCTGGGGCATGGATCCCGGATTAACGAACGAACAGTTCTGGAAATCACTCTATTTAGGCCACGGACAATGGGCCTATGCGAAGGATGGCAAATCTTTGGGATATACGGATGACCAGCCCTTAATTGACTATTATAACATGCTCATCCGTTTGCAAAAATCCGGAGTGCTCCCGACCCGCGCCGAAGAAGTGGCCGGCAATTATGAAAATCAGGGGGTTGAATCTCTGCCGATTGTGACAGGAAAATCCGCGATGTCAAGCTTCTGGAGTAACCAGCTTGTTGCGGTACAGACTGCAGCCGGAGAAGATCGGAATTTTCGACTGATCAATCAGCCTCGTCCGGAGGGTGGGCAATCTCAAAACTACATCAAACCCTCCCAATTTCTCTCAATCACCTCACAAACAAAACATCCCAAAGAATCGGCGATGTTCATAGATTACTTTACGAATTCGGTCGAGGCCAACAAAGTCCTCTTTGCCGAACGCGGCGTCCCGATCTCTTCAGTGGTCCAGGAAGCCTTAAAACCGCTGTTAGGCAAAGCGCAGCTTGAGACGTTTGAGTATGTCGCCAGGGCTGAAAAAGACAGCAGTCCGGTTCCGCCGCCTGATCCGGTCGGACACAGTGACATTGTTCATAACGTCTGGTGGCCGGAATTTGTTGACCCGGTATGTTTTGAGCAAATCTCGCCTGAAGAAGGAGTTAAGGTTCTCAGAGAAATGGCGAATGAGATTCTGGCCAAATAACTCATGATCGTATGCCCGAAAAGAAGCCATGTTTCAAAATGGCTTCTTTTCGGCCAAGGGGAGTAAATGATGCCAACAATAGCAGCAGAAGCACCTGGCCGGGGAGTTTCCTCAATATCCTCCGGGAAGCCAAAGAAGTTCAAACGCAGACACAATGGCGCGGGTTATCTATTTTTATCCCCCTGGTTAATAGGGTTTTTTGTCTTTACGCTGGTGCCGATTCTGGCCTCATTATTTTTAGCCTTTACCCAATATGACATTTTAACGCTGCCGAACTGGATCGGGTTCGAGAATTTTGATAAAATGTTATTCCATGACCGGCGATTCTGGCGCTCAATGCGAGCCACCTTTTATTATGTCTTTACGGCGATCCCATTACGCCTGGTGTTTGCCCTGATCGTTGCGATGCTCTTGAATACCGGCCGGAGGCTGGTACCGACATATCGGGCGATGTATTACGCGCCTTCCATTGTCGGGGGCAGCGTCGCGGTCGCTGTAATGTGGCGCGAAATTTTTGGCCCGGATGGGTTGATCAATTTCTTGCTCGCCCTCTTTGGCATTCCTGGCCTGTCATGGTTAGGAGACCCCAGAACAGCGATCTGGACCTTGATTCTGCTGGCAGCCTGGCAATTTGGCTCGCCGATGCTGATTTTTCTGGCCGGATTAAAGCAAATTCCGACCGAATTGTATGAATCCGCTTCAATTGACGGCGCCGGACGATGGTCGCGATTTTCCCATGTGACGATTCCGATGCTCACCCCTGTCATCTTATTCAATCTGGTGATGCAGATTATTGCGGGTTTTATGGTGTTTACACAGGCCTTTATTGTCACAAGTGGGACCGGCGCGCCGCTGGATACCACCCTGTTATATTCGCTCTATCTGTATCGCCGCGCTTTTGAGACGTTTCAGATGGGGTATGGCTCGGCCATGGCGTGGATTTTATTACTGATTATTGCCTTTTTTACGGCTCTTATCTTTAAATCATCGCAATACTGGGTATTTTATGAATCAAAAGGAGGGGAATAATTTTCCATGGGCGATCTTGCCGCAACGCATTCGTTTGCCTATAAGTCCTCGCAATCTCGAAAAAAATGGATACGTACAGGATTGTATCATCTTTCGGTCGGCCTGCTCGGCTTCATCATGATATACCCCATCCTCTGGCTCTTTGCCAGTTCGTTAAAGGGGGCCGATGAAATTTGGACTCAGGCCGCGTCACTCATCCCCAAAAATCTGACATTCAAAAATTATGTCAATGGCTGGCGAGGGTTTGGCGGCATCACCTTTGCGACCTTTTTTAAAAATTCTTTTGTCTATGCCGGCGTGACCACGATTGCGTCAGTGGTTTCGTCGGCATTTATCGCGTATGCCTTTGCCAGAATAGATTTTTTGGGGCGAAGATTCTGGTTTACGGTCATGCTGCTGACAATCATGCTGCCGCCCCAGGTCTTGCTGATTCCTCAGTATATTATGTTTAGCAAACTGGGCTGGCTGAATAGCTTTAAACCATTATTAATTCCAAAATTTTTCGGACATCCCTTTTTCATTTTTCTGATAGTACAGTTTATTCGAGGAATCCCAAGAGAGCTAGATGAAGCGGCCGAAATTGATGGGTGCAGTATGTCCGGAATTTTCTTTAAAATTATCCTGCCGCTCATTCAACCGGCGTTGATTACAGCCGCAATTTTTGCTTTTTACTGGACCTGGGAAGATTTTATGACGCCCCTGATCTATTTGAACGATCCGAAATTATACACCATTTCCATGGCCCTGCGCACCTACGCCGATCCTTCGTCGGCCACTGATTGGGGCGCGATTTTTGCCATGTCAAGCCTCTCGCTTGTGCCGGTCTTCGTCATTTTTGTGCTCTTTCAAAAGTATATCGTGGAAGGCATTAGCACAAGCGGATTAAAAGGATAAATAGAGATTATCGGAAATAGAACACTGATAGGACTGATGGGGCTGATGTGCACTGATAGAAAGACGAATTCAAGGGATGATTCCTGACCATGATGGCGGTAGGGATCACATGTCACTCTGCCCGAAAAATCAGTGAAAATCCGTTCAGTTAGTCACATCAGTGTTCTATTTCCGATAATCTCTAATGAATATTAATAATTTTGAGAGTTTTTAACCCCACCCCCCGGCCCCAATGTTGTTGACTTAAGCCCAGTCATCAATGGCCGGTCTCAAAGCTGAAGGACGCTAAAGCGTCCTGTTTGTCAGCTTTTAGCGGGCTTTAGCCTGCTTCAGCTTTGAGACTGGCGATTGATCGCCAGAGGTCAACGGTATGAGGTCCGGGGTAGGGCTAAAGGAGAATATTATGAAAATTGCATTTATTGGCGGCGGAAGTGTGCAATGGACGCCGATGCTGGTAGCTGATATGGCCCTGACGCCTGCATTGGCCGGCGCAAATCTGGTCCTGCACGATATTGATGCGCAAGCGTTGGAGCTTCTCACGCGCGCCAGCAAACGGGTGGTCTCGCAATTGAATAGCAATCTGACGATTAGCGCGGCCCTTAATCGCGGCGAAGCTCTGCGCGATGCGGATTTTGTCATTTTATGCGTCTCGATCGGCGGCCTTCCGGCAATGCATTACGATCTGGACATTCCGGCACGCTACGGAATTTCCCAATCCGTCGGCGACACTGTAGGACCGGGAGGATTAGCGCGCGGCTTGCGCCACATTCCCTTTGCCGTGCAGATCGCCCGCGAAATGGAACAATTATGCCCCAAAGCCTGGCTGCTCAATCTCACAAATCCAATGACGACGATTTGCCGCGGCGTAACTCGCGCCACGCACATTCGGACAATCGGATTGTGTCACGAAGTTGATATTTTCCGTCAGCGCCATCTGGCACCCCTGTTCAATGTTGCAAAAGAGGCGATTACATGTGAGGTGGCCGGCATCAATCACCTGCCGATTATTTTGAATTTTCGTGTGAACGGCAAGGATGGCTTCTCGCTGCTGCGCTCCTGGTTAGCAGAACATGGTGTGTTTAAATTTACGCAGGAACATATTCCGGACATCAGCGATATTTTTAAGGATCGTCTGGCCGTGAAATTCTCGTTATTCGAGAAACTCGGCATTTTATTCGGTTCCGGCGACCGGCATGTCGCCGAATTTTTCCCAGGAATGTTGGCTGAAGAGACTCACCACGGCGATCGCTATGGGGTGGTCTTAACTACTGTGGATCATCGTGAGGAATTAGCGCGCCAGCGCCGTAAACGGATTGAAGGCTTTCTTGGCGGGGCCACGGAAAAATTTCAGATGTCGCATGAACAGATGGCGTCCGTCATGGCCGCTTTAAGCGGAGGAACGCCCGGACAATTTATTGTGAACGTTCCCAACAAAGGACAGATTGACAATTTACCACGTGAGGCAACGGTCGAATGCCTGGCTCATATCAACAATCTGGGAGTACATCCTTTGTCCGTAGGTCCGCTTCCGTATCCGGCATATAGTGCGGTTGCCCCGCACGTCGCCCGTCAGGAACTGATTGTTGAAGCCGCCTTAACTGGTGGCAGACGTGAACCTGCCCTGGCTGCCTTAACAACCGATCCATTAGTGCGCGATCCTGAAACAGCCGGGCCAATGCTTGACGAACTGCTCGCCGCAAACGAAAAATTTATGGGATCTGAGTTTATGGGGCGTCCAGCAATATAATTACTATATGGAAGGTTGTGGGAAGCATCAAACGAGGGATTTTGCCCTGAAAGGGCAGAGGAATAGAGCCAGAGGTTTCAACCTCTGGAGCGGGGGACATCTCCCTCTCCTCGCCCTGAAGGGGCGATGGGGTGCGCAGGGCGCCCGGCGTGAGACATTCCGCCGCCCTTTCAGGGCGGAAAATTGGGGGCTGGTGCCCAGAGGATGAATCCTCTGGCTCTATTCCGCTGCCCTTTCAGGGCAAAAAAGGAGAAAAAATGACACACCCGACAATCCGTTTTGCGGTGATTGGCCTGAATCACAACCATATTTATGGCCAGGTCAATCTGTTATTGCGAGCAGGGGCCGAATTTGTCTCGTTTTACGCCAAAGAGCCGGAACTGATTGCGCAATTTGCGCCGAACTACCCCCAGGCTCGACAGGCGCAGAGTATGGAGGCGATTTTAGAAGATCCCTCCATTCACCTGATTGTGAGCGCCGCGATTCCGTGCGAACGCGCACCCCTTGGCATCCGGGTCATGCGCCACAACAAAGACTTTATGAGCGACAAACCCGGTTTCACTACCCTGGAACAATTGACGGAGGTACGCAAGGTTCAGGCCCAAACCGGACGCATCTATTCGATCTGCTTCAGCGAACGTTTTGAAAACAGAGCCTCCGTCAAAGCTGGTGAACTTGTCAAGGCTGGTGCGATTGGCAAAGTTGTCCAGACCGTCGGACTTGGACCGCACCGCATCAGACTGACGGAGCGTCCTGACTGGTTTTTCCGGCGCCAGCAATATGGCGGAATCCTCACGGATATTGCATCGCACCAGTTCGATCAGTTTCTTTTTTTTACCAATTCCACTGAGGCTGAGGTTGTCGCCGCGCATACGGCGAACTATAAGTATCCGCAATATCCCGAATTAGAGGACTTCGGCGAAGTCTTGGTCCGTGGAAACGGCGGTACTGGCTATATCCGCGTTGATTGGTACACTCCCGACGGCCTGAACACCTGGGGCGACGGTCGCCTGACAATTCTCGGCACCGAGGGCTACATCGAATTGCGCAAATATTGCGATGTCGCCGGCCGTCCGGGCGAAAATCACCTGTTCCTGGTTGACCACAAGGAGACCCGTTATTTTGACTGTAATACTGTAGATTTGCCCTATGGCAGGGATTTACTGAAGGATATTCTGCACCGAACAGAAACCGCAATGTCTCACCATCACGGTTTCCTGGCCTCTGAACTGGCGTTACAGGCTGAATCCCAGGCTCAAAGGCTCGGAGATCTTTAAAATGAATAATACCTTACGCGTTGGCGTCGCAGGCGTCGGCATCGGCGCTCAGCATATTGACGCCTATCGTGAATTACCCGAACAATTCGAGGTTGCAGCGCTATGCGATATTGATGCATACAAAGTCCGTGACATGGCTGACCACTATCAGATTCCTCAGGTTCTCACAGACTTTTCCGCACTGTGCCAGAGGGACGACCTCGATCTGATTGATATTTCCACTCCTTCGTACTTACACGCTTCGCAGACTTTAGAGGCGTTACAAGCGGGGAAACATGTGATCTGTGAAAAGCCGGCAGCCGGATCGCTGCAAGAAATTGACCAACTGCTTGCAGCTGAGTCCCGTTCAGGGAAGCGAGTCATGCCAATTTTTCAATACCGCTTCGGGCATGGCGTTCAGAAGTTAAAATATTTAATTGAGCAGGGACTCGCAGGTCCGGCCTATTTGACGACGGTCGAAACGGCGTGGAGACGCAGGCCGGCTTATTATGCCGTGCCCTGGCGCGGAAAATGGGCAACTGAATTGGGCGGCGCGTTGGTGACCCTGGCAATTCATGCCCATGACATCCTGTATTACGTACTTGGCCCTACCAAAAGCGTATTTGCCCGTACGGCCACGAAAGTCAACCCGATTGAAACTGAAGATTGCGTGTGCGCCTCGCTAGAAATGGCCGACGGCTCGCTCGCATCCTTAGCTGTTACCACCGGCTCTGCGTTTGAAATTACCCGCCATCGCTTTTGTTTCCAGGGCTTCACGGCGGAAAGCAATTACGAAGCCTATCGCAATACCTGCGATCCCTGGAGTTTTATCGGCGATACACCTGAGATAACTGAACGAATCAATGACACGCTGGCACGCTTTACGCAGCAACCCGAGAAGTTTGTCAGGCAATTTGCCCTGTTTTATGAAGCGCTCCAACACGATGCGGAACTCCCGGTCACGCTCGCTGACGCCCGCGCTTCTTTAGAACTGATCACCGCCATCTATTGTTCCGCGCAAACCGGTCAGGTTGTGACTTTGCCGATCACGCCGGATCATCCGAATTACGCCAGTTGGCGGCCATAGGTATGCTGTAAGATTCGCGTTGTTTCGGGTACTCCGTTTAATTAGCATGATTTCGGGATAAGATTTTTTGAGTCAGCACCCCGATTTATCGGAGTGCGTTCGCGGGATAGGAGGCCACCTGCCAATCGCTTCAGCGGTTTTGCCTCTCACGAAACCGCTGAAAGGGTTTCTCCCGAACTCACGTTAATTCCCGAAACAACGCAGATCCGTTCGCTTCAATCACATCGTATTTTTTCAGAAATTTTCTTGACAACGCGGGAAAGGCATTTGAAAACATGTAACCAATATATCACCGAATATGATGCCTCATCTCAAAAATGATTATGCGTCAAAAGTGACGCGTTTGCCATCCAAATAAACTTGCGTCGCTTGTCAATTCGGCTTTTTCAACCCTGAAATAATGAGATCGAAAGATGGGATTTTACGAAGAGATTGCCGGGTATTATGACACAATGACTCGGTTTCAGGAACGGATAGCGGATGAAACGGCCATGCTGAAGGCCTGGATTGAACGCTATCAATTCCGTTCGGTGGCTGATATTGCCTGCGGAACCGGTCTTCATGCGATTATTTTGTCTCAATTGGGGATCCAAACTGTTGGCGCGGATATTTCAGAGAGGATGTTGGAAATGGCGCGCGTTCATGCCCTGGAAATAGGCGTTGAAACGACGTGGATCCACTCTTCGATGGAAGAGGCGCGATTCAAGATTCAGGGAGAATATGACGCAGTGTTCTGTCTGGGAAATTCGCTGCCCCATCTTTTAAATCACACCGCGCTTCTCTCGGCGATTAAGAGTTTTTGCAGATTGTTATCTCCTGGCGGAATTGTTGTGCTCCAATTGCTGAATTATCATCGTATTCTCGCTGAACAACAGCGCATTATCGGCATTCATCGCCAGGGAACAACGGAATTTGTTCGATTTTACGATTTTTACTCCGATCGGATCAGATTCAATGTGCTCAGCATTGGCTGGCAGAATCGGTCGCCTGTGCATACCTTGAATAGCACACCGTTGTACCCATACCAGAAAGATGAACTGGAATCTGCGCTGGCAAAGCAAGGATTCGGGGAATTTGAATATTACGGCACGATGACCTTTCAACCCTTTGAAGAGCTTTCATCCCCCAATCTGGTGTTGGTCGCCAGAAAGAAAGAGCGGACGTGACTGGAGTGCGAAAGCTCTGCTTTCGCTGCAAAAGCAGAGCTTTCGCACTCCGGGGGTTCAGGACTTTTTCGCGCAGAGTTGATTAATCAGGTGCGCCTGGTAGCCGGCCCCAAAGCCATTGTCAATATTGACGACTGATACTCCGGGCGCGCAGCTGTTGAGCATGGTGAGCAGCGCGGACAGGCCGTGAAAACTTGCGCCATAGCCCACGCTGGTCGGGACAGCGATCACCGGTTTATCCACCAGACCGCCGACCACGCTGGCCAGCGCGCCTTCCATGCCGGCGACGGTAATCACTACATTGGCGCTTGCAATCTTCTGCCGCTGATCCAGCAGGCGATGAATGCCGGCCACGCCCACATCGTAAAATTTTTCCACCTGGCTGCCCAGGGTCTCGGCCACGACCGCCGCTTCTTCTGCTACCGGAATATCGGCCGTGCCAGCGCACACGACCGCGATGCGTCCGATTTTTTCAGGCAAATCCACAGGATGGACAACCACGATTCGCGCAAGCTCATAATAGTCAGCCTGAGCTACAACGGCTCGAATCGTTTCGAATACTTCGCGGCTGGCGCGGGTCGCAAGAATATTGCGGTTATCCTGCGCCAGACGTTCGGCAATCGCCGCAATATGTTCCAGGGCTTTGCCCTGACAGAAAATCACTTCGGGCACGCCGAGGCGCAGATGGCGGTGCGTATCGAGTTTGGCAAATCCCAAATCCTGATAGGGCAAATCTTTCAACTGTTCCAGGGCCACGTCAACCTCAAGTTTCTGTTCGCGCACCTCTGTGAGTAAACGTTGCAATTGAGCGATATTCATCTTGTATCCTCTGGCGATCAATCGCCAGTCTCAAAGCTGAAGGACGCTGACCTGTCTGCTTCTGCCTGTGCAGACAGGGGCAACGTACAGGCAGAAACGTCCTGCGGAATTCAGCAGCAGGCTAAAGCCTGCTTCAGCTTTGAGACTGGGCATTGATGCCCAGGGCTTAAGTCAACAGTATTGCCTGGGAGGGGTCAGTGGTGGATTCCTAATATGAGCAGGCCGCCAACTTCGGCAACCCACCCCTTCCCTCCCACACGAGGGAAATTCACGGTTTCGCCGCCTTATTTGTGATAATGTCTATTATTCATTCATGCGCGTGGATTCACAAGACCTCATTCAGGCTGCCGCTGCGAAAGCCTTGTAAATCCAGCGTAATATAGGTATAGCCGATTTCTTTGAAATGGGCGATAATGGGTTGATCCAATTGCTCCGTGAATACCCTCAGCATGTCTGGACGCGGCAGTTCGATACGAGCGATCGTGTCGTGGTGCCGCACCCGGAACTCCCGGAACCCAAACTGTTTGAGACAGGCTTCGCCGGCCTGCACTTTGCGCAGCACTTCCGGCGTGATCTCCGTATAATAGGGCACGCGCGTCGCCAGACAGGGCATGGCAGGCTTATTCCAGGTAGGTAAGGCCATTGTCTGTGAAAGCGCGCGAATCTCCTGTTTCGTCAGCCCCGCTTCACGCAGCGGACTGCGAACCCCAAATTCTTTGAGCGCGCGCATGCCCGGCCTGAAATCGTCCATATCATCCCGATTTGACCCATCCACCACGACTTGCAAGCCGCATTCTCTGGCAAGCTGCGTGAAGCGTTCAAACAGCCAGCGTTTGCAATAATAGCAGCGTTCCGGCGGGTTCTCCCGAAAATGAGGGATCTCCATTTCATCGTATCTGATAAGGTGATGTCGAATGCCCAGAGATGTGATCAACTGTTTCAATTCTTGCTCATCCAATTCATGAGCGCGTTCGGACCAGGCAGTGACAGCCTGAACACGCTCGCCCAGGGCGTCATGCGCAGCTTTGACGAGCAAGGTGCTGTCAACCCCGCCCGAAAACGCCGCGAGCGCCGACCCCATCGCGCGTAAAATCTGCTGCAATTCTTCATATTTGGCTTGTAAGATCATCCTTTGAGTCCGGCTAAGGCCACACCTTTAATGATATGTTTTTGAAAGATGATAAATACGATTAAGACCGGCACAGTCGCGATGCTGGCCCCGGTCATGATCATATCCCATTGTACTCCGGCTTCTCCTGAAAAAAAGGCTAATCCGAGCGGCAGCGTGCGCATCTTCGTGCTGTCTATAATAATTAACGGCCACAGAAACGCGCCCCAATTGCCGATAAAGGTGAAAATGCCCAGGGCGGCGATGGCGGATTTCACCAGCGGCAGAGCGACTCGCAAAAAAATACCGAATTCGTGCAAACCGTCAATGCGGGCTGCATCAATCAGATCATCCGGCACGCCGCGCATAAACTGCCGCATCAGAAACACGCCAAACCCGGTGATAACGCTCGGAAACCAGACGCCCCAGTAGGTATCAATCAGTCCGATTTTCGAAGCCATCAGGTACCAGGGAATCACCAGCATTTCCGTGGGAATCATCAAGGTGCTCAGGATCATGAAAAAAATGAGATTCTGCCCCGGAAAACGGTATTTGGCGAGCGTAAAGCCCACCAGCGCGCTCAAAAAACAGACGCTGGTGGTTTCTAAGGATGCCACAAACAGGCTGTTCAAAAACCAGCGTCCAAACATCGCGGTTGAAAGAACTTTTTGATAGTTCTTCAACGTGGGTTCGCGCGGAAAAAACGAGGAGGCCATATCAATGATCTCGTAATAATCCTTAAACGAAGTCAGGAGCATCCAGATAAAGGGAAACACCATGATGATCCCGCCCAGCGCTAAAGCCGCGTAAATCAATACTGTTTTGAAAGGCTTTCTCATAAACTGTTTAAGTCCGCCAGCCATAAATGGCCGGTCTCAAAGCTGAAGCAGGCTCAAGCCTGCTCCCCGATTCCGCAGGGCGCTTCAGCGTCCTTCAGCTTTGAGACTGGCGATTGATCGCCAGGAGACAGTAGCAATGGCCTATTCGTTTCCTCCTCTTTTACCGCGTGGCTGTATAGATCGTCTACGGCGAATTCAATGGGGAAGCTTTTATTTCTACAATACTTCATCGCCTACAGCGAAAAAGTCTGGCAACTAATGAGAACTTTCTAATATTCCACCTTTTTCGAAAGAACCTTGAGTTGGAAAAGCGTAATGACTAAAATAATACAAAACAGCACCACGGTGATGGCCGAGGCGTAGCCCATCTTAAAATGGTGAAAGGCTTCCTGGTACAATTCCAGCACCAGGGTTGTGGCGTTTTGCAGGGGACCGCCGACGTTCGGAAAGGTCATATTAAAGGCCTGCGTAAAGATGCGCAGGGATTGAATGAGTGAGGTAATCACCAAAAACACGATAGTTGGATTTAAGAGTGGAATCGTGATATGACGAAAGAGCTGCCAGGAACCAGCGCCGTCAATTTTGGCCGCCTCATAATACATGTCAGGAATCGCGCGTAAGCCGGCCAGGAAAATAATGATTTGAAAGCCTAAGCCCTGCCAAATCGTCATCACCGCAATCGCCGGCAAGACCTGATGCGGGTCTTGCAAAAAATTCTGAGCCGGAAGGCCAAAGGTTTTCAAGATTGTATTAAAAAAGCCAAAGGTGGGATCATACATCCACTTCCAGATAAAACTGATCGCCACCAGCGAGGTCACAAAGGGCGCGAAATAGAGGACGCGAAAAAAGACGATAAGCCGGGTAATATTATTTAACATCAAGGCAATCGCCAGCCCTAAAATTAATCCGCCGGGAACGATGATCAGGGTATAGAGAAACGTATTTCGCAGGGCCTTCCAGAACATGGGATCAGCAAAGAGAATCTGAAAATTTTTCAACCCTACAAAGGGCTTGGCAGGGGAAAGAATATTCCACTCACGGATACTGATGTTAAAGGCATAGAACATGGGAAAGATTCGGACAATCAAAAAATAGATCACGGGCACTGTAATAAAAATATAGGCCCATACACGTTTGCGAGCTTCGAGGGAAAGTGTCATAAATTTTCAGGCAAAAAACCGGGTTTCTTGAAGAAACCCGGTTTTTAAAGAACTCAACCCGATACTTATTGAATAAGTTCCGGGTGTTTGCCAAAGAATTCCGTCCGGACCGCATTGACTTTTTCGACCGCCGCATCCAGAGCGGCTTTCGGATCTTCGTTTTTTAACACAACCGCTTCCACTGCCGCTTGAATCGCCTCGCGATTGATTTTTTCGTCAATGAAGAACGTCGCATACGCATAGGGCAGTTGTTGCACAAAGGGACCGATAATCGGGTCTTCCGTAATGACGGCATCATCGAGCAAGGCTTTACGCGCCGGAAGTTCTCCCACCTTTTCCAACCAAACTTTCATGGTTTTTGCACTGGTCAGAAATTGCAAGAATTTGATGGACGCTTCCAGTTTCTCCCCCTGGGCGTTTTTGGTGATACCATGCACCCAGTAGGAGGCAAAGGTGGCCGGAGATTTTTGCGCAGGCAGCACCGCAACGCCGGCGTTCAACCCTTTTTCGGCCATTGCTTTTTTCAGCGCCGCGACTCGGAAGGAGCCGTCAACTAACATCGCCGCCCGTCCCAGTTCAAACGGCGTAAACGGATTATCCGGGAAGAAGGAAAGATCGCCGACGCGATGGGTTTTGACCAGATCCACAAACCATTGCCAGGCTTCATAGCCTTCAGGCGTGGAATTCCAGAGCACGGTTTTGCCATCCTCCGACATCGTGGGCGCATTATTCTGGCGCAGCAGACATTCTCTAAACCAGTGATGATCCTGGCCCAGCACATTAAACGCATAACCGGCCACTTCCAGTTGCCCGGAGGCGTCGCGTTTGGTCGTGGCTTTGGCGTATTCAACAAACTCATCCCAATTCGTCGGCGGTTTTTCCGGGTCTAAACCGGCCTGTTGAAACAGGTCTTTGTTCCAGAGCAGCGCCAGGGTGCGGACTGCGGTCGGAATGCCGTAATATTTCCCGGCAAATTTGGCCGATTGCACCATCGGGAAAAATTCCTCTTCAATTTCCTGGTATGAAATTTTATCCTCTGGCAGCGGCTGCAGCCAGCCGGAAGTGATCCAGGTCGGGAACCAGCCGTAATACAGCGTCACCACATCCGGTCCGCGGCCGGCCGGCACGGTCGTCGCCACTTTCTGGATAAAGGAATCATACGGAAAGGTCTGGTGAATCACCTTAATATCCGGATTTTCCGCTTCAAATTCCTTAATCAGATCGTCAACTAACAGTTTCTTGGATTCATAAAAATATTGCCAAAACTCAATTTCTACTACTGCCTGGGCATAGGCCGGAGCAAACAGAATAACGATCAAGAATCCGATCACGAGTGTTTTCCAGGTCATAAAATATACCCTCCTTTGAAAAATGTTGCGATGTTCCTACATGACACATACTGCTGTGAGAGTTTTGCATCACAAAGCCTCATTCAAAGGAATAAGGCTCTTACGCTTTCATGTCAAGAGTTTTCCTTGATTTTTCGTAACTATTTAATTCATCTTTCCGCCCTAGGCGATACAATATTGCAACAACCAATTCTCCTCTTCCGCGCCTTTTCTTTGACCACAGACGATCTCTCATCATGATGTGAGTAGATAACTCATGTTACGCAGTTCCCTTTGCCCCCCCCCCGCTTACAGGGAAATTGAGAAGGGCTTTCAGAGAAAGGTAAATCGTGGTGCTGGCTCAACACGCCCATCTCATCAGCGATTTCAGGTCAGAGCTTCTCCCGAACTCAGATTAATGATAAAAAGCGATTGTTTTTTCTTGTCTTCTTTTTTCAAATATGGATACACTCAAGAACATTTAACGAGCCATTCATGTGTTTTGACAAACACACCACGGCACATGAAAATTCTCTTTTCAAGGGAGGATCAAATGAACGCGTATATTGCAACCCGCTATAATCAATTTTTGCAAGATCTGGAAACTGTCGTGAATATCGACAGCGCCAGCGATCATCTGCCTGGTTTAGCGCAGGTTGCGACTTTTTTTGAACGTCGCTTTTCCGCATTAGGATGGTACGTCAAAACACAGCAGTTTCTTGAAGGTTTTGGCTCGTGCTTGCAAAATTCCAATGTAGATCCAGACACTTTTCAAAGACAATATGATGTGTTATGTTTAGGCCATCTTGATACGGTATTTCCCGTCGGAACAGCGCAGGAACGACCGTTTAGCCTGGTGAATGGCCGCGCGACTGGGCCTGGGGTGGCGGATATGAAAGCCGGGCTGGTCGCGGCGCTGCACACGGCTGAAACGCTTGAAAAATTTGGGATTTCCGAAAAACTCGCTATCTGTATGGCTTTTAATAGCGATGAAGAAATCGGCTCTCTGGCTTCTCGCCCCTGGATTGAGCGTCTGGCACAGCGGAGTAAACGGGTCTTCGTGCTCGAACCGTGCCGGGCTACGGGCGATTATGTGCTGCAACGCAAAGGTGTCGGATTTTACCAGCTTACCTGTCGCGGCAAGGCTGCTCACGCTGGAGTAGAACCGGAAAAAGGCGTAAACGCAGTGGTGGAACTGGCGCATCAGATTCTCAAAATCAGCAGTTTCGGCGACCCTGAAAAAGGCACGACCGTCAATGTTACCGTTGCGTCCGGAGGGACCAAAACGAACGTAATTCCCGACTATGCGATGGCCTGTGTTGACATCCGGATTGCGGATCCTGAGGAAGTTCGCCGGATTGAAGCCTTGTTTGCCGAGCTTCCGCAGCAGGCAACCGTGCCAGGCGTGCGGATCGAGGTCAGCGGCGGCGTGAACCGGCCGCCCATGGTCCCTTCGCCCGCAACCCTGACATTATGGGATCAGATCGCTAAAATTGGAACAGGATTAGGACTTGCCATGAACTGGATCGCTTCAGGCGGAGGCTCTGACGGTAATTTTACTGCCTCTCTGGGTGTTCCGACGATTGACGCTCTGGGGCCGCAGGGCGGACGCGCGCATAGCGTGGACGAATATCTGGAATTACGCCATATTACGCCGACCGTGCAATTGCTGTGCAACGTCTGTGCGGCTCTGACCGATGGGGTCATCGAATGACGCGAAAATAACAAAGATGATGCGTTCGTAGTTCCGCCTTCAGGCGGAAGAACTCACTGAAGCGAGCACTAGGAACATAATTTACACCGGAGAAAACGTATTATGCGCATTGCGATAGATATTCAACCGCTACAAACGGCATCCTCTTCCAACGGACTCGGCGGATATCTGCGCAATGTTGTCCAACACCTAAGCCAGATTGACGGCGACAATGAATATACGTTTTTGCTGAATAATACCGCGTCCCTCATTACGCCCGGTGTCCCACCGGTCACCTGGAAAAAGCACTACCTGGCTCGCAAACAGTGTTCGGGGCGCTGGTGGTGGAGTTGGGATACTGTGCACTTGCCGACCGCGCTGATCAAAAAAGATATTGATGTGTATCATTACAACAGTTTAGCTGAGTGCGAGCGTACGATTCCTCCGTCACCCTTTGGAAAACACCGGGTGGTCGCCACCGTGTATGATCTCAGTCCGTTAAAGTTTCCTGAAATTGGCCCGCCTCCTAACGGGATCGCTCGTCAGGGTTTGACCTATTCGACCAAATTTCGCCGCCTGCGCCATGCCAACGCGATTATTGCTATCTCTCATTCAGTGAAACAGGAAATTATGCACTGGCTGCGCTTTCCCGAAGAACGTATTGTGATTGCGCCTTCCGGCATACCAGAGATGTTTACCCGGCAATGCACACCGCTGCAGCTTACCCGGTTTCTGCACACCTTTCAGATTCCACAAGAATATATTCTGTATGATAGCGGTTATGAGAACCGACGTAAGAACCTTGAACGCTTGCTCAACGCCTACACGCTGTTACGCCAGGCTCTGCCGCATGCGCCTGTATTGGCGTTGGCCGGCTTAAACAATCCAGTACAGCGTGAACAGGTGTTGTCTTTGATCCGGGAACGTGACCTGAGTTTCGCAGCCATTCTGCTGCCCGAGATTCCGGAGCAAGACCTGCCCTGCCTCTATCAAGCGGCGAGTCTGGTTGTGTGTCCATCGTTATATGAAAGTTTCAGTCTGCCAGCCGCACAAGCTCTGGCCTGCGGCATACCGGTCGCAGCATCCGATACCTCTGCTTTCCCGGAAATTCTGGGCGACGCGGGCTTCCTGTTCGATCCATATCATGATCACGCCATAGCCGCCGCCATGTACGCAGGCTTGACAAACACCGAGAAACGGGCGGCACTGCGCCAAAACGCGTCTGAATATGCGCGGCGTTTTTCCTGGGATCAAACCGCTCGTAAAATTCTGGACGCATACCAGCAGGTACACCAGTAAAAACCTGCAACGAATTGAAGAATAGGCGGAGAAGATGAGCAGCGCAATTCAAGTAATCTGGCTTTTTTGTGTTTTCCAGCGCAAATATTGCAGGCCGACCACGACAAAAAAGATGACTAACCCCAGAATATCCGTACGGAAATCAGGAATGAGCAGCATGATTCCCCCGACAAAAAGAGCCAATCGTTCCGGCAGCGTGGCGGGCAGAGATACAAAACCCATTGTGGCGCCGGCGACCGAAAGAATTCCGATGATGGCAGTAAACAGGATCGGGAGAATACTGAAAAAAGTCACATTTTCTAACAGTAATTGGGGTTGGTACACAAAAATATAGGGCAGAATAAAGGCCGCAATCGAAAGCTTAGTAGCGGTCAATCCGGTTTTTGTGGGGTTCGCGCCCGCGATCCCAGCTCCGGTAAAGGCGGCCAGACAGACCGGCGGGGTCACGTCAGCCATGATGCCAAAATAGAAAACAAACATGTGCGCTGCAATGGGGAGTACTCCTAAACGCCCTAAAGCCGGAGCAATAATGGTTGAAGTCACGATATAATTGGCCGTCGTAGGTAAGCCCATGCCGAGCACCAGACAGCCGATCATAGCATAGACCAGAGTTAAAAATAACCTGCCGCCCGCCAGTTCCACCAGATTATTGGAAATTGTCAGTCCCAGACCGGTCAACGATGATGTGCCGATGACAAACCCTACAACTGCGCAGGCAATCGCCACACCTAAGGCCGAACGTGCGCCAAACTCCAAAGCGACCAGCAATTTTCGGAAGCTCATGCGCGTTTCCTGCCGCAGATAACTGACGGCAATCACACTAATTGTCCCCCAGAATGCAGCAAAGACCGGCGTATATTTACGGATAAGCAGAAAAATAATCACTAATAAGGGCAGCACCAGGTGTCCACGACCGATCACAACCTGTTTGACGTTGGGCAGCATGTCACGCGATAAACCTTGCAAGCCCTCTTTCTTAGCGACAAAGTGAACACTCATGAAAATACAGAAATAATACAAAATCGCTGGAATAATGGCGGCCATAATAATCGTGGTATAAGGCACGGATAGAAACTCCGCCATGATAAAGGCGGCTGCGCCCATGACCGGCGGCATAATCTGCCCTCCGGTTGAGGCGGCGGCCTCAACAGCTCCGGCGAAATGAGGTTTGTAGCCGACCTTTTTCATTAAAGGAATCGTAAATGCTCCGGTTGTAGCGGTGTTGGCGATGGAACTGCCGTTAATCGTGCCTAAGAGACCACTGGCAAAAATGGAGACTTTCGCAGGCCCTCCGGGCATGGTGCCAGCCGCGCCCAGGGCCAGGTCGTTAAAAAATTTTGCGCCGCCGGTTTCATTCAAAAACGCGCCGAACAGGATGAACAAAAACACGAAAGTCGCGGATACTCCTAATGCCACACCGTAAATCCCTTCAGGCACCAGGTAGATATGCTGTACAACCCGTTTCAGGGTAAAGCCTCGGTGCGCAAAAGAACCGGGGAAATAACGGCCTAAAAAACAATAGCAAAGAAAAAAAATCGCTAACAACGGCAGGCTTTTGCCTAACACACGTCGGCCGGCTTCAAGAACCAGCAGAATCGCCAGAATCCCGAACCAATATTCCAACCCTGTCACTTTCGCGCCGCGTTCGACAATATTATCAAAATACAGCACCAGATACATATTGACGACAAAACTGGCGCCAGCGAGCAACACGTCCACGCTTGAAAAGCGATACCTGGGGGAACGCTTCCAGGCCGGATAGAGCAGGAAAATCGGCACCATGGCAAACATCAGGTGAATAGTGCGCTGGATATTGGTTGTTAAAAGACCAATACTCGAAGCATATAAATGAAATAAAGACATCAGGATCAGCCAGACGCTGACTACCCTTGCCTGCCATCCTGAGAGTTGTCGAAAACGCGCCTCGCTATCATATTTTTTAATAATCTCTTCTGTGGCTTTTGGGTCTACGGCTCCATTCGGAATAAGTGGCGTGGGTTCCATGTTGTCTTCTCCAATGTGAATCTACGTTTATCATGAACGCTTTAGCGTAATGATACTCAGGAACATCGCTGAAGCGGCTACTACGAACCTGAATTTCAGCCGATAATCGGCAATGCTCAATTGCCAAATTGGCTCTAACAGCGAAGGGCAAGCTTGTAGCTTGCCCTTCGATTTTCCGGCTTGCCAGCATTTTTATTGGTGCTGAGGCGGCAATTTTGCTCCAACTTCCTGATAATATTTGAGCGCGCCGGGATGAATCGGAATCACAATTTTCTCCACATTTTCCAGTGTCATATTTTCCATAGTGCTTCTAACTTCGACTAAATCGGCTTTGTGTTCGAACAACTGTTTGGTCATCTCATACGCCAGATCTTCGGGTAAGTCGTCACGTACCGAGAGAATATTAAAGGCCGCATAAGTTTTGACCGGCTGAGGCTGATTTTGATAATAGTTTTGCGGAATGTCAAATCGGATCCAGGTATTATTCACCGCATAAATTTTTTCGAACAATTCATCGCTGACATCCAAAAACTTAACCAGATCTAAGGACGTCAACTCAATAACCGAGGACATACCCAGCGAGCCGACCAGAATTGCCGCATCAATTTGTTTATCCTGAAAGGCTTTTGCCGTTTCTCCGGTTCCCAGGGCAAAGGCTTTGATGTCGTTATCTGCGTCAATGCCCAACACGCCAAGCAGTTCGCGGGCCGTACTCTGCGTGCCGCTGCCCACAGCGCCAATCGAGATACGTTTAGCTTTCAACTCTTCCAGCGAGGTGATGCCGGAATCTTTGGCAACCACGATATTCGTCGGTTCAGGATAGAGCGGAATCAGGCCGCGCAGCCAGGTCTGTGGTTTACCTTCCCAGGGACCTTGCCCATTATATGCCAGCACATATTTAGTGTCAGTAAATCCAGCTTCTGCTTCCCCTTCAGCCATCAATTCGATATTCTGAATTGTGCCGCCCGTGGATTGCACGCTCGCCTGCACATCAGGGATCGTGTCAGTCCAAATTTTTGCCATTGTTCCTCCGAGCGGATAATATGATCCGCCAGTCGTACCCGTGCCAATCCCGATAAAGGTTTTGGCGCCAAAAGCATTGGCCTGCTCTGAAAACCGGACAACACTAAGTACGACTACAAGCAACAAGACACACACGGTAAAACAACGCCCTTTTTTCATGAAACTCCTCCTGATAGTAAAACATAAGTTCATCCGTTTTGCACCCTTTCTCCCAACATAGGCAATAACGTCTCTGAAAAATAAGTTTGTCAAGAATTCTCTATAATTTTTTATAAAAGCATGGGGTTGATGCTTTTATGGGTTGGTTCATACGAAGATTTTTGTTCCAAAGCAGTGGCCGCTGTTCGGGAATACCCTCTACCTTCCACCGTATGTCTTCGCCCTGCCTATCTTGTCATGACTTCAGTCCAGGCCCTCAACCAGGCGTCGTAATGTTGTTCGATCAATTCAGGATCAAGGACGAGCACTTTCTCTGGTTTAGCCGCATATTGAAAACATTCGGGCAGTTTGACGTTCGGATTCACCGGAAAAACCCATTGTGTCAGGGGAATTTCTTGCTGAAATTCTTCGGTGAGCATGAAGTCAATAAATTTTTCAGCCAGTTCTCGTTGTTTCGCGCCTTTGACGATCCCCATCCCTTCGATTTGACGATAAAACCCTTCTTCAGTCGGAACGACCTGGTATCGCAGACTCTTTTCGGTTTCAAAATGATAGGCCGGATCAGTGGCGTAACTCAGCACGATCGGCGCTTCGCCGCTGGTAAACATGCCATACGCCGTATCCCACCCTTTCGTGACGGTCAGAATTGAAGGCTTCAGACGTTCCCAGTAGTCGAGATAGCGATCTTCTCCAAAGGCCGCAATTGTCCACAACAGGAATGCTGCGCCCGGGCTTGAGGTTCGGGGATCTTCCAGGATAATTTTTTCTTTCCATTGAGGGTCGGTCAACGCTTCAAGGCTTGCGGGCGGCGCCTGAATCGCCTCCGTATCATAGACAAATGCGATAAAACCATACTCAAAAGGCGTCAGATGAAAGCTCGGATCGAGAATAAGGTCTTCAGGAATCAGATCAATATTTTTCGGTCTGTACGGTTCCAAAATCTCATAGTCAATCGCTTTAGCCAGATAATTATTATCAATGCCGACCACAATATCGGCCTGCGGATAGTCTTTTTCCAGAATGACACGGTTCATGACCTGTCCGGCGTCGCCAACCGCGATCAGTGTGATTTTGCAATTATTGGCCTGTTCGAATTTATACATGGTGGCCTCTGCCAGTCCCCAGGAAATAAAACTGTCATACGCATAGATGACAAGTTCTTCGGGCTCCTGAGCAAGGCTCCATCCAAAGGAACTAAGTGTAATGACAATGACTAACAAACTGATACATAATCTTTTCATACCACATCTCTCCTGTTAATGTCGCGCGAACTTATTTCTCGCGCATGTGTTTATCGTTTATAGAAACAAAAAAGGGAATCCCCTTTGCGGGAATCCCCTTTGCGAACATACTCACGACAGGCCAACTTACCGTCTGACTCTTTCATTACGGCATCACAATCACTCTTGCAAGCCGAAAACTTCACGGTTAGTCACGTTGGTCGGCCGCTTCTGTTCTTCCTACGCTGGCATTACCCAGATCAGGTTCAAAGGGTTTGTTTCTCAGCCTTGAGGGCACCCCCGAAACATCACAGCGACTCATATCTTAAACATAAAAAGTGGTATTTTTTCCGGAGTTGTCAATAGAAATTTTCAAAAATTGTGAAATTTTCCTTGAACTGTTGAGAAGCTTGACAAAAATCTGATAAAAGTATACTGTGAACAGGCTTTTTCGGTTTACAGCACAGCGTTTACTACAAACTTATGGGAGGATCAAATCTATGAAAACAATAGTATGTTTTGGCGATTCGAATACCTGGGGTTACCACCCGACGACGAAAGAACGTTACGGACGCGACGAACGTTGGACCGGTGCGCTGCGAAACACCCTGGGTGCAGACTACCTGGTCATTGAAGAAGGTTTAAATGGACGTACCACTGTCTGGGATGATCCGATTGAGGGCTATAAAAACGGCAAAGAGTATTTGATTCCCTGCCTGGAATCCCATAAACCGCTTGATCTGGTGATTATCATGTTGGGAACCAATGATTTGAAAAAACGCTTTTCCCTGTCGGCCTTTGATATTGCTAAAGGCGCAAGCGTGTTGGTCTCAATGGCGCAGTGCAGTGAAACTGGTTCGGACGGTCAGGCTCCGAAAGTGCTGTTGCTCGCGCCTCCACCGGTCGCCAAACTGACGGAATTTGCAGAGATGTTTGAAGGTTCTGAAGAGAAATCGCGAAAACTCGGGAAATATTATCATCAAGTCGCACAAGAACTGGGCTGCGCGTTTCTGGACACTTCGGACGTGATCGTCTCCAGCAATGTTGATGGCATTCATTTTGATTTGGATCAGCATCGTAAATTGGGGAAAAAAGTCGTGGAAATCGTGCGGACGCTCTTGTCGTAACGCCAAGTCTGTTCTCACGCAAAGACGCAAAGCAACCTATTTGTTGATAGGTTCGTCGTGCTCGCTTTAGTGAGTTCTTCTGCTTGAAGGTGAGGCTACGAGCGATTCATTATGAGCATGTGATCGCTTTGCGTCTTAGCGTCTTTGCGTGAGATGGATTATAGGAAAAGGAGTTACATCATGGTACAGCATGAAGAAATTCAGGGAAAAAAAGCAAAAGTGCGGCGATTAATGGCGCAATTAAAGTTAGATGGCATTTTACTCCGCAAACAGTGCAATTTCTCGTGGTTAACGGCCGGCGGCCTGAACCTGGTAGGAATTGCCACTGAAATGGGCGTGGCGTCAATCTTGATTACGACTGACAAGGAGTATGTGTTGTGCAATAACATTGAAGCCCCGCGTATGGAGCAGGAAGAACGGTTACCGGAACAGGGATATGAGGTTCGATCCTATCCCTGGCACGATGAGCAGGAACAGCAGCTTGTCAAAGAATTGACGAAAAACGGACGCGTCGGTTGTGATTCTCCGTTTCCCGGAACCCGGGAAATTGCCAAAGAATTTAATCCATTACGTTATGCTTTAACGCCCTGGGAAGTGGAACGTTATAAACAAGTCGGATATTTGACCTCAAAAGCGATTGAAGCAACCGCGCATACCATTCAACCAGGGGACAAAGAATGTGAAATTATCGGCAGGCTGGCCGAACATCTCTGGGCCGAACGCCTGGATTTTATCACCACCTTTTGCGCTGCGGATGATCGTATTTCCAGGTTTCGCCATCCGATTGCAACAGAGCACAAAATCGAAAAACGTGCTATGCTGTGCGTGAATGCTCGTAAATGGGGTTTGATCATCTCTCTTACCCGCTTTGTCCAGTTTGGCAAAATTCCGGAAGAATTGCAGAAAAAATACGCAGCCAACGTGTACATTGACTGCGTATTGATGGCGAACACTATTCCCGGAACCCCCGCAGTCGAAGCCTTTAAAAAGGGAATTGCAGCCTATAAGGAGACCGGTTTTGCGGACGAGTATCAACTCCATCACCAGGGCGGCTCAATTGGCTATGTGGGACGCGATTACAAGGTAAACTTTAAGAGTACAGAAATTGTGCAGGAAAATCAAGGTTTTGCCTGGAATCCTTCAATCACTGGCTCGAAAAGTGAAGATACGATCCTGGCAGCATCTACAGGGCCTGTCTTATTATCAAAGCCGGTGATTTTTCCGGAATACACGCTCAACGTGGACGGATATACGTTCGTGCGTCCGGCTATTTTAGAAAAGTAAGCCGCTTGAAAAAATAATGTGCACATTTTTTCCTGAAATATGATATTTTATAGAGAAAAGTTCTTGACGAAAGTAAAATGCCTGATTACACCAAGAGATGTTGTGTTCGTCATATTTACTCACTGACTCACATGACGGGAGGATCATGTATGAAAAATTCATGGAACAAATACTGTCTTATTTTCCTGTTGGCTGTCATGACGACAGGCGCGGGCCTGAGTGCGTTTGAAGCGGTGGCGGCTGAGTATCCTGAGCGGGAAATCGAACTGATGGTGCCCTGGGCAGTTGGCGGCTCGACGGACATTGTGTTTCGAACCTTCCTGGCTGTGCTGCCCAAATATTTAAAAGCGCCAGTGATTATCGTGAATAGGCCGGGCGGCGGAGCTGTACCCGGATACGCCGAAGCCATGCAGAAAAAACCGGACGGCTACTATTTTGTTGCCTGGGCCACTCCCTCAATTACCAAAACTCACATGAGTGTCACTCCTTATGATTACCAAACCTTTGAATCGGTCATCAATCTGTCGAACGCTCCGTGCTGGTTGCTCGTTCCTAAAGATTCCCCTTATCAAAATTTAAACGATATTCTTGAAGATGCGAAAAAACGGCCGGGAGAAATCACAATTGGCAATGCTGGAGCAGGCGGCGGTACTCACATGATCGCCTTGGCGTTTGAAACCGCGGCTGGCGTAAAATTCAACCATATTCCGCATCCGGGAGGCGGCCCTACGATTGTTGCAGGCGTGGGCGGCCATGTTGATTCGATTAATGTCTCGCCGCCTGAAGGCGTGGCGCAATTAGCCTCCGGAGACTTGCGCTGTCTGGCAGTTTTTTCCGAAGAACGCCTTGAAGACTTTCCGGAGGTTCCAACAGCAATTGAACAAGGACTGGATTTTACTCTGAGCCAGTGGCGCGGCATTGCCGCAATTAAAGGCACTAATCCTGAATACATAAAAATTATTCACGATGCCTTGAAAGCCACGATGGAAGATCCTGATTTTTTGGTGTTAGCCAAACAAGCCGGGATTCTCCTGGATTATAAAAACACGGAAGAATTTACAACATGGGTACAGGAACAAGACGCCTTGTATAAAGACTTGATCATCAACAATAAAATGGGCGATAAGTATAAATACTGAGGCTTAAAAACCGGGTTTCTTGAAGAAACCCGGTTTTTGCACAACATTTTACAAGAGTCGTACATGTAAACAGCCTTGTTCACATACGCACGAATGAACAGATGATGTCAATAGGGCTGTTGATATGGGTATAGGAGAAGGTAAAACTTGTGGGAAAAAAAGAAATTATTTTTGGCCTTGTGTTGGTGGTGGTGTCTGTAAGCATGTTTGTCCTGACCTACCAGTTTCCCAGGCAAACGCTGGCCCTTTCCCCGCGAGTGTTTCCCCGCTTTGTCAGTCTATGCATGTTTATTCTGGCGGTAATTCTTATCATCCAGGGGACGAAGGGCATGCGGCAGTCAGGAGAACGGCATACGCCGATTTTTCGTATGCCAAAAGCTCTTATGATTCGTTTCGTTTCAATGATCGCTCTGGCGTTCGCCTATATCAAAATTCTGCCGCTTTTCGGTTATATGCTTGTCACACCGCCGTTTGTGGCCGGAACCATGATCGTGTTTCACGAAAAACGCTGGTCTTGGATTGTCGGGGTTTCGCTTCTCACGACAATCGCATTGTACTTGCTTTTTCGTATGCTCTTTAAAGTTCCCCTACCGCGATTTACGCTGTGGTAACGGTTGTCGTAAACACTTCACGGCTTACACCTGTCAAGCGAGAGATTGTTTACAACAGACGAGCAAAATATGTCAATTATTCAAGGATTTTTATACGTCTTGCATCCATATCATTTCCCCTTTTTATTTTTAGGGGTGGCCGGTGGCATTATTGTAGGCGCACTGCCCGGGTTAACCGGTTCTGTTGGGATTATTCTTTTGCTGCCCTTTGTATACTATCTTGATGTCAGTACTGCCATGGTAATGCTATGTGGGATGTTTTGCGGTTCCATGTACGGAGGGTCAATTTCAGCGATTCTGATTTCCACGCCCGGAACGCCATCTGCCGCTGCAACGGTTTTAGACGGCTATCCCTTAGCGCAAAAAGGCGAAGCCGGCAAGGCCATTGGTGTTGCGACTATTGCCTCAACGACCGGAGGGATCATTTCCACTTTTTGCCTCATGTTGATCGCCCCTCAGTTAGCGCGTTTTGCAATCAAATTCGGGCCAGTAGAATATTTTGCATTAACGGTATTTGGCTTAACTATCATCGCCAGCGTCGCCGGAAAATCTCTGGTGAAAGGTTTAATTTCAGGATTTTTGGGACTGATGATTGCGACCATCGGGCTTGATCCGGTGACTGGTTATGCCCGTTATTCCTTCAACATCCCCAATTTAATGACCGGTTTTCCGCTTCTTCCTGTATTAATCGGGTTATTCGCGATTTCACAGATTTTTATTCAGTTAGAGGCTGTGGGCAAACAGTCTCAACAGTACGATCAAAATATTCAACAGGTGCTGCCTTCCTTGCAAGAACTGAAACACTTGCTATGGGTGATCATCCCGTCCTCGTTTCTGGGGACCTTTATTGGCGTGATTCCCGGAACTGGTGGGGCTATTGCTGCCTTTTTAGCCTATAATGAAGCCCGACGCTGGTCAAAGGATCCGGACTCTTTCGGAACCGGCAACCTGGCCGGAATTGCTGCACCTGAGGCTGCAAACAATGGCACGACCGGTGGGGCCATGGTACCGCTTTTAACGCTCGGTATTCCCGGCGATGTCGTGACGGCCGTCATGTTGGGCGCGCTCATGCTAATCGGATTACGCCCCGGTCCCTTGCTATTTAAAGAACATGCTGATGTTGTCAATGCAATTTTTGCCGGTTTGCTCATGGCAAATGTGCTGATTCTTTTACTCGGCATTGTCAGTGTCAAACTCTTTCCCAAAGTTCTGAACGTACCGAATCACATTTTATTTCCGATTATTTTTGCGCTCTGCTTTTTAGGCTCCTTTGCGCTCAATAACAGTGTCTATGATATGCTGATCGCCCTGATTTTTGGAGTGATCGGCTATATTATGCGCAAAAACGGATTTCCGGCAGCACCGGTCGTGCTGGGTGTCATTTTAGGCCCCATTGCTGAAGACGTGCTGGGGCGCGCGATCCTCACCTCTCGCGGTGACTGGAGCGTGTTAGTCAAATCACCGATAGCAATCTTTTTCTATCTGATTTCCATCGCGTCGCTCGCGTATTCATTAAAACGTCAATTTGAAACCGGCGCAAAATAAACAACACTGTTTTCATAACAAATCCTGTAAAAATTTGTTGACAGCAAAAAGATTCTCCGGTAGCGCATAACATTGTCGTAGAATCATTAAAGATTTTCCAGCCTGAATGATATTGAAGAGAGTGTGTGCTCTTTGCAATATCGCCATTGTCTCATGGAGGTGTTCAGATGAAAAAGACTCTCATGACATGCAGTATTCTTTTTCTTTTTGTATTCATCCTTCCAGCATTGCTTTTCGCTCAAGCTCCCTCGCGCTTAGATATTGTCAAATGGGAATTTCCCCCAAGTTTTGGCAAGGTGACCATTAACCTTGTGGGAGATGCCGGCCATAATCTGCGGCCTTATGAATTTTGGAAAAGTGATTTTGAACAGGTCGGGCTGACAATTGCCATTACCGAAGTGCCTTTCGAAGGCGTGTACGAAAAGGAGAAAACGGAATTTATCGCCGATACCGGTGCATTTGATGTTGTGACATTGTATCCGTCGTACATTGGGGATTTCGCGGGAAATGGCTATTTAGAACCTCTGGATGAGTATATGCAGAAAACCCCGGCGGCGGCCTGGGATCCTAATGCAGGAGATGTGTTAGCGCCGTTCTGGGAATTGTATTGCAAATTCGATGGCAAAGTGTATGCCCTGCCGATTGATGGGGATGTGCTCATGTTGATGTATCGCAAGGATTTATTTGAGCACCCTGAAGAACAAGCGGCGTTCAAAGAGAAATACGGCAAGGAACTGGCTCCGCCGGAAACCTGGGAAGATTGGCTTCAAATTGGCGAGTTTTTTACCCGCCCGAAAGGAGAAAAACTCGGTGGGGAAGTGTTGAATGAAAATTTTTACGGATCCGCCGAACTTGCCAAGCGTGGATTTAGTTTCGCCTGGTTTGTAAATCGTTGGGCGCCCTTTGGAGAACCCTATTTTGACGAGAACATGACACCTCTGGTGAATTCGCCGAATGCAGTCAAAGGTTTGCAAAACATGGTAGATGGTTTGAAAAATAATCCGCCAGATGTGTTAGGCTATGGCTATGATGAATTACGCGATGCGTTCCTGAAAGGCTATGTCGCAATGATTGTGCAATGGACGGATGTTCCCAAAAAAGGCGCGGATCCAACTCAATCAGCGATTGCGGGGAAAATTGGCTATGGTCGGGTGCCGGGCTGGGAAGTTGACGGCCAAGTGGAGCATCGTTCCATGATGCCGGTTGGACGCGTGATTGGCGTGGCGAAAAGTTCTGCCAATAAAGAAGCCGCGTATTGGGTCGCCAAGCATATCAGTTATGACACCAGCCTGGAAAATGTTTCCTCGTCATTAACCGGCTTAGATCCTTACCGAACGATTCATTTTACGAATCCCCAGGCCTATGCCATGTTTCCCAGCGAAGCCGAAGCCCAAAATTACCTCAAAGGGGTAGAAGCGGCGATGGCTGATGGCTATCCTGAAATTTTTATTCCTGGTGCTGCCCAATATCAAGATAGTCTTGATCTGCACGTCAATAAAGCATTGACTGGCCAGGAAACACCGCAGCAAGCTCTGGATGCAGTCGCAAAAGAATGGGATGAAATTACGGAAAAACTTGGCCGGGAAAAGCAGATTGAACTCTGGGGCAAAGCTCTGGTCACATATAAAGCCCTGGGGTTGACAAAGTAATCCCTGCAAAGAGAAGCGCATTCCGTCTGCGCTTCTCTTTTTTTCTTTGTCTGACAATCTCCTGAGTCGAGTTCCCTAATGTCGGATGTGACAGAAAAACGGAGGATTCCCCGCATAATGTTCGGACGTGAATTTTTTCAACAATTGCGCAAACGTAAAATTGCTATTTTGTTTGTTTTGCCCACCACGCTGACTTTGCTTGCGATCACGATCTTTCCTTTACTCTATGAATTGCGACTGGCCTTCATGTCCT
This sequence comes from Candidatus Vecturithrix sp., assembly GCA_040772385.1. Classification (GTDB taxonomy): domain Bacteria; phylum Moduliflexota; class Moduliflexia; order Moduliflexales; family Moduliflexaceae; genus Vecturithrix. The sequence continues at coordinate 3,520,571 of JAXGYF010000001.1, read as the reverse complement.
GGGAACTTGCGATGAGCGCCTCTCCCAAATTTGTCGGATTTCAAAATTTTATCAGGATTCTGACTGAGGATACGCGGTTTTGGGCATCAATGAAAGTGACAGCAACCCTGATGGCGGTTGGCGTGACCATCCAACTTATCTTAGGCACCCTTCTTGCCTTGCTGCTCAATCGGTTAGGCCCCTGGCGTTCGCCTTTTGTGTCATTATTGTTAATTCCTGTGATGATTGCTCCGGTTGTGGCGGGGTTTCAGTTTCGCATGATTTACCATAATCAGTTTGGCCCATTGAATTATTTGATCGAATTGGTGACTTTTGGGCGCTGGCAAGGCGCTGCCTGGATCGCGAACCCTGGAATTGCGCTGTTTGCCGTCATGGTCACTGATATATGGCAATGGACGCCCTTTTTAATGCTGATTGTCCTGGCCGGGCTCCAATCCATTTCACCGGACATGTATGAAGCAGCAGAAATTGACGGTGCGTCGCCCTGGCAGTCTTTTTGGCACATTACCGTTCCTCTGATCAGTGCTGTGATGGTCGTTGCGATCTTGATCCGGGTAATGGATATGTTCAAATTATTTGACATCATTTATCTTGTTACGGGCGGCGGCCCGGGCAATGTAACTGAAACAATCAGTTTTTATACCTATCTGCAAGGATTTAAATTCTTTAGTTTAGGCTATACCGCCGCGATGGCTCTCATTCAATTAATCGTGATTATTGCGATTTCCCAAATTTTCCTGAAATACCAGAAAAGACTACGAGGAGCATTGGAATAATGAGGCGTCTTAGCAAAAAACAACACATCGTTACACTTGCCATTCTGGTTTTATTTTTGCTTGTCTTTATGTTTCCTGTCGTGTGGATGTTTCTTACCTCGTTTAAAACCGAGCAAGAATATTTTTCGTATCCTCCGGTCTTTCTGCCCGAGAATTTTAGTTTGCGAAATTATGTCAATGCAATGACTTTCCCGCCCGATGGACGAGGAGGATTGCAAGGATTACGAGATAGTTTGATTATCGCCATAAGTACGACTATTGTATCGGTTATAATGGGCGCTCTTGCGGCTTATAGCCTGTCGAGGTTTAAAACCGGAGGAGAAAATTTTTCTTTTTGGATTCTCTCTACGCGTATGATGCCGCCTATCGCGGCAGCGCTTCCTTTGTTTCTGATTTTTAAACAATTACGGTTGCTGGATACCCATCTGGCCTTGATTATTGCGAATACAATTTTCAACTTACCTTTTGTGGTCTGGCTGCTCAAAGGATTTTTTGACGACTTGCCGGCAGAGATGGAAGAAGCGGCCTTGATCGAAGGCTGTTCATCCTGGGGAGCGTTTTGGCGCATTGCGCTGCCGTTAGTGGCCCCGGGAATTGTAGCAGTCTCATTGTTTTCGTTTATTTTTGCCTGGAACGAATTTATGTTTGCGCTCTTATTTACGCGTCGCAGTGTCCGTACCTTGACAATTATCGTGCCCAGCCTGGTCGGCGGACATGAAATTTTATGGGGGGAAATAGCGGCGATTGGCATGGTGGCAATCTTGCCAGGGATTCTGTTATCGTTATTATTACAACGATACCTTGTCCGTGGTCTCAGCATGGGCGCCATCAAATAACAACAACAAGGAGGAGATTATGGCTCAACCTGTCAAATTGATTGCATTACTCAAAGCGAAACCCGGAATGAACCGGGAAGAATTCAGAAAACGCTGGGTCGAACAACATTGTCCATTTACATTGAAATTCAAAAACCTGAAAGGCTATCGCGTCAATATTGCGATTGATGAATATCAGGAACTTGAAGGGGAATTGCCATACGATGGCACGGCTGAATTGTGGTGGGATTCACTTGAGGAGTTGCAGGCAGATTTTGCTTCTCCCGAAGGGGTAACGGCGGGCGCTGATGCTGACGAGTTCACTATTGTGCGTACACATATTTATACGAAAGAATATATTCTCAAATAATGCCTGGTTGCCAAGAGGGACATTCTAAAAACCAGGTTTTTGAGAAAAACCTGGTCTTTTTCCACGAAGGAGGAGATGCCAATGGAGAAACCCAAAATTTGTGTTGTGGGAGCTTGTAATCTGGATTTGATCAGCTATGTGCCCAGGCTGCCAGCTCTGGGCGAGACCTTGCATGGCACGCGATTTCACATGGGCTTTGGCGGAAAAGGGGCGAATCAAGCTGTTATGGCAGCAAAGTTGGGCGGCGATGTTACCATGATTACGAAACTCGGGCAGGATGTGTTTGGGGAAAACACCCTGAAAAATTTTCAGGCCTGGGGTGTAAATACAAAACATGTTCACTTTACGGACCAGGCGTTTTCAGGAGTTGCTCCGATTTCGGTTGATCCTGAAGGGCATAACTCGATTATCATCGTCACGGGCGCCAATGATTTGTTAACTGAAGACGAGCTTGAAGCCGCTCGCGTTGATATTGCCGCAGCGCAAATCATGGTATGCCAGCTTGAAATTCCGATGCCTATCAACTTGAAAGCCCTGCAAATTGCGCATGAAGAAGGCGTGAAAACCATCTTTAACCCGGCTCCGGCACGGCCGCAGCTACCCGAAGAACTCTACCAACTCAGCGATATTTTCTGCCCCAATGAAACTGAAACCGAGCTTCTGACCGGCATGCCGGTCGGCACGTTGGAAGAAGCTGAAGCCGCAGCGCGAATCTTAATTGACCGTGGGGCCGGAACCGTGATTCTGACTCTGGGGGAACGCGGAAGTTTATTGGTAACAAAAGAAAGCAGAGAATTTGTGCCCGTTGACAAGGTAAAAGCGATTGATACCACCGGAGCAGGTGACGCGTTTGTGGGCAGTCTCGCATACTTTATGGCTCAAGGAAAACCATTGCTGGAAGCCATGCGACGAGCCAATCGCCTTGCTGCCATCAGCGTGCAAGCGTCAGGTACTCAAACAAGTTTCCCTGAAGTCAAAAACCTCCCCTCGGAGTTATTCGCGTAACACCGCTGAAAACCGGGTTTTTCAAAAAAACCCGGTTTTAGGCCTGTTCTAAAACCGCTCAAAACCAACGTCGTGCTCATCTTCTTCACCGAGCTTGGGGTTGTCTAGCCCAAAAAGCCGAACGCTTTCATGGGTTCCGGCTTTTACCTCGCCTTCCTGGCTTTCTCTCAGATCTGAAAACCCCTCGCCAACAGAGCTTGCGTTATCATTGTTCTGAAACAGATAAGGCTCTCCAGTCTTTTCTAACTCAGCGGTATCCACGTGAAAAAATTCCATCATCTGAGTCAATTGTTCGGCCTGCGACGCAAGTTCTTCCGCCATGGAGGACATTTGTTCAGACACAGCGACGTTTTGCTGAATGATTTGATCTAATTGCTGTACGGCGCGATTAATTTGTTCGGCCCCCGAATTTTGCTCATGACTGGCGGCGCTGATTTCTTGAACCAAATCCGCTGTTTTTTGTACATCCGGAACAAGTTTGTTCATAACGTCTCCGGCTCTTTCAGCCACAACGACCCCTGAAGTGGCCAGCGCATTAATCTCTGTTGCAGCAGTCCGGCTCAGTTCCGCAAGGGCACGAACTTCTGAAGCCACAACAGCAAAGCCTTTGCCGTGTTCCTGCGCGCGCGCGGCCTCAATTGTGGCATTTAACGCTAATAAGTTGGTTTGCCCGGCAATCTCTTCCACGACTTTAATTTTCTGGGCAATTTCTCGCATCGAAACGACCGCTTCTTGCGCAGCCCTTCCTCCATCAAGGGCATGTTCAGCCACTTTCCTGGCAATCTTTTCGGTTTGCTGGGCGTTATCGGCATTCTGGCGAATGTTGGCTGCCATCTGTTCAATTGAAGCGGACACTTCTTCCGCAGCAGTGGCTTGCGCGTTGGCCCCCTGCGACATCTCCTGCACATTTGTGCTTAACGCTTGACTGCCTATAGCCACATTCTCAGCCACGTTTTGGACGCCGGCCACCATGGCATTTAAACGTTTGACCATACCTTCCATAGTGGCAGAAAGTCCTTTAGGAGCTTGATTTCCTGTTGCGAACTTGATAGTTAAATCGCCATCAGCCACTTGCTTGATGAGCTCAGCAGCTTTGCGAGGTTCAGCCCCCAATTGATTTAATATTGATGAAATAATCAGTGTCGCAATAATGACCCCAAGCACAATCGCACCGCCGAAAGAGAGCAGCAGCAGGTTGCGAGCACTGGTATAGTCGGAATTGCTCGAGAGTTTATCATGCTCCATGGCCTCATCGTTTTGAGCGACAATTTGTTCTATCAGACGCCGACATTCTTGAGCCAATTCATCACCCTGGCCTGCAGATAAACGAAAGGCTCTGGTATTGGCATTCTCCCGACTAATGCTGATCACTTGTGCATTCATGGCCAAAAATTCAGACAACGCTGTCTCGAATTCTTCTAACTTTGCTCGCTCTTCATCGGTTGAAATGATTTGCCCGAAAGTCGCCAATAAGTTTTCGATCGTTATTTTGTGCGCTTGAATACTTTCCGCATGTTTATCCATGGCCTCGATGGTAGACTCCAGAATCAGGCTTTTTTCTTTTTGATAGACAGCGATCACATTTCGCATCATATTCGCTGAAAGCAATGCTTTTGTCGAGGCATTTTTAGCGGCATTGGCGGCATTCTGATTCAACTGATCATTGAATTGTACCAACTGATCTAACGAAGTTACCGCTTGTTCGTAATACTCACGCCCTTTTGTGGCAGCCATCCATCTGGCAGTGGCCGACATCTGGCCTGCGATGTCTAATCGCATGATTTTATCGCTGTTATAGATAAAGATTTTATACGTCCTTTCAAACGCATTCAAATACGAGAGTTCTTCAGGTGAACTCCCCTGTTTTAATGTACGCATGATGTCATTGACCGTCGCAATATACCCTTGACGTTGCTGCTCATAGAGTTCTTTTTGCTGCTGATTTTCATCAATGATAAAATCTCGCTCTGCCCGTTGAATGAGAAGCAGGTTATGTTCCAATTGGTTCGCAAGTGATGCTCTGGCGGAAGCGTTTTTCGCTGTTTCCGTATAGGTTGAAACTTCCTGATTATTCATAGCAATAATCTCTTGCAAAATCTGCTCACATTGTCCGTAAATTTGCTGTCCCTCGCTTCCGGAAAGCTCACGCGCCTTGACATTGGAATTGATCTGCGCCAGACGAATGACTTCTGTACTCACATCGAAGTACTGTTGTAAGGTTTCTGCAAATTGATCTAACAACATTTTTCCCTCTTCAACTGTGAGGTTCCGCAGACGTTCATATTTAGCTTGTATAGCAGTTTTTGTCTCTTCGATGAAACGGCCATAATGGTTCATAGCCTCCTGGCTTTCTTCTAGAATGACTTTTTTTTCTGCTCCCAGAATCTCTTCTAAATTCCGACTCAATTCATCGCTCAATTTCACCTTTTCTACTGAAACATCCACAATGCCATTCAATCGGTTTTTCATTGTGCGCAGTTTCTGGATGCCAAACACGGAAATAGCTGCCATGACGAGCAAAATACATACAAACCCTATGTATAGCTGGGATTTTACAGTTAATTTCACAGGTTTCACCTCATTATTGTTTCTGATAACGTTCTATCAGGATTAATATTGCCATGTTTTTTGAAGATTTCATCAGGCCAGGACAAGCCTCTGTCAAAGAGAGTCAAACCAGAATGTGAATTACGTAACGACTATTTATCACGTCACTCGTTTTAACGTTAGCGACACCAGAGTTTCTCATAAACAAGAATTTGAGGGATTTCACTTGATACAACCGATTTTCGCTAAACAAACGTTAACGAAATGAATTTATGTTTACTTACAAGAAGGAGAACTATAATTTCATTTTATCACAAAGAGCAAATTTACCAAAATTTGTCAAAGGAATCTTTCAAAAAAATATAAGTCATGATGAATAATTTTTTTACATGCTAAAAATCACGCTTTTTCGAAAACATCTGGTGACTGACTCTGCCATCAAGGGAAAGTTTTTGCTTATCACGATAGCGTTTTTTTTTCGTCTTAGATCTGGTGTTGATTCAAAGTAGTGTTTTTTTAAGAAAATTTATTGACTGTTCTTCCATCTGTTTTCACATGTTAAGAGAAACGTAGCTTAGTTCTAATCACCACACGAACTGTGAAGAGTAAAGATTATAGGAAGGAGGAACATTATGCGTTTTGGATTTGGCCTTATAGGATTAGGGTTGATTGCAGACTTTCAAGCAAAGGCAATTCAGGCCATGACAAACGGAACATTGGTGGCATGTTATTCCCGCAGCCAGCAGAAAGCAAATGAATTTGGACAGAAATATGGGTGTCGAGGCTATGCTGATATGGCCCAGTTTCTGGCGCATCCCGGACTTGAGATCGTCAGCATCTGTACTCCTTCCGGCGCGCACCTTGAACCGGCTTTGCAAGCTGCTGAGGCCGGGAAGCACCTTTTAATTGAAAAACCCTTAGAAATCACGCTTGAACGCTGCGATCGCATCATTCAAACCTGCGAAAACCAGAAGGTCAAACTTGCCGGAATTTTTCAATCGCGCTTTTCAGAGGTGAGCCGCGTGATCAAGCAGCACCTTGAACAAGGCCGGCTTGGCCAACCCGTGCTGGGTGATGCCTATGTGAAATGGTATCGAAGCCAACAATATTACAATGAAGGCGGATGGCACGGCACGCTGAAATTCGACGGCGGCGGCACGTTGATGAACCAATCCATTCACGCCGTTGATCTGCTGCAATGGTTCATGGGACCGGTGCAATCAGTCAGCGCGTTTACCGGAACCCTTGGACATGATCGTATTGAAGTCGAAGATGTTGCTGTAGCTGCGTTACGTTTTAAAAACGGCGCGTTTGGAGCCATTGAAGGATCAACGGCTATCTATCCGGGCTTTATGAAGAAGATCGAAATCTGCGGCACGCGAGGAAGCGTGGTATTGGAAGAAGATTCCCTGAAAACCTGGAGTTTTGCTGAACAACGTGCAGAAGATATGGCTCTTTTAGAAAAGTTTGGTGCAAAGACTAAAACCGGCGGCGGTGCCGCCGATCCGGCCGCGATCAGTTTTCTGGGACACCAGCGGCAATTCGAAGACTTTGTCGAGGCGCTTGAAACAGACCGTGACCCTTTCGTCAACGGAGTTGAAGCCCGAAAAGCGGTAGAAATTATTCTGGCAATCTATCAGAGTGCGCGCGAAGGCCGTCAAATTGACCTTCCGCTCTAATTGCATGAGCGGAATAGCCATTTCGCTCTGCATAACGTAGGAGAATGCAAGGCATGTTTACAAGACTCAAAGCGAATCGAGAACAAAAAAAGCTGCACAAAGCAATTAAAAAGAACCCTGACGATTCGAATGCCCTGACCCAACTGGGATGGAACGCGTATGAACAACACGATGACAATGAAGCCAGTCGGTATTTTACCAGAGCAATTGAGGCGAAATCCGACACATTTGCTGTGACTGATGCGTTATATGGCCTGGCGTTAATTGAGCTTGAACGTAAACACTATTTTGAAGCGCGGGAAATGCTGCGTCAAATTATCAAAGACTCTCCCAATTTTCAAAGGCGGGCTGAGGTTCACCTGGCCCTCGGTCAGGCGAATGATTGGCTCTGGCGAACGACTGAGTGGAAAAATGAGAAGGAAAAGGCTGAATCCGATCTGCTCCAACGCGCGCGCGATCATTACCAGCAGGCTCTTGAACGGAAAACAAAGCAGCGCGACAGCGCCAATTTCGGCCTGGGGAAGTTACTATATGACAGCCAACACCAGGAAGAAGCTATTTCCTGCTTACAACAAGTGAGCAATTCAGCCATGCTCGATCAGGCCGACGTATGTGAGGCGAATGTCTTGTTAGGCAACTATTTTTGGACAGTAAAACAGGACGCTGTCAAAGGCCGTGAATATTTGGAAATAGCATTGAAAAAAAACCCGAAACAGCATCTTCTGGCCGATATTCAGCGACAACTTGGGCATATTGCGTATGCCCAGATGGACGATGATTTAGCGACCCAACGCTACGAACAGGCGTTGACCGCCTATAAAGATGCACAAACAGAAGAGGTTCTTGAAACGCTGGCCAACCTGAGCGAGCTCAAATATCGCCATCATTGGCTAAAAGCCGCCATTGATTATGCCGAACGAGGACTTCAGATTCCAACAGCCTCGAAAACCATTCCCCAGCGCTTACTCAAGATCGCAGCGCAAAGTTATGCGGGCACCAAAGATTATGTGAAATCTGCAGAATATGAACAGCAGTACTTTAAAACAACTAAAGAAGCGGATGAAAAAGCAGCAAGTCTTCGCCGTTTAGGGGCAAGCTATGAACATCAGGATCGCGTAAGGGATGCAGTAGATGCCTATCGCAAGGGATTAAAATTCGCCAAACACAATTTAGAGGCAAGTAAATTGAATATGGCGCTAGGCCGTTTGTATCTGCACGACGAACGACTCAACCAGGCGATCAACCACATCAAAGAGGCTGTTGAGGGGGCTGAAGAAGAAAAGACCCATGCTGCCGCAGTATATTGTCTACTGGGAGAATGCCATGTCGCTCGCAAAGAAACCGAAAAAGCGATTGAAGCATACGGCAAGATTCTCGCCAATTTTGCGGATAGCGCAGAAGAGCCTGTCGCCCGTGAAACGCTTAAAAATTTTCGCAAGCAATTCAAAAAAGAGCTTCAGGAGATCGAGCACCCTCAAAAACAGGAAGATGTTGACCTGCACGCCAAAGCTGGAGCAGCAGATGAAGCCGAACGGCTGTTGGAATTGATTGATGAGATTCTTGATGAAAAGGGCTTCTTTGAACGTTTGAAAGAAGGTTTGGCGAAAACCCATCTCAGTTTTGTCGCCAGAATTGAAGAGTTGCTGGCGAAAAGCAGCGATGTAAATGATGAGCTGATCGAAAACCTGGAAGAAGCTCTGATTCTTTCTGATATTGGCGTGGCGACCTCACAACGAATCATCGAACACCTTCAGGAAAGCGTCGAACGCAAAGAATTACAAGATCCGCGCCAGATCAAATTTTATCTTAAGCGCGAAGTACAAGCCATTTTACAAGGCAGCGAAAAACGTTTAGATGTCGAACGCGAAAAACCCTTCGTCATCCTGGTCATAGGCGTAAACGGGACAGGCAAAACGACAACGATCGGCAAAATGGCAAGTAAATTTAAGGCCGCCGGGAAGAATGTGTTGCTTGTTGCGGGCGATACGTTCCGAGCAGCAGCCATAGAACAGTTGGAAATCTGGGGCGAACGCACTGGCTGTGAAGTCCTCAAACATGCCTCAGGGGCTGATCCGTCTGCGGTCATGTTCGATGCGATTCACGCGGCGAAATCTCGCAACGTGGATGTTGTGATTGCTGATACAGCCGGACGCTTGCACACTAAGAAAAATTTGATGGAAGAATTGAAAAAGATGGTACGCGTGATTTCGCGTGAATTGCCTGGCGCACCGCATGAAACCCTGATGGTGGTGGATGCAACGACCGGCCAGAATGCGATTTCACAGGCGCAATTGTTTCATGAAGGCGTGGGGTTATCTGGTTTAATTCTCACCAAACTTGATGGCACCGCGAAAGGAGGGATTATTGTCGGCATTGCCCATGATCTCAAGCTGCCCGTCACTTATATCGGCATTGGGGAGCGGGTCGAAGACCTGCGCGAATTTCACGCCAACGAGTTTGTTGACGCACTCTTTGAAGATTAGTGTCGGGAAAATGACAGGCGGCCAGGTTTTTTGGGAAAATCTGGCCGCCTGTATCCTGTTCGAAAAATCAAAATGATATTCCGATCATATCCTGTAACTCGTACACCTGAACTTCCTGTTCCTTGCCTTTGATTTTGACGGGGTCAAGCTTTTTTACCACAGCCGCGTGTTTAATGGCCTGATAGGTGCTTTCGCTGATTAAAATCTGGCCGCCGAGAGCAATGGCTTGCAGCCGGGCAGCCAAATTGACATTATCTCCGATAGCGGTGTATTCCAGACGTTTTTCAGATCCCACATTACCAACCACCGCGTCGCCGCTATTAATACCGATACCAATGTTGATGAGCGGCTGCTGAGGTCCCTGGGACCTCTGGTTAAACTCTGCAAGTACACGCTGCATTGCCAGAGCAGTCCAGGCCGCCCGCAGAGCATGATCAGGCTGGTCAATCGGAGCTCCAAAAATGCACATGATCCCATCTCCCAGAAATTTATCGAGCATCCCTTCATAGTGATAAATAATATCGATCATATACGAAAAATAGGCGTTTAAAATCGAGACAACCTGTGTCGGTTCCAGTTGCTCGGTCATCGAGGTAAACCCGCGAATATCGGAAAATAGGATCGAGACATTGCGTTTTTCGCCATGCAACGTGAGATTTTCTGAACTGAGAATGTTCTCAACCACTTGCCTGGCGACGTATCGGGAAAACATGGTTTTCAACGTTGAATACCGGCGGGCTTCGGAAAGATCGTGAAGCACGATGAGCACGCCCATTTCGGAATTATCAGCATCGCGTAACGTCGAACTCATCAGCGCCAGCGGTGCCCGTGTCCCGTCTTTACGCAGGAAATCAATTTCGCGATAAATGGAAGAATCCCAGGCCTTGATCGCCTGAATGACAGCGTCGTTCATTTCGTCATTGCCCGAGTAGCCAAAAAAAATCCGGGCGTAAGATTTTCCGATCGCTGCCTGGCTGTCGATCCCCAAAATCTGGGAGGCCGCCTGGTTAAAAGCAGTGATTTTCCCTTGAAAATCCAGGCTGATCACCCCATTATTCATACTATGCAAAATCCACTCATAACGAAGGCGTGAAAGTTCCAGCTCTGAAGAGATTTGAGACTGTTTCAGCAAGTTTTCTACTGTCAGCATCAGATCCTGTTTATCCCAGGGTTTTTCAATATATCGTTGCAAGCCAGCATGATTAATGCAATATGTCACGTCTTCCAGGCCGGCCTGACCGGTCAGGAGCACATTAATCACCCGTTTGTCGCGTTGATGAATTTGCTCAAGCACATACTGACCGAGCATATCGGGCATCAATTGATCGCATAAAACCAGAATGACCCGGCTGTTCATTTTATAAATTTCGTCGAAGACCTGTAACGCTTCCTGTCCACTTTCCGCACATTCGATCTCGTAAGGTGGCTTAAAACTTTCCGACAACTGCATATAGAGCGACTCTAAGATAGTGAATTCGTCATCAATGCACAAAATATATTGCTGTTTCGTATTTTGATGGTTTTGCATGGCATTTCAGGTGCTGGCGATTTCTTCTTCCGGAATCACATCAATAAGCTTGCCTTTATCAAGGCAAAAGACTTTTTTACGGATTTTTTTAATGAGATCAACATCATGGGTCGCAACAACGATGGTAGACCCCTGGCGATGAAGATCTTCAAACACATGCATGATTTCTAATGAGATTTCCGGATCAAGATTGCCGGTGGGTTCATCCGCCAGAAGAATCGGCGGATTATTAATGATGGCTCTGGCGATGGCGACGCGTTGCTGCTCACCTCCGGAAAGACGCAGAGGGAACATGTCGCGCTTGCTTTTTAATCCAAGATACTGCAAAACCTGCATGACCCGCTGATTCATTTCTCGCTTCGGGGTCCCAAGCACTTCCAGGGCAAAAGCCACATTCTCAAAAACGGTTTTTTGAGGAAGCAGCTTAAAATCCTGAAATACCACACCGATATTTCGCCGTAAAAAGGGAATACTGTGACGTTGTAATCGAGCAATATTAAAATTATTCACAAGGACAGAACCTTTGGTCGGAAGCTCTGCCCGAAAAATCAAACGGAGCAATGTACTCTTTCCGGCCCCGCTTTTTCCGGTAATAAATACGAATTCCCCTTTTGAGATACGCATTGTCACTCCCTCAAGAGCAGGAATATCACCTTGATAGGTTTTGGAAACATTGAATAACTGGATCATAATTTGGGTTTCGCTTGTTGGGTGAATAAGGTCAAGATTGATATGGAAATTGCTTCTGCCAGGAAATTCATTATACGAATTCCATGATTTTTGTCAATCTCGAAAATTGCTTTTTTCATGCCATATTTCGTTAGCTATTTCCCATCAGACGCGTTTCCAGGGCGATAGCATTTCATATACAACATCAGATATTGCCAGGCTGTGCGTCTCAGATATTTTCGCACATGATACCGTACTTCCAGCCATTCGACCGGATGGCCGTGAGCAAATGCATGCAGACGCGCAGCTTCTTGTTGACCAATGCCCGCTATTCTCGAAGTTTTTTGAGCAGGGTGCACTCTGAAGGCCCCTAAAAAACGCGGGATGCAGGCAAAAATGGCATCAGACTTCTGAAAGCGGAGCAATAATTCCCAATCCAGGGCGAATTGATAAGATTCGTCAACATAACCGCCCACCTGTTCCCATATCTTCCTTCGCCAGAAAAGCGTTTCCTGCGGAATATAATTTGCCCAGGGCAAAATCGTCGGATCGTGAGATGGAAGAATCCAACGTCCGATCTCTCGATCGGCTTCATCAATACAGATACGATAACCATAGACCACATCTATCTCAGAATGATCCAGAAAAAATTGTACAATATGAGCAATGGCTCCGGGAAGCAATAAGTCATCGGCGTTGAGCCATGCCAGAATTTCGCCGCTCGCATACCGAAAGCCGCGATTGAGCGCATGGGCCTGTCCTCTATCCTTGCGCGAGTCAACGTAGGTCACCTGGTCAGTATAATCCGTTAATATCCGGTTTGTGTCATCCTGTGAGCCTCCATCTATAACAATATATTCAAGTTTCGGATAGTGTTGTGTGAGGACGCTCTGCATCGTGCGTTCAAGAAAGGCGGCCTGGTCCAAAGAGGGTGTGACGATTGACACCACCGGCAAATGGTCAGGCGCAGGAAAAGCAACCGGCATGGAACAGGATGACGGCAGTTGTAACGAACGAGGAGTATATTGACAGAACGATGGTTGAAATCGGCTGCGGATTCGACGCACAATCGCATGGACATCTTCCGGGGTGATGCGTTTTAGAAAAGGGCGGAGATAACACCAGTTCCAGAAAAACCAGCGAGAATGACAACCTGTTGAATATGATTTTTTCACGGGTTAAAAAGGCGTCAGAGCCACCTCTGTTAAAAATTCTTCCACCTCAGCATCGCTGATCTCGGTTCCGACAAATTCAACCTGTTCTCGATAATCAATATCCTCGAAATAGGCCAATTGCTCACGAAAGAGCTTTTCATTAAAAAACCGTTCGAACATCTTTTTCGCATGAGCTGAAATTTCTTGCAAACAAAAATGATCTTTTAACAGAAAATAGAGATCAACATAATCTTTCCATTTTGCTCTGCCCCCCAACGCATAGGCTTTCATGGCTGCCAAATCCAGAAGTGAAGGAAGTTGGATAATATTTTCGAACTTGATCGGATGTTCAACCGCATGGGGAAATTGAAAAAATGTGAGCTTCACGTCATTCACAACCAAATGAAGTTGTTCAGACGCTTCATAGAGAATCTCTGTGGCAGTAAATTCATGTTTTTCAATCAGCCGTTTGATGCGCCTGCGCTTCAGATCCTGCTGCGTAAACAGATCAAAATCAATTGAACGACGATGCCCAATATAGAGAGCAATTGCTGTTCCGCCGACCAGATAAAACTCTTGTGCAAACTCTTTAATGAGCGGCAAAAGCTCGATTTGCTGCGCTGTCAGAATATGTTTGTGCATGACGTTGAAAATAAAGCGTGAAATAATGGATTGTACGCGGGTGATAATTGACGCGTGAACGGGAAGTCTGGCGGAAAAATATTTCTGCAACCTGTTGGATACCGAGTAACTCGAACAGCCGTTTCACGCTGCACTCGTTGCCATAATTTAACACCGCTTCAACCAAAAAACTCGCATCAATATGCTCTTTTTCTTCCGGCTTGATCCACCAGAATAAATGGCTGTTTTCTCGAATAAACGCTTTGATTTCCGGACTATTCATAGGATACTTTAATACTTCGAAAATTCTTGCTTATTCTTCATTACTTATACTTATAACTACAATCATCCTAAGAAATTCCAAGACTTTTGTCAATCCCAAAACGTGAGTTTTTCATGATAAATATTTAACCAGTCCTACGCGATACAAGGCATGATAAACCAGATGCTTGCGCATATAATGTCGAAGCTGATGCAAGGCCTCCTGGTTCGAAATATCGCGTCCGTGCCGCTGTTTGCGTAACCTTGACATTTCTTGTAAGCCGCGCCCCTCTAATTCTCGAGAGGTTTTTTGGGCCTCATGCACTCTGAACGCCGCCAGAAAATGAGGCAGCCGCGCAAATTTTGCGCCAGTGTCATAAAAACGCAGCAACAGTTCCCAATCCAACGCAAAATGATAGGATTCATCTACATACCCTCCCGCTTTCTCCCAGATGCGTCGCCGCCAGAAGAGTGTTTCCTGGGGCACATAATCGGCCCAGAGCAGCATCGTGTTATCATGCGGCGGCAGTACCCAGCGCCCGATCTCCTGATTTTGTTCGTCAATAATAATGCGATGTCCATACACCACGTCAATTTCTGGATGTTCGTGAAAAAATTGGGCGATGCAGGTTAATGTGCCAGGTAACAAAATATCGTCTGAATTGAGCCAGCCCATAATTTCCCCTGTGGCATGGCGAAATCCTAAATTAATGGCATGCGCCTGACCGCAGTCCGGACAGGACTCAACATGGGTCAATTGGTTTTGATATTGTTTTAAGATGTGGACGGAGCCATCAGTGGAACCACCATCCTGGACAATGTATTCCAAATTTGGATAATCTTGTGATAGCACGCTTTTGAGCGTATGCTCTAAGAATTGAGCATGATTAAAGGAAGGGGTGACAATTGAGATAACAGAAGCTGTGGGTCGGGTGGACGTTAGCAACACGCGATACTGTTTGGGAATAGATACTGGAATTGGTTGATATTGATGAAACTGCCCCAGTTTAGGTTGAAAAATTCGACGGATACGGCGAATTCTCTCTTGAATGGAGATCGGAAGGACACGTTTTAAAAAAATTTTAGGACGATGTACACACCAATAATGTAAGGAGGAACGTTGAAAAATAAGAAGGGTTTGGATAATCTCTTCTCTGGCAATCAATTCACTCTGTTGTTTATGAATCAGTTTTTCTTTGGCAGATAATTCGCTCTGTTGAGAGTGAATCAGCATTTCTTTGGCGCGTAATTCTTCTTTTTGCTGGCATACAAGTTGAAATCGGTGTTCAGCAAGCTCACTCAGATGCGAAATTAGAAGATCATGTTTTTCATCTGCCTGATTGTCAAAAAAATCACAATTTAATTTAAAGGAAATACAAGCATCTCCCCCCCACTTCAAATCTGTTTCATAACCTGTTTTAATCAATATTTTACCAAAACGTTCCTTAAATTCTTCTGTCACTAGATCGGAAAAATGATTCTGCCAATCCCCTATAATTCCTTTGCGCTGATGGGCGATCAAGTCCTCTTGCCCTCGACGACGACCAGTTACAACTTCAAAGGAATTGTTGCAGACGATATCCGACAGCCGTTGTTGACTGATAGCTATCTGACAATGTTCTATAATTTTTTCAAAGATCTTAAATTCATCTCGGATAAGGTCTTCATATTTAATCAGCCATGCGTCAGTGTCTATCCAGGAACGTTGAAAATCCGCATACTCAGGAAGTATTTCGTCCATGATATAGAGCAATCCCTGAGTTTTATCACACCCCATTAATATTTCTCTCCATTTCCGATATCTCTCATGAATTAAAGGGTGGCTGTATTTCAAACTAAAATATTCAGAGATAAGTGTATCGCGTAAATCGCGGATAACAACAAATTTTTTGTGAGGAAACGAGCCCAAATTAATTACGGCGTCAAAATCGTGTTTGGCAGCATACACGGCAGCATAAATTGATCCGGATTTGATTGGAGTATCATAAAAATGACCAGCAAATTCTTTAGGTGTAACAAACCGAGAAGGAGCGCATTGCTTCAAAATTTCCGCTACCCATTGTGACCCCGCCTTTCTGTGCGTAATATGAAAAACTGTCGGTTGAATATCCATCTCACTTTATCCACAATATAGAAATTATACAAACAATTGCTCGTCAACAGGCAGTTATAACCAAATTCCATGTTACCAATTCAAATCATGTTCATAACCTGTTTTTATCAAAACATCCCCAAATCGTTTCTTGAATTCCTCTTTCATCTGTTCTGTAAAATGATTCCGCCAATCTCCGACAATTCCCTTTCGTTGGTGAGCCGAGAGATTTTCCTGTCCCCGTTTTCGCCCGGTTCTGTTTTCAAATGAGTTATTTTGAATGATAGCATGTAACTCTTGCGGATCAATCTGAATCTGGCAATAGGCAATAATTTGCGTAAAAGCCGTATATTCATCAGTCAATAATTCTTCATATTTAAGAAAAAGCGTATCAGGAGCATGTAACCAGGATAATTGCTTATTGGCTGCTCTGGGAAGCATTTCATCCATCAACAATAATAATCCCTCTTCTTTGTCGACGACATTTAAAATTCTTCGCCATTTACTATGTCGTGATGTGAGTAGAGGATGACTGATTTTCAAACTAAAATAGAGTGATATTAATGTATCGCGTAGATCACGGATCACGACAAATTTGTGATATGGTTTTTTTTGAAGTTGGAAATGAAACCAATTGAAAGTAAAAATCAAAGGATGGTGGAAGAAATAATGGCGTGTCTGCCTGTCAGACCATTTTTTCAATCCTAGTGTAGTTTCAAACTTTATTCTGGAAACATACACAGCAGGATATATCCCTCCTATTGTGATAGGAGTTTTTAAAAAATGAGCGACTTTAATCTTGGGAGAAATAAACCTTTCTGGAGCACATTGTTTCAAAATCTCAGCAACCCATTGCGAACCGGCTTTATGGTGCGTAAGATGAAAAACTGTTGGTTGATTATTCATTTGAGACTCCGGGAACATTTTATAGAAAATCTCTTTTTGAAGTTTAAGAGAAGAACCTTATTATTCAAATATTCTCGATCGTAACTTGACAATGTTACATTTCAGATTTTACAGGGGTTTTTACCGTTCGTGCTGAAGCTCTGTCGAAGCACACCCTGCCCTTCGACAAGCTCAAGGCGAACGGTAGAGGCACTAATTTAAAATTGTCAGGGTAATATGAATAGCTCCTTTGATTTTTATTTGATAAAACTGTCGATATTCAGAAAAGCCCCGAAAACTCTTGTTTATTCTCCATTCTTATAGTTACTTGAATACGTATTTTTTCCACATATTTTGAGATTGAGCTGAATATACTCGGTCTATTGCAGACTTTTGGCATTTCGATTCCTCTTCTGCTGCTTTTGTCTCCGTCGCTGTCTTAAATTTGTACGTCTGCGCCAGGGGGAGTCACCTTGCTCATTCTTGACAAATCCGATCCAGCGATCACAACTCTGGCAAATTTTATAAAAGGTGCTGTTCGGGTCACGGTAGAGTTTTACAAAGAGTTCAAAGGCTTCCATAGGAGTATTTTCCTGGATATTAGGTAACCAGTTCATATCGTATTTAAGCCAGGGGAGCGCTGTGCCTAACGCGCAGCATGGAACCATTTTGCCAGTGATACCATGAAGCTTTACTCGTATAGTACAATCCTGTCTTTCAGAAGGAGGTTTAAAGTGTGTACGATTAAGATGGAGTCCTTCGGAATGTTCCAATTGGAAGTGTATTACATCAATTTTATTCTCAAAGAAAGCCTCAAATTCGGCAATCCGCTCTTCTATCGGGTGTTGGTTTAAGATCACTGTATTGACAAAAATTCGTAAATCAGGATATTCAGATCTTTTGTAGGTATTGATATAGTCCAAAGCGTCTAGAATTGTAGAGAGTTCGCCACCGACCCGAATTTGTCGGTACTCATCGGGGGTGATAGCATCGATACTAATCTTAATACGCCAAAGTCCTTCATCGAAGAGTCGATCAATGGTTTCTCTGGTGAGCAATTGGCCGTTTGTAAGTATTGTGGGCTTATGTCCTAATTTGACAGACAGCTTGATATAATCACAGAGTTCGGCGACCAGCAATGGCTCTCCTCCGGCAAATGTTAATACATGCTGGCTAGGTAATTCACGGATGAACTTCTTGACAAACTCCGGATTAGCATCGCGAAATTGATGCTTTCGGCTATTTGATGCTAGACCATGGCTAGGACACATAATACATCGAAGATTACATCTGCTCGTGATTCCAATAGAACCTACTTCAAAATTATTCATAAAACCCCCTTAATCCTTAAAGCGTTTCGAAATAACAGTAATCCTTATGAGAAGATCCGAAAACGTGAGGTGTATTCTCGGCCGGAATCAGTTGAAACTGTCCATGACCAGGAAGGTCACATATCCCCCAAAACGGTTTTTGTAGTGCATGCCCTCCATACGATCTAATCGTAAAGGATGCGACCTGATCGTCCCGATATACATGGGTAATTTTTTGACTTAACTCTTTCGCTGATAGTTTGTGTAAAAAGTCATAATCCTTAGGCGGCAACGTTGATAGAATGATCCCAAACACATATTGCCCTGGCTTTAATCCGAGCATCATCCGCTGGCAGAGTCGAAGAGAATCTCCTGCCTTTACAGAATGAGGGACATGTGCAGAAGCATAGACAGAATTTTTTCCATGAATCAGAACATTAAATTGATTCCTCACCATCATCCGAGTGATCGGCACACCTATAGATTGGTGTAACTGGAATTCACAGCAAAAGTAAGCGATCTCCCCTGGTTTAAAATTTGTACACATCTCCCCCTCTTCATTACAGATTGCAAATCGAACGAACCTCACCTGACGATTCCCTGTCTCTGATATGACAGTAAACGCTTCATCAGCAGGCCAGAAAATGTTATCAGATGAAGGCTCTGGTTGCTCAGCAAGTTCATCTGTAAGGTCGGAGAGTTTTATCTGGGTACGTTTTCCGATATTTTTTATCTGTACATACATCTGTATCCCTTTTTGCGTTTCTCCTTTATACTGTTGACGTCCTTTGTCAAGCAAAATCACAGAGTTACAATACTGCTGCAACACATTCATCGTATGAGTGACCAGAACGATCGTTGTGTTCCTTGCGATCAATTCCTCTAAGCGGGCATAACATTTCTGTTTGAAGAAAATATCACCGGTTGCCAGCACTTCATCTAGAATCAGCACATCACATTCCAGGAAAGAGAACAAGGAAAACGCCAGCCGTGTTCGCATTCCTGTTGAATAGGTTTTCACCGGATGATCAAAAAATTCTCCTAGTTCAGAAAATTCGGCAATTTGCTCAAGCTGTGCTTGCACATAATCTTTCGGGAATCCCAATAGTTCCGAACTCCGGAAGATATTCGCCCGGCCGCTCAGTTCCATGTTAAAATCAGAACTCAACCCAAACAAGGAAAGAATCTTTCCATGAATGCGATATGTACCGGTTGTGGGCCGAAAGATACCTGTTAAAATTTTGAGCAACGTGCTCTTGCCTGCGCCGTTTTGGCCGATAATACCCAGAAATTCTCCTCTCCGCACAGTGAAAGAAATATTTTGCAATGCCCAGAACGGCTGATGACAAGAACATTTTCCCAGACTTATCCACTCAAAAGCCCGATACCAGGGATTTGAATAGATTTTAAAACATTTCCCGACATTTTCGACCTGGATAGCAATATCATCATTCATAGCGATTCCCTGACATCATGCTGAAGTTTATGAGTGATCACCGTTCCAATTCCCAACAGAAGAGATAACCAGGTACCCATGATCAGCCAGTCCTGCCACTCTGGAAGTGTGTGTTCGAGTATCAGAGCACGAATTGAGCGCAAAAACACATAAGGAGGATTCAAAAACAGCCAACGGCGAAGGGATTCCGGCAAAACCTCTTCCGGGTAGATCACTGGCAGGGTCCAGCGCCACAATGTGATAAACGCCTGAAGCATTTCCTTCACATCCGGAAACAACACGCGTAAATGCGCTAAAATCAGAGCCATCCCCAATGCTACCCCCTGCAATAATACCAGAAATATGGGTAATAATAGGAGCTTCCATTGCAATGGATTTCCCAACAAGGCACTAATTGGCAGAAAGAGGCAGTAGTAGATGTGAAGTATCAGAGTAAATGTCAACACAATTTTCGCAACAAAAATTTCTAAAGGAAGATTCAATTGTTTCAAATAGCGGCTATGCTCGATAAATGTATTGCTGCCGCGCTGAACAGAACTTGTAAACACTCCCCATGTGAGCACTCCGCTTGTAATATACAAACGATAAGGCATTGTTCCAGATGTCCGATGCGAGAAAAGCAAGGAGAATACCAGAGTATAGGTAATAATTTCAACAAGCGGATGAAGCAGATTCCAAAAAATCCCCATTCCTGTGCCGGCATACCGATGCCGCAATTCACTCCAGGCATTGCGCCAGATATAACGACGATAACGATACAAATTGAGTATAAGAGAATATTTCACGAGCAGGCAAGCTTTCAGTCAGTGAGTTTAATCAATTTACATAGTTTTTCAGAGATATAAAAACAAACAAAGCGATTTCAGTCAAGGAGAGAATATTGAGATAAAACAAAAGCCGCTCTCAGGCGGCTTTTGTTATCGGAGTTACTCATCTTTTGAACGAGCTATTTTCTGTGCTTCTTTTTGATGACAAACCTCAAACCGAGCAACCCTATGCCGATCAGGCAAAATGTACCTGGCTCCGGAACATTCGGGATGTTTGGTTCCGGAGTTATCGTTGGTACCGGTTCCGGCGTCGGCGTCACCGTTGCTTCCGGCGTCGGCGTCACCGTTGTTTCCGGCGTCGGCGTCACCGTTGCTTCCGGCGTCGGCGTCACCGTTGTTTCCGGCGTCGGCGTCACCGTTGCTTCCGGCGTCGGCGTCACCGTTGTTTCCGGCGTCGGCGTCGCCGTGGGTTTCGGTGTCGGCGTCGGCGTCACCGTTGTTTCCGGCGTCGGCGTCGCCGTGGGTTTCGGTGTCGGCGTCGCCGTGGGTTTCGGTGTCGGCGTCGCCGTGGGTTTCGGTGTCGGCGTTGGTGTTGGCGTTGGTTTAAATAAAACGCGTAGTTGATCAAAAGCCAGACCCACTTTAGTAAGCCGAGTTCCTTCAAAGCTTATCATGGTCGCATAAATCAGGGGATTTCCAGAAAGCGTCGAACTTGCGAATTGCCATGGAAATGGTTTTCCATCAAGATTAGGATACCCCTCAGACTCAGGCTCCCTAAAAGGATGATAGCCTGCAGGAGAAACTAACGAGCCAGCTTCCACATATTGTCCCTTGCTGTTTTTAGTGTATGCTCTAATCCTCCATTGTTCGCGTTCCATACTGAACGTTCCATCAGGATTCCTGATCCTTGTGGCATCGATATCCCAAATCCGGCCGGATGCCTCTATCGCAGGTTTATGAAACTCTATCAATAAATTTACATCCGTAGGCTCAGCAGTATTCAGCTTTAAAAAGAATTTTCCAAGTCCAAGTTGTGGTGTTCTAAAGTCAGGGTGTTCGATATCCATATATTCAGGATCTTCTTGTCGAAATCCTATGTCATAACGGAATCCACTTCGATCCCCGGCTTCGGGTGGATTTTCTAACGCTCCTCCGCGATCTTCAATCAGAGGTTTCATTCGATCTCCTGTCGTATTCGGATTACCATCTCGATCAATAATATACGTGATAAAATGGGATGCCAGATACTGATCATATATCTCCATTTCATCAGCGGGTTGTGGGTCTTTCGGAAAGCTCTCAAAATCAATCTGTATTTCTTGCGCAAATACAGCAGAAACAAGCCCTTCCACCTGAATCATTCCCATTACCAGCATGATCAAGAAAGCTAGTTGTAGAAATCTCTTCATAAGCATAATCTTCCTCTCCTTTTTCGCATGTATTCCTGTCATTATCAAAAAAAAAGCCAGATCACCTTGATTAGTATAAAAAATATCCAGGTAACCCGGCTATCTTACATGAGAAGATCCGTGGCTTTCCGCCCCCACCTCACGATGAGTTTGGCTTTATCAGGAAAAAATAGATATTTATCTCATTATTTGTTGTAGTATTATGTAATATTTGTGAATTTCCCCACAAAACGACCTATACCAACATTATTCCATCACTTATAAATGCAAATGTGGTGCCAGAAAAATAAGTATGAATAAATTTTTGTCAGTTTTGACAGGTCAAGACATCGGGTTTTTCGAAAAACCCGGTGTCTGATAGGCCAAGAAATTATTCATAATCACTTATTTTAATAAATTAGAAATACCATTTTCTTTCCGGGGTAAGCAAACTTGTGGGAAAAACAACGAAAATATGTAAAATTGTTCGACATCTTTTTCTAAGGAAAAAATAAAATTCATATAACTTATTATAAAATAGCCATCTATGTTCAAAAAAAAACTGTAAAATTTTTCGACAACTTCACCTGCTTTCTACTTTTTATGAATTGAAAAGTCTTTATTACCCGGCCATCTTCCATATAATTATACCTGTTAAAATTTCCGACAAGCGTTTGTACGGAAAATAATCCAGGAAAAATTTACGCAAAAAACTCAATTTCATGTTGTTCCCACCAAAAATAACAAGTTTCTGATGTTAAAACAATTGACAAGATCTGTACCTCGCGTAATATGAAATTGATGAATATAGCTGTTATAAGTAAACGCGATGGACAACTTTAGTTGACGAACTCCAGGCTTTCGCGTGGGGAATCCAGAAATCCGGGGGTCTTTCGAAAAAATCCGATTTTTCAACCAGCCAAAACTGACAAACTTTATTTATAAATCACTTCTGCAGAAAAGGGAGAGTTTACGATCAAAATGACGTTTTGTTGCTGCTTGAATGGAATTCAGGGAGTTGTTCTAATAAATTTCGATACATTGTGTATGCTGAATATCGTGAAATCTGTCTGAAAGCGGACACATCTCACGACATAGAGAAAAAGGCAGGTGACAGCGTGATGAAACGCACGGTTTATGCTGATAATAATGCGACGACAAAAGTTGATGAACGTGTGGTTGAGGAAATGTTTCCGTATCTGAGCGAATATTACGGGAATCCTTCCAGTATGCACCTGTTTGGGGGACAGGTAGAGAAGAAACTGACAGAAGCTCGCGAACGCGTAGCAGCAATGTTGAACGCTGAACCCACAGAAATTGTGTTTACCAGTTGCGGCACGGAAAGTGATAATATGGCGATTCACAGCGCCCTGATGTCCGCTCCTGAAAAACGGCATCTTGTGACAACCAAAGTGGAACATCCGGCGGTGTTGAACTATTGCAAACACCTCTCTAAACGAGGGTACGGAGTTACATTTTTGTCGGTTGATCGTCAGGGGATGCTGGATCTGAATGAGTTGTACGACTCCATTCGCGATGATACTGCCATTGTTTCGATCATGTATGCAAATAATGAGACCGGAGTGATTTTTCCGATTGATGAGATTGGGAAAATCGTAAAGGAGAAAGGGAGCATCTTTCATACTGATGCAGTCCAGGCGGCCGGGAAAATTCCTTTAGACATGCAAAAATCCGAGATCATTGATTTTCTCGTGTTATCGGGCCACAAATTTCATGCGCCCAAAGGGATTGGGGTTTTGTATGTGCGGCGCGGGACGAAGTTTCGTCCGCTGTTAATCGGCGGGCACCAGGAACGCGGACGTCGTCCGGGCACAGAGAACACGGCCTCTATCATCGCGATTGGCAAGGCCGCAGAATTAGCACAAACCGCGTTAGACGATGAGTTAACGCGCGTCAAAGCCATGCGCGACCGACTTGAACAGGAGTTGCTAACACACGTTCCGGATTCGGTCGTCAACGGTCACCCGACCATGCGCACGCCGAATACGCTGAATATCAGCTTTAAATACGTGGAAGGAGAAGCTATTCTGCTGATGTTAAGCGAGCAAGGGATCGCCGCGTCTTCAGGATCTGCCTGTACCTCCGGTTCTCTGGAACCCTCGCACGTGCTGCGAGCCATGGGCGTGCCCTTCACCTATTCGCATGGATCGGTGCGACTCAGCTTAAGTCGGTTTAATACGGAAAGAGACATTGACGATATTATTGAAAAACTTCCGCCGATTATTCAACGCTTGCGTGAAATTTCACCTTTTGGACGCGAGAAAGAAGAGCCAAAATAGACTGAAATCGCAGGATTTCCTGGCATAGTGAATCGGGAATACTTTAAAAACCGGGTTTTCTGAAAAAACCCGGTTTTTCTGTTTGATTATTCCTATTCTTCAGACGCAACAAAGACTTTAAACAGGGCATAGCCGCTTTTCAGGATGAGCAGTGTTATAAAACTTGCCAAACTCCAAAAGATGATTTGGCAATAGGCCGGGGGCAGAAACAAGAGCTTGTTCCCGAGTATGCCGATAAAGTAATGAAATCGGGTCGGATGACGCCTGAGCAGAGCCAATGCAGTTTTCCAAAACGTTGAGGGCGTTCTGTCGTCTGCTGTCAGGAAAAAATCTTCGGGCAGAATGTCCAGAAGCGCCAACCCGAGTTTGCCTTTCTTCATAAGCTGCAAAGCTGGATCGCCATGCACCCCTACATAATAAATCACGTTATCACCGTATTGGCGGGCAAGGTCGGCGGTGCGTTGATCATCGCGGCGAAATGCGTTCATTGCCAACACCCCATATTTCAGCAGATAGCGCGAAAAATCAACAGGGTACCGGGCGGCATATACCAGGAGGTCTTCACCGAACACCGGGCAGAGAGAGAAGAGAGCTTCTCCATGGGGCTGTGCGAGGACGCTGAACACTTCGTTGCCATAATTTTGCATATAAGGGATAATTGCGCCGTTAGTGGTCCGGATCGCAGTCAAAATCTGATCGCCATAGGTTTTGATAAGGGTAAACACGTCTAAACCATAGCGCTGAATATATTGCATCATTTCTTCACCGTACAGCGTCGAGAAATACAGAATTTCCCCATGAGTCTGTTCCAGCAGATCTATCCCTTTACGCCCATAGCGAGCAACAAACGGCACAATGCCGTTGCCATACCGGTTCAACAAATCTGTATACTCATCGAGTCGAATTAATCCGTCAATTCCTTCGATTGTTGTGACATGCGGCAAACCTGCCTGCAAAGCCAGGCATGTCGTCTGCGGGGCTATACTGAATTCGGCAGGCAGGAGACCTAGCGCCTGGAGCGCGGCTTTGAGGAATTCGCAGGTTCGCCTGTCTTGCGATGCGGTTGGGCTGTCGGATCCGGATGAGGAAATCTGGGATTGTTCCAAGCCTCTCAAAAAAACCGATTCTACCAGGTTTGTCAGGGCAACCAGGGGCAGGGGCTGTACTTCGCCCTGTTCAGATACGGCAAATTGGCGTAAAAATGTTTGTCCGGACTCATAAATCCGCTGCAATGCCCAATTCGCGTGTTCGATGCGAACATGTTCGCTCAGTACATTGACTTCATGTTCTTCCGGCTTCTCAAAAAGGCGATAGACTTCAAAACGAGAGATGGCTGTTGCCACATCAAAGGTTCGCTGCGGCTTCTGATAAAAATAGTATAAAATCGGAATCACCTGTTGATAACTGTATGTTCGGAAAACAGAGGCGAAACGGTCGTCATCGGCAAAAATCTCGAAGAGAGTACTGGCTTTACCGCGATAAGTTTTGAGGGCAAGCAGGCCATCCACGCCAAAACGCGCCATAGCCTTAAATAACGCATCATCATAATAGAGTTCGAGAAATTCCGGCTCATGTTTTTTGACTAAGGAAAACACAATCGGACCTTTGGCGTTCGCAAGTTTGACAAGACGATCACCATATTGCTGCAGTAGGAAATAAATTTCCGGATTATCACACAGATATTGCAGGCCATCATCTCCGAATCGAGTATAGACATCAGCGATAATGCTGGGTTGGAAGACTGCAAGGACGTGATCAAATTGGACAGCATTCTGTTGAAACAGAGAAAAAACGGTCTCCAGGGGCAAAAATGGTTTTAGCTGCCGCATGCTGTTGTCATACTGTGAGAATATCCGCAATGCTTCAACCTGATAGGCATCAAGAAGGGCTAAGGCGTTCGTCCCATATTGACGATAGAGTTCTTCAGCGTTTTTCTCAAATAGGGCAAAAGTTTCAGCGTATTGCTCGCGAGCCGGGGCAAGCGTGTCTTTCTTTTCGGGAAATATAAACAAGGTAATCCCAAGCCCTATCAAAAAAGCAATAATGGTTCTCAATACCAGATGTCTCATATTTTCATGTATTCTTTTCGAAAAATTCTTCTTTCAAATAGGGTGCAACCAGCTCTTGAATCTGGCGTATTTTGAATTCTTTTGCCATTTGATACACTTTGTCAGCAAAGGGCGTCCAGTCATCATTCAGGGCTTTCAACTCGCCAGCCAGATTCCAAAGGCCAATAATATCACCAATCAGAGCAAATTCATAGACACGAGCCAGGATGTCTTTTGAAGGAAAAATAAGCGGGTGTCCTTCGACTGAATCGCCTTCAGTTCCGGTTTCTCCGCCAGAACTGCAGGGAAGGTGAAGATGAGTCCGAACACATGTAATGAGCTGTTCATATCGAATCGGTTTCGGAAGATAATCATGATAGCCCATCGCTTTCATTTGCGAAAACATCTCTTCAGACATGTTTGTAGATACAGCGATAACGACCGTGCGGGCTAAGGCAGGCGTTGAGCGAATCGCCCGAACAATCTGCTCGCTCCCCATATCTGGCAAGTTACTATCAAGAAAGACGAGAGCCGGGTGTAATTGTTGAGCACGTAAAATCCCTTCCCGGTCATAGCGCGCTTCCTGAATCTCAAATCCAAGGGGAGAAAGCATGTCGCGTAAAACCGCGCGACTGTCTTCATGATCATCAATGAGCAGTACCGTACACGTTCCTTGAAATTCAACTGGTACCATGCGTGATTGTCCTTTGTCCAGCGCATCAGTCGCGCAAACTTCGGGCACGGCAATCTCAAACCAGAACCGGCTGCCTTGATCAGGCGTACTGGATACTTGAATGTTTCCTCCCATTAATGTCACAATTCGCTGACTGATAGGCAGTCCCAAACCAGTTCCCTGGTGTCTACAAGCGTAACCTCCAACCTGGGTAAATGGTGAAAAAATCTCTTGTAAAGCGTGTTCCGGAATCCCAACGCCAGTATCTTCAACTTCAAAATGAAGAAGGGAGGGGGAAGGCGATGAGGCTACTTCCTTCCCCTCTTCTCCAGGCTCTTTAATCCCTCCTTCATATTCCTTGCTGCTTATTCTCAAAGTAACACTGCCCTGATCCGTAAATTTCACAGCGTTATTCAACAAATTAAGCAACACCTGATTTAAACGTTTTTCATCAATCTTCACATACGCCGGCAACGGCGACAGTTCATGATAGTGAAGCGCGAGACCTTTTTGTTCTGCACGAACCCGGATCATCGCAATGAGATTCTGTAAAAATTCGGGAAATGCCACCACTTGGGGATAGAGCTCCATCTTCCGCGCTTCAATTTTTGATAAATCAAGGATTTCATTAATCAGGTTCAGCAAGAGAGTTCCGCTCCGCTCAATCACCTTGATCCTGTACTGCTGTGTCTCGCTCAAATTCTGATCTCTTCGAAAAATCTGAGTGTAGCCAAGAATCCCGTTCAGAGGAGTACGGAGTTCGTGGCTCATATTTGCCAGGAATTCGCTTTTGGCCTGATTCGCAGCTTCAGCAGCTTCTTTCGCGTGCTTCAAGTCTTCTTCTATTTGTTTTAAACGCAGGTGTGTCCGCACACGCACACGGAGTTCTTCCTTGTGAACCGGTTTGGTCACATAATCTACCGCGCCCACTTCAAAACCTTTGACCAGGCTGGCCGGATCGTTTTTCGCCGTTAAAAAAATCACGGGAATATCTCGGGTATAGGAGTTCGTTTTCAGGCGTTCACACACGGCATAGCCATCCATATCCGGCATCATAATATCGAGCAGAATCAAATCGAAGGGAATGGCTTGTGCCTGAGCAAGGGCCGTGGCCCCATTCCGCGCAAACGCCATCTGATACCCATCTCCTTTCAAAATATTCGCAATGATTTGGATATTTTGGGCAATGTCGTCAACAATTAAAATACGGGCATTTTTTATAGTCTCTGTGCGTGACATACGTCGCCATGAATGCTTATCAATACATCTTTACCAATTTTGACTGACCGAAAAACCAGATCTCTCATGTACGCCCCCCCCTCGCAAGCGGGAAGGTCGATCCGTTTCCCTCCGCTTACCGGGGGAACAAAGGGACTGCGCAACATAAGTTATTCATAACCACTTATCATCTGTGAATACATCGTTAAGTATATTTCAATCTGATCGACATCAAAATGCTGAACATGATGTAATAATTTCCGACCGAATTGTTCGAAACCCTCAATCCGGTAACGTTCGCCAAAGATCTCCATCTGCCTGGCAAACCGGGTGATGTCGTCAAATATCGCATTTTGTTGGGCAATTTTCCACAGCGGCGTCAACTCCTGTTCCACATCACGACGAATTTCAGGGTGACTTTTCAGTAATTCCGGACTGAGAGCCGTTTGCATTATACCTGTCTCTGATACTCTGGAAGTCGGGGTTTTCTTAATTGTATACGGCAAAAACCGGATAAGTTCACGAAATAATTCTGCACGCCGGATCGGTTTGACGAGATAGCCGTCAAAACCGGAAGACAACACTTGTTCTTTAATGCGTGTCAGCACCGATGCGGTTAGGGCAATCACCGGAATGTGCGCAAGGCGTTCATGGCATTTTATCTGTCGTATGGTTGCATAGTCATCCATTATGGGCATTTTCAAATCCATCAAAATCAAAGCAGGTTGTTCTTGTTCGGCGATGTTCAAAGTCTGCTCTCCGTTTTCAGCTTCAAGCATGCGTATGGTGTCGCACTCTTGCAAAAACGCTCCGATTAACAGGCGATTGCCTTCCACACCATCCACGACCAGAATGGTGGCCGGCTCAAAGATGATATGGTTCGGATCAAAAGGAGAAGCTTCTGCTGCTGTTTGCGCCAATTGGGAAAAACATGAGGCACTGCCAACGGCTGCAACATCATAGAAGGTAATTGTAAAACGGCTTCCCTGCCCCACGGCGCTTACCACGTGAATCGCCCCATGCATCATTTCAATCAGGCGTTTGGTAATTGTCAAGCCTAATCCTGTGCCTCCGTATTTTCGCGTCACCTGGTGTCTTTGCTGCCCAAAGGCCTGAAAAAGCTTTGCTTGAAATTCCGGCGCGATTCCGATACCGGAATCTTCTACGACAAGCGTAATTGTATACACAGCCTCACGGGTCTTCATGCACGAAAGAGAAAGCGTAATCTCACCTTCTTCCGTGAATTTCACAGCGTTCCCGACAAGGTTGAACAGGATTTGCCGTACACGGACTTCATCTATCAGCACAAGATCAGGGAATTCAGGATCGACTTTTATATAGAAGTCAAGGGGTTTTTGCGCAAGATTCATAGAAAACATCTGTCGGATTTCCAGGCATAACCGGGCAAGGTTGACAGATTCGTAATGGATCTCCATTTTACCGGCTTCGATTTTTGAGAGATCGAGAATATCGTTAATGAGCGTCAACAGATTCTGGCCGCTAGCTTGAATTGTCTGTAAATAAATCTTCTGCTGGTCGTCAGTTACGAGCGCTGCAAGCACCTCTGCAAACCCTAGAATCGCATTCAAAGGAGTACGGATTTCATGGCTCATATTTGCCAAAAATTTACTTTTAGCCTGATTGGCAGCTTCTGCTGCGTCTTTAGCCTGGCGCAGGTCTTCCTGAGCACGTTTAAGGTCAGTAATATCGTATGACATGCTCAGCACGGTTTTCAGAGAACCATCGCTCGTCCATTCGGGCAGGAGTTGTGTCTGATAATACCGGACGCTGTCACGCGCAGGAAAAGCGAACTCAAGCGTTTCCGGTTGACCACGATGAAATACCTGGTTGAGATGCTTTTGCCAGTAAGTGATTATCTCTGGCGGCATATTCACCTCTTCGCTCGTTTTCCCGATATATTCCTGCGCTGAACGTCCGAAAACGCGCGTTATGGCCGGATTAACGTATAAAAAACGAAAATTCCGATCGAAACGGATGATCACGTCCGGCAAGTTTTCCGCCAGAGTTCTGAAGTGCTCTTCGCTTTGTTTCACGGCGTGCAAAAGCAACTCACAGGGTTGGGTCAAACCAGTGGCAATAATCGCTTCATAGATCAGATAGAAAGACAGAATTTTCAAGAGATGACCGATCAGATTCGAAAGATCGTAAACACTAACGTAAAATGTAAAAGCCAGTTCAGAAACAATCGTGAGCAGAAGGGAAACCAAAAGCAACCGCAGAATCCGGGCATCGAAATATTCACGACGGCGGTGCAGAAGAATAAGCGATGTCAGCAGCAGTCCGGAAATCAGGTATTCACTCGCAATTTTAAAAGGCGTCAAGCCTCTCCCTTCTATGAAGCACTCCGGAAACATCCCCATAAAAATCACGACAAGTATCAACGCTGTGACAACAGCAAAACCCCAAAAAAGGCGTGTAAAATGCGATTGTTTCTTTAACAATATCGGCGCGATTAAAAATGACAGGCTTTCTAGATAGCGAGCGGCAATCCATAGTTGCGTTGCTAAATTGGCGTCATCCCTCGGAAACACCGACATCCCTTTATAGGCGAAGGTATGGACTCCATCCAGGATCGCAATAAAAAAATAGGCAATCCCCAAAAACTCTAAATATCCATTTTCTTGAAATTGCCGGGTCTTCCAGGTCAAGATAAAGATGCTGAAGGCCACGACAATACTGAAGCCTTCTGCCAGGGTGTGAAACAGCAGATAGTTATAGCTGCTGGCCAGAATAAAGCTTGCCAGTCCGAATATCACGATGAATATTTGTGATACTATTTTTCGCCTTGGCGCTGAATCTATCATGATTTTTTTTAAATCAACGAAGAGTCAAATTTCATCGGGTTCTTGGCCTCCGGCCTGGCCTGGGAGATCAAATTTTTCCCGGCACGTTTCCCCTGGTATAATGCGAGATCGGCTTGTTTAATACAGTCGTCAATATCAATCGTATGGGTTCGGCAGACGCTAACACCAAATGTCATCGTCACAGACAGAACGTGTGCCTTGTATTCGAAATGATGGGCTGCTATGGCTTTGCGAATCTTTTCTGCCACAATCGCCCCGTTTTCCAGGTTCGTTTCCGGCAGTAAAAACAGAAATTCTTCTCCCCCCCAACGGGCTAAGTGATCTTGCTCGCGAATCATCATCTGCATCATATTGGCAATGGATACCAGGATAAAATCGCCGCAATCATGACCAAAAGTATCATTAAAGGCCTTAAAATCATCAATATCGCATAAGATTAATGTCAACGGCTTGTGATGACGTTTGATACGGACTTTTTCCTCTTCGATTTTTTCAATGATGTCGCGCCGGTTTGAAAGGTGGGTCAGAGGATCTGTTCGGGCGGCGATTTCTAATTTGCGCTGGGATTCTAACAAGGCTTCATTCATCTGCTGGAGTTTTCGATTGGTCGCTGCAAGCTCGCGTTGATACTGCTGCAGGGTCAGATGGGCCTTGACACGGGCCAAAAGTTCCGCCCGATCAAAGGGTTTGGTAACATAATCCACTCCCCCGACTTCAAAGCCCGTGACTTTGTTGATGCTGTCAGAAAGAGCCGTCATAAAAATAACCGGGATCTCCCTGGTAACTTTTTGCTGCTTCAAGCGGCGACAGGCTTCAAACCCATCTATACCAGGAGGCATCATCACGTCCAGAAGAATCAAATCCGGCAACGCCAGAGTAGCCTGACGCAACGCGCCTTCACCATTGCGCGCAATCAAAATCCGATAACCTTGCTCTTGTAATGAATCCAGCAGAACTCGTAAATTCAGCGGATGATCATCAACTACAAGAATCGTCGTTTCGTTTTCTCCGATCTTTTCAGTTTTCATGCCCCTTTTTCCCTCAGGTTTCTGAAAAATTCTTGTAATTCATCGATCATAAATTTTTTTGCAAGCTGTGAAATATAATGAGCAAATGGTTGTAAGGCCGAATTTTGCCGTTCCAATTCCTTTGCCTCAGATTGCAGGCGGAAAATATCACCGATCCGTGACAATTCATATAACATGTCAATCGTTACCCGGTCAGGAAACAATGGGAAGGAGAAATCCGGAATATCTGCGTCAAGATGTTCGAGATGAGATTCAGGATGGCACTCTTGCGCGTTAGTGTTTGCAACGGTGTTATCTGTTTCGGGATAGCAAGGGAAATCCAGATCAAACCAAAACCTGCTTCCGCTGTGAACCTGACTTGTCACAGAGATGGTGCTTCCCATCAACTGAACCAGCTTCTGACTGATAGACAATCCCAGGCCTGTTCCGTCTACTTGAACACGTGTATCTTTCACCTGGTAAAATGGCAAGAAGATTTCGTCAATGTTTTCTTCAGGAATACCGATCCCCGTATCTTGTACCTCAAAACGAAGACGCACGGCGAAAGGCGAAGGACAAAAGAGAGCGAGATCCTGTCCTTCACATAATCTTTCTCGTCCTTCTTTCTCTGTCTTTTGCCCTTCGCCTTGCAGCGTTACCCTTAATGTCACTTCGCCTTTTTCAGTAAATTTGATAGAGTTGCTTAATAAATTCAGCAACACCTGGCGCAGGCGTTTTTCATCGCCCAACACAAAACGTGGGAGTTGACCCGGGATTTCAGTCTGAAAACCTAAATGTGACTGTTCTGCTCGAAAACGAACGATATCACTCAACGCATCGAGAAATAATGGGAGATCAAATACCGTCGGATCGAGTTCCATTTTTTGTGCTTCTATTTTCGAGAGATCCAACACATCATTAATCATAAGCAATAAATGCTTGCCGCTATGATGAATGCCCAGAATCGCCTCATGTTGAGTCTCAGTCAACGTGCTATCCGTCTTTAGCACTTGCGTATAGCCTAAAATAACATTCAGCGGCGTCCGTAGTTCATGACTCATATTTGCCAGAAACGCGCTTTTGGCCTGACTGGATGATTCTGCCGTTTCTTTTGCCCGCTGGAGTTCGATTTCAGCCTCTTTCCGATCAGTAATATCTAAGGCGGTCAAACAGACTCCGATAACTTGCCCCTCTTGTGTCGAAGCTGGCACGAGATTGAATTGAAAATATCGCTGCTGGCCTATAAGGCTGGTAAGTATCCGATCAATAATGACTGTTCCTCCGCTCGACGCCAGGGTAAATTCTTTTGCAAAGTCCTCCTGATCATGCGGAGAAAAATATTCAGAAATCAGAGCATCTTCCCGCATGGTTTTGCCAAAAAACTCTAAGGCAAATTCGTAAGCAATTGTATTAAAGGCTCGAATCCGAAAATTAAGATCGATCAGGATAAATACCTGAAGATTATTATTAAGCAGCGCACGCATATTAGCCTGCGACTCCTGAATCGCTTCTTCAGCTACCTTGCGATTGGTAATATCTTCAGCCAGACCAGCGATTCGATACATCTGTCCCTGGTCGTTAAATATCGGAAACGCCCGGGTCCGAATCCAGCGTGGCTCACCATAGGAACGAATAATGCGATACTCTTCGTTCAACTCCCCTTGTTCGGTAAGCTGTTTATGAATGGCCTCGACAAGCTGCGCACGATCGTCGGGATACACGCTCTCTAACCAGGAAAAAACCTCTTCATGTAATTGCTGGCTTGGCCGTCCCCAAATCGCATCATACGCCGGATTAATATAAACCACCTTGCGTTCAGGAATATCAACGACAAAAAACACCTCACGCACACTATCTGCAAGTTGGAGAAACATTTTCTGACTTTCGCGTAACGCGTATTCCGTATGTTTGTGTCGGGCAATCTCTTCTTGCAATCGTTGATTTGCCGCGGCTAATTCTGCCTCAATTCGCCGACGTTCCTCAATTTCGGACTGAAGCCGGGTGTTGGTGTCAATATTGGGTACGCGCTCATTTTCCAACAGATGGAGATAGGCTTTGACCCGGTTAACCAGAACCAGTTCGTCAATAGGCTTGATTAAATAATCAATAGCTCCACCTTCCAGGTCTTTTTGCCGAAACTCTCCTGGGTTATACACTGCTGTCAGAAAAATAATCGGAATATCTCGATCGCGTTTGTGACTGCGAATAATTCTGGCAACTTCAAACCCGTCCATTTTCGGCATCTGAATATCGAGTAGGATCAAATCAATATCATGCTGCAAAATTAATTCCAGAGCAGCAGATCCGGAATCGGCTGCAAGAATATTCGCCGTTAACGAACGCTCCAGCAGAGTTCGCAAATTAAATAAATTCTGCTGATTATCATCAACAAGCAGAATGGTGACCATGGTTGATTCTGACATGACATGTTCTGGGTTATGAGGCTTCCGAGGTCCGGCAGACTTCGAAAGTCTGGTATATATTATTATTTTTGTGTTGCTTTTATGTTCTGGCAAGAAAAAAGTGACCTTTCAATGAAACCAAATTCATCTGAGTTGGCAAGGATGGTATTTTTTTCATTTGACAGCGATTGCTTATGATGAATAGGGGTGGAAGTCGCGAAGGAACATGTAAAAAATAACTTCCTACGAGTTTTGTTGAAAAACCTGGTTACTTCTGGTTCGCAAAATTGAAAGTTATGGTTTACCTCGACAATATTACATTGTTCTAAGCATCAGTGCCAATAAATTTCTTGAACCTTTGTTTGGGAAAGGGAATCCTTGCTTATAAGAAGCAGGCATACCCCCCACATTTTCTGATTTGCGTTGTTACGGGAATGAGAAAAAATTCCCGCAGCACAACATGGATGATGCAAGCCATTCAAATTCGAGGAGCACAGGTACATAACCTGAAAAATATTGATGTTGATATTCCGCATAACCAGCTTGTGGTAATTACGGG
Organism: Candidatus Vecturithrix sp.; assembly: GCA_040772385.1. Classification (GTDB taxonomy): domain Bacteria; phylum Moduliflexota; class Moduliflexia; order Moduliflexales; family Moduliflexaceae; genus Vecturithrix. The sequence goes on along the minus strand of JAXGYF010000001.1, from coordinate 3,485,733 downwards.
TGTCAGCGGCTCAGGAAAGTCCAGTCTGGCGTTTGATACCTTATACGCTGAAGGACAGCGGCGTTATGTGGAATCACTCTCGGCTTATGCCCGTCAATTTCTGGAACGAATGGAGAAACCAGCGGTCGAGAGTATTCAGGGTATCTGTCCGGCGATCGCGATCGAACAGAAGAATCAAGTGCGTAACGCTCGCTCAACTGTTGGCACGACTACCGAGATTTATGATTACCTGCGTCTGTTATTTGCGCGGGTGGGAAAAACCTATTGCCGTCAATGCGGCCGACTTGTGCAAAAAGATTCGCTTGAGTTCATTCTTGACCAGATCTTTCGTTTGTCAGAAGGTACAAAATTTTTGATTACCTTTCCCCTGACCGCAAAATATACCCTTGAACGCCAGGAATGGCATATCCCTGATCATGCTGCGGCATTGGAACGCTTAAAAGATCTTCTGATTCGGAAAGGATTTTTGCGAGTATTGGTTAATGAAGACATTGTCTCCCTGGAAAATGAAGATTTCCATTTTGCCAATGAAAATCAGGTATATGTGATTGTGGATCGCTTGGCGTTGAAAGCCGATCTTCGCCAGCGGATTGCAGACGCCCTGGAAACCGCCTATCAGGAAGGGGACGGACAGCTGGCAATTTGGACAATGGAGCCGATTTTTCTGAATTCGGCGACCGAACAAGCCGCGAGCGCATCTCGTCTGCACAAATTCAGCCGTAAATTTGAATGTTCCCACTGCGGTATAATATATATTGAACCAGAGCCTCGGCTCTTCTCCTTCAACAACCCCTATGGAGCCTGCCCGGAATGCCATGGTTTTGGCGATAAAATGTCCTGGGATTTGAATCTGATTATTCCCAATTGGAAGAAAAGCATCGGAGAAGGCGCGATCCTGCCGTGGAATACGCCGAAAAGTCAGGGAATTGTACAGCAGCTCGCTCGCATTGCGCCGCGTTACGGCTTCACGCTTGAAACTCCCATGGAGCAGCTTTCTCGTGAACAACTGGCCCTGATCATCGAAGGCAATGCAGAATTTATCGGCTTGTTTCCATTTTTTGATTATTTAGAAGAAAAAAAGTATAAAATGCACGTGCGGGTCTTTTTGAGCAAATTTCGGGGGTATACGCCCTGTCCCATGTGCCATGGTTCCCGTCTCAACGCGATGGCAAACGTGGTACGCGTCAGCGGGTACACAATCCATGATGTTGCACGTATGACAATTGCGGAGGCTGTTACATTTTTCAAAACCCTGGAATTGACTGACTTTGAGCGCAATATTGTCAAAAAAGTGCTTGAAGAAATTCAAAATCGGTTGCAATACTTGCTGGATGTGGGGCTGGATTATCTCACAATCAACCGCCTTTTCCGTACACTAAGCGGCGGCGAAGCCCAGCGTATTCACCTGGCGACTTCGCTTGGAACCTCGCTGGTCAGTTCGCTCTATGTGCTCGACGAGCCAAGCATCGGACTGCACCCCAGAGATAATTCCAGATTGATTCATATTTTGAAAGCCTTACGCGATAAAGGCAACACCGTTGTGGTGGTTGAACATGACGCCGAGATGATCAGGCAAAGCGACTATGTTATTGATATGGGCCCCCGGGCCGGGGAACATGGCGGAAATGTGGTGTTTGCCGGAACAACGCACGCATTACTGGAACAACCTCCCGCGTCCTCCGACGATCATCAGTCTTTGACACGCCAATATCTCGTGGGAAAAAAATCTGTGCCGCTGCCGAAATCTCGCAGAGTTCCATCAGACAAATGGCTCGAATTGTTTGGGGCTGCGGAACATAATTTGAAGCAGATTGATGTACGTATTCCTCTGGGTTTGCTGGTATGTGTCACTGGCGTGTCTGGCTCCGGAAAAAGCACACTGGTTGAAGATGTGTTATACAAAGCATTGAAAGATGAACGACGAGAGGGGCAGGGATACCGTAGTCTTTCCGGCAAGGAATATCTTTCAGATGTAATCATGGTTGATCAATCGCCAATTGGCCGCACCCCGCGTTCTAATCCAGCAACCTATCTCAAAGTATTCGATGATATTCGCAAAATTTTTGCCTCTACACGAGTCGCGCGCGAACGGGGTTATACCCCTGGCACTTTTTCATTTAATATCGCGGGCGGGCGGTGTGAAGTTTGCGAAGGCAACGGTCAGATTCAGGTGGAAATGCAGTTTCTGGCGGATCTGTATCTCCCCTGTGAAGCCTGCCAGGGGACGCGCTATAAACCCTCGGTATTAGATGTCAAATATCGCAATTATACGATTCACGATGTCCTGAACCTGACGGTAGACGAAGCCTTACACTTTTTTATCGATCAGCGGGCCATTGTAAAGAAATTACAAATCTTACAGGATGTCGGCCTGGGCTATTTGCGTTTAGGACAGCCAGCAACGACTCTTTCGGGTGGAGAAGCTCAACGCGTCAAACTCGCGGCACACCTGACCGATACCCGTAAAAAACGTGGGCTGTATCTGTTTGACGAACCCACAACCGGTCTGCACTTTGATGATATTGCCAAACTCTTGAACTGTTTTACCCAGCTCCTGGAACGCGACAATTCGGTGCTCGTGATTGAGCACAATCCGGATGTGATCAAATGCGCTGATTACATCATCGATCTCGGTCCTGAAGGCGGGGATAGAGGAGGTGAGGTTGTCGCCTGTGGAACACCTGAAGCGATCAGCCGCGTCCCTCGCTCTTATACAGGCAGATTTCTTGAAACATCCCTTGCCCCGGACAACGATTCATAACAGCCCGTTTTCTTTGCAGAAGAGTTTCTTCATGTTGCCTCGAAAAAAACGTTGACATCTTTCTGGATGCTATTTATCCTTCTCTAAAAATAGACGTACCGGCGGACAGCCTTGTTCATCGGTACGTTACTTTACGAGAACGATTTTCCTCGAACATGGAAACATTCGGAAACAAGACCTGTTACTCCAGTTGAAAAATGAAACGTTTCAGAGCTACGGAGGCTAACGGGTTTGTAATCTGAATACACAATTCATGAATACGTTACTTTCATTCTATATTGCTTGCGCCATCTTTGGCGTTGGCGTAACCATTATTGACATGCTCGGTATTTTAGGCGATCTATTCCATGAAGGCGATCAAGGAGATGATGGCGACGCTGGTCATGATGGTGACATTGGTCATGATGGTGACGCTGGTCATGATGGTGACGCTGGTCATGATGCCGCTGATGATGGGGATATGGACCTCAGTGTTCATAGCGATCATGCTCATGACGATCATGAACAGGGCGAGGAAGGGCATGACGAACATCAGGGCGCTGAACGAGGCGAAAAGGGTTCGGTCGCTTCTCATGAACACGATCGAGAACGATCGTTCCTGCTTCAGATCCTCTCGATTGCTCGGAGCCTGGTGCATTTTTCCGTGGGCTTTGGGCCGGTGGGACTGGTTGCCCTTGCGACCGGACGCAGCCCGGCAAACAGCCTGGCCTGGAGCATTCCGGTCGGCATAGTGACATGCGCAGGAGGACGACTGTTACGCCGCATCCAGCGAAGCGAATTGGATTCACAGTTGAAAGATGAAGATTTGATAATGGAGCGAGGGGTGGTCTGTGTTTCAATCAAAAACGGACAATTAGGTAAAGTCCGGATTCGCCTGGAAGGGATGTACGCCGAACGATTTGCGCGCGCCAAAAATCCACAGGAGAATTTTCCGATCGGCACACAAATCCGCATTGTTGATGTCGCGGAGGACTGTGTGTATGTTGAGCAAGACTAATAAATCAGGAATGCGAAAGCTTTGCTTTCGCTATTAAATTACGAATGCGAAAGCTCTGCTTTCGCTGTCAAAGCAGAGCTTTGACACTCCGGAGAAGGAGGAGGCCTGTATGAATTTTGTGACCAATCTTCTCTTTAGCGGCCCGGCTGCCATTGTAGGAGGCGTGCTAGGTATCATTGTGTTTTTTATTATTATCGCGTTTGCAAAATTTGTGATTCGCGTGACGTTGCCAGACAAAATTATCGTGGTCACAGGACGCAAGAAAAAATTTAAGAGCGGCAAAAAGTTCGGATTTACTGTGGATCGGGGGCGGACGCACGTCTATCCCTATGTCAACCAGGTAGGATACTTAGATCTGGGCATTCTGCCCATTAATGTGCGCGTGGAAAGCGTCAATTCCGCCAATGGTATTACGTTAGGCGCTGATGCGACCGCCTGTGTGTGTATTGACGATGATGACGAAGCCATGCTCTATTCGGCAGTTGAACGTTTGATGGGCAAGACCCGGGAACAGATTCACGACCAGATTCGCCAGACCCTGGTTGGCAATTTTCGCGGCGCGCTGAATAAAGCCACGCCGCTGCAAGCCATTGGCATGGAAGAATCGGTCGAAGAAGAACAAGAGGAATATGAGCACGCCCAGAAACACTTGCAAGAAGGAAGCGGCGAAGTCTTGCTCGATTTGACCGGGGCCCAGGACAAATCACCTCACAAGAAGAGGCCGAAAACGGTTGGGGAGCGAGCCGAGTTTCGAAGTGACTTAGTGGAGGATATTAATGAAGATATCTCACATTTTGGGATGAAAGTCGTGTCTGTGTCGCTGCAAAAAATCTGGGACACTTCAAACTATATCGCGAACCTGGCTCAGAAAACCCTGTCGCACAAACGCCAGGAAGTCGAAATTCAGGAAAAACGATTACATGCCAAAGCCGAGCAGTCAGAATCTGATGCTGATCGTCGTAAAAGTGTGGCAAAAAGCCAGGCTGAGGAAAAAATTTTGCACGCCAGACAAAAAGTTGAAATCTTCCGACGCGAGAGTGAAGCCCAGATTCAGCAAGTCGGCTTGGAAGCGGATAGCGGCATCTCTGAAGCCCAAAATAAAGGCGAACGGGAAGTACAGGAACAGATGGTCGTCTTGCAGAAATTAAAAAATCGTTCCCACATTCTGTTAGAAGCAGAGGCCAGGCAAAAAGCGGCCCAAAGTATTGCACAAGGTGAAAAAGAAGCGGTCAACATTCGCGAAAAAGTGCGCAACCATATTCTGCGTCAAAAAGCTGAATTGCTCGCTGAAGCCGGCGATGTCGGGAAGGTTGTGCTTTTTATGCAGCAGCAGCTTCCTCATCTGTTCAATGCGTATCGCCGTTATGCGCAGGGACTTGGCGTTGATTCGCTCATCATCATGGATGACAAAAAAGGCTTCAATGGCGCGATTAATCGAGGACCGGCGGCCTTTGTTGATTTTCTGCAACATCTGGAACAAGGATTAGGCGTCAGCGTGCGAGATTTCCTGAGCCATGCCTACGCTCCAGGCTCTCAATCTGACGAAAAAAAGGAGGCTGCCCAATGATCGGATTCGTTGGTACCCTTGTCGTTCTGTTTGCTCTGACTATTATTATTCAAGTTATTTCCAAGATGAAGATTGTCGGCGGAAATGAACTCGGCATCAAATCGGGACAGAAATGGAAACCTAAAGGATTCAGCACGGTCAGCGGCGGCCGCGTGTTTGTAATCCCATTGTTCAATAAATTTGCCAAAATTGATTTAACCCCGCATACGATTGAAGTGGTGGTGGAATCAGCGATTGCGGCTGGCATCGTCCCTTTAGATGTAAAAGCGACCGTGAGTTTTGCGATTGCCTCCAACGAGGCTGGACGCAGCCGCGCCGTGACGCGCATTCTGGAAATGACGCAGGATAAGAAGGAACTGCGCAAAGTTGCCAGTTCAATTATCGAAGGGCATCTGCGCGACGCGATTGCTTCAATGACGCCTGAACAGGTGATGCAAGATAAGGATGCCCTGGTCGCCCGTATGATTAATGTGTGTAAAGAAGACCTGGAGAATATCGGAATTGAAATTACCACGATGAACATCGCCGATGTAGATGATCGTCGTCTGCCAGGGGTTGATGAACCGGATTTGTATATCGCTTTGCTCAAACGCATTCAGACCGCGAATGCCGAAACACAAGCGCGAGTCGCTCAGGCGGAATCTCATGCGGCCGCGGCAGAAGCCCAGGAAAATCGGCGGGCCGAGGTGGAAGTGCGCCAATATGAAAACCTGTACCAAAACCTGGTAGCTGAAACCCGTGTGAAAATCGCAGAGCAGGAACAGCGCAAAGCAGTGGGCATGCAAAAAGCGTTGCGGGAAGCGCAGGCCAAAGTGGCTGGCTTAAAAGCTGAAATTGAGGCGGAAAAACAGCGAATCGAGATGCTTGAACAAAAATATGAGGCGGAAATTATTACTCCGGCCCTGGCTGAACAGGAGCGTCTTGTGTTGGCAGCGAAGGCTGAATCAGCCACCTTGCTCGGCAAGGCTCAGGCGGAAATCGATCAACTCAAACTCACCCTGGACATTCTTGAAAAAAGCGGACAGAGTGGAGTACAAACGTATATTATCGAAAATTTTCAACGCGTCATCGAACCCTTTGCTGAAACCCTCTCATTCTTCCCGGCGGAACAGGTGTCTGTCTTCACCGGGATTGAAGGCGAACATAAGCCGATTTCAGCCATTCATCCGAATGCGATTGCCGAAGAGAAAAATCGTTTGATCGCCGGCGCTCTGGCTGACGCTCTTCGAAAAAAAGCCCGTCGCCAAAAATCGGAGCCTACCCCCGTAAAGAACCCCGACGCACCTGGGGGAAACAAGGAAGCCGGGCAGATGGATGAATTATACGATCTGGCGATTGATTTAAACGAATTGCAAGAAGTTGAAGAACTTGACACTGAAAATAAATAACGACGCTGCATCTTCAGGGCCAAAAAACCAGGTTTCTTCGAAGAAACCTGGTTGTACCTACTCAAAAATGCGTGAACCAGTCCTGGCTGGAAAATAACATCTTCTCTGCGTATGAACCTTCACGATATGGTTTTTGTGATTAACCCGCAAGACAAATATTACGGTCAAAAATTCTTGATTGAAGGTATTCAAACAGACTTTTACGGCCGCATCACCAGCTACACGGTCAGAACCGCGAAAGGCTATCGCGACTATGCCGTCACCGACGTTCAATATGCTCCCCACCAACAGTGTACCTGCACACCTCAAATGCAGTTATTATAGCGAGAGTTCGGTGACTTGTAGTTTCCCCATTTTCACGAAAGAACTTCTGAAGCAGGGACTATAAACCTGAGTATGAATTCCTTATACAAAATGCTTGACAAATTACCTGCGCAATAATATTTTATCTTTATAGCATCTTTTTAGGTGCTCCTAAAAAAATCAAGATCCTATAATTTTTTTGGAGGCCACTTGTGACTGCCCCTGATAAACAATTGAGTGAAAGTCTGGAAGATTATATGGAGGCTATTTTCCATATTGAGGAGCAAAAACACGCCGCTCGCGCGAAAGATATTGCCGAACGGTTGCAAGTCAGTAATTCTTCTGTCACCGGCGCATTACGATTATTGTCTGAGAAAGGTCTCATTAATTATGCGCCCTACGATATTATTACCCTGACGCCCGATGGAAAAAAGGTTGCTCAGGATGTGGTACAGCGTCACGAAATTTTGCACGATTTTTTTATTAAAATTCTTGCGGTGAACGAAGCTGATGCTGATGAAGCAGCCTGTAAAATGGAACATGGGGTGTCTCCTATTATTCTGGATCGAATCACTCAATTTATTCAATTCCTTGAAAAATGCCCGCGAGGGGAAAGAGGTTGGCTTGAAAAATTTGGGACTTACTGCCAACAGGGGAAAGACACTGAGGAATGTCGAGCATGTTTGGCTCAATGTATCGACGAATTGCGCCAGAAATGGCTTCAACCTATAAAATAAAAACCTAAATTTTTGGGAGGGTTTAGACCCGCATATTCGCCTTGATAGCGTATATGCGGGCCTGAGAAAGAATCTGTGATGACGTTAAGAGCTGTAACTCCCGGACAACGAGTGATTGTGCAAAAACTGACAGGGCAAGGCGAAATAAAACGTCGCTTAATGGATATGGGCATTATTCCGGGCACGGAAATTCAAGTACAGAAGGTTGCACCGCTTGGCGACCCGGTAGAAATCAAATTTAAAGGGTATAATTTATCGCTGCGCTGGAAAGAAGCGGAAAATATTCTTGTTGAAACAAAAAGCCCGCTTCCTTAAAAAGGATCTATGTGTCGTATGAGAAACCAGGTTTTTTCCGAAAAACCTGGTTTCTTGAGTTTGATAAAAGCGGAAGTTCTTTTTTACACTTTACTTACTTAAGGAAATACAAATAAATTTCTTGAACTTTTGTTCAGAAGAAAGTGCGACTATCAGGCAAAAGTCAGGAAATTCTTGCTTATAAAAATCTTTGTAGTTACTTAACGTTACCTTTAAGAACACGAATACATACTTCAACAATGTGAAATTTCCCACTTCAGGGTGTTTCAGGAATGGAGGGCAATGGAATTCCCGAAACACCATCAATTTAACATTGTCGAGAGACATTATGGCGAATAATACACACCCTCCTCAATCGAAACGCCCTTTAACCATCGCCTTAGCTGGAAATCCGAACTCCGGCAAAACCACTGTGTTTAATGCGATGACTGGCGCGCGCCAGCACGTGGGCAACTGGCCTGGCGTAACAGTGGAAAAAAAGGAAGGTAAAGTCAATTATCGCGGTCATGAAATTCTTGTGGTCGATCTGCCGGGTACTTACAGCTTAACCGCGTATTCGATGGAAGAAATCGTGACGCGCAAGTATATTATCGAAGAAAAGCCTGATGTGGTGATTGATGTGGTGGATGCGTCTAATTTGGAGCGCAACCTGTATCTGGCGCAGCAATTGAAAGAATTGGACATTCCACTTGTCCTGGTCTTCAATGTTATGGATGAAGCGCAGAAACAGGGCTATCACATCAATATTCCACAACTGTCTCGTTTGCTGGCAACGCCGATTATTCCCACTGTAGGGACGAGAGGACAGGGCATTCAACAACTCCTCGATACCGTTGTTGACATTGCTGAAGGCAAACAAGCTGTACAATCCCTCGCGTTTCATTATGGAAACGAAATTGAAGCGGAATTGCAGAAGATAGAGGCTCTGATTGTTCAAAATCAGGAGCTATACCAGTCCTATTCTTCACGGTGGCTTGCCGTCAAGTTGTTGGAGGAAGATTCTGAAATTCGAGATCTCGTTCAAGCTTGTGCTTGCAGCGACGAAGTGCTTGTTCAGGTGCAACAAAGCATCACCTATTTGAAAACAATGTTTCATGACAATGCCGAGAGCTTGATCGCTGAACGACGATATGGACTGGTACATGGGGCGCTTCAGGAAACGGTCAAACTTCCCCCGCAAATTCGATTTACGACCTCTGACGCCGTTGATAAAATTGTGACTCATCGGGCTTTGGGGATTCCGATTTTTGTCGGCGTCATGTGGCTGGCCTTCCAGTTCGTCGCTAAAATTGGGGGTGAAATTTTACTCATCCCGGTAGAAACGCTTTTTCATTGGCTTGGAAACACAATTAAACTTCTGCTCGTCAATGCTGAAGCTCCTGACTGGCTGATCTCATTGGTAGCCGACGGCATCGTCGCCGGGGTCGGCGGGGTGGCTGTGTTTATCCCGGTCATTTTTTCGCTCTACTTTGTGATTGCTCTGATAGAAGGCAGTGGCTATATGGCGCGGGTGGCGTTTATTATGGATAAGTTGATGCACGCGATTGGTTTGCATGGCAAATCGTTTTTGCCGATGCTCCTGGGATTTGGCTGTAATGTACCGGCGATTATGGGCACACGCATATTGGAAAATCGCAGCGATCGCATTTTGACCATTTTGATTAATCCTCTGATGTCATGCAGTGCGCGCCTGCCGATTTACGCAGTATTTGCCGCCGCCTTTTTCCCCAATCATCAGGGAACCGTGATATTTTCCATGTATTTCATGGGAATTATGTTGGCTATCGGAATGGGATTGCTCTTTAAAAAACTGCTGTTTCCGGGACAATCCGCGCCATTTATCATGGAACTCCCTCCCTATCGTATGCCGACAATGAAAAGCATCATGCTGCACATGTGGGATCGCGGCAAGATGTTTATTAAAAAGATGGGTGGAATCATTCTGTCGGTGTCGGTGATTGTCTGGTTTTTAGGCACTTTTCCCTGGGGTGTCGAATTCGCCTCGATTGATAGCTATATTGGCTCGATTGGCAAAGTGCTGGCACCGATTTTCACCCCCCTGGGGTTTGGCGAATGGCAGGTTGCGGTCTCCTTCGTCTTTGGTTTAATGGCAAAAGAAGTGGTCGTCTCAACCCTCAGTATTCTGTATGTCGGCGGCGCGAAAGTCGCTGAAGATGCCCTGGCCGGAGCCTTGCAAGGGGTGTTTACACCAGTGACGGCGTATGCTTTTATGGCGTTTTCATTGATTTATACCTCCTGCGTTGCCACGATTGCCGCTGTCAGGCGCGAAACCAATTCGTGGGCCTGGACCGGGTTATCAGTCAGTTATCAATTTGTTCTGGCCTGGATTATAGCATTTATCATCTATCAGGGCGGAAATTTATTGGGGCTGAATTGAGGGGACCAGCTTCCCAGACTGCTTTTTAGCCATGACAGACTCATTCTGTTTTGTTATGGCGAGAAAACATATTTTACGCCGCTTTCTACAAGAGAATACTGTTTATCGCCGCGGATCCGGCTCAATTCACAGGCTGCTTGTTCTCGATTGATCGTGTTAAAATCGAACATTCCGAAATGATGGCCGAGCAGAAAAGGAATATTCGCGTATTTCCCCAGATTCACGGCTTCATCTAACGTGAAATTTCCAGGGATTTTCCGGCTCTTTCGATATTCATCGCGCCCATTAACCGGCAGCAGTGCCAGATCGACAGCGTGGGTGGCTAATGTGTCTTCCAAGCCAGGATATGGGGTACAATCGCCAGAATGATAGAGCGTTATGGTGCCTATTTTCAAGATATAGCCTAAAAACGCATGTTCACCGCGGCTATTCACTTGCAGCTCTTCGTGGGCCGAGGGGATCGCCTCAAGCCTGATTCCCGGAGCCAGGTTGACGCATTCTCCGGCATTCAGAAAACATCCACGCCTGGCGTCCCCGATTAATTGCGTAACCCATTCCTTTTCGGCTCTGGGGGCAACAAACACGCATTCCCTGTTCTGCTGCGCGATAATCGGCAAGGCTTCAGGATCCGTATGATCAGTATGCCTGTGGGTGCATAAGAGAAAATCAAGCTTTGTGACTTCTTCTGCTAAGATCGGGGATGCCATCAGACGAATATGCGGGAACTCCTGCCCCTGATATTTTTTCGCAAGCGCATCTGAAAGATACGGATCGATGAATAACATGGTATTGTTAGATTTCACAGCAAACCCGGCCTGCCCTAACCACCATAAAGCAATACTTCCACGCTCCGGCAATGGTTGTCGTAACGAGTCCTTCAGGCGCCCCGTGTACTTCTCTTCTATTTTTTGGATCATCTCTGCTAAGCAAGAAACCGGAATCTTATTAGAACCCGGTTTCTTGACATCTCCTCAATTTTTTTGATCATACAGGGTACGAGGCCAGAAGATCTTCAATTCGGAACACCATCTCCTCCGTCAATTCCCATTCAACACTGGCGGCATTTTCTTCAACATTCGGGAGTTCCACAGAATTGAAGGCTATTTTACGACCATCGGTCCGGCTACTTTTTGGGCGTGCTCTGCGCCAAACAGAAGCTCAATCAATTTTAGCGCAAATTCAATGGCGGTACCCGGACCGCGACTTGTCACGCAATGGCCATCTACAACCACACGCTGCTCAATCGCATCCTGATCTTCCAGTTTATCCGCATAATTCGGGTGGCAGGTCGCTTTTTTGCCTTGCAGCAAACCATGATACTGCAGCACTACTACCGGAGAAGCACAGATTGCCGCGTAAATTCGTCCCTCCTGATCTTGCTGTTTGAGCATCTGGATCAATTCTTCCGAATCGCGCAAATGCTCTGCTCCTGGCATTCCGCCAGGCAGCGCAATGACGTCGTAGGTTTCGTGAACGCATTCACCAATGAGCTTATCAGCGACGAATTTGACTCCGCGTGAGGCCGTGATTTGCAGGCGTTCCATTACTGAGGCGACGGTCACCTGCGCGCCGGAACGGCGCAGGGTATCAATTGTCCCCACAGCTTCGATTTCTTCTGTACCATCCGCAATTGGAACTAAAACAGTTTTTGACATCATCTTTTCCTCCTTTGAATTCGCGCTCTATCACTTATATTCAGACGATACAAAGTCCAAATGCTCTAACTCTCCGGGCGTTAAGCGAAACCGCAGCGCTCCGATATTATCCTGAACATGCGCGATTTTTGTCGCTCCCGGAATGGCAACGATTGTTTCGCCGTGACATGTAATCAACCAATTCAGGGCAACTTGCGCCGGCGAACTCTGGTACTTTTTCGCCAGGTCTCTGAGGACTTCTATCAGAGGGAAACTCTTTCTCAACCCTCGCAGCGAGAAGCGTCCGGAATATCTGCGAAAGCCCTGTCGCTGCTGAATAAGCTCGAGATTATCGTGGAATTTGCCGGTTAACGCTCCCTGGGCTAAAGGAGAATAGGCAATAAGAGACACGCCAAGTTCTTTAGCGGTTTCCAAAATCCCATTGGTCTCAATTTTTCGGTTCAACAAGCTGTATTCGACCTGATTCGAAATCAGTTGCAACCCCTGGCTCTGCAAGGCCGCATGTGCCTTACGCATCTTCTGAGCTGAAAAATTACTGACACCCACATAACGAACTTTTCCGATCTTGACCAGATGGGCCATGGCCCGTATCTCAGCCTGGACAGACGAAAAAGAAAAGGGTTGATGAATCTGATACAGATCTATCCGCGAAACGTGCAGATTCGTCAGGCGTTCATTGATGGTGTTCGTAATTGATGACGCTGTTCTGAATAAGGGCCACCATTTTGTGGCGATAATAACTTTTTCGGGCGATGTCCCCAATTGTTCGAGAGCCTGCGCCAGGGCCTTTTCTGATGCTCCCCAACCATAGACTTCGGCGGTATCAAACCAGTTGATCCCCCCTTCCAGACTGATGCGCACAATGGCTTTAATGGCCTCATCCGGTAATTCCGGCCAAAATTTCCCGACAAAACCCCGCCGTTTGCTGAATTGCCAACATCCCAGGCCAATTGGCGACACCATCAAGTCTGACTGTCCCAGGGATCGTAATGGAAGTCTGTATGCCATAGTTAGCTCCCGTGTAGAGGTTTTCATTGAGAGCTGGAAGAAACCGGATTTTTCGAAAAATCCGATTTCTATTCCTGACTCTTTTCCCAGTGAAGCGAACGCGTTGCACGAAATTGCAGAAAGTGTTGTGTCAGTGGGTCGAGAAAGTCAAGTTCTTTTGCCAAAAGTTGTAACGGATGATTGTAATCATCGGGCCGTTTGGGCTGTAAAACCGGATAATAGCGATCATGGAAAATTTGACAGCCTAGCAATGTGAGCTGCAACCGGAGCTGGTGTTGTTTGCCGGTAAAGGGTTCTAAGCGAAGATAGGCGTGAGATTCACTGCGATCGATCAGCGTCACTCTGGTAATTGCGTTAATAGGTCCTTCCTCATGACAGACGCGAAACCAGGGCTCGCCCCGTACAATGCGGCTTTTCAGCAGCCATTCCCGTCGGGTGAGATCTGTTGGCAGCGTAGTGATAGCCTCATACGCTTTGTGAATCTGCCCTGAACAAAACAAGCCATGATAAAGACCGCGTGTGTTTTTATTGAGCGAAAACATGACTAATCCTGCAGTTTCACGGTCAATACGATGAATCGGAACAATATCGTCAACACCAATTTTCTTTTTAAGGCGATAGAGCAGACATTCATTAACATAGGGACCAGAGGGCGTCACTGGCAGAAAATGCGGTTTGCAAACTACAAGCAGATGCTCGTTCTGAAAGACAATTTCTTCCTGAAAAGGAATGTGGGGTTCTTGTTCAACCTCGCGATAATACCGTAAACGTGTGTGCGGCACATAAGTCGTCTCTAAGGTCACAGGCTGATCGTTGTTGTCAAAAATTTTGCCAGTTTCAAGTCGCGATCGCCACGTTTCGCGCCCGACTTTCGGAAAGCGAGCATCCAAAAAGTCTAATAAGGTCGGATAGGGCGGTCCACCATTGCTTAAAGTCACATACGACGGATGCGGAGCCGCACTTTGAAAATTCGGAATGAACTCATTCATAATAACTCTAAGAATTTCTCAGAAGCATAGGCAAGATCATGAAGGTCACTATTTCTGTATCGGTGAACAACCTTGTTCACCGCAAGGAACGATGCCAGTGACATACGCATTTCGTCCAACAAGGCTATTGAACGGTACGATGTGCTAACGATCAAAGGATGTCAACAAAAATTGTCACAGGTTCACGAGAAAATTGCCCGCTCATCCAACCATCGCGTATTCTTCCTGTTTCTGATATTGGCGCAAAACTTCGGATAATCGCCATTGATAGGCTTCTCTCAGCGGGCGCTGGCCGTTCAAAATCTTACTGAATAAACTCGGTGACAGGCCGGCTTCCCTGGCAATCTCTGCTTGAGTCAGATTGGGATAGCGCTGCTTCACGCGAGCCAATTGTTCTTGCAGCATCTCCAAAGAGAGTTGGCCTGGCCGCACAATTTTTGATCGGACATATCCAGGTTGATTGTGCATTTTTTCAAAAGAACGAGGGAGTTTCTTTCCTTTTGTCGTCATTGGCTGCTCGAATTCTACAAGATTCCGCGCCTGAGCCGGATATTCAAACTCACGGTCAGAAATATGTGGACTCTCAGGCTTCCTGTACTGCTCTTTCACCAGAGCAGCGACCGTGTGCATGTCGCTGCGCGTACAAAGAGGAATCGAGATAAGGATCGGCGGCGCGTAATCTGTTACTAAAATCGCTTCGCCCGGACGCTGCAACTGTTTCACAAGCTGCTTGTCATGCGGATCTTCAAGCAGCAAATCGGCCTGAGAGGGTTTGGTTTTGTGAATCAGCATCGAATTCATGCAACCGCGAATATCGGCGCGTCCTCGAAAATAGCGCGCTGTCCATTTGGGGGAACTGCCAAGAAAGGTGATATTGGCCTTGCGTGTTTCTTCAGTACAGCGTTCCAAAAAGTTCAGGAGTTCTTCAAAACATTCCATTTTAGCCAAGCGGGCCAGTTCATCAATCACAAGCAATATAGGTGATTCTCCAGATTCTTCTCCGGCTAATCGCCGATCCAGGGTACAATGCAGATTGCGAATCAACACTGGCGTGTCAAAAGGATTAATGATCGAGACAAACCCAGTTGCTTCAAGAGGAGAGAGCAGCGACGAAAGGCTCTCAGGATGATGTTTATGTGGATCGATGACATATACCCGCGCGCCATAAGCAAGTACACTCGCAACGATGAAATAGGCAGTGGAAAGCGTTTTGCCGCTGCCCTGCCATCCGGCAATAGCCATAGATTTCAGATCTTGCAAGGCTCGATACTGAGGTTGACCCTGTGAATAGCCCAGAAGCAGCGGTTTTCCCGGGGCAAGTGTCCCTTCATGTAACAACGCGGCCAATGTTGGGACGCCGAAGGACGCTGATAAGGGCGAAGAAGGAGAATCGAAGGCCTCACCCGATTTCGAGAATTTTCCAGGTTTTCCTGAAATTGCTCGCGTATAAGTGGTCATATCTTCAAGCATTTGGCGCGAAATCTGATAGGCGGTCTCATGCGAACTGCTGAGCGAAGCTTCGATCTCTGCGAGGGAAAGATTAACCGCTATAGGATAAAATCGCTGTAAATCTTTATAATGGACGGGAATAACGCTGTGTTGACCGATGCGAGTCTGGCAAACCGATGCGGCTCTGAGTCTGGCACGGATATATCCGCTCACCAATATAAGCAGAGACACGTTGATTGTGATGAGCATCCCTGCTGTGCCATAAAATTTCAACAGATTGTGACGCTTCAATGTCATGCGTTTTTCCTCAAGCTCTTCGATTTGATACTGAACTCGGGCATATTGAAGAGCCGGATCCATGAATTGGGGGCGTTTGAAAAGCATCGCATAAAGAACTGTCACCAGAATAATGCTCACGAAAATCACGACGCCCCGGATTTGTTGTAGCCGCATGATGATCTCCCTCCTGATAGTTGCAGACAAATGGCTATCGCGGTTAGATTTTTCCGTTATAGAAAACGTATGCAGCCTTAAGAGTTCTGTCAAGATATAAATTGCAATATTTTAATTTTAGACGAATAAAAAGCGAAAACATAAAAATCAACTTGTAAAAATATGCAGGTTTATATTGACATTCCAGAAACCAGTCACAAAAATTGTTCAGAAAATTTGTTGAAATGGAAACCAGGTTAAAACATCAATTTTTCAATTCCTCAAGAGGCGCGACACCTATGCACATTCCTCTGCATGATCGCATAGCATACCGTCAGGCAAAAAATACTATTCTGATCGCTTTTGTGCTTGGCACGATGCTCAGCATGATTCAAATTGGATATGATCTTTTCAAGGAACGTCAACACGTTGATGCTACGGTCATGACGGTTATGGCCATGCTGCGGGAATCAGCCGCGCAGGCCGTATATTATCTTGACCGTCCCCTGGCGGAAAAGGTAATCAGCGGTCTGTTCGAATATGAACCGATCCACAACGTCCAGATACTTGATGAAAACAACACCCTCCTGGCTTCCAGGGATCGTTCGAGAGAAAACAACCAATTGGCATGGCTCGTCAATCTGATTTTTGGCGCTGAACGTCACTATCCGATGGAATTGATGTATGAGCCGTTAGACCGATTGATTGGCCGTATCGAGGTCTCGGTTGACAGCCAATTAATTGCGCAGAATTTCTTCAGCCGCGCAAAATTTCTGATTGTGAGCGATTTGATTCGCGATGTGGTTCTGGTAAGCGCAGTAACCATGATTTTTTATACCTTGATTACCAGGCCGCTTCAAGAAATCGTGAAACGCATTGCTCTAATCAATATTGACAATCCTGCCGGAGAATTGTTAACTATTTCGCCTGAACATGAACACGATGAATTGGGGTTACTCATTCAAACGATAAATGCCGTGTTAGAAAAATTAGGCGAGAGTTTGACAAACTATCGCCTGACACAACAAGAATTAGAAGAGCATCGCGATCATTTGGAACAGTTGATTGAACAGCGTACAACCGAGCTTCGAGATCTGATCGCAGAGCTTGAACATGCGAAAGAAACCGCTGAGATGGCTAATCTAGCGAAAAGCCGTTTTTTAGCGAATATGAGTCATGAACTACGCACGCCGCTCAATGCGATTCTCGGGTTTTCTCAACTGATGCAACGCGGGTGTGCCCTTCCTGAAGATCACCGGGAAAATTTGGCGATTATCCGCCAGAGCGGAGAACATTTGTTGACGCTCATTAATGACGTGTTGGACCTTTCAAAAATAGAAGCCGGACGTATTACCCTGAACGAGCAAAATTTCGATCTCTATACCCTGCTGGACGAAGTCCGTGATATGTTTCGCTTGCGAGCTGAAGAAAAACACTTACAATTAATTTTTGAGCGCAGTCCGACGACGCCTCAATTTATCAAAACTGATGAAATTCGTTTACGCCAGGTGCTGATCAACTTAATTAGCAATGCCGTCAAATTTACGGAGGAAGGCGGTGTGTCCGTGAGGATTGGAGCCAGAAGCGATCCAGCCTGGAGCAGCGAAGAAAATGGTTCGCATCTCCTGCTTCATGTTGAAGTGGAAGATACGGGACCTGGCATAGCGGAAGAAGAACTGAAAACCTTATTTGAAGCCTTTGTCCAGACCAGAACAGGTCAAAAAGCTCATGAAGGTACCGGACTGGGGCTGGTTATCAGTCGCAAATTCGTGCAGATTATGGGCGGAACGTTAGCAGTCACAAGCCGAGTTGGGAGAGGAACTGTCATGACGTTTGATATTCAGGTACAGATCGGGAAACCCAGTGATATCCGCGTCGAACAACCTTCACGGCGCATTCTGGCTTTAGAACCAGGACAACCACGTTTCCGTCTCCTGATTGTGGATGATCGCTGGACAAACCGACAATTACTCGTCAAACTCCTGAATCCTTTGGGATTCGAACTGCGAGAAGCTGGGGATGGACGGGAAGCCTTCGAACTGTGGGAACAATGGGCACCGCATCTAATCTTGATGGATATGCGCATGCCGGTGATGGACGGATATGAAACGACCAGGCGTATTAAAGCCACCACAAAAGGGCAGGCGACTGCCATTGTCGCTTTAACGGCTAGTGCGTTTGAAGATGAACGTGCGATTGTCCTTTCAGCCGGCTGCGATGATTGTATTCATAAACCTTTTCGCGAAGCAGATATTTTTGCCATGTTAGAAAAGCATCTGGGCGTTCGTTATGTGTATGAAGAAGAACAAACAGTTGTACAGACAGATATTCATGTACAAACCAGGCTGACAGCCGCACACCTTGCCACTCTGCCTTCAGCATATTTAGAAGACTTAGAACAGGCGGTTATCCGAATTAATACGGATATGATTACGAAGCTCCTGGGTTCTATTCAGACCCGGGATGCAACGCTTGCGACTGAATTACAGCGACTGGTGAATAACTTTGAATATCAGCCTATTTTAACCCTTATCCAGGAAGCAAGACTTATATCATGAATACGACACGATGCAGCATATTGATTGTTGACGATACCCCAGCGAACTTACGCTTGTTATCGGGCATTTTAGCACAAAAAGATTATATGATTCGACCGGTAACCGATGGGGCCTTAGCCCTCTCTGCGGCACGAACTGATCCTCCGGATTTAATTCTGCTGGATATTATGATGCCCACAATGTCAGGCTATGATGTCTGCAAGCAATTAAAGGCCGATGAACGTACGCGGGATATTTCCGTCATTTTTATCAGCGCGAAACAAGAGATTTTGGATAAAGTCACGGCCTTTTCACTGGGGGCGGTTGATTATATTACCAAACCGTTTCAGGCTGAAGAAGTCTTAGCGCGCGTGGAAACCCACCTCAGTTTGCGAAATCTGCGTAAGAGCCTGGAGGAAAAAAACCAGCAATTATCCGAGACCTTACAGCGGTTAAAGGCCACGCAGGAACAACTGATTGTGCGGGAAAAAATGGCCGCTTTAGGCCATTTAATTGCCGGCATCGCCCACGAGATTAATACCCCGCTTGGTGCAATTCAAGCTTCTATCGGCAATATTTCCAACGCGCTTCAGGCATCACTGCAGCAATTACCCAAACTGTTCCAACAACTCTCGGCCGAACAACAAACTACCTTTTTTGCCTTGCTCCAAAAGGCTTTGGATACGTCCGGGTTTCTTTCTTCGCGAGAGGCCCGCCAAGTGAAACGCAAGTTAACAGAAGAATTAAGCGCTTATGCTATTCCTGATGCTGACGCCATAGCGTCAACTCTGGTCAATATGGGAATTTATGAGGAGATCGCTCCGTTTCTCGGACTGTTACATGATGACAATCGTCTTTTCATTGTGCAAACAGCGTATCACCTCGTGATGCAGCATAATAACAGCCACAACATCATGAGTGCGGTTGAACGGGCATCGAAAGTAGTCTTTGCGTTGAAAAAATATGCCCACTATGACGAATCCGATCAGAAAATCAAAGCTGATATCGTCGAAGGCCTTGAAGCTGTGTTGACACTTTATCACAATCACTTGAAAAAGGGTATTACGGTGAATAAGGTATATGCGGACATCCCTCAGTTTTTATGCTATCCTGACGAATTGCAACAGGTCTGGATTAATGTGATTCATAATGCGATTCGAGCGATGGAGGGACATGGTATGTTAGAGATCACCACAGAAATTGCTGAAATTAACCATCGGCCGGCTGTCGTGGTAGCAATTACAGACTCAGGTCATGGTATTCCGGCTGCTATTCAACCACGTATTTTTGAGCCGTTTTTTACCACAAAACCTGCTGGAGAGGGCAGCGGTTTAGGTTTGGATATTGTGCATCAAATTATTGAGCGTCATCAAGGCAAAATTGATGTCGAAAGTCATCCGGGCAGAACAACATTCCGGATATTTCTCCCGATAGAATCAGAATCAGGCGAGAGAGGATAACCAGGTTTTTAGAAGACCCTGGTTTTGAAAATATCCAAAAGCTGTGCCGGACACTGACCAGATATGATGAATTATAAAGCCATCTTATGTGTAGATGATGAAGAAATCATCTTAACCAGTCTGCGAGATCAACTCCACAATTATTTTGGAGATCAATACCTGTATGAATTTGCAGAGAGTGCTGATGAAGCATTGGAAGTCATCGAGGCATTAGACGAGCAAAGCCTGGAAATCCTGATTATTGTCTCGGACTGGTTAATGCCGGGCATGAAAGGGGATGAGCTTCTGATTCGAATCCACCAAAAATATCCTCATATTGTGAAGGTCATGTTGACCGGCCAGGCCAATGAGGAAGCAATTGAACGCGCCCAACAACAGGCAAACCTCTATCACTGTCTTTATAAACCCTGGACCGAAACGGAATTAATACAAACGCTGACCTCAGGGTTAGCTAACACAAGTCCGCGAAGACTGCACGACATAGAAAAACGACAAAACAATGATCGTTCGGAGAATTAATATGAAAAATCCCGTCATTTTGTGCGTAGATGATGAAAAAGTGATTTTAACCAGCCTTATGGATCAACTGATGCATCATTTAGGCCATGAATACACAATTGAAGTAGCCGAAAGCGGAGAAGAAGCGCTGGAAGTATTGAATGACCTGTTAGAAGAAGGCATTGAAGTTCCTTTAATCATTTCTGACCAGATCATGCCAGGCATGAAAGGCGATGAACTGCTGATCCAAATTCACGAACGCTATCCGCAGGCACTCAAAATTTTTCTTACAGGACAGGCGGATGCACATGCTGTAGGAAATGCCGTCAACTGTGCGAATCTTTATCGCTATATCCCGAAACCCTGGGATGATGCGGACTTAAAATTGACGGTGATCGAAGCGTTATATACCTATATGCAAGAAAAACAGCTTGTACAGCAGCGGCAGCTCTTAGAAAAACTGTATGAACAAGCGCAGCAAGAAATCGCTGAACGCAAGCGCGTAGAACAATTGCTCGCAGAAGCCAATCAAACCTTAGAGTGCAAGGTCAGAGAACGGACAGCGGAATTAGAATGGGTGAATGCGCAATTACAAAACGATATTTTCAAACGAAAGCAGATTGAACAAGAATTACGCCAGGCCAAGGAAGCCTCTGAAGTCGCAAATCAGGCCAAAAGCACCTTTATTTCGAATATGAGCCATGAGCTCAGAACCCCTCTGAATGCCATCCTCGGATTTACTCAATTATTGGCTCGCAGCGATAATTTAATTCCCGAACAACAGGATTATCTCAATATTATCCGTCAAAGTGGCGAATATCTGTTAACATCTATCAATCAAGTTCTTGATCTGTCGAAGATCGAAGCCGGGAAGATGACGTTAAATGTTCAGGATTTTTGCCTGCCCTTCTTATTACAAAATATGTGGGATCTTTTTTATCTGCGTGCAAAGGAAAAAAATATCCGATTGCTCTTTGACGTTGCCGCCGACGTTCCTGAATGGATCCGCACAGATGAGACCAAATTGCGCCAGGTGGTCATGAATTTACTGAGTAATGCGTTGAAATTCACGCAAAAAGGCTCGGTTATTTTGCGCGTTCGCTCAGATACTGTATCAAAACTCTCACTAGACGTTGAGGATACCGGAGCGGGTATTGCCCCTGAAGAAATCGAACACCTGTTCGAGCCATTTACTCAAACAGCCACAGGGCAGGCATTACAGGAAGGAACTGGCCTGGGACTTGCCATTAGTCGAAAATTCATCGAATTGATGGGAGGAACGATCTCGGTAAAGAGCGATATTGGCCAGGGCACGATCTTTCATGTTGACATTCAGATCGAGATTTCACGGAAAGAGGCCAGAGATTATCGTCACTCGCGTCGAACTGTGGCGTTGGCGCCTGAGCAAACGCCTCATCGAATTTTAGTCGTCGAACAAAAGCATGAGCATCGCCTGGCGATGGTAAAATTATTAGCGCTCATTGGTTTTGATGTTCGGGAGGCCTCGAGTAATCAGGAAATGCTTACTGTGTGGCAGAGTTGGAAACCACATCTTATCTGGATAGATCACCAGATATCTCTGGCGGATGGATTTGAAGCGATCAAACAGATCAAAACGGATCCGCAGGAGCAAAAAACAGTCATAATTGCGTTGACAACCAATAATATGGAAGAAAAGCACAGAAGAGCATTTGCCGCAACAGGTTTTGACGATGTGCTTTCTAAGCCATATCAGGAAGAAGAAGTGCTGGATCTGATGCACAGGCATCTTAGGGTGCATTATGTGTACGAAACGCGCGAACATACTTTTCCGGAAAGGCAAGTGATTATGCACCATAGCGGATTAGCTCCACACGATCTCTCGGCGTTGCCAACTTCCCTGTTAGAAGATCTGGAACGAGCCACAATCATCAGCGATCTTACTCAGATTTCCAGATTAACTGACCAGATTCGAATCCATGACGCCAGATTGGCCGAAATGCTCGCCAATATGGCCCATAATTTCGAATATTCCAGAATATTGACATGTATCCAGCAATCAAGAAGTCAATAATACAGACCAGCTCCAAAATTACTCTTCCAACGGCAACAGGGGGAAATCATCAACATTTGTCCGGCACAGACTGATAAGTTGAAAGTGAACCCCTTGACATTTCTTTTGAAAAGCAGAAATAATATGATCGGATCCAATCGTTACATAAACCGGTGAGGAGTGCCATGAAAGAATCTGTGATCCTCTGTATTGATGATGAGGAAATTGTACTCAGAAGTCTGAAACGTGAACTCAATGACGCTCTGGAAGATGAATTTCTCATTGAAACCGCTGAAGGCGGAGAAGAGGCGTTAGAACTCTTTGCAGAACTCCTGGCAGAAGGACATGAGGTCCCGCTGGTCATCTCTGATCATATTATGCCAGATATCAAAGGAGATGAAGTGCTGCACCGCATCCACAGCGTTTCTCCTCAGACCTTAACGATTATGCTCACCGGTCAGGCGAATATCGAAGCGGTGACCAATGCCGTCAATCGCGCCAATCTCTATCGTTATATCGCGAAACCCTGGGAAAAACCCGATCTTGTGCTCACCGTTAAAGAAGCATTACGCACTTATCAACAGGCAAAGACCATTGAAGAGCAGAACAAAATTTTATACAATATCAATACCATTCTCGAACAGCAAGTTCAAGAACGCACGGCAGAACTGGAAGCTCAAAAAATGCAACTCAAAGAAGTCAATGCGCAACTCCACGAACTAAATGCCAGTAAAGATACATTTTTTTCGATTATCTCCCATGATCTCAAAAGTCCGTTTATGGCCCTGTTAGGTCATGCGGAACTTATCGCCGAACAATTTGATCAACACACTCCTGAACAACTCAAAGATCATGTTCTTCAGATCAGGGCGTCAGCTCATAAACTGTATACCCTACTAGAAAATTTGTTGACCTGGTCGCGTATCCAGCGGGGATTAATGCCGTACCAACCGGAAATTCTCGATTTATATGATGCAGCGTTAGATAATGTCGAATTGTTCTGTTCCAGAGCGTGCCAGAAAGGGATTATTTTGGAAAATTGTATTCACAAACATTCTCTGGCCTATGCTGATTATAGTATGCTCAGCACAATCATCCGAAACCTCACTTCCAATGCATTGAAATTTACCACCCAGGGCGGCAGCGTAACGCTTTCGGCAAAACAAGACGGAACCTCCTGGGAAATTTCCGTCACCGATACAGGAATAGGGATTTCTGAGGAGGTCTTTCCTCACCTTCTTCAGATTAATCGTCAATCTACCGGCGTCGGCACTGATGGAGAAAAAGGAACAGGCTTAGGTCTCATCCTGTGTAAAGAATTGGTGGAACAGCATCAGGGCAGGCTTTGGTTTGAAAGCACGCTCGGCATCGGCACAACATTTTTCTTTACCTTACCGACTGCGGTTCAGCCTCCAACAGGTTTTTGAGAACAAGACAGATTATGAATACACGCCACACACATTCACATTCCGAATCCTTTTTTATGTCTGCCTGGATCGAGCAAACTGACCAGGAAAACGTTCGGACATGCAGGGATATTTTAGTTGTTGATGATACTATCGCCAATCTGCGCTACTTAACCGACATCCTTTCCAAACACAACTATGTTGTACGGCCGGTTACTGACGGGAAAATGGCAATTGCTTCTGCTCAGAGCAACCCTCCGGATTTGATTTTACTCGATATTATGATGCCTGGTCTATCCGGCTATGATGTATGCGAAATCTTAAAAGCTGACGAGCGTACCCGTGAGATTCCGGTGATTTTTATTAGCGCTCTCAGCGAAGCCTCTGATAAAGTGAAAGCATTTGCATCCGGCGGGGTTGATTATATTACCAAGCCGTTTCAAGCCGAAGAAGTGTTGGCGCGAGTGCAAATTCATCTCAATTTACGCGCATTACAAAAACAACTGCAAGAGAAAAATGCGCAATTACAGAAAGAAATTCAGGAACGAAAACAGATTGAAGATTCATTGCGTGAGAGTAACGAACGTTACCGCAGCTTAGTCGAACTGTCGCCTGACGCCATTGTGGTTCATCAGCACGGGGAATTCATGTATGTCAACCTGGCGGCCGTCAAACTCTTCAAGGCACGCGATGAAAATGATTTGATCGGCGTTAAGATTCAAAATGTCGTGCATCCCACATATACGCATTTCGTGGAAGAACGTATGCAAAAACTGTATGAACACTGCGAACCTGTTGAATTGGCAGAAGAAAAATTTATCGATCTTGATGGGCAAGAACTTGATGTTGAGGTGGCAGGAGTGCCGATTAGCTACCAGGGGGCGGCCGCAGCCCAACTGGTAATTCGTGATATTTCTGAACGAAAACACGCTGAAGAGACCTTACGAAAATTATCGCGTGCAGTAGAACATAGCGCCAGTACGATTATGATTACGGATCTGGAGGGAACTATAGAATTTGTCAATCCGGCCTTTACCCGCGTGACAGGTTATACACCCCGAGAGGTTCTCGGGAAAACCCCACAGATTTTGCATTCTGGCGGACATCCCCCCGAATTTTACAAAGACCTCTGGGATACGATCAGAAGGAGTGAAGTCTGGCAAGGCGAATTTATCAACAAAAAAAAGAATGGAGATCTATTTTGGGAGTTCGCCAGTATTTCGCCGGTTAAAGATCAACGTGGTCAGACAACCCATTATCTGGCCGTCAAAGAAGATATTACCCAACGCAAACAAGCGGAAAAGCTCTTATCCAGATTACAAAAAGCAGTGGAAACCACGGAAGTCGGTATTACGATTACCGATGAATTCGCTCGAATTGTCTATAGCAATCCGGCTGATGCGCGTATGCATGGTTATAACGCCGAGGAACTCATCGGCCAGTATTCAAGTATTTTTGCCGCCCCCAAAACAGCGGATCAGCCACTTCCTCCGCCAAACCCCGAGGAACAGACCTCAAATTGGACGCGTGAGCGACTAAATGCTCGTAAAAATGGTTCAACGTTTCCTGTGAAATTGATCTCAAATCCAATTAGAAACAAAGAGGGCAAATTTTTAGGCCGTGTCATGATTTGTGAAGACATTACTGAGCGACGACAGGCGGAAAAACTCCTTCAGGAAAGCGAAAAACGCTATCGCAGTATTTTTGAAAATGCGACGGTCGGCATATTTCAAGCCACACTTGACAGCCAATTTCTTGCGGCAAATCTGGCTCTGGCTCAGATGTTAGGTTATGCTTCGACTCAAGAACTGATCGCCTCGGTAACGAATATCGCTGAACAGGTCTATGTTGAACCGCAACACTGGCTGGACATCACCGAAATCATTCAACTCATTGATGAAATGACCAGAGTTGAGAGTCGAGCGCGATGTAAAGACGGCAGAGAAATCATTATCAACTTGAATATCTGGTCAGTACGCGATGATGAGGGCCAGGTCAGTCATTTTGAGGGCTTCATGGAAGACATCACCGAACGTAAACGCATAGAAGAGGCATTACTCCGGCGTGAATCATACTTAGCGACCTTATATGAAATCGGTCAGGTGATTACCTCGGAACTTCAGTTAGATACAGTACTGAATACGCTGGCAAAAAGTACGGCGGAATTCCTGGGCACGGATACGGGCGTGATCCTCCTGCTCGATGAAAACACCCAGACTCTCAAAATTCAAGGATCTTATGGCCTGAGTGAATATCTTGTCAAACATACTCAGGATCGCCTTGGCGAAAGTATTGCCGGACGAGTCGCGTTAACCGGCGAACCGATGGTTGTCAATAACCTGCCTGAGGATCCGCGTTTTTACAACCCCTCAGCCGCTGAAGAGGGATTATTGGCCTGCGCCAGCGTACCATTAGTCGCAAAAGATAAAATTATCGGAACCCTTGATGTCCATAGCAAAACGCCGCAGCACGTATTAGGAGAGGAACAGGTATATTTTTTGAATATGCTCGCCCGACAGGCCGCAATCGCAATTGAAAACGCCAGATTGTATGATCAGGTTAAAACCGCCTACCAGGATGTAAAAACCTTAAATGAACAACTTCAGCACAGCAATACCCGCCTTGAACAACAACAAGCGGAAATTTTGCGACAGGCCAAACATCTGAAACGCGCCAACGAGGAACTGGCGGTGACGTTGGAACATTTGAAAACCACGCAGCAGGAATTGATTCATTCTGAAAAGATGGCGGCTTTAGGCCAGCTTATCGCAGGAATCGCTCATGAAATCAATACTCCTCTCGGAGCTATTCGTTCAGCGGTCGGGAGCATTTTGCAAGTTCTGACTCAAACGCTGCGGCAATTGCCGGATTTTTTTCGGACGCTGTCCCAGGAAAGGACAGAAGCGTTTTTTACGTTACTTTCCCAGGCCCTGCAAAAGGATATGACCATGACGGCCAGAGAACGCCGACGCATCAGACACGATCTCGTCAAAATATTAGAACAATACGATGTCGGCGATGTGCGCAAAACCGCAGATTTATTAGTTGACATAGGTATTTATGAACAGATTGATCCTTTCGTCTCACTCCTGCGCGATCACGAACATCTGCGCATTTTGACGATTGCGTATGAACTGTCAGGTTTGCAAGAGAGCGCGCATATTATCAGCACCGCCACAGAACGTGCTTCGAAAGTTGTTTTCGCCCTCAAAACTTATGCCCGGCACGATCAATCCGGCGCAATGGTACTGGCAGACATTCTCGAAGGGATTGAAACAGTGTTGACTTTATATTACAACCAATTCAAACATGGGGTTGAAGTGATTCGAAAATACGATGTTGTTCAACCCGTTCTCTGTTATCCCGATGAACTGAATCAGGTTTGGACCAATCTGATTCATAATGCCTTACAGGCCATGAGCTATAAAGGTATTTTGGAAATCTCGGTCTCTGAACAGCGCATTGCCAGCCCATCTTTCGAACCGGAAGACTCTGTTGTCGTTGCGATCACTGATACTGGATGCGGAATTCCGCCCGATATTCAAGAACGGATATTTGAACCGTTTTTTACAACAAAACCTGCGGGTGAAGGCAGCGGATTAGGGTTGGATATTAGTAAAAAAATTATGGATAAACATCATGGACGCATTGAAGTCCAAAGTCAAACGGGAAAAACCACGTTTACCGTTATCTTTCCGGCTAGACGCGATGCTTGACGTAGAAAAACCACATGTTTTTGTAACACTCGGTTTTCCGCTCTTAGAAGAAATTTTCATGGAAATTAGGAGGAAACGAAGAGATGAAGTGGGGATTACGAACAAAACTGCTATTCTCAGTAGGATGTTTTATTTTTCTCACGCTGGCAGCCAGTACAGGTATTCATATCCATACGCTCAAACGCGATTACCGTGAAGCCATTACCTGGCGTTCTGAAGCCCTTGCACAAAATATCATCGTCAGCATCACAACTACATTGGAAAGTATGCCCAATATTCAAGGGGTTCTGGAAGCGAAATCAGTACAGTGCATTACCCTCTATGAATTAAACAAAGATAAAAACGTGACGCACTTTGCCATTATCAACGCCCAGGGCCTGATTGCGGCGCATAACGACAAAACCTTATGGAATACCCCTGTCAAGAATCCGGATATTTTAGCGGCTCTTCAACACCATAAAACGACAACGATACTCGATGGGACAAGTTATCATACTCTGATCCCTTTTTTTAAAGATCAGGAGACATTTATCGGTATGGTTGACATCGGATTTCCGAAACAAGTCGTTGATCAGAAAATTCGGCAAATGCTCCTGAACGCTGTCGGTTTATTAAGTTTTTTCTGGATCGTGACTTTTTTGACGATTTCCGGATTGCTGCATATTTTTATTAATAAGCCGCTCGGAAAATTAATGGATGGAATGCAGAAAGTAGAGGCAGGACATTTGAATGTCGAGGTTGCCTGGAAGTCTCACGACGAAATCGGGAAATTGGCGGAGCGGCTGAACCATATGATTGCTCAATTACGCATGCTCGTAGGGCAGGTTCAGCGTTCCGGGTTTCAGGTGTCAACTTCAACCACCCAGCTTTCTGCTACAGCCAAAGAACAGGAACTCATTGTCAAGCATCAGATGGAATCCATGCAGACAACGGTCCAATCAATCAAGGAGATTACAGACGTCTCGCTCGAATTATTGGAAACCATGCGACAGGTCGCCTCAATGTCATCCGAAACCGCACAATTTGCCAGGAGCGGACAAACAGATTTGAGTCGAATGGAAGACGCGATGCACCACATGAAAGAAGCTTCACAGTCGATCTCCGGTCGGTTGAAAACGATTTATGAAAAAGCTGAAAATATCACGACCGTCGTAACGACCATTACCAAAATTGCTGAACAGACCAACCTCCTCTCTTTAAATGCCGCTATTGAGGCAGAAAAAGCCGGAGAATACGGACTGGGGTTTACGGTAGTGGCTCGTGAAATTCGACGCTTAGCCGACCAGACTGCGGTGGCCACCCTGGATATTGAGCAAATGGTCAAAGAAATGCAAACGGCTGTATCCACCGGAGTGA
The DNA here is from genome assembly GCA_040772385.1 of Candidatus Vecturithrix sp. Taxonomy (GTDB): domain Bacteria; phylum Moduliflexota; class Moduliflexia; order Moduliflexales; family Moduliflexaceae; genus Vecturithrix. The sequence goes on along the minus strand of JAXGYF010000001.1, from coordinate 3,456,729 downwards.
TGGAAATGGATAAATTCATTGCTGAGGTCGAGCAAAGCGTAAACGATGTGGGAAAGATCAGTATGCAACTCTCGCTGATCACGGAACAAGTGCAAACCCTCTCTCCGAATTTCGAGCAGGTCAATGTCGCCATGGGGCGGCAAGCCGAAACAGCACAAAATATTCACCACACGATGATGGAGCTTGACGAAGAAATGCAGGAAACCAGGAACTCGCTGCAAGAAACCTATACTGCGATTGAACAACTAAATGAAACCGCCAGTAACTTGCGTGATGAAATTTCCCAGTTTCAGGTAAACAATTGAACATAAAAACCGAATTCTCTCGACTTCTTACGATTTCTGATGGCTCAAGCTTGAGCCTGAGCGTTCGCTGATACTCAATTCTGAAGACAGCAAAAATTTCCTGTATCTGTCAATATTGAAATTAAGCTGCTGCGCCAGAAGCAAACAGTCCTGAATGAACGTATAGGCTTTAAAAAATCGAAAAAAAACTCGCTGATCCGATTTTTCAGAATCTTTTGCGAGGCTGAAAGCGGTTCTGAACGTGGAAAGATAATGAGGCATTGCCTGCTGAAGCATGTCATAGGCAAGATTCTGAATTTCGGCTTTATCCAGCACAACGCCCAATTCTTTTGCTTTATCGAGCAATTTGATCGTTTCCTGCAATAGATGTAATGCCTGTTCTTGCGCAGTAATATCAGCTTCATCAGCACTGGTTTCAGTAAATGCTGAAATCCGCTGGGACAAATTAGCAAGATAAGCTGTTAATGCCTGGCTCAGGTGATCCTGCAACACTCTGGTCTCAAGTTCAAGTTGATGCTGCTTGCTGAGAAACAGAATTCGTTCCAATTCGACGCGTAATAACCCGGGGGAGTATTGAGTAAAATCTTTGGCATACAGTTTTTCTATTTCAATCATCAGTTGGTGAGATAGCGAAAATTTCACAGAAGCGCGAAGTTTCGCAGGCACCTGAACGTTCATGGTGGTAAGATAGTGCAGCAATTCCAGGTGATCTTCATAAATGCGGCGGATGTGGCTTTCGGTGGCAGCGATATGATCCTCAAGCATCCGACAAAACAGGCGTTCGCGGTCGTCATAATAGACATCTGCCAGACCATAACGTTTGCATCCCAGCGATTCGAGCAACGGGATCAATTCGGAGGAAGATATGGTAAGCGTATTGCTCTCGGGCGCGATAAAGCGTGCCATCTCCGTGAGAAATCTTTGCCAGGCAGCGTTGGGTTCCACCCGTTTCAAATAGGACACCGGCTGAACCGCCTGTTCAATGAACGAGATAAAAAGCACCGTCCAGGTCTGTTGAGTCGTGTTTTCCTGTATACGCACCATCCCCCCGTAAATTTCGGGAATTGCAAGTGAAGGTTGCACTATTGCCTCTACCGCGCCCGACAACTGGAGACGCTTTTCCTTCGACTGAGATTGCCAGCGAACAGATTCAAGAACATGAAGCGTGTAAATGTGAATGCTGCGATGCCCATTCCAGGCAATAGATTGCAATTCCGGCCCACCTGTCTCCACCCGTTCCCGGAAATGGCGGTGATTGATAAAATCTTCCAACAGGAAGTGATTTGCTGCACGTTCCGGGGTATAGACCTCTGGTTTGACAAATTTGAGATACAGATCTTTACCTGTGCCATATTCCGGCAGGTTACTTCTGGCCTTCTTGAACTCCGCAAGCATAAGATCTTCAATCTGCTCGGCCGCAAGCAGGGGTTCCTGTATCGCCGCCTGAATTTGCGGCGCGTCAAGCTCTTCAACCAGCTGGAGTGCCCTGGCGGCATAACGCATATTTTGAATCGGTTCCAGGCCGGAAATATCGTCAAAAAACCAGGCGCAGCTGGTGTAACAAAATAACGCATATTTTTGCGCCTCTAACAATTGCAGCGCCACGGTTCGTTCGTTCTGTCTAAAAGCGCGTCGCGCGTGTTTGTCGAAAAAGGCATTGAGCGTCTTTTCTGAAGGATCGAGCAGATACTCGATATAATCGTTTCTGGCCGCCCAGGGATCGTGCAGCAATTCGCCGCCAATCTTTTCAAACTCCACTGCCAGGGCATCGCGTAAAATATCGAAACCTTTGCGCAACGGCGTGCGCCATTCCTGATTCCAGGCCGAATTATGGCTGGCGCTGCATCCACAATTGCGATACCAGCGTCCGACGCCATGCGCACAGCTCCAGGCTGTGCCTTCACCGTTCTCTCCCGGTTTCAATTCGATTTCCATGGTTGGCGGATAAAGCTCTAAATACCGCCCGTAATTCGTCACTTCGACCTGCAAGGCTGGAAACCTTGAAGTAAACGCCGCCGACAGACACATATCGCCATACGCTTCATGATGTCCGTAAATTTCGCCGTCAGTTGCCACATGCACCAACACGTGCGAAGCCGACGATTTGGATGCTGATTCGTAGAGTTTATGGGCAAAGGTGTTCGCGTCGCGCAGTAAGTGCTGAAAGCTAATCGCCGTTGACAACCCGCCATCATAGAAAAATACATCGAGATATTTAAGTGCTGCCGGCTCTTCGTCCAGGCCGGATTTTTCTTGTTCCTTGCGCAAAAATAAGCGGTAAGGCTGGGTGGTATCAATTCCGTTGTTACTGACATCTTTCCATTCCGTTTCTCCGATCTCCCTAACCCGCTGCGCCTGGGTTGGCGAGAGGATCACATATTTCATTCCCTGTTCGATTAAACATTGCACCGTTTCCTGGTTAATGGCCGTTTCCGCTAACCAGATTGATTCCGCTTCGCGTTGAAACCGATAAGCAAACTCCCGTTTGCCCCAGATAATTTGCGTGAGTTGATCGCGTGTCTTGGCCAGCGGCATAATGATATGATTATATACCTGCGCAATCGCATTACCGTGCCCATGATTCCGTTCCTGACTTTTTTTATCCGCCTCAAGAATGCGCTGGTAGGTATCCGGGTAATATTTTTCCATCCAGGACATCAGGGTGGGGCCGATATTGAAATTGAGGAAGGCAAAATTATTGAGGAGATCCAGAATCCGTCCATGTTCATCCAACGCACGAGACCGGGTATTCGGTTTATAGCATTCCGCTGTAATCCGGTCATTCCAATCATGATACGGTTTCGCACTGTTTTGCGATGGAATAACTTGTGTCCAGGGATTTTCACGCGGCGGCTGATAAAAATGGCCGTGCAAAACCAGATAAATCTTTTTCTCGCGTTGATTTTGTTGTGCCGTATGCATCTCCATGTTGCCACGTCCTTTCTTTACTGCGCGATATAAAAATAATCACAGGAAATAATTATGATCATTTCCCTTCATGTTTAAGTGATTATGAATAAAAGTTTGCCATTTTTGATAGATCGAGAAATCGGGTTTTTTCGAAAAACCTGGTTTCTCATCGGTGAGCTTATTTTTACACTTTACTTAAAATACATTGTGGTCAGAATTTCTTTCCCTGAACTGGTTTGAAAGTATTTCTTGTAAATACTTTCAATACTTTTCACAGACATATCATCTTCAAAGATATTCACCAGAAAGTCAGCTTCGACAAGAATTTGGAAATCACTGTCATCTATTTTGGCGTAACTATGGTGGTTCCCAATGAGATAACAAACGCGATCAATGACTTCAGGGGATATCCCTCGCATCGTCAGTATCTGTCGAGCAATGGGTGGTCCTTCAATTTCTTGATAATTTCCTGCAGTTGAATGGTATTTTTTTTCAGCTTCTTTAATGCCAATATCATGCAAAATGGCAGATAGTTCGATAATGTCTTGTTTTATTCCATGTATATTTTCAGAACAACAAATCGTATGAGCAAAGCTATAGACTTTCATGGCGTGGTTGATTCGTTTGGCATCATCGCGAAAATAGCGTATCATATCAAACAAGATGGTATGTATCATGCTCAACGCCTCCATCGGGTTTTTAAGTTTACGAGGAAAAACAAGATTTTAGAAAATCTGCAAACGTCTATTCAAACGATTTTACACTCCAACCATCGAAAATATCAAAAACAATCAAGAGAATTTCGTGAGAATGAAAATATTCCTTGTCAATTTTCTTTGAATAGGGTGATTTTTAAGTTGTTGCAAGAATAAGAAAAAAGCAACTCACTTTACAGGAAAATTTATGAATATGCGTTATGTTACATACTCTGTTTTGTCTTTGCTTCTTGTTTTGGCTCTCTGGGACCGTCCTTTCATTGAAGCTGCCGATCCTTCGCAAGAACTGGCCGATACCTATTGGGAACAGGCGAAAACGCTGGAAAAACAGTCAAAATATCTTGAAGCCGCCCAGTTGTATGAAAAAAGCCTTGAGTCCGAAAAGGCCAGCCCGAACCCGCGACTGGCCTCGCTGGCTTCCGAATTAAACCAGGCTGCCTATTGTTTCATTCAAGTCGGGCAGATAGACAACGGCTTGGCTTACTACCAGGAAGCACTTGAGATTTTTCAACAGCTAGACAAGCAGCCGCAAACAGCGACCTTACTCAACAACATTGGTTCAGTGTACAGAGAACAAGGCGCGTATGACCAGGCTTTAGATTATTATCATCGTGCCTTGGAAATTGACCGCACACTCAAAAAAGAGGAAAGTATCGCGATCCGCCTGAATAATATCGGCCAGGTATATAACGATCGCGGCCAGTATGCCGCGGCAATTGAATATTTTCAACAAGCTCTGAACCTGAATACAACACTGGCAAAAACTACAAGCATCTCCATCAATTTAAACAATCTGGGATTTGCCCATAATTCACTCGGAAACTACGTACAGGCCATTGACTATTATGAACGCGCTTTAGCGCTGGATCGTGAATCGGATCACAAAACCAGCATTGCGATCCGTCTCAGTAATATCGGCGCGGTCTATAGTGCCTGGGGTCAATATGAGAAGGCGCTGGAGTATTTTGAACAGGCTCTCACTCAAAATCAACAATTACAGCGCAAGACTGGGATCGCGATTAACCTGAGTAATATCGGCGCGATATATCATAATTTGACAGAGTACGACAAAGCGATTTCATATTATGTGCAGGCTATCGAACTGAACCGAGAACTTGGGCGCGATGCCGGCATTGCAACCAACCTCAACAATATCGGCGCAGTGTATATGTCCTGGGGTAAGCATGAAGACGCGTTGAAGGCTTACGAACAGGCCCTGGCCTTAGACCGTGCGGCAGGTAGAAACGCCGGAATCGCAGGCGATTTGAATAACATCGGCCTGGTCTATAAAACCTGGGGTAAGTATGATGAGGCGTTGAAATACCTTGAACAAGCTCTCGACCTGGATCAACGCAGCGGCAGTAAACCGGGCATGGTTGTGCGTTTGAATAATATCGGATTGGTTTATAAAGCCCAGGACCGATATAACAAGGCTTTCAACTATTTTGAGCAAGCCCTTGCGCTCAATCAAGAATTGGGGCGACCTGGCGGCATCGCTGCCAATCTGAGCAATATCGGAAGCATCTACCAGACCTGGGGACAGCATGAAAAAGCGCTCGACCATTACACCCGGGCGTTGGAATTGCACCGCCAGACCGGACAAGACGATGAAGTCGCCCTGCATTTGAATAATATCGGCCGAGTGTATCATGATTGGGGACAATATGCAAAGGCCATAAAATATTACGAACAGGCTTTGACGCTGAATCAATGTTTAGGACGTCAGGCTGACCTCTCGGTCAATCTCAACAACCTCGCCGCCGTGTATCACGACTGGAGGCAATATGACAAAGCCCTTGAATTGTATGAACGCTCGCTGACCCTGGAACGTCAGTTAGGCCGGGAAGAGGAAATTGCGAAACGTCTCAATAATATTGGCGGAGTGTATAAAGCCTGGGGCGACTATCCTCAAGCGATCAAATTTTATGAGCACGCGTTACAGCGTTATCATCAATTACAAAGCGAGTCCGGCATCGCCATTGTGTTGAATAATATCGGCGAAATTTACCGGCTGTGGGGAAAATATGATCGCGCACTGGAACACTACGAACAAAGCCTGGCTCTGGCGCGTCAACTTCGGAGAGACCCTGAAATCGCATCCATGTTGAACAATCTTGGCGCAGTATATCAGGAATGGGGCCAATATCCGCAAGCCATCGAGTACTACAAACAGGCATTAGAAATGGAGCAAACCGCAGGGCGCGAGGCGAATATGGCCTCACGGTTGAGTAATATCGGGTCGGCGTATTATCAGATGAAACAATATAACGCCGCCCACGAGCACTATCTGCAAGCCATGGACCTTGCTCAAAAAACCATGCAAGGGATCAATCTGACGCCGTATCTTAACAATCTCGCCGCTTTGCATAGCACCTGGGGTAAATACGACACAGCTCTTGAATATTTTCAGCAAACCCTGGCGTTAGCCCGGCAATCAGGTGAGAAGGCCAGTATTGCCACCTACCTGGACAATATTGGCGGGGTATATCAGGCCCAAAAACAGTATGCTCAGGCTCGTGAGTATTTCATCCAGGCCTTAGAAGTGGCGCGAACATTGGAGCAGCAGCCGAATATCGCCAGGTATCTCAATAATATCGGTGCAAGTTACCTGGCCCAGGAGAAGTATTCTGAAGCTATTCAGGCGTTTGAAGAGTCGGTCGCGCTGAAAGAACAAATGCGTAAAACCGCAAAAGATGAGTTACGGCTCGACTATCTGGCCGAGCAAATCCATACGTATCAGTTTTTGATCGCCTGCTATCTCCGCATGGGTGATATTGCCAACGCGTTTCGCATCAATGAACTCAGTCGGGCGAAATTGCTTCAGGAACGATTGCGCAGATCAGACGCTGATATGGCAATACCGTCTTTGGCGCAGATCCAGGCACAACTCCCGGAAGATACCGCAGTGCTCATCTACGCAACCACGCCCGATCACCATCTGGGACACATCACCATAACAAAAGACCAATTGGCCGGCCGGGAATTTTCTCTGCGCAAAACCCTTCAGCACATCCAGCAAAGCCATGTTTCGGAAACGCTCGCTCAATCTGATTCAGATACGCGAGGATTAGGTCTTTCCCAGGAGCCGCAGCCAACAGCAGAAACATCCCCTGAAGAAGTCAGAGATTTGACTTCTCTTGTGAGTAATTACCGTATATTACTGAGCATGGCGACAACGGATGAGACAAAGGCGGGCCAGGGAAAAGATCGAGACATGATCACATCACAATCGCAATTCGGATTCACCGCTGAGTCTGAAATTGCTCTGGGGAAGCAACTATATCATCTTTTGTTTGAACATAGCCAGAAATTGTTAACAAACAAAACCCGACTAATCATCGTCCCAGACGGCATTTTGAACTTTTTGCCTTTTGAAACCCTGATTGATGAGCAGGGCAGCTATCTGGTCGAAAAATACCACATCACCTATGCGCAATCCCTGAGCGTACTTGCATTAATTCAGCAACGGCGTTATCCTCAGCAGCGCAAACCCTTACTGGCCTTTGGCGGGGCCGTGTATGATGCAGCCAATTATAAGGCGGAGATGGTTGAAAATGAGGCCCAAAGGGCGTATTTACAAAAACAGGTGGAATTAGCCCTGAGCCAGGAACGTCCGATGCACACCCTATATGCCGCGTTGGGGCGGGGGAATTGGGAAAATCTGCCAGGAACATTGCGTGAAGTCAAAACGATTCAGCAGATCGTCAAAGGATCTGAGGTCATTTCCGGACAAGACGTCAACGAGACCAGAGTGAAACTCCTTTCCGAACGAGGAGAATTAGCCCGTTATCAGGTTTTGCACTTTGCAACCCATGGAGACGCGGATCCACAGATTCCCGAATTATCAGCCCTCATTCTGTCGCTGCCGCAAGACCCGGTACCAATAAAGGGGAACGACGGGTTTTTACGCGCGGGAGAAATCTCGCACCTCAAGCTCGAAGCGGATTTTGTCAACCTTTCTGCCTGTGAAACCGGATTGGGCGCATTCTATAGCGGCGAAGGAGTTGTGGGATTGACCCAGGCGTTTTTAATCGCCGGCGCCAACGGGTTGTCAGTATCCTTATGGCAAGTCGCAGATGAATCCACCGCCGCGTTTATGACCGCGTTATATCACCTGGCCCAAGAGCAGCAGCTGAGCTATGCCGACGCCATGACCGCAGTGAAACGCCGCTTTATCCGCGGCGACTTCGACGATGCCTGGAAAGCCCCGTATTTTTGGGCGCCTTTTACATATTATGGTCAATAAATAAGATGACCGCAAACGCCGAAGCTTGCAAGAGAACCACTGACTGAGAAAACCCTTGTTCCCTATGGAACCAGGCTTCCAGTCCCACCAGGAGACACTGACCAGGAATTCTATCTTTACAGCATTATTCACAGGAGTGGCAAAGCTCGTCTTTGCTTGCCGTCCAGGAGCGCCAAAGCTCGACTTTGACAGCCAAAGACGAGCTTTGGCATTCCTTTGTATACCAAAAAATTCATTTTTTTCTTGACACATAACAGATGTTTCATAACAAATGTTATAAAACATCTGTTATTAATAGGAGGATGAAAATATGCCGCCGCAAGTCAATTTTTCATGTGAAGATATTGTGAATGAAGGCTTCAACATTGTGCGTAAAGAGGGTCTGCAAGGATTAAGTGCGCGCAGCGTGGCGCGTAACCTGAAAAGTTCGACGCAGCCAATCTACCGGGCCTTTGACTCGATGCAGCAATTGGAACAAGTCGTGTTAGAAAAAATAAAAGAATATGCAGCAGAATACATGTTACAGGGAGAGGAGACTGAGAAACCGTTCTTGAGTATTGGATTACGCTATGTGCAGTTTGCCAGGGAAGAAAAAGAGCTGTTTAAATTGCTCTATCTATCAGAAAGTGCAAAAGGAGCTCTTTTTGACTCAAACATCGGTCCTTTCCACAAATTGCTTGATCGCATGAAAGCAGACCAGCACCTGCAAGGGCTTGATGAAACCAGATTACAGAGGATTCTCCAAAACATGACGATTTTTACGCATGGTCTGACAACCTTGCTCTGGTCGAATTCGCTGCAGTATTCAAAAGATTCTATTCGCACAATACTTGAACAGATGGGCAGGACTGTGATCGAATGGGAGTGGTATCAACAATTGAAAACAGAGGAGCAAGCAGGCAGAGAATGTGAAGACATCTTCTCTGCCTGTGAGAAACCATGATGAATATTATCGTCTTAAACGGCAGCCCAAAGGGCGAGCAAAGTGTTACCATGCAGTATGTCCATTTTATTCAGAAGATGTTTCCGCAGCACAAATTGAAGATTGTCAATGTTGTGCAGCAGATCAATACCCTGGAGAAGGATGAGCGGGCCTTTCAAAAGTTAATTGATGAAGTAAAATGTTCTGATGGTGTGTTATGGGCGTTCCCGCTGTATACGTTTTTAGTTCACTCGCATTACAAACGCTTTATCGAACTGATATGGGAATGTGACGCGCTCCATGCTTTTAAAGGGAAATACGCCGCAACTCTTTCTACTTCGATCCATTTTTACGATCATACGGCCCATAATTATATGCACGGGATTTGTGATGATCTGGAGATGCACTTTGTTGATGCGTATTCCGCCGCGATGCGCGACCTGTTTGATGAGGAGAAGCAGCACAGTCTGCTCTTATTTGCCCAAAACCTCTTTACCATGATTCAGCAAGCTGCTCCGACCATCCGACAATATTCGCCGCTTACGCCGCATTCTTTTGAATATACACCGGGCGAGATACAGCAGACTCTCGATGTTCGCGGAAAAAAAGTACTCATCATCACCGATGCCGAGCATGAACAAAGTAATGAATGGAACATGGTGGAGCGCATGAAGCGTCTGCTGACAGGCCAGGTAAATGTGGTCAATCTCAATGCGCTGGATATGAAAGGCGGGTGTCTGGGATGCCTTCGCTGCGGGTACGATTATACCTGTGTCTGGGAAGGGAAAGATGACTTTATTGAGTTTTATAAAACCCAGGTTCAACAAGCAGATATCCTGATTTTTGCCGGAACAATCAAAGACCGTTTTCTGTCGTCTCGTTGGAAAACCTTTTTTGACAGGCGTTTTTTTAACACTCATAGTCCAACCCTGTTAGGCAAACAATTCGGATTTTTGATTTCCGGCCCTTTGAGCCAGATTCCGAATCTGCGAGAGACTCTCGAAGCATTTGTTGAGTTTCAGCACTCCAATCTTGTGGGGATCGTGACCGACGAATATCCTGATTCAACCACGATTGATACCTTCTTGGAACATCTGGCGCGGCAATTGATTTATTGTGCAGAGCAAAAATATTTGAAACCGGCGACCTTTCTCGGTGTTGGGGCCATGAAAGTGTTTCGCGATGAAATTTGGGGGCATCTGCGCTTTGTCTTCCAGGCAGATCACAGATACTATCAGGCGCACGGATTTTACGATTTTCCCCAGAAGGACTATAAGACGCGAATCCTCAATGTGTTTGGCCCGGTTCTGATGAAAATTGCGCCGTTTCGGAGACGTTTTTATACTCGGGAAATCAAGCCCGGCATGATCCGGGGGTTGCAAAAAATTGTGGAACAGGCTTCAGCTCCTGTCATCCCGGAAAACACTGCTCGTCCGAGCATCGGAACGGTTGCTGCACGGAGCTATACAGAGCAGATATAAGGAGTATCAGAGTCCGATTTCCTGGCGATCAATCGCCAGTCTCAAAGCGCAAGGGCGCTGAAGCGCCCTCCGGAATGCCGCAGCGGGCTTCAGCTTTGAGACCGGCCATTGATGGCTGGGCGGACTTGATGCGTATCGTGTCCGGGTACGTCCGAGTGACGGCGTTTAAAGAAAGACCTGGACGCACAGAAACGCGCCGATCACCAGATCAGCAAGTACGTGCGCCAGGTAAGGAGCAAGCATCCCAGCGCTGCGGATGCGTAAATAGCCCAACATGATGCCATAAGCCAGCACCATGACATAGCCTGCGATGCCGTTGGGAAAACCGCTTGCCACATGAATAGCCGCAAAGGCTGAGGCTTGCAGGAGAATCGCCATCGGCACGGCAAATACCTGCATCAGGGCTTCCTGGAGCACGCCGCGATAGACGATTTCTTCCGCGAACGCATTGAGCAGAGCAAAGAGTGGAATCCCAATAAAAAAGATCAACCAGGCCGGATACTGAGAAAGCCCTTGCACCATGCGGAGCCCGGCTCCCAGGTCTTTGGTCCAAAAGGCCCAGAGAATCAGCGCACCGGTCGAGATCACTCCGGTCAGATATAAGAGCAGCCAGGTGACGCGATCAATTTTGCCGATTTTGACCCACGAGAAAGCGGCGCGTGTTGTCTGAAAGGGCCACACTATTGCGGTGGCAAGCGTAAAAAGTATCAGCAATTGCAGAGCGAAAAGTTCGAGATGTATGAAGGCAGACACACGCCAGGCAACGCTCATAAGGAACAGCAAAAGCGCGCAATGCATGCAGTCCCAGGCTCTTTTGATCAGCAGAAAAACGAGAAACGCTCCGAACACAAGCGTATCAACAACCTGAAAATGGAAAAACCCATCGAGGTTGAGCAGAAGCAAAATCAGCAGCCACAGGACTTTCCGGTGGGAGATTATCGTGATAAAATGCGTATTCATACATCTCTCGGCAGAAAAACCGGGTTTTTTCAAAAAACCCGGTTTCTCCATTCTAAATCAGTCAACGACGCCCGATTCAAGCACGATTAAACGGCTGCGGCTGCCGTCAATCTGCGCCAGCGCGCCTAAAGGCAAGGTAGCTTTGTATTTTCCGTGTCCAAAACAGACATTTTTCAGAATCGGCTTGTTAGAGGGAAGTAGAATACTTTCCAGCACATCTTCAATCGGCAGAAAGTTCCGTTCTTCTTTTGGAATCCACTCTGTAAACTCACCGATCACGATTCCGGCCGCTTCCTCCAATTTTCCGGCCAGGCGTAACTGTGTTAACAGGCGATCGATGCGATAGTTTTCTTCATAAATATCCTCAAGCAGCAGGATTTTGCCGCGCGTATCAATTTCAAAGGGCGTGCCCATCAAAGCGCAGATTAAGGCCAAATTGCCGCCGACTAACTCACCTTCAGCATTACCGGGCGACATGGTTTCGATGGGCGGCGCGCCATTCGGGGAAACTATCTCGCCGAGCGGTTCAGGCGACATCAGCGCACGCACAAGCTGTTCACGCGCATACTCGGCAAAATCCGGTTTAATAAACTCTGTGGTCGGCATGGGACCGTGAAAAGTCATAAAATGCGCTTTGTGATTGAGCACCAGATGCAGCGACGTAATATCACTGTAGCCCAGAAAGACTTTCGGATTGCGAGAAATCGTTTTGAGATCCAGCTTATCCACAATTCTGGGCGACCCATTGCCGCCGCGCATACAGAAAATCCCATCAATCTCCGGGTTGGCAAAAAAAGCATTGATATCTCTGACGCGGATCCCGTCTGATCCCGCAAGATAGCCCCATTTTTCATAACATCCCGGACCAACAATGACGCGAAAGCCTAATTCTTCCATCGCGCTTACCGCTTTCTCAATCTGTTCTCGTTCCGTCACCGGACCGGCCGGAGCCACCATCCCAATCATATCACCTTCGCGTAACATTTTAACTTGTCTCATAAGGAATCAGGCATCGAAACCGGGTTTTAGCAAAAACTCAGCTTCTTACACAAACTAGTAAAAATTTCATTGACATAAGGTAAAAACAGCAAGAACAACTTTTTGCTTAACACTTCGTGTTTCCTCACATTTTCCAAACAAACAGAGGAATCGAGACCAGCCAACATTTAACCTTATTGCATCATTACTTTCGCAGGATGTTTTGTCAATACAAATGCTCGTTCAATGTTGAAGGGGCAGTTTTAAAAGTGTGATGATCTCTCGTGTTGACAGGGAAAAGACACCTGATGATGCACATAAACGTCTTTGAAAACGCGCAGCCATTACCAGGAAAGCTGTAATACAACACTCGTTCTCTTAAAAGAGTCCTACATTTTCCTTGACAATTTATTTTTATGTTACATAAACGCATGTATACAATCAAGCCAAGAGATAATACTCAAGGAAGATTTGGAAGAACGTGCGTATCGTTCGATTATCCCCATGATCCTGGAATTTCCCTTTCACTGAGGTTCGAAAAACGACAGCCCTCTACGCGCTCGATAAGGATATTGCCACCCTTCAAACGTTTCTCCAAAAACAAGATGATGCCTATCATTCTCGATATAAAAAAAGCGTAAAGACTGGATGAATTCACTTTACTCCTCAAGAGCATAACCAGATTACCGAGGAGCCTGGTATAGAAACCGGGGGTTTTCGAAAAAATCCGGTTTCTGACATGCACAAATGAAAGTTTCATGTATATTGGAGAAAACCCATGTCAACTGAAAAAATCGTTCTGCTGGGACTTGGAATGCAAGGAAAAGCTGTATTGGATGATCTCGTCAAAAACACCGATGTCGAACAGATCGTCGTAGCCGATAATAATCCTGCTCTGGAAGCATATCTTCGTCGTTACTCATCGAAAAGAGTGGTTGGCAGCAGCATTGATGCAACGAATAAGGTGGAACTTTCAAGGTTAATGCACGATGCTGACGTGGTGATCGAATCGCTGCCCGGCACATTCGCGCTTCCGGTCGGACGACTTGCTGCAAAATTGGGCGTCAACCTGGTTAGCAGTATGTATTATATCAATCCTGGCGAGCAAAACCCTGAGAAGATCGAGCGGATGCAGGCAGAGGTCCGGGAGATTGATCGAAAAGCAAAGACGCAACAGTGTATCATCCTCACAGAGTTTGGGATGGATCCAGGACTTGATTTGGTTCTGGGCGCCAGGGCTTTAAGTGAAGTAGATGAGGTGCATGAATTTTACTCCTATGGCGCAGGCTTTCCTGTTCCGGAAGCTGCCAATAATCCGCTCAAATACAAGTTCACCTGGTCGATCATTGGACTCCTGCGTTCCTATCTGCGTCCGGCGAAGATTATTTCACAGGGCAAGGTCATAGAGATTCCAGCGTATGAGGTGTTTCTCCCCCGGAACCGCCACACGCTTGAACTTGAAGAAATTGGCGGTTCCCTGGAAAGCTATCCTAACGGAAATAGCGCGCACTATGCAGAACTGTTTGGCCTCAAGAATGCTGTGAAAGAAATGGCCCGCTATACCTGTCGCTGGCCCGGACATTGCGCGTTCTGGGAGATTATGGCGAAGTGCGGCTTTTTGAATCCGGAGCCGATCGCTGTCGGCAAAACACAGGTGGCTCCTCTTGAATTTGTAGCGGCCTTACTCAACTCCCAACAGCAATTTCACCTTGCTGACAACGAACGGGATTTGACCCTGCTGCGCATTGATGTGCGCGGAATTACGCAGGGGAAACGGAAACGGATCATATATCAACTCATTGACTACCGTGATCTTGAAACAGGCTTTACGTCAATGCAGCGTACCGTCGGTTTTACCATGAGTCTGGGAGCGCAGTTGATTTTACAGGGGAAACTTCGGAGTACAGGACTGCTGTCACCGATCCATGTGCCGTATGACTTGATTGTGCAGGGATTGCAGAAGCACAATATGACTATTACTCGCCAGGAATTACCCTGGAATGAGTAACTCAGGTCCGATATAGCCATCGGGTTTTTCGAAAAGACCCGGTGGTTTGAAGGAGAAGAACAAACATGAACATTGCGATTCTAGGTTCAGGCAATGGCGGTTGTGCAGTGGCGTTTGATTGCGCAGCCGCCGGACATCAGGTCAGCATGTTTGATTTCGACCAATTTCCTGCCAATATCGCTGCTATTCGAAACAAGGGTGGAATCGCTTGCGAAGGAGAACTTGAAGGATTTCAAGCAGTGAGCTATGCCGGACATGAGATTGAAAAAGCCCTGGATGCGGCTACAATGATTTATATCGTTGGTCCGGCGTACAGTACCAGACTGTTTGCTGAAGCCTGCAAGCCCCATCTCAAAAAAGGGCAGATCGTGATTGTCTGCCCAGGTTCCTGCGGCGGCAGTATCGAATTTAAAAATAGGGCAGGATTGGCTCTTAGGGATGAGGAGATCATTGTGGCCGAAACCTCAACCCTGCCCTATGCTGTGCGCCTCCTTGAGCCAGGCAGCATCAAAATTTTTAACAAACTAAAAGGTGGATTATTTCTGGCTGCAGTTCCGTCGAAAAATACCGACTATGTCTTGGAACGCCTGCACGATGTCTACCCGTCAATGACCGCCGCCCAAACTATTCTTCAGACTAGCTTACAGAACGGCAATCCGGTGCTCCATCCCGCAATTACCCTGATGAACGCGGCCTTAATCGAGCGCACCAAAGGCGATTTCTATTTCTATCAACAGGGCGTGACCCCTGCTGTTGGACGGATAATTGAAGCCATTGACCAGGAACGGATCGCTATTGGAAAAAAATTGGGAGTACCTGTTATCCCTGATCCGGAATTAGGCGTCATGCAGGGCTATATGACGCAAGCCACGTATGACACCGGATTTATTACCGCGCCGGGATTCAAGGGGGTTAAAGCGCAAAGCAGCCTTGATTATCGCTATTTCAATGAAGATGTAGGCTATGGACTGGTCTTTTTACAGACTCTGGGCGAACAAGTTGGTGTGAACACGCCAATGATGTCGGCGGTGATTACCCTGGTTTCGCGCTTAATGAATCGCGATTACCTCGGAGAAGCGAAACGTACGATGGCATCATTAGGGCTGGCAGGGTTCTCAGCGGAAGAATTAAAGCAACTGTTAACATAAGAAATGAGCAGTTAAATACTGAACGTTGTGATTCCTCTCAAAATGGAGGACGAAATTTTCGATATGTGAGAGGGGTCAAGCCCCTGACGAGGCAGGATTGTAAAGTGTGGAGAACGCTTGAGCATCCTTGAACTTTGAGACTGGCCATTGATCGACCGAACTTCACAGCCCTGCCCCTGGGGGATGTAGCCAAGGCGATCTCCTCGAATCGGGATCGTCAGATATTCAGCGGACATGGGCATGCTTGAGGCTGAGTAACAAGCTGCGCTTGTCACCCAGCGGGTTCAGGTATGTCAACTTTCAAAAGAGGAGTTGGAACCTATGAAGCATCGTTATGTTGGATTACTGGTGTTCATACTCAGTCTGATGTTGGTATGCAGTTTAGCCCTAACCGTGGCAGCCGATACACTGGAGGAGATTGTCAAACGAGGCGAGCTGCGGGTCGCTGTCCAAACTCAGGGGCCGCCGTTCAGTTTTGTGGACAAAAATGGCGAGCGTACAGGGAGTTCAGTAGAATTCTGCCGTCTGATGGCGCAGGAAATGGGCGTCGAGATCAAATTTCTGGATTTCGATTGGGATGGCTTGATTCCAGCATTATTGTCCGGCAAAGCGGATATGCTGGCCGGCGATATGACAGCGACCTTAGCGCGGGCGTTAAAGGTCTCCTTTACCGATCCGTTCTATAATACGCCGATGGTAGTGTTTGCCAAAAAGGGAAGCACTTTCAAAACCCTGGAAGATTGTAATCGCCCGGAAGTCAAAGTGGCCTTGCTGCTCGGCAGTACCGGTGAAGTTGACGCCAAACGCTTCTTGTCAAACGCAGAACTGAAATCCTATAAAGGCGGCGGCCCGATGCTGATCAATGCCATTTTAGCAGGGCATGCTGACATCGGCGTGAACGATGAATCGGCGCTTATCGCCCAACTTGCAAACTTCCCGCCGGATAGTATCGAAATTCTGCCTGTGACACTGTCCACCCAACCGCTGGCGTTTGCAGTTCGACCGGAAGATAATCATTTACTCCAGTGGATCAATTTGTTCTTCAAATGGATTCGTGAGGATGGGCGGTATGATGACAACATCAATTATTGGGTAAAATCCATGGATTGGACAAAAGATCACTAAGCCGAAACAGAACGAGGCTGAAGCAGTTCGCGCTTCAGCCTCGGAAAGGATGAACACATGCTTGAATCTTTTAATTTTCGGATCATCTGGCAATACCGGGAGTTGTTTATCGGCGGGCTTTGGGCGACGGCCTGGATTTCAACCATGGGGTTAATCGGCGCATTACTGGTGGGGATCCTGTCATGTACAGCGCGGCTGTCCGGGTTCAAGCTTATATCTGCGCCAGCCGTGGCGTATATTGAATTAATTCGCTCGACACCGCTGCTCGCGCAATTGTACTTCTTTTATTTTGGTCTGCCGTCGCTTGGAATTCATGTGACAGAAATTCAAACCGGCATTCTCGCGCTTTCACTCAACAGTGGGGCGTATATTGCTGAAATTGTTCGTTCCGGAGTAAAAGCGGTATCTTATGGACAGATCGAAGCCGCAACCGCTTCTGGCCTGACACTCTCACAGCGACTCCTGTGTATTATTCTCCCGCAGGCCCTGGGTTATACGATCCCTCCGCTGCTAGGCCAGGCAATTGTTTTAGTGAAAGACAGTGCCTTGTTATCTTTGATTTCGGTATTCGAATTGACACGCGCCGGACAAACGCTGGTCTCGGAACGGTTTACGCCAGCGGAAGGATTTTTTACGATTGCGCTGCTCTATTTATTCTTATACTACGGGTTAAAAGCGCTTTCGGGCTATAGCCACCAGCACCTGACCTTATACCGGCAGGAGGGTTAATCATCATGTGGACATTTTATTTTCAGCAATTGGTGAAGGGTTTTCCGCTCTTCCTGAAAGGGTTGTGGATGACCGTAGCCGTGGCGGTAATCAGCTTGATTGCCGGTACGATTATAGGTTTGTTCATGGGCATCGCACGTTCCGGTCGCAACAAGGTCCTGCGCTGGTTGTTAGCACTCTATGTTGATTTCATGCGCGGTACGCCGTTTTTAGTACAGATTTTTATTGTGTTCTTTATTCTGCCGGAATGGGGTATTCAACTCGAAGCCTTTGCTACTGCGGTGATCGGTCTTTCGATCTATGCGGGCGCGTATATTTCCGAGATTTTTTCTGCCGGGATTATGACGATTCCAAAAGGGCAGATCGAAGCGGCGACCGCGTTAGGACACACCCGCTTTCAACAACTGCGCTATATTATTCTGCCGCAGGCGTTCCAGATTGCCCTGCCTGCTCTGGTCGGACAGTATGTTTTATTGATTAAGGACACGTCCGTCGTGTCCGCAATTGGCGTGACTGATGTCACGCGCGTCGGATGGCTGACCGTCCAACGTGTACCGGAAGGCCTGATGGTGTTCGGACTGGTCGGCCTCCTCTATTTTGCCGTGTGTTATCCGCTCATCAAGTTGTCCAATCTCCTGGAACAAAAACTTTCGAAAGAACAATTCAAGCTATAACGTTTACTAAGAATAAGCCCACATGCTGCCGTTCTCACGAGACCAATCAATACTCGAACAATTGCAATGCACGGACAAACTCATCGCCGTAATCCACGTTTACCATGTCAACTTGCCAGTGGAGAATTTTTTGAAAGGCTTCCGGGTCATTTCCCATATAATTGATCATCACTTTCAGCCCTTTTTGTCGGCAGGCTTGCAGCAATTCCTGATTCATAGCGTCCAGGCCGATCTCAACGATGTTCGCTCCAAGCTCGTCTTTCGCCAACGCCGCCTCCTTTAGACTCCTGACATTGACTTTTAAAAGAAGCTGCTGATCGAGTTTGCGAAATTTGAGGGCTTCTGTGTGCCGTTCAAACCAAAAAAAGCACTCCCGTTCTAAGCCGGCCTGATACACCATTGCGATCACTTGCTGCGGCTCAACGGGATATTTCACATCAAAAAATACTTTTATCTTACCCTTGATCCGCTTCAGAAATGATTCCAGGCGCGGAACCGGTTCTCCGGCAAATTTCGGACTAAACCAACTGCCGGCATCTAAACTGTCAATTTCAGCAGAGCTGAGTTCACTGATGAGGCCCTTACCGTTTGTGGTCCGCCCCACATCTGGTCCGTGGAGGAGATAAAGAACCCCGTCTTGACTTGTATTCACATCAATTTCCACATAATCCATGCCCCAGTCAATACAGAGTTGGCTTGAGGCAAAGGTATTCTCCGGAGCATACGCATTGGCCCCTTTATGACAGACGATTTCAATCGGTTTCTTCATTTAAGCCCAGCCCGGTCTCAAAGTGGAAGCAGGCTGAAGCCCGCTGCTGAATTTCAGAGGGCGCTTCAGCGTCCTTTCGCTTTGAGACTGGCAATTGATCGCCAGGAGACTTTGGTTACTCAAATAACACCGGAGTCTGATCGTGATCAATTTTGATCACAACGTTATCGCCGGCATCGAAACGTAACTTGACGCTTCCTCTCGCTCTTAAAGGGGTTCCATCAAAGTCAAGCTCATAGTCAATCATATCCCCGGTATAAGATGCTCTTGTCACTCTGGCCTGAAACACATTCTCGCCGGTCTCTGTGTCAGAACAGAACAGAATATTTTCCGGTCTGACAGCAATTTCTCCTTTTGCGCCGATGTTGGCAGGTCGTGCGAGGCACAGGATTTCTTTGCCGCTGTCCGTCGTCATCACAAGGTGTCTGCCCCGTTTCTCCTTGATAATGCCAGGCACAAAATTGGTGGTACCCATAAACCCGGCGACGAATTTATTCTCTGGTTGTGAATAAATTTCAGGCGGTGCCCCTTGCTGCATGATCTCCCCTTTATTGAGGATCACGATTTTATCGGAGATGACCATAGCTTCTGTTTGATCATGGGTCACATAAACGGTGGTAATTTTGAATCTTTTATGAATCTGTCCGATCTCAAACCGCATCTGTTCTCGTAACAGGGCGTCAAGGTTTGAGAGTGGTTCATCCAGCAGCAGGATATCAGGTTCAAGCACAAGCGCTCTTGCCAGCGCAACTCGCTGCTGCTGCCCTCCGGAAAGCTGTCGGGGGTATCTGTCGCCATAGCCCTCAAGCTTCACGGTCGCAAGTCCTTCTTTGACTTTTTTTTCGATCAGGGAGCGTTCCATTTTTCTCAGTTTCAGCCCAAACGCAAGATTTTCACTGATCGTCATGTGAGGCCATAAGGCGTAATCCTGAAAAACAAGGCCGATCCCTCTTTTTTCCGGGGGAATATCGGTGATATCCCGGTCCCCGATCAGAATCGAGCCCTGATCGGGCATCAAAAACCCGGTAATGCATCTCAGTGTGGTTGTTTTTCCGCAGCCGGACGGGCCTAAAAGCGTGAGCAGTTCTCCGTCCTTCACCTCAAGGCTCAGTCCGTTGAGCACCTGAGTCTTTCCATATTTTTTATAGATATTCTTTATCGTCAGATCTGACATCGTACATTACTCCGGAATTATATCAACCCATTCCGCCGACATATTCGGCTTTCAGAAGTTTTTGGATTAATGACATGAACAGGATGCTGGGGATCAGCAATAGAACCCCGATCACTGATGAAAACTGCATATTCGTGCCGCTCGCAGAATAGAGGGTGAGCGGAAGCGTATTGACAAAGGGAAGCCCGATGAAAAATGTTCCGGTAAACTCATCAAGCGAGGTGATAAACACAAACACCGAACTCGCCAGAAGTCCAGGCGCAGCAAGCGGAAGGGTGATCTTCAGGAAGGCGACTCTGCTGCTGGCCCCGACGCTTCTTGCCGCTTCAATCAGATGGTTCGGAATGGCTTTAAAGGTTGAGCTGGTAATCCAGATGCCGTAAACAAGGCCAACCAGAATATGCACCATCAATACGCCGCTCACTCTCCCGGCAAGATTCCATCTTGTAAAAATACTCAACAGGTTGACGAAAATCGGTTGCTGCGGAAACGCATTGGGCATCAGGAACAGCAGCAGCAAAAAACTGGCAAAGGGCACTCTGTATTTCGCCAGAGCATAGCCGGCCGGAATAGCAATTGACATTGATAACACAACGGTTGTCAGGGCGATCAGGATGCTGCGGATAAACGCCGGCACGATGCTGACCGCTCCAATCGCAAAGCTTTTCTGAATTCCGAGCGCCTGCGACCAGTATGAAAACCCGATCTTCTGGGGAAAAAGATGCGGCCAGTACCACTGTTCTGCCACCGACCATAGCCCCAGGCTCAGCATAGGGCCAAACAGGATGAGCAGCGACAGGATCAGCAGCAGGATCTCAAATCCGAAGCGTATATAAAATCGTTTACCTTTCATAATTTCCTTTCTATCGCTCAGCTTAACCGGCCGGCTATGGAGCACCAGCGGAAAAGCCGGTCCGAGTTGAAGCTGTTGTTAGGCAGTTCCGCTCGGATCACCTTTATTCACTTCATAATGTAACTCAGCCATGCCCGCTCCCATCTGGCGAACAGAGACCAGGCGCAGAACTGGACTTAGGACTTTACGAGGAAAAAGTGGCTTACCTTTACCGAGTGTGGCTGAGCCGACCTGGATGATCAGCTCGTCCAGAAGGCCAGCATCGAAAAACTGTCCAGCGAGGTCGCCGCCGCCAACGATCCAGATATTCTTACCGTTAGCAGCGACTTGCATCTCAGCATGAACCTGGCGCACATCGCCATTCACGAACCGGATGTTTGCTCCGTCAATCGTTGGCAGCTTGCGACTCGAGAAGACCCAGACTGGCTGTATGTATGGCCAGGGCGAGCCCGCCTCTTCAGCAACCTTCTCTGCGTTACGCACCATCCATTCGTACGTTGCCGACCCCATGGCCAAAGCACCAACGTTAGATATGAATTCTGGATAGCCGGAGCTGTTTAGATCACCAAGACGGAAAAGCCAATCTAATGAGTCATCTTCTGTTGCAATGAATCCGTCAAGGCTTGTAGCTGTATAGTACTGTGTTTTCATAAGGTAATGTTCTCACCCTGCGCTGCCTATCTAAAACTTCGGTTGTTCGGCTTTGGCATCTTTAATATTCATTTTCAGGTAATAGACTGCTGTGGCAATCACCATAATGTATGAAAAGACGCCGAGCGCATTTGCCACGCCGAAATCTCTGAAATAATTGACCCTGTGCGCAATATCAACCGTAATCGTTGTCGGAATCTTCCCCCCGATCAGCATATAAGGCAGCGTAAATGTACCGACAATCTGCGAATAGATAAGCACCAACGCCACAAGAATACTGGATCGATTCATTGGGATCAGAATCTTCAAAATCACCTGGAGTAAATTCGCTCCTGCGCTTCTTGCCGCTTCGATATAACTGTTATCAATCATCTGAAAACCGCCGAAGATAATCAAGACGCTAAAAGGCACAAGCTTCCAGATAAACCCGAACGATAATCCGGCAAAGTTAAACAATTGGAGCGGGTGGTCTAGATTCACAATTCCCGCCCGCCCTAACAGCAGATTCAAGAGGCCGTGAGGCGCCAGAAAACTGTTCATCATCTGCGCAACCACAACAAAAGGGATAAAAATAGGAAGTCTGTAGAGTTTGATAAGCGTTCTGGAGATCACAGAATCGTTGAGTCTGAAATAGACTGACAGCAGCACGCCAAGAAGGATCGACAGAATACTGTTGAAGAGCGTCACTGAAAAGGTAAAAAGGATATCACGGGTATAAAGTTCAAGTGTTTTTTTGTAATTTCCCAGCGTGAAATTCCCATCTATCTGAAAACTTCTGAGAAAAGACAGGATAAACGGGTAGGCGTACATGATCAGGATAAATGTCACCGCCGGAAACAACAGAATGACGTAGGGAGGGGGCCTCCACCCCCTCCTTGTGTTTGTAAGGCTGAGCATCATTTTTTGACCCATTTCTCGTAAGATTCAAGGATCGCGGTATGATAGTCTGCTAACGGAAATGCAAGCCCCTTCTTTTGGAGATCTTCAGGTGTGACATCGCTGTAAATCCTTTTATAGACTTCATCAGACACCATTCCCTCAAGATATGAGCCGTCAATTCCGGGATACCAGTTAAAGCGTTCAACAATCTCTTTTCCCTGCACTTCCGGAGTTGTCGCAAATTCAATATATTTTTTCGCAATGTCAGGATGCGCGGTTTTCTTTGGGATGACATAATACATCGGCTGGCCAGGCATTCCTGGTTCAGGGAGGATCATCCTGGTCGCAGGATTCATCTTACCCTCTTTCATGAACGTAAAAAACATATCCACCCAGACGGGTCCCATCCAAATTTCGCCTCTGTTGAGCGCATCAAGCGTTCCGACATTGCCCGCTGTATAGGTGACATACTGGTTGAAATCCTCAAGGTCCTTGAATGCACCTTCCCAGGAATCAATTTCCGGCTGTTCAATTGGCCCCGTAATCGCAAGCTTTTCATATCTCCCGGTTTTCCAGTACACCCATCCGACCACAAAGGAAACCCCTGAAGCTCCGCCTTTGACGCCATTATATCCGAATTTTCCCGGATTGTTCTTCACCCACGCCACCAGTTCTTCGAAAGTTTTCGGAGGATCCTTGACATATTCGGGATTATACGCAATGGCGGTCTGGCTGTGAAACATCGGAATCGCATAGCCTTCAATATTGACGCCCAGGGAGTTTTTGGCAAACGGTGAGGTGACATATTTCTGGGTGGCAATATCATTCGTAAACGGCAGCAGCAGATCCTCATCCATTGCCCATTTCATGAAGATCTGGTGCACAATGGCAATATCAACATCCCAGGTCTCTTTGTTTGCCTGGCTTTCAGCGTGAAGTTTTTCATAAATCAACTGCGAACCGGCGTTCCCCGGGCCGGTATGAACCGGGATAACCCTGACGTCAGGGTTTTTTTCTGTAAATTGGGGCGCGAGAAGATTCTGCTGAAACGCCAGCATGTTAGAATCCCCTGCGGTCATCAAAATAATATTTTCGGCCGCGCTGTTTGTACCTGTCAGCAGCATTCCTGTACAGATGAACATCACTAAGGCTAGCAGTACGAACTTTTTCATGTGTCCCTCCTGTGAAACTACAAGGATTACACATAAGCAAGGATTGCTGAATCCGGTTTCATCATACCGGGTGAGCAGCCTGCTCATGTTAACTCCTATAAAAATACCTGTACCCCGGGCATCCCTTTCCAGGCTGCCAATACTCCGGCCAGGGATGTTCAGAGTTCATGAAAATAGGTTTTTGTGAACTCACCAGTCATAACAGGGAGATGTTATCAAAAATTTGTCAAGAGATTTTTTAATGATAATGAGTTAAAATCACGTTAAAAATATCATAATACATTATTAATTCTTATTTTTAATGATATTAATTCTCCTTTGTCAAGTTCATTTCTTGTGAACTTGACAAGGCAGGTAAAATGTTGGAAAAAATCTTGACATGAATAGACAAATCAACATAATTCATTGTAAGCAAGTATAAGCAAGTTTCTTGAGCTTTTGTTTGGAAAAAAATGCAACTATCAGGTAAAAGCCAGGAAATCCTTGCTTATAAAACATCTTTGTAGTTACTTACAGTATGAAACATCTGTATGTCTTTTATTTTTTTTCCACGCTGCTGGTCGGCGTTCTTTCATTAGGGATTGCGGCATTTGTCTATCGGAAAAGCAAAGATCGGACGATTCGCCATTATCTCTACTTTTATCTGCCGTTTACGCTGGTGGTCGTGTTCTATACGGCCCTTACCTACATCGAGACGAATGTTCCAACCATCTATCCATACATCCTGGCGATCCTGGAGTATGCTGCGACAACCAGTTTGTTATCGCTGATGTTTGTGGTCCCGGTTGCGGTGCATTATCTGTCATCGGTCCCCCATGCGAATATTCGTAACGCCATTATGGGCGGTATTGCCGGGCTGACCTATCTAAGCTACAATATCCTGGAATTTATCATCACCGATGCCGGGGTAGCCCGCATTGGAGAGTATCTGATCAGCGCGCTGTTTATTGGAGTGATGATCTATTCCGTTATGGTGGACCTCATGTACCATCGCAATATCACCGATCCTGGGAAAAAGAGCCTCGAACACAAGGGAACTATGCTCTTCGGACTGTCTTTGCCGGGTTTGATGTATGATCTGTTCCTGGCGGATGTCTTCCCTTTTCGATTTTATCCGATTCTCTACTGCAGTTTCAGCGTTTTTTTCACGTACTATTTTCTGACCTTGTATATTCATCAGGCCTATGCCCCGGTACAGACCACCCCTTCGGAGGATTTCTTCGCACGGTATCATCTATCGCCCCGCGAGCAAGAGCTGATCAATCTGGTGTTAAAAGGATATAGCAATCAAAAAATCGCGGAAACTCTCTATATTTCGTTACATACGGTCAAAGCGCATCTCCGCAATATCTATCCCAAATTAGGCATCAAAAGCCGTTATGAACTCATCGCGCTGATTCAAGATCCCCAGAACAGGTAGAATTATTTTCTCGAAGGCCTGCTGTCCCCATTTGTCTCTCGCTTCGACATCCCCGCAATTAGCAGAAAATCAGGGATAGCACCAAAGTGCTATACCTGAAGAACGATGTTTTTCCGTGTGAAATACCTCCAACGGGCAATTGACGCCCCGAATTCTTCCTCGTAATGTGTGACATGACCGAACAAGCATCAGCCGGCAGCAATCGCGGCTGATGCCGGTCACCTCTCGCAAGAGCGTTCGTCGTATACAAACATAATCATGCACACAAACAGAAGGAGAACATTATGCTGAGCAAACGATTTATCAAAATCTGCATGGGGTTTCTGTTACTAATCCCGGCTGTATTAAGTTGGGCAGAAACGACGGGATTTTCAGTAGCCGGGAACATCGCGTTCACGAAAACTGGCGCGCTCTATTGCAGCCTTGTGACGCAAAAACACTATGAGAATAATGAAACGTCGCCGTTCAATCTGGTGCTTCCGGTGGGCGATCAGGAACGAAAGGCGAAACGGGTCACCTTCGCCTTTGAGGATGTTCCGGCCGGAACGTATGCGATCCAATGTTTCCAGGATGTCAACGACAATGGAACATTAGATCAAGGACAATTTGGCCCCAAAGAGCCGTGGGGGATGTATCGCCCCAAACGACCGCCCTTCCGCGGGCCGACGTTTAAAGAGATTAAGTTTGAAGTTACGTCTGATATTACGGACATCACATTCGAAGTCAAATAACACAGGAGAAGAGAATTATGGGAACACAACGATCTATGCGTATAATTAAGGCTGTGGTAGCGCTGAACCTGATCATCCTGGCAGTGCTCGTAACTCATGTTCGGCCAGTACGTGCCGGGGAATTGTCAACTCGTCATTGGCGGTTGTGGTTTGGCGGCGGGGCATTAGTAAACCCCCGGTCTACCCTGGTTCCGATACGCTCTACGTCAAGCCTATCCCCTATATTGACGCGGAATACACCACCCGCTATATTGATTTTTTGGCTGGGGTCGAGGATGGTATCGGCCTCCGAGTAAAAGCGCCTGATCACTCGGATGTAAGCCTGACACTCGCCATCAACCCCCTCGGCGTGAAACGTGATCCCAAATTGAAGGCGGTTGAAGATTTTATCTTGCACGACGCGGATGAGATTAAGCAGTTCCTGGGCGGCACGCCGACTGTCGAAAGCCCGCTTGAGCTATTTGGAACGATCAAACTTGATCTGTCATTTGCAAAAGTCTCATCAACGGTAACTTTTCTGCCCATCACCGTTGATTACAAACAGGCCGATCTGGCTAAATAAAGACTATACCGGCCTGACGGTCAGCCTCGATGTGGAAAGCGGGATCCCGTTAACGCCGCAGATCTTTCTCCAGGGCAGCCTCGGCGCGACCTGGATGAATGATGACTACGCAACGGCCTTTCATGGGGTGGCATATCCAACAAACACCTTGAAGGTCTTCAACGCACAAAGCGGCATGAACGACGTTCACGCCACAATGGAGATCGTCTCATTTTTCACCGATCACCTCGGCGCAAGTGTGTCCGGTTTAGCCACGCTGTTACTTGGCGATGCGGCCGACAGTCCCTTGACCAAAGAGACGTTCCAGCCCGAGGTCGCGGCGCAAGGTCTGCCGGTAAGCACAATGATTGATGACCTTATCGCCGAATTTGCCTTTGTGAACGCCTGGGCGATTTGGATAGTAAACACGACGATACGGCCTACCGGGTCAATACGTGGAGTCTTGCAGATAAACAGCCGCGCTTATTCGCCGCCCGGTATGCGATGGAACAGGCCGCTACGTTGCAGGACGTCGCGGATGAGGTTGCCGATCCGCAACACCAGTATATGTTTGGCTTTAATCTGATTCTCTCGGATACCAGCGCCGCTGCGGTGTTGGAGATTGATGCCGAACACCGCTGGTTTCGTTGGGATACGTCGCCCCTCCATTCCGGGCTGATATGGGGTTTCAGCCAGGCGGTGACCGCCGGCGAGAGGATCACCTGGGAAGAACTCAAGCAGATCGCGTCCTTTGATGGCGCAAACGCTCAGCCTGATTTTTGGACGGCCGGCGATATTTACAATGAACTGACGACCCAAATCATTGCCTTCGATCCTGAGCAACTCAAACTGGACATGTTTTTCCGAACAACCGACGTTGATTTGCCGACGGATCCCGATTTTATCCGTGTGCCGATTGATTTCGGAGAGTCTGAAGGTACGCAGCCAGACACTACACCGCCTCCCGGAGGGGCATCGGTTCCGGAACCATCCACTGGGATCTTGGTCACGTTTGGCGGGCTTGGGATCCTGAGTTTTTGGAAAAGAACGCGAGGGTAAACTATGCACGGATTTCTGCTGGGACTCTCAACCGGGACGCTCTGTGTAGCGTATTGCGCGCCGGTGCTCGTGCCATACACGCTGAGTGCGGGCGGCGCGGTGCGAAAGAATGCCGCGCTACTAGCCCGTTTTCTATTGGGACGCCTGTTGGGCTATCTGGCATTTGCCCTGTTGGCCTGGATTATCGGCGCAGCCATCCTCCAGGATACGGTCTATCGCGGACGTATCCTGGGATTGGCCTACATGGTTCTGGCGGCGCTGCTGGTTATGACCAGTCTTGGTCGTGCCAACGACCGTTGCGCGATACATTTCGCGCCGCAGGCGGTCGGGCGTGTGGCGAAACACCGGCCGCTGCTGCTGCCGATTGCGCTCGGATTTCTGACCGGCGTGAACATCTGTCCGCCATTTCTGCTGGTGCTGACGGAGGCTGCAAGCGCAGGGTGTCTGGCAAGCAGCCTCTGGTTCTTTTTCACATTTTTCCTGGGCACATCACTGTATTTTCTGCCGATGCCCTTGTTAGGATGCTTCAACCGTTTTCCATCTCTGCAAACCATCGGAAAAATCACAACCGTCATCATCGCTCTCTACTATTTTTATCAGGGGGGCCTGATGGCAGGAGGAAGGTGAATCGCATGAATACTGTAGCCGAACTGCAAAGCATATCTCGAACCATGCGCGGAGGCCAAGCCGTCTTGCTTACGCTCCCCATGGCGTGTTTAACAGCCCTTCTGATTCTGGGGTCAGCCCCTTCAACAGAGCCATTGCGCCTCATTCCGGCAATTATCGCATGGATGTTCGTCAATATCCTATTTTTCCGCATGCTTGCCACCGGAAACACCGACCGCTACCGGGCCATCCTGTTTATCATCCTGGCGGTGTGCTTACCCCCTAGTTTTATCCTCGAACTCTATGAGCTTCGGGGGCATTTTATGACCCTGACGCCTGAAGACGTCTTGCGGGGGCAGACGCCCTTCTGCCATATTGTCATTCCCCAGACGCTCCTGCCGGCGATTGTGAACCGGGACATCATCTTCGCCGGCTCGCTGACGGGTTTTGCGTATAGTATTGGCAATATGATCGTGCTCTGGCTGGGGGTGACGCTGGTTTTAGGCCGGGGATGGTGCAGTTGGGCGTGCATATATGGCGGCTGGGACGACGCCTGGTCGCGCCTGCACACAAGGCTCGTCATCAAGAAGATTGACCGCACATGGACCTACGTGCCATTTGCCTTGCTGTTGGCGATTGTGTTGTTATCGGCCGTGACGTATTTCCCGGAATATTGCAACTGGTTGTGCCCATTTAAAGCTGTGACGGAATTTGAGGCCGTGACCTCCGTAAAAACGGCGATCCAGACAGTTATTTTTGTAGCGTTGTTTATCGGGATAGTTATCGTGCTGCCAATCTTGACCAAACGCCGGATTCAGTGCGCGTGCTTCTGTCCGTTTGGCGCGATGCAGTCGTTTACAAATATAATCAGTCCCTTCGATATCCGGATTGACCCGGAGAAATGCGTGCAGTGCCAGCGCTGCATTCAGACCTGTCCGGTATTCGCGCTTCGGGAAGAGAATCTCGCTGCCGGACGTCCGGCGCTGACCTGCGTGAAATGCGGAAAATGCGCAGACATCTGCCCACAAGGAGCAATCACGTATCATATTAAAGGCACACGACTCAATGTTCGCAGTCAGACCGCCCGCCTGCTGTTTCTGTATCCGGCGTTTCTCGTGCTGGTGCTGATGAGTGTGGGCTTCCTGAGTGACCTTCTGTACCGGCTTGGTCTATTGGTCACGACCGGCAGCCTGCTTCAATAGAGGAGGAAAATATGCGTACCATCAAAACGGTTTTTGGTTATCTCTGGGCCGGTCTGGGAATTCCCGTGATCCTGATCGTCTTTATGTGTCCTGATTTCTGGATAGAAAAACTGGTGGTTACCCCCGGGTTTAAAGTGGCTGCCTGGGCCGAAGGCGGAGAAATCGTCCAGACGCTGAACCATGATACATACCAGACCCAGATTCATCGCCCGGTGTTTGACGGGTTGCTGTGGGACAAGCGGACCGGATTCGTGCAAATTGATTGGACCTCTGACCAGCCGCTTCCTGACCAGATTGACGAGACGATTGATCTTGATCGCGATGGCCGCCTTGATGTTCAGATTGTCCTTAATACTCGAACAAATACCGCCGCCTTGACCCCGATTGATCCCCGTGTGGTCTCCTTGTCACACGAGGGAGTGCTGGTTTTTGAACACGCCCGAACCGTGCGGATCGTGCTCAAAAAGGCTCATTAGACTGTACCAGCCCTGACCCATCTTGCGGCAAAAACTCAAACATTTCGGATAGGCAGCGACCTGAGTGGCCATGAATCTGGCACGACTATTTGCTTGACCACAGCCTCCTGCTTGATTGATATGCATTCTGACTATGAGCATGGACGCCCTGTACCGCCGGGTGCGTTTCGTCTAACGATGGAATTTCGGATTGCAGTCTCTTTTTCGCGTCACTCACGATCTTTCTGAGCACATTCAATCTTGTCATCTTAAAAAAATAAATTAAAACGTGACAGAATCCTCCCTCTGAATAAAAGAAGTTCTGAAAATCTCCTTTCATATTAATTTCAATATGCGGCAAGCAATGAAACATGACAACATGGTGTTCTTTCAAGGTTCAACTGGCAGGTTCGTAGTTCCGCCTGAAGGCGGAACTACGAACCTGCCAATCATCACTTGACAAACCAATAGTACTGCTTTGTAAAGTTAATTTTGACGAAAAAAATAAGAATGCCAAAGCTCGTCTTTGGCTGTCAAAGCCAAGCTTTGACACCTCCAGTTCACCCTATCAAAATTTGGTTTACAGAGTAGGAGTAACAAGTCATATTTTGAATAAAATTTATGAACGCTTTACAACAGACAACAAAACTTATTTTGGAAGACGGAACGATTTTTGAGGGGACAGCTTTTGGTGCCAGAAAAGCCGTGAGCGGCGGGGTGGTGTTCAGCACCGGAATGGTCGGGTACCCTGAAAGCTTAACCGATCCTTCCTATCGCGGGCAGATTCTGGTGCTGACCTACCCCTTAATCGGAAATTACGGCGTGCCTGGAGATGAACAAGAAGAGCAATTGTGCAAATATTTTGAATCCGATCGGATTCAGGTGCAAGGGCTGATTGTATCCGAATATTGCGACGCGTATTCGCATTGGAATGCGACGCGCTCTCTGTCCCAATGGATGCAGGAATTTGAGATTCCCGGCCTGAGCGGCATTGATACGCGCGCCTTAACCAAACGCTTGCGTGAACGCGGCGTCATGCTTGGTAAAATTGTTGACGACTGCAATAATGTGGAATTTGTTGACCACGATCTCAGAAATTTAGCCGCTGAGGTATGTGTACAGGAACCGGTTGTCTATGAAAAAGGCAAGAAGCGCGTCATTCTTGTGGATTGCGGGGTCAAAAACAACATTATCCGCGCGTTTCTGCGCCGCAATATTACGGTCATCCGCTGCCCCTGGAATTACGATTTTACCCGGGAGAAGGTTGACGGTATTGTGTTGTCAAATGGTCCCGGAGACCCGAAAACCTGCGTAGAGACCATTGAACATACGCGTAAGGCGCTCAGAAATAATACGCCGATCCTCGGCATCTGCCTGGGGTCCCAGGTTTTAGGATTGGCGGCCGGCGCAGATACCTATAAACTCAAATACGGTCACCGCAGCCACAACCAGCCCTGCGCGGAAAGCGGCGTCAAACGCTGCTATATGACCGTTCAGAATCATGGCTATGCGGTCGACGCAGATCCGCTGCCGGAAGACTGGCGCGAATGGTTTTACAACAAAAACGACGGCACGAACGAAGGGATCATCCATATTTCCAAACCTTTTTTCGGCGCGCAATTTCACCCCGAAGCTTCACCTGGCCCGGACGATACGGAATTTATCTTCGATATGTTTGTAAGGGCCATGTCGTAAATAACTACAGGGATTTCTCATAAGCAAGGATTTTGGGGATTTTGCTTGATACTGTAATGGTGCAGATGATACAGCATTATTCATAACAATTTGACACGGCTAAAAACCAGGTTTTTTCAAGAAACCTGGTTTTTGTGACAGGTATCAGGTTAACGGTTCTGTATAATGCTGTATTGAACAACTACAACGAATAAAAGAATTGAACGAATGGGAAAAAAGAAATCCGTTCTATTCTCAAATTCGTTGTAGTGTTTACTTATTCCTACCCATCATGAAAAAAACCTATACACGTGTACTTATTCTCGGCTCCGGCGCGATTCGCATCGGACAGGCCGGCGAGTTTGACTATTCCGGCAGCCAGGCCATTAAAGCTCTGAAAGAAGAAGGAATTCAAACGATATTAGTCAACCCGAATATTGCCACAATCCAGACCTCTGAGTATTTAGCGGATAACGTTTATTTTTTACCGGTGGAAGTCTATTTTGTTGAAAAAGTGATTGAAAAGGAACATCCCGACGGGATTTTGCTCGGGTTTGGCGGGCAGACCGCCTTGAATATCGGGCTTGAACTCTATGAAAAGGGGATATTGAAAAAGCATGGGGTTAAAGTGTTAGGCTCGCCGGTGACCGCGATTCAGGCCACCGAAGATCGCGATCTGTTTGCCAAAGTGTTGCAAGAAATCCACCTCAAAATCCCGATCAGTCAGGCTGTCCATAAGGTTGATGAAGCGTTGCAAATTGGGGAAGCCATCGGGTTTCCGGTGATGGTCAGAGCCGCGTACGCGCTCGGCGGTCTCGGTTCAGGCGTCGCCTATAATCAAGAAGAATTACGTGAATTAGCGCACAAAGCCTTTGCCTTTGCCAGACAGATTTTAATCGAAGAATATCTTGATGGCTGGAAAGAGTTGGAATATGAGGTGGTACGCGACCGCTACAATAATTGCATTGTGGTTTGTTCCATGGAAAACGTTGACCCCATGGGCATTCATACCGGCGAAAGCATTGTGGTCGCCCCGGTGCAAACCCTCAGCGCAGCCGAAAATTTCAAACTACGTTCGATCGCAATTCAAGTAATTCGTCATCTGGGCATTGTGGGGGAGTGCAATATTCAATTTGCGTTTGACCCGCATTCGGAAGATTACCGCATTATCGAGGTGAACGCCCGTCTCAGCCGCAGTTCGGCCTTAGCATCCAAAGCGACCGGCTATCCGCTGGCGTTTATCGCTACAAAGCTGGCGTTGGGCTATAACCTGATGGATGTCAAAAACATGGTCACGCAGGAGACCTCGGCCTGTTTCGAACCGGCCCTGGATTATATCGTACTCAAATATCCGCGCTGGGATCTGAAAAAATTCAGTAAAGTCGCGCTGCGTCTGGGCACGGAAATGAAATCGGTTGGGGAAGTGATGGCGATTGCCCGCAATTTCGAAGAGGTGCTGCAAAAGGCAATTCGGATGCTGGATATTGGCAAAACCGGCCTGGCCTGCCAGAAGATGACTTTTGCCGACCTCGACCGTGAAATCCGGGAACCAACGGATGAACGCATGTTTGCGATTGCCGAAGCCTTTCGACGCGGCTATTCGGTTGAAAAAGTGTATGAACTCTCGCACATTACCCCCTGGTTTTTGCACAAGATTCGGCATATTGTCGAATTAGAGCAACAGCTCGCCCAACACAGTTTGCAGGATCTCCCCCGTGCTTTGCTGCGCGAAGCCAAACAGTCGGGGTTTTCCGACCGGCAGATCGCCCAGTTAACGAAACGCACGGAAATGGAAGTCCGCCAGCATCGCAAAACTCAGGGCGTTACACCGGTCATTAAACAGATTGATACACTGGCCGCCGAATACCCGGCCAAAACCAACTATGTGTATTTGACCTATAACGGCAGCGAAGATGATTTGACCTTTGGCGATCCCCGACAGGTAGCCGTTTTAGGCGGAGGGGCTTATCGGATCGGTTCATCGGTTGAGTTTGATTGGTGCTGTGTCAATTCCGTCGCTACCCTGCGCGAATTAAACTATGGCACGATCATGATTAACTGCAATCCCGAAACCGTCAGTACGGATTATGACATCTGCGATAAGCTTTATTTCGAAGAAATTACCCTGGAACGCATCCTTGATATTTGCGATAAGGAACAGCCCTTAGGCGTGATTATCTCGATGGGCGGACAGACGCCGAACAACCTGGCCTTACCGCTTGCCAGAGAGGGCGTTCGCATTCTCGGCACCTCGCCGCAGGATATTGATCGCGCTGAAAATCGCCATATCTTTTCGCGCCTGCTCGATGCGGTCGGCGTTGACCAGCCGGAATGGCAGGAGCTCACCAGTCTGGAAGAGGCCGAACGTTTTGCTGCGAAGGTAGGGTATCCAGTGTTAGTCCGGCCCAGTTATGTGTTGAGCGGAGCTGCCATGAGCATTGTGGAAACGTCGCAGCAATTGGAAGAGTTCCTGCAAAAAGCTGCAGATGTGAGCCGCGAATATCCGGTAGTGATTACCAAATTTATTACCGAGGCCAAAGAAATTGAAATTGACGCGGTGGCAAAAGAAGGAGAACTTTACTGCCTGGCCGTGTCGGAACATATTGAAAACGCCGGGGTACATTCCGGAGATGCCTATATGGTGCTGCCTCCCCAGCGTACCTATCTGGAAACCATGCGGCAGGTCAAAATTATCGCTCGTAAAGTCGCTGAAGCGCTGCACATTACTGGCCCTTTCAATATGCAATTTTTAGCCAAAGATCTGGATGTGAAGGTGATTGAGTGTAACTTGCGGGCTTCACGAAGTTTTCCGTTTGTCTCGAAGGTATTCAAAATGAATTTTGCAGATGCGGCCACAAAAGTCATCATGGGAGAACCGGTGCCCAAAGTTGACCGATCCGCCTTTGATCTGGACTATGTCGGCATCAAAGCGCCGCAATTTTCCTTTAGCCGCCTGAAAGGTTCCGATCCGGTCTCCGGTGTGGAAATGGCCTCAACCGGCGAAGTAGCCTGCCTGGGAGATGATTTTAATGAGGCGTTTTTGAAGAGTTTGCTGTCGGTCGGGTTTATCTTGCCCCGCAAGACGATCCTGCTTTCGACCGGACCATTGAAAAGTAAAGTTGAGTTTCTGAGCAGCGCTCGTCTGCTTGTGGCCCAGGGTATTCGGTTCTATGCCACTCGCGGCACTGCGGAGTTTATGCGCGCGAATGGCTTTCCTGAGATTGAAGAACTTTACTGGCCCCTGGAGGGCACAGAACCGAATACCCTGACCTATATTGCGGAAGGCAAACTCGATCTGGTTGTGAATATCCCTAAAAGCGGCGAGCAAGAAGAATTGCACAATAATTATCTGATCCGGCGCAAAGCGGTTGACTCTAACGTGCCCCTGATCACCAACCTGCAACTGGCAAAACGTCTGGCCGAAGCCATGTCCAGAACACCCATAGAAGCCTTACAGGTGAAAAGTTGGGATGAATATTGTTAAAGTTACGTTACGCAGCATCCTCTTCCCAATCCCTTTCCCACAGGGAGAGGGGTTGGGGGGGCTTACAGGTATGGGAGAGGGTGCATAAGTCCTGTAAATAATACTTTCAGCTTGTTAAGCGTTGTTCGGTAATCTGTTCAGTACGCATGGTTTCCAGGGTACGCCAGAAGGTTTGGGTGGCAAGATAGCGAAAATAGGGGGTTCGTTCCTGACAAAACGCCATGAAGCAGCAAAAGATATTGTGATCCTCTTGCATGGCCTGTAAAGCGTCAGGGATTGAGCCGAATTCCTGTTCAAAGGCGTTCCTGGCGTTCATTTTGCTCAATAAGGCGGTCATCCACGCCATGTATAAACGTCGGCGCACAAGGTCAAACGGCAGTACAGGGAGCGAGACGCGGCCGGCAGACCACAATTGATTCATGATCCCTTGTACGCGAGTTTGAAAAAGCTCTAAATTTTCCTGAAACATTGCCGGATCGAGCTGCGATTCCTGCGTAATAGTCTGGAGGCAGTTGATTACTTCAAGGGCCATGACTTTTCCGGCGTGATCTAACTTATTCGCCAGCACACGCATAGCTTGATAAAAATCCTCATGCGTCGGTAATTTCTCTTGAGCAGCAGGTTGGGGCGAGATGATGGTATTCACCTTCTCCTGAAGGGCAGCACTGGCTTGACGCAGGAGTTCTGAAAGCATAAGCTGATAAAAGCGCGGTTTCGATAGAGCCATCGGATAATTGCAGCCTTCCTGGAGCAACTGCGCGCGCAGCAGTTTTTCAAAGCGTCGTTCATTGCGTTCTAATAAAAACTGTATGGCATCTTGAATAATGGTTTGCGCATTCTCGATTGGCGGAACATGAGACGTTCTTTTCATAAATAACCTTTTTAAGCAGGTTTGTAGTTCCGTCTTTAGGCGGAAGACGCGCTCAAGCGCGAACTACGAACGAGTATCACCGGGCAAGGCGTTGTTGGGCTTGCGGGTGATTGGGTTGAATTTGTAAAATTTTCCGATATTGTTCCAGGCTTTCATTTATCAGACCTTTGGCCTCATATAAGTCGGCTAAAAATGCCCGGTAGGTGACGTTTGCCGGAGCATTTGCGATGAGTTCTTTCGAGAGTGTCACGGCTTTGAGCCATTCTTCTCTGGCATTATAATGCTGCACAAGTTGAAAAATGGCATCTGGGTTGTGTTTGTTCGCTAAAAGATAGGTTTCCCAGAGCAAATCAAGAGCAATCATATTCTCCTGGTCTTGATATAATTGTTCTACGGTTTGATAAATTGTCATGCGCGTTTCGCCTGCTTGAATCGCCTGTTCATAGTATTTAAGGGCCTGACGTTGATTGCCGGTTTTGAGCGTGAGATCGCCTAGTTGACTGTACAAGTCAGGCTGGGTCAATCCGGACGCCAGAGCGCGAGCATAAATATCTAACGCGGCCTGCCAGTCCCGGCGCTGCTGATATATCCCGGCAATTTCGTGATACAGGCTGAGATCGGTCGGATATTGTTCTAATAAACGGGAGTATAATTGTAACGCCTCTTTTTCATGTCCTTGTTGACGATATAATTCTGCGACGCGTCGGTACACTTGCGGGGTTGCTTGCTGATGCTCTCGGAGAAACGTTTCGTAGGATGCAATCGCCTGGGACCAATTCTGCTGCGCCGCAAAACTCTCGGCAATCTGGATCGGATACTCAAGATTGTCAGGCGACTGCTGCCAGAGTTCCTGCCAGAGTGTGCGCATACAATCAAAATCACGACGCTCACGGCACGCTGTGAGCATCTTCTGATAATATTCCGGCTGTTTACCGGATAATTCGATGGCCCGGCGATATTCTTGTTTGCTGTATTCCCAATCGCCCTGTTGTTTCAGCAAAGACGCAAATCGTACACGATAATCAGAATTTTCAGGGATAATTCGTTGGTATTCGGGGTAAGCCAATCCATATTCCTGCAATTTTTTGAGCACGTCAACCATCCTCTGCGGATTCAACCGGATGACGTCTTGATACATCTTAAGAGCAGGTTCAATAAGCTCAAAGGAAAAATAATAATTTCCTAATTGTTCATAATAAAATGTAATGTGTGGATTCAGCGCAATCGCCTGTTTAAATGCTTTGACAGCATCTTGCTCCATTTCTAAGGCCGCATAGACCCACCCAAGTTGGTAATAACAGGCCGGATTATACGCATTCAGACTGATCGCCTCCTGATATTCCCAGATAGCCAATTGATACCATTTTTCTGCATGAGGAGCGGTTTTCCCTAACTCAGTATAAAAGGCGGCCAGTGTTTCCGGAAAGAGCGCGTTGGCGCTATCTACCCATTTGGCCTTCTGATACCATTGCAGCGCTTCGAATGGAGCATGCTGAAGTTCCAGAGTTTTGGCTTTGCTAAAGTAGAAATAGGCAAGGTTGGTTCGAAAGTTGAACGCAAAGCCCACAAAGACGACCAGAGCGGCCAAAGCAACCAGAATCAATTTCCATCCAGGGCGCTGCGTATCCCTTTGCGCTGCCTCTCCGCGTCTGCTATGGTGTTTATGAGAAATAAGCCGGATGATTGCTATCGTCATGGCCAGAATGATAGAAAAGAGTAAGGCATTGGCCGGAATCTGAAGATTAAAATCAAAAAAACTATGAATCCAGATCGCCGTGCAACTGGTCAATCCTCCCAAAGCAAGCGAAGCAAGCAAAGGGTCACGCGCCTGAAAATAACTTGTGAGAACGTACCAATAGACCCGACCCATCGTCCAAAACACCAGAAGTAGAGCCGGAATTCCCATTTCTACCAGCAATTCCAGGTAATCATTATGGGCGTGAAAAGCCTGGCGTTCTTGAGCAAGGGTTTCAGGGCGATACCGGAGGAAAACGTCATGAAATGTGCCCAATCCGCTGCCCAAAAGAGGGAACTCTTTTACCAGCGGCAGCGCATTACGCCATAATTGAAACCGAATTTCCTGCTCAAGGGTTATGCGATTGGGAAAAAACGTTTCAAATAATGAACGATGCGCGATCGGGGAAAATCCAATCCAGGCCGTATAGGCTCCGATACATACGATGAGGATGAGCAGAACAACAAGATAGTTACGCCAGGAGCCTGCACGATGTACATATTTGATACTCAGGCAGACGGCGAAAAATCCGGAAGAGAGCAAAAAACTTAATAATCCGCCGCGTGAAAGGGTCAACACCAGCGTTGCTCCGAGAAGAGCAAGCAGAATAAAGACAAAAAATTTCTTCTCAAAATGGGCTGCTCCAAACAGCAAGCCCAGAGCAATCGGGATGACAAGAATGAGAAATCCGGCAAAGTGGTTATGGTTGAAGTAGGTGGCATTGACAGTGCCGATATTGGGGGTATCATATCCTAACACGGTTGTTGCGCCTTGTAAGTATTGAAACAGGCCAAAGAGCGATTCGCCGCTGCCGACGAGCAAAGTAATAAAGGCTAAACCGATGATGCGCCGGGTTGTTTTTAAATGCTGCGCGACAAGCACATAGAGCAGGGCGTAACTGGCGAAAAGATAGAGTTCTTTTTCGGTGTTATGCGCATAGGTGGAGGTAAGCCAGTTGACGACGCCAAGTCCCAAGAACACCAGGATCGGCAGATCCAGAGGCGTAGACGCGTATCGTAGTTTTCCTGTTACCAGAGTTTTAATCACCCACACGATACTTATACCAAGAATAATCACCTGGATCGAAAAACGGTGATGAATGGCTCCAAAGGAAAGAGGAGGGAACACGATCAGAGAGATGATTCCTACCTGGATAAGAAGATTACAACATTTTCTGGCCATACTCAAGATGTTTCATAACTATTTACGTACCGGTGAACAGTCTTGTTCACCGAAAGAAACGGTACTGGTGGCACACGCTTTTCGTCCAACAAGGCTGTTGGACGGTACGCCATGCGCTCATCAGAAGAGAATTCCGTCCGAGAGCACTGACAAACGCTCTCGGACGGGGATGATGAATAGAGTCACAAGATTCCGGTGAATTTATGGACAGCTAAATCCGCTCCCTGAAATATCGCCGTGGCACTGTTTAACCGCACTGGCATTTCCTTCCAGATCTTTTACCTGCAGGGTAAAATATAGATTGTTGCTCAATTCGGTTGGCGGCCCATAGCAGAAAGAAAATTGGAGGGTTATTTTCTCGAATTGCGCCGAATCATACGCATAGGAAGTGATGGTCACCTCGCTGGGCACGTGATAATAGAGCGGAGAATAAGGAATCCAGGAAGCATTTGTTACCAGGCAAATGACCTGTCCTCCCGGTGCAACAACCATTGAAGGCAAATAATTCTCGATCCTGGATTCAACCGTAATCCTATATGTCTCAGGACCGCCGCAATTATCTGCAACAGAAAAAACATCTGTTCCCACGATTTTAGGATTTCTCGGCTGAGTGTGGGTCACAGGAATCGGCGTTGGCGCAGGAGTCTGAGTCGGTGTAGGCGTTGGCAGAGAAGGAGTGGGCTGCGGGGTAATAATCGGTGTAATGATCGGCGTCACCCGCGGAGTCGGTGTAGACGTTGGAGTTGGCGTCACGCTCGGTGTTTCGGTTGGGGTCGCAATAGGAGGCGTCGGGGTAGGCGTCGGCGGCATTGCCATTCCGGAACCACGCGAAGGTTCTGGCCGACTTGTATCCATACCGGTTCCCAGAGAATCGTGGAGGATGGTAACATCGCCGTTCAATCCGCTAAACGCTAATTCATTGAGACCTTTCGATTCTGTGGTATCACATTCAAAGCGAACCTGGGCGTCTTGTCCGCGGTAACCGAGCGTCAGCAATTCGTGCATAGCAAGTACCAGCCTGGAATTCGGCCCCAATTTTGCCACGTCAAGACCTTCAATATCAATGATTCCTTCTTTTGAGCGATTCATCACGGTTATTTTATTTGCAATGCCTTCAGTGCCGGCTAAAAGATGAAACACTTCATTGGCAATCACTTGAAAAGACGCTTCCTGGTCTAATTTTGAAATCGCAACTTTA
Organism: Candidatus Vecturithrix sp.; assembly: GCA_040772385.1. GTDB lineage: Bacteria > Moduliflexota > Moduliflexia > Moduliflexales > Moduliflexaceae > Vecturithrix. The sequence goes on along the minus strand of JAXGYF010000001.1, from coordinate 3,416,871 downwards.
GACATCGCGTTTGCTAATGTAAACTTCACGCCATCTATGTCAGGACAGGTTTCAGACAAGACGAACGAAACCGTGTTAATCTGCCCGTCTCCTGACGCTTCAATATCCGCTGTTCCTCGATGTAATGCCACATTGGTATAATTGCCGCGCTGTTTGGCATTTTGAACCACCAGAGGCCAGGGGAAAGCTGAGGTCGCCGCCAGGTTGATTGGCTGGAGTTCAGGTTTTTCAACTTCCACTTCGCCTAAGCGCGTGTTTACGGTTCCATTATTCGTGCGGATAATCTGTTCTGTTTGGCCTAAAATTCTCGTGGGCTGCGTCGTTCGAATTTTCCCTTTTTCCAGAAAAATCTGCGTCGTTTTTAAACTTGTCGCTCGAACTGATTTGAGATCTTCCAATTCCACAATGGTGTCACTTGCCAGGGCAATCACTGTGCCATCATCCAATTGTAACTCTACCGCTGAATCGACTGTTGTCCTCAAACGGTCGCCTTCATCCAGATTCATCCCTTTTACAATGGGTTTCCAGACGTCCGATGCAGGGATACCGAGGACTCTGATTTTATCCCGTTGTTTTTCCTGTTCAACTTTGGAAAGAATCTGGGCTGTACCGCGAACATCCTTGACAGAAACCGTGATCACTTTGCTTGTCGGTTGGCCTTGCACTTCCTGAGCACATACCTCCGTCACAATAGCAAAAAACACGAAGACTGGCAACAGAATCGTGCCCATCAGTAATCTTACGCTGCTCTGTTTCATGGTGATTCTCCTTGTTTTTCCTTCATTCTGAAAAAATAATGTTACACAGTTTGACTCTCTCTGATAATCCGCCTGCCTGAAAAGCATTCCTAAAAACCGTGGTTTTTGGAAAACCCGGTTTTTCTATGGATAAACCCCTTGTTATCTGGTTTAGCTGTTAACAACAAGCCGCAACGGTTGCTCTCTTGTACGGACTAACTTCACGACACGATGAAATTCGGCTCGTAGCTCGTTATTTGACGGCATAATTTTTAATGCTTTTTGGTAACATTCGATGGCCTTCGCAAGCTGACCGGCCTTTTCTGCCAGTTCAGCAATTTTTCGTAATTCCTGAACAGCATCCTCTTTACGGCGCAGTTTCCAAAGCAGTGCAAAACATTGTTGGTGGACATGGATGTCATCGGGTGTTAATACCAGGACATTTTGATACTGAGTGATCGCCTCTTCGTAACATGCTGCTTCAGTTAACCTGGAAGCAAAAGCTTTATATAATTCAATCGCTTCGTCAAATTCTCCGATCTGGCAATATTCCTGCCCTAACATCCGATGAGCGAGTAAGTTGAGCGGGTCTATTTCGAGCAATCTCCAACAAACATTGAGAATAAAATCTTTATCTTCACCGGAACGCAAATTTTCCTGATAATACCCCTCTATCGCTTTGTGATAATATTCTCTGGCCTGTTCATTCTGCGATAACTTGAGATGTAACCCCGCCAACTCTTCAAAAAATGCCGCATCCTGTTGATTTTTCGAGAGGCGTTTAGTATAGATTCGAATTTTTCTTTTCAGAAAGAACTCTTTCATTCCTGCAATCTACGTATGGATGTTTGATTGAAATTTCTTGTGTCCAGAACCATTCCCTCTCTTCAAATTTTTTCAATTTCAACAACATGCACTACTTTTTCTTCGTTCTTCTTACCATAGAAGAAGAGAAGTCGTCAAGAAATTTGTCACAAAACCTTATATTCTACGCAATCAGAATTAATGCTCTTGTTTATAATCTCTTGAAATATAAGCCATTCAGAGCATTAGCGGGTTATAGGTTTTTTAAACGTTCAAGATATTCTCGCGCTTGTTGATGGGTGGCATCTAATTCTAAGGTTTTCTGAAACTGCCTTTCGGCCTGTTGAAAATCACGGTGAAGCAAGTAAGAAATTCCCAGTCTGAAATAGACTTCAGCGTTATTGGGGCGTTTTCGAAGCAATTGATTATGGATGTCAATGGCACGTTGAGCATCTTGCCGATGAATATAAACTGCGCCCAGAAAATAATAGGCGTCAAGAAAATCGGGACACAATGCGAGAGCCTTACGGTAATAGGCGGCTTCTTGTTCAGAGTTATTTCGTAACGCCTGCCCAAGATCAACCTGTTCTCTGGCAGCAGCGCAATCGTGGGCAATAGGGACAAATATCAATTGATTTTTCCTGCTATCTACTGTCATTTGAAAACGATTGAGAAAATTCAGGCCTAATAATCCGGAAATCATTGATGACTCGTCCAACTGATGAATAGCGGCGGTAATATTCGCACTTTCAAGACCATTCAAGGTGAGCGCGTCGAGGGTGACCAGAGGGACCTGAATACGGCCATTAGCTGTTTGTAAAGTAATTCGCGGCGTTTTAGAGGTGGGACGAAGATGCAGCGTATCCGCAAGCTCCTGGGAAATAACGGTATATGTGGCGCCAGTATCAACGGCAAAGGGTCTGGTAACGCTGTGATTGAGCGTCACATCCACAATGATCATAGATTGATATTGACTATATGGGATCACTGTTTGCTGCGCTGTTGTCTCCAAAGGTAATAACTGATCGGGAAAACTCGTGGTATAAACAATCTGATCAGTGGATTTGGAGGACTGTTCGGAAGAAGCTTCTTCACCTGTATATGGGTACCACCGATTGCCACGTTTCACTTCAATAAGACCAACAATCGGAGAAGCAGGAGGAGTACTCGAATAATGGATGTGTCCCTGGTTATTTTTCCAGCGATAGACCTCGGCTGTCCCAGAACAAGGCATCAAAAACATCAAAAAAACGACGATACATATAACACGCTGCACGCTGTCCACCTCAAAATTCAATCCCGTATTGGCCTTGAACGCCTTTACCGTAGTGGTGTTTAACTTCCTGAACCTCAGAAACCATATCCGCCAGATCAATAAGCGCGGGATCAGCATGACGACCGGTCAAAAGGATATGAACATTCGGAGGTCGAAGGTTTTGAAGAAACTGGAGAACTGGAGTGAGGGGAAGAAATCCGTAGTCAAGAGCGCAGTGAATTTCATCCCAAATCACCAGATCATAGAGATTTGACACAACCTTTTCCTGACAGACGGTCCAGGCCTGCCTGGCCGCTTCACGCTGTACGTCCTGATCCGGCTCTTCCCAGGTACAGCCCTGTCCCATGGAAAAAATTTCAAACAGGGGTAACTGTCCGGGTTCAAAAAATTTGACTGCCTTCAGTTCGCCATAGATTTTCGGCTGTTTGATAAATTGCACCATAGCTACGCGCATGCCATGTCCGCAAGCCCGCAGCGCCGTACCCAGGGCGGCGGTCGTTTTCCCCCGGCCGTCTCCGGTGTAGAGCAGAATCAACCCATGCTTTTCAGGGTATTTCATGTAAGCCTGTTTTCATTTCTGAGGTTTCAAATATCCCCATTTTATCAGCCGATCATAGGCATACTCAGCCTGATCGCCCTCATTGATATTTTGCAAATAGCGATAGTATTCCTCAGCCGCTTTTTGCCTATTTTGCATGCCCTCTAAGGCAACGGCTTTCAGGAAAATCGTATTGGGGTTTCCAGGCAGCATTTTTTCATAACGATTAAAGTCATGATACGCCGCGTCATACTTGTCCTGACCAAGTTTCGCAATGCCGCTGACATGGTGGGCCTGAGCTTCAGCCGGATAGACGCGCTTAGCTTGTTCCGCATAATATTCTGCTCTTTTCGGCTTATTTAAGGCTAATTGGCATTTAGACATCATGACCAAGCCAGCGTAATCATCCGGAACCTGACGCAAGGCATTATCAAAGAGACCTTCGGCTTTGGCATATTGCTTCTGCACCATCGCCTTTTCCCCTTCCTGCAAGTTTTCAATCGCATCTTTTATTTGCCTCAATCCCGCAGTCTCATCCATGTACCGTTCTTGATTCAGCGGATACTCATGCATCCCCAGATAAGTGGTTTCAGTACGCTGTTTTGCGGTCGCATACCGTTCTTCGCTCATCGGATGGGTAGAAAACATCATGTCAATTGTTGAGGGTTTATGATCAGACAGGCTGCGCAAGACGTCCATTAAGCCCACCATGCCCTCCGGATTATATCCCGCACGCGTCATATACTCCATGCCTAACTCATCAGCCTGACGTTCATCATCCCGGCTATAATGGGCTAATAAGGCCCCTGCCGCAATATTTCCCAGGCCGGCAGCCAGGGGCGCATATTTCTCATGCTTTTTCTCCACATAGATCGCGACGCCAGCGACCACCAGGCTGGTCAAAATACTTTTCGTCATCCGCTCGGCGGTGTGTCGGGCGTTCACATGTCCGATTTCATGTCCCAATAACCCGGCAAGTTCCGCTTCATTATCAAGTTCAAGCAAAATTCCGCGTGTCGTGGCAATACTTCCTCCGGGGAAAGCGTAGGCATTTACATACGTGGCATTCACACAGCGAAATGAGTATGGCATGTTCGGGCGATGAGAAGCGGCTGTCAGTTCATTGCCAACCTGTGTCAAATACGCATTCAAAACAGCATCCTGAACATCTCCATAGTCCGAAGAAAATTGATGCGGAGAATTCTCCTGATCCAACTGAATTTCATCAGTTTCACTCAAAAACATCAACTGGCGTTGACCCGTCACCGGATTTACCGCGCATCCGCTGACAACTCCGGCTGTCGAAACTGTGGCTAGCCACAAAAAATCACGCCGCGTCATGGCACGCGTCGAAATTCGGTTTTCAGGATGATGGTGCATATTAGCCTCCTTTGCTTATTCGATGTTATTGCGCATCCTCCAACGTCGGAGTTTCGCGTAATCATCTTCCGTCAATGCTTTAAAGTCTTGAATACCCAATTCAACGGGATCCGGCTCTTGAATGACTAGCCCTCCGGAAAAAAGTGACTGCTCTGCCATTGCGAGCTTTGCTGTGCGAAGATTCCCCTTCACTTTGGCGGTAGCAGCTAATTGCAAAAGGGTTTCAGCCGTGACATCCCCCATCACCTCTCCGGCAATCATAATTTTGTCAGCGCGAATTTCCCCTTCTACATAGCCGGATTGTTCAATGTGTAAACTGGCGTTTTGTAAATACACCGAGCCTTTAACAACTCCTTTAATTGTTAAATCCGTTTCTCCGAAAATATCTCCCGTCACAACTAATCCATGCTCAACAACAGACATACCATTCCCCCCTCTAAAAATGCCTTCAGATATCACTCTTCTGGTTGACAAACAAACCGGCCTATAGGTTGTAAGAATTTCCTGACAATCAAGTGCGTATATATGTTATACAGAATATGCACAATAAAGAGGCGGGTCAAGAAAAAAATGTGAAAATGACTGAATCTTTCGATTCATCGCACCAATGGATTGTTCCAGAAGTTTGCTTGACAAAATACGCGCCTGTTTTTAGGATCGCTCCGGAAATGAAGCAGGCTTAGCAATATTTGTTTTTCGGCTCCTGGCAGGACTTTAACGCCTGTCAAGGATGTTTCATATCATCAAGGAGAGACCGTTATGAAAAATATCGTAATATTGGGCGCATTGATCATGCTACTATTTTGGACAAACATCGCTCAGGCAATTACTGTCTATTTTAACGATGGCACGCAGCTTGAAGTCGATCAGGTGTCGCGCATCGGCAGTTCGGTGTGTTTGATGGTGGATATTAGCCGTATTGATACCATGCGCACGCCAATCGAGGCATTGCCCGGAACCACACCAGCGCAGACAGGAAAACTTTCTGTTATAAACGCCAGCTTTACGCCGTCTGAAGACAACAGTGACATTATTGCTACCGGTGATGTAGTGAATAACATGTCATCCGCAGTGCAAAATATCCGCATTACCATTACGTTACAAGATAAAAACGACAAACCTCTGCTGACGATTCACGGCTATGCACACCCGGAAAAATTAGAACCGGGACAGACTGGCAGCTATCGTGTTCAGGTCAGGAAACCAGAAGGCTTTTGGAAAGCCAGTGTTGCCGTGAAAGCCGATACCGTTTTACAACCCTGACAGCAGAATTTCGAGTGTCAAAGCTCGTCTTTGACAGCGAAAGCAGAGCTTTCGCACTCCAAGAGGAGAATTGCGTGACAAACATTTTTTTTAGTGTGTTACCTGTATTGACCCTATTTATTCTGGGATATGTATTACAACGGGTCCACTTTTTCAACGCACAATCAATTCCGGATATCAAAAAACTGGTCGTCTCGATTGCTTTACCCTGTCTGCTGTTTCGGGCGTTTTCGCAGCTTGAACTCCAACCAAAATTTCTCGCTGTAGTGATCCTGGTCTTCGGCATCTGCGGCGTTATGGTGCTGCTCGGCAAAATGCTTGCCAATATTTTGCAGATTTCCTCACCCTATTTTCCGATGCTGCTCGGAGGCTTTGAAACCGGGATGTTAGGTTACGCCATTTTTATTGCGGTGTATGGAATGGAGGAAATTGATAAACTCGCCTTGATAGACCTGGGACAGGTGCTTTTCGTATTTTTCGTACTGATGGCGCTGCTCATGAAACAGCGTGACGGAGCGCAAAGTGCTTCGCAGCTTGTAAAAATGTTTCTTACTTCGCCGGTGATCATCTCAATCTTTCTGGGGATTTTTGCCAGCCTGCTCAAAGGAGACACCGATTATTCCACCTATCGCATGGTCCACTTTGCCGGACAAGTCATCACGCTGTTGGGCAATCTGACGGTCCCGCTGATCTGTCTGGTAATCGGCTATGAATTGAAGTTTGATGTTCACAGCGCCCGGCTTTCGGTGAAAACCATTGTTATTCGTAACATCTTGCTTATTGTGTTTGCATTGCTGATGAACAAAGTGGTATTTGTCCGCCTGTTGCACTTTGAACCGATTTACGAATACGCGCTGCTGACCATGTTTCTGATGCCGCCGCCTTTTGTGATCGCTCTTTTTTTGAAAGAGGAGGATCGCAAAAACCAGCAGTATGTGATTAATACGCTCTCATTAAGTACTGTCGTTTCAATCGGTTTGTTTATTATGATCAGTATGATCTATCGCTGACAAGAAGGAGAAACAGAGGATGAAATGGGAAAAAGGGACCTATTGGATCACTGATGATCCGACAGCGGTCAATCTTGATTTTGTTACTGACGCACTTCATACCACCTATTGGGCCAAAGAACGCCCCAGGACCACGATCGAAAAAGCCTATGCGCATTCCGTTGTTCTGTCGTTATTTGCCCAGGACACACAAATCGGCATGGCACGTATTATCGGCGATCAAGCGACATTTGCCTGGATTTGCGATGTTTTTGTTGATCCGACCTATCGAGGTCAGGGATTGGGAAAATGGCTCGTCCAATGCATCCTTGAACATCCGCTGTGTGATGTACGGCTTCGTCTCTTAGCCACCAGAGATGCTCACGGTCTGTATGCCCAATTTGGCTTTACGCCCAAAGACTGCATGGTCTTGCAGCATCCGACAAAAACCTGAACAGTCCACCCAGCCATCAATGGCCGGTCTCAAAGCTGAAGCCGGCTGAAGCCCGCTGCTGAATTTCAGAGGGCGCTTCAGCGTCCTTTCGCTTTGAGACTGGCGATTAATCGCCAGGAGACAGGGCACACGAGGTTGTCCCTCAAGCTATACCTCCCCCTGTCAAGCCCCTTCGGGGAGGATTGGGGAGGGGTTTTATGCACTGGCAATCCTGCCAGAACTTAACAGCCCTACGCTTGCGGGGGGCTAAGGAGGTAGAACGTAACAACCTCCCCGTTTACGAGAGGACCGGGGGGGGACGGCGTAAGTCCTGTTCGTATACCCCCGTATCTTTATCTGCTAACAGAAAGTGGTGTCGTTTATGTATCAAAGAATTGTGATTAAATTAGGCACAAGCGTCCTGACCGGAGGAACCCCGCAGTTGGATCGCGCGCACATGGTGGAACTTGTGCGCCAGTGCGCTTTTCTTCATAAAAAAGGGCGAGATATTATCATTTGCACATCAGGAGCCGTCGCGGCAGGGCGAGAACGCCTGGGTTTTCCGGAACTTCCCAACATTGTGACCACGAAACAAATGCTGGCGGCCGTCGGACAAAGCAAGCTGATGTTTGTCTGGGAAAGTTTGTTTGATATTTACGGAATCCATGTCGGTCAAATGCTTTTGACCCGCGCTGACGTCGAGGATCGTTCCCGTTATCTCAATGCGCGGGATACCCTGCAAACCTTGTTAGAACATCAAATTATTCCGATTATCAACGAGAATGACGCAGTTGCGACAACAGAAATTAAAGTCGGCGACAACGACAATTTGTCTGCCTTAGTCGCGTTATTGGCCGAAGCAGATGTGCTGCTAATCTTGACAGATTTGCCCGGCTTGTTTACGGCCGACCCGCGTACAAATCCTGAGGCGCGCCTCATTCCTGAAGTCCGCGTCATTGATGACGCATTATATAAAATTGCCGGAACCAGTGTCAGCGGATTGGGGGTCGGCGGGATGTCAACCAAACTCCAGGCCGCGGATGTCGCCCGCCGGGCCGGAATTGATGTCATTATTGCGGCCGGCCGCGAATCGAATATTATTACCCGGCTGATCAGCGGCGAAACCCTGGGCACACGGTTTCCTGCCGTGGAGACCCCCCTTGATCATTGGAAACGCTGGATTTTTGCAGGCCCGACTCCTTCTGGCTCTGTGATCGTTGATGATGGAGCGTCTCGCGCCTTGCGCCGGCAGAACAGCAGCTTACTTCCTTCTGGTATCCTCGCTATTGAAGGAGAATTTGAACGCGGCGATACCATTTGTGTTGTCAACCAGCAGGGTAAAATCTTAGCGCGTGGAATTACCCGCTATAGCCAGCATGAATTGCATCACATCAAAGGCTGCCATTCCGATCAAATTGTGGAACGCTTAGGCTATACGAGCGGAGCTGTAATCGTTCACCGGCGAGATATGATTTTGACTTGATGCAAAGGGACAAGCAGAAACCGGGTTTTTGTCAAAAACCCGGTTTTTCTTACACGCAGGAATAAAAATTTCATTTACATGGGAGGAGGAATATGATCGATCTTTTACAGATGGGGCAGGCTGCCCAGGTTGCCAGCCGCCAATTAAGTACGTTGACGACTATACAGAAAAATACAGCGTTACTTTCAATTGCCGATGAGTTAGAAACTCAAGCGTCGGTAGTATTGGAACAAAATGCGCTGGATATCCAGGCTGCAAAAGAAAAAGGACTCAGTGCGGCGCTCCTGGATAGACTGCTTTTGAATGAACAGCGTCTTGCCGGATTAGCCGCCGATACACGCCGGGTGGCCGAATTATCCGATCCGGTCGGAAAAGATATTGAAAGCCGCGTCTTGCCAAACGGCATCCGATTGAGTAAACGCCGCATTCCGATCGGAGTGATCGGAGTGATCTATGAAGCGCGTCCCAATGTGACCATTGACATTGCGACCCTTTGCCTCAAAACCGGCAACGCCGTCATCTTACGCGGCGGCAGCGAAACCCTGCGCAGCAATCTGGCTCTGGTGCATGTCGTGCAAACTGCCCTGCAGCGTGAAAAACTCCCGCAAACCGCGGTTCAATATATCGAAAATCCGGCCAGAGAGTGCGTCGCCCGTTTACTGCGCCTGGATCAATATGTTGACATGATTATTCCGCGCGGCGGCGCAGGATTACACAAACTGTGCCGCGAGCAGAGCACAATTCCGGTCATCACAGGCGGCATCGGCATCTGTCATTTATATGTTGATGAAAGCGCAGACTTAGAACGCGCCGTTGATATTGTGGAAAATGCCAAAGTGCAGCGCCCCAGTGTGTGCAATGCACTCGATACGCTGCTTGTGCACCAGACGGTAGCGCCGCAATTTTTACCGCCTTTAGCCGCTCGCCTGGCGCAAAGCAGCGTCGAATTACGCGCAGATGCCCAGGCCTTTGCGATTTTACAAAACAGCCGGCATGGAACGACCGTGGCGCCCGCCGGTCCCGATGATTTTGACCGGGAATGGCTTGCGCTTATTTTAGGAATTAAGGTCGTTGCCGGCATAGATGACGCTATCGCTCACATCCAGCAGCACAGTTCCGGACATACCGAAAGTATTTTGACGAACAATCTCGCCCTTGCCAACCGTTTTGTGAATGAAATTCATTCGGCCGCTGTGTTTGTAAACGCCAGCACCCGTTTTAATGACGGCGGGCAGTTCGGCCTGGGAGCCGAAGTTGCAATCAGCACTCAAAAACTCCACGCCCGCGGGCCAATGGGCCTGGAAGAACTGACAACCTACAAATGGGTCGGCATCGGAGACGGACAGATTCGAGCGTAGTTTGTAATTCAGAAGTCTCTGGTTTTGGGAACCTGCCTGTATAGTGGACGCAGGTTCCCGAAATACCTCATCTTACTTCAAAACGTCGTAAGATCGCATTGCGATGGGCTGGGAAGCCTTCGTAATCAGCTAAAGACACCATCGCATCTTTCAGGTGTTCCAGCCCTTCGCGAGTCGGATATTCAAAAGTGATTTTTTTGAGGAAATCTTCGGTGTTCAATCCGCCGCGAATGCGTCCGGCCTTTGAGGTCGGCAGGGTATGGTTCGGCCCTGAACAAAAACACCCGGCTGAGAGCGGGGCATAGTTGCCGATGTACAACCCGCCGGCGTTTTTGATCTTTTTCATGTCTTGCAAAGGATCCTTGGTTTGAATTTCCAGGTGTTCCACCCCATAGTCATTCGCAAAATCAAAGGCTTCATCCATTGTATCCACCAGGATAATCGCACCATATTTTCTGAGGGAATTCGTGACAAAATTGCGGCGATATTCAGGGAGTTCAGCAGTATAGATATTCACAAGCTGCTGCACCTTTTCAGCTAAGGCACGTGAATTCGTGACGCACAATCCGGCGGAATCATCGCCGTGTTCAGCCTGAATCAGAATATCGGACGCCACATATTCAGGATAGGCGTGTTCATCGGCAATCACCAATCCCTCACCCGGCCCGGCTTCGACGCCGATGCCGACATCATTTTTCACCAGAGTTTTAGCAGCCACGACCCACGCGCTGCCCGGTCCGGTAATTTTTAATACTTTTGGCACGCTTTCGGTGCCATACGCCATGGCTGCAATCGCCTGCGCACCCGAGAGTTTATAGATTTCCTGCACCCCGGCCAAATCCGCCGCGACTAATGCACCAGGATTGATCTTGCCATCTTTGGACGGCGGCGTGCACATCACGATGCGCTTGACCCCGGCGGCGACGGCCGGGCAGGCATTCATAAACATGGTTGACGGAAACCAGCCGCGCCCGCCCGGAGAATAGCACCCAACGATGTCGAGCGGCACGATCATTTGACCGGCGAGCAGGCCCGGAGATAACTCAGTCATCCACTCTTGCGGCTTTTGAAAATCATGAAAGCGTTGAACCTGTTTATGCAAGGTTTTCAGCGATTCCAGCAGTGTGGCGTCAATTTTTTGATAGGCGTCTTGAATTTCTTCTTTACCGACCTTCACGGTAGTTGCATTAAGCGTGACCCCATCAAATTCTTGCATATATTTGAACAGGGCTTCGTCTCCGTGCTGGCGCACATCATCAATGACTTTCCGTACCTGCGGATAGATGGTATCAATTTCTTCCTGCGCGCGCTGCATAATGCGCTTTTTATCTGCCTCAGACATCGTTTTCAACGTATACAACTCAATAATATTCCCCATATTCTCATTCTCCCATGTAAATTTTGGATGTACAAACTTTTTTCATTAATCTGCAAAATCTGCAAACCAAAATTTAATTTCAGATGTCTCCTGCCAGGAATACGTGGTTACAAAACTCTCACATTCTTATGATGTAGTCACTCTATAAGCCCTTCTTTACGAAGAATTAATAAAATTTCATCGTCAGAAATGTCTGCTTTGCGACTTTTGGTATAAACGTCAACAATCTGACCTTCTGTTCATCATCTACCAGCATAGGAAATAACTCGATACCCGCTTCGCTTGCCTTTTGAAATATTGGAATTTTTTAGCCGAATTTTAAAAACCTTTTTGCCAAGTGATTTGCCACATTTCGGATTTTCCATGAGCATGTTGTGCAAATTATTTAAGTCATGGTGTATATCAGGATAATTTTTTTGGAGGAGTCGTACTTGTTGTTTAAAATATTCCGTCGGAATAATTTTATAACTCACTGATAAATTCCTCTAAGGATTGTTCAGGCAATTTCCCTTGTTGTTGTAATTTAACCTCACAGCAAGCCTGCTGAAGGCCAAACAGTAGTCGTTGTTTTTCCTGCAAGACTTTCAATTCCGACAGAATCTGTTTCCATAAAGGAAAAGGGAGGATGACTTCCCGCCGTTTGCCAGAGTCATCTACAATATGTTTGATGTCTTGGGGTTGATATGTTAATGTATGCATCAGTTCACCTTTCACGTTACTCCATGTTATCCTGTATGAAAATAGGCTATCCTTCTTGATCTTTATTTACAAAACAACCATAATATATGAGGTAATTTAATCAAGAGAAAATTGATCCAATATTGTCCACTGAAGCTGATCTCGAAAATGCTACATCAGTGGGATACTCGACGACTGGGATCGCCCTTGGATTTTTGCTGGTCTTCCCATTCAGAAAGGACGATCAGCCAACACCACGATAAACCGGGGGGTTGGCTGAACATGCCTGTCTCGAACTCACGTTATGACGTTGTTGTATTATTGTTCTGTTTATGATATTGCAGCGCGAGCACGGCGAAGCGGGCGTAGGCTGCGGCAGGGCCGCCGCCCATTTCTATCGCGACATCAATCGCTTCAAAAATCTCCTGGTCTGTAGCTCCGGCCAGATAGGCTTGCTGTACGTGCCATTCCATACAGGGTTCACATTTCGTGACAATCGAAATGGATAAGGCCATCAATTCTTTGGCCTTTTTGCTCAAGGCTCCTTCGCTGAACGCATGTTTTTCCAATTCTAAAAATGAAGGGTACGTTTTGACATGATCAACAAATGTCTGATGAACCGCTTTTCTGTCACGCACACTTTGGGCAATTTTCTGCTGAATGAAACTTTCCATACGACCTCCTTCTTTGAAGACATTATACATAAGGCATGACAAAGAAAGCAGATTTTTTCCTGAAAACCTGCATTCTCGTGGACTGTCCGGGTGTACTCATTTCACCGGATAGGGATGTCCGGGGTACAAATTAATCAACGCGGTTTCGGCTTGCGCTTGATGGTAAGCAATCGTTTCATGTCCGTGAGCACCTCATCGCTATCCACGACGACAGCAAGCCATTTTCCATCATGATAGGTCGTTGCTGCGAGATAGGCCTCGCGAACACGCGACCCTAATTCTGGCACAATTGCTTCAGCTTTTTGGCGTTCCTCAGCCCCGAAAACAATGAGAAACACAAACTGCTTCAATCCCGGGATGAGAGTGCAGAAAGATTTTGATTTTTTAAAACGCAGCCCCCACCCGTGTTTTTTGCCACCGAACACCCATTCGGGCTGAAACACTCCGGGATAGTTTGTCTCAATAAACTGGAGAGTCGAGCCCCAGCGTTGATAGTTTTCCTCACCAATCCAGGCGGCCACGCTTTGCAGGTCCGGCTCTTTACTCCGATCAACCATCCTTTCTCCATGTTCACTCATTCAGATCTCCTTTTGTCTGTTCCCGAACTATGAACGTTCTGCTTTTGCAGTGAAAGTAGAGCTTTTGACACTCCAGGATTTACGCATGACAGAACAATCGTTGGATAAACTCAATATTAAAGCACACAGCATCGCATGTCAGGGACTCACATAAATGCGGCGGATTATCTGGATGAAACCCTTCGGGACGCAAATCCTGACACCGCAAACTCGAAAACCGCTGTTCAAATTGGTGTGCAAAGAGCCGACAGGCCTCAACAATCCTGGCATCCGAGAGATTCTGACTTCTGCCCATGATACCGAGAAACATTAACGTACCTTCAACTAATCCGCATTGTGCGCCATATTTTCCAGCGCCATGCATCCCCAAAGCCGCATCAATAACTTGCGACGATAACTCGATTCCAAACTGTTCAGATAAAATGTGAAGCGTTGTGGTGGCGCAATTGACATCATCCTCCCAATAATACTTCTTGACTCGGTGCTGAACAAAATTTTGTAATTCCATACTCTTTTTTCTCCGAAGTATCAATAATTTCTTTGGACATGAGAAACCGGGTTTTTGGAAAAAACCCGGTTTCTCAGCCAGTCAAAACTGACAAAATTTATTCATACGCACTTATGATGGCTTTTTTACCCTGTGTATATTCGCCGTGATCAATTCAAAACAGCGTTCTGCGACTCCTGCTTGCGATTCGATTACCTGTTGGGCCTGTTGGCCGAGTTGCCTGCATTTTTCCGGATGATCAAGGAATTCAAAGAGTTTGGCGCGGAATTCCTCTGTATTCTTGACAGTAAAGGCGAACCCGCGCCGTAACAGATCGATGGCTTCCGGGGAATTATCATAAATAGGGCCAAAAATGATCGGTAATCCCATAATCGCTGGCTCCATCACATTATGGACCCGCGGATAGAACCCTCCGCCGACATACGCCAAAGAGCCTGCGGAATACAGGGCAGACAAAACCCCCACGGTATCTACAAAAAGAATTCTGGGAATCTGCGCCGGATGTTCTTGTAATGTCGTCAAACGTTCGCTGACAAAACCCTGAAAAAAGGTCTCACCGTTCTGTAAATATTCTTCAGTCGGCTCATGCGGCACAATCATCAAGAAGACATCCGGATAGCGTTGTAACGCTTCTTTTAAGGGCGCGAAGATCTGTGCGTCATCCGACGCTGAACTGCTGCCAACCACAATTACAAACCGGTCGTGAATATAGGCCGGCAGTTTCGGCGGCGAAAGGGTTTGCTTGCGAGCGATAACGCTGTCAAAACGCGTATCGCCGAGCATTTGAATGTGGGGATGTTCCGGATTTGTTGTTAAAAACCGCTGTCGATCGTGTTCAGTGACCGTGAAAATTCCGTTCAAACAGGCGTATAACGTGCGATATAACGACCGTGCAATTGCTGAAGTCCAGCGTTTGGAGCGAGGTTGAATTGTCGCAGAAATAAGATATTGCGGAATTCCGGCTGCATGTGCCTCCCATAAGAGGTTCGGCCAGAGATCATAATTAACATAGACGATGACGGCCGGCTGAAGTTTTTGCAGTAATCGCCGCATATTACGAGCAAAATCAAACGGTAAATATTCGACGACCACAGGACGCCGATCAGGTCGTAACTTACTATTTTGAACCCATTTATAGCCGTTGACAGACATGAACGTCACTGCACATTCAAAACCGTGCTGTATGCAGCGTTCAAGGACAGGCTGCGCCTGAAGAAATTCGCCGGCGCTGGCAACATGAAACCAGATCAAAGGTTTCTGCTGATCGCGCTGAGCAAGTTGAGCGTCAAGACGCCGCCATAATCCTTTCCGTCCGTCCAGACTCTCTTTGAGCGTCTGATTTTTAAAGGCCAATAACTGCACGGCCAACCATCCGAGAGGACAGGCAAGCCAGGAATAACCGACACGCCAGATACGCTGAGTCATAATTTCACCATATTTGAGACAAGTATTTAGGCTTTCTTGTTGGTCCATACATTTCTTCAACCATGCAAAACTTTCTTCCTTACGAAATTTTGTCAAGATTTCTTGACAAAACCGATCTCAGACTATTTGATAAGGACAAACGCTGAGAATAATTCTCTGTGGCCCTCACTCCATATACAGCAAGCGAAGGCTCTTTGCCGTAGCAATTGTATTTTTTGTCAAGAGGGCGGAGTAAAATTTGTGAGAAAAGGAGGATTCAAGATGATGAAATATCGTCGTTTAGGTAAAACAGAACTTCAAGCTTCGGTTATTGGTCTTGGAACATGGCAATTTGGCGGGGAATGGGGGCATGATTTTTCACAAAAAGAAGTCAATGCTCTTTTCGACGCTGCCCGTGAAGTGCAAATAAATCTGATTGATACGGCCGAATGTTATGGGGACCACCTTTCCGAACAATTTGTGGGAGAAGCCATCCGGAGCGACCGTGATCGCTGGATTGTAGCGACCAAATTTGGACATCGTTTTCACCGCTTTAATACTCGCGATTGGGATCTCAGCCCCGGCGGGGTTCAGCAGCAGCTCGAAGCTTCACTGCGAGCCTTACAGACCGACGTCATCGATCTGTATCAATTTCATTCTGGCTCGAATGAAGCCTTTGATAATGACGCGCTCTGGACCATGCTGGCAAAACAACGACAGGCCGGAAAAATTCGGTTTTTAGGCATTTCTGTTTCCGCCTCGCAAACAGAAACCAACGCCTATCAGACCGCGCGAGCGACGCAGGTTGGAGCCAGTGTGATCCAGGTGGTATATAACCGGTTGCAGCGAACACCGGAAGAAGATGTTTTTCCATTATGTGAGCAGCAAGATTTAGGCGTATTGGCGCGCGTGCCGCTGGCAAGCGGCTTGTTAAGCGGGAAATACGCTCAAGGCGTGATCTTTCCGCCAAACGACATTCGTTCGCAGCAAAACGAAAAACAACTCAGCAACAAATTGGAAGAAATTGCACATATCCAGCGCGACGAAGTCCCGGTAGGAACACCAATGGCCACCTGGGCGCTGGCCTGGTGTTTGAAACATCCTGTGGTCACAAGCGTGATCCCCGGATGTAAAACACCTGAGCAACTGCGTCAAAATGCGGCAGCGGCTGAGTTTGCTGCTGCCGATTAGGGGATATCTCTTCTCCGTGGCTGCCAGGAATGTTGAGAGGTTCGTAGTTCTCGCTTCAGTGAGTTCTTCGGTTTGAAAGCGGAACTACGAATTTCCAAAAATTTTCTTTCCAGTTTTTCTGCCAATTCTTCAAATTTTTCTTGCGGCTTTTACCTTCCTGAAAAATCTGTTTTCTAACCTTCTATAATTCAAGTTCCACGAGAGGAGATGTATGAAAGAACCAGTCATTATCTGTGTTGATGATGAAGAATATGTGCTTCGCAGTTTACAGCGCGAATTAAGGCAGACTTTTGGCACAAAGTATCTCATCGAAACCGCAGAACGCGGAGAAGAAACTCTGGCGTTATTTCAGGCACTATTGCGCGAAGGCCATGACATCCCCGTAATTCTCTCGGATCACATTATGCCGGACATGAAAGGGGATGAATTGCTCAAACGGGTCCATGAGATTGCTCCGAAAACCTTAAAAATTCTGCTCACGGGTCAGGCCGATATGCAAGCCGTGACGAATGCCGTCAATCAAGCCAATCTCTATCGCTATATTGCCAAACCCTGGGAACCCACAGATTTAATTCTGACGATCAAAGAAGCGATTCGTCGTTATTTTCAGGATAAAGCCCTTGAAAAACAAATCCATTTGTTGAAAAATGTAAATACTTCCCTGGAAACGAAAGTCAAAGAACGCACGCAAGCATTGGAAAACCAGCAGCAGGAATTGCAGGCCCTCAATGCCAGCAAAGATCAATTGCTCTCCATTATTGCAGATAACCTTCGCACCCCTTTTACCGTACTGATCGGCATTAGCAATATGATTGTCAGAAACATTACGACGGTGAGTCGGGAACAAATGAAAGAATCTGCGATCTCACTGCATGATGCTGCCGAGTCCGTCTATATGCTATTGGAAAACCTTCTGGCCTGGGCGCAATTACAACAAGGCATTCTTGACTATCAGCCGCAATCATGTTCCATTTCTGAAATTGTTGAGCACAATATCTATTTTTTTGCAGCCAGGGCTGAACAAAAACAGATGTTATTCAAGAATCAGGTTTCGAAAGAGATCCGTGTGACCTGTGATCGCATTATGCTCAACATCATTGTCCGCAATCTCATGTCAAATTCACTGAAATTTTCCAAACCTGGCGGTGTGATTAGCATCTCGACCTATACCGGAGGAAGTTATCTTGATATAATCGTGTCTGATACCGGTGTCGGCATTCCACGCTGGGAACTTCCCAAATTATTCCGGATCGATAGCAAATACTCACAATTAGGCACAGACGGCGAAGAGGGGACAGGTTTAGGGTTGTTATTGTGTAAAGCCCTGGCGGAAAAGAATCGCGCAAAAGTCAGGGTAGAAAGTGAACTCAACCAGGGGACGGTCGTCACCGTACGATTTTTAGACACTCAGCCTCAATAATTGATTTCATCACATTTCCAACTGACACAGACCCGGTTCACTCTAGGGGAAAATGACAGGCGACAGCTCTATCGCCATCATAGACAAAGGGCGGATCTGCCTGCGTGCAGATAGGTTGCTGAAACGGGCAGCGGGTATGAAAGCGGCAGCCGGAGGGCAGATGAATGGGGCTGGGGAGGTCGCCTTGTAAGATCATCCGTTCACGAGTTCGCTGACGGGGATTGGCAATCGGAACGGCCGAGAGCAAAAATTTGGTGTAGGGATGACGGGGATGTTTGAATAGATCGCGGGTGTCGCCTAACTCCACAGTTTTGCCTAAAAACATGACACACACCCGGTCAGCGATATGCTTGACCACGCTCAAATCGTGGGTGATAAAGAGATAGGTCAATTGAAACTGTTCCTGCAAATCTTGCAGTAAATTCAAAATCTGCGCCTGAATCGAGACGTCCAACGCGGAGACGGCCTCATCGCACACCACAAATTCCGGGTTCAGGGCCAGCGCCCGGGCAATCCCGATGCGCTGCCGCTGTCCGCCGCTGAATTGGTGCGGATAGCGCCGCAGCACATGTCCGCGCAATCCGACTAATTCGATCAATTCCAGAATGCGGGCGTCAATCTCCTGGTTGTTTTTCCCATACTGATGCGTGACCAGCGGCTCAGCCAGAATATTGCGAATGCGCATACGGGGGTTCAGCGAGGCAAAGGGGTCTTGAAAAATAATCTGCATCTGCTTGCGCAGAATCCGCATGGCTTCATCTTTGAGGGTGTGCATATCTGTGCCGCGAAAGAGAACCTTCCCGGAGGTTTTGTCATCAAGGCGCAGCAGCACTCTGCCAAGCGTGGTTTTACCGCAGCCCGATTCGCCGACGAGCGCAAAGGTTTCACGTTCGCGGATCCTGATGCTAACGTCATCTACGGCATGAATCAAACGGCTATGGCTGCTAAAAGGTCCGCTTGCCACAGGAAAATATTTGCACAGATTCTGAGTTTCGATCAATGTGGATGTCATACCTTTTCTCCCTGAGTTTGATATAACCAACAGCGCACGGCATGGCCGTTACCGATTTCAAAGAAATCCGGTTCTTTGCGGCGGCACAGGTCGGTGACATGCTCACAGCGCGGATGAAAGCGACAGCCTTGCGGTAGATAGAGCAGATTGGGCACCATGCCCTCAATGCTCTGTAAGCGTTTGCCCTGCCCTTCTGGCGCAACGCCTGGGATTGAGCGCAATAATCCCTGGGTATAAGGATGGGCCGGTCGGTCGAACAGTTCAAACACATCACTTTTTTCTAAGATTTTGCCGGCATACATCACATTCACGTCATCACACACTTCCGCAATTACCCCTAAATCATGGGTAATCATGATAATAGCGGTATGCAAACGGTCGCGCAGCCCGAGCATCAGGTTCAAAATCTGCGCCTGAATCGTCACATCCAATGCCGTTGTCGGCTCGTCGGCGATCAGGAGTTTGGGTTCGCAGATCAGGGCCATGGCAATCATCACGCGCTGCCGCAGCCCGCCGGAAAGCTGGTGAGGATAAGCGCGAAAGCGCGATTCGGCTTCCGGGATGCCGACCAGATCGAACATTTCCAGCACGCGCCGCTGAATTTCGCCGCTCGTCAAATCCTGATGAATTCTGAGGGCCTCGCCTACCTGATGCCCGACCGTATAGACCGGATTCAACGATGTCATCGGCTCTTGAAAGATCATGGAAATATCTTTGCCGCGAACCTTGCACATGGCGTCATAGCTGAGTTCAGCAAGATTGCGTTGATCGAACAGCACCTCGCCCTTGACGATTTTACCGGGCGGCGACGGGATCAGTTTCAGGATCGATAGCGCGGACACGCTCTTGCCGCAGCCTGATTCTCCGACTAATCCGACCACTTTCCCTTTTCCGACAGCAAACGAAACGCCGTCCACCGCGCGCACCGTCCCTTTCCTGGTTGAAAATTGGGTCTCGAGGTTATTTACGTGTAAAATGGTTTCCTGATCCATTTTTTCCTTTGGAAAATCTCCGTTCGTAGTAAACGCTTGAGCGTTTTATAAGGTCGCTCAAGCGGCTGCTACGAGCCTGGTTGTCGTTCCCTCTTTTAATCCTTCATATACGGATCAAGGGCGTCGCGGATACCGTCGCCCATGAAATTAAAGGCCAGCACGGTGATTAAAATCGCAATGCCCGGCATAATTGCTACCCAGGGCGCGGAAAACAGATATTCCTTGCCTTGCGACACAAGCAAGCCCCAACTTGGCGTGGGGGGCTGTGCGCCGACGCCAAGAAAACTGAGGCTGGATTCATACATAATTGCTTCAGGGATTCTGAGTGAAAATAACACGATCAAAACGGGTAAACAGTTCGGGAGGATGTGTTTGAGCATAATCGTCCGTTTTTTGACGCCAATTGCCAGAGCAGCTTCCACAAATTCTTTTTCTTTCAGCGAGAGCGTTTGCGAACGCACGACTCTGGCGGTCTTAGCCCATTCAACAAGGCTGAGCGCAATAAAGATATTGAATAAACTCGCGCCTAAGGTGTACATCACCACTATCGCCAGCAATAAGGAGGGAAACGCGATCATGACATCCGCAAAACGCATGATGATGAAATCGGTTTTACCGCCGTAATAGCCGCTTACAATCCCCATCACAGCGCCGATCGCCATGGAAAGCAAGCTTGGCACAAGGCCGATCACTAAGGAAATGCGCGTGCCATACATGATGCGCGTCAGTAAATCCCGTCCGAATTTATCCGTGCCGAACCAATTTTGGGCGGACGGCGGCAGCAGTTGGTGATCAAGATTGACGAGATAGGGATCGTGCGGGCTTAACACCGGAACAAATACCGCGATAAATGCTAAAAACACCACCATGCCCAGGCCCGCAATCGCCATGCGATTTTGCAGAAACGCATGCACAACATCGCTCAGAAATGTGTCGTGTTCCTGTTCCTCTAAGGTTTCCACTGTGCTAATCGCCGATTCAGGCAAAATAGATGAATTCATGACTTATTTCTCCCAAGTAAATGAAGCGCGTGCATTTGTAGTTTCCGCTTTAGCGGGCTGTCTGAAGGCAGAACGACAAACATTACGACTCCTGCATCTCATAGCGAATTCTGGGGTCAAGAAAGGAATAGAGAATATCGGCCACAAGGTTGCCTGCAATTACCAGCACAGTGGCAAACAAAATCGAACCTTGCAAGAGCGGCATATCCCTCGTTTGAATGGCGTTCACGGCAATCCTGCCCACGCCGGGAATGCCGAACACGCTTTCCGTAATCACGGCTCCGGAAAGCAGACTGGCGACCTGAATCGCCATGATGGTCACGACCGGCAGCAGCGAATTTTTCAAGGCATGTCCCATAATCACCGGCAATTCTTTGACCCCTTTGGCGCGGGCGGTGCGGATGTAATCATGACGCATCACTTCAAGCAGGCTGGAACGGGTCAGACGCGCGATCACGCCGGCCGAACTCCAACCGAGCACAATGGCCGGCATGATCACATATTTCCAGCCATAAAACCCGGAGACCGGCAGCCAACGCAGTTTCAGGGCGAAAATATATTGCATCAGCAAGGCCGACCAGAAAATGGGCATAGAGACGCCGAGCAAGGAAAACCCCATAAAGAAATTATCGGTCCAGGAATATTGTCTGACTGCCGAAAAGATGCCAGCCGGAATGCCGACAATCCAGGAAAAAAGTGCGGCAGAAATAGCCAGAACCATGGTATTAGGAAAGGCTTGCAGAATCAGGCCGGTAACAGGGCGTTTCAGTTTATAAGAGATGCCAAAATCGCCCTGAATTGCCCCAACAACAAATCGAAAATAACGTACAATCGCCGGATCATCCAGGTGCATCTGGGCACGAACGCGGACAATCACATCCTCACTGATATGTTCTTTCATCATCAGGGCCACCGGGTCGCCGGGAATGACGTTGAGCATGACAAACAGGATCGCCGTAATACCGATAAGCACAGGAATCGAGATGATCATCCGTTTTGCAATATAGCGCAGCATGTTCATTTGAATACGGCCTCCATAGAAACCGGGTTTTTTCCAAAAAACCCGGTTTCTTGTTCGGATATTTACTCAACTTCCATTTCGTAATACGACATAGAGCTCCACCCATTCCAGGGTACCACAAAGTTTTTCACGCGCGGTTGGACGACATAGACATGATCCACGCTGAAGAGCGGCGCCCAGGCGGCGTCTTCATGCACGATGACCCGTTCCAGTTCTTTATATAACTCGCAGCGCTCTGTCGGATCAGTAATGGCTCTGGCGCGATCCAGGGCGGCAAACATTTCAGGATTCATGTTATTAAATGAGCGGGTTACAGTGCCGCGTTCGGCGAAGAAGGTATAGAAAAAGTTATCAGGATCATTGAAATCGGCAGACCAGACTTGCACGTAACTAGGGACATCCCCTGTTCTGCGGGTGGCATAATAGGCCGATTCGTCCATTTGCTGAATCGTAATATTGAAACCGGCCTCTTTGGCCATGGATTGCACAATTTCATTGATATCAACCCATTTCGACGACCAGGTGCTCACCTGCGAAATCGTCATATCAACTCCGTCAGGATAGCCGGCTTCGGCCAATAAGGCTTTGGCTTTTTGAGGATTATATTCGATGGGTTCCTGCTGCGGATTATAGCACAGCAAACCACGCGGCATCACGCCATTTTCCAGCGCGCCTTTGCCATAAAAACGGCTGTCCAGAATCTTTTGACGATCGATTGCCATTTGAAACGCTTTGCGCACGCGCACATCGTCAAACGGTTTGATGCGCTGGTTCATGTTGTAATAGTAGACGCCAACTCTGGGACCGCTGCGAATCTGGTCTTTCCATTTCTCACTTTCAAAAAAGTAGGGAAGCTGTGAAATGGCATAATCACAGTCGAAGAGATCAAGTTCATCGGATTCGAACAGCAGACGCATTGTCTCAGCATCAGCAACCACACGAATAATGACTTTATCAAGTTTCGGACGACCTCTATAATATTTCTCGTTGGCCGCCAGGGTCTGATAGTCATTCAACACATATTCTTTCAGCATAAATGGGCCTGTGCCGCAAGTAGTTTCAGGAGACAGACCAAATTGGTCCCCCACGGCTTCCGTAAAGGTTTTGTTAAAAATAGACGCCTGCGGACTGGCCATAATGGCAATAAAGGGCGCGTAGGGTTCGCGCAGCGTGATTTGCACGGTGTAGTCGTCCAGAGCTTGCAATCCGCTTGTGGAATCTGCTTTGCCGTCCAGACGCTCCTGTGCGCCAACCACAAAGTCTAGAATATCAGTATTCAGGGCTTTTGTAGCTGGATTGAGCATACGGTCGAAGGTATAGACGACGTCTTCTGCGGTCAGTTCCTCGCCATTATGGAACAATACTCCTTTACGCAGATGAAAGGTGTACACTTTTCCATCCTCAGAGATGTCCCAGCTTTCCGCTAACCCCGGAACAAGTTCCGATTGGCCCGGACTTACTGTGATCGCTTCTACCAGACGATCGAAGATGTTCAATGGAATCGTATAAAAATCTGTTGTCATCTGACAATCCGCAGTTTGCGGATCTGACGAGTCGGAGATGCGCAGCACTTTTTCCGCGCCGGCAACAGAACCCAAGACGCTGACGCAAACCATTCCAATAACAAGCGCAATACCAAACACTTTCAAAAATTTTTGCATGAGACCTTCTCCTTTCATTCATTGTTCCCGGTTGACCCAATCTGAGAAAATCGTATGAACGCAGCATGATAAAAACAGCATTATTGTCTTTCTCCGCCCTTTTACCACCTCCTCTCTTGAATTAAACTTGCTCCTATCCTCTTTTCTGTTACAAAAAGAAGAGAATAGAAATTCTTTTGATCTGTTCTCAAGTTCACGATTGTAAACGAGTATCAATAAATTTTTGTCAGTTTTGACTGGCTGAGAAACCGGGTTTTTCGAAAAAACCCGGTTTCTGATGTCCAAAGAAATTATTGATACTTACTTAAATAAGACAGCTACAATAAAAAGTTAAGAATAAATCTGCAACAAAAATTTTTGTATATTTACAAAAAATTTGTTGTAAATATACATTTTTTTCAAATTACCCGAAACCACTAGTGCGGACATTTTTGAATTCACCCTCTGAATTCCCCCGCGATCGGGGAGGACTGGGAAGTTATCGAGGATCTGGAGTGCCAACGCTCTGCTTTGGCAAGTCACGCGCGAAAGCAGAGCGTTCGCACCCCGATATTTTACAGAATTTCACAGTCCTGCCCCTTTACGGTGGGATAAAGGGCATGCGCGTCAAGCGAACTCTAACAACCGGGTTTTTTGAAAAAACCCGGTTGTTCTCCGCAAATAAATCCCTCAAAAACTATCGTTATAATGTTGCGTGATACACGCGCATGAAATTACCCCCCAGAATTAACAGAATATCCTCATCGGAATAACCATGCTCGATCAGCGCAGCGGTAAATTCAGCCAGACTCTGGTGTCCTTCAAGCACGTCGTAAGTATCAAGCGATCCGGGCATGGTCAGATAATTTTTGAAACTGTCACATAAATCGAATCCCAACCCAACATGCGGAATCCCAACCAGGTGGATGATATGATCCACGTGCTTAACGAGATCATCAGCCGTTGTCCGACGACTCTGATCAGAGGGATCGGCCACAAAGGCATTCAGGGCATTCATGCCGATCACACCGCCTTTTTTGGCAATCGCCTCGATCTGCTGGTCGGTCAGGTTACGCATCGAAGACACTAAGGCGCGGCAATTGGAATGCGATGCAATCAACGGTTTTTGCGCGACCTGCATCACATCCCAAAAACCTTCGTCATTGAGGTGGCTGACATCAATCAGCATCCCCAATTTCTCCGCTTCCTCAATCACCTTGATTCCGAAGGGAGTCAGACCGCCTTTCCGTCCTTCACGCGTAGCGTGAAAAAACGCGCCGTCAGCAGCATAGTTGCGACGGCTCCAGGCAAGCCCCATACCGCGCACGCCAAGCTCGTAAAATATCCGTAAGAGCCGCAGATCGTTTTGGATTGGGTCAACCCCTTCGAGCGACAGCAAAATGCCAAGCAGTCCGTCTGTTTTGGCGTGCAGCATATCGGCCGGAGTTTTACATATCTGCATGATTCCGGGCGATTCATCCATTTCCTGAAACAGGTAACTGATTTGATCCAGGGCTTTGCGCAGCCCCATTTCCGGCAAAAAATAATTGTGGATAAATATTGCGGACACAATGAGGTCAAAACCACCGGTGCGAAATCCCTCCAAATAGTCCGATACAACGACCTGTGTCGCTCCCCGGTCGCGTCTGTTGGCAATATCATACGTCAGGTCAAAATGGGCATCAATTGTGAATGCTTGTTGATGAAGTTGTGCAACATGGTCTTGCAGTGTTTCTGTCATAGTCTGAAGAATCCTTTCTTAATCAGGATGTTGTCAAATTCGTAGTCTCGTGCAATAAGACACAACGGATGGAAGAAATCAACGGATTTACCAGGAATAAGAAAAACTTTATGAGCCTGATAGACACGACGCTCCAAAAATGTCAACATTTTCAACGCCTCAATGGAAATTTAAATGAGTATCAATAAATTTTTGTCAGTGTTAACTTGCCGAGAAATCGGGTTTTTTCGAAAAAACCCGGTTTCTGATGTGCAAAGAAATTATTCATAATCACTTATAAGTAAGTATAAATAAATTCCTTGAACTTTTGTGTGGAAAAAACGCGACTATCAGGCAAAGGTCCGAAAATCCTTGCTTATAAAAAATCCTTGTAGTTACTTAAAGGGTTATTGGTTTTTAAGGCATGTAAAAACGCCTGGGTCGCATTTGACAGATTACGATCATTAAGGTGAACCAGGTAATACTCGGCCGAAAGATCAAAGTGGGCAATTTCGATGGTTTTCACAAGATTCGTCTGTAATTCGCGTTTGACGACGATCTCAGGCACAATCGAGACTCCCAGCCCTTCTTCAACCGCTTTCTTGACCGCTTCGATGTGTCCGACTTCAATTGACACAAGCTGCGTCATCTGATGCTCACGAAGCCATTGCTCGATTTGCACCCGGGTTCGAGTCCCGGCTTCTCGATGAATAAACAGTATCCCTCGTAAATCATCCAGGGAGACGCTTTCCTTTTGTGCTAAGGAATGATGCGGCGCAGCGATCCAGAAGAGCCGCTCTCTATGGAACAGCGTTGCTGTGAGATGCTGCGGAAATTCTTGAATTTTCCGGATAATGCCAATTTCCACTTCTGAAGCTAAAACCATATTAAGGATGGATTGGGAATTCCCGATGCGGTTATCAAGCGTGATTTCAGGGTATTGCGCGCGGAATTGACGAAAAATGGAGGGCAAGACATAAATGCCGATTACAGCGGTGGTTCCAATTGCTACCTTCCCTCCTCTATGCAGGGTTTTCATCTCCTTAAACGCGATCTCCATCTCATCAATCAGGGCAAAGATCCGTTCGACATACATTAACAACTTCTCGCCTTCATACGTCAGGGCAATCTTGCGCATCACCCGGTTGCGTTCAAAGAGGGTCGCGCCTAAATAGGATTCTAATGATTTAATATGAGCGGTCACAGCCGGTTGGGTCAAACACAATGTTGTGGATGCTTTGGTGAAACTCCCGGTTTTCGCCACAGTATAAAATGTTTTGAGGTGCTGAAGAGTCATAAAATTTCCTGATGAGCATATAAAAACATACGATTTGACAAGAACAGACTGACAGGGATATGAATCCTATCGCTATAGAAATTGTCAAGAGTTATCCTTATTTTACCAAACCTGATGGCCATGAGGAATCGAGCATAGAAACCGGGTTTTTTCGAAAAACCTGGTTTCTTACGCGCACGAATGGACATTTCATTTACATGGGGGAAGTGTTATGCCAGAAATTATTCCGCGTTGGGAATGGCGAACCTTTACGCATCAGACTGATGTCGAAGCCAAAATTTCCATGTACCCGCTCACGCGCCAGGTGGAAAGTTCAGATGTGTATATTCTGTCTGAACTGAGCATGGAAAACACGAAAGTTCGGGACAAGCTGATGGATATTAAATCGCTGCAGGTTGTCACTAAAGATGGGCTTGAACAGTGGAAGCCGGTCAAAAAAGTCAAATTTCCGCTGCCGCTGTCAGAAGTGCAGGCGATGTTCAGCCTCTTCAAAGTGCCAATGCCCGAGTTTTCAAAAGAGGTGTGCACTTTTGAGGAATTTGTGGAATTAGCTCGCACCGATGACCGAATTATCTGCGTGACCGTTGATAAATCGAGACGGTTGTACGACGTCAAAGGCTGCATTGTCGAAGTGGCGGCTCTGACAATCGAAGGTCGCTCAATCATGACGGTCGCTGTAGAATTGGAAGATCCGGATAAAGTACGGGAAATTATGCAGATGCTCGGGCTGATCGGACTCGAAAATATCAACTACGTGACTGCGATTAAACGGATGCACAAAGGCGAGCTGTAGGAATTGACTATTGATCTTCAATCTTCAATTTTCAATGGGATGGTTTGGTTATGGCAAAATATGCAGTGATTGATATTGGCACGAATTCGATCAAGTTCCACATTGCGGCCAAAGATGCCGCCGGACAATGGTCGGTCGTATTAGATGAGGCGAATATCTCCCGCCTGGGAGAGGGCTTACAGGCGACTGGAAACATCAGCCCGGAGGCCATGGCGCGGAATGTGCAGGTTGTGTCGGACATGGCCGCGCAAGCGCGGGAACACGGGGCGAGTCAGATTGTCGCTGTTGGCACTATGTGTCTGCGCACGGCTCAGAATGCCCGGGAGTTTGTCAAACGTGTCAAAGACGTTTGTGATGTGAGTGTTGAGATACTGCCCGGTGAGGAAGAAGCGCGCCTGGCGTATCTGGCGATCAAATCCGGTATCGGTTTAGACAAGGGGAAATTAGTAATTTTTGATACAGGCGGCGGCAGCACTGAATTCATCTTAGGGCGCGATGAAAAAATCGAAAAACGTTTCAGCCTGAATGTTGGCGCAGTGCGATACACGGAACAAATCCTGAAATCTGATCCGGTCACATCGGCAGAAGTTCAACAGGCGATGGCTGCGATTGAACAGGATTTGGCCGCAGATTTGCGTATCGAAGGCGCGGTTGATGCCCTGGTGGGGATGGGCGGCACGGCGACGAATTTGAGCGCGGTGAAGCATCAACTGGCAAAATATGATCCAGATGTGATTCAAGGGTCAACACTGGAACTGGCAGAAATCGAACGTCAGATTGTACTTTATCAGTCGAAAACGATTGAGGAACGCAAGAGCATTGTAGGGTTACAGCCCAAACGCGCGGATGTCATTTTAGCCGGAGCACTGATTGTCAAGACCATCATGCAACTCACCGGCGTGTCGGCGTTTACCGTAAGCGACCGGGGACTGCGGCACGGATTGATTGTGGATCGTTTTGCATAAGAGATTCGTAGTTTTGCCTTCAGGCAAGCCCGCTCAAGCGGGAACTACGAGCATATAACATCATGAAAATTTTATTTTCAGAGGAATGAACATGAACGGGTTATTCGCCCGACATCGTGAAACTACAGGAATCTCATATAAGAAAAAATGTGATCTCAGGTATGTCAGCAATCAATTCTTTCCTATATGCGATTCTTGTAGTTTCACAGGAGATACATCATTATGAAAAAGATCACGTTACTTTTAGTCATGGCAGTCTGTTTGTCGTTGATAACCAGTAGTGAAACAGCGTTTGCGAAGTTTCCAGAAAAACCGATTACCTTTATGATTTATACTGCTCCCGGCGGACTGGCCGATATTGCGGCCCGAAAACTGATTGATGTGGCCGCCAACCATACGGATGCAACCTTTGTGGCCTTAAATAACGTAGGCGCGGGCGGCCTCGTCGCGTTGAAGGCCATACTGGACGGGACGCCGGATGGATATACGATTCTGCTCGTAACGCAATCGAATATCGAAAAAATGGTCACATCCAAAGGATCGGTGAAGCCCGAAGATTTTCTCTGGCTCGGCTTGCTGGTTTCTGATTCGGAATGCATCATTACCAGTAAATTGCAAGCGATCAATACCTGGGAAGATCTTGTCGCAGATGCAAAAGCCAAAGATGGCAAACAGGTGTGGGTCGGTCCTGCGGCAGGCGGACGTGATCATGTGATGGCCATGAAAACCTGGGGAAAAGCGGGAATCAAGGCCAGATGGGTACCATACGAGAGCGGCGGGCAAGCCATGGCTGCGGTCCTGGGTGGACACGGGGTCGCGTATGTCGGTAATCCGTCGGATATTCTCGGCAAACCGGATTTGAAAATTGCGGCCCTGTCTCGTGAAACCCGTTTAGAGCAATTTCCTGATGCCCCGACCTTCGGGGAATTGGGCATCGAGGGATTGGACAATGAACTAATGTGGCGCGGGATTGCCACCCACAAAGATATTCCTCAGGAAGCCATAGACTTTTATAGTGACTTATTTCAGAAAATCACCAAGGATCCTGAATGGATCAATTTTTGGGGGATCGGCGGCGCTGACGCAGTGTACTATGGTCCGGAGAAATTTTTTGACACTGTGAAGGAAAACGAACAAGAGACCACTCTTTACTTAAAGCAATTAGGATTGATAGAATAAGGCGTATTCCCTCCTGAACGGTTCCGGACAGAATCGTCCAGAAGGAGTGCAGAGAAGGAATGTATCACACACGTCCCATTTGTGACGCGTGCCGACGGACATGTCACGACATGATGGGGCCGTTGCAAACGAGGACGTGTGCCGTACAGAAGAGATCGTATGCAAGGGACTGGTGTGTCTGTGTTGGCAGCTCTGCTCGCCATTAGCGTTGGAATCGTCGCGCTTGTGGTGTATAAGGCTCCCACGAAACGACCGTTTCTCGGCGATATTGTGCTTCCCGCTGTCTTTATCGCTGTCGCGTGCCTTTTTGCCGCAATCGCTTCAGGTTTCCCGGCCGAAGATGCAGGACCGGAAATTATCCCGTATTTATGGAGTCTGTTGCTGATAGTGTTCAGCACAGCCATTATTATCCTCGCCTGGATGGGAAAAATAGAGCCGCCTCGGAAAATCGGACGGTTGGATGTGTTGATCAAGTTTATTGGAGCAACAATCGCGTACCTGATTGGCATGCAGCTTGTGGGATATTATCTCACGACCGGGATTTTCCTGATCGCTGTCATTTACGCCCTGGGGTACCGACGCTATGTCACATTGGCATCGGTCACCGGAGGCTGGCTCTTGTTTGCCTATATCGTGTTTCAGCGCACCTTGTACGTGCCGTTTCCGGTCGGGAAATTGTGGAGAATGATAGCAGATTAACACAATGGTTGAATTGTGATCCTGAATGGCGATGCCGACAGCCGTCCTCCAACGAGCCAGGAGGCGTTCACATTCATGGCATACTTCAAACATTCAACGTCTATGGATATGGAGTTACTGCAAAATTTAGCGTATGGGTTTAGCATTGTCCTGAACTGGCAAGCCCTGCTGATCATGATCGTAGGAGTGATCCTGGGCATCATGGCCGGAGCGATGCCGGGCATTTCGCCGTCGTCCGGCGTAGCCTTACTCGTGCCGTTTACTTACAAAATGCCGCCCGTGCTGGCCCTGATCCTGTTAACCTCGATTTATTTGGCCTCCAATTATGGCGGGTCAATCACGGCAGTGCTGATTAACACCCCTGGCACTCCGTCAGCTGTTGTCACGGCGTTCGATGGCTATGCGCTGACCAAACGCGGCGAACCCGGCAAAGGGCTGGGCATGGCCCTGGTCGCGTCAACGATTGGCGGCATGCTTGGGATCGTAATTTTGATTTTCTTCTCAGTGCCTCTGGCCAGAATGGCTGTAGGATTTCATCCGGCCGATTATTTTGCGCTGGCGATGTTCGGTCTGTCCACTGTGGCGTCTATGGGGGGAGATAAGGTAATGAAAACGTTTGTGGCAATCATGGTGGGACTACTTCTCAATACCATCGGCCTGGATCCCATTTCCGGGGTCGAACGTTTTACGTTCGGCGTAACCCGGTTATATGACGGCTTCTCGCTGGTTCCCGCTCTGATCGGCTTATTTGCCCTCAGTGTCGTCTTTGAACGGTTTGAACAATATGATTTTAGCGAACGTGTGATTGCCAGCGTGTCGAATAAATTGCCGTCGCTGGCAGAATTTTGGAAAACCCGTTGGGCGATGCTGCAAGCCTCGGTGCTCGGCACGGTGATAGGCATTTTCCCGGGTGCCGGTTCCACCATTGCAACGTTTATCAGTTACGATATTGTCAAACGGACCAGTCGAACGCCGGAAGAGTTTGGCAAAGGCAGTCTTGAGGGTGTCACCGCGTCGGAAGCGGCGAACAGCGGTTCGGTGGGTGGAGCGTTGGTACCGCTGCTGACGCTAGGGATTCCGGGCAGCGCCACGGCCGCTATCTTGCTGAGCGCGTTTATGATTCACGATCTCACCCCTGGGCCGCAGCTCTTTGTCAGTAATCCCGAAATTGTGTATGGGATTTTTGCCAGCCTCATGCTCAGCAACATCGTCATGTTAGGGTTAGGTCTGCTGGGCAATTCCTTCTTTGTGAAAGTCATCTCCGTGCCGGATAAAATCATGTACCCAATGATTTTCATCCTGGCCGGAATTGGCAGCTATGCGACGCGCTATGCGGTGTTCGATGTCGGCGTGTGCATCGGGTTCGGCGTCATCGGCTGGCTCTTCAAGCGCTATGGCTATCCGGTTGCGCCGATCGTTTTAGGGATGGTGCTTGGCAGGATGGTCGAAGCTAATTTCCGACGCGCCTTGATCATGTCAGACTGGACGATCTTTTTTACCCGGAAGTTGACGCTGATTGTGCTGCTGCTCGGATTACTCTCGTTTGCCTGGCCCTTGTATCAGAATTATCAACGCCGTAAACATAAGGAATTAACATGAATGTTGTCGCTTGTCCGATGTAATGAACATCAGGCTTGTAGTCGCCGCTTTAGCGGCGTGATGAAATGCTAAAGCGTTTACGACGAACGTCTATTTTAAAGAAGTTATCATGAACGGGTCGCTCGCCCGGCACAATGAAACTACAAGGATTTCACATAACCAGGGATAAAAAATCCTTGCTTATGAGGAATCCTTGTAGTTTCAGAGGAGAAGAAAAACTATGAGAATATTTATCAAAACAGTGATGAGTGGATTTATTGTTGTCATGATGGTGGCGGTTTTCAGCGGGAATAGTATCGCCCAAAAAGCCACAGAAGCCATGTTTGTGGATGGAAGCCTGGAATATCATTTTTTGCTGAATGACCCGGTGAACGTGTCGGAAGCCTCGATGCCAGCGCTGCCAGCCCAACTCATCGAGCAGCTTGCGCCGATGTTTATCGTGAAAGCTGAGGGGGAACACGAAGTCGGGATGTATGTTGATACACCGGACCGCTTACTTCAGCAGCAAAATTTGATTCTGCGGGTCAAGCAGGGGAAGATTACGCTCAAAGCCAGAGCGGAAACCCCGGACAACGTCCTGGATGTGGCAAAGTGTGATAAAAAGAAATATGAGATTGATTATTCAGGACAGGTGGAATACGCGGTATCGTCAGATTTGAAATTTAAAGATGACGAATTTGATATAGCGTTTACCGCGATTACGCCCCAAAAGCTGTATGCCTTTATTCAAACGCGCTGCCCTGCAATGTACACACATATCGAGCCGTTTGTCAATGATACGCGCGCCCAAATTCCTGGCGTTGCCAGTCAATACGAATTCGAAGCCAGTCTGCCGGCCGATCATCCGGCGGCAAAGAAAGCCGAAGTCACGTTGACGATCTGGTTTATGGCTCCAAAAGATGAAACCGTGCTGGAACTGGCCTATAGCGGTGAGGCGGCAGATAAAGACGCGCTGGATGCCTTACAAGCTGAAACGGTTGAATTCCTGAAGTCCAAAGGGTTGCTGCGGACTGAACAAAAATCAAAAACCCAAATCTATTTTGACACCTTCTTTGAATAAAGACAGGGCTCCAAACGTTTTCGCAACGTTTGGAGTCGCATTCCTGGCATCTTCACACCTGATCAATATTGTGCTGGGCTGGATCGCCACGCCGTTGATTGCCGGGACCGTCGCCGCGATCATGATCAAACTCTGGGGAGCCTTCTCGTAATCAGCGTGCTCGCTAACAGGTGAACTAACAGCAGTCAAATTATATAGAAACCCCCGTCTTTTGGGGTTCGGCATGAATGGTTGGTTCAATATTCAGCGTATTTCTCAATTCATTTTCGATCTGGGACACCAGATCATGCGCCTGGTACAGCGAGTAATTCGCATTCATCTTTAAATGAAACGTCACCTCAAGATGATCCCCGTAGCGATGCACATGAGGATGGTGCATGCCAGAGGTATCAGGCGCTATGCGGGTAATAACCTGCTGAATATCCCGTTCCAGTTTCGGATCAATTGATTCTCCCAGAAGCGATTCGCTGGCCTGACGCAAAATATCATAAGCTGCATACAGAATGAGCAGCGACACCAAGAGACCTAATACGCCGTCAATCCACCAGAAATACTTGCCAAACAAGGCGCCTACCACGATTAATAATGACGCAATCGCGTCACTGCGATGATGCCAGCCATCGGCAATCAACGCCTGCGAATTCACTTTGCGGCCGGCCCATAAAGAAAATTGCGCCAGACCTTCTTTGAGCGCAATTGACACGCCAAAGATCAGAATGCCGGGCAAGGTAAAATTGACAGGAATGTGTTGCTGCAATTGCAGATAGGATTCTTTGATAAAATTCAACCCAACCACAGCTAATAAAGTGCCGATAATCGCTGCTGCGATCACTTCGGCGCGGCCATGTCCGAAGGGATGTTCTTTATCTCTAGGTTTGCCGGAAACCCAAAAACCGAACAACACAACAAGTGATGTTAAGGTATCTGAGAGCGTGTGCCAGGCGTCAGCAATCATTGCGATTGAGCCTGAAAGCATACCAACCCAGAGTTTCAACCCGAAAAGTACGACATTCAATCCTGAAGAGAGCCACCCTTCGATATATCCAAGTTGTTGTTTTTCCGTGTTCATCAGAAATTCTTCATTCTCCATAAGTTCATTCTCTCACATGGTCATCAAAGGTATACCGGAATACCTCTCCTCTGGATTTGTCAACTGATTTTCTGACAGTTTCTTGAAGATTTTGAGACAGGGCTTGCTTCTTGCGACCATTCCCGAATTTTCCGGATTTCTTCTGCCGAAATACCTAAAGATTCTAAAAAGCTTTGATGCCCTGCCGGCGAGAGCCGATCAAATTCGATGTGCCATTGGTGCATGTCGGTTTCATCTAGTCCGGCCGCGCGCATCAACCCGACCCAGTCATCTTTGCTGAGCACTTTCACCTTGCTTAATACTTGCTGATTTTTCAGAATCTGAGTAATTACATGTTGTTGGTGCCGCAACTCGCGGATTTGTTCATTCAACTCGTCAAGCCGACGTTCCAACACATCCGCGAGCGAAGTTTTGTTCGGCGCATTGACAATTTGGGCAATGGTTTCAAGAGGAAGTCCGGCTTCACGATACATGCAAATCTGCTCAAGCCGCCGAACATCGTCTTCCGAATATTTGCGGTAATTCGCGCCGCTTCGATCCGACGGCTTCAGTAAACCGATGTTGTCATAATACAGTAATGTACTCCGGGAAAGATCGAAGCGTTTGGCTAACTGGCCGATTGTATACATTGTTGAAGAGAACGTTACTGCCTTAAGGTACAAGCTTTTTGTTCCTTAAGGCAGCACGTTCCTGGGCAAAAAAACCGGGTTTCTTCAAGAAACCCGGTTTTTAGAATCTCGATCCTTTAAGCATTTCACCAGTGGTCAGAAAATGATTCAACATCGTTTCAAGCGTTTTCATTTGGTGGGCATACGCCTTTTCCGTTAAGTGCTCGAGGGCCTGATTTCCCAGGTCGTTTAACGCGGTGATCCTTTGCTTCCAGACCGCAGTGGTCGTTCCGTCGCCATTATCAGTCAACGTGATAGAATAGCGCACCACTTTCCGATCATTGACGATAACAAATTGAATCTCCCGACTCGGTTCATAATGACTGACTACCCACACGTCTTCACCGCCGTCATCCGGAAAATTGGTGGTGAAAATGCAATTCTCTTCCGCCACACCGGAATCAGAATAGATCATTTTACAGGTCCAATGTTCGATCCATTCATATTCTCGAACCGGACAAAGCAAAGGAAAAACCTGCGATGGTTCTGCTTGAAGATGCTGCGTATATTCTCGAACTATTCGTTTTGCTTGTGATGTTTCCATGATATTGCCTCCTGAGCAATCAGATATTAAATATGAGATGAATAAGTCATTGTGAGCAATTCACGAAAACAATTCCATAAACTATAAAGCTATAGTCAAGTCAAGAGTTTTTTTGCTATTTTTTCTTGTGCTTGTATTTGCAGGGTTAAAAAACTTTTTCCTTGACATCATTCCTGATATACATCCTAAAGCAGAGATGGTTCATACTCAAAAATTGATGTGAGCTTGAAGCGTCTATGCTGAATTTCCTAACAATACTTCAAACACTTTTGATTCCAACAAGGCTGTTGGATGGTACGATAAGCTAAATATTCATAACTATAAGGAAAATATGATGTCATTGATGGATTCCGATCTCTTCCGTATTCTTGTTGCAGGAGAGCAAACTGCGCTGCCAGGCAATATTTTCTGTTCGGAATGTTCAGATTACTCTGGTAAAAGCTATGAATGGATCTGCTGCTATCAAAAATGTGAAGCACCCAATATGGTAGAAGCTGCTTTTGAAAAAGGCACACCTGTTGCGCTTGTAATTCTTTCGGTGGAGCGGCACTCCGAAACAGATGATATTCGGATTGCGGAAGAGATTCGAGTGATTGATTCAGAGATCGAATTATTGCTTTTGACGCGAGACACTGATCTCAGCATCACAGATCTTCCGGAGTGCTCTCTTTTGCGCTATAAATGTCAAATGCTTCAACCACCGTATTCACCCCAGAACATCGTAGCACTTCTCGGTGTGCTTAAAGAAAAGCGGCTGCTGGAACATGAACTCCGATCTGTACAGGAGGTGATGGATCTGGAACGTGCAGAACGCAAGCGCATCCAGGAACATTCGCCTCACCTGGAACGAGCGGTCGAGATGATGCAGATAGGAGTTTTTATCACGGATTTGGATGGCAAAATTCTCTATCATAATCCGGCGGCGGCTTATATGTATGGCTATCAGCAAGATGGACTTCTTGGGCAAAACATCTCGCGGCTTAATGCTCCGAATGTAGGCAATCGTCCCAATTTAACCCAGATACAAAGGTGGAACGGGCTGATTCGTGAAAACTTGCATCAGAGACGCGACGGCACAACCTTTCCTGTCTGGCTTATGTCTGAAATTGTCCAGAACGCTGATGGAGAACCCTGGGTTATTGTGACCAGTTGTGAAGATATTACAGAACGCAAACTGGCAGAAGAAGAATTGAGAAAACATCGTGATCATCTTGAAGAACTTGTCAATGCTCGTACGATCGAGCTTACAGCGATGAATGTCCAACTTCAACATGAAATTCTGGAACATAAACGGACCGCGGAAGCCTTGCAAAAAAGTGAGGCACGCTATCGGACCGTCTTAGAAACGGCCCCTGATCCGGTGATCGTGTATGATGGTGAAGGGCGAGTGACCTATCTGAATCCTGCATTTTCGAGAGTATTCGGATGGACATTGGAAGAAAGTCACGGGCAGAAGATTAATTTTGTGCCAGTTGAGTGCCTCTCGGAAAACAGGTTGATCCTCAAAAAGATTCAAGAAAACATCAATATTTCCGGGCTTGAAACAAAACGGTTAACAAAATCCGGGACGCGTGTGGATGTGAGTATTAGTGGCGCGGGTTTTCTCGACGAACAGGGGCAGATCCAGGGAAGCGTGATCACGGTTCAGGATATTACAGAACGCAAAAAGACAGAACAGGAAATTCGCTTTATTGCCTACCATGATGCGCTGACCGGACTTGAAAACCGCAAATCATTTTATATGCGCCTGGAAGATCATATTCTGCATTTACACGGAAAAGAACGGCGAATCGGAGATAAATGGGCTCTCATGTTTCTTGATCTCGACCGGTTTAAGTATATCAATGATACGTTAGGCCATGATATCGGCGATGAACTGTTGAAAGAAATTGCAGCTCGACTGCAGAAATGTGTGCGCAAGACTGACTATGTGTTTCGGCTTGGCGGCGATGAGTTTACGATTCTGTTGAACAGCCTTAGTAGTGACTCTGATGCTGCGCGTGTTGCGCAAAAAATTCGACAACAAATTGCGCTCCCCTGTTATATCAAAAATCACGAGTTGTTTATCACCGTTAGCCTTGGCATCAGTATTTATCCGCATGACGGCCAGGATGTGGAAACCCTGGTCAAAAATGCTGACATGGCCATGTATGCTGCCAAAGAAGAGAGCGAGGGCTATCGTTTTTTTACCGAAGAGATGAATCAAAAAGCGTTGGAACGTATGCGGCTGGAACGAAGTCTGCGTACTGCGCTGCAGAGCAATCAATTTATCGTCCACTATCAGCCGCTTATAGATAGTCAGAACCTTATTCTCGGTATGGAAGCACTGTTACGCTGGTCTCATCCGGAGTACGGTCTGATTAATCCTTCGCGCTTTATTCCTCTGGCTGAAGAAACCGGGGCGATTGTTCCTATTGGAAAATGGGTACTCCATACCGCATGCCAGCAGACCAAATTATGGCATAATATGGGGTACACGAACCTCTATGTGTCTGTGAATCTCTCAACACGCCAGTTTAAGGAACCGGATTTAATTGAAACGATTGAACAAGTGCTCGAACTCACGGGCCTGCCCCCGCATTACCTGAAATTAGAAGTGACTGAAAGCGGCATCATGGAGAATCCGGATCAGGCGATTGTCACCATGCACTATTTACGAGCAAAAGGCGTTCGTTTTTCTATTGATGATTTTGGCACGGGCTATTCATCATTAAGTTACTTGAAACGTTTTCCCATTGATACCTTGAAAATTGATCGGTCCTTTGTCATTGATTCCATCCATAACAAAAACGATCAGGAGATCATTAAAACGATTATTTCCATGGCGCGCTCTCTCAACATGGAAGCGCTCGCCGAAGGCGTCGAAACTCAGGAACAACATCAATTCCTCGTGCAGCAAGGATGTCAAATGATGCAGGGCTATTATTTAGGCTGGCCTATGCCTGCCGAACAATTTCAGGAACGATTATATCTCCAAAAAGCATCTAAATCGAAATCTGCGTAAAAAGCAAAACGGAATTTCAAAAATTTATCAAACACTCAGGTTTTTTTGAAGAAGACTTCAGGCAGTTTTTCTATTTTTCTCCTGTATCCTCCGTAAAATGGGAGAAATTAGAGATGAAATCTTTCCTCCTTTGTGCTCAGTTTTGGCTGGCCGAAAAAACCCGGTTTCTGATGGATTATCCCATGAGCGGCCGCGCAGCTTCCTGGATGCTTTCGGATAGAGTCGGATGGGCGTGAATCGTCCGCGCTAGATCTTCCGCGCTGGCGCCGAATTCCATCGCCAGGGTACATTCCGCAATTAACTCAGAGGCGTGCGGTCCGATAATGTGTCCCCCTACCACCCGGTTAGTTCTAGCATGTGTCAGAATTTTGACAAACCCTTCTTTTGCCCCCAGGCACAAAGCGCGTCCAACTCCGCTAAAAGGAAAATGACTTGTGTGATACGGGATCCCGCGTTCTTTAAGCTGCTCTTCCGTCAATCCCACACTTGCCGCCTCCGGCCAGGTATAGACCACCGACGGAATCGCATCGTAATTCACTTCACTGTAAAGCCCAGCCAGACCATCCACAGCAGCGCGAGCTTCGGACGAGGCTTTGTGCGCCAGCATTGGCCCATCAATCAAATCGCCGATAGCGTAAATATTCGGAATATTGGTATGATATGCAGCATCTACCACAATCCGGCCGCTGCGAGCATCGGTTTTCACGCCAACTTCTTCCAACCCCAGTCCACTGGTAAGGGGTTTTCGGCCTGCCGCGATCAAGAGTTTATCGCATTCGAGCCTTGTCTGTGCACCTTCAACATCCAGCGTTACCCACACGGTTTTCCCAATAACCTCGGCTTGTGGCACTCTGGTTCCAAGGTGAAATATCATCCCTTGTTTTTCAAGCAGATGCTGTAACATCCGGCCGATTTGTCGATCCAGAGATGAAGCGATCAAGGGCAGCATTTCCACTACCGTCACTTTTGCTCCTAATCGCCGCCAGACTGTGCCTAATTCCAGACCGATATAGCCGCCGCCAACAACTACCAAATGTTCCGGAACCGTATCAAAAGCCAGGGCTTCAGTAGAACTGACAATATATTTTCCATCAAAAGGAAGTCCCGGAACCTTCGCCGGTTCACTGCCAGTTGCCAAAAGAATAGTTTTGGCCGACAAAATTTGAGATGCCTTCTCTGTCGTCACCTCAACGCGGTCGGCAGCGATCAATCGCGCCGCGCCGTGTACCACCTCAACCTTGCGGCTTTTCAGCAGTGTGTGTACCTGATCGGTCAAATTTTCGACAATAGTGTTTTTTCGAGACATCATGCGCGGCAGATCAAGGCTAACATTGTCCACATTCACTCCGTGTGCAGCCAGTTTTGTCCTGGAATATTCAAAGTGTTCGCTCGAATCGAGCAATGCTTTACTGGGAATACATCCGATATTTAAACACACGCCGCCCATACGTGGAGATTTTTCGATACAGGCTGTTTTGAACCCTATTTCCGCAGCGCGTGCTGCTGCGACATACCCGCCTGGTCCGCTGCCAATAATAATCAGATCATACAATGCGTGCGCCATTGTTTATACCTCCAACACCAGTCGTTCCGGATGTTCGATACATTCTTTGATCCGTTTGAGAAACATGACGGATTCACGGCCATCCACAATACGGTGATCGTAACTCAGCGCGACATACATCATAGGGCGAATCACGATCTCATTCTCTACAACTACCGGACGTTGATCAATTTTATGCATCCCTAGAATCCCGCTTTGCGGCGTGTTCAAAATCGGGGTACTCAATAACGATCCAAACACGCCGCCGTTTGTAATCGTAAAGGTGCCGCCTTCTAAATCAAACAGTTCAAGTCGGTTAGCGTTGATTTTCTCCACATATTGCTGAATGGTGTGTTCGATCTCTGCAAAACTGAGGCGATCCGCGTGGCGAATCACCGGGACCACCAGACCGCGTTCAGATCCAACTGCCACGCCGATATGGTAATACTGATGGTACACCAAATCATTTCCTTCAATCCAGGCGTTGAGCTGTGGCACCTCTTTCAAGGCTTCGATACAGGCTTTGACAAAAAATGACATGAACCCCAATTTCACCTGGTATTTTTGTTGAAACAAATCATGATACCGCTTGCGCAGGTCGATCACCCGGCTCATATCAATGTCATTAAAAGTGGTCAACATGGCCGTATTATGGCGAGATTCGAGTAAACGTGCGGCAATTCGTTTGCGAATCGGACTCATCGGTGTGCGGACGACAGGTTCTTCATCCTTTAACTGATGAGATTCCAGCGCCGGAGATGCTGAACCCACGGATTTGTTTTCAAGAAAGAACAGCACATCGCTTTTGGTGATACGTCCGCCAGGGCCAGACCCCTGAATTTGAGAAAGATCAAGCTGGTGTTCCGACGCCAAACGTCGCACTGATGGCGGTAATGCAGGCGATTCAGGAGGTGAAGCGCTTTCCCTTGCCGGCGTCACTTCTTTTTCAGGAGTGGAGCGGAACTGTTGTTCGGCCGCAGGGAATGGTTCCTTGCTTGCAGGAGCAGCAGCATCCGTATCAATGACTCCCACCGTACTGCCAACAGCGACCGTCTGTCCGTTACTGACCATGATGTCGAGTTTGCCGTCAACTTCAGCCGTCATTTCTAATGTAACTTTGTCGGTTTCGATGAGCAGCAGAGGTTCATCTTTGCGCACCAGGTCTCCGCTTTGCTTATACCACTGCGACAGCAGAGCTTCCTGCACTGATTCGCCGACACGAGGAATTTTTACATCATGTTTCATGATTTTGCTCCTTTCCGTAAAGGTTCCAGGGCTTCTGTAATGATCGCGGCCTGTTCCTGGCGATAAATATTGGCAAAACCCGTGGCCGGACTGGCGGCAGCCTTACGACCGATGTATGTGACGTCAGTCCCGGTAAGTGCTTGCAAGTGCGGACGCAAGAAACTCCAGGCTCCCATATTTTGCGGTTCTTCCTGGACCCAGAGATAGCGTCTGGCGCGAAAGTATTTTGCAATCAGTTGAAGCAAGGCGTTCTGAGGAAAAGGATAGAGCTGTTCAATCCGGATAATCGCGATTTCAGCAGTTTTTTTCAACTCTTCGCGCTGGTGTATAAGCGCGTAATAGATTTTGCCGCTGCAAAAAATAACCTGTTGTGCCTCTTCTACGGAGGCCGGGTCATCAAGGATTTCAGAGAAATGTCCGCTGGTGAATTCAAACAGCGAAGATACGGCCAGCGGATGGCGCAGCAGGCTTTTGGGGGTCATCATGATCAAGGGTTTCCGCATCTGACGCAGCGATTGCCGGCGCAGGCAATGAAAATATTGCGCTGGCGTTGTGGGATAGCATACTTGCATATTGTCATCGGCGCATAGTTGTAAGTAGCGTTCCAGGCGAGCGCTGGAATGTTCCGGTCCAAGCCCTTCCAGGCCGTGCGGCAATAACATCACCAGGCCGCTTAACCGCTGCCATTTCGTTTCTCCGCTGGCAATATACACATCAATGATGGCCTGCGCAGTATTGGCAAAATCTCCAAATTGAGCCTCCCACATGACCAATCCTTGCGGTTGAGCAAGAGAATAGCCATATTCAAAACCTAGTACCGCTTCTTCAGAGAGCATGCTGTTATAGATTTGGAATTGCGCCTGGTTTTCAGAGAGATGGTTCAGCGGAATATACGCGTGTTCTGTTTGTGTATCATAGATAACACAATGGCGTTGACTGAACGTACCGCGTACACTGTCTTGTCCGCTAAAGCGAATCGGACACTCTTCAACCAGCAAGGACGCTAATGCCAGGGTTTCAGCATTAGCCCAATCAATTCCTTCTCCGGTTTCAATACTTTCAAGGCGTTTTTCCAACAGGCGCGCCAATTTTGGGTGTGGAACAATATTGTCAGGCAGCATATTAACGCTACGCGCCAGGTTGATCAAACGTTTATGAGGCACTCCGGTCTCAAACGGATCATG
This sequence comes from Candidatus Vecturithrix sp., assembly GCA_040772385.1. Classification (GTDB taxonomy): domain Bacteria; phylum Moduliflexota; class Moduliflexia; order Moduliflexales; family Moduliflexaceae; genus Vecturithrix. The sequence continues at coordinate 3,374,523 of JAXGYF010000001.1, read as the reverse complement.
GGAATAGGTTCCGTGAAATCCCTCCCAATTTTCATAAAATCGAGTACGCGGAAAAATTCGCGGGTTCTCCTGAGCGGCTTTAAACCCTTCCTCCAGGCACATAGAGATCCCGTTGGCAATGTGCTCAATCTGATCTGGCTGCACGATCCCTTGTTCCAGAAGTTTATGGGCATATAACTCATGTAATGGCGGACGATGACGAATGCGTTCATACATCTGGGGTTGCGTAAAATACGGTTCATCTCCTTCGTTATGTCCATAACGGCGGTAGCAGATCAGATCGATGACCACGTCTTTGCCAAACTCCATGCGGTAACTGCTTGCCAGTTTTGCGACATGTACTGCGGCTTCCGGATCTTCGCCCTGTACGTGAAAGATCGGAATCATCAGCATTTTGGCGACATCCGTAGCATAGCGGGTCGAACGGGCATGTTGCGGCAGGGTCGTAAAACCAATCTGATTATTGATCACAATATGAATGGTTCCTTCAGTTTTATAACCTTCTAATTGAGATAAATTCAGGGTTTCAGCAACAACTCCCTGCCCGGCAAACGCGGCGTCGCCATGAAATAAGAGCGGCAAAATCTGATTGCGAGGGCCTTCACGCAGCAAATCCTGTCTGGCGCGGACAATACCTTCAACGACCGGATTCACAGATTCCAGATGGCTCGGATTATCTGCCAGAAACAGAAGCACTGCGCGGCCGTTCGCTAAACCGATTGTGGTGAAATAGCCGTTGTGATATTTTACATCTCCCATGCCGACCAGGCTTTCCGGGTTGTAATCATTGACAAACTCACGAAAGACTTCTTCATAAGTCTTATACATGATATTGGTTTCAATATTCAGCCGTCCTCGATGTGGCATTCCCAGAACGATCTCGGTGCAGCCGTTCTCGGTTGCCGCGAGAAACAGGGCATCAAGCATGGCAATAACAGCTTCTGCGCCTTCCAGCGAAAAGCGGGTTTGGCCGGGGTATTTTTTCTGAAGGTAAGTTTCAAATAGCGAGGCCTGGTAGAGTTTGTTGAGAATTCGAATTTTGGCCTCATGATCCAGAGCAGGACGATTTCGCAATGGTTCCATCCGATCTTGCAGCCATTCGCGTTCCTGCGGATCTTGCAAGTGCATGAATTCAACTCCAATTGAGCGGCAATAGGTATCGCGCAGAATCTGCACGATCTCCCGTAACGGAGCGCGTTCGGTCGGGGAGCATCGTAACGTGTAAAAGTCACGTTCCAGGTCGTCTTCACTTAATCCTACAGCGGAAAGTGTGAGTAATGGATGCTCTGTCGGCCCGGGAATTAAGGGGTCCAATCCGGCCAATACATGTCCAATATCACGATAACGATGCTTGAGGATCTCAACTTTTGCCTGCTGCTTTTGGCTTTCCGTACAGTCTTGAAGTTCTGTTCCAGCAAACGCCATTCCGGCAAAAAAAGACTGCCATTCTTGCGGCACCGCCTGGGGATTACCCTGCCACAATAGGTATTGCGCTTCAATGTAGCCGCGATTGAATGCTTCCGCGAAATTCATGCTTATCTCCCCTTTTAGGGCTTCACCTCAGAATCGCTCAGCAACAGAATGTCCCGGATATGCAGGGTATAATCATCAGAAATGTCCTGATCTCTTCCAGGCAGCCATTTCAATGTGATCTTCTGAATATGGAATGGTTTACTCAAGAGAAATTTTGTATAATAGTCGTGAGTTTCAATGGAAATTCCCTCTTGAGTCGTCATCGCATGAGATTGATATAATTCGGCGCGTCCATGAGCCATGGGCTGGTCTCCGTCGAAGGTATCCAGTGTTGTTTCGGCTGTATCTTTCCCGGCTTTCAGGGTAAATGTCTCAAATTTCTGTTCCGGGTCGCTCAGGGTAATACACGCCAGCGGTGTTTTATGCAGAATTTTTTCGCTGTCAGTCAGGTGTGACACAACCAGAATCCCTGTTGTCGGAAGCGACGCCGAAGGGTGATCAACAGACGAAAGAATCTGCTGCGGAACGCGGGACGAAATTTCAAGCGGTCGTTCTAAAACGCCTGAATGAATGGTTCGGCCGACCATGATCGCTCCGGACCCCAGCAGGAGAAAAAACAGCAATAGCAAAGGATAAAATGTCAGTTGTTGGAATGAAAATTGTCCTTCAAGAACAGTACGAATCTTTTGCGTCAACGGATAGCCTAATCGGGTCCGAATGTAACAGCAGATAAGCGCAAGGCCAATAAATCCGACAAGCCAGAATAACAACGAGATCGTGATCGGTTGAAAACTCGTTGAGGGAAACCAACCGGTCAGATCTTTTCCGACAGCATGCATCAGGTTCCATTGAATTTCAGCAAACTTCGCAGGGAGTGAGGTACGCTGCGGGCTGAGAATCAGCAACAGCGATGTACTTGTAATGGTCACAAAAATCAGAAGGCGCTCAATAATGCGAAACAGCCCTATTTTTCCGAACCGATTATGAGCAATCGCTATAAATACCCCAAGAAAAGGTAGAAAAGGCACAATGTCATGTTGGTGAATCTCTTTTGCTAACATTCCATAATAAGCCAGGTGGTACGCGCTGTAGAGCAATACGCCAGTCAACAAGAAGAGTACACCGTTCCAGATGCGAAAAAATAGCACATACACCATGCCAAAGAGAGCAAGCCAAAATGCAGGAGCGTAGCAGCATATGCCCCATTGCCCATTCAACACGGTACCAATCGCTGCTTCAAACGCCCTACTCCATTGCAGATCAAACCCTGGTCTCACATTACTCCAAAAAATCAAGCCCGCTGCAAGAAGAAGACTGATCACAATTAAAAATTTGAAGGCGATTGTGAGGCTTGACGGATGCACGAAGCCTTTCATCAATTCTCTGGTATCCACGCGCGAGATCACCATGCGCAAAATAAAAATCAACAATAATCCGGTCAAAATAAACGAAATTTTAGGAAATCCGAGCGCCGGAAAAGTAAATGAGACGATTACCCAGCTAAAAACCGCACTTTGGACAGATTTTGTCATTTCGGCGCTGAGGCGAAAGGTTTCCAGGCCCATCAACGCCAGACAGAAAGATTTGACCGTGAGAATACTGATGTGAAGTAAGGCTGAGTGTTGAAATAACTCGGAGAGCGGAATAAACAGAGAAATATGCAGAAATGGAAGTGAAAGCAGGTAAAAACCACCGCTGATGATCGCCAGAGATGTCGCCTGGATAAGTCTGGGAAAAGCATATACGGCTCGCAGTAGAATCAGGCTCTTCCCCAGAAAGATCAGCAAGACCCACATTCGAAGATAGGTTTCGGGGGGGCCGAAGGTTTGCCAGAAGCTCATACCGGGCAAAAATAATACGATCACCGCATAACTGGCCGCATCAAGCTTGTGAAAATAACGCAATTGGCCTTCTTGAGGAAAATGCTGCTGAAAAGAGATCCACATTCCTGTAAAAAACACATAGAGTCCGGGAAGCCAGATCGCCAGAACCGTTGGGAATAAATCGAATTGTGGATCCCAGGGAGAGCCAGGCGCTTCAGGGACAAGGCCGACCTGCCTCCATAAAAACGCGAGACTGATGCCTACAAGAAGCCATAACAGCATGGGAAGTCCTAATCGGCGCATGATAGCATGTCCTCTCAGCGAAACAGGATTTGCACAAATTCCCGTTGTTTTTCGCGCTGTTGACGAAAATCCGGCGTCCATTCGGTTTTCATGAAGACCAGATACAGCGCATTCTCCTGGATGTTTCGAATTGACCGCAGCGTTTTTGACGCATCGCGATCCATCACCTGCCCTACAATTCTCTCGCACACCAGCATGTTGTTCTGTAACGTGACGTGATTAAAACGATGGTGCGCGTCATGTTCATAGTACCAGTAATGAGGGGCGTTGGATGAAATCATGAGCAGTGTTTTCGGGTTAAAGGGTTCTTCCGCCATACCGAGATCGGAAAATCCCACAATGTCAGCTAATGGTGCGCCAGCCTGGGCTTGTGTAAAGGATTGCGGAGCAAAAGACGCATTCACTAAAATACCATCGGGCTGTTTGAGATACAAGAGGATGGTAAACGGCCGTTTCGCCAGCGTGACCTGATGATTTGTGATGGGCACTATTTTGCCGTCCTGGGCAAAACCGATGGCAAAATAGGGGGAGGGATTCGGAGACGCAGCTTCTCCGCGCGCCCCTGTTGTCAGCACCAAAAAGATCCCCATACAAAAAAAACAATGAAGAAACCGTTGCATAAATTTTTGATTAAGTGTTGGAGTATGTCAAACACACAAACACTCAAAACCTTAAAGAAATGTTTCGATCGGCGCAATTTCGATGCCTTCTTGTTTCAACGCCTGCACAATGTGCTTCGCATGATCAACGGCCCCGGCAGTATCGCCATGCACGCAAATCGTATCTAATGCCAGCGTGATTTCTTTTCCTGTAATTGCGGTTACTTTGTGTTCTTTCACCATTTTTACTATACGGTTTGCAACCTCAATGGAATCGGTAATAACAGAACCCGGCTGATGGCGCGAAACCAGACTCCCATCTTCATTATACGCCCGATCAGCAAACACTTCGCGCGCAACTCGCAACCCTGCTGCGCGTGCGATGTCCAGCAGTGTTGAGCCTGATAAACCAAACAGAATAAGTTGGTCGTTCAATTGTAACAGTGCCTCTACAATGGTTTTCGCCATGCGTTCATCTTCTGCCGCCATATTATACATGGCTCCGTGAGGTTTGACGTGCTGAATGTTCGCCCCGTATATCTGCGTAAATCCCATAAGCGCGCCAACTTGGTAAAGAATCGCATCACGCAGTTCATCTGCCTGCATATACATGTTACGACGCCCAAACCCGACTAAATCCGGAAAACCAGGATGTACCCCGACTCCCACGCCATGCTCGACTGCCATCCGGACAGTTTTATGGATCACACCGGGATCGCCGGCGTGAAAGCCGCATGCGATATTGGCAGAGCTGATCAAGGGCATCATGTCCGCATCCAATCCCAACTGGTACCGTCCGAAACTTTCTCCCATGTCACAATTAATATCTATTTTCATACGGAAAAAGGGGAAGAACGTTTGTACGTGACTACAATAAGGGAAGGATCTTCAATTGTAGTCACATACAAACGTCTCTCCATTTTCGTCGTTTAAATAGTATACACTCGCTTTGCTTCCAGAATCTTAATCTTGTTTTGCTGCATCACTTCAATGGCTTTATCGTTATGATCGAATTTGAAGATCATGATGGCTTTATCAATGGAATCGCGTTCGGGAAAGGCGTATAGATATTCAACATTAATTCCGTTTTTGTATAAGATGTCTAGCACTCCGGCTAATCCTCCCGGTTGATCTGCGACTTCTAAGGCGATCACATCGGTTTCCTGGACGGTATAGTGCCTTTCTTTCAAGACGATATACGCGTCGACAGGATGATCGATAATCATTCGCAACACGCCAAAATCGGAAGTGTCTGCGAGTGATAAGGCCCTGATGTTTAAATGATTCTCTCCAAGTACCCGGGTGACCTCGGCTAATCGGCCGCTTCTATTCTCCAAAAACACCGAAATTTGTTTGACTTTCATGATGTTTTCCTGGGAAGGTTGGAAAATTGAGGAGAGCCTCTTTTCTCCCCAATTTTTCAAGTCCCAATTCTCCATCTAGGCTTTTTTCTGTCCACGCTCATAGGCTCCGATGTGACCGACACTTACGAATAGAGTTCACGGTTATCTATCACACGGACAGCCTTGCCCATACTGCGTTCAATCGTGCGTGGTTCCACAAGTTTGATGTTGGCCGTCAGATTCAATGTACTTTCGATTTCGCGTTGGATTTTTTTGCGAAGCGCTTCTAACACCTTAATTTCATCCGAAAAAATTTTCTCATTGATTTCCACCCGGATCTCTAATTGATCTAACGATCCGACTCGATCTACCACGAGCAAATAGTGCGGTTCGGTTTCTTCAATTGTCAGTAATACACTTTCAATCTGTGATGGAAAAACATTCACGCCCCGGATGATCAGCATATCATCAGTGCGACCTTTGACTTTGCTAATGCGCGGCGAAGTTCTGCCGCAGTGCGGGCACGGTTCTTGTGTCATGCTCACAATATCGCCAGTGCGATACCGTAATAACGGGATGCCCTCTTTTGTCAAGGTTGTCAAAACAAGTTCTCCTGCTTCTCCCGGCGCAACAGCGTTTTCGCCACCCGGTTCAATAATTTCCGGATAAAAATGATCCGAGAACAGGTGCAAGCCATCCTGGCCTTCATAGCACTCAATTGCGACCCCCGGTCCAATGATTTCCGAGAGGCCGTAAACATCAATCGCCTTCAGTTCCCACCGTTCCTCTATCTCGCGACGCATGTTATTCGTCCAGGGTTCAGCCCCGAAAATGCCGGATTTCAGCTTAAAGGCTTTCGGATCGATCCCCATGCTGACCGCTTCTTCAGCCATGAACAACGCATAAGAAGGCGTACAGGTAATGACCGTCGTACCAAAATCGCCCATAAGCTTTATCTGTCGTTTCGTCCCTCCGGAAGACATGGGAATGACAGACGCTCCTAATGTTAAAGCTCCGTAATGCACCCCGAGTCCCCCGGTGAACAACCCGTAACCATAAGCGTTCTGGATAATATCCTCTTTTGTTGCCCCGCCAGCCGCTAACGCTCGGGCCATCACTTCTGACCAGAGCGCGACATCATTTTTCGTATAGGCGACCACCGTCGGATTTCCTGTTGTTCCACTCGATGCATGAATTTCCACCACCTCACTCATCGGTACAGCAAACAGGTTAAACGGATAGTTGTCGCGTAAATCCGTTTTGCGGGTAAATGGCAATTGAGAAATATCATCAATCGAGCGAATATCCGATGGGGCCACCCCTTTCTGATCGAATGCGGCTTTATAAAACGGGACACGCTCGTAAACTCGGCGTACCAAAGACGCCAGCCGTTCTGATTGGAGCTTGTGCAACGCAGAATGCTCCAGGCATTCGATATCTTTTTGCCAGATCATATTCCGTTGGTTTTTAAACCTATTCCTTTACCATCGTCCCTCTGTTACTTGAATAATACGCTCAAGGAATCTGCTTCCCCCCTTACACAGAGGTATGCTCAATGATACACAGTAATACGTTTAAAAAATTGCTACTGTTAACACAAAAAATTATTACGATAACAAAGGAAACTCTTCATACGCTTGCAGGGCTGTCAAGTTTTAAACCACTGAATTTGACATTTGCGATGACGTACTGAAAGAAATCCTGGGAAAAATCTAAAACCTGGGGACTCTTCTGTCAAGAAAAACAAGAAATTCCGGGAAAAGCGTATTATTTTCTTGCGAATATTTGAGACTTTTATATTGTTATGTCGTATGAGTTGCATCATGAAAAACATGACAGCCTGTGATAGAGAGAAGTATTCACAATACAAGGAGAAATGAGTCATGAGCACATTATTTTTCAAAATGCTGCCGAAAATGGCAACATTACAACGGATAGTCGAAAAAGGAATTGTCGCAGTGGTGCGTGCCGAAACTTCTGAAAAAGCGGAAAAAATTGCCAGGGCTTGTATGGACGGGGGGATTGATACCGTTGAAATTACATTCACGGTTCCAGGTGCGCATCAGGTGATCGAAGGGTTGAGCAAGAAATTTCACCAGAAAGATTTGTTGATCGGTGCCGGAACTGTCCTGGATTCAGAGACGGCGCGCATGGCAATTCTTGCCGGGTCAAATTACATTGTGAGCGCCGGCTTTGATCAGGAAACAGCCAAATTATGTAATCGTTACCAAATTCCATATATGGCCGGATGTATGACCCCTACCGAAATGATTAAAGCCTTAGAAGCTGGCGTAGATGTGATTAAAGTTTTTCCGGGAAGTGTCTTTGGCCCATCTTTTATTAAGGCGATTAAAGGACCGTTGCCCCAAGCCCCTCTCATGCCAACCGGCGGCGTCAGTCTGGAGAATGTCGATCAGTGGATTAAAAACGGCTGTATTGCCGTGGGTGTTGGCGGAGAACTCACCGCCGGAGCGAAAAGCGGCGATTACGGCCTTATCACGGAAACCGCCAAAGAATTTATCAGCAAAATCAAAGCCGCAAGAGGGCAATAAAACACCTGTTCACCCGTGTGTGGGAATGGATGGAGTGGACTGTCAACATTTGGTTGACAGATTCGTACCCCGGACAAGGCTGTTCGGGGTACAACACTCCACCTGAAAAAATAGGAGACACGCCTTTTAAATCACGGTATTATTGGGAATTATTGCGCTTTTAGGGACAACGACCAACCCATCGCTTGCCACCCAGTGTTGATGAGTCTCATCAGGTCGGTCGGGCAGATGGCGGATGTGTACATGTTTGCCAATACGGGTATTTTTATCAATTAACGCACCCTCGATGATCGAGCCTTCACCAATCCCCACGTCAGGACGGCCTAATCGCTGATTCTTCGTGCGATCGTCGTCTGATTCATAATAATCGGCCCCCATAATCACGGAATCGTTAATGATCACCTTTGACCCGATGATACTACGCAGCCCGACCACCGCATTGTTAATCTCAGCATCATAAATCCGACACCCATCGGTTAACAGCACCTGATCGAGTTTTGCGCCGTATACTTCACACGGAGGAAGAAAGCGGGGATGCGTATAAATTGGACGCCGGGCGTTGTTCAGATCAAAGGGCCGCTCCGGCGAGGCCATTTCAAGGTTGGCTTCATAAAAACGACGAATCGTTCCGATGTCGGCCCAGTAACCGTCGAACACATAGCCCATAACACGGCGTTCAACCAACACGCTCGGAATGAGATCCTTTCCAAAGTCGTTGCCTGGCGCAGCCAGCAATGCCGCTAACATGTCCGTGCTAAACACATAAATCCCCATCGAGGCCATATAGGGTTTGGCTGAATCCGGCATACTTTCCATATCATCTAAAGCCTCCGGATCAGGTTTTTCACGAAATTCGACAATCTGCCCGTCCGGATTACGTTTGACAATGCCCAATCCTGAGGCCAGCTTTGCTTCGACCGGTTGTACGGCCAGCGTAATATCGGCTTCGGTGTCAATATGATATTGAACAAATTCGCGATAATCCATCTGATACAGGTGATCGCCTGCCAGAATGAGCACATAGCGCACATCGGAGCGTTGAATCTCTGTCAATTGCTGCCGCACTGCATCAGCCGTGCCCTGGTACCAGAGACTGCCCTGAAATGTTTGCTGCGCGGCTAAAATTTCAACCCAGCCTTCGGTAAACATATCACGCCGGTAGGTGCGATGAATATGGCGATGGAGCGATACGGAATTAAATTGCGTTAAAATAGCGATCTTCTCAATGCCGGCATGTAAACAGTTACTAATCGGAATATCAATCAGGCGATATTTGCCTGCCAACGGAACCGCAGGTTTAGAGCGTTTTTGAGTCAACGGATACAGGCGGGTCCCCTGCCCTCCTCCTAAAATGACCCCCAGCACATCTTGCATTACATCGAATGTTGTCATCGGCTGTCCCTCCTTCTCGATTTATGTCCTGATCTGATCAAAATCATCATCACATACAAGATAACATCGTTGACATATCCGGAATTAGCAAGATAAAAATTCCTTTGTTCGGAATCTTTCAAGGAAAACCTCGTAAATTCAAAATTAAAAGTTGACTTTTTGCTCTCCTTTTTACACAGTATATTTCTTAATTCACATGTTTGCCGGAGCGTTCATATCATAACAGACCATGACAGGAGAAACAAGAATCAACACCTATGGAAGAGACAGGAAAATCCGGATCGTCGTTATCTGAAATGACGCAAGAGGTGAAATTACACATTCAAGCCCGCTATCCGCTAATCTATCTGGTATCCTGGGAAGAAGACCGGGTAATCCATGAAATCGGGAAAATTGCCGTTGAAGATGATCAGCGCAAAAAAGTGTATATCTGGACGGAAACCGCTGGATTAAAGAACCTTGTGCTCGATGATGCCGACAATACTGTAACTGATCCGCTGCACCTTCTGCAGCATATCATGCAAACCCAGGAAAAAGCGATGTATGTGCTGCTGGATTTTCATGCCTTTTTGACCAATCATCAGGTGATCCGCAAAGTTCGAGATGTCAGCAGAGCATTGAGAAGCAGCAATAAAACCGTGTTGTTTCTTTCGCCTAAATTGGTTCTTCCGGATGAACTTTCCAAAGAAATTGTTGTTTTTGACTTTGATCTGCCCTCCCTTGATGAATTAGGCGTTGTTTTGGACGAATTCCTCGAACAGGCCAGACAGGATCAGCGTTTGAAAGGGATCCGGTTGAAAAAAGATCAGCGAGAACGCTTATTGAAAGCTTCCCAGGGCCTGACAATAGCTGAGATGCAGAGCGCGCTGAGTAAAGCCGTGGTCGCGAATCAAAAAATCGGTGAAACAACGATCCCGATGATGTTAGCCGAAAAAAAACAGATTATTCGAAAGTCAGGAGTATTAGAGTATTTTGCACCAGAAGAAACCTTCAATGAAATTGGAGGGGTACTGCTTCTGAAACGCTGGTTGTCCCAACGCGATAGAGCGTTTACGGAAGACGCGCGCAAATTCGGATTGCCTGTGCCCAAAGGACTCTTATTAGTCGGAGTGCAGGGTTGCGGAAAATCATTAACAGCCAAGGCGGTCGCGTCGCAATGGAAGCTTCCTCTGTTACGTTTTGATATTGGCAAGGTCTTCAGCGGCCTGGTCGGGTCGTCCGAAGAAAATATTCGCAAAGCCATTAAACTGGCCGAATCTATTGCTCCTTGTATTTTATGGATTGATGAAATTGAAAAAGGGTTTTCGGGGTTCTCAAGTTCGAATGTGAGCGATGCTGGAACGGCAGCCAGGGTATTTGGCACGTTTTTGACCTGGATGCAGGAAAAAGTCAAATCCGTGTTTGTGATCGCAACAGCTAATGATATTAGCCTTCTTCCTCCGGAACTTCTTCGAAAAGGACGATTTGACGAAATCTTTTTTGTGGATTTGCCAGGTCCCTATGAACGCCAGGAGATTTTCAGGATTCATCTGAAAAAACGCCATCGTGTGCCGCATCAATTTGATCTGGAAACGCTTTATCAATATTCTGAGGGATTTAGCGGCGCGGAAATTGAACAGGTGATTATTTCCGCTCTGTACGATGCATTTGAGCAGAACCGCCCTCTCGTTACGGCTGATGTTGTGAAGAGTTTGCAGGAAACCGTGCCTCTTTCCCAGACAATGAGCGAACATATCGCAGCCTTGCGATCCTGGGCTGAAACGCGCGCGCGACGTGCTTCAAGCACAGGGATGATACCGGGAGCATCCGGACAACAGCACTAGCAGAAGTCAATGTATGTCGAAGTACAATTTCGCGCTGTATTTGATTGACATGGAAGAAAATAATTCACCGCAAACCCGTTGATAATGGATTTGAGGTGGTATGGGAGAACGGATCCATGAGAAAAGTTGCGATTATTGATAATGATCGAGTGTCGGTTGAAGCGTTGGCTAATATTGTCGTCCAGGAAGGGTACACCGTCGTGAAAGCTCTTGATGGGCTTGCAGGATTTAATCTGATTCGGTCGTACCTTCCTGAGATTGTGGTCATTGATCTGTTTATGCCTGGAATTGATGGCATTCGTTTACACCGCTACCTGAAAACCGAACCGCAATTTGAAACAATCAAAACGATTATCTTATCGCCATTGACACTGGAAGAAACATTGGCAATTCTGGATACCAGCGCGGATTTTTATATCGCCAAAGGGTATATCATGGATGTCGCCGATAATGTTGTGCGAAGCTTACGACTCCTCCAGGATGAACGGCTCAAAATCTCCTCTGAAGATCGCATGATGGGGTTTGAAGGACGTTCTCCCCGTGTTGTTGTTGAAGAATTACTGGTCGAACGCCGTCATTACGAAGCCATTATGCATAATGTCGGCGACGGTATCATGGAAATCGACCGTGAAAACATTGTGACATATATCAATCCCGCCGGAAAACAGATCATTCGGAAACAGGAAATGAATATTGTCGGCCATCATGTGGCTGATGTGTTAGGAAAACGCTATGACGGACAATTCCAGGAAATCTTGCAAAAGTTGAAGACAACAACCTCGCAGATAAATATGGAAATTCCGTTAATGTATGGCAAAAAAACGCTGGATTTCAGCGTTGCCAATATTTTTTCCGATACCAGGACCTATGTTGGGTCGCTCCTGATTTTTCAGGATGTCACCTATTTGACCGACCGTATCCGCGAATTAACCCTGCTCAATGAAGTTGGACGTTTGCTGACTTCCACCCTGGATTTTAACGAGGTGCTGCATATTCTGATGAGTCAGATTCAGCGGATTCTGGGAGTTGAAGCGGTCTCTCTGCTTCTGGTGGAAAAAGAGACCAAAGATCTGATTTTTGAAGTGGCCTTAGGTATGGCAGAGCAGGCTATTAAAAATAAACGCTTAACTTTCGGAAAGGGGATTGTCGGGTGGGTCGCCAAAACCGGAAAATCGTTACTGATTCCTGATGTGTACGTAGATCCTCGTTTCGATCGTTCTATCGATGAAAGCACAGGGTTTAAAACCCAATCCATGATTTGTGTTCCCCTGAAAATTCGAAATGAAGTCATCGGAGTGATTCAGGTAATCAACCATGGCGATGACGAGCCGTTTACTGAGGATAATATGTATTTACTCTCCTCTATTTCGATGTATGCCTCGATAGCAATTGAGCACGCCAATCTCTATCAGGAACTTCATCGCGAAGATTGATGACAACCCATGAATTATTGAATCGGTTTCCGCTTGAAACCGAACGATTGCTGTTGAGAGTGGTGTCCCCTGACGACGCTGAAGCGATTGTTCGCTATTATACGGAAAATAAGGACTATTTAGCTCCGTGGGAACCAGTCCGCTCTGAAGAATTTTACGCCATCTCTTTCTGGAAAACCATGCTGCAAGAAGCCCGGCAGGAATTTCTGCACGGCAAGAGCATGCGCCTGGTTTTTTGCTTAAAGTCTTCTGCGCCAACCCCGATTGTAGGAGTGATGAACTTTAACAACATCATCCGCGGGGTGTTTCAGGCTTGTTATCTGGGGTATAGTATCGGCTATCGCTATCAGGGGCAGGGACTCATGCATGAAGCCTTACAATACGCGCTCACGTTTGCTTTTGAGGAACTTTGCCTGCATCGCGTCATGGCGAATTATATGCCGCGCAATGAGCGCAGCGGCCGCCTGCTGCGAAAATTAGGTTTCGTTCCTGAAGGCTATGCCCGTGATTATCTGAAAATTGCCGGGAAGTGGGAAGATCATATTTTGACGGCATTCGTCACCCCCCGGAAATCGTAGAGACCGCCGTAAGGAAATGAAACCCGAAAGAAATTGAGAGAAAACTCTATCACGTGCCTGCGGTCATCCCCCCGGCAGCATTTGTAATAAAAAGGAATAGACAGCCATGCATCATCAGGCGCACACCGTGTTAAAAGAGGTGTTTGGGTACGAGAGCTTCCGCCCCCTACAGCAGGAAATTATCACCAATGTTCTGAATAAGCGCGATACCCTGGTCGTCATGCCGACCGGCGGCGGAAAATCGTTGTGCTACCAGATCCCGGCCCTGCTCTTCAATGGGATCACGGTGGTCGTGTCTCCGCTGATCTCCTTGATGAAGGATCAGGTTGAGCAACTGCAAGAAGTAGGCGCCGGGGCCGTATTTTTGAACAGTTCGTTGTCATACAGCGAATATCAGCATAACGTGGCCCGCATCATGCGCGATGACGCCAAACTGCTCTACGTGGCCCCTGAAACATTGCTGATGCAGAAAACTCTGGCCTTGCTGAATTCCAAAACCGTGGACTGTTTGGCAATTGATGAAGCGCACTGCATTTCAGAATGGGGACATGATTTCCGTCCCGAATATCGCCAGCTTGCCGAAATTCGCTCGCGTTTTCCGGATGCGGTCAGTATGGCTCTGACCGCCACCGCGACTCCCAGGGTTCAGGATGATATTAAGACCTCGCTGAACTTTGACGCCTCCAATGAGTTTATCGCCAGTTTTAACCGTAAAAATCTCTTTCTCGAAATGACCGCCAAAACCAATCCGATGCTGCAAACCGTTGAGTTTGTGGAGCAATTTCCGGATCAATCCGGTATTATCTATTGTTCGACCCGGCGTCAGGTCGATGAACTGGCCGCCATTCTCATCGGAGAAGGGTTTTCGGCGACCCCTTATCACGCTGGATTATCAGATGAAGACCGCCGCCGCAATCAGGAGCGGTTCATCCGCGACGACGTGCAGATTATCGTCGCGACCATTGCTTTTGGCATGGGGATCAATAAGCCGAATATCCGTTTCATCGTGCATTACGATCTGCCCAAAAATATTGAAAGCTATTACCAGCAGATCGGACGCGCAGGCCGCGACGGTTTACACGCGCATTGTCTGCTGCTGTACAGTTATAGCGATATTCGCACCATCAACTATTTCATCGAGCAGAAAAGCCCGGAGGAACAACGGATCGCCACAATGCATTTGAATGCGATGGTCGGGCTGGCTGAAACCGATATATGTCGGCGGATACCACTGCTGCGCTATTTTGGCGAACAATATGCCGCGCCCAATTGCGGTATGTGTGATAATTGCACGAAAACCCGGCAGGAGCTTGTGGACATTACCATTCCGGCTCAGAAGTTTTTATCCTGCGTCAAACGTACCGGCGAAATCTTCGGCGCCGGGCACGTGATTGACGTCCTGCGCGGGTCCCAAGCGCAAAAAGTCTTACAACGCCGCCACGATCAATTATCAACCTACGGAATCGGTCTGGAATACTCGAAAAAACAATGGTTTCACCTCTCGCGCCAATTTCTGCAAAAAGGACTCATGACCCAGGATCTGGAATTTGGCAGTCTGAAACTCACGCCCAAAGCCTGGGAGGTATTCCGGGGCAATGAACAGGTGTTTGGGAAGATTGAAGACGAACACCGTCACGACGAGTCCACCTCGATTTCCGACCTGGAGTATGACACTGCCCTGTTCGAATTGCTGCGCAAAAAACGCAAAGAACTGGCCGATGCTGCCAACATGCCGCCCTACATCATCTTTCCCGATACCACCTTAATTGACATGGCCGCGTATTTCCCGCAAAGTCCGGAAAGTTTATTGACCATGCAAGGCGTCGGGGCCGCCAAACTTGAAAAATACGGCGACATCTTTTTGACTCTGATCCGCGACTATTGCGCTGTCCACGAGATCGACGAAAAACCCAAACGTCAATGGAAAAGCCCGTTGGCAAAAGCCAACGTCAGCGGCATCCGGCGGCCTATCGCTGTCGGCGAAGCCTATAATGAAGGAAAATCCATTCAGGACTTAATGACCGAGTTCGGCGTCAAACAAAAAACCATCCTCAGTAATTTGTTCAAATATCTCAAAGAGGGCTACCGCCTGAATCGCAGCGACGATATTCTCAAGGTTTCAACCCTTCCCTCTGAACAGCAGCAAAAGGTTTTGCAGACCTTTGAACAACTCGGCGCGGACTACCTTAAACCCATCTTTGACGCCTTTCAAGAGAAAATCAGCTACGACGAGCTGCATATCCTGCGCCTGTATTATCTCACGCAAAAGGAGGGAACATGAGGAGTTTCAACTCCAGAAGGAGGATACCACAGAGCTTGCAGACTATGTGAAAGGACTACGGCAGGAATACCCGGAAGTCGGATTTCGCAGTACGTCATCTACTGCATCGGCAACCAGGGGTTCCGCGTTTTTGCGGCGGGAGATAGAATGTCTGCATGACATCTATTTAGCCGCATTTTCTGTGGGTTGAACACGCTGGTGTTCACACCACACTGTCCCTTTGAATGGCCTTCCTGCTGCCAATGCCATTTCCTTGGCGATTTTCTGCATGTTGATCAGCATGGCAATTTTCAAGTCAAAGGGCAGGGCTGCTAAATTCTTCCTGTGATGCTGCTTGAAGGCTTCGATCTTTCGATTTGGATCTGGACTGCCTTTGCATTCACCTGATGTTCATTCATCGCTGAATCGTTTCCACTTTTCTATCAGATGATACATTGCGAGAAGAGATTGCAATGTGTCATATCTATGGAAATCTCCTTCTATTGGAAGCGATAATACATTTCAGCCCGTTCGATATTCGCCTCGATTTCCGTCGCATACTTTTTGCTCATATCGTCACCCCTTCCTGTAAGATATTTCGATAGAGTTGCAGATCACCTTTTCGATAGGCTTTTATATCAGCCGGTTTAGCTGAAATCAGCGCGTCCGAACCTATATTGATGAAGTTGTTCTATCGCCAACTCCACCACTGTCTTTGTCACAAAAAGACTGCTTTTATCCTGCAAATCAAGCATGTATTCTTCTGTTTCGGACAAGTCGAGGAAACCTTTATGAAACGCCCTGACAAGCACACCCAATGATCCGACCGGAGTCATGTCAAATTGCCTGGCCGCATCTCGCACAGCCAGATCATCCGTCAACAGAGTAGAAATATGCAGTGTATGACACAACAAAAAACAGGAGCGTTCTCCCGCATGAAGATGTTCAAGGTTGTGAGTGCTGGTAAATTCTTCAACCTCCTGTTGCGGCAGTACATGGTGTTGTACAGCAAGCATGTCGGGAAATTTGGGGTCGTCTTCTTCGACATGACCAAGAATTTCCTGCCAGACAACATCAGGAACATGCAACTGACTGCATACTGAAAGAACATGTAAGCAATCAATTTCGGCCAGATGAATCATTGGTCCCGCATCTGTCACCACACTCAGGCATTCAGCGCCCATTCGATATCCTCCATCACCGCTTGATGTTGACGTTCTGCGAGTTCAACCAGATCGAAGCCGACGGCCTCAATGGCCTCTTCTCTAGATACCTCATGGCGCAGATAGCGGCCTAAAACATGTTCCCGCCAGAGTTGCCGAATGCCGACCTGAAACGCCAGAGTCAACACTTCGGCCTCCGGTTTATGGGTTTCATCGGTTAATCGCTGAAGATATGTCAATGTGCTTTCCATACTTGTTCTTCCTTTCGCGCTGCCAGCAGTTTCTCAGTCAGACGCGCCTGTTTGTCTCGTCCGCGCAGGGCTGTGATCTGGTCAAAGTCGGCAGATGGTTCCGGTGGAAACAGCGTGTCATCAAGAAAGGTGATCAAGACTCGTTTTTTCTGATGAAAGGGAACATTCCCGAACACTTCTATGTGTTGTCCGTCAAAAATGTCTTCTAAAGTCAACATAAGTATCACCTCTTCATAAAAGTTCGGTAAGAACGTATCGGCTATGCGACCTGGATGCCGCTGTGCAGAATCTCAGCCGCAAAGGGGTTCGTCGTATCAAAATCCTTTTCGTCAAAGGGATGTGGTTCGATCCGGGTATCAAATTTTCTTCGCAATTTCATGAGCGTCACCTGCATCCGAAAGCTATTTTCCAGGTGTTTCATGATCACGGCAACATCAATATCACTGTCTTCATCAAACGTGCCTTTCGCATACGAGCCAAAAAGATAGACCTGTTGAATATCGAGTTGTTGCGTTTTCAGGAAATCAACGTAGTCTTTCACTATTTCGAGAGCTCGTGTTTGAACCATGTCCGCAACTCCTTGATATGAGTTATCCATTGCGTTGTGATGAACGTTCTGTGAGCGGAGAATCCTGTTGTTCACACCACACCGTTCCCTTGAACGGCCTTCCTGCTGCCAATGCCATCTCCCTGGCGATTTTCTGCATGTTGATCAGCATGGCTATTTTCAGGTCGAATGGCAATGCCGCCAAATTTTTCCTGTGATGCTGCTTGAAGGCGTCAATATTTCGATCTTGCTCAGGAACTTTCTGGTCATTCATCGCTGAATCGTCTCCATTTCTTTGTAATGTCGCAAATCGTTAAGCACGTGTAATACAGGCGCAATAACACTGACGCTCATGACCTGTTCCGTCAATTCCGAATCAGGCATACTTTCCGTATCAGCATGTTGTAGGAGATTCTGAACTTTTGCGGCCTTATTGTCCATACGATCACTCCTTATACGTCTATTTTGAGTCCCCCAACATCTCATGTCAACATATTATCACTTCTTATCACTTCTTCATAACAGATTCCCTAAGAAGAATCCGGTTGCTGAACGAAGTCGAAGTGTCGAGTGCTTCACGGCTCAAAATCCTTATCCATGCCGACCATCATTAACCCCTTGAAGATTCCCCAGACGATGAAAATGATCCATGCTATCGGCCACGCCGCCAGCGCAAGCAGCACCAGCAACAGGCCGAAGAAAAATTTAATAGGTCCCATTATATGATCCATTCGGCAAATATGGTTTCAACGTCTTCACGAGAGAGTTCTCCGGCCGCAATCTTCAAAAACAGGTCAACAACCTGATCGTTTGTGGCCTGTAAGGACGCGCCATTAATTTCCAGAAAGATTTCTGCCGCCGCTGCCCCGATTCGTTTATTGCCATCGAGAAACGCATGAGCCTGCGTCAGATGATAGGCATACGTGGCACTGCATACGATGAGATCCGCCTGTTCATAATACACCCTGTTATGAACTGCCGCTAATGCTGATTCTAAGGCATCATCGTCGCGTATGCCGTGAATTCCACCGAATTCTTCGATCAATTGTTCTTGAATCGTCAGGATGTCCTGTTTATCGAGAAAAATCATCGCGACACCTTCTTACGCCAATCGCTGATAGGCACTTTTGCGACGTGCAAAGACGTTGCGGATCGCGTCTTGAATGTTTTGTTTTCGTTCAAACTCCTGCAATGTAGAAACGATAAGCATTCCATCAACCACAGAAATCTCAATAGTATCGCCGATATGAATCCCGGTTTGCTCCAGGATCTCCGGCGGCAATAACAATGCCGCGGCATTCCCGATTTGGGTGATTTGTTGTTGTGACATAAAAATACTCCTTCCTATCTATTAGAAACGATACTGTATCTTCACATTCACGGCTCAAAATCCTTGTCCATGCCGACCATCATCAAGCCCTTGAAAATCCCCCACACGATGAACACAATCAACACGAGCGGTCACGCCGCCAGCGTAAGCAGCAACAGAAACAAGCCGAAGAGAAATTTGATTAGTCCCATCTTGCTTCTCCGTTCTTATATTTCGATAAACTTCAGATCGAATGTTCAGTCTGTCAATCTTGTGATCGGACCATTCTTTCTATTTCAGGCGTCACACTTTCATCTACGCAATCCAAAAAGTATCTCCAACTTTTGATTTTATGAAGAAGGATCTCTTCGGAACAGACCAGATAATCATAATCAAGCTTATGCGCCACTTGATATGCCTGCTTTT
The DNA here is from genome assembly GCA_040772385.1 of Candidatus Vecturithrix sp. Classification (GTDB taxonomy): domain Bacteria; phylum Moduliflexota; class Moduliflexia; order Moduliflexales; family Moduliflexaceae; genus Vecturithrix. Next base: position 3,355,248 of record JAXGYF010000001.1, on the reverse strand, counting down.
CCCGTTTCTTATAAGCCTGGCAGACCAATTTGTAGATACTGTTCATCACAGCGGCCGGATGATCATAATTTTGAGGGTCGTCATTGACGAGATCAAGACCAAGGTGCTCTTTAATAAACTCAGGCGTAAGCGAAGCATGGATTCTTTCGAATACGTTATAATCGGCGAGAAACCAGGCTTCAATTTCCATGATCGCGAAAATGAGGCGTAATTTCCGGCGAAACGAACAGTGCTGAAATAAGGCGTTGAATCCCTGAATCGCCGCCGGAATTTCCGATCTGGAATATTCGTCATAGACATCCCGAAGCCCTAAAAGATAGTCATAGCCATGCTTATGTATCATTGTCTCTGCCCGTTCTTTGAGAGCGGAATTGACCTTCGCATCTCCGCCGACATCATAAATCAGAAAATAATAGTCAGCATGAAGATTCGGTTCTCTGGCTTTACATTCTCTCCCGCGGACGCCCAACTCTTTCCAGGATTTCACTTTAATCTTGTGGTATCCCAAATACATAATTAAAAATTTCTCGATAAAAATTCTTTCGGTCTGTCCTTCGACAAAAATGGCGATCCTTCTCATGTCAGGCTCCTTGTTGATACATCTTCCCGCTGAAAAAATCGAAGGTATTTAACCCCGTAAAGCGGAACTCATCGAATTTGTCTTTGCTATTCACGTAGTTATACGCTTCAATGATGTGACCATGTCGTTCCAGGAGGTTGATGTGTTTCATCTCAACCGTATTGATCAAAAATCGGTCATTGGACGTCACGATCAGTTGTATCGGACTCGCGTGAAGTTTTTCAAACAACAGGCCGATGATTTTCGAAGATCGCTCAAAGTCTAAGCCTTCTCCCAAATCATCAATGGCCACCGTACACGCCTGTCCCAAACGGAGCAAATAATGGACAATCACCACGACGGAAAAGGCTCTGTACATCCCCTGCGACATTTCCGTTTGACTGGTTGGGCAGGCCAGGTTTTTTTCTTTCACCACCGCCACCGGAATATCGAGCGTCTCTGAACCTCCCGGCAATCGTGTCGTGCTGACTGACACCTCGTCAACCGGATACCCGATGCCAGAAAAATCCTGAATGATGGTGTTGATGGTCTCCTGATCGCGTAAGGCTTCCTGTAAAAGATAGGGGGTCGCGCTTAAATCTTCCATAAAAGGGTTGAGATCAAAAGGAAAGGGAATGCGTTTCGGGTTGGCCATAGCAAATCGGTAGCCATGAAAATTCTGTGCCCAACCGAGCAAATTTTCCAGAAAAGGAAACTCTTTGACATCGCGCCTGACGTGCGGCGTTAATTCGGTCTCCGGCGGATTGAAGGCTTTCATCCTCCGCGTCGTCGCTGAAAACATCTTGCCGCGTGTTCCCCGCCGTTCCAGGGTCAGTTCTTGATTGATCGAGAGCGTTTCAAGTTCCACAACCCCGTGTGAAATCTCCAACCGATATTCATAATTTTTCTGATGTTCGGGGTCGCTCAACGTCACGAACCAGGCGCCATCCAGAAGATGCGCGGTTCTTTTAGATAGCATCGTGGCAAGCGTTGAGATCACATTGAGTAACCTCGTCTTTCCGGTGGCATTCAACCCGATCACCAGATTGAACATCCCCAAATGGACATTGCGAATTTCCCAGTATGTCTCCTTGCCCTTGTTTTCGTAAAAATCAAGATGTGTTAAGATCATAAGTTTTGTGCTCCTCTTCACTTCAACCATTTATTTATACTGGTTCCGTTTCAGCCCATGTTACGACTCAAAATCCTTGTCCATGTCGACCATCATCAACCCTTTAAAGACTCCCCAAGCAATGAAAATAATCAGCACGAGCGGCCACGCCGCCAGCGCAAGCAGCAGCAAAAACAGCCCCAGGAAAAATTTAATGAGTTTCAAATTTCTTTTGCAAGCTTATAGAGAAAATTTAATCGTAATATCCTATAAGTTGAATTTAGGTTTCCCTGTATTCTGGTCAAAATCTATTCCTAAATCTCTGAGATGAGCAAAAAGAATATCCGATAATTCTGATAAAAGATTTACAAAAGCATGAGAGGCGGAGGACACGGTATTAAGCAATGAATCAATAGAAAGTTGGGGGTGATCACTTCCGCCAAAAAGGCCTACGCGATTGTCTGCTTTTTTCCATCTTGATTTTCTTTTATAAACGATGCCTAATCCATCTACTAATGGAGGTTGTTCATGAACCCAATCATTACGATATTTCATAGTTTCTTCCCAATTTTTGTCGTCTTTTAACTTTTTGATCCTAACAATTATATCATGAGTAGGCATTTCGGCAAACATATATTTACCAACCCTCGAAGCTAAAGAACTTGGTTTCTTTGTTTTGGATTGCTTTAATTTGCTCTTTTCTATATTGAGAAAAGCTATAACGAAGTTCGCAAGATGTTCTGCTGCTGCATAAAGCCGTAATGCAACATCATCAATATAAAATTTGCAATAAGCGCAAGCCTCCTTTTCAAGAGGGGCATCAGGATGTTCTTCTCTATACCAAAATAAATGAATGTAGGCTTGAGATAAGGCATAGACAGCTTCAGTAGCCACAGTACTGGCATCCCTTAAACATACTATTGCACTTTCTGTGTTCTTATATGGTCCTATTTTCATGGCTAATATATCCACAGGTAGCAAAAGACGACGTTGTATTTCAGTAATCTGTGGTAGTTTGGCTTGAATTTCTATATGTTTTTGCTTTGATAATTCCATAGTTATTAACCTCAATACTATATGACGGCCAATTACTCAAAAAATTTGGGATTACCGCCCACAACATTTTTTATATTTCTTCCCGCTGCCACAGGGACAGGGATCGTTTCGGCCGACCTTTGGTTCTGTGCGGCGAACTGTGTCATCTTGTAGAAATTTATCAACATTCAAATAGGGTTTCTGGTCATCAGAGAGCTGTTGGAGAATGTCCTCTACCGTATGTGTAAAACGCTGCAAGCCTAATTTTCGTCTGAGGTTGGCGATATATCTTTCTGTTTCTTTTTTGGGAGTTTCAATCTGTTGCTGAAGGATATATGATTTCAGAAAATAGTGTAAGGAGAGAGGATAATTTTTCCTCTTTTGATCATAGATAAGGCTTCCAAGATTGTAGAGAGTTTTAGCAATTCCTAATTTTCCCTCCATCTCTTCAAGTAAAGCAAGGCTGCGCTGAAAATGTTCCTGTGCACCATCGAAATCCCCTTGAGCTTTAAGAAGCAATCCCAGATTATTGAGTGAGGCTGCGATGCCGAATTTTGCTCCTATCTCTTCGCTTAAAGTGAGACTGCGCTGATAGAGTTCCCTTGCGCCATCAAAATCGCCTTGAGCTTCCAGAAGTCCTCCCAGATTATTGAGTGAGGCTGCGATGCCGAATTTTGCTCCTATCTCTTCACTTAAAGTGAGACTACGCTGATAGAGTTGCCTTGCGTCATCGAAATTACATTGAGATCGAAGAAGCGATCCCAGATTATTAAGTGAGACTGCGATGCCGAATTTTGCATCAATCTCTTCATATAGGGCGAAACTACGATGATAATGAGTCCGTGCGCCGTCGAAATCCCCTTGTTCTTCAAGAATACCTCCCAAATTGTTCAGAGAATCGGCAATATCTGAAATATTTCCCATCTGTTGTCTCAGTTTCAGACTTGCCTCGATTTTCGCCTTAGCAGCATCGAAATCTCCAAAAAATCTATAAGCTAAGCCAATATTGTCCAAGCTCCGGGCTTCACCTCGTTGAAAATGAATAGCTCTGCATATCTCATAGCCTTGCTCAAAATAGGCTAAGGACGCTTTCACATCCCCCTTGCTTCGAAGAATCTCACCATATTGTATCTTTCCCTGAGCTTGAATCTTTTCATCGGCCTCAGTTGCAGAAAAGGCGTGTTCGAAATAATGGAGGGCCTGATCCCATTCCCCCTGAATTTCAGCAATCTCGCCGTAAAAAAGATCGAATTGGGGTGAATGCCTTCCCTGTCTACAGCTTACATCCAGCATATCTTTTAAGACATCTGTATATCCGGAAAGAATAAATTGTTCTCCTCTGGCGCAGATCAGATCAATAATTACTTGCCATTGTTCACTGCTGCTCAGATGATAGAAGATCGTCTCTTCTAACACTGAATCGAGCTGTTCCGTGCGCTGCGATTGAAAATATTCAGCCGCCTTTTTATGCCATTCTTGCTTGTTTGCAAGCCGATCATAACAGAATTCACGCACTAAAGGGTGGGTTTCATAGAATCCATCTTCAGACAGCAGCATCAACTTTCGTCGTAATCTGCGGATGGTTGAATTCACGTCTTTGCCTTCAAAAAGATACGTGAACGCCTCTTCCTTGACTTTTCCGCGAAAGACCGAAAAGGCCAGCATGAACTCTTTTTCTTCTTCCGTGCTTTTGGGATGAGTGAAAATTTCGTCGAGTAAACGGCGGGCTAAAAATTCTTCATTCTCATAATCAATAACCGCTTGCAGCAGATGTTCCGGTGCGGTCCCAAAATCGAGCAGGTATATGGCGAGTTCAATCGCTAAAGGATGCCCTTTGAATTGTTGGGAAATCGCTCTGATATCTTCTTCATCAATATCGAGTTCAGGATAATTGTGTTCGAGGATGTGTTGGGCATAATCAAAGGCATGGTCAACTTCAAGCCCTTGCAAACGGATTCGTGATGGTAAAACGCCAATTTCAGGATGTTCCCGGGCAATCAGAATAATTCTGCCTTTCTGAAGAGGATACTCCTTGATAAATTGCAAGAACTTGGCGAAGGACGGATCGGTAATTTCCTGAAAGTCATCCAGAAACACCATTTTCTCATGCCGATCCAGCAGGCTGGCAAATCCGCTGTATTTTGCCCGTTCTGTTAGATTCTCAATCTTCAGCAGATCCGGAAAACCGGCTGTTTCAATCAATGACTCAAGCTTTGATTCCCGCGTACAGGGAAACCAGACAGCCCGATCTGTAAGTTCGAATCTCTCAATACACTTCTCCGCAAACGCTGTTTTTCCGATGCCGCCTAAGCCCTCAATCGAAATCGGCTGATTCCGCTTCAGATATTTCTCGAATAATTCGAATTGCGCCTCTCGGCCAACAAAAAAAGGTGTGGAATATTTTTCCTGATTGTGTTCTTCTTGCGTTTGAGCAAAAATTTCATTTTGCTCCTTCTTGACAGGGGTGGTCTGGCTTATGTCTAAAAATTGGTCATTCTCATCCAATCTTTCGGATGGTCCGTGTTCGTTTTTTTCTGTGTTATCCTGTCTAAAAATTTCCGATTGATTTGCCTCTTTATTTAGAAGTGTTTTTTGGATATAGGCAATTTGCTCTGCGCTGTCTAAGTCTATAATTTTTACAAATCTGACCATCGTGTCAAGGGCACGCAATGTATCTTCATCAGAGAGAGAGAGTTTTTCAGGATGAGCCACAGCGTTTCGAGCAGCAATGATTTCCCGTAGCCAGACTTCTGTGGTATCTTTTTCTTGAAATATCCCGACAAAAGATCGTTTCCAGTTCTTTTGAATAATAGGAAGGAGATAGCCAATATCAAGCATCTCCTCAAGCTCTGTGCCAGGGCGATTCACTGCTGATAATGTTTTCCCATACCGATTACTGAATTGTTTTTCAAGTTTGGCAGTTACATCGTTTCCAAGTGCTCCTTGTACTCCAGCTTTCCACCATCCTTTGCCATAAGCCTCTTGAAGCTTTTGCACCACAAATGATAAGACTGTTTTACGAAAGATAAACAAGCCGTCATAAAGAAATGAATTGTTGTTTTTCATTATTATTTTCCTTGCAACTGATATATGTTGCCCTGATGTCTCTTTCAAACCAGTCCCAACCGCTTGCGCACCTCATCGCTGCTCATACCGGTACCCGGCGTGTGGGCGGCTCTGGCGCGTTCGATCATTGCCAGGAATTGTGGGTTACTGCTGAGGGAAAGCGATTCCATGTCAACGTCGTCAATGGATACCACGACCGCGATTGGTTTTCCTTCGCGCATCACGACGGTTGGCTCGGATTCACTATGCTGAATATCGTCTGCAAGCGGATGATTCGCTTCGGTCATATCTATGGTGTGGACACTCATCGTGTAATCACATCAGGTTTTGAGTAAAATCATAAATCCCATTTGTTCAAAGTGATGATCATTCGTGAAAGCTTCCGTGAGTCCAAGTTGTTGCATCAGAGCAAAAGAGGTGCAATCTGTAAACGAGAAGGTTTTATCCGAATACAGTGTAAAGAGACGCCAGGCGTGCTCTTCAAGCTGTTCCGTCACATGAACCACTGAGATGACGTGTGAATGACGGATGTTTTCACCAAAATCTACAGCCGCAAAATGACCGACTTTCATCACTAAACCGGTATACGTCTCATCCAGAACAAAATTGGTGGTAATATAGCGACAACCTTCTTTGAGCAATCGCCGGTTCGTTGCAACGGCGTTGCGATGAAACTGATCGCGTTTGCTGTTCAACGCAATCCAGGCATTCGTATCAACAAAAATCTGTGTCATGCTGGTTCTTTCTCCCCATACAGATACGTATCAAGGTTGACAGAGAGATCAGATGGAGCCTCTGCGTCATAACCTTCCATCTGAAAGACAGGATCCTGGGTGACATCAACAGCGTCATTGACATCCGGCAGGTGAGTAATCCAGTCATGCAGAAATTCCTGCACCGGTTTGCCAAATTGAGAAGCGACCTGTGCTAATCGTTGGTAATCCGTCTCGAACAATTCAATATTGACCTTTGTCATGGTTGTTCTCCTTGTGTTATCATACCTGAACAAGGGAAATTTACTCCCTCTCATGAATCATCTAACAAAATTATGCCTCAGAAAAATTGTCAAGCTTGTTTCGCAGGGTTTTCATAGTAAAATAAATATTCACTCTCTGACATCGGAGAAATTCATCTTTGACATTATGTAAGTGCTCTGTATTTGATTCAATTGTCCACTTCACGTTCAATCTCCGGTTCGGCTGCCGAAAATATCACCTCAACCCGATTCTTGACTTTGGCAAAGGGGGGCATGTTGAGACATTGAATTTCAGATCGTTCGATGGTTAAGGTGTGCGCCTCATGTGTTGCAGGTAAATTTTCGATTTCCTCGGCTGTAAAAGCCCGCCCGATCTTGCGTTTTTGGATGAAGGTTCCACGTTTAAAGAAGGGAGGATACTCATTCCAGTTCACCTCTTTTTGCCACAGCATGTCCTGCATTTCATCGCTCGTTTTCTTGTGGAGGGCTTCATGGGAGTAATAATGACGAGCAGCCATTGAAATGCTGTTTTTGGTGGCGTCAAATTCTCGCCACAAAAAGGTATTGGCTGCTTCTGCAAGCGTTGGGACCTGCCATACGCGACAATCAAACAGCGCAAGGATTCCGATTTTTTCAGGCAGAAGTTCGGGCAGATGCGCGTTAAAAAACGCGGTGGTCATTGACGCTAAGACGGAGACCATTTTTTGAATACGGCGGTCAAAAAAAATCTGGCTCTTATACTCGTCACTATACCAGACCAGGCTGATTTCATCGGATTGGGTATAACCCATACAGGCCTGCGTCTCCTGCACAAGGTGGGCGGTTGTCCGGCGCATCAATTCCACGAAGCGACGATCATACGGGCGTTCTAATCCTTTTGTCAATCTGTGAAATCCTTTTCCGTCAAGCCGCGCACAGACGGGCAGTAATGGCAAAAATCGCCGCCCGGCTTCCTGCTGTTCATAGTCTTTCATTCTATCGCCAAAGAGATCCATGGTATTATTCCTTTGCTCTTGAAGAAGATCACTCACAAAACGCTTTCCGATTCTTGCGGAGAGAGAAACACTGTTCTGTAAAATTGTCAAGCCTGTTTCCGGGAATCTGATCTGAAAATGTTGTTTGAATCGCTTTCTCTTGACATCTAATACGACCTCTTCTATGCTGACAAATGGGAAAGTTAATATGGCAACAGGCACGTCCCCCGGACAAGGCTGTCCGGAGGACAATGCATGTATGATTTGCATGGGAGTCCTATAATGAGAAAACGCGTGGTGTATGGCGAGGCCAATTACGAGGCCCTGGTGAGGAAAAACGGCTATTTTGTAGATAAAACCCGCTATATTGAAACCCTGGAACTGGTCGAAAATCCGGTGTTTCTGCGTCCGCGACGGTTTGGGAAGTCGCTGTGGTGCCGTATTCTGGAATGTTATTACAACATCCGGCAGCAGGAACAATTTCAGGAACTATTCGGCCATACCTATATCGGGCAGCATCCCACGCCGCTGCGCAATTCCATGTTTGTACTGCATCTGGATTTTTCGATTGTTGAACCAGGAAACACCATTGAAAAAATCGAAGCCAGTTTCAATCATATTTGCAGCGGCTATATGAATATGATCGTGAACATCTATAAAGATTGGTTTCAGGGACAGGTCACGATCGACCGCAAAGGCTCGGCCTCTGCCAATCTTGAAGAAATCCTCTGGTATATCCATCAACACGGACTTCCTCGTCTCTATGTCATCATTGATGAATATGATAATTTTGCCAACCAATTGATTACCGGACATCATGACCATCTGTACCGCGAATTGACCGCCGCCGGCAGTTTTCTGAAGACCTTTTTCAAAACCCTGAAAGAGGGGCGCAAAACCGGAGCCTTAGCCAATGTGTTTATTACCGGCGTGCTGCCAATTACGATAGATGATCTGGCCTCGGGATTCAACATTGCCACGATGCTTACTCTGCACCCAAAATTTGAATCGATGTTAGGCTTTACTCAAAGCGAGGTAGACCGACTATTAGATGACGTCTATCACGATTATCAGATTAATCCGGCGACGCGACCGGAAGTTGATGAGGTGATCAAAACCCAGTATAACGGCTATCATTTTATTCGAACCGATGGCGAATCGCTGTACAATTCGACCATCCTGATGTATTTTCTCAATGAGTTTTGCCAGTATGGGCACATACCGGAGTATTTGATTGATTTGAATCTGCGGACTGACCTCTCCTGGGTCAGACGCATTACCGGAGCCGTCCCGGAGCGTACCGAAGAATTTGTGGCGCAATTGACCACCCAGAATACCATTCCTTACGACAAAGATATGTTGATCTCGAAGTTCAACATGTCGCAGTTTTTTGAGAAGGATTTTTACCCCATTTCCTTTTATTACCTGGGGATGTTGACGAAACAAGATCAATTTTCGATGAAATTACCGAATCTGAATATGCGCAAAATCTTTGTGGAATACTTCAATGAGTTACATCATATTGATGTCTCCACCAAATACGCGGACATGATGCGCGGCTTTGTCCAGCATCCCGATTTGCCAAAACTCTTTGCCAACTATTGGAGGCTCTACGTCTCGCAATTGCCGGAAGCCATTTTCCAGAAGGTCAACGAGAATTTTTATCGCACCACCTTTTACGAATTGTGCAGCCGCTATCTCTCCACCTGGTTCACCTGGAACCTGGAACGTTCCTACCCACAGGGGCGAAGCGACCTGGAATTTGTAGGCAAGTTCAACGAGCAATACGCCGGGATGCGCATCGTGATCGAATTCAAATACTATTCCAATGCCGAATTCAAGCAGTTTAAAACGTCGATTGAGGAATTTCAACTCCAGAACGAGGATACTAAACAAATCGCCGGCTATGTTGAGGGGCTGCGCCAGGAATACCCGGAAGCCAGGATTTCGCAGTATGTCATCTACTGCTTCGGCAATCAGGGCTTTCGCGTGTTCGCAGTGGAGAACGAAGCATCTGCATGACGTCTATGTGATCCTCATCAATATAACGTTGAACCTGGTGGAAACCTGGTGGAGTCCATCGGGTGGCCTCTACCTCATATTTCTCTGTGTGTATTGTCTCCCTCCACAAGCCGAATTTCTTCCTCTGTTAAGCCGTACAATGCATATACCATCCTGTCAATCTCTTGATCAGTGCGCTCAATCTGCTGCTGCAAGGCGAGGGCCTGGGCTTTCTGAGCCTCGAACAGATCCAGCAGGTCGAATTCTTCCTGTTTGCTGAGTTTGACCTTCTGCTTTTTGAGTTCGGTGACAAATTCGCTGAAGGCAAGGGTATGGAAGGTTTGCAGCTTAGTGGAAAGCTTTTTCGGCTGATAGCTGGATTCGATGAAGTGCAGGAATTTTTGGGTAATTTCATGGAGCTGTTTGTTGAGTTCCAGCATGGTATCAACGTGTTGAATGAAAAGCGATTGCTGCTCAGGAGAAATGTCAGGTATTGGAAATGACCTTAACGTCCCAACGTTAATTTTGGGGAATGTCTCTCTGTTTAAATTCACATTTTCCTGCTTTAACACATGAGCGCAAAGCCGGGATAAAATAATTGCCGCCAGAACTTTCAGGGGAAGAGCAAGAAGGTGTTGCCTGGGGAGGATATTAATCAAATCGGTGTTGTTGATATATGTCTCTGACAGAAATGTGCCTTCAATGTTTTTACCGGAAATAATCCTTCGAACCAGTATTCGGTCGCCTTCAAAAATATTTTTTGAGCGTGGGGCAGCAAGATTGTCTCCGTATTTAATCCAATCATTCTCCCATACAAGCAAATAACGTCGTATACTTCGCGCCCGTAATAATGGTAAATATGTCTGATCAAGTTTCGAGGCCGCATGATAGATTTGTTCCTGCATCATTTCTCTTGTTTGAGGAGGATTTCCTTTTCCTTTTTCATAAGGCTGCATTCCTTTTTTTAACTCAACAACATCTGATAATTGGTATCGTCCATTTAAAACCAATTTTTCTTCAAAACTGACTTTTGGATCACTTTCTGTACCTGTAAATTCTATGTTTTTCTCAAAACTCCAATCTCCTGTAGAAATAGCTTCAAGTCTTTCCGGAATGGTTTTTAACTCGCTGCTGATACTTCGTACCCAGGTATGTTTAGGAAAGCTGTCTTTCCTGACTTTTTTCCCTAAAATAAGAACTGTATCAACTGAGGCGCTTTCAAATACATTAAATACATTTAAGACTTCTATCATATTATGCCGGAGAAATACGAGCTTTCTTAGCTTTTCGTCATATTGGGTTGATAACCAGTAATTTGGAATAATCAAACTATAAAAGGCGTTGTTGTGAAGTAAATTGAGTGATTTTTCGACAAACAGTCCAAACGTGTTCAACTGATATTCAGCAGTCTGATAGTTTTTGTAAAAATATTCTTTATGGGACGCTGACATTGCTCGTGACTGCACATACGGCGGATTGCCGATCACCACATCAAAGCCGCCGTTCTGCATGATCTCAGGAAACTCCTGTTCCCACTTGAACGCCTTGTCTCCGGCGATGAGGGGATCATCAATCAGGGAGTTGCCGCATGTGATGTTGTCATCTAAAGCGGTAAGTTCCGACCCCTTGCGGGCGGTCAGCAGCCACAGCGAGAGTTTGCTGATCTCGACCGATTCCTTGTTAATGTCCACGCCGTACAGATTATGCGACAGAATATGTTTGTGCAGGTCGAACGTACTGCGCTGCCCCTGGCTGAGTTCCGCTAAGGCGGCGTTGACTCGCCCCCCTTCTTCATACAGAAACCGGAAGGCCTGATTCAAAAACGCGCCAGATCCGCAGGCCGGGTCGAGCACGGTAATGTTCGCCAGCCGCTCGCGATAGGCTTCCCAGAAGGCGCGGTGCTGTTCAACCTGTTTATTGCCTTTGTAGCGCGATTTGATCAGCTTGATCGAATCCAGATCCCTTTGCGTCAATTCCGGCAAATCCTCAAAACCGAGTTCGCGCTTGCGCTCTTCCAGCCAACCGCCAACCGCCTGCTCTACAATGTAGCGGGTGATATATTCGGGCGTGTAGAAGATGCCCTCTTTCTTGCGCTTGCCCTGCTTACGGTCAACATCTTCCCCCCGAATTCCGGCGCGCAGTTCTTCCAGATCGCTGATGGATTGCTCGAAAATATGCCCTAAAATGTTAACATTCAGTTCCGACTCGAAATCATACTCCGCAATGGCCGCGAGCTCGTTGAAGATCTCATCGCCGATCACGAGCGCGTCAAGTCCGGGGTCGGGCTTGAACAGCTCGCCGTTGAATTTGGGGATCTGCTGGTCTTTCCAGCCCATATCCAAAGCCTTAAACAACCCTTTCAGGGCCGGCCAGATTTTATGCTTCGCCTCCACAAACACAAAGGATTCCTGCGCCTGCCTGAGCAGCTTGCGGAAGGTATTGGGCGGCAGCATACCGGTATCCTCGCAAAAACAGATGAAGATAAAGCGATCTAACAGCTTTTGAGTTTTTGCGAGGAGGGAAAGCTCCTCGTTCGTAGTAAGCGATTTATCGCTTTCCGGCCCATCGCTAAAGCGATGACTACGAGCCTGCTGTTTCAGGTGTTCGAACAGATGCAGACGGGCGGTGGTGTAATCGGTATAAAACTGTTTGGAAATGCGCGCTCCGGCCTCTTCGCTTTTGCGATACAGGGCCTCAGCCGGGCTGACGCCTTCTTTGACCAGCAACTGATCCCGCGCTAACAGAAAGTAAAAGCGTTTGAATTCCTGTTCATTCGTGAGGTCGGCCAACAGAAAGCGTTCGTATTCCACTTGCGAACTGGCGTGATACAGTCGTAATTCGACATAATTGGAGACCAGCACCCATTGACATTTCTTGCCATGTTTGGGCGCATAGCTGAAAGCTTGCTCTACCGGCGTCTGTTTTTGATAGCCTTTGGATTGTTTGGCGTCCAGGTCGGCGGTCGCACTTTTCAGTTCGATAATGCCGCGAATGTCAGTCTTCTCCTGGGTAAAAAAGCCCAAGGCTCCATCCGCTTTGGTCGAATCCAGCAAAGTCTTCTGTTCCAACGCGAGATTCCATTCCTCGAATCCGTCGCTCAGGCGCGTATAGCCCAACACCGTTCCGAACAGATCTCCTAAAAAATCGCCGTGCAGCGCGACTTCCCCGGCGTGTTTCAGCTTGCCAGAGTCAATCGTCTGCTTCCATTTTGTCAGAATTTCCCATTTCTGCTGGAGATTCGGAATCTGCGTCACATCAAATCGCTCAAGCGCGTTCTGCAACACCTTCTGTTGAAATAGCGGAGGATTTTTCACCATTGCTGAAAACATCCTTTCTCATCTAAAAAGATTCATACACTGTTCAAACTCTATAATTCCTAGTCGCGTTAGCACCTCGTCGCTGCTCAGGCCGGTTCCTGGCGTGTGGGCGGCTCTGGCGCGTTCGATCATTGCCAGGAATTGTGGGTTACTGCTGAGGGAAAGCGATTCCATGTCAACGTCGTCAATGGATACCACGACCGCGATTGGTTTTCCTTCGCGCATCACGACGGTTGGCTCGGATTCACTATGCTGAATATCGTCTGCAAGCGGATGATTCGCTTCGGTCATATCTATGGTGTGGACACTCATCGTGTAATCACATCAGGTTTTGAGTAAAATCATAAATCCCATTTGTTCAAAGTGATGATCGTTCGTGAAAGCTTCCGTGAGACTAAGTTGTTGCATCAGAGCAAAAGAGGTGCAATCTGTAAACGAGAAGATTTTATCCGAATACTGCGTAAAGAGTCGCCAGGCGTGCTCTTCAAGCTGTTCTGTCACATGAACTACTGAGATGACATGTGAATGGCGAATGTTTTCGCCAAAATCTACGGCCGCAAAATGACCAACTTTCATCACCAAACCGGTATACGTCTCATCCAGAACAAAATTGGTGGTAATATAGTGACAACCTTCTTTGAGCAATCGCCGGTTTGTTGCAACGGCGTTGCGATGAAACTGATCACGTTTGCTGTTCAACGCAATCCAGGCATTCGTATCAACAAAAATCTGTCTCATACCGGTTCGTTCTCCCCATACAGATACGTATCAAGGTTGACAGAGAGATCAGATGGAGCCTCTGCGTCATAGCCTTCCATCTGAAAGACAGGATCCTGGGTGACATCAACAGTGTCATTGACCTCCGGTAGGTGAGCAATCCAGTCATGCAGAAATTCCTGCACCGGTTTGCCAAATTGAGAGGCGACCTGTACTAATCGTTGATAATCCGTCTCAAACAATTCGATATTGACCATTGCCATGATTGTTCTCCTTGTGTTATCATATCTGAACAAGGGAAATTTACTCCCTCTCATGAATCATCTGACACAATCATGTCTCAGAAAATTTGTCAAGCTTCTTTCAAGGGGTTTTATTGCAAACGGATTTTCACGCTCTGGAAAATGTTTCTGTTGACATTTTAGAGGGAATTTTATAACCTGATGTTTAGAATACGCGTATTGGGGAAATAGAGAAGCTACGAACATGAAAACCTTAGAAATACCTGAATTCAAAACTTACGAAGAAGAAGCCGGGTATTGGGATCATCTCGATACGGCGCCGTTTATGGAAGACGATGGGGAGTGGTTTCAATTTGACACCCCTATAAAACGGGCCATTCGTGTGGCGATCGTGCCTGATGTGGCCATGGAACTCGCGCAACGCGCCCGCAAACAAGGACTGACAATCGAGACGCTGGTCAATGTCCTTTTACTCGAACGGCTTCGAGAAACAGCCCCATCAAGCTTATGACAGTATTTTAAAAAAATTTGCTCGAAGGCATCGCATAAAAGAACATTGCGTTCTGTGAAAAGGGCAAAGAGGATAACAGGATGAACACAACAAAGGAAACTGTTGAAAACAAGAGCATATCTCCTGACACGCCGGTCTATTTTTTAGATCTGACGGTTGAGAATGTGCGTTGTTTCGGGGAACGGCAGACCCTTGACCTCTCGGACGGACAGGGGAAGCCGGCCCGCTGGACTATCATGCTCGGCGATAATGGCACGGGCAAGACCACGCTGCTCCAGTGTCTGGTCGGATTTCAGAGCGAAAACCTGTTTGTCTATACCGGCAAACCCCGGCGTACCGACAACGGAAGCACGTTGTTGACCTACGGGACGCTGGATGGAATATTCACATTTCTCAAACGGTCTCATGAGGATATGTCTGGCGACGCTCCCTCTGGCTTGCCAACCATTGCAACATCGGCATTGTACGCCGGCAGACTTGACGCCGAGACCTTCGAGACAATCCCCGGCTATACCTTTCTTGACGGCGCAGCAGAAACGATCTCGCACCATCCCCGGCTGAACAATCTGGTGGTATATGCGTATGGAGCTTCCCGCCGGATGGGAACCGGGGCAATCGCGGAAAGCAGCCTTGCTCTGTTGACGCATGATCACGTCAGTAGTTTGTTTTATGAAGACGGACAGCTTATCAATGCTGAAGAATGGCTGCTGCAAGCCTATTTAGCCTATAAACGCTCTCAGGAAGAACAGGAGCAGGATATTCAGGCTTATACGGAACAACGCTACGAACGCGTCAAACGTCTCTTAATTTCCTTACTGGATGATGTAGAAGATCTCAGGATCAAACCGATCACCAAAACCCAATTAAAAGCCGTGGTTGAGGCCAAAACCCCGTATGGCTGGGTTGACATGAAACATCTGAGTCTGGGCTATAGAACCTGTATCGCCTGGGTCGTTGACCTGGCAAGCCGCTTATGCGACCGCTATCCTGAGAGCGACAACCCCCTTGAAGAACCGGCGATTGTGCTCGTTGATGAAATTGATTTACATTTACATCCTAAATGGCAGCGGACCATTATCACCTATCTGACAGAGATGTTTACGCAGGCGCAATTCATTGTCACTGCCCATAGTCCCTTAGTGGTTCAGGCCATGCCCCACAATGCGAATATCGTGCTGCTGA
This sequence comes from Candidatus Vecturithrix sp., assembly GCA_040772385.1. Classification (GTDB taxonomy): domain Bacteria; phylum Moduliflexota; class Moduliflexia; order Moduliflexales; family Moduliflexaceae; genus Vecturithrix. The sequence continues at coordinate 3,339,557 of JAXGYF010000001.1, read as the reverse complement.
AACGGGAAGGCGATCAGGTAGTCATTCATAATAATCAAGAACAAGGGGTGATCTATGGATGGCGATTGGATCAGCTTATTACGAGCGATTTATTTGATGTGCCAAGCGCCCGTCCCCCGCAATTTGATGAATTACTACGGCAACGGGAACAGATTCTCGCCAAACAACATCTGTGTCCGCAAGATAAAGAAGAACTCGAAAAAATCGGACAGCAACTCTCGACATTACCGACGACAGCATCGAAAGAAGACCATGAAGCCATGACTTTGATTCGGAAAGCCGCGAATCTCCTTAAACATCGGGTTGTATGAGTATGATACGCATTAAGAAACCAGCCGCGATCCCGGAAAAGCTGCGTGAAGAGGGGAAGCGGGAGACAGAAAAGAATAACAGCTTGTACGAACACTATGAACAGGATTTCATGTCAGGGGTCAAATCCTTTGTATTTCATGCTGCTATTTATGGACATCAAAGCGTAAAAGACGCCTTGAAACAAGCCCAACATCATAAATGCTGCTTCTGTGAGCGAAAAGAAGAGATCGGAGATGTTGAGCATTTCAGGCCCAAAGCCGCCTATCAGCAGAAGGAAGGCGGCGCGCTTTCTCCCATCGGCTATTATTGGTTAGCCTACGAATGGAACAATCTCTTTTTTGCCTGTCCGAAATGCAACAGGAGTTATAAACGAAACCTTTTCCCCCTGGCCGACGATACAAAGCGAGCCGCCTCTCATCTGATGGATATTCAGGCTGAAACGCCTCTTTTCATCGATCCTCAGCAAGAAGATCCGGCACGTTATATCGAATACATTGGCGACAAACCACGCGCGATAGATGGCAACGAGAAAGGAAGAATCACGATTGAGAAAACCGGCCTAGACAGGCCATTTTTAGACGAACAACGATTTCAAACATACCAACGGTGCAAACACCTTTACCAATCTATGACAGCCCTCCGGAAGGTACTGCAACAGTCAATATGCCCGCCCGGAGAACAGCAGCAGTATGAGACCCTGCTCGCGAAAATACAGGAAGAATTGGAGAATGCCCAAAAAGATGAAGCTGAATTCGCATTGATGATCCGTTGCGCCATACAGCATGAATTTCGATATTAGCTTCGAGCCTGTTTCCTTATGCATCGCCGTACAGCCCCCATTCGACATCTTCACGAACGAATTGCTCCATCAGTTCCGGACGGTGGGCGTCCAGATAGCGGCGGAGGGCTTCTAACAAAATCTCCTGTTCATCTCGAAACCAGCCTTCTTGAACAAGAAATAGGGTTTCAGCGTATAATTGATCCGGAAGTTGGGCTTTTATGGTTTTCATCCTGAACCTCGTTTTTCTCAAAATTCCTGCACATTCTCGCGGCCTACGTGCACAGCATGATTTCTTCTCTGCTATAACATCATCTCATTAAAATAGTTGTTCATAAAATTGTCAAGCTTGTTTCGCAGGGGTTTATGATAAACGGATTTTCACGCTCTGACGAAGGTTTCTGTTGACAAATTGGAGGGAATCCGTTAGCCTGATTCTTAGGAAAAGGGAGCCTGCGAACATGAAGACCTTAGCAATACCTGAATTCAAGACTTACGAAGAAGAAGCCGAGTATTGGGATCACCTCGATACGGCGCCGTTTATGGAAGACGATGGGGAGTGGTTTCAATTTGACACCCCTATAAAACGGGCCATTCGCGTGGCGATCATGCCTGACGTGGCTATGGAACTCGCGCAACGCGCCCGCAAACAAGGACTGACAATCGAGACGCTGGTCAATGTCCTGTTGCTTGAACGACTTCGAGAAACAGCTCCATCACACGCATGACAGTATTTTCAAGACATTTTCTGATGGCTGCATGATGAGTGAATGCCCATTTCACGTTCAATCTCCGGTTCGGCGGCGGAGAATATCACCTCAACCCGATTGATCACTTTGGCAAAGGGGGGCATGTCGAGCCGTTGGATTTCGGAGCGTTCAATCTGTAAGTTCGGATTGGCGCGCGCCGCGTGTTTTTTGGGTAACTCTTCGATTTCTTCGGCGGTAAAGGCTCGCACGACCGGGCGTTTTTGAATGAAGGTGCCGCGCTTAAAGAAGGCGGGATAGTCATTCCAGTTCACCCCTTTTTGCCACAGCATCTCCTGCATCTCCGCGCTCGTTTTTTTGTGGAGGGCTTCATGGGGATAATAATGGCGGGCGGCCATTGACAGGCTGTTTTTGGCGGCGTCAAATTCTCGCCACAAAAAGGTATTGGCTGCTTCTGCAAGCGTTGGGACCTGCCACACGCGACAATCAAACAGCGCAAGGATTCCGATTTTTTCAGGCAGAAGTTCGGGCAGATGCGCGTTAAAAAACGCGGTGGTCATTGACGCTAAGACGGAGACCATTTTTTGAATACGGCGATCAAAAAAGATCTGGCTCTTATACTCGCCGCTGTACCAGACCAGGCTGATTTCGTCGGATTGGGTATAGCCGATACAGGCGTCTGTTTCCTGCACAAGATAGGCGGTTGTCCGGCGCATCAATTCCACAAAGCGCGTATCATAGGGGCGCGCTAACCCCTGTGTTAATTTGTGAAAGCCCTTTCCATCAAGTCGAGCACACACCGGCAATAACGACAAGCATCGTCGGCCGGCTTCCTGATGCTCGTAGCTTTTCATTCTATCGCCAAATAAATCCATCTTCATCGCCGCACAGCCCCCATTCGACATTTTCGCGAACGAATTGCTCCATCAATTCCGTTTGACAAAACCATTTCTCAGGAAAATTGTCAAGCTTGTTTCGCAGGGTAATTGGATTTTCAATCTCCAGAGAACATTGCTGTTGATATATGTATGAATTGCTATGCGAGATTTTTCAGAAGTCATTGAGAAGACAGATGAGGTTTCCTTGTTGCAGCAAGCCCATCAAGGTATTATAAAAACGCTCTACAGTCAGGAACAATGGCAGGTTGTTCTGGAAGAAGTGCAAAAACTCCCAGAAAACCTCCTGTTGCCTGAGATTTTTTTAATTGCCGGAGATTGCGCGCTGAATCTGAAAGATTTTTCGCTGGCGATGGAATTGTATCAGGAAATCCGAGACCGCTATCCTTCGCACCCGATGGCAAAAGATGTCCCTTATTATGCTGGAACAGCCGCCTATAAACTTGAAAGATTCGACCAGGCCAGGCGTTATTTCTCTGATTTTATTCAGCAGTACCCTGATCATGAATTTGTCAGCCTTGCCCAGTTTTATATTGGTTGGACATATTTTCGGGAAGATCAGTATGAAAAAGCTATTCATGAGTTTCATGTACTCATTGAAAATTTTCCTGACAGCGACCAGGTTATGCTGGCCCAACTCAAAATTGCGGACAGCTATTTCAATATGGGCCTTTATGATGAGGCGTTGGAAGAATATCAACGGGTGATTCAAGAGCACCCGAATCATGCCAACATCGGAGAGGCCATATATGGCGTCGCTCTGGTGTATAAAGTGACCGGGGAATATGATGAATATCTGCGCACGACCAGAGAGTTTATTGAACAATATCCGGACAACCCGCTTAGTATTACCGCGCAATATCAAATTGGCGAACAATTTTTTCAGCAAGGGGATTATCTAAACGCCATCCCTGCGTATCAATGGATTCTCGACAATTATCCACAGAATGAGTATGCTGATAATGCCTTGTATCGGATTGCGCAATCCTACATTGAGCAGGGAAATCTGATCGTTGCAAGTCAGGTCTTGCAGAATTTTTTGGACATCTATTTAAATAGTGAAGTTCGGCCATCAGCCCAATTTGAGCTGGCCAATACCTATTTCAAGCTGCAAGCCTTTGAGCAGGCAGCCAGAGAATATAGAGTCTATATCCAGAGTTTTCCGGATGATGCCGGTATTCCCCAGGCCATGCTGAACTACGGCGTTTCAGCTCTGGAATTGACAAAATTTGATGAAGCGAATCAAATCTTCAATGTATTAATTCAGCGTTTTCCGGCCAGTCCACAGGCAGAAGAAGCAGGTTTTCTGATCGGCCAGATTATGGTGGATCAGCAACAATGCCAGCAAGCGGAACAGCTTTTTGCGCCAGTGCTTAACGGAAGCGACAAAGCGAAAGCAGCCCAGGCGCAGTTGAGCATTGCCGAATGTTACGGAAGCGGCGTTGATCTGGAAAAAGCGGTGGCCGAGTATTTGAAAGTGATCTATCTGTATGCCGACCAGAAAGCTCAGGTAGATCAGGCGACCTTTGCAGCGGCGTCAATTTATGAACAGCAGGGGAAGACGACCGAAGCCCATAACCTGTATAAAAAGCTAGTGGATACATCAGCAAATGTCGAACTCGTAGAACAAGCACAACAAAAACTTGAGGAGCTACAATGAAAAAAAATACTATGAAATTTAACATAAAAATCATGCTTTGCTGTTTTTTATCTGTGATGTATAGTTTTGTTTTCAGCATGCCGGGATTTTCCCAGGAGACGACTCCTGAATCCTTACGATTGCCGGAGGTGATGATTACCGGTATTGAACACTTAAAAATTCAACGTGAATTACCGAAAGTCACGCCGGTACTTTCACCACTCATTGTGAGTCAAACCATGCGCGATCGTTCCGAGAGCATGCTTCAACAAGCGGATCGCCTGGCATTAACACAGCCGCAGCAGGCTGAAGAATATTATCTTCAGGCCATTCTGCTCGATCCCACGAACAGCCGGGCATATCTACAATTAGGGGCAGTATATCAGGCGTCAGAACAGTATAACCTGGCCGTGGACGCCTATCAAAAAGCCATTGCAGAAGCAGCCCGGTTTGCGGAGGCGCATTATCATCTGGGCATCCTGTTTGAAAGCTACTTGAGAGATCCACAACAAGCTCTTGAACACTATCGCAGCTATCTCCAGCTTGGCGGAATGGATAAACGGGTACAACTCTGGCTGCGGAATTTGGAAAAGGAGGAAAGTCCCCAGATTCCTCAAGCAACGCCATAGAATCATTTGCAGCGAAAGTTTCGTAGGAACGATATATGGGTAGAAAAAGAGAGGTTTTATCGAGTTCGTCTTAAGTATTCTACACACATGCCACCCCTGCGGAACCAAAAACCGCAATATTCCTTACATTTTTACGCTCATTTTTTCCCGTACGTCACCATTCAGACCTGGTTTGCAGGGACGGGAGTTCGAATGAAACGAGATTAAGATGTAATAATTTCTCTGGCTGTCTCCATAAAGGCACTTAATGTTGGCGAGAGCCATTTCTCTTTATGGCAGATCATGAAGACGTACACATCGAGAGATTTTCCTGTCCATGACAACACTGCCAATTCGCCTTTGGCGAGTTCTTCCCGGACGGCAATCTCAGGAATGATGGTGATTCCTATGCCCGCCATCAGGCAATGTTTAATGGCTTCAATGCTATTAAAATTCAAAATAGCTGCCGGTTTTATGTTCTCTTCGGTTAAACGTTTTTCAAAGAGCATCCGATAGCTGCAATCTCCTTTGGGTAAAAGAATCGTCTCGTTTTTGATATCCGAAGCCCGTACTGAGTCCTGATAGACGAGCGGATTTTCAGGCGAGGTCACAAACACTAACGGTAATTGGCCTAATATCTCTGTTTTCAGATTCATCCCCTGAAACACATCCGTAATTAAAAAGGCGAGATTCGTGATTCCTGATTGCAGTTCTTGTTGTAAACTGTAATACGAGCAGCTATTGAAGTGTAATGCCACTTTCGGAAAACGCCGGTGAAACGTTTTGACAATACGTGGGAGATAGTAAATACTGATTGTTTCAGGTATTCTAATCGCTAATGACCCTTGCGGCTCGTCTTTACTGACGATCTCAGCTTTCATTTCTTCTTCAATATCCAACATCTTTTGCGCATATTGTAGTAAGAGTTCCCCTGCCTCTGTCAGGACAATCCGCTTTCCTAACCTTTCAAAAAGGCGGACATTGAGATCGCTTTCAAGCACCTTAATCTGTTCTGAAACCGTCGACTGGGCATAGTTCAGTATTTTTGCCGCCTGGTTAAAGCTCTGTAATGTTGCCACGGTTCGAAACGTTTTTAGCTGACGTAATTCCACAAGTTTCCCCCACCTTTGTTCAAATTTTCCGATACAGTATATCTGAAAAAATCATGATTCTCGTTTTTTTTGATAATCGAGACATAAGTTCTTATGTTATCAGAATTTTTAAGTTAGTTCAAAATTTACGATAACTCTTATCAAAATATCCCGCTTGACTCAAAAATTTCGATATATATTAATGTACTGTGTCGTATCAATATTTGTCAATTCTTATTCTAAAAAATCATATTCAACGGAGGAATCTGTGATGAACTCTCGTCAGATCGAACAACAAGCATTTGAGTACCACAAAAGCGGTTTCCATTGCGCCGAAGCGGTCGCAAAAGCGGTGATTGAAGCCTATTCAGATGAACCCAACCCCGCTGTCCCTAAAATAGCCTCCGCCTTTGGCGGAGGGATCGGAGGTACCCATGAGGATTTGTGCGGAGCCTTGGCCGGAGGATTGATCGCCATCGGATATGTGTATGGCAGAATGACCCCTGGTGAAGATTGGCAACAGGCGAAAAATCTTGCTGTTGCGTTACGGGAGCAGTTTCTTACGCAGTATGGGGCGACAAATTGTTCGCAAGTGCTGGAAGCCCTCGGTCCCCAGGAGAATGGCATGAAATGTAAACAATTATCGGGCATTGTTGCGGGATTTGTTGCACGCCTATTCCAGGAAAAAGGTTAGGAGATATACGTAATTTTTTTGTACTTTTGAGATACCCGGCACTTTGGAAGTTCCGGGTATCTTGCCTCTGCAATGCCGGAAGCATTAGTGATCGTTTCGGCTAACAGCACTACACCGGAATTTTGTCACATTTTCCAAAAAATACTTGACAGATTCATTAACTGAACATAGTTTAGTTATTAATGAACGATGTTTAGTTAATTGATTGTATGAAATTCCGGAATAGGATATTTCAATTATGGCCCGACCGAAAGAAAGTGAAAGAGAAGATGTGCGTGCATTAGTGTTAGCCAAAGCCAAAAAGTTGTTTCTGGAAGAGGGATACCAGTATATCACCATGCGAAGGATTGCGAAAGAGATTGGCTATACCCCGGGGACGATCTATTTGTACTTCAAAAACAAGGAAGAGATTTTGTATGAACTGCATAACGAAGGGTTTAAGTTGCTCTACCAGTACAAGTTGAACATGCTGGATTCTGGAGTTTCCACAGCATTGGAACGACTGAAGGAAGGGGGGAAGATGTATATCACTTTTGCGCTGGAGAATCCTGATTATTATGAAGTTATGTTCAACATGCCTGAGCCGCGCGATCACCTGGAGAGATTAAGAACGACTACGACGAACGATAGGGAAATTCCGATTGATTATGCCATGCAATCGTACCAATTTCTCAAACAAAGTATTCTGGCATGTATCGAGGAAGGCTATTTACAGGAGGTTGACCCGGATATTGCGACATTGGCATTCTGGTCGTTCGCGCATGGACTTGCTTCGCTGATCATTCGGAAACGCATCCCGTATCCGCAGGCTGCATCGCAGGAATTAGCAGAAGCAGCGATTGAATTTTTTATGAACAGAACCAGTGGGTAGTAACAATATTTTTTTATGCTTAAATGAACAATGTTTAGTAACAACAGGACGTAAGTGTTGTTATTATACGTTGTACCAGGAGAAACATTATGAAAACCGTAAAAATAGGATTGATCGTCGTAGGTTCGATTATCGGATTACTTATCATCGCTGCTGTGGGCTATAAACTTCTGTTTTCTCAGGGCGTAGCAGAGTCGTTTGAGGTGAATAACTCCGACCTGACGACAAAAGTGCTCATCGCGACACAGGGCAGCGGCTTTAAGGACGCGCTGGTGTCAGGTATTATTGAGGACCTCAAGAAGAAAGCCATCTACATGAAAGTGGTGGATGTCTCCGCATTACCGGAAATCAAAGAGAATGAATGGAATGCGTTGGTATTGATTAATACATGCCAGTCAGGCAGTTTGCAGGCAGATGTAAAGAAGTATCTCAGCCAGACCAGAAAACCCGATCATGTGGTATTATTGACGACATCCGGCTCCGGTAATTGGAAACCGGAGAAATCTCCTGTTGACAGTATTTCCTCGGCATCGAAAAAGAAGAATGTCGGTCCACTGCTTGCCGAGATTCTGAAACGAGTGAAAACGATCCTGGGAAATGGGTAATATACGAGATAGGGAGCCAAAAATATGATCATAACCATATTACGCTCCTATTTGTAAATCAATTTGCTAAAATCGGAGGGAGAAGACAGTGTCTCTCTCCGATTGTGAAGTGACGCTTAGCGTGCCTTTATGCAGACGCATAATCTGCCGTGATAAGCTCAATCCAATTCCTGACCCCTGGGGTTTGGTCGTAAAAAACGGGATGAATATCTTTTCGACAAGCTCTTCTTTGATCCCCGGCCCATTATCAACGACCTGGATCACAGGTCTTCCAAAGTTGTCTGTTTCGGCACGTAATTGAATTTCCGGGGTCTTACTTCCGCTGACAGCTTCGAGAGCATTTTTACATAAGTTGAGCAATACTTGCTCGATGAGTGCCTGATCCGCAGTTATTTCAAGGGATTCAGGATCGAGAGACATCGTAAAGGTTATTGAATATCGTTCAAACTGCTCGTGCATTAAGGTCCTGATTCGCTCAAACAATTCTTTTACCGGGATAATCGTCAATTGCGGCGTCGGAATGCGGGTCAGCTTGCGATAATTTTCGATAAATATTAATAAACCCTGACTGCGTTTTTCAATGGTCGCCACGGCCTCACGGATATCACTGAGCGTTTCCTTTCCGCGTGCAACATCTTCATCCTGAACGTCTTGCTGCAAAAGGATTCTGGCCGTTGAGGCTAACGAGGAAATCGGCGTAATCGAGTTCATGATTTCATGCGTCAGCACCCGAATGAGATTTTGCCAGGCCTCCATTTCTTTTTCTTCTAATTCATGCTGAATATTATACATGGCGGCCAGCTTATAATGTTGCTGGTGGAGGATAAATGCTGTCGCGTGCACGGAAAGTTGGATGATCCCGCCATCCTGAAGCAATTTAAAGAGATATGTTCCTCCAGGGGAGGCTGCTGAAAGTTTAGCGGCAAAATCGGCATAAACTGCGTCAAGATCGGTGATATGTTTGAGATGTGAGATCCGTAATAATCGTCTGGCAGCGTTATTACATAATTCAACCTGTCCTTCCGAATTAAATGCCATCAACGCAACCCCCACATGATCGACGATCGTTTGCAAATACCGCGCATGTTCTTCCTTCTCCATTCGCACGCGCTGGAATTGTCGGATCACTTCATTGAAAGCCGCGTTGAGTTCTTCAAATCCTGAACCTTTGAGGGTGTTTGTAAATGTCTGGGAGAAATCGGAGTAGGTGATGGATAGCAGAAACCGGGTTAATTGAGTATTGGTTTTTTCGACATACCGGATCAGGGCAACAATTTGCCAAATCCCCAATGCGCCAACAAACAGGCTTGTCACCCAAAACTGCGTAGATAAAAGCAGAAATACGAGCAGCGTGATGGTGAGACTTAAGATGACAACCCGGAGCACGCATTGCAGATGAAAATATTTATAATCCATATTTCTCCATTCTCCGATATAGAGCGTTGCGGGTTAATCCCAATTCTCGGGCAGCATGCGTGATATTGCCATGATGTGTTGTCAACACTTTTCGGATGACGGTTTTTTCGACCTCCTCCAAATTATAGGTGTCAAATGTAAGCTGATCAAGCGCGTGTTCGGTTGCAGGAAAGAGGAAATCCGAGGGCTGTAAAATTGATGATTCGGCAAGAATCACGGCACGCTCCAGGATATGTCTGAGTTCCCGGATATTGCCCGGCCAGTGATAGGTCTGCAATTTCTTGAGTGCCGGTGAACTGATATGTTTAATCGCTTTTTTATATTTCCTGGAAAAGATAGTCAGAAAGTGATTGATTAACAGAGAGATATCCTCCTGACGTTCGCAAAGGGGCGGCAGGTGAATTTCAACCGTATTAATGCGGTACAACAAATCCTGGCGAAATTCCTTGCGAGCAACCATGTCATACAGCGGCATATTGGTCGCACAGATCAAGCGAATATCAATATCACGCGGTTTATTTGACCCCAGACGAGTCACCTGTCGGGTTTCCAGGACGCGCAGCAATTTGGCTTGCATTGGGAGGGAAAGATTGCCAATCTCATCTAAAAACAGCGTTCCCCCTGAGGCCACTTCAAATCTGCCGGGACGATGATCTTTGGCATCAGTAAAGGCCCCTTTCACAGAACCAAATAGCTCGCTTTCAAACAGGGTTTCAGTAATAGCGCCCATATCCACACAAAGCAATACTTCGTCTGCACGCAGGGATTGGCGGTGCAATGCTCTTGCGACTAACTCTTTGCCTGTGCCGTTCGCTCCAAGAATAAGTACATTGGCCTCGGTTGCAGCCACTTTCTCAATTGTGGCAAACACCTGCTGCATACCCGGACTGACACCAATCATATCATGATAACGCTGATCGAGGTCGTCGCTCAACTGTCTCTGTCTGGAACGAAGTTTCGCCACTTCCAATCTTGACCGACGTAAATGCATAGCCGAAGAGATCGTTGCCAGGAATTTGTCATTCTGCCAGGGTTTTGTCACAAAATCGGTTGCGCCGGCTTTGATCGCTTGAACCGCTAACTCCACATCGCCATACGCCGTAATCAGAATGACCACCGCCGAGGGATCATGCTCTAGAATTCGTTCCAGCCAGAAAAACCCCTCTTGCCCGCTCGTCATATCACGGGTAAAATTCATATCAAGCAGAATCACATCATAACTTTCATTCTTCAACAATGCGGGGATTTTTTCAGCGTCTTGTTCTGTATGGACCACGTCAAAATGCTGTTTTAACAATAAACGAGCTGCCAAAAGCACATCTTCATTATCGTCAATCATCAAAATTTTACCGACATCTTCCATTCCGTGAAATCTCCTTTCATAAACAGGTGATGCCACCCGGAACGCGGATATTTATGTTCTTGTTATGATTTTGCAAAAACTATTCCAGAGAAGTAACCGCTTGGGAAAAACACTACAGCGAATTGGGAAATGGAACGAATTTGCTTTGGCATATATATGGATGTATAAGGGAAAAGCAAGAAAATTCGTTCCATTTCTCAATTCGCTGTAGTGCTATCCCTCCGAATTCGTTCCATTTCCTAATTCGTTGTAGTGTTTCTGTTCGCTGTAGTATCACTGTTCGATTTCGAACACCATCTGTTACATCAGCGAACACTTTTCTCACGTTCATTTCTCTTATGTTCCCCTGTTACCTTTGAGAATCATAAGTTGGCATCTTCTTTGCTATAGAAATTCAATGTATCTATTCATGTCTTGTACGCGTTATCGGAAAATAAACCGTTGAATCAGTAACTTTAGAGGAGTGTTCCAATGAAAAATGTAATTGTCGTCTTACTCGTCGCGATGCTTTTCTCTGTGAATGGTGCCTTTGCACAACAACCTGATACCGACCATCAACCTATCATTGATATACACATGCATACTTATCAATGGAACCGGTATGGCGATCCGCCGCCCCCCAATTATATTTCCCGTCAAATACCGACGGCAAAAACCGATATTGAGGCCATAGAAGCGTATATCGCAGAAATGGATCGGTACAATATTGTACTCGCCGTTGGCTCTGCGCAACTGGATATGGTCAAAAAATGGACTGATTATGCTCCGGACCGGTTCTTAGGGGGACTCCAGTTTCCCAGAAACACTACCCCTGGACAACCGCGCGTCACTGAATGGCCCGACATTGATGAGTTGCGTCATTTATACGAATCCGGTCAGTTACAGGTGATGGGGGAAATTCTTTCGCAATATGCAGGAGTCGCAGCGGATGATCCTCGATTAGAACCCTATTTTGCCCTGGCTGAAGAACTTGACATCCCGGTCTGTTTTCATACGGGGTTTTCGGAACCGATGACGCCATATACAACCGATCCTGATTTTCGTGTCCGCTATAACAATCCATTACTCCTTGAGGATGTTCTGGTGAAACATCCAAAGTTACGACTGTATATTGCTCACGGTGGATATCCCTATATGCAGGAAACGATTGCGCTTATGTTGATGTATCAACAGGTTTATATGGATATATCATCCATCAATTGGATCCTTCCTCGGCAAGAATTTCATGACTATCTTCAGCGTCTTGTTCGGCTCTATATGGGGAAACGGATCATGTATGGTTCCGATCAAATGATATGGCCTGATGCAGTTGGTATGGGCATTGAAGCTGTTGAATCAGCGGAATTTCTCTCAGAAGACCAAAAGCGAGATATTTTGTATAATAATGCTGTCAAATTTCTAAGATTAGAAGCGCAATAGGCGGAAGAATTCTAAATACAGGCTCAAAAGTTCTCGGGTATTTAAAACCCAGGTTTCTTCGGAGAAACCTGGGTTTTCATCCTGAAAATTTATTGGTCATTTACTTATGAAGAGTATCCTGGAAATCGGCGCAGGCATCTTCTAATGAAATGGATCTTACTGGCAAACGTGATCGCCTGGCCGCTGGCCTATGTTGTGATGACCCGCTGGCTGCAAAACTTTGCGTATCGAATTACGATTGCCCCCTGGATATTTTTCGTTTCAGCAATTGTGGCGTTCCACATTGCTTTAATCACTGTAAGCGGGCGAACGATGGAGGAAAAGCTTATGAAACAACAATACGTAACACACATGAACACGATTATCAAAATGAGTTTCATGATCCTGTTCATGTTCATAATGGGAGGAACCGTTCCGCTTTTCGCTGATGATCATGAAGATAAACGAAACTGGGAATTGCTTATCGGAGGTGGCGGGAGTATCTCGCCAAAGTATAGTGGATCAGATGAAGTCTCGATTATTCCAATCCCCCTTATCGTCGCCCACTATGAAATCCACTATCTTGATTTCTTCGTAGAGGGTGAGGAAGCTGGTGTGAGCCTGAAGTTCGAGAACACCATTCCTGTTTCCCTGTCTACAGGGATCGGTTTAGGAGAAGATCGGGAAAACGACGACGGAGATGTATTAAAAAGAACCCCCAATTTAGAGAATAGTTATCGTCTCTTCGGAGGCTTACAGGTATCTCTGCCATTCGTAGATATTTCCTCAACAGTCAATTATTTCCCGATCACAGCGAATTACGACGAGATTGATCGATTAGACAAAGATTATAACGGAATGCTTGTGGATGGGGAAGTAGGAAAAGAATGGTTCCGTATTCCATTTATTGTGAATGTCTCCACCGGAGTCAGTTGGATGAATAGTGCGTATGCCGAGGCCAATTACAGTGTGAACTATGAGACCGACCGGTTCAACCTCTTCAAGGCGAAAAGTGGGATGCACGATGTCCATGTAGCAACCAGAGTTACGATGATGTTCAGTGAACGGCTGGGGACGATATTCATGGGGAAGGGAACGTATCTCCTTGGGGATGCGGCAGATAGTCCGCTTACTCAAAATACGTTCCAACCATCCGGAAAAATGTTTCTCTTTTACCGCTTCTAATAAAAACAAGGAACAAAACCATGATAAAAACCAGAAACCTGACAAAAATTTTTACCACCGAAGACGTTGAAACAACTGCATTACACAATGTCAATCTTGAAATCCAATCCGGGGAATTTGTCGCGATTATGGGGCCTTCGGGATGCGGAAAATCAACCCTTTTGAATATCGCCGGATTACTCGACAATCCGACGGGAGGCGAATATCATTTTATGGATCAGGATGTTTCGCAGTATTCGGAACGGCAGAAGGCGAGTTTACGCAAAGGGAATATCGGATTTATCTTTCAAAGCTTTAACCTGATTGACGAACTGACCGTATTTGAAAATGTCGAACTGCCGTTGCTGTATCTTGGCATCTCTTCGGCCGAACGCAAACAACGGGTCAATGAGGTGTTGGAATATATGGAAATCATGCATCGCAAAACTCATTTTCCACAGCAGCTTTCCGGCGGTCAGCAACAACGCGTGGCCGTGGCAAGAGCTGTCATTACAAATCCTAAAGCGATTCTGGCAGATGAGCCGACCGGAAACTTAGATTCGATGCATGGCGAAGAAGTGATGAAATTATTGGTTGAACTGAATGAACACGGAACCACGATTGTAATGGTGACGCACTCCCCCTCCCAGGCAGAATATAGCAACCGCATTATCCATCTGTTTGACGGCCACATTGTCACTCAAAATTTACGGAGCAAGTAAAAAATCATGTTCAAAAATTATCTTATCATTACACTCCGAAATATCAAAAAACATAAAGGGTATTCCTTTATCAATATCACCGGACTTGCCGTCGGTATGACCTGTTGTCTGCTGATTTGGCTGTATGTTCAGGATGAACGAAGTTTTGATCGCTATCATACCAACGCCAACCGGATCTACCGGCTTGAACTCACCCTGCGATTAGAGGGGCAGGAGAAGAAGTATGCGCTATCTTCCCATCCCATGGGACCGACCCTCGCCAATGACATTCCGGAGATTCAACAAAGCGTCCGTTTCTGGTTTATTGACCCTGTAGCGATGGTGCAAAATCGCAATCATGAATATGTGGCAGAAAATGTTATATTTACCGATGCTAATTTGTTTGATGTGTTCTCATTTTCGTTACACCAGGGCGACCCTAATACCGCTTTAGCCGAACCGTATTCCCTAATCTTAACTCAGGCGATGGCAAAACGTTACCTTGATACTGGCGATCCGATTGGGCAAACTCTGACTATACGCTGGGAAGGAAAGGATATACCGTTTCATGTCACCGGAGTTTTAGAGGACATTCCCACAAATTCCCACTTCAAAATCAATTTTTTGGCCTCCTACACAAGTCTGAATAGCATGCTCAGCCAGGAAGTATTACAGACCTGGGTTGATTTTAAAACCTATACGTATTTTCTTATAGAAGAAGGTGTGCCGCCGGAAAGAGTTGCCTCCAAATTTCCGGCTTTAATTGAGAAGTATATGGGAGGGTTTGCCCGGCAATTGTTCGGGCCGGATATTGTTCCTGAAGACATTTTGCAATTTCATCTCCGCCCGCTCACAGATATTTATCTCCACTCAGATGTGGAATACGAAATCGGTGCAACCGGGAGTATAACCATCATTTACGTTTTTTCGGTAGTGAAGATGCTCATTCTGATAATCGCCGGAATCAATGTTGTCAATCTTGCTACCGCTCGTTCAGCCAATCGGGCAAAAGAAGTTGGTATCCGCAAAGTCTGCGGAGCCGGCAAAATCTCGTTGATCGGCCAATTTCTCGGAGAAGCGGTCGTGTTTGCCTTGTTGTCTCTGGGACTTGCCATGGTGTTGACCGAATTACTGCTTCCGGCATTTAATGCCTTTATATTCAAGGAGTTAACTTTTGATCTGCGGGACATGATCAGTTTCCTGCCGTTGATCATTCTCGTTGGGCTTGGGGCCGGCATCTATCCCGCATTTGTACTTTCAGCGTTCCAACCGGCCCAGATTCTCAGAGGAGCGCAACGCACCACAACAGGGACTCGTTCTCCGTTGCTCCGCAAAGGCCTGGTGGTATTTCAATTTACCATATCGAGTATTTTGATTATCGGGATGCTTATTATGAGCAGTCAAATGAATTACATAAAGCACAAATCCTTAGGCTTTGATCAGAAGCAAATCCTTCTGGTTCCTTTACGTACGGTCGAATTAAGAAATCGCTTTCCGGCATTGAAGGCGGAACTGCTGCAACTCCCGGAGATCCTGAAAGTGGCTAACTCGAACAATATTCTGGGACGACGACAACAACGATTGGGTGAGGTATTATGTCAGCGCGAAGCAAATCCTGGCCAGAGTGGTTTCACCATCCAATTCATGAGAGTTGATGAAGAATTTATCCCGACACTAGGCATCGAGATCGTTGCCGGTCGTAATTTTTCAAAAACCTTTGCTACTGATGTAGAATCAGGCTATCTTCTGAATGAAACTGCAGTGAAAAAGCTAGGGTGGGCTTCAGTGGAAGAGGCGCTTGGCAAAGAACTGTTCTTTGACCTTGAAGATCTCCGGGGCAAGGTGATTGGGGTGATGAAGGATTTCCATTTTGCCGCCCTTCATCACCCCATCGAACCCCTGGTGTTTTTTATGTCCAACGCTCCTATGGGCTGGGCCTCGATGAAAATCCACACCACAGATATACCCGGAACCCTGGCTTCCATCCAGGAGATATTCAAACGATTCATCCCTGATTATCCATTTGCCTATACCTTCCTGGATGACCGGATTGACCACTTATATCTGGCTGAACACCGGGTTCAACAGATTTTTGGGATTTGTACGGCCTTAGCGATTTTTATCGCCTGTTTGGGGCTATTTGGGTTAGCTTCATTTACCACCGAACAGCGCACAAAGGAAATTGGGATTCGTAAAGCCTTAGGGGCGTCGGTCATGGATATTGTTCTCCTGCTTTCAAAAGAGTTTAGCAAATGGGTCGCGCTTGCAAACGTGATCGCCTGGCCGGCGGCCTATTGGATCATGAACCAATGGCTGCAAAGTTTCGCCTACCGTACCGAAATCCAGCTTTGGGTGTTTGTTGTCACCGCGTTTTCAACATTCGTTCTCGCCTTGCTTACCGTCAGTTGGCAAGCTATCAAAGCGGCCCTGACAAACCCGGTGGAGGCACTGCGGTATGAGTAATTGAAGTGACTAACGTGACTAGAGCGAGCTAAAGTTGGGAGAACTTCCTCAATTCTTTCAAATTCACCTCTTCGTATGAGAATTTCGTCGATAACATTAATCAATAGTTCAATAATTTGGGGGTTGTTTCGGGAATTTCGAAGACTCATTCCCGAAACAACCCGTCATCTGGGCATTTAAGAAAAATTTCCGATAATATCTCATCTTTATTCTTTCTCATTTTTGAAAAATGAGTTCTCCCAGACTATAACTTTCCCCCCATTTCAAGGAAGAACTGGACAGCAGTTTCTCTTGTTTGCCTTCTTGATCGGAATCGCTGATCGTGACCGAAAAGAGCGCGGAACCGATCTTTTTATATCCTTCCGGCAACACTGCAAAGGGTATCGCAAATTCCAATAGATAGCCCTGGTCTGTTGGCTTTGCGGCTATCTCAATTTCTTGTAACGACTGCTCGGAGACTGCTCGATTCCCTCGATACCACAAACGAGCTTCGGGTGCGATTTCACCAAAATTTCCGGGAGAGATGCCGATTTGGACTTTCTCGCCGTTCGTATTGGCAAACCAGAGTTCGATATGATCGCCGCGCAGCATCTTATCGCCGGTATACGGTTGAATGAAGACATCATCAGACACTTCAAGAAAAAAGTAAAGCTGATCCTGATCGTACCCTGCGTACATTTTGGCTGAAATATCAAAATCGCTGGTCCACTTTTCAAAGCCATAGGTGATCGGATTGCCTACCGGGGAATTTTTGAGATAACCGGGATAGGAGAAAATGACCCATTCGTCGTCCTGGCAATCAAGAGTGACATCCTTGATCGAATAGGCTGCAAAGCGGTAATAATAGCGGAAATAATACAGGCGTTTTCCGCCGACTTTCTCCGCTTCGCCCAGGTACTCGACATAGACCTGACCAATCATAGCATCGAACCAGACCTGCGCTTTGGCGTTATCTTGTTCTAAGGTTGCATTATACACAATATCCGTGAGTTTGACCGTATTTTCAAGAAATTTAAACGTGAGCGTCGCATTTTCGTTCGCGACAATATCTGACACCAATTTTTTCCCATTGAAAGGACACAAGAGTTCAAGCTTGCCGTTGCGGATCCACATTGTCTGCGCCTGGGCCAGCTCCGTATTGTAGACCAGATCCAGACGGCTGCCTTCAAACCGATAGACGGCATAGTCGTTTCGATCAGAAATCAAGACGGTCAATCCCTGTTGCGGCCCATCACGATAAATCACGGCCACATCATCAATGTAATCGCCGTTTAGATCGCCGCCCGCCATCAGCGCAATGCGTGTTTTGTCTTGCAATAAGGGTTCCCACACGGATTTGCGATCTTTCCAGGAACTCTGAGCCGAGACGACGCCCGGCAGTAAAATCATCACCAGGATACAGAAACATATTTTTTTGGTCATAGTGTTCTCCTATTTGAATGTTCTTTCCCGAACCATGCAACAGCACACACGAAATACTGTCATACCTCGTTAGTTGAACTAGCAAAACCATTTTACAGAAAATTTGTCAAGCTTGTTTCGCAGGGTTTTATCGCGAATGTTTCTATTGACATTTTCGTGTAACATACCTATAAAAGATAGAACAAGCGAGCAACTTGTGTGACAATAATTTCTCAAAATTATCAACTGAAACGCTGGTCAATGACCTTTTCATCAATCCCATGCAGGAGGATAGAGCGTATGAAACGTGCTATCGTATGGAGTATCGTGTGGTGTTCATTATTTCTCTTCTCAATGGGTTACGCTGAAGAGGAGCAGCCGATATTAGTCATTGACCCGCACGGGCATTCGTCGCGCATCGCTGAAATTCTGTTTACCCCGGACGGGAAGACCCTGCTCTCTTTTTCTGAGGATAAAACCATCCGGCTATGGGATACGGACACCGGGGATCTTCAGAAAACGCTGCGCCCCCCGACCGGTGATGGCCGGAACGGGATGATTTTTTCTGGCGCGCTTTCCCCTGATGGCAAAATCCTGGCAGCAGGGATGGGGTTATGGGCTGAGGGACTGCGAGAGGTCCCGGTCTATCTTTTTGATCTGTTAAGTGGTGAGATCATTGGAACCCTTGAAGGACATGAGGATATTATCAGCGGCCTGGATTTTTCTCAAGATGGCAAATGGCTGGTAAGCGGCAGTAGTTCAAGCATATATATATGGGACATGTCAACGATTGGAGTGAACCCTGCCCCTGTGGTTATTTTGGAAGGCGAAAGCGGCGTGTTCAATCTGGCGTTTTCCCCTGACGGGCAAAAACTCGTGTCAGGGCATGTAGATGGCGCTCTGAGGCTATGGGAACTTCCGAAAGACATGGGAGGCGCCGCCGCAGCAACTCCTCAAAAACTGGATACCCCCCAAAAAGTGCTGAAAAAACACACAAACATTGTCGATCATGTTGAGTATTCACCTGATGGAAAGTATATCATGTCCGCCGACTATGATGGCAATAAATTTCTGTGGGATCATAAAGGCAAGCTCAAAAAGAAATTTACCTCTGCCGGCGGAGCAGGTATCGCGTTTTCCCGGAACGGGGAAAACGTCGTCCTGAGCAGTGGAGCGGAAGCGATCGTCTATTCCGTGCCCAGGGGTAAGAAGCGCACAACGTTTACAAAACATACCAGTCCGGTTGAAGTCAATGCATTTTCCAACTGTGTGTCGGCAATTGCGTTTTATGGAAATGATCTTGTCGCCACAGCCGGCGGGATCGATTTCGAAATCTACATCTGGGATGTCAAAACCGGCGACGTAAAGACCCA
The DNA here is from genome assembly GCA_040772385.1 of Candidatus Vecturithrix sp. Classification (GTDB taxonomy): domain Bacteria; phylum Moduliflexota; class Moduliflexia; order Moduliflexales; family Moduliflexaceae; genus Vecturithrix. Next base: position 3,320,077 of record JAXGYF010000001.1, on the reverse strand, counting down.
TATAGCCGGGCAAGGGAAACGTGTGGAAGCGGTGGGCATTGGCGATGATTTTCATGTTGCTTTTGGCAATACTCCAGGCGGTTTACATGACATAGGTCCATTGGAACGCTCATTTGATCTTTCGGAGATGATGTTGCATCAAAGATTCACGCCGGACGTCACATTTACACGCGCTCAAAAAACGTACCAGGACAAAACCCTGCACTATGAATTTGGCAAATGGTATGAGTTACAAATAAAAGGTGGAGGAACGATTACAAACGAACCTCACCATGGATGGGTGCGTTCGTACACGTTTACCCCAACTGGTGATGTGGTTGTGGGAAGTTCTCACGTCCTCAGGCTTCACCGGGATGATGGCACATTGATCCGGAATTTTGTCGGACATACCGGCGAGATCTGGGATGTCTCCGTTTCCCCGGATGGAAGGCTGCTGGTGTCAGCCAGCGACGATCAAACGCTCAGAATATGGAATCTCGCCACAGGTGAATGTTTAGCCACAGTATTTATTGCACGCGACCGGGAATGGGTGTGTTGGACCCCCAATGGCTATTATGCCGCGTCGGCCGGGGGGGAGAAATATATCGGCTGGCACTTGAATCAAGGGATGAAGCAGACCGCCAGATACTATCCGGTCTCGGTCTTCCGCAAGCAGTATTATCAGCCCGAATTAGTCAAACGTACAATCGCCCTGGCGAATTTCGAAAAAGCATTTACAGAGTTTAACCTGCAAGACAGGAACGTCACGCAGGTTCTCCCTCCTAAAGTGCAGTGGATGACGCCGGAAAGTTCACTTGTCGAAACCACACAGACTTCTATTCGAATTCAGGCCAGCATTCAGTCTGAGGACGAACTCACGGCTCTCAAAATTCTGGTCAATGGCAGAACCCAGACGACAGCACGCGGACTGACGTTGGATTCCGTACCTGGCGATGTTGTCGATCAGGAAATCCCCCTCATGGCTGGGAAGAATGTGATCACGATCTTTGCGGCGAATAAGAATGCCGGCGCCAATTCAGATGAGCGGATCGTTATCTATCAGGCCGATGCGGAAGAAAAACCGAATCTCTATATGGTCTCTATCGGCATTTCCCAATATCTTCGGGAAGAACTGACATTGGAATATGCCGATGATGATGCAAAAGCTGTCAGCCAACTGTTTCGTGGGCAGGAAGGCGCATTATACCAGAAGGTGCTCCTTCAGGAATTGTACGATACCGAGGCGACGCAAGCCAATATCAAAAAAAGTATCGCCTGGCTTCAGCAGCAGACCACCCACAAGGATGTGGTGCTCCTCTTCATTGCAGCCCACGGTACCAACGAACAAGGCCGATATTATCTGCTGCCGGCCGACTGCGATCTTCGCGAAATCCATACCACAGGCCTCAGTTGGAATGTGTTTTCAGAGACTTTGGGAAATCTGCCGGCCCGTGTGCTCCTCTTTTTGGATACATGTCATAGCGGGCAATTAGGGCAAGATGTCTATGCCCAGCGCAAACAGGTGGACAACACCGAAGCCTTGCGTGAGTTGTCGTCTGATGAATATGGCGTTGTGATTCTGGCTGCCTCGACAGGCCGGGAATTTTCGTTGGAACATCCTGAATGGGGCCACGGCGCGTTCACCAAAGCCTTGCTTGAAGCGTTGGAGCAGGGGCAGGCGGATTATTCAAACGATGGCATGATTCATCTGCGCGAATTGGATTTGTATGTTGCCGAACGAGTAGAATTGCTGACCAACGGCGAGCAGCACCCGACCACCCAGAAACCGTCTACCATCAGCCGCTTTCCGGTTGTGCAGGTGAAGTAACATAAAGCGATCATGGGGAACTCTTGACATGCTGATTGATGACAAGGATAACTACACGGATTTCTCATAAGAAAGGGATTTTCGAATATTGCCTGATATATGCGGTTTCTGCACAATATCAAAAAATCCTTGCTTATGAGAAATCCGTGTAGTTTTAAAAGAGGAAAACGTATGAAGACAAATATAAAAGTACACCGATATATCAGTTGTTTTTTGATGATATGCTGTGTGTATGCAAACGCACTTTCGACTTTTGCGCAGCAGGTAAATCTGACGGAGCAGGATCGACAGACATTGGCCAGTTTGAAGAAAATTGATGATTTCCCCTTATATGAAATGCGCTATTATGGCGACTATGAATTTGACATTTTCCTCAACCATGGTTTCGGACCAGTCAGACAAGCCCAATTCCCTTTTCAACCCAATTGGGCCTGTACCTGTTTTGCGACCTTACACGCTGATGCTGACAAGCTTTTCGGACGCAATTTCGACTGGATGCTTCATCCCGCGCTGCTGCTGTTTACCAATCCGCCAAACGGCTATGCGTCTGTTTCAATGGTGGATCTTTCCTATCTGGGATTTAGCCGCGATGATTCTGCCTGGGATGATCTTACACCGTTGTTACAAACCCCATATTGGCCGTTTGACGGGATGAATGAACACGGGTTGGCGGTCGGATTGATGGCATTGTCGTCTGGCGATGGCGGAAGTGACCCGCAAAAAGTAACTATCGGAAGTTTGCATGTGGTGCGTTTACTGCTTGATTATGCCAGAGATGTCGAAGAAGCTATTGCACTGTTGCAGCAGTACAATGTTGATTTTACAGGCGGACCTCCCTTGCATTATCTGATTGCTGACAAACTGGGGAATTCGGCCGTTATCGAATATATCGGCGGCGAGATGATGGTACTTCGTCCTCAGACGCCCTGGCAGGCGTCAACCAATTTTATCCTATCGGGGATCAATCCCGAAAAGTGGAAATATTATTGCAACCGCTATGCCGCTGCCGAAGCGAAGCTCAGCTCAAACAACGGACAGATCTCAATGGTCGAAGCCATGTCGTTGCTGCAAGAGGTGTCGCAAAGCGGCGAATACCCGGCAATCTGGTCAATCTGGTCAATGGTGTATAACATGAGTTCAGGAGATATTCAGGTCGTGATGAACAGACAGTATGAACAGATCTATCGCTTCAGTCTTCCTATGCAGCGATAGGTCTTCAAATTCTATCTCATCTGAAATGCTCTGTAAAATAGCCAAATTCATCAAATTTTTGCTTATCCCTTTTCTTGTAGGTTTTTGAGAAGGGCAGAATTTCTCTTGACAGTCCCGGCAAGATTATGGGCATGTTAGACGGCGAATGTCAAAAACAGATTGGGTGACGCGGAGGATGAGAAGAGGAACTATACGGATTTCTCATAAGCAGAGATTATAGAGAACAACAGGGTGATATTTCGGCGACAATCAGAGCCAAGATATGACTCCGTTGACGTTTGTTAGAGGCTGTTTTAAAAGTCTATAGAACGGCAAAGATCAGGAGTGTCAACGCGTGCTTTGACAACGCGGCGAAGCCGCCAAATTGCCCTCCTGGGAGGGGTGAGGGGTGGGTAAATCAGGTTCGACATCACACGACACGCCTGTTATCCTGTCAAAGCAAGCGTTGACACTCCTGACTTTTAAAACAGCTTCTTAAGAAATGGATACGTTATGCAAAATAATCACCATGAACAATTACGAGAGAAATATGGCATATCCGGCTTGACGTCTTCTCAATGGGAGATAGATGTGATTTTAACAAAGTTGGAGCAGCATGAGCGATTGACAGAACAAGACATTCATTTTGTGCAAAAAAGCAAGGTGTTGTTATCCGAACCTTTTTGGATGAGATATCATGAAATCGAAGCAGCATATTATGAGAATCAATATCAGCAAGATCACGATCCCGTCACTCTTATTCAGGCGGCGATGCACTGGCAAGAGAAGGGCAATGATAAAAAAGCCTTCCAATTAAGCGAACAGATTGATATCAATCGCCTTTCTGATAAGAATCTGAAAAAGACACTATTCACTATTCGTTGTATCAAGTATGACATACCCTTGACCAAATCCTATGGACCTATGCTTTCCCCGATTTTACAAAAATTGGATCAACGGACACGCTTGACGGCTAAAGATTATGCCTGGCTGCATGAAAAAAATTTGTTATCTTTTAATATTTGGAAAACATATCATGAAATCGAGGCCACGTGGTATGAAATGCAATTTCGGCAGCAGAAAAAAAAGAATTATTGGAATGTAGTCAATGCCAGCAGTCATTGGAGAGGAGCGGATGAGCCTGAAAAAGCTCTGGAACTCACAGCCAGGCTTCCATTAGAAGAGATCAAGGAGAATAAATTAAAATCCGCTTTATTGACAACGCGGGGCGGGGCGTTTCGTGATATAAATAATTTGAAGAAGGCAGAAAAATGCGCTGAACAAGCCATGGAATTTAATCCTGACACCTATCAACCCTATACGCTCAGAGGGGCTATTTGTTACGATCTGAAAAATTTTGTTGACGGCGATTATTGGTTCGACGAGGCAATCAAACGAGGTGCAACGCCGAAAGATGTTGATGCGGAACTGCTCAGAATCATGAAACGAATCGCCAATAAGGAGGAGCCGGAAGCCCTAATCAACCACTTGCTTGCAAAAGACCCGGATCGCTATGCATGGGTGAAGAGATTCCGTAAGAACTCGTCGGCCAAAAAATCAAAAAAACGTTCCGTTTCTCCGGCAAAAAACAAGGCGCGGAAGGCAAAAACCAAAAAGTAACTCGTTCAGTTCATCAAACACTAAGCATGATCACCCATGCAGTAACCCGTATGAGTTAAACATACCTGTTATCGCTTGAGGATTTACACAAAACTTTGTGTAAATCCTCAAGCGATTAGCACTCTTTCAAAGTGACGCTCCGAGTTGTGCTTTGGGACAGAATTTTTTACGAGAACTCAGGAGTGCCAACGCTTGCTTTGGCCTCCGGCGAAGCGTTCAGCGAGCTGAACTCTCATTTGGGCGTTGGCACGGCTTGCTGAACGCTTCGCCTGCCACCGCATGCCAAAGCAAGCGTTGGCACTCCTGAAAACTTCTGTCCCAATGCAGTAAAAGGGCAAATTAAAATTTGCATTCTTGATGCACATTCCGAAAAATCATTCGTACATATCAGCGATCTTTTTAAGATGCTCTCTGATTGAGATCTTCTGCGGACAATGTTCTTCACATTGTCCGCACTCAACACATTTGGATGCCCGCTCATGCTCCTTCAGCCATCCTGTTACCCAGAATTTGGCTTTGCCAAAATCCTGGAATATGGCGTCATGATTGTAGGCCCAGAAGAGTTCAGGGATATTGACTCCGGCAGGACAGGGCATGCAGTAACGGCAGTTAGTACAATTTACCGCAATTCTGCTTTCATAAAATGCTTTCACCTGTTGAATCACGGTTTTTTCATGTTCAGATAAGGATTCCGGATGGGCTTCAGTGGCAATTCGTATATTTTCTTTAACATGATCCATCGCTGTCATTCCGCTGAGTACCACTCCGACTTCCGGAAAATCCCAGACATACCGCAGCGCCCACTCGGCAGGTGTTCTTGTCTTTTCTGTCGATTCCCACAATGCTTCAACTTCTCTCGGAAGATCAGTGCGCGACAGCATTCCGCCTCGTAACGGTTCCATGATCATGACGCCCAGTCCTTTGGACGCTGCATAGCGCATTCCTTCGACGCCGGCCTGATAATTTTCATCAAGATAATTGAACTGCATCAGGCAGAAATCCCAGTCATAGTCATCAACAATCTCCTTGAACAGATCGCAATTATCGTGAAAAGAAAATCCTGTATAGCGTATTTTCCCGTCGCGTTTCGCGTTGTCGAGAAATCTCTTATAATCGTACTCCCGTAAGGGTTTCCAGAATGATTTGCACAGGGCATGCAGCAGATAAAAGTCAATCTGATCAACACGTAATTTGGAAAGCTGTTCATGTAATTTACGATCCATATCTGCATGCGTTGTGATCTCCCAGCTCGGCAGCTTTGTCGCGATGTTAACCTTTTCACGATAGCCGTCTTCCATCGCCTTTGCGCACACCAATTCACTGTTGCTGCCATGATATGAATAGGCTGTGTCAAGATAATTCACCCCATGGTCAATACTGTACCGGATCATCTCAATCGCTTTGGCTTCATCAATATTTGAATCATTGCCATCAATAACAGGCAGGCGCATCGAGCCGAATCCCAGGATACTAAGTTTTTCGCCGGTGTTTCCAAATTCTCTATAGAGCATGATACTACTCCCTCCTCATCTTGATTATTCAGCCTATTAAGCTCATTACCTACCATTTTTCACCGCAGAGGGCGCAGAGTTCCGCAGAGAAAGAATACGTCAACATCTTTGTCTCTGCGTCTCTCTGCGCCCTCCGCGGTCAAAAGAGACATACACCACAAAATGTGTTAGAAATTGGGGGTCATCACTTATGAACGTCCTAATAACCCATCAACTTCTTGCATTTGTTGCGGGGTCAAGGGGCCAAATTGCATGGCGGCGCAGTTTTCTTCGATCTGTTTGACGGTTTTAAATCCGGGGATCGGGATCGTCCTATCGCTGCACGCCCAGATCCAGGCCAGTGCGCCCTGTACCAGACTGCGACCGTTGCTGGTTAAAATCTCTCGCACGGCCATAAGTTTATCTAAAAATTCCTGTTTCGGTTTGCCATTTTCATAATACCAGACCCATTCATGCCCGGCTCCACGGAAATCATTTGTTGAAATTTCGGACTCCGCCGTATATTTTCCGCTGAGAAATCCGTAGGCTAAGGGACTGCGGTTGATGCTGGCCAGACGATATTCGTCACATACGGCCAACATCTCACTCGCATTCCGCAGAACGTTCAACTCATTCTGTATAGCGATACAATGCGGTCTGTCAGCCCACAGACGAGCACTGGCCGGATCGTCAGTGCTCCAGCCAAAGGCGCGAATATGTCCTTTTTTTTGCAGTTGTTCGAGCGTATCGGCGATGATTTCCGCTTGCTCCGGCGATGCGCCGCAATGCAGTTGATAGAGGTCAATATAATCCGTGTTCAGGCGACGTAATGATGCTTCGCACGCCTGGCGGATATATGCGGAAAGATCTGCGCCGCTGTCCGTAAAGGCGCCGGTGAGCCGTTTTTCGGCTTTGTTGTACATAAACCCGAATTTCGTGGCAATCACCACCTGGTCGCGTCGCCCTTCCAATGCTCTGGCAATCATGCGTTCACTATGTCCTGTGCCGTAAGCGTCAGCCGTGTCGAGAAAATTCACGCCGTGATCAAGGGCTGTACGAATAGCGCGAACCGACTCATTATCATCAATATTGCCCCAGCCGTCGGCTTTCCCATCCATCATAAACGGTCCGCCAATAGCCCAACATCCCAATCCCATAGCACTGACTTCAACTCCGGATTTTCCTAATACTCTTTTCATTGTTTTTTCACTCCTTAATTTACTTAAGAGTTGATGAATAAATTTCTTTCAGTTTCTCGCAAAGCCTGCCAAACTCGCAAAAAATGAATCATCAAAAACTTTGCGTCTTTGCGAGAGAAATCAAACAAAACTATTCATGCTTGTTTAAGGCATCCTCAGTAGTTATAGTTTTCCAGAAAATTCATTGCGCCTGTCTTGACTCCTTCGCTCAACAATCTCCGAATACTCAGCGAAAGCCGAGGAATGCAATTAAACACTGATTGCTAATTCTGCTTGACTTTGTTTTACGCCATGACTATATATGAAATTGGTTTTGTAAAGGGCCAATTTTAAGAAAAATTTTAGATCCAATTTTTTTAAAAGGCGCGAACTATGCTTTGGATTCAGATTGACCGATCCTCATCATTGCCATTAACCAAGCAGGTGTGCGGGCAGTTACGCGCGAAAATCCTGCGAAGAGAGCTTCCGGCCGGAGAGCAATTACCGCCGACGCGAAAATTTGCGCAGGAATTGGGGGTCTCACGCAATGTCATCATCTATGTGTACGATCAACTGGCATCCGAAGGCTATCTGGAAACCCGTGAAGGTTCAGGCACATACGTGGCGCAGGGAACCTATCTGGAAGAGCATAAAGAGTCGTATCAGCATGACTTTACGTATGAAGCACCTGTTCATCGCTCTCAGCAAAACGAGGAGGTTATTGACTTTGCCACCGGAACACCTGATTTAAGCCGATTTCCTCGAAAAATCTGGGCCAAACTGCTGCGCGAAACCTGCCTGGATGCCCCTGACGCGTTTTTCAACTATGGTCCGGCAAAAGGGCAGCTTGCTTTGCGCCGCAGCCTGGAGAATTTTCTTCTCAAACACAAAGGTATCCATTGCCATCCGGAACAGATTCTCATTCTTTCCGGTTCTGCCCAGGGATTCTTTGTGCTGGCGCGTGTGCTGGCCTCACCCGAACGCGAGATTATCATTGAAGATCCGGTCTATCATGGCATTCAACAAATTTTTACCACTCATAGACTGGCGTTGTATCCGGTTCCTGTTGATGAAAAAGGGATTCAGGTGGAACAGATCCCGGAGGGGAAAAGAGCGAGTTTTGTCAGCGTCACGCCCTCTCATCAATTTCCGATGGGCAGTGTGCTTCCGATTCAGCGGCGGGTGAAGTTGATTGAATACGCTCGCAAGACCGATACCTATATCGTCGAAAACGATTATGACAGCGAATTCCGGTACTCAGGCCCGCCAATCACAGCTCTGCACCTGCTCGATCCTGAACGGGTCATTCATATCGGTACGTTTAGCGAAAGTCTCTTTCCCTCGCTGCGTCTTGGCTACATGATCCTGCCACAGAACCTGTTGGAACAGTGCCATGCCTTTATGACCGCTAACAGTTTCGCCACTTCCGCTCTGAAACAGCTTACCCTGGCGCGTTTTATTGATGAAGGCTATTTGGAACGCCATATTAGCAAAATGAAAAAACTGTATAAAATCAAACGTGAACTGCTGATCAGCAGTTTACAGAAAACCTTTGGCGACCGCATGGCCATCAGCGGTGATTCAACCGGATTGTATGTGGTCGTAGAATTTCAGGACATTCGGTTTTCAACGGAGCTTGTTGACGCGCTGATGCAGCGCGGCGTTCGGATCTATCCGGTCGAAGACCATGCGATCCAGAAAGGACGGCACCTTCACAAAGTTTTGTTCGGCTATGGGAATGTGGCGGTCGAAAAAATCTCTCAAGGAATTCTGACACTGGCGCAGGCATTGCATGAGATCGCCGGGACGGGTTTGCCGTGAAAAAGAGATGTTACCGCAAAAGCAGGAATGCCAAAGCTCGGCTTTGACAGATAAAGACGAGCTTTGGCATTCCTATGAAACAACAAGGATTCCTTCCTCATAAGCAATGAGTGTATGCTCATGAATAACGTTCGTTATATTAATCATGCCAGTGTGCGTTCGAGCCGAAAAAACGAACCTTTCAAGAAAACCTGGTTTCATGTGTTTTTTCTTCTGGACATCTTCTGGAGGGTATGCTAAAGTAATAAATAATACAGTGTTATTCAAGGAAATGATGATGTCCACTCCTGGCAGGGGATATATCCATTCAATGCCAATGAGTGCTGCTGTTATACGGTTTAACACGTCTCTTCAAGAGCATGATAAACGTTAAACACTATTTTGAAGGAGGCTTCGATGAAATACCCTATCTGTGTATTATGGCTTCTCGTTATCCTGTGTTTTCCTTTGGGATGGCTGAATGCGCAGGAACTTCAGCCACCGGATTGGTCTGTTGGCGACTGGTGGGTCGTGAAGAGTCAACGCTATGATTCCGGTGGAATTATTCATCGAGATACGCAACCACGCTGGCTTCCACCCCAGGCCTGGCGTTTTGAGGTTGAAAAACAGGACACTCTTGCAGGACAGACATATTTTGTCGCTGCCATTCGCCCTGTCGAAGACAACGCATGTCCGTATTGGTTTCGTTGCTGGTTCAGGCTTTCGGATCGCTATATTGCCCGCTATGAACTCCACCAGATCACGAATTCCGGAACAATTACGCGCAAGATAGCGTCATCCGTTGTGCGTAAAAATTTTGATCCCGCGAAAGCAACCCCGTTCCTCACAACCACATTTCCGACGCTCCCTCTGGCCGTCCCTGTGTTTACATCTGCCAGTGAAAGCATGGAAACTCTGACGAACGACCAATCTATCCGTTCTGCTGCGCCAACCTATGCGGGACCGGAATTTGACATACAACAGGAAGTGCAGAACTTCGCGGTACAATCGCTGTCTGAAAAGGCGCATCCGGATTTTTTAGGCTTAATCGGCAACATGCCGCAAGAGGGTAACGTGTATATTACGATTCGAACGACCACTGCCATGGAGGAAAAGCAATATTGGAATGTGAAATTTCCCTGGTGTATTTATGGCGAAAGTTTTGAAAATGCTGAGCTTACCAGGCGTTATTGGCTTATAGCGGTTGGGCGCAACTGAGAAACTCATCATCAAGAGGAAGGAGGAAAAAATGCAACAATCTGCGATAAACAATACACTGCCCATCTTGTTTGTGCTCTGTCTGGTTTTTGCGCCTTATTCGGCTTCTGCTGCAATAGATTCAGGAGAAGTGCCTGCCGATTATATGGTGTGGTCTTCGTGGTACTGGCCATTTCATGATGCCTATAATCCGAACCTGTATGATCCAAATGAAGCTATGGCCCGGTACGATCTGTATGATGTCGGGGCCAGGGCGCAGGAATGGGAATATCAGCATCATGGACCGCCGCAAAATCCGGAACCCTGGTGGGGACATTGTCATGCGTGGTCAGGAGCGGCGTGTTGGGAGAAACAACCGACGGCAGACAAAACATTGAATGGCGTGACCTTTCGTATTCGAGATCAGAAAGGATTGCTGATAGAGAAGTATCATAAATGCGCTGACGGCATCTCTTATGAGATTTTTGCTAATGATCCCAGTCCCGGGTTATTTTGGCGATATTTACGCAATGAATTGCGTGGTGATAATGCTATGCACGGGCATGGTATGGGCTTTGCCGGTGAATTGTACTATGGGGCAAGCGTATGGAATTACCCGATCTATAAATATGAAGTGACCTACAGTGATTCCTCTCCCTATTCGGGAACAATGAAAATATGGGTTGCTGCTGACGGCCAACCGTCGTATGCAGATTCAACCTCTTTACACAGCAGATTATTTACGTATGAATTTGAAGGGGTAAAAGGGGATGGAACCGCTCCGATTGATTCCGGCACCTGGGTCGGTTCCGGACCCCATCATCGTCCTGATGCGATCTGGCGCCCCTACCCGCCGAGTACCTGGATGGAATATATCGAAAATTCAGAATTAGATGAAGTGCATCTCAAAGCGATTCTTTCGGAGGGAAGTTCCTCTCTGGCATACAAAACTTTTGAGCGTACTATAGTGGTCCCAGGTGCCACGCGCTGGCAGGATTCGGGTATGATTGTTTCAGCCGGAGACATCCTCACTTTTACGGCGCAGGGCACGGTGGTCTATTCTCCTGTAGGCTATGCTTGCGGTCCGGCAGGGACAACCTGGAGCGATATACGCGACCAAAAAGATCCGATCTGGAATCGGCCTCATGCCGCATTAATTGGGAAAATCGGAGAAACAGGCTCGCCGTTCTTGATTGGAGAACGCCTTTCTTTTCAAGCCGGAAGCGGCGGAAAATTGTTTTTAGGCATTAATGATTATTGGTATTACGGCAATTGCGGGAAATTTACCGTGAACATTCGACGGCGCAGTTCAGGCTCATAGCAGATTGAATCGGTCGAAAATGGAAATAGAGCAGTCACGAATACATCCGGGTTTCTTTAAGAAACCCGGATGTGTTTTGTGTTACTGACTTTTACGGATGTTGTTTGACAGGCTGCTGTTTCACTGGCTCCTGTTTGACCGGTTCCTGTTTCACTGGCTCTTGTTTGACCGGCTCCTGTTTCACTGGCTCTTGTTTAACCGGCTCTTGTTTGACCGGTGGGTTAGTTGAAGGAATGGTCTCCTGCCCCCCAGTGTAACATCCACTTAGAGTGAAACTCACGACAGTCACTACTAACAACAATTTTACCACGATATTCGTTTTCATAAAAATTGCCTCCTCACCGGATTTTCCACCTTTGCTCATTATCTCACTGACATCGTTTCCATCCACGTCAACACAACTGAATAGCCAACATCAATTTTTTCACAATGCTCCACAAGAGGTGGGAAAAACGGCGTCCTTTAGCTGCACGTTCCCATAAGAGACTTTCAGAGAGCCGTCCCCGAATCTGCTTTCGATTTATGCTTCAAGCATACTTTGAGAACCCTTTTCTGAAAAATCTTGTATTTCAGATCCACGTCAGTAAGTAAGAGGATTTTTATAAACGAAAGTTTAAAAGAATTTCATGCTCTCTCTCATTCCTTTTTAGCCTTTAATAACCCCGAGCGGTCGAAGTTTGACCACTTTACGACTAATGTCGGACTGATGCACGACATCAACGACCTCCGAGACGTCTTTGTAGGCTTCCGGCATTTCTTCGGCCAGGGTAGCACGTCCGTCAGAACGAACAATCACGCCTTGATCTTCCATTTCGCGCCAGATCGCTCTGCCTTTTGCCTGTTTTTTCGCTGCGCTGCGGCTGAGCATCCGGCCAGCGCCGTGACAGGTGCTGCCAAAAGTTTCGCTCATTGCCTTCTCCGCGCCTGCCAGCACATACGAACAGCGTCCCATGTCTCCGGGAATCAGGACAGGCTGCCCACTCGCGCGATAGGCTTCCGGAATGGCCGGATGTCCTGGAGGAAATGCGCGTGTCGCGCCTTTCCGGTGGACGCAGACCTTCCGTTCTTTTCCATCAACAAGATGGGTTTCAAATTTGGCGATATTATGAGCGACATCATAGACCAGATCCAGTTGCAAATCGTTAGGCGTTCGTTCTAACACCTGTTCAAAAGTTTCTCGTACCCAATGAGTAATGATCTGGCGGTTTGTAAACGCGTAGTTGGCGGCACACGCCATGGCCGCAAAATAGCGTCGGCCTTCTTCAGATTGAAGAGGGGCGCAGCAGAGCTGCCGATCAGGAAGTTCAATACCATATTTTTGTGATGCTTTCAACATCTCCTGTAAAAAATCGTCGCAAACCTGGTAGCCAAACCCCCGCGATCCGGTGTGGACAATGACGGCAATCCGATTTTTTTCTAAACCGAACAGCGCAGCGATTTGCGGATCAAAGACCTCTTCAACATAATCAATCTCGACAAAATGATTGCCAGAACCAAGAGTGCCTAATTGAGGCCGTCCGCGTTCATAGGCACGTTTACTAATGACATCGGGGTCTGCTCCGGCGATACAGCCGTGTTCTTCAATATGCAGCACATCACGTTCAATTCCAAATCCCTGTGAAACAGCCCATGCCGCGCCTCTGGTCAGAACCTGGCGTTCGGTGTCTGCTGAAAGTTTCAGGTCTTTGCGTTTTGAGCCAACACCGCAAGGGATGTTTTGAAATAAGGCAGCAACGAGATCCCGAATATGGTCTTCAACGTCCTGACGGGTGAGGTTTGAACGCATCAGCCGAACCCCGCAATTAATATCATACCCGACCCCACCGGGAGAAATGACGCCTTCATCCATATCGAAGGCTGCCACGCCGCCAATCGGAAATCCGTATCCGCAATGCGCATCCGGCATCGCCAGAGCATGATGAAGGATTCCGGGAAGATGAGCGACGTTCGCTACTTGTTTGAGAGTATCATCTTGTTGCAGGTGAGGAAGCATTCGTTCAGTGACATAAACAATGCCATCCACCTGCATTTTTCCTGTTTGTGGAATTCTCCAACGGTAATCGTCAATTTTCTCAATTCGAAGTTTTGGTTTATCTGTCATAATGTATCTGCTTAAGACCATGACAGGCATAATCCGGACGATCACGCCTGTCATGGCGTATTGCGTTCTTTTCTTAAATCATAAGCGTTTCGGCGTCTTCATACACCTCGGCCATAAGATGCGGCATGGTGAAATAAAACGTGCTTCCTTTGCCCACTTCGCTTTCGGCCCAGATTTTTCCGCCGTGCGCTTCAACCACCAGTTTACAAAAATACAGTCCCAATCCGACGGAAGAAATTTTTCCCTGATGTTTTCGATCAACCTGCGCAAAACGGTCGAAAATCGTCTCAAGATATTCGGACGGAATGCCCTTCCCGGTATCTGTGATGCCTGTCAAGATATGATCTTCGAGCACTCTGGTTTGAATGGTAATTGCGCCGTGTTCATGTGTATATTTCACGGCATTACTCAGGATATTGGCAAACAGGCGCACCATTTTAGCATGATCCACAAAGATGGCCGGAAAATCGTCCGGAATAGACAATTGAATGGCAATGTCTTTATGCCTGGCTGACACTTCCACCTGGCGAATCGCGTTATCAATAATATCTTTGAATTCTGCCAGATCTTTTTGGATCTCCATGGATCCATCTTCCATTTTATGCACTTCCAGAATATTATTCACCAGATCGTGCATGGTATTGGCTTGATCAAGAATACCGGTTAAAAATCGTCCGAAATCATTAAAGTCGCGTTTTTTGACTTTATTGAGCATGATCTCAGAAAAACCAATCACCCCGGCTAACGGATTTTTCAGGTCATGCACAATCATGCTGATAAAATCGTCACGCATCTGCTCCAACTGTTTTTCCTGGGTAATGTCATGCAACACTATCATGTGTCCGATAACTTCGTGTTCCTCTCCCAGGACCGGATTGCCGAGAATTCTCAATGTCCGGGCCGGAGCAGTCAGGCCAATTTCTTCGATCATCGTATTTTGTGGAGAGGTAATAATCTGAGAGATAACTTGTTTAACAAAGTCAAAATGCTTAAATTTATCTTTTTGACTATCAACAAATTCAATCAGATGCTTTCCGTGATAAGCAACCGTCTGGATTTGAAACAACTGATCAATCACCACATTGGTTAACATCAGATGAAAGCGGTTATCGGTCATTAAAATTCCATCAGCAGAAGAATTCAGCAAGGCTTCGATTCGTCCTTTTTCTTCCACCACTTTTCGAAATAATTGGGCATTCTTCAAAGCTACCGCAAGTTGACTGGTGACGGTTTCGGCTAAACGGATTTCTTCTTCAGTGAAATGGCGTTGTTCCCCCGTGTGCAAGAGCATCATAATGCCTATCGCCGTATCTTTTGAGAGCAGCGGGAGATTGATGAGCGACGACACCTCTTGTTTCTCAAAGACCCGTTTCACTTCCGGCGCCATTGCACTTGTTTTCACATCATCTATGATTACAGGCCGCATGGTTTGAATCGCTTTTAAAAAATCAGGGTAGCGGATCAATGGTGCGCTCACCGCATTCAATTCTCCGTGTTGCGTGAGTTGATCGTATTTATATAACGATTCCAGGTGCTCCGTGCCCTCTTTGATCAGGAAGATGCGCGATTGCGTAACATGCAGCAGATCAACCACTCGTTCTGCGCCAATTGCCAACACTTTTTCCAATTCGATTGTTGAACTGATCGCTTGCGACAGTTTATTGATCAGATCCAGTTCTTGCGCTCGATGCTCTGCGGTCTCGCGTTCTACGTCGAGTTCAAGATTTTTTTTCGCAAGTTCTTCGGTCCGTTTTTCGACGATAATCTCAAGATTTTCAGTATAATCCTGGAGTTGGCGTTCGAGCTTTTTCTGTTCGGTAATATCCTTCGCAATCCCGAGAAATCCTAACATTTGCCCGTCTCGATTTCTCATGGGCGTCATGGTAAACATCATGGTGCGAACCTGACCATCTTTGCGAACAACTTCCCATTCACTTTCATCCACACCATATTTCATAATCTGTACGCCAACCTGAGCAAAGGATTTACTTGAAGACCCGCGTAGAAATAAGAGAGGGCTTTCTTTATGAACGATTTCCTCTGCCAAATACCCGATTAAGCGTTCTGCCCCTTTATTAAACAGGGTTATTTTCCCATCCTTTCCGGTGGTAATAATTGAGTATTCCGTAGAGCTGTCTAAAATACTATGTAAAAAATCGGTCGTCTCTTGTAATTTTTGGGTTTCCTCTTCTAATTTTTGCGTATATTCTTCAAGCTCTTTGGCGTAAGTTTCTTCAACAATTCTCTGGGTTCGTTTTACACGTTTTTCGAACAACCTGATCGTCCGTTTTAGCGCAAACAAATACGTTCCGGCCAGTACGCCGATTCCTATCGCAGCGCCTCCCCAGATACCCGAATTTTTTATATGAGCAAGAGAAGCAAGAAATACCAGGATCCCCCCAGTAACAATAAAAAGAACCGCAAACATTTTGATCAGAAATGATTTACTTTCAGTCATTGTTTATTGATCCTTCGCTTGATTTTATATTTGATCATGAATCACTTTTTCATTTTTCATGACACTGAGTCATGCTTTGTGAATGTGCTTGTATTGACACCCTCTGATTCTTCCGAGTTGAGTGCTGAAGGAAAAAACGTTATCGAACGTCGAGATACTGTTGCAACAGACGTTTTCTGATAATGTAATTTTCGATAATACTCTATAAGTAGCTCCACAGAAAAAAAAAGATCTGTCAAACAAAATTTACTGTGACCTCATAAGTTCTCCCAGACTATGCGGATTTTGTGAACTTTGATAGAAAACTCAAGAAGCTTGTTTGATGTCTCTTCGGCGGCCTTCCGGTGAGTCTTACCAGAACAGAGAAAAATTTCCGCTTCTGCTGATTTTTCCTGGATTTTGCTCAAAATCACGAAATATGTTAATTTTTTCTATCTTATTAAAAAACAAAGAGTTAACAGAAAGAATATCTATGCATCTTTCATTATACTATATATTTATTGCACTTTTTTCTTGTCAAAGAATTGAATATATAGTAGGTTATGATTTTTATAAGCACTGGAGTATTGGAGCAGAAGTATTGAACAATGCTATATAGCTCAAACAGGGGGTATGTAGAAGCGATCAAAATTTCTGCAATACGCCTCAGATTAAAGATTTTATGTCTTATTGATGAAAAAAGATGGATTTTTCAAAATTAAACAAAAGAGATGTTATGAGAATTTTTAGGAGTATCTTTTTAGCAGGAGGATCAATTATGCGACGAAGTTCCTCTTTTCTTGTGATGGTTGGCATGGTGATCTGGGTTTGTATTCTGGCGATTCCCGGATATTCCAAAACCGGTGGTGTGGCAGAGTTATCTGAAGGAGCCTGGGCATCTCATAAGGTCAACCTGTTACAGCTTGACGGCGCGAGTGGAGACGTTCAATCCGATCAGAATGGCTGGATCCATTTAGGAGCGAATCATCTCGATGGCGGTGATGTCACGTATCATGTGCCGGTTGGTTCTCTTCGACGAGATGATATTATTGAAATCTGGATTGATGGGTATTCCACATCAAATGACCTGAATATCGGGCCAACGATATTTATTGGAAAAGGAAAAAATCGGTTTGAAAAAATTACGCGCATGAGTGGTGAAGCCTGGCGTCCGTTTGTCTTTCGTTTTGCCGATGAAGATCTGTACGGCGATGTCACCGATCCTTCGAATCGCAACCAGTATTGGCGTATTCGCTATCCCTCTTCCAAATATGAGGTTCGTAGAATTGACAAGGCTCCCCAGGAACTGCTTGAAGGGAATAATCTGCTGCCAATCAGAATTTCTGTAACCGGAGCGGAAGATTTTATTATCAAACGTATCGAAGTCGTGGTCATGAGTACGCAAGGTCGGCTGAGAGACAGATTATACATCGTAAACCTCGATCCTTATAGAGTGACCCGTGGGAAAATGGTTACGCTGCAATTGAACCAACCGCTGCCCTCAGAAGACATCGCTTTTTATGTTATTGATCCTTCAGGACGCGAACATCAGATTTTCCCCCAGGTGTTGACTGCTGATCGCAATAAAGTAGGATTTTATATTGATGAATTTCCGTTTACGAAAGGCGGACGTTATGAGGTTAAACTGGTTGATCGTTCTGATCGAGATCAACTGTATTCTGATAGCGAACGCTTTGAAGTCGCGATTGCTTCTTCTCGACTTGCGCCAAAGCCAGTGACTCCGTCAATTCCGTGCCCACCTCCGGGTTTAGCTTCGGTTCCGCAGGCTCCTCCGATGTATATTATCCCTGAAACCCCCGGTCAGCCTATGATGATGCCTCCTGTGACGGCAATGCCGCCGATGGCGCCACCGCCTGCAATGGCGCCGCCGTATGGGGCATCGGATCCAACTTATGCGGCTGGCTATACAATTCAGATTGGGGCCTTTCGCACCAAATCGTCAGCCCTGGCTATCGTAGATCAATTGCGAGCCTATGGATTTGACGCGTATATCTCCGAATCATTCCGAGGGACCGATTGTTTATTCCGGGTCCGGGTCGGAAAATATGCCAGTAAATCTCTTGCTCAGCAAGACGCCAGCCGGTTGCGAAGCAGGGGCTTTGAAACCTGGATCACTTCATTAAGTTAACATGCCTGCCTTTCTCGCATCTCACTCCGAACAGGGCGACCTGTTCGGAGTTTTTTATTTCTAAACTTGACAAATGTATAGGGGTTTGTTAGATGAATCTGCCATGATTTTATGACGTTTTCGAACCATGTCAACCCTTTCATGAAAAGAAGAAACCTTATCGAAAGCATGGCACCTCGTGTCTTTCTATATAGGGTCAAAGACCTGGGTTACCAGTGAACGATTGTATCAGATCTATGGATATGCACAATATTTTCAAACGTTTACCCCTGGGGATTGGCTGCTTTTTCCTGTTCTGTATTTTTTCTTCACCAGTCCAGGCAGCAATAGGGGAAGGTTTACAACTGACAGCAGAGGATCCGCTCACGATTTCAGCAGAATCCTTGAGTTACTTGATTACGGAAAATTTGTATGTTGCCGAAGGTTCTGTTGAAATTACCTACCGTACAGCACGCCTGCAGGCTGACCGCGTTGAATTTTACGAACTCACCGGTGATGCTCTTGCGCTTGGGAATGTTCTCTATCAAGAAGGCACTGAAACGATGACGGCCGACCATGCGGAATTTAATTTCGACCGAGATCGCGGTATGATCTATAGCGGCGATCTCGCCCTTACAGACGATCATTATATTACCGGACGAGAAATTGAAAAAATCGGAGAAAAAACGTATCTCATCCGGAATGGTTCATATACAGCGTGTAATAGCCCGCGACCTGCCTGGAAATTTAAAAGCTGGAAAGCAAAGGTTGAAGAAGAACAATATTTACAATCCTGGCATACGGTTGGCTTTATGAAAGGGATTCCGATCATCTATTTCCCGTATTTCTTTTTTCCGATCAAAACCGAACGCCAAACCGGTTTTCTTGTGCCCGATATCGGGAATAGCTCTTCAAATGGGTTCAGCATTGGCACAAACTTCTTTTGGGCCATCACGAAAAGCCAGGACGCCACTTTTGGGCATACATACTACGACAAACGCGGCCATAAATTTGATGTGGAATATCGGTATATCTACAGCGAAGACACCGATGGGGCATTTATCGGACAATTCATTAAAGATCAATCGGATTTAACTCAAAAAAAACGACTGGAATGGTACCATCAACAAGGGCTCCCTTATTCCATTAAAGGACGGGTTGAAATAGATTGGGCTTCTGACAATAGATTTGATGAAGATTTCTCGACCAACCTTGATGAGCGATCAAAAAGCCAATTAGGGTCAAGCGTGTCTTTAACACGAAATTTTTCTCAACATTCTATTATGCTCCTTTTTAATCGAGAGGATGATTTGCGAGAAGGGAATGAGAATCGAGCAGACCAACGTTTCCCGGAACTCAGTATCTCGAGTCAAAAACAGCAGATTTTTGGCACGCCTTTATACATTCAGCAATCCACTAAAATATCATACTTGAAACGAGAAGGCAAAAAAAACGAAGAACTCGAATTCGGACGAGTTGATTTTCAACCTACGCTCTCATTGCCCTGGAATGTGTTCGGGCAGGCACTCACGATTACCCCGGAATTCGAACTGCGTGAGACCTATTATACCAGAGATGCGGAAACAGCAGCAAATCAGTACCTGGATGCCAAATCAACTCATCGCACATATTATTCTACCTCGCTCGAAGTAAGCGGTCCTAAGTTTAATCGCATTTTTGATTTTGGCGTTGAACATCGCTTCCAAAAATTAAAACATCTGATCGAGCCTTCGCTATCATTTACATATAAGCCGGGTATTAATGAAGATGAATATCCTAAATTTGATGGAATCGACCGGATTGGCAGTAAAAAAAGAAGCCGGAACGTCAGTTATGGAATAACACAGCGATTATTAATGAAACAAGTCACTCAAAACGATTGGGACCGGTTCAAAAAAGGGGAAGAGGAACTCTATATTGATGAACTCACGACAGAAACAAAAGAATTGGCTTCCTTCAGTGTATCACAATCTTACGATTTTGAAAAAGAGAAAGAGAATTTTAGCGCGATTACGACCTCTCTGAATGTAAACCCTTTCGACAATTACAGACTGACAGTAGGGGCAACCTACAATATTTATGTCGATTCATTTACACAAACCAATGTCACATTCACTGGAAAGCTCTGGGAGAAAGTTGATTTTAATGTGAATTGGCGTCGAAACGCATCGTTGAAACGTGAAAATGACGAACTCAAAATTGAGCGAATTTATCGTTACCTCGATATTTCAACCAGTGTGAATCTGTCTGATCGCCTGGGTCTTTCATACCGAGGCCGATATAACCTGGAAGAACACGAACGGATTGAAGATAATCTCGGACTGACCTATAATGCCCAATGCTGGAATGTGACAGGAAGTTATGTCGAACAATTAGTCAGTAACGAAATTGACAGAGGTTTTCATATTCTTCTGGAACTCAAGCACCTTGGTAAACTTTTTGATATTGAAGGATAGCACATGGAACACTCGATCACCCGACAGGCTATTACGATCACGCCTTCGTGTTCAGATCTGGGATAAACAGCTCACCGTATTGAATATCTTCTGGGATTTACAAACAGAGGTTTCCGTGATATAAATACCTGCTGAGGCTAAACCTTATCCGGACTTACGTTATAACTAAGTCATGTTACGCAGCCCCACCCCGGTCCCTTCCCGAAGGCAGGGCTGTTAAGTTCTCCCCCCTCAGTCCCCCGCAAGTGGGGGAAGGCGATCCGTTTCCCCCGCTTGCGCTGACAGGGGTAGGTATCACGTGAGAGACAAGCTCGTGTGCCCTGTCTCCTGGCGATCAATCGCCAGTCTCAAAGCGAAAGGACGCTGAAGCGCCCTCTGACATTCAGCAGCGGGCTTCAGCCTGCTTCAGCTTTGAGACCGGCCATTGATGGCTGGGCGGACGAGGCATCAGCACACCATACCTACCCCTGTTAGCCCCGCTTGCGGGGGGAATAAGCGGGGTACACAGGTTCTCTCTGCGAGAACGTAACAGCCCTGCTTCCCGAAGCGGAGGGGTTTTCCCCCTGTCTCCTTTAGAGAGGGGGGCCGGGGGTGAGGTCGAAAAACCGGACGTTTCGGGAAAATGCCTGCGTAACGTGAGTGACTAAATGATTAAGCCAACTATTAGGGATATATGCGACTCCTGGTAACTCATCTTTTACTCCTATTGTGTTTCACACTGATCGCAGGGGTTTTGCTCTATCCACTGCCGCTGCATTTGTCTAACGGCCTGCTCGCAGCACAATCTGGGGACCCACTCTTACAAATCTGGGTAATTCAATGGAATATTCATAAACTGACCGGTTCCCTTGCCAATTATTTTGACGCCAATATTTTCTTCCCCTATTCCAATACCTTTGCTTATCACGATCACCTGTTTGCGCTCGGAGTATTAGGTTTGCCGATCTTTGCGTTGACCCATAACCCCATTCTCACCTACAATCTCTTACTGTTTCTGTCGTTTGTGCTATCGGCATACAGCATGTTCTTGTTTTGTAAAGAGTTGACCGGAAATGGTTATGCAGCCTTCCTGGGCGGACTTATTTTCGGTTTTCTGCCGTACCGTTTCGCGCACCTCGATCATCTCAACCTGTTAAGTATTCAATGGCTGCCGCTGTGCTTGCTTTTTCTGACCCGTTATCTGTTTCTCACCCAGCGCACAACCGCCAAAGTCGTTCGCCTTCTCGCCGGATTTTGGGGTTGTTATGTGCTGCAAGTCTTGACTTCTTTCAATTATCTGTTCATGTTAACTTATGTCATCGGTATCGTACTGATCGCCACACTCGTGTTGCAGTGGAAATACACACTACGACAGGACTCAATGGTCGGAATTTTGGCTTTTCGTACACCACGGGAAATTTTGCTGTTTCTCGCTGGCGCCTGTCTTATCGGTTTGCTGTTACTTCCCTTTGCATTGCCATATTTTCAGGCCAACCAGGAGATGGGCTTTCAACGAACACTTGAAGAAACCATATCGTTATCAGCCAGATTACAGGATTATCTGGTCACCCCCCAGGGAAATCTGCTGTACGGCAAAATAAGTCAACGCTTTGCTTCACCGACATCACCGTTTCCTCGCGAACAAATTTTGTTTCCAGGATTGATTCCGGCCATGTTGGCATTCTGGGGAATTGCAAGTTTCTGTTTTAAACAGAAACTGCATAAGCACTCTCGTCGCTTCGATATTTTTCGTCTCACCTATCTTGTATTGCTCTTAATTGCCGGATTATTATCTTTGGGACCATTCCTTTTTATTCAAGAGAAAAGAATGTCGCTTCCCTACATTTGGTTGTATCACCTTGTCCCAGGCTTTCAATCCATGCGTGTTCCGGCGCGTTTTGCCATGCCGGTGTTTTTTGCGATGACAATACTCGCAGCCTTGGGAATGACGCAGATATTAACCTCTCTGCAACGACGCCGCTGGTCTCCCCGGCTCACATTGAAACGGGTTGCCTTGACCGGATTTGTTGGGAGTTTCATTCTTCTGGAATATACCTCGCTACCAAAACCGCTTTCATTTTATCCAGGGACACCGTCCGCCGTTGCTCCGGTTTATCGCTGGCTGGCGCAGCAATCCGATGACATTCGACTGATCGAGCTTCCTTTGGACTCGGCTAAAGCCAATTTCGAATATACCTATTATTCGACATTTCATTGGAAACACCTGGTAAATGGTCGTAGCGCGTTTATCCCTGAAGGGATCATGCATCTTTTCACTGTGATGCAAACCTTTCCGTCAGAAAAATCGCTGACGATCTTGAAAACCCTGGGAGTGCACTATATTATCGTTCATACCGCTCAATTTACACAAGATGTTCTCTTATCACTTCCTCAAGATCTTGAAATCGTGCAACAATTTGGAGATGATCTTGTTCTGGCTGTCTCAGATCGAAATACTGGAGCATGGCAAAATTCTGGAAAATTTCTCACCCAGGTTCTGGGGGTTCAGCCGGTTATTCCGTCAATGCTTCGTCCGGGAGAAATGGCAGCAGGCGTAATAGAATTTCACCCCCAGGTGTCTCCGTTTTGTCCCTTACCCTATGAACGCCCACAGATTCATTTGGAATGGACGTCACCGGAGGGGGAACGAGTCGTTGATTCGCATGAAATTCATTTTCCTCTACTCATTGAAAAAGAAATCTCCATCACATTTCCCTTTGTTCCGCCTGTGAAATCAGGTGAATATGAAGTCACAGTACACACAAAACACCCTTTATTTATGGAGCATATTCAAATCTTTCCGGTCACACTCTCAACGAAAATTCCTGATAGCCGCCATCCAGGGAAACTCCTGGCAAATTTCTTGAAAATCGAGCTGCCAGATGTGTGGGAAGCGGGGAAACCGCTGCCAGTTCGAGTAATCGTTCTCAATAGCGGCGATACCATCTGGAAAGCTGACGTACAAAATCGGATACGGCCGGTCGGAGAAGTGCATTTGGCAGTTACCGATTGGCGCCAAATACCATCAGAGGAATCTCTAAAAGCCCATTTTTCGCAATCATTTCTCTCCCGCGGCTTTCTGCCGCATGATGTCGCCCCAGGCGAAGAAGTGCGGATAGACATGCTTCTCAGAACCCCGCAAGTCACCGGAGAGTTTGAGATTGAATTTGATATGGTCAGTGAACTGATCCAATGGTTTTCAGCCAGTGGTTCAGCAACAATGACGCAAAAAATTACTTTGAAAGGAGCCGGGAGGAAGGAGTAAGAAATTCCTTTTCTACTTTTTCCTCCTTTATTACATGCAGCCGCCAGTTCCACGTGTTGCCGCGATTCATGATCTCTCAGGATTCGGACGCGCTTCATTAACCGTTGTCATGCCAATCCTGGCGACAATGGGCATACAGGCCTGTCCGGTGCCAACCGGCGTTTTTTCGACGCATGGGTTGTTTCCCGGTATCAGAATGACCGATCTAACCGATGTTCTTCGAGAATACCTCGATCACTGGCGTAGTATCGGTATGACCTTTGACGCTATTTACAGCGGATTTTTGAACTCCGCTCGCCAGATTGATGTTATGGCTGAGTTCATTTTGGATTTTTCTTCCGAGGATCAACTTGTCATTATTGATCCCGTGCTCGGTGACAATGGTAAGTTATATGGCATTACCGACGTAAACATGGTCGCCCGGATGCAGACGTATATTAATCTGGCCGACGTGATCACCCCAAATATGACCGAAGCCGCGTTACTTTTAGGAAAACCCTATCGCTCCGTCTTCGACCTTGCTGAAATTAAGGAATGGCTACTCGCATTTGCTGAAAAAGGTCCGCATTCCACGATTTTCACCGGGGTCCCGATAGGCCATACGCCTCATCAAAAAGCGGTTGTGGCTTATAATCGCGATGAACAGCGATTCTGGCGCATTCTCTATGACGAAATTCCCACTACTTTTCCCGGTACCGGCGATGCCTTTACCAGCGTTTTGACCGGAGGCTTGTTACAAGGGGATAGCCTGCCTCTGGCAGTAGATCGGGCAGTACAATTTCTTTCCATCGCAATCAAAACAACTTTCAGCTATCCATCTTATCCAACTCGTGAAGGCATTCTATTAGAACGAGTCTTACACCATTTGCGCCAACCATACATTCCGGGGTATATTGAAATGCTGTAAACAAAAACTCTTATTCATCGGTGACATAGAATGAATCTAAAAAAAAATCGAAGTTTTCTTTACAAATCCTTTCTGATCTGTCATCTTTACAGATCGTATGCCCCTTTTTTACATTCACGCGTCAACGTCCGCCTTATGCTCCGGAAAGAGAGATTGCGGGTTGCGGGAGTCAAGCGATAACTTTATACGAATGAGGATGGTAATGAAACGTTCTTTATCCATTGCGACCAAAATTTGGTTAAGTCTCAGTATCCTGGTCTTGGGATATTTTATTCTGGTCCTTTTATCTTTTCACCTTGAAAAATCTATGAAAACCCGGCTGCGAGACGTGTCCGAAGTGCTGATTCCTGCGGCAAAACAAAGTGAACTGGCGTATGCGTCATTTACTGAACAGATTCGGTTGTATAACGACGCCGTCATGATGGGCGAAGAAGCGCTGATCGGATCAGCGCAAAATTATGCGGAACGCACCAGAACTGCGCTTCAGATCATCGCCAATCTGGAAGAACTCAAACCTCAACAAAAAGAGATGATCACCGAGGTGCTGGATCAAGTCACCGTATTTACCGTTTCGGCTCAGGATGTCTATGTGGAATTAAGCTCTGCTTTTGCGGATACAGAAGCTGCAACCACAGAAACAACCGAACAGTTGGATCTCGCTCTGCAAGATCACGCGATTCAACTTGGACAGCAGACTGAAGAAATTCAGAAACAATTACGGTCTTTTGTCGATCAATTTGCGAATGAACTCAAGACTGAACTCGATTCGATCAATGATGTTGCCCGACGATATGGGAAAATGAATCTGTTCATTTCGATCATTATTGTTATCAGCGCGCTGACTCTGATTGCTGTTATTCTGAAGCATTCCATCATTCATCCTGTATCACGTATTGTTGATATTGCCGAAAGTATCCGTGCCGGAAAAGAGGAAATCGAATGGCTGCCGGAAAGTCGAGATGAAATCGGAGTATTGAATACGTCATTACGGACAATGACGGAAAATTTACAAGCAGAAATCAAAGAACGCAAACGTGCAGAGCTTTCGTTATTACAGACAGAAAAAAAATATCAAACGATTTTTGAAAATAGCCTGGAAGGTATTTTCCAGATCAGAACCGATGGTCGGCTGCTCAACGCGAATCCGGCGTTGGCAGCTATCATTAAATACGATTCTCCTCAGGAATTACTTTCCGCGATCACAAATTTTATGGAGCACGTGTATGTAAATCAGGAAGATTTACACATGTTTGAACGAATTTTGCGTGACGAAGGGAAAGTGATCCGTTTTGAAACTGAAATTTATTGCAAAGATCGCACAATTATCTGGACTTCCATCTCAGCCCGCACCGTAAGTGATCCGAACGGGAAATTGCTCTATTATGAAGGCTCATTGATGGATATTACCGAACGGAAACAAGCGGAGGCCCTGCAACATGCGTATAAAGCCAACCTGAAACGAGAAGTAAAAGAACGTACCCAGGAACTTTCACTGGCGCTGGAACATCTGAAAGCGACACAACGGGAACTGATTCAATCGGAAAAAATGGCGGCGTTAGGACAATTAGTCGCCGGGGTCGCTCACGAGATTAATACTCCTTTAGGCGCGATTCGAGCGTCAATGGGGCATATTTCGAGCGTATTACAGGAAACTCTGTATCACCTGCCTGAGCTATTTCAGCGATTGACAATGGAGCAGCAGCGCATCTTTCTGATGCTTATTAAACAGGCGTTACAAGGTAAAAAAAATCTGACCTCCAGAGAAGAGCGTCAACTGCGTCGAGAACTCTGCCAGGAACTTGGGGCACACCAGATTGCTGGGGCAGAAATGTTTGCTGATACCCTGGTTGATATGGGGATCTATGGAGACATTCTGCCGTTTATCTCGTTATTTCAAGACGGCAAGAGTGCTGAAATCCTCCATGCCGCTTATAATTTGACCAGCCAGCAGCATCATAGCCAGAATATCATGATGGCTGTAGAACGCGCTTCAAAAGTTGTGTTTGCGCTGAAAAATTACGCCCATTACGATCATTCGGATGAAATGACCCGGGCGAATATCACGGAAGGGATTGATATTGTCTTAACCCTCTATCATAATCAGCTCAAACATGGGATCGAGGTCATCAAACACTACGAACCGGTCCCGGAGATCCTCTGCTATCCGGATGAATTAAATCAGGTCTGGACGAATCTTATCCATAATGCGGTTCAGGCCATGAACGGAGAAGGTCAGCTTGAGATTGCTGTTTTTCAGCAAACAACGCAGGTGGTAGTACAAATGACGGATTCCGGCTGCGGGATCCCGGACGAGATTCGCGAGCGTATTTTCGAACCATTTTTCACCACGAAAATAGCCGGGGAAGGGAGCGGTTTGGGCTTAGATATTGTTAAGAAAATCATCGAAAAACATTCCGGAAAGATTGAATTAGAGAGCCAGCCCGGCCGAACCATCTTCAGTATTTTTTTACCCATTACTGAAGCCATCGCCCCTTCGACAGGCAACGCAAAATCAGGTTTTCATAACCCCGTACCGCCAAAGAGCCTTGTTTGAAGGAAGCCATGCGGAAAACACAGATCTGCTTTCGGCGAACACGACTGTTCGCCGGTATACCTAAACAGTTACGCTTTTTCTATCTATCTTTGGCAAGGTGAAATAAAACGCGCTCCCTTCCCCTATTTTTGATTCTACCCAAATTGTTCCTCCGTGGGTTTCAATGATTTTTTTGACTAATGTTAAACCAATGCCTGTGCTTTCCACTTGATCCCGGGGCTGCAAGGTTTGGAATATCTTAAAGATTCGTTTGTAATGGCATTCTTCAATGCCAGGTCCGTTATCTGCGATACGAAACAACCAACACTTCTCTTGATCCTCGCCCGTGATCGTAATGAGTCCCTGGTGTTTATCCATATATTTGATCGCATTACTGATCAGGTTTTGAAAGACTTGCATGATTCGGATCTGGTTGCCATGGATGACCGGTAAAGTGTTTTCGATGACAATAGTGATCTGAGGCGGTGGAGCCAAACTTTGAATAACATCATTCACCAATTCCATTGAAGCGATTTCTTCCTGACATTCATTAGCGCGCCCCACGCGATAATATTCTAAAATCCCTTCAATGAATAAATCCAAACGCTTCACCCGGCTCACAATAAGGCTTAAATATTCTTGTCCTGTTTCATCAATCTTATGTGCGTAATCTGTCGCAAGCCATGTCGCTAATTGCTTTACGGCCCGTAACGGTTCTTTTAAATCATGGGAAACAACAGAAGCAAATTCTTGTAATTCTTTATTGGCCTCTTCCAATTGAGCCGTTCGCGTCATGACACGTTGCTCAAGTTCCTCATTCAATTTTCTAATTTCTTCCTCCGCCTGCTTCCGTTCAGTAATATCCTGCACAAAACATTCAAGATATTCACCGGTGGTAGAGGAGGTCTGTAACGATGCGTTCAAAGAAACAACGAGCATGGCTCCATTATATCTTTTAAACCTGGTTTCAAAACCAAGAATGGATTTGTGTTCATCAAGCTGTTCTATTAATTTGTCTCTTTCATTCGGATCAGCAAATAATTGTTTTCCAATGTCTGAGATCGTTATAAACTGATTTAGTGAAGTGTAGCCACATAATTTAGCCATTGCTGGATTGGCAACCAGGATACCTCCAGTAGGTTTCGCCTGAAAAATCCCGCTCAACGCGTCTGAAAAAATTCTTTCATACTTATATTTCTCCTCTTTCAGCTCATCAATTTTCTTCTGAAGCTCAGGATAATAGCTTTTTCGTACTGAAAATTTTCCCAGTCCAATAATATTCTCGATTTGTTCCTGATCATCCTCATCATATTTTATATCGTCGGTTTTTCGCCTTTTTCTTTTTACCATAGCCCACCCTTTGAAGATATGCTCTCTTTCCGTCAGCGTCACATGGCTTCCTCATAGATGCTTTCAATGTCTTCTAACGTTGCTTTTCGAGGATTTGTCAGCATACAGGCGTCTTTAATCGCTTTGTGAGACAGTTCCGGAATATCTAAATTTTTCACACCCCTCTGCCGAAGCTGGTTTCTGATCCCTACTTCGTATTTCAGCGCGAAAATCGAAGTAACTAATCTGTCTTTGATTTCTTTGCTGTTTAACCCTCTGCAATCGATTCCCATGGCTTCGGCTATCAGCATATATCTTTCCGGCATAACGTCAAAGTTGAAGTTGATCACATGTTCGAGCAACATGGCGTTACACTCTCCATGAGGTAAATCTAACAACCCGCCCAGGCTGTGCGCCATAGCATGGACAGCTCCGAGGCTGGCATTAGAAAACGCCAGACCGGCCTGCATACTACCGAGCATGATCTTTTCTCTCAATTGGAGATTAGCCTGATCTTTGAGCAAATTGGCAAGGTTTTGTTGTATCAGTTTTATCGCTTCAAGGGCATAACTATCTGTTAAGGCTCCGTGTCCTAAAGAAACAAACGCTTCAATTGCATGAACGAGAGCATCCATTCCGGTACAGGCCGTAAGATAAGGATCCATAGTGAGTGTTGTCTGCGGATCAACAAGGGCCACATCAGGGACAATAGCTTTACTGACGATAGCGATCTTTACCAGGTTATCCTGGTCTGCAATAATACAAAACTGAGAAACATCCGCTGAGGTTCCAGCAGTGGTCGGAATGAAGATCAGAGGCGGGACCGGCATCTGGATTTTATCCACCCCCTCAAATTCAAGGATATGTTCATGATTTGAACTGACAATGCCGATCCCTTTGGCGCAATCCATTGGGCTGCCGCCGCCAATGGCAACAATGACATCACAGCCCTCCCTTCTATACACGTCCGCTCCTTCCATAACTTCGGTGGAACGGGGATTGGGAGTGATGTTCGAAAATACATGATAGGGAACCCCGGCAGATTCCAGACTTTGTTGCACATCAGCCAGCCAACCTGCCGCAATCACCCCTTGATCTGTAACCACAAGCACCTTTGAAGCTGAAAACTGTTGGGCGTACCTCCCAGCTAAGGTTCTTGCTCCGACTCCGAAAATAATTTCCGGAGCGACGAATTTCCGCAGATTCAATAGAGAAGGCATGTTTTTTTCCTTAATTAATTAGGAGAAAGCAATAATATACAAAGGAATTTTTTCTACTGGCTTTCCAACCACTGCATCGCTTCTTCCGGATCGGAAAAAAGTTGAACCGTAATCCCTTTTTTCGAATACATCTCGGCTAATTTGGCCATTCTCCATTTGGCAATCACATGCTCAGGCTGCACAATTGCCCAATATCTCCAGCCCGCCGCAATGACCTGAGGTTCCCAGACTTCAATGCCCCATTGTTGGTCATCAGGGTTCAAAACCGGATTACTTCTATCATCAGACAACCACTTGTGCGCTCCATAGGTTTTCATCGCTTCAGCTCCGGCCATTAAGGCATCACGGAATGACTGTCCATACGTATATTTGTGCATGACGTGATGAATGATTTTCTTATCCGGATAACACCAGATCGTAATCTGTTCATTCTTGAGAATAGTGATAACGGCCATACTCGTCCTCCTTGCAAAGGTGTATGATACGAGTTTATCTTTTTCAATTGTTATTGTCATCTCAGATCAAATTGTCAAGGCTATCACAACAAGTGTAAACAATTAAAATCACGATGATTTGTGAATCGTAGCTTTTGTGGCCCCGGTTGAAATTCCGCCATCTACCAATAAGGTCTGTCCGGTAATATATTCACTGGCGTCTGAAGCCAGAAAAACGATGGCACCGTCTAAATCGTGCGGCTGTCCCGGACGTTTCAGAGGGATGCGATCAATAATATAGTCAACCCAGGCCTGGTTTTCGTATAACACTTTATTTTGTTCAGTTTTAAACCAGCCCGGGGCCAGACAATTGACAGTAATCCCATACGGTCCCCAATCATCAGCCAGACTCATGGTCATCTGTTTCACGCCGCCGCGACTGGCGCAGTAAGGGGTTAATCCGGCATAACCAAACACGCAGGTCACTGAGCCGATATTGATAATCCGGCCATAGCGGCGCACAATCATCTTCTTTGCCGCCGCCTGGGCCACAAAAAAGCTACCTCGCAAATTTGTTTCCAACACGGTATTCCATTCATCCCAGGTAACCTCCACCGCTGGTTTGCGAACGTTGCAGCCGGCATTATTTATCAAAATATCTATTTTGCCGTAAGCATCATAGGCTTGTGCTACCATATTCTGAATGCTGTCATAATTGCGCACATCTAAAGGTAACGCCACCGCTTTACGCCCGAGCGCTGAGATTTCAGCTTGAAATGACGCTAAGGATTCGACGTTACGGCTGGTAATGACAAGATCCGCTCCGGCGCGCGCCAAAGCGCGGCCGAAATATTGTCCCAGCCCCCGGCTGGTTCCGGTAACAATAGCGACTTTCCCGGTTAAATCACAAAAATTTTCTGCCATAACAGGAAGTGTTTGAGTGTTTGAGTGTCTAAGTATTGTGGGAGTTAAAAATTCTATTTATATCTGCTTAAGCACTTAAACACTCAAGCATCTGAAATCATGGTTGTAGGATAACTTTCATTAAATTATCTTCGCCGTTGTATAGTTTTTGAAACCAGAACGCGCCTTCAGATAAGGGCGCGACTTTATTTATCAGCAGATCGACATTGATTTTGCCAGCGGCGATCATATCCAGACAGGCCGAATACTCGCCGTTGGAAGAACAGGACCCATATACCGTAATCTGGCGTGTAACAATCGCCTGTAATGGGAATTCTACGGTCGGGGCAAGGTTGCCAATGATCGTGAGTGTCCCGCCTTTACGGAGAGAAGCAACCGCTGTATTCAGTGCCGTGGTGTTGCCGACAACTTCAAAAGCCAGGTCAGCTCCGCGCTCGCCGGTGAGTTTAAGTATTTCTGCGGTAACGTTGCTCTGGCCGGCTTGTAAGACCACATCTGCTCCGGCCTGTGAAGCCAACGCTAATTTCTGCGGCGCAAGATCCACAGCAATAATCTGTCCGCATCCGGCAAGGCGCAAGGCTTGAATCAGTAGAATTCCGATCATGCCGGCGCCGACGACTACAGCGGTATCATTTAATGTAATCGGAGTTAACGTCATGGCATGGAACGCGATGGAAACCGGTTCAACCATAGCTGCTCGTTCATAAGACAACGTTTCAGGCAGGCGATAGAGAATCCGCTGCGGGACAGCCACATATTCTGCAAAAGCCCCATGCTGCCGGTAATCCTGACAGGAAACGCCCAACACCCGCCGGTTGTCGCACAAATTAATCTGCCCCCGGTGGCAGAAATAACATGCGCCGCAATAGATGGTGGAGTCAAAAGTCACCCGGTCGCCTGCGGTAAAATCTTTCACATTCTTGCCAGTCTGAATGATCATTCCGGATGCCTCGTGCCCCATAATGATCGGCGGAATGCGCCTGCCAGTACTGCCGTCAAGTCCATGCACATCACTACCGCAAATACCGCAAGCCTTGACTTGAATCAATACTCCATCGGTCGCGATTTCCGGATCTGGCACATCTTCATATACAAGCTGATGATATTCTTGTAAGACTAATGCTTTCATGCTGAATTTCCTCCGTTCCTGTTATTGCGTTTCTCGTAAAAGCTGCACACACTTTACCCCATTCCAGGGCGTTAATCAGAACATGTTTATCAATCAGCGCGCCGCGAGCGACATTGATAATCCACACGCCCGCTAAAAACCCGCTCGACAACTGCCCGGCCACTGAGCGGAGTCGACATGTGATAAAGAATTTAGAATTGCTATATATTCACGAGAGAGAAGATTGTCAAGAAATTGTCAATTATTCAAGGATAATATTCGAGTGGAGTTCGTCGGGCTGACAGGCAAACAAAAAAATATCAGAATCATCATAAAAGTTCTTGACAAAAAAGAAGATTTTTTCAAAAATGAGTGAACATTCATTCAAAATAAATTTTCACTTTTATGAGGGACAAATGAGCACAGAAACACACAAACCTGATAAACGCGAGGCAATCCTTGAGGCGACGCTTGAATTAATTGCGGAGCAGGGATTTGATAGCACGCCGATATCGCAAATTGCCGCAAAAGCTCACGTTGGCATTGGTTCAATTTATCGGTATTTTGAAGACAAAGACACGCTGATTCACGCGCTCTTTTTTTATGTTATCAGTAAAGAAAGTGCTGCCGTTCTGAAAGATTATAACTCTGATGCTCCGATCAGAGAACAATTTATGCAACTCTGCAGCAGGATAATTCAATTTTCAGTCCAACACCCCAAAGATGCCAGCTTTCTTGAACAATATTTCCATTCTCCTTATGGTTTATCGCGACGGAGAGAGGAGATGTTAAAAGCAGATCGCGCTGACACCAGCGGGCCTCCGCTACAATTGCTTTTCGAACGCGCCAAAGCTCAGCAGATCGTTAAAAATCTGCCATTGCACGCATTGGGTGCCTTGACCTTCGGACCGCTCTTAATTCTGCTTCGAGATATTCGCGCCGGATTAATCGCATACGATGCTGACCTGATGTCCACCATTACCGACGCGTGCTGGGACGCCATAAAATTGTAAAAAACACGATCATCAATCAAAAAACCTGAAACTTTTTGATTGCAGGAGACGACTTTCACAGTGAGGGCGTTTCATGTATTCTCAATAGGGTCAGAAAAAAATTTAATTTTTAATTGGAATGACTATTCATTCTGTTGGAGAATTATCGTATGACGAAAAAAGATTTTTCTATAATTGTAGGTGTTGCCTTTCTTCTATTCGCTCTGAGTGGGTGCCGTCGTTCTGACATACAGACTGCTCAGGCCGAAGCTCCGCAAGAAAAAGCGGTTTCCGTGCTGACTTATGAGGTTCGACCGGACACGATCAGTCGCTATGTAAAATTAACCGGCGGACTTGAGGCCGGCAATGAGACTCTGGTGTATAGCCAGAGTACCGAGAAGCTTGAACAAATCAAGGTCAAAATCGGGCAACAGGTGAAGGCAAATCAAGCACTGGCCATCCAATCCGGTCGAGCGCTGCAGCAAAGCGTCAAACAGGCTGAAGCCGCTTTCCAGAGTGCAATGGCCCAGGAAGAATTGGCTAAAAAGAATCATACGCGTAACGAACAACTCTTTCAAGAGCAGATTATCAGCAAACAGGTTTTCGATCAAACCGCCACCGCCTTGAAAACAGCGAAATTGACTGTAGCAGAAGCTCAAGCACGCTTAGCACAAACGCAAGAACAGCAGGGAGATACAGTAATCAAAGCACCGTTTGCCGGTAAGGTCGCTCAGATTTTTTTTCATGAGGGTGACATGGTTTCATCAGGACAGGCCGTGTTTAAAATTGTGAATACCGGCACATTCAAAGCAAAACTGGATGTGCCTGAAACCGAATCGGCCTATATTTCCTTAGGGCAGTCGGTGATCGCAACCTTTCCGGCGATTCCCGATGCCGAATTTGTCGGCTCGATTACCCGCATTGACGAGGCGATTGATCCCGATAAACGCTCGCTGGAGATCGAGGTAAGCTTTACGAATCCGATCGCTGATACCGAACAGGCGCAGCCAGACGCAGCCGGGAATGCCGCGCAGGTTCAGGGAAAACTGGCCTCTTTGAAATCAGGGCAATTCGGGCAGTTTAAACTTGAGGTGCAGCGTCATGAACAGACGGTGTCCATCCCGGATAACGCTCTGATGACGCAGACAGGGGTCAAAGTGAACGAGTTGGGCGAACAGATCACGTTTAAAACCTATTATGTGTATGTGGTCGAACAGGGCAAAGCCGTGATGAAAACCGTCACGCCCGGCATTTATTCGTCTGGCCGCGTGGAATTAATGTCCGGCGTGAACATTGGCGATGCGGTCGTCGTAACAGGCCAGAATATCGTCAAAAACGGCGATCCGGTAACAACCCTCAATCAACAGGCGCGGGTGCAATAGGGAGAGCGAACCATGCAATTAGCAAGATTTTCGATTAAACGCCGCGTCACGATCAGCATGATTTACATTCTCGTCGTGGGGTTCGGCATTTTTAGCCTGACCCAACTCAAACTGGCCTTATTTCCGGATTTGAATCTGCCGATGGTGATGATCAACACCACCTATAGCGGGGTTGGTCCGGAAGAAATTGAAGAATTGATCACGCGTCCGATCGAGGAGGCGGTAGCGACGACCGAAAATGTCGAGACCGTGTCGTCCTCCTCTATGGAGGGATCGTCGCGGGTACAATTGGAATTTGCCTGGGGTACAGATATGAACCAGGCCGAAATTGATGTGCGCAATGCCCTTGATCTGATTCGCGATTCGCTGCCGGATGACGCAAACGAACCGTTTGTCATGGCATTTAACTCTTCAATGATGCCGGTTCTGGTCATGTCGATCTCGTCGCCGAATCTGGGCGCGGCGGAACTGCGAAACATAGCCGAGGACAAGATCGAACCACTGCTGGAACGAATCAACGGCGTAGCCTCGGCATCAACGATGGGCGGCTTGCAGCGGCAGATCAATGTCAATCTGAACCCGATCCTCTTAGCCTCTTATAATTTATCAACACAAGATGTCGTCACGGCTTTGCAGAGAGGGGGGCAGTTGTATCCGGCCGGCACAATTTCAACCAACACGCGTAAATTCAATCTCCGCGTGTATAGTGAATATCGCTCTTTAACGCAGACTGAAAATACCATTCTCACCGTGCAAGGAGATGTTCCGGTACGATTGAAGGATGTCGCGCAGATTGAGGATGGCCACGAAGAGCTGACCTCTGATGTCCGTGTGAATGGCGGGCAGGGGATTATCCTGCTCGTCTCGAAACAATCAGACGCGAATACCTTGCAAACCGTTCGAAATGTGAAGAAGGCCCTGCCAGCAATCATTTCCACCTTGCCTGAAGGGACCGAGATTGGGTTTGTCATGGATCAGTCGATCTCCATTGAACGTTCGCTCAGCAATCTCTCCAGTACCGGAATTCAAGCCTTTGTGTTGGCAGTGGCGGTGATTTATCTTTTTCTGCTGAACTGGCGCGGCAGCCTGATCATGTCAGTTTCTA
Organism: Candidatus Vecturithrix sp.; assembly: GCA_040772385.1. Lineage (GTDB taxonomy): Bacteria > Moduliflexota > Moduliflexia > Moduliflexales > Moduliflexaceae > Vecturithrix. Next base: position 3,284,173 of record JAXGYF010000001.1, on the reverse strand, counting down.
TGCCGATTTCCGTTATTGCTACATTCGGCGTGTTGATGCTGGCAGATATTACGTTGAATATCATTTCAATGGCCGGATTAGCCTTAGCTATCGGGATGCTCGTGGATAATTCCGTCGTCGTGCTGGAAAATATCTTTCGGCATCGAGATATGGGCAAGCCGATTGCGGAAGCCGCGGATATTGGGACAACCGAGGTCGGCATGGCGATTGTGGCGTCAACCCTGACTACCGTCGTCGTATTTGTGCCGGTCTTGTTTGTACCAGGCATGAGCGGTGAATTGATTCGCGACATGGTGCTGACGATTTCTTTCAGTTTAGGAGTCTCCATTTTGGTTGCCCTGACCTTAGTGCCGATGATGTGTTCGAAAATTCTCGTTGCGCACGACGGAACTCCTCCTAAACATCCCTGGTTGATCAAACGCTGGATAGAAGGGATATTAACCGGCCTGACCAGAGCGTATCAATACACGTTGCACTGGTCAATTCGCCATAAGGTGCTGGTACTGATCGCGGTCATTGCAGCGTTCGCCCTGTCATTGTCATTGGTTTCATCCTTAGGCGGCGAATTTATCTCTAGCATGGATCAAGGCTCCATCAGCGTGACGTTACAGCAAGCCGCAGGTGTACCGCTGACAACTTTACGCCAAACCGCATTGCAATTGGAGCAGATTATCAAAGAGGAAGTACCGGAGGCAGAATCAAGCTATCTCAGTTTCGGATCGCAGGGGATGGGACCCGGGTCCGCAAGTGCAAGCAGCATCTCATTAAATATCAAGTTAATTGCTAAAGAGCAGCGCACGCGCAGTGAATCGGAAATCGCAGATATTTTGCGCAAGCGGTTTGACCCTTTACCAGGGGTAACCTATTCGGTGGATCAATCCAGCGGACCAAGCTCTGGCGGGAATGCGATTGAGATCAACATCAGGGGCCATGATCTGGAGGTTTCGCAGGCCCTGGCTGAGCAGTTTAAGTCGCAAATGGAGAAGATCCCGGGTCTGGTGGATATTGAATTAAAGATCAAAGAAAGCGTCCCTCAACTGCAAGTGCACTTGAACCAGGACATACTGAATGATTTTCTGCTCTCTGATACAACGGTCGCGCAGATTGTTTCAACTGCCATGGCCGGCAAAACCGCCGCGAGGTATCGGGAAAGCGGCGATGAATACGACATTCATGTTCAATTAGCGCCAGAGTACCGGCAAGATCGGGAGAGCCTGGGTGATGTGCTGATCCCGGTGAATAACGGCGCATCTCTGGTGCCGCTCAAACAATTGGGAACAATTGAGGAGTCGCGGGCGACGCCGACGATTTACCGGGAAAATCAGGAACGCTATGCGGCGGTCGTCTGCAATCTCTCTGGGATCGATCTGGCCAGCGCGCGCAAGCAAATCGAAGCCATGATCGCGGCCACTCCGATTCCTGAGAATATTGCGGTCATGATCGGCGGCACGGCAGAGGATCAGCAGGAAGCCGTGTTGTATTATGCCATTGCTTTTCTCGTATCCATCGCGTTAGTCTATATGGTGATGGCCTCGCAATTCGAATCCCTCGTTGATCCCTTCATCATTATGTTTACGGTGCCGCTCTGCGCGATCGGCGTCATCGCCATCCTGTATGTCACGAACACGGCATTGAGCGTTATGTCGCTGATCGGCGTGGTGATGTTAGCCGGAATAGCGGTCAATAACGGGATTGTGTTGGTGGATTATATGAATCAGTTGCGTGAAAAGGGCACGGAACTCTACCAAGCCGTGGAAGCCGCCGGCGCTGACCGGCTGCGGCCCGTGTTAATGACGGCAAGTACGACGATTTTAGGTATGGCGCCGCTGGCGATGGAAGTCGGCTCAGGCGCGGAACTCTGGTCGCCCTTAGCGCGCGCTGTCATCGGCGGGTTGACCAGCACCACTCTGCTAACACTCTATGTGATTCCGATCTTGTATATTATATTCGAACGCCTGGCAGAACGGGTACGGAATATCTTCAGCAAACAATCGCTCTCTGAAGGAATAGTTCTGACGCAGCCGGAGTGACTCAAAAAAAAATCCCTGGTTTCTGAAAAACTAGTACATGATTTCAGAAGTAACTATACACAAGAAACCAGATTTTTAGGAAAAAACCTGGTTTCTTCGTCGCGCCTCATGTATATATTTCCGAAATCGTGTACTAGCCAATTAACGGGAGAATCGTCTATGCAAGAAATTATCAACACAGAACTTTTGAATGTGTCATTTGATCAATTAAAGAACCGGCTCTATTGCACCATACTGGAATTTTGGAAGAACGACGAACAGAAAACCAATCGCCTGAAATCTGTGTTTCAGCAATTCTCTCAGCAGCAGATGCTGCATAAAGGAACGGCTATCCTCGATACTACCGGATTACGACTCATGCAGCCCCAGGCTGCCGAATTTGTTCTCCTTAATTTCATGAAATTTCTGTTTGATAACCACATCAAAGCGCTTGCGTATGTGGGAAACCCTGATAATGTGTTGTTGAAGATGCAGTTTCAACGCGTGTTAAGGAGCTTTGAAAGGGGGATCATGAGGTGCAGCACCAGACTTTTCATGAACGCCGGGAGGCGGAGAATTGGCTTGACACGTTATAGAGGTAGTTGTAATTTTGTTCTTGCAGAGTTTCGCTGTATGTAGCAACCTGGATCGACATATCATTAAGGAGGGTAAAATTGTGGAGAAATTGTTGAGTTTATGTCTTATTGCGACAATTCTGGTCTTCTGTTACACATCTGTTTTTGCTCAGGACCAACCTGAATTCAAAGCAATCAAACTTGAGCCGCCAACGTTGGAGAAAGGCGTTTCGATTATGCAAGCCCTGAAGCAGCGAAAATCTATCAGGGAGTTTGCAGACCAGCAACTCGCCTTGCCCGTGCTCTCGGAACTCTTATGGGCGGCCAACGGCGTGAATCGAGAAGATGGAAAACGCACCGCTCCGGCAGCAATGAATATTCAGGCCGTCGATCTATATGTAGTATTGCAAGAGGGTGTGTACCTGTATGACGCTGTTAAGCACGAACTTGCGCCCGTTGCTTCCGGCGATTTTCGCAAAGCTGCCGGCATGCAGCCTTTTGTGGCGACGGCCCCATTGAATCTGCTCTACGTCGCGGATTTCGATAAATTTAAGGATTTTAAGGGGCCCGACGGCAAGGGCGCGCCTGAGACCGCAATACTGACCTGGGTCGCCGTTGAAGCCGGATGCCAGGCGCAGAATGTCGCTCTCTATTGCGCTTCCGAAGGTTTGGGAAACGTCGTGCGAGCCTCATTCGACGTCCAAAAATTGGGAGAAATTCTCCACTTGCGCCCGGCCCAAAGCATTCTTTTGGCCCAGACCATCGGCTATCCCAAATAAACCTGATTGAGATAGTGCTACACAAGTCAGAGGCAGCCTGTGTCCCGTTCGTTGCGAGCCTGTCGAACCACGACTCTTCGACAGGCTCGCAGCAGGGCTACATGGTTTGCACACGCAAGAGAATAAGGAAGAATCGTACGAACCTTATGGTTTCATGATATGGCGTGTGTACTGAAATTTCTCTTGACGAATTTTGTCATAATACCTATCGTAAAAAATGATCATAATTGTTATTGATGGCATGACAGAAAGGAGCGGGTACGTTGAAGATTACTGAATGTCTGTGGTTGGATCAGTTTGTTGATAAAAACATTCGGAAGCATGCCGTGTATCCTGAAGAAGTCGAGGAAGCCCTGTTTGCCAATCCTTCTGTCAGAAAAGTCGAGAGTGGTGATGTCAAAGGGGAGGATCTGTATATTGCCTTTGGAAGGACTCGGGCAGGGCGGTATTTGAGCGTATTATTCGTCCTGAAAAAAGATAAACGCGCCTTAGTGATAAGCGCTCGCGATATGACAATCCGTGAAAGAAAACAATATGGCAAAAGATAATATGTTACATTTTGAAACATACAAAGAAGCCGCTGAATGGTTTGATACTCATGATATGGCTGATTATGAGGATCAATTGATTCCTGTCCATCTTGATTTTGATCTGAGCGGGAGTCATGATTGGGTTGAGCTAGATAAAGAAATTGCCAGATATGTCAGAAATCTGGCTCAAAAACAGCACATCTCAACCCGGGCATTAGTGAACGAATTCTTGCGAGAAAAAATTGAGAGCCTTGGATAAAAATATAGAGGGGGTTATGATCCTCCTAATAACAAGCCCACTCAGGTCTGCGATTTTGAGAGCTTCTCCGGTCACGCTAGTCATCACAGCGTCATTGTGACAAGCGTCTTATGGCTTTTTCATGGCAAGGTTCGTAATACCTCCTGAGCTTCGTGTTCTTTGTGATGGAGCTGTAAACGCTGAAATTCGGCGATGGCTTCGCTCAGGCAGGTTTTAGCCTGTCTCAAGAAGATGGGGCCGCCGAGACCCTGATAGGCTTTGCCGAGATAGAGCAGAGTTTCGCCCAGGGCGTAATAGTGATAGGCGGCGCAGGTTTCCCGAACCTTTTCAAGCGCGGCGATCGCCTCCTGATATTCGCCGGTGTCCACAAGAATTTTGCCCCAGATAAGACGCGCGTCAGCAACGTAGATCAAATCCTCCGGGTCTTCCGCATGATGTAAAAACCCTTCAAGAGCCTGCTGGCAGAAACGCTTGGCTGGCTCGAATTCTCCTAAAATCCGATATGTTTCAGCGACATAATAGGAGTATTCCCATTGCCATAAAGGGAAATTTTCTTGCGCATACATTGTCTGTGATTCCGCAAGCAATTCTTTGCATTCAGCTATCTTGCCGGCCATGGCATAATTGAGACAGGGTAAGCTGTAATCTAGCAGCAAGGGGCGTCTCTGATATTTTTTGAAGATATTCAATCGCTGCAAAAATTTACTTTCTGCTGGTTGATACCGGCCTTGCAACAGATCAATCTGCCCTAAATAACGAAGATAAACTCCTTGCTGAGTTTCAATAGTTTCGACTTCTTTGAGTGCCTGTTGAAGATATTTTTCAGCCTCTTGCCAGATTCCTCGACGAAGGAAAAAATTTCCTAAAATGGAATATGAGAAATATTTCCTTGTTCCTGTACGTTCTTTTCTTTGTAAGGCTTCATAGACTAAAGACTCAATACGTTCACACAGAGGAAAATAATCCAGACAGTTAAAGGCTAAATCATTATATGCTTCACTTTGTAGGAAAATATCGCCAAGCTGAGCAGAAAGATGCAAAGTTCTTTCCAGATAAGCTATTCCGGTTTTCAACTTTACTCGTCGTCGGCAAAAACCGGACAGCGCATTGAAGGCTCTTATTTCTGAATATTTATCAATGTCATGATTGGTCATCATCTGCTCTAATTCAGCGGCGTAATGTTCAGCAGATGAGAGATCGTTCATATAAACAGTTCTCCACAATAAACGACTGAGACATAGCATTTGTAATCTCCTATTTTGGAGATCCTTTGCAAGGGATAATCCTTTTTCAAGGGCATTTATACCTTTTTTATTTGGGGTTTCCCCGTTATCGAACATTGGAACAAAGGGATAAATATTGCCTAACTCATATAACACTTCAACAAACTGAGTGTGGGCATGGTGCTGTTCATAGATGGCAACCGCTTTTTCCAAAAACTGCATGGCCTCTTGCTGGGTTCGGGTTTTCTGCTTATCATATAAGCGGCCTAATTGAGCGTAAACATCGGCTTTGAGCATATCGGGGACAAGGGGTAAGGCCGCAAGTTGCTGTTCAAGATATTCAATCCCGGCCTTGAGGTGATCCGTGTTTTCAGACTGATCGCCTCCGAATTGTTCGGCCTTTGAGAGTTCCAGGTAAAAACGCACAGAGGCTTCGGTGAATTCCTCGCGGGAAAGCGCGTCTTTGTTTCTTTCTAAGGCTTCGACGCCCATTTTGCCCAGGCGAATCGCTTCAGAACTGCCATATTGGGCGTTGGCCTGCTGAATCGCCTTGAGACTGTAACGCCAGGCTTTGTCAAAGACATGAGCCTGGGAAAAATGGATGGCGAGCTTGGCGGCAATGGCGTCTGTTTCCGGCTTATACAGTTCCTCCAGACATTCGCCAATATTGGCATGAATATGGCGTTTTTTGGCACGCGGCAACTGAGCATAGACATGTTCTCTGATTAAGTTATGCTTAAACACAAATTCATCCACATACTCTCCGCCCGGCAAAGCCCTTTCCCGGCCTTCGGTGATCAACTGGTGAATGTGCATTAATTTTTCTGTCAACTCGTCAATCAACTCCCACTCATCAAGCTGCCGGACTTTCATGAGCACTTGCGCGGTAAATTCATCCCCCTCGACGCTGGCGCAATCCAAAATCTCGCGCAAGGAGTGTTCAAGACGATTAATGCGCTCGTTCAGAACGCTTTCAATGCGTTCGGGCAGGTCTTCGATGCGGGCGACATGCTCAGACAAACGCCAGGCAGGAGCAGCAGAAGAGGGATCGGCTGCAATCTGCCCTTTCTCCTCCATGTTTTTTAACATTTCGGAAAGAAACAGCGCGTTGCCTTCGGTGCGGTCGGCTAAGAATCTTTCGAAATCGTCGGGAAAATGAGTCTGATATTTGGCGACCAGATACTCATGCACAAACTGCCGGGTTTTGTCCAGATCGGAGTGCTTGTCTTCAGAGAGGTCTAAGGAAATTTCTTTGGCGCCATAGCGCCCTAACTTTGCTCTCACCTGCATGAGCGATGAATGCGGTTCAACTTCGTGGGGACGATAAGTGCCAATCACCAGGATGCGCTGCTCGCCCAGTTCACGTCCAAAGTGGAAGAGGAGATTTAAGGAAGAATCGTCGGCTCAATGGAGATCGTCAAGAAAGAGCACAAGCGGGAATTGGGCGGAAATATCCTTCATGATTTTGGTGTACCATCCAAAAATCTGCACCTGGCTTAAATCTTTTGGAATAATGGTTTCAGAGAATGATTTTTTCCCACGTAAGCCAAGCTTATCAACAAGTTTCTGCACGCCTTTGATGGGGATGCCAAACACGCCGATCATATCGGGGCCGACGTCCCAGATCGTATCCACGACGACATCAACTACAAGGCGCAGTTTTTCGCCGGTTACCTTAATCTGTTTTTTGCTATCAAGCAAGTCCTCTAAAATTGATTGAAACGGGAGATAACTGGCGCTTTCAATCGTACACTGACCGGAGGCAATCACGATATCTGGCATCTCTGCTTTGAGGATCTGAAAAAATCTCTCGATCAAATAAGTTTTGCCAATCCCCGCTTCTCCGGTGACAAAGACGATCTGGGGCTTGCCGCTGAAGGCTTCCCGGGCGAATGAGAGCAATTGATCTAACTCTTCGGTACGTCCGACGAACAAGGTATTTTCTGTCTGGCTCATATCGTGAACCCCTTCCCTGTTGATTGTTTGTAACTATTTACCAGGATTTTTCGCCGTAGGCGATCTACAACCGCTACGCGGTAGAATAAGAGGGTTGGTGAGGCTCTCTTTTCTACAATACTTGAAGCCCTATGGGCTATTACTGATAGATAGTTACGGTTTTTTTCATTGCTCCTCTATCTCATCACATCATTTTTAGAGAATAGCGGAATATTTAGTAGATGAAAATAGGAATCTTGTCAAGTTTTGTGAAGCCGAGAAGATAAAATTACGAACATCACTGGGTAGGGCGGCACAAGTCATGCTTAATATAAGTAACTACAAGAATCAAAGGTTGTTATTCCCGGCATCCGGGCGTTCATCCTTCCTCCATGAAATCCGTGTCGTTTTCTAGGATCCTCTTTTTTCAATGCCTCTATTCAGCAAGTTTGTCGGTAATGAAATCAAGAAGTTCTTCCGCCTGCGAGAGTAATGGCAGAATTTTATCAGGATCGGGAACGAACAAGTCCCGGTAGTCGCTTTCTTGCCGGTAATCGAACAGGTAATTGAACAGTTCGCCATATTGTTCGGGAATGATGCGTGTCTTCACAAAATGCTGCATAAACAGCGCGCGGACGCCGGTATGCTTGGAGGACGTGTATTCATGCTTCAACAACAACGCATTGATCGCATAAAACACCGCGTAGTACAAGCGATTCACGCAGCTATTATATTCCTTTGCATCAGCTAACAGTTTCGCTGCCCGTAATGCCTCGCGGGCGCGTGTCAGGCGGTATTGAATATAATCATCCTGGTACGCATTCATAACACAATCCCCTCCTTCTTCACGTTTTGATAAAACGGGGAAAACCGATTTCGCTCGCTGTTCCAGGCGGAAATCGTATCAACAATAGTGGAAAGGACTTCACCGCTTTCCAGTTCAAGCTGAAAGAGCCTTTTCCGCACCTGCTTTTCCTCCTCATGATCGGCAGATTTCGGCAGCAACACCAGCAAATCCCAATCGGAATCGTTGTCAAAATCCCCTCGCGCGCGGGAGCCATAGAGGATGATTTTGGCTTGTCTATCAACAGAATTGATCGCGTGTTTCACTCTATTCAACAATGCATCCCGTTTCATGATGACCTCCGTTTCACGTCACTACAGCAGATTCGAGAATTCAATGGATATCTTCACCCAATCCGTAATAACGTTTCCGCTAAAACACCTTACATAGACGCGATGTGATCAATACTGGCGGATAATTCTTTTTCAGCTGTAAATCTTCATCATCAGCCAGACTATGCGTATCCCAAAAGGCAGCAGTTTCCGCAATCGTCGTAAGGTTTCGGGTAATGGTTCACGGATCATCTTATTTTTTGCCATATCAGATAAATCCTGCAATTTTCATAGGTTCCTCTGCTGTTTTTTCTTTCTAAAAATACAGCTATGCGCAGTTTCTGTCAATAGAATTTAGACATTGTTCACTCTTTTGAAACTACAAGGATGTTGTGTAGGAAGGATTCCTGACGGCGAACTGGTCGGCGTGCCACTGAACCCTGCCTCTGAAAATTCTTCCTACACCAAATCCTTAGTAGTTTCATTCTGTTGAGTGAGCGGAAACGCCGGATCGAATCCACACCCGCATGGCCCCGGGTTGGCGATTATCCCAGGCATAATAGGGGATCGCGGTGATCGGGCAGGGTTGATAGGCGAGTGACGGATCTTGCCGGTAGAGCCGATGCGTCGGATGTTGTTCTGTCGCCGCTAATCCGACGGCTTTCAGGATGGTTACGCCGTGCAACAGGTCCGGTTCAAAGTGCGTTGTAAACTGCGCTTCGCGAGGCAAGACGATGCAGTGCAGCGGAACCGTGTGATCGCATTGTTCCAGGCAATACACCACCGGGCCGCGCTGTAAAGCCACGCAGCCAATATTATCCGCCACAGCCGGATGAGTTTCAATTTGCTCGACCGGCATGGTCAGGGTGAGTGTGATCTGATCGCCTGAGTTCCATTCGCGTTCAAGGCCAATATAGCCATTGGGGTTAACAGCGCGGGCGACATCAACAGGACTGTCATTGACGAGGAGTTCCGCGCGGCGGCACCATTCCGGCAGGCGCAGGTGCAAGGTAAATTTTGTAGGTTGATCGGCCTGAACCGTCAACCGGACCGTTTCTTCCCAGGGATAATTGGTCTGCTGCTGTAATAACACTGACTGTTCCCCGATGTTCAGGCGCACGTCGTTTTGAATGTACAAGTTGACAAACACCTCGCGTTCGGCCTGCGAGTAAATATAGTGTCCTAACGACGCTAGCAAGCGGGCCAGGTTAGGCGGACAACAGGCAACTGAATACCAGGTCTGGCGATGATGATCGCCTTTGCTTTGGAGCGGATTTTCATAAAAAAAATGTGTACCATCCAGTGAAACGCCGCAGATCGCGCCATTATACAGTTCGCGTTCGATTATGTCCATATACCGACGATGCGGCTCTAAATGGAACAGACGATGATTCCAGAAGATCATGCCAATGGCGGCGCAGGTTTCGGCATAGGCGGTCAGATTTGGCAGATCATAATCTTCTGTGAAGCCTTCAAAATCATCTGCTGTGCCTTTCTTCCTTCGGGATGGACCAATCCCGCTCGTGACGTACATCTGGCGATAACAGACATTTTCCCATAAGCGGCGCAACGCTGCGCTGAGTTCCGGTTCTCCCGTTTCGTATGCCACATCCGCCATGGCGCTGTACATATACATGGCTCGTACCGCGTGCCCCACTGCTTTCGTTTGCTGACGTACCGGGAGATGATCTTGACAATAGGCGGTCGTGAAATTTTCGCCTTCACCGTAAAATTGGCGATACCATTGCGCCACGATGGGCGGCAAATTCCGGCCTTCATCTTGAAACACCGTTGTAGTTCCCCGTCGATCCAGAAATAATTGACTCAGTTCCAGGTAGCGTGAATCGCCGGTCGCGCGAAACAGTTTCACCAGCGCCAATTCAATTTCCTGATGACCGGGTATTCCCACCCGTTTACCAGGACCAAAAACATCATAGATGTGGTCGGCGCAGCGCCGGGCGACATGTAACAGCGCAGGTCTGCCGGTAGTTTGAAAATGGGCGACGCCGGCTTCAATGAGATGTCCGGCGCAGTAAAGTTCATGGAAAAAACTCAAATTTTTCCAACGGTATTCCGGCGCGATATTAATAAAATAGGAATTGACGTAGCCGTCCGGCTCCTGGAGCTTGACAAAAAGATCGATGACCGCCTCAACCTGCTGTTCCAGAGCCGGATCAGGGTGCGTCGCCAATGAATAACTGGCAGCCTCCAGCCATTTGGCGACATCCGAATCCCAGAAGAAGTGCGCTTCCTGGCCCGGCGCAGGTTTCCAGCCTTTATGGAGCATGGCGAGCCGACCGGTGTCTTCACAGAGTTGATAAATGGCCGGAATCGAGACTTCACGATTGCGGCGAATCCTGGGTTCCCAAAAGCGATCACGGATTGTTACCCTGTTGAACGGGATAGAATGTAAAGTTTGCATCGCGGTATTTTGTCAAGGTTATATTGACGGGTTCGTAGTTCGCGCTTTAGCGCGGAATGCCGCCTAAAGGCGGAACTACAAACCTGTCAGTCAAATATTGACAAAGCAGGAGTTATTTAAGATCCTTCAGTTGGCATCGGTAATCCATTTCAGTACTTCAAGATAGACATTTTTCGCCGCTTCATTCTTTGCCACAGCCGCATCATGGTCTAAAAACAGGGTCGAAAGGGCGACCCGGCCTTTGCCATCCAGCGCTGTAAGCAGCACGGCCTGCGGAGTTCCGCGGAATTCAGCTTCGATGATCACCTGCCAGTGTTCGTAATTCACATTGCCAATATAGCCGAAGGCAGGCAAGCTCGAGGTTTTCAGGTATTCGGGCAAGATGGTTTCCAGCGTCTTCCCCAGTGGAATGGGATTGGCGTAAATCGTGCGGGGCGGAACCGCGCGATAGTTGGCGCCGAGAAAATCGGTGAACTCGGTTTTGCCCGGGTTGGCAATGTTAAACGGCGCGGTTGCTAAGTGTCCATCAAAGATGCGGTAGAGTTTTTGATAGATAGGTTCGCGCGGATCGTCGGAATGGCGCGGCAGCACCGAACGGAGCTGCACCTGGGTCCATTTTTCAGGGGTCACGCCATCTTTAAAGAAAATGTAATTATTCAGGCTCAAAAAGCCCAAGCCATTTTCCCGGACAGCCTGGATAATTTTTGGACCGTATGCGCTCAGCCCATTAATCGTTTTCTCTGAAAACCGGCTGCCGACAATCAGGGCGTTGTAGGTCGTCAAATCTTCGGCTTCCAATTGATTCCAGGCAATCACATTCACTTCCATCGGAAAAGCTTCTTTCAAAATATCAAAAACCGCAGTTTCGGCTTTGACATCCACATCTTTAATCACCAAAACTTTGGGCGCGGCATTCGCCAGTCCCACTTGCCAAAGCATCAGAACAGACAACACAAGTATGCCGATACATTGCAGTTTTACGTTACGATACAACATGTTCTCCTCCTATGAAACTACAAGGATTACCCATAAGCAAGGATTTCTGCATCCAGTTTCATCATACCAGGTGAGCAGCCTGCTCATGTCAACTCCTTTGTAAATGAAATTTTCATGATGTGTATGCGCTCGTAGTTCCCGCTTTCCTGTCTGCCACAGGCAGGAGCGGGCTGCCTGAAGGCAGAACTACGAGCATGGCGACTCCTTGTCGCCTTTCGTTTACTCTGCTGACAACGCCCCGGCTGATACGCCGGCGATAAAATAGCGCTGCGTGAACAAAAACAAAAGTAAGGTCGGGACAAACGTCATCACAGACAAAGCCATCACCGGTCCCCAATAGACCTGAAACGGCGGCTGATACGACATTGACAGACCAACCGGCAGCGTGTATTTATTCTTGGTGGTCATAAATACCAGTGCGGGCAGAAAATCGTTCCAGACCGTTGCTGATGTAAAAATCGCTACCGTGGCGATGCCAATTTTCACATTCGGCAGCATGATGCGCCAGAACGCCTGCACATAACTGCACCCGTCAATCTGCGCTGATTCCATCAGTTCACGGGGTAATGCGGCAAAAGAATTCTTCATAATCAACAGTCCTAAGGGCAATTGAAACGTCGAGCTAATCAGCACCAACGCCAGACGCGTATTGAGCAGCCGGAAAAACTTCATTTCCAAAAAGAGCGGCACCACAATAGATTGAAAGGGCAGCAGCATAGCCATAATGATCAGGGCAAAGAGAAACTTTCGCCCTGAAAACTCGATTTTCGCCACCGCAAACCCGGCTGTCGCCGCGCAAAACGACACCAGACAGACGGTTCCAAGCGCGACCAGCAAGCTATTCCAGATCATGATGCGAGTGTCGGGGTTCGCGAGCAGTTTCGCATAGTGTTCCAGGGTCCAGGGATTTGGCGTAAAGCCCGGCGGATAGGTAACAATATCCTGCTCCGGTTTGAGCGATGAGATGATCGTCCAGTAAAAGGGCAGAATCAGAATAAAGAGCAATACCAGATTTAAAGCATAAAGATGCCACCGCCGCCGGAAAGTTTTTGCCCATTGCGCTGTAGGACGCGGAGTGGTTTGATATACAGTTTGAGGCGTCATCATTGATTCCCCCTTTAGATTTTCAGCAGTTTGAAATAGCGGATTTGTAAGGCAGCTAAAATTCCGGTAATGGCTAATAACACGATGGACATTGCTGCGCCATAGCCTAAATGGAACTGTTTAAAGGTCACTTTATAGGTCCAGGTCAAGATCGTTTCCGTGGTATTGGCCGGCGCGCCGTTGGTCATCACAAAGAAGTGATCGAACGCCAGATACGAACCATTCACCGCCAGAATCGCTGCGGTAGCAACCGCCGGACGCATCAGGGGCAAGGTGATATACCAGAATTGCTGGCGCGGGCTGGCCCCATCAATTGAAGCCGCTTCATAGAGTTGATCAGGAATCCCTTTTAAGCCGCCTAACAAAATGACCATCGTGAACCCGGCGGCTTTCCATAACACCATGGCAGTCACCGAACCAATCGCCACCCAGCGGTTGTTGAAAAATTGGATGGATTGTTGGATCAGGCCGCTGCTGCGAAGCAAATAGTTAATGACGCCATAGATGTCGTTATACATGAAACGCCAGATTAAACCTGCCGCGACCCAGGGAATAACCCAGGGGATGAAATAAATCGCCCGAAACAGACTGATCCCGCGCATATTTTGCGAAATGAGTAAGGCCATGAGCATGCCAAGCCCGATCAACAGCGGCACGACAATGAGTGTATAGACGGAGGTATTGACGAGCGATTTCTGAAAGACGGTCTGTTGAAAAATTACTTGATAATTCTTCAAACCGACAAAGCGCCCGGTATTCTTAAGCAAATCCCATTCCGACACGGATAACAGCAGATTCCAACCCAAAGGAAACACAAAAAACACGACAATCAACGTGCAGGCCGGCAGTATGAAGAGATAGGCCCAGGCGTTTTTTTGCAGCGATTTGAATAACAGTTTCATGATCTGAGGGTTGAAACCTGACAGATTTGACCTCACCCTCTGCCCCCTCTTTGAAGGAGAAGGGAAAAGTCTCTCCCCACCTGGGAACCGACAGGGGCAGGTATGTTGCTCGGACACCCTGGTACCCGGTCATCAATGACCGACCTCAAAGCCGAAGCAGGCTAAAGCCCGCTGTTGAATTCCGCAGGGCGCTTCAGCGTCCTTCAGCTTAGAGACTGGCGATTGATCGCCAGACTGGACTGGACGCGATACCTACCCTTGTCAGCCACCTGAGGAGGGGTGAGCAGGGCTGTTAAGTTCTACCCCCTCAGTCCCCCGCAAGCGGGGGAAGGCGATCCGTTTCCCCCGCTTGCAGTGGGAATAAAAGGGGGGTCACAGCTTTTCCCCGCGAGAACTTAACAGCCCTGGGAGGGGGGGCTATAGAAATCTTTCAAGATTCAACCATATCTTGTGTTTACTTCCACAACGCTTCCATCTCTTGCGCAGCTTTTTCCAGAATCGGTTTCACGGACTGTTCCCCTTTGGTGGCTAAGGCTTCCGTAATCATCGCGCCGAGAATATTGGTTTCTTCCACCCATTTCGTTGTATAGGGAGCTTTGCCTACCTTGCCAGCCTCGGCAAACACATAGTAACGCGGATCTTCATCAAAATATTCGTTGTTGTTAGCAAGATCCAGTCGGCCGGGAACGGTATTGGCTTTTGCGATAATATCTAACTGCGCTTCTTCCGATACAGCAAAGTTCACGAATTCCCAGGCTTCCTCGAAATATTTGGTCTGGGAACAGATACCGATATTGTCGCCGCCCATAAAGGAACTCGATGGCTGACCTTCTTTGGGCGTCGGGAACAGAGCCACGCCAAAATCGAGCAGCGGTTTATCGTTCGACATGGCAGCGATATGCCAGCTTCCGCCAAAGATCATCCCGACCTTTTCAGAAATAAAACCGTTGTAGTAATCGGCGTAAGTATAGGTCGGCGCGCCATCCGGGGCAAATTTCGCTAAATCAGCCCAGTATTGCAGAGCTTCTTCAGCTTCTCTGGAATTCAAGGTGATTGTGGTGCGGGCGGCGTTTTCTTCTGTGCCCACATCCCCACCATTCATCCATAAATGCGGCGTCCAGGTGAATGCGGTGTTCCCTGAGACTGCGCCGCAGAACGTAATGCCGTACTGATCGCCTTGCGTGAGTTTCTCCGCGTATTCTTTCACCTGGGCCCAAGTTTTCGGCGATTCGGTCAATCCGGCTTCTGCAAATAGTTTCTTATTGTAGAACAAGGCCGAATTATCATTGTAGAGCGGCACCGCGTAAATCTTCCCCTCCCAGATGCCTTCACGCGCCATACCAGGATTAAACTGATCCTTAAACGGCAAAGCATTCACCTTCTCGGTAATGTCAGCAAACGCGCCAATCGAGTTGAAATATGGGAAATTGATCAGATCCAATCCATAAACGTCCGGAGCCGTTTGCGCTGACAGGGCCGTAATAAATTTGACTTGCTGCTCTTCATAAGGCACCAGCGTGAATTCAGCTTTAATCGCCTTGCCTTCGGCTTCCATTTTGGCATTAAAGGCATTCACAATGTCCCCCATCAACCCGTTCCGATTCCAGACCTGTAATGTAACCTCAGCCGAGGCGGCAGACACGAGTAATAATGACAACGCCAATATTACAGCAAAAATTCTTTTAGCACTCATGCGACTAACCTCTCTGGGAACGACAGAGGCGAATGCCGCTGCCCCACCGCAAAGATCGGGCAGCCATTCCTCTCGTTCCTGAACATATCGTTGAATCAGCACACCACACACATACAACACGATAACGTCATATAGAATTTTAGTATAACGTTATATTTAACGTTGTGTACAACGTTGTAAATATTGTCAAGATTTTATTGTGAAAAATTTTAAACTATTTATTATGATTATCATAACTTATTATATTTAAAATAATTAAAGTCTTTAAACCATAGAGATATGTCGATCTTTAAAAAAGGCTTGACAAAATACAACGTTGTATTCAATAATGAACAAAATGAATTATGCTGTTGTTTCGGAAATGAGTCTTCAAAATTCCACAGACAACCATATTACGGGCATTTCAGGAAAAACTTGAACATCGAGTATATAAACAAGAATCTTTGCCTGTTATGCCTGAACTCAAATTCTTGCTTATTCTTAATTCCTGTAGTTTCATAGAAGCGAATCAAGGACACACAGTCGTCCCTGTCATCACAAGGAAACTACAGGAAGAGAGATACGCAAGAAGGTGTTGCGGAACACGTTCTTGTTTATCACATTTCCTGTAGTTTTGAAGGAGTTTTCATGAGCAAGGCGTTCACCCGTCATCATGAAACGACAAGGATGTCACATCACCAGGGATCACACATCCTTGCTTATGAGGAATCCTTGTCGTTTCAGAGGAAAATACATACATGAGTGCCAGAAAGAAAAATGTGACGCTGCGCGATGTCGCCCGGTATGCAGGGGTTTCGATTAAGACCGTTTCGAATGTGATGAATGATTGGCCTTATATGACGGATGAAACCCGGTCCAAAGTACGCGAGGCGATCAAAATCGTCGGGTATCGTCCGAACCAGATGGCGCGCAGCTTAGTGACCGGACAAACCAAATCGGTCGGCGTCATTATCCCGGATATTATCAACCCGTTTTTCAGCCTGACGTTGCGCGGATGTGAAGATTTGTTCTATGAAAACGGGTATAGTTTATTTCTCTGCAACTCCCTTGAAATCGAGGAGCGTGAAAAATATTACCTGGATGTTCTCGCCAGCCGGGCGGTGGATGCCGTGATCCTGTGGAGTACCCAGATTGCCAGGGACGAATTACGAAAGATGATTGGGGAACGATTGCCGGTTGTGACCGTAGGCTTTGAGGGGGATCCGCTGAACGAGTCGCATACGATTGTCAATCTGGATGATATCGGCGGGTCGGAACGCGCCACACAGCATCTGATTGCTCAGGGGTATCGCCAGATTGCCCATTTGACGACCTTTGCCCACAACGTTGTCGGCTCAAAACGTCTCAACGGCTATCGTCAGGCTCTGGAGTCTGCCGACAGGCAGTATGATCCGCAGCTTGTCAAAAAAAATAGAGCCTCCATTCATGGCGGCTATCGTGCCGCTCTCGAATTATTGGAGCATCACCCGGTAGATGCCATCTTTTGCCATAACGATTTAATGGCAGTCGGCGCGATTTTCGCAGCGCACCACCTCGGACGGCACGTGCCTGAAGACATTGGGATTGTTGGTTTTGATGATATTGCCATGGCCTCGATGATCACTCCTCCGCTGACCACCATGCGCATCACGCAGTATGAGATGGGTAAATTGACCGGGGAGTTGATCCTGGAACGGCTGCGGCAAGAAGTCACCACTCCCAAAACCCTCCTCTATCCTGTCGAACTCCAAATCCGCGGCTCAAGCGGTGGAATTGAATCCACTGAGGAACAGAAACAACAGTGGGTCGAAGATTTAGTGTCGCACCTCTCAATCGAATTATCTCATGAAAAGGACTCTTCGCGATAGAAATTCATCGGGGTGTCAAAATTCTACTTTGACAGCAAAACAGATATTTCACTCCAAATTCCTGCAAGTTCATAATATGGTGTGCTTGCTGAAATTTCTCTTGACGAATTCTGTCATGATACCTATCGTAAATAATGATTATAGTGACGGCCAGGGGAATCAAAATTCCTTATTCGATTCAACAATCAAAAGAAGGGAAAGATATGCTAGCTCAACAAACGCTTCATAATATCACATACCCATTCGTACAAACCGGAATCTATAAAGATGAAGAATCTGCTTTGATCAATCTGGTCATTGAATTAATCGAAAAAAAGCTCAAGGATTACCGGGGGATCATTCAAGAATTAGAACGGAAGTATCAGCAGAATTTCGAGCAGTTTACGCAAGCCGTCCAGCACAAAGCGACATTCGAAGCTGAAGAAGATTGGATGGAATGGAAAGGCGCGGTAGAAATGCGAATCGCCTGGGACGAGGCCAAACGGCAATTGTTGAGTTATGAAACGTGTCGAAATTGATCAAATTCTCGCTTATCTGAAACAACAACGCCTGATTAGTGCGTTTGAGATGACCTTTTGTGATACCACGCAACAACGCAGTGTGTATAAATTTCGTTGCCGCTTGACGCCTGATACATACCAAACAGAATCGAAGGGCCGGCAAAAGATGGAAGGTTCATACATGTTATTTGTAGATTCAGAGAGTTTCAAAGCCTGATTATTATTAACCGGATGTTCAGCTTGCAGGAATCCTTCGATCTGATCGAGAGTCTTTGCATGAAAATAGCGTTCCCCGCATTCCTGGCACACTTCTGCCTCAACATCCTCAATGACATATAAATTTCCATGAAACCAATGTAGTTTGGTCACATATTTTTTCGTCGTCTTTCCTTCGCAAAACTCACAAATCATAGATCCTCCAACGCATAAATAGTACATCGCGTTGTACAAATTTTGCCTTGCCAGGGTTTCGAACCCTGGCAGGAAAGAAGTCATGTAGCGACTTACGAACACCCGCTGGTGCTGCCGCAGTTGAGGCATTTGTAGCAACTGCCGTTGCGCACCATGAGTTCGCCGCAGATATTGCAGGGCGGGGCGTCGGATTGGGCCTGAAACACCTGGCGTTCATTTTTGGCGACCCAGAGCTTCAACTGGCGTTCATCTTCGGTTTCCTGGGATTGTTCGACCTCTACGGTCTCCATCTGTCCATTGCCATTTAACGCAGGATGCGGCAAGGGCAGGACGCTGGGACGATCTTCCGGTTTCAGGAATTTAATGGCTAACCAACGGAAAATATAATCCAGAATGGATTTGGCCATCGGAATGTCGCGGTTGCCGGTAAAACCGCCCGGTTCAAAGCGTGTATGGGCAAATTTGTTGACCAGCACTTCTAAGGGCACGCCATATTGCAGGGCCAGCGACACAGAAGTCGCCAACCCATCCATCAGGCCGGAGATGGTGGAGCCTTCTTTGGACATCACGATAAACAACTCTCCGGGCGTCCCATCATCATAGAGTCCGACCGTGACATAGCCTTCATGTCCGCCCACGCTGAATTTATGGGTGAGGGCCTGGCGTTCATTCGGCAGACGCCGGCGCACCGGGTGAAATTCTTCTTTCGGCTCTTTTTTCTCGGACGTGGTTAAGGGCTGCACCTGTTTGGAACCGTCGCGATAGATCGCCACCGCTTTAATCCCCATTTTCCAGGCTTTCAGATAAATATCCATAATTTCATCAGGCGTAATCGAGTTCGGCACATTTACAGTTTTGGAAATGCCGCCGCTGATAAAAGGCTGCACTGCGGCCATCATGTTCAGATGCCCCATGTAGTGAATAACACGTTTCCCGTTTCTGGGCGGAAAAGCGCAGTCGAATACCGCTAAATCGGAGCTTTTCAGGTGCGGAGCGCCTTCAATTGTCTCACATGCGCCAAGGTGCTCAAGAATGCGGGCTTGCTGCTCATCTGTATATCCTAGATGGCTCAAGGCTTCTGAGACCGTGTTGTTGATGATTTTGAGATTGCCGCCGCCAGCCAGGTGTTTGTACTTAATTAAGGCTAATTCCGGTTCAATCCCCGTGGTATCGCAGTCCATCATAAATGAGATCGTGCCGGTCGGCGCGAGCACTGTCACCTGTGCGTTACGATACCCCCAGATTTTGCCAAGTTCGAGGGCTTCCTGCCATAAGAACCGGGAGCTAGAAACCATTTTTTCAGGAAGATCGCGACGGTCAATCGCGTCAACGGCGCGGGCGTGTTTTTGAATCACGCGCAGCATGGCTTCGCGATTGACGCGATACTCGTCAAACGCGCCGCGAACCTGCGCCAGCATCGCTGACGTTTTATAGGCCTGCGCAGACATCAGAGCGGTAATAACGGCGGCATACGCCCGTCCGGCATCGCTATCATAAGGCAAGCCTCGCGCCATGAGTAACGCGCCCAGGTTGGTATAACCCAGTCCTAAAGGACGAAATTTCCGGCTATTTTCCGTGATGGCGCAGGTAGGATAGCTGGCGCGATCAACAATGATCTCCTGGGCGATAATCAGGACATTTATGGCGTGTAAAAAGCTTTCGACATCAAATTCGCCATCAAGTGTGCGAAACTTCATCAAATTCAATGAAGCCAGATTACAACTGGTGCCATTGAGAAACAAAAATTCCGCGCACGGATTCGAGGCATGAATACGATCCGAATGCGGGCAGGTGTGCCACTCGTTAATCGTCGTATCATACTGCAAGCCGGGATCGCCGCAGGCATGTGTCGCCCTGGCAATTTGACGCAGCAAATCTCGGGCGCGATAGGTCCCCAGCGTTTCTCCAGTTGTCACAGCAATAGTCTGCCATTGCTGATCATCTACAACTGCTTGCATAAAGGCATCTGACACGCGCACACTATTATTCGCATTCTGGAAGAAAATGGAATCGTAGGCTTCTTCAGGCGGATACCCTTGTTCAATTAACGCATGCGCTTTCTTTTCTTCGGTCATTTTGCAGTTGATAAATTCAACAATATCCGGATGATCACTGTTCAACAGTACCATTTTAGCTGCACGACGGGCCTTGCTGCCACTTTTAATGACTCCTGCAAACGCGTCATAGCCTCTCATAAATGAGACCGGTCCACTGGCTTTCCCACTGCCTCGAATGTATTCCTTTGAAGAGCGTAACGGCGAAAGATTGACTCCTGAACCAGAGCCAAATTTAAAAATAAATCCTTCAGTTTTTGCAAGATCGAGAATAGATTCCATCGTATCTTCTACTGCATTGATGAAACACGCTGACGATTGCGGATGTTCCTCGATTCCGACATTGAACCAAACCGGACTGTTAAAAGAGACTTGCTGATTCACAAGTAAATGCGCAAGCTCGGCATAAAAATTTTCGCTGTCCTGGTCGGCAGCAAAATAGCCGTCTTCTTTGCCCCAGGTCGTAATGGTGCGGGTAACGCGCTCAATGAGTTGTTTCACGCTGGTTTCGCGCTGCGAGGTGCCCGGCGTTCCGTGAAAATATTTGTGCACAACAATATTAGTAGCTGTCTGCGACCAGAACGAGGGGGTTTCAACATCAGTCTGCTCGAAAATCACTGTACCTTTCATATCCGTGATACTGGCGGTTCGCCGTTCCCACTCGATTTTATCAAAGGGATGAATGCCCGGAACCGTATAGTAGCGTTCAACCGTCATCCCTTTAAGGCCGGTTGAAACATCGTGCATCTGTTTTTGTGTTTTCATGAAACCATATCATGATTGAAAATTGAAAATTGAAATTTGTGATCAATATTCAATCGTCAATCGTCAATTGCCGGATGATGAGAATAAGGGAAGTGTGTCTTTTTCTTTGGGTTTTTTGGCCTTCCGAAGATATTGGTTCTGCTTTATGGTTCGCTTATTCTCTTGTTCTGATTTGAGTTTTTTCAATTCCGCGATAAATTCTTCAGCGTCTTTAAATTGGCGGTACACGGAGGCAAACCTGACATACGCTACATCATCAAGCTCTTTCAAACCCTCCATGACCACTTCGCCTATTTTCCAACTTGGAATCTCTGTCTGAAATTCAGAGCGGATAAACAGCTCAATCGTATGAACGAGTTGCTCAATCGTGTCCATGGACACAGGGCGTTTTTTACAAGCTGTAATGATTCCATCGAATAATTTTTCGCGCTGGAACAATTCACGTCGGTTGTCTTTTTTGATCACATATAACGGCGCATGCTCGATTTCTTCATAGGTGGTAAATTTATTGCCGCACTGCAGACACTTTCGGCGGCGGCGGACAATACTTCCTCCTTGTGCGCTGCGTGAATCAACAACCTTGTCATAATCTTTACCACAAACAGGACAACGCATAATTAAAAAAGCTGATTGCAAATCAATATATTGTATGTTACATCATAATTATACATACTATATATAGAATGTCAATTTGTATTTTTATGCTTCTCTCCTCGTGAGACAGCGTGCGTGTAAAATTAGGTAAAAAATCCGAGGGTTTTGTCGTTTTTTGCAGTTTTTTCTATGAGTCGGAATTATCGCAAAAATTTCAAGGAGTTAGCAGAGGCATCGGGCGTAAAATAAATTTGAGAAATTTCTGTTTGCTCAAAGACCGCCATCATGAAATCTACCAGCGGCTTTTTCTGAGAAAACAGCCCTTCTACCGGAATCCAGGAGAGCGAGTTTCCTCCGAGATACGGGCAGAAACGCCCCTCGACCTGCATTCGTTTGAGCAACGGGTAGGCTTCGTATTGATTGATCGACACAGCGTCTGAATAGTGGACTTTTCCGGTTCCCAAATCGCCTTTAACGACATAACCGGAATCTGGCGAATGATAGCGTAAATCCAGGCGAGCCAATCGCGATGAGGCCGTCTGGTTCGGCGTCCCATTCAGCAAAAAGGAAATATGATGGCGTTGTGAAAGGCGTTCGCAGACTGATTGCATATGCGCCACGATTTCCAGACCAAAAGCAACCGCGTCGTCTGATTCATGAAATTGGATCCCTTTATGAATTTGCACCAGTTCATTTAAACCGACCAGTCCGATCAGAAAGTCCGCCTGTTCTAATTGCAGAAAGCTGTTCCCATCGGGCTTCATCATCAAAATACCAAGCGAACCTTCTCGCCCTGCGGCCAGGAGTTTCTCAATAAACACTCGTTTTTGCATGTGAGCTTCTGCCACCAACTGCATCATTTCTGATAATTTCGCGAAGAGGTGCAAATCGCTTCCGTGCGCAATATAGCCAAAACGCGGCAGGTTAATCAGTACATTGTTAATCACGGCATGGCGAGTTTGCCAGGGTTCTTGCGGCTCAGGCAGCGTTTTTTCCGGCACAATAAAGGAACGAAAAATTTTGCGTTGTTGCCCGCGTTCAAATACCACCAGTACATGGCCTTTGTGTAAAATCCACTCAGCCAGTTTTCCCAGAAAATCTGAAGCTCCCGGAGCGTCGAAAAATTCGTTCGAAATATGAATACATGGCAGCGGCAGCGTGAAAATTTTCCCTTCGGCATCACCTTCAATCAACACCTCTAACAACGTCATGAGCACACGTTGAGATTCTGCGAGATACTCTCGGTAAGTTCTGGCTTTGGCTCGTTTTTGGCCGCTTGCGCCAATCGCGCTGACCTGCGCTAAGTCAGCAGGCACGTGCCAATACATATTGAGTATGGTCGAGACCTTGAGGCTCATTGACTGGCGCGAAAGTTCGAACACAAGTTTTTGGACAAGCTGTTTGAGTTCGGCGTTGCTTAACCCCTCAGTGTAAGGAGCAAGCAAGGTATTCACCGCATCCCATTCCACTGAGTAGAAAAAATGATCGCGTAAAATTTCCGTGAACCCAACCATTTGCGAGATTAACGCTCCCGGGTGTTTCGCTGGTCTGGCTTTGATACCAAGCTCTGAAAAATTTAATCCGAATTTTTTCATATACTCCAGCGAAAGTCCGCCGCAATACAAGCGATCAATAAATTCCAAGCCTTCAAGATAAATATCGCCGCGCAGGTGCGCGTCGGTCACTTCTTGCGAAAACACGTTAATCAGCGCATATTCCCGTTTGATACGGCTTGCCAGGGCCAGATTCGTCAATTCCGGTCCCGGAGGGAAGTCGATGTCATGTTTGCCCTGGTGTAAAATGATTTGTTCCACATCATATAAAGACACCCCTAATTTGGTGTGCATTTTGTGCGCGCGTTCCAGACCAAATTCAACTAATTTTGCCCCTACCAGTTCCCGAATCAAGGTACTGGTTAAAATACTGATATTCAAGCCGATCACCTGCTTTTCGACCTCATCGCTGATCACTTCAGCAGTGCGGCGATCAATATAGGTTTCACGCATGAGTGCGCTGACGATGCGCTCTTTATTCCATTCTTCGAGGGATTCATTAGAGGTTCTAATATACAGTGATTTGCTCATGAAGCTGTGTGAGGAATTGGCAATTGACAATTGTCAATTGTCAATTGCCAATTAATGAAGACCTTTCAGCCACTCATATTCCTGCCGCAGTCCTTCTGCAATATCCACTTGCGGCTCATAGCCCAGATCGAGTTTTGCCCGGGTGGTATCGGCATACGTGTGGCGTACATCGCCTTTTTGACCGCCTTCATAGGATACCTTTGGCATTATGCCGGTGATGGTTTCTAACAGCGCTAACACATGATTGACCGTAACCCGCGATCCGCCGCCGATATTATACACTCCGCCCGGCTGTCCGGCCGTCATGGCGGCAATATTGGCTTGCACCACATCGGAATAAAAGGTAAAATCCCGAGTTTGTTCGCCATCGCCATAGATATGAAAAACACCGCCGGTTAAGAGAGCTTTGATAAATTTATTGAAGGCCATATCAGGGCGCTGACGCGGGCCATAGACGGTAAAATATCGCAGAGATATCGTAGGCACACCAAAATTTTTCCAATATAAATAACAGAGGTGCTCAGCGGCGAGTTTTGACACACCATAGGGAGAAACCGGCTGGGGATACATGGTTTCCCGCATTGGAAATTCTTTGACATCGCCATACACTGACGAGGACGATGCGTACACCAGGCGTTTAATATTATGAGATTTACAGGCTTCCAGCAAATATTGCGTGGCTTTGATATTATTCTCGGTGTAAATCTCAAAATCTTTGCCCCAGCTTGCTCGAACCCCGGCCTGCGCGGCCTGATGGAAAATATACTCGACGCCATCGAGCAATTCAACCAGATTGACATGCAAAAGACTTTTGTCAAGAAACGTAAACCTGTCCTGGGTTCGTAGATAGGCAAGATTGTTCTCTTTCAACGTACGGGGATAATAATCAATAAAACAATCGATCCCGATCACCTCAGCCCCCATCTTAATCAGGCGTTCAGAAATATGCGATCCTAAAAATCCGGCCGCGCCGGTGACTAAACATTTCATGTTAGAAGAAGTTTCTCAATGACTAAAGTGAACTAAAGTTTAAGGAAAAATTTTCAACTTTAGTCACTTTAATCACTTATAAATACCGTTCCCGTTGAGTAAAAGTGGTATGCAGCAGTTTTTTAGATTCAGTGCTAGAAGGTTTTTTCAAAAACTGTTCATAAATTGCTTTGATACAAGGGTTTTCATGTGCCTTGCGGATGGATTTTTCAGCGTCTAACTCATATAAAGCGCGTGAGCGGGCGCGAATTGTTTCCTGGACACAGGGAAGCGGTTGTCCTCCGCCTCGCGAGCATCCATCAGGGCAGCCTTTGATCTCGATATAATGATATTGTTTTTGTCCTTGCGCCAATTTTTCCATCACAGTTTTCACATTCCCCGTGCCATTCACAATCGCGATATTCAGCGTCTCTTCGCCAACTTTTAAAGCAATTTCTTTCCATCCCTCCAATTCCCGCATCGCCGGAAATTCAGGCGTTTTTAACTTGCGTTCTGTCAACAATTCGTAGAATGTGCGCATCACGCCTTCCAACATGCCGCCCGCCGTCCCAAAGAGAACTCCTGCCCCGGAAGTCTCATCAAATGGCGGATCATAGGGCTGGGGGGGAATAGAAAGCAATAAATCGCCTGTCATCCCCTGAAGCAAACTGGCAGTTTCTTTCGTCGTTAAACACGCATCAATCGCAATACACCCATTCACGGTCATTTCCGGACGAGTTCGTTCAAATTTTTCTGCGGTACAAGGTGTGATTGATACGGTAAAAATTTGTTCAGGTTCAATCTGCTGTTGTTGGGCATAATAGGTTTTTACCAATGCAGCGAGTGCCTGAACCGGAGATTTGCAGGTTGATAACAATGACAGGCGTTCCGGATAAAAATGCTCAATGTATTTCACCCATGCCGGGCTTGACGAAGACAACATAGGCAGACGTTTTTGAGATTTAACCCTGGAGAGTAATTGATACGACTCTTCAAGTAACACGACATCCACACCCACGCCAGCGTCAAAAACCTGGGCACATCCGATCTTCTTGAGAACAGCCGTGAGTTGTTGATGAAGAGGCATACCCGTCTCCAAACCGAATTCTTCACCAAGAGAGACTCCTGCCACAGGCGAAACAATTGCAATCACGTGCTTTGTCGGATCTTGCAAGGCTGCCCGTACCGCAGGCACATCCCGCGTTTCATAAAATGAATTAACCGGACAGACCTGGATACACTGTCCACAGGCAATACATTCTACGTCGTTCAGGCTTTGTCCAAAAGCTGGTTCAATCTGACGTTTGTCGCTTCTATACGCAAAATCAATCACATCTACGGCTTGAATGTTCCGGCAGGCTCGAATGCAGAGGCCGCACAAAATACACATATTGGGGTCATGCGTAATGGCCGGACTTTTATGATCAATGGGTAAGGAGGCTTTGCGCCGGATAAAACGCGACTGTTGAATGCCATAGCGCTGCGCCAGATCTTGTAATTGGCATTTGCCATTGCGATAGCAGGTCAGGCATTGCATAGGATGCTGAGCAATGAGCATTTCCATACTCATTCGTCGAGCCTGAATGATACGAGGAGTCTGAGTATTTACAACCATTCCCGTTTTGACCTTGACAACACAGGCCGGGAGTAATTTGGGGTATCCCTCGATTTCAACCACACAGACACGACACAATCCAGAAGATTCGATTCCCGGAAAGTGGCATAATGTCGGAATCGCAATATCTACGGATTGCGCAGCCTCAAGCACGGTTGTGCCTTCAGGCGCTTGAACGATAATTCCATCAATCGTTAATGAAATGAGTTCCATAATCAAGATTGAGAATTGGCAATTGAGAATTGGCAATTCTCAATTGCCAATTCTCAATTAAAAGCAGATCCCTGCCTTGCAGCGTTTTTGCAAATGCTCTTCGAATTCTCGCTCAAAATGCTCCATCGCAGTGACAAGACTCAAGGTCGCGTATTCACAATACACGCATAAACTCGCATGTTGGATATATTCGGTCAATTCATGAAAAATGTTTCGCAATTCCTGAATTGTTGTGTATCCTCCGGGAATTGGTTCTCGTTGACGTAACGCTTGTAAAATGGAAAAAATTTGAAAGATCCCTTCTCTGCCAGCCGTACATTGTCCGCACAATTCCTGCAAGATCTGCTGAAAATGGTCATACATACGATTTACGATACACACCGATTGATCCAGGACTTCAATCGTGCTGGCGCCCATTCGTACGTTCAGGTGTTTTAAGGATTCGTGATCAAAAGAAACATCCCATTGCTCAGGAAGCAGATAGCCTCCCAGCGGACCGCCAATATGGACAGCTTTAATTGACTGACCGGGCAATTCACCGCCACCGATACCATAAATAATCTCCCGTAACGAAATCCCTAACGGAATTTCAATAATACCAGGACGTGCGACAGCCCCGGCCAGAGTTAAGCATTTAGTGCCGGGGTTATCACTCAAACCTGCCGCTGTAAACCAGCTATAATCATGGTGTACCAAAAGGGCGATATGATAGAACGTTTCGACGTTATGAATGAGGGATGGCTGTCCCCACAGACCAGATTCTTCAGGGTAAGGCGGAACCGGTCGTGTTCCGATATCGCCTTCCAGAAAGGAGATAATGGACGTTTCTTCACCTGCCAGATAGCCACCAGGAGCGCGACGGATTTCAATATCAAAAGAAAAATCCGTCCCCAGAATCTCTTTTCCTAAATAATGGTATTCACGGGCCAGATTCAGCGCACGTTGTAACCGATTGAACGCCAACTGATATGCGGGATTAAGATAAATAATCCCTTCTGTGGCCTGAATCGCATAAGCTGTGACAACCATGCCTTCAATAAGGCCAAAAGGATCGCTTTCGAGTAAATTCCGATCTTTAAGTGACAGGTGATAGCCTTCATGGGCGTTACAAATCAGATAGGTTCGGGGGTCGTGACCCTGGTTCTGAGGCGAAGGAACAGATCCTCTGTGTTTTTTGCGAAGCAACATGCGCTTCCACTTAGCTGCTATTAATTGGCTGCTTCCTCCTCGTCCGCGCAGTCCTGACACGCCAATCAAATTAACTATTTCATCAGGAGTCATGCGATTTAATGCTTTTGAAAGCGCCAGAAAGCCTTCTTCCAGAAAAAACTCATCCAGGTTTTCCGGATCGATCACGCCACAGCGTCGAGAAGCCCGCAAGTTTTGAGAATGAAAGAAATCCAGATATTGAATCACAGGGACCGAATCCAATAACTTTTTGGTGTCATCAGAAAACTGTCCCAGTACCCATTCTTCGACAATCTTCTGCTGTTCAAGGTGTTCACCGATAATTCTGGGAATCATATCGGGCGTAACGCGAGCATAGACAATGGTGGGGACTTCCGGAGACCAGACCGATAGAAACGGAGCGTCAGCGACATTTCCCAATCCGCCGGTTACCGCCAGGCTGACATGGGTTAATTCTCTCCACCGTAACTCTGTCACAATCGCATTCACCAAGGCGCCGATCTCGACTTCCGGAATATAACTGCATGCGGTGAGTTTCAGTAAAATACCATTGCCGTAGCGAATCTTACGAATAACAGCGTCGCGCAGTTCAACACACTTTTCGTCCTCATGGCATTCTGCAAGCGGTCTTTGGGCTAAACATTCGGTAAATTTCGGACAGCGTTGAAACTCGCTATCAATACATTTCGAACAACATTTATCAGTCAGTTTTGCCATGGTGTCTTGAGAATTGAGAATTGAATATTGGCAATATTCAATTCTCAATTCTCAATTGATAATAGCTTCTGAATTTACTGAGACGACATGTCGGAACGCCTAATTGAGCCGCCGCATATCGCACCGCCTGATTTTCTGCCAGAACAGGCTGTGCCTCCAGGAATTGCGCCCAGGAACTGATAGAAGCACCTGAAAAATGATATGAATCCGTCTGACTCTTCGTCAATCCGGACTCTTGCGGATATTCTGTAAGTTGTCCTGTTGGTTCTGTCGTTGTCTGGTCAGATGCGATCGGAGAATTACAGCCTTGTTCATCTGGTTCTGGTATATAAACCAGATGAGGGAAAAGCATTCGGATTCGCGCAATTGTAACCGGGGGAACCTGATAGTATTTCGCGATGAAGCGCATCTGCCGGCGTGTAATTTGCACGTGTTCTTCGTGCAAGGCGTGAAGCACCTGATCAACTTGCGTAAACGTCTGACACAGTTCCCGCAAGCGTTGTTCGGCGAGCAGCACCGGGGGTTCAGCTTTGACAAATACCCTGCCAAAAGCTTGCGGCAGCATTTTTCTTTGTTGAGATCGTTTGTCCAAGGTATAATAGCTCAGATAAGATGTCAGAAGAGTCTGCGATACCCCCAGGGTCTCAGCCAGATGTTTTCCGAGTTTAGGATCGAAAATTATCACGTTGTTATCGTAAGTCGCATAGCGCAAGAGATGTTCTAAGCGGCATTCTCCCGACATAGCGACCTCTGCTTGCAGCAGCGCATCAATCTCTTGTTTCTCCCGGAGATAATCTTCAGTGGTTTCAGTGCCTCGTTCAGGACGCTGGTCAAGTAAGGTTTGCGAAAGAGAGAGATACGTCTCATCTCCGGCCTTAAATGTCTGTGTTGGTATTCTGTTCCAATCGTTCTGTTCTTGTGAGGCTTCTTGGGGCATAAAATCGGGATAATAGGAGGTGATTTTATGCACAAAAACTGAGGGCAAAGACATGGAACGCGGAAGTTTGTTCACAAGGTTTTGATCTAAATACCCTTGCATCATCAGAGTGTTCTCCAACGTTCTGGTCAAGGAACCAGGGGTAAAGCGGTATTGAAACGCGATTTTT
Organism: Candidatus Vecturithrix sp.; assembly: GCA_040772385.1. GTDB lineage: Bacteria > Moduliflexota > Moduliflexia > Moduliflexales > Moduliflexaceae > Vecturithrix. Next base: position 3,254,567 of record JAXGYF010000001.1, on the reverse strand, counting down.
TCCGCTGGCGTGATTGGTAGTAATGTCACCCGAATATATGAAGAAAAAATTTTATCAAGGTTCGGAAGAATCAAAAGCTCATCCCCTTCGGTCAAAACCCCGTGCAGAAGATATTCAGGAAATCCGGCGATTGAAAGAGGAGGAAGAATTCGGGTCTCCGAAATACGCTTGAAATGAGAAAGAGACTCAACCAGAATCCCGATCATCCCTGACGAAATTTTCGTAATAATCATGGTGATCCCGGGTTCCAAATTGAATGGAGAGAGGCCCAATCGTTTTCGAAGATCAACAACTGTCACAAGATACTTACGATGTTCAGCCAGTCCAACAACATAAGGCAAAGATCTGGGAATTTTTCGTGCTCGTGAAAATCGCACGATTTGCAAAATGCGATCAGCATGGATACCGAATTGAATTCCGCCAAGCTGGAATTTGATAATCCCAATATCAGCCATATTCTGGGCGAAGAGTGAGAGGCATAAGGCGAATATGTTTGCCCTTTACCTTTTGCCTCTCGTCCTTTGCCTTACGCCTTTCACCGTTTGCCTCTCTCCCTCAGCCTTTCGATGAGCTGCTGCATATCTTCCGGCAGCGCTGTTTCAAACGTCATGCGTTGCTGGCTGACAGGGTGCAGAAACGTGATGACGCGGGCGTGTAGAGCCTGCCGCGTCATATTCAGATTATTCTTTGAAGGCAACCCATAGACCGGGTCGCCAACAACCGGATGGTGCAGGTGTTTCAAATGTACTCGAATTTGATGGGTTCGTCCGGTTTTTAGCTCCACTTCGACCAGGCTATATTCTGCATATTGTTCCAGTACTCGATACAAAGAAAGCGCCGCACGCCCTTTGTCAAGCTCAATCGCCATTTTCTTCCGGTCGGTGCGATGCCGTCCGATCGGCGCGTCAATTTTCCCGGAAAGCGCTTTCATGACTCCGTGTACAACTGCTGTATAGATGCGCGTCAATTCTCGGGTTTCTAATTGTCGCGACAGATGTTGGTGCGCCTCGTCGGTTTTGGCGACAAGCATCACGCCAGAGGTATCACGATCCAAGCGATGCAGAATTCCCGGACGCTGAACCCCACCAATTCCTGAAAGTTTCTGACAATGGTACAGCAAAGCATGTACCAGCGTACCGGTGTAATGGCCTGGGGCCGGGTGGACCACCATGCCTGCCGCTTTATTCAACACAAGCAGATGTTCGTCTTCAAACACAATATCCAGGGGAATTTGTTCTGCCGTCAGTTCCGTCGGATGTGCCTCAGGAAGCGTACACACAATGCGATCCGCTGCTTTGATCCAATATCCCGGTTTCGTCTGCTCTCCATTCACTGTGACATTGCCATCAAGAATCAGGTTCCGTATTTGCGAACGAGACAGAGCAATAGGAATTTGAGCGAACAAAAAGCGATCTAACCGCCATTTTCCCGGCTCATGCTCAACTTCAGCGAGATGAGGATCGTCACGCCAGAGATCTTCTCCTCGAACCTGAAACGTATACTCTTGTTGAGGCATACACTTGTCATTTTCCTTTCGCCTTTTAGAATCTGTCAACTAAATTTCGTGCCATTGAACCAGAGAAACGAAATGCGGTCTTGACAACACACTCCCATCTTTTCTACTCAGACCATCTCATTCATCAACACCCCTTGTACAGAGCATCATCTGTTCATACCCTAACATTTCACATGTTGTACTCTATAAGGAAGAAACGATTCTGTCAACAGAAAATATAATCGAATATCGTTCTCAGGGAAAAAGATATCCGGAGAACAGGCAAGCATTGGCGTTGTGTCGAGAATGACTCTTGAATATTCTCGAAAAAGAGGAACGTCTTCAGGTTCAAAAAACCGCGATAATTCTTTTCGAAACGTTCCCTCAAAAAATAAGAAAAAATTATTGACCGTTCTGTTTTTTTTTATGAAAAGATCTTGACACAGAACCCAAAGGATTTTTATTATGTAACATAATACGGGCTTATATAATAAAAAATTAAGGAAATTTATTTAGGTTGCTTCGATTTTCCCAACCACTATTATTTTCCGAGAACATACAATATTCTTCAGTAAGAGAATTCCTTTTTCAGCAGAATCTCATCACCGCAGGTAAGGTTCCGTTGAGAGCATACCGTATGCCCAATTGAAAATACCGGATGTTATTGTGAAATATGATTCATTCCTTTGAATAGTGCGCTTGCATGAATCAATAGCCCTAACATCTTGCTTTGAGGAGGATTCCTCTCATAATGATTCAGGGAATATCTGGAAGAATTTCAGAGATGAAAAGAAGAGTCTGCTTTTTTCCCTATATTTATATAACATCAATACTTCGGACAGTTTTGATTTCACCCCCCGCAAGCGGGGGGAAGTACACATGAGACGTCCTATTTCTCATTTCCCCGCGTTTACGGGGGGACAAAGGGGGGCACACGAAACTGTCCGAACTATTGATAACATATCAACCAAAGGTCAATTGTTTTTGACCAGGCCAATAGCGTGTTTCGGATCATGTTCTGAAATCCCAGAGAAGTATTTTGTGAAATACTTCTGTTACAGTATATTGGCATTTTCAAATTAGGAGTCAGCAATAAAAACCGGAGTTTTAACAAAATTCCGATTTTTACCCACATAGCTGAGAATTTTATTTACATGGGAGAATTGGTTTATGGGTGAAGATAACAATAAAACTCAACTACAAACACAGTCTCAATATTTAAACATTGCAGAATTGCAACGTCGAAATATGAGCGAATTGGCCGGGCTGGGAAAAGAGTTTGGCGTCATCGGCGTGAGCGGACTTCGAAAACAGGAATTGATTTTCAAGCTCCTCCAGGCCCAGACCGAACGGAATGGCTTAATTTTTTCGGAAGGCGTATTGGAGACGCTTCCGGATGGATTCGGATTTTTGCGCGCTCCCAATTATAATTACCTTCCCAGTCCTGACGATATTTATATCTCGCCATCACAGATTCGCAAATTCAGTATCCAAACTGGCGATACCGTGTCAGGACAGGTACGACCGCCGAAAGAAAATGAGCGATATTTTGCTCTGCTCAAAGTCGAGGCGATCAACTTTGAAGATCCGGATAAGGCCAAAGACAAGGTACTATTTGATAATTTAACGCCTCTCCATCCTAATGAACGCTTAATACTTGAACATAATCCCAGTGATCTCTCTACCCGCGTTATGGATTTGATCACCCCGATCGGTAAAGGTCAACGTGGTTTGATTGTGGCTCCGCCGCGTACTGGAAAAACGATGTTATTGCAGGCCATTGCCAACAGTATTACGACGAATCACCCGGAAGTGATGCTGATCGTTCTGCTCATTGATGAACGCCCTGAAGAGGTGACCGATATGCAGCGGTCGGTACGAGGCGAAGTGATCAGTTCGACTTTCGATGAGCCGCCGCAACGCCACGTCCAGGTTGCGGAAATGGTCATTCAAAAAGCGAAACGGCTGGTAGAGCATAAACGCGATGTCGTCATTTTGCTTGATAGCATTACACGTTTGGCGCGCGCCTATAACACCGTGACGCCGCCCAGCGGCAAGGTGCTAACCGGCGGCCTTGATGCGAATGCACTCCAAAAACCGAAACGCTTTTTTGGAGCGGCCCGTAATATTGAAGAAGGCGGAAGTTTAACTATTATTGCCACTGCGCTCATTGACACAGGCAGCCGGATGGATGATGTCATTTTTGAAGAATTCAAAGGCACAGGCAACATGGAACTGCATCTGGATCGACGGCTGGTAGAAAAACGGATCTATCCGGCAATAGATATCGATCGTTCCGGTACCAGAAAAGAGGAATTGCTGGTAGAGGTTGAAGAACTCAGTCGAACGTGGGTATTACGCAAAGTGCTGCATTCACTGAATCCGGTTGAAGCCATGGAACTGTTGCTTGAAAAACTGAAACAGACCAAAACCAACAAAGAGTTTTTAGCATCCTTGAATAATCGTCAAAATTAACTTGACAGTATCCCCGGACCGTTTCTATGGGATACTGAAAGAAAAATTTGCGTCATATCGCGAATAAAAGTACAATCATTATCTATATGAAGGAGTCAAGTGCTATTATGAAGAAAGACATTCATCCGAATTATACTGAAACCACAATTACCTGTGCCTGTGGGAATGTGTTACACGTTCGTTCGACGAAAAAAGATATCAAAGTTGAATTATGCTCACAATGCCATCCGTTTTATACGGGGAAAAAACAAAAGTTGATTGATGCGGCTGGCCGCGTTGAACGATTCCAGAAAAAATATGGTTTGACCGAATCATGACATCCAAATCAGTCAATGTTGGAGGCCAGGCCGTAATTGAGGGAGTGATGATGCGTTCGCCTGCTGCGCTGGCGGTTGCGGTCCGTACCCCCAGCGGCGAAATTACGGTTAAAACCCAACCATTGAGAGATCTCGCGTCGCGACCGAAAATTTTACAACTCCCGGTGATGCGCGGAGTTGTGACGTTATTTCAGGCATTGATATTGGGCATTCAGGCGCTCAACTTTTCAGCCAAGCAATCCCTGGAAGAGGAAGATGAAGAGGGCGAATTTGGGACGAAAACGCTGGTGCTGACGATTGCCTCTGCGATTGTCTTAAGCATTGCGCTGTTTGTCTATCTGCCGCTGTTTCTCACCAATGTGTTAAAAAACGCGCTTCCGCTTGTCGCAACAAGTACAATCCTGTTTAATCTGGTTGATGGGGTGTTGCGCGTGATGATCTTCCTGGTCTATCTCATTGGGATTTCTCAGATCAAAGATTTACGTCGTGTATTTGAATACCACGGAGCCGAACATAAAACAATTTATACCTATGAGCACGGCAAAGAGCTGACGACCGAACAGGCCCAGAGGTATAGTACTCTCCACCCCCGTTGCGGAACGAATTTTTTGTTAATCGTGATGGTGATGAGTATTTTAGTATTTTCGATTCTGCGATCAGATGCGCCATTTTACATCAAGTTTGCCTCGCGTCTGGCATTTATCCCCGTAATTGCAGGCATTTCCTATGAGATTATCCGCTTTGCCGGAAAGCATCAAGATAAAACCTGGGTGCGCTGGATCACCAAGCCAGGACTTTTGCTTCAAAAAATCACAACAAAACCGCCCTCTGCGGATCAACTGGAAGTCGCGATTCGCGCGCTCCAGGAAGTGCTGCAAATGGAGAAAGAACGACCTGATGGCCCCCGCGATGCTCTGGAGGTCGTGCTCTAAAAACCATTTTTGTTGAGTAACGGGCTATAGAAAAGAGTGCTTGAATGGTGAGCTGCCTGTATGGCGCTGGTTGATTTACGATTTATCATTGTTTTTTTCCTCTTTCTCTCGTTGACAGAGTAAGTGTGTATGGTAAATTGTCAATTCGCATTTCCTTAAATTCAACCAGCGTTGATGATCTTGGTAGAGGTTGAGATCTGCCAGGGGCAGCTCAATGCCAATGAATGCCATTGTTGAAACTGAGAATGTCGAAATCGCTCTGGTATTAGAAGCCATTTACCGGAAATATGGCTACGATTTTCGCGATTACACTTACGCCTCGGTCAAACGCCGCCTTGTCCATCGTCTGAATATCGCGGGGTTGAAAAATTTTGCGGAAATGCAGCATCGCCTGCTGCATGATGTTGCCTTCTTCGAACAAATTTTGCTCGATCTTTCCATCAACGTGACGGAAATGTTTCGGGATCCATCCTTTTACCAGGCCCTCCGACGTGACGTAATTCCTTTGCTGCATAAGCATCCCTTTCTCAAAATTTGGCATGCCGGGTGTGCAACTGGCGAAGAAGCCTATTCGATGGCGATTTTGTTGGCTGAAGAAGGCTTGTATACACGCGCCAAGATGTATGCGACAGATTTTAATAATATGGTGTTGCAGAAAGCCAAGGAAGGCATTTTCCCTGTGGATCGGGTGAAAGAATATACGCTGAACTACCAGCGAGCCGGAGGAAAAACCAGCTTTGTAGAATATTATACCGCATACCATAATGCCATTCTTATGAATCGCACGTTGAAAAAAAATATCGTATTTGCTAACCATAACCTGGAAACTGATGGCGTATTTGGCGAGATGAATTTGATTGTATGTCGAAACGTGTTGATCTATTTTAATCGGGATCTGCAAAATCGAGTGATCAAACTGTTTCATGACAGCCTGGCCCCTCAGGGGATTTTGTGTTTGGGTGCAAAAGAAAATCTTCGTTTTTCAACATATGCGGATCGATTTGATGATCTCGTCGTTGATGAAAAAATTTATCGCAAGAAAGATTGAAATATTCTGAGTGGCCGGAATTTTCGATCCCGCTTCGTGCCATATCACCCTTCTCCCCATGCAACCTTTGTACTACGCACTCCTATAAACTTCTGTTGCAATCCGCCACAAAGCACTTTCATCGCTGTTTTTGCTATTTTTCTATGAATACGGTTGACAAAACGGGAATTTTCGACATACAGACTTTTTGTAATATTCATGTCGTATTTGTTTCAGACCAAAGGAGGTTTGCTGATAATTTTTGATGGGAAGGGGTGGGACATAACCATTATGTTCACACATAATTTTATGGATCACGACCTGCAGAACAGTGATGAAACAGTTAGAAAATTTGCTACGTGTTCTCAGCATGGGAGGTCTTCTTGTTCTCTGTTAGATAAAGGATTCCGAACATCAAATATCTTGATGCCCGTTTCCTGAATCAGCCGTTTGATCCGGAAAATGGATACTCATTACCGTACGCCTGGGGAACGTCGGGCATTGCTTATCGAGCTGATTATGTAACGGAGCCGGTGGATAGTTGGAATGTGTTGTTTGATCCGAAATATAGTGGACGAGTTGTCTTGTAAAAGCGTATATCAGTGCACAGCCCCAGATTCTCTTATCTGGTGATGCCTGGCTGGCGCATAACTGGGTGAGTTACACGAATATGGTCGCTGCAGAAGACCCAAATATCCGTTATGCTGTGCCCAAGGAGGGAAGCTCGCGCTTTAGAGATACCTGCGCGATTCCTAAAAATGCTCCACATAAGGAATTGGCCCACGCGTTTCTCAATTTTATTCTTGAACCGCAAAATGACGCCAGAAATCATAATTATATTTCCTGCCCAACTGCGAATACGGCTGCCATGGAGTATCTCAATGATCTGCTTCGGAGTTTGATCTCGGAGTTCTCGCCAGAACTTGAAAAAAAGGTTGAATATATTCATGATCTGGGAGAAGCGACCAGATTGTGGGATAATATCTGGACAGAAGTGAAGATTCAATAAGATGCTCCCTGCGATGCAATTCGTTTCTTGACCACTCAGATTTTAACGTGAGTTCGGGAGAAGCTCTGACCCAAAATCGCTGATGAGAAAGTTAGGTCAGCACCACGATTCAGCGTGATGCTGACTTAAAAATCTTCTCCCGAACTCACGCGATGTTAGTGTCCGGGTCTTATGGTTGAACGCGTTTATCAGCGGCCTGAATTTGCGGAAATTGAATCAGAAACTGACAGCCGGCCTCACCGGAATTTTCAACGGTAATGGTACCATGATATTTTTTGACAATGCCGTAGCTGACGGAAAGCCCCAGACCTACATTCTGTTCCGCGCCTTTTTTGGTGGAATAAAAGGGCAGAAAAATATTATTGGGGTTGTCATCACAGATGCCGGGGCCGGTATCCTGAAACAAGATTTGTGCATAAGGTATGCCGCCTTCTATCTGCTGTCTGATTGTAATGAAAATCTTGCCGCCGGCGGGCATAGCTTCGAAGCTGTTTTTGAACAAATTCAGGAGCACTTGTTTGATCTCGTGTTTGTTCGCTTTAATCAGCAAATCTTGCTGATACGGTGCAAACTGAATGTTGATCTGCTTATGCTTGGCATTGTGTTGAATCAGATTCAGCATTGTACAGATCGTTTCATTCAGTTCGATATCGTCAATGGTTCCATGCGTATGATCTGAAAAGGATTGCAAATTACTCACAATGCTGGCAATATCTGCCACCTGATCGTGCAGCGTGTCAATGGCTTGATGAAATTCTGGAGTGCGAAAACGGTACTTCATGTAGCTCAGATAGGTATAAATGATTTCCAGCGGATTATTGATTTCATGAGCAACGCCAGCGGCTAATAAACCGACCGACGCGAGTTTTTCCGAAAGAATCACCTGTTTTTGCAAACGGTCGTATTCTGTCACATCTTCGATAATAATGATATTGCCGATGAAAAATGCGCCGTCGTAAATCGGAAAGGTTCTGACATTGCTCATCACCTTGAATTGATTAAAAGTCAACGGTATCTGATACAGGGTTTTCTCTTCTTTCCCGATCAGAGCAGCGTCAATGAAGTCCACAATGTCTTGATTTGTCCCTGAAAGCAGGCGCATTATGGGTACATTGAGGTAAGGAGTTCTGGCAAGATCAAAATTCTGCTCGCAGGAATCATTGACCAATTTAATCCGTTGCTTCTGGTCGGTGACAATCAGGTTCACCGGCAAATTGCGCAAAATCGCCTCATTATATTTGAGCAGGTGATAAAATTCTTCATTCAAATCGTCAGCCGGTGGATCGTTTGAAACCTGAGTATACGCCATTTTAATCAGGTTGATTTTATCAATATTTTTGACGTCATCCGTAACCAGAATCGCGCCATGTTTGATGATACTGACCTTATCGGCTAAATTGTAAATATCGTCAATACGATGAGTAATCACTAAAATCGTCACTCCAGCCTGCTGCAAGGTTTTCAGGATCGTGGTAATTTTTTGAAACGCCGAGGCCGTGAGTTTTTCCAGAGCTTCATCTAGAATGAAGAGACGCGGACGCGCATAAATATGCTTGAGAATATCCACAAAGATTTGATCAGCGGCGGCCAGATCTTTTACCAGCATGGTTGGGTCGAGCTCAATCTCATATTGAGCTAAAAACTCCCGGGCAGCCGCCAGGTTTTTTTTCCTGGATCGGAGCTTATAATTCGGCGTACTATCCAATGCGAAATTTTCAGCAATGCTGAAATAGGGGTTGAGGGAAAGCGTATGCTGGTGCACCATTTCGATGCCAAGCTCCAGGGCGATTTTCAAATTCAGGCTTTGAGAGGTCTTCCCGTCGAACAAAATCTGCCCGGCTTGCGGTTTCACCAGACCACCGATAATCCTGGCCAGCGAAGATTTACCAGCTCCATGTTCGCCGACCAGAGCATAAACTTTGGCACGTTCCAGGCTGAGATCAATCTGTTCGAGCACTCGTAAGGTCCCATAATTCAGGCGTACCTGCGCGAGCGTTAAGAGTGGATCGGAATTATTCAGGCGCTGTGATTCCATATTTTTTTAATTTGCGATATAAGGTTTTTCTACCCATGTTCAGCAGTTCAGCTGTTTTTTTCTTGTTATAGCCCGTTTTTTTCAGCATATTTACGATCAGATTTTTCTCCATCTCTTCGCGGATATTTTCAGGGATATGGCGTTGAGGTATGCTCAGAAAATCAGGTGGAAGGTCTTCAAGTTCAATGGTTGGGAGCGCAGAGACAGCGGCCGCGTAACTGATTACGTTTTTGAGTTCCCTGACATTCCCGGGCCAAGGATAGTGCCGCAGTTTTTCCCGCACCGCGTCACTCACATGCTTGATCTGCGCGGCGTGGGCGTGGGAATATTGACGTAAAAAGTAATCGATCAATAAAGGAATATCTTCCTGACGCTCTCGTAAAGGGGGAATAGAGAGCACAGCAGCATTCAAACGATACAGCAAATCTTCACGAAACTTTTCGGCCTGAATCAATTTTTTTAGATCTTTATTAGACGCAGCAATAAAGCGAACATTCACCGTGATCGTATTGTGTCCGCCCAGGCGCCGGATTTCCCGATTTTGCAATGTGCGCAGGATTTTGGCTTGAATGGAGAGCGACATATCCCCAATTTCATCAAGAAACAAGGAACTGGCATCGGCCTTTTCAAAGACCCCCTTGAACATCGTTGTCGCGCCGGTAAACGCGCCTTTCTCATGTCCAAAGAGTTCGTTATCGAGCAAGGTTTCAGGAAACGCTGCGCAATTAACTTTCACCATTTTATGCGAACAACGCATCGAGTGCAGATGAATAAAATCCGCCAGGATTTCTTTACCCGTGCCATTTTCCCCGATAATCAGCACAGGTAAATCCGTGGCCGCCAGTTTTTTGGCTTTCTGGCAAATTTCGAGCATTGCGGAGTGTTGAGTCACGATACGTGGAACAAACTCATCAGGGAGAGGATGTTGCAGTTCTTGAGATGCGATGCTAAACGAGGACAGGTTGATCGCATTTTCCACCACGTTGACCAGTTGTTCAAAGTCCAATGGTTTTTTGACATAATCGCAGGCCCCGAGTTTCAGAGATTGAACGGCGGTTTCCACCGAGGCATAACCGGTCATCATGATCACTGGTAACTGCTGGTACAATAACACGATCTGCTTGAGCACGTCAATTCCATTTTCTTCACCCAACATCATATCAAGCAGCACCACATGAATCTGCTGTGTGGCGCACACCCGCATCGCCTCCCGTCCGTTGAGCGCATATAATGCTCGATATCCGATCTGCTCAAAGGTCTGGGCCAGCGTTTCGCATAACTTGAGTTTATCGTCAACAATAAGCAGGGTTTTTTTCATCTGATGCTGTATCCTTTTGTCACATGTGTCAGGGTTGTGTGTCATAGCGATACATATTTTGGTGCAAAACTCCCTCAAAAAGTCAAGACTTATTTAGGTCGGCAATATTAAATTCCCGAAATTTCAGGCAACCCCACCTCTGCTCTCCTTACAGGTATGGGTTTTCGCCCTGAAAGGGCGGAGGAGGACACCTCTACCGCCTTTCAGGGTCGAAAATTGGGCGTTCCCCTGGCCCAGTCATCAAGGGCCGGTCTCAAAGCTGTAAGGACACTAAAGTGTCCTGTTTGTGAGCTTTTAGCGGGCTTTAACCTGCTTCAGCTTTGAGCCTGGGTCTTGTGTCCAGGGCTTAAGTCAACAGTATTAGGTACGGGGACGGGATCATTGGCATGGGATTTGCTATAAATACATAAGGAGTGAAATATGTAATTTCACTGCATAATCGTGTATTGTTGCGTAGTGAGAAGCTGTCCCGTCACAAGGGGGAGAACATGTATGGCGCGCCTGGGTTACAAGGTTTTTAGAGATCAGTAACGCAGGCCCAAAGCATCTTAAGGAGTTTGGTATATGAAAAAGTTAGTGGTAGTTTTGCTTGCAGGATCGTTGTTACTCTCACTTTGCACGTCCGTTCTGGCTGCGGACAAAATTAAAATTGGATTTTTAGTCAAGCAACCTGACGAACCCTGGTTCCAGGATGAATGGAAATACGCCCAGCAAGCGGCCGACGAGTTAGGATTCGAACTCATTAAAATCGGCGCGACCGACGGGGAAAAAGTGTTAGCAGGCATTGACAACTTAGCTGCTCAACAGGCTCAGGGATTTGTCATTTGTACCCCTGACGTAAAACTTGGACCGGCGATTGTGGCAAAGGCTCAGGCGGCCGGACTGAAAGTGATGAGCGTTGACGATCGTTTTGTCGGCCCCGATGGTAATCCAATAGAAGAAGTGCACCACATGGGGATTTCGGCGTTCAATATTGGGAAAGCTGTGGGGCAGGCGCTTGTTGAGGAAGCTGCCGCGCGCGGCTGGGATCTGAAAGAAGTCGGATTCTTACGCATGAGTTACGACCAGCTTCCCACGATTAAAGAACGCACCGACGGCGCAACGGAAGTTCTGGTAAACGCCGGATTGCCGGAAGCCAATATTTTTGACTCGCCCATGAAAGTGTTGGATATTGAAGCCAGCATGAACGCCGCGAATATTACGCTCACCAAACATCCTGACGTGAAACTCTGGGTGGTAGCCGGCGGGAATGATAGCTCAGCGATTGGCGCAGTCAGAGCGTTGGAAGGCCAGAAAGTTCCGTTAGAAAATGCGATTGCGGTGGGAATCAACGGAACTGAAGCTGTCGCAGAGTTCGAGAAACCGGAACCAACCGCCCTGATCGGCTCGATTCTGCTGGCTGCAAAACAGCATGGCTATGGCACGGCGGAAAACATGTTCAAATGGATTAAAGACGGAATCGAACCTGAAAAAGCCATCTGGACCGCAGGTCAATTAATCACCAGAGAAAATTACAAAGAAGTGATGGAATTGAATTAATTGTCATCTACCTTCACAAAAAAACCAGGTTTCTTCAAGAAACCTGGTTTTTCACTTTCTTCTCTGGAGGAACTAAACATCATCATGGAACATTTCCTGGAGTTTAAAAATATTACCAAAATTTTTCCCGGCGTGAAAGCGCTCGATGACGTCTCTTTAGGGGTTGATAGAGGCAGCGTGCATGGACTGATCGGTGAAAACGGCGCAGGAAAATCAACCCTTTTGAAAATTTTAAGCGGTGCTTATAGTCCGACCTCTGGGGATATCCTCATTGATCGCGCAAAAAAAGTTTTTAATAATACTCGTGATGCATTGCATGCAAAAATTGCCATTATTTACCAGGAATTGAATCTGGTGCCTGATCTGACCGTCGCCGAAAACCTGCTTTTAGGACATTTTCCTCAACGTTCCGTATTCTTGAATAAACAGCAGATGTTTCAGATCGCCCAAAAACAGATCGAAGAATTGATGGAAGAATTTGGGCCAACCACGAAAGTGAAAAATCTTTCGATCGGTCAACGCCAGATGTTGGAAATTGGGAAAGCGTTATTACATAACGCTGAGATTATCGCATTTGACGAACCTACCAGTTCACTTTCGGAACGCGAAGTGACACAATTATTCAGAATTATTAAACGCTTACAGCAGCAAGGCAAAGCGATTATTTACGTCTCGCATCGTATGAACGAAATTTTTAAAATCTGCGATACGGTTACTGTATTCCGCGATGGCAAACGGATTGAAACCTTTACAGATATGAAGGATGTCACGCATAATCTTCTGGTACAGCGCATGGTGGGACGCGAGATTAAAGATGTGTATGGCTATCGTTCAAGGCAAAAAGGCGAAAAACTCTTTGAAGTCAAGCAGCTTCGCGGTAAAGGGCTGAAACAGGATATTTCTTTTGATGTCTCGCGCGGTGAGATTGTTGGATTTTTCGGTTTAGTTGGAGCAGGGCGCAGCGAACTGCTTAAAGTGATTTTTGGAGCAGCTTCACGTGAATCCGGCCAGATTTTCGTCAATGGGCAGTCTGTTTCAATCAAAAATCCAACCGCAGCGATTCGTCACGGAATATGCCTGAGTCCTGAAGATCGCAAGGATGAAGGGATTATTCCGGTACGTTCGGTGAGTGAAAATATCAATATCAGTTGCCGGCGGCACTTTTTACGCGCCGGAATCTTTTTGAATAAAAAAAAAGAACAGGAGAATACGGATCATTTTATTGCGAAACTGGCGATCAAAACCCCTTCGCGCAACCAGTTAATTGGCAATTTATCCGGCGGTAATCAACAAAAAACCATTTTAGCCCGCTGGCTGAGCGAAAAAGTCGCGGTTTTTCTTTTGGATGAGCCAACACGCGGGATTGATGTCGGAGCCAAATATGAAATTTATCAACTCATGTATCAACTGGCCGAAGAAGGCAACGCGGTCATATTCGTGTCGAGCGATCTGCCTGAGATGATCGGCGTTGCCGACCGCGTGATCGTGATGCGTGAAGGTGCAATTACCGGACAGCTTGATCGCAAAGACGTATCTGAGGAGCGACTGCTTTCAATGGCGTTGCCCCAGGCTTGATGACGAATGTACGAGGAGAGAACCTTACCCCGGACATCTCAACAGAGAGGACCGGAGTGGGATAAAAAATATGAACACTAACGGAACATCCAAAATTTTCAAAACGATTTGGCAAGATTATAGTATGTTGGTGGTATATGCGATCATGTTCATTTTATGTTCGCTATTTGTCCCTTATTTTTTAACTATTCCCAATATGAAAGGCTTGGGATTATCGGTTACAACCATCGGAATGGTGGCCAGTACCATGTTATACGCGCTGGGCAGCGGCGATTTGGATCTCTCAGTCGGGTCAACCGTGGCGTTCACTGGGGTTTTGACTGCGAAATTATTGAATATTACTAGCAATGTGCCCCTTTCAATTCTGGGCGGAATTATCGCTGGCGGTCTGGTTGGCTTAGCCAATGGTGTTTGCATCGCCAATCTCAAACTCAACCCGCTGATTACCACCTTAGCCACAATGCAGATTGTGCGAGGTTTAGGGCTGATCGTCTCAAACGCCGTTTCAATCGGAATTATTATCCCTGCATTCTTTGTCATTGGAAATGGGGCAATGTTCGGCGTGCCGAATCCTATTTGGATTACGGCGGCGATCATGATCATTCTTGGCATCCTTTTGAATAATACGGCCTATGGGCGAAACGTATTGGCCATCGGCGGCAATAAAGAAGCGGCGCGTTTATCTGGCGTGAACGTGGAACTCACCAAAAATATTATTTTTGTCTTACAGGGCCTGGTGACAGGAGTTGCCGGCGTAGTGTTAGCGGCCAGAATGACGAGCGGGCAGCCGAATGCAGCTATCGGTTTCGAGTTGGATGTGATTTCGGCCTGCGTGTTGGGTGGTGTGTCTTTGTCCGGCGGCGTCGCAACTATGGGCGGCGTGATTGTCGGCGTGTTAATTATGGGCACGGTGCAGGATGTGTTGAATTTATTGAATGTCCCGACCTTTTACCAATACGTGGTGCGCGGTGTGATTCTGTTGATTGCCGTGCTTTTGGATCAATTGAAACAACGCAGAAAAGTGTAAAGACATGGAAAATGTTTAGGTATCCCGGCGAACAAGGCTGTTCGCCGGGATACCTCTCTTGGCAGACTGGAGAGAGATACTGATCTGCTCAAAGGCGCGCCAATTCAACTGAATCATGTGTTAACGGCCATAAGGTTTTGCCTATGTCAGTCCGATAATAGCTGCCGGGACAGACAATTTTCTTGATATTGCGATATGAAGTTTCAATGGCTTCTTCTACGGTGCTGCCCGTAGCAACCACATCCGCAATACGATGTCCGGAAGTGTACACATTGCCTTTCAAATCCGCATCCACTTCATTCCACCAGACATCACAATCGAAAGGAGCTGTGACTTGCACGGAGAGTTTTGGCGGTACAACCTGGATATACGGATAACCATAGCCTGCTAGAGTAAGTGAACATCCATATGTACGATCTTCATGAAAGATCGGGGTCAGAGGGCGATTCATGGCAGTCTGTGCCAAAATACCGACCGGATCTTTGAGCATCCTGAGAATTAACGGACCACAGGTGACTCCCAGGCGAATGTTATATTCAACCACATGCCATACCCCTTGATGTTTAAGGGCTGTTACTTGAATGGGACCGTGAAAGTTAACCTCACGAAACCAGGGTAATAACGGATGCAGCAGGTTACGAGCTAGTTTATATTTGTCCTCCGGATCTTGTTCCACCAATCCCCCTAACGGCGCACCGGCCACAATGCCTTGATTGCCGTCAAAGGCCCGTTTGTATTCTTGATTGCTGATTAATGAGTAAATCTCGCCATGGCTGACAAAGGCAATATGGCCGCCCTCTAAACGGCCAAGATACTGCTGTAAAAACACACCTTCTTTATAATCTATATGCTTCAACCAGGTGCGCGTTTGTTCCAGAGTTTCGCTAACAATGGTATGAATCGGGCTGGTCGGAGAACAATACGGATTTTTGATCACATACGGCTGCGGATCTTGCTCAAGAATCTGTTCCGCTTCCAGTCTGTTGCGAGCGAGGTAGGATTGGGCAAAAGGGATGCCGTAACGACGGCACAGTTGCTGGGAAAAATCGCGATCGCGTTCAATCTGGTATCCTTCGCCGGTCGCACATAAAATGGGGGTTTCGGAATGCAAAAAATCCTCTGTCCATTCTTGTAAGGCCCAATCTAACGACATCGGAATCACATAATCAATCTGCTCTTGTTTCAAAAGTTTGCATGGATTCGGATAATATTCCTTATGAAAGGTTTTTCCTTCTACCATGGGACCATAATGGGCATAATCACGAGTCAGATAGGTGGAGACATCTGCGCCGTTTTCTTTTAAGACCCGCAGCATTCCCTGCGTAAATGCCCCGACTCCAAAAACCAGAATGTGGTACTGTTGTTTTGTGCTGGTTTGCATGAATGAACTCCTTTTCTTACGTAAAAGTTAGGTTTGCAATAAAACGCTTTGGGGTACTTTGCAAGGATTGTTTCGTATTTTCAAGTATTTTTTATAGAAAATTAGGTTAACACTATAGCGAAATTCGCACAGCATTCTTTTCTGCGAAAAAAAACCATAGACAGCCCTGAGACATGATTCATCCCCTACCTATGCCGGAAACCACTTTCTATAACTTATTCATTCGCGTTTTCATGTGTTAAAATTTCATTTGCACAGGTATAAATATATTGACGAAAACCAGAAGACAACTTCATGCTGTTTGGGTATTCAGGGGCATGGATGAAGAGGCAGGAATTCTTTGAGAGAGTTCGAAATCCTGATTAAAGACGCGACAGATGGTAAATTCGATCTATAATTTTGTTGACAATGATAGGAAGAACTCTTCACAATACAATAGGCTCCTTGTAAAAATATGGGAGCGAGTTCTGTCATAGATCGACAACTGTCAGAGCGGGAGGACAGCCCTGATCACCGAAGGAGTGAAACGCGTATGGGAATCTCAGAAAAGGAGTTAATCGAGGTGCTTCAATCTGATGACTCTGAAGCACAATTACGGGCGATCAATATCTTGAAGCATACCAGATCTCAGAAAGTGATTAATGCGTTAATTGCCCAAATGGATGCTTCAGACGCCAATATCCGGGCGGCGATTACTTATACCCTGGGGAGAATTCCTTCTGCTGCAGTGATTCCTGCTCTGATTCAAGCTTTGCAAGATCACCTGCCCAAAGTTCGTTGGACTGCAGCGCTTGCACTTGGCCAAAAAAAAGCCACAGCGGCGACCGATGCCCTGTTTTGCGCGTTACACGACCAGGATGTCATTGTACGCGGGAGCGTAGCAGAAGCGCTAGCTCTGATCGGTACCTCAAAAATCGAACAACGCCTCATCAGTTTGCTGCAAGATGAAGATCACGATTTGCGCCGTTGGGCCTCATATGCCCTGGGACAGATGCGAGCCGTCAATGCGATTGATCCTCTCGTGCGAACATTGAATGATAGCAGTATAGAGGTGCGAGAAAGTGTGGTCGTATCGTTAGCGGAAATCGGCGATGATCGAGCATTACAATCGCTGTTAAACACCCTGACAGATCCTAATCCGGAGGTCCGGAATACGGCATCGGAGATGATTCGAGAATTTAAAAGCCCGGAAGCTGTCAACCTGCTGCTTGATGCACTCAAGACTGGTGAGAGCCATACCCGTCGCAGTATTCTTCTAGCGTTAGGCCATATACGCTGTGTTGAAGCTGTGCCGGAAATTATCACGTGCCTGTCAGACCAGGAAACAATCGTACGCAGCAGCGCAGCCTACGCCTTAGGCATGATCGCCTCATTGGATGCAGTGGAGCCGCTAATTCACAGTTTGACCGATCGTGATGTGAAAGTTCAAGAAAACGCTGCGTATGCCCTGGGTAATATTCAGGATGAACGCGCAATTGTTCCCTTATTAGCGCTCTGTGACTCTTCACACGATGCCGTCCGTTTGGGAGCAGTATATGCGCTCGGAAGCTTTCAGTCAAAAGAATCTCTCCCGGTTTTGCTCAAAGCGATTCAGGATACAAACGCCGCAATTCGAAAAAGCGCGGCCTATGCATTAGGACAAATTCGCTCTGCTGAGGCTATCCCGCATCTTTTACAGGCATTGAAAGATCAGAACAGTTATGTTCGCCAAAAAGCGGCCGATTCGCTTGAGAAAATTGTGACGAGTGAGGCGGTTGATGACCTCCTCAGTTTTTTACAACATGAAACTGACGAATATGCTCGCACTGTGATTGTCTATTTATTAGGAGAAATAGGAGGAAAAAACCTCTCTTCAGTCTTGCAAATGTTTGATAGTCGTGGAGGCGATGAGTTTAAAAGCGCCATTCAATCTGCCATAGGCAAACTACAACAACGAAGTACATGACGTATGAATGTTGAATGTGACACACGTCACTTTCAACATGTAAAATCTAAACGGTTTTCGGTTCAATGAAACATCAACGCTTGTGTCGCATTGCTCGTTGGGTTGGGGGATTACTTCTGTTGAGCGGATGCGCAAGTGTGCCTCCGACCCATTATTATACATTTCAACCAGTACTTGGGATTGAGATCAAAACAACATCACCCCGCTATCCGTCTACGATTGCAATTGAGGCCTATGAAGCTGAATCGCCTTACCAACAGGACAGGATCGTCTTTCGAAAGTCTCCGTATGAAGTCAATTTTTACGAATACCATCGGTGGCTTCGTCCTCCGACAGAACTCGTGACAGAACAAGTCCACAAATTACTGGGGGCTTCCGGTCTCTTTCAACGGGTCCATACATATAATTTTGACTCAACGCCAGATTATCTTTTGCGTGGTCGCATTCTCTTGTTTGATCAATGGTATGATGACAAGAATTCTTCTGTACAGATAGGGATTCACTATCAGTTTCTCGATTTTGCCCAGGAACAGATTCTCTGGTCAGACGTCATAGAAACTACGGCATCCATACCAACGTTGAATATTGTGGAAACGGTGAAAGGATTTGAGTCTGCTGTGCAAGAGAACATTTCACAAGCTTTCACCTCAATTGATAAGGTATTGGCACACAAGGAATAAATCCATATATTTTGACGCCTTCCTGGACAACTTGTATGTGTGCGTTGGAGTTCGATACGCATAGTGATCCCATCCATATTTACGATACCCGGAATTCAACAAAAGAAATTAATATCTTTATGAATGAAGCAAATACAGCAACAGCAGATTTACAGATCGCGCCATACATCGAAGAACTTGAAATTGTCGCCCAACGCGGACATAAGGATCTCAGCACGGAGAATTTACTCTTAGCTCTGATCGAGATAAACCATGAATACCCGGCCCTGATCGAAGAATTCATCGCTCTCGTGTTACGCCGGGCTATGGAGCAACAGCTTGAAATCACTCCCCGGGCCTTTCGACTTTCGCTCTTGACCGCCATAAAATTGTATCTGAGAACTCAAAGTATCCAGGATTATGAATTTTTTGCAGTAGATATGTGGAAACAAGTGGTTCTTGAATGTCTGGCCCGAATTGATGAAGAATTTGTCAGTGATTGTCTGCGAGATGTGAGTACAGTAAAAATTTATCGTTATGTCGCTCTCCAAATTCTGGGGGGATTATTAAATCATGCCAGACCAACATACTCAAAGGGGTTACGTATTGCGGATGGTGGATGCAGCATTAATATCGGACTGAAGTGTTTGAATGATCCCGGGCTTTTTCAAGAGATTGAATGTTCGCCTGAAATTTTGCAAGTGATGGGAGGCAAATTAATCACTTTTCCTCTGCAATATGCCTGTGGGATCGATAAATACCCGCCCAACCTGGAAAGAACCTTAGCCAGCCTGTTTCCTTCAGAGGTCAAATTTTGGGAAACCTTATATACCAAGCTCTACTATCTAAACAAAAAGAAAATTGCCTATCAGCAGCAAGATATGCTTTATATTACCCAGCATCAGGAATATGAAGAAGCCTTCAATATTGTCTTTTTAAGCAGTTTATTACGACGCTTTCCTCCGCACCAAGTTGCCAGGGTATTAGTGCAAGCAGACTATATGACCGACGCACACAGCTTTTTAGTCATTAATGAACACATGTCGCAAGAAACGATTGAAGGAGGGGGAACTTACGCCACTTTTCTTGTGCCAAAAGAAGATTTAAAACGGATTATTCAGCAATTTCGTGAAAAAATTGATTTATATCAACTCCTGAATCTGGCCTTGCAAATACTCGTATATCCTGATGAAAACTGTCAGAAAGTGTTCCCTGGCAAAGATTTAAAAATCTTTCTTCAGCATTATACGACCTTATCAGGTTTCATGATCTGATGCGCCAGATGCGGAATCGTTCTCTTCAATAATCCGCGATGTTTTTCTCTGGGGAACGGTCAACCGCGTGCCTTCTTTCGGCAGGAGGATTTCGAAGGTTGTTTTTCCGGGTGTTGATTCGAGAGCGATTGTGCCGTGATGTTTGTTGATGACTTGTTGCGCAATGCTAAGACCTAACCCGCTTGTTTTGCCGCGTTTAGTGGTAAAAAACGGATCAAAAATTTTGTCGCGGATGTCTTCAGGAATTCCCGGGCCATCATCGCTGATTTTCACAGAAACAGTACGAGCGTCTGCTGAGGTTTCGATCGTAATGGTCCCGCCGGTCTCTTCCAGGGCTTGCAAAGCATTTTGGATAATATGCGTCCAGACTTGATTCAGTTCACTCCCTAAGCACGTAACCTTGGGGAGTTCTCCGAATTTCTGGACAATCCGGACATTTTCCGGAATCTGGCTATGAAGAATGGTCAGGGTATTTTCCAAATCTTCATTTAAATCCACTGTCCGTTCCTGGGCCTGATCTAAATAGGAATACGATTTTAAAGCGCGGACAATCTTTGAAATCGTTTCAATACTGATTTGATTATCCCGCGCAGATATCAAAACGCGGCTATAATTGTTCAGAAAATCCATCACAAGCTGCCAATCGTAATGCTGGAATAATTGCAGGACCAGATCAACATGATCTTCAAGGTAACAGCGAGCCAGATCTTTAGAAATGAAACGGCCATTGGAAATATCATAGTCTTTAAGGCGTTGTCCTAACAGTTTACTCTGTTCGCGAATCGAAGCCGTTGATTTACGTTCCCGTTTTTTGGCAGATTCGATCATGGTCTGGACTAATTGCTGACAGATATTGCGATGTTCAATGCTCAGCCCTGCATTTAACAAGGCTTCATAAGCCAGAAAAGCTTTCTCAATATAATCAGGAATAATTTCAGAAGCCGCTTTAATCGCACCAGCCGGGGTATTCAACTCATGGGCAATTCCTGCAACTAATTGCCCTAACGAGGCCATCTTTTCCGATTGCACCAATTGCGTCTGGGTTTGCGTTAATTCTTCCAGGGTATCGTGGAGTTCTTCATTTTTTTTCTGAACCTGCGTCAGCAAATTCTTCATGCGCTTATCTTTTTCACGAAGCTGCTGCTGCATGTCAAACAATTTCAGATTCGCATCTCCCATGGTGATAATACTTTTGCGTAGTTCAAAGGTTTTTTCACTCAGTTCCTGATTGACCTCTTGCAACGTACTTCTTAATTGATCGCGTTCAAGAGCGACCCCCATTTGCTTTCCGATAAAGGTAACGATATCAACCGTCTCTTTCGGGTATTGGCGTTTCTCAATACTTCCCAGGTTTAAGGTTCCTAATACATTTTCCGTTGCCATAATAGGAGTGCATAACATCGTATTTAAGCGCTGTTCGAGAAATCGTCCATCGTCCAAAAAGCAGCGATACCACCTGGGACGATTATGAAAAATCGGACGTTTATACTGAATCACATATTTCAGCACCGGTTCATCAAGAGGAAGATTCAGTCCTTCAGACAGAGAAATCTGCGGCGTGGGAAGTAATTCGAGCAACACAATATCTTTGAGATCACGCAGCAGCGACACCGTGACATAATCGAGTGGGAGGAGTTTCTGCAATTCTTTGGCGACCCCACTCAAAATATCGCTGATATTACGATTGGAATTTATAAAGGAAATCATCTTGGTAGTTAGCGCCAAACGCTGCGTCTTGACCAGAAGATTTTTATTCGCCGCCTCAACCTGATTGGTTTTCGTAAGCACCAGATTTTCCAATTCCAGGTTACTTTGCTCTATGGCACGACGATTTTTAGAATTATCCAGGACAATCCCAATAAGCGCGGCAAAAGCATTTAACAACGGCAGATCGCTCACATCAAACGGGCGGCCGTCAAGACGATTCACGACCTCAAAAGATCCAATAACTTTGTCGCGAGAGCGAATAGGTACACACAAGATCGATTGAGTCTCAAAGTCGAGAATGCGGCTGATCCGAGGGCTATAGCGGGGATCGGCGGTGACATCGGGGACTACCAGGGGAATTCCGTGTTCGATCACCCAGCCTGCAATGCCTTCTCCCGGTTCCAGAGTCATCGCCTTGAGTTCCTGACTTTTTTCTCCAGTAACAATGTAAAATTGAAGTTGTCGGGTGCGTTCATCACACATAATAAGGGAACTGTCTCTGACACCAATCACTTTGTTAGCGGCCTCAACAATTGAATGAAGTTGGTCTTCTTGAGGCATTTCAGAGTTAATAAACGAACACACTTCTGTCAGGACGTTAAATTTCACTTCCTCAGTGATACGATTTTGGCCGTTTTCCACAATCGATCTCCTTATGAAAATAATGTTTGCATTCTTTTGAGACAACTTGTAGAATTGTTTGCTCTACTTGTCAACAGATTTTCTCTTTCTGGATCAAAAATGATATATTTTGTAAAAAAACAGTTGCCAGACAACAGCAAAAGAGCATATACAATCATAAGGCAGAAATTGTTCACTAAGCAAGGGGAGATCATGATATTCAAAGTGATGTGTTGGGGGATATTAATTTGGGGATGGATCTTGCTATTGATTCCAACTTCACTGGACGCTCAAGCTATCAACCTCTCAAATTCAGAGCAACTGGAAGATTTTCTACCGGAATCCACACTGGCAGCTATGGTTATTCCTCATTTTCCCGCGACAAGTGAAAAACTTCGTCATTCGCTCACGACTCTCGCATCCATACAACCATTACAACCTGCCTTACACCGTTTCACAACCTGGCTTCAAGAATGTGCTGATCCTTCGGGTTTTCCCTTCTCCGACTTTCGTTCAATTTTTCAAGCAACCGTTGCCATCGCCCTGCTCGATATCGGAATAGTTGATAATACTCAGAGCATCTCGCTAGCCTTTCCAGAAATCCTTTTTGCGGCCGAAATTACCGATTCAAAGACAACCTTACAACACCTTTTGGAAAAAATCATACGCCAGGATCTCCAATTCAGAACGCCTGCGCTCGAATTTCGATCTAACATGGTGCAAGGCGTCAGGCTGTGGATCGTTTCGAATGCGCAGTTTCAATTTGCGTATACTTTCCTGGATCATGTGTTTCTGCTCACTACCAATCCTGACTTCCTGCAGCATGTTATCGCTTACCGACAGCATTCTGGGTATGACGAATCGTCCGACATGTTCATCCCTCTGCATAAGGCGGAGGGGTATCGTTCAATCCATCAGGCTATAGCACACGATGCCCATGATGTCCGGGTGTATATCAATATTCGACAACTCTGGCAAAAATTGCATACCCTTTATCATCAACAGTGTCTTCCTTTATCTGTTTCCGCAACGCAGCGAAATTCCCTACTCTGTGAGCCGCCGCCTCTCCGTTCTCTCACCTGGTTATGTTCGCTGCATGAGAACGGCGGACATGAACGCACTTTCTGGGAGATGGATGCTCAGGAAACTCCACCGCCATCTTCAAATTGGACCTTTTGGCCTGAGTTGCAGGCAATGGAAAATGGGTATTTGATTTCTGACCGGCTTATTCCCAGCAATGTCCTCTATTATCGCGCCTGGCAATTCGATAGCTCCGGCTGGTGGCGGCGCTGGAAGCGTTATTTCGACCTCTTCTTGCCTGCCAGCAGTCAGGAAGAGATCTCTCGCCAGATCAAGCAACTTGAACAGACATTGGGACGACAGGTAGAATCCGAAATCTTATCAGCCTTTGGAAATGAAATGGCTATCGCCTGCTATAATCCATCGCGATGGCTTCACATGAGAGGGCAGAAGGCTTCTTCGGAAAATTTCCCCTGCTCCCTGATGATCCGTTTACACCAGCGAGAACCAATCGAACATCTTATCCAATCAATTGCTGCGATTCCTGTTTCCAGCATCACTGTGCAAGATATTCCCGTCTATCAACTCGATTTTTCTGGTACAATGACACCTATCAAACTGTATACCGCATTTATTCAAGATTTTTTGACGATCACAAGTTCACAACGCAGTCTGCAACAGATCCTTACTGTAGCTCAACAAGGAGGTTCTCTTGCCTCTCTGTCGGAATATACCGCATTATCAGCATTATGCCCAGAGACATGTTACGCGAAAAGCTACTTCAATCTCAGATACTTTTTGCAACGCGCAGATCTCTTGCCCACATCTGTTTCTGCAACAGCCCCAACGCTCCCCGATTCCATAAATGGCATATTATCAGTCACAACACGCACCCCCCTGGGCGTATTAACCGAATCGTTTTCCGCGATTGGGGGAACCGCAATTGGAACAGGAATCGTCCTCTTCTGTGCTCTGACACTATGGGGCTGGTAAAACGTTTTAAAACAACGGTATCGCAAAAAAAACAGAACTGAGCGAATCAATGCTTTGTAAAGGAACTGAAAGAGCAGTAGGAAGTGTGGGTTCTGCTCTTTGCGAGGTGTCCGGAAATTCCACATCAGAGGATTCAGGTAGAAAAGAGGGAATAGGCTGAGAAATTGACGATGGAACAGTTCGATTCAAAGAATCCCTTAACAGCACAAGTTGCGTTTGTTCGCCTTTTTGTAACAGTACCCACTCATGAGTAATTTTCGCAATCTTAACGGCTTCCTCAATATGATCATATTCTGCGAACATGCGTTGTTTCTTTGGCCTGTTCGTCTCATTCATTCCCGGAAGATTTGAGAATATCGCTTTTTTCATGTCTCCGGTATCAACAATGCCTGCAAGTTTCGCCTGAGTCAACGCCGGAGGAAGTTGAAGAGCTTGCAATTCCTCCCCTTTTTGCAGGATGACCTGGTTCGTAGTATCCTGAATTTCTTTGAGTACAATCTGTTCTTCAGGCCCAACACCTTGTTGGACGATATCACCTTCCTGGAATCGTTGAATCGTCGGAAGTTGCCCTGGTTCAGGGTTCGGAATCGCCAGATAGGCCTCGATTTTTTCTTTGGCAATCAGGTGGATTGAGATCGCAGCGAGAGTAATATCCGTAAAATGCGTAAATGCTTGAGAAGGAACAACCACATACTTTTCCAATTCTTGAAGCACCTCATCGCCAAGAATCTGACGCTGATCTTCAGAAAGATTGGTCAGATCGATCATATATGTCTGCTCATCAGGCTGAATCGTCACGGATCGCAATGCTTCCTGAATGTCCGGAGGATAATTTTTGAGGAACTCTTCAAATTCTGGTATACGAAAGATGGCCTGTTTCACCGGGGACAATATGGTTTCTGGCGATTTCACAGCAGGAACGGAATCTGGAGAAGGAATAGAAATTCGATCGCCCCATTCCAGACGAATGTTGGTATGCAGCAATCTGCCGGCCAGCAACTCCAGCCCGTTTATCCGATATTCTTCCTGATCGCTACCAATGACTTTGAGGTTGGCAAGATCCGGAGGTGGCTGCATCTGACTCAGTTTTGGCAACATTTCCTGGAGAATGGATAACAATTTTGTTTCACGCGGCAATTCTAATTCTTCCGAGCTGATGCCTTCGATTATGACTGTAATCCGGATTCTTCCCGACGTTCCTACCGTCAAATTGATCATCGGCTGTTTCACATATTTTTTGAGGAGCATTTCCAGATTCTTCCGAAAGGTTGACACTTTGAGTCCGGCAGCCTGGACATCACCTAAATAGGCAATCGTAATTTTCCCGTCGGTTCGCACCATCCCCTGCGTCGAGAAACTCTGAGTTTGCCACTCAGAAATTGAAAGGCGATCATTGGTGCCAATCACATATTCTCTTTCATTACTCCCAGCAGGCGAGGGAGGCACGTCTCCAGGTAAAGGGAGTTCCTGAGCAACGAGCACGGCGCTACCCAGGAAATACATGGTCAGACCTACCCATCGCAGTATTTTTATCGCATCAAACATTCTACGTTTGAACCGAAGATAACATTGCATATTTATTTATCCGTTGCAATTACGACTGTTGTTCCTTCAATAAACTGAGCGGTTTGAGGATTGACATATACAGTCAAAATACTGATTCTTGATTTTCCGGATCCTCCTGAAGCCGCCTGAAATGTATTTTGCTCGATGAATTGGATGAGTTGCTCTATTATTTTGGTATAACAGTAACACTTCATTCTTTTCTTGTCAAGCATTCAAAATTGTTAAAATCTTTGTCGTGATTTTTCTTGAATATCAGGAAAAGAATGAATAACGTAAATTTTCTGTTGACATCTTCTCCTTCAAAAATCTAACGCATTATGAAGAGCAAAAAACTTTGATATAACAGGACAAGAAAAGAGATTCATTCACAACGTACAATGATTGATTATCATATTCATACGAAATTATGCGGCCATGCGTTCGGAGAGATGGAAGACTTTGTGCAGCATGCAGTCCGAGTAGGATTACAAGAAATCGGATTTTCAGACCATCTTCCCATGATCAAATGGGCAAACCCCGAATATGCAATGGCTTTTGAGCAATTACCCGAGTATATTCAAGAAGTACACCGTTTACAGCAGGCATATCCGCACTTTTCACTGAAACTTGGGATTGAAGCTGACTATTATTCTCATAACGAAGAACAGGCATTAAGTGACCTGTTATCTCAATATCCGTTTGATTATGTGTATGGATCCGTACACTTTGTTAATGGCTGGGCAATTGACGACGCCAGAAATTTTCAGCGCTGGGAAGAGTCTGACATCGATCAAATTTATGAACAGTATTTTACCCAGCTCCAGTACGCAGCAAGTTCGGACTTATTTGATATTATTTCACATACCGATCTCGTCAAAAAATTTGGACATCGCCCGTCAAAAGAGATGACACCCCTGATCGAAGAGACCATTCGCGTTTACAAACAGCATGGAATGGTGGTAGAAATCAATTCGTCCGGTTTAAGAAAGCCGGTGAACGAAATCTATCCGGCGCCGCATATCATTCAACTCTTGAAAGAGTATGATGTGCCGATCGTGTTTGGCTCTGATGCTCACAAACCCGAGGAAGTAGGACAAGATTTTGAATACCTGCGCACCCTGGTCAAAGATTGTGGATATAAAGAACTCGTAATCTTAGCTCAACGAGAAATTGTGAACACATATCCTTTGTAATTGACATGGAAAAGAAACATAACGTTCAAGCAAAGCAGAATAAAATACGGTTACACAAATTCTCTCTTGTTGTGTCTACTCTGCACGAAGAGGAGATGAGAATATGTTAAAACACACACATCCATTGATCTTAACCGGTTTGATAGGGTCTGACGTGATCATGACCGTCGCCTCATGGCTGCTGGCGTATTATGTGCGCTTTCAAACAGATTTTATCCCGGTGACGAAGGGGATTCCGTCGTTTGAATCCTATTGGAGCTTAATCACTCCGATTTTGTTGATGTGGCTGGTGATTTTTCATGTGTGCGGATTATATCGCCCAAGGCGTGGCCAGTCGCAGGCTGATGAGTTCGTCGCTATTTTTCAGGCGATCACGTTTGGTGCGATTATGCTGATCACCTTCAATTTTTTTCATCGCCAGCATTCTTACTCTCGTCTGGTGTTTTTATATTTTTGGGGAATTAATATTTTTGCGGTCGGGATTAGCCGATCATTACTCGAAGACTTGATTAATTACGCCAGAAGTCGGGGATATAATTTACGCCATATTTTGGTGGCCGGGGCCGGAAATGTCGGCCAGGAATTAACACGTAAGGCATATACGTACAAAGAACTCGGGTTAAATGTGATCGGCTTTGTGGATGATGATCCGAGAAAACAAGGAAAAGTGATTGCAGGCGCACCGGTATTAGGCAAAATCAATCAGATTCAACAGATTATCCAAGAAAAAGGCGTACAGCAAGTGTTTATTGCCCTGCCGATGACGGCCTATGATCGGGTCATGCACATTTTAACCTCGGTAGACCAGGAATGCGTGGATGTCAAATTTATCCCTGATCTCATGCAATATATGAGTCTGCGTTCCGGCGTGGAAGAGCTGGATGGGATTCCGATTGTCAATTTACGTGAAACCCCGATACAAGGATGGAATAGTGTGATTAAACGAGGTTTTGATATCATATTTTCCGTCGGTTTCCTTCTTCTGAGCGGTCCCATTATGGGAATCCTGGCGATCTTAATCAAAGTGACTTCTCCGGGGCCGATCTTTTATAAACAAAAACGAATGGGCTTAGATGGACGCGTGTTTTACATGTATAAATTTCGTTCCATGCGCGAGGATGCTGAGAAAAAGTCCGGAGCTGTCTGGGCCAAAAAGCACGATCCCCGGCGCACAAAACTCGGGACTTTTATGCGCTGTACCAGTTTAGATGAATTTCCGCAATTTTTCAATGTGTTAAAAGGTGATATGAGTCTGGTCGGGCCTCGCCCTGAACGCCCTCCCTTTGTGATCAAATTCCGAGAAAAAGTTCCCAAATACATGCTGCGCCACAAAGTGAAAGCCGGTATTACCGGATGGGCGCAAATTAACGGATGGCGTGGGAATACCTCGATTGAAAAACGCATTGAATACGATTTATATTATATTCAAAATTGGTCTATTACCTTTGATCTCAAAATCCTGATCATGACGATTTGGAAAGGGATGATTAATAAACACGCCTATTAAAAGCTGCGCGATCTGATTTTATGAAGTTTGATGTCATTGCGTTTGATGCTGATGATACCTTGTGGCACAATGAAACCCTCTTTGCCGCAACCAAAGATAAATTCAAGACTCTCCTCAGTCCATATTGTTCGCCTCAAACCATTCAAGAACAGCTTGATCATACGGAAATCCGCAATTTGCAGTATTTTGGCTATGGCATCAAAGGTTTTACCCTTTCGATGATTGAAACGGCCATCCAGTTGACTGATGGACACATTCGCGGCAGCGAAATTCAGAAACTCATTGAATTTGCAAAGGCCATGCTGATCACCCCTATCAGGCTCTTTGAGCATGTTGAACAGGTGCTATCCGCCCTGAAGGGGTCGTATCCTCTGATGCTTGTGACCAAAGGCGATTTATTTGATCAGGAATCCAAATTGGCTCGATCCGGGTTATCCAGGTATTTCAGGTATGTGGAAATTCTCAGCGAGAAAGATGCTGCAAGTTACCGCGCGTTGCTCGAAACATACCGGATTCCTCCAGAACGATTCCTGATGGTGGGAAATTCTTTGCGTTCCGACATTCTCCCGGTTGTAGAAATTGGGGCCAGGGCCGTCTATATCCCCTATGATGTGACCTGGGTTCATGAGAATACTCTTCCTGAAAATCATTCTCTCAAAAACTATTTTCAATGTCAACATATCGGCGAACTACCTGACCTTCTGCACGCCCTGGAACAAAGATAATATACACACTGGAATTTTGCGAAAATTGCCGATCTTATTCTTTCCACGGAAAAATCGTATTGCGCAGGGTTCGTTTTCCTACTCGTTCACGTTCATCATGCAGCAAGGTATCCCAGGGAACTGGGGTGCGATTTGCTCCGGGGTGCTGTTCCAGATACTCGTATTTGTAAAATCTGAGTTTGCTGCCGACCTGATGCCAAAGCAAAATACCACCAATTCCCGGAAAGAGAAACGCTGTGATCAGAGAAAGAACTGCCATGCAAAGCGTACCTGCTGCAAGCACCAGGGTAAACAGAGGATTATCAAACAAAAGAATGAAGCATTTCAGGATGAGCTTTCCGGGGCGTCGGTCTATACGGCTATGCAGAGGAAAATAATACTGGCTGGCAAGCCACCAGAGCACGCTGGACCAGAAACAAATGCTCATAATTGCCATGCCAATAAATCCTCCCATCTGCAAATACCAGGGCAGGACAACCAGGACGATCAGGACTTGAAACACGACCAGTAAACTGAACACGAATGAGGCTTTCCAGGTTTCGCGCAGATACCGAAAGATCCCTCTCACGTCAGGTATGGTATAGTCCGCAATTTCTCGCGTCATCAAGGCTGCCACGCCCAGATACTGTCCGAAAATCAGCAGCGCGATTCCTGCTCCACACACGCCCAACAATGGTTGGACACTCAAAAATTGAAATAAATACAACAAGACTCCAAAGAGCAGCACTCCTCCGAAATTCAGCAGAAGAATGCTGAACAGATGATCCCAGAGATCAAAAAATGTTTTTTTAATCGTAAACCATATCATAATTGCTTACAAAACGAAATGTTCCCCCTGAATCGGACGGCATGGTCTGACCTGATGATCGAACATCTCATGCATTATATTCAAAAATTCAAGATACTCATCTACCGGACTGGAAATATTCTGCAAAAATGCCTGCTGGTTTTTTCTGAGAGTGCAGAAATCTCTGCGCAATTCCGAAGATGCTGCGGATGTTGTGAATGCCTGTTTTTCTGCTTCACTGAGATGGACCATATATCTTCTTGAACGCCTCAAAATCTTCGTATAAATCAAAAAGATCAAAGTATTCCCTGAGCAACTGCCAATCCATCGTCGTATGAAACCGTTCGAAGAGTCGTTCAATATCGGCCTGCTCAATAGTTTTGCGCTCAGGGTTGTTGATCAGGGCCTGGATTTTCAAGCCAATCAGATCCTCCGGAATCAGCACAGGAATGCCATACCGTCCCTGAAAAACCGGAATTCGCCGCGCGCGTGTGAGCATAGCAAGCGCACGGGGTCGAAAAGCATGGAGCAAATCAATACTCCCCAGGGGATTCACATCAGCCACATATTGCGACACATTTTCCGAACGATACAACAAACGATACAGATGAGAGCTGAAAATCGCGTCAATTGTGGGTAAATCCTCTTTTTTTACCAGGAGATCCACATCCATCGTGCTTCGCAAACAGCCCAGCGCGCCAAGCGCAAACCCACCGATAAAAGCATACTCAATCTTGCACTGATCAAAATTGATCACAATGAGTTCAATAACGCGCTTGAAATCCATAGCTGCCATACCCACAATTCCGGTTGCGTTCGGACAATTTTCGCCTGAAGGCTGAACTACGAACATGTCAGTTGCACCTTGACAAAGCAGTAATCGTTATTTACATAATCAGAGGGGGGGAAAACCTGTCAACACTTTTATTGCGTATTCTCAGTAACAACGGAAAAATTTTATCACACGTTTGCTTTAAACTTGACCAAATCCCCTGATCTCAAACAGAAGCAATCTGTGTGGTGGAGAGACGTTTCAAATGCTAGATGAGAGGAAACAGATGGTATGGAAAACAAAACCGTTGAATATGCACACGTGATTATCAAATTACTGCAAGACGTGCTTTACGATGAGGAGAAAACAACCTGGAGCGATTTATTGACCTATCAAATCCCGGTGCGCGATTATTTTGCCAAAATCGGCCTGGAATTGCACCTGGATGAACGTGAGGGATTTGCGTTTTTGAAACAGCCTGAGGAAGAAGATTTCAAATTGCCTCGGTTGGTGCGGCGAACGCCATTATCCTATGAAGTGACGCTCCTGTGTGTACTCTTGCGGGAGATGTTAGAAGAATTTGACGTCAACGATATAGAGTCGCGCAAGTGTTTTGTCAGCGCCAAAGAACTTCAGGAAAAAATCGAACTTTTCTTTAAAGAATCACCCAATAAAATCAGGCTGTTAGAACGCTCTGATAAAACCATCCAATCTGCGGTTCGCTTGGGTTTTTTAAAAGAAACAGAACAGGAAAGCGGAAAAAATGGTGATACGCGCTATGAAGTGCGACGGATAATCAAAGCGAAAATTACCCATGAAAAGCTGGAAGAAATCAAACAGAAATTGGCCGCTCATGTTGAGAGCGTTGAAAAGCTGCCTACTACCACTGTCTGACCTTGTCGGACAAGTCAGAGTTATCCGACCTCACGATCTAGCATTTTTCACCGCAGAGGACACAGAGTTCCGCAGAGTCAAGAAGATTTCAAGCTCTGTTCCTCTGCGTTTCTCCGCACGCTCTGCGGTAAAAAGAGATATGCGCCACAAAAAAGCCGGAAGAGTCAAACCCTCTCACTTCAATGTTTACGGAGTCAGAGCAAGCATGAAAGAGAAAAGCATATACGGCAATAATTTTTTCGCAGTTTTTATTGACAAAGACGTTGCTGCTTTTTAGCCAATACCTGTGAAAAAACTACAAGAATGAAAGAATAATCAAGAATTTTGACTGATCGCCTGAAAACTTATGCCGACACTCTTTGATGTAAATAATGACGTTGCGGGATTTCGCCTGCAATATGTTGAAATGTATAACTGGGGTACCTTTGACAAAAAAATCTGGCGCTTAGCGCCTGAAGGCAAACATTCGCTGCTGACCGGAGCCAACGGGTCCGGCAAAACTACGATTGTTGACGCTCTGTTAACGCTGCTTGTCCCCACGTCAAAACGTTTTTACAACCAATCTTCCGGGGCCAATAATCGCCGCGAACGGGATGAAAAATCCTATTGTTTAGGGGCTTATGGCAATATTCAATATGAAAATAGTTCCGCGGCGGTTACGCAATATCTGCGCAGTAAAAACGATTATTCCATTTTATTAGCGGTTTTCCGCGATGCAGGCCTGCGTCAAGAAGTCGCATTAGCTCAGGTACGTTGGTTCAGTAATCACGAATTAAAACGGGTGTATCTCTTTTCGCCGCACCCGTTAACGATTCAAGAACATTTCATTCCGCTTGATCCGGCTGGCGACTGGAAACGCCGCCTGCGCCAGATTGACCGCACGGAGCTTTTCGACAGTTTTACACAATACAGTCAGAAATTCTCGAAAGTCTTCGGTTTTAAATCGGAAAAAGCTTTGAGCCTGTTTGCGCATACCGTCGGGATTAAAGTCCTGGGCAACCTGAATGAATTCATCCGCACGAATATGCTGGAAGAGACGGATATTGAAGAAGAATTTAAAAAATTGCGCGAACATTACGATAACCTTCTTTCAGTGCATAATACAATTGAAAAAGCCAGAGAGCAACTCCTGTTTCTGGAACCGATTCTGGAGCAGGGCAAGGAGTATCAAGCCATTGAGACCGAAATTCACGACGTGGAAGAGACCCTGGAGATTCTGCCCGCGTACTTTTCCAAAGAACGCCTGATGCTTCTGGAACAGGCCAGTGCACTTAAAGAACAGGAATTAACGCAAATTGAGCACAACCTTGAGGACCTCCGTCAGGAAATTGTGCGAACAGAAGCCCAACGCACCGAAATTGAAATTGCGATCAGCAAGGACGAAACCGGCGAGCAGATTCGGAATATTGATCGCGAAATCAACAACCTCAGCAAAGAACGGAACGTTAAACAGCAGAAAGCGCGAGAATACGATACACTGGCAGAAATGCTCAGGTATCCTGCAGCTCCCGATGAACAGGGATTTTATGAGACCTTGCGTAATGCCAAACTCCATAAACAGCAGATCGAACGACAACTCCCTGAATTGCACGAGCAATGGTCGGATCAGCG
Organism: Candidatus Vecturithrix sp.; assembly: GCA_040772385.1. Lineage (GTDB taxonomy): Bacteria > Moduliflexota > Moduliflexia > Moduliflexales > Moduliflexaceae > Vecturithrix. The sequence continues at coordinate 3,221,184 of JAXGYF010000001.1, read as the reverse complement.
CAGCGTATTGCAATCGTATAAACAGGAAAGCGCCGCCCTGCTTGACGAAATCCGGTCGCTCGAAGGACGCAAAAATCAGATCCCGCTGAAAAATATTTCTATTCGCAAAGGCATTTTAGATCATTTGGGGGCGTCGGAAGAGGAAATTCCGTTTATCGGCGAGCTGATTCAGGTCAAACATACGGAAAAAACCTGGGAAAGCGCGATCGAACGTTTGCTGCACAATTTCGCGTTGATCCTGCTGGTTCCTGAAAAATATTACCGCCAGGTCAATCGGTATGTGAATTCGACTGACTTGATGGGACGCATTGTCTATTTTCGCGTTGATCTGCAACCTGATGTACCATTTCGGGACGACGTTCATCCTGACAGTTTGTTCACAAAATTGGAGATCGATCCCAATTCGGTCTATCACGATTGGGTCAAAACTCAATTGCAACAATCCTACAATTATATCTGTACAGATCGCCTGGAAGACTTTCAACGCTATGAAAAAGCGTTGACCAGAGAAGGGTTGATCAAAAACAATGAACGCCATGAAAAAGATGACCGGCTGCACGTAGTGCGTCAGCATAATTATATTTTGGGCTGGGATAATAGCGCGAAAATTGACCTGATTCAGACTCAACGCCGTACACTGGAACATCGTATCCAGAGCGCCAATGCTCGAATTAAGGATCTGGAGCATACGCGAGACGAACTGAGCACCACACGAGATCTTCTAAATAAATTCCTGACATTCAGCGATTATCATGAAATTGGCTGGCAAAAACACGTGCTGAATATTCAACACCTTTCCGATGAACAACAGCGTCTGAAGGAAGGTTCGGATTTGCTGCAAGAATTGGAACGCCAATTTCAGCAGGTGAAGGATGCCATTCTCATCAAACGCAAAAAAGAGGAACACCTGGCAGAGCAGCGTACCAATCTGAAACGCGATTTGCAGGAATACCAGCAACAGTACACAGAGAATCAGGCCCTGCTCCAGGCTTACGCTCATATAAAACTCGATGAGTATTTTCCACGCCTTGAACCGCATTTACAAACGATTCACATTTCTCTGACCTTACAGAATATTGATGCGGTTGCGGCAAATCTGCGCGACAGCGTGTATCGGGTGCTTAAAGAGAAGCGTCAGGACCAATCAAGAATCGAACTTGCCCTGGTACGCAAAATGCATTTATTTAAAATTCCACCGGAAGAAGTGACGCAAAAATATCCGGGGTGGGCCGCAGATAGCCTTGATCTTCAAGATTCTCCCGAATTTCTGGACGAATATCTGGCGTTATACACTCGTATTAAAGATGAAGATTTACCACGACACGAACAACGGTTCAAAACCTGGTTGAATGAACGGGTAATTGTGAATTTTGCCGGATTCGAAGCCTCGCTTGATAAACAATTTAAATCCATTAAAGCCAGCATTAAGGAACTGAATGCCTCCTTACAGCAGATTGAATTTCATGCTGCCCCACCGACCTATATCCAAATTGACCATAAAGATGTACGCGACCACGGAGAATCCGGAATTTCGATGTTCCGGCAATCTCTGCGCGATGTGTTCTCGAATATCACTCGCCTGCACGAAACACCCGAACTGGAAATCAGCTTCAAAAAAGTGAAAACAATTATCGAACGGATGGCCAACGATGAAGCCTGGCGCAAAAAAGTGACGGATGTTCGTAACTGGTTGGAATTCGGCGCGCTGGAAAAACACCGCTTCGATGCCAGTCCCAAACGCTATTATGATGACTCTCAGGGGTTATCAGGAGGCGAAAAAGCGAAACTGGCTTATACGATTCTGGCGTCAGCCATCGCATATCAATTTGGCATTAACCAGAAAGGATATCAATCAAAATCCTTCCGTTTTGTGGTGGTGGATGAGGCCTTCAGTAAAGTTGACCCAGAAAACGCCATGTTTGCGATGGAATTATTCAAACAACTCAACTTGCAGCTCATGGTGGTGACGCCGCTGGATAAAATCAACGTGGTGGAGCGATTTATTCATTCAGTGCACTACACAGAGAATAAAAACCGCCAGAACTCCGCGGTGTACGATCTCACCATCGAAGAATATCACGCTCGCAAACAAGCCTTGAGCAGCTCATAACATATTTCCAGTTTCTCGCAAAGCCCGCAAAGACGCAAAGCTCTTGAAGATCCATGCGTTGCGAGAAACTAAAACCAGGTTTTTTCCTAAAAACCTGGTTTCTCGTGCGTATAGTTATTTCCGAAATTATGTACTAGTCATGCATTACTTTTGTCAAAAAGATTCTTGACTTTTTGTGCCTTAAAATGTACTAACATCATCTGAGTTCGGGAGAAGATTCCATCTCATTCGCCAGAATGAGTACAGCAAAGCGGAATTAGAAGTGTACGATTACTGGGACATCCGAGCGCAAGATGAACGCGGCGCCATTCAGTATGCCCTGAACATCCAACAGAAGGACACCGTCCGCCGGATGCTGGCAGAAGGCTTGGACATCGCATTGATTGTGGGCCCGAGCGCCGACGAGATTTCAGCCTTGACAGGTGAGACCGCTGAGAAGGATACACCGGAGTAAATATCATGACAACCAGGATCAACCAGAATGAGTTTCGTCTAGATCGACAGCAATTTCACGTGTTTTCTTCCCATCAAGAGGCCGAACAAGCCGAGCGACACTATTGGTTTGCGCGTACTCCACAGGAACGTCTTCACCAACTTGAAGTCCTCAGGAGATTAAATTATGGAGATCAAGCTACCGCCCGACTTCAGCGATTTTTTAGAGTTATTGAACCGGCACGACGTTAAATACCTCCTGATCGGAGGATACGCCGTGAATTACTATGGATATGTTCGCACCACGAACGATATGGATATTTGGATCGCTGTTTCTTCTGAAAATGCCCACAAGATGGTCATCGTGTTGAAAGAATTCGGATTTGATCTCCCTGACCTGACAGAAGAACTCTTTTTGTCAAAGAAAACGATTCAGATGGGCGTTGTGCCAATACGAATTGATGTGTTAGGCGCTATTGACGGAGTGGAATTTGACGAATGCTATCCGGCACGAGTTGAGGACAAGATTGATGGCATTCCTGTTCATGTGATCAATTTGGAACATCTCAAACAAAATAAACGCGCCAGCGGTCGTCCAAAAGATCTCGTTGACGTGGAATATTTTTCATGATGCCCTCTTTCACGTTTCAGTGAGAAGGAGGAAAGTACCGGAGTCTCAGTCACCGGCATCGCCGCGCTGGCCGACGATGTCGTTTCAAAGGCATCGCCATGAGCAGGCGATCACCCGTTGCAATGAAAATGAGAGATGTACCGCGAAACTGGAGTTTCGTGGTACATTTTCAAAAGAGTGTCAAAGCTTGTCTTTGGCTGTCAAGGCTGAGCTTTGGCGCTCCTGGCCTGTGGCGTCAATTCAAGTGAATAGGGCGTATCAGGGGTAATCCGTTCAATCCGCGTTCTATTTCCGAGCATGTCTAATACAAAAACAAGTCCCATTCCTCTAATTTTTCGTTGTCTGGTTGTTTTTTTTCAGGGGCCAGGATGCCCCCGGTCATCAGATATTTAAATCCCTCTTCAATGGTTAATGAGAGTGGAATGATATCACGTTCGGGATACATGACTAACAAGCCGCCGGTAAAATTAGGCGTACTGGGAATAAATACGCTGAACATTTTTTCATTGTCCGCTTGCGGTTGATCGGTATGAGGATTCGGCATAGGGGCCTGAGCGTTTCGAATCTCGGGAGACACTTCGCGCGTCACTAAACCAAGGGCATAGACGCTATCCATAGGGTAAGGGACGAGCACTACTTGTTGAAACGGTTTACTCGCCGCAAAAAATACGGTTTCAATGATCTGTTTAACAGAGGTATAAATACTGCGAACCAGGGGAATCCTGGAAAACATTCGATCTCCAAACAGCACCAATTTTTTCCCCAGAATGTTGGTGCCCAGAAAACCAATGGCCAGAATGAGGAGAATGGTCACGGAGACGCCAATGCCCGGCACATTGAAATGTAAGAAACGTTGCACAAAGGGGGCGCTCACGTTATCAATATAGTTCACCACAAATTTGAGTAGGAAAAAGATTAGCATGGTCGGGACTGACACGAGCAGTCCCGCTAAAAAGGTTCGTTGTATTTTGCGGCGTAAGCGAGTCAACATGGCGTTTCGGATGAAATGGATGCAAGGGAAGCCGCGAGTTCTTCGGCTTCGCGGCACAGCGATTCTAATAATTCATGTTCAGGAAACTTTCCGATCACGTTTCCTCGTTTAAAAAGCAATCCGACCTGTTTTCCGGCAGCAATGCCCAGATCGGCTTCTCTGGCTTCGCCCGGGCCGTTCACCACGCAGCCCATTACGGCTACGTGCAGCGGATAGGTAAGATGGGCCAGGCGGCGTTCCACCTGAGTCGCCAGGGCAACCAGATCGATTTCCGTACGGCCGCAGGTCGGACAGGACGTAATCACCGGACCGCGCTGCCGCAGATTGAGTGACTTGAGAATATCATACCCAACACGCACTTCATCTAACGGACTGCCGGTGAGCGACACACGCAGCGTGTCTCCGATACCCTCAGAGAGGAGAATTCCCAGGCCCACCGCAGATTTAACCGTGCCGGCGTTCACGGTGCCGGCCTCTGTCACACCAATATGTAAGGGATAATCTACCTGCTGAGCAATTAAGCGATACGCTTCCACCGTGCGAAAAACATCTGAGGCCTTGAGGGAAATTTTCAGATTGGTAAAGCCGAATTTCTCTAAACGTTCGACATGTCGCAATGCACTGTCTACCATGGCTTGAGGTGTAGGGCTGCCATATTTTTCAAGCACGTCTCTTTCTAAAGAGCCAGCATTAACCCCAATCCGGATGGCGACATTTCTTGCTCCGGCAGCATCTACCAGGGCTTTCACCCGATCTTCAGAGCCAATATTGCCCGGATTAAAGCGAATCCCTTCGACTCCTTCTGCAATCGCTTGTAACGCCAACGTGTAATCAAAATGAATATCCGCGATCAGGGGGATGTCAATGCTGCGTTTAATCGGGCCAAGACTCTTAGCTGCTCGTACATCTGGCACGGCGGAACGAATGATTTCACACCCGACCTGTTGCAATTCCTGAATCTGAGCCACTGTTGCCGCAACATCACGAGTATCGGTTTTTGTCATCGATTGGACCGAAATCGGCGCATTGCCGCCGATCGGAACGCTTCCCACCCAGATTTGCTTTGTCTGGCGTCTCTGCTGCATAACCTTACCATCCGATAAGACGAGCAATATCGTTGTAAAAAACAAAGAGAAACAACGGGATCAGAATCAGTAACCCGATTTTTTGGGCGAGTTCACGCTTTTGCAGGCTCAACGGTTTGCGATTCAGGAATTCTACGAGCAACAGGAAAATGTGGCCGCCGTCCAGGATCGGAATTGGCAGCAGATTAAAAATACCTAAACTCAGGCTAACCAATCCCATAAAATTCAATAACTCAGAAAGTCCCTGCCTGGCGACTTCACCTGACATCTGCGCGATCATAATTGGTCCGCCCACCGTTTTTGCTGAGGCTTGTAATGTCACCAGGCGTCGCAGCAGATCAAATGTCATGAGGGTTAATTCCCAGCAACGTTGCACACCGCGCGAAATAGATTCGGCAATTCCGTATTTTTTCATCACAACCAGGGTTTGTGAATTAATCCCTAAAAAACCCCGATCATTCTGTTCTTTTGGGGTAATCGCAAATTGATGCGTCTGCCCGTTTCTTAACACGGTTACTTGCAGTTCCTGATTTGCACTTACACTCACAATATCCACTAGCTGATACCAATGGACAATCGGCTGATCGTTAATGGCAATAATATGATCATTTACTTGCAATCCGGCTTTTTCGGCAGGAAATCCGGCTTGCACACCCCCAACAATCGGCTCCATAACCGGTTGAATACCAATATAACCGGCCCCTAATTGTTCAACAACTTCAGGAGTTCCGCTGACAATATGCGTCGCCTGTCCGCGCTGTATTTCTATATCAAGCAGCTTATCCCCAGTTGACGCGATGTACAACATCGCTTGCTCCCAGGTATGTACTCGTTGCCTTCCGACAGAAAGAATGAGATCGCCTATTTCCAGGCCCATCTTTTCTGCGGGAGACTCCTCATCAATCCAACCGATAACTGGCGCATCTTCAAGGTATTTGGGCATTTGAATTCCGATATAAAAGACTGACGAGACCAGCACAATCGCCAGGAGAATGTTCATCAAAGGGCCGGCAAAAAAGACGCTGAACCGCACCGGAATGGATTTTGACGTCAATTCATCCGAAGCACCCGTGAGGGCTTCATCGGGATTTTCCCCTTTCATTTTGACGTACCCCCCCAGGGGAATAGCTGAAAGACAATATTCGGTTTCGCCGTATTTCTTTTTGAGCAACTTAGGCCCCATGCCAATCGAAAAGGTTTCCACATATACCCCGGCTTTTTTAGCCGCAATGAAATGGCCGAATTCATGAACAAACACTAAAATTCCTAATACAAGCAAAAAAGAAATAATAGTAATCAATGCAAGCTGTTCTCGCCCCGGATTATGAAGCTGAATCTTCCAACCACCAACCAGAGGCAAGTCATCGTTGTGTTCTTTTTATTTCAACACTTCAAACAGTTTTGTTGTCCCCTCCGTTTATCCCCTCGTTTGAGGGCAGGGCGATGGAGTTCTGAGACCTCACCCCCGTCCCCTCTCCGAAGGAGAGGGGAGACTCTCTCTCCTTTGGTTGACAGGGGTAGGTATGGTGTGCTGATGCCTCGTCCGCCCAGCCATCAATGGCCGGTCTCAAAGCTGAAGCAGGCTGAAGCCTGCTGCTGAATGTCAGAGGGCGCTTCAGCGTCCTTTCGCTTTGAGACTGGCGATTGATCGCCAGGAGACAGGGCACACGAACTTGTCTCTCACGTGATACCTACCCCCTCCCAGCTCCCCCTTTGGGGAGGGGTTTTCTGGAGAACTTCACAGCTCTACCGCAAGCGGAGAGAAACAGATCAACCTCCCCCGCTTGCCGGGGATTAAGAGGGGTAAGCTCCTTTACTCATTCGACAGCTGATGTTCAGCAAGTTGAACATCACCTTTGGTTATCTAAAACAATATGCTATTTTTTCATGGTTGTCAATAAAGATTGTGATTTTTCTCTGGCCCAGCGATCCGCGTCAATAACATCATCAATTATCAGTAACGGTCTGACAATGTGGGCCTCCATAACCTGCGAAATTACGGCAGGAATATCCGTAAAACCGATTTGTTCTTGAAGAAAAGCCTCCACGGCGACTTCATTCGCAGCATTAACCACTGTGGGCATGGTTGCCCCGATTTCTCCGGCTTGATACGCATATTGCAGACAGGGGAATTTTTTCAAATCAGGCTCTTCAAACGTCAACGCTTTTAAGGTCGTGAAATCTAAACGTGGCACATCAATCGCCCGTTGTTCAGGGTAGCATAACGCATACGCAAGCGGGATACGCATATCCGGCGCTCCCAATTCCGCCATAATCGATCCATCCGCATATTCCACCATCGAATGAATGACGCTTTGCGGATGTACTACGACCTGAATTTCAGAGAAGGCGACATCAAACAACCAGTGCGCCTCAATCACTTCCAACCCTTTATTCATCAACGTCGCAGAATCAATAGTGATTTTTTTGCCCATCGTCCAGTTTGGATGCCGCAACGCATCCTGCACCGTGACAGATCGCAATTGTTCTTGTGAATATTGTCGAAATGGCCCTCCGGAAGCTGTCAATAAAATTTTACGCAGATCTTGGCGCCGATGCCCTTGCAAACATTGAAAAATCGCGTGATGTTCGCTATCTACGGGCAGCAATGTTCCCTGGTGTCTGGCAATTTCGGGCATAATCAAGGCTCCGGCCGCGACAAGGGTTTCTTTATTGGCTAATGCTATTTGTTTATGCGCCAGCACTGCCTGATAGGTCGGGGCTAATCCAGCAAAGCCGACAATCGCCGAGACCACCATATCCGCCTCAGCATGGGTAGCAACTTGCATTGCTCCGCCTTCGCCCGCCAGGATCTCAACTTTCAGATTTGTACAGCGTTTACGGAGTTCTGCGGCCAGTATCTCATCAGCCACAGAGACCATCTGCGGATGAAATTGACGAATCTGTTGTTCCAACAAAGAGATGTTGCGCTGCACCGCCAGACCGACTACTTCAAAACGTTCGGGAAATTGCGCGACTACCTTGAGCGTATTGACGCCAATTGAACCGCTGGAACCTAACACAGAAATTTTTTTCTTCATTGGATGACGAAACCACCCGGCAAACATTTCAGGCTTGCCGGATACTTAATCTTGCTTATTGGGTTTCCTGTAGTGCTTAAGCCACTAAAAAAACGACAGCATAATAGTACAGGACAGGCGCGGCAAACATGACGCCGTCAACCCGATCCAAAATGCCGCCGTGACCTGGAAGCAGGGTTCCTGAATCTTTGACATTGGCAGACCGTTTGAGCATTGATTCGCAGAGATCCCCTAACTGAGCGATGACCGCTATCAATAGGGCAAGTACAAGCGCATGGGTATATGAAAGCAGCGGTAAAAATGTTAATTTGGCAATCAGTGACGCGATCACACTGGCAGCCGTTCCGCCTAAGGCCCCCTCAAGAGTTTTTTTAGGGCTAATCACAGGCGCTAACTTATGCTTCCCGAAAAAGGAACCGGTATAATACGCTCCGGTATCGCCGGACCAGACAATCAGCAGCAGATAAAATACAAAGTGCTTGCCGTGAGGCAGTGCTCTAAGAAACGTGAGGTGATTGAATAACCAGACCACATAACAAATTCCGAACATCGTGATCGCCAGAGCAGAGATGCACTCTGATAAAGACTGGCGCGAGAGCAAGGCATACAAAAAGACGGCTAACACACTTAAGGTCAGAGTAAAATTTGTCAGCGACAATACGGGAAACGATGAAGACACTAAGGCTGATAAAGAAAATAACCAGCCCAGGACTACTCCGGGAAAGAAATAGACCGGCAGTTCACGAGCCTGGATCATTTTATAAAATTCCATCAGGCCAATCACGGTTGCGCTGCTGATTGCCAGCCAAAAGATCAACAGATTGCCCCAGCCAATTAATGCTAACAAAACTGCTAATCCGATAATACTCGTAATGACTCGTGTTCTATGCACGTTGCTTTCACCTTCCTACTCAAGCGTTCAATGTTCAGCCCTCAGTGACCAGTCATCAGTCAGAACACTGAACACTCAACATTGTAAACTTTGTCAAGGGAAATTGGGAAAAACTTGTGGTTCTTCTGTTCTCAAGGCTGAAGCTTGCTGTTGAATTTCAGAGGGCGCTTCTGCCTGTGCGTTGCCTGCAGACCTGACAAGGGCCGAAAGCCCCACACTGCCCGCTGAAACCTACACCTATGACGGCGTGGGCAACCGCAGGACGGCCTTGTATATTAATGACGCGATCATCTTCGCAGTCACGGGCGGTGTATAAAGAGAACAGCAGGCGATCCTCTCTCACGACCATCGTGCTTTTTTTCTTGACGAAAACCACGGAGGGGATACATTAATTGCTGCATAAGGCAGTCATAATTCACCAGATAGGGGAGAAGCGGAGATGAAACCACAAATTGATCCGAAAAGTGGATTGCGTGTTTAAGGCAATGCTGGGGCATGATGCGCGCAAAGGGCTGCTGGTGCACTTTCTGAATGCGGTCTTGCAGCCCGAGCCAGACAGACGCGTTCAAGAGATTGAGATTCTCAATCCGTTCAATGAACGGGAATTCGAGTCCGATAAGCTAAGCGTGGTGGACGTCAAAGCCCGGGATGTACAAAACGATGGTACCAGATCGAAATTCAACTGGCGCTCCATGCGGAGCTACCGGAGCGGATGCTCTATACGTGGAGCACGAGGTATCATGGGATGCTGCGTAAAGGCGAAGATTTCACCGCCTTGCGGCCGGTGGCGGCGATTTGGCTGCCGGCCAGGAACGCCAGGGAAAAAAACGACTCCTCGCATTGCTGAAACAGGCAGGGTCTCACCCGGATCAGCCCCCAGGGCTGTGAAGTTCTCGAACTTACGCTCCTGGATGAGGATCTGAGACCGCGTGTTCAGGAGGGCAATCGAGCGATTGCTTCGCGGCTTCGCCGCGACAATCTTGCCAGAGTTTCGCCCTGGTACAAACGCTGGTTTGCACTCCTGCCTCTCTTGTATTACTATTTCTAAAACGCTGTAGTAGTTACTTATGAAATCTGCTCAGATGACATTTACGGATTCACAAAAACTGGCGTGCGACATTTCTCGCAATATTGCTGTAACAGCCGGAGCCGGGTCAGGGAAAACCAGCGTGCTAGTTGAACGTTACCTCTGGTGCTTACAAAATAACGGGTACCAGGTACGGCGGGTAGTTGCGATTACGTTTACGGAAAAGGCCGCAGGTGAAATGTTAGGGCGTATTCGCGAGCGGGTGCTTGCCAGAATTTCCAGCCAATTCGGAGATCCACGGCGTTGGGAAGAGGTATTGGAAAAACTCCCAGTGGCTCCGATTACAACAATTCACGGTTTTTGCCAGCGATTGTTGCGCGAATTTCCGATCGAAGCAGGGGTTGATCCGAATTTTGAGATCTATGATGAAGCGCTCAAACATATCCATCTTATGCGCCTGATTGGTGACTTTCTACGCCAGCGTGCGGGCGCCAGAGATCCGAATTTGCGTCTGCTTTCGGATTTGTGGCCATCCCCTCGTACAATCAGAGATATTCTTGTTCAACTCATCGAGATACGCGAACGCAGTTTGCCCTGGGCGAACCGGATTAGTCAGGAAAGTTTCTCCAATTATCTCAATCGCATCACTGCACTTGTTGAACAAACCTTACAGCAAGGTGTTCAGATTATCGCCGTAAGTCAAACATGGCGAGAGGCGATTGAGACCATTCAGACGGTCATTCCTGCAACTGATCACGGCAAATTGACTGGTCGCTGCCTTAGTATTCTTGAATACGATGCTCAATTCCGACGACAAACGCTGTTGCATGAACAGCTCACAATTCTGGGGATGATTCGCAAAAATTGCAGTTTGATCGGGGTCACCAACGCCTGGCAGGAAGATAACCGTAATGTGCGGCTCAAGCAAGCTTTTGATGTGCTCAAAACGCTTCACGCCAGGCATCTGCCAGGGTATGAGGTTCAGGAGCCGCTTGAACAAAGTGGGTTTGCCTTGCAACAGGCCTTAGCCAATCTCTTGATCGAGGTCTATGCTCTATTTCAACAGGAAAAATCGCGTCGGCGTTTATTGGATTTTGACGATCTACAAGAACGGGCGTTATTTCTGCTTAATACTGAGGATATTTACAGCCTGTTCCTCCGGCGTTACGATTACATCATGGTTGATGAGTTTCAGGATACGAATCATCTGCAATGGGCGATCATCAAAAAACTCGGAACCAGCGAACAAGGGCTTGCGGAGTATAAATTCTGTGTGGTTGGAGATGAAAAACAGTCAATTTACATGTTTCGCGGAGCTGAAGTGTCGGTATTTAACGCGGTACGCCAGGAATTGCAGCAAACGAATGCTGCCAATCGTTTGCTTGATTCCGCACCAAAGATCCCGGAACACGGCGATCCACCCGCCTGGCAATCGCCCCTGACCGGCCAATTAATCATGGCCGAAAATTTTCGTTCCCGCAAGGAATTGATCTTTTTCTTTAATTATCTGTTTGCGCGCCTTTTTCTGCCGGTCTTTGATCCGAGCCGTCCGTTTGACGTGCCGCACCAGGAACTTCTGGCGCAACGCAGAGAAGAAAAGTCTTTTGAAATTTCAACTCCTGAGAGTGAGTTGACGATTTACAAGAAGGTTGAAGCCCCGGTAGAATTCTTGCTGGTTCCGCATAACGCCCAATCTGAAACCATCGCTGATGAATATGAAGAACCTCGACTCATCGCCCGACGTATTCTCGAACTAACACAGGCGTCTGCAGAGCACGAAACAACCTCGAGACAGAAGGAACGGCGCAACTTCCGTGAGATTGCGATTCTGCTGCGAACCCGCACACGTTTAAAGGAATATGAAGAAGCCTTGCGCGCCTGCCAGATTCCGTTTATTGTCGCTGGCGGTATCGGGTTTTATCAACAGCAGGAAATTTATGATCTGACAAATCTTTTGCGCGTATTGGTTGACGTTCGCCAGGATATTCCCCTGGCAGGTGTTTTGCGGTCACCCGTATTCAATTTTTCCGACGACCAGGTGTTGTTTACAGCAACCGATGCAGCTTCAGCATCAGAAGAAGCGGATTTCGATAAGCTTGAAACAACGTTGTGGGGGAAATTACGATTTCATGCTCATCACAGCGATCTGATTCCCGCTGAACTTAACCCGCCTCAATTCACCCGGACGTTTCACCTGTTAGCGACCTGGAAAAACAGAGCGAACAAAATTCCGATTACCCATCTACTGCGGCAAATCCTGGATGATACTGGATTCCCCGGCCTTCTTACCTTTGGCCAGCGTGATGTACAAGCGCTCGCCAATATCGAAAAATTCCTTGATCTGGCGCGCGCGTTCGAACGTGAAGGATTTCAAGCATTAAGCGATTTTGTTGTTTATTTGGATCAGTTGATCGAAACGGCAGAACGCGAAGGCGAAGCTCAGATGCATACTGGAGAGATGAACGTGGTACAACTCATGACCATTCACGCGGCAAAAGGTCTGGAATTTCCGGTCGTGTTCGTTCCGGAACTCGAACGTCCCTTTAATTACGGCGTCAGTGACTCTGTGTATCTTGACGCGCTCACAGATACTCCGAATTCAACTGAAATCGCAGCCGGAATCAAGGGACTTCACCCCGAAAAAAATTTTGAGCCTGAAACCACCGTGCTTCGAGAATATTTGAAACAGTTAAACGAAGAAAAAACGGACGCTGAAATGAAACGCCTGCTCTATGTCGCATGCACACGCGCAAAAGAGCAATTGATTCTGTCGGGAACGTTCAAAGCAAAAAAAGCCGCAACTTCCTGGATGGACTGGCTGACCGACATTTTTCCGCTTCAGGATGCCCTGGAACATCAATCAATGACAATTATTACCAACGAGACTTCTCACACAAACGAACCGATTGAATTGGAAATCCCGGTTCGTACGAGCGTTAATACGCTATCGCCTTCTATCTCCGACACCTTTAGGACGCCAGCAAATGGTCTGGCTCATTTGGAACGTTTACTGGATGCTGCTGATGCCGCAGAATCTTCTCCTATCATCCAGATATTAGAAGATAATTTTCACCCATTTGCTGCACAGAGCAACTCTCTTTTGCAGATCAGCCCTTCAACTTTGCATCTGCTGTTTCAATGCCCGCGGAAATATTATTATCAACAGATTTTGCATTTGAATGAGACCTTGCTTCAGCCTTTTCTGGCAGATTCACCTGAAAGGCCTGTCTCTGAGGAAATACGTGATCCGTCGCTGGAATTTGGCGCACAACGCGGTGTCATTCTTCACAAACTTTTTGAAGAACGCTTCTTTGATCGGCAGATACCAGTTCAGGAATTGCCAACAGCGGCAATGGAGCTGCTCGAATCCATGCCAATCTCCCCTCACAGACGCGAACAAATGCATCTGGATGCGGCGATTCAACGCGCCTACAGCACTTATGTCAGCACAGGATTACAGAATTTAGTAGCCCGTTCTCCGGAGATTTATCGCGAGTACCCATTTTATTTAAACCTCGGACAAATCAGAGTATCAGGAATTCTCGACGTATTCTTGCGCGACCCGGAGGATCACACCTGGAGGATTCTGGATTACAAGAGTAATGAAATCGCTGTTGAACAGATTGAGGCAGAAATTCAACGGCATGGCTATGATGTGCAGATGCGAATCTATGCGCTGGCACTCTCACGCCTGCTCCAAACCGACCGGATCACCTGCACTTTATTCTTTACTTTTCCCGGCTGCCGGTATGAAGCGCTCGATCTGTCACCATCAGCTCTCAAACGGTTTGAACAGGAATTATTCACAACATTACAACAATTGAAAAAAAATCCCCTGGAAATGACCAAAGAAGGAAATTTCTGTAAACACTGTGAATACAGACGCACAGGCATGTGCAGAGGATGCGAATAGACGTTTTTCGTAAAAATACTTCGATGAATGACATTTTACAGTTTCATGTGAAAAAATATTATTTCAAAAAAGACTTGACAGAATATTAGAATATTCTTATATTCTATTTAACTAACTAGATAAGGAACGTGAACAACTATGTGGTGTAAAGAAAATATTCAAGAGGCTGTACGATGTCTTAAGGCCCTGGCGCATCCCACGCGGTTGGAAATTCTCTGCGTATTGCGCGATGGAGAAAAGTCTGTGTGTGAATTACAAACTTTGTTAGGAAGCACGCAATCAAATATTTCCCAACATCTTGGAATTATGCGTGAGCGTGATGTGTTGTACGCTCGTAGAGATTCAAATCAAGTCTATTATGGAGTCAAGTATGAAACATTGTTTTGTCTGCTAGATGTACTTCAGGAAATGTATTGTCCCTCTTCCTCGGAGCATGTCATAGCAGGCCAAAAAAGGTGATTGGGTATGCCGATTTATGAGTATCAATGTTCCGTGTGTCATCATCGCTTTTCAGTGTTGCAACGGATAGGGGAAGACAATGAACACCTGATCTGCGAACAATGCGGAGCACCGAAACCAACAAAACAATTTTCTGCGTTTGCTTCTATCGGAAATACCGGTAGAAGTGACAGAAACACGGGGGGTCATCCAGGAAGCGGCTCGCGCTTTACCTGAGCGGGGACATCATGTTAAAAGAGTAAAACCGGAGGTTTTACACGTTATTTGAGGAGGCAGGAAAAGATGAGTGATGCATGTATACCGATTCTCTTTCTGATTGGATATGTTGTGGTGATGAGATATGTTCTCCCGAAATTTGGGATTCCTACCTGAATGTCGGCAGCCTGTTCTGTCGAGGATCGACAGCAATACGATCATGATACGCAGCAAGAAACATTAGAGACACAGGAACTGGAGAATTAAGTTGTTTCGGGAATAATACGACGTAGATTTTCCGGAACAACGCTTATTTTTTGAAAAAGTGTTTATGACTGATAATTTTTTATTTTCCTGTCCGGCTTGTCATACACGCAATCGAATTCCAGCGGCCAAAATAGGGCAGCCGGCCAAATGCGGCAAATGCGGCATGCTCTTTACAGCGAAACCGGCGGCACCTCACCCGATTACAGTGACCGACAGCACGTTTTCTCGCGACGTACTGGAATCACCGATTCCGGTGCTTGTGGATTTTTGGGCGCCCTGGTGCGGTCCGTGCCGAATGGTTGTTCCTATGCTGGATGAACTCGCGCAAGAATATGCTGGACAGATCAAAATCGCAAAAATCAATACGGATGAGAACCAGCACAGCGCCGCGCGTTATCATATCCAGGGGATTCCCACCTTGCTTTTTGTCAAAAACGGCCAGATCGTTGATCAAATTGTAGGAGTCGCGCAAAAGCCGGTTCTTCGCTCTAAAATTCAACAGATGATTGACAGGTAAATTACGACAAGATCGGAGAAGGATTAAAAACCGACGAGAAGGCAGGGCCGTGAAGTTCTAAAAAATTCGGAGTGCGAAAACTCTGCTTTCGCGGCCAAAGCAGAGCTTTGGCACTCCGAGTTCGTGGAGAACTTCACAACCCCCCGGTTTGCGGGCTTACAGGGATGAGTTTTTCGCCCTGAAGGAGCGGAGGAAGACACTTCCACCGCCCTTTCAGAAGGGCACAAGCCGAAAACCCAGACCTGTAAGCGGCCTGCGGGCGAAGATAAGGGGTGTGCATACGTTCTGTTATTCCTAAAAACGGTGGATGATCATCGTTGTTAAAACGGAATATCATCATGGTGCTCTTCAACTGGTTCGACGTAATTGTTATCAGACACCGTGCCCGTATGCGTCGGAGCTGGAGACGCGTATGTTTCGGCCGGATGCGGCGGACGAAAACTTTGAGATGACGAGTCGCCGCGTCCTCCAAGTAAAATAATATCTCCGGCAACGACTTCCGTCGTATAGCGTTTATTACCCGTTTGATCTTCCCAGGAACGGGTTTGGAGTCGTCCTTCAACATATATTTTTTGGCCTTTGGTCAGGTATTCAGCGAGACCTTCTGCAGCTTTGCCCCACACAACGATATTATGCCATTCCGTTCGTTCCTGCCATTCCTCACTCTCGCTCGGTTTAAAGCGCTCATTAGTTGCCAGGCTGAACGAGGCGACGGCGCGCCCGGTTGACGTATAGCGCAGGTCAGCATCTTTACCTAAATTTCCGATAAGCATCACTTTGTTTAACGACTTTGCTGCCATGGTTTGTTCTCCTCCGCGGTATACAGATTTGTAAACTTCTTTATGAAATCTTTTTGACAAATGCGAAAATCTTCATAATTAAGTTATATAGAAAATATTTTGCAATCACGTCAAGTACAATTTCTTATAGCAGGAAAAAAAGTGTGAATTCTCCATAATCCTATTGAAAATCCCTGGAAAAAATGATATGAAAGCCTCTCTACCTCCAAACAACACAGTGAAATATGGAAAAAATATTGACAAATACCTGATAAAAATGGTTAACTTCTTTAGTACCAGAAAGGGGAAGTCAAATCGTTGCACATTCTCATTAACCCGTCTGACGGGGAGAGCAGGGTTAAAGATTTCAGGGGTAAAGGCCTATCCAGAACTCGGGTAAAGGGGGATATTGTGAATAGGGATGATGAGTTGCTTTTTGCTGATGAAACGGTCATAGAGCGCCAGGAAGACAGAGAACCATGGAAAATAGTGATCGCAGATGACGAGGAAGAAGTCCATGCTGTCACCCGAATGGTGCTTGATAATTTTACGTTTGAAGGGCGAGGGCTTGAATTATTCAGTGCCTATTCCGGTAGTGACACGAAAAAATTATTGCACCAACACCCGGATACCGCCGTGCTGCTCCTGGATGTTGTCATGGAAGAGGACACCACCGGACTTGAAGTCGTCAAATATATTCGCGAAAAACTTGAGAATAGATTTGTCCGAATCATTCTGCGCACCGGGCAGCCCGGCCAGGCGCCTGAACGTCAGGTGACAATGGAATATGATATTAACGACTACAAAGAAAAAACGGAACTGACGGCACAAAAATTATTCACAACCATTATTGGTTTATTGAGGGCCTACCGAGATTTACGGAAGATCGAAAAAAGCCGGAAAGGTCTGAATCAGATTGCGGCTATTTCTTCGAGCTTATTTGAGCAACAATCACTCACGAGTTTTATGCACGGCCTTCTTGACCATCTCTCCTTACTTCTCCATATCGAACAGGACGGACATTCCTCAGAAAACATCAGGCTTGCTGTATCCTCTCAGCAAAATATGGGATATGTTCTCATTGCCGCAACGAAACCGTATTGTGAATCCGAGGGAAAGCCTATTAGTGAAGCCATTTCCCCGGAAATTTGCCACATTCTTATGCAAGCTGTTGCGCAGCAACAAAGCCTCTACTTCCCAAAGACTTATGTCGGCTATTTTAAAACCAAACGAGATTCCGAACATCTGATCTATATCCAAAGCCAATATGAGTTGAATGATATTGATCAAGAATTGCTCAAAGTGTTGCAAACGACTATCGCCGTCGCATTTGAAAACATTGAACTGACGCAAGCTGTAATTGAGACACAAAAAGAAGTCATTTTTACCCTGGGAGAAATTATTGAAATTCGATCGCAGAAAACAAAAGAACACACTAAAAAAATTGCAATGTATTCACATCTTCTTGCATTGAAAGTCGGGCTTGGAGATGAAGCGGCAAAAATGATAAAATTGGCATCGTCGCTCCACGACGTGGGAAAGCTCGGGATTCCTGACGCCATTTTACACAAACCTCAGCCCTTGACAGATCAGGAATTGGAGATTTTCCAACAACATCCGATCATAGGATACAAGATCCTAAAAGATTCGAAACAACCTGTGCTGCAAGTTGCAGCGCAATTAGCTCTCCAACATCATGAACGTTGGGATGGTCAGGGCTATCCTCAAGGACTTTGTGGAGAGGAGATTCATATTTTAGCTCGAATCACCAGTATTGCTGATACATTTGATGAAGTCTGTGGAAAAGGCATCAGAGAAAAGGCAAAGATGCTCTCATTCTTCAGAGAACAAAGGGGAAAACGCTTTGATCCTGCCCTTGTTGATGTCTTTATAACACATATTGACGAATTTCTTGCAATTCAAGAGACTCAAGAATTGCATGAATGTTGAGACATCCATGTCGTCCGAAAACTTTCAACTTCGATGAGGCCCGGCATCGCATTTCATCCGCACATGTTCAAAAACAACAGCAATAAAAAAGCACCCGATATTTTTCGATATGGTTTCAAGGGGAAACGTGGAATGGTGCAGCATTTTTTTCACCGCCTTGCTTTCAAAATAGGAATTGTCATCATAGTGATCGAAATTATCGTGCTCTTTACGCTGGGCTGGCACCATTTGTATCGCTTTCGTAAACGAACCGTTCAAAGAATCTCCGACAAAATTCAGATTCCTGCAATATTGATGTCACAGGGCTTGTTGCCCTATAGCGCTGCGACCAATCCTGACTTACTTACCCATCTGGTCGGAGAGCAAATCGTTGACAGCATGATCATCCAGGACAACGGGTATGTGATTCACGCCTGCCGACAAGAACTTGCCGGCAAATTCTTCCATCAGATTCCGGAATTAAACCCTGGCTGGTCTCCCCTACAGTCGCGAGACCCTTTCATCAAATTCTTCTCCACTGAACAACCGCCCCATGTGTTGAGTATTACCCCAATTTCGAAGATTGGTGATGAAACGCCGGGTTTTTTTATCTATTTGAAGGCAATCATTCACCAGGAAGAACAAAAAGCAACAACGTTTCTGATGCTTTTTTATGGAGGAGCGTTGATGACAGTGGGGATCACCTCCTGTGTACTCCTGGTCCTGTTCCGAAACGTCATGTTAATCGGGCTGAAACAATCCCTTCAGATGTTACAAACGATCTCATCCGAGCAGTTGTCTACACGCAGTTCTCCCCCTGTCATCCCGGACGAAATCGGACAACTTCAGGATGGAATCAATACTATGGTCACAGAGTTAGAAAATAAATTTCACGCTTTACATCATGCGATTCATGAAAGCCGTCTGATGGAAGAAACTTTACGACAATCGGACAATTTGATTCACTCACTACTTGAAAGCTTACCTCAATATATTTACAGCAAAGATCTGGAAGGTCGTTTTACGTTTGCCAACCAGAGTTTCTGCTGTCTCTGGAATCTAACGCTTTCCGAACTGATCGGAAAAAACGACTTCGATCTCCATTCCCCGGAACTTGCTCAAAAATATCTGCGAGACGATGCTCACGTCCTCCAAACCGGCCAACTCCTGGAACTCCTTGAATATCATGAGATACCAGACAAAGAAGGATTTTATGTACACGTCATTAAAATTCCGTTAAAGAATTCAAGGGGAGAAATGACCGGAACGCTTGGGATCTTCTGGGATATTACCAAAGAAAAAAAAATGATGGATTCGCTAGGTCAATCGGAATTGCTCTACCGGACCACCATAAATGCCTTACACGAAGCCATTTATGTGATTGATCCGCAATACCGTGTGACACTTTGCAATTCGGCATTATTGCAATGGATTTGCCAGTATTCCGGGGAAACACAGATTATTGGTCAATCCATCTTTGATGTCTTTGCCTCGCTCCCTCAAGAATTCTATGAAGGTTATACGCAGATATTTCAGACCAGAGAAATGTTAGCGGCTGAATATACCATGACGATCGCCGGAAAAGAAGTTCTGCTTGAAATGCGAAGGATTCCGGTGGTTGAGGACGGCCAGGTGCGCCAAATCATCACGGTTGTTCGTGATATTACCGAGAAAAAACTGACCGAAAAGGCGATCAGAGACACTCATGAGCGCTATCACAACTTGATCGAAAACGCGCCGTTAGGGATCGCTTCTTTTACTCCAGAAGGGAAGATTTTGGAGGTCAATACGATGTTTCTTGCCATATTCGGCGCTCCTTCCGTCGAGGCTATCCGTCAGCTCAATGTTCTCACTTCTCCATCCCTCCTTGAGGCGGGGTTTGCCCAGGATGTTCAACAATGTTTGGAGACGGGCGTCCCGGTGATCGACGAAAATTTTTTGACAAGTGAATGGGATAAACAAGGGTATGTACGTTATTACCTCACTCCCATCAAAGATCTTCAGGGACGTGTGAAAGAAGTTCATGTGTCGATGGAAGATTATACCGAACGTAAATTAGTAGAGATCGCCTTGAAAGAAAGCGAAATGGAATATCGCTCCCTTTTTAAAAACATGCTCAGCGGGTTAGCCTACCATAAAATCATTGTTGATGATCAGAATCAACCGATTGACTATATTTTTCTGGAGATGAATGAGGCCTATGAACGTTTGACCGGGTTCGGGAAAGATGTAATTGGGAAACGCATGACAGAAATTATTCCCGGAATCAGGAACTACGAACCAGATTTAATTGAGATTTACGGCAATGTCGCGTTAACCGGTCAAAAACTTTCTTTTGAATTTTTCTTTGAACCCCTGGGTTTGTGGTTTTCTGTAGCAGTGTATAGCGCTGAACAAGGGTATTTTGTGACCATCTATGACGATATTACCGATCGAAAATGGACGGAAGAATCACTTCAAAAATTAAATGAGGAACTTGAACAACACGTTGAAGCTCGGACAAACGACCTCCAGAAGGCCAATAAGGCTCTTCAGGATTCATTCATTAAACTTGAACGCACCCAAAACCAGTTAGTCCAGGCTGAAAAAATGGCTGCTCTGGGGGGCCTCGTGGCTGGTGTCGCTCACGAAATCAATACACCGGTTGGCATTGGAGTGACCGCAGCGTCGTATTTACGCCAGCAAACTGAAGATATCAAGCAGAAGCATAAATGCCAGCTTATGAAACGATCTGATTTTGAAAAATATCTTGAATTAGCCAGCAATTCAACAACCATGATTCTTCTCAATCTTGAACGGGCCGCAGATATGATCAGAAGTTTTAAACAAGTTGCTGTCGATCAAACAAGTCTGGATATTCGCACCTTCAAATTGCGCGAATATATTGACAATGTGCTTCTGAGTTTACTTCCCAGGTTAAAACGTACCCGGCATATCATTCAGGTGAATTGCTCACACGAGATAGAGTTAACCAGTTCTCCAGGAGATTTTTCACAAATTTTTACGAATTTAATTATGAATAGCCTGATGCACGGTTTTGAGCAAATTGAACAAGGAAAAATTGTCATCGAGGTGTCCAACAGAGATGAACTGCTCGTCATTGAATATTCGGATAATGGCAAAGGGATTTCTCAGGAACACCTCCCCAAAATATTTGACCCTTTTTATACCACAAAACGGGGGCAGGGGGGAAGCGGCTTAGGATTGAATATCGTGTATAGTCTGGTCACCCAACGACTGAATGGCCGGATTGAATGCCGAAGTACACCAGGCCTGGGCACAACGTTTCTTATAGAAGTTCCATTAATTTCTCCCCTTTGAGTTATCACGCATCAGTCATACAGAACAAAAGTGTAGGGGAATTCTTTAGATGTACCGATGAACAGCCTTGTTCGTCGAAAATGGTTATTGCCAGGCAAAGGTCGCAACGAATCATTTAGCAATACCCTTAAAAGATCTACTGTAAATATCATGTTGAAAAATCTTCCCTTGACGAAAATGAAAAATAGCTTGACCATCAAAGCAGAAATGAAAACGTTGGATAGAAAATCTTAATCACTGAAATTATATCGCCACAAGAATACGCAACCACCATTACCTGTAGTTATTCCTGGGGGTAGGGAGAAATATGATAAGAGACGAAGAACTGCTTTTTGCTGAAGAACCCTCAATTAAAGCAGCAAAAGTAGGAAAACCCTGGAAAATTGTCATTGCTGATGATGATGAAGAGGTTCATGCTGTGACTCGTATGGTGCTTGATGGATTTTCATTCGAAGGACAGGGTTTGGAATTATTAGGAGCTTACTCAGGAGCAGAAACCAAACGTCTGCTCACAGAACACCCTGATACGGCATTATTACTCCTGGATGTGGTCATGGAAGAAGACACGACCGGACTTGAAGTCGTCAAATATATTCGAGAGGTCTTGCAAAACCGATTCGTCCGGATTATTATGCGCACTGGCCAGCCGGGACGAGCCCCTGAAAGACAAGTCACTATTGAATATGATATTAATGACTATAAAGAAAAAACCGAACTGACAGCGCAAAAGCTGTTTACGACGGTCGTCGCGTCACTGAGGGCTTATCGAGATCTCAAAATTATTGAAAAAAACAAACAAGGGTTAGCCCACATTGTTTTGGCATCTACACGCCTGTTCAAATTACGAACTTTAAAACAATTTGTAAACGGCGCATTAACCCAACTGGCGTCCCTTTTAGAACTGAGAGAAAACGGTTATACGGGAGTTTCATCCGGCTTGGTACTCAAGCGCGATCATCAGTCCGACAAATTGCTTGCCGGAATCGGCGATTTTGTAGAGTATGAATCTCATGCAACGCATCAGAAACTCGTGAATTCGGAACTGATGCCGCTTTTCAATTATGTGATTGAAACCAGGCAAAGTCTCTTTTCCGAAAATGCTTATATCGGATATTTTCAAACCCGCCATAACGCCGAATACCTTTTGTATATCCAGAACCAACATGGATTCAGCGAAATTGAAACAAACTTCATGAAAATGTTTGCAGCCAATATTGCTGTGGCCTTCGAGAATCTGGCGTTGAATGAAGAGATTGAGGAGACTCAACAAGAAGCTATTTATACGTTAGGAGAAGCTGTTGAAAGTCGGTCAGAAGAAACTGGATTTCATGTAAAACGCGTTGGAGATTTTTGTTATTTATTGGCCCAAAAATATGGCCTGGATCAAGAGACTGCGAAGTTAATTCGCATGGCGGCCCCGATGCACGATGTCGGGAAAATCGGCATTCCAGATGCCATTTTAAACAAACCTGGAAATTTGACCTCGGAAGAATTTGAAATTATTAAAACGCATACCACAATTGGATATAATCTTTTAAAAGGATCAAAGCAAAAAATCCTCACGACGGCAGCTATGGTCGCTCTTGAACACCACGAACGATGGGATGGTTTGGGATACCCCAGGCAATTAAAAGGCGAACAGATTCATGTTTTAGCCCGTATTACTAAAGTCGCGGACGTTTTTGATGCACTCAGTTGTAAACGTGTGTATAAAGAGGCCTGGGAATTGGATCAAATCCTGGAATTATTTCGAGAAGATCACGGTGCACATTTTGAGCCTGCCCTTGTTGACCTGCTCTTACAAAATTTAGACGATTTTCTTGAAATCAGTAATGTGCATCATAGCGGGAAACATCAAAACTGACAGGGGAAGAACTCCTGCCAGTTTTGTAAAAATTATACTTTGATGCACTAAAGGATGTATTCATCAAAGTCTGAAGTGATAACACATTCTCCCGAAAAATACTGCCGGACTTCATTAAGAATTTGTTGAGGACGATCATTCAGAACCGTATCAAGGTGAAGAAGGGCAAGCTTTTTACATTCCGCTTCTCTGGCAACATTTCCGACTTGCATGGCATTGCTATGAATTGGCGGAATCGGGTGATATGACAGGCCGGCGCATTCGTGCAACAGCAGATCCGTGCCTTTGGCCAGCCGGATTAACCGTTCGGAATAGCTGGTATCACTGGAATACACGACTGATTTTTCTGACGCTTTTACAAAAATTTTGATGCCATACGTGGGAATGCTCGGCGAATGGTTCACCGGAGTTGAGGTAATCGTGACATGCGCGTTGTCTAAAACCAACGCGTCTTCCTCTGAAGGAATGCCATGAACTTCCAATGGAAACCAGCACTCTTTCCGTAATTCAAAAAAATCCAGGAACTGCGTGATCATCTCACTGGCTTCGTCAGGACAATGTATTCTGAGAGGGATCGTTCGCTGCATATCGCGATACATCATCGAAAAAATTAAACCTGGCACCCCATAAAGGTGATCAAGATGTGTATGCGTGAGAATCACATCTTGCAGTGTGTGATAGGCAATACCAATTTTCGCTAATTTATGAGCCGCGCTGCCGCCGCATTCCAGCAGGACATGAAAATCTGGAGGCACTTCTTGTCGGGAACTGAAAACTAACGACACATTATCGCGTTGCGCATCTGCAACTGCGCCAGACGTGCCAAGTAAGATAATTTTTTGCATAATGTTCGCTCTCCTTTTTCACCGTGAGGTTAAAATGTACTTTACTGTTCTGACATGATTGTATGATAGATGAATCTGCTTCCCATGGGATCCTATCGCAACTTAAATGAGCATCTCAATGTCAAGAAAAAACCGGATATCCCCTGTTGTTTACTTTCATCTATCTGAAACTCTTTATTTTCAAATGCGTCACAGGTCAAATATGATTTTTGGTTGACAAACTTACAAGGTTCAGATTCTCTTTATTTCTGTTTGTTGGGATCTATTTCCTTGAAACAACGAAAAAAGAGACGATTAGGCTGTTGCAGAAGTTTTTAGAAAGACGACTCTTTACACTTCTCAATACTACTAAAAATTTCTGTTTCAATGTACTAACATCTGGGAAGAATGGAACTTTCAATTGTTTCTCCGATATACAATGAAGAAGCGAATATTGAGGGTACAGTGCAAGAAATCCGACGTGTCCTGGTTGACTATGGCAAATCCTGGGAATTGATTTTAGTCAATGACGGAAGTACAGATAAGACTCTTGATGTGGCTCAACGCCTGACAGAACAACATGACAATGTTTCCGTGTATTCTTACCCGGTCAATCGAGGCCAGGGTTATGCGTTGCGTACCGGTTTGGCTCGCGCCAAAGGTCGTTTTCTGATAACTATCGAATCGGATTTGAGGTGGAATGCAGAAGTCATGTTGGATATGTTGAAGCAATTTGAAGAGGATCGCGCAATTGATATTGTCTTAGCCTCACCCTACATGCCTGGAGGTTACATAGAACACGTTTCATGGAAACGACGGACACTCAACCAATTGGAAAACAAAATTTTGAGATTGGCCATGCCTCAAAATTTTTCTATGGTCACACAAATGTTTCGTGCCTATCGCCGCGAAGTGCTTGATTCGCTGGAATTAGAGGCGGACAACAATGAAATTCATCTGGAAATTTTGTCAAAGGCTTTAGCTGCCGGATTCCGAGCCGTTGAAATTCCTGCGGTGTTAAAATGGCGCGCCACCCACGTATCAACTTGTCGTTTCCGGGCAACCCCAATTTCGCGCCTGTTGTTTTCTTTTCATGAAAGGCCCGCGTTGCTATTCATCTTTAGCGGGGTACTTTTGGGAGGAATCGGTCTCATCATCGGAGTCTATATTTTGCTTTTCTGTCAGCAGTACACGCTTAATCCAATTCGCTCTCTGATGGGATTGCTTCTGATAGTCGTACTTGTCGGAATTCAACTGGCGGCAGTTGGATTTATCAGCACGCAAATTGCCGCATTAAAAAAAGAACTCATCAAAATTCAACGAGAAAATCGCTTACTGGAAAAATTTGTGCGTGGCCAGCAGAAAGATTCCAATTTTCGTTCCTGACAACGTTTCTGCTTTTGGCAGAAAAAAGAATGGGCTATCAGATTGGCACTCCTATCTCCGGTAAAAAGTTCTGTGACAATCCAGTAGGTATCAGCCCAGTTTCTTCATTAATGGCAGTTTACGGGCGGGATCGGACGCTGTGCCGATTTTGACAGCAACTCCCTTGCCCTGAGCGATATCATCATCTGTCACAAAATGTGGATGCAGCAATCCACCAGTTTTATAGCCGGTACGCAAATAATTCGTTTCATCAAGGCAGGTACTCCAGGCCTCCAGCCAGATATTCAAGGCCTCGCGCTGTTCCTGGTCCCCTTTGAAATGAATCAAGAGATCAAGATCGCTGCTTGCGTCAGCGGTGCGATTTTGGGTGCTGCCAATCAGATAAAGTCCGGCAATGCCGAAACGTTCTGGATCTGTCGCCTTCCCCAAACGAACAGCCATGCGTAACCTCCAACGCCAATGTTCGGCGGTGAAATGGAGAGCCGATGTACCTTCAGGTGAAAGGGCTGAGGAATCCTGCATATCTTGTTGGCCTCCGGTTAGATACGCCAATGCTTTATCCTGTTCCGCATTCATCACCAGACAGAGCGTTAAGCCGCCGGTCGTTTCTTGAATATCGATCACTTTAATAACATCGCTTAGCGAAGCATATTCCGGGAGTAGATGGGGAAAAAGGTTCAGAGAGTCTGTAAAAAAAACTTCGTTAAAGATCACGCCATCATTATCAGGGTATAAGGGAAGGTAGCGAATAGAGGACTCGACGAGATCTTGAAAAAAATGGGTGCCAAAAGACAGTTCAGGCACGTAATTGCCATGTTTTCTGGCAACTTCTATAAGCGCAGCGGTGTTGTTAATATCCGAATATGTTACGCGCACTCCTAATTTGATATCACCGCGACTACCCCACCTTCCCGGTCCCATCAAGATAAACTGCCGTTTAGGAAGTCGTTTGTTCAGTTTGCCAACGGCGCGTCCGACATCAAGCAATTGATCATGTGATTCAAGATTGTTGTATGCCTCCGGATCAATATAGACAAGATAGGTAATGTTGGAAATATTCCCATTTGAGATATATTCATTGGCGGAAAAGAGCAGTCGTTCTTCGGGAATATTTTTGGGAATTTGGGGCGCCTCACTTTCTAGAAACGATGTTTGGGGACGACATTGTACCAGGTAGAGATCATTCCCATCTGAGACAAATTCCAAATCTACTGGTGAATGAAGCGTATCTTCGAGTACTTTATTCATTCTATAAATTTGCTCGATTACCTGCGTATTTTTCCGTAAACCCTCAAAGGTAACTAACGAAACTTCCTGGGCCAGATCGGTCATGAACCCTGGCTGGACAAGAAGATCCCCTTGCACAACGGAAACAAGCTGTGAAATAAAGGGGATTTTATCGCTATATTCTTGTAAAAGATCGTCAAATTTGATGGTTTCAAAACTATTTGTTTCAAGATTAATCACGTCAAGATAGCGCGGAGAATAGCGGATATGTTCTTCCAGAGTAACATTCACCCGCAAGTTGGGTTGCCCTGGAGCAATCAGGACCGGGTAATCATCAGCCACGCGATCAACCGCACGTGTACCCAGCCCGGGGACCAGGCGAATTAATCCATCATTGTGTTGAATCCGGGGCGACCAACGAAATTCATTAGTGCTGAACGATACGCCGGCATAGGCTGGGAAAAAATATTTTCCAACTCGAACGCCGATCACCTCCTGGATCAACGCCCCCATCTCTTCGTGGAAATCCAGCAAACCATGCTCAGCACGATATTCAATCGGATCCGGGCCAAAAAGCGAGGCAAAAACCTCGGCAAGCGCATCGGTCAACGCTTCCATACGCTCAGCTTTTGTGCCCTGGTTAGCGACAAATAAACTTTTGTATTTGCCTGAAAAGACGGCTCCCCCTCGATCTTCGAGCAGGCTTGAGCTCCTTACCACCAGCGGGCGTTCGCCAAAATCGTCGAGCGCCATCGACAAGCCATTCAACACTTCCGGCGGAAACACCGCATTTTTAAACACCTGGATGATATGAGGATATTCCAGGCGAACCTGTCCAATCTGTTTATATTTTTGTCCGAAAATTTCTTCTAAGTTATTAAAATAAATGAAATTATGGACGGTATCAGAGGTGATATACCAGGTTTTTGGAATCTTTACATCTTTCAATTCGGGATAATCCTGACTTTTTGCATTTAAAATTCGGAAGGCAAGAAATAATCCCGCGCTTTTTCCACCGATTTTTCCATGACTTTGCATCGGATAAATCGTATGCTTTAACAGATCATACATATCTTTAATCGTTACATACGACTTGGCGATTTGGACGAATTCTAGCTGCTCCGATAAGATGCGTGACACGAGTTCAGCATTCACCAATTCCAGGATGGCAAAGGGTAAATCCTGTTCATCCAACATCAGATAGTGAAATTGTCGCAACGCGTCAAAAATATCGGATAACGAGGTATCTCGACTTTCAAGGCAGCGGCGCAGAAAATTCGTCCGATTTTCTTTCATCCAGCGTTGAATACTGAGCATAATTTCTTCGTCGCTCAGATATGAGGCGGCAATCTCAAAAATTTTTGAGGCGATATTGAGCATATCAAAAGAAATTTTGGGGAGCGGCCTGTTGTCATCCCGTGCATGTTCAGAATGCACTAATTTCTGATTTGTTCCAAAGTTTTCTAAGAGATCCTGAGCTTCTTTGACGCCACTCCAACAGAGATAGTAGATCATTTTGCGCGATACAAACAGAAACAGTTCATGATCGGTTTTCCGCAAAAGATCAACGATCCTGGCCCATTCGCCTGCATGTTTCCAGGGAGAGATTTTTTTGGTTTCTTCTAATTCGCGGAGTAAAGTCCTGCTTTGTTGGTGCGACAAAAAGGTTCCCAACCGATCAGCAATGATATTGAGGAGTTGTTGTTCTTCCTTGAGAAATTGTCCCTCAAACGGAAATGGCATGTCTTTGCTATACGTGATTTCAATTTCCCCCTGTGCTATAGCGTCAACGCGAATGACAGCCCGTAGGCTCCAATCACTCGGAGAACAATGAGAAGAACAGAATTCCTGCTGCTGATAGAAAATTCTGACCTGGCAGAATTCAGGGTACTGCCATCCGGAAGGAAGAATGGCGAGAACGTGCTGCAAAGCATCTTCAGTGTTTGTTGCGGTGTTGAGCAGTTGTTCGATGTTATAGAGACATGTTAGTTTTTTTTCTCGTTCGTGAACCTCTTTGCGGAGCTGCTCAATTGAAAAATCCTGATAGTGAACAGTGTTTGTCATACGCAGTTTTTTTTGTTCCTCATATTCATGTTTTTCGGCTGATATGCTGTTGAAATTCGTACATTGTTTTAGTCAGGACTTACGTAATCCTCCAGTCATCAGAGGAATGTTCATAGAAGTGCGTCACATCTCTTCCCCTCACTTGCGGGGGGATAAAGGAGGGTGCATAAGTCCTGTCAGTAAATCTTAGGAGGGCAGCATAGCCTTGTACCTTGTTCAAAGGCGGCTTTGTACTCCTCAAGGCGTCTGTTATAGAACACTCGTACAAACTTGTTGCCAAAGCATTCGTTGTAAGACATTACTTTAGAAAGTCTGAATCAGTCAATATTATTTCTTCACTGGAAATCCACCATACGCAAGAAAAATCAAAAAAGGGCGTTCATGAGAACGCCCTTCAAAAGAAAAAAATACTGCTCTATCTCAATTTCTCCGAAATTTTAGACCCAACCTCTTGCTTTCACAGCCTTCGCAACGCGATCGATCGCAATCATGTAAGCCGCATCACGCATATACAGATTTTTCTTTTTCGCCAATTCATACACTGCGAGAAAAGCCGAGGTCATCTTCAGATCCAATTTTTGCAGAACTTCTTCAAGTTCCCAGTAATAGTTCATGTTACACTGCACTTGTTCAAAATAACTGCATGTCACACCACCGGCATTGCACAAAAAATCCGGAATGACAAAAATACCACGTTCCTTGATAATGGCATCTGCTTCAGGAACCGTCGGACCGTTGGCCCCCTCAGCGATCAGTTTTACTTTCGAGCTGATCCTGGGGGCAGTTTCTCCGGTGATTTGATTCTCCATGGCTGCTGGCACAAGAATGTCAACATCCTGCTCAATCCACACTTTCCCTGGAAGCACTTCATACCCTTTTTGTGTGGCTTTTTCTTTATCTATGCCTCCGAATTTATCGGTAATTGAATGTAATTCTTGCAGATCAACTCCGTTGTTCCTTTTGAATGCATACGAGGTTTGATCTTTTTGATCCCACGATGATACGCAGATCACTTTGCCGCCGAGCTTGGTATATAATTCAATCGCATGCTGGGCAACATTGCCAAATCCCTGCACGCTGGCGGTGGTATCTTTCGGCTCGACATTCATCTGTTTCAGGGCTTCACGCACGGTAAACATCACACCATAACCCGTCGCTTGCGTACGTCCCAGAGAGCCTCCCATACCAACAGGTTTCCCGGTAATAAATCCTGGGTATTTTGCGCCATGAATGGTTTCATATTCATCCAACATCCACAGCATATGCTGGCCCGTGGTCATGACGTCGGGAGCAGGCACATCGGACAGAGGCCCAACATTACGAGCGATCTGACGAATCCAGCCCCGGCAGATTTGTTCTTGTTCGCGCATGCTCAGGTTGTGAGGATCACAGATAACACCGCCTTTACCACCACCAAGCGGAATGTCTACAACAGCACATTTCCAGGTCATCCAGGTTGCCAGGGCGCGAACGGTATCGGCAGTTTCCTGCGGATGAAAACGAATACCACCTTTAGCAGGACCGCGAGCGTCATTATGCTGCACTCGAAAACCTCGAAAAACCCTGACAGATCCATCATCCATTTTTACAGGAATGCTGAAATGATACTCCCGTAACGGGTTGCGCAAAAGTTCACGCGTAGCCTCATCAAGACCTAATTTTTCTGCAACACCGTCGAACTGCTGCTGAGCCATTTTAAATGGGTTAAATTTTTTATCTTCCATAATACCAAGCCCTCCAAATTACTTGAATGAATGTTATTTTTGAAACATCACGCAACTTTATACGTTCTAAGGCATACTCTCAACATTGGTATTTATTTTTTTGCAAGAAATATTTCAAAAACTCTCAACTGATTGTTTCATATAAAAACCTCATCCCGTAATAGCGCTGTTTTGTAAAGTTAATTCTTGCTAAATTTATTTTTTATTTTCTTTTATCGTGATGAATTTTATTTCAAACATAAGCATTTTTTTGTTGCTCTCTTGAATAAGATCTTTAGATATGGAATGAATTTATTCCCTCGTAACCTTGAAAAGTTCAGAGTTCCAGCTTCAGTGGGTGAAACTGCCTGAAAACAACATATTAACTTTTGCTCTGGGCTATCCGAGCATGTTTTGTCGGAGCAGCTTGCAGAGCCTATAGGTATGGCAGACAACATGTTAAATCGTGAAGAAGCATATCAGTTATTAACGGAATACACGACATCAGATTCGCTTATTAAACACGCGCTTGCCGTAGAAGCCTTAATGCAAGCGTATGCCAGAAAATTTGGCGAAGATGAAAATACCTGGGGAATCGTGGGCTTATTGCACGATTTTGATTACGAACAATACCCAACACCTGACGTTCATCCGTTGCAGGGCGCTGCTATTCTTGAAAAAAAAGGCTATCCTGAACACGTCATTTATGCTATTAAAACCCATGCAGATTATCTGGGGCTTCCACGTAACAGTTTGATGGATAAAGCCTTATTTGCCGTTGATGAACTCTCGGGTTTATTAACCGCAGCCGCTCTGGTACAACCAGAGAAAACCATTCACACAGTCACCGTCAAATCTGTGAAGAAAAAAATGAAAGATAAGGCCTTTGCCCGATCAGTAAACCGTGATGACATTCGTAAAGGCACAGAAGAGCTTGGAATTGGCCTGGATGAGCATCTCGAATTTTGTATCGAAGCCTTGAAAAACGTTGCCGCAAAATTAGGATTGGATTTCCCGACTCACTGAAATTCTTAGGGTTGACGCTCTGAGCTTCAGATATTCCGCCTCTCTGAGCCTCAAACCTTCTCTCGAACTCATGTTATATCACGGACAACTTGAGCAACGCCTTACAGGAGTGCCAAACGACTACCAAAGCCGAGCGTTGGCACTCCGCATGTTCGAAATTCGCAACAACTTCTAAAAGACCCGGTTTTTTTCATTCACTTTTTCGGAGAAGACATCTGTCGAAAATAGAAAACATTCCCTGAAGAAGGCCGTTCCTGATTGTGTCCTTCTTCTACTTGTGGTTCAGAGAAACGTTCTTGATCAAGCATCGAGGCATTCTTTTCAAACGGCTCCTCTAATCCGGTCTGATGTTGCTGTGCTTTAGGCCAGGCAGCCCGAGACCGTGACGATCTTGTCTGGTTTTCATAAATAGCTTCTTCATTCTGTTGGAGTTCCCGTTGGAGCTCACTTTCCGTTACATCGCGTATTTCATCGGCAAAGATATCGTATGTCACCGACGACAGGGCAGTTGAGCCGTTGTGAGTGCGTTCAGGCATACCTGCCTGGAGATCTAAAAACTGTTCAACATCGTTATTCAAAATATCACTTTTTGAATGCTGGACATGATCGTCAAATGCTTTGACCTCTTGAAGGCATTGCAACTGCATGCTCATCCATGCTTGTTCGCTTGCTGACAGGCGTTCAAGATCTCGAATGTGATGTTCGAGCCGAGAGCGATCAGATTTCAGGTGTCGATCGAAATTGCGCTGATTCTGTGCATCTGTCTGCACGTCAAATTTGCGAATTTCATCAACTTCTTTTGCTTTTCTTGCGGTCTGAAGTTCTTCTAACTTGCGTGAATAGTGAAGAAATTTCCACAATGTTTTCACTGCATCTCCTCTAGTTTTTCATATTCCCCGAAGGGTGTATTGAAAATCGCAACAGGGGTAACCTTCCATAATGGTTTGTGTGCGAGAGAGCTTGATCTGAGCGTTAAATCCCTGGATCATCGCAAAATCTCGATTACAGGAGAGAATCATGCCATAGTCTGAAAAGCCTGATTCCCGATACATATCAGCGTACCGACACTTGACAACATGAAACGCCAGGGTAGTTTCACTCTGTTCCAGAAGTTCAATGCTCATGGCATCGCCTTGCTGCCAGAGCGCGATGCCTCTCGCTAAATCAGCAAGGCTGTTGCCTCCGAGCTGTTCAGCAAGCTGTTGGCCGCTCTGTTTTGCCAAAGATTGAATAACTTCCGAAGCGACTTCTCTTGCTAATTGTTCTCCGACTTCACGAGCAAACGCTTCAAGCAACGGCACGGCCATGCGCGCTTCGATTTCCCGCCTGGCGAGGAGACTTATGTGCTCTTTCACTATGTCCATGTTCACCTCAATTCTACGATAAATTCGGCGGGATTGGCAAACAGGGCATACAGACCGCCGGTGTGAATAAATAGAATTGTTTCGCCTTGTTTAAACATCCCTTTCTGAATTTCCTGAGTTAAGCCATACAAGGCTTTGCCGGTATAGGCGGTATCGAGCACAATGCCTTCTGTACGCGCCACTTGCACGATAAATTCTCGTTCTTGCGGACGACTCAGCGCATACCCTGCACCTACGTACCCGTCAATAATACGATAATCTTCCTTTTCAACGTTAATATCAACCTGATAGCGCTCACAAAATTCTCGAACAATATGCGCAATTTCTTGATGAAAATAGGCGGCGGCGGCGCAGACATTTACGCCAATAATCTGACTTGAGAGACCAAAAAGTTTTTTTCCAAGAATTAACCCGGCCAACGTTCCGCCCGAACCGGTTGCGGCGACAATATAATCAGGGGTCAGCGCCATATTCTGAAATTGTCCCATCATTTCTTGAATAGCTGCAACATAACCTAACGATCCAAGCGCATTCGACGCCCCCATGGGGATAACCAGGGCTTTGTGCCCCTGTTTGGCATAGTCCTGAGCCAATCGCTCCATCTCATCAATCAGATCCTCGTAACTGGGATTGGATAAATAGGTGATCTTTGCTCCCAGTAATTGATCCAAAAATAGATTCCCGCTCGGGACGTCCGAGGCTGTTCCACGTAAAACCAGATGACTTTTCAATCCGAGCCGAGAGGCAACCGCAACGGTTGCCCTGGAATGATTCGACTGTATCCCACCGCAGGTAATCAGCACATCACACTGCTCCTGAAGCGCATAAGCAGCGACAAATTCCAGTTTCCTGACTTTATTCCCCGAGCATTCTATTCCGGTGAAGTCATCACGTTTGACAAAAATGTCAGGGCCATCAAACTGAGCGGTCAACCGAGAAAGCTTTTGGATCGGGGTTGGCAAATGGGCAAGGGCCATTTTCGGCGGAAAGATAAATTTCATACAAACACCTCCATCGGACACTCAAAAGAGCGAGATGCCATCTTAATTTTTCAATGATGGCATCTGCATACGATAGGATGAGACATTGCACAATCATCTCATTGAATTTGACGCTCACTTCCAGGACTCTGAAGGTAACTGCTGCCATAGAAATACGGGGATGAACCCTCATAATATGGCAATGTTCCGTAATATGGCGGCATATTGACAGAAGATTCACCACCATAGAGCATCCCGCCAGGATAGCCGGGATAGGTTGGATATCCGGAATAATCTGGATACTCAGGATAACCGGGATACATTTGATAACCGGGATAACCAAGTTCATACTGACTTGATGCAGAACCCGGTGTAATTACTCGGAAAGAAAAACGTGTACTTCCGACTTTTCGACGTTCTCCCCCTTGCCCTGATTCCGCCCACAGATTTACTGTATAGGTCAGCATACCTGGTTTGGTATTGGTCCCAACCGGCAAGCTAATCTGGTAACGTTCGTACGGAGCTTTACTGACAGGGATACGTTTCCAGAGTTGCCCCCAGCTATTCAGGATTTCAAAAGAATACATCGCGGCCTGATATGACCCGACGCTGGTTTGCAGGGTGATCGTTCCTTTTTTACCTTGCTCAATCGCATAAGGATAGATCTGTGCCCAAAGGTGAACAGAGTGGCCGGGCCATTGTCCTTGCGGCGGCCATTGTCCTTGGGGCGGCCATTGTCCTTGCGGCGGCCATTGTCCCTGACCGATTCCCCCGCAATCCTGAACATAGAATGAAACCCAATTTCCAGGAACAACTTGCCCGTATTCATTGATATCAACACGAAGCATTTCCATTCCTGCCGGGCCAGTGAGTTCAAGCTGCATTCTCATGAGTGCAGAAAGATACTGCGTACCAACTTCGAGCCAGCCGCGGTATAATACTTGTTCCATTCCTCTTGTGTCTCGATTGACAACTGAGACGTATTTTCTATAATTACTGTTATTCGTTAATTTGACATCGATCGCATTCGGTCCAATGCAGAACGAACGCATCGGAACTTTTGTTACAGGATGCACAGCTTCAACTGCCACATCTCCTCGCGGATATTGCACAATACTGCGGGTTTCCTGAGCCGCAGCCCATCCTCCGAGCAAACCGTGGCTAACGACGATAACAGCGATTGCCAAGACGAATCCTCTTAACATAAGTTTTTTCATCATAAATATCTCACCTCCTTTCCTAATCATTAGGTGAGACTATACAACCAGTCTTTTTTTTTGACAAGTAAAATTTTCATGATTTTGGGGGAAAGTGGGAATATCTATAAAAAGAGAGATTTCACAGCTCGTGGGAAAACCCTGAAATATAGGGAAACACAGCGATTATCAGAAAAAGCTTGACGAACTCCCTGGCATAGACTATACACATATAAAAGAAGATTTTTCCTGTCACAGCGAGTGTGATGCATGAAGTTTTTACCATGATAATGGAGAGAAACGTATGTTATTCGGAAAAAAGAAACAGGTTGTCAGAGAACCAGTATTCAAGCTGAGTTCTCGTGATATGGCGAAAAGCGCATATGAACTGGGCCTG
Source organism: Candidatus Vecturithrix sp. (assembly GCA_040772385.1). Lineage (GTDB taxonomy): Bacteria > Moduliflexota > Moduliflexia > Moduliflexales > Moduliflexaceae > Vecturithrix. The sequence goes on along the minus strand of JAXGYF010000001.1, from coordinate 3,185,564 downwards.
ATTTTATGGGACAAAGGGATCCGTGATCGTTTCTTGCAAGAACGGGCCGTCGCCGTGGTACAACGCCAGGAAGACGAAACCCGGGATGCGATCTTGTATCGGTTAGCCAATGAAATTGACGTATTCCTCGGAGTAGAACTTAGCAAAAAACTCCGACGAACCCACAAAACCATTCAAGATATTATTCGAGCGCTCAATGATAAATATTTGCAACTGATCGAAGGACATGCTGAGCTTGATATTGCGGATCATCGCGATGGATTGATCGTCAATTTGATGCCATCATTAAAGTTAAAAGCCACGCAATTTTCGGTCCGGCTGAAAGAGCGAATTCCTGACGATGCTTTTGTTATCGGCAGAATTGTGGAAATCGGGCCGGAAAGCCTGGGAGCGGAATTGGAATGCCTCAATCATCAGCAGGAATATATTGTCGGAAGCGATGAAATGGCCGTCGATTTTTTTATACCGGATCTGGCCGATGAACATTTTGGCCTGTCCGTTCAAAACGGCAACTTCTTTGTTTATCATATTTCAAAAGACAAATCTGCCGCAACAGAAATTTTTCAGAGTGAAAATGAAAAATTGACGGTTGGGCGCCAATATCAACTTATTCAAGATAAAAATTATATTGTCGCCCGCTATCAAGACCAGGTCAAACGCTTTCAATTTCTTATTCCACGTGAACTCTCGGATAGCGGAGAACAGGCATCTCGTTACCGTTTACTTGAAACAGCCTACTATATTTTACGACGCCCAGATCCTCTTAAAAGGCTGTATCATTATCCTACCGTGTTTTTTGCTGAACCGGAAACCATTATCACTGGCTTAAAGGATGCCCAGTATATTCCGTTACCTGGAGTAAAAAATATTGGAACGCCTGCCAGAATGAGCTACCGTGACGGAGAGTATTATTTTCGTAAATTACATACGGTCATGCCTCTGCCAGTAAAAGTCAACGATCAGGAACTCGATGATGAAACGGAAGTGCAATTAACTGGCGATAATGATAAATTGGAAATCGGTAATATTCAGTTTTTTTACGAAAAAATTGGTAAACGCCAGGATGTCCCGCTGGCAATTCTGGAAGTGTCTTCTCCAGGACGGCGAGCCAGGCGCTATCCGTTGTTCCGAAAAAAATTAATTCTATCTGGTCTGAGTAAGCGACCGGGATATACGGATTATTTATTTTTGGATGTGCCAACGCTGCCGCATAATGCCATGCGCCTCTCAATTACAGACGGCGTCTTGTATGTTGAACGCGGAAAAGATACTCCCCCGTTATATCTTGGGGATCAAAAAATTGACAAAAAGCACCCGGTAGCTTCCGGTGATACCTTCACGATGGGAGATATACAAATTAAAGTTGCCCGCAAAGATTTACCTCCATCATATTATGCGAAACTCACCCTGAGTGCCGAATCGAAGCGACCGGTACATCCTTTGCCGGAAATCACACGCAGAAAGTCCTATACATTGGGACGTATTGAGCCTGATGACCCCACTGAACATTTTATTCAGATTTCCGAGGATTTGCACGTTTCAGGAAGCCATGTGGTCCTATCATTGTCGGAAGGACGGGTGGCACATATTAAAAACATCAGCCAAAGTAACTCCACGTTTATTGTATCGGCTGATGGACTGCTGCGTGCAGATCTCCCGCAAGTACGAGCGGATCTCCCACGAGAAAGCCTGGCATCGGAGATGCTGCTCCGCTGGGATCGGATTATTATCGGCCCGGTAGAACTCGAATATCGCGGACCAGGCTCTTCAATTGTGATTCCTGATAGTTATGAAGTCTAACATGTTGAATAATCAATAGTTCGAACATTTAATATTTATGATAAGCGATATTTTTACCCAATATCCCGGACACATATATTATCTGTTGGCGTATGCTATCCTCCTTCTTCTGGCTGCCGCCATGATTCTGTGGCCTATTTCTCGTAAAAAGTCAGGCTGGACGACTATCGTGAATGGTATTGTCATGTTGGGCGGAAACTGTGGCTTATTTGCGATAGGCTATCATACGTTAGGCGGATTTGTCCGAGATCGCGAAACCGGGGTTATTGTAATCGCGCTCTACTTGCTTGTAGGGCTGGCGTTTACCAAACAGGTAAATTCCCGGAATGTCACGCTGCTGCCTTTGCTTTTCATGCTTTCAACCACTGGATTTTTGATGCTTTATCGGCTCAGCTTGTCATCATCTCGGATTGTCACGACAGAGTTCATCAAACAACTGATCTTTATCGCCCTGGGGCTGATCCTCATGCTTGGACTGATCGAGGTCTTAAAGCTTATTTTTCTCCTCAATGTGCATGGCGACCGCCTTGAACTCCTGGGAGTATCAAGAAGCAAAGTGCTCCTGGGGCGGATTATCAACAGGTTGGTGGTACAACCCAGATTTTCCTATCACATCTGGCTGATTCTCACGATGGTATTACTGGCGATCCCCTTAGTTTTCGGAGCCAGTATGCGCCTCAGTTTCGGAGCTGTTCAGGTACAGCCGAGTGAGTTTGTCAAAATTACGTTTGTGGTCTATTTGACCCATCACTTGACGCGCTATCGCCAAAAAATTGGCGCATGGGATGAACCGATTTCCAGCCGAATCACCTTCTTGATTCCTCCCTTACTCCTGCTTTCGCTGCCATTTTTAGGATATGTGCTGCAACGTGATTTCGGGCCGCTGATGCTTTATTCCCTGCTTATTCTCTCCCTGTTTTTTGTCGGGACCTCTCGCCTGCTTGAAGTCGGCATCCTTTTACTCATTTTTATGATCACGATCATCGCATATAATCAATTTTTCCCCTACATTAACGCCCTGGTGCCTAAATATGCATCCATCATCATCGATCGCATCAATATCTGGCAAAATCCCTGGCTCTATACCAAAGGGGAACAAATTGTGCGTTCACTCTGGGCAATTAAAGCGGCCGGATTATGGGGGACCGGTTTGGGTATGGGGCATCCAGAATTTTTTCCGTCCGAAGTGCAGCATGATTTTATTTTTACTCTAATTGCCCACGAACTTGGACTGGCAGGCGGAGTGCTCGTGATTCTTAATTATGTGCTCTTCTGCTGGCAGGGAATTCGGATTGCCGTTGCGACAAAATATGATATTACCTGGAATGAAGAATGGGCCTGGTTTCGATTGCGTTTGGCGTTAGGATGTACATTGGTGTTGTTTTTTCAGGCGATGATTAATATTGGCGGAGTGGCCAACTTCAGTTTAATGACCGGAATTACGCTGCCTTACGTGAGTTATGGCGGTACGTCGCTGCTCGTTAGTTACCTGCTTGCAGGAATTTTAGCATTTTGTTCATTGACAAAAAATGAAATGCGTTAGATAGTAAACTTTTTCAATGAAATCGGGCTTTTTCCTTGACCAGTTTCCTGGATCTGCATTACAAGGAATAGAAAATGGTACGCGAGGGAAGATAGGCGTTCGAAAAGAGGGAGGAGTGAGTATTGAAAGGTGATGTTGCTAAAATAGGAGTTGCTGAGATTGTCAAAGCGCTGTGCCTGATCGGGAAAAGTGGACGGCTGAAAGTTACGGCTGAGGGAACTGAAGGGGTCATCTACCTGAAATCAGGTAATGTGATTTATGCGGAAGAAGATGAGCTCCGAGGAGAAGACGCGTTATATTCTCTGGCGTTGAAATCTTCAGGGAGTTTTCAGTATGAGCCGGTCATGACATTAGTTGATCGCAATATTCATATCGGTTCAGAAACCTTATTCATCGGCCTTTCAAGTCAGGTAGATCGTTATCATTACCTCCTGAGCCGGTCTCCGGGATTCGATGATCGTCTCTTAGCCAAAGATCTCGGAGAGATGGAACAATACGATCCCAAAACCAGACAGGTCCTGCGTTTAGTCAGCAAACCTCTCTCTTTGCTTGATGTGTTGCGAAGATCACCGTATGATCGACTGCGAACTCTTGAAATTATCTCTAAATTCTATATGAACCGTTCGATCAAAGTAGTCGGGAAATCTTCAATAATTGTGAAGGAGGAAGTTGAAGAAACAATTCCTTCGGCTCTGGAAGCAAATTTAAAAGTCGTCAGCATCGGCGAGGTCGTGCAAATTCTGGTTTTGATTCATCGCAATGGTCATCTTACTACGATCTGGGACGACAGGGAGGGCGATGTCTATGTCGAACAAGGGAATATTACCTTTGCGGCAGTTGAACAACTGGAAGGACTGGGGGCCGTTTACAGACTCCTAACCTGGAAAGACGGCTACTGTAAGTTTTTTGCTGACCTTTCTCCGGAGAAACGCAATATTCACAAGAATATCGAAAGTATTTTTGTCGAAGGTATTGACGTACTCGCCAAATTTAATAAATTTATGGATGAGTTTCCTTCGCTGAATGCCTATGTTGATGTCATTTCCGTAACAGGACAAGAGATGATCAGCGAAAAAGAAGCGAAAATTTTAAAAATTGTCAATGAAAATGAAACCTTAAATGATGTGATCAAACATAGCCCATATAGCGATGTAGAAACACTCGAACTTACAGCAAAGCTTTATTCTCAACGCATGATCGGATTGAGTAAAGGCGCGCGAGGTCAAAAGGAAATTGACTACGATAAAGAAGCAGAAGATTTATTAAAAGATTTGTTGTAACAACATGATGGAACAATGCGTGGTGAAGAGGGCGGAAATGCCTGGCTTCAACTGCATGTTCTCTGAATAACCTGAACAAGTGAGGCATGATTATGGCAGAAGCGAAAAATACCATTACCATCAATACCCAGGACATTGGCGATACGGAAAAAGTGTTAGAAATGATTTATGAAACAGCGAACGAATTGGTGCCGAAAATCATCGAAAACGTGGCGCGAACATTGAACAAATCCAGCTTTAGCATCCGCTGTGAAGCTGGATACAATAAAGACGATGAACTCGTGGTCAAAGTCAGTGGAGGATGTTCTTTGCCAACCGAAACGAAAGAAATGGAAGGCGAAATCCTGGAAGGCAAATTACGTCTCTGGTAAGCGATCACCTCATTGTGAAGAAAAGAACCAGAAAAACCAGGTTTCTTGAAGAGACCTGGTTTTTTTGTTGATCTGCCATAAACCTCTGTTTCTCCGAACATCCATGATGGGAAATCTCCTAGGCATGAGCCATGATCGTACTTTTCATATAGCGTTTGAGATTTTTGACCGCATGAAAGTAGTTGGCTTTTACTGTCCCAACCGAGCACCCCAAAATTTTGGCAATATCTTTATAGGGTAACCCCTCACCGGCCCGTAACATCACGGTTGTTTGCTGTTTTTCCGGCAAACGGTGAATCGCATCGGCCAATTCATCCTGAACTTCCATGCTATCCATGTTCTCAAAGACTTCTGCTGCTTTTATCGCATGATAACTTTCTAATTCAACATGGTGCTGCGCCTTATCGCGACGCAGATGATTGATGCAGTAATTGACGGTAATCCGGTACAACCAGGTGTGAAAGCTGGATTTTTTCTGAAAGCTGCCAAGCACTTCATAGGCTTTCAAAAAAACATCCTGGGCAATATCAGCCGCATCATCGTGATTTCTAACCATCTTGAGGGCCAAGGCATACATCTGCCGCTGATGTCGCTGGACGAGAATACCAAATGCAGAAGTTGTTCCGGCTAATGTAAGATCGATCAACTGCTCATCTGCCATGTTCTCTAGTTCAACGTGCGTATAATGCTTTTTCGATTGAACCTGCGAATATGATCCAACAGGACTGAATCCCGTCAGAGAGTGTTGCATAGTAATGACTTGAGTTGACATATCGTGTTTCTCCTGATATTGATTGCGAGTTGTAAGGATGCCTTACAACCCTGAATGTTCGTGGTTGTTGTGTTGACATCCTTTTGTATTCGCAACCTCGCTGCCAACTCTGGGCGACCATGATAATTTTGTAGATCGCATGAAAAGAAAGCATCACATAACTATCTGCAAATAAAAGACTTATAACAAATAAATTTTTTCTGTTTGCACACCGAAAGAGAATAGAAATTAGTGGATTTTCACGAAATTTTCATGAAGAGAAAAGGGAACAGTGAGGAAAAATGGGGAATTAGAGGGAATTTTGATGAACGCGCTCAGAAGAAGATGTTTCATACGGAATAGTCCTTGACAATTCTTTGCAAGTAAGGACAAAGTTACATTTATTAAACTCTTCGCACTCACCAGGAGCATAGATCAACAACGAAGGAAAAGGGATGAAGGAAATGTCCTTATTTTTGAAAGGATTCACGATTGGAATTGCGATTGCAGCTCCAGTGGGACCAATCGGTGTCTTGTGTATTCAGCGCACATTAACCCGAGGGACATTCCATGGCTTGATTTCCGGGCTTGGAGCAGCGACAGCGGATGCGCTTTACGGATTTACGGCAGCCTTCGGACTGACAGTTATTTCGAATGCCCTTCTGACTTACCAATTCTGGTTTCGTCTGATTGGCGGACTGTTTCTCTGCTATTTAGGAATCAAGACCTTCCTGGCAACCCCGACTCCTCGGGCAGCGACGGAGAAAAGACTCGGACACCTGGAGGCGTATGGGAGCACATTGTTCCTGACGATCACGAACCCGCTGACGATCCTGGCCTTTGCGGCAATATTTTCCGGAGTCGGATTGCTTGGTGACTCTTTACACTATGTTCCGGCCAGCCTGCTGGTGATAGGCGTGTTTACCGGTTCAGGGGTCTGGTGGGGCATTTTGAGCAGTTGTACAAACGTTTTTCGCAAAAAATTCTCGCTGCAAAAACTCGGGTGGGTGAACAAAGTTTCCGGAATCATCATTTTCACCTTTGGCGTTTTAGCGCTGATCAGCGTTATTCAATAGAACACGCCTTTACAGAAACACTGAAGTGCTTTCGCAGCCAAAGCAGAGCTTTGGCACTCCTTAAAGTTCCATGCAGCAAAAACGACTGAAGATATTGCAGAATATGCCGATTTTCGGCGGAATTCGGACAGATATCCTGGAGTATCTGTTAGAAATTGCTGAAATTGTGTTCGTACCGACCGGGCACTATTTCTTCCGGGAGTACGAACAGGGGAACTCGATGTATGTGGTGGAAAAAGGGGAGGTCTCGGTCATTAAATCCAGGCAAGGGCGCGATTACCTGCTGGCGAATCTCCATGAAGGCGATTGCTTCGGAGAGATGTCGCTGATTGATCTTGGTCCGCGAACCGCATCTGTTCTGGCTATTGAAGATTGTTCAGCAATCAAACTGTCAAATGTAAATATTTTGAAAATTTATCAAAAAGATCTGGAACAATTTACGTTAATCCAAATGAATATAGGACGAGAAATTTCGCGGCGTCTCAGACACATGGATGAAGTCATATTTCAAGAATGTGCTGACGAGCATAAAATTCCCTACTGTCATGGAATTATCGTCTGAACAGAGTTGCTGCTTGACAAGCCAGGTTATTTTCCCCAGAAACATCAACAGGGGGGAATAAAGAGGGGTTATTTTGTAAATATTCAAATGTGGGGATGTAACAATGACAACATACCGGGATCAGACAATATGCCCTGAAGAACGGGCTGTAGAAGAACAAGAAATTGAGTATTATCAACGAATTATTCAAAAATTTCCTCCAACCACTCCGTTTAGTATTAACGCCCATATTAAGCTCGGTAAATTGTATGCGGAGTTAGGGAATAATGAGGCGGCCATTCGAGAATACTCCCTGGCTGCCAATCAATACGTGCGTAATGGAACTGTCGTAAAGGCCATGGCGGTCAACAAAATGATTGCTATGCTCGACCCCCAACAGCAAGAAATTTTAAATCAGCCAGGTCATTTCTATTTTTCATCGAGACAGGCTGTAGAGACCGCGCCCACTGAAGCTTCTGAAGATTCGCCGAACGACCAAGAGGGCGAGATTTTTCCTGAATATGAACATAATCATCATGACGAAATATTCTTCTTTTCCGAAGAACGATCACCTAAAACTGATCTGGCAAAAAAATTAGCTGAGGTTCCCTTATTTAATCACCTTACTGTAGTTGAACGCCAAAAAATTGCCGAATTTCTTTCACCGGTTCATGTTAAAGCAGGGGAAGCGATTATCACCGAAGGAGAATCCGGGGATTGCATGTATTTCATTCACGCCGGAGAAGTTGAGATAACGACCACCTTAATGACGTCGGAAAATCAACATGCCCAGATTGATTTGAAAGAAAAAGTACAATTGGCCGTATTACAAGAAGGCGATTTTTTCGGGGAACAAGCGTTAATTACAAATGAGCCACGTAATGCAACCGTAGTCGCTTTGACCGATGTTCAGCTCTGGCGATTTTCAAAACCGGATCTCAATGTCATTCTTAAGCAGTATCCTCGCATCGGGAATGTCTTGCTTTATCACCACCAACAACGCATTGCCAATGCCTTGCAGTGTTTACATACGGCTTTTCAACAGATCCACAAAACATAAGATTACGCAAAAAATCATTTGCACTTTTTATCCTGATGCCCTATATTATGTCTAATTTATGTAGAAGGGCTTATTGGAATGTCACTTTTTCACGTAAGAAAGGGAGGAACAATGATGAGCAAGACAAAAACTCTCTTATTGCTTGTATGCGTGTTTTTGAGTCTCCTGAGCACGTTTGTAAAAGCAGAAACAGGAGCGGAAGCGCGCCGCGAACCATTTCAACCGTTAGTGGGTGCTGTCAATATTACCCCGACTACGCCCATTCTGCCAGATATTGAGCACCCTGGTCCGCTTCAGAATTTTGAAGTCCAACAACTTCGTGTGACGGGAATTATCCTCGGTGGCTTAGGGACATACGCAACAGTTCTTGCGCCTGATGGCAAAACCTATATGGTAACGTTGGGTACAGCAGTAGGACAATATGAAGGCACAGTAAGTAATATAGCAGAGAACATGGTGCAGGTCAAAGAAATCCGACGTTTTTTAGTTAGAAATCAAGAAATCCACGAAGAACACGAAACATCGCTCCTGTTGAACCCGCTTCGAGAAAGCCCTCGTCCTGGCAGCCGTTTTGTCGTGCTGGACAAGTAAGCGGTTGAATCTCAAATGTGCATTGTTTCGGGAAAAACTTCCTTTTTCCCGAAACAATGCCGCTTAACCTCCGCCGATCATGTGAATCGCGTCAATCACGTCGCCATTCTCTATTGTGTACGTGCTATAATCGTATTTCTTCACCAGTTGTCCATTGACCTTCACGACAATGCGGGGAAAGGTAAATCTTTTTTCATCCAATAAGGTTTGGAGCGTCATCCCATCACGCCATTCATGCTCCTGTTTGTTCACGGTGATCATGTCGCACCCTCTCCTGTGTTAATAAAATTTCCATCACCTGATTCGCCTGCATATTAGCGACAACCCCGACGCGAGGGGCCATAAGCCCCTGCCCAGGTCTGGCTTCGGTCTTCTCGTCGCCGCAGATATAGAGATGCCCGATTTGCCGGGTGTGCAAACTGGCGTTATCACCATAACCAGCCATGCCGCTGCCGCATACAATCGGCGTCTCAGGTAGCTGAATATGCACGTTTTCTATAAACATTGCTTTGGTTTCGGCCGCGTCAAAAGCTTCGACTATCACATCCACGGATCCGAATAACTCGGCGATATTCTTTTCTGTGATTTTAGCCTGAATCGCCACATAGTCGAGAAAGGGATTAATTTTTTGCAAGATTTCCCGTAGAGCGTCGGTCTTGAGTTTACCAATTTGATCGATAAAATATTGCTGCCGGTTGAGGTTACTTGGTTCGACCACATCAAAATCAACCAGGATGAGTTTGCCAACGCCCACGCGCGCCAGAGATACGGCAATGTTCGAACCAAGTCCTCCGAGTCCGGCAATCCCAACGCAACTCCGTTTCAACACGTCATGAACTCCAGGCGTATGCCTTGCGGCCATCAGGGCTTCTAAATCCTCTCGCGAGGGGATTTCGCCCCGTTTTATGAGCATCACGACATCTCCTTCGTGTAACTGACAATCCTGCCGGACCGGAAAACCATTGAGAATCAGAAGATCGGCCTCTGGTTTGTGCACTGAGGCCACTTCAAAAAGTTTCATTCCCGGCCGAATAACAATCGGATGTTCATTTAACGTGATCCGGATTTGTTGCATTGTATAAATATCCGGGGACAAGAGCTTCTATTTTTGATGTCAACACAAGCGTTGTCCCCCCTTCTTTAAATTTAGAGAGTTGCTCGCCACCGCGTAAAATCTGATCAATGGCCCGGCGCAACGGTTTTGTTTAGGCGAACCAGAGCCCGCCGTTGAGTTCAAGAACTTCTCCGGTCATAAAGGCCGCGCCTTCACTGCACAAAAAGACAACCGCTGCCGCCATATCTTCGGCCTGTCCCAGACGTTTAAGCGGGGTATTCCCGGCAATTACTTCGAGACTCTGTTCAGTACTGTGGCGACGATGAAAATCTGTCATAATCACTCCGGGAGCAATTGCATTCACCCGAATCTGCGGCGCAAGTTCTTTCGCGAGGCCTCGTGTAAATGTGTGAATCGCTCCTTTGGTCGCCGCATACACGGTTGCGCCGTTTAATCCGCCATTATGGCCGGCAATGGATCCCACACTGACAATAGAAGTGCTCTTGCCTTTCTTGAGCAAGGGAATCGCTTCACGGCTCGCATAGATTGCGGTATAAATATTTAACTTGACGACCCGGTCAAGTAATTCGTCAGAAAAATTTTCAATCGTACTTCGCTGGAGTAAATCACCGGCGTTATTGACCAGAATATCTAAGGCTCCCCATCGTTCTTCAACCTGTTGAAACAAAGCTTTCACCTGAGCTGAATTCGTCAGGTCGGCTTTAGCCGCCCAGGCGTTACCTCCATTCGCCTGAATTGTTTCAACCACTTCCTGCGCACTCTTTTCGCTGGAATGATAATGTACCAATACTTCTGCGCCAACTGCGGCAAAGGCTTCGGCAACCGCCCGGCCTATGCCGCGCCCGGCCCCTGTGACCACCGCACGTTTATTTTGTAATCCAAAGTATGTTTCATAAAAATTTTTCATCGAATCCTCCTTACTGATCATAAAGTGATACGTTAAAGCAATCTGTAGTTTCAGAAATACGTGAGAGATTCCCAAAATTGCTCTCAATTATTATCTTATCCATTCGATAATTTTTCAAGCATTTTCCCGATTTTTTTCACAATTCACAGGTTCGCTTCAATGTTCAGTTCTTCAGCCACAGTGAATAATATTACATTCCGTATAATTCCCCGTACCTGGACCCCAAATCAGTAATATACGGTTGCGGGTTGATTCCTTTTCCGGTCACGTGAGCGTCAATTCATGAAAACTTGCTGGATTCCCGGAGCCTCAGAAACTCAGGGAATCCAGGGTAGAATCACTTTATTTCTTCTTTTGAGAGTCGCCAGAGCCATTCCGATACATCAATATCCATCGGGTTGGGCACAAATCCCTGGACCCAATCGCGATAATGCCGGACTTCCGTTGATTGATACGCCATAAAACCGATAGCTTCGGAATACCACAAATATTGCAGATGCTCATAAATCTCGGCGCGTTTCACCGGATCAACGGTTACAATCCCTTCGTCCACGAGCGCATCAACTTCAGGGTTCGAATAAGCCATGCACTTGGTATAAAATCCATTACTGTGCATAAAGGTATACATCATGTTGTGTGGATCAGGATAATCAACTGTCCAGCCGCAAACATAGAGAGGAAGTTGTCGCTCCTGCATTTTGACCATAAAATCACGTAATTCCACACCGAGCACTTCGACTTTGAATTTCGGATTGAGCGACATCACGTTTTCGGCTAAAATCAATCCAACCGAATCACGGCGGGAATTCCCGGCATTATAGGTAATCGTCAACTTAAATCCTTTTTCCCAGATCTCCCCATTACGCGCTTTCATAAAGTACTCTTTGGCTTTTTCCAGGTCAAATTCATATATCGGTACATTAATAGAATAGGCTAAACCCGGAATATTCGGGTTAGAAGGGATGTCGCTGATGTTTTGCAACACGTCTTCCTGAAAGGTTTCGCGGTCAAAGGCGTGCATAAAACCTTTGCGAATGTCAGGATCCGCAAAGAAATCCGGCGGTACGCCTTCGCCATCCAGTTGACCGCTACCAATATACGGATTGCCGACCGGATTGATCTCCTGGCAAAACTGTACCGCGGTAGCGGATAACAGCGGCACCAGATAACGTTTGATGCCTGGTTCATTTGCCATTTCCTGTACGTAAGGATCATCAACACTAACAAAATCAGCATCACCATTCAAGAACATTAATTTACGGGTACTCCATTCAGACACATGTTTGATGATGGCATATTGCAATTTGGGATGCGGCCCCCAATATTCTTCAAAACGCTCAAACACAAATTCATCGCTGGCCTGATCCCAGGATTTCATTTTGTACGGTCCCGTGCCATTCGCCACCTTTTGCAACGGTTCTTGACCGGTCGGCGGATTATTAAAGTTCGCCGCATTTTCCAGCGTGCCATCCCAACATCCCTGCTCAATCGCCCATTCTTTATCCAGAATGCTCGCCCAGGAACCGGCAAGAATACCTAATAAGGGCGGATATGGTTTCGGCAGGTGCAAGATCACCTTATCGCCGTCAATTTCCACGGAATTCATGATTTTCTCGAAAATTCCCGATTTGATTTTCCCATTCTCGTCGCGGGTAGAGCCTTCACCGGTCAGCGCTTCCAACATCATCCACATGGGGCCGCCGTCAGGATCAGTAATCATGTGACGCTCAAAGGAATATTCCACATCTTCCGGTGTGAGATCTCCTCCGTTATGGAATTTCACCCCTTGACGAATAAGGAACGTATAGGTTTTGCCATCCGGCGAAACCCCACCGTTTTCCAGCGTGGGTACCTCGGTTGCCAACACCGGTGTAAATTGATCGGTCGTTGACCCTTCAAAAAATACTAATTTTTCATTGATATTTCCTAAGCGCTGACCGCCGATGGAATCGTAACAAGTCGCCGGATCAAGCGTAGCCAACGTGGAATACGTGACCTTGATAAAAGTATCCGGATTCTTAATCTCCGCTGAGACAGCCATTTCCCAGAATGCGAGAAAAACGCATACAAACAGCCCGCTTTTTTTCATTGCCTTGCCTCCCTGGTTTGAGTAATTAATGGTTATTTGAAAGAATTTTTTCGTCAACTGGCGAGTATCTCGCAAAGGAATAGAAAAACGCAAGAGCTAAAATAGAAAATTTTCAAATTTTCCGCGACAACTCCTTTTTCCTTGACAATTTCTTTCACAGATACGGAAGAACCTTTACATATAGCGAAATTACATGAGTTGTGTTATGACACTTCGACTCTGCTTAGTTTCTATGTGGCTGTCAAACAAAGCTGGACACGAAACATCAAGGATGTTTGGATAAGAAATCCTCTCCGATATTCTCACAAGAGTTCAGCCTTGGAAAACAGACGTGACGTATGAATATTGTGTTCGTGAATTCCACAAAAAGCTGGGGAGGCATTAAAACCTGGATGGTAGAACTGGGGCAGTTTCTCGCGCAGCGCGGCCACCAGATCACAGTGGTCTGCCGCCGCAAGAACCCCCTGATCGACACATGTGAGAGACGCGGCCTGCCCTGCGTACCGATTCATTTTGGCTTTGATTTTTCCCCTGCTACCATTACCTGGTTTTACCGTTTCTTTCGTGCCCAACAGACTAAGGTAGCCGTGACGAACGTTTCGAAAGATCTGTGCACCGCGGGCGTAGCCGCCAAACTGTGCGGCATAACGCATATTAATCGCCTGGGAAATACGCGCGATCTTAAGAATACATTGAAAAGCCGCCTGATGTATAATGCGTTGGTTGATTGCGTGGTTGTACCATCCCACAATCTTTTGGAGCATTTTTCTACTTACGATTTTCTGCGCGGTAAACTGCACATGTTTCACAATGCCATTACTCCACTACCCTTCAAACTGCGTCAGAACCACATCGTGAAATTTGCGGTCGTTGCTAAACTCAGTCAACGCAAACAGGTGGATAAAATTCTTCAAACATTTCAGCGCCTTCAGGATTTACCCTGGGAATTGCATATCGGCGGCTTTGGCCCGGAATTCGATACCTTGCAAACCCTGACGCAAACCTTGAACTTAACCTCGTGTGTGCATTTTGCCGGGCGTGTTGATCCTTACGAGTTTTTGCAGGATAAAGATGTAGGTATTCTCTATTCACGATATGAAGCCTTTGGTTATGCGATTCTGGAATATCTGAATATGTCCTGCGCTGTGATCGCCTCGAATGTAGGCGGCATCCCGGAAATTCTCGATCATGGAGTCAGCGGCCTCCTGGTTGACCCCTTCAGGCTTGATGACCTGGAACAGGCGGTTCGATTGCTGATTTGTGATCCTCAACAACGAGAGATGCTGGCTCGTAACGGCCATGAACGGGTTTGTTCCCAATTCAATCAGCAGGCAATTTTTGCCCAAATCGAGGCCGAAATTCAGCGTATGCTTGCCGAAAAGAATCCGAATGTCAATATCGCCCTACATGCACTGCATTGATTTGTAGTTACATAAACAACAGGATCATTTCGTTCTATCATTTAGAGGAGAAACCCAATTGAACGCGCAAGAGATTATTCGACAATTTTCGATTACAGAACGCCCGAATTATATTCTTCAGCAGGATGAAGAACACATTTTTCGAGCCGCCTTTCAAAGTCGCATTCCTGTCATCCTGAAAGGGCCGACCGGTTGCGGTAAAACGCGCTTTATCGAATATATGGCGTACCAATTACAATTACCGCTCATTACGGTATCCTGCCACGAAGATCTGACCGCCGGCGATCTGGTCGGACGTTATCTTTGGAAAGACGACGAAACCGTGTGGCATGATGGCCCCTTAACGCTAGCCGTGCGCTATGGCGGCATCTGTTATCTGGATGAAATTGTCGAAGCCCGCAAAGATACAGTGGTCATCATCCATTCCTTGACAGACGACCGCCGCATGTTGTATCTTGATAAAACCGGCGAAGTCGTGTGCGCGCACTCGGATTTCATGATGGTGTTAAGCTATAATCCCGGATACCAGAGTATCGTCAAAGATCTGAAACCCTCAACCAAACAGCGATTTACCAGTCTGCTCTTCGACTACCCTGACATTGACGTTGAAACGAGTATTATTCAGAGTGAATCCGGACTTTCCGCTGAGGTGAGCCGCAGCATGGCTGAAATGGGCGCCAATATTCGCCAGCTTAAAGGCTATGGCCTGGATGAAGGCGTGAGCACGCGCCTGCTCGTGTATGTCGGACGCTTGATCCAACAGGGATTGTCGCCTTATACCGCTTGCCTCAGCGCGATCAGCCAGACCTTGACGGACGATCAGGAAATCCGCACGTCAATAGTGGATATTGTCAAACTCTATTTCGGAGATTTCCTGGCAGAGGAAACCAGAGAACGCTGATGACACGGATGAGACTGATTCACATCGAGTTTTGCAAACTCTTGACGAACGAATTCTATACCAATTGACAAGAAGTCATCACTATGTGAGTAAAACCAGGTTTTTTGAAAAAGCCTGGTTTTTGAAAAATTCGATGTATTGGAATTATCGAGAACTCCTGCTAAATACCTGTCGCTTGCTCCTTGAACACAAGGAGATTGCAGAAGAGCGACAGGCGCTTCTGTGTGACGTATTCCGGCAGCTTGAAGCGGCTGAACGCGGCCAGTTTGAAACTACGCTTTACAAGTTTCTGAAAACCTTTGCGCCGGACATGACCTGGCTTCTTGGCATTCCCGCTCTGTGCGAGGATATTGTTGAACAAGGCATTTGGTTCGCCGAGATTCAGCCGGCCCGGGCGGCCTCATATTTTTCCGCCTTTGCTCGTGGAGATTTCGGATCGTCGCCCGCTCACATTCAGCATGTGCTCAACTGGTTAAGACGCCTGCTGTTAATCGATCCGAACCTGGCCTTTGCCTTTCTTCAAGGCGCGTACCGTATCGTTAAACGCTTGAATCCCGATGAGTTAGACCTGTACATTGAGGAAGGACTGAGTTGTTATGAGATCAATGAACGCCTGGCCCAGCATTTTCTGGAAGCGACGCTGCCAGATTGCGACGCCGTCATGACAACGCTCACCCGTGAATGCCGCTTGCCTGAGATTGACGCGCATTTAGAAACCTTGTTATTTGCCCTGACTGGTCAAAAAATCGCCGTTCTTCCTATAGGAGAGTTGCCTTCACACAAGTTCATGCTGCGTCGTCCAGCCATGATGTGTTTGGCGCGCCAGGCCTATCTTCCTTCAAGAATCCGGTATTTTACCTCAGCAGCGACGAATAGAACCTGGTATCTGCTCCAGGCAATTGTGGCAGCCGGGATGTTTGCTTTCAAGAGCTTTGCCTGTATTCACGGCCATGTTGACTACAGAACTGCCGCCGCGTTAATTGGCGATGTTGTTCTGAAGCAGAACCTCTTTCAAATCCTCGAATATGCCCGGGTGTTACACGCTATCCGTGAACGCTGGCCCGGGAGCCGGCGTTTACTCGATTTTGGGATTCGCAGCGAATATGAACGCCGTCCGCCAGAACATGCAAGCGCAGAACACCTGTTTTTTGACGTTGTTGCCGCTCAAAAAATTGCTTCCAATGAATCTGTTCGATTGCTCCGTGAACTTGCAGGCCAATCATGCAGCGTATTTCACACGACGGAATTATTGTCAGATGCCGACGCCGCGCTTTTTTTAGCAGACTATCCTGATTCAGGCGAGGATCTGTTACGCCCACTGCCATTTTTGCCGGATTTTTTTTATCCTATCTCTGTCAGCCTGGCCCCGTCTGACGAAGAGATTGCTACGATGAAACATGACGCCAAACTCCGCAAGGTTCAGAGATCAGAGCAGGAGGATGCCTCCAAAAACCGGGTTTCTGTCAGAAACCCGGTTTTTCACTCACATGAAAAAGCTGTTCGGGGTGAAATTGCGCCCGGATGCTATGCCTATGATGAGTGGAGCCAGGAAAGAAACGCCTATCATGCTCACTATTGTTCCGTATATGAACGTGAGATTCCCTTCATGAGTCTGCGACCGATTCCGGCGGAGGCGCAGACAGAAGGCCACAAAATTCGGCGCGTTTTTGAGTTATTAAAGCCGCAGAATGCCCGCAAAGAGAAACGCCTGCCAGAGGGGGATGATATGAATCCTGATTTGCTGATCAATTATGTGATCGCTTCAAAACGCGAACCCTGCCCACCGGTACAATTCTTCGAAAAACCTCTGATCAGTAAACGGGATGTCGCGGTGCTGCTGTTGTTGGACATCAGCGGCTCAACCGGAGAGGTGGTGAACGACCGGAAAGTGATCGAGATTGAAAAACAGGCAGCGCTCGTGTTTGGCAATGGATTAGCGGCCTTAGATGATCAGTTCGCTATTTGCGGATTCAGCAGTCAGGGACGGGAGCATTGCGAGTTTCTGATCTTTAAAGATTTTCGCGACGCCTGGAATCACAAGAATATGTCGCGTGTCCTCTCAGCGCAACCCATGAGCAGTACCCGTATGGGTGCGGCCTTGCGCCATAGCGGTTATCGCTTACAACAAGTTGAGCGACTGCAAAAATTGATTATCCTGATTACCGATGGCAAGCCGCTGGATCATGATTACAGCCCTCAAACCCGTTATGCCCAGCATGATGTCAGAATGGCCTGTCTGGAAAATAAACGCCAGGGAGTAGTGACTTTTTGCCTGTCAACCTTGGAAAACACCCGCAGCGATCTAGAATTGATGTTCCCGGACCGGCGTTTTGTCATTTTAAACAGCATTCAACGTCTGACGCAATTACTGCCCCGCTACTATATGAAACTTACCCTGTAATATCAAATTAAAATTTTTATTGACTTCTGAATACTATTCTCACTAAAGGACAGAATGAGAATCCTCTAAATTTTCAAAGAGCCAGGCATAGAAACCGGGTTTTTCCGAAAAACCCGGTTTCTTACACAAATGAATGAAAATTTCATTTACACAGGGGGTTTCATGAGCGTGCCGCTCACCCGGCAGGGTGGAACTCCAGAGATTTTAGATAACCAGGGAAAAAACATCCTTGCTTATGAGAAATCCTTGTAGTCTCAAAAAAATGTCATGATCTGACGCTCACTCGACGAGATGAAAATCAGATTTGTAGTCGCCGTTTTAGCGGCGTGAAGCAACGCTAAAGCGTTTACGATGAACGAGAATTTTCAAAAAAGCTAATATTTATGTGCATTCAAAAATGTATGATACACAGCTTGATCGCGCTTTCTTGTTTTTTGATGGGTTTTAGCTGGGGCGATATTGTGGCTCGGAATACGAAAAAAGGGAACGAACTCTTTGAGACCGGACAATATGATCAGGCCCTACAAGCCTTTACCGAGGCCGATGTGAACAGCCAACCCGGGGATGTGCGTCTGCCAAAACTGTACGCCAATATGGGCAATACCTTGACAAAACAGGGCAACTATGCTCAGGCAGTCGAGATGTATCAGAAAGCACTGGAAGCTTCTGATAACAGCCATTTTAAAGCGGATGTCCAATACAATAGCGGCAATGCCTGGCTCAAACAAGGGCAATACCAACAGGCCTTAGAAGCCTACAAACAGGCGTTGGAATTGAATCCGCAGCATCAGCAAGCGCAGCAGAATAAAGAGATTGTGGAAAAGCTGATTGTGCAGCCTCCGCCTCCACCTCAGCAGCAGCAAGAGCAAGAAGAACAAAAAGAACAGCAAGAACAGCAGCAACAAGAAAATCAGGAAGAGCAGCAGCAGGATCAGCAGCAAGCGGCACAGGCGCAGGAACAATCGCCTGAAGAGCAAGAACAACAGTTGTCGCAAGAAGAAGCGCTGCGGATTCTGGACGCGCTCAAAGAAAAGGAACAATTGCAACAGCAGCAGGTTCAAAGCGTTCCTCGACCTGTCGAAAAAGATTGGTAAACACATTGCACGCAAAGACGCAACGGTCGCAAAGAAATGCAGAGGAGTTTCGGCAGCCTTTGCGCTCTGGCGTGGATTTGATATTGTTAGTGATGAAGAGCAGCAGATTACATGGATTTTGGCTTGGCGCCGCGATCATACTTTTAGCGGCAAATGCCGTTCATGCCAGAGTGTTCACCTTTAAAGCCGATGTGGATAAAACCCGAATGGCGTTTGAAGATGTGCTGGTGTTGTCATTTATTATTTCCGGCGATAATGTGGTCACGGATCTCAAACCGGAATTGCCGGATTTAAAGAAAGATTTTGATGTGCTGCGCGGTCCGAATCAATCGTCCAGCATCTCGATTATTAATGGAAAATATACCAGCTCAATTTCGTATCAATACGTGCTTTCGCCCAAAAATACCGGAGTACTCGAGATTGGTTCCGCAACGCTCAAATATAATGGCAACACTTACACCACTGATCCCATCAGGATTGAAGTCGTGAAGGGCGCGGCTCCGGATCAGACACCGCAGGGGCCGCCGCAGCAAGGAGAAGGCTCCTCTCAACAAGCTGAGCAGCCCGAGGTTTTTCTGAAGGCTGAAGTTGACAAAGAAACAGCCTACATCGGCGAGCAAATCACGGTTTCGTTTTACTTGTATACCCAGGTCAATATTTCCGGCTACGATATTTCGCAGCCGCCGCAGTTTACCGGATTCTGGGTTGAAGAGCTTCAAATTCCCAGTCCGCCGAAACTGCAATATGTCACCCTGAATGGGCAGCAATATGGAGTCGCCCTGATGAAAAAAAGCGCCTTATTCCCTACGACAAGCGGAGAAGTGACCATTGATCCCCTGGTCATGACGCTCGCTGTGAGAACCAGATCACGAGCACGCGCCTGGCCGAATGATCCCTTTAATCGCCTGTTCGACGACCCATTTTTCGGAGGAACTCAGGAAGTCATCAGAAAAACCCAGCCGATAGTGTTGAAGATCCTCCCACTCCCGGAAGAAAATCAGCCGGCAGCCTTTAACGGCGATGTCGGCAGTTATTCAATGTCTGTCACGACATCAGCGCAAAAAGTCACACAAGATGAGCCGATCACCTTGACCGTAAAAATTCAGGGCATCGGAAACATTAAGACGATTAAAGAGCCGATGATTACGCTTCCCGAAGCGTTTAAACGTTATGGTACCCAGATTACGGAAAATCCCTTTCCGCTGCAAGAACCGCTTCAAGGTGAAAAAATTTTTGAAACCGTGATTATCCCGTCTCAGGATGGCGATTTTCAGATTGAACCAGTACGGTTTTCCTATTTTGATCCACAGCGCCAGACATATCAAACCCTGCATTCGGAACCGATCAAGCTGCTTGTCCTGCCAAAAGCTCAAGCAGAAACTCCGGTAGAACGACGGATCACGACCAAGGAAGAAGTCAAATTGTTGGGGCAGGATATTCGCTTTATTAAAACGAACGTGCCCCGCTTAACCGATCAGCAAGGTTTCTGGCATCAGAGCAGCCTGTTTTTCTTGCTGCACATTCTCCCGATACTTGCGATCCTGGCTGCGTTTGGTTATAAACACTATCGCGACACATATATGCGAGATGAGCGGTATGTACGGCAAAAACGGGCGAATAAACTGTCGAAAAGCCGTCTGAAAACGGCAGTCCAATTGATGCAGCAGGGGAACAGCAAAGCCTTTTACGCCGAAGTATCGAATATTTTGCGTCAGTATCTTGGCGATAAACTGAATCTGCCGCCCGCCGGAATCAGCAGGGAAATCAGCCAGATTCTGCTTGAACAAGGACTTGATGAAGATTCGGCTCAATTGCTGAAACATTGCCTTGAGCAATGCGATTACGCTCGTTTTGCCCCGGTTGACGCGAGCAATGAGGATATGCAAACTATTCTGAACCATGTTGAGACTATCATCGCACAGGTTGAGCGAATCAAGACTGCTAGAACGATGCGCGTTCCCTCGATTGTGCTATTGTTGTTCGCATTTATTAGTATCGTAGTTTCTTCGCCGGCATGGTGCATGACACCCGCAGTTGAAGAACTGTTTCAACAGGGGAATGGGTTCTATGAACAGGAAAATTATCAGGAAGCTATCGCCCGCTACCGGGCAATTCTCAGTTCAGGGATTGAGAACGGCTATGTGTATTACAATTTTGGCAACGCCCTGCTCAAATCCCAGAAGATCGGGGAAGCTATCCTGAATTACGAACGCGCGCGGCGCTTGCTGCCGCGCGATGAAGATGTGGCGTTTAATCTGCAATACGTCCGGGCGTTAACGCTCGATAAAATGGAGCGAGAATCCGACGGGAAAATTCTCGGGATGTTAAAACGGATGCGCGACGCGTTTACGCCTGATGAAGTGGGTTTCGTGATGCTTTTTTTCTTTCTTTTGCTCTCTCTTTTAACGATTATGGGGATTTTTGCGTCGCGTCAATGGCGAAGGCGGCTATTTTACATTGGCGCGCTTCCTGCTTTGTTCTGGATAGTGTCAGGAATACTATTCATGTCTGCAGCGTCGTATTATAGTTCCACGGCCGAAGCTATTCTGTTGGCCCCGCAGGTTGAGGCCAAAACCGGGCCGGGCGAAGGCTACTCAGCGGTCTTTGAAATTCATGAAGGCGCGAAAGTCCGCATCCAACGCGAACGACTCGATTGGGTGGAAATTCAACTGCCCAATAAAGTGATCGGCTGGGTGCTGCGCAAGGATCTGGAACGTATTCATCCTCAGTGAACAGTAGCATAAATTGAGTTATTTCGGGAATCTGCCTGTGTGATGGACGCAAACAGGTGGGCGCGAATTTCCGAAACCTTTTATATTAACAATAGTTCGGACAGTTTTCGTGTGACCCCCTTTATCCCCCCGTAAACGGGGGGAAATGAGAAATAGGACGTCTCATATGTGCTTCCCCCCGCTTGCGGGGGGATTGAGGGGGGGTGAAATCAAAACTGTCCGGAGTATTGATATTAAACATTATCGGGAATAAGGTTCGTAGTGAACGCTTTAGCGTTGTGCCAGATAGTTTCGGAAACGCTGAAGCGTTGACTGCAAGCCGATTTTGTTATTTCCGATAATGCCTAATGTCTTAACATGGAGATTGGCGACATCCTTCAACATCGCTACCGGATTGAGAGCATCCTCGGCCAGGGAAGTATGGGTACAACCTATCGAGCTGCGGATGTGCAGGAAAATCGTGTGGTTGCCCTGAAACAGTTGCATTTTTCCCGCTTACAGGAATGGAAAGCTCTGGAATTATTTGAACGGGAAGTTGCCATTTTGCAAAAACTCAACCACCCTCGTATTCCGGCCTATATTGATTATTTTACGCTGGAATCCTCCACTGATGCGCAATTCACCCTGGTACAGGAATATGTCGAGGGGAAAACTTTGCAAGCTCTGGTGGAAAGCGGATGGCGGGGCACAGAAAGGGAAATCCTCGACATTTTCCTGCAACTCATCAATATTCTGGCGTATTTGCATACCTTACAGCCGCCAGTAATTCATCGGGATATTAACCCCAAAAATCTGTTACTTTCCCAGACCAATGAGGTCTATCTGGTTGACTTTGGAGCGGTGCAGGAGAAAATCCGCACCACCTTTCTGGGCGGGTCAACCATTGTCGGAACATACGGCTATGTGCCCTTTGAACAATTCAGCGGACAGGCCGTGCCTGCCTCCGATTATTATGCTGCCGGAGCCACGCTGCTGTATATGCTCTCGCACCGACACCCTTCGGATTTTCCAACTGAACACTACAAACCGGATTTTCAAAAATCTCTCCGCATCTCAGCGCGAATGCGGCGACTGTTAAATGGGTTGCTGGAATTCGATGTGAGCAAACGCATTGCTTCACCGGATGCGGTACGAAACATTCTCGATAATTCTCTTGCTGCTGCGCCCTCCTCAAAGCTTCCTAAAGTTACCAAACCTTCCCACACGCCAATTAAAAAGATCGTGAAAGGCCAGCAGCACCTCGAGTTTTTGATCCCAAAGCGTATGCGCGGAAAAGGGATTACAAGAATACTTGCCGGTTTGCTTCTTCTGGGAGGCCTTCATGCCGGGCCTTTGGGTTTGGTTGGAATTATTCTCATCATTGTAGGGCTGGATAATCTATTTGGTCAGAGCAGAATCCAATTGAGTCCGAAAACCCTCGAGATCTATACCAAACCTTTCGGGATTGGCCCCCCCAAAACGATTCCCCTTTCTTCTCTTCGAAAAACAGCAATTACCGGTTATTTTAAAAAGGGGCTGCCAGGAAGAAAGAAAAAACGCAGGAGGTCAGTGCTGGGAATCAATCATGAAGGCCAGACGTTGGAGATTGCCACCAATCTGACGCAAGCCGAATTAGAATGGCTGCTTCAGGAGTTTGAGGAGTATCTTTCCGGCACATAAACGCCTTTCGATGACGTCCAAAAGCTCTGCGCTTACTCAGGGCTGCGCGCTGATAAGCGCAGCAGAAATTCTTCTTCGCCGGCAATCAATTCCGGTTCTGTTCCGTTGTACGCTTTCATATTCTTTCTTTCTGAAGAATCCGACAATCGGACCGCGAAATGTGCTGCGTTCAACAGCAGCATAATCCTTTTCAACGCATTATGCTGTTTCTTGATCATCAGACATGTCAATCCACTTCATCGTTTTGGAATGAAGCCACTGATAGGGGCGTCCGGCAATCGAAAGGGTTGAAATAATTGTTCGTGTGAATCGACTGAATAGGTTTCTTTATATTTGTACCACCGGTAGCGGGGTTTTTGCTTATTTGCTTGAAAACTCACGAGTTGTCGTGTCAGTGATGTATCAACAACGAGAGCAGATGCGTATTGCTCCTCCAATACGGTATCAAGCCTATGAATGTGTGACAAATGTGCTTCTTGAGATTCCATAACTCCTCTACAGCATACCTATAATTTCAGAATTACCATTCCCACCGAACATAGCATACATGATTCGTTTCTGCCATAGGCAGGTGTGTCACAAAGCTGCTCCAGGAGTGGCAAAGCTCGTCTTTGCCGTCTGAAGGGTGAGGCAATGGGGGCAGCATCGGCAAAGACGAGCACTCCTGATCACGGCAATTATCAGAAAACCAATTTTACTTAACTTCAACCACGTCCGCACCAGTTTGACCGAACACTTCCGGCGTGTACATTTCCGCTGAGAAGGTCGGCGGCAGATTGAACGTGCCGCTGTGTTCCGCGCTCACCAGATACGAAATGTGATGTACGCCTTTGTCCAGATAATCGGCGTAAAACACCACGCGGTCATCCTTGAACTCGCTGTAACGGAAAGGCGAATCGTTCTTGATGTATTCTTGCAAGGACTGATCTGTGGTATTCAGACTGAAGTTGATGGCCTGAAAACTGGATGCCAGCGGATCATCCACATACACAAACAAGCGGTCACGCGGCGTGGTGATTGTCAATTCTATCTTGATTAAATCTCCGCGATAGAAGTTTTCCGTCCCTGTGCCCTTGCCTTTCACGACCGTCATTGATTTCTGCACGGCAATTCCGTAATCAATCGGCTCCGGCTCGCCTGAGGGCAGATACGTCAGTACTGCCGTGTAATACATGCGGCCGGCACCATCCTTCGCAAATTCCACCAGATTGTCCTGGCCTTTGGGCAACTGATCAAGCGGCACTGCCTGAGTCGCTATTTTTGTGTCGCGGCCCTTAAACAATTCCGAGAGAATTTCGTTACGATTGACCAGAATCTTGCCGGTAAAATTCGGTTCCGCGGCTTCAAAGGTGTTCAAATAGGTCGCAAGGGCCCAGAACACAAACAGGTTTTCCTGCGTGGTGCGCCAGGCCGATTGCTGTTTTCTTTGGCGCAGCAGCCATTCAATCGCTTTGGGGATAAAGGTTTCGTTCTCCGTGCTCGCGCCATAGACTTCCATCAGAGCCTGCGCCACGGCTGCGGTGCTGCGGACATCAGAGTGATGAATCCAGGCCAGACCGCCGTCGTCTTTTTCTTCAAAATAGGCGGTGCGGGCTTCGATGCGGGCGGAATTCAACAACTCTTCTTTCAGGGTGTTGCGGATCAGATCCGTGCCTTTTCCCAGGTGTACGGCCTTCAGCAGCAAGGCTTTGCCAAATACCGGCAGCCGGTCGCGCACTTCATAAAGCCGCGTGGCATACGCCGGCTGATATTTATCGTACAACGTCAGTGTGGAAAGGATAAACGCATCAATCGTATTCCAGGCCAATTCATTGTAACGATAAATTGTGGCGCGTTCGTTTTGCCCTTTGAGCACGTTTTCCAGGTACGTAACCGCTTTTTGTTCAACCTCTTCATCCACGGCATACCCGGATTTTTTCGCCATTGCCAGAGTGAAGACAGCATAGGCGGATACGAAGGGCGACGGTGAATACGGACGTTTCCAGTACCCAAATCCGCCGTTGTCATGCTGGAACGATGAGAATTCATCCAGAATTTTCTGCACCACGACTTTATAATCGTCGCCTTGCAGAACGTCGAGATCAAACGCGCTGATCAGATCTTCAGCCAGAATCATCGGCAGGATGCGCGAAATTTTCTGCTCCAGGCAGCCGTAAGGATAACTGAATAGGAAATCCACGCCGCCTTTGATGTCTGTAAACAGGGTCGAAGCCAGTGAGAATTGCACATTTCCCCACCCCGGAACCGCATCTTCCGGCACAACCACAAACTCGCGGTGCACATCCTGCGTGATATTGCCAAACAAGGCGGTGGTTAAGGGCAACTTGTGCAGCAAGACCGGAATACTGACTTTCAGTCCATCGGTTTCACTCTCCATTTTACCTCGGAAAATAAAAGTCGCATCCTGTTCCTGATCCGGCGCCTTATAGGTAAACAGCACCTCCTGTTTATCATCTTTCGGCAGCCTGATCTGCTGCATGTCGGGGCTTGCCAGCATCACGCCCTCGGTTTCGGTTTGAATCGCCGCATCGCTGTCACTTTGTGTGCGGTTATGCGCCAGAATTCCGGTCTGAATCGTATCGCCGATGCGCAAGAATCGAGGCAAGGACGAGGTGAGCATCAAATTTTTATTGACCTTAATCCGTTTGTCGCCGGCCCCAAAAAGTGAATCTTTCGTATGCGCCGTCGCCATAATGCGGAAAGAGGTCAGATTATCCGGCAGGGTAAAACGCACGGTGGCGCGGCCATTGGCGTCGGTACGCACTTCAGGATTATGGTAGGCGGTCGGTTTAAATTTCTCGCGCAACTCGATCAGTTTCATCATAGCCGCCATATCAAGGCCGTCGCCGGGTTTGCGTTCCCCTTTTTCGCTGTAATTCCGCTGACCGACAATGCTGGTGCGCAATTCCGAGGTTAACACACCCAGAGCGCGAGAGCGATAGAAATAGTCAAAGGGATCAGGCGTGGCGTAGTTAATCAAATTCAATACACCTACATCAACCACGGACACCACCACTTCCGCAGATTGCCCCTTGCCGTCTTTATTGGTCACTTGCAGATTGACTTCCACCTCTTCGCCCGGGCGATATTCTTCGCGATCCGGCATGACAGCGACCTGCAAGTGTCGTTCCGCCGGATTGACTTGAAATCCGGTGTAGCCTATTTTGAAGCCCGGTTTGCCCAGATCCAGTTCATCTTCGATCTTATCATAGGCCAGGCGTCCCTGAATCAGCATGACGCCGATATACACATTCGGAATATATTCCGATTTAATTGGAATATCAATCGTATCTGCGCTGCCTTCAATGAGTTGCACCCAGCGCTCAATCACGCCCTCGCGTTCAACCGTAACCAGGGCTTTGACCGATTCATACGGCGATTTTACCAAAATTCTGGCGGTATCGCCCGGTTGATAGCGTTCAGCGTTTGGCGCCAGTTCGACATAATCGTCATCTTCCCGCAGCCAGGCTGCATAACCGGAACCAATAGCGTAAAAATAGTCTTCTGAACGGATGACGTTGCCGCGACTATCGCTGCCGTTGGCTTCCACTTTGTAATAGCCAATCTTTTCAATGGGGAAACTAAGTTCAGTCGGTTCAAATCCGCTTTGGACCTGGAAATCCTGCACGACTTCTTCTTTTTGTTCTGATTCCCAGTACAAGCGGCCGCCGTTGCCGGCGCGGCGCACTGATTCCCACCAGATGCGCTTGACCTGTACCTCATAGTTTTGACCAGCCAGCAAGGTTTCATCCGGGGTAATGGCTACCGTGTTGAGCGTGAACTCTTCACCAGAAGCAGCGAAAAAGTTTTCCGGTTTCAAGCCGATGTAATATTCACCGCCGTGCACAATCAGGGTTTTGCGTTTCGAAACCTGACGTTTGTTGACGTCGGTCACAGTAGCATCCAGACTGTAGGAATAAGGGCCAAAATCAGAATCGGTTAAGGTGTATTCAAAACGGTATTCCCCGTTGTCATCGAGTTTTTCGATTTTCTGAGCCACACGGTCGCCACCGGGACGATCATAGACATTAAAGGCATATCCGGCAAATTGGGGGTCTTCAGGTGTAAAATAATAAAGGCTGCGGCTCAGATTCCATTCAACCGGTACATTGCGCAACGCGCCGCCGAAGAGATAGGTCGCGTTGACGTTAGCACTAGCCGCATCGCCTTTGACGTATTCGGTTTGTGGTGTGTCAATATTGACTTCAAATTCGACCGGACGGTACATTTCGACTCGAAAACTTCCGCTGACCGAATTGTTCAACCACTCCAACTCATCTTTGGGTAAATCCAGATACTCCGGAATCGGGAACGTACACTCAATCCAATAGGTGCCGATTTTGGCGTTTTCAGCTAATTGTAATGGAAAATGAAAGGAGCCGAATTCAGAAAGTTTCATGCTTTGCTTCAAAACTTCCTTACCTTCAGGATCGGTCACTTTCACTTCGACCTCTAAGGATTCAGGCGTGACAAATTCTCCGGCAGCTTTATCGCGCACAATGCCGACAATTCGCACTTCTTCGCCCGGGCGATAGATGCCGCGCTCAGTAAAAATGTACCCGTCATTGGTCAGATGTTCAACATTCTGGCGATAATCGATTCCGAACCGATAGGGCCAGATGCCTGTACCATCGCGTGAATGAATCACAATCTGATCCTCACCGGAACGCACAAGCGCAAAAATCCAGGGCTGTTCCCAGGAGTCGGTCGCTTTTAAGCCAAGTTCCTTCCAGCCCGGACTTTCTAAAAACCCTTCGGCATTCGTCACGCCCTTCCAGAGAAATTTCTGATTCGCGTCGTACAGTTCGATTTCCGCACCTTCCACTGCGCTGGCGTCTTCCAGGCGCGTGATCCAGAACACATTATTGATCGCGGAGAATTTCGCTGTGGCCGAAATATTGCTCAGGAAAATCAGGGTATTATAATCGTGTAATTCATTGGCGCAGTCATAAAACTGCATATTAAGGCCGATTGTGCCAGTGCTTTCGCCTTCGTGCAGCACTTCGCTCACATCAAAAGGCATCATAGCGGCTTTGTTTTGAAGGATATCCGGTTGATATTCGCGGCTCACATCCGGATCAATGACCTGAAAATCCCATTCAGACATGGCTTTGGCCGCTTTCAACACATCTTCAGGCGTGCGATAGGCTTTCATGGTAAACGGCGCGTTATAGACATTCATCACTTTGATCGGAAAGCGCGGGCCGAGGTAGGCTTCGGCAATCACTCGTCCTGACGGCATAGAGAGATAGGGCGCATAATCAACCGTCTTAAACGTAAAGGTAGCTGCCTGCCCCAAAGTATTACCGTATTTATCTTGCAAGTCAGCGTCAATGGTCAAGGTATACTCTGTATTTGGCTGCAAATTCGGAGTAAGGACAAACTCTGAAGAATCATACCAATATTCATGATCTTTTTGCAGCATGGCATTCGGCTCAAAATGGACGTATTTCACGAGCTTTTCAAGATTGACCGGATTGCTGAACAGAAGACGGACACCCAATTCAGGAAAATATTGTTCGCTACATCGCCAACTTCCCGGAGCGATTCCTTCAGCGCGGAAATGATTATAGGTTCTGAATTTCAATTCATAACTTTGCTCCATGCCGAGATTGCCCTCTTTGCCAGGCAAACCAGCTTTGGCTCTCAAGGTGTAGCTGGTTTCCACCTCCATTGGCTTTTGAGGCGTTATTTTCAGAATTTTCTCAGTGATTTCTTCAACCCAGTATACCTGGCGTTCTTCTATATCAGCGTTATCAACATACGAAACACTGATCGGCGTCTCAACGCCGGTCTCACTGGTTAATGTCAGAAATTGCGCTGCTTTTTGAGGATCCATCGGCTGATCAAACAGCAGAAACAGAGGCTGCTGTAAGGCCACATGATCTTGTTCCTGGTAAGGATAGACTTGCTGCACCTGCGGGCGCGGCGTGACAAAAGAAAAACTGATTGCTTTTTCCATGACTTCCCCGCCAATTCCTGTAATCGGGGCATTAATATGCACCACGTAACGCATGCCATACATTAGCGTCTCATCCGGAATAAAACTCAAGGTGGAGGTCCCCATCCAGCGATACGTTCCGCTGACTTGCGGCTCAATCGAGAGCGGGCCTTCGCGCAAATCTTTTTCCACGCCCGAAAGCGCAGTTACCGGGTAATTAAACGTGATGGTAATGGCTTTGGCGTCATCTAAGGAATTCAAATCGCCCTGGGGCGTGGACGAAATAACTTTCAACTCTTCCGTTGCAAATCCAACCAACGGACAAATCAGCAAAAGTCCAAGCAATACAGATATTATTTTTCTCATGATTTACGTTCCCTCCTTCAACAGAACGTAACAAATGTTATTATCCAAATGCTTCCAATAGTGATCGTTTCAACAATTCCTTAGAATGCTTTCATGAGGATGTCAAGCATTTCTTACAGAGACTGAACCTTTTCCGCCGACAAAGCCTTTGAGAACGACGAACCTATGAAAATTAACGTTACAATCGTTCGACTCGCAGGCCGCCGTCTACGCGGATCACCTGCCCGGTCGAATAGGGCAGGTCGCCGCGCACAAGCATCGCAACAGCTTTGCCGATGTCTTCCGGTTGTCCCCAACGCGGCTGCAGAGTTAAGCCTTCAGCAAAAAGTTGCTCATATCTGGCTTTTACAGCCGGGGCGGAAGTCATATCAGTCTGGATTACGCCCGGTTGTACCTCAAACACGGGGATGCCAAATTCCGCCAGACGCACGGCCCACACTTTGGTTGACATACTCAGGCCGGCTTTTGAGATACAATATTCCGCCCGATTCACAGAAGCCACTGTTGACGACATTGAACTGATATTGACAATACAGCCCTGAAACTCCGATTGGGCTTTTTTCTGGGCGATCATCCAATTCGCAGCTTCCTGGCTGAGAAAATGCGGGCCTTGTAAATTAATTTTGATCAACCGTTCAAAGCTTTCTTCCGTAGCTTCGAGGACATCTTTACGTTCAATCGGGGCAACCCCGGCGTTATTGACCAGCACGTGTAAATGTCCAAAACGCTCACGAATCCTTTGCAACATCGCGCTGCGCATGGCTTTCTGACTGACATCAGCCTGAATATACAACACTTCGCTTCCCAGGCCTTGTAAAAGCTCAAGAACTCTAGCGGCGTTTTCTGCAGGTCTTGTCCCACACACCGCCAGATCAAGTCCTTCCTGCGCTAAACAACGCGCGATGCCAAAACCAATACCACGACTGCCCCCCGTAATCAGTGCCACTCGCTTCATAAATTCACCTCATCGTTAAAAACCGGGTTTTTGGGAAAAACCCGGTTTTTTGTTGTCTAATTTTCCAGGTCAGGAATATCCACCCAGGCTCGTTTTTGCCAGGATTCGATGCCTTTTTCCGCAAGCTGCACTCCTTTGGCTCCTTCGAGCAAATTCCAGCGAAAAGGTTCATCTTTGACCACATGACGCAAAAACAGTTCCCACTGCACTTTAAAAGCGTTGGTGTAGATTTGGGTATTCGGCATTTTTATCCAGTCGTCCATATAGCGAATCGGACTTTCAATGTCAGGGTTCCAGACCGGCTTGGGCGTCGCCGCATAAGGCTGAATGTAGCATTCCCGTAATCCGGCCACAGCCGAACCTTTTGTGCCATCAACCTGGAAAGTGACGAGATCATCGCGCCGGACGCGCACGGCCCAGGAGGAATTGATCTGCACAATGATCTGATTCTCCAGTTCAAAGGTGGTATAAGCCGCATCTTCAGCCGTACATTGATAGGGCTGGCGCTGCTCATCCCAACGCTGCGGAATATGAATGGCTCCCAGACAGGATACGGCTTTCACCCTGCCGAACAGATTATCCAGGATATAACGCCAATGGCAGAGCATATCCGAAATAATACCACCGCCATCCTCTTTGCGATAATTCCAGGAAGGGCGCTGGGCTTCGACCACATCGCCTTCAAACACCCAGTAGCCAAATTCACCGCGCACAGAGAGAATTTTTCCGAAAAAATCGGAGTCAATCAGTTGTTTGAGTTTCAAAAATCCTGGCAGCCAGAGCTTATCTTGTACCACTCCTTGTTTAACACCGGCTTTGCAAGCCAGGATATACAGATCATATGCGGCCTCAGTCGTTAAGGCGGTTGGCTTTTCGCAATAGACATGTTTTCCGGCCTGAATCGCTTTTTTGACCGCATTGGCGCGCTGAGTTGTGGTTTGCGCATCGAAATAAATCGGATACTGCGGATCGCGTAATACGCTGTCCAGATCGGTGGTCCAGATTGTAATACCAGACATCTCTGACAGTCGTTGGAGCTTGCGTTCGTTCCGTCCGACCAGAATGGGTTCAGGCAGAATCAGTTCATGATCTGAAATTTTGAGTCCACCCTCTTCGCGAATGGCGACTATCGAGCGCATCAGGTGCTGATTGGTTCCCATGCGGCCTGTCACGCCATTCATAATAATGCCGACTTTATGAATTTTCATAGATATTCACCTCTCAACTACTGATCTACCAGGTTTGACTAACGGGTTTGTCGTTCCGCCTTCAGGCGGCAGCACTCCGCGCTAAAGCGCGAACTACGAACCTGTCATCTTAACCCTGGCAAAGCACTACTAAGGATTGATTAGAAAATCTATATTGTCTCGGTACATTGCGGATATGCGCCTTCTGGCAGAGGGGGGGCATCAATTCCGGCTTTGGGAAGCGTTCCGGCTAACTCCTGCCGCCAATGCGCAACGTCTCCGGCCGGGCCATAACAATAAATCATCACCAATGTCGTTTTACCGATATTGGTTAATTGGTGGAACTCGCCCGAGGGAATAAACACCGCCTGGCCGGATTTCAGAATCTGTCGTTCCTGTCCTAAACACATTTCGCCGGTACCTTCCACAATAAAATAGACTTCTTCCTGTTCCTGATTGTGCCACGGCACCTGGCCGCCTTCGGGTTCCAGGGTCACATAGCCCATACTAAACTGCGACGTTTGAATGGGCGAGGCGCCGCCGACAAGATTCCTGGTTCGCCGGCGAGCGGGATAGGTACGCCCTTCAATCTGATGTAAATCTGCGACGATCATACTCTTTTTTCTCCAATGTCAATCATCTCACTCGTGATGGACGCTTTAACGTTTTATAAGAACGTTGAAGCATCTGCTGTTTGAAAGACTCGATTTGTATTGCTGACTCATCATTTGAAGATATGCAAGGGACAGAATTATCGTCAAGAAAATTATTGGTATCATTTTCTTCAATTTGGTCCATGTCTGTTGCAAACATGCCGGAAACTAAAGAAATTATACTGCCTATTATTATAAAACTTGACAACCTGAAAATAGCTATATAAATTTATGATAGATATGGATATTTGCGGGTCTAATGTTTTTGAATAGACAACGCGGTGATATATCCCTGCATCCTTTGATAAAGAAAGGTAGTGCATGACCAAATTAATTTTGCTGGATAGGAAACTTCAAAAGTCTTCAAGACTTTTGAAGTTTTGCCCACAATAATATCCTGTAAAATTCACTTGGTTATGTAGTAGGCTAAATATAATGAATTATCAAAACATTCTTAGAATAAGCAACTATTTGAAACAACAAATTCTCCCTCGTTTACAGGGTTTTCCTGTAAATGTCAACATGAATAAAAAAGCGATCATTGATATGACTTTTCAAAAACTTCTGCTCCGCTCTCCAGCCTCTTTCATTGATTTAGGAGGGGTTTGGGGCGTAAACGGCGCTTATACCTTTTATACGCTCGGCCGCTATGCGATTTCTCAGGCCTATTTGGTTGATACCAACCTCCATGATCTTGTGAAGAAACAGCAAGAACAGTACCCGCAGCTACAATTGATTTCCGGAAATTTTGGCAATGCGGATATTGTGAAAACGCTTCAGCAGGTTGATGCGATTTTTCTCTTTGACATTCTGCTGCATCAGGTCAAGCCGGATTGGGATGAAATTTTAGAGATGTATGCGCCATTGACGACATGTTTTGTGGTCTATAACCAACAATTTACAGCATCGAAAACGACAGTGCGGTTATTGGATTTGGGGAAAGAAGAATATTTTAAAAATGTCCCTTTTTCTCAAGATGAGCCTTTGTATCGGGCATTATTCGAGAACATGTATGAGCTGCACCCTGAGCACCAGCGCATCTGGAAAGATATTCATAACGTCTGGCAATGGGGAATCACCGATAACGATTTACGGGCCGAAATGCAGGCATTAGGCTTTACAGAAAAATATTATAAAAATTGCGGCCAATTTGGCACATTAACGAATTTTCAAAACCATGCTTTCATTTTTAAGAAATCATGAACAATTACTCCGGCAACTGATCCTGAATCTGCTGCATCCGCTGTTGATATTGGGATTTCAGGGGGAATAATTCGGCTGCCCGGCGGCTCTCGATGTATGCCAGGCTGAGGTTGGGCTGTTGCAGATAGGCTTCGGCCAAACCGGCGTGAAACCAGGGTGTGACCGGCTCGGCTTCAATGGCGGTGCGGTAGTGGACAATCGCCTGATCCGGTTGGCGCAGATAGAGCAAAATGCTTCCTGTTACGGCATGATATTCAGGCAGTGTTGGAGACGAACGCAATGCCGCCTGGATTGATTGGAGGGCTTTTTGATACTGCTGGGCCTGAAGCAGAGCCGCCGCCTGTTCTTTATGTTGGCTCGCCCGGGTGTATTGCCAATCTTTGACAAAAAGCATCATGATTCCCAGGCTGATCAATCCGACAACGGCAAAATAGGTCCGGCGATTTGAGACGAATGTAGTCGTGTTTTCCGTTTCCCCAGAAGAAAAGATGTTCAGCGTCAATCCCAGGATAGCTGCATTCAGCAGTCCAAGTGGAAATACATAGAAATTGAAATCAATGATATTATGCAGTAAAAATCCTAATCCTGCAAAGCTTCCTCCAATTCCATAGAGAACGTCAGGCTGTTTTTCTTGAACCTCTGACCTGAGATAGTCGTGCACACCTTTCAAAACAGAATGGCACCAGCTTCCTGCCAAAAATATAATGAGGACGAAACCGATGATTCCAAGCTCGGCCCCAAATTGCAAGTAGGTATTATGGGCATACTGCGCTTCATTGGCTCCCGGCTGCATATATTGCGGATACATCAAACCAAAGGTTCCGAGACCTGTTCCGAAGAAAGGATACTCGCGCCAGATCGCAATCGCGGTTTTCCAATTTAAAAAACGAAGCCAGAGGGGACTATTTCCCCGGAAATCCCAGAGATATTGTCCTCGAAAATACCCTACCAGAAAAAAAAGCACCATGCCTGCGATCAAAAATCCTGAACTGATTTGCAAGAGTCCTCGCCACGTCAGGGTTCGCTTATTCCGGAACCACAACAACGTTGCGGCTGCGAGCATGCAAAGCAAGACCAAAAAAGCTCCGAAAGATTTTGTAAAAAAAAATACCATGCCATTAAGCATGAAAACGATGCTCCACAACAATTTAAGCCATGTTCTTTTTTCGTGGAAGATCAAGATCGCATTCAGGGGGAAAATCATGAGGAGATACCCGGCAAGCTGCGACGGAAGAGCGAAAAATTGCGTAAACACCCGGCCTGAGAGCGCGGAAATCCAGGTGTGTGCAGCTTGCTCCATCTCTTGCGACGAGAACGGATCGTATTCCTGGAGATAGCGGGCATAGTCATCGTAGCGGAAAAAATATTGGTGCAGACCGTCAAGGGCAATTATCAAAGCGGCCAGAACGATAAAGCGGATCCCCCAACGCAGAGCGTTCTGATGAAAACGGATCGTTCGAAAGAGCAAAAAACCGATAGCATAGTAGCTGAGCTGAATGGCGTGATATGTGCTCAGCGGCGGATTAACGCTCCACAATGCAGAGTAAAACACACAACTGAGCAGAACAATACACCCGAACCACCATCGCCGGCCATGCTGAGAACATCCGATCACAAAGCAGAGCACACACAGCAGTTTCGTCAATAAAAGATAGGGGGGAATAAAATTGATAAGAGGCGTTACAACAAGAGGAAAGAAAAGAAAAAAACTGAACACTACACTGTTGAAGTGGGTGGTATGGGAGTGTTCTAAGTTCATGGTTCCTGCTTCAGCGTGAAGAACTGGCTCAAGCCAGAACTACAAACATAAGCAGGGAAGGATTCTTGCGAATCCTTCCCTCTTGCAATTTTTCTGCTGACGTTTACTGCTGCGCAATGTATGGAGGAGCAACAAACCCACCATTAATATAGATAACGTCATAATCGAAATCATCATTTGAACCCAGTCCATCGCCTGTAACTTCGGGGCCTGTATCGTTATCTTTTCCATAGCTGATGAGGGTATAGCCGCTCGGATCCCCCCAATACAAATAAGTGTTATTCCAACCATCCGCTGTACTGCCTTGATAATGCCCCTGAGCTCGTAAAATGTCAAATAAATCTTTTGCATTATCCGTCGTCACACCTGCACCGCTAGTCGGGAATTGGTTATTATCAACATTATAGGATCCCAACGCCGTACCGATGGCGCGCAAGTCGGCCGCTGTCCGGCTGCGTTTTGACCGCTGAATCGCGGTCAGCAGGTTCGGAACAGCAATTGCAGCAATAATACCGATGATCGCCACAACGATCAATAACTCGATTAAAGTAAAACCTTTTTCTTTTCGTAACATAGTCGTTACCTCCATGCAAAAAGCTTAATGATAAGCACTCTCTTGTTTCACGTCACTCTTTTCTATATGCACAGGCCATGCCAACTTGCAACCTGCTGTTATACAAAGCAACATGAAACAGCATACATGAGAAGTGACAATTCTTGGAGCATTCGAGGTGACAAAATTTGTCAAACGACAAATTTTGTCACCTGTTTCAACGGTCAATCCTCAGGCGAGTTATCGTCAATATGAAATTTATCCAACCGATAGCGAAATGAACGGAAACTCAGGTTCAACAGCCTGGCGGCGCGTTTTTTCACCCCGCCCGTTCGTTCCAACGCTTTGACCAGCAAATCCTTTTCAATTTCATCCACGACATTTTCGAGATAAATCCCTTCCGGCGGAATCTCGGTCGGGATGAGTGAAGAGCCATGGCCGGATATTCCGCGAATATTTTCAGGCAGACTGACGACATCAATCACTGTATCGGTTTCCAGGGCGACGGCGCGCTCAATTGCATTTTCTAATTCACGAATATTGCCGGGCCAGTTATAGGCCAATAATTTCGACATCGCCTCTTCCGTCACCCGGGTGAAATGCTTGCCGATGTCCCGGCTGCACTTTTCTAAAAAATATTCCGCTAAAAGCGGAATATCTTCTTTGCGCTCTCGTAACGGCGGCAAATGAATCGGAATCACGTGCAAGCGGTAGTACAAATCTTCTCGAAACAGATTGTCTTCAACCATTTTGCGGAGATCGCGATTCGTGGCGGCAATAATACGCACATCAATTGAAATATCCTTCGTGCCTCCCACGCGTTTAAATTGCCGCTCTTGCAGCACGCGCAGGAGTTTGACCTGGATTAACAGAGGCAGTTCACCGATCTCATCCAAAAATAAGGTGCCTGTATCGGCCAGTTCAAATAAGCCCATTTTGTTGGCAATAGCGCCGGTAAACGATCCTTTAATATGCCCGAACAATTCGCTCTCGAGCAGATTCTCCGGAATAGCGCCGCAACTGACGGCCACAAAGGGTTTATCACGGCGCGGACTATTTTGATGAATTGCGCGCGCAATCAATTCTTTGCCGGTTCCACTTTCCCCGGTAACCAGCACGGTGCTTTTACCCGGGCTGACCCGTTGAATCAGATCAAAAATCTGTCGAATCGCCGCACTCTCCCCGACAATATTGCTAACATCAAATTTATGCTCAAATTGGCGTTTGTAATATTCATGTTCCTCGTGCAGTTTTTTGCGTTCAAGGGCATTTTTAATCACCAGTTTAATTTTTTCAATGTCAAAAGGTTTGGTAATATAATCCAGAGCGCCTTGTTTCATCGCGAATACTGCATCTTCGGTTGAGGAAAAGGCGGTCATCATCACAACCAGCGTGTCCGGAGAAACCTGTTTCACATGGCGCAGTAAGTCCAGCCCATTCATGCCTGGCATTTTAATATCACTGATCACCAGATCATAAATATCCTCTTCAACCGCCTGACTGGCTTCAAGTCCATCTTCCGCGGTGACCACGCTATACCCTTCTTTTTTGAGCATAATCGCGAGAAAATCTCGCATACTCTGTTCATCATCTACAATCAATATTGTACTCATTGTTTTAATGGTAATATAACATCAAAGGTTGTCCCCGTTTGCGGCGAACTTTTGACCTTAATCATCCCATGATGGTGTTTGATGATGCTATGCGCAATCGCTAATCCCAATCCGGTTCCCTTTTTTTTGGTGGTATAAAAGGGATGGAAAATATAACGCAACGTGTCCGGATCGATTCCTTCACCAGTATCGTGCAGCGAAATGACTCCGGCATACACAGGTTCTTTTGTTTTGAATTCCCAATCTTCTATTTTTTTCACTCCGGCCGCAATAGTCAACACGCCTCCATGCGGCATAGCTTGAAAAGCATTCAAACAGAGGTTCCAAAACACCTGCTGGATCTGTTCGATATCGCAGGCAATCTTGGGAAAATTTGGCGGAGCATCAATGCGAATCGTCATTTTATCCCCCGAAAAACGCTGATCTTGTTTTAGTAAGCCAATGGTTGGAATAATGGCGTCATGCAAAAGATCGCATTTCGTAAAGACCATCGGCTTAGGTCGGGCATAGAGGAGAAAATCAGATAAAATCGCGTCCAATCGCGTTGATTCGCGTAGGATAATGTCCATTAAGGTTTGATTTTCCTCACTCAACGTCAAGTCCGACTTCAGCATTTGGGTCGCCCCGCTAATCGCAGCCAGCGGATTTCTGATTTCATGGGCGACCCCGGCTGCTAACTCTCCGATGGCGGCCAGGCGGTCAGCTCTGGCAATCTGTTCTTCCATATCTTTCAATTCGGTTAAATCCTGAAAGATGGCGATCAAGCCGGCAATTTTGGCATACTGATCAAAAAATAAGGCGACAGAGAAGCCAAGATACACTTTTGTGCCGGTTTTTGATGTGATTGTGGTTTCTAAACGATGGGCTGCTTTGGGAAACGTGGAACTTGAATGTAAGAGATCCTGTGTATCCAGGCCCGGGAAAAACCGACAAAGATCCTCGCCATAAACTTCACTTAAAGTATAGCCGGTAATCACCTCAGCCGCATGGTTATAGGAGGTAATTTTCCCGTGCAAATCCGTGGTCAATACCCCGCTGTGCATACTTTGCAAAATATTATGATGAAACATCTGTAATTCATTGAGATCATGTGAGGCCTCGCGTAAACGTTGATCAGTCCGTTTTAACGATTCGGACAGATACCCGCTTAAAAATGCGACCAGGTAAAATGCGCAGGCATTGAGAAAAATATTATAATAAATGGCGCTGCTATTTACTGAGATAAACAGAGGTGACGTGGAAGCGTAGGAGGGAAGAATCTGATAAAACTGTAAATCAACGAGCATTCCATAAAAGATCGTGCTCAAGGAGGCGGCAATAAATGCTCCGCGTCGTAATAAGAGAATACTGGCGGCGATGATAGTAAAAATATAGGTAAAGGTAAAGAGGCTTTCGACGCCGCCTGTAATATAAATAATTCCGGTTTCAACCACCAGATCATAAATAATTTGGAAATACGCATAGAGTTGAATATTGCGTATGCGTTTCAGAAAATACAGCGTACTCGCGGTAAAAACATACGAAAGAATGATAAAAACGTACAGGAGTTCAAGCGGACGAGAGGTGCTGGCATTAAATTGGATAGCCAGGGCCGATCCCAGGAGCAAAGTGACCAGCACAATCCTGAAAATCACCAACCATTTAAGGCGATAAATCAAAATCTCTTTTTGCTGCATCTCTTCAGGATTGTGCGGGAATACAAACGCCGACATACCATCGTGGTTATTTGAGCGCGTTAACCATACTGAAGATCGGCATGTACATTGCGACAACCACCCCACCAACCGTCGTGCCGAGAATAACGATCATCAAAGGTTCCATGGCTGAAGTTAACGCCTCAACCGCGGTATCAACTTCTTCTTCATAGAAATCGGCAATTTTCGCGAGCATCGCATCTAACGCGCCGCTTTGCTCGCCAACACCAATCATCTGCACCACCATGCCGGGAAAAACTTCGGTCGCTTCCAGCGGCTCAGCGATCGTCTTGCCTTCCTTGATACTGTCTCTGGTTGCCAAAATAGCCATTTCAATAATCGCATGGCCTGAGGCTCGCGCGGTAATTTCCAGGCTGTCTAAAATCGGAACCCCGCTGCTAATCAAAGTACCCAGCGTTCTGGTGAACCGGGCGACTGATGACTTTACAATTAAATCTCCAAACAATGGTAATTTCAGCGTAATCGAATCGACAGCCACTCTTCCCTGCTCAGTAGCATAATATTTTTTAAAGGCATAAACTAACACCATTATAGCAGCAACAATGACGATAGCCCAGCGTTGCAGGAAGTTGCTTAACCAAATCACAACCCTGGTTGGCAGCGGGAGTTCCGCGCCCATTTCGGTAAACAATGTGGCAAACACCGGGATAACAAAGATTAAAAGAACCGCAACAGCGATAACAGCCACAGTGACAACGACCGCCGGATACACCATCGCTCCCTTAATCTTAGATTTAATGGCTTCATTTTTTTCCATGTACGTTGCCAGGCGGTTTAAAATGGTGTCTAAAATACCTCCGGCCTCTCCAGCTTCGGCAAGATTCACAAAAAGATTATCAAAATATTTCGGATGTTTGCGTAAGGAGTCAGCAAAGGTTGAACCTTCTTCAACATCTGAACGGATTTTTTTAAGCAGCGTGGACATGGAAGGGTTTTCAGGATCATTGGATAAAATTTCCAAACACTGGACCAGCGGAAGTCCGGCGTCAATCATTGTCGCAAACATGCGCACAAAAATTGTAATAGTCTTTGTCGTAATTTTGGGGGCAGTTAATTTCTCAAGAAAGGGAATTTTGATTTCCTTTGGTTTAGGTTTTACGGATTTCAGGTCTACCCCGGTTTTATTTTTTACCATTTTAATCGCCGCTTCTTGCGTCGGCGCTTCAATGGTTTTTTTCAGCGTTCGGCCAGCAATTTTGATTTTATAGTTAAATTCGGGCATAATTGTGTTCTCTACAAGCAAAGAAAAGAAACGCAAAAAGCAGGTTCTTCAGTACTGTAAAGGCTCAACACCTTGTTACTTATGAAGAGAGTTTTTTCTGCGATCCCTTTCCGACTTGCACCCGTGCGATCATCTGAGAAAATTCTTCCAGGTTCGGAGAACGCCGGATAGCTTCATCTTTGCTAATATGGCGTCTCTGATACAATTCAAGCAGTGATTGATTCATGGTCTGCATCCCAAATTTTTCCTGTCCGATTTGCATCTGAGAATAAATTTGATGCACCTTATCTTCTCGAATTAAATTCCGGACAGCCGCT
Source organism: Candidatus Vecturithrix sp. (assembly GCA_040772385.1). GTDB lineage: Bacteria > Moduliflexota > Moduliflexia > Moduliflexales > Moduliflexaceae > Vecturithrix. The sequence goes on along the minus strand of JAXGYF010000001.1, from coordinate 3,144,788 downwards.
GTCGGTACCATCACTTCAACTCCGAGTACTCGACCACGTCCTCCCATTCTGGGAATCAATTGCTGGGTCGCCACCCCCTCTAATACAAACGACAATTGTGTGCGCACCTGGGTTTGCTGATGAGGCGGAAAAACATCAATGACTCGGTTAATCGTCTGAGCACATGAATTTGTGTGCAGCGTGGCAAACACGAGATGGCCGGTTTCCGCTACGGTTAGCGCCGCTTCAATGGTTTCCAAATCTCGCATTTCCCCAATCAAAATTACATCCGGGTCCTGACGTAATACATGTCGTAATGCGGTGGCAAACGATTCTGTATCTGTGTGGACTTCGCGTTGATTCACCAGACAATTTTTATGTTCATGCAAAAATTCTATCGGATCTTCAATAGTAATAATATGCGCATGGCGTTCCCGGTTAATTTTATCAATAATCGCTGCTAATGTTGTTGATTTACCGCTTCCTGTCGGCCCCGTGATGAGAATCAGTCCCATTGGGCGTTCAGCAAATTTTTCTATCGATGAAGGCAACCCCAATTCTCGAAATGACGAGACTTTATAAGGAATCGTTCGAAATACAGCGCCCACAGTTCCTCGTTGAATAAACGCATTTCCACGAAAACGACATAATCCTTTAATGCCAAAGGAGAAATCCAGTTCACTTTTTTCCTCAAACAGATGCTTTTGAGAATCCGTTAACACGCTATACACTAATGATTTCGCGTGAGACGCTGACAACGGCATCTCATTTTCGATATGACGTAACTCACCATCAATCCGAATGGTTGGAGGAACTCCTGTAGAAATATGCAAATCAGAAGCACCTTGCTCAAACATAAAATTTAAGAGTTCATGTAAATCAGCCATAGCCCTCTGTTTGACTCATGATTGCATTGATTCTACACGATCATCCCTGTTATCACGGCAATCATTCCATCATAAATGATCAAGGTTTCGACGCTCTTGTACTTAGCGAATCAGCGTTACTTTCAAGACTTCTTCTAAACTTGTCATGCCATCACGAGCTTTGATCAACCCGCTTCGTCGTAATGTTAACATCCCATCTTCTTCAGCTTTGTTACGGAGTTCATCGGTCGAAGCTCCCTGAAGAACCATTTCTCGCAGGTTCGCAGTCATCTTCATCACTTCATATAAAGCGACCCGTCCCTTATATCCTCTATTATTACATTTTGGACATCCTTTGGGCGCCCAGAGTTGAGTCATCTGGTGAGCTTCCTCTTCAGGATAGCCGGCCCGGATAAGCACATCATAGGGAATTTCCTCCGGAATTTTTTTGGGCTGCTTGCATTCGCATAAACGACGCAATAAACGCTGAGCTACGATCAGTAACACAGACGACGACACCAGAAACGGTTCAACCCCCATGTTAATCAATCGGCTAATGGTACTAGGGGCGTCGTTGGTATGCAGTGTGCTGAGCACAAGGTGCCCGGTCAACGCCGCTTTAATGCCGATTTCTGCGGTTTCAAAATCACGAATCTCTCCGACCAGGATCACATCCGGATCCTGGCGCAAGAATGAACGCAGCGCAGCAGCAAAATTCAACCCAATATCATCGTGCATTTGGACCTGATTAATCCCCATTAAATTGAATTCGACCGGATCTTCAGCCGTCATGATATTAATGTCAGGCGTATTCAGAGAGGATAGCGCCGAATAGAGCGTTGTTGTTTTGCCGCTACCCGTTGGTCCGGTTACCAGCACCATGCCAAAGGGGCTTTGAATCGCTTCTCGAAAACGCTCTAACGACTCCGATTCAAACCCCAATTTTGTCATATCCAATTGCAAATTGGATTTATCCAACAACCGCATCACGATCTTCTCGCCAAACAACGTGGGTAAGACCGAGACCCGGTAATCCATGTCTTTGCGCTTCCCAATTTTGAGTTTAATACGCCCATCTTGCGGCAGGCGTTTTTCCGCTATATCTAACTGTGACATGATTTTCACACGGGAAGTAATCGCATTTTTTAACGAGAGCGGCAACCCCATCACCTGGTGCAGTGCGCCATCTAAACGATACCGCACTCGATAGGCTTTTTCGTACGGTTCAATGTGAATATCACTCACTTTTTTCTTCACCGCATTTAACAAAATACCATTGACCAGTTTAATCACCGGAGCGTTTTCTGCTTCGAGCGGATTGATGTCCTCTTCTTCATCTTCAACCACTTCAATTTGATCAACCGCACCTTTGACCATTTCTTCAAAATCATTAATATCAACGGTCGGCGCTTCAATTCTATCGTCAATGGAGGCCTCATCCAAATCATCCTCTTTGATGCTGAAATCTTTATAATCAATTGATGAAACCGTTTTTTCTTCTGTTTCTTTGGGAGCACCGGTGGTGCGTTTCTTCGATCTTTTGCTATATTGTTCGTCAATCGCGATCAGAATCGCTCGCTCAGATGCGACAACTGGTTCGATATTAAAATTCGTCATGAATTTAATATCCTCTATAGCAAAAATATCCGAGGGATCTGCCATTGCCAGCGTCAGCGTTCCTCCCACACGACTGATCGGAATCACCGTATATTTTTTCGCCGTCTGGATGGGAATGGTTTCTAACACCGAGGACTCAATTTGAAACGTTTCAAGATCAATCGCCGGAACTCCAAATTGTTTACTTAAACACGACAGAATTTCATCTTCTGCCAAAAATCCCATTTTGACCAATAATGACCCCAAACGTTCGCCCGTGCGTTTTTGTTCTTGAAGGGCCTGTTGTAATTGATCATTGGTAATTAAATTTGCCTTTTGTAAAATTTCGCCTATCTTTTTTGCCATAGAATCGATCCCTCAACAGACTCAATACAAACAAAGATTTCTCTTCGTATTTTTCCAAAATTATTTTAGGTGATGCGCAATTTCAGTTTGACGACCACCAGGTTGTAGCTTGAACGTTTATTTTCTCAAAATAATAGGTGCGCATAAACTTCCTTGTCAAGAAAAAAGATGTCATGTGCAAGAACTTCCTTCAGGAAAAGAGCAGATTCCTTTTTCTTTTTTGGCATCTGAACGTAGGGAGTAAAAAATAACGAGAAATAAACAGCAGGAAAGGACGGGTTTCTTGAATTAAAGATGTTCCCTGCCTGTAAAATGGCAAATTTTATAAGTTGACAAATTTCTCCTCTTATGCCAACGTTCAATTCTGAACATTTTTTACATTCTAAGAGGCACCTAATGAACCTGGGAAAGAGTCCTCTCTAAAAAAGGGGAGTTTTCCAGCGCAAAGACGGAGATTTTTAAGAGAGGCACCTATTATGGCAAAATCTGTACTGATCGTGGATGATTCCGCTGTGATTCGAAATTCACTTTGTTTTTTACTTGAAACGGAAGGGTTTGAAGTCGAAACAGCGGGAAATGGCCTAGAAGGCCTTGAGAAAGTGCAGACTCATCAATTTGATACGATCATTGCCGATATTAACATGCCAAAAATGCATGGTTATGATCTCATCAAGGAAATCCGAAAAAAGGAAAATTATAAAGATGTGCCGATCATTATTATTACGACAGAGGAAGAAGCTGCCGATAAGAAAAAAGGCTTTGAGGTGGGAGCGAATCTGTTCTTGATTAAACCGACCGAGCCGAAAAAAATGGTCAAATATGTCAAAATGTTTCTCAATCACTAAAGAGATGGAGCCGCCTTCAAAAAGTTCAGCGCATAGGTCTGAAGAATGGCGGGCAAAAGAGGACATCTTACCATGTCAGATTTTTGTATGGGGCACACGATGAAGAAACGGATAGATGCGCTCATTGAGCAAATGAGACAGCCAGCCCCTGATATCCGGCAACAGGCGGCGAAAGAACTTGGGACCATGGCGAGACTCGAGCAGAGTCAAGGCGAAAGGCTGGCAGAAAGACGTGATGTCATTCAGGGCCTGATTACGTTGTTAGCCGATGACCATCTTGCCGTAAGAGACGCGGCTGAAGAAGCGCTGGTGATGCTGAGAGGCAGCGAGGTGGTGCAGGCATTGGTTTTGTGCTTGTCCAGCCCTTCGACCACCTTGCTTAATGCGGCAATTGACATTCTCAGCCGTATAGGTCATGACTCGATTGATGCTATTTGCGCCCTTGTAGACAGTAAAGATCATGATATTCGGAAATTCGGGTGCGATATTTTGGGTAATCTCCGATACGCGGATGCAGTGTATGATTTAATTGACTTGTTGAATGATCCACATGTGAATGTGGCAATTGCCGCAGGAGAAGCGTTGGGCAAGATTGGAAATCCTGATGCGGTGCCTTACTTAATTCGCGCGCTCCACCATCCTGATACCTGGATGAAATGCATTGCGGCTGAAGCTCTCGGAAAGATCAGGGATCAACGGGCAGTTGAACCTTTCATTGAGATGGCGACGTATGAAGATCCAATTGTCATCTATACCATTATGAAAGCGATGGGGAATCTGCGCGATGACCGTGTGCTGCCCTATATTCTCTCGATCTTACAATCAAATCCCATCTTTGCCCCCTCAGCCGTCCAGGCGATCCAGAGCCTTGCGACATCGTACGGGGAAGAGATTTACGTTCAAGTCAAGGCCGCCGGGGTGGAGGACGTGTTCATTCGCTTGCTGCAAAGCGAAAATCTGGAGGTACTGAAAAGCTCAATCACATTGGCCGGCTATCTCCATCTCACGGATGCTGTCCCCTACTTAGGCCGCCTCCTGAATCATGAGGAGATGCAGATTGTCGAGGAAACGCTGCAGGCGCTGATCCGCATCGGCGAACCAGGGGTTCAAGAGATTCAGAAGGCCATGCCAAGCATACATACTCGGCTGACTCAGACGACAGACGCAGAGTTGCGCGAAACACTCCAGCAAATATTATCGAAAAAATCATAAAGAATTCGGTTTCAGGAACCAACCTGAGTGGGTTGATTCCTTATTCCTGGTTTCTTTTCTTGTGGTTGCAGGATACACACGAATTTGAGTTACTTCGCGATCTGATTTGGGAAAAAAGCGGACTGTTTTTTGAATCAACAAAACGGCAATATATGTGGCGTCGCATTCAACAGCGGATGAAACAGGTGAACTGTTCTTCGGTGAAGGAGTATTATCGCCTGTTACGTTCTGATCCCGCAGCAAAGGAATTGCAGGAACTCTTGAATGTCATGACCACCACAGAAACGTATTTTTTCCGGAACGAACCCCAGTTGCGAGCATTCAAGGAAGAAATTCTTCCGGCGATGCTCCAAAAAAAACGCGAACAAGGACAATGGCATTTACACTTCTGGAGCGCTGGATGTTCATCCGGAGAAGAACCTTATACGCTCGGAATGATTTTACGCGAACATCTCCCGGACATTGAACCCTGGAAGATTACGCTGCTTGGAACAGATATTAATACCCTGATGCTCCGAAAAGCCAGAGAAGGGGTGTATCCTCTTCGGTCTCTTCGAGAAACCCCGGAGAAATATCGGTCGAAATACTTTACCGCAGAGGGAGAACAGTATCGTATTCACGACGCGATTAAACAGATGGTCACCTTTCACGTCGGTAATCTGATTGATGCGAGAGATGCCGCCCTGATTCATCATGTTGACTGTATTTTTTGTCGCAATGTCTTAATCTATTTCAATGTTGAATCGTGTCAAAAGGTCATTGCCATGTTCTATGAGACCCTGGTGCCCCAGGGATATTTATTGTTAGGCCATTCTGAGTCGCTGTATCGTATTTCGACAATTTTTCAGCTCCTGAAATTGAAACATTCTTTGGTGTATTACAAAGAGTGAGCTAAAGTGACTAAAATGATTACAATCAAAAGTGAGCGAAAATGACAGCCATTTCAAGAAATCGAAATTCAGGTCATTTTAGCTCACTTTAGCCACTTTTTACAATGCCTATGCGTGCTCAAGATGAGTATTTTGGCGTTCAAGCTGATGAAAAAACGCCAGATGAAGCGAGTGAGATGCAATTCGTCAGTTTCCTGCTCGGCGAAGAAGAATTTGGCGCGGATATCCTGATGGTTCAGGAGATTATCCGGATGCAGCCCATTACGAGGGTGCCGAACGCACCACATTTTGTGGAAGGGGTAATCAACCTGCGTGGAAAAGTCATTCCCATCGTAGATCTTAGAAAACGTTTGCATGTGGAAGGGAACGCGGACAGGAAAAAAATGCGGATAATTGTGGTGGAGGTAGGGGGAAATATGACCGGATTTATTGTGGATGCGGTCTCGCAGGTTTTACGAATTCCGAAAAACACGATTGAACCGCCCCCGTCAATTGTGGTCGCCGGGATTGACTCGGAGTATATTACCGGCGTAAGCAAACTGGGGGAGAAATTATTAATTTTGCTGGATTTTAGTAAAATTTTGACGATACGGGAGCAACAGGCATTACACGAGGTTGAAACGTGACATTTCGAACCAAATTAACGGTGAGTCACATTGTGCTGGTGAGCGTGACAGCAGTACTTTCTGCGATTGCGGTCGGGGGGGTGGTCTGGTCCAAAGCGAAAGCCGACGCCCGACAGGATATGCGGCTGGCCTCTCAGTTGATCGAGAGCGATCTGCACGCGGAACGCGACGCATATCGAGATCAAATCTACCACTTAATTCACGGGGAAGAACAGTTTGATCAGCGTGTGTGGTTTGTGACCACATTTCAGACCGAATCCGCCAGAATGGGCGTTACCTATCTCAATACGCTGCAATACCTGACCAGATTGTTGTTCCGTCAGGCCGAGATGGCGGCCCTTGATCAGGTGATGCTGTTTGATCCTGACTGGCGTCTGGTAGGGCTGGCAGTGCAGCAGACAACTGAGGCCGCTTGGCTTCTCGGTTATAATGAGACCATGGACGATAGTTTATCCCGCTTCTACCAGGCGCAGGTCCAGGGGCACCATGAATTGGCATGGACCCCTACACCACTGTCCGATCCCCTGGAACAGTCCATCAGGCAACAGATCGGCGTGGCGCAAGCACACCTGACTCTCCCCCCGTCCGACACTCACATGCCTGGTGAGCCTTCCATTTCTGTCAGTTATGCCGTGCAACAGGGGCGCCTCGTCCTCCAGGCCGTGGCCGGCATCACCTATTATGATTATCGCACAGCATCAGATCGAATTGTGGGAATTGTGACGGCGACTCGTGTGATTACAGAGTCCTACCTCAAGAAACTCTCATTGCTCAGCCGGATGGAGGTATCCGTGGAGATCAACGGAGACGCCGCTGTGTTTGAGACTCCATCTCTGTCAGTTAGGCCAGTCCCTGACCTGGAAGAGAACAGGTCTTCCGGGGATCCCACACATACATCAGAGATAATGATGCACGATACGGTCATCCAGGGTAGATCCTACTATCAAACACGTGTGCCTGTTTATGATCTTCAGGCACGCGGGATCGGCGCGATCGTTCTTTTGCTTCCGAAAGCCACTGTACACGCTCAGATAACCTCTACAATTGCCGCTCTGATAGGTGTGGCAGTGGTCGTAATTCTTGCCGCAAGCCTGGTAACCTCAGTTTCGACCGGAAAAAGGCTTGCCAGGCCTATTGTCCACCTGTCGGTATTAATGCAGCGCATTGCAGAAGGCGGAGGAGATTTACGGCAGGAGTTGGACACGTCTTCTGCTGATGAATTCGGGGAATTAGCGCGATGGTTTAATCTATTTCTACGTAAACTCAGAGAGATCGTCGTTGAAGTAATTTCTTCAACCGACTATGTGACCGTCTCGGTCCAGCAATTGCGCGTAACCGCGGAACAGATCGCAGAAGGCGTATCGGGGCAGGCAATGTCCATTCGGAAAATGGCCGAGGTTGTCGCCCTAATCTCTCAGGCGGCCGAAGAAAATCGGCGCATGGCAGATGAACAGGCGGCGTTAGTGCGAGAAGCGTCAGAGTATTCGCGACAAATCGTCGCCTCGATTCAACGTAATACCGGCGCTGCAGAACAGCAGTTACACAAGGCGCGTGACGTACGCGATTGCGTGAACCGCATGAGCCAGACCTCCCAATACGTGTCCCGCCATGCCATGACGGCTGCTTCGCTGGCGGCTGAGACCGCCTCGGCCGTCACAGAGATGAGCCAGTCGGCCCATGAAATCGCGCAAACGACCCATATTCAGGTGGAATCTACCCAAAAGGCTGTCGAGGTAATCATGAATATGGCCCGGATCTCGTCCATGGCGAGAGCCAGAGCGCATGACACTGTAGCTCTGGCAGAAGAAGCGTTGACAGCGGCCTCACACGGACAACGCGCGGTTGATCAAACCGTGGAGGGAATGAAGGCAATTACAGAAAGCTCCGAGCACATCTCTGAAATCATCGAAGTGATCAGTGAGATTGCCGATCAAACGGATCTGTTAGCTTTAAATGCGGCGATCGAGGCGGCACGGGCCGGAGAACATGGACCGGGCTTTGCTGTAGTGGCTGATGAAATCCGACAGTTAGCAGAACGCGTGGGAACCTCCTCGAAAGAAATTATCCACCATATTCGCCACAGTCATAAACGGATTCAGCAGGGAGCCACCCTGGTAAGCGACACGTATGTGGCCTTAGACACAATTTATCAGAACGTCAGTCACACGGTAGAGCAAATGAAAGCTTTAGCCGAGGCAAATGAAGCTCAGGAAGCACAAAGCGAAGCGGCGGTGGACACGATCAACCAGATTGAACAATTGGCGACCATGATTGAACAGGCGACCAGTCAGCAGGCGACGGCGGTTGAAGATATTTTGCGCACGATGGAACGCCTGACTGCGTTGGCAGAAGACATTACCACGCATATTGAGGGACAGGTACGCGACGGCGAACACATTGAGCAGATCATGACCGCCTTGACTGATTTCAGTGCGACGATCCATGCCGCGACTCGCGAGCAAGTGGCAGACACACACGCCGAATTACAGCTCATCCATACCATTGACGACAAGGCGCGCCAGATTGTTGAGAAGACCTCGGAACAGCAGCAACGCGGACAGAAGGTATATCAAAATACCCAAGATCTGGAAGCGGTTGCGCAACAACATGTGCTCACGTTACAGGGCGTGCAGGAGGCGACCGTGAATGTCGTCAATTCCGTGGAACATCTGCGGAATCTGGTCAGGCAATTTCACGTCTAAAGATCAGATAAATTGATAATTAAGCCTTACACGCAGAAAACCGTGAATAGCATCACGGCTTTTGGTGAACTGCATCATGAAACTTACGCGTCACCTGACATCTTTTTGGTTTCATCTGGTCGTGATATGCGGGGGAACGCTGCTGGGAATAGCAGCGGCCAAACTCTGGTACCTCCAGCGGCTCTTATCGCAAGCAGGGCACAGAGAAAACATATTTAGCCTGGCAGACATTGGCGGATTATTCCTGTTTGATGCGACCATAGCAGCGATTCTTGGAATGATCCTATGGGACAGCTATCAGCGGCAGCTTGCTCGCCCAATAGCCCGATTAGCGCAGATCATCGCCCAGGTTCAGGTGAACCGACGTGATGTCGTATCAAAATTGTCAACCCTGTCATGTACAGAAATACGTGATCTGGCGCAGGCGACCAATACCATGCTAACGCGGGTGGAATCGCTGCTCACGTCCACCCATGAGGTGAAACAGCACCTGCAGGTCGTGTCAGAAGCGGCCGTGGTCGCGTCAACACATCATGCGGACCGACTGTCTGCGCAAGTTGCGACCTCGACTGAAATGACGAATGCGTTGGGCAGCCTGGCGAAAACGACCCGACAAAACAACGAAAAGGGGCAAACCGCAGCGGCGGTTGCCGCTCAAACCCTGGAAGCGGCTGAAAAGGGACAGCAAGCCGTACAAAATGTGATGCAAAGCCTGACAGAAATCAGTCAAATATGTCAACGCAGTGCTGATACGATGCTGACACTGAAAAAACAATCAGAACATATCAACGAAGTGGTCGCCGCGATAGATCGCATCATTGCAGATATTACATTGATTGCGTTTAATGCGACCATCGAGGCCGCGCGAGCCAGAGAAGAAGGACGAGGGTTTGGTGTGGTGGCGCTGGAAATAAAACGTGTTGCGGAAGAGGTGTGCGAAGCAACTGAGGATATCAAGGATGTGATTCACGAGCTGCAAACTTCTTCTCTGAAACTAGCGCTCGGAACTGAGGAGGATATGCACACCGTCGCACGCGGGATTCAACGGGCGAATGATGCCGGCGACGCATTGACCCATCTGGTTGAGACGGCGACGCTTACGACCACAGCGGCGCAGCATATAGCATCAGCGATACAACAACAACACAGTGTCAACGAACACCTGTGGCGCGCAGCGGACACGACGCAGCATTCAGCCCATCAGGTGGCCCAGGAATCGCAGCACGTAGCGATGACGGTCGCGGAACTAGGCATACTGGTTCAGAAGCTAGGATGCATGCTGACGGAGGGGGTGGAAAACGGTGAGCATAGGAACCACACAATTGATTCGTGAATTTCTGGCAGAAGCTGAGGAGCATCTGCTCACCTTAGAGCCGAATCTGCTGCGCCTGGAAAAGGAACCTGCCAATCGCGAGTTAATCACCGAAATTTTTCTGGCTACACACAGCATGAAGGGCACGGCCGCGTATGTGGGGTTAGCTCATATCAGCAGCTTTCTGCACACGCTGGAATCACTGCTGGAACCTGTCAGGCAGGGGAGTATGCTGCCGACACCAGAGTGTATTGATGCGCTACTGCACGGCGTAGATGTGCTAAAAGACCTGATTCGCCATGTAGCGGAGGGCAAAGCTGCACCCGACACTACAGAGATCGTCACTCAACTCACCGCCTGGCAACAGACAATGGTGCGACCCTTCCAGGGAGAGGAAACAGAGACTGTCGGAAGAGTGCATGTTCCAGACGTTTCTGGGCGAACGGAGACTTTGGACGCTGGAACACCAGAGCAGGAAGATTGTGAGGTTTTTGCGGATATTAGCCGCCAGCAGCTTGAAATGATGCGCCTGGCACTTGAAAAAGCGCATGTCTCTTCTTTGCGAGGGCATGTGGTGGATGCTGCCGCGATCCGCGCGCATGTCGAGACAATGGTGAAAGCTTGCCAAACCATTCAATCCTCAGCGGCGATGTTAAATGTGGAAACTCTGAATACGGCGTTAGCTGAACATATCCGTACGGTATTGACACTTGAACATGGAGATCACGGTCTGACCGATCAGGATTTGGCAACGCTTACTCACGTCATACAGCAACTTGAGACCATAATTGCAGATTTCTGTGCGCGAAACGCCGTTGAGACTCCAGCAGAACTTTCTCTCCCGCTGTCAGCAACGGCAGATTCGATCTCCCGTTCGGTAGAATGGTCGCAAGGACGATCACTTTTACGCGTGGACGCCGAACGTGTTGATGAGCTACTAAACCTGGTCAGTGAACTGGTGATCACCCGTGCCAGATTGGCTGACATCGGCGGGGAGATCAAGGCGATGTACGAGGATCTGCGTACAGGCGAAGTGATCTTGCACCAGGGTGCCGGATTGCAACGCAAAAAAAATGCTCGCCTGTTTAAAAAACTGAAAGAACGACTTGATGAAACGACGAACGAGTTAGAACGCCTGACGAACCAGATGCAGGAGGCCACGATGCGTATCCGCATGGTTCCGATCAGTCAAGTGCTGAGCCGTTTCCCGCGCATGGTGAGAGATCTGGCGCGTCAGGCAGGGAAAGAGGTACAGATCGTGATCTCTGGCGCAGAAACGGAATTGGATAAAACAGTAATTGATCTGATCGGCGACCCATTGATTCACCTTATTCGTAATGCAATTGATCACGGCATCGAAACGCCGGACGAACGGATCAATATGGGGAAACCGCGTCAAGGCACGATTATGTTATCAGCATATTACGAGGGAAACCAGGTAATTTTGGCGGTAAATGATGATGGACGGGGAATTGACCGGCGGCGCATCATGCAGAAAGCGGTACAGTTAGGGATAATTAGCGAACAGGAGGCGAAGACCTTGCCGAAACGCGAGGCTCTGGCACTGATCTTTGCGAGCGGACTGAGCACAGTAGAAGCAGTTAGCAGCCTGTCAGGGCGCGGAGTGGGACTCAATGTAGTGAAACGTGCGGTAGAAAAGATCAGCGGTTCGATTGAACTCAACTCTCGGCCCGGGCAGGGCTGTACGTTTTTCATCAAACTGCCGTTGACGCTGGCGATTATTCCGGCACTACTGGTCAGCGTCAATACAGAGTTGTTTGCGATTCCTTTAGCAGCTGTGGAAGAAGCAATCCGGATTGACTCACAGGATCTGCACACGATCGAGACACAACAGGTGATGTGTTTACGAGGTCGTATCATCCCGGTTTTTGACCTGGCGCAGTTATTGGGAAGGCCGTATTCAGAAAATTCAGAAGTGACATCAGTTCCGACAGGAAGGCGTGATGATATGGCACGGCTTTTAGACGAGGTTGAAATCTCTGAGGCAAGATCCTATGGAGTGATTCTGAGCGACGGAGAGCGAGAGATCGGTCTGATGGTTGATGCACTGTGCGGCGAGGGGGATATGGTCATTAAGTCGCTCAAGCATCAATTGCTTACGATAGAAGGCGTCTCCGGGGCGTCAATTCGCGGCGATGGGCAGGTATCTCTGGTACTTGATGCAGCCTCATTGATTAATCTGGCCATGACCCGCGTGAAAAAACAACGCCGCATCCGTTCTCAGCGAGTTTGACAAACCGAAAACGGACGCGGCGCATAAGGCTAGAGCAGATTACCCCAGATACGAACCTGAAGCAGAGGCAGAGTTTTGAGATCAGTGCGGATGTATAGCCAACCGCTTAACACGCCCTGGGGAGCGTCAGACAGCAATTTGCCGGTGACGCTCACCTCGCCGCGAGGAGGAATCGTGGAGGCCGAAAGGGAGAGATCGACATGGTCGCTGGAAGCATACACTTCGCTGAGCTGTACCGGAGCATCGGTATGGTTTTTGATGACCAGCGCGGCCAGGGGCGAGTGTTGCGGATCGAAACGCAGGAGGTTCGGTTCGACTTCCAGATCAACGAGAACATTGGCCGTTACAAGCAGAGTAACGGACTCATGGGCCGGATCATTTGTACGAACCACGACACTCTGTCGCAATTGGCGTCGCCGATCGCCTGACCGAAACGTAACCTCGACTTTGCCCTCCCCGCCGGGAGGCACGTCGTTGCCGGACGGCAACGTGGCATTGCAGCCTCAGCCGCCTGTCGCCTGCTGAATGCGCAACACACTATCGCCGATGTTCTTGAGCACAAAAGTATGCGTTAATGTCTGGTTGGCCTGTACCTCGCCAAAATCATAGGTTGGACCCCCGACAATGTCCAGGTGAGGCGCAGCGTAAAGCCCCGGTCCTCCGCCAACTAAAAAAAGGCCCCACAGGATCGTGATTAAAATACTTGATTTTTTCATAGGTATTTGCTACTCCTGTTTATAAAACAAATCATATCCTGGAATTTTGGTCGTTCTGCATTCCAGAGTGAAGTTAAACATGCATAGGAGAAATGCGATGAAAACAGAATGATTCTATCAAGAAAAAAAGTCAACAAAACGTATGAGAAAATTATGAGAAATCAATGAAAAAAACTTGTTGAAATAATGTTGTGGAAGATAAGATTTGATTGACAGTAAGACAAGATCTAAGATAGAGGCATTTTCTTATTATAAAATGATTTTTGAAAGGAGTATGTCATGATAGCCGAAAAAGAAGAATTAAAAAAAGATTTATCAGAATTAGACCGGGTTCGCTGTGAATTAATCATGGCGAATTATCGGTATGAAGAAGCTCTGGAAAAGTTTGATAAAAAATATGGTGATGGTTTAGGTCAAAAGGCAATTAGAATTTTACGAAACCGTTTTTTGTTGAAAAAATTAATCTTACCTCCTGAAGCCCTTGAAGACGTCACGACAGAACTCTATGATTCACTTAAAAATAAGCTGTTCTAAGAAAAAGATAGCGCTTTGAAACCTGCCAGGGCATAAATATCAGAAACGATGCCATCGCTTCAAACGATGGCATCGTTCGCTATAATTTATATACGGGAGATATAGTACGTGGGAAAATGGAAAAAAAACTCCGCTGGTCTGACCATGTTACTTATTCTTGTTCTGTTAGTGAGTCTGGGCGGCGTGTTAGTAAGAGCGGCTTTTTGGGAAGATACGAATCAGTTACACCAGGAAATGACGGTCAGTGTATTTCCGGAACGAACCTCTTTACAGCTCAACACGATTATCGAAACAGCGTTGGAGCGTATCGGCGGTCAGGCTCCGGAGGCGTGTACTCCTTTCCGAACAGTAATTCAGCGAGAAGCAGCGACCTGGAATATCTATGAATATCGCGTTCAATTGGCCGGATCTGAGACATTGGCAAGGTTCGTAGATCACCTTTCAAAGGCAATTTATCATAGCGGCGGAGAGATCTTTCAACAATACATTCAGCCGGAAGAACATCAAGCAACGATTGTCATCGGGATCGGTGCATTTATCACTCATACTCTTGTATTGACATGGCAATCGCCAGTGACGCCTGAAACGACCATTGTTCACCAGGAGCCTGCGACGATACCCCTCTTCAAGGCAGCAATTGTGATTGATGATTTAGGTGCCAACCCACAGGCGGTGTTACGTTTACTCGATCTGAATGAAGACTTTACCTTCTCAGTACTGCCTCATTTGCAACACTCTACACATGTCGCCTCGCTTCTGCATGAACACCAGAAAGAAATCCTGCTCCATCTTCCGATGGAAGCTCGTAATTCCTCTGAAAATCCTGGTAAGGGTGCAATTATGTCGCATATGGAAACCACGCAGATTCAACACATGCTTGAAAACAATTTACGTTCGGTACCTTTTGCCGTTGGCGCCAATAACCATATGGGCTCTCGCATAACTGCAGAGCCGGAGAGAATCAGGATCGTCCTAGAGCATCTTTACCATCACCACCTGTTTTTCCTTGATAGCCGGACAACAGCATCTTCTGTAGCTTACGATGTTGCTCAACGTTTAAACTTGAAATCGGCAGCCAGAAAAGTTTTTCTGGATGCTGATGTCCCTCTGAACGCTGCAACTGTGAAGGCACGATTACGCGAGCTCGCTGAACTCGCTGAACAAGGGCAGCCGGCCATTGCTATTGGGCATCCTAAAGAGGTCACATTGCAGGCATTACAGGAAATGCTGCCAGAATTCAAACAGCGTAATATTCAGATTGTACGAGTGTCGCAATTCGTTCATTAACGGTTTAGAACGCATTTTGAATATGATCAAGGTGAAATTGTCCGGTCTCAGGATTGAGAGTAATTCCGATTACATCGAAGCGAAATTGCGTATTCACCAGATTGTGTTGGCTGATATAATAGAGTGCCACCCGTCTTACCTGCTTTTGTTTGGAGAGGGTCACCGTATTATACGCCGGACCATACAGATTTGACGTTTGAGTTCGCACTTCAATGAACACCACAACCTCTCGATCTTTGGCAATAATATCAATTTCACCTGACTTACATCGAAAATTTTTTTGGATAATTGCATAGGCATGTTGGCGCAAATACTCCTGAGCCAACCTTTCTCCCTGTTTTCCAATGTTGATACGACGTTGAGTCATAATAGTTCCTCCAAACAGTGAAATTCATCGTTCAGACATTTTCAAGTTCTCCTACATTATCGAGATGACTTCCTTGATTTGTCAACTTTTTCATCATCAGGCTTCCTTTACGATCATCGGAACCTGAACGTCCTGATTATCCTTGCTTGTTCAAGAATTTGTGCAACCGATTTTCCATTTTAGTGTCTATTGGGTAGTATTTCTGAAAAAACCTGGAGAGATAGCTGCACTCGTATTGACAAACATGAGAAAAAGTGAAAGAATTTTCCGCTTGACTTCTTTATCGTACCTTGAAATAGTATATAAACCGTTATGAGGAGAATGATGGATGAAACAAACAGACTGATACCAAAGGAGGTACATACTATGACATTAGGTAAAATGCTTGAAGAGACTGCTCAGCAGTTTCCTAAAAAGTGTGCGATAAAGTTTGAAAAAAGGAAAATTTCATATAAAGAGTTGAATATTTCCGTGAATAAAGCGGCGCATGGCTTGATGTCACTTGGGATAAAAAAAGGAGATCGGGTGGGGATTCTCAGTGATAATTGTCCGGAATATATCATTTCTTACTTTGCCATTCTAAAATTTGGCGGAATTGCTGTCCCCATCAATAGCTTTTTAACGGGAAATGAGATTAAATATATTGTGAATGATTGCCAGGTCAAGGTGCTCGTGACATCAAAAAAATTTCTGCGGACAATTCAACCTGTTATTTCGCAGATGTCGTCAATTCTCAAAATCATCGTTATTAATGAAACCGAACAGAATGAGTACCTCTCCTTCGAAGCATTATTGGCGTCAGGCAAAGCGGAGAATATTCAGGCTGAGATGACAGAGCAAGATTTGGCGGTATTCATTTATACATCAGGCACCACCGGACATCCGAAGGGAGCGATGTTATCACATTATAATTTATTCATGAATGTCGTTGATGCTGTTCAGGTTTTTAAGGTGATCCCGAAGGATAAGTTTTTGCTTTTCCTGCCCATGTTCCACTCATTTACGTTTACAGTGTGTGTCCTGCTTCCTCTAAAAGTCGGTTCGACAATTGTTTTGATCGGTTCGGCTAAAGCTCTCGATTCGATTAAAAAGGCGATTATTTTTGATCGGGTTACCTTATTTGTTGGGGTCCCTGCGGTATACAATGTGTTAGCCAATAAACCCCTGCCCAAAATTTTGCGCTATCTCAATGCGATCAGAGCCTTTGTATCCGGCTCTGCCCCGCTACCTGCTCCGGTGATCGAAAAAATTGAACAGAAGTTTAACAGCGTCCTGTGCGAGGGATATGGATTATCCGAAGCGTCGCCTGTCGTCTCCGTGAATCCGATTTACGGAACACGGAAAGTTGGTTCAGTGGGACCGGCCCTGCCAAGCGTTCAGGTTAAAGTAGTTGACGAAAATATGAAGGAACTTCCTATTGGAGAGGTGGGAGAATTAGCGGTCAAAGGGCCAAATGTGATGCAAGGCTATTTCAATTTGCCTGAAGAGACCCAAAAAACCATTATTGATGGCTGGCTTTTGACAGGTGATATTGCCAAACTTGACGAAGAAGGGTATATTTATATTGTTGATCGCAAAAAAGAGATGCTACTCGTACGCGGGGTCAATGTCTATCCGCGAGAAATTGAAGACGTATTATACACCCATCCTAGCATTGTAGAATGTGCTGTGATCGGAGTGCCTGACGAAACAAAAGGCGAAGTACCCAAAGCATTTATTGTTGTGCGTGAGGGAGAAACGCTCGCTGAACAAGAAGTGCGAGATTTTTGCAAAAAACATCTCGCCGGATACAAACTTCCGAAATATATTGAATTTCGAACATCGCTTCCGAAGAATGCCACGCAGAAAATTATGAAGCGAGATCTTCGGTAAGTATCAGAGGGAGACCGTTGATGAATTTCAGAGATCCCAATATGACTATTGCGAAATTAGTTGAAGACGTTGTCGCAGTCTATGGCAGCAATAAATGTCTCACCTTTGAAGGAACCACGTATACGTATAATGAGGTCAACCACAAGATCAATCAAGTTGCTCATGGACTTCATACGTTGGGAATTGAGCGAGGAAATCGAATTGGGTTGTTCCTTTCAAATTGTCCGGAATATCTCTTTACGTATTTTGGGGTCATCAAATTGGGCGGAATCAACGTTCCAATCAATA
Organism: Candidatus Vecturithrix sp.; assembly: GCA_040772385.1. Classification (GTDB taxonomy): domain Bacteria; phylum Moduliflexota; class Moduliflexia; order Moduliflexales; family Moduliflexaceae; genus Vecturithrix. The sequence goes on along the minus strand of JAXGYF010000001.1, from coordinate 3,127,076 downwards.
CATTCCTTTCAAGTGAAGAATTACAGTTTATTTTACATGATTGCAATATGTCTGTTGTCGTGACAGACCGGAAGTTATATGCAGTTTTAGCGCCCATCGTTTCAACTCTCCCTCACTTACACCATATCATCGTAGTTGATGAGGACATTCCGGGAACGATCTCCTTTCACCTTTTTGACAAAGAAACTCGTGAGAATCCGACCTGGGAGCCTCCGACAAACGCTGATATTGCTGTTATTCACTATACCTCTGGCACAACAGGAACGCCTAAAGGGGCAATGTTAAGCCATAAAAACCTGTTAGCGGCGATTGATGCCAATACCGATGCGATTAAAATCTCTCACCGCGATAAAATCATTGTTTTTCTCCCGTTGTTCCATGTTTTCACCTTTGTCGTTTGTATTTTGGCAACATTTAGCTATGGAACGCGTATCATTCTGCTTGGCTCCATTCGGCCATTTAAACGAGTGATCCGCGCCATTTTGAAATATCGGGTCAATATTTTAGTGGGAGTTCCTCAAGTTTTTCATGCACTTGCCAACGCCAATATTCCCTGGTTTTTTCGGTTGATCAATCCGATTCGCGTGTGTGTTTCAGGAGGCGCTCCCTTAAGCGCCGAGGTTCTACAAGCATTCCAACAAAAATTTAAAATCCCACTTTTAGAAGGGTATGGTTTGTCAGAAACCTCGGGCGGGATTTGTGTCAACCCTTTAAACGGGATTCAAAAGCCCCTTTCGATCGGGTTACCGATCAAAGGCGTAAAGGTCAAAATTATTGATGAGGATGATCTCGAACCTGGGCCAAATGCCGTAGGAGAATTGTATGTCCAATCGGATAGCGTCATGGTAGGATACTATAATCAACCGAAAGAAACTAAAGAGGTCTTACAAAACGGCTGGCTGCGCACAGGCGATATGGCCAGGATTGATGCAGATGGCTACATTTACATTGTTGATCGGAAAAAAGATATGCTTATTGTCCGCGGCATGAATGTCTATCCTCGAGAAGTGGAAGAAGTGATCTGTAGTCATCCAAAAGTGGCAGAATGCGCCGTTATAGGGGTCCCGGATAAGCAACGCGGTGAAGTTCCCAAAGCCATTATCAGCTTAAAAGAAAATGTCACCGCCACTGAAAAAGAAATCCGACGATTTTGTCATGAAAAAATAGCGATGTATAAAAATCCTAAATATTTCGAATTTCGCGATGTTCTTCCTAAAACACCGACCGGAAAAATCATGAAGAAGGTTCTCAAACAAGAAGAATTTGAGCGTTTACAGAAAAAATAGTTGAACAACAACCCGTGCAGCAGAGAAAATAACAAACCCGATTTCGTAAAAAAGTCGTTCATTACAAAATCGGGTAATACACGCGATTAGATTAAATGCTTTTATGTTGATTAACGTTAATTTTTAGGACTTTTCAAAAAATTCGACAAAATGGGCAGCAAAATTGCCCCAATGCCAATTTTGTACACGTCGCCAGGAATAAACGGATAGAATCCTAAAAATAACGCTTTTGTCGTGGTAATCTGTAACACCAGTTGTAACCATGCTATCCCAAACACATATAGGAGAACATTTCCTATTCCCATCGCAACAATTGCTGTACTGACCTTACGTCCCCATCCCTTTTCTACCAGCAAACCAACAACAAAAGCCGCAGCAACAAAACCGAGCAAATATCCACCCGTGACTCCTCGAAGATAGGCCACGCCGGCCGCACCTTTCGCAAAGAAAGGCAGTCCGATCATGCCTTCTGTCAGGTAAACCAGAACAGTTAACGCTCCTAAACGGCTTCCCAATAACGCGCCTGCCGCAAGAACCACCAACGTTTGACATGTGACAGGAACAGGCGAGAAAGGCAATGGAAACACGATTTGAGCAGATAATGCTAAGACAAGACTGGTAGCCATCACAAGCAGAACATCACGCACAAGGCTTTTAGCCGGCCAGAGAACATCAATTAACGGGGATCGTAATGCTGAATCTCTCATAAACATCGGAAATCACCTCCTTATTTCTGAATTTAGAACCCAACACTGAGAAACTATTCCTTCCTCACGATCCGGCTCAATTTTTTATATTCGAAAAAATCAGCACGAATTCATGTGTTAGGGGTCTATGTCTCACAGAGCCGGCGATAGGATTTGAACCTACGACCTGCTGATTACGAATCAGCTGCTCTACCACTGAGCTACGCCGGCCAAAAGGTAGGATGTGTTAACCTCTCTTCCTTCTTCGGTTAACTACATTTGTAAAAAAACACACGCAAAAATGCCGAGGCGCAGAATCGAACTGCGGACACGAGGATTTTCAGTCCTCTGCTCTACCGACTGAGCTACCTCGGCATGACTATGCGTTATTCACTGTATGTTTTAAGACTATAAAAACAGGGGTTTTTGTCAAGATTTTTTTTCTTGATCTACAAAAATTTCTCATCCACCCCATATTCTTCGCCATAACAGGCCGTCAGTCTTTTACACAGATTGTTTTTCGAAAATTAAAATCCCTCGCAGAACATCAACAGCCCTTTGTAACTGCACATCCTGCTGCAGCATTTGATCAACTTCCTCTTCAGGACTTTTCTCTTCAGGGATACTTTCGTCTTCTTCCTGGGGAAGCGTTCCATCTTGCGATACGTCTTGTTGCGTCTCTTCTGGCTCTTTTGTCGGTTCGGGCGTAATCACGATATCCGGAGCAATCCCTTTTTCATGGATAGACTGTCCATCTGGAGTATAATACAAAGCCGTCGTTAAACGCAGTCCAGAATTATCACTCAAGGGAATGACGCTTTGTACCGATCCTTTTCCATAGGTTTGCGTGCCGATAATCACTGCTCTCGAATTAGCTTGCAACGCTCCGGCCACAATTTCCGACGCACTGGCACTGCCATGGTTCACTAACACTGCCATGGGATAATTCGGGTGGGTAAATTCCTGGTGAGCAATAAACCGCATATCCTGGTTCTTTTTTCTGCCCTCGGTATAAACTATCAGCTTTCCTTTCTCAAGAAATTTGTCGGCAACTTCAACGGCTGAGTTCAATAATCCACCCGGATTACTCCGTAAGTCCAATATCAACGCTTCCATGCCGTTTTCTTCCAGATCTCGCAACGCATCTTCCATTTCAGATGAGCTGTCTTCCTGAAATTGCCGTAATCGCAAGTATCCGATATTCTGGACGAGCATCCGATAGCTCACGCTTTTTATTTCGATAATATCACGCACCAGTACAAACTCTCGCGGTTTATCAAACCCCTCGCGCATAATGGTAATGGTCACTTGCGTACCTTTCGGGCCTCGCAGCAGTTTTACCGCTTCCATTAATGTCATATCATTCGTTGCTTGCTCTTCGATTTTCAGGATTTTATCTCCTGCCTCAATCCCAGCACGAAAAGCAGGGGTATCATCAATGGGGGCGATCACCGTCAGTTGATCATCCTTAATGGCAATTTGAATTCCTAATCCCCCGAAATTGCCTCGTGTTTCAACCTGCATTTCCTGATACATATCAGGCGGCATAAACGAACTATGCGGGTCAAGGGTTCTGAGCATCCCATGAATTGCTCCATACACAATATCTTGCGTATCAATTTCGTCAACATAATTGGTTTGAATCAGATAGAGCACTTCACTCAAAATTTTGAGTTTTTCATAGGTTTCCGCCTGGGTTGCAAGTACTTTTGTGGCGATACTTCCTCCTAATATGAGAGCGAGCCCCGCTGCTATCACCAGCACAATGATTTGTTGATTTTTTAATTTTTTCTGCATGAAACCCATCCTCCAGGGTACATTTCCCCACCTATAACACGGTTCTGTGACGTTCTCTTTCTTGTTCATCGCCCTAGATGCATATTCTTTTCAGACAGGGAACATCATCTACTTATACGATTCACTTATATTACTTTTTTTGCTGTTACCTCTCGCAATACTTCGGACAGTTTTGATTTCACCCCCTCCATCCCCCCGCAAGCGGGGGGATGTACACATGAGACGTCCTATTGCTCATTTCCCCCCGTTTACGGGGGGACAAAGGGAGGCACACGAAAACTGTCCGAACCATTGCTCTCGTATATTTTTATGTAATCGCAGACAACAAATTTGTCAAGAGATAATCCCAGAATTGTCAGCTAAGAATATAACTCTTCACGACAAGAGCGGACAATAAAAGTTCTTTCAGAAAAGGTATTCTGACAAGTAAAAAAATGTTAAAAACGTAAAGGGGCAGCCAGGATAAGAATGAACAGGACAATTCCTAATACGTCATGTTGCCAGGTTTGACGTGGATACGACCAAAAAATCAGATTTCGAAACGTTCGAATCACAAAAGGAGAATGTGGAGAGCCATAGTATCTTCGAGCATCTTCAGGATGCTCAAGATTATGGTCAACTTGCCAGGCGTCCCAGATTCGATGAAAGGTCGCCAAATTTGAAAACACTGCAATAATAAGCATCCCCATATAGAGACGGCTGAGTAAACAGGTCACGGCCAGGATCACGATACGTTCCGGGCGTTCCATATAACCTGCATCGAACTTTCCCGGCAACAGCGACTCAGCTCTTGCGCGGGTATAACTTGTCATGACACTTCCCACCAGAGCCAACACTGAGATGATCACCCAGGACAGATCACGACGCCACGCAAAATAGGCAATCCCTCCTCCTAAAAGAATCATATCAGAATAACGATCCGTGACCGAATCACAAAAAGCCCCAAACCTCGTCACGCGATTTGACATACGCGCCACGGCGCCATCGAGCATGTCAAAAATATTGGCGATGAGAATTACTCCTCCTGCCAGAACATGAATCCAATTGAATCGGGTAGGAACAGTCGCTCCAAAAACCAGGAGAACGCCTCCGAGAAGATTAATCATAAAACCTGTAATTGTCAGAATATTCGGTGAAATCTTTCTTTCAATAATCGCCCGGGCCAAGACATCCCTCCACTGACTTCCAAGTGTGCCCAGGGTTTTCCCAAGAATATTTTTCGTCATGAAATCCTTTCAGTCGCTCCAAAAATTATCACTCTCCCAGCAAACTGCTGAAAAATTCCTCTGTACGTTAAAATTATGAAATAAAGATGCTTGTCAAGTTTTTTTAGTTTCTGAAGAGGATTCTCGTTTGAAATCCTTTTTTTCCTTGACAAAAGGCATTCTTTTATAGAATATTTTTTTGCAGAGATAAATTTCTTCATGAAACATATTTGTTTTGTTCTCAATTGAAGAGAAGTTTTATGATCGAAGATCCAAAGGAGATAAACTATGCCGGTACAAACAAGAGAAATTAAGGGGGCCGGAGAAACGCGAAGCATCGCATCACGAGGGGGATTTTTTGGATCAAACGCGTATCTGGAGAATAGGGATTCTGCGCCCGGATCAGTGGTGAAAGTAGAATTCTTCAAAGATATTAACGGCGTTCCCACAGGCTATGAGTATTTGGATGTAAATCAGTATTTGCAAGTTCCGGATTTTGATATGATCGCCTGTTCTGTCGGCTATCGAGACAGACCACCTGTCCGTACAATTATCTGGAATGATTCTACGAATGCGGAACTCTGGATATTTAAAGAAACCGCCGGACGCAGGCACTATATTGATTATCTTCCCCCGGTAGATGTTCAAGGAGCGTTTTCTTATGCATTTCAGATCCTTCCTGGTGAAATCTATCGTTTTTTAGCAGTCGTCCCGTTGCGAAAAGTATGATGAAGCGTGTGACGAAAACAGATGAGTTCAATAACTGAGGTTCCATGCCAGGAAGAACGAGAACTTCCGGCGATGGAAAAATATGCAAAGAAGGTGGGGGATTACAGTGGCAGATGCGGCATTAAAAGATCAGTTAAAAGCCATTATTTCTAAAGCGACGGGAGGGGCGGTAAGTGTTGCTGCCATTGGCGATGATGTGGCTCTCATGGATTTAGGTGTTGATTCAATGGCGGCCCTTGAAGTCGTAATGGAGTTGGAAACGCAGTTTGGGGTGTCAATTACCGATATGGAAGCCGGAAAGGAGGCTTTTACCTCAATTAATTCATTGGCGAACTTCGTGGAAGCCAACCGGGCATAACGGCTAAATTTTACAGCGCAAACAGCACCTCAACGGGCAGAAAACAGGTCATCTGGAATAAAGAAAGACGGTTTTTCTGCCTTTTTTTCGTGGTCACGGAGGCGAACTATGCCACCTGGTATTCTGAGATCAGTGCATCAAATTACTGAGGGGATGGTTTTCGCCGTAGCGTTTCAGCGTGCTCACGCTCTTCCCGGTTCATCTGGCTGATGATCAAAGATTTATATAATTCCCCCTCTTCAGTAATCGCCATGTCAAGCTGTTTCTGAAAAAAGCGTTGTTGTCGACGAGGATGAGGAATTTTGTTCGGAAGCAGCAGTAAGAAAATGAACCCCAAACCACAACCGGCAATTCCGAACCATAAGAGGCCGGAACCATCTGTCCGAAGATAGATGGCTGAGAGAACTGTTCCTGCAAAGACCAGACCCAACCCTCCTACAATCCGACGCGCAATTCCGCCCAGAATGCCGTTGAGATGTTGTATGTCTACCGGATGTAGGTGAATGCGGAACTGCTCCCGATCAAGTTTCAAGATAAGATCTTGAAACGCCGAAATTGTCTGATATGATTGCATGGCCCAGCGTTGTAGAATGTCTAATACGCTTCCTTGTAGTTCTTCCTGCAACACATCTTGCGCCATCTCCTTAATAATCGGTCGCCCAATAGCCACGGCATCAAACCAGGGATCGTGAATAAAACCAATTCCTTCAATCAAAGATGTTGCTCGTGCAATATACACCAATTCCGAAGGCAGAGTAAACGGGAACTCATAAAACGCATTCATCAGAGCATTGGTCATTTGTTGAACTTTACGCGCCGAGATTTTTCCTTGTTCCTGAACTTCTAACATCAGCAGTGAAAGGTCGCGCAGCAAGGCTTTGTTTGTTCCCGGTTCCACAATCTGTAATTCATACATTTCATGCACCATCGTTTCCACATCGCTATGTGCAAGCGCAATGGCATATTTGATGAGATGCCTCTTAAATGACGCATCAATCCGAATCACCATACCAAAATCGAGTATGATGATCCGGTTTTGCGCATCCACTAAAATATTCCCCGGATGCGGATCAGCATGGAGCAAACCATCAACCATCACCTGATGAATATAAATACGCGCCAGACGCCGGATGACCAGATCAATATCTACCCCCATCCGTTCAAGTTCTTCGACCTGATTAATTTTCACTCCTTCCAGAAATTGCAATACAATCACACGCCTGGTCGTTAATTCATCGTACACTTTCGGAATTAGCACCCATTCTTCATGCGCAAGGTTGTGTTGAAACGTTTTTACAGACCGGGCTTCTAGCTGAAAATCCATCTCTTCCTGAATCACCCGCCGAAACTCTGTGAGCACGGTAGCAAAAGACCTGAGAAACGGGCTATCGCTGATAAAAAAGTTAAGGAGATTCAACAGGGCGAACAGGATCTGCAAGTCAACCTGAATCAGATGAGGAACCTGAGGGCGCAGCACCTTGACTACCACCGCCTCTCCGCTATAGGAGGCACGGTGGACCTGACCTAACGACGCAGCGGCAAGCGGCGTATCTGCAAAATCCTCAAAAATTTCTTCAGCCGGCCGCCCAAGCTCTTCATGAATGACCGTTTTAATTGTTGCCGTGGGTTCAGGTTTGACCTGATCTTGCAGTATGCATAATTCCTTTAGATAGATTGGAGGTAACACATCAGCCCGAGAACTTAACACCTGGGCCAATTTGATGAAGGTTGGGCCAAGAGATTCCAGCGTCTGCGTCAGTCGGCGTGCGCGTTGTATATGTCTTTCTTCAGAAAGGACGCGGCCTGTCCCCACCAAAATATACCGTTTAAAATCTCTGACAAAACTCAGAATGATCGGAACAAGTTTCCACACCACAAGACTGACGCGCATGAAAAAAACTTTCATGACTGAGTATTTAAAGGATATTCCAAAGATGTCAAGCAAAAACAAGGAAGAATCTATTTTTGTTGTTGACAGACTTATCAAGTTTCTGATATACGTAATGGCAAAGGTTTCTCATCTATAATCGTAAACATCTCCGATTGGATGATGAGAGGAGAGAGAACTTATGAAAAACAAAGAAACCGGAAAAAGCAGGTTTTCGGGATTTCGAAAACGATTAGGAGAGGCGCTTCAGAAACATATCGGGGGGAGTATAGGACCTGAAGAGGCCCAACAGCTTATTGAGAAACTCCAGCATGAATTGGACGAGCAAAGCGAGGAGCTTCGCCAAATACAGACACAGCTAAAAAATGAACGGCTACGCTATGATGATTTCTACAATTCAATTTCTTTGGGATACTGTCTTCTTGAGCGAAGCGGCCGGATTATTGACGCAAATCTGCGGCTCGCAGAACAATTAGGGGTAGAGAAGCGTTTGCTGATTGGAACGCGTTTCGATGATTACATTATCCAGGAGGATCTAAGCAAATTTGCGATATACCTTGAAAAAGCATTCGAAGAAAAAATAGTGCAGCGCATTGAAACACAGTTGATAAGCAAAACGCTGTCGCAAAATTTCGTCCATGTAGAGAGTACAGTCGTGCCTGGTGAAGACGGATTTTTCGTGTGCCAAACCAGCATACGCGATATTACGGATCTGGTCCTGGCGAGGAAATCGCTTTTGCGGCGCGAAAGCGAACTCGCGCTTTTCAACCGGGTTAGTCGAGTCTTTGAATCGACAACTGAGCTAACCATTATCCTCACAACCGTCTTAGAAGAAGTTCGACGTTTATTGGAAGTGACGGCTTGTTCAATCTGGTTATGCGACTCAGAAACCGGAGAATTAGTGTGTGAACATGCCATAGGACCTTTTTGTGATACTGTTCGAGGTTGGCGATTATCCCCGGGGCAAGGAATTGTTGGGTGGGTGGCAAGCACAGGCCGCAGTTTGATCGTTGCTGATGCCTGGGCAGATGACCGGCACTTTCGAGGAGTTGATCTGGAAACAGGCCAGGTGTTACGTTCGATTCTCGCCGTCCCCATGCTTGTTAAAGACCAGGTGATCGGCGTGCTTCAGGTGCTTGATGACGAAATTGGTCGCTTCACGCCAAAAGATCAGGCGTTACAGGAACTCCTGGCGGCGATGGCAAGTCTGACGATTGAAAATGCGCGCTTATTCGAGCAAACTCTCCAAAACAATGCGCTCCAAGAGAATTTACTGCATGAAATCAACCATCGTGTCGAAAATACCATGGCGATTGTGATCACTCTATTTTCCATGGTCCGACGCCATGCCGGGCTAAAACAATACTCTATTTCGCGCGATTTAATGACGAACATGCTGAACCGGGTACGAGGACTTAAAGTAGTCCACCAATTCCTCTCGGAGTTGAACTGGCATCCCTTACCTCTTTCTGAAATCACACAACAGGTTATTCAATCGTATTTAAAAGTTTTGGAACCAAGAAAATCGATCAAAATTGATGTGCCGGCGTCATTAGTCCGTATCTCTCCGGAACAAGGAGTTATCTTAGCCCTTATTATCTATGAATTAGTCTCAAATACCGTAAAACATGCGTTGCAAGACCGAGAAAGCGGATGTATCACAGTTCATATCGCCTGGATTAATGGCTCGATTTTTTTCAAATATCAGGACGATGGTCCCGGATACCAGAATGACTTCTCGCAATTTGAACATCATAACCTGGGCATTTATTTGATTCAAAAGATCGTCCAAAAAAACTTGTACGGGAAAGTTGAATTTTACAACAATCAAGGAGCCGTGACAACAATTAGCTTTGAAGCTGAAGAAGAGGGGAAAATGAACAAAGACGCTTGACGAATTTCCGAACTGAACGATCAATCAAACGTCCGGAAATTGTTGCGTATAGTCAAATTTTTTGTCGTTCTTTATGGTCAAGACCCTGAATCAATTAGCAGCCAGCATTCCGTCAGCGATGGTAGGCGGTGGTGTGTTTGTGTTGTCGATCTTCGTGTTGCAAATGGGAACCCCGCTCGCGCTCTTTGTTGCGTTGTGTGCTTACGTCATTACCGGCATTTGGATTTTTCCTGCGCATCAAGCGCAATTGATGCAGAATGATCAGGAAACGGCGCACCCGGTATTTCACGAAGGTTTTCAAAAAATTGGCCAACTCAGAAAGCTGGCCCGCAAAGCAAAAGAGCGCGAGACGCGAGAAAAAATCGAACAGATCAGCGAAATCGCCAACAAACTGTTTTTTTCACTTAAAAAGCACCTGTCCGAGGCGGCAACAGCCCGTCAGTTCGTATCGGATTACCTTGATCCGACCGTACGCATCCTCAACACCTATCTTGATCTTTCGCAGTCCGAAGTCTATTCCTTGGAAACCCTCGGAACCCTGGATCGCTTTGATCGCCTTTTTGACAAGGTACAGGCAATTTACGAAAAACACCTTTCAGAAATATTTCGAGAGGGCGAATTTAGACTTGATGCCGAACTGATAGAACTTGAAAAAACGCTTGGCAGGAAAGGAGATGAATGATGGCGATCCGCAGCCGCGCACGAGAATTAGGGATTATCCCCGGAATTTTGCCCCCAGGAGCATTGAATGCCATCACCGATGTACAGGATGTCCGTGTGGGACACTTCACCTTGATTGAAGGCGATGACATCCGTACTGGCGCAACAGCTATCCTTCCGCACGGCGGAAATCTGTTTCAGGAGAAAACGCCGGCCGGATTAGCAGTTGGCAATGGCTTCGGGAAAATGATGGGAAGCACCCAACTGCAAGAACTCGGTGAACTTGAAACGCCAATTGTACTGACCAATACGTTGGCTGTGCCGCGTGCAGCCGATGCAATTTTTGATTGGATCCTGGCACAACCCGGCAATGAAGATGTGCGCTCGATTAACCCTGTTGTCGGCGAGACCAATGATGGAGTCCTGAACAATATTCGCCGCCGTATCTTGGCGCCAGAAATGATTCTCCAGGCAATTACAGCCGCGGCAACCGGGCCGGTGACAGAAGGCAGTATCGGCGCAGGCACAGGCACAGTAGCGTTTGGCTGGAAAGGCGGTATCGGGACGAGTTCTCGCATCCTGCCGGACAATTTGGGAGGATTTACGGTAGGAGTGTTAGTGCAATCAAATTTCGGTGGCGTTTTGCAGATTTTAGGAGTACCGGTCGGACAAAAATCAGGCCGTTATTATCTCAAAGACACACTTGAGCCTAACAATACTTCGCGTTCGCTCAATAACCGTGCCGACGGTTCAATCATGATGCTTGTCGCCACAGACGCCCCATTGTCAGATCGGAACTTAACACGGCTGGCCTGGCGAGCTATGGGGGGCTTAGCACGAACAGGCGCCTCGATGAACAATGGTTCCGGCGATTATGCTATCGCCTTTTCAACAGCCGAAACAGTCCGTCGGACCCGGGAACGACGCGAAAGACTCTGCGCGATTGCCGAACTTCCGAATAATTTGATGTCTCCGCTTTTTCAAGCAACCATTGAAGCGACAGAAGAGGCGATTTACAATTCCTTATGTATGGCAACCGCGATGACCAGTTACCAGGGATATTATGTCGAAGCGTTGCCGCTGGATCTGGTTATGTCGCTCCTGCGTGAATATCAGTAGTCTGGCGATCAATCGCCAGTCTCAAAGCTGAAGGACGCTAATGAAGATTAAGAAAATAATTCGGGTAACGTTCTTTGCCCTGAAAGGGTACCGGGTTAAAGCCAGAGGTTTGAACCTCTGGAACACGGGGACGTCACGTCTCTCCGCCCTGAAGGGCAGGGCTGTTAAGTTCTCGCGGGGAAAAGCTGTAACCCCCCTTTTATTCCCCCCGCAAGCGGGGGAAACGGATCGCCTTCCCCCGCTTGCGGGGGACTGAGGGGGTAGAACTTAACAGCCCTGCGCCCTGAAGGGGGCGCTAGGGCGCGGCGCGTAGGACGCCCGGCATGGGGAATTCCCTCGCCCTTTCAGGGCGGAAAATTGGATGCCGGCCTCCTAGAGGATGAATCCTCTGGCTCTATTCCGCTGCTCTTCCAGGGCAAAGAATGTTACCGAATTAATTATTTAATGTTCATAAACGCCCTGCGGAACTGATCAGCGGGTTTCAACATGCTTCAGCGTTGAGACCAGCCATTGATGAATGGTATGAATATTTTCCGGTCCGAACGCATACAACATCTCAATGACGCCGACATTGGCCGTAAAAATTACGTGCTGTATTGGATGCAGCAATCTCAGCGCGCCGAAGAGAACCATGCCCTGGAATTTGCGATTTGGCAAGCGAATGAACTGGAACAACCGTTGATCGTTATCGTTGTCCTGATGGATGCTTACCCAGAAGCCAACCTGCGTCATTACACTTTTATGCTCGAAGGTTTACGGGAAACGCAGCACACCCTGACGCAGCGGGGTATTAAAATGGTGGCGCAATATGGACATCCGGTGGAAATTGTGCTGAAATTGGGACAGGCTGCTTCACTGATCGTGTGCGACCGGGGGTATTTGTGCCACCAACGCGCCTGGCGCAAAGAAGTGGCTGAACAGGCTGCGTGCCCGGTCATTCAGATCGAAAGCGACGTTGTCGTTCCGCTGGAAACTGTTTCGCAGAAGGCCGAATATGCGGCTCGTACCATTCGTCCGAAAATTCATAGACACTGGAACAGATTTTTTGAAGAGCTTCCCCATTTTTCTGTGAATCACCCTTCACTGAGCCTGAACATTGAAGGCATTGATCTGAGTGCGGGCGACGCGGTGTTGGACACGCTGCGCCTCGACCGTCGCATTCAGCCGGTCAAACGGTTTTTCCGCGGCGGAACATCACAGGCGAAAACTCGTCTGCGCGAATTCATGCTGAACGGTCTCATGCACTACGACGAGCATGGTAATCAGCCGCAGACAGACGATATTTCCTATCTGAGTCCCTACCTGCACTTCGGGCAGATTTCGCCGGTCTATATCGCGCGTCAGATTCAGGCCAGCCCTTTTTCAGAGCAACAAGCCGGGGATGCCTTTTTAGAGCAACTCATTGTACGGCGGGAACTCGCCATGAACTTTGTCGAATATACAGAAGCGTATGATACATACACCTGTCTACCCAATTGGGCGCGAAAGACGCTTGACGAGCATCGCCGCGACCGGCGGGAATATCTCTATACACCGGAACAGCTTGAACAGGCACAGACCCATGATCCTTACTGGAACGCAGCGATGCAGGAAATGATCGTGACCGGCTTCATGCATAATTATATGCGTATGTACTGGGGCAAGAAGATTCTGGAATGGATGGAAACACCAGAACAAGCTTATGCTGTCACGCTTTTCCTCAACAATCGCTACTTTCTCGATGGACGCGATCCAAACTCTTACACTGGTGTAGCCTGGATTTACGGCGTTCACGATCGCGCCTGGACCGAACGCCCGATTTTTGGTAAAGTCCGTTATATGGCTGCTTCGGGACTGGAACATAAATGTGATATTCAGGCCTATCTCCATAAAGTCGAGAACTACAAGAATGGGATATAAGCAAGAATAAAGCAGTGTTTCGGGAAAATCTTTCTCATTTCCGACGCACCTGCTCTCTTCATAAGGAGAATACCACAATGACAACATTTGAACTGCTGGCGATTCCTTCAGAACTCACCTGGCACACGCTCCCGAAACATTGGAATGTGGAGCAGGAACGCAATTTAACCATAACTGCCGGGGAAATCACCGATTTATTTACTGATCCACGGGGGAATTTTTCGATCAGTAATGCTCCCAAAGCACTCTTTACGTCGTTATCAAACGATTTTGTATTGAGCACGAGCGTTACGGTTGATTTTCAAGCGACCTTTGACGCGGGTGTGCTATTGCTTTATGAAAATGGCGAGACCTGGGCCAAACTCTGTTTTGAATTCTCGCCGCAACGACAGCCGATGGTGGTCTCCGTCGTCAATCGCGGCGTTTCTGATGATTGTAATTCCGCCTCGATTAAAGGAAATCGGGTGTATTTACGGATTGCCCGAATTGCGCCGACCTTCGCCTTTCATTATTCCACCGATCATCAGTTCTGGCATCTGGTACGCTATTTTGGCCTGGGAGACCTGCACAATTTGAAAATCGGATTTTCAGCTCAATCTCCAACGGGCCAGGGCTGTACCGCCATATTTTCAGAGATTGCCTATAACACTATCACCCTCAAAGATCTTCGCAACGGACAATGATCTGATTTTCTCACTCCTATTCTGGTGACTTCTGATTGAAGAGTGACAGGAATGCAAACTTCAGTTTAATATCACTTTTTTGGCAGACTCAAGCCGTGCTTTCCTGTCAGTCGGCCTTCCATCGTCATAACGCTATTCTATATTGTCTGCCTTTCTGATGCAACAGCAGGTGCTCAGATTACTTTTTTCTATAGGACTTACGTATTGTCCCCCTTTATCCCCCGCAAGCTGGGAGAACTACGAAAGAAAGCACCGTAATCTATGTTTCTGATGTGCAAACAATCTTCGCATGTTTGCAAAAAATAAAATGGAGAAAAATTTGCATGGAGTGATTGACATCGAACCCTTTTGCTGATATATCATAATAGTTCATGAGATGAATTGTTTGAGGAATGCGCACCTCATGCCTCAAGCAATATGTTGTACAGACATTTTAGGAGAATTTGTAACTATTGAGCACATTGTACCGTCCAACAGCCTTGTTGGACGAAAAGCGTGTATCACCAGCACTGTTTTTTCGGTGAACAAGGCTGTTCACCGGTACATAAAGAGTTACGAAAATTTGAAGATTACATAATAATAATGGAGGCAATTGTATGCGTTGGAAAGGCGGAAGAAGAAGTGATAATGTTGAAGATCGACGAGGGATGAGCGTAGCCAAAGGCGCGGCCGGAGGCGGAATCGGCGTGGTGCTGATTGCCGTGGTCGCTATGCTGTTCGGGGTTGATCCTTCTCAAATTTTGAATCAATTTACAAGCTCTGATGGCACAACCCAGAATTCAACGACCCCGGCCACGAGTAAGGTCAATGATGAATTAGGGGAATTCGTATCGGTCGTTTTAGCTGATACAGAGGATACCTGGCACGAATTATTCCATCAGATGGGACGCACCTATACGGAACCGAAATTAGTTCTGTTTACCGGCTCAGTGCAATCCGCCTGCGGTTATGCCCAGTCTGCAACCGGACCATTTTACTGCTCCGGGGATCAAAAAGTATATATTGATTTGGGTTTTTATAATGATTTGAAAAATCGGTTCAAAGCGCCGGGCGATTTTGCTCAGGCCTATGTTATTGCCCATGAAATCGGACATCATGTGCAAAACTTACTCGGCATCTTACCCCAGGTACACGAAGCTCGTAGTAAAATGGATAAAGTGGAAGCCAACGCATTATTCGTCAAACTCGAATTACAGGCGGACTGTCTGGCCGGAGTCTGGGCTTATCATGCCGACAAAGCGCGCAATGTAGTTGAAGCCGGAGATATTGAAGAAGCTTTACGCGCAGCCTCAAGCATCGGTGATGATCGTCTGCAAATGCAGGCGCAAGGGTATGTTGTGCCCGACGCTTTTACACACGGTACGTCTGAACAGCGGGCACGGTGGTTTACGCAAGGCATCAAGAGCGGCAATCCAAGTATGTGTAATACCTTTCAGGCGAAAAACCTGTAACCTGTTCACAGTTGTCCGGATAAAATTTTTGATAACAGCGGATTATTCAGAAATTTTTTGCGATTTCCTGAGAAGCTATATAGAAGAGAGTCATATTGTTCGTAGTTCTGCTTTCAAGCAGTCTTGCCCAGGCAGCCCGCTAAAGCGGGAACTACGAACGCCCGCGCGCGCATCATGAAAATTCCAATCGGACGTTTCAGGGTAAAATATACCGCGACAACAACAGCATTTCGCCAGGGAATTATTATCTTCTGAATTTCATCTGGAATTCTAATTCGACATCAACGCCTGCATGGCGTATAATTGCTTATATAACCCGCCCTGTCGCAGCAGGCTGTGATGCGTGCCTTGTTCGACAAGCTCCCCTTTGTGCAGCACTAAAATGCGATCCACGCTTTTGATAGTGGAGAGCCGGTGTGCGATAATAATGGCGGTTTTGCCTGCGAGCAGATTTTTGACGCCGGCTTCGATCAGGGATTCGGTTTCAGAATCTATATTGGCGGTGGCTTCATCCAGCACAACAATCGAGGGCTGGCGCACAAAAGCTCTCGCAAAACTCAGGAGTTGGCGCTGCCCCACCGAGAGTAACTTACCTTCTTCCAAAATATGTTCATCGTATTGCTGCGGCAAACGCTGAATATAGCGATCAGCATAGACCTGATGGGCGGCTTCTTCGATGGCCTGCCTGGAAATGCGCGGATCGTGCAGCGCAATATTATTGGCAATCGTGCCGGTGAACAAGAACACATCCTGCGGCACGGTCGCAATCTGCGTGCGTAAATCCGCCATGTCGTACTCTTTGATATTCACCCCGTCAATCAGCACCGCGCCTTCCTGCACGTCGTACAGACGATTGAGCAAATTGATAATCGTGGTTTTGCCGCTGCCCGTATGCCCCACAATCGCGACTTTTTCTCCGGGTTTGATCGTAAACGACACGTTTTTCATGACCGGCGCGCCGGGTTTATAGGCAAAATTGACGCGATCAAAAGTAATTTCTCCGTGAAACCGGCCGTGAATGCGTCTGGCCTGCGGATGATTCGTGATGGCGGCTTCGCGATCGAGCAAGCGAAAGATGCGCTCCGTTGCGGCCATGGCGGACTGAAACATATTGAATTTCTCGGCCATCTGGCGCAGGGGTTTAAAAAACAGATGGATATACGCAAAAAAGGCAAAAATCACGCCGATTTCCAAGGCCGTTCCCGCGATAAAATGGGTATAGCCCAGAATGATAATCATGCTGAGATTGGCGACCACTTCAATCACGGGAAAATATAAAGAGTAGGAATGGACAACTCTAAGATACGCGTCAAGATAATGGCGGTTATACCCTGCAAAGCGGCGCGAGCTTTCGTCTTTATGGTTAAACAGGTGGATTTCTTTGACGCCGGTGATCGTTTCCACTAAGGAGGTGTTGATTTCCGAATTCGCGGCGCGGGCGTCTCGGTAGCCGCTGCGAATGCTTTTACGAAACGCCAGGGTTGCCAGGACAAAAACCGGGATGATGGTGAACGCCAGTAAGGAAAGGCGCACATTCAGGAGTAACATGGCGGTCACCACGAACGCAATTTTGACAAAATCTCCCAGCACCGAGACAACGCCTTCGGAGATGAATTCGCGAATCGCTTCCACGTCATTCGTCACATTGGTCAGAGTTTTGCCGACCGCCGTGCCGTCAAAATACTCGTTCGAGAGCGACAGCACTTTGCGAAACAAATCCAGGCGCAAATCAAACAGCAAACGCTGTCCCAAATATTGAATCGTGTAGTTGAATCCGACAAACATCAGAAAATTACTGACCAGGACAAGTCCTAACAGCAGGCATGTTCGCGCCAGACCCGGCAGATCTTTGGCCGCAACGTGCTGGTCAATCCCGATTTTGATCAGATACGGGTGCAGCACGTCAGTCAGATCGACTCCGAATAAAAGCAGCAGAGCCAGCCCTAAAAGCAGCAGATGATGTCTCAGATAGGGCGACAGCCGTTTTACTAATTTCCAATCAAAGGTTTTGTGTTCTTGCGTAGTTGGCATGATGCGTCAGTTCGCCTCCACAGTCATTTGCATTTGCTGCATTCGCGCTAATTTCGAGTACGACCCCTGCTTGTTGAGCAGGGCTTCATGCGTCCCCTGTTCAACAATTGCCCCCTGATCGAACACGTAAATCACATCCGCGTTTTTCAGAGCGGAAATGCGGTGTGAGACGATAATGAAGGTTTGGAAGGAGAGTAATGACTTCAAATTGTCTAAAATCCGCGCTTCTGTGTTGGCATCCACGCTGGAAAGCGCGTCATCAAAAATCAGCACCGGACTGCGTTTACGCAAGGCGCGGGCAATGGCCGTGCGCTGCTTTTGTCCGCCGGAGAGCGTAATTCCGCGTTCACCGATCACCTGATCATACTGATCCGGAAACGTGATGACATCTGTTTCCAGTCCCGCCCATCTGACCGCCTCGCGCACGGCCTCCATTTCTACCTGACCATTGTTGCCAAGCGAGACATTTTCCGCAATGCTGCGCGAGAATAAAAAGGTTTCCTGGGGCACAACCGAGATGCGTTTGAGCAAGTTCTCCGGTTGAATATCACGAATATCCGCGTCATTGACGAACAACATTCCGCGCTCGGGCGTATAGAGACCGGTTAACAAATTGATGAACGTGGTTTTGCCGCTGCCGATCGTGCCAGTGATCCCGACCGTCTGTCCCGGTTGAATTGTGAGGTTGATCTGATGCAACACCTGACCGTCAGGCGCGTCAGGTCGTTGGGCGTTTTCCTTTTGATGAGCCGGGTAACGATAACTCAGATTCCGGGTGCGAAACGTCAGCGTTTCACTTTCTATGGCGCGCCAATCGTTGCGGTGTTCCACCGGATAGTCCAAAATATAATTGATGCGCCCCATGGCGCTGACGCCTTGCTGAAACAGAGACAGCACCCAGCCTAACGACAGAACCGGAAAAGTCAACTGCCCGACCATCACATTAAATTGCAAGAGTTCACCGATGGTCATCTGTTCCCGGATGACTTGCGATCCGCCAATCCATAAAATGAACAATTCAGTCAGAGAAAAGATAAAAATAAACAAGGGCCAGAGAAACCCTCGCGCCTTGACTAATTGCATCTGGCGTTGAATATATTCCCGGTTCAAGTCTTTAAACCGCTCAGTTTCAATGGCTTCCAGAGTGTAAAGCTTGATGGTGGTCATGCCGGCAATCACCTGCCAGACGCGATTATTGATCACGCCTAAAAATTCTTGAATCTGACGGAAGAGCGGACGCAGGCGCGGCATGGTCGCCAGAATCAGCGCGACGACAAGCACTAACATACCGAGAATAATCAGCAGCAGAGACGAACTCAAGCCGAAAAGAATAGGAATAAACAGCACTAAACGACTCAGAGAGTTCGGAATATACATCAACCCTGGTCCCAGAAGCATTCTGGCCTCATTAACATCGTTTGTGCAACGTGAAACCAGATCCCCGGTTTCATTTTTCAGGAAAAATGCCATCTCAAGCGCGAGGAGTTTCTGGTATAACTTTTCACGCAGTTGGTACTCGATTTTACGCGAAACGCCGATAATCAGCTTGCGCATCAGGAACATCGAGACGACGAGCAGCACCGTATAGAAACCGATCATCAACAGATGGGACAGGATGACACCAGCGCGGTTGGCCGCAGTAATCTCATCTATCGCTTTTTGCATATAGACCGGCGCCTTCATGTAGCCATAATTTTGCAGCAGCATGAAAGCAAATCCTATCAGCAGTTCGATAGAATATTGTTTCAGAAATGGAATAAGTGTCTGTAAATTTTTCACGAAAATTTTCAAAGATTGCCCACGAAACACACGAAAAGGCACGGAAAAAAGAAATTAAAGAAGAAGTAAGTATGTATAAATAATTTTTTGATTTCTCTCGCAAAACCCGCAAAGACGCGAAGCTTTTGAATATTCATTCGCTGCGAACTTTGCGGCGTTGCGAGAAACTGAAAAAATTATTCATGATTACTTCTTCTTTCTTTTTTCCGTGTCTTTTCGTGTGTTTCGTGGGCCCAAAATAATGACCTATTTCCGGGTAAAGGCCGCAGGAATGTCGGCCAGTCTGACCGACGTTTCACAATAGAAAGGTTCGCCGTATTTGACGCCGATCATCGCCCCTGATACCCGCGCGCTGGCATCAATCAATTCCCAGAACGTGTGCGAACGGATAAAGGTTTTGGTCTTCTCATCATTTTCACCATCGGCTGTTACCTGCGATTCATACGCGCGAATCGCCTCCAATTTCTGGTTCCATGCCGGGGTGACATCCACAACGAAATCCGGCTTTTCATAAGCGCGTAAGCCTTTAAACATGATGAATGTCGAAGGCCGGTGCGCCGGATGAGTGGTCTTAATTTTCTCCAGTCCGGCCAGAAAACTGCACTCTTTGACGAGTTTTCCGGCAAAGTAATGATCCGGATGCCGCGTGAGTTCGTGCGCAAATCCAAATACGATTTCCGGCCGATGCGCTCGAATGACCTCAATCAGTTTGAGCCGATTTTCTTCCGTATTGCGAATATTACCATCGGGCATATCCAGCGTAATCCGCGCATCTAATTGCAGGATTTCGCTGGCGCGTGCGAGTTCCGCTTTGCGAATTTCCGCCGAGCCGTAGGTTCCGGCTTCACCAGCGCATAAATCACAAATGCCCACTTTATAGCCAAGTTGTTTTAACACACAAATCGTCCCGCCCATCGTAATTTCACAATCGTCGGGGTGCGCCCCGATAGCCAAAACATCAAGCATATTTTTCCTCCTTGTAGAAACTTATATTCCTCACGTTACGCAGGTCGCACAAAAAAATTTTTGCGCTGAGTAGGTGCGGCATTGTAACCTCTCCGCGGTAAACACCTGCGTCGCTTAACGTGAATTATATTAATCAGATAACTCCTGCTTATTTTCCTTTCTTGGAGTTCCTCATGACAAAAAATTTCTTGAACTTTTGTTTACAAAAAATTGTCACTCTCAGACACAAACCAGAAAATCCTTAGCTTATAAAACATCCTTGTAGTTACCTAAATAGTTTCCAACGTTCTATCGTCAAGAAGAAAATCATGAAATTAGATGAGTAACGTGCATAAATACATAGCCAGCAAAACCCGGGTTTCTTGAAGAAATCCGGTTTTTAGAAATCCCCTAAATTTTGATCAGATCGTTATTTATTCAGAAGTTCAGAGAAATCTTTTGACATCCCTCAACAGTTTTACTACAGAGGTTTAGATCGATCCATGAGTGAAATGATTATTTCGCTCTGCAGTTCCATGACTCTTTTTATGAGCGAAATCATGATTTTGCTCTACAGGAGATGATGACTGACATGTTTCTTTCCGTGGTTATTCCGGCTTATAATGAGGAACAGCGGATTACGACAACGCTAACAAGCATCTGCGCATATCTAAAACAACAACCGTATTCCTCTGAGCTGATCGTGGTTGATGATGGCAGCACAGATCTGACAGCCAATGTTGTCAATAACATTTTGCAACAGGTCGAACACGGTGTTGTTATTCAAAACGGTATGAATCGCGGGAAAGGCTACAGCGTACGCCAGGGGGTGTTGCAAGCTCGCGGCGATTATATCTTGTTTTCGGATGCCGATCTCTCCACGCCCATAGAGGAGGTTGAGAAATTACTTCGGCCTTTACAGCAAGGTTATGATATTGCCATTGGCTCACGTGGACTAAAAGAGTCGGATATTCGTATACACCAGGCCTGGTATCGCGAAGGTATGGGAAAAACCTTTAACCGTCTTGCGCGCCTGCTGCTGCTCACAAAATTCTCTGATACCCAATGCGGTTTCAAATGTTTCCGCGGGAATGTGGCCAAAACACTGTTTGCCCGGCAAACCATTGAACATTTCAGCTTTGATGTGGAGATATTAGCACTAGCAATTCACCACGGCTATACAATTCAGGAAGTTCCGATTCAATGGGAAAATGACCCGCATAGCCGGGTCAATGTGCTTGCGGATTCTTTGAAGATGTTCAAAGATCTGTTGAAAATTCGATATAATCTATTGCGAGGGAAATACCAATAACTCATGCGCATGAACATTTCACGCTGGCTTTCATTAGTATTTCGCTATGGAATACTCATCTTGTTAGGCATGAATATCGCCAGTCTCTGGAAAATATGCCAGATAGATCATTATGATTCCTGGGGCAAATTCTATGCGTTCTGGATTCCGATCCTGTATGCAGCATGCAGCACCGCATATTTACTTCTGGATGAGAAGATACGCCTCTCTCGTTTTCGCCGCTTTCTGAGTCATGATGATTATACCTATCTGTTTTCACTCGGATTTTTAGGACTGGAAATTGCTGCTCCTTATCTCAAAAATTTTTGGTTATGGATTGCTGTGGCGTATATTGCGATAATTATCTTAAAAGGAGGCATGTTTCTGTCGTATCTGGCGGCACATATTCGCCGGCTTCCCGATCAAGAATGCTCTTATGTCCGACTCCCCTTGTATCTTAAGCTTACATTGCTCTTGACAGCCCTTGCGGGATATACTCTGATTTCTTCTTATCACATTCAACGGACTTCGCTCACTGGCGATGAACCACATTACTTGCTCATTACTCATAGTCTCTGGCATGATCACGATACCAACCTGTATAACGATTATCGTGACCGCAATTATGAAACGTTTTATCGGCATGACCTTCGTCCGGCCTGGGGCGATCAGGTCAGTGCAACCGAGATCTATTCATATCGTCATAAAGGGGGGTTCCCCTTTATTCTCCTGCCCGGATATGTTCTGGGCGGCCAGTTTGGCGCAGTGCTTCAGGTCAACTTAATTGCTGCTCTGCTAATGCTTCAGGTGTTTTTGTTGGCGTATGAGCTGTTTCACTCGCTGCTGGCGTCATTTTTAACCTGGATCTGTATGGCGTTTACTATTCCAATGATTATCTATATGGGACAAATCTACCCGGAACCCCTGGCCGCATTGCTGATAATTTGGACGGTTCGACGAATTCGAACCTTCCACGTTCCTGAGGCATTGCGCGATATGAATTTTTGGAAACAGAGCATTATCATTGGCGCATGCCTCTTATTGATCGTGCTGTTAAAAACCCGTTACCTGCCTCTGGCCGGAACTTTAACCTTGTATTTCCTGTTCCACCTCTTTCACAAGCGGCTCCGTATCCACCACAAACTCAAGATAACCCTCGTCGTGGCCATCCTCATTCTCGCAGGCATTCTGATCGCCTTTCTCGTTGATGCGTGGTTTTTTGATCGGATGTTCCGCGACCGGCTCAGCGATTCAAAATATCTGCTCTGGTTCCTGAGCGGATATAATCCGTTGCATGGTGTCCTGGGAGGGTTATTTGATCAAGAGTATGGCCTGTTTTTTTACACGCCGCTGTATATGCTGGCCTGTATCGGCCTTGGCCTGTTAACCAGAGAAGAGTGGCGTGAAGCTTTGCCGATTGTTGCAATTGCGGTTCTTAATTATCTGTTGATCTGCTTTTGGCCGCTCTGGCATGCTGCTCCGACTCCTCCCTTGCGTTATTTTTTGCCGATTCTCCCGCTGTTCGGTGTATTTCTAACGCGATTTTTCGTGCACAAAAGTCTGGTTATTAAACCAATTCTGCTGGGCGTGTGCGCCTTATGGTCAGGGTTGCTTGCCTGGACGGTCACGATCAATCCGTGGTGGCGATATAATTGGGCCGATGGTACCAATAATTTTCTTGACACCTTCAGCCATAATCTGGCTGTGAATTTACCTCAACTTTTCCCTTCATGGATTCGGGTAAATTCGGTTGCGCCATATCTCACGCTGGTAGGAATTCTGGGAATTGGCATGTTCATTTATGCCTGCCGGATCGAAGCGAAAGGTTCTTTAGCCTTTTTACAGAAATTTCCCCCGGATCTGCATATTTTTCTTATCATCATAAGCTTCATTAGTCTGTGCTTTGTTGGATTAACGCTGGGGAAAATTTTACCTTCCAGGGTTATGGAAGCTGAAGATGCGCTTGATGTGCGTGTGTCCGGGGGAAAAAGAGTTCCAGAAACGCTTGATCCCTGGAATAACCAGATATATCTTAGAGAATGGAAATTTTTTGGTTGGCAACTCGAGCCTGGCGATAGACTTGAGGTAAGTCCCAAATTATATCATTCACTTCCTTCTTCAAAAGGCGATCAAGCGGTTGAATGGGAACTTCACGTGTATGCCAGATCCGCCTTTGCGGCTGACGATCCGGAACGTTCGCTTATCATGGAAATTTTTGTTAATGACAAACGTGTCGCCCAAACTCCAGTCACAGAAACCGGATGGAAAATCTATACCTTTCCCCTGCTTATCGAGGAACAACGACCACTCATTACCATAAAAAACAAGGAACATCCGAATTCACAACGCGCGTTAATCATTGATAAGCTGCGATTTCATTAATACTCAAGCAGAAAAACCGATCATCGCTCCTTCTGACTTGCCATAAAAATAATATGTTCACCTGAGAAATTTTCAGGCATTTTCAAGGGAATCATTGCCGGATAATCACATTTTTTTATTGACAAATATTATGGCATTGCCCATGTCACTTGTACCAGTTCTGGGAGATCATAGCAACTAGAACAGAATGAACACCATAACTCAACATTCTTTACAGTAGTGATATGTTCTGCAAAACAGGGATAGCACTACCAAAAAATTTCAAGGAGGGTTCAATGAAGAAGATCGCATTGCTACTTTGCCTCATAATTGCCGTTTTCGGCGTGTCTGCTTATGGACAGGGGACTCCAAAAAAAGTGACGATCGGCATGGCTATTCATGGCACCGATAATGAGTACTGGAACCAGGAAGCTGAAGGAGGGAAACTTTTTGCAGCTTCTCTGCCTCCCGGCACAGCCGAAGTTCAAGTGCTGACCTGTGATGGCGATGACGCGAAACAGTTGAATGGGATTAAGGCACTGATCGCTGCCAAAGGAAAGGACGTGATTTTATATGTTGACCCAAGCAACGCTCCGAATACTGCTGCAATTGCGGAAGTGTGCGAAGAAGCTCAGGTGTATTGGGTCAGCGTTTGGCATCTGGCAAAAGGGCTTGATCCAACGAAGTATAAATATTATGTCGCCCACTCCTCCGTTGACGGCTTTACACAAGGCTATCAAATTGCGAAGGCGATGTTTAAAACCTTCAAAACTCCTGGTCAGGGCAAAATCCTGGCGCTCCAGGGCATGCTTGGCAACGATTCTGCGGTAGAACGATACGCCGGGCTGCAAAAAGCGCTTGAAGAAAACCCGGGGATCGAGTTAGTTGATACCCAGGTTGCCGACTGGAGTCCGCAAAAGGCGTTGACGATTACAGAGACCTGGCTTGCCAAATATCCGGACATTGATGGAATTTGGTGTGCCAATGACGGCATGGCGCTTGGCGCGATTCAGGCGCTACAAGCCAAAAAACTCAATGGCATCGTCAAAACCTGTGGTGTGGATGGGGTATCCGAGGCGATTCAAGCGATTGAGGATGGCGATATGGTCTGCACAGTCGCGAATAATGGTTTTCTCCAGGGCGGTTATATGGTGGCCTATGCTTACGCCGCCTACACCGGAAAGATTGATCCCGCTCAATTGCCTTTTGAAAAGAGATTATTCCTGACAAAAGCGGAATTTGTCGATAAAAATAATCTGGAAGAATATAAAAAAGCGTTTATGTCTGGCACGCCGACCTATGATTTTAACAATCTTGACTATCCGATTGCTGGACCGTTTACTCTGAAAAAATAGGTTCGCAATGTTTATCTGAATGGGAACTCTCGAAAGAGAGTTCCCATTCGCCTGTTCAGGTCTCGCAAGGTGCAGAGAGATTTGGGAAGATCACAGGATGGAGCATACTATGGGACAATACATTAGCGTCGCCGAAGAATTCTCTACGAAAATTAATGAGGAACGCAGAAAAACCAGAATTATTACTTTAGCGCCTTTAGGCATATTTTTACTCATGACTGTCCTCATGTCCATATTTATTGAGGGCTTTTTTACCGTTAGCAATTTTATTAGCATTCTCAATCAGATTGCTTCGCCGCTTGTCCTTGCCGTGGGGCTGACATTTGTGATTGTGCTTGGCAGTATCGATCTGTCGGTAGAAGGCGTGATGGGGTTTACCGGCTCGATTGTCACATTGTTAGTGTTAAATAACAAAACTCCTTACGACTTGGGCGTGTGGGGCATTCTCCTTTCGGTGCTCGCCGGAACCTTAGTTGGCGTAATTACTGGATTACTCCATGTGAAATTGCGAATTCCGTCCTTTATGGTGACCTTTGGAGTGGCGAGTATCATCACTGGCATTGGGATCTTGAGTTATCGAGGACGTCCGGCGTCGGTGCTTGACCCGATGTTTGTTAACATTTCGCAAGGAACAGTGTTTGGAATTCCCTATTTGACCTGGTTTGCTTTTCTGATGTGTCTGATTGGCTATATTATCCAGGAATATACCGCTTTTGGAAAGCATGTCTTCGCGATTGGCGAAAATGAAAGTATTTTACGCTCAACGGGCATTAACGTTGACCGCATTAAAATTATTGTGTTTACGTGGTGCGCTTTTTGTGCCAGCATTGCGGGTATTTTTGGAGCGATCCGTCTGAAAAGAGGCGAAGTCATTATTGGATATGGCTTTCTTTTTTATACAATTACGGCGGTTGTCGTAGGTGGAACGTCTTTATCTGGCGGGAAAGGCGGCGTTCTACAATCGCTGGTGGGCGTCTTCATTGTGACAGTCATTCAAAGCAGCCTGATTCTTTTAGGCGTCAATCCATACATCCAATCAGCGATTCAGGGGTCTATTATCATTCTGGCGGTCGCCCTGACCGTTGCCAGAGGCAAAAAATTCATCATAAAGTAATGTGCGAGAGCAACCATGGATAAAGAACTCTTATTTCAGGTAAATAGGCTTGGGAAAAAATATAATGGCACGGCAGCTCTTGAAAATATTGATATGGAAGTTTATAAGGGTGAAATCATCGGGCTTATTGGTGAAAATGGCGCCGGAAAGTCAACCTTGCTTCGAATTATTGCCGGTGTTGAACAACCAACTACAGGTACGATGCAAATGCACCACAAACCGTATAGCTGCCAGAACCCGATTCAAGCGAATAAGATGGGCATCGGGATGGTCTTTCAGGAGCAATCGCTAATCAAAAATTTGACGGTAAGCCAGAATATTTTCTTAGGACGAGAATCCGGCTATAAAAAGTTGGGTTTCATGAATTGGCAAGCCATGAACCAGGATGCCCAGGCGGCGTTGGCAGCTATTGGCATTGAACATATTGCTCCTGATAAAAAAGTGATGAGCCTCACCTATTCGGAACGCCAAATGGTGGAAATTGCGAAGGTTTTTCGTATGGTTGGAGGAAAATTGGACGGGGGAGCCGTAATCCTGCTTGATGAGCCTACGTCAGTCTTAAACGATACTGAAATTCAGCAGCTCTTTGCAGAAATCAAAAAAATGAAAAGCGATGGAAACGCCGTGATTTTTGTTTCGCATCGCCTTGATGAGGTGCTGCAAATCTGCGACCGGATTTATATTTTCAAAGATGGCGCAAATGCAGGTGTTATGAATAAGCATGACGCGACGGAGCAGCTTTTGTATGAAAAAATGGTCGGTCGTGCGACAACCGGGGAATATTTTAAAATTCACCGGCAAACCATCCCGAGCCATGAAGTGGTGTTAGAAGTCAAACAGTTAGGGCAGCGCGGAGCGTTTAAAACTGTTAGTTTTACGCTTCATAAAGGAGAAGTGCTTGGGATTGCCGGCGTAGTTGGCTCTGGCAAGGAGAATCTCTGTGCCGTCATCTGCGGCGATGAAGACTATGACACAGGAGAGATGCTTTTCAAAGGGCAACCGATACGTTTTTCGTCACCGGCTGACGCGTTACGCTCCGGAATATTATCTGTACCAAAAGAGCGGCGCGATGAAGGCATTATCGGAATCCTCAGTATTGCTGAAAATATCAGTCTTTCGAGTTTGAAGCATCTCCGTCAAAAGGGATTTATTTCTCAAAAACACCAGCAGACGATAGCCCAGGAATGGGTGAACAAATTGGATATAAAATGTTCCGACATCAAGGAACATGTCGAATACCTGAGCGGTGGCAATGCTCAGAAAGTCGTCTTTGCCAGAGCGATTTTCAGCGCGACGGACATTCTCATCTTGAATCACCCGACCCGAGGCGTAGATGTTGGCGCAAAAGAAGACATTTATCATGTGATTCGCGATTTATCGGAGCAAGGGATTGCCGTCATTTTACTGGGTGATACCCTGGACGAGTGCATCGGTCTGAGTAGTAAATTACTGGTTATGAAGGACGGCCTGGTGCTTAAGGAGTTTGATTGCCCTGCTGATCACAAACCCTCTCAGGTTGATATTGTTCAATTTATGATGTAATATGAGGTTGACAAAATGCCTACAATTAATTTAAAAAAGAGCGTCAATTATCTGAGCGCGGTGTCAATTATCGTGTTGGTTGGCGTGTTTTCCGCTATTAATCCGAATTTTATCAGCGTCGCCAATATTAAAAACATTTTGTCTGATGTTGCCCCAATCTTAGTCATGTCAATTGGTGTGACCTTTGTGTTACTCATTGGTTCGGTTGATTTGTCGGTTGGTGCGATCTGCTCGTGTGCTTGCGTGATGACAGGCACGTGGTTTGCTCAATTGGGTAACTGGATCATCCCGCTGGTGTTGGTGTACGGGCTATTAGCCGGAGCCTTAAACGGCCTGATCTTCACCAAACTGAAAATTCCCTCTTTTATTGTCACCCTGAGTACAATGAGTATTTGGAAATGTGTTGCCCTCCTTATTTCGGGAGGTGCGCCTCAAGGCATCCCACTTGAATTATGGCCATCTCTCAGATGGATCAAATATTCCATTGGAATCATCCCTCTTGTTTTTGCAATTGGCCTGGGAGTGTTAGGGTTGCACTATGTCATTCAACGTCAAACCATCTTTGGCAAATCCGTATTTGCGGTGGGGGCCAATGAAAAAGCTGCCAGAATTATGGGACTTGACGTGCTAACCACAAAAATGTTGGCTTTTGTACTCTCCGGACTGGGGAGCGCGTTAAGCGGAGTTTTTTTCGCGCTGATCCTGAAAAGCAGCCTGCCGACCATCGGCGACCAATTAGTCCTGGTTGCCATGGCAGCCGTTGTTCTAGGAGGGACAGCGTTGACCGGAGGCAAAGGCAGCGTTTTAAAAACGCTGCTTGGCGTCGTGCTGGTCTTAGTCATCCAAAATGGACTCAATGTGGTTGCAGTTGATGCTTTTTGGCAACAGATTGTGTTTGGGACATTGATCATTTTTGCCGTGTACTTGAACGCCGATAAAGGCGGCAGAGGGATTGTCATTAAATAAAAACGCTGCTGAAACGCGCTTTTGTTTCTCTAAACCGTGATAGCTCTACAAAACGCGTTCAAAGGATGTTTTTCCAATTACAGCATTATTCATGAGCATTGATCTTCTTTCTTCGCGTTCCCCGAACATCCCTTAGCGTATTGAAAAATATGACACCGTTTTATACATCATATTATGAAAATATCGAAGCCGCCATTCGCCAACGTTTTGATACGGTGAGTGAAATTGGAGTGTTTCAAAACCATGGCGATTTACAAGCGGTTATTTATCCTGATTTCACCACCCTTCAACAGCGAAAAATCTTGAATATTCAAGAATTTTTTCGACTGGATGTAATTGAGCAGTACAATCACAACACTCCTCCCGCCCAAAAAATTCATCAATTTACCGTGGTAAAACAACCCTTGCCAAAAACTCTGCAAGGATCGATTTCCCGGGAATTGCTTCCAGGGTATATGACGTGCGTTTCTCAAAAATCGGAGCACCCCGCTTCTCACCGTCCCTTTCAGGAATATCGCATGATTGAAGTTTTTTTATCTCAGTTGACTCAACAAACGATTTTCCCGGACGATCATCTTGATCTTGATCTTAGAATAAGCTCCCTGGATAAAATACGTTTTCAGGTATTTTTAGAAGAAAACTTCGGGATATCCTTGCAGGAAGAGGAATGGGTAGCGCACTGTACGGTTCAAGGGTTAGCCGAATATCTTCAAAAAAAGCGCAAAACATGTGAGAACGTTGTTCATACCGCGCCGAAATCTGCTCAGATTGATTGGCAAAAAATTCTGATTTCTACCAATAAAATGGATGTACCTCAAAGCCGATTCCCTCATACTCTGATTTTGGACATTGTCAAAACGTTTGTTCGCTTGTATTTCAGACTTGAGGCACGTGGAGAAGAACATCTGCCGGCTTCCCCCATGATTCTCGTCGCCAATCATCAAAGTTTTATGGATGGGTTTATCATTGCCCGGTTTTTAACCAATGAGTTTTTACGCCATCTATTTGTGTTTGCCATAGAAAAGCATTTTAACACGCCTTTTCGCCGATTCGTAGCCAATACAAGTAATGTGATTATCGTGAACATCAATCGGCGTTTAAAAGAATCTCTACAGCAAATGGCGGCAGTGCTGCAACGAGGTGAGAGTTTGCTGGTCTTTCCGGAAGGAACACGAACGAAAAATGGCCAGCTTGGCGCATTTAAACCGACCTTTGCCATATTAAGTTGTGAGTTGAATATCCCTGTGGTTCCTGTGGTGATTCGGGGTGCCTTTGAAGCCATGCCGACCGGAAGTGTGGTTCCAAAGCCTTTCAAAAAAATAGATCTTCGCTTTCTTCCTCCGGTTTATCCTGAGGAAAAAAGCTATCATGAACTTGTCGAACATGTTCGGCAAAAAATCTTAAAAAATATAGGCACGTCCTGTTGAAGTGTGTTGTAAAAAACACAATAGTTGAGTAGATTGTGTTTCAACATATTAATGAGTATATCTGGGCCGTATATGATAAATTTTGACAAAAGCAGAAGAGCGGATATGACCCTATAGGATGCATTATTTATAAGTCATGTTACGCACTACCCCCCTCAATCCCCCCGCAAGCGGGGGGAAACTCAACGTGGCAGCGCAGTTGGATTATTGAACGTCTCCCCCCGCTTGCGGGGGGAACAAGGGGGGAGGGCTGCGTAACATGAGTTTATAATATACCAGCATCGGAGGCACCCCATGAAATTTTTACAAGAGCATCAGAAAACAGCCTTAATTTTTGAAGAGCAGCACGTCAGTTATACGCAGCTCTTCCAGGAAGTGGCGAAATATGCGCGTTTATTCCAGGCGCAGGAATGCAAAAAAGTTGCGATATACTCGGAAAATCGTTTGGAATGGGTATATGCCTTTTATGCCGCCTGGAAAAATCGCTGCGTTACTGTACCTATTGACTTTATGGCGACTCCGGAGGAAGTCGCCTATATCCTGGAAGATTGCCAGCCGGAAGTGATCTTTTGTTCCCAGGAAAAAGTTGGAGACCTTGGCGACATGTTGTCTTCCCTGCCTTATGGCATCAAATGCTTTGTGTTTGAAGATCTGCACCCAACCCTGGAGGCGATGAAAGTCTCGGAACATCCTGATTTTCCGGAGGCAAACAAAGATGACACCGCGATGATTATCTACACCTCCGGCACCACTGGCAGCCCGAAAGGCGTCATGATTTCTTTTGACAATATTCTGGCTAACGCCGAATCGGTGTCCGCTGATGTGAAAATCTATACTCCAGAACAACGGGTGTTGGTGCTTCTCCCCTTACATCATGTGTATCCCCTGATGGGTACGATCATTATTCCGTTGTATGTTGGCGAAACTTGTGTATTTTCGCCCTCCATGAAATCTGAAGATATTCTCGGAACTCTTCAAAAACATGAAATCACACTTTTTATTGGAGTTCCCAGACTATTTACAGCTATTCGAAAAGGGATCAGAGAAAAAATTGACAAAAGTTTTCTGGCGCGTCACCTCTTTAACCTGGCAGAATTCCTTGATTCCCCGAAATTCTCAAAGCTGGTGTTTAAGACGGTTCACCAGCGTTTCGGCGGAAAAATGCAGTTTATGCCCTGCGGCGGTGCGGCAATTGATAATGAGAGCGCCCGGGATTTTAAAACGCTGGGATTTGACCTGCTAACCGGATATGGGATGACCGAAGCTTCGCCTATGATCTCCTTCACTCATCCCGGAACGCTTAAAATAGGGGCAAGCGGCCAGGTGCTGCCCAAAAACGAGGTGCGCATTGTTGACGGTGAAATTACCGCCAAAGGCCGCAACATTATGCAAGGTTATTACAACCGCCCCGAAGAAACTGCGCAAGTCCTGCGCGACGGCTGGCTGTACACCGGAGATTTGGGCTATGTGGATGAGGAAAATTACGTTTTTGTGACCGGTCGCAAAAAAGATATTATCGTGCTGCCGAGCGGCAAAAATATTAATCCTGAAGAAATCGAAATAAAACTCCTGAAAACCTTTGATACCATTAGCGAAATCGGCGTGTTTCTACATGAAAACGTGCTGCAAGCAGTCATTTACCCGAATTTTCAGAAAACGAGTGAGCAAGGAATTCACCATATCGAAGAACACTTTCGTTGGGATGTCATAGATTCCTACAATCATAGCGCCTCGTCTGCCAAAAAGATCATGAAATTTACAGTGGTCAAAGAAGAACTTCCCAAAACCCGGTTAGGGAAAATCCGGCGCTTTCAATTGCCGGAACTCACTGCTAAAACCTTACGGACCACTCTTCGGGAACAAGAACCGGATTCCCCGGAATATCTGAATATTAAGGAATATCTACACGCGCAGTCTAAACATCCGATCTATCCCGATTCTCATCTAGAACTTGATTTGGGGCTGGATTCGCTCGATAAAGTGAGTTTGCACACCTACCTTCAGAGCACCTTTGGTCTGAATATCAGTGATGATGAAATTCTGCGCCATCCCACCGTCGAACAATTGGCCGACTATGTACGCGAGAAGAAAACGAAGTTTGAGGCGGAAGGGATCAATTGGCATCAAATTTTGCACGAACCTGTAAACGTATCCCTGCCCATGAGTTCTCCGTTCCATACCCTGGGCAACAAGGTCTTAAAGTTTCTGATGCACCAGTATTTTCGTCTGTCGGTGAATGGCCTGGAACATCTGAAAAATTCCCCATTCATTCTGACTCCAAATCATCAGAGTTACCTGGATGCGATGATTATTTCGCAATGTTTTGATGCCAACCTCTTGCGGAAAACCTACTTTTATGCCGAGGAACGTCATTTCCGAAAATTCTGGCAGCGATTATTTGCCGATCACCATAATGTTATCATTGTCGACATCAATCGTGAGCTGAAGCTCTCATTACAAAAAATGGCGGAGGTGTTGCGCAAGAAGAAAAATATGGTGCTTTTTCCCGAAGGCGCGCGGACCCGCGATGGCAAGCTGGCGGAGTTCAAAAAAACCTTTGCTATTCTAAGTTGTGAACTCAATATTCCTATTGTTCCGGCCGTGATTCAGGGCGCGTATCAGGCGATGCCAAAAGGGAAAACAATTCCGGTGTTTCATCAGGAAATGAGGGTGCAATTTCTCCCCCCGATTTTCCCGGAAAATTTGGGCTACGAGGCATTGACAGAGAAGGTGTATCAGACGATTAAACAGCATTTGGGAGAATAATAATGAGTAAAAAACGAATGATTTCATGGAATGTGAATGGGTTACGAGCTTTTCAAAAAAATGGCGGATTCACCTGGTTTTTACAAGAACAACCTGACATCTTTTGCATTCAGGAAACCAAAGCGCAGCCGCAGCAACTTGATGCATCGCTGACCGAAGTTGACGGCTACCACGTGTATTTTGCCTCAGCCGAGCGTAAAGGCTACAGCGGCGTGGCTTTATACAGCAAAGAAGAGCCAAAACATGTCACTTACGGATTTGGGATTGAACGCTTCGACCATGAAGGACGCACGCTTGTAGCTGAATATGAGCATTTTACCGTATTGAACGTCTATTTCCCGAATGGTAAAGCTTCGGAAGAACGTTTACGCTATAAAATGGATTTTTACGAAGCTTTTCTGCCATTTCTTGATAAGATACAATTACAGGGGAAGAATGTCATTCTCTGTGGTGATGTGAACACCGCGCACAAAGAGATCGATCTGGCGCGCCCCAAGGAAAATGAAACGGTTTCGGGGTTTCTGCCGGAAGAACGTGCCTGGATTGACAAACTGATCACCCATGGTTATGTGGATACGTTCAGAATGTTTCATCCCGCACCGGATCACTATACATGGTGGAGTTTCCGCGCCCGTGCCCGTGAACGGAATGTGGGCTGGAGAATTGATTATTTTTTTGTAAATGACGCCTTTAAAAAACATGTCACCTCCGCCTTCATTTTGCCTGAAGTGATGGGCGCCGATCATTGTCCGTTAGGGATTGAGGTAGATGCATGAAATTGTTGATGATCTACACGAAGCGGTTTGCCTATATCACCGCGCTCAAAGCATTGGAAAACGTTCCCGATATTCACGAAACACATACGCTTGACCATGGGCTTGTAGGCTTTATCCATGTAGAAAGTCAGGATGAGGAACACCTGTCAGCTGTGGAAACGAAATTGATCAAAAACCTCAAATGGGCGGCTCGTAAGAATGGAACTACTCGGATCATCCTGCATTCCTTTGCACATTTGTCAGAGAGTAAAGCCACGCCGGAAGCCACGCGCACCTTGTTAGCGAATGCAGAACGCCGCCTGGTCAACGCCGATTACGACGTCCATCAAACCCCCTTCGGCTATTTTCTCGATCTCGACATGCAGGCCCCGGGCACGCCAACCGCCAGGATTTTTAAAGAGTTTTGAAACCACAGATTGCTCAGATTAGACAGATTTTTCTTTTTTGTTTTTTAAAAGGAGGGAAGAGAATGAGAACTATCAGTAAAGTTGCACCGGATTGGTGGGATTATACCACATTGGATGAACAGATTTTGAATGATGCGGCGAAATTAAACGTAGAGGATTTACTGCAATTGTCACGACCGGGGTTTACGGTGAAATTCTATGACACCCTGGAATCCTTTTACGTCGCAGAAGCGTTGGAATATGTTCGGGCCTGGCAGCAAGCCACCGAACATGAACCGACCGGAATCTGCGGTCCGATTGGGCCGACAGAACAGTTGCCGCTCGTGGCTCAGATCGTCAATGATTTGCAAATTGATGTGCGTCACGGCCATTTTTGGGGCATGGATGAATGGTATCTGGATGGCAAAGCCGTTCCGATCACCCATCCACTGAGCTTTGCGAAAGCGGATCTGGATCTCTGTTTCAATCGTATCGACAAAAAACTGCGAATGCCGGATGAACACCTGCACTTTCTCACCGAAAGCCATATCGAAGAATATTCAACATCCTTTAACGAGGTGCGCTGTCTGGTAATGCAAGGCGGCCAGGGGGAGGTCAAACACTGGGCATTTAACGACCCGATCAAACGCGCGGGCAAATATCAGGACAATCCGCCTTCGCCGGAAGAATATCGGCAATTCAGCGCGCGCATTGTAAATCTGCACCCGATGACAATTATTCAGAACGCTCGCACCTCCGGCGGCGGCGTGGTTTCCAACGTGCCGTCGCAAGCGATTAGCGTCGGGCCGGTGGAAACCTGGAAATCCGAAAAAGTTTCGATCTGGCAGGCCGGAATGCATGATAACCCCTTTGGGATGCGCTTAACCGCGTTTATGATCTCCAAGAAATTGCCCGACAGCTCTGTCCCCATGTCCTTGCTAGCCGAACATCCGAATGTCCAATTCAATTATTATCGTCCCGGCATCGGGACCTGTGACGCTGAAATGCACTGAATTTGAGTATTGGGGTGGTTGGGGGGGTAAGCATGTGAGAGCTTTACCTGTGATCGTTTTGTATATCGCCTACAGCGAAAGAATATGCGAAACCCTGAAACGCCTAAACACTCAAACACATTTCCTATGAAAATATTTGCCCTGGGATGTCACCCGGATGACATTGAGTTTATGATGGCGGGAACCTTACTGCTGCTGAAAAAAGCTGGCTGCGATCTGCATTATATGAATCTGGCCAATGGCAGTTGTGGGACAACTATTCATCGTCCCGAGGAAATTGTGCGTCTCCGCAGGCAGGAAGCGCAACAAGCTGCATCTTTCCTGGGAGCGACGTTTCACGAAAGTCTGGTCAACGATCTGGAAGTCTTTTACACGCAAGAGTTGATTCGCAAAGTCACGGCCGTTGTGCGACAGATTAAGCCTGATATTATGTTCCTACCCTCTCCTGAAGATTACATGGAAGATCATAGCAATACCTCGCGTATCGGTGTCACAGCGGCATTTTGCCGTGGGATGCCAAATTATTTATCCTCTCCGCCAATAGAGGCAATTCAGCAGGATGTGACTTTGTATCACGCCATGCCTTACGGTTTGACCGACGAGTTGCGGCGGCCGATTATGCCCGATTTTTATGTGGACATTACGTCCGTGATTGATCGCAAAGAACAGATGCTGGCCTGTCATGCAAGTCAGAAACAATGGCTGGATGAAAGTCAGGGCTTAAACGCCTATCTGATCACCATGCGCGAGATGTCAGAAAAGGTGGGAGAGATGTCCGTAAAATTTCAATATGCTGAAGGCTGGCGGCGACATTCGCATCTGGGATATTCTGCTGAAGAGATTGACCCGTTAGGCGATATTCTGAAGAAGTATTGCCAGCCGTCAGCATAAAACAGGTGTTTAAAGATCCAATAGTTCGGACAGTTTTGCACTCACCCCCCTCAGTCCCCCCGCAAGCGGGGGGAAGCAGACAAGAGACGTCCCATCTCCAGTTTCCCCCCGTTTACGGGGGGACAAAGGGGGTCACACGAAAACTGTCCGAACTATTGCATAAAAAAACTCAGTTTCATAAAAGCAACCTAAATTTTGTACTCCTGGCGTGGTGATAGAAAAAAACTGATGACTTCATTAGAACGCATATATGCAGTACTTCAGGGAACCCCTCCGGATAGAATCCCAGTGGTGCCGATCATTGGTCAGGCCGCAGCCCGACTCAACGGCATGACAATCAGTGCAGAACTGAAGTCGCCGGAAACGCTGGCCGATTCACGTCTCGCCTGCCGCGAACGTTTTCAATATGACGGTATCTACATTTCAGCCGAAACCTGGGTCACCGCTGAGGCTATGGGCGCGCCAGTGCAATATGCTGAAGATGCACCGGTTCAGGGAACCACGCCGCTGTTAACAGATAAACAGCAGATCGATCATCTGGTTCCGGCTGATCCAGATTGCGACGGACGGCTGCCCCTGCTGGTCAAAGCTGTGGAAATTGCTGCCCGCCGCGCACACGATCAATTTGCCGTAATCGGAAACTTCGATCAATCTCCATTTTCCCTGGCCTGCGCTTTACGCGGCATCAATCAGGTGATGCTGGATGTGTACGACGATCCGGTGTTTATGGAGCAATTACTCGACATCTGCACGGAAACAGTCATTCGTTACGCCAAAGCCATGGCCCAGGTCGGAGCGCATATTTTGAACACTGGCGATTCTCCGGCCATGCTGCTCGGTCCGCAAAAGTACCAAAAATTCGCCTTGCCCTATCAACAGCAGGTCTTTAATGAACTGCAATCGTATGGTATCCCTACCACTCTGCATATCTGCGGCAATACTACTCAACTGTTAGAATTCATGGGCCGAAGTCATGCCCATAGTCTTGAACTCGATTCTGCGGTTGATCTCCTGGCAGCCCGCAACCGCTTGCCGCAAAATATCACGATCATCGGTAATATTGATCCGGTTGGCATCCTGCTGTATGGACGTCCCCAGGATGTCACTGCCAGCATTACAAATTTAACCCAACACGTTTCTTCTCGATTAGGTCGCTTTATTCTGGCCTCCGGCTGTACGCTTGCTCCTGAAACTCCCTCGGAAAATATTCAGGCAATGGTTGCGGCCGTAAGAGAGGTAACGGTTTTGTTTTCATCTTGTTGATAATTTACATACTTGATGAAGTTTATTCGTACAGGATCTTAGCTGCGAACAATTCCCGCCGATCACGATGAATAGCATACAGGAACTTGCGTTCACCATCTACCGCAACGTCAATCGGAAACGCTTGTGTTGGGCTGGTTACAAGCACCTGATGCGACTGAGCCTGCACAACGGACAGAGAATGATCGCTCGTATTGGTGACGAAGAGCAAATTATGCGCTTCATCCACTGTTAAGCCCCACGGGTTCACTTGCACGGGGATCACGCCGACAACCAGATGAAAATCGCCGCCGTCAATCACATAGACATTATTACTCTGCGTATTTGAGACAAAGGCTTTATCCAATCCAGAATCCACTGCCACATAATTCGGTTGACTTCCAACAGGAAGAGTATTTACAACTTCTTGCGTATTCCCATCAATGATGGAAACCGTATCATCTTTTGTATTAGCGACATACACAAGGTTGCGCGAACTATTGACGGCAATTCCGCGCGGGGATCGCCCCACGGAGAGAGTGCCAACGACGGTCATGCTCTTGCCATCAAGAACAGAAACCATTGCCCGTTTTTCGTCAGTAACATAAATCGTGTTTGTATGCGAATTGACGTCGATCCCATTGGGCC
The DNA here is from genome assembly GCA_040772385.1 of Candidatus Vecturithrix sp. GTDB lineage: Bacteria > Moduliflexota > Moduliflexia > Moduliflexales > Moduliflexaceae > Vecturithrix. The sequence goes on along the minus strand of JAXGYF010000001.1, from coordinate 3,088,888 downwards.
AGCGACCGACTTTCAGGGTATTTAACAGGGTGTATGTCTCACCGTCAATAATTGAGATCGAACCTTTCTGTTTATTCGTGACGTAGATGCGGTTGTTCACATGATCAATCCCAATACGATGCGAGCATTGTGGTAAGGGAACTGAGGCGAGTATCTGGAGAGTTTGTGCTTCAAGTACGGTTAAAGCAGGATACGCGCGATAGACAACATAAATTTTCCCTGTCGTCGGATTGACTTCAACGTTTTCTGGAACTCCGGGAAGCGGAACGGAAACGTCAAAAACATCATGTTCGATAATTGGCGGCGCCTCAGATTCACGCAGAAACGACGCGCATGAACTCAGCACAAGGGCACATCCAAGTATTCCCAACAGAAACCAGAGAGAGTAGATGTTCTTTTTCATAATAAATGCTGATATAAGGGGGAATGAAAAAGATTCATCCCCTCCACGATCATCCTTGCAAACAGAAATTATATACTTTTTAACGGAGTTTTCCCGATAATCTGGTCAAATTCTTCACGCTCTATCACTTCTTTTTCCAGGAGTACTTGAGCGAGTTCTTCGAGCATGCCAACATGCTGCTCCAGAATATTCCTGACCCGAAGATAGGTTTCATCAATAATATGTTTCACTTCTTGATCAATTTGATACGCCGTTGTATCGCTATACGCGCCTTCAACAGAGGGATAACCATCAAGAAACGGCGAGCGATAATTACTTTCAAAGGTTACTAATCCTAATTGTTCACTCATTCCATACTCTGTGACCATCATACGCGCGATTTCAGTCGCCCGCCGCAAGTCATCCCGTGCGCCGCTGGTCGTTTCATGAAATGTCAATTCCTCAGCGACTCGCCCGCCCAGAGCAGTACCAATCTGATCAAGCAGTTCCAATTTGGTCATCAAATAACGATCCTCTGTGGGCAGAAACATGGTGACGCCCAATGCCAGGCCCCGGGGAATAATTGACACCTTATGAACCGGTGTGGCATTCGGCAGAAAACTTGCCACCAAAGCATGTCCAGCTTCGTGATAGGCGATGAGTTCCTTTTCTTTTTTGGTCATGACCCGGCTTTTCTTTTCCAGACCTGCGACCACTCGATCAATCGCCTCTTCAAGATCGCTCATTTCCACCGCCTGTTTATCCCGGCGCGCAGCCAGCAGCGCCGCTTCATTGACAACATTCGCCAGATCCGCTCCAACAAAACCCGGTGTCCGTCCGGCAATCACATTCACATCAACATTTTCTGCCAATTTCACCTCTTTGATATGCACGCGAAGAATGGCTTCGCGTCCTTTAATATCCGGTCGATCAACAAAAATTTGACGATCAAAGCGTCCGGGTCGTAATAATGCCTGATCCAGAATTTCCGGTCGGTTCGTGGCCGCCATGATGATCACCCCCACCCGGCTATCAAACCCATCCATTTCCACCAACAGTTGATTCAAAGTTTGTTCGCGTTCGTCATGACCGCCTACCGGATTGACTCCCCGAGTTTTTCCCAGAGCATCGAGTTCATCAATGAAGATAATGCACGGGGCTTTGTGCTGGGCCTGGTGAAACAGATCGCGCACACGCGAGGCTCCAACCCCTACAAACATTTCGACAAACGCCGACCCGCTGATGCTGAGAAATGGCACCTTGGCCTCGCCCGCAACAGCTTTCGCCAACAGGGTTTTACCAGTGCCGGGCGCGCCTACCAACAAAGCCCCTTTTGGAATTTTTCCCCCTAAACTAGTAAATTTTTCAGGGTTGCTCAGGAATTGAATAATTTCTATCAATTCCTCTTTGGCCTCATCAATTCCGGCGACATCGTCGAAAGTCACTTTCATCTCATCTTCTTCATAAAAGCGAGCCCGACTTTTCCCAAACGACATAATGCTGCTCCCCGGGCCAATGCGTCCAATAATCATGAGTCCGATGAACACAATCAACACAAGCGGCAGCCCCCAATTCAAAAAATTTACAAGCCAGGAATGCGTGTCTTTGCCCGAATATTCGATTTTCTGCGCTTCTAATATTTTGACCAAGTCCGGGTCTTCAATTTTTAACGTGGTGAACGTCAGCGGTTCCTGATCCGGATTCAATTGTTTCAATTCACCACTTAATGTCTTTTCTCCGATAAACACACGCAACACTCTGCCTGCGTGCAGATGCTGTTTAAATTCGCTATACAGCATGGTCTCATCCTGGAGCGTGATAAAATGATACAAGACCACAGCTCCCACGACGATTAACAAGACAATCCAAAGGGAAAACCCTGACCCTTTCGATGGTTTCGGTTTCTCCGGAATATCTTTATTCGGTTCAGCACTCATAAATCAATGAAATCCTCCATAACAGATCAACAATGGCAACAATAATTTGTTCCTTCCCATTGAAAACTTGTAAAGAACTCTCCTGGTTTCGTCAAGCGAATAATGCAATTGATTTTCCTGTCCTCACTGTTTAATAGGAAGCAAAAGGATAAAACGGGTTCCCTGTTCTGGCTGACTTTCAATCTGAATTTTGCCGCCGTGGGCTTCAATAATTTTGTGTACAATCGACATACCAAGTCCAACCCCTTTGTCTTTGGTTGTATAAAATGGCTCAAAAATACGCTGCTGTTGTTCCTGGCTCATACCACAACCAGTATCCTGAATGATGATTGCGATCTGCAGTTCATCTTGTAAAAGGACGGAGAGGGTTAATGTCCCCTTTTCCGGCATCGCTTCAAGAGCATTTTGTATCAGATTGAGCAAAGCCTGACGCAGGCGGATGCCATCAGCAACGACTATCCCAACCTCGCCATAGTGGGTCTGAACGGTAATATCGCGTTCAGCCAGTTTTTCGGATAGGTTGAACAGAATACCATCAAGCAGGGCATGCAGATCGGTTTCGGCGTATTCAAATTTCATATCGCGCGCATATTCCAGCAAATCCTGGATTATGGTGTTGACGGCAAGGATCTCCTGATCAATATGCTGAAGAGTCGTGGTAAAGCGCTGATCCTGATGCAAATCCTGCTTAAGCCACTCAATACCCATACGGATCCCCTGAATCGGATTACGCAATTCGTGTGCGATACGCGACGCCAGGCGACCGATTGAGGCCATTTTTTCCGACTCGATCAATTTGTCCTGAGTTTCCCGGAGTTGTTGGTAAGAATGCTCTAACGCCTCATTCTGATGCTGGAGATCAAGAAGAAGCTGAGCATTATACGCTTTCAATTCGTAACTTTCAACCGCGCGTTTGATGGTGACATACAGATCCTGTTCATCCCAGGGTTTGGTAATATAGCGGTACACTCGTCCAGTGTTGATCGAATCAATCAAAGCCTGAACATCAGTGAAACCAGTGATAATCATACGAATCGAGTCAGGAGAAATCCGAATGCTCTGTTCCAGGAATTCGATTCCAGTCATCTCAGGCATCCGCTGATCCGTAATAATCACGGGAATCGGGGCATGCGCTTCAAGCAGTTGCAACCCTTCTGCCCCTGATTCGGCGATCAACACCTCATAATGTTTGCGAAATAATCGTCGAAATGCTCGCAAATTTTCTTGATCATCATCAACATATAAAACCGTCTGTTTTTCCATACCTCTGGCTTTTGAGAATTGAAAATTGACTATTTAGCGGAAGAGTAAAGTTCGTCAATTCTCACTTTTCACTTTTTATTTTCCTCAGGGTGTGCGATAAATTCTGTGGAATACGAATGCAAAATTCCGTTCCGATTCCAATCTGACTTTTAACATTAATTTCACCCTGATGTTTTTCAATAATCCCATAAGAAATAGACAATCCCAGCCCCGTCCCTTCGCCCACATCTTTGGTCGTAAAAAAGGGATCGAAAATTTTAGGCAGCGTCTCTTCCGATATCCCTTTTCCATCATCGCGAATAGAGATGATCGTATGAGTAGCGTCGCTGCACGTGGCGATCCAGACGTTCCCTTTATCCGGACAGGCTTGAGCAGCATTCGCCAGAATATTCATAAACACCTGGTTGAGTTGTCCGGCATAACATTCGAGGGGGGGAACGTTCCCATACTGTTTATGGACTGTAATCCGCTTTTCATACAGATGCCCGAGAAGGTTCAGGGTAGTATTTAAACTCTCATGAACATCAATCACTTTCAACTCAGCTTCATCCAGGCGGGAAAAATTGCGGAGATCCTGGACGATCCGCTTAATACGGTTGGCCCCGGTTTCCATATCATCCAAGAGATCATCAAGATCCTCAATCAGAAAGATAAAATCAATGTTAGTTTTATATTGTTCGACCTCGTTCCGGGCGTGATCAGGTAATGCACATTTCTGATCGTACAGGTTGATTAAGGTTTTAATCTCGCCCACATAATTTTTCAGGGGAGTAATGTTGGAAGAAATGAAATTGACAGGATTATTGATTTCATGGGCGATACCTGCGACAAGCTGCCCTAGCGACGCCATTTTCTCGGAGTGGACCAGTTGTTCCTGAATACGCTTCATTTTTTCAATCAATTCGGTTAAGCGTTGATTTTTCTCTTCGATCTCATGCGTGCGTTCTCGTACTCTGTTTTCCAACGTTTGCGCCCACAGCTCTAGTTCCCGGCGCGACTCTTGTAAATCGTGCATCATGTGATTAAAAGAGTCTGCGAGTTCACCGATTTCTCCCGGAGTGCGAATATGCACCTCCTGGGTCAAATCGCCGCGTGCAATCCGGCGCGTCCCTTCAGCCAGCGTTTCAATCGGACGACTAATGGTATTGACCAGAAAGCGGGAAACGATAATTGAGAGGACAACAATGAACAGGGCAAGTCCCAACACCTGATATTGGATTTCTTTTAAAAACGTGGTGACGCGTTCGAAAGAGATTCCTACAACGACGAGCCCCAGGAGTTCTCGACGTTCAGATCGATCTGGCGGCGAAGATGCTGAAGGAAGCGTATCTGCAATGGCCTGGCTTTCTACATCAATGTCAACGGTCGGGACAAAAACGGGCGCAAAAATATGGTACAACCCTTCATAATGTTCGGTAAAGTAGAGCGTGGGCGGACGCGGCTGATCGCTTCCGGCTTGTAAGAGATCCAGAATTTCCGTTACCCGCTCTTGAATTTTCTTTTGGCGCCCTGGCAGAGAACTTAAAGCTTTTTCAGCAACAAGCACTCCTTGAGTATTAACGATCATGGCAAACTGGACGTCTCGATCCTGCACCACCCCGTCCACTAATTTTTCCAGTCCATTCAGATCAAGAAATAACAATCCATATTCACTATTATAGGCCAGATTTTCCGCCAGCGCGCGTCCATGTCGCTGGAATTCTCCTGAAAGCACGGCATATTGCTGGCGATAAAAAAACCAGGTCACTGCGCCAATCAGACACAAGGCAAACAGCGTAAGAGAAATCGTAAAAATTTGGTTGAGCGTGATCTGTTTTTTTCTACTCATACACAATCGCGGCATTGCGCTGGATCTGCTTTGGAATAGGGACTCCTATAATATTTGCAGTACGGAGGTTCAGCGCAATATTAAGCTTTTCAGGAACTGTGATTCGAAGTGTGGTGGGCGAGGCGCCCGACAAAATTTTTTGAACCAATTCTGCGGTTTGGCGCCCAATATCATAATTGTCAAACACCAGAGAGCATAAAGCCCCGGCTTTGACATAGGAGAGCGACAAACCGATAAAGGGCAGTTGTTCCTGAACCGTGAATCGGATAATAAATTCGGTCGTGCGCGAGGTATAAACGGTATTATCAACGATGCCTAATAACACGTCTGATTTTGCTCTCACGCTGTTTAACGCCTGAGGAATATCTTTTTGAGATGTCACCGGCAAAGATACGATTCGGAAGTGAAAGGAGGCGCTGATTGCGTTGAGGCGCTGCACATACTCAGTGTTTCGGCTGGGATCATAAATGACACCGACCGTTTTAGCGGCTGGCAAAACTTCCTTGATGAATTTCAGTTGAACTTCTACAGGAATATTTAAAGAAGCTCCTACCATATCACGGCGATGCTGAACCATGGCATCAGGATCAAGAACCATTGAAAATACAATCGGAATATGTTGAATTGCCCTGGAAACGTCGGCCGTAGCGTTTGTTCCAATGGTAACAATCAGATCTATTTTCACCTGCTCACCTGAATCGGACGGTGCTTTGAGGGTCTTATATAATCCTTCAGGACTATCATACACAATGATATTCACTGGCAAAGAAAAATTTTTTTTCAGTGTCGTGAGAAATCCCTTGACGGCTTCCTGGTAGGCCTCTACGTTTTGGGGTTGCACAATTGCAATAGTTATCTCGCGCTCTGCGAATAGTTCAGCAGGCCACCCTTGTATTGCGGGCATCAAGATCATCAAAATCCCGATTCCATACACGAACCTCAGCGTGATATCTGTCAAGAGACCATCTCTGTGTTTGCTCTGGTGCAATATTTTCATGCGTTGGTGTTAAAATGTGTACCGGAGTTCAAGAACATACATCCGTCCGGGATGCGGGAAATCGCCGACAATTGTTGTCTGCCACGTATCTGCACTTAATTCAGGCGTTGGATCATAGTATGTGTTATTCAGCATGTTCTTGATGGAGAATGAAAGATTAACCCCTTTATGAAACAGATCATGGGTTGTGAGCGTCATATCAACAACATGATATCCGGAGAGTGGACCACGCACATCATCAACGCTTCGTTCTCGTTCCCCACACAGTAACAAATTGAAATATAACGAGAACACGTCGCTAAAGGTGCGGAAGATACCGAGCGTATTGACCCCCCCTTCATCGGAACGTTTTTCAGCAGAAAGCTTGAATCCGACGCCCAGATTGGCTTTATGACGAGCAATATTGGGGATTTTTTCATGGGTTTCCGCATCTCGGGCATCCTGATACGAATAATTCAGGCGAAAAGAGGTGTGCATAATTCTGGGAATAATTCCCAATCCAATCTCCTTTGCACTTGCGCCTTGTAACTCAAATTCCACGCCATGCACATCAATCCCCCCAATATTCTGATAAATTCGGGTAGTCTCAATCGGATAGGCCCCGGTGTCTTCTCCTTCTGCCACCTGAATAAGTTCATTAATATCCGTATAAAAGTAATTCATCTCAGTTAGTAACCAATCCAAAGGCTGATAACTCACGCCGATTTCAAACGTGCGAAGTTCTTCGGTCGTATCCTGATCGGATTCGGAATCCACCGATTCTAAAAAGGATAAGAGACGAAAGGCCGAGCCAAACAAGGCTTTCAGATTCAGTGAAGGCGTCGCCTGATACACCATCCCGGCTTTGGGAGTCAAGACTCCGCCCATGTCACTAAAAAAATCGCCTCGCAATCCAAGCGTCAGATCCAACGTATTACGAATTTTCCAGGTGTCCTGGGCAAAGATCGAGATGATGGTTCTGGATTCAGCTAGATCGATCGCTGAGTCAAGATCTTCAATATTTACCAGTTCATTCGGAGAATATCCCAGTTCGAGATTCGCTGAATTTGTCAGAAAGGAGGCATTATGAATCTTCCAATATTCATACGCAATTCCCAGACTGAGATCATTATTTTTCAACAAACGCAGATTCATCTGTTCTTCCAGGCCTATACGATAGGCCTCGGCATAGACTTTTGTGATCAGTCCGTTTGGATAGCGTCCGAAAATTTGTCCCTCCGCGTCAAAAACTGTCAAACCCTGCGCAAATTGTTCATGTCTATCAACCTGATAATAGCCAGCGTAAGCTTTGGTACAGAGTTCCAACCGTTCCGTAAGAAAGCGGCGGTATTCCATATCTGTATAAGCATGGACGAGGTCCTCCTGGGAGGTAGTGTTAAGCGCGGCTAAATCCGTAAAATAGGGAAGAAACGGTTCACGCTGTTTGTTCATAAACCTGCCGCGCAGCGAGAACCCCTGATAACGCAATGTATAAGCAAAATTAAAATTTTCCCGCGTATCCCGAAACTCTCCTGGAGCCTGGGAAATTGGCTCAATGTCATCGAGAGCAGTATAGCGATCATAAAGCGACAGCGCATCCTCTTTAAAAGAAAGATCAGCGCCCTCAGTCGTATAATAGTCGGCGTATAAGGTGACTTCAAGCTCATTAATGATCTTTCCAAAAAGAAATGAAGGGTTGAAGGTCTGAAAATTGCCTGCTCCGATAGACACATCAACCCCATCAATATCATGTGCACTTTTGGTAATAATATTGATGACACTTACAAACGCATTCGCGCCATAGATCGCAGAAGCTGGTCCGCGAATAATTTCAATACGTTTGACGTTTTTCAAGGGAAGATCATCGTAAAACCAGGTTGCGCCTCCACTCAGGGGATCATTGAGCGAATGCCCATCAACCAGGATTTTAACGCCTGACGAAGTCTCTGAACCAAAGCCCCGCACAGCAATCTGGGAAAGACCGCTGCGATCTTGTACGATCTCCATTCCCGGAATGGTTCCTAATACATCCATAATGGTTCTGGCCCCCATCTGTTCGATGTCTTCCTCCGTCATCACACTAATAATCGAAGCCGCTTTAGAGATACGTTCTGGCCGTTTAGAGGCTGTTACCACAACCGGAATGCTTTCAAAAAGGGAAAGCTCTGAAGTTTCTTCCACAGTTTTTTCGCTTTCTTCACGCAATACATCAGGTGTCGGAGAGGATTCTGCATAAGCTGAAGGGAGGATGGACCACACATCCGGTGCGCAAACAAACACTCCGACCAGCACAAAAGCAAAAAAGAGAGAGGGGGATAACTCTGAAGAACAAAAAAAAGAAAGGAGGCGTCGCCTCCGACAGTGCACGTGAAGACATGCGAACAAGCTTTGCAGGCAATACGATAGCTGATGTTTCATAAGGTCCATGGTGAATATACGTGTTATCCTCGTAGCCATAGTGGGATAAATTCGTTTCTATTCACCATGTATCAGACCCAACAAAAAATGCAAGCAATTTTTTTCAATCCTTCGGATGAAAAGGTCGTGAAGGCTAACGACTGATTAATTCAACTGATCCCTGAAATTCAAACGAATTGTCCTCATCATCTCTTCCTCGCAGCCACCAGGTCTCTCTTGCACTGCCGTATGCAGCATTTAGTTCTATGTTGGCCATCAGGCGTCCCATCGGTTCAATATAAGATGTCCCGAATGTATTGCGAACCCAATTTTCATTGTGCCTATCTGTATCGGTCACATTTCCGTCTCCATCTATAGTTTCTAATTTTATAGAGGTAATCGTCGCTCCGGTATCATTGACTTCATCTATAAAAATGATATATTTAAATTTACCCGTTGAAGTTTCATACACCGGATCTGGTGAAAATGAAATCACTAGTATGGCCTTCTCTCCGGGGAGAATGGGATCGGTATTCCGCTCCGACTCACATCCTGTCAATCCCATTATGAAAAGAGCCATCAAAACAATGCCGAATAATTTTTTCTGTTGTCCTTTCATATCGTATCTACTCCCCATAGTTTCCGTCGGTAAACAGGGATAAGGGGGGCATACCCCTGAACCGAACGGAAACTATGGGACTAACCGGAGATAACCTGCTGATGTGAAATCCCAGTTTAGACAGGAAGAAGATAAATGCCGGCGGGAGGAGGGAAACCCGCAGCATTTACTTTCAGGACTCCACTTTTCATCAGGATCTTCCGGGAAATAATGTCCGTGGTTGTTACTTTCCTTACATTGTATATTCAAAGTTGATGCCAGAATATCTCGTCACATCATATTTCTAAAAAAAATTTCACTTTTTCAGGCAATTAGCAAGGAAATATGTTGAATTCTCATGATCGGCTTTTAAGGAAAGATTCTTTATTGTTTTTGACATGAAAGATTCCTCTCAGAAATTCCGGCGCAGATTCAGAAATTGAATTTCATAATTTTTTATTACTCTGGGAACGAAGTTGTTGAGTCAATGATTGATTCATAAGGCGCGACAACCACTTGATTTCGCCCGTGGGCCTTGGCAAGATACAGAGCGTCATCAGCAGCTTTGACAACATCCATAACCTCGGGGCCATGATAGGGTAAGGCGGCAACGCCAATTGAGGCCGTCATTGAAAATTGCCGTTCCCGATAAATCACTTTGAAGTCGCGCAGTTTGAGCCAGAGTTGTTCGGCTCGCTGTCTGGTATTGCCTAAAGAAGCTCCGGATAAAATCAGGAGAAATTCCTCTCCGCCATAACGACAGGCAACATCTTCGCCGCGAATATTGCTTGTCAGAAATTTGCCGAGTTCTTGAAGCACCGCGTCGCCAACATTATGGCCATAGCGGTCATTAAATGCTTTGAAATGATCGAGATCGAGCATGATAATACCAAACAGGCTTTTATGGCGTTTCACCCGCGCGCTTTCCTGTTTCAACGCCGCTTCCATATAACGACGGTTATATAAACCTGTGAGAGAATCGCGAATGGATTCCAGGCGGAGCTTTTCGCGTAACCTCAGATTGGTAAGAGACAAAGCATAATGTTCCACAATTCTCAGGAGCAGCATCTGCTTTGATTTTCTGAAAGATTCGATTTGCTGGTGTTTTTGATGTCCGTTTTGAGAATATAACGAGAGTACGCCAAGTTGCTCACCCACGTTGAGAATCGGGGTAACGAGATGTCCTGCCTGAAGCGAAAAGGAGTGATACGCCCATTCCTGATCTGCATTATCCGGCGTATTTACTTGAAGTTGCCTCTGCTGGCATCCCCACTCGACCTCAGCATGAGCAGGCAGATCACATGAACACTTTCCCCAGGAGGCGACACGCGTCAGCCGCGTCCGCGATTCATCAACCAGGGCTAAATAGCCTGAATCATCGGGGAAAAGTTGTTGACACATATCCATAAGAATTTGATAAGTTTCATCCTCACGTTCACAGGATTGAAACCGTTCACTCATGCGGTTCAGCAATTCCAATTCCCGGTTATGCTGTTGTAAAAGCTCTTGTGTCCGTTTGAGTTCGGTAATGTCATGACTGATGCCTATTAGACCGAGGATTTCCCCTTGTCCGCCTCGGAAGGGAACTTTAGTCATACGTAACCATTCTGTGACACCGGTTTCCTGATTGATAATCGTTTCTATGTGATTGATTTGTGGTCGCCCGGATGTCAGGATCTCCTGGTCACTAGCATAATATTGTTCAGCGAGATTACGAGGGAAAAAATCAAAATCGGTTTTGCCAAGCACTTCCTCAACCGTAAGGACCCTCATCAAACGGAGCAGCGCATGATTGGCTGTCAAAAATTGACTTTGCGAATTTTTGACATAAATATAATCCGGCAGATGATCAATTAAGGCTCGTAACAGATTACGTTCTTCAGTTAAGGCATTTTCAGCTCGTGCCCGTTCATGAATCTCATGACGTAAGCGACTGTTAGCCAACATGAGTTCAGCCGTTCGTTCCTGGACCTGCAACTCTAATTGTTCTTTCCCCTTTTGAAGCCCTTCATATAATCGAGCATTCTCAATGGCAATCGCGGCCTGACTGGCCAACATTTCCAGTAATTGGACATGGTAATTCGTAAAGACCTTCGTTCCGGATTGACTGTAAACATCTAAAGTGCCAAGTATATTGTCGCCGCGACATAAAGGCACGCTGGCGCACGCCAGCGGAATGCCAGGATCAGAAAGGAACCAGGGGGGAACTGACATGTTATTGTTAATCTGTGATTGTCCGGTATGCAAAACTTGCAGGGTAATATGCTGCTCTTGCTGCGATTCAATGATATGGAGTAAATGCTGACTCACTCCATACCCGGCTTGAACATGCAACGTGTTATCTGCTTCATCTCGCAAAAAAATCACAGCAGTATCCGTTTCTAGAACCTCTGTCGTACTTTGTACAATCGTCTTCAAGACCTGATCCAGGTGTAAAGAAGCGGTGATTGTGTGTCCGACTTCATACAGAGCGGCTAACTGCTCATACACTTTGAGTAGTTTTGCGGTTCGCTGTTCCACCAGTTTTTCCAGATCGCTTTGCGCGCTTCGAAGCTTTTCCTCAGCTTGAACTTGTTCAATCGCCATCGCAATACAAGGGGCGACAGACGTTAGCATCTCTTTTTCGAGCTCTCCATACCGCAGAGTTTCCACATAGCTTTGCACGACAAGGGCTCCGATTGTGCGCTGGTGAATTTTTAACGGTACCCCTAGCCAATACACCGCTGGCGTTCCTATTAATTCAACTTCTCCTCGCTGCCTTAGCCTTTCAAATAGTGCAGGTGAAATTACTGTGGGTTTGCCTGTTCGTAAAACATACTCAGTTAACCCTTTTCCCTGTTTTCTGGAACGCGGCGGAGTGTCATACTCATCAATAAAATAGGGAAAACTCAACTCGTCAGTGGCTGGATCGAGCAAAGCAATATACATATTACGAGCTGACATGAATTCCGCGAGAATTTGATGAATATGGGCAAGCAATTCATTCAGGTGCTGAGCGGAATGCGAAGCTTCAGAAAGTTGATATACAAACGAAACAGGGATGTTTTCTTTCCGTTTCTTCTTCCAGGCGTGTTGATACTTTACGTACCCCAGCAGAAACAGATAACCGCAGCTTCCGCTTGCAATGACAAAATACAGATAACACCACCAGTATGAAGGTATTCCCATGATGTTATAAGGTAGGGCGAGAAGAAGACACCCCATTCCGATTCCCAGAAATCCTAACACATATCCATCCGGAGAAAAAAAGTCCCATTCGGAAAATTTCTCTTTCATAGCGTCTTCCTTGTATTACAAAACGATTATGTCCAGAGCGAATTCAAGATCGGCTCAGATTGTGATCTTGTGGATGCAAGCACGATAACAAGATCAATAAATGTTTGTCAATCGAAAAATTCTTCAAACCTGAAATAAGTAAACATTCATGAAATATGTGAGTTGTGACAGATCGAATAATCGAATGTTTTTGAACTCCGATAGTTAATTATGTAAACAACATATTACTTGACAGCCTTGTTCAGAAACCATATCTGTAGATATTATGTAAAATTTGTGCGTTATGGGCAATTCATAAGTGATTATCAATAATTTTTCTGCACATCAGAAACCGGGTTTTTTGAAAAAACTCGGTTTCTCGGTCTGCCAAAACTGAGAAAGTTTATTCATAATCACTTAGGATTATAGTGTGAATAACTTGATATTCCGGAGGAATCTTTGCATGCACACAAAAAGCGAAACGATTCTATTTGTTCTATTCAGCATGTTGATCGGAATTTTGATGGGTTTTGGCCTTCCTCAAGCGAGTGCGGATGAAGATGTGCCTGAATCCATGTCCGGTCACAGCCGCAATGTCTTTGTCGTGGCGCCATTGATTGGATTTGACCGAAACACCCTACAGTCACGCGGGATGCGAGGTGAACCGATTGAACTCAAAGATACGGGACCCGAATACGGCGTGTTTGCGCTGTGGAGCACCAAACATTTTACGGTCAACAATTTTGTGTTTTGGGCTGACGTGAATGACGCGGATGTATTTGGCAATGTGGTATTTGCCAACTATTATTACAACCCCGAAAGCCGCGTCACACTCAATCTGGGGCTGGGATACATTTATCATACCATCGAGACAAAGTTGAACGAAATTACAGTCAAAACTCCTCTCCCGAAACTTGGCGTTCGGATCGGGCTGCCTGAATGGGGCATGTATCTGAACCCGTATCTTGGCTGGACTTCGGAAAAAATTGAAACGACGTATGGCAACAGAACTGACGATGCCATGTTATATGGCTTGACGATTGGGTGGAATTGGCGATTTTTAGGCGCGTATCTGAAATATTATTATCAAGACGTCCTCGATAGTGACGACGCCTATCATGTCGCCCGTTTTCGCGGCAACCTGTTTCTGACGCGACGCTTTGGCATTACCACCCGCTTCGAATACATGGAACATTCAACCTCTGATGACATTTCGTTCCTGATTGGTCCGGCAATTGTTTTTTAACAGGACTTACTTACCCCTCCCCACCCCTCCCCTGAATCAGGGGAGGGAGATAGAGCCGCAATCTTCTCCTCTCCTCTGATTCAGGGAAGGGAGATACCGCCGAGATCTTCTCCCCTCCCCTGATTCAGGGGAGGGGCAGGGGTGGGGTGCGAAAGTCCTGTTAATGAAGGAGCAGCAGCCTATGACAGCATTGGCGGATTTGAAACCGGGCAAAAAAGTCAAAGGGATTATTCCGGGGCAGGTGGTCACCATTGTTGATACGAAATGGTATGGTTCAACGGCTGTGGAAATCTATTACAAACGCGAGGACGGGCAGCCCGGAACGCAATTGCTCTACCGCGCGGATGAAACGCTGCTGGAAATCGCCGCGCCGCAGCGCGTCTGGCGTTTCACGGCGGACGGCGCGCAGTTCCGGCTGGCGGCCGAAGCCTACCGCATTCGGTTAGCGCACCTGTTCGACCCGGTTTTGGCGGTGCACACTTCGCTGATCGAACCGCTGCCGCACCAGATTACCGGCGTGTATGGCGATATGCTGCAGCGCCAGCCCCTGCGTTTTCTGCTGGCTGATGATCCGGGCGCAGGCAAAACCATCATGGCCGGACTTCTGCTCAAAGAACTGATGGTACGCGGCGACGTGCGGCGCTGCGTGATTTGCGTCCCCGGCAACCTGGCCGCCCAATGGCAGGATGAACTCTGGTTCAAATTCCAACTCCGCTTCGACATTCTGACGCGGGAAACCGTGGAAACCTCGCTCAGCGGCAATCCCTTTGTAGAGAAGGATTGGCTGATTATGCGCTTAGATCAGATCGCCCGCGATGAAAATCTGCAAGACAAACTGCGCCGCAGCGAGTGGGACCTGGCGATTGTAGATGAAGCGCACAAAATGTCGGCGCATTTCTGGGCCGGGGACGTGCAAGAGACCAGACGCTATAAATTAGGCAAACTCCTGAGCCGGATTGCCCGGCATTTTCTGCTGATGACCGCCACCCCGCACAACGGCAAGGAAGAAGATTTTCAACTCTTTCTGGCGTTATTGGACACGGATCGTTTTGAAGGCCGTTTCCGCGAAGGCGTGCATAAAGCCGAGGTTTCCGACATCATGCGCCGCATGATGAAAGAAGACCTGCGCCGCTTCGACGGCCGGCCCCTCTTCCCGGAACGCAAAGCCTATACCGTCAATTATCCCCTGTCGCCCGAGGAAAAACAGTTGTACGAGGCCGTCACAGACTATGTGCGCGAAGAGTTCAATCGCGTTGAGCAACTGTTGGATGACCAGCGCAAAGGCACGGTCGGGTTTGCGCTGATGATTCTGCAGCGCCGCCTGGCCTCATCGCCGGAAGCGATCTATCAATCCCTCAAACGCCGGCGCGAACGCCTGGAAAAACGCCTGACAGACCTCAATTCCCCTCCTGGGAGGGGGCAGGGGTGGGTTTCCCCTCCTGGGAGGGGTCAGGGGTGGGTTTCCTATGATCAAGACTTTCTTACCGATCTCGACGACGCGCCGGCCGAAGAAGCGGAACAGATCGAAGAACAAATCATGGATAACGCCACGGCCGCATTGACAATGGCCGAGCTGCAAGCCGAGATTGACGCGTTAGCGCGGCTCGAACGCCTGGCGTACCGGCTGCGGCAGAGCGGAACCGATCACAAATGGCGGCGTCTGGCCGCCATGCTGCAAGAACAGCAGCAGATGTTCGACGCCAACGGCCAGCGCCGCAAATTAGTGCTGTTTACCGAACATTACGACACCCTCACATATCTCCGTACCCAGATTTGTACCTTGTTTGGCCGCGATGATGTGCTGGTGAGTATCTACGGCAGCGTCCCGCGCCAGGAACGCCGGGCGATTGAAGATCGCTTTCGCAACGACCCGCAGGTCTATTTTCTGCTGGCGACCGATGCGGCCGGCGAAGGGCTGAACCTGCAACGCGCGCACCTGATGATCAATTACGACCTGCCCTGGAATCCGAACCGCCTGGAGCAGCGCTTCGGACGCATCCATCGCATCGGCCAGACCGAAGTCTGTCATCTCTGGAATTTAGTGTCCAGAGAGACCCGCGAAGGCTATGTCTATGAACGCCTGCTGCACAAGTTAGCGGCCGAAAGCGATTCCCTGCAAGGCAAGGTGTTCGACGTGCTGGGCAAATTATTCGAACAGACGCCCTTGCGCACCCTGTTGGTCGAAGCGATCCGCTACGGCGACCGGCCTGAAGTCCGCGCGCGTTTGGAACAGGCTGTGGATCACGCGGTGGACCGCGACCGCATCCGCGCACTGCTGGAAACCCAATCTCTGGCCGCGGAAACCATGGATACCTCGCAGATTGTGCGCGTGCGCGAAGAGATGGAACGTTATGCGGCCCGGCGCCTGCAACCCTATTATATCCAATCGTTCTTTTTAGAAGCCTTTGAAAAATTGGGCGGAGGAATCCGGGAACGCGAACCCGGACGCTTCTACATCAGTTACGTACCGGCTCTGATCCGCAGCCGCGCAAAAGAACTCGGCGTTACCCCGCCAGTCTGGGAAAGCTATGAACGGGTCTGTTTTGACAAAGCCCTGATGTTCCAGCCCGGCATGGCCCCGGCGGACTTTATCTGTCCGGGACATCCGCTCTTGCAAACCCTGATTGATCTGATTCTCGACAAACACCGTGAAACCCTGCGCTGCGGGACCGTGCTGGTTGATCCCGCGGATGCGGGCAGAACGCCGCGCCTGCTCTACTTCTTAGAGCAGAATATCCAGGATGCGCGGGTCGGCTCGGATGGCGCAAAGCGCGTGATCTCGCGGGAAGTGCACTTTGTGGAGATTGACCGGGACGGGCAAATCCGGGCGGGCGGGTACGCGCCGTATTTGGATTATCGGCCGGGAACTACAGGAATGGTATATAAGCAAGAATTTTTTGCGGAGCAGGAATTTTTGGAGGAATTCGAGGGGTGGGAGGGGTTGGAGGAGCGGGTGTTGGGGTATGCGATTGAGGCGATGACGCCGCGGCATTTGGAGCGGGTGCGGAAACGGAGAGAGGAATTGATTGACAAAACTCTGGCGGCCGTGTATGAACGTTTGACGAAGGAGATTAATTATTGGGATCGGCGGGCAACGGAACTGCGCCAGCAGGAAAAGTCCGGCAAGGTGAATGTGAAGTTGAATGCGGCCAGGGCCCGGCAGCGGGCCGAGGACCTGGCGACGCGCCTCAAGCGGCGCACGGAAGAATTGCAGTCGGAACGCCGGATTTCGGCCGCGCCGCCGGTGATCATCGGTGCGGCCCTGGTGCTGCCCATCGGGCTGCTGCTGGGCGACCGCACGCCGCCGGAACTGCTGGACCTCAAAATCACGGAAGCGATTGCGATGCAGGCCGTGCTGCAAACGGAGACGAACCTGGGACATCATCCCAAAGATGTGAGCAAAGAGAACTTAGGCTATGACATCGAAAGCCTTGACCCGCAAACCGGACGTTTGCGTTTTATCGAGGTCAAAGGCCGGCGCGCCGGCGCAAGCACCGTCACCGTCACCCGCAACGAAATCTTGTGCGGCCTGAACGCGCCAGGCCAGTATATTCTGGCCATTGTGGAAATCGAAAACGGTCAGCCGCATCCGCCGCGCTATATTCGCCGCCCCTTCGCCAAAGAACCCGACTTCGGCGTGACCAGCGTGAATTATGATCTGAAGGAACTACAGGAATTGGGGAGCTGCTCCGAGGAGGAATTCACGTTACGCAGCGGTCTTTTTACCGCGTAGCGGTTGCAGTAACGTTTTTGCCCTGAAAGGGCAGGAGGATAGAGCCAAAGGATGATGAAGATTAAGAAATTAATTCGGTAAAGCTCTTTGCCCTGAAAGGGCAGCGGGTTACAGCCAGAGGTTTCAACCTCTGGGACGGGGGAAATCCCCCTTTCCTCGCCCTGAAGGGGCGATAGACAGTCCGCTGCCCTTTCAGGGCGGAAAATGAGGGGGTTCCGGCGTCCAGAGGTTGATGAAGATGAAAAAAATAATTCGGTCACGCTCTTTGCCCTGAAAGGGCGCGGGTTACAGCCAGAGGTTTCAACCTCTGGAGCGGGGACATCTCCTTCGTCTCGCCCTGAAGGGGCGATGGGCGCACAGGACGCCCGGCGTGGGCATTCTGCCGCCCTTTCAGGGCGGAGAATGAGGGGTTCCGGCGTCCAGAGGTTGATGAAGATGAAGAAAATAATTCGGTCACGCTCTTTGCCCTGAAAGGGGCGTGGTTACAGCCAGAGGTTTCAACCTCTGGAGCGGGGACATCTCCCTTGTCTCGCCCTGAAGGGGCGATGGGACGGCGTGGGGAATTCCGCCGCCCTTTCAGGGCGAAGATAGGGCGGATGCCTCTGCCCAGACGTTGAAACATCTGGCTGTATCCCCCTGCCCTTTCAGGGCAAAGAGCGTGACCGAAAAAAATGTAAGAATATGCGCAAAAAACTGATTGAAGTCGCGTTACCTTTAGAGGCCATTAACGAGGCCTCGGCCCGCGAGAAATCGATCCGGCACGGGCACCCGAGCACCCTGCACTTGTGGTGGTCGCGGAAACCATTGGCGACCTGCCGGGCCGTGATTTTCGCTTCCCTGGTGGACGACCCGGACGACCCGGACGCGCGGCCGGAATTTGTGGCGGCCTGCCGCAGGCTGCGGCGCGGCAAGAATGCGGCGGTCAACGACACGCCGCGCCAGCGTTTGTTTGATTTTATCGAAGAACTCGTGCAATGGGAGAGCACCACGAATGCAACGATTTTGGAGCAAGCCCGCGAGTTAATTCGCATTGCCACGGGCGGCAATCCGCCTCCGCTGCTCGATCCCTTTGCCGGGGGCGGCAGCATTCCGCTGGAAGCGCAGCGCCTGGGCCTGGAAGCGCACGCCAGCGACCTGAATCCGGTGGCGGTTATGATCAACAAAGCCTTAATCGAAATCCCGCCCAAATTCGCCAACCGGCCGCCGGTCAATCCGCAAGACCGGGTTCGTAGTAATCGCTTCAGCGATTTAAAAACGGCGAAAGCCGTGACGACGAACCTTCCGCTTGACATCGAGTGGCAGGGCGCGGCCGGATTGGCGGCCGACGTGCGCTATTACGGCGCATGGATGCGCGAACGCGCCTGGGAGCGGATCGGGCATCTGTATCCAAAGTGCAGCGGCGAAACCGTGATCGCCTGGCTCTGGGCGCGCACCGTCAAATGCCCGAACCCGGCCTGCGGCGCACAGATGCCGCTTGCAAATAAATTTGACCTGAGCAAGAAAAAGGGCAGAAAAGCCTGGATTGAGCCGCAGGTTGACCCGCAAACCCGTCAAATTTCTTATGTTGTGCACCAGGGCGAAGGGGTTGGCCCCGAGGGCACGGTCAACCGCAAAGGCGCGACCTGCATTGCCTGCGGCACGCCGGTCGCCTTTGACTATATTCGCGCAGAAGGCAAAGCCAAACGCATGGGCGCGCAATTGATGGCGATTGTGACCGAAGGGAAGAATGGACGCAATTACCATGCGCCAACATCCGAGCATGAACAGATTGCTCGGGTTGATATTCCTGACGATGCTCCTGATACGGATTTACCAGAACAGGCCTTAGGTTTCCGGGTGCAACTCTATGGAATGACCAAACACCGGGATTTGTTTACGCCGCGTCAGCTTGTGGCCTTGACCACCTTCAGCGATTTGGTGAACGAAGCCCGCGAACAGATTGGGCAGGATGCACGCCAGGCCGGGATAAGCGATAATGACATGCCTTTGCGCGAAGGCGGCACCGGCGCAAAAGCGTATGCTGAGGCGGTGAGTGTATATCTGGCCTTTGCAGTGGATAAAAGTGCTGATTATTGGTCTGGAATTTGTAGTTGGCATAATTCAGGGGAAAAAATGAGAAATACATTTGGCCGCCAGGCAATCCCCATGATTTGGGATTACGCAGAGGCAAACCCCTTTTCAGACTCGACCGGCAACTGGTCCGCAAATATCAATTGGATTTGGAAAGTTATTGAAATTAATGGAGGACATATACCAGGTCAAGTTTGGCAACAGGATGTTACCAAATTTGCCAGCCAATATGCAGTTATTTCAACAGATCCTCCATATTACGATAATATCGGTTATGCTGATTTATCAGATTTTTTTTATGTTTGGCTACGTCCATCTTTGCGAGAAAGCTTCTCCAATATTTTTAGCACAATGTTAGTTCCGAAAGAACCTGAATTAGTTGCGACGCCATATCGTTTCAACGGAAATAAAAAGAAAGCGAATGAATATTTTGAAACAGGTCTAATGAAGGCATTTTCCAATATGCGTCATATTATTCCGTTAGAATATCCACTTACGGTTTATTATGCCTTTAAACAATCAGAGGTGGCAGTAGAAGACGAAAAAGAAGATTTGATACAACAGAAACCAGTAAGCACCGGATGGGAAACTATGCTCAATGGCTTGATTGAATCAGGTTTCTCGATCGTTGGCACCTGGCCTATGCGTACAGAATTGAGCAATCGTCCGGTTGCAAGCGGCACCAACGCCCTTGCCTCTTCCATCGTCCTGGTTTGCCGGCCGCGCCCGGAGAATGCGCCGCTCTGTGCGCGCCGCGAGTTTCTGAACGCCTTGCGCCAGGAATTGCCCAAAGCCTTGCGCGAAATGCAGTCCGGCAACATCGCGCCCGTGGATTTAGCCCAGGCCAGCATCGGCCCCGGCATGGCGGTGTACAGCCGTTACAGCAAGGTGCTGGAACCCGACGGCAACCGCCTGAGCGTGCGCACGGCCCTGCAACTGATCAACCAGGAACTTGACGCGTATTTAGCCGAACAGGAAGGCGAGCTTGACGGCGACTCCCGTTTTGCCCTGGCCTGGTTCGAGCAGTTCGGCTTCAAAGAGGGGGCCTTCGGTCAGGCGGATGTATTGGCGCGGGCTAAAAATACCAGCGTGGAAGGCCTGGCGCAGGCCGGCCTGTTAAAATCCGGGGCCGGCAAAGTGCAGCTCCTGCCCTGGAAATCCCTGCCGGAGGACTGGCAGCCGGCTGCCGAAGCGCGCCTGACTATCTGGCAGGCCGCGCACCAGTTGATCAAACGCTTTCATATCCAGGGCGAACAAGGCGCCGGCGAACTGCTGGCGCAACTGCCGCCGGAGGTCGCAGCCGAAGCGCGGCAGTTAGCCTACCGGCTCTATACCATCTGCGAACGCAAAGGCTGGGCCGACCACGCCCGCGATTATAACGCGCTGGTTATCTCCTGGAACGCCAGCCAGGAACACGCGCAAAAACTCAAAACCGAACCGAAACAGGAGGAGTTGGGATTATAGGAATAACTACAGGAAAGAACTACAGGAATGAGGAATAAGCAGGAATGGGAATAACTACAGGAAAATGCGGCTTTTGCCCTGAATGAAGGTTAAAAAAATAATTCGGTACCGCTCTTTGCCCTGAAAGGGCGCCGGGTTAAAGCCAGAGGTTTTAACCTCTGGGACGGAGAAAATCCCCCTTTCCTCGCCCTGAAGGGGCGATGGACATTCCACTGCCCTTTCAGGGCGGAGCATGAGGGGGGGCCGGTGTCCAGAGGATGAATCCTCTGGCTGTATCCCCCTGCCCTTTCAGGGCAAAGAACATTATCGGATTAAATTTTTAATGTTCATAAAGGGCAAAATCCCGCACGTTTGAAATCTAACAAATTCCTGCTTATTCTTCATTCCTGTCGTTCTCACATTATGGCACTCAGCAACAAAGAACGGGTAGGACGGATTTTGGAGGCTCTGAAAGAGGGCTTAGCGCCCTTTATTCTGCGCGAATACCGCATGGCCTATAAAAAGCAGTATGCGGAGGCCATGCAGCAGGCGCTGGCGACGCAGAGCTACGGCGGCTTATCCCCGGAAGCCCAGGCTGATCCGGACCTGCTTTTGCAGGAATTGGATGTGCAGAACTGCCTGAATCTGATGATCCGCAATTGGAACGAGGTGTTTCAGGCGAAATTAGGGCATATCGGCCGATCCTACGTGGGCGAGTTAATGGATGCGCGCATCAATTGGGCGCACCAGAAAAGCGTGTTTAACAACGAAGAAGCCTACCGCGTCGCCGATACGGCCGGCCGGCTGCTCAAAATGGTCAGCGCCGGCCAGGAAGCCGGGGAAGTGGAGAAAATCGGCAAAGACCTGCTGCGCCTGCGGTTTGAAGCGGAAGCGGAAAAAGCCAAAAAGCAGGCGATCAGCCAGCCGGCCGAAAGCGCGGCGACCCTGAGCGGCTTGAAGCCCTGGCGCGAGGTAGTGCAGCCGCACCCGGACGTGGCCGGCGGGCGCTATATTCAGGCGCAGTTTGCCGCCGATTTCGCCCAGGTCTTAGCCGGGACCGCGGAACCGGAATATCAAGACCCGATCGAATTCTTCCGGCGCACCTATCTGACCGAAGGGCTGCTCGCGCTCTTAACGACCGGCGTGAAACGCCTGAGCGGCCGGGGCGGCGACCCGGTGGTGCAGTTGCAGACCTCCTTCGGCGGCGGCAAAACCCACAGCATGTTAGCCCTCTATCACCTGTGCCGCGGCCAAATCAGTCTGAGCGATTTTCCGGGCGGGGAACGGATCGCGGAAAAGACGGGCAGCGCGGAGTTGCCCCGCGCCAAAATCGCGGTGCTGGTGGGCACGTCGTTCAGCCCCACCACCACCAGAGATTATGCGGACGCAGAAGTACACACCTTATGGGGCGAAATGGCGTACCAGTTAGGCGGCCGCAAAGGGTATGACCTGGTGGAACAGGCTGACCGGAAAGGGGTCAGCCCCGGCTCCGATGATCTGGCCGAATTGCTGCAATGGTGCGGCTCCGCCCTGATTATCATTGACGAGCTGGTGGCCTACGCGCGCAACCTGTACGGCGTCGAACGCCTGCCGTCCGGGTCCTTTGAATCCATCATGACCTTCATGCAAGCCCTGACCGAAGCGGTCAAACGCACCCCGGGCGCGATGCTGCTGCTCTCGCTGCCGGAATCCGTGCTGGAAGTCAGCGGCAAACGCCCGGCGGACAGCGAGAGTGAAATCGGCGGCAAGGCCGGGATCGCGGTCTTAGACACCCTGGCGCACATTATCGGACGGATTGAAGCGATCTGGAAACCGGTCACAGCCCGCGAGAGTTTTGAAATCGTGCGCCGGCGTCTGTTTGCGACGGATTTGGATTACGCGGCGCGCGACGCAGTGATTAATGCGTTTGGCGTCATGTATCGCAGCGCCGCGGGCGAATTCCCGTCCGGCGTGCCGGAACGCGATTATCTGGACAGCATGAAGGCCGCCTATCCGATTCACCCGGAGCTGTTTCAGCGCCTGTATGAAGACTGGTCAACCCTGGAACGCTTCCAGCGCACGCGCGGCGTGCTGCGCTTGATGGCGACCGTGATTCACCAGCTCTGGACGCGCGGCGATCAATCCCTGCTGATCATGCCCGGCACCCTGCCGCTGGATATGGCCGAAGTACGCAATGAACTGCTGCGCTATCTGCCGGATACCTGGGGCGCGGTGTTTGACGCGGATATTGACGGCGTGGAGTCGCGGCCCCTGCTGTTAGACGGCGATGTGCCGGCCCTGGGACGCTATCATGCCGCGCGCCGCGTGGCGCGCGCGATTTTTATCGGCAGCGCGCCCTCGGTTGCGGGTCAGCGCGTGCGCGGCCTGGAAGAAATCCGCATTCGTTTAGGCTGCGCCCAACCCGGGGAGCCGACCGCGGTTTTCGGCGACGCCCTGCGCCGCATGGAAGGGCACCTGACCTATCTCTACACCGACGGCAGCCGCTACTGGTACGACACCCGCCCGACCGTCAATAAACTGGCGCGCGACCGGGCGCAAAGCCTCCCGGCCGACGAGGTGCACGCCGAACTGATTGCCCGGCTGCGCAAAGTGCCGAAAACAAAGGATTTTGCCGCCTTCCATGTGGCCCCGGCCGATACCGCCGACGTGGTGGATGAAGCCCGGGCGCGCGTCGCGCTGCTGGGACCGGACGCGACCCATAAACGCGCGCATCCTGATTCCCCGGCCCTTAAAGCCGCGCAAGAGCTGCTCGAACGACGCGGCAGCGCGCAGCGGATTTACAAAAACATGCTGGTCTTTATCGCGGCCGACGAAAACGAGGTTGAAGCCCTCAAACTCGCGGCGCGCGACTTCCTGGCCTGGCAATCCATTCAGAACGAACAGGAAGAACTCAACCTCGACGCCCAGCAGCGCAAACAGGTCAGCGCCAGCGCGCACAAAGCCGAGGATACTGTCAATCTGCGCCTGCAAACCGCCTACAACTGGCTGTTGACGCCGGTCCAGCCGCAGCCATTGGGCGCAATCGAATTGCAGGCCATCAAGATCAGCGGCGACGACAACTTTTATGCGCGCGCCGGCCGCAAACTGCGCAGCGACGGTGTGCTGATCACGGCCTGGTCCCCGGAAAATTTACAGATGGAACTGAATCGCTTTTTCTGGAACGCAGAACGCGGCTGGGAAGTGCACCTGAAACAGTTATGGGAGTATTTCGCTCAGTACTGCTATTTCCCGCGGCTCTGCGATCACGAGGTGCTGCTGAACACGGTGAAAGACGGGGTCAATCGCATGGACGCCCCTTTTGCTTACGCGACCGGCAAAGACGCCAAAGGCTATCATACCGGCGTTGTATTTCGCCATTTAGGCGCGATCTATTTTGACGACGCCAGCCTGCTTGTGCATCCGGATCATCTGGCCCTGCCACCGGAAGAGAAACCGGTCACTCTGTCCACACCGCACGGACGCCCTGGGACCGTCAACGAAGTTCCGAAAGGCGTTCCCACCCCTCCGCCGCAGCCTCAGAAAAAAGTGCTGTCCCGCTATTACGGACGGGTGCAGATTGACGCCCAGCGGATTAACCGCGAGATCGGCGTGATCGTCGAAGAAGTGATCGAACGCCTCACGAGTCAGGTCGGCTGCGAAACCGACATTACCCTTGAAATTCACGCCAGACGACCGGAAGGCTTTGAGGAGAGCACGGTGCGCACCATCAGCGAAAACAGCCACACGCTGAAGTTTGAACATTTTGGGTTTGAGGAGTAACTACAGGAATGGTATATAAGCAAGAATGAGGAAACTCCAGGAACAACTCCAGGAATGAGGAATAAGCAGGAATGGGGGAATGACAGGATTATTGGCCTGGTTTGACAGGCTTCCTGCGAATGGGATAGAAGATGAGCATGCTTCGAAGCGCTCGAATTCTATAGCGGTCATGCGATCTCTATGAAAATTTCTTGACATGATTTTTCCGTGTTCATTATGATGTTCGGGAAAGGGAAAAAGACGAAGGAATTTCCATTCTTTTGGCATAATGAATGAGTAAATTGAAGGTTGAAACTGATATGGCTCGATGTTCAATCTTCAATTGATTGAAGCGCGATGATTAAAATTATTAGTGCCACGTTTAGAACGATTCGAAGCAGGTTGTTTGCCGGGTTTATCGTGCTCGTGATTATTTTCAGCATTGTGTCGGCCTTTATCGGGGTCAGGTTGATCCGAGACCGCGTCGTGGAAGAGGCGCAAACACGCGTGCTCACGGATTTGGACAGCGCGTGGAGCCTGGGCCGGTCGGAGTTGGATCGGATCGAAGTCATTCTGCGCATGACCACAGGCGTCCAGATCATCATAGACGCATGCGCCACAATGACCTGGCCTGACCAGGCGGTGCAAAACCGGCTGGAAATGCTGCGCTTGGATTTTGGGTTGGATTTCCTGGGGATTGTCTCGCCTCGCGGACAGGTGGTTGTGCGGAGCACACCGCCTTACAACACCGGCGATTTTCGTCTGTCGAACCCGGTGATCCTCCGGGCTTTGCGCGGCGAAACGCTGACTTCTCTTGAACTTATGTCTGGCGAGGAATTGGAACGCGAACAGGCCGGATTGGCTGAAAAAGCCTTTTTAGTGTTGGAAGAGACGCCCTATGCGAAACCTACACTGAAAAATGAAGAAACCCGTGGCATGGTATTGATAGGCGCGATGCCAATTAAACAGGGCGCTGAAATTATCGGGGTAGTGTATGGCGGCATCCTGCTGAATCGGAATTTTGCGAAGGTGGACCGGATTGCAGCGGTTGTATTTCAACAGCAGGATCCTCAGAGCACGGCTGCGCGCGGCACGGTCACTATTTTTCTCGGCGATACTCGCATTACCACTACTGTCAGAGATGCGAGCGGTAATCGCGCGATTGGCACCCGCGTGTCCAGAGAAGTCGCCGATCGCGTTCTGGAAAATGGTCAGCGTTGGGGAGACCGGGCGTTTGTGGTGAATGATTGGTATTTGACGGCCTATGATCCGATCCGGAATTCTCAGGGTGAGGTGATCGGGATGTTATATGTTGGAATTTTAGAACGGCCGTACACACAAATGGTGAGAGGGATGATTGGGCGATATGTCGTGCTGTCGTTGCTTGGTGTAATAGTGGCAGTGATGCTGGCGTTTTTCATTGCTGCCCGGATCGCGGAACCGCTCCATCGTGTGTCATTGGCGGCGCAGAAACTTGCTCGCGGTGAAAAACCGGAGGCGGTGAAGTTCGCGCATGCATCTCAGGAAACCACTGCGCTGATGGAAAACTTCAATAAAATGGCGACAACTCTTATCGAACGGGAAGCCAGCCTCAAAGAGACGAACGAGAAACTGGAAGAGACGAATCGCTCGTTAAACAGTCTCAATCGCACGTACATGGAGACAGTCGGGTTTATTTCGCATGAATTAAAAAGCCCGCTCGCCACAATCATGAATTACGTCTATCTCATCCGGGAACAGAAACTCGGTACGGTCACAGAAAAACAGGGCAAGGCCTTACGTAATATCGATCAGAGCATCCGCAGGGTTGTCGAGATGGTGCGGAACTATCTGAGTTTGTCCCGACTTGAAAGGGGCGAACTGGAACCGGTCAAAACTCGAGTTAATGTGCTGCACGAAGTCTTAACCCCGGTGCTCGACTCTCTGGAAGTCGTAGCTCAAAATCAGCAGATGACTTTTGTGAATGCGGTAGGACAAGAAATTCACATCCATGCCGATTTGAACATGATGCGGGAGGTCTTCGAGAATCTCATTGGGAATGCTCTCAAATACGGACGTGAAGGTGGGACGATCAAAATTTCGGCCCAGGCCGAAGAGAAGGTTATCCGCTTTACAGTGTTCAATGAAGGCGATGGCATCGAACCTGGGAAACTTGATTCGCTCTTTCAAAAGTTCACGCGGTTAGAAGACGACCTCGCAGCACGTAAACAGCGCGGTACGGGCTTAGGTTTGTTTATTACGAAACATATCATCAACGCCCATGGCGGCGAAATCCATGTCGAAAGTAAATACGGCGAATGGACTGAATTCATCTTCACTTTGCCACGCGATTTGGCATCTTAATAGAACTCATGCATCTCGTTTGTTGGATTCATCCTTCTGAAATGGATCCACCCGATCAGCTTTCACGCCACACAAACGAGATGCATGGGGCTATACATCAAAAAAACCTTCCTTCCCGATGTAACAGATATTTTCAACCGATACAATTACCAATTCCTTAATTTTGTCCAAATACTTCCATCTCGACTGAAATGTAAATTTATACCATATAAACTTGACAGCCCGTTCGGATGCCGTATCTGTGTAATTTAAACGACAGGCGATGTTTTGAATCACGATCCGTAATGAAAATTTCTTGACATGATTTTTCCATGTTAATTATGATGTGCAGAAATTGAAGAAAAAGACAGACTAACTTCTTTTGAGAAAGAACCAATAATGACTATACGAGAAATTCTTGATGTCACCGAAGCAAAAGCGTTGACTCAGAATGTTGATTTGGACGCCGAAGCGTCATCGGCCTTTTCAGCAGATTTAATGAGTGATGTATTGCACCTGGCCAAGGAAGGCGCTTTACTTCTGACAGGCCTCACACATCCACAAGTGGTGAGAACCGCAGAAATGGCAGGTATTGCTGCGATTCTCTTTGTTCGAAATAAAGTTCCCCCGCCTGAAACGATCCACCTTGCCGAAGAAAAAGGTGTTCCCTTACTCGCCTCAAAATACACCATGTTCGAGACTGGCGGACGGATTTATGCTGCAGGAATGAATAGCTGTGATTTTCCTCGATTTAGTAATTAATAGGAACTCTCGGCTCATAGAGGATATGCTGGTATTGTCGATCAGAAACCTGAACATCGTGATCAAAAGCTATCAAAGGGGTGGGTTATGAAGGCAAAAGCCTTGAAGATCCAACAAGAACGACAGCAGTATATCGGGAAAATTCAGGAGTTGATTTATGAATTAAAAATAGAATCGGTCATGGAGAAGAATGTTGTCGGAATAGCTCCTGATATCACAATCATGGAAGCGAAAGAATTGATGTTACAGCATCAACTCACAGGACTTCCCGTGATGGAAGGACAAAAACTGATTGGTTTCATCACAATTGGGGATGTGATTGCATGTCTGGAAAAACAAGCCTACGAATGTCGAGTTCGAGAGAAAATGGTAGGTCCACCGTTTATTTCGGTGTACGCGGATGAGTCGATCGTTCATGCGTTAAACAAATTATCTCAATCGAATAAGCGCCGGGTGCTTGTTTTTGATCATAATGAAAATTTTGTGGGGATTATTACCGCGGGCGATATTACAACCGCGCTATTAAAGGCCATTAACCTGGGATTTCGACAGGAAGAAATCAGCCAATATCGGGCAAGCCATGTATTTCAGGATATCGAATCGGACGAAACGAGTTTAGTACTCCGTTATCGCGTTGTAGCCCGCGATTTTACGCACGGCGGAGAAGCGTCAAGTAAAATCAAACGAGCGATGCAACGGTTAGGAGCCAATCCGCAAGATGTCCGCAAAGTTGCCATTGCTATTTATGAAGCAGAGATGAACTTGATTATCCATACCACCAACGGAGGACATATTATCGCAGAATTTACTCCTAAAAAAGTGACTATGACCGTCTCTGACGAAGGCCCTGGCATCCCTGATATTGATCAAGCAATGGAAGAAGGCTACAGCACCTCTTCCATGACGATTAAATCCCTGGGATTCGGAGCAGGTATGGGTTTGCCGAATATCAAACGCTGCATGGATGAGATGAAACTCGAGTCTGTAGTAGGAGAAGGACCTGGAAAAGGGACGATATTAACCATGATCTTATATCTATAACAGAAACATGACGATTCGACAAATTGCTGAGGCATTATCCCTGGAAGTGCTGTGTTCGGAACACAAGATAGATGAAGAGATCGCAGGAGGCTATGCATCTGATATGCTCAGTTGTGTGATGGCCGGCGCGCAAAAAGGGAATATCTGGGTCACACTGTTAACGCATTTAAATGTGATTGCTGTTGCAGTTTTATTGGAAGTGCCAGCCGTGATTATCTCAGAGCATGCCTCTATTGCTCCCCCTGTTTTACAAAAGGCAGCCGATGAAGGTATCGTGTTATTACATTCCATTGAAAACACATATACCGTGGTAGGAAAACTCTATGAGTTAGGAGTGAAGTAAGGGGTATGGGGGTTCGACCGTTTGTCGCTGATTTGCACATTCACACAGTCTTATCTCCTTGCGGTGATTATGAGATGGCGCCCGGCCCAATCCTTGAGGCGGCGAAACGTAAGCACCTTAATATGATTGCCATTACGGATCATAACAGCGGCGAAAATGCCAAAGCTTTTTGGGAAGCGGCGCAGGGGACAGAGATCGTGGTATTGCCTGGCATAGAGGTGACGACGGAAGAAGAAGCTCACGTTGTCACGTTATTTGACAATTTGGAAGCGTTGACAACATGGCAGGCTATTGTGTATGACGCCCTGCCTTCAATGAAAAATAATGAAGATTTTTTTGGGGTGCAGGTTGAAGTCGATGCCAGGAATAATGTGGTACGGGTTCACGACCGATTTTTTGCCGGAACAACGAGCCTGTCAATTGATCGCGTGGTCAATCAGGTACATACGTTAGGAGGCTTGTGCATCCCCGCTCATGTCGACAAACCGGTATTCAGTGTCATCAGTCAATTAGGGACCATTCCGCCAGATCTCAATATCATTGCGGTTGAGATCTTCCGAGCAACCCCGCTTGACCGAGCGCGACAAGACTTTCCGGACCTGGCGCGGTATAGTCTGGTACGGTCTTCTGACGCCCATTATCTCAAAGATATTGGCGCGGCAAGAACGACGTACTATATTGAAATACCCACAATTCAAGAACTACGTAAAGCACTACTCCATATTGATGGCAGAAGTTTTACTGTAGAACCGAGGTAAAAGGTGAACGGTGAAAGGCAAAAGGTGAACGGTAAAAAGTAAAAGGTGAACAGTGAAAGGCAAATCTCTTGTGTCTGGGGCCTTTTATAGCCCGTTGCCCTTTAGCCCTGTGCCGATTAAACATGGAAGGAATTTTACAACAATCAGAGATAAAAGCAGCAATTGACAAAATTATTAATCAAGCAAAAACAAAACGCGGGGGCTTAATGGTTGTCCTGAATGAAACGCAACGTAACGTCGGCTATCTTCCGAAGGAGGTGCAAACTTACATTGCCAAACAGATGAATGTCCCCCCTAGCGTTGTCTATGGTGTAGTGTCCTTTTATTCATTTTTCACGATGATTCCACGCGGGAAACACCTGATCAAAGTCTGTATGGGAACCGCCTGTTATGTCAAAGGGGCTGGAAAATTGTTGGATGATATAGCCAATGCCCTGGACGTCGAGGTGGGTAAAACCACGGAAAATGGGATGTATACTCTTGAAGCATGCCGATGCCTTGGCGTGTGCAGCCAGGCCCCTGCGGTGATGATTGATGAAGATGTCGTGGGCAAAATGACGATAAAGTCCTTTGTGGAAATGCTGAAGAACTATCAGTAGGTGAGAAGGCGATATGAAGGAACTATCTCTTCATATTCTCGACATTGTTCAGAATTCGACGAGAGCGCAGGCCACGGAGGTGACGATAGAGATTACTGAGGACTTCAAACAAAATCTCTTGAAAATTGTTATCAAAGATAACGGAAGCGGCATACAAAAGGAAGTGCTCTCAACCGTTACCAATCCCTTTTCGACCAGTCGGACCACCAGACGGGTCGGGTTAGGCTTATCCCTGTTAAAGGCAGCGGCAGAACAATGTTGCGGCGGGATGGTGATCGAATCGGAAGAAGGTAAAGGTACGACGGTCACAGTGACATTCGAACATGCTCATATTGACCGCGTTCCCCTGGGAGATATTGTTTCAACACTGATCGGAATCATGATCGGAAACCCCGACATTGACGTGTACTATCGCCATTGCGTGAACGATAAGCTATTTGCTATCAACACGAAAGTGATTAAAGAGGAGCTTGGGGATGTTCCAATTTCAGACGCTGCGGTCATGAATTTTCTGTCAGATTATCTTCAGAGTAATATAGACGCTTTGTATAAGGAGGCACAAGCATGAAATCCCTTGAGGATCTGAAAAAAATTAAAGAACGCGCTTTAGAAATGAAAAAAATGAAAGAAGGAGAAGCGCGGGTAATTATTACAATTGGTATGGCAACCGATGGTATTGCAGCAGGCGCACGAGAAACCATGAAAGCGATCATGAATTTTATTCGCGAACGCCAATTAGATGATATCATGGTTACGCAAACCGGCTATATCGGAACCCCTGAACATGGGCCGATTGTTGACGTCCAAATTAAAGGACAGCCGAAAATTCGCTACATTCATTTAAAAGAACAACTTGTTCCCCGCATGATGGAACAGCATGTGCTCAAAGGGGAACCAGTGAATGAATGGACGCTCAAAATTGAAGAAGCATAGACCTGAGAAGAAATTGCTATAAAAATCCTTAGATTCAAATACGGAAGTAAGGAGTAAGGAGCAGGAAATAGAGAGAGAGTAGGGAGCAGGCAATGCAGATACCAAACAGGACTGACGCATTTTTTCCTCCCTCCTCCCTCATTCCGAATAAATTATGCCAGTATATTATCGAAGTTATGTGTTGGTGGCTGCTGACCGGGAAGGTTTAGCCCAGGGGGCCGAAGCAGTCATCTCGGAATTAAATCAAGCCTTACAGCGCTATGAGCTTCAGGACGAGATCCAAGTGATTGAAACATCTGGCCTCAGTCAGTTGAAAAATAAAGGTCCGGAGTTAATCATTTATCCTGAAGGCGTCCATTATGTCGGCGTGTATGAACAAGATGTGGATGAATTAGTTCAAGAACATCTGCTGAAAGGGCGACGCCTTGAACGTCTGGTGTACGAAGAACCGGAGGTTCCGGCCGATACGGAACTCGGGCCGGCTCGTCCTAAAGAAACTCGCAGCGCGTTACGTCGCTGCGGCCAAATTGACCCTGAATCCATTCAAGATTATATCATGACA
Source organism: Candidatus Vecturithrix sp. (assembly GCA_040772385.1). GTDB lineage: Bacteria > Moduliflexota > Moduliflexia > Moduliflexales > Moduliflexaceae > Vecturithrix. The sequence continues at coordinate 3,056,702 of JAXGYF010000001.1, read as the reverse complement.
GATGGATATGCGGCCTTAGGAAAAGCTGTCACCGAAATGACTCCGGAAGGAGTGATTGACGAAATTCTTAAATCCGGTCTGCGTGGACGAGGAGGAGGAGGATTTCCCACCGGAAGAAAATGGCAATTTGCCTCGAAAGTCAGCAGCGACGAAAAATTTTTCATCTGTAATGGAGATGAAGGCGATCCCGGGGCCTTCATGGACCGACGCGTAATGGAATCGGATCCGCATGCGGTTTTGGAGGGGATGGCGATTGGCGCATATGCGATTGGCGCCAACCAGGGGTATATCTATGTGCGGGCAGAATATCCTGTCGCTGTTCGTCGGTTAAATATTGCGATTGAACAGGCCAAAGAAATGGGCATTTTGGGAAATAACATCTTTGGTTCGGATTTCAGTTTTGACATTGAAGTCCGGATGGGGGCCGGAGCTTTTGTGTGCGGTGAAGAAACTGCCCTGATGGCCTCAATCGAAGGCGGCCGCGGTGAGCCGCGGCCCAAACCTCCATTTCCCGCCGTAGCCGGACTCTGGAAAAAACCAACGATTATCAACAACGTGGAAACCATCGCCAATATTGCTCCCATTATCCTCAATGGCGCGACCTGGTTTAGCTCGGTGGGTACGAAAAAAAGTCCAGGAACCAAGACCTTTACCCTGGCTGGCAAAATTCGGAATAGCGGCTTAATTGAAGTGCCAATGGGCATTACATTACGCGAAATAGTGTATGACATTGGCGGCGGCATTCCGGATGGCAAAAAATTCAAGGGAGTACAAACCGGCGGCCCCTCAGGAGGGTGTTTAACCGAAGAATTCCTGGATACCCCGGTTGATTTCGATTCTCTTATAGCGGCGGGGTCCATGATGGGTTCAGGCGGGATGATCATCATGGATGAAGACACTTGTATGGTAGATATGGCGCGTTTTTTCCTGGATTTCTGTCAGGATGAATCCTGCGGCAAATGCGTCCCCTGCCGCGTGGGTACACGCAAAATGCTCGATATTTTGGAGCGAATTTGCGCTGGTGGAGGGGAAGAAGAGGATATTGAAAAACTCGAACAACTTGCGGCCCAAATTCAGACATCCAGTCTGTGCATGCTCGGGAAAACTGCGCCGAACCCGGTGTTGAGTACCTTGAAACATTTCCGCCATGAATACGAAGCACATATCTACGACAAAAAATGTCCGGCGCGCGTGTGTACGGCCTTATTGCACTATGAAATTCTTCCTGAGAAATGTGTCGGATGTACGTTGTGTGCCCGCCGATGCCCGGTACAGTGTATCAGAGGCGAACGCAGACAGGCGCATGTTATCGACCAGGAAGACTGCATCCATTGCGGACAGTGCTATAATGCCTGCCGTTTCGGGGCTGTCATTGTCAAGTAGATCACAGTTTAAGGGCGAAAGGGAATGCCTTTTGCCCTTTGCCTTTCGCCCTTTGCCCTGCGCCTTACGCCCTTCTGACCTTCAGAGATCGTTTTTTCACTCGTTGGTAATTTCGACAATTTTTTCCTTGACTTGACTCGCAAAATTTTGAAGGTTATTGTTCAGCATAATATTTCTCTAAGTGCTTAGAAGTAAATTTTGTCAGTTTTGACAGATCGGAAAACTGGGTTTTTTCGAAAAACCCGGCTTCTGATGTGCAAAAAAAATTATTGATAATCACGTATCTCGGTAATGATAAATCAGACTGATGTTGTTTGCCTTGAGCTTATCGAAGGGATGCTGGTGTGATTCGATACGTTCACCACGAACAGCGGGAATGCCTGTCAAGGTCGAAATTTAATATTGTCGAGTTATGTGATATGTAGTGAAAAATTGTACGTATTCCACAGAAAATTAGGCACAAATATAGAACTATAGCGTTCCTAAATGATTTCTGTTTCGACTTCGCTCGACAGCCTCCCCGACATTAAGCGGAGTTGAAGCACAACCGTTTTCGATTTTGAATCGCTATTATGATATATTGTCACTATTTTCACTCTACCATGATATGATAATTGACGATTAAAAACTGAAGCGCCACACATCAATCTTTAATCGTCAGTCGCCAGGGAGGGCTAACATGGCAACCCCATTAGAATTAGTTAAGAAAAAAAAAGCGGCTTCTATCCACAAAATTCTTGAGAAAGGCTATCTGGCCACAAGAGTTTATGTTGGCATGGCAACCTGTGAAATCGCCGCTGGCTCAGATGAGGTGATGCGCGTCTTTGAGACAGCCGTCAAGGAGGGCCAACTGAAAAATGTGTTTCTGAGTCAAAAGGGATGTGCGGGGCGCTGTAGTCTCGAACCGATGGTCGAAGTTGTCGAAGAGGGGAAAACCCCGGTCAAATATCAGAAGGTGGATGCGGAGAAAGCCCGGGAGATCATAAATCGCCATCTGAAACACGGTGAAGTTATTACAGAATGGACAATTCAATTCTAAAGAGATGGAGAAGAGTTTATGGCTGAATATCAGAAAAACTATGTGGTTACAATAAGTTATGACCGTGAAAGCTTGGCTAAAGGTGCGGAACAGGTTAAACTCGCGCTAGAACATGCGATTGCGAACCAGGGACTTGCCAGACAGGTAAGAATGGTTCTTGCCGGAAACCTCGGCATGGGTGAAAAAGTTCCGATTGTCATCATTAATCCGGGTTTTATTATGTATGCGAATGTCTCTGAAAATGATGTATCGGAAATTGTCTCAGAGCATCTGCTGCAAAATCGGCCGGTAAGTCGCCTGGCCATACAGACCAATGCCTTGTTTAACCGTTTTTATCGGGTGTTCGGTGATGTCAATTTCTTTGGGAAGCAGATGCGAGTCACGTTACGCAATTGTGGCATTATCGATCCTGAAAGTATTGATGAATACTTTGCCATGAGAGGATACGAGGCTTTGGCAAAAGTGCTAACCGATATGTCACCCCAGGATGTGGTCAAGGAGATTAAAGCTTCGGGTCTTCGAGGACGAGGAGGCGCAGGGTTTCCGACGGGGTTGAAATGGGAATTGACAGCGCGAGAACAAGGTCCTGTCAAATACGTCATCTGTAACGCTGATGAAGGCGATCCAGGGGCGTTTATGGACAGGAGCGCCATAGAAGGCGATCCCCATTCTCTGTTAGAAGGAATGACCATTGGCGGCTATGCGATCGGCGCGCGCCAGGGCTTTATTTATATCAGGGCCGAATACCCTCTGGCGATCAAACGCCTGGAAAAAGCTCTGGTTGATGCCAAAAAAGCGGGTATGCTCGGGAAGAATATTTTAGAAACAAATTTTTCCTTTGATATAGAAATACGACTTGGGGCCGGTGCCTTTGTGTGTGGTGAAGAGACAGCTTTAATCCATTCTTTAGAGGGGCATCGAGGCGAACCCACGCCGAAACCACCGTATCCATCCGTACGAGGCGCGTTTAACAAACCGACGATTATTAATAATGTGGAGACCTGGGCCAATATTCCGGTCATTATCCTTGATGGCGCGCAATGGTTCAGCTCAATCGGCACAGAAAAAAGTAAGGGCACGAAAGTGTTTGCCCTGGCCGGCAATGTTAGAAATTCTGGCCTCATCGAAGTGCCGATGGGCACCACGCTGCGGGAAATTATCTATGAGGTTGGCGGCGGCATCCCCAATAATAAAAATTTTAAGGCGGTACAAACCGGTGGGCCGTCTGGCGGAAGTCTGCCAGTCCAATATCTTGATACGCCCATAGACTATGAATCGCTGAAGGAAGCAGGATCAATCATGGGATCCGGCGGGATGATCGTGGTTGATGAGAACAGTTGTATGGTCAATATGGCCAAATTCTTCCTGGAGTTTACGTGTGACGAATCCTGTGGGAAGTGTACGCCTTGTCGAGTCGGCACAAGGAAGATGTATCAGATTCTTGATCGCATCACCAAAGGCGAAGGGCAGATGGAAGACCTGAAAACGCTTGAAGAATTGGCAAATATGATCAAACGGACATCTTTATGTGGTCTGGGACAATCAGCTCCCAACCCGGTGCTTTCCACGCTCCAGGGGTTTTATGACGAATATATCAGCCATATTCGGGATAAACGCTGTCCCGCGGCAGTCTGTCCTGATTTAACGGGCGCGCCGTGTCAAGCAACATGCCCCATAGGGACTGAAGCCTGGCGGTATATTGCGCACATTTATCACGGCGAGTATGAAAAAGCGTATATCTCCCTCCGTGAGACCAATCCTTTACCTTCCATATGCGCCAGGGTCTGTAATCATCCCTGCGAACGAAGTTGCCGCGCCGGACGAGGCGGCGGAGAAGCCATCGCCATTCGCATGTTGAAACGATTTTTGACAGACAATGTGGACCGGTCAGTGTACAAACCGGAGATACGGCCCCCGAGATTAGACCCGAAAAAGGTGGCCGTGATCGGCGCTGGCCCGGCCGGGTTAAGCGCGGCCCATTATCTTTCGCTCGAAGGACATAAAGTTACGTTGTTTGATGCTGAAGAAAAACCCGGTGGCATGTTACGCTCCGCCATTCCGGTCTATCGCCTGCCGCGAGATGTTCTGGATAAGGATATTGAGGCGTTAATGAATGACAATATTACCTTTCAAGGAAATTGTTATTTTGGAAAGGATATTACTGTTGATGGACTTTTTGAGGAAGGCTACAACGCCATATTTATTGCGATTGGTTCACATCAAAGCCTTAAACTCTATGTTGATGGAGAACAAAGCGGCGGCGTGTATCCGGCCCTACAATTTTTGAAAGCCTATAACCTGCGTGGGGAAAAATTGGCAAAAGGTCATGTCGGAGTGATCGGAGGAGGAAATTCTGCCCCTGATGCGGCGCGTGTCGCTCTACGCCAGGAAAACGTAGAAAGTGTGACAATTTTTTACCGACGAACCCGTGCTGAAATGCCTGCAATTCCTGAAGAAATTGATGAAACCCAGGAAGAAGGGGTTATCCTGCAGACCTTGATCTCACCTGTTCGAGTGCTCCACAAAGACGGACAGGTCACGAGCGTAGAATTTATCAGTAACAGCCTGGGAGCGGCTGATAGCTCAGGACGACGCCGACCAGTGCCGATCGAAGGATCGGAACATGTTGTCCCGATTGATACTTTATTAGTGGCGATTAGTGAACAACCTGATAGTACTGGTATTAGCCAGGCGCAAATCGAAATGAATCGCTCCGGCACGGTGAAAGTCAATCCTGAAACCCTTGAGACCAGCCGCCCTGGCGTGTTTGCCGGAGGAGACGTGGTGACTGGCCCCAATACGGTGATACAGGCGATTGCTGCCGGAAAGAAAGCCGCCCTCATGATCGATCGCTATCTCAAGGGGAAAAAACTGAAACAGGAACCGAAAGTTGTTTTGCCAAACGTCTATGTTGCCCCACCTGAGTCTGAAGAGGAAGAAGAGTTCCAGGAAGTTCACCGACCTAAAGCCCAAAATCTGCCTCTTACAGAACGGCGGTATAATTTCAAAGAAATCGAATTTCCGCTTTGTGCCGAATTAGCTACTCAAGAAGCTGGCCGATGCTTACGCTGTGACCTGGCATTTACTGAACATTTAGCAAAAGAGTTACATGGTGGAAATGGCCATGATAATGCATAGAATCGGAGGATATTATGGTTTCTGCGGGACAAACAGATGATACAAAAAAATTCGCTGAACTCCAGACATTCATTACAGCGATCGAAGAGGAGAAAGAATATCCCAATTCGTATCTTATCGCGGTACTTCATAAAGCGCAAGAACTGTTTCGGTATTTGAGGAGAGATGTGATCAATCAGGTGGCCACCTTAACCAATACACCGGTTTCTACCATCTGGGGGGTTGCCACATTTTATCACTATTTTAACCTTGAGCCCCGTGGAGATTACGTCATCTCAGTCTGTTTGGGGACAGCCTGCTATATTAAAGGCTCGGAAAAAATCCTTGAAACTCTGAAACGTGAGCTGCACGTCGAAGTCGGCGGGACCACAGAAGATATGAAATTTACCCTGCTGACAACCAGGTGTTTGGGAGCCTGTGCCCTGTCACCAGTGATGATGATCAATAACAAAGTGTATTCACAATTGACACCCAAAAAGGTGTTGAAAATTATTCATCGCCTGCGTGAAACTGATCCGCAGATGTCATAACATATCGTGTTCGTCCTCGATTGCGGAAAAAGCTGTTCAATGCTTTCCGTGGAGTCTGTTTACTGGGTAAGGGACGACCTGTAGAAAAAATGAACGCCCTTCCAGAGATGAACGCGAATGCCTCGAAATGGATCCTGCTTCGGAACGCAGACGAGATTTCGGAACCTTGAACGGCCTTCAATTGTGGATCCTTCTCGAACGGGGATGTGGATTGTATATGGGAGTAAAGGCTTATGGAAAGCGGGAAAACGATCCTCCTGGTAGATGATGATCGGGATTTTGTGGCGTCGAATCGTGATCTGTTGGAAGCATATGGATATACTGTACTGACAGCCTACGATGGAAACAGTGGACTCGAAACCGCCCAACGCGAACACCCGTCGCTGATTGTGCTGGACGTCATCATGAACCATGTTACCGAAGGTTTCGAGACGGCGAAAAAGATTCGGGAACTCCCGGAACTCCGAGAGGCAAAAATACTGATGGTCAGTGCGGCGACGCCAGAAATGAAACTATGGACGTCGTCGGCAGCAAGCGACAGAGAACTGTCTGTTGAACATCTTTTAGAAAAACCTATCGATCCGGCAAAGTTTATCGCCACGATCGAGGAAATGCTGGCACATGATTGAGTGAACTGACGCGTGAGCCACAGATACGGCAGATTGCACAGAGGTTTTGTTTTTCTGCATAAGCTGTGGATTATGCGTCACGCTTGAATCACGAATGGAGTAGAGATTATGAGCGACCAACCCAAAAAGATTTTGATTGTAGATGATGATCGCGAGTTTGCCCAGAGCGTTGAAGCAGTCCTCGCAACGGAAGATTACGTGGTTTTGAAAGCCTCTAATGGCCAGGAGGGGTTAGAATTAGCGAAAAAGGAATGCCCAGATTTGATGATTCTGGATGTGATGATGGCGCATGACACCGAAGGATTCGAGGTTAGCCGAAAAATTCCGAAAACTCCGGAGTTGAAAAATATGGCGGTCATTATGGTGACAGGCATTATGAGCGTAAAAAATCTGGCGTTCAAATTCGAACCAGATGAAACCTGGCTGCCAGTAGATTCTGTGCTGGAAAAACCGGTCGCTCCTGAACGACTTTTGAAAGAAATCAAAAAACGACTGACATAAACGAACACATCGCACAAACGCCGAAAACCTGGTTCACAGTGGCTCTTTGGGAATTTCCAAGGAGCCGGCACACTTGCTTCCATTGCTATAGAGAAACAGAGTTCCATAGGGATTCAACAGTTTTCCTTCCTTGATGGAGAGGTTAAGGAGGCAAAATACAACGTGAGACACGCATCATTGTCACGAAACACCTTTTATTCATGGCGCGCGTGTCGAACGACCTGCATGAGAGTTCTCCCTGGCCTTGACTATGAAGATGAAAGGACGAAGAATATGGCAATAACAATTTTAATCATTGATGACGATCCTGATTTTATCGCTTCGACCAGTGAGATTCTTGAAGCTCAGGAATATCAAGTGATTTCTTCGCCAAGCGGGATAGAAGGATTCGAAAAAGCCAAACAGATCAAACCAAATCTGATCCTGCTTGATGTGATGATGGAAGATGCCGGCACCGGCCTGGATATTGCCAAAAAATTACGAGATGACCAGGATACGGCTGACATTCCGGTACTGATCATGACTGGCATCCGTCGAGCGGATCAACTGCTCTCAAGCTATGCCCCTGGCGAAGAATGGCCCAATGTCAAAAACGCGCTGGAAAAGCCGGTTGCACCTGAATTGCTCTTTAAAACCTTACAGAAAGCAATCAGATAACGACATTGATGTCCGCCTGGTAGAATAGTTACGCGAAAAGGAATTTTGCGCTACCTCACAATCACTGTCAGAGGAGGTCCTAGCAATTACTTAATTGAGGGGTAAGATATCATGACGAAAGAAACAGAACGTAAGATCCTTGAACTTTCGCAGCACTATCCGGAAAGCGCGTCAGCCATCATGCCTGCGCTTGATCTGGCGCAGCGAGCACACGAAAATTATCTGCCTCCTGCGGAGGTGAAACAAGTCGCCAATCTCTTGAAGATACCCGAAAGTCAAGCATACGGGGTCGCCACGTACTACACGCTGTATCACACCAAACCGGTGGGTAAGTACCATCTCCAGGTTGATACGAATATTCCGGGTTTTTTGACCGGTGCCAATGAGATTTTGGCGCATCTACAAGAACGGCTGGACGTGAAGGTTGGCGAAACCACAAAAGATGGGATGTTTACGCTTACAGCAGTTGAAGATTTGGGGTCCTGCGGTACATGCCCGGTGGTTCAGGTGAATGACATCTATTATGAAAACATGACCATCGCAAAAGTTGACGCTCTGATTGATACTCTGACACAAGGCGTGGCGCCTGAACCGGATCGCACGATGAATTTTTACAGCGAGTGTCAGATTCTCTTGAAAAACAGGGGCAATTCAAATGCCAGGGAGATTGCTGGATATAAGGAGAGCGGCGGCTATAAAGGGTTGGCCAAAGCGCTCGCGATGGAACCGGCGCAGATTATTACAGAAGTGAAAGAATCGCTGTTACGTGGACGCGGAGGGGCCGGCTTTCCGACCGGGGTGAAATGGGGATTCCTGCCCAAAAACGATCCGCGACCGGTTTATCTGATTTGCAACGCCGACGAAGGTGAGCCGGGCACGTTCAAGGACCGACAGATTATGGAATACGATCCTCATCTGTTGGTTGAGGGGATCGCTATTTCGGCGTATGCCATTGGTGCAAAAAAAGCGTTTATTTATATCCGCGGCGAATTTCGCTGGATTGCAGATATTCTTGAACAAGCCGTTCAGCAGGCACAGGAGGACGGCCGATTACAGCATGTTGATATTGTGGTGCATCGTGGGGCCGGATCGTATGTCTGTGGCGATGAGACTGCGCTCATGGAGTCGCTGGAGGGCAAACGCGGCAATCCGCGGAAGAAACCGCCCTTCCCGGCGAATATCGGTCTATACGGCTGCCCAACTATTATCAATAATGTGGAGACGCTGGCCTGTATCCCCTCCATTATCGAACGAGGCGCGACGGCCTTCAAACAGATCGGGACCATTGGAAATTCAGGTCCCAAATTGTATGGAGTTAGCGGCCACGTCAAAAAACCAGGTATGTATGAGTTTCCGCTGGGGACGCCCCTGACAACAATTCTTGACGCAGCCGGCGGCGTTAAGGGAACGCTGAATGGTGTGATTGTCGGCGGCCTGTCGGTGCCCATCCTGAAAGCTGATGAAATCAATGATCTGAAAATGGATTATGACGGCTGCTTGAAGGCCGGTACCATGTTAGGTTCAGGCGGAATTATGGTGATCAATGATACGGCCTCGATTCCGCAGCTTGCACTTCGCACGATTCAGTTTTATGCCCATGAATCCTGCGGCCAGTGCACGCCCTGCCGAGAGGGTTCGCAGACGATTGCAGTGCTGCTGCAAAAGCTCCTGAAAGGGCGAGGCACAATACAGGATATTGATCTCATTCTGGATTTATGCAATAAGATCATTGGGCTAACCCTGTGCCCGACCGGAGACGCATTTGCCATGCCGATCCGGGCAATGGTTGCGAAGTTTAGGGATGAATTCGAAGCGCTCGTGAAAACACGCTAATTAAAAAGTATGTATGTCGAAATTCCGATCTTGAGACGCGCTGTAGAACCGGGACGCGCCTGGGAAACGAGATTGGAATCTTGGGTTACATTTACAGTGGAGAAAAAAGTATGGCTTGCACGATGACAATTAATGGAAAACAGGTCGCTTTTGAAAAGGGGAAGACGATCCTTGAAGTAGCCAGGGACAATGAGATCTATATCCCATCGCTCTGTTACCACCGCAAGACCGGCCCAGCCAGCAAATGTCGAGCCTGCGTGGTAGAAGTAGAAGGAATGCGCGGACTGCAAACCTCCTGTTCGGTCGAAGCGACGGACGGGATGGTTGTCAATTCCGATGCTCCGGATGCCGTGGCGGCGCAGAAAATGGTGATTAATCTGTTGCTTGCCAATGGGCATCACAATTGCCTGTCCTGTGAAGCCAACGGTGATTGTGAGCTTCAAGACGCGGCGTATTATCTTGGTATTGAAGTCCCGGCATTTCTCGTCGAAACGGAAGCGCCGCTCACGGACGAATCAAGCGAATTTATTGTCATAGATCACAAAAAGTGCATCAAATGCGGGCGGTGCATTGCGGCCGACAATTGCACGGTGGTTAATGAAGTTCTGGATTTTGGATTCAGAGGGCATGACACTAAAGTTATCTGCGACAATGATCTGCCGATGGGCGATTCGTCCTGCGTCCAATGCGGAGAATGTTCTCAGATTTGCCCGGTGGGTGCGATTCTTGATAAGAAAGCGATTGGCAAGGGCCGCGTCTGGGAACTCAAGCGTGTGAATACGGTTTGTCCGTATTGCGGCGTTGGGTGCCAGCTCACCTTGCACGCCAATGAAAAGAAAAACGAGATTGTCAAAATTACGGGCGTCGAAAGCGCGCCGACCAACGATGGCATGCTCTGCGTGAAGGGCCGGTATGGCTATGAATTCATCAATAGCCCGGAACGTTTGACCACGCCGTTGATTCGGAACCAGCAGGGCATTTTGGAAGAAGTTGACTGGGATACGGCGCTTGCGCTGGTGGCCAGGAAGTTTCAGGAGATCAAAACTCAACATGGCGCAGATGCGATTGCCGGGCTGGCATCAGCAAAAGTCACAAATGAAGAAAACTACGCCTTTCAAAAGTTTATGCGCAGGGAGCTCGGTACCAATAACGTTGATCACTGCGCGCGTCTCTGACACAGCGCCACGGTGGCCGGTCTGGCCGCTGCATTCGGTTCTGGCGCAATGACCAATGATATTGCCGGAATTAAAGAGGCTGACGTGATCTTAATCATTGGTTCCGATACCTCAGCCGCGCATCCCATTATCGCTGCGCGCATCAAACAAGCGGTGCGTTTCGGGAAAACCAAACTGATCGTGATTGATCCGAAAGAAATTGAGATGGCAAAATACGCGACGATTTACGCCCGTCATCGGTGCGGGACCGATGTCGCCGTCTTGAACGGGATTATGCGCGAGATTATTCAACATGAATGGTATGACAAAGAGTATGTGGCCGAACGCTGTGAAGGTTTCGACGATCTTAAAGCGATAGTGATGGACTATCCGCCGGAAAAAGTCGAACGGATTTCCGGCGTGCCGGCGCAGCAGATTCGAGAGATGGCCGAATTGTTCGGCAAAGCTGAAACTGCGTCGCTCTTTTATGCCATGGGCATTACCCAGCATACCACTGGGGTTGATAATGTCTGGTCCACCGCGAATCTCCAGATGCTTTGCGGCAATCTTGGGAAAAACGGCGGCGGAGTAAATCCGCTGCGCGGACAGTCAAATGTCCAGGGCGCATGCGACATGGGCGGCCTGCCGAATGTGTTTCCCGCCTATCAACCTGTGACAAATCCTGATGCGGTCGCAAAATTCGAAAAGGCCTGGAACTGCAAATTGTCGAATAAAGTCGGACTGACGGTGACGGAAATGCTTTCGGGCGCGGATAGTGGCACAGTTAAAGCACTCTATGTGATGGGGGAAAATCCGATGATCAGCGATCCGGATCTTCATCATGTCGAGAAATCCCTCAAAAACCTTGATTTTTTGGTGGTGCAGGATATTTTCCTGACCGAAACGGCGCAATTGGCGGATGTGGTTTTGCCGGCCGCGGCCTTTGCGGAAAAAGACGGCTTGTACACCAATACCGAACGCCGCGTCCAACGCCTGTGCAAAGCGCTGAAAGCTCCCGGTCAGGCCAAAGAAGACTGGGTGATTATTCAGGAAATTGCCAATGCGATGGGCAGCGATTGGCACTATCAGTCCGCGTGTGACATTCAAGAAGAAATTCGCCAATTGTCGCCATCCTATGGCGGTATCAGTTGGGAGCGTGTGGGGACGGCTGGACTTCAGTGGCCCTGTCCGACCCTTGATCATCCAGGTACGCCGTATTTGCACAAAGGCAAATTTGCACGCGGCAAAGGCTTGATGAAGGGTATTCCGTTTAAAGAACCGGCAGAGCTGCCGGATGCGGAGTATCCGATTATCCTGACAACCGGGCGGGTGTTGGAACAATTCCATACCGGCACGATGACCAGAAAGACGCCAGGGTTGAATAATCTGGCTGGTCCGATGGTGATGATGTCGGTCGAGGATGCCGAAGCCCTGGGCATCGGCAATGGCGAAACGATTCAGGTCGCCAGCCGTCGCGGTGTAATCCAGGCCCCAGCCTTTGTCACCAAACGGATTGGTAAAGGCACGGTTTATATTCCTTTCCATTATCAGGAGGCGGCCGCCAACATATTGACGAATCCGGTAGTTGATCCGGTGGCGAAAATTCCGGAATACAAGGCCTGCGCCGTGCGAGTCAGTAAAATTTAACCTCTCAACCTGCGAAGTTTCCAACACTTCGCAGGTTTTTCTCGAGGAACTGCGAGGTTTGCACGACCTCGCTGCTCCTCGAAAAAGGGTACACTATGGACAACGTACAATTCGAACAAATCATGTCGGTCGCGATCTCCCGCGAAATCGAGGCCCATGAGTTTTACCAGCAAGTCTATGAGCGCACCGAAGATGCAGAGGTCAAAAAGGTGTTTGCGCAGCTTGCCCAGGAGGAGATGGGGCATAAGGAACTGCTTGAAAAATTTAAATATGATCCCACGATGATCATGAAGATTCAAGCTCCGCCGGATTACAAAGTCGCCGAGGCGACCGAACTGCCGAAACTGAGCATTGCTATGAAACCGGCCGATGCGATTGCGCTTGCCATGAAAAAAGAACAACAAGCGGTCGAATTTTATCGCGAGCTCCGGGATCGCGCGACCGACAAAAGCACGAAAGACATTTTCGAAAATCTCGCCAATATGGAGCTTGGACACAAACACCGCTTAGAAAATGTGTTCGTCGAGATCGGCTATCCGGAAGTTTTTTAGCGTGATCAGAAACCTCTCGGGTGGGTTCCAGGATTTGAAAGTTGCACATGATGTTCATAGCTTCTCTGTGGCGACGCCTCGCGGAATGATGATGACGCGAACCGGGGAAGAAGCTAAATATACATTTTTTTCATAACAACTACGCAGCGGAGGAACTCGCTCAAGCGGGAACTCCGATCTGGAAGGAGAATGAACTATGCAGGAATTTCGTTCGATAAATGACGTGTTGGACTTTGCTATTGACCGGGAAGAAGAGGCCGCCCAGTTTTATACGGATCTGGCGTCGAAGATGGATCGGGACTGGATGCGAAAAGTGTTTCAGGATTTTGCCAAAGAAGAACAGGGACATAAAGCCAAATTAGTCGGCGTCAAAGCGGGAAAAATCCCTTTATTGACACAAGCTCAGGTTATGGATTTGAAAATCGGGGATTATCTGGTCAAGATTGATGCTGACAAGCAGGCCGCGGATCTGGACTATCAGCAAGCCCTGATTGTCGCCATGAAAAAAGAGAAGGCCGCGTTTAAACTCTATACGGATCTGGCCAACCAGACCAACGAGCCGGAATTTGTCGCGCTGTTCCAGTCATTGGCTCAGGAAGAAGCCAAACATAAACTCCGGTTCGAACTGGAATACGATGATATGTTTTTAGCGAATAATTAATTCTACGTTGTCAAGTTTGCGGAACTACAAGGAGTGAACTTGACAACGTAGAATTAAGAAAAAACATCCGACGCCGGCATCTTACCGGCAGATAATGCCGGCGAGACGGTAGCGATCCTCCATCAATATACACGGCAAAACCTGGTGATGTTCTCCACTCGAACGTGAAAGTATGGCGGACCACATTTTGAGCGACAGACAAGTTTTGCCGTGTATATCCCGCGCTACTTGCTGGGATAGTACATTTTTTTATGGAGATCTCTTGCTCTTACGAAAGCAATGCATCTCTATTGTTCAATACTTCGGACAGTTTCGATTAGCCCCCCCTCAATCCCCCCCGCAAGCGGGGGGAAGTAGACAGGAGAAGGTTTCCTTCCAATTTCCCCCCGTTTACGGGGGGATAAAGGGGGGGCATGCGAAAACTGTCCGAAGTATTGTATTGTTAACAACATAGTTTTTTTCAGAAAAAGATTATTCCTCGCATTACAAAATATATTCATCCCTTTCAACGTAGTGTGTGTGCAGCAATTCATGGGATTTATGCGAAAGAGGTTTTTCAAGAAAATCCTCGTAGATTCTTTTGATTTCCGGATTGTCATGAGATTTCCGTAACGTCATATTTTTATCTTCATCATACAATCCAACGGCACGCTGTATCCGACGTTGCAGAATTGAACCGTCAATCGTTCCATACGGTTGACCGCCGCCGCCAACACATCCGCCAGGGCAGGCCATGATTTCAATAAAATGGTACGGAACCGGGTCGCCATTTTGCTTCGCGGCAGCCACTTTATCTAAGACTTTCCGGGCGTTTCCAAGCCCATTCGCCACCGCCAGCTTCAAAGTCGTCCCTTTCACATCCACTGAAAATTCTTTCACACCCTCAATACCTCTGGCAGCCTCGATATCAAGGTTTGGTAATGGGGCGCCGGTCGTCAGTTCATACGCTGTCCGCAAGGCGGCTTCCATCACACCGCCAGTAGCGCCGAAAATGGTTGCAGCACCAGTGTATTGCCCCATCAAATCATTCGGTTCGTCATCGGGAAGAGCAGCAAAATTGATACCGGCTTCACGAATCATGTCTGCTAATTCGCGCGTGGTCAACACATTGTCAACATCCTGATAACCGGAAGAGTTCATCTCCGGCCGACGGGCCTCAAATTTTTTCGCCGTACATGGCATGACCGATACTGTCACGATTTTTGTCGGATCAATCCCGTATTTTTCTGCAAAATAGGTTTTAGAAAGCGCTCCAAACATTTGTTGGGGAGATTTACAGGTCGAAACATTCTCCAACAAATCATGATAAAACGTTTCCACAAATTTAATCCAGCCCGGCGAACATGACGTAATCAATGGCAATCGTTCATCTTTCCCCAGGC
The DNA here is from genome assembly GCA_040772385.1 of Candidatus Vecturithrix sp. GTDB lineage: Bacteria > Moduliflexota > Moduliflexia > Moduliflexales > Moduliflexaceae > Vecturithrix. The sequence continues at coordinate 3,041,597 of JAXGYF010000001.1, read as the reverse complement.
GATCGAGAAATTCAGACCCTTCTTCCATAATCGTGAGATCAGCGCTGAAGTTGGTGTCAAACACGTAATCAAAACCCAACATCTTCAGGACACGATACATCTTTCCTGCCAGATTCGTCCCGATGGGGAGATCAAATTCTTCAGCCAGAGAGACCCGAACAGCCGGCGCTTCCTGCACAATCACCACTTTCTCAGGATCTTCAAGAACAGCCCAGACATCATCTTTTTCTAATCGTTCGTGCAACGCACCAGTCGGACAGAAAGCCACACATTGTCCGCAATTGATGCATAGGGACTCAGCCATTTTCCCGGAAGGAGGGCCAACAAGCGTCGCAAAACCTCGTCCAGATTTTCCGAGCGCAGAAACTGTTTGAATATCTTGACAGACCGCAATACAGCGCCCACACAGAATACACTTCTCTGGTTCCCGCACAATGGCAACAGAACTCATATCAGGTTCATGGCGATTATAGATTTTTCCTGGCCACTGGCTCTCGACGTCAAGTTGTTTTGCTACGGTCTGAAGTTCGCAGTTTCCATTTCTGACGCAATAAAAACAATCATCAGGATGGCTCGAAAGAAGTATTTCCAGAACTCCACGCCGGAGATTGGTTAAGGCTCGACTATGGGTTCGTACAACCATGCCATCATGAACAGGAGTTGTACACGCTCTGACCACATCACGATAGCCTTGCACTTCAACCAGGCAAATTCCACAACCTCCGGTTGGAACAAGTTCTTTATGATAACAAAGAGATGGAATGTTAATGCCAGCCTGTTCTGCGGCATTCATGATCGTCCACGTTGCCGGAACCTTCATTTGAATATTATCAATAGTCACTGTCACAGTTTGCTGATTCATAATATTCCTCCATAATTACTTTTTTAATCGTCCAATACTCATTTTTCACTCAATCATATCCCCTCATTCCCTTCATGACATCAAGAAAGAACGATAGTGCTCAATATTGATCAGGGCGGCAACATCTTGCGTGGCCGGGTGTTTCAGGATGTCATCCGGCGACCCCGCTTGCACGATGCGGCCGCTGGTATACACCAACATGGTATCGGCCATCGTACAGGCTTCAAACAGATCGTGTGTGACCAAAATTACCGGAATGTGAAGCTGCTTCATAGCTTTTTTCAGACATTCCCGCATATTGACCCGCATCGGCGTATCAAGCGCAGAAAATGGTTCATCTAACAGCAAGGCTTGTGGATGTCTGATAATCGCACGAGCAAAGGCCACACGCTGCTGCTGGCCTCCGGAAATTTCATGCGGGTATTTGTGTTCGAGACCTTCAAGATTAAACGTAGTCATCAGGGTTTGCGCCATGGCCTGCTGCTGATCTTTGGCAAAGCCTTTCGCTCCGAACATGATATTTTTGAGGACGGTCATGTGCGGAAAGAGCGAGTGGTTTTGAAACAAATACCCTAACGCCCGATACTGCGTGGCGATATGGATCAGGCGCGCCGAATCATAGAAAATCGTGTCATTCAGTTTCACATATCCGGCGTCAGGCTTGAGCAAACCGGCAATCAACCTCAGCGTCATGGACTTCCCGGCGCCTGATGGACCAAAGAGGACTACCAGTTCGTTCCTCATTTGAAAGGCGACCTCCAGATCAAAACCCTCGACCTGTTTGCGGAGTTGCACTTCTAATCCCATATTTAGCTCACCTTCGCGCCGAATTTATGCACTAGAAAGAGGAAAACGCCGGACATCAGGGTTAACAACCCAACCATCACATGGGCTGTGGGCCAATCGCCGCTCGCTGCTGCGGTGTAAATCGCCAGCGGAAGCGTATTCGTTCGGCCTGGAATATTTCCGGCCAACATCAACGTCGCCCCAAACTCCCCCATCGCCCGTGCAAAGGACAGGATCACTCCCGCCAAAATGCCTTTCCGGGCTAAAGGCAGCATGACTTTAATGGCCGTTTGAAGTTCGGAATACCCAAGTACATAGGCGGTATCAATCATTGAACGATCCAGAGAGGCGATGGCCGCTTGCGCCGTTTTGATCATCAGCGGCAGGGCGACGACAAATGCCGCCACTACTGCGGCATGCCAGGAAAACATCAGGCTCCACCCTGTCAGCGTATAGATAACGTTCCCAATCACCCCATTGCGCCCCAAAAGCAGGATTAAATAGTAGCCGGTCACCGTCGGCGGCAGAATCATCGGCAAGGTGACCACAATCTCGATAAACGTTTTTCCGCGAAATTGCCGCGTCGCTAAAAAATAGGCGATTACGCCGCCAATTACGGCGACAAAGAGCGTGGCAACGGTCGCCACTCTCAAGGAGAGTTGAATTGAAAACCAGACGTACGTATCCATTTAAAAGTTTGTACAGTATTATTCATTGGCTTTTGACCTCCTTCAAAGGAATGCCAAAGCTCGCCTTTGGCGGTCAAAGCCGAGCTTTGACACTCCTGGCCTTGAATATCCATTCAGCTGAATAATGCTGCAATGATGATTTTAATGCCCGCAATGACAAAATTTTTTGACATTCAATATGGTTGCTGCTGCTGAAATTGTTACACCATAAAAAATTACTGGTTTTGTCTGCTGAAGAAAATTTGTTATGGTTCCATTAACAATGGTTGACCCGGTAGCAAAGACTAAATCGCTCCATTGGATGGCATCGGCAGTCATTTCCGGAGATTCGATGACGACCCCACAAACAGTTGTGCCGATATGATCCTGATCAAGATCAACCACTCTGAGATAGTAGCACGATGCAAGTATTTCAAGAAATCGCGGCTGATAGCCGACGAGCAAAACATTCTGCCGGGGGCCGAGCACCTCGGGCAAATGATTGGCGCATATCTTTGGCTCGGCATCCTTGCAGTGCACCGTTTTGTCGCACAACTCAAGATATCTAAAAACGGCATTCAGACCGGATATAAAACTCGCCCTGCGTTTATTTGAATTCAACGCGATGGTTAACAGGTCACCAACAACATAATCCGCATTTTCAAACTCATCTGTAAATGCTTGTCCTTTTGCCCCTTTGAAATCAGCTTCTACCATAACTTCCCGTCCTTTGATGATCGGGTAGTCATCGTGTTCGGGCTTTCCGATTGCCTCTGCAGCAGAAAGCGCTTTACATCGGACACGGATGTTTTGTCCTGAGAGATTGTGTGTTTGAATAATTTTTCTCAGGGCCTCGCGTAATTCTTCATAGACAGGCATCATGTTCGTTTGCTCCTTTCTTTACATCCGTAGCCATGAATGTCACTCATTCGGTAAAACCGTACGTTGCAAAAATCTCTCGGCTTTCTTTCGATTGTAGAAAGGCAAGAAAAGCGTTGGCGAGGTCGATGTGTTGCGAAGATGTAATAATTGCCCCAGGAAAAATAATCGGAGTATGCGTATTGTCCGGAAGAATGAGCGCAACTTCAACCTGATTTGACGTCAGCGCGTCTGTCAAATAGACAAACCCGGCCTCCACTTCTCCGCGCGCGACGTAATCCAGCACCTGTCGGACATTTTCCCCCAACACCAATTTGGATTGCAGCGCGTCATAAAGCTGATAAAACATCAGCGCCTCTTTCGCATAGCGTCCGGCCGGCACGGAAGCAGGATTTCCCAGCGCAATCCGCTTGACCTCCGGGGCGGTCAGATACTCAACCTTGATGATCGGAGAACTTTGCGCCGTATTTGTAATCAGCACTAGCCGGGTTGACGCAAGCGTGATCCTGGTCTCAGCGAGGATCAAGTCTTTTGCCGCGAGCGCATCTATATCCGCAACCGACGGGACAATCAAAATATCCACGGGCGCACCGCTTTCGATTTGAGCGCGGAGTTGTCCGGCAGCGGCGAAATTCAGGGTGATTTTGCAATCCGCGCGCGTTTTTTCGAATTCCGATGCCAGGCTGGTTAAGACAATCTTCAGGCCCACGCCAGCGGAAACAAGCAGTTCCGTTTCTGCTTGGGCGTGAGAAGTGATTGGAATAACTAGCATCAATCCAACGAGACTCAACCCCCACCAGCACTTCGAAAGTTCTGAAAGCTTCCAATCGTATTTCATAATGACAGTTCTCCTTTCGTGACTTAAAACCTCACAGATTTTTACAACCAGTGAGGTTCTCCAGTGCGCCAAAAATCAATTTTTGCTCGCCTCGATAAAACCATATTCCTTGAACACCGTCTGACTCTCTTGTGATTGGAGGAATAAAAGGAAGGCTTTGCCCAGCTCGGCCTGTTGTGAAGATTTGATGATTGTTGCCGGATAAATGATTGGTTTGTGCGCTTCGGCCGGAATTTCAAGCACGACATCAACCTGTGCCTCAATTTTAGCGTCGGTTGAATAGACGAAGCCGGCCTCAACTTCGCCTCGCGCCACATAATCCAGCACCTGTCGGACATTTTCCCCAAATACCAGTTTAGGCTGGATAGCATCATAGAGTTTATAAAAAGTCAGGGCTTCTTTCGCATACCGCCCGGCCGGCACAGAATCAGGGTTTCCCATCGCAATGCGCTTAAACTCTGGGTTTGTCAGTTCGTCAATCCTGGTGAGTGTAAGCTCTTGCGTCTTGTTTTTAATCAGCACTATTTGGTTTGCCACAAGATTAATTCTGGTGTCTACGACGATCAGATCTTTTGCGGCGAGCGTGTCCACCTCTTTTGTTCCGGCAGAAAAAAAGACATCCACGGGCGCGCCGGTTTCAATTTGCGCCATGAGTTGTCCGGAAGAGGCAAAATTCAAGGTAACTTTACAATCCTGATGGGTCTTCTCGAAATCAGCCGCCAACCTGGTTACGACATCTTTCAGGCTGATGGCTGCTGAAACCATAAGTTCCATTTTCGTTGCGGCATACGCGTTGAGAGAAACGCATAGTATTAACCCGATCAGTCCCAATGTCCCGCAATGCTTTACAAATTTTGAGAGCTTCCAGTCGTGTTTCATGATCGATATTCCTCTTGTAAGTCATGGGTGCGTGCCAGAAAATGCTGAAATTCCTGTTCCGCAAAATCTGCCACAGTTGCTTGATAGGTTTCAAACAGTTCTAAAAACGCTTCAGCAAACGGCGTCAGTTCCGCGCCGCCGTGATCTTTACCGCCGATTTTTTTGATCAAGATCTGTCGTCCCAGGGTCGCTTCGGTATTCTTCAGCATTTTCAACGCCTTGACATACGACATTCCCATCTCTTTCGCAGCCTGATTGATAGACTTCAGGCGTCGAATGCGCCGCAGCAGCCAGATCGTGCCGATGCCCATCATAGACGCGCCATCCTGATTTACAATCGTCAAACGGACTTTGATCTTCATGTCGTTATATATGCGAATATATAACGAATATTGTCAAGATATTTTTTAAGGTTAGATGAATTAATCAGTATTTTCTTCGCTTATTGAATTTTTGTAAAAGTAACGTGTACGGCTTGAATATGAAGGCTAAAAATTGAATGAGGCAGAACGAACGGTCCTGCCCGCTTGCGAGGGACTGAGAGGGGAGAACTTAACAGTCCTTTCCTTCAGATCGAAAAATATACACGGCAAAACCGGCGATATTCCCTACTTAAACGTGAAAAGTATGGCAAAACACCTTCAAGTAGTAGAAAAGTTTTGCCGTGTATATGTTCCTGCATTACATTCTGGATAATGCATTCTTTTTAACTTATTTTCACTTCTTTATACCTAAATCACATAAGGTCATTTTAAGTCAATATTTTTATTAAAAATTTTATTATACTGTGAAAATATCAAATAAAGACATATATTTCCTAAAAATTATTCCTCATTCACCAAGGCTCAAATGCTCCAATTCTATCACAATGTTTGGCATTCGTACTTTTCCATCCGATTCTCTGTCTGCAAAATCGGTTTGCGAAAACCTGGTGTAGTTTTTCTTGACAGAGAGGGTATTTTAGATAGGTTGCCCTGTACGTTAGCTTTTCAAAATTTCTCTGCGATATTCTACATAACTATCCAAAAGATTGGAGGGGTGCTCATGGACGAACATTCTTTGCATTTTCTCAAACAGTTACTTCAAACCTCAAGTCCTTCAGGCGATGAAATTGCGGCAAGCCGGGTCTGGCGCAGCGAAGCGGAAGGCTTTGCAGATGAAGTCCGGGCTGATGTGCGCGGCAATTCTTTTGCGATCCTGAACGGTGGGGCTCCGAGGGTCTTACTAGCCGGACATATTGACGAAATCGGGATCATGATCAGTTATATTGATGACGATGGTTTTCTCTCCTTTTCGGGCATTGGCGGATGGGATTCTCAGGTCCTGGTGGGACAACGCGTCAATCTGTTAGGTCGGAAAGGCGAGGTAATCGGCGTAATCGGCAAAAAACCGATACACGTCATGGAGGAAGAAGATCGCAAAAAAGCCTCGCAAATCAAAGAATTATGGATTGATATCGGTGTCAAAAACCGTGAAGAGGCATTGGAATATGTTCGGATTGGTACTGTTGGCGTTGTTGACGCCTCTTTTCGCGAATTTCCGAATCAACGCCTTGTTGCGCGTGGCATTGACGACCGTATCGGAGCGTTTGTCGTGTTAGAGGCCCTGCGCTTGCTGGCTCAAAACCGACCGCAGGCCACTGTCGCTGCGGTGGCAACTTGCCAGGAAGAGATCACCATGGCCGGTGCGGCGACCAGCGCATTTAGTTTTGAACCGCAGGTCGCCATTGCAGTTGATGTCACTGTCGCAACCGATCATCCTGATGCAGACAAAAAACAGAATGGCGATGTCAAACTCGGCAAAGGGCCGGTGCTTTCCCGCGGCGCAGCGAATAGTCCGGTGGTTTATGAAATGCTGGTCGAACTGGCGGAACGGGAACAGATTCCTTATAGTGTTGATATTGCTCCACGTCGAACCGGCACAGATGCAGACGCCATTCATCTTTCTCGTAGCGGCGTCGCCACAGCCGTGGTGTCGATCCCAAACCGTTACATGCACACGCCCAACGAAATGATCGAACTCACAGACGTGGAAAATGCCGTGAGACTCATTGCCAGTTTTATTACATCTCTCACACCCGAAACAGATTTTGTGCCACGTTAAAATAGCAGATAAACCATTTATTTCTTTACACAGAAACCGGGTTTTTCAGGAAAAACCCGGTTTTGCAATCTATCGAATATGATTGAACGATTGGAAATAGCGAAAAATTGGTTGCCGCGCTATACGGGAATGTCTCTCGACCACTTTGGCGATTACATTTTGTTAACGAATTTCCGGAATTATCTCACCAACTTCGCTAACCAATTTGCTTGTGACATCTATGGCGACAATAAACCGATGCAGGCAGCTACAAATACGCGTGGTCTTACTATCATCAATTTTGGGATCGGTTCGGCCAATTCCGCCACAATTATGGATTTATTGAGTGCACGCCAGCCGAAAGGTGTGTTATTTCTGGGCAAATGCGGTGGATTAAAAAAATCAACGGAAATCGGCCATTTTATTTTACCTATCGCCGCTATTCGTGGAGAGGGCACGAGTAATGACTATTTCCCGCCCGAAGTGCCCGCGCTGCCTTCATTTAAACTCCACAAATTTGTATCACAAAAAATCGTCGCGCATGGTTATGATTATCGCACTGGCGTGGTTTATACGACCAACCGGCGACTCTGGGAACATGATGAACTTTTCCGCCAGCGTCTGCGCCAGATGACCTGTATCGCCATTGATATGGAAACCGCGACGCTGTTCATTGTCGGACATTATAATGAAATTGCGCGGGGGGCTTTGCTGCTCGTTTCTGACGTTCCGATTACCCCCGACGGCGTGAAAACTGAGGAATCAGACAGCAAAGTGACGTCCCAATGGTCTAAAATTCACCTCCAAATCGGAATTGAAGCCATGACGGAAATTGGCGAAAACTGCGAACCCATTAAACATTTCAGCTATTGAAACAAGTCAGAGAATCATCGCCAATGCTCCACCCTGGAGAGCACTTATGTAAAATCTTCAAATAAATGGGAAAAAATCTTTGACAGACTGTTAGTCGAAATATCAGAATATTCAGTAAACTCTGCCAGAAAATTGGTGTGAAACATCAGCAATGATGTGGTCAATAAGGGGATTTCATCTAGATTATGCGTTACGAGCAACAGCGTAATGTCCGGATAGTGTTGTAATATATGCTGAATGATCCGCTTTTTAGAAGCAATATCAATTGATTTAAAAGGTTCATCCATCATCACAAAATCCGGTTGCATCAAAAAACTGCGAATAAGCGAGACTTTTTGTTTCATGCCGCCGGAAATTTGAAACGGATAATGCTGGGAATAGCTGCTTAAATCGCAGACCTCAAGCCATTCCTCATACTGATCTTTGATGCGCGGAGTGACAGGAATCTGGCGTACGCGCAGCGGAAAAAAAATATTTTCCTGTATGGTCATATAAGAAAACAGGCGCGGTTCCTGAAAAATCGTGGCCGGATTTTGGGCGGAAACCTTAAATTCTCCATGAAAAACCGTATCGATCTGACTTAAGATATTGATCAACGTAGATTTTCCAGCCCCAGAGGGAGCAAAGAGGGTAATCCGCTCTCCTTTAGAAATAGAAAAAGAAAGCTGTTCGATGACCGGGCGCGAGCCGAATAGTTTTGTGAGTTCGGTAACAACAAGCACAGTTGGCATGTAAGATTCTTAGAAATTTTTTTATGAAGACCACTCTTTTTACAGTGGTCTCCAGTTTCCATCTGACCTCAATCAAAGTCCAGTGGAGGTTACCTTACAGGTAGCCTCCACGCAAAATATTTACGAATGATCGAAGACCATTTGTTTGGCTTCAACCCCTTTAATCGTATTAATTTTCTCGATAAATTCATTGAATTTTGCTTCATTATCAGCAAATTCAATGAGCAACATGCCATTAGGAGAACTAAAATCTTCAGATAATTCATGTAATCCCAGGCGTGTTTTAATATAACTGCCAAATTCTGTCAGTACTTCCTGAACTTGAGCCGCATGCGCTACTCTGTCAGTAATGTGAATGCCGCCAATAAAATGCTTTGCCATTTTTCTCATGTTTTTTCCTCCCTTGAAAATACTCGTACCGACGGACAGTCCTGTTCGTTATATCAGTTGCAGACGGAGCTATCTGCTGGTACAATACGCTGTTATAATGTAGAGCAAAAGAGTTACTCATAGTGCACCCCCTCAATCCCCCTGCAAGCGTCAGCGCTGTTAAATTCTGAGCCTCCCCAAACCCAGGGCTGTTAAGTTCTTTGCTGCTCAGGAGTGCAAACGCTCGTTTGCACCAGGGCAAAGCCCTGGCAAGATTGTCGCGGCAAAGCCGCGAAGCAAACGCTCATTTGCACTCCTGAACACTCTGTTCCCAATCACGACTCGCTCCTAGACAGAAGCGTAAGAACGAGAACTTCACAGCCTTGCAAAATGCCTTTGAAAAAATGAACCAACCTCTTCTATTCCGGATAAAAATATTTACCGAGAAAACTGTTAAATACAATATTCTGACCGATCTGAAAACACACCATCATCGCCAGAATCACAAACAGATAAAAGAAGACTTCGTCCATCTTAAAATATACTTTCGATACATTCAGCAAATAGCCAATTCCATCTTGTGAACCGATAAACTCGCCGAGAATCACGACTTTTAATGACAGGCCGAATCCCAGGGTCAGATTGCTTTGTAATGTGGGAATCAGAAGCGGCAAGTAGATGTTTTTCACCAGATGTTTCGTGGTTCCGCCAATCGAATGCAGATAATGCTCAAGGAGTACATTTTTTTTAGACAGTCCATTGGAGGTATTGATCGCTATCGTGGGCAACGTTAAAAATGTGACCAGTGCAATCGGCACGCAGCTGCCAATCCCAAACATCAGGAGAAAGATAACACCAAGCACTGCTCCGGGCAGCACCTGAAACAGCACCATCAAGGTATTTAAGTGCGGCCTCTTGTGCAATCCCGAAGCAAGGATACCGAGCGCCGTTCCCAGGCCAAATGAGAGCAGGAATCCCATTAGCACGCGATACAAGGTCATGCCCAGATGCTGTAAAAATTCTGTATGCCAATACATTCCGAATTCAAGCAAGACCTGTAAAGGCGACGGTATGATATAGGGCGGAAAAAAGACAGAAGAAACGCCCCAGAGTGCAAGAAACAACACAAAGGCCGCCACATTATTTCTGATCGATATAAAAAAAGGAGTCAAATGTTTCATCAAGAGGTTTTCCTAGGATGGAATAATAATTTGTCATGTCCTGGACAAGCTGCTGTGAAGTGCTCAAAAAGAAAGTGGTTCGGCGCAACGAGTTCAGCAGAACGTTTTTCGGAAATTTGAATGAGGATTTTGTCAACTCAATCGCCAGTTCAGGATCTTCGGCCAGCAATTGCAGGGCACTGGTAAGTTTCTGATGAAATGTACGAATCATGTCCGAATGTGCATCGGCCCACGCTTTTTTGACAAAAACCCCCACCTGCGGATAGCCATTGGAGGTTCTGGTTAGCGCGTCCCAACGCTCTTTATAACCAAAGGAAAGAAAAATTCCATTCTGAGCAGCGGCAACGGTCGCAAGCGGCTGCGGCAACGGCACAATCTGGGCTTTACCTTGTTTTAACAGCTCGAACGATGACTCAAAGGGGGCGTATATAACCTTAAAATCTTCTTTGAGTGAAAGCCCTTCCTGAGCGACAAAAAAGGCAGTAATTTCTTCAATCGGCGCGCCTTCAAAAGGCAGATAGATTTCTTTTCCTCGAAGTTCTTTGAAGCTTTGTACCTGTGTGTCGCGGGTGATCAGATCTGTTACCCCACTGACATAAGAATTGATAATCTGTACCGGAACCCCATTTTGAAAAAAATTGACGCCGACAGAAAGTCCTGTGACCAGCATCTGAATATCATCGCGCAAAAACAGCGTATGTGCTTGAGAATGATTGGAAAAAATCGTAATCTCAGCATTTTCCATATTCCGGGCGGCCAAAATCACCGGAATTGACGATGGCGTTGGCGGCGCGTAAATTTTGAGTACTTCTTGTGCCATACCGACAACAGGCAGCAAAAGCAATAACAGCGTGATCAGACCTATAAAACCATTTTGTGCTCGCATACGGTTTTCCATGGATGATTCTACAATTTCCCGCAGATATCCCCTCCCTCTTTTTAATTTGTCACAATGAGCAAAATACTCTGAAAATCTTACGATACAACCCTTACCATTTTCTAAGTCATCAGGGGACTTTGTCAATTACTATTTCGCAAAAATCCCTTTAACTCTTTCTACTTGACGAGAAGTTACCTTCTTACATATTGAAAGACCATCCGTCAAGGCATAAAAATAATTGACAACTTCGACCTGTTAGTCGAGTTTGATCTGTATGCGAACTTTGGGCACTCAAAAGAGCAGCAATGAAGATGTTTGGAATGTTGCAACATCATGCAGAACATGCAAATTTTATAGGAGGGGGCAGGTGGAAGTATTTTTTCTCCCATTTTCAGGTGGAACAAGTTATTCATATCAAAAATTTAAGTCCTTATTCCCGAAAACGATTACAATGGTTGCGTTCGAACTCCCTGGGCACGGAAAACGAATCAGAGAGCCACTTCTGACCGATATTCATGCCATGGTCGAAGACCTGTATGAACAGCTTCGGCTAAAACTCTTCGACGACATCCAGAGCAGGTTACATGCTCCGTATGCCATTTACGGACATAGTTTAGGAGCTTTATTAGCGTACCTTCTGACGATTCGAATCGTTCAGGAAGCTCTTCCCCATCCATTACACCTTTTCGTCTCAGGTCATCAAGGTCCCACAATTCCTGAAAAGGAGAAAAATCTCCATCTGCTTCCACGGCAAGAATTTATCCTGCGCTTGCAGGAATATGGGGGCATCCCTCAGGAAGTTGCCGAACACCAGGAGTTAATGGATCTGTTTGCGCCGATGATACAAGCTGATTTTCAGGCGATTTCAGACTATCACTATACCCCTGCGCCCAAATTGGATCTCCCCATTACTGCCCTGTTCGGATCTGAAGAAGAGATTGCGAGGCAGGATGTGTTAGCCTGGCAAGAGGTCACGACCCAAGCAATTCAGGTACATGAATTTCCGGGAAAACATTTCTTTATTTTCGAACAGGCTGAGGTAATTGTCCATTTGATGACATCTGCGATTTTCCAAAATTTTACGTAACAGCTCTATTTCTTTGTTGACATGAACAAAATATATGATATACTACGAATTATCGTAGCTATTTAGCATATCGTACCGTCCAACAGCCTTGTTGGACGAAAAGCGTGTGCCACCAGGCACCGTTTCTTTCGGTGAACAAGGCTGTTCACCGGTACAGAGGGAGATGTGTTGTTTACAGATAATATGTGGCTATCAATCTCAGGAAGAAATACGGTAGTGTTTCTCCAGACTTATTATGAGGGAGATGAAAGGAATGAGGCGATACAGGAAAATATCAAGTATTGTTGTACTTATTGTGAGCATGGTGTGCGGGTGGAATTTTGAGGCAGCCGCCGAGGTTGGGTTTGGAATTCGAGGCGGAATGCTGATTCCGGATCAGTCTCCGTTTAAAGACGAGTATGATTCCAATTTTCTTGTCGGCGGCGTACTGGAATTAGATAGTAATCTGGGAGTTGTATTGGAAGCGACGGTTGAATATTTTCAGCAAGATGGCGATAGCGGCGGAGAAATCAGTATTGTCCCGGTCTTATTCTCTGCCAAATATAATTTTTTGCCTCGCTATCGGACGACCCCTTTTGTCGGAGTAGGCATAGGCACCTATTTTTTTGATCGTGATGATAAAGATGGCTCAAATGAATCGGCAACCCGTTTTGGGGTGAGAGTCTCCGGTGGTTTACGATTTTTTGAGGATCGCCGTATGAATCTTGTGATTGAAGGCGCCAGAAATTTTGTGGATTTTGATAATGACAATGCCAGTAGTTTTCAGGTCATTATGGGTCTGGTTTTCGACTTGACCCCGTCAGTGATTGGAAACCCTTGAACAGATCCATAACGTTTTTGAGTCTTTTCGAAACCGGGTTTCTTGAGGAAATCCGGTTTTTTCCGAACATCCCGATAGTTTTTCTTGACAGTTTTGCAAATATAAAATTATTGTCTTGACTAGTAACTACTCATCTCCATAAGCGAAACGCAAAGAAAGTTTCGCCTTAAACATGCCCCCATAGCTCAGGGGATAGAGCATTGGTCTCCGGAACCATGCGCGGAGGTTCGAGTCCTCCTGGGGGCATAAATCTACTGGGGATGAAAAGAGTGTGTGTTTCTCTGGTAATCCCTGATCCTCAGCTTTCATCCCCTAACCCTGGCAATAGCAGTTATTCATGAAAAAATATGCGTTAAAAATACCTCGCGCAGATCAAACCGGTTCAGATCATTTCTCATTAGACTACGAGGCGGAACTCAATGAGGCCCAACTACAGGTCGTCAAAACATTTTACGGACCAATTCTGGTGGTTGCTGGAGCAGGCAGCGGGAAAACCAGAACCCTGACGTATCGGGTGGCGCGTATGGTTGAAAGCGGCATCGCGCCAGAGGCGATTCTCTTACTGACCTTCACTCGAAAAGCTTCGCAAGAAATGCTGCGTCGCGCCGCCGCCCTGTTAGATACGCGCTGTGAACATGTTGCAGGCGGAACCTTTCATTCCTTTTCCAATATGATCCTGCGCCGTTATGGTCGGGCGATTGGACTGGATTCGTCCTTTTCCATTCTGGACCAGGGTGATTCTGAAGATGTGATTGGGATTCTTCTCGACCAAACAGGCCTTAAGAAACAAGGACGCAGCTTTCCGAAAAAAGGCACGATTCATGCTATTTTTACAAAGGCCGTGAATAAGGAGCTTTCAATTGACACAGTCATTGCAAAATACTACGCTACCTATTTTCAGGAAATTGAAGAACTGACCAGACTTCACGCCCTGTTCTGCCAGTATAAATTTGAGCACCAATTACTGGATTATGATGATCTTCTCGTATATTTGCAACGTTTGCTGGAACAGCACCAGGAGATTCGCCAGCATCTTTCTTCTCGTTACCAATTTATCATGGTGGATGAATACCAGGATACCAATAAAATTCAGGCCCGGATTGTGCGTCTATTGGCGGCCACGCATGATAATGTGATGGCGGTAGGCGATGAAGCGCAAAGTATTTATGCGTTTCGTGGTGCAAATTATCGCAACATTCTTGAATTTCCTGAGCAATTTCCAGGAACGACGATCATTAAGCTTGAGGAAAATTTTCGCAGCGTCCAGCCTATTTTGAACGTCACAAATGATGTTATTAAACAAGCGCGGGAATCGTTTCAAAAACGACTCTATACTCGACAAACCGGTGGAGCGCGGCCCATTTTAGTGCCGACGCTCAACGAACGCCAGCAGTCACAATTTATCGCGCAGCGTATCCTCGAACTGTGGCAGGAAGAAGGCATTCCTCTGGCAAAGATAGCTGTGCTGTTTCGCTCCAGTTTTCATGCGTTTGATTTGGAGCTTGAACTGAATCGGCGCAATATTCCTTTTGTCAAAGTCGGCGGTGTGAAATTTGTTGAAGCTGCTCATATTAAAGACATTCTGGCGCATTTGCGCGTTCTGGTGAATCCGTTAGATGAGATCAGTTGGCGGCGTATGCTGCTCTTGCTTGACGGCATTGGCCCGAAAACGGCGGCAGCCATCATTCAACAATTACTGGTCGAGCAGAATCCCTTTGCCTGGCTGAGCGAGTACTCCAAGAAAACCAAATATCGCCTGGATGTGCAGCGATTGGGAAACACTTTACTCACGATTCTGCCTTTACCGCCGGCAGAGCAGATTCGCATACTGCGAGAATATTACGCGCCGATTCTCAAAAATCGTTATGATGATTTTACCAAACGCGAACCGGATTTGGAACAATTAAATATCATCACGGAACAATTCACAAATCTGGAGAAATTTCTGACGGAAATGACCTTAGAACCGCCGAATCGTAGCGTGGACAACCTGACACAGGTACAAGAACAAGATGAAGATCTTCTGGTGCTTTCAACCATTCATTCAGCCAAGGGTCTTGAATGGCAAAGCGTGTTCGTCATCTGGCTGGCAGATGGACGTTTTCCCAGTATGTATTCCCTTGACGACGATGAAGCTCTGGAAGAAGAATTACGATTGCTCTATGTAGCGACGACTCGTGCCATGCAGCATCTGTATTTGACCTATCCAGTGTATGATAATAAATGGGGCAACTATTTTGGACGCCCCTCGCGTTTTCTTGAGGGTATTTCGCCTAAGAACTTAGAACAATGGTCATTATTTGAAGAAGACATCGAAGAGGATGGGGAGGAAGAATTTGCATGAGAATTGATGCGCACGTACATGCTTGCCTGGATGAAACCTCATTGTTTCACCGGTATCCGAAACGGGAAGAGGCTGATATTATCCAATATTTAGATCAGAATGGCATGGATATGGCGGTGATGGCCCCGATTGCCCCTTATGATCGGAATAATACGGTCCAGAATCTTTGTCGCAAATTTCCTGATCGGCTAATCGGGTACTGTTCAATCCATCCAACTTTTTTCCATATCGTGAATGAAGCTGCTCCTCAAATCCAACTGCGCCGTCTGGTCATTATTGAAAAATTTCGCGGATTGAAAATTCATCCACGGTTGCAGCAATTCAGCTTGAAAGATCCGCGGGTATATGGGTTATTGTATGAAGCAGCCAAATTGAACATTCCGGTTTTGGTTGACGGTGTGACCCACGGCAGTTTTTTGCCCATGCTCGAGACAGATTTACGTGAGATCGATACGTTAGCCTCGATTTTTTACGATCTACCCATTATCGTTGCCCATTTAGGCGGAGAACATCTGTATGCGATGGTGGATATTTGCCGGCAGCGTTCGAACGTGTTTCTGGATCTTTCCTGGATTCCGGAATTTGAACACAAGCAATATCAAGGGCGGTCGGATCGGATAAATGCAATTGAATATGCCGTGAAAACCCTGGCTCCATATTATAAGCTGATTTATGGCAGCGATTACCCGGAAGAGAGCGCCTGGACTATTAAAGAGTTTTATGAGATCCTGTTTGATAAGCTCCAACTTCCAGAAGAACAGCGCAACGCCATCTGGTCAGGAACGATCATGACCATTTTGCAGTTGTAGTAATCTCACTTTCTTAGAGTAAAACCTTTTGAGAGATGGTTTTAACAGTCTATACAACGGGCATTTCGAGAGAAAGGGAAACAGGAGGATCAAATGGCGACCATGATCAGTCCTGACCTCAAACTTCTGGAAATCGCTAGAGCATCTATTGGAACAATATGAGACGTTTATTTTTATTGCTCGTTTTTTGGGGATCAATGCCAGCATTTTTTATTGATCCATTTTATGGGATTGTTCATTATTCTTTAATCAATATTATCCGACCTGAACAATTGTTATGGGGCGATCAAACTGCCGCAGGCCGGGTTTTCTTGGGGTCCCAGGCAGCTATCTTCTTAGCATGGCTCTTCAAAAAAGATGATCTAAAACCAGAAGATACTCCAGTCCCGTTTCAGATAAAAATCATGTTATTTCTCATAGTTGCTATTCATATGTCCGGACTTTTTGGAATCACGCTCCCAGCGCTTCAATCTAAATGGTCATCACATTTTATGAAAGTCACATTATTCTGCTTCATGCTGGCAAAGTGTATGAATAGTGCCAAAAAATTAGAATTGTATTATGCAGTAACGACCTTTTGGTTTATGTTATTACAAATTTGGGGAATTCAACAAAAACTAGGCGGAAACGAGCGGATGGAAGGACTTGGAGGAGAACAATTAGGAGGGGTAAATGAATTAGCGGCAGTCGCTGTATTATATTTCCCAATGGCCTATTATATGTTATATAGCAGAAAAAAGTGGATACGGATTGGGGTTGGCATTCCAACGACTGTTATTTCATTAGTATTTATTTTATTTGGAGGATCCAGAGGAGCGTTTTTAGGATTGGCTGTGTGTATTGTTCTTATTTTATTAAGAACTCCGGGGTTACAAAAATTTAAAATCATATTCACTTTTGTTTTTGTGGGAACTCTGTTATATTTTACATTAAACCTCATAGCACCCGAAGGATTTTTTGATGAATATACGGCTCGCTTGAAAACAATAACAGGAGAGGAAGATCAAACAACAGGTGAAGTTGAATATGAAGGTTCAGCATCAGGAAGAATAGCAATGTGGAAAGCTGTCTACCATTTTATGCGACAGCATCCTGAATTCTGGATAACAGGACTGGGAATGAGAGGATTTCAAGCACGTTACTTTGATTATATTGATCAAATTGAACCGCATCTTGAACCTGAGGAAGTCGGCCACATTTATTATGGAGGTGTTGGAGGAAAAGCAATTCACAACTCTTATTTAAATATGCTGACCTCAGGTGGACTCCTGGTATTTTTCCCCTGGCTTTTCCTTATTTTTTATGCTATTATCCAGGCACATTTTATCTCTAAAAAATACCCTAAAATTATAGAAGGAGTCAATATTTATAATTATGCATGGGCGGTAGAAATTGGTATTATTGGAGTTTGCGTATGTATGATATTTGGTAATACTGAGTTTGTGGATTTCTACTACTGGTTTTTCTTGATGTCCGGAATTATAACGAACTTAGGAAAAGCCCAACAGAGGCGTGAACGCCTGGGACAAGAGGATGAATATGAAGAGGAAGTGACGATGGTTCGACGATATCCTGCCTATTTTTCGTATCATTAATATACAAACTTATTACATGGGTATTGTATGAAAAAGTTACGGATCATCCATGTGGTGTATTCATTCGGTACCGGCGGCATGGAAAAAGGTGTGGCCACCATTGTCGGAAATACATCAGAATATTTTGAGCATATAATTCTTTGCCTGTCTTCATCTGGACTAACAGAACACCTCTTGCCACGTAATACTAAAATAGTTGAACTGAATAAGCCAGCCGGAAACTCTGTGTTTTTTTTGTTAAAACTTGCGCGAACCCTTAAAGCATTCTCTCCTGCAATTATTCATACACGAAATTGGGGTGGTACTGACGCTATTATTGCCGGAAGACTTGCCGGAATTCATACAGTTATTCATGGAGAACATGGATGGGAAATAAGTGATGCTGAAGGTAAGAATTTAAAACGATTGCGAATTCGGCAGTTTCTTTCACGTTGGGTTCGGGAATATACCTGTGTGTCTCAACACCAAAAGCAGTGGCTTGAAAATATCGTGAAGGTAAACAAGCCTGTCACGCAGATTTATAATGGCGTAGACACGCAAAGATTCTGCCCCGGCGAAAACAGACAAAAAATTCGAAAAGAATTGGAAATTCCCCCTGATATCTTTCTTGTTGGTATCATTGGACGACTTGATCCTATCAAAAATCATCCGATTCTTTTTCAAGCTGTTAAGAATCTGCGAAGTCAATTTCCCGCTATCCGATTATTAGTAGTCGGTGATGGGGAAGAGCGATCTCATTTGGAAAAATTGAGAGATAACAGTATTATCCTATTAGGAAACAGATTAGATGTGCCGACAATTCTTCAAGCTCTTGATGTCTTTGTACTCCCTTCTTGTAATGAGGGAATTTCCAATACCCTTCTGGAAGCAATGGCAAGCACGCTTCCTGTTATCGCTACCAGGGTCGGTGGAAATATCGAACTAGTTCAGCAGAATATCAATGGTTTTCTTGTCCCGGTAGGAGATGTTAATGCAATTACGTCGGCTCTCCTCCAATATGCAATGTCTCCCAATTTACGCGAACAACATGGCCAGGCAGGCAGAAGGATAGCGATTGAACAATTTAGCATAGACCGTATGGTGCGTGGTTACGAAAAAGTATATCATCGCGTCGCGTCGGGACAAGATCTCATAGTCTGACCATGATACCAGACCCTTAAATGTTTTATGGAAATCAGTAGAGAAGGCAATTAACTTCTTGACATCTCCAGAGTCAGTCTGATAAGAATAAATAATTCATATTATGCAGATCCCTTGTTCCTCCGCAAGCGCAGGGCTGTTCAGTTCTCGCGAGGAAAAGCTGTGACTCCCCTTTTATTCCCCCCGCAAGCGGGGGAAACGGATCGCCTTCCCCCGCTTGCGGGGGACTGAGGGGGTAGAACTTACGCTCCTGTATGAGGATCTGAGACCGCGTGTTCAGGAGTGCAATCGAGCGATTGCTTCGCGGCTTTGCCGCGACAATCTTGATTTAGATGATGGAAAACGAGTATGAAAAAAATACTAAATGTTGCGGGTGCCAGACCAAATTTCATGAAAATTGCTCCTTTAATGACCGAGATGAAAAAATCTCCGGGTATTCATCCTATTTTAGTCCATACAGGGCAGCATTACGATGAAAGGATGTCAAAACTGTTTTTTGAAGATTTGCAACTCCCCCAGCCTGATATTAATTTGGAGATCGGTTCTGCTTCACATTCTGTACAAACCGCCAAAATTATGATCGCCTTCGAAGAGGTCTTGGTTCGAGAACAACCAGATCTTGTTCTTGTTGTGGGAGACGTAAATTCAACAATCGGGTGCGCGCTTCCTGCTGTAAAACTTCATATTCCTGTTGCTCATGTCGAGGCCGGGTTACGAAGTTTTGATCGAGACATGCCAGAAGAAATTAACCGGGTCTTGACTGATGCAATTGCTGAATATCTCTTTGTGACAGAACCCAGTGGCGAAAAAAACCTGCTGCGAGAGGGGATCTCAGAAGAAAAGATCTTTTTTGTCGGGAATGTCATGATTGATACACTATTAGCCAATAAATCCAAAGCTGACCAATCATCAATAATATCCGCTCTCAAGATGTCCTCGCAAAAATATGCCTTGCTTACTTTACACCGCCCCTCAAACGTTGATGTGGAAGAAACATTTCTTCGTATTTTAGATGCGCTGGCTGAAATTCAAAGCTATTTGCCAATTGTCTTTCCTATACATCCCAGGACCAACAAGCGCATTGAGGAATTTGGGTTGACAGACCGTATGAAATCTTTAAGCAATATCCATTTGATAGATCCTCTTGGATATCTTGATTTCCTGAAACTTATGACAGAGGCAAAATTGATTTTGACTGATTCAGGAGGGATTCAAGAAGAAACTACGATTTTAGGGATTCCCTGTCTCACATTACGCGATAATACAGAACGTCCAATCACTGTTGAACAGGGGACCAATGTCATTGTGGGGACTGACACACAACGGATTGTTACTGAAAGTACGCACATATTACAAGGAAAAAAGCACTCTTTTGGTATGCCGGAACTCTGGGATGGAAAAGCCGCTGAACGAATAGTAAATATCCTGAAAGAACGGCTTTAGAGGGCGCATGTATGAAGATATTGCTAATTGCTTATGGATTCCCCCCTGCCTCAAGCAGTAGTACATTTCGTCCGATGTTTTTTGCTAAACATTTGCAAGAAATGGGAAATACAATTTTCGTATTAACTATTCGTGCAGAAGATTATTTACCTGGCCATCCCAAAGATCCTGATCTTCTTAAAAAACTTGATGATCATATCATGATTTTTCGCGGGCGTGTGTTTCGCCCTAAAGAAGCACTTATGATATTTCGAGATCGTCTTTTCAAGAAAACGGCTGCTGTTTCTCAACACAAAGCGTCTTCTTTGCAAGATTCCGTTTCTGGCAAACAGGGTAAAAAAGGATGGTTTCAGGAAATTAAGAATATCATCACAGATTGTCTTTCAACGCCGGATCAACAGATCGGATGGCTTCCTTCTGCGGTTTATAAGGGTATTCAGATTATCAAACAACAACAGATCGATATTATTTACACGACCGGAGGCCCCTGGACGAGTCTACTAATTGGGAGTATTTTAAAAAAAATGACTCGAACACCTGTGGTGATGGATTTTCGAGATCCCTGGGTTGCAAATCCGTCTCGTGCATCCGATAGTCAACTATTGCAACGTGTTGAACCGTTTTTAGAAAAACATGTTATCACAATTGCGGATCATATTATTGCGAATACGGAAGAATTGCGACAAGATTTTTTAAGACGATATTCTTTTCTATCCGAAAATCGCATCTCAACGATTCCAAATGGTTTTGAAGAGTATATTCCTTCTCAACAGAATTTGAATTCTCAACTTACCCTGGTTCATGCCGGCATGCTTTATTTTTCTCGAAACCCTCGATACTTACTCCAGGCCATGATCAATGGAGTTGAAAAACATCACTTTCCGGCAGATCAGTTGCAACTCTTTTTATTAGGGGGATTTGATGTCTCTCTTAACGACCCTGAACTTCATAGGTTATTGTCTCATCCTTGCCTCCAACGAATGGTAAAAATTTTGCCTCGCGTGCCATATCAAGAAGCTATTGAATATCAAAAGCGAAGTGATGTGCTTTTACTTTTACAACCAGATTTTCCATTACAAATCCCAAGAAAACTTTATGAATATATTGCATTTCAAAAGCCTCTATTTGCCATTACCAATCTGCAAGGGGCAACCGCAAACATTATTCAGAACAATCACCTGGGGATTGTTGTGGAAAATCGGACCGAAGATATAGAACCTGCGTTGATAACTCTTTATCACCAATGGAAAGACCGAACGCTGTCTCTTTTTTCTGCAACAACATGCGATAGATTTCTCAACAAAAATTTAACGTATACACTAGATCAGGTCTTTCGCAAATATGTTAAATGCTCTTAATTCAACTGTAGAGAGTCTACTGAAAGTATTATCACGCGAAGGATCTAATAATAATAAATATGGCAAATTTAACTGAAAAGGCCGCTATTGTCAGTTTAGGAAATATTCTTCGAAGAATCAGTCTGTTTCTCTCTGGTATTCTGGTCGTTCGTTTTTTAACTCAAACACAATTGGGAAGCTTTCGGCAGGTAAATTTAGTATTCAATCTATGCAGTATGGCTTTGCTTTTTGGGATTCCTAATAGTGTCTATTTTTTTATTCCCAAAGCCAGAGAAGATGAGCAGCGAGGCATACTTACTCAAACCTATTTCACCTTATTTATTCTTGGCATTCTGAGTGCAATCGGTGTATTTTGGACAGCTCCACTAATCGCTTCAGTATTTAATAATCCTCAATTACCTTCTCTTTTACGAACGTATGCTCCGTATCTTGCGTTTAGTCTTCCAATGGCAAGCTTTTTTGCTGTCATGATGTCACTCAAAAATTCGATAAAAGCGTCTATCGTTCGAATAGGGGTGACATTAACACAAATTTTGGCAACTCTTATTCCTGTGTTATTAGGGTGTTCTTTAAGTACTGTCTTTATCACAATGCTTGTTGTCAATTCATGTGTATCGATCGCTGCGGTATGGTTTTCAATTCATCTTAGTCCCGAAGGCTCCTTCCGCTCGCCAAAAGGATTTGCTCTGCAGCAGATCAAATTTTCTCTCCCTTTTGGAATAGGAACTATTGTCAGTTATTTATCGAAAGAAATTGATAAACTTTTTATTTCCACTTTTTTTTCTGTCACTCAGTTTGCGGTATATAGTGTCGGGGCACTTGAATTGCCAATCACAAGTTATTTTGCGAGCGCAATTACAACGGTATTACTTCCTGAATTTGTCCAGCTTTTTGAAAAAAACAAGATTGAAGAAATTATTCAAACCTGGAAAGAATCCCGAAGAAAATTAGCGCTGATTACATTTCCGATTATTTTTTGGCTTTTCTTTATAAGCCCTGAATTCTTAACTTTTGTCTATGGAAATAATTATGCTGAAGCAGTACCAATACTTCAAATCTATATTCTGATTCCACTTTTAGAGAATTTTGCAAGCAGGGGAATTTTACATGCTAAAGGGAAAACACAGTTAATCATGTATGCCTCACTTGTTACCTTTTTTAGTAATATTGTCTTAAATTATGTTTTTATTCACCTTCTGGCTGAAAAAGGTCCTCCTGTGGCAACAGTGATTGCCATTATGTTAACGGAAGTCTATATATTCATCAAAGTGAGCCAAGAACTGAATATTTCCTGGACAGCGATCTTTCCCTGGAAAGAGTATCAAAAAATTTCAGTCGTCTGTTTTTTAGGGGGGATTCCTAGTTTTTTTCTGAGAATATTTCGCCTGTTTGAACAGTCAGAGCTCTCTTTTTTGCTCGTTACAAGTATATTTTTCGGAATAATCGTTGGAGGAAGTTATCTGCTGGTAATTCTGAAACAACATGATGTAGAATTAGTTGGAAAATATGTAAACAGATTGCCCGGAGGGAAAGGTCTGATTCATAAAATATTAATGCTAAGGATGAAGTAAAAGAAATTTAGAAAGACACCACGAGTCTAAAAGTGCCGTGCATTATATTGCGCAAAACTTTGATTACGGTTGAAAATTTACTATGCATTTGACATTTACCTGGCCCAATACTCCAGATTTCCCATTGCGAGAAAATTTTTTTTTAGGAGCATGGCACCCAACCCAAGTACTTCATGTTGATTACAACACTCCACCTTCTACAATACAACCTGCTGTTCTTAAGGCGACGAATTGGTTTCTAATGAGTAATACATCATTGATGCATCCCAAGAATCCAGGTCTTCTGCATGTGGAAAACCAAACACTAGAAGCACCCTCGTTGGCCGTTGCCTTTCGGGGATATCTTGTAGAGCCGCCGATACATTCTTATTCTCCATCAGATAACATTTTACACTATTGGAAAACTTCTACCATTTTATCTCAGCATAATGGAGTATTTTCTGCGGCGTGTATTCGTGGTTCAGGCAAGGTGTTGGAACTGGTCTGTGATGCCTTCGGCATGGCTCCCCTCTATTATCGCGCCCTTGATGACGCGATTATGTTTGCTACGAACCCCAGATATTTAACGGCCTGTAACGATAAAACCGATTACATGGCCTGGCGTTGTTTGATCCAGTGTGGTTTTCTTACTACAGATCGTTCCCTTTCAGAGCCTATTAAACGTGTTCCTGCGGGGCATTTGTTTCAAAAAAAAGGTACAGCAAAATGGAGAAGTGAGCCATGGTTTGATTTTAAACAACTTCCTTTGGGAACCCAAAAAATTGATGAACATGCGGTATCTCAGATTGAAAGAGTCTTTCAAGATTCACTATCGAGGTGTCTGTCACTTGACATCCAACCGAGCTTTTTACCACTTAGTAGTGGAAATGATAGCCGCAGAATTTTAGCAGGACTTTTCGATAGGCATGTTCCTTTTCAAGCGGCAACTGTACGCATCTTTCAAAAAGGATATCGCGATCTGGATGCCCATTTTTCTTCAATCATGGCACAAGAGCTTGGATTTTCTCATCGTATTATTGAGTTAGGAAAGCCTTTCAATTATGCATATGATGACTACCAAAAACGACTTGTATTAGATTCTGAATCCAGTCCCATCACACATACGTGGGCTGTTGCTTTAATGCGGGCTCTTCCTGAATACCCAACTCTCTTTTTTGATGGTTTAGCAGGAGACGTACTTGGCAATAGTCCCGGCATTCTTCAGACATTCCCTGAACTTGATAAGATCACATTTGTGTACCAGGCAATCAACTCTCATTATACAAAAATTTTAGTTTCATCAGCATGGCCGTCACTCGAGCATCTCCGCACAGAGTTTCATTCATATATTGATGGCCTACCCCAGGGACTTTACCAGGTAACGCTGGCATATTTACTTCTTCGAACACGTCGGACAATTGCGCCTTGGGCCCAACAAATGCTTCCTGCTGGTCATGTTGTAGTCTGTCCATATTTGGATTTGGAATATGTACGAACGATCTGGAAATATCAACCCGCTGAAAAATGTCGATTCTCTTTACAAAAAGCGTGTTTAGCCCAATATTGGCCTCAATTTGCCAGTTATCCCGGGACGAAGAATATTCCACCTGGGATGCCGACAGGCTCTCCGGTTTACGAACATGAGAGAAATCTAGCATGTTTCCTGGAGCTTTATAGAGAATTGCAGGAGCAAGAAGGAATCGTGAGAATTCAAAGTTTACTGAGCAGACCTGCGAGATTAGGTTTCTGGCTTGCATTGAGAAATAAACGTATGGCCCTGAAAACGATGTGGATGTTCAGAAAACTCATGGAACTCGTTGCCCGGGATGTTGAAAAGATCCCTTGTTGGGAAATATCTCAACAACATCAAGAAGTCGTGTCTTAATTATGTTTTAACTAGGGAGGGATGTATTTCAATTCAGCAATTTTTTCACCGGAAGGCTGGAAGCTCTCTTCTGTCATGCGAGCATATTCATGTACCACTTCAATCTTGTGATACGATGAAGGGAACTAGCACTCCTTCACATGTAATCGTCCATGTCAAAAAAGGAGAAGAAACTTTATGAAACGATGCAGCCGATGTATCTTGCCAGAAGATTTTCCAAAAATCACATTTGACAATGAAGGTATTTGTAATTACTGTCATGCCTGGGATAAAAAATGGAAACACGTTGACTACAATAAAGCCGAACAGGAACTCATGCGCATATTCCGGACTGCAAAAGCGAAAAACAGACAATACGATTGTCTGATCCCATATAGTGGCGGGCGCGATAGTTCGTACGTCGTCTATTTGTGCAAACAAAAATATGGCCTTCACCCCCTGGTTGTGACGTTTAATAATCTGTTTATAAGCGAGTATGCCTTGCGGAATATTTTTCGGACCGTAGAAAAGCTGAACGTCGATCACGTTCTGTTTACGTACCAGCCGGACCAGATAAAAACGTTTTATACCGCGATGGTCCAACAAGGAGGAGAATTTTGTTCTGTCTGTACCGCGGGCATCAATTATGTGACGATCACGTACCAAAAACTCTATAAAATTCCTCTGGTCATCTATGGAACCAGTACCCGCGTGGACGAACAGTCGCCATTTGAAGTAAGCAGCACACATCCGGCGTATGTCCGTAAAGCTCTGATCAAAAGTGGATTTACCCAAAAAGATATTGACGCGTTCTTGATTCCCCGCCGGAACGAAATAGCGACCATAGAAAAGATCACCATGAAAATTTTTGATACCGACTATGAACAGATCAATCTTCCTGATTATATTCACTGGGATAATCTGGCAATTCAAGATGCCCTGGAAAAAGAATTAGGGTGGGAAACCCCTGATAAGCAACAAGATCATATTGATTGCAAATTTGCTGCTGTCAAATATTTCCTCAAGAATAAACAAATTCCGCATTATATCTTCAAACAGGAGAAATATTCGCAACTGATTCGAGATGGACAAATGAGTCGTGAAGAGGCTCTAGAATCCTTAAACTATCTGATCGAACATGAACACGAAGCACCGGATGAATTGGAGGATTTTATTGACTTTCTGAACTTGAGTCCGGAAGATGTCAAAAATAAAGAAAGACGTTCGCATCTTCAATATATTACGAAAGAGGAAACTGCAATCAAAGAAGATCTGCTTTATCGTTTGTCAGCGGTGCCGTGGAAGCTGATGAAAGCCATCAGGAGATAAGCCCGACTTTAGACAACATCAACGAAAGAACTGGATTGAAATTCTTTTTCACAGACACACGGGAGGGAAAGATGGTCTTTCCATAAACGAAACAGACCTTTCGTTCTCGAGTGACCCAGGAAAAAACGTATGTGCGGAATTACAGGTATCTATAACTTTCGAGAGGGGACCTCTGTTGACCAACAGATCTTACAAGGGATGACCGATGTGATCCGCCATCGTGGACCGGATGCTGACGGCATTTATGTTCATGGATCTCTTGGATTAGGACATCGGCGTTTGAGTATTATCGATCTATCAGAAGCCGGAAGGCAGCCAATGTTTTCCGACGACCGGCATCTGGCGATTGTTTTTAACGGAGAAATTTATAATTATCTCGATTATCGAGATGATCTGATCAATCGAGGACACCGATTTCATTCACGAACAGATACGGAAGTCATTATCTACTTATACCGTGAATATGGCGAAGAATGCGTCAAACTTCTGCGTGGTATGTTTGCTTTTGCCCTGTGGGATGAAGCTCAGCAGCAGCTTTTTCTCGCCCGAGACCGCCTGGGACAAAAACCTCTGTATTATTACTGTGACGGACAGCGACTTTTATTTGGCTCTGAATTGAAAAGTCTGTTAGAAGATCCTTCAGTACCACGCGAACTAAATTATGAGGCCTTACATGACTATTTGGTCTTCCGGTATATTCCTGCACCAAAGACCATTTATAAAAACATCTACAAATTGCCTCCGGCTCATTATATGGTCTGCATGCGTGATGGTCTCCGCGGTCCGTATGAATATTGGGATATTTCTTTTGCTCATGTTGAAGAAGGAAAAGATGAGCTTTACTTTTGTGAAAAACTGCTTGAACATCTTCAAGAAGCGGTGAAAATTCGTTTGATGAG
This sequence comes from Candidatus Vecturithrix sp., assembly GCA_040772385.1. GTDB lineage: Bacteria > Moduliflexota > Moduliflexia > Moduliflexales > Moduliflexaceae > Vecturithrix. The sequence continues at coordinate 3,014,331 of JAXGYF010000001.1, read as the reverse complement.
TGATGTACCATTAGGAGCGTTTTTAAGTGGTGGGATTGACTCAAGCGCAATCGTTGCTTTAATGTCAAAGGTTGCAGATAATCAGATCATCACAACCTCTATAGGGTTTGAAGCAAAAGAAATCAATGAATTAGATTTTGCCCGAATCGTAAGCCGCCAATATAACACAGATCATTTTGAGCGAGTGGTGAAAGCAGATGCTGTCAGTATCCTTGAAAAGCTCGTCTGGCATTTTGATGAACCTTTCGCTGACAATTCTTCGGTACCAACCTATTACGTGTCAAAGCTATCGCGGGAAAAAGTTACTGTCGCTTTATCTGGGGATGCCGGAGATGAAAATTTTGCCGGCTACTCAAAATATTCAATTGATCAGCTCGAAAATTTACTACGAACCCAAACACCTGAATTCGTCAAAAAAACATTCTTAACTTTTCTGGCCGGGATTTATCCGAAATGGGATTGGATGCCCTGGTATCTTCGGGGACATTTCTTTCTCAACAACCTTATCCAACCTCCAGATTATGCTTTTTATCGCACAAATACATTTCTGACACGCGAACAACAAGACAGACTTTTTAGCCCCGAACTCCGAAAATCTTTTGGCGAGTATGATCCATTTCAGATGATCAAACACCTTTATGAGAAAGCCGATACCAGCGATCCGCTCTCAAAAGCGCAATATGTGGATATGAAATGTTATCTGCCAGCGGATATTCTGGTAAAAGTGGATCGAATGAGTATGGCCAATTCCCTGGAAGTACGCTCACCGCTTATTGATCATATTCTCATGGAGTTTGTGGCGACAATACCGTCGTCTTTGAAGCTTAAAGGTTTTGAAAAAAAATATATTTTCAAAAAAGCCCTGAAACCGTATCTCCCAAAAGAGATTCTGTCCAGAAAAAAACAGGGCTTTATCGTGCCGCTCGACCGCTGGTTTCGGAACGAATTAGCGCCTTTGGCAGAAGACACTATCCTTTCACCTTCAGTACGCCAACGAGGACTGTTTAATATGAGCCATGTACAAAAAATGTGGCAACAACATCAAACTGGTCAACGAAATTTCGGCACAATCTTTTGGATACTCTTAATGTTTGAATTATGGTATCGGCATTTCATCGAAAAACGTTCGTAATGAATTTCATGAATTGTGGAGGAAACTATGTTTTATCAGCTAAAAACTCGCATAAACCGTATGAAACATAATTTTGTATGCCGGAGCATATTTAATACCCCTCCTTTACAGATAATCCCGGGGTCACTGACTATTTTTAGTATGGTCTCTCATTCCGATCTTACGATGTATCTTGTTGCTGTAAAATCTTTTTATCATCAGGTGCGTGAAGGGAGGATTGCTCTCTTAAATGATGGGTCCCTGACAGATGCAGATCGACAGGTATTGAGAATGCATCTCGGAGATCCACAAATTTTTGACATGCATAACGTACAGACCGGAAAATGTCCTAAGGGAGGATGTTGGGAACGATTATTAACAGTAATCGATTTGACGCAAGAGTCTTATGTTATCCAAATAGACTCCGATACCGTTACCCGTGGACCGGTTGAAGAAGTTGTGAATAGCTATCGGGCAAGCCGCTCGTTTCTGCTCGGTTCAAGACGGGGACAAAAGCTTTTGCCGTTGAGTGAGGCGCCAAAAGTTGTTGAAGATTCTACCCGACATGATCACATACAAATTATAGCGGAGCGTAGTTTCGGGAAAGTCAAAAACGGACAGAATTTGCGGTATGTTCGGGCTTCCGCCGGATTTGGAGGATTTGCAAAAGGCGTGTTTTCCCGTAAACACGCTGAAGATTTTTCAACGATGATGCAGGAATTGATGGGAGAAAAGTGGTTTGATTGGGGATCGGAACAAGTAACATCAAATTATCTGTTGGCCAATGCTCCCGATCCGGTAGTGCTGCAACGTCCAAAATATACGGTATTTTATCCTGCTGTGAATGTGGAAGAAACTGCATTTCTGCATTTTATTGGAACATACCGGTTTACCCAGGGTGTATACGCCCGGGAAAGCCAGAGAAGTATTCAGATGATACAACAGCAGCGAAACAATTAAGTGAATTGCCCTATGGATATCTCATGTGTACTCTTAACCTGGAATTCTGAACGGTATATTACTTCATGTTTAGGCTCACTCATAACCGCATTGAAAGAAGGGAATTTGACTTATCAAATCTTTATTGTGGATAATGGCTCTCGCGATAAGACTGTCTCAATTTTACAAACTTTTCAGGCCAGGAATCCGGAGCAGATCTATCCAATCTATCTGCAGACGAATACCGGAACGACTTATTCCCGAAATCTTGCACTAAAACAGGCAATAGGACGATACGTTTGTATCATGGATTCTGATGTTGAAGTGACGGCTGACGTGTTTGCTTATCTCACCAAGACCCTGGAAAGCCATTCGAAAATTGGACTGGTGGCGCCAAAATTGCTTTATGCAAGCGGCAGTCTCCAAAAATCCACTGATGTGTTTCCGACCATCACCCGAAAGATCTTGCGTTATTTTTTCCTAAAAGCCATGGAAAGGCGTGAACATAAATTTGCTGTACATACGAATTCAACACCACAACGGGTTCAAGAGGTGGACTATGCGATTTCTGCCATGTGGCTGCTCAAACATGAACTCCTGGAACGAATCGGCCTGTTAGATGAAAAAATTTTTTATGCGCCAGAGGATGTGGATTATTGTCTGAGAATCTGGAAAGCGGGTTATACTGTTGTTTATGATACATCTGTTTCATGTGTGCACCATACTCAGGAAATTTCCAGAGGTTTCTGCCTGAATCGGGCTATGCTTGATCATACGTTGGGATTAATATATTATTTTCGAAAACATCGTTATATTTTTAGAAAACCGAAGGTTCGGTGAATTTTGCTAAAAGGTAGGTTTCGTATGAAAAAATATTCTTTCTGCTCTGTATGGGGTTTCGTGCTTTTGGGGCAGGTCTGTATCTGGCCAGCAACGATTATCGCACAAGATATGTGGAAAGCAAAAGCCCCGACGACTTCATTTGTTGCTGATTGGACCGATGCGGATCGCATTGATGCAGAAGCAAGTCAGTATTTTTTGCAGCATATCTGGCCCAAAATCAAGCCGGTAGCGGAATCGTTAAACTCTGAACTAGCGGTAGAGACCGGAAAACGTTATTCTGGGACCTTGTCCCCTGAAGAACAAAATGCAGGCATTGTTTCTTTTTTTCTGCCGGTAGAACAGGAATTGCCCTGGTATATGATCCCCACAGAAGACCAGGTACGCCAAAGAACGTTGACCACATTTGCCGCACAAGGACAAAGCAAAGCTCTATGCATAGGCGTTCATGCCCTGCGAGACGTACATCAGGTGACAGTTCTTGCAAGCGACCTTGCGGGACCGACGATGATTCCTGCCTCGGCGATTACATCGCGCTTCAACCTCAGCTATACGATTGACGCTCGTAGAAAAGGGAAAATAAGCGCCCGCCAAATGATGCTGCTCAAAGTAGAGTCCTGGAATCTGCCCCAGGCCCATACATATCAATGGGTACTCGACGTACATGTGCCAGTAAATGCCGTTGCCGGAATTTATCGAGGGAAAATTTCTGTGCTGGTGAAACAAACTGTGGCAGCAGAATTCGATTTGGAACTGGAAGTGCTCCCCTTTCGACTGACCGATAATGGATGTCGTTGGGGAGCCTTTATGACGCCGAACCCGGCTTACACCACTCAGGCGTGGTGTGATCTGAATGCTCGGTACGAGTTTAATTCCCTGGCCTGGTGGTATCTGGATGATCCGTATCTCGCCTGGACCTGGGATGGATATCAGGAACAAGTGTGGATTTTAGCAAAACTACGTAATCGTGAAGGAACATCCTTCAAAGGGAAGGAACTACAAGAACTGAAGAAGCAACTACCGGAATGGCTGCAAAAACGGTTTCAAGGAGAATTTTTATTCTTTGCCCCTGATGAGATCGAAGGTTATTGGGGTAATGGTAAGTTGTTGCCGCTGCCAGAAGATCTCAGCCCTCAAAGCCCTGCTTACAAGCAACCATTGCAACTGCAACATGTTCCAGGGGGGCTTTCACCAGAACTTGCTCGTCTGATTTGCTTTGATCGCCCGGGAAAGATACCGAATTTTGACGAACAGGCAATGGAAACAATTCATTTTCAACAGGATGAGGCCTTTCAGCAATTTGATGCAGGAATGCAGCGTTTGAAACGGTATGGCTTTGTCGGTCCGATAACCTGGTTCAGTGCGGGGAAAACTCCCCAGGCCTGGGATGTACGTGTAGTAGCGCATCGCTTTGGCCAGACCTATTCTCAAGCAGGGTGGACATGGCAGCCTGAAGTAACAGAAACGAACTCGAATCATCGCTGGTATCTCGCAAATGCTGCTATTGCTAAAACTTTTTCAGAAGCTATCGAAACGTATGGTTGGCCTGAAGTGGTGTGGTGTCCTCGTGATGAAAGCCTGGATGCTCACGGAACTAGTGGTCGAGCCGCAGCGAATATGATAGGCGAAATGATGCCGTATATTCGCCATTATGCCACTGACGCCAGAATATATTCCGTTGTTTGGCAGACTCAAGAGGATAATTGGAAAGGAATGTGGCAGGCCGGAGTATTGCAAAAATATGCCCAGAAGACGGATAGTGAGGGAAAATCGGTTCCTTCCTCAAAATATGGCCCTTATCATGTGATCAGCACCAATTGTCCCAATGATCTGGATCGAGAGATCACTTGGGACGCGGATGGAGAATATTGGTTGTATACGTTTATCACATCTACTGTCAGATCCTTTGTAGATAATCGTTTTTTCTTCGGTTTCTGGGGAGCCAGACATTATGCTGCGGTCTTTTATAATTATGCCGATGATAGCGTCCCCCAAAATCTCCAATTAGATCAGGATATCAGGAATTCTGTGTGGTTAACCGGGCATCGGAACGGGTTAGAAACATTAAATTTTTACTTGTCCCAAAAGGCTGACGGCCGCAGCATTGATTGTGCGCTGGCTTCTCATGCAATGCTCGCCTGTCGTGAAGGAATTCAAGATCGCAAATATGTGGAAACATTACGTGTGTTCGCCTATAAACACAACAGCAGAAAAGACATCGAATTTCTCAAAAATCTTCCACAAAAAATAGAGACGATAGAACACAGCCATAACGCACTGGAACAATTACGTCTCGAGATAGCCATGCGTATAAAGGCTCTCGTGACCCGGGAACTTCAGGAGAACCGATGAATATCCTGACCTTTAGCACATTATGGCCGAATCACGAACAACCATTGCACGGTCTTTTTGTTCGAGAACGCATGAAAATTGTTGCAAACCGCTGTAGGCTCAAAGTCATGGCTCCGGTGCCGTGGTTCTTGCCGGTCAAATGGTTTGGTGAACTTTACTATACCTATTCTCAGGTAGCCCGCTATGAAAAACAGGATGGGTTAGAGGTTTTTCATCCACGCTATCTGGTTCTTCCTAAAATCTGGAAAGTCATTGATGGGTTTTTGATGTATTATTCCTTGCGGCATGTCGTGCGAAAAATGCGACACCAATTTCGTTTTGATGTCCTTGATGCTCATTGGGCCTTTCCTGATGGATATGCTGCTGGTCGTATTGCTCTGGAATTAGGCGTACCCTATACGATCACCGTACGTGGAAATGACATGACTGTCTTTGCTCAAGAAAAATGGCGGGGAGAATATATTCGTAGAACTTTAATGCAGGCAGGAAAAGTGATCTGCGTTGCCAGATCATTGCAGGAAGACGTTTTGAAATTAGGTATTCCTGAAGAGAAAACAATTGTCCTTGAAAATGGAGTTGATCCTCAGAAATTTTTCCGGATTAACAGGGAAGAAGCTCGACAAAAGTTACAGTTATCCCAAGAGGCGCAAATTATTCTCGGGATCGGCCATTTATCTGAACGGAAAGGATTTCATTTGCTGATCGATGCATTCGAGCAAATTTTGAATCAGAGGGCAAGAACCTCTCAGATACACTTAGTCATTGTTGGCGGCCCTTTACCCTGGGATCCCTCCTATAAGGACCGCTTACTTTACCAGATCAAAGAAAAAAATTTGAGCGAGTTCGTTTCTCTTGTGGGGGCCAAACCCCCTGAAGAATTAAAATACTGGTATTCGGCGTCGGATCTCTTTTGTCTTGCCAGTTCACGCGAGGGATGCCCGAATGTTATTTTGGAAAGCCTGGCGTGTGGCACGCCAGTGGTTGCCACGGCTGTTAGTGGTACGCCTGATATTCTGTCTGATCAGAATGTCGGTATTTTAGTAGAGCAATCTGTGGAAAATATTCGCCAGGGAATTATGCAAGCTCTGGAAATTCACTGGAATCATGAAACCATTATCGCGTATGCTCGTAAAAATTATTCCTGGGAAATAATCGCAGACAGAATTTATGATATTTTTAAGACCATACGCACGTCATAAATTTCAGATGAACCGAATATCGTAAAATTTTGAAAAAGGAGAATTCTATGAATATTGCAGTATTTGGCCTGGGGTATGTCGGATGCATTTCGGCCGCATGTTTGGCCCGAGAAGGTCACCATGTTCTAGGAGTTGACCCGAACCAAACGAAAGTTGACATGATTAATAGAGGCAGAAGCCCGATTGTAGAAAAGGATATTGATACTATTCTGCATGAGATTGTCAAGGAAGGAAAAGGCAAGGGAACCTTGACCGCAACAACGGATGGAAAAAGAGCGGTTATTGAGACAGAAATCTCTCTTATTTGTGTAGGAACGCCCAGTCAGCTGAATGGAGACCTGGATCTGGCATACGTGACACGATGTGCTCAGGAAATTGGCATGGGATTAAAACAACGACAAGCCTATCATGTAGTTGTGGCAAGAAGCACGATGCTTCCAGGTTCGGTGGAGAAGGTTATTCGAGAAGTTGAATATCGGTCAGGAAAAAAGGTCGGACAGGATTTCGGAGCAGCCATGAATCCTGAATTCCTGCGAGAAGGATCCTCAGTTGAAGACTTTTATCACCCTGCAATCACAGTGATTGGGGGATTTGATACAAAAAGCGGGGATTACGTAGAACAGATGTATGCTTTTTTAGAGGCCCCTATTGCCCGGACAGATATCAGAACTGCGGAAATGATAAAGTATGCAAATAACGCGTTTCATGGCCTTAAAGTCGCATTTGCAAATGAAATCGGGGTGATCTGTAAAGCTTTGAACATTGACAGCCACCAGGTAATGAATATTTTTTGCATGGATCATAAATTAAATCTGTCTCCTTATTATTTGAAACCCGGTTTTGCCTTTGGAGGCTCCTGTTTGCCAAAAGATCTGCGAGCGATTACCTATCGGGCCAAAGATAAAGACTTACAGGTGCCTGTACTGCAATCAGTGCTGGAAAGTAACCGACGCCATATCGAACGAGCGATCCAGGCCATTCTTACGACCGGAAAAAAGAAAATAGGCATCCTGGGGTTGAGTTTTAAGCCGGGAACAGATGATTTACGCGAATCTCCGATGGTCACGCTCATCGAAACACTCCTGGGAAAAGGATGTAAGATAAGAATTTATGATAAAAATGTCTCATTAGCTCGCTTAGTAGGGGCTAATAAGGAATTCATTGAGAAAGAAATCCCCCATATTTCCTCACTGATGGCTGAAAAGCTGAATGACGTGATTTCTCATGCCGAGATCTTGATTATCGGGCATCGTGATCCGGAATTCGCAGAGATTCTCTCCCATCTCCCAGAAGACATTGTTATCTACGATTTAGTCCGCGTATCTGACGATCTGAGCTTTGTACCAAAAGGGTATGAGGGAATTTGTTGGTAAGAAAAATGTTTTTTCATGATTTAGAGACCGCATAAGACTTTGAAACTGAATACATCACGAAATCTTGGAAAGCAGGAGTGACATCATGCGCATGCTATTTTTGTCCCAACGGTTTCTGCTCCCCATGGATACCGGAGGGAAAATTCGTACTGGTAAGATTCTGGAACAACTGACAAAAACCAATGATGTAACGCTCATTTCAAATGTAGAGTCACCGAAGGATGATTCTTATGTTGCCGAAATGCCACGGTTTTCTCACAATTTTCTTGCCGTCCCCTGGAAGGAGGTTCCGAAATATTCCTGGAAGTTTTTTGTCAGGCTTCTTGTTCAGATATTTTCTCGTTATCCGGTGAGTGTGCTGAATTCTTCATCAGACAACCTCCGGTTTACATTGGAACAAGAAGCCAGTCAACGTCACTTGTATGATGTGATTATTTGCGATTTCGTCCAATCCGCTCTTGAATTTCGAAATATTCAGCGTATTCCGGCTGTTCTTTTTCAGCATAATGTTGAGTCAGTCATCGCGAAACGCCACATGCTTCAAACGAATAATCCTGTCGCTAAACTGTTCTGGTGGTTACAATGGCAAAAAATGTTTCGATTCGAACGAAAAGCCTGCCAGTCATTTGATACCGTTATCGCAGTCTCCGAAAAGGATAAAGAAACCTTTGAATCCTTATATCATCTAAAGAATGTCGAGACGATTCCTACCGGTGTTGATATCGATTTTTTCCGTCCGAATCCGGCTGTTTCAGTTGATAATCGTGACATCGTCTTTTGTGGATCAATGGATTGGTTACCCAACGATGATGCGGCGATGTATTTTATCAATGACATTCTTCCGCGAATTAAAAAGAATATTCCAGATTGCCATTTCACGGTTGTTGGTCGAAATCCTTCTCCTCTTTTACAAAAACTGGCAGAACAACGTTCTGATGTTGCAATTACGGGCTGGGTCGAAGACATCCGTCCCTATCTTTGGCGGGGAGCGGTCGTTGTTGTTCCGATTCGTATTGGAGGAGGAACCCGGATGAAAATTTATGAAGCCATAGCGATGGGAAAATCTGTCGTTTCAACGTCTATCGGGGCCGAAGGATTACAATTTAACGACGGGAAACATCTATTTATTGCCGACACTCCCGATATATTTGCCGAGACAATTATCAGATTATTACAAGATCCTCAAAAACGAGACCACATCGGAGAAGTTGCCAGTCACTTTGTCAGAGATCATTTTAGTTGGGAACGAGTCGCAAAAATCTTTGAACATATCTGTAAAATGACCGGGGAAAAGAAGTGATTCGCTTATCAGAAATTTAGCGACTGAAATAGCCCGTTTTATTAATGCTGGATTCAGTCAACTACCATCATGCTCTTTCATTTTATGGAATAAATTTGACAATTGGAGGGCCAAGCCATTTTGTCACAGCTATCGGCAGTTTCTGCCAGACGCTAATCGCAAATTGATATTTCGGATTCTGCGGATTGACTTCAGGTAGTTCATCACCATTCGCCAGCCAATAATGCCAGTAACATTGGATCGGATATGAACCCCACTGTTCTTTAAACTTATAGGTCCCTTCATGAGGAGTTGACCGGCCAAAGTCAAAATACTGATATCCTTGTTCACAGGCAAATCTGAGAATATTCCAATATAACCACATGTTTGTTCCAAATCGGTCGTACGATCGAAGTGACGCTGCCCAGGGAATTTGTAATAACGTCTTAAACCCGATGATAAAACCTGTGGAGATAGGAGTCTTGCCATCATACACAGTGCAAATCCTGGCGTTTTCCGGAAATTCGATCAGAATATTTTCAAACAGATGTTTTGTATACACCGGTGTTCCGTGATCACGCATTTTATAAGCAAAGAGCTGATAAAAATTTGCTAGTTCGTCCAGATGTCCGAATTTGACGGTAAATCCTTCTTTTTCCGGTCGCCGGATCTGGCTGCGAAGCTTTGATTTGAAACGTGTCCAGAGTTCTTCAGATGTCTCAGGAAGTTCCAATATCATCAACACTTTTGAAGATTTGACCGGAAGTCCCAAGTCAAAATTTTCAGTATGGCGTAATTCAATGTGATCGGCTTTCTCCCGTTGAGCAATGGTAATGGCTTCATTCAGAAGGCACTGTTGAATCTCCTCGGATTCTGCCACAATACCGCCATAGTTGAAATAGGGAAGCGAAACAAACATTTTTCCAAATAAGACGCTCTTCAGATAGACGAGAGGGAGTATCCCAACAATATGATGATCCTGTAGGGCATAGAGATAGAACGTTGAATGTCCAAAGGTTTTTTCGACAACTCGTTTCCAGCCGCTCAAATGATAGAGAGAAGCAGCCGGGGTCTCGAAGACGTATTGATCCCACTGATTAGTTTCATTAGAGAGAATCTTAATGTGTGTTCTCGCTGAAATGCCATTCATTGGATTGCTCTATATCTCCTCATCTTCAATTAATACGGTCAAATTAAGTAATTATCAATAATTTCTTTGTCCATTAGAAACCGGGTTTTTTCGAAAACCCCGGTTTCTCGGCCAGTCAAAATTGACAAAAATTTATGTATACGCATTTATATGGTTGTTACAAAGACGATCTATGAAAAGTTGTCAAGATTAATTCTTCCCCCATTCAAAGGAAACAGTTCAAAGAAAACCTGAATTTCTTCAGGGATGTCGGTATTTTTGACATTTCAAAAATACGGGAATGCGTCTACTATCCAGAGATTTCAGGAATCATCTAAATCACTATAAAATTTTTCGACAGGAGCAAAAAAATCTAGAATACTTTGAAATAGGGAAATTTGAAGTGTTCCTTCATTAAAGGATGTCGGTTTTTTGGACACTTTTTGCTATTTGTCGTTACATAATAAATTAGAAAAAATTATTCTCTTTCCAAATTTTAGCCTGAAAGCATCTTATAATTCAATGCTCTTTCTCTTTTTCTTAAAAATTTTTTAAAAAACGTATGTTTTGGAATAAATTTTGCTTCTTTTTAAGTTAACGCGCCATGTTTACATTAAATTTCCTGTTAAAGCCAAACCCATTGTGAAGTGGGGACGGAAAGCTACGGGTCTTGAGATAAATGATTGACTTTCTTCAGTATTTATCTCAAGAGAGCCGGGTTGCCTGGACAAGGGAGCCCGGCTTTCTTATTTTTAGCCCTGCCGAACGGACGATCTCGTGAAAGCCGATTAATTTTTCAGGAAGGAAAAAAACTTATGGATTTTATCCAACAACCGAGAGGGATGATTCCTGTGTTTACAATCATTATTCCGATTATTCATTCGCTTGAGGATCTTGAGAGGTGTCTGGCTTCGTTAGAACATCTGGCGTGTCCTTATGAACGATTTCATGTTGTTTTAATAGACTGCCAAATAGTGAAAGGAATAGAAGGCTTCCTTCGCGAATATCTCCCGAAGTATCATTTTCGAGCAACCATGTTGACCCTTCCAGCGGAGCATCAAACTCAAACAAGCTGGCTTATTGAGGCTCGCCTTAATGAAGCTCGAAATTTGGCAATTCAACGGGTTCCAGGGCAATATTATGTATTTACTGAAGATGATTGCACTTTTGAATCGGATTGGCTCCAGAAATTTGAAACTGCATTTCAGGAAAATAGCGGGGCCTTCGGAGGACCTGACCTACTTCCCGAAAATATGGAATGGTTTCCGAAAACTCTCGACTGTCTGCTCAATTCAATGCTGGGAACCGCTGGAATGCGAAGAGGAAAGTCACACACAGAAAGCTATTATCCACGCAAAGAAAACATGGCGATTCCAGCTAAAATCCTTGAACGTATAGGTCCTTTTCCTGAAGATAAATCTCTTGGAGGAGAGATGGAAATGGCCGTTCGTATTCGAGAGGCTGGCTTTCAAGTCAACTTTCTTGCCGACAACCCCGTCTGGCATCGAAGAGTTACCACCATCCCTAATTTTTTGAGACTGGCAAGTTATCTCGCTTCTCAGAAAGTCCGAATTCTCAAACAACAGCATAACTTTCTCCGAAGTCTTCATTTCGGAATGTTTTTGGCGATACTCTTAATCTTTCTGCTTGGAATCCTCTCGTTTTTCACGGCTGCTGCTCAAGCCATATTGGCAAGTCTCTTCGGCATCTATCTTACAGCTCTCATATTCACAGGCATCTCTTGCATCAGGAAAACTCAGAGCCTCAGTGTCGGATTGGGAGTGCTTCTGCTCATACCTCTTCATCATACAAGTATCATTATTGGAATTATCAGAGGAATGTTAACATGAAAATTTGTCTCATCGGGCCAACTTACCCTTTTCGTGGCGGAATATCTCATTACATGACATTACTGTACAGATGTCTCAAACAACAACATGAGGTCTATTTTTTGGCGTTTAAACGACAATACCCCTCCTGGCTTTTTCCAGGAGTAACGGACAAAGATTTCAGTCTTTTACAAATTCGAGAAGAAGGAGTAGAATATCTTATAGATTCACTCAATCCATTCACCTGGTTCAAAGTATTTCTCCAGATTAAACGGAGAAAGCCGGTAATGGTGATCATTCCCTGGTGGGTTGCTTTTTGGACCCCGCAGTTTTGGACTATTGCCACCCTGGTCAAAGCGTATACTCAGGCTCGTATATTATTCATCTGTCATAATGTTATGGAACATGAATATCGAGGTGTTAAAAAACTCTGTACGCAGATCGTCCTAAAAAAAGGGGACCATTTTATTGTACATTCCGGAGAAGATTATGAAAATCTGAAAAAATTGGTGACTCATGCGGATATCAAGCCTAGTGTTATGCCCATTTTTAACATCTTTCATTACGAACATATTTCGAAACAACATGCGCGTAAACAACTTAATCTTGAGGGAAATACCATACTTTTCTTCGGCTTTGTCAGGCCATATAAGGGATTGAAATATCTGATCGAAGCCATGCCGATCATACTTCAAGACCTCCAGGTTTCTCTTCTCATTGCAGGGGAATTTTGGGAAAAGGAAGAAGACTATTGGGAACAAATTCAAACCCTGGGTATTCAAGAAAAGATCAAAATTGTCAATAAATACATTCCAAATGAAGAAGTAGAGCAATATTTTGCTGCCTCTGATCTCGTGGTTCTCCCGTATGTTTCTGCGACAGGAAGCGCTGTTGTCCAAACAGCTTTTGGTTGCCACAAACCGGTCGTTTCTACAAATGTCGGCTCTCTCTCAGAGATAATAACACATGAGAAAACAGGGTACCTGATCCCTCCGGGAAATCCTCAGGCGATTGCTTCCGCCATAATATCATTTTATAAAAACGGGAAAGAAGAAGAATTTGTAAGTAATATTATGCTGGAACACAACAAATTTTCCTGGGAAAGCATGGTTGCGTCAATAGAAGGGTTTCTTCGATAGGGAATACTATTTATGTCTGAAAGACTTTCAATAAGCCTGATCATTATTACAATGAATCGCTGTGAAGAGCTGCAGAAGACTCTCGTTGATTTACAAGAGCAGGATACAGCTTTTGAATTGATTGTCGTGGATAATGGGTCTACCGACGGTTCTCCGGCAGTTGTTCGGGAATATTGGCCCAAAACTATCCTCATAGAATTGCCTTCGAATAAAGGAGTGGCCGGAGGACGCAATGAAGGCATAAAGGCGGCAACCGGTGATATTCTTGTTTTTCTCGATGATGATGCCAGCTTTGCCCAAACTGACGCGTTATCCCGCATTCGAGCACGATTTGAGGAAAATCCTGACTTAGGAATTCTGGCGAGTAATTCTTATCTAACAACGACAGGTACACCTGAGATTGAGGCAATCCCCAGAAGAGATAAAAAGATTCTTGACACAGATTACCAATGCTCATATTTTTGTGGAGTCGCTTTTGCTGTGAGTCAAAAATTAATCAAGGATATCGGCTATTTTTTTGAAGAGTATGTGTATTCTTGTGAAGAACTTGACCTCTCCTGGCGGGCCATCGAACAGGGATATACGCTTGTCCGGGCGGCTGATATTCGAGTGTTACATCGCCGCAGCGTTCTTCAAAGAACACGTGGAAGAAAAATTTATAGCGATGCGAGAAATCGAGTCTGGCTTGCAGTCAGACATTTACCCTGGCGATATGTTCTCTCTTATGCATGTTTGTGGTGGGGATATTTATCAGTAGAGGCTTTTCGAAATCATCTAATAAAAGACTTCTTCAAAGGGGTGTTCGATTGTATTCAAGGGGTTCCGACAATTTTGAACGATCGACATGTGTTATCAAAATCCACTTTGAGGAGAATTCGTGCCTGGCATGGCCGCCTCTTTTACTAAACATGCAAGAAATGAAAACTTGAAAGATTATTCTAGATCGTCAGCTAAGTAACGACACACATCATCAGGAGAGAAATCATCTTATGAAGACATTTTCATGGACGAGATCTTTTCAACTTGCTCTTCCCTTATTCTTTCAAGGAAAATATACGTTATCTTTCGATCAATTGGAATTTCCTCTAAGACATCTCCCGTTGCGGAAACGGCTGAATCTTTTGGTTCAAGGACTGCAAATCAACATACGGCCAGGGTCTCGAATCGGTATTCCTCCGATTTTGCAAATTGAGCCGACGAATACCTGTAATCTACGCTGTCTGACATGTGCTGTAGGGGCTGACATCATGGAGCGCCCATCCACGATCATGTCGTTTGACATGTTTCAGAATATCATTGATCAGGTTAAAGATTCTGTGTGTTTTCTCGCCTTCTGGTCGTGGGGAGAGCCTTTTATCAATAAGGATGCCTGTCGCATGATCCGCTATGCAAAAGATCAGGGCATTATTGTCCATACCAGTACAAACGGCCATTTTTTCACGACCAGAGAACGCGCCAGAGACGTGATTCATTCAGGACTTGACAGCTTAATTTTTGCTGTAGATGGTCTGGATCAAGCGACATACGAAAAGTATCGTAAAAACGGAGATTTACAACGAGTTATGACTTCAATTGAAAATCTGGTTGCAGAGCGTAAAGTGCTGGGGGCGCGCCATCCTCTGATCATATTTCGCTTTATTGTGATGAAACATAATGAACATCAGGTCGCTCAGGTCAAAAGTTTTGCGCAACGCCTGGGAGTTGATCTGGTAACGTATCGGTCTGCGGTCGTGCAACGATCGGGCGAGATTGATCTTGAAAACGACTTAACGCCAAATTCAGCAGAGTATCAACAATACGATTATGATGGCGTCCCCCAGAGTACACATCGCGTAAAACACCAGAGTTTTTCCTGTCATCGACCGTATGCGAATCTCACGATTTTCAGCAATGGTGAGGTTGTACCCTGTGAAAATGATTTTAACGCAACCTCCTCATGGGGGAATGTCACTCGGCAGAGTCTACGCGACATTCTTTCCTCTCC
The DNA here is from genome assembly GCA_040772385.1 of Candidatus Vecturithrix sp. Lineage (GTDB taxonomy): Bacteria > Moduliflexota > Moduliflexia > Moduliflexales > Moduliflexaceae > Vecturithrix. Next base: position 2,999,157 of record JAXGYF010000001.1, on the reverse strand, counting down.
CCGGGCGAAAACGTTTTTAAGAGGTTTTCGAAAGGATCCGGATCAATATACCTTTTGTCGAACCTGTGAATTTCATGATATCAAACATGAGACCGCAAATGTAGAAACTCATGTTCTTAATCAAGAATATTATGAACATACAAAGGGGAATTAAACAGAACTTATTGCGATTTGGCGGCTACAGCATAGCAAAACATCTATATGCGAAGCTTGAGCAATATCAACTCAGACAACGAGTCCGCAGTTTTCTTCACAAAGGAACGTTTCCACTGCCGGATATGATGATGTTTGAAGCGACGCAACACTGTAACCTGCGATGTAAGATGTGCTTTCAGGATCGTGAAATTCTGGCGAACAGCCATGATGAACTTTCTACTGAACAGATTATTGATTTTTTTGATCATCAGCCGTATCTCAAAAAAATTACCTTGATTGGGGGAGAAATCTTTGTACGCAAAGATATGCTCGATCTTATCTGTCATCTGGATCAAACTCGGAACCTGGTACTTTCAACGAACGCGACACTTTTAGACGAGGCCAAAATAGCGATGTTGAAGAAATGTCGGAATATCGTGACGATCTGTATCTCGCTTGATGGTCCGCCAGAGATTCACGATGCTATTCGCCGTGTTCCCGGAGCGTATAACAAAACCACGCGCACGATACAGGCCTTAGCCCCATTCTTTCCTGTCACAGTAAATTGTATTATTTCAAATGAGAATATTGAATTTCTCCCGGAAATGGTGAACCAGTGTGCGACTTTAGGCGTCCCAAAATTGAAGTTTGAACTTGAACGTATTTACCCTGAAGACGGAAAGAGCCTGGCTATTGCTGAAACCGGGTTACAATCCGATGATCTTCCGATATCCTCAAAGGGGCGTCAACGTGAATATTCTGTGGGAAAATTACGAAGCACGTTGCGAGAGTGCCAGAGTCGCGGACAGAAAGCGGGAATATCTGTGATGTTTGATCCTTTTTTCTTGATGAACAACATTGACGCCTGTTACGCTGGAAATCTTCGAACGAAAAAAAAATATATTTGCCAGAGTTTTAGAATGGCGACGTTAGCTCCAAATGGTGATCTGATCAATTGTTTTGCTATTCGGAAACCTTTCGGGAATATCCTGGAAGCCTCCTTTGATTCGATTTGGAATTCCGAAACTGCTACCGCATATAGACGAGAACTTCTCAGAAATAATGTAACTCCGTTATGTGAAAATTGTCCTTTTATGGTCTCTTATCAGGGAAAGTTGTCGTTTGTGGAATAAGGAGAAAAAATGTCTTCTCATAAAGAAAATAAAAAGAATGCACCTGTTATAGTTATTGGTTTAGATGGTGCAGAAGCGACTCTTATCGAACAGTATCTGGCGGAAGGGAAACTTCCTGTGCTTCGTCAACTCCAGCAAGAGGGGTGTTGGAGGAGGTTGAGCAGAGATCGCGATATGTTCTCCGATACTATTTGGATCGATTTTTTAACCGGAGTGAGTAGTTCTTACCATGGAATGGTCTCATGGGCGCAGATTAAACCCGGAACATATCAGATTGAGAATACCAATGCCACGACATTTTTTCGCTATAAAAAGCCTTTTTACGCTCAGCTAAAAGATCCGGAGAAACGTGTCGTGGTGGTTGATGTTCCCAAAACTCGTCCTTTTGAGGGCGTGAATGGCGCACAAATTTGCGCCTGGGGGGCGCATAGCCACCAATATCATCCCTCCTCCTCTCCGGAAGAACTCTACCATGACGTTGAATCGCGGTTCGGCAAATCTACGTTGCGGGATAATGATGAAGATGATCGTTTCGACGATGAGTATTTTCAGGGATTGTTGGATTGGTTACGCGAAACGCCAGACCAACGCGCCAATATATGTTGCTATCTTTATGAAAAATATCAGCCAGATTTTTTACTGACTGTGTTCAGCGAAACTCACAGCGTGGGACATCGTTTTTGGCATTTTATGGATGAGTCTCACCCACATCATCATCCTGAAGCTCCTGCAAAATTCAAAAATGCCATTCCGGACATTTACCAGGCCTGTGATCAGGCGATCGGGAAGATTCTCGAAACCGTGCCGGAAAACAGCACGATTCTCATCTTTAGTTTACATGGAATGGGGCAAAACTCTCACGACGTGTCGTCTCTATACCTGTTGCCTGAATTCTTATATCGGTTCAGCTTTCCCGATATTCCGCGTAACACTCAAGAAAAGCGTGGTGGGATGTTACAGACGCTCAGAGAACTTGTCCCGACTCGAGTCCGAAATTCTTTTAAACACCTGGTTCCTTTACCAATCCGTGCCTTTATCTACAGGAGTCGAATCGAGCGCTTTATGTATAAGGAACACTGGCCGACTATGAAGGCCTTTGCCCTGCACAGCGCGTCAACCGGCTATATTCGTTTCAATCTGCAAGGTCGGGAACCGCAAGGGATTATCCCTCCAGAGCAGTATGATCAATTATGCGATGAATTGACAGCGCATCTTATGGAACTCGTCGAACCCCGAACCGGGAAACCTGCGGTCACGAAGGTTCACAAACGACGTGATGCGCATAAAGGCCCCCTGGCCGAAGAAGTGATGCCGGATCTATTTGTTGAATGGGCGGATCTGAGTATAGAAGCCGTTCATTCTCCTCGATTTGGCGATATTGGACCAGTTCGCATGGAGCGCACCGGTACGCATCGGCCACGCGGGATCTTTTTTCTGAAGGGAACCGGACTTCCCTCTAGTGGAGAACAACTTGAAGATACGCATGTAAGCAACCTGACGCCAACACTATTATCGCTCATGGAAGAACCGATTCCAGAAAAAATGCAAGGAAAGAAATTTCTACATTAATCCCATAAAACACTTCAAGATAATTTAATAAAATCATCATAAACTTTTTTAAGCATAGGATTTGGAATAAAATATCATGAAACCTGAATGGTCGCGGAAGATTTTTAACATGATTCAACGATCTTATGGGGCATATATGGAAGAGCGGTTACATGAATTAGAAAAGACCCAGTGGCTTTCCCGCGACGAACTCCGGGAAATGCAATGGAAACGGGTGACAGAACTGTTACAACATGCTTACAACAATGTTCCTTATTACAAACGAATCTGGAAGGAGGCAGGGATTCATCCGTCAGATATTTGTTCCTGGGATGATTTTAAGAAGCTACCACTGTTGAACAAAAGTCTGGTACAAAATTACTATGATGAATTACTCGCAGAGGGGATGGAGGGAATTCCCCTCTATTATAGCGGGACAAGTGGGTCGACAGGAACTCCTATGCGTTTTGTCCGAACTCAAGACGCGAAAGCACGGTTTTGGGCCGCTATGTATCGTGGATATAGTTGGTTCGGAATTGCTATGTGCGATAAAGAAGCAAGACTTTTTGGTATGCCTTTTGATCGTACTAGTCGCTTTAAAGAGCGAGCAAAAGACTGGGTTATGAATCGACGACGGCTCTCAGTCTTTGAGATGACAGAAGAGAATATGCAAGCCTTTACTCAACAACTCAATGCTTTTCAGCCGGCATATCTTCAGGGGTATCCCTCGGCAATCAGTCGGTTTGCTGAGTTCATTATTCAAAAGAAAGAAAATGTTCGATATTCGTGGATTCCTTTAAAAGGAGTTGTCACAACCTCTGAAGTGCTGACGCCAACATATAAAACTCTGATAGAAGTGGCCTTTGAATGCCCTGCCATCAATCAATATGGGGCAGCAGAGATCGGTCTTGTGGCTATTAGTTGTCCGCAAGGTGGTTTTCACACAGTGCCTGAAAATATTATCCTCGAAACTCTTCCCGTTATCGAGAACGATTTGACGCAAGATGTCAATTCTGGTCCGGTTGAAGTTGTGATTACCGATCTACATAATTATGCCATGCCCTTCATCCGATATAAAGGAGGCGACTTATTGAATGACTCACCTGATGAATCCCGGGTTTGTGAGTGTGGACGAACTTCATGGCTTATAGATACCGTTACAGGAAGAAAAAATAGTCTGGTTGTGACGCCTGAAGGGAAAGTGTTGCCCGGAATGATTTTTGATTATTTAGCGAAATGGTCTCTCAAAAAAGACAGTGGGATTCGCCAATTTGTAGCCAAGCAAGTCGCTTTAGACAACATTATTTTCTACGTTGTAAAGGATGAAAATTTCTCAGAGAATTCGCTCAAGATGTTTTCAGAGATTACACATGAACATCTTGGTCCATCGGTGAAAATCGATGTTGAACTTGTCGAGACTATCCCATTAACAGCCACTGGCAAATTAATGAATTTTTCCTCCGACCTGGCTGTGAATAACGTTTTGGCTCAAATCAACAAATTTCAAAAGTCTGGTTCAATCGGATAATCACTTTTTATATGGGCTGTATAAATTAAAAATGAAAATTATTTTAGCATTAGCATTGCATACATCTCTTGGAGGACTCCAATCGTATACGAATACTTTGAAAACAGTTCTGGAAGAACATGGGCATAAAGTCATTATTTTTACGACCAAAGAATATGCTACTAAAGAATGTATCGAAGAATATGGTCAATACTATCCAAGATGCTTTGATTATGGGAAAATAAGTAAAAAAGAACTGTTGATGAACATTCCCAAATTTTTCTATAATAAAGAAGCTGAAAACAAATTAACCAATTTAATTAAAGAGCAAAAACCTGATTTGATCCATCACCAAAGTTTAAATTATTATTTTAGCCCATCAGTTATAAATGCGTCATATAATAATAATATTCCTACAATACTCCACTTACATACACCATTTCCAATTTGTCCCGGGAGAAACCTCATGCAAGGCGACATTAAATTGTGTAAGGATATTCCCTGTGCAAAAGGAACGTGGAATGCTCTTCATTGTATAATCTACAAATGTTTTAACCAAGATTATTTGAAAAGTACAATGGCCGCAATATTCAGAATATGCTGTAATTTTGTTGATGTTTATGAAAAGATAGATTTTCTCCTTACGCCAAGCAATGCCATGAAAAAACTTATACTGAAATCGAATATATCAAGAAGAAAAAATTTGGATATATCAAAAAAAATAATTCAAATAGAAAACTTTCTCTCCTACGAAATTATAGAAAACACTATTCCATTTTATGACAATGAAGGGTATTTTTTATATGCTGGAAGGCTGCATAAAACAAAAGGCCTGCATACGCTTATCAGAGCAATGAGCGAACTTCCTCATATCACGTTAAAAATAGCTGGGAGTGGGCCTTTAGAAGCTGAATTAAGAGAATTTATCGAGAAACACGGAATGACAAATATAGAGTTTTTAGGATGCCTGGAAGGTGCAGAATTATATAAAGCGTATAAAAAGTGTATTGCCATGGTGTATCCCTCAAACTGCTTTGAAGCGTTTGGAATTTCTCCTATTGAAAGTTACGCATTTGGAAAACCTGTTATCACAACTCGAATTGGAGCGTTACCTGAAGTTGTTCATCATCAAAAAACAGGATTAGTCATTACGCCGGATAATAGCCAGGAATTAGCGGAAGCCATATCACTCTTATACACTAATCCGGATATCACAAGACGACTTGGAGAAAGCGGCTATCATTTAGCCAGAGAATTGTATTCACCCAAAATACATTATGAAAAAATTATGACAATTTATAAGCGCTGTGTACCTCAGGTGTGAAAGGATGTTTTATTATGTGTGGTATTGCCGGAATTTATAATTTTAATAAAGAACCTATATCAAAACCCTTATTACAGGAAATGACCGACATTCTTCACCACCGGGGGCCCGATGATGAAGGTACTTATGTTGATGGTTTTGTAGGTCTCGGCCATCGGCGTCTCAGTATAATTGATTTATCTTCTGCTGGCCTTCAACCTATGAGTAACGAAGATGAGTCTGTTTGGATTGTATTCAATGGTGAATTTTATAATTATGACGAATACAGAAGCTTGTTGGAGAGCAAGGGGCACAAATTTAAATCAAATTCTGATACTGAAGTCATCATTCATTTATATGAAGAGTATGGCATTGAAGGAACTATTCAGAGAATAAAAGGCATGTTTGCCTTTGTAATCTATGATCGAAAAAAACGCTCGCTTTATGGAGCAAGAGATCGTTTGGGCATTAAACCTTTCTACTATTTTACATCGTGTTCCACGTTTGTCTTTGCCTCCGAGATTAAGTCAATATTGGCTTCAGAACTTGTTTCTAAAGAAGTTAATTATGATGTTCTTCCCGAATATTTCATTTTTAGATATATTGCCGGCAGCAAAACACTGTTTGACAAGATATACTCGCTTTTACCCGGGCATTATCTCTCAGTAGAAATCGATAAGGGGCTTAGCATTAAGAAATATTGGGATGTGGAAAGTAGTTTTAATCATGATTATAAAGGAAACGAAAAGCAAGTTATTTCTGATATTTATGCCAATTTACGAGAATCAATAACGTATCGATTAAAAAGTGATGTTCCTTTAGGAGTGCAATTGAGTGGAGGTGTTGATTCAAGTTTAGTGACAGCACTAACTTCCCAAATGGTTAGCGAGAAAATAAAGACATTCTCAATAAAATTTAACGAGCAGAAACTTGATGAAAGCCATTATGCGAAAACTGTGAGTAAACTTTATAATACTGACCACTATGAATATACTTTAGAAGCCTATCAATTTACTGATATTCTTCCTAAAATGATTTGGTTTCATGATGAACCGCTTAATCATTCTAATTCTGTAGCAATTTATTTCCTTTGTAAACTCGCGAAACAACATGTAACGGTCATGCTGACGGGTGAAGGACCGGATGAACTCTTTGGGGGGTATGGATCTTATATGGAAGTTAAAGTAGCAAAACTAACCCAAAGATTGTTCCCCAAAGACTTTAGAGATATACTATCACAAATTTTAAGTGGGGTCTCAATTCGTAGAGCCCACACTCTTGCAAAAGCTCTTTCAGTTGATCCAACAGAGTATATTAGATACAACCAACCGGTCGCAAACCCCTCTTTAATCTGCGATTTACTTAGTGTCAGAAATTTTAAAACAGATATTAGAGACGCTATTCAATATAATAACCAGGATGTACTGATAAATTATTTTGTTTTAAATCAAAAAACATATCTGGTTTCGATTCTGAATAGGCAGGATAAAATGAGCATGGCTGCTGGTATTGAAGCGAGAGTCCCCTATCTTGATCATAAGATAGTTGAGTATGCGAACAGTATCCCCATGAAATATAAATTGAGGTTTCATCATGGAAAATATATTTTGAAAAAAAGTGCTGAAGCATTCCTACCTAAAAACTTAATCTATAGAAAAAAAATGGGATTTGCGTTACCATTAAAAGAATGGTTTGAGGATACAAAGTTATTAGGAAAATATATCGAACTTCTGAATGAGCCTGGCTCAATATGCCAAAGTGTTTTTACAAAAAAAAACATTCATAAAATGCTGAATGACCATAAAACCGGATATTACAATTATTACTCAGGACTCTTATGGCCTTTAATCAACTTTGAAATTTGGTATCGGATATATTTTAAAAATCAAATGCTATAACCCTGACGTTCGAAAACGGTATTTTATATCTATGGAAACAAAAAAAACGGCTATAGGAAGCATTTATGCATTGTCGAGCAGAGTTCTTTTCATGGCCTGTGGATTTGTCATCAATATGTTTTTGGCCCGCTGGTTTACGCCGTCTGTATATGGTTTATATGGACTTGTTATGTCAATATTATTATGGGCGGAATACACCGTTTTAGACGGGATACCATCAACCTATCGGAAGGTAATAAGTGAAGATGAAAACAGCTTTGATTCGGTACTGCATTCGATAAAGTGGACATTTTTACCGTATTGTTTGACTATTTTGGCTGTGTTTTCTATTGTAAGCTTTTGGCTTTCACGGCCCTTTAATGATAATAGATTGTCGATATTATTACTAATTGCCGGCATTGATATTCCTGTTTATGGAATGTATGGCGCTTATTTAAGCATTATAAATGGGTATAGAAAATTCGCTCCAGAAAATATTATAAAGTCGCTTTATTCTATATCAAAAGTAACGTTGATCATTCTCCTTACACTTTTGGGATTTGGATTACGAGGTGTCTTAGTAAGTAATATGCTTGCTTCATTATGTGGACTTTTGATAGCGTTTTCTTTTGTTAAAAGCCTGAGACCTTTAAGAAATAAGAGGAAAATAGTCGATCTTAAACCAAGAATAATTACCTTTGGTCTTCCTTATTTGTTGTATGGTTTAACTTCTATGCTCTTGATTCACATGGATATATGGTTTATTAAGGGTTTGTTGACTGATGATGCAGCGATAGGTTATTACACAATAGCTGGGAATCTTTCAAGACCACTTTTTTTCCTCATGACCGGCATTCTAAGCGTCGTGTTCCCCTCTTTTTCCAAGCTCGCTTCAGAAGGTAATCTTTGGTTTTTACAGAAGTATATCAAGCAAGCTATGAGATTAGCTTTGTTCTTTTTATGTCCTCTCGTAATAATGTTAAGCATTACATCTGAAGAACTTATAAGCTTTCTCTTTACCACAGAATATTTACCGGCAAGTAGTTCATTAAAATTGTTACTCTTAGGAACAGCATTTTTCTCTATTTTTTCTCTTTTTCTAACTATTATAGCCGCTAAAAATAAACCTTTTTATAGCTTTATAGTTTCATTAGGCTTAATTCCTATAGCAGTTAGCCTGAATTATCTTTTAATAACTTCTCATGGTATAGAAGGAGCTGCTCTGACAACAACACTGGTATCTGGCATCGGCGCTATAATCACAGGCGTCTATTTATGGAGAAGAATTGGAGCGATTGTAAATGTGCTAACCCTGGGAAGAATTATTGGAGCAACTGGCATTATGTATCTTATTTCTCGATATATTTACGGAGATAGTTATTATCTCATTATCAAATATCTTATTTTATCATTAACCTATATAGGAGTGCTAGTACTATCTAAAGAGATTAATTTCGGTGATCTTAGTATCATTAAGGAAACTTTGATGAGAATCAAGATGCCGCGTCTTTAATATTTTTCCTGATTGAGCTTAAAGAATTTATATCTTGAAAGAAATTTCTTTAAGTTACACAGGATTAGCCTATGTTATTTAACTCTTTTATATTTATCATATTTGCCTGCATTTTTTTCCTTTTCTGGCCATTCATGAATCGAAAAAACAATATCAGGTGGGCGTATATAATTGTTGCTTCGTTCATTTTTTATGGATGGTGGGATTGGCGTTTCTTATTTTTAATCATCGGAAGCGGCTTATTGGATTTTTTCTCAGGATGGGGTATGAGAGCCTATCCGCACTATAAAGTTCCTTTTCTTATTTTTTCAATCTGTGGAAATGTCGGATCTCTGGCAGCGTTTAAATATAGTGGATTTATCGTTGAAAACCTGGAAACCTTGCTTTCTTTAGTAGGTATTCAGATCGCTTTAAAACCAAGCATTCCCAGTTTTATGCTCATTCTTCCCGTTGGAATCAGCTTTTATACGTTCCAATCGATGAGTTATACAATTGATATTTATCGCGATCAACTCCAGCCGACCAAAAATGTGTTACATTTTTTTGCGTATCTTTCACTGTTTCCCCAATTAGTGGCTGGTCCAATTATTCGAGCGAGCGATCTACTGCCACAGCTCACCCAAATTCATGTTCCAACAGAGCAAGAGCGTTGGGAAGGGCTTAAGCTCATCGTACACGGATTTTTTAAAAAAGTCGCGATTGCCGACAATCTGGCGTATTCGATTAATTATGCCTTTGGAAACCCCACGCAGGCAAATTCTTCATTTCACTGGTGGCTTGTGATTACAGCGTTTGCTTTTCAAATTTATTGCGATTTTAGCGGTTACAGCGATATTGCCCGGGGATTAGCAAAATGGATGGGATATGATTTTATGCTAAACTTCAATCATCCCTATATCTCAACCTCGATTAGAGAATTTTGGACACGCTGGCATATCTCGCTCTCAACATGGTTCAGAGATTATGTCTATATTCCTCTTGGCGGTTCACGGTGTGGGAAATTTCGCGCTCAGATAAATATGTTCCTCACCATGACAATTTCAGGTTTATGGCATGGTGCAGCCTGGAATTTCGTCATTTGGGGGTTTTTGCACGCTCTCTTTCTGATGATCGAACGTTTCACCAGTTGGCCTCAACGCATTAAAGAACTCCCTGGAGGACGATGGATTGCATCATGTATCGTCCTCGTTCAAGTCTGGGTCTCATGGGTGTTTTTCCGGGCCGAGAGTTTAGGACAGGCTTTCCATATTCTCAAGGCCATGTTTAGTTTTAACGGTGGGTTTGAATATCAGTTCAGAATAACAGGAATGGCCTTTATTGCGATTGCTTTTTTACGAGAACTCTATTTTTATCTTCAGCTCGATCAGAAACCTTTTGCTCTTTCGGTCCGGCAAGATTATCTTGAAACTTTTGTATTAGTTCTCCTGATTGTTTCGAGTGTATATTTGCGAGGTCCCGGAAGCGCTTTTATCTATTTTCAATTTTAACGGAGAAATTCCTATGTGGCAAGATCGTTGTATCAAAACTTTTTTGATCAGTATTATTTCTATAATACTCATAGGCACTTTTAAATCTCAAATTTCAAATCCTTTGTCTCAACAGGAATTACAAGAAGAACGTTATTGGGCATTGAAGACCTTTGCCAAACCAAAATTTGATATGGTCATTCTGGGTGATTCACGTGCATTCTGTGGAGTATCACCCAATGCCATGAATATGATTCTCCCCAATTATCGTATTCTGAATTTCGGCTATTCCCAGGGAGGCCTTAACCCTATCATGTACCATGAAGGTGAGACAAAATTGGATCCCAGGAGTCCGAAAAAAACCATTCTATTAGCCGTAACCCCAAGTTCTCTTCTATCAGAAACGGAGAAAAATCTTGCGTTTCAGGAAAAAAAATCTATGTCCAAAGAGTATGTTTATTTACTAATACATTTTTATCCAATCGTGAGCTTTTTCAGTCCAATAAAAGCTGAAAACTTTATCCCTTATGAAATAAAAACCTATATTCGACGTCTATTTAACAAGGATGATGAAGGTATTAAGTACAGAGAGTATCATGATAATGGCTGGATGGCCTCATGGGATGTTCCAGAAAATCCGAAACGATATTTAGGGCCCTTTCGTCGTACGTTTATAGAAAATCAAATTTCTGAACAACTTGTGCAGGAACTCATAGATCAAACTCGTAAATGGATAACACAAAATATTCAAGTCTTTGGTTTCAGGCCCCCGACAACCAGGGAAATGGAAGCACTGGAAAATGAATTCAGTGGATTTAATGAGGATGAGTTTAGCGAAAAATTTGAAACAGCAGGAGGAATTTGGTTCTCATTTCCCGTAGAACGATACCATAGTTTTGACGCCAGCCATTTACATAAGAATTCTGCTGTTCAATTCTCTAAAGATTTGGCGATACAAATCAAAAAACATCTTGCAAATTCTTACTAATCTTTCGTTATTTTTTTAGTTAATGATGAGTCCACTCCGAAAAGTCGATTCATAAAATACGACTCTTCTGAGCCATTTTAGAAAAATTTGAGCGTTGAGATGTCACATGAGACTGAACGCTCACACATGCTCTTTGAATCATGAGGAATCAGGACGTTCCATTCGCCGATCCTCACAAATACAGACGGATTTTCTCTCATTTACCCACAGCACTCCCTGGCTGGAAGACCCTGGTAGCGAAAGATTCGCCCAAAGTTCATCGCCATGGCACGACTAAACGCAAACAAGGCGGTCTTGAACAGACCTCTGACCGACACCTTGTGTCGGTCGAGTCGGTTCACGAATTCCCGGATCGTGGCTTCCACATTACTCCGTAGGCTTCGCCGTTCGACCGGCAGGGTCGCGATGCGACGATATCGCGCCTGGCGGATGGCATCTTCCGGGGTAAAATAGAACGTTCGACACGCTTTCCCTTCTTGAGTTAGACACCGAGGAGCGTGGGCGCATCTGGCGCAGATCGTCAGGTCAAAACAGGCTTTCAAGCGCGTCGAAGTCGGCTGACTCATCGCCGTTTGAACCGGACAGGAGACCTGATAGGTGGTGTCATCCGTTGGAATCATCGTGAATGCCACGTCACGAGTGTGGCCTCTCACCGCCGTTTGGATCTGGGCAATGCCCGCGGTCGTGAGGACGGTGTCGTTGTCAGCGCTGCTATAGCCGCCATCGGTATGTAATTCGTCCAGATCGGGCGTCTTCTGGATGAGGGCCTCAAGGCGTTCATTGAGCACGACGGAGTCATCGGTCGTGTTCGGCGCCACGGTCACGTCCACCAGGAGATGCACGGGATTGTCCGGATGCGCCGTTTCGACGGCATTCAGGACAAACCCCTTCGACGAGTTGCCCCGTTTCTTCCGATCGGTGGCCTCAGGATCATCCGGAGACTGGAGGATCGTGCCGGGCAGGTCGGTGCCTGCAATGACCGTCACCGTCTCGTCCGTCACGGTAAAATGTTCGGCGTAGACCCGCGCAAACATCGCGAAGATCTCGGTGTCCCCATACTGCTGATACAGGGGGTGATAGATGCGTCCCAGGGTGGTGAGTTCATCGGGAATCGCTGCCCGGTCAAGCCGATAGAGATACGTGCTGGAACTTTGGGGGAGATAGGGCGTCAGCAACTCCGTGACAGCGACGTTGTCCGTATCAGTCAGGACGCGGTGAAGTCGCAGAAGGACTTCAATCAGGAGGTGCAGGCGGCTATAATCCCGAATAGTGGACGCCAACATCACGGAATCGGTGTGTTGAATCGAGGTCTTGAGTTTCAGGGTCTCTACCTGAGCGCGCGTCAAGCGATCAAAGACCGCCTCAAACAGATTCTCGCCAGTCAGCACGTGATGTGAGAACAACCGTCGTTGAAAGTCGAACAGGGTCGATGGAGCAAACGGGGTGTCTCGAACGTCCGCAGACCGAGGGCAGTTCTGGTAAGGAGATCGAAATCGATATGCTCAAAGAGTTCTTCAAAGGTCCAGTCGAATTGATGTTTGAGGATGAGCGAGGCGACCATGGTATTGATAGGCGCATTGGGACGACTCCCTTTGTCGGAATACAGGGCGGCAAACAAGGTTTCGTCAATCTGGCAGAAGATGAGTTCGTAAAAACACCAGTGTTTGGAGCCGCACAGTTTTTGTTGTTTCTCAGGTGGTAACTGATGAATTGGTGAAAACATATCCTCTTGCGTGTGGTCGACATTCGCTCTAAACATAGATGATGATCCTGTGTGGTGAAGATGACAGGAATAAATCATTTAACGTAAACAAATATAATAAGTTATATGAATTTTGTCCAGTTTTTTTGACACAAAATACCTTTTCGGAGTAGACTCAATGATTATTCGAAAATTCCTTATATTTTTTACTGTCGTTTCTCTGTTATTTTTTCCTTTTCTCTATGTATCAGCTCAGATAGAAGAAAAAGATATTCTGGAACGAGAGTATGTTATCGGAACTGGAGACCAATTAAATATCCAGGTATGGGAAAGTACTGAATTCTCAGGGAATTATACTGTACGCTCAGATGGAAAAATTAGTTTGCCTTTTTTAGGCGATCTACAGGCCGTTGGAATGACACTCTCTATGTTCAAGGAATATCTGCATCAGCAACTTACAAAATATTTAAAAAATCCACAAATAACCGTTGCTGTCAACTCCTCCAAAACCATGCAGATCCAATTTACAGGTGTATATTTTGAAGTTGTCCAGATACCGAGAGGCACGACGCTTCAACAAATACTTACTCAATATCTCCCAACCCTGCAAGGGTTGTCAACTCTCCCCAATTTAGAAGCGATCAGAGTGATTGGTGTCGAAAAAGCATATCAGATCAACGGAAAAGAATTACTCGCTGGAAAGAATCTCCAGAATAATATTCGTTTAGAATGGGGTGATGAGATCGTCATTCCTTCTATCATTCCGGCAACCCCTACCCCCCAGGTTATGCCATTAATTTCCCCTGATACAACATTCCAGGTACAACTGTCAACAGAAGAATTCGAAGCGTTTTTGGGACGATTTCCATCCGCCGGGCCGATATTAGACCCTTTGGTGAAACGAAGTGAGGAGTCTGTTGTCATTGATATTCAGTCCATGTCACCGGAACAAAAAATACAGCTTGGGACTGAAGCCTATCAAACACTTTTGGACTATCGTTCTCAAGAACCAGTATTTTCTCAATTTACAGACATCGGGTTGGTAGGAATATTATCAACAACAATTGTTTTAAAAGCTTTCCTTGCGTTTCCCGATACCGAGATAGAAGGAAAGTTGAAGATCCAAAGTTTTGAGGAAGGGGATGCAGTAACTGATGAAATTATTCTGGAAAAAATTCTGGAAGAAGCACATCAAATCATTTTACGCTGGGAAGATCAATTACAAAGGTTAGAAATGTCTCAATTACAGGAACAACTCGGGGATATTGGCCTTTCAGGCATTCTTCAAATCGGCTCTGTAAAACAAGCCTTATTCAAAAATCTGAAAGATCCCGCGAGCAAAAAAATGGTAAAAACTCGCTTTCAAGAAGGAGAACTTATCAAAAACGGGATAAGGCTCGCAGAAATCTCTAAAGATTGGATCCGAATAGAAAGGGGACAACAGAACCAGATTATTTTTTTAAGGGATCATGTCGACCGACAGCCCATTCAAGAAGAGATGCTTCGACCAATCAAAATCGTGTTAGTGGGCGATTCGACAGTTGAAAATGGCCCTCCTGAAAAAAATGGGGGGGGGTGGGGACAATATTTGTCTGATTTTTTTGGCGAGAAGGTCACTATCGTGAATCATGCTAAGGGCGGATGCAGTTCGAAATCTTTTATCACAGAGGGGCGCTGGGAGCAAGCTCTTGCTGAACAGGCTAATTATATTTTTATCCAATTCGGACATAATGATGATATAAATCGAGGCCCGGGGGATCTTCGGACAGATTCGGAAACAGATTTTAAACAATATCTTCGTAAGTATGTTGATGATGCTCGTGCTTCAGGCACAATACCCATTTTTGTGACTCCCATAAGTCGTTTTATATTTAATGAAGATGGAACATTAGCGGTTCAAAAGATGACCTTACCTCAATATGCTGCTGCCATGAAACAAGTCGCACGAGAAAAGAAAGTCCCGCTTATTGATTTACATAGTAGTAGTATTGATTTGTTAAAAAAACTTGGCAAAATAGGTAGTCAGGAATTAAGAAGAAATGAAGAGGACGATCAACACTATTCTACAAAAGGCTCCTATACCATGGCCCAGTTAATTGTGAATGAATTACCTGAAATTGTTCCGAATCTCAAACCATATTTAAAGAAACTATAGATCAGACATTATCAGATAAGTGTGATGTGTAAGCACATCACAGATAAGGTTTATCGTGATCGCTTTAGCAATTCTTGCATGAATTTTCTCTCTATTTCAGATTTTTAGAGCACGCTGATATATAATGTTCTATTTTATATTACCAGGATAATGATGTATGAAAAAACATGATATTATGAAAATGCTGGGCGGACTAGCAGGAGGAGTTATAGGAGGGATAAGCAGTGCAATCTTGTTGAGGTATATTATTTTCAGGATTGGTGTACCATTTCAGGTAGAAGCGTATTCTGCGCTGTCTCTCATTTTCTGGGGGGGAATTATTGGATCAGGTATTGCTGTCGGACTTCCGCTTACATCCTCCGGAACGCGAAGTCGTTTACTTTTCTATCTTCTTTTCGGAACCGCAGGAACAGCATTAATAGGGGCCTTTGGAGCAATTATTCTCAGTGAGACATTTTGGGGAGGAGCTTTATTTGGAGGAATCCTGGGATTTTGGATACTTTCAGGATGTCACCTGCTCCCTCTATGCCTCCCTCATTTCTATCTCCATCACCAAAAATTTCTGTATTGTCTTCCAGGAGGAATTTTGGGCGGCGCCCTGGCTGGCATCAGCGCTGGTTTATTATGGGGAGTGTTTGCCGAAGGAGCGCGAGCTGAAGGATATGTTTTACTCGTGATCATTCTTTTTATGGCTATCGCTATGCTCTGGGCCGGAACAAGTATTATCGGTATATACTTTGCTACTCAAATAAAGGTAAGGCCATCCGCCAAGATCGTCTTTTTTATTGCTTCTCTTCTCTTATTAGAGGGAATTTTTCTGATTAATTTTCAGCATGATCCAGCTCCAATAAAACAATATTCTCTACTACCTGAAGCCCACAAAGAATTTGATAGTATAATTAACCATGATTTTTCACAGATCCGTCGTTCAACAATCATTGAACTCATAAAGAAGAAGCAACCTCCGGGAATAAGCGAACTAACGGCTCTTTATCTTTTAACTAAAGAGCAAGACTATGCTGTAAAGATTAAAGAGCTTCTCCTTGAGGAAATGCGTGAAAAAAAATTTACGAATCCTGCTCATAGTATTAAAGCACTTCAGCTTTTTGCTGCCATGCGAGCGGTAAGTTATCTGGAACTTGAAAACATTGAAGGGATTTTTCTGCCAAATGAAAAAGAACAACTGGTTGATTGGTTTAAAGACATTGCTGAACGCGTGTTTACAATTGAGTGGGTTGATTATCTGTATGCGTTTGCATTCAAAAAAGCACCGGCAGGACCTTATGAAAACCAGGAGATAGGAGTTGGGGCATTAGCCGTTTTAGCTTCAGCAATCAAAAAAAAATATCCCACTGTTGCTCAAAAATGTTATGAGTATATAGATAATCATGCTGTCGTTTGGAGAAATAACTTTAGAAACACCGATGATAGTGTCGGTTACCAGAGTTGGTGGATCTACAGCGCGTTTTTAGTGGCGAAATATCGCCCAAGGCCAGAGTGGTTGACCAATATGAACGCTCAAAAGGCTTTTGAATGGCTGCTACAGCAATGGCCGCCGAATGGAATTCCCTTAAGCTACAATGATTATACTCTCGTTAATTTAGCTGACACCATGGCATTGGGAGCCTCGTTGTTTCATGATGGTCGTTATAAATGGCTCGCTATAAAGATGTTACAACAAATTAACCCAGAGAAGGGCATTCGCTCGCCATTCTATTTTGGATTAACTGCCTGGGATGATTCTCTTCAACCGATAATTCCTTCTATGGGGTCTGTTCTCCTGAGTGGACCAGGACATCTCCCCCATAATCCAGGCCCTGACAGACCAGATAAAATTATTTTTCGTGAAGGATGGCAGAATGACGACTTTTATGCGTTGTTAAATTTACGCTATGCTGGCTGGCATAGGTATAAAGCAACGAATGCTTTCGTTAGCATTATGTATGGGAGACCTTTTGTTGTCGAAGATCTCATTTATAAACGCCATAGCTGGCTTCCGGCCGGAAGAGCCATATATCGAGATAAAAAAATCGATAGAAACCGACTAAATGGCATTCAGATCGGTTTAAAAGGCTATGAACAACTTGTATATGATCTCGTCAATGTTGATTCTCCCTGGGCCCAAGATCCTCCTCAATATGCTGAAATTGAGTATTTTCATCAGATTGGAACAACAGAAATTTCGAAGACCAGCTTATCCAACTGGAAAAATTGGGACAGTCAACGTCTTTCAATATTTGTGAAAAAAGGCTATTTTCTTGTGGTTGATCACGCCAAAGGTCTAAATCCAAGAAAAGTTGCGATAACATGGCATCTTAAAGGGCAAGAAGAAATTAAGAATGATTATATTTTGCTGACCCAGGAGAAGTATCAAATGGGTGTGTATTATCCACACTCTCAAGATTGGTATCGAGTCCATGTTAAAAAAAGTATAGAAGTAGAACCTCCTACAGCCGACATTCATGCACCAGATATAGATCTTTCCATGATCTCTGAAGACAATTCACAGGTCGGATTTCTAACTCTTTTTGCTCCCTATCACCAAAAAGATTTTCTGAAAGTCCAGACTATTGCTATTAAAAATGTCCACGATCAGCCAGCCTATCCGAATGCAATAGGACTTCATATTCATGCAGAAAAATATAACGATCTTATAGGTATCGCCTTCACGAAACAAACATTTCGGTATGAAGGTATTGACACTGATACGGAATTATTTATCATACGCCAAAAACCGGATCATTGGTCTATAACGTATCTTTATGGAACATTTATTAAAATTCCTGCTCCACGAAAACCTGTTCATATTACAATTAACACGCAAAACGTAAAAAAACATGTTGATTGGAGCTATGAAGAAGAAATAGTGAACATACGACTGCCTTCGGAAAAGGGAGAATTACAAGTACAATTCTTAGAAGAGAACACTTTATGAAGAAAAATATACCGAGCCTTCATCATGTTTGGCATTTTTCATTCTCAATTTTTTTTCTCATTCTGATATGTGGAATCATTATTGTACTCGCAGGAAAAAAAATAACGGATGAAAGTGTGGTTTCAATGCAAGGCGATATGCCCCGTTATGTCATGAATGGAGTTTACTTTTATGATCTGCTCAAAGATTGTTCCATTACGATAAAGCCTTTAGAACACGCTGCGCGCTATTTTGCCAGATACCCCGCCCTATCGTTGGGGCATCATCCGCTATTTTTAGCGATTGCGGAAGTCCCTTTTTACGCACTCTTTGGTATTTCCATTTTCAGTGCGCGAGCCACAGTTCTTTTTTTTCTGCTTCTTGCTGCAATTTCCTGGTTTGCTCTCATAAAAACGATATATGATGATCTCATCGCCTTACTTTCGACCGCATTATTCGTCACGACACCTTTTATTATTAGCTATGCCCAAATTGTGATGTCTGAAATTCCAACTCTTTCCCTTATGATTCTTTCCGCGTATCTATTCCATCAATATTGTCAAACAGAAAAAAAACAATACCTTATTGTATTTGTGATAACAGTCACATGCAGTATATATGCAAAACATGTCGCCATTTTTATGTTTCCGGTTTTTTTTATGTACTATCTTGTAAAAAAGGGGATAAGAAAACTCTTCTCAAAAGAGATCATTTTGGCCGGTTTTTTTATATTCATCTTGCTCTTGCCCCTTGTTTTTATCACCCTCAAATTTTCTCAGTTTAATGTGGCAGGAGTAGTAAATAAATCTACTACGTTTTCTAGATTTTTCTCGCCTAACGTCCTATATCACATTAAGGCTATTTGGACCTATCACCTTACATTACCTCTTGCTGTTCTCAGCGTAATCTCAACATGTGGTTCGTTATACCGCAGGGATAAACGGATCGTATTGTTTCTTCTCTGGATAGCAGGCTGTTATCTATTGATGACGTATCTTGGGAGTACACGAGCCAGGGATTCTATTTATTGGATACCAGCCTTTAGTCTCCTTGCTACTGCATCTATTAATTTCTTTCAATATCGCTTCTGGAAAATTCTTACTTCAATTGTACTCATCACAATCGCTGGTTATCAATTTGTTGTGGCTTATAGTATAGAGCCAGAATATGTAGATGGCTATGAAGAAGCTGCAAAATACGTTGTCGAAAATAGAAAAGGAGAAAGTGTTCTATATCAAGAAATAAAAGATACAGGATATTTTATTTTCTTTGTTCGAAAACATGACCCGAAACAAGATCTCATTGTACTTCGAAGTGATAAAATACTTGCTACGTCTAAAATGTATGGTATCGTGAAAGAACGAATCAATTCACGTGAACAGATTTATGAAATTCTGCAGAAGTATGGCGTGGGATACGTTGTGATAGAAGATAAGAACAGTGAATCACGTTCATTAGAATGGTTGCGTGAAGAAGTAAAAACTCATAATTTTATTTTACGGAAAACATTGATATTGCGATCAAGTTATCGTGATGTAAATAATGTACCTTTAGCTATCTATGAGTACAAAAACTATACCCCTCCAAAAGAAGGTGTCATCCTGGATATGGAAATTCCCCTAATGGGGGATTCTATTCAAATTCCTTTTAAAGAGCTTTTATAACCGAAGAATAGAAGGAAAATGCATATAATTTTATAGCATTGGGAGGTATCACCCCATGACGAAACTTATTATTCAAATTCCCTGTTATAATGAGGAAGAGACTTTGGGCATCACACTTTCAGCCCTCCCCAACAAAATTCCTGGCGTGGATATTATCGAATGGCTGGTCATTGACGATGGAAGTACTGATAAAACTGTGGAAGTTGCTAAATCGTATGGAGTTCACTATATCATCTCCCATCCAAGAAATGCAGGGCTTTCCAGGGCATTTAAGACAGGGATACAAACCTGCCTGAAGGCCGGCGCAGATATTATTGTGAATACTGACGCCGATAATCAATATTGTGCTGATGATATCCCTGCGCTGGTCACTCCTATTTTAGAAGGGAAAGCAGATATCGTGATCGGCGCTCGTCCCATCGGAGAAATTGAACATTTTTCATTCCTGAAAAAATGCCTGCAAAGGATAGGCAGTTGGGTCGTGCGCCAGGCGAGCTCAACTGATATTCCCGATGCTCCCAGTGGTTTTCGGGCAATGAACCGAAATGCGGCGATGCGGCTGCATATTTTTAACGCTTATACCTATACGATGGAGGTGACGATCCAGGCCGGTCAAAAAGGAATGAAGATTCTGTCAGTCCCGGTCCGGGTGAATAAACAATTGCGTCCATCACGCTTAGTTCGAAATAATTTTGACTATATCGAACAACAAGCAATCACAATCATTCGGAGTTTTGTCACGTATCGTCCTTTTCGATTTTTTGCCTTGCCTGGACTCATTGCATTTACTCTTGGAATGATACTCGGACTGCGTTTTTTATATTACTACTTTATCTTAGAATTACCGGTTGGTAAAATTCAATCGCTTATCCTGGCAGCGCTCCTTATGGGAGGAGGATTCTTTTGGATGACTGTAGCTCTCCTCGCCGACTTGATCTCTGTCAATCGAAGACTCTTGGAAAGCTTGTACTGGAGGGTTCAACAGATTGAAGAAGATATCGAAGGAACGAAAACATCGAACCTCTCCTCGAAAGCAGAATGATCATATCAGCATTCTAAACGAGTTGATAATGGTTTACCTTGTGACAAGCATGAAAATTATAGTGAAAACATGTCCTGGAGAGATTTTTCAATAAGAGTTTCTTGACAATTTTTTTTGCTTTGTTTCTCATGATTAATTGGCCCTACTAGTGTATTGAGTAAAAGTAGGAAACTGATGAATAAAAATACTAAGAGATTATCCATAAGTCACTGTAATAGGTTGTAATTGTTTAGATGTACTCCGAAGACGGCCCTTTCCGGAAGAAAAACAAGCGAAATCTTGCGAGGATTCTCCTGTTTTATTATAAAAATTTCGATCTCATTCCAACTGTCTGAAAAAATAAATTTCTAACATACTATAACAACAAAAACCTTTCAGCACGTATTTACATATTTGTGTAAACAAAAAAGTTGAGCAAAGGCTGGGCTTTATGCATCTAAAATTTAGCTGGCCCCAAATGGCAGGCATAACTTTTCCCGAAAATGTGTATTTCGGAGGTTGGCACCCGAACGAATCATTAACAGTTGAATGGTCTACATCACCTTCCGGAATGGATATGATTTGCCTTCAGGCAGATAACTGGTTTTTAATGAGTACTCGTTCTTCACTCCATGTTGAGAAACCCGGTCTAATCCATGCGAAAAATGATGCTTTGGGTAACCCTACTGATGCTGTCGCATTTCGAGGCTATATTCTGGTGCCGCCAATTCATTCCTACTCTTCTTCCCAGACGATTCTCAGCTACTGGTTATCTGATAATTTCCATAATTATGAACATAATGGCATCTTTTCTGGTACATGCATCCAGAAATCGGGAAACACTCTGACATTAATTACAGATGCCTTTGGTATGGCTCCGCTCTATTATCGAAACTTTAGCGGAATAATTTTGTTTTCAACCAACCCCAGGTATTTATCTAGTAACGACGATAAACCGGATTATATGGCCTGGCGCTGTTTTATTCAAACAGGGTTTATTGCTGCTGATCGGACTCTGACGACAGCCATTAAGCGAGTGCCTGCAGGCCAGATTTTACGTTTTCAGTATACAAAAAACAGTGCTGAAACTTATACCTGGTTTGATCATGGCAAGTTACCGGAAGGCACAAAACGAATCGATGCGAAAGCAATTGCGAAGGTTGAAGAAAGTTTTCAAAGTGTACTCTCTCGCTGCTTGAGACTTAAAAATGAACATGTCTTTCTGCCCTTAAGCAGCGGATATGATAGCCGCAGAATTTTGGCCGGTTTGATGGAGAGGAAGATCCCATTTGACTCTACGACGGTGCGGATATTTCAAAAACAGTCTCGCGATCTTGATGCTCATTTTGCTGCTATCATGGCAAAAGACTTTGGATTCTCTCATCGAGTGATAGAAGCTCGCAATATTCAGGAGCATGTGTTGCATGACTATCAACGCCGGATCTTGTTAGATATAGAGAGTTATGATCATTCCTGGGCGCTGGCCCTGATGCATTCACTCCCTCAATATCCAACCATCGTTATTGATGGGCTTGCAGGTGATGCTCTTGGTGAAACGGGTTTTGACAAAATTCCCGGGCTCCATATCGATCCTGCAAACGACAAATTCATTATTGCCAGGCATGTCATAACTAATGATTTTGACAAGATTTTACATTCAGAATACTGGCCATCTGCCAGTGATATCCGTCGTGAACTGATAACCTATATTGAAACATTAGGCGAAGGAATGAATCAAGCTGAACTGGCTTTTTTGCTGCTCCGAACCAGGCGTTCCATCGCTATTTGGGCGCAACATATGCTGCCAGCCGGACATCTTGTTGTGTGTCCTTATTTAGATCTTGAATATGTCAAAACGCTTTTATCGTATCATCCCACAGATAAACTCCGGGAATCTTTTCAGATGTTATGTCTGAAGCAATACTGGCCTCATTACTTTTCTTATCCCGGGAGCAGAGCGATCCCACCCGATATGCCATCAGACAATCGCGTTCTTGAGGATGCCAGAAAATTCGCATGTTTGCAAAAAATACAACAAGAGATAAGAGAAAAGAATGGAATCTCTCAATTAACTTCTCTGCTTAACACAAAAGCTGCTATTCGTTTTTGGATCGCTCAAAACAATAAACGCATGGCTCTCATTACGATGTGGGCATTCAGGGGACTTATGGAAATCATAGCTCGTGAAGTTCAAAAAATCGCTTGCTGGGAAATATATCAAGAAAAATGACTCTTATTAACACATCTCAAAAATAAAAGTTATTATGCGAATTAAGAGTTGAAATTGTCCCTTCTAAATCAAAGAACTCAAAGATGACTTAAGAGGGGCTTTTTTATGGTACCTTAAGATAGCTATGTTTCTGAGGCTACAAAATTTTCCAACACTTAGTTCGCATTAGTCGAATGAACATTGCGCAAATTCAACAATGGTTTCGTGTAAAAATGGACAACCTTCAGGAATACTATGAGGCTTATGGATTCTGGAAATCCGTTCTCCATTTTTTCAAACGATTAGCTGAACACATGGGCTTCAGGTTTTATACCAAAAAGCTCATTTTTTTTGAACTCGATTTACAAAAAAATTTCCTGGCTCTCTCGAATGCCGATAATGTTGATTTTGTTAAAATAAAGCCACAAGAGCTTGAATTTGTCGAAGAGTACCATGACGGGTGGTTTGATCGAGAAAAAGCTTTGCAGCGATTAGAACAAGGACATTTACTGTTTGTCATGAAGGATCAGCAAAATATAGCATTTTTTCAATGGATTGAATTACATAGAACCAAAATACCTTCGATTGATCTTTTTTCTATTACCCTTCCAGAGAAAACGGCATGCATGGCCTACATTTTTACAAAAGCAGAATATCGGGGGCGAGGGTTTGCCTCAAAAGCCAAACCTCTGGTATTACACTATTTACAAGAACAGGGCTATCTCTCTATTTTTCTTGTCATTGCTCCTGAAAATTCAATTTCTCAACAAGTGAACAAGAAAGTGGGATTTAAAGAATATCAAATTGTGACCTATCGGAAATTTTTATTTCGAAATTCAGTTTTCTTCAAATATTACGTTGTAAAAGACTGGACTTCCTGGCGAAGAAAGGTATCTTGGAGCAATAAAAAAGCAGTCCAGGATGAAATCTGGAAAGCATTTTCAAAAATTATGTAATACTCGAAAATATATTATTCAATTAGGAACCCCTGTTATTCCTTTTGAGAAAGAACTTGCCGATTCTTTAATGAGAAAATCGTTGACATCTTCTTCATAATAATAGATTATTTCATGGTTGTTTGTTGTTAGTCACGCGAAAATGTGATTAACCGATGTTATCCAATAACCACAAGGAGAGAAAGTATGGAAGAAGGATACGGGTTTCTATCGCTTTTGCCGCCTTTGGTGGCAATCACACTCTGTTTTATTACAAAAAGAGTGCTTGTTTCACTATTTCTAGGGGTTTTTACCGGCGGCCTGATCATTTCAAGCGGAAATCCTCTGGGAGGAGTTGCCTATGCCCTTGATACGATCATTGGCTCCATGGCGGATGAGTGGAATGCAAGGCTCCTGATTTTCAACTTACTGATGGGAGCGGGAGTTGCTCTCATTTGGCGACTTGGTGGTAGTAAGGCCCTGATGGATTGGGCAAAAACCAAAATTACAACTCGAACCCAGGCCGGCGTAGGCGCCTGGATTCTGGGAGTACTCGTTTTTTTTAATGACTATGTCAATGCTGCCATTGTCGGAAATGTTTTTCGCGACATCTTTGATGAATTTAAACTTTCAAAAGAAAGACTCTCGTATATCCTTGATTCAACGGCGGCTCCAGTAGCAACATTTTTTATCTCCGATTGGATTGCTTTTCAAATCGGCATGGTACAATCAGGCTTAGATGGCGCTGGTATCACGGAGATAACAGCATTTTCAGCCTATCTGCAAGGGATCCCTTTTAATTTCTATTGTATCTTTACCGTAGTGTTCGTCGGAATGCTTGCGATTACAGGAAAGGATTTCGGCCCAATGCTGAAAGCTGAGCACCGAACCATGACGACAGGAGCGACTTATCGCAAAGGAGCAGTGCCGATGATGGATGTCTCCCATGAGCTAGGAGAAGTGAAAGAAACAAAACCTATGCTCATGACATTCTTTCTCCCGATTATTGCGTTAATTGCGATCACCCTGTTTGGCTTTTATTGGACAGGACGAGAAGGAAAGGGGTTAATGGACATTCTGGCCAATGCCGATGCGGCGAAAGCTCTTTTATGGGGAGCGTTTTACATGGCGCTGATTGGCGTGATCATCTCTCTGTACAATAAAATTATGAATCTATCAGAGACGATGAACACTGTGATTGATGGCATGAAACTGATGCTGCTGGCTTGCTCCATTCTGGTTCTGGCTTGGAGCCTCGGAACAGTAACGAAAGATATGAAACTTGCCGACTATATGATTGGCGTGATTGGCGATTCCATTTCCTTCACGTATATTCCGCTGATCGTCTTTATCGCGGGCTGCATCATCTCGTTTGCGACCGGCACGTCCTGGGGAACTATGACGATCCTTACTCCCATTGCCATTCCGTTAGCATACAAAATGACAGGGGATGTATACAGCGCCGTGATTATGTCGGGGGTTGTGTTTTCAGGCGCGATCTTTGGAGATCATTGTTCACCGATTTCAGATACGACCGTGTTAGCTTCCATTTTTGCCGGAGCTGATCACTTAGATCATGTATCAACGCAAATCCCCTATGCGCTCACCTGTGCAATTGTCGCAGGGATTTTATTTATCGTCTATGGAATGTTCACGATCTCGCCGATCGTGCTGATTCTTATCGGAATTATCGCCTTATTTATCATCATGTATGCAGCCAATTCCTGGTCTGCCAAAAAATATGACATGACAACACCATAGTTCCCAAGCGATGCCTCTACTTGCCGAATGTTGGAAAATTTTTCAACATTCGGCTTTTCTCACTTCATTTCCTTAACTTTACCTCAAAATGCCTTTATAGACGACTTGTTATGACTAATAAAAACCCTACGCTTATCGCTGATACAGGAAAAATTGAATATAACGCCCAGGTCATCACAACATTGTGCCAACACGATAACATTCAAGTGGCGGCGGTCACCAAAGGCGTCTGTGCGGAACCGGAAATTGCTGAAGCGATGCTGCGCGGCGGCTGCACCATGCTGGCAGATTCACGCCTTGAAAATTTAGAACGCTTACGAACGCAGCATTTTGATGTGGACTATCTGCTTTTGCGCCTTCCAATGATTTCAGAAGCAGAAGAGACTGTCCGGCTGGCTGACATCTCTCTGAATTCAGAAATTGCAACAATCAAAGCGTTGAATAGTGCAGCTCAAAAGCAACAGAGACCCCACCGCATTATCCTGATGATAGATGTGGGAGATCTGCGCGAAGGCATCTGGCCTGAGACCATCCCCACAATCCTTCCTGAGATTCTTCAATGCGAGCATATCATTCTGGAAGGCATCGGCTGCAATCTTGGCTGTTATGGCGGCGTTGTTCCATCACCGGAAAACATGCAACTGCTCTTAGAACAAAAACGCCTGATTGAATCCTCGTATTCTATTTCTATACATCTGGTTTCCGGTGGAACGAGCACAACACTTCAACTGCTGGCTTCCGGAAAAATGCCCACAGGAATCAATCATTTTCGAATCGGAGAAGCGATCTTGCTCGGGCGGAATCCGGCTGATCGGTCTCCTCTCCCTGGAACGTTTCAGGATACGTTCATCCTTCGAGGAGAGATCATCGAATGTCAATGGAAACCGTCGGTGCCTCTCGGGCAAATCGGACAAGATGCGTTTGGACATCTTCCAGTCTTTGAAGATCGTGGGATTCGCTTGCGAGCCATTCTTGCACTTGGGCGCCAGGATATCGTAGTTAATGGACTTACGCCCTGCGATCCAGAGGTCCAAATTTTGGGAGCCTCAAGCGACCATTTGATAGTTGATATCACAGACACTCAACACAGCTATAAGGTGGGCAGCACACTCTCATTTTTTCCTAATTATGCTGCTCTTCTTGCAGCATCAACGTCACAATATATCAAAATGTCAAAAAAATCTGTATTAACTGACATGGCATAAAAAAAACCGAGCATGGTCACCATGCTCGGTTCACAACAAACGCGTCCAGCAACGTTCTACTCTCCCACGCAGAGACCGCGCAGTACCATCGACGCTGAAGGGGGGCACGACCGTGGTCGGAATGGAAACGGGTGGGTCCCCTTCGCCCTGATCACTGGACACTTCTTCATTTCTCTCATGGCAGCATGAGCCTCGCTCGCCCGCCGGGGGGCTCTTCCCTGGCCCCCCACCCGGACGCTCTTCACGATCATGGAGTCAAGTCTCGCTCGGCCGATTAGTAGAGGTCTGCTCCAGCCGTTACCGACCGTCCACAGCCTCCCTATCTACCTGGTCTTCTCCCAGGAACCTTCGGAGTCACGTCCGTGACTCGGGAGAGCTCATCTCAAGGGGGGGTTCCCGCTTAGATGCTTTCAGCGGTTCTCCCGTCCACACGTCGCTACCCAGCGATGCCGTTGGCACGACAACTGGTCCACCAGCGGTGTGTCCATCCCGGTCCTCTCGTACTAAGGACAGCCCCTCACAACTCTCCACACGCCCACGACAGATAGGGACCGAACTGTCTCACGACGTTCTAAACCCAGCTCGCGTACCGCTTTAATTGGCGAACAGCCAAACCCTTGGAACCTGCTTCAGCTCCAGGATGCGATGAGCCGACATCGAGGTGCCAAACCCTGCCGTCGATGGGAACTCTCGGGCAGGATCAGCCTGTTATCCCCGGCGTACCTTTTATCCGTTGAGCAACGGCCCTGCCACGCAGTACCGCCGGATCACTAAGACCTGCTTTCGCACCTGCTCGACGTGTCCGTCTCGCAGTCAAGCGCCCTTCTGCCTTTGCACTCTGCGACTGATTTCTATACAGCCTGAGGGCACCTTCGTACACCTCCGTTACGCTTTAGGAGGTGACCGCCCCAGTCAAACTACCCACCTGACCCGGTCCTGCCACGCGCTTCAGCGCGGTCAGTGAGGATTTCAAAGTACTCAGGGTGGTATTTCAACGGCGACTCCACGACCACTAGCGTGGCCGCTTCTCCGTCTCCCACCTATCCTACACAAAGGACTCTCAAACCCAACGCCAGGCTATAGTCAAGGTGCACGGGGTCTTTCCGTCTTGTCGTGGGTAACCAGCATCTTCACTGGTATTACAATTTCACTGAGCCCCTCGTTGAGACAGCGCCCAAGTCGTTACGCCATTCGTGCAGGTCGGAACTTACCCGACAAGGAATTTCGCTACCTTAGGACCGTTATAGTTACGGCCGCCGTTTACCGGGGCTTCGATTCAGAGCCTCACCTTGCGGCTCACCCCTCCTCTTAACCTTCCGGCACCGGGCAGGCGTCAGTCCCTATACTGCGGCTTCACGCCTTCGCAGAGACCTGTGTTTTTAGTAAACAGTCGCCTGGGCCTCGTCTGTGCCACCTCTTCCACCTCCGGGTATCGCTCCCGTCACTGTACCGAGGTACCCCTTCTCCCAAAGTTACGGGGTCATTTTGCCGAGTTCCTTAACGAGGGTTCGCTCACTCGCCTTCGGAGTTCTTCCGCTTCTACCTGTGTCGGTTTCGGGTACGGGCACCCGCTCGTCTCGCGTGAGGGCTTTTCTTGGTGACGCCAGCTCAACCACTTCTGGTCCAACGACCCGGTCTCCCGGCTCGGCCTCCTGAACCCGGTCTCCCCGGCTCCAGCCTCCCCGGTTCCACCTGTCCTACCACTCACAGGCTGGCCTCTGGCTCCACGTCCCCCTCACCACTCAAACGACGATCCGGTGGTACCGGACTATTCCCCGGTTTGCCATCGCCTACGCCTTGCGGCCTCGGCTTAGGTCCCGACTAACCCTGGGCGGACTCGCCTTGCCCAAGGAACCCTAAGAATTTCGGCGAACAGGACTCTCACCTGTTTTCTCGTTACTCATGCCGGCAGCTTCACTTCTGTCGCCTCCACCGGACTTCTCACCCCGGCTTCTTCGCCAACAGAACGCTCCCCTACCATCCGTCTCGCGACGAATCCAGAGCTTCGGTCGTCTGTTTCAGCCCCCTTCCATTGTCGGCGCAGACGCACTTGACCAGTGAGCTATTACGCTTTCTTTCAAGGATGGCTGCTTCTAAGCCAACCTCCTGGCTGTCCGGGCA
>JAXGYF010000001.1:0-2965000 GCA_040772385.1 Candidatus Vecturithrix sp. | reverse complement strand
TTGCTTTTCAGGCAATTCATTTACCGCATCATTCACCATCGTTTGTAATTCTTCTAATTCCAAATCTTCAAGAATTTCCGGATATTCCACCGAATGGGTATGTTCTAATTCAACATACTGCCGACTTCGTTTTTTACGCAGGTGATTAATACATAAGTTCACCGTAATCCTATACAACCAGGTATGAAAACTTGATTGTCGCTTAAATTTTCTGAGTCCCTGATACGCTTTCAAGAAGGTTTCTTGTGATAAATCGGCAGCATCTTCATGATCGTGAACCATTCGATATGTCAAAAAGTAAACCGATTTTTTATATCTGTTAACCAGTTCTTCAAACGAAAATCTATTCCCACTTAAAACTCGATCTATTAATTCAAAATCGCTGTAGTTCAAAAACTTATTCCCTTTATCATCAAAGTAGACAGGTTGTAAAATTAAAAGGTTTAAAAATTTTTCAGAAGGGGAAGGAGCAGAAGAACTTCCCCGTGAATTTTCCTGAAAACCCAGGAGGTATCAGCTTTTTCCCGATATGTTAATAATGAACTTTCACAAGAAATAATCCGTGTGCAGGAGCTGTGACCCCCGCCAATGTTCGATCCTTACTTGTCAAAATCGAGAACATCATTTCCGGATCTTTTCTTCCCATGCCCATTTCTACCAGGGTACCGACGATATTTCGAACCATATGATGTAAATACGCATTGGCTCGAATGAAAACCCGGACACACTGTTTCCGGCGTTGAATATGAAGAGCAAAAATCGAGCGAATAGAAGTTGCAGCGCTGCACGAAGAGGCTTGAAACGAACGAAAATCATGAGATCCTAGTAAATGACGCGCTGCTCGCCGCATCCCATCAAGATCAAGGGGATCGCGAATATGCCAGGAAAATCGGCGATGGTATATCGAAGCACAGGTGGCGTTCCACACCTGGTAACAATAGGTTTTACCCTTTGCGTCAAAGCGAGCATGAAATTTCGGAGAAACTTCTTGAACATTCGTGATCACAATATCATCCGGCGTCAGGCTGTTCAGACCGTGGAAAAACGCCTTAGGGCTGATCGAAATCTGTTCAGGGATCCAAAAATTTACGACCTGTCCCAGGGCATGAACTCCAGTATCGGTTCGGCTGGCGCCAACAAGCTTGACAGGCGCGTGGTTCACCATGGATTGAACAGCTTCCAAAATTTTGCCTTGCACTGTTTCACAACGTGATTGTATTTGCCATCCATGGTAGTGGGTTCCGTCGTATTGAAGATCCAATCTGATATTTCGCATAGAATCCCGATTCGTGAAGGAGAACTGTCAAAAAGCAATCACAATTTGTACATCATCAGCAGTTTTCAAGGTGTTATCTTTTCCAGGGCTCTGAATAAGAACCTGCTGGTTTTCAACATGCATCACATAGGGCTGTCTCCAGGAATCTGTTACCATACGCGTGGGCACCCCAAATGCTGTTGCTTGAAGCTCCTCAAACGATTTTGGAAGAGTTTTCTGTTGAAGATAATAGCGAGGAATATATTCGGAAAACACCGTTAAATACGATTGTGTTGCAAAACGTCTCAGACTTCCAATCACTTTCAGATTCGGGGTATGGATCAACGCAAAATTTTCAGGTAAATACTTTAAAGCCATTCCGGCTCCTACAATCAAGGCGATAACCGCAATCACTGCCACTCCCCTGACAAGAATGTCGGTAAACCCAATCGTTATTCTTTGAACTTTCGATGTTTTCCCCTTTTTTCCCGGAACTGGCTCGATCAGATTTTTTTTGATCAATTCATAGAGAGTTTGACACGTATCAAATTCCCCTAGTTGACTCATGTCAACAAGTTCTTGAGCAGTTCGCTCAGTTGAGAGAAGCTTGAATATCCTCATTTCAGAGTCACTCAGTCCATCGGGAGTATCGAGAATTCCTCCTTTTTGACGGACAAGCAATTGCAGCGATGGGATCGTTTTTTCAATTTCAGACCATTCATCGGTAATTCGAAACCCTTCCATGACAAGAAATTCTGAATTAATCGGACTGATTAAGTCAGAGTCATATTCAACGCTCCTTCTGGGTTCAAACGAGTAAGTCCCCTCGCTCCAGCGCAATACATGATAGACGGTCTCATGAATTTGCTGCGAAAGCATAAGCTGAAGTGTTTTCACATCGATCGCCCTGGTCTCTGCCAGGACTGTCCAAAGCGGTTGGAGGGTTTTTTTCTGTGTCTCTAGGGCACGTTTCAGATGAAATTTACTGATGACCTGACTTCGCGCCAAAGATTGTTGGAGGCGTTCTTCAATAGATCGAAATGTCGCATCTGCCCCAACAATAAATCCTTGTTCTACAAGAATTTTCACTTTTCCTTCTGGGCTTTCGACCGTCAACTCGCCAGTTTTCTGCTGTAAGGAAATAATTTGGAAAATATCCGCCAGCCCAAATTCTTTAATATTTCCAGCAAGAGCCATGCTTTTCGTTCCCTTGAAAGACGTTATTGATTTTTCGGAGAGAGTTTTAAAATATCACGAATATTAAACAGATAACTTATCACCAGAAGAAGGAGAAAAATGCCTATTGTTCCCCATGAAAGTCCGGATCCTTTTTCTGCATCAATAAGAATTCGCCACAAGCCCTTTAACAAAAAGACCCCACAGGCCAGAGAAAACAGAAACGCAAACACCATCCCTTTTTTCGAATAGCCGTAGTAGATCTGTCCAGTTCCCGGGAAGCAGAACGATGCCGCCTTCGCAAATACTCCTCGACTTTTTTGACGCAGCTGAATTTGCTTAACTTTTGCTTCTCGTTTTTCAGGTTTGACCACCGTTTTCTTTTTAAAGATATAGGTACATTGTGTGCAAAATGTTTGCGGCTCCTGTGACTTTTTCTGTTTGAGAATATACGGATCGCCACACATCTGACAATAGAGGATCCCGCGTTTCGGTACGCCCTTTTTGGCTCCAAAAACAAAGGTTAGCACAAACAGCACTCCACAGGCAATGGAAAAATACCAGGCATTTTTAAAACGCAATCCGCTTGCCCAGATCTCTTCTGCCAACCCTGTTGCTGCAGCAAGAAAATCCGGCGTAAACAACCTTTTCAGCAGGGCCGGTGTGGTCAAGGGAATATCTATCGTTCCGGTACCGCCGCGCAAATGCTCGGAATACATAGTAAAACGATATTGATCAAGATCCCGCGCAACCTCCAGTTCCTGATGAGCTTTTTCACTATTTTGGAATTCTAATAAGAGAAATTGTCCGAAATTGTAGCGGATTTCAAAGTTTTTAGGAGCAGAATACACGGCATTTCTGTAAGCTTCTTCGGCTTTTTGATACCAGGCTTCTTGTTTGGTATTACGATATTGCTGTTGGTAGATATTTCCGAGGTTATTTTGAATAATCGCCGGATCAGGATAAACAGAAGCAATTTTCTCATAAGCATCAACAGCGATTTGAACGTTTCCCGTTTTTTGCGCGATATATGCTAACCCAAACAGAGAGTAGGAATCATCAGGATGATCTTGTAAATACTTCTGTAATACGGTCACTGTCCGGGAAGTATATTCCCCACGCGAAATGTCGCGTAAAGCCTGAAAATACTCGCCGTTGAACGCATAAAATGTGATGCACACAAGCAGCAGAAATCCGCCAAGCATCGCTCCAAAAAACAAGACGATGCGAAGCATACGTTTAGAACTGAAATCAACCTGCCAGATAAGTAAGAGCATTATGAACAACACACCTGCCAATACGCCGAGGCCAAGCGTTATAACAACGAACAACATCCATCCGAGGACATGACCGATGATGGTCGGAAGTTCGAAAGGAAACACAGCTTTTAGTTGATAAAACATTGCCCGTCGGTAATACATAAAAGAAAAAAGCACAAACAGGAAACTCGTCAGGGTTCCTGCAAATAAAAGCACCGCCAGACTATTATTCGTATAAGTGAGAAGAACAAAGATATCAGCATATTTCAGCAGGATACCACGCCAGAGTTCTCGACTGATCTTATAAAAATCGGTAAAGTTTTGAGCAAAAAGGAAGTGTGCTCTCGCAAAATAGACATCAGGAAAATCGGGAGAAAGAAGGCGAGCCGCCTCTAACAATTTCAACGATTGTTCAGGCTGACCTTGTTTCTTCAATTGTTGTGCTTTTTGGATCAATATTGTCGAATGGACAGGTAAATTCGAAAATCCCAATTGATTTTTCTTTTGATTCAGATCCAGCAGTTTTAAATTTGCCTCTATCCAATCTCGATTCTCAAGATAGTTAAGAACATCAAACCATAAGGCATTCACTTCAGAAAAATCGACTCGAATCGAGGCTGAGGCAATTGCGGGCGTCTGAGCAAAAACTCCGGGGGATCCATGAAAAACAATCAACAACAAGCTGAGATATACTATTCGCTTCAAAATTGGCGTCTCCTCAACAAGTTAGCGTGTTTTATTTGCATCCACATAGATCATACGTAATTCAAACAACATCTGTTCTAATGTTTGATCTTCTTCTGGTGTCAAATTCCCTTTGGTTTTTTCTCGCAATATTCCTAATAAATCAATATTATATTTTGCCTGAGGTAATTCTTTCACTACTTGTTGAGTGACTGGATCAGGAATCACACCAAGGGATATCTGGGCATGTGTGTATAAAGAAAAAATCAATGTCAGAAAATTCGCTTCAATCAACGGCATAGCCGTGTTTTCCTGGTGATGATGCTGCCGTTCTGATTCTTTCGTACGACTTGATTCGGATGAGGTTGTTTTTTCTCTTTCCGGAGTTTCAGCATGCTCCTCCTGAAACGTTGCTCGTTTATCAGTAACCTTAAAGCCTTTTTCTTTTTCCTGTTCCATGATCTGACCTCCCTCAGATCGAAATTCAATAATATGCGGACGTTCACTCGTCCTCATGCAATCAGGTATATGGGAATATGCAAAAAATTTTAATTAAGGTCAACAGGAAAACACGGGAAAGTCAAGAAAATTTTTTCATTCCGTGAAATATATACTTTCCCCTTGACAGATTCAACAACTTCCCGTATGGTTCATGTATCTAAAAACTTAACGCCTGAATTTTTCTGTACGCGTTTGAATACATGATGATCAAAAAAATAGCCGTAATGGTGCATGTTCGTAATTTGGAGTAAAGACGTCGGTGATGGTACGTTTTCACCTTTTTACATATTTCATTCGCGAAGCAATTGTGAATATGAGTCGCAGTAGAGTTCCTAATGCCATCGCTATTGCAATGATCGCTGTTTCTTTGTCGATTTTTGGCATTTTTTTACTAGTTTATGTCAATTTAAATGCTGTTGCCAGACGATGGAATGACTCAGTTCAAGTGATTGCCTATGTTGATAACTCAATCACAGAAGATGAACGAATTGAACTCGATGCACGCATACGAGAGATTAATGCCGTCGAGCATGTGAAATTTGTCTCCTCCCAGGAAGCCCTCGAAGATTTTAAAACCCGCCTTGCCGGACACGAAGAACTGTTAGATGGGGTAGCAGATGCGAACCCATTACCAGCTTCGTTTGAAATTCGCCTCAAACCAAAACACCAAAACTTTACCAGCGTTCAAGCAGTGGTTGATAGGTTAGCCCAAATTCCGCATTTAGAGGATTTCCAATATGGTCAGGCCTGGTTGGAAAATTTGACGATCGTCATCAATCTCCTCAAATTTATCGGAGTCTTTCTGGGCATATTTTTGTTCCTGACCATCATTTTCATTATTTCAAACACCATTAAGTTAACTCTCTATAGCCGTGAAGAAGAATTGAACATTATGAAATTTGTCGGGGCCACAGAAACCTTCATTAAAGGTCCATTTCTCGCCGAAGGAATTATGAGAGGATTTTTAGGCGCAACAGGCTCGCTCGTCATCATCTACCTCATATATCAACTTTTTCTAACGGTGCTCCATTACTCATCTTCCTCTCTTTTCATGTTTTTATCCATGTCCTTTCTTTCCTGGTCTGTTATGATAGGGATCTTATTATTAGGAAGTTTTTTGGGATGGTGCGGCAGTCTGTTCACGCTTCACAAATTTTTGAGGACTTATTAGCCAAGATGATTGATACAGGCAAACATCGTAACAGAAAAACGAAGATTCTATTGTGTTGGGGTCTGCTTGCTATCAGCCTCTTTACTGTTGGAGCACAACATCCTCAGCCAGAAAAAAATCTGCATACGATTGAACAGCAGCTCAAAGAAAAACAAACGGAATACCAACAGATCACCCGACGTGAAAAAAACCTTCTTGCTGAACTGACGGAGATCGAGCACGAACTCCAGACTTATCAGCAAGAACTACAAAAGCACCGAGAAGTCCTTCAGGAAAAGACCTCTGAACTCACAGAGATCGAGAAAAATCTATCCAAACTCCACAAGGCCTCACAACAGAAGAAAACGCTGTTGGCCAGACGACTGCGTGCGATCTATAAAATGGGAAATTTGGGTTATCTCACTCCTTTATTAGCAATCACTTCTTACGATAATATGCAACAGCAAGTCAAATACTTACAATTGATTTCCGAACAAGATCGAGAGCTTCTTACAGATGTTGAACATGATCGGCACATGATTCTCGCTCAGAAAAAAGCACTTGAACAACAAAAACACGACATCGCTCAAACACAAAAACAGATTCAGCAAAAACAAGCTCGAATCGAGGAACAAAAAACCCAAAAAGATAAATTGCTGAAAGCTATCCAAAAAGATAAAACCCAATACAGTCAGATGATTGCGAAATTAGAAACAACCAGGGAAGAATTGGAACAATTGATCGAGAATCTGGAAGCGAGTCCATCTACACCAGCAACCAGAGCGATCCCGACAAAACAGGGTAAAGAAGTCACCCTACCGGAGAATTCGGAAGAAATTATTGAGACCTATGCCAGATATTTCCGTTCCAATAAGGCTAAGCTGTTGTGGCCGGTGCAGGGCAAGATTATTACTACGTTTGGCAACCTTAACATTCCGGGAACAAAAACTTATACACATTACAAAGGGGTTGATATTCAAGCTCCAAAAGGCACGCCGTTTTATGCGGTATTTCAAGGCAAGGTCAAATATGCTGCCTGGTTCAAAGGCTACGGAAATCTCATCATTCTTGATCATGGGGGCAATTATTATACCCTGTACGCCCATGCTGATGAAATCATGGTTAAAGCAGGGGATCAAGTAAAAACCCGTCAACTCCTCGGGAAAGTTGGTGATACCGACTCGGTCAAAGGCGCCCACCTCTATTTTGAAGTCCGCGCCAATGGCAAACCCGAAGATCCGCAGCATTGGCTGGCAAAACTTCGATAGGTCATTGATTTGAACCACGCCTGCCGCATCAGGCTTTACCTGATCAATATTGAATTTCTGAGCAAGTTCACCACTTCACCATAACATCCTTATCACACCTCCTCATACAAACCTTTTTATAAAAGTGGCATGAAATGTGCTATTAAGAAAGATACAAGACTTGACATTTTAGCTCGATAGCATGATTAATAGTCATATCAACTGACATGAAAAAGAGAGATGAACAAGGAGAGCACAAAGGGGAGAAACGCCGTATGCTGAGCACGAGAATCAAACAGTTTTTCACATTTTTCCTCAATCTATTCTTCATAGCAAACTTTGTGGTAGGTTCACTCATGTATATTTTTGTTCCCGGTCAGAGAAATCCGATTCCTGAACCAAAACAAATGACGCTGATTGGCATAATGACAGCCGTTTTCGCAGTTATCAATATTTTTCTGGGAAAATGAGCAGTGCCATTTCCCAAAAGCAGAAATATGTATTCTGCTTTTGTTTCGGTCATTGCGAGCTTACAGCCATTGCTCGCGATGACCTCTAAAAAAGTCTTTTGCCAGTAATCATTTTTTTCCGCAAAAATAGAGTTCTGCTTCAGAGGCAGTATAATTTGATCCGGTCACGCAAATCAAATCTTCCTCTCCGGCAAGTTCACAAGCCTGGTTGATCGCTTTTTCGATATATTCAACGATCAACCAGTGCTCATAAATGCGTCGGATCGTTGCTTGAACCAATTCCTCAGCAGCTTTCGCGGTGGCTGAAGCCGCTTCGGCTCGCTGCGTATTGTGCGGACTGGTAAAAATGACGACATCGGCAACTTTGAGTAAAGGGCCTAAAATTCCTTTAACATCCTTATCATGCAAGACGCCAATCACCAGGATCAATCTGCGATAGGAAAACACCGTCGTCAAGGTTTTGGCAATAGCGGCAGATCCCATGCTATTGTGAGCAATATCAACAACAACCCTGGGATGTTTAGACAGAAGTTCCAGACGACCGGGATGGCTGACATGCGCCAATCCGGATCGAATGGCGATCTCTGCCACGCCAAAACCTTTTTGCTCCAAAAGATCAAGAGTTGCCAGGGCAACTGCTGCATTTGCAAGCTGATGCTCGCCGATCAAGGACAACTGAAGTTGATCCACTCGATGGTGAATTCCATGATAGGCAAACAACGAACCGCTTGAGAAAAGTTCTTGAGGCAGAACATATTGCAAAAACTGACTCTGCTCTTCGTCATACACGATGCCTGTTCGGTAAAGCGCTGCCTGTTTTTGCCGGCAAACTTCTTGAAGCACCGCCAATGCCTCGGGTTTCTGACAACCTGTCACCGCTATTCCATGTTCACGGATAATCGCTGATTTTTCCTGCGCAATTTCTGTCACCGTAGTGCCCAAAATTTGTTGATGGTCCAGATCGACATTGGTAATGACCGAGATTAAAGGATTCACTGTATTCGTAGCGTCAAGGCGTCCACCAATACCCACCTCCAGAATAACAAGATCCACGTGTTGTCGGGCAAAATGAAGAAATCCCATCGCCGTGACAATTTCAAAAAAAGACACGATCCCTTCTATCTGTAACTCCTGCCGCTCCTTTTCCAACTGGACTAACGGACCGGTTCGGATCAATTCCGTCAACGCAATAACATCCTCTTTGGGAATACACTCCCTGTTAATCGTGATCCGCTCTCCAAATTCAAGCAAATGAGGCGAGGTAAAGCAGCCAACGCGATAACCAGCTTCAATTAAGACACTGTTCAACATTTTCGCTGTTGAGCCTTTTCCGTTTGTTCCGGTGATTAAGACTGAAGGGAACATATCTTGCGGATTGCCAAGTTTTTCCAGAACATATTGAATGCGTTGCAATCCCCGATAAGTCGAAGTATGACGATTGTATAAAAAATCTAAGGTCTGTTCGTAGGTCATAGTTTGTATAGAGGAAAACAACCGAGTTTTTTGAAAAAACTCGGTTGTTAAATATTCAATAATTCAACAAAGATGTTGATAGACTGCTATGACCTGTTCTCGTGTTTTGTCAAGAGATTCATCATTACGAATCACATGAGTCGCGTATTTGACTTTTTCTGAAAGCGGCATTTGTGCATCAATTCGAGTTTGAGCTTCTGATAAGGAGAGATGATCGCGTTCCATCAGGCGATGTACCTGGACCTCTTCAGGCACATAGACCACAATAACTGTCGAGTATGCCGTATGCATGGCGGTTTCGATCAGGAGCGGAACATCTACGACAATAACCTGGTTCGGCTGTGTTTTCTGAATATCCTGAGTTTCACGATCAATTTTTTTAATGACGCGCGGATGGATAATCTGATTTAATGTGGCGCGTTTCTCGGGATGATGAAAAATAATTGTCCCTAATTTTTTCCGATCAAGCTGGCGATCTTCTAATAGAATTTTCCTGCCAAAACATTCAACAACCTCCTGCCAGGCCGGCTGCTCAGGTTCGACTACCTGGCGCGCGACAATATCAGCGTCAATCAGATAGGCCCCCAATTCCACGAACATGTGCGCCACGGTGCTCTTTCCGCTGGCGATACCGCCGGTTAAGGCGGCAATATGCTGCTGTTTTTTTTTCATTGGGCGTATTCACTTAAAGAAAAACCGGGCTTTTGAAAAACCCGGTTTTTTCTCGCTAACGTTTAATGCAGGTTTTGGGCACAGACCACGCCGATTCCGGCACGGGTCAGAGCATCCGCGGTCTTATTCAATGCGTCATGTTTATCCAGATAGTTACGTTCCATCTTCTCCATCAGTCCTTGCGCAACAATATCTTCTTTCGCCATAAAATAATCCAAAATATCGGAAGGATGGTCGCGGGTAGCATCAAGCTCTGGATCGGCGCCTTCATGTTTTGCCGAAATATTCGGAATGGTTTGGGCAATCTCAACCAATTCATCGCGCCGGTTATACGGTTGTCGCACAATAGATTTATAGGTTTCAGTGATATGATGCTCAAAACGCACGACCTCTGTAAAATCCATGGCGTTACGAATAACATCGCTGCCCCGAATTGTTTCATTATTCACCGAGTTCGAGAAGTTAAACCCAATCAAACTGGTCGTTCCATCTTCGCGAGCGAGCAGTCGCGCAGCCATCAGAGTCCAGAAAATCGCAAAAGGGTTGTCATTCCCCATATAGACGGAAATTTTAAACTCATTGTCGATCCCCAATTTATGCAGTATATATCCGACAAACACAGTGCCCGGATTGATATTTAACACCTGACGAATACCATAGTTGGTGTAGTAATACAGATATTCTTCCGCCCATTTCAGCGGATAGTCATTCGGCTCTCCCACACCACCGAAATAGCCGGTAATCGTTTCCGGACCGCCCAGGTGCACATTGGAGCCATCCGTGCCTTTGGTATCAAGAGTTTCCACATAACTAGCTCCAACAATCTGCATAGCAGCGGCAACCGCCAGAATATCCCCCTGATCCGCTTCTTGCTCTTTCATTTTGCGGACACGAATGAAGCGGCCGGGCATTAATTGCTGTTGTGCAATCGCCTGTTTGGCCTGAGCGATCAGCCATGGGAAATATTGTAAGGCAGAGATTTCCAGGGTCACGGCCGTGTCTTCATTAAACGCCATACTATCGGCCTTTTTCCCCAGGGTTTTGCGACGATACTCGGCCAGGCTGATAAACGCATGCTTATCACGTTGCCCGATCAACCATTCCAGGTCGGGAAGATAGGGAGAGTGTTGGTCGCGTAACCGGGCAAAGAGGTTTTCAAGTTTACGAGCTTCACCGGCTTTACGGTTGATTTCTTCGGGTCCCCCGAATTTTTCTACTACCGTCAGCAGTTTATTAATCAATTCATTGTTTGGATCGAGTAAGAACGCATTAATTTCATCCAGGCGTTCATGCGATATTTTTAAACGTTCGCGCAGATCTGTCATATTTTTCAGGCCCTCTGATAATTGCCACTCCTGATCACAGCAATTATCAGAGAACCATTTCTCAGTGTGTGAGTGTTTGACTGAAACACCCATACAGTTACTCATACTGCTTAAAAAGTTCCTGGAATTTTTCTTCCTCACCCTGAATGATATGATAACAATACTCATCGGTCGGGAAGCGACCCTCTCTGACATCCGCGACATATTCCTTCATTGCCTTGGTAATCACTTCAGCCACATTCGCATATTTTTTGACGAACTTGGGGGTAAAGGCGGTAAATTGGCCGATCATATCAGAAACAATCAATAATTGTCCGTCGCAATCGGCGCCTGCGCCGATTGATAACACAGGAATGCTCAGTTTGTTGGCGATAAACCCGGTCACTTCTGGAGGAACAGCTTCCACCAGCAGCATCTGCGCGCCGGCTTCCTGCACAGCCAGCGCATCTTCAATTACGAGTTTTGCTGATTCAACCGTGCGTCCCTGGGCTTTGTGTCCGCCAAGCTGACCTGAACTTTGCGGCGTTAATCCGATATGCCCGCACACGACAATACCAGCTTCCACAATAGCTTGAATGCGCGAAGTAATGCGTACCCCGCCTTCCAGCTTAATCGCATCCACATCAGCTTCTTTCAAGAAGCGTCCGGCGTTGTACACGGCATCGCCGTCGGAAATCTGATAACTCATAAATGGCATATCGCCGATGACAAACGTATTCGGGGCGCCGCGACGCACTGCTTCGGAATGCACAATACATTGATCCATTGTCACCGGAACCGTTCCTTTATATCCATAAACGCACATCCCCAGCGAATCACCGACGAGCAACATATCCATTCCCGCAGCTTCGGCAAATTGCGCGGTTGGATAATCGTACGCTGTTAACCAGGTAATTTTTTGCCCTTCGGCTTTCATTTTGTACAATTCATGGATCATAAGTTTTTTCTTCGCCATAATAAGCCTCCTTCATTGTTGAAGTTGTTCGGAGTGCGAAAGCTCTGCTCTCGCTGTCAAAACAGAGCTTTGACACTCCTATGAGCTTTGACACTCCTGTTTATTTTTCTCCATTCAGGGTTTTGAGCGCCAGCATTAAGGCTTGCGTTCCGGATCGGCCATGTCCTTGGGCCTGAAGCGCAATATACAATTGATGGACCAGGGCTAAGCCCGGCAGCGACAATTTCACGGCAGCCGCTTCTTTGAGGGCAATACCCATATCCTTAATGAAATGTTCCACAAAAAATCCGGGATCATAATTGCCCTTGGCAATCCGGGGTCCCAGATTATTAATTGACCATGACCCTGCCGCGCCCTGGCCGATAATTTCAATGACCGCCTGTTGATCAAGGCCAACTTTCGAGGCATACAATAATGATTCACACACCCCGATCATAGTACCAGAGATCAAAATCTGGTTACACATTTTGGTGTGTTGCCCGGCCCCGGCTTCGCCCATCAGGGCGATATTTTTGCCCATACAGTGAAAAAGCGGCAGCACCTCATCAAAAACCGACTTCTCTCCACCAACCATAATCGCAAGCGTGCCATTTTTCGCGCCGACATCGCCGCCGGAAACCGGAGCATCCAGACTGGCTATTCCTTTTTTCGCCGCAACTCGCGCAATCTTCTGCGCCAAACCGGGTTCACTGGTCGTCATATCCACAACAATCCGGCATGCGCCTTTTACGCTCAAAATCCCTTGTTTTCCTAAATACACCCCTTCAACATCAGCGGGAAACCCGACAATGGTGAAGACCACTTCTGCATTTTGAGCGACATCTGCCGGTGTTTCACACCACACAGCCCCTTTAGCTAAAAGCGACTCTGCTTTCTGCCTGGTGCGATTAAACACATACAGGCCATGCCCGGCGGTCTGAAGATGGCCAGCCATTGATGTGCCCATCACACCTGTTCCAATCCATCCGAGTTTCATCATCAATTCCCTCCTTTCAACGATTCAGATTGATTCTTCGCCTGTCCGTTCTCTAACGACTCAATAAACAATTCATCTTCAATCGGCCAGCCGCCATCGGGTTTTACCTCTGAAAGCACCAGAAACGATTCGGACCGACTGACGCCTGGCAAGGAAGCAATCTGCGTTTTAATCAGCAGGCTCAGTTGTTCAAGATCGCGTACAGCGACATGCAACAAATAATCAAAACGACCGGTCAGGTTATAACATGCGCGA
Source organism: Candidatus Vecturithrix sp. (assembly GCA_040772385.1). Taxonomy (GTDB): domain Bacteria; phylum Moduliflexota; class Moduliflexia; order Moduliflexales; family Moduliflexaceae; genus Vecturithrix. The sequence goes on along the minus strand of JAXGYF010000001.1, from coordinate 2,951,602 downwards.
ACATAGGGGATTTTACGGATACGATCTTCAAAATCCTGCAGATCTTCCATCCGATGATGATCCAGCGTAATCGAAATGAAGCCCTGGATTGTTAATCCGAGCATGCTTGGCTCAAGCGATGCTCGATACCCTCGGACCACACCGCCTTCTTCGAGACGGCGAATCCGTTCCAACATGGTTGACGGAGCCACCCCAAGTTCACGGGCCAGATCTGCATTTTTCTTTCTTCCGCTTAACTGCAAGGTTTTCAGAATTCTTTTATCAATATCATCCACAATGCCACCTATTCTCTCAACACACAATTCACTTCCCTTACGTTGACTCTTTTTTAAGGAAATATCGAATAAAATTTTCCTGTCAAGAATTTTCATTGCATAAAATTCAAATTTTCTCTTTTCTTTACGAATTTTATTCAGAAATTACGACAAGAACAGATAGTCAAGGAAGAAAGAGGAAGCATAAAAAAACCGGGCTTTTTTGAAAAACCCGGTTTTTTAAATGTATTCAGAGAAACTACTTTTTGATGTTATAAAAGGCGGACACTCCGGCGTATTGGGCGATACTGCCGAGTTCATCCTCAATGCGGAGCAATTGATTATATTTGCAAATACGATCGGTACGCGAAGTCGAGCCGGTTTTAATCTGTCCGGCGTTCACGCCGACCACGAGATCAGCAATGGTCGTATCTTCGGTTTCACCGGAACGATGAGAAACCACAGCAGTGTAACCAGCACGTTTCGCCATTTCAATTGCATCCAGGGTTTCGGTCAGGGTGCCGATCTGATTCAACTTAATCAAAATAGAGTTGGTAACCCCTTTTTCAATTCCTTCTTTCAAGATTTTGGTGTTTGTCACAAACAGGTCATCGCCCACAAGCTGAATTTTTGAGCCAAGGCGGTCGGTCATCAGTTTCCAGCCGTCCCAATCTTGCTCGGCCATGCCGTCCTCAATCGAGATAATCGGATATTTTTCCACCCAGTTGGCCCAGAAATCAACCATTTCTTCGGAAGTCTTCTCGGATTTGTCTGACTTTTTGAAGATATATCTTTTCTTGTCCGTATCGTAAAATTCACTCGCTGCTGGATCAAGAGCAATAAAAATCTGTTTACCCGGTTTATACCCGGCGCGCTGAATCCCTTCCAGAATCACATCAAGCGCTTCTTCATTCGATTTCAGATTCGGAGCAAAGCCGCCTTCATCACCAACTGCGGTGTTATACCCTTTTTTCTTGAGCACGGCTTTGAGATTATGAAACACTTCAGCAGACCAGCGCAGGGCTTCGCGGAAACTTGATGCGCCGACCGGCATAATCATGAATTCCTGCGGATCAACATTATTATCCGCATGTGCGCCGCCGTTCAAAATATTTAACATCGGCACAGGCAGCACCTTTGCATTCACGCCGCCAAGATATTGGTACAATGGCACACCGCAACTTGCGGCAGCCGCTTTGGCAACAGCTAACGACACGCCAAGAATAGCATTGGCCCCTAATTTCTCTTTGTTTTCAGTGCCATCCAATTCTAACATAGCTGTATCAACAGCTATCTGATTGCGAGCATCCAGGCCGATAATTTCTTCGGCAATCTCTTCATTCACATTCTGCACCGCTTTTAATACGCCTTTGCCAAGATAGCGTTCCTTATCGCCATCTCGCATCTCCAATGCTTCACGCGTTCCGGTCGAGGCGCCGGACGGAACAGCGGCGCGCCCGATAATGCCATTATCTAGCGAGACTTCGACTTCAACAGTCGGATTCCCACGAGAATCCAGAATCTCCCGCGCCTGGACCTCGTTAATAATCACCTCATCATAAAGAATCATCTGGTTCATAGATATTATCCTCCTTAGTATATTTGCACTAGTATTTTACAACATGATACTGCATTCATGCCATCATCTTACGTCGGCATTACCTCTGTAACGCTCGTCTACCCTAAGGCAGAATGCAAGAAAACATCCTGTCGTTGTTTTGTCTCCTGAGTCAAGAAAAAAAGCAATTCGTCCGTTATCTTTGTATTGTTTTTAACAATCAGAGTTCAGGTTAGAACGGTTCCAGAGGTAAAAAGAGTGCCAGCCTGATAACGCTGCCAACCTTCAATCAATGACCAGGCGAGGAGGTGAGTACGTTGAAACAAGCTTTCTTTGATCATAAATTCCTGATCGCTATGATCCAGACCACCGATCGGCCCCAGTCCATCAAGCACAGGAACTCCTTCAGTGGCAACAATGTTGGCATCTGAGACTCCCTGACGAAATTCTTCTTGGATCGGAATATGAAGTTCATGTGCCTGTTCCGCGACCATCCTGAATAACGCGCGGTTTCCTTCACTTTGAATCATCGGCGGGCGCGAGCGGATCACCTCAAGCGTGATAGAAGTGCCTGGAATTTCCGACTGTCGGGCAAGCTCAACAAGCTGTGTTTTAAAGAAATCCTCTCCGGCCAGCGTACTATATCTGACATCAACGTCAGCAACCGCGTATTCCGGAACTGTATTTGATCCGATGCCGCCGCTGATACATCCAACATTCACAGTGACACCGTCAAATCGACCATTGAGGGCTTCCAGGCTAAGAATCTTATGGGCCAGAGCGACAATCGCACTGGCCTTGTTTTTAATGATAAAGGCCGCATGGCCAGCTTTGCCAAAAGCTTCCAATTTCACACCGATGTACCCCTTACGCCCTGTGACCACCTGTCCGTCTAGACCACCACATTCGAGTACAAAGGCCATTGCGCTTTTGCGAGCTTCTGCGATAATGATCTCTCTAGAGCACAGAGAGCCGATTTCTTCATCAGGATTAAAAATGAAACGAATCGGAATGCGGTCAAGCAAGCCGACATACTGCAACGCTTTCAGGGCATATATCCCTGCCACCAGGCCGCCTTTCATATCAATCACCCCCGGCCCGTAGGCTTTTTCCTGATCGTCACGCCACCAATTAAACCTGGTATCTTGAGGAAATACTGTATCCGTATGACCGATAAGCAAAATGTTATTATTTTCACCTGCTGTACGAGAAGAGGCCAGCAAAATATCGCCGTATTGTACTTGAGGAATTGTCATCACTGAAATATCAGCGGCTGCGAGGGTATCATGTATCAGATGTACAACCCGGTCTATGCCAGATTTATTATAACTGCCGCTTTGAATCAAAACCAATTCTTTTAACAATGCCAGCATATCCTGGCGTTGAGTACCGATATAATCAGAAAGTTGTTGCTTCATGTCACATATCATCCTTATGATTTTCATCCTTATGATTTAAAGAAAAGGGGGAAAGGGATAGGCTGTGCGTAATTCTTGCAAAAAGGCAAGATGAAGCGTCTCTTGATAGACGGAGGTTTTCATTTTACGTTTGTGAGAAGCCAGCCGGGCTTCGGCCCTGGCATATAATGTTTGGCGGGTTTCATCCGGAATCGTCTGTTCGAGATGGTTCAGAAGAGATCTTTCGCATTCACAGATTTGCTCTTTTATCACAAGCAACGCCATGTCTTCTTCAGTCGTATGAATACGAGGAAGAAAGGTTTCAAGCGTGTTGATGATAATCGATAAATTTTCCTGGACGCATTGGTAATGTTCCAACCCGGCATATTTTCGTAACAGCGCAATTGTATTTTGCAGTTTGACCGCCAATTTCCGCCGCTCAGAAACAAAGGTTTCCTGGGTAGATTCTTGGGAAGCAGAGGCATGTTCACGTTTCCAATTCTCCCAGGCAGATTCCACTTCACGTTGGCAAAAGGTTAGGGAACGAATGGCCCAGCGTTGGCGCAGAGGTTCATTTTTTTCAAGACGTTCAAAGGCTCGATCAATTCCATCATAGATGACATCAAGAGGAATCTTACGCTCTTGCCAGGAGTGAATTAAGGGCCAATCTTTTGGGGAAAGAAGAAGCGCACTGCCACGTTTCTTGACAAAATATTGCTCAATATGTTCCCAATAAGCATCTTCAGGCATGGAACGCAACCTTTCATTTAAATACTGGCAACCATCGTGACATCCCCTGCAAGAATCTGCCGTTCTTCACCGGAATCCAGTTTGAGATAGAGCGAGCCATTCGGCTCAAGCCGCGTGGCTAATCCCCTGGCAATTTCATCTCCGAGGTTCACTTCAACCAGGTTCCCTAAAGTACATGACAGATCACGCCATCGTTCAAATGTTTGTCCGGGTTGTTCTTTCAAGGTGCGTAGATACCAGCGTTCAAAAGATCTCAATAACGCTTGCAGCAATTTTATGCGCGAAACTTTCTCGTGGTATTCGAGCGCAAGTGATGTCACCTTCTCGCTCAAGGCTTTAGGAAAGTGCGTATTATTCACATTGATGCCAATCCCGACAATGACATAATGAATACTTTCCATCTCGGCCCGCAACTCCGTGAGAATCCCTGCCGTTTTTTTTCCGCGAATCATGACGTCATTTGGCCATTTAATTTTGGCGTCAATTCCCAAATACTCCTTGATTGCCTCTGTCACGGCAATGGCTGAAATAAACGTAATGCACGACGCTTTCATCGGGACAAACGTCGGTCGCAAAATTAACGACATGTAAATTCCTGTTTCCGGTTGCGAAATCCAGGAACGACCTAAGCGGCCCCTTCCCTGTTTTTGCGATTCACTTACAACCAGGGTTCCTTCAGGAGATCCCTGATCGGCTAACTGTAAGGCCAGGGTATTCGTAGAATTGACCTCATACTCCCAGTGAATGTTCTGACCAATGACCCTGGTATTCAAACCATTTTTGACTTCCAACGGTAAAAGCAACTCCGGAGAAGAGACCAATTTATATCCCACCGAGGTAATCGCTTCAACTTTGTAACCGAGGTCGCGCAACGCATTCACATGCTTCCAAATCGCTGTGCGGGACATATTCAATTCCTGACTCAGTTGTTCTCCCGAGATATAGGCGTGAGATTTGGCTCGCAAAACTTCAAGAATTCGGGCATTGATACTTAATGTATTTTGCGTCAAGGTGAATTTTTTACCAGGAAGCTTCGTTTGCATGGATTGGTCTCTCGTCTGAAAACTTCAGTTGGCAACCATCAGAAAACATTTTCTTTGTCTTACGAATATTCAGAGAAATGTTATGCTGACATTGCAACCAGCAACAATAGTGGATAATTTCTCATCAACGTTCTACGTGAACGTCACCATTTCACAAGCGGTCGTTTTAACAGATTTGACACCTGGAACATCTGTTGGTTTAATCTTATTCCGTTGCGGAGATGCCATCAGGCTTTTTTCAAGGTTGTCCTGCCTTTCCCGTTTTGTCACGCTTTCACAGTTTTTGTCATCATGTCAAGTAATAAACGTAAATTAATTATGTTTATCTAAAAAATATAAAAATACCTTCCAATTTTATGGATCAGAAGAAGCCGAGGTTTTTCGAAAAACCTGGTTACTCGCCTCAGAACTTCTTTTGATCCTTTTCTCATAAGAATTTCCTACTACCCCACCACTTGCTCAGATATTAAAACATCTGGCATTTCCAAAGTAGCTTCATAGAAGATTGGGTGGTTAGGCGCAAACATAGCACTAACGCGCCTAACTCTCCCAATTTTCAGGACATTTACTTCTTTTTCTGAATTTCTGGCAAGAGCTCTTTGACAAGCTGCATACTTGTTTGTTCAACTATACTTTTAACGACCGGAACGTGCATCACGTATGCTGCAAGCTGCTGCATGAGTACCGGTACAAGTTTTTGGGCTAATCGTTGGGCGATATCTTCAGCAATCAGATCAAGCTTTTCATCAGAGATTTGACCAACCTCAGCTGCCGAGGAGATTTCCGGTGAAAGAGATGGAGCCTCTTGCACCACAGGTTTTTCAGTCAGAACAGGAGATTCGACCGCCGGAGCAACGGGCTTCTCGACCAATCGCTCTTCTTCCGTCACAGTCCAGCGTTCTTCAACAAGCTCCTCGGTTTCATCTATGGCGAACCCTTCTTCATCTTCTTGGCTTTCTCCCTCCTCGAGCTCTCCCATGTCAACTACTTCAGCTTCTTCCTCAAGCAACTCATTTTCAACAACCAGATCAGCTTCCTCAGAATCTTCGTCAAATTCGTATTCTTCCTGAACGAAAGAAGGTTCTTCAATGACTTCAGCAATTGGCGCCGCGCGCTCTTCTCCCTCCGCGATTTCTTCGATTTCTTCGATTTCTTCAGAAGGTTCTGTTAAAAACTCTTTGACTTTGGCAACAATGTCTTCTGATTTTGAAGGTTTATTCAAAATTGCTTCGGTTCCAACAACATTCATGCCTTTTTCACGATCAAAGTCTTCATATCGGCCTGCCAGCATAATCACGGGAAGGTGGCGAAATTCGGCATTTTCTTTCAACATCTTGCAAATTTGGTATCCATCAACTTCCGGCATAATGGCGTCAATAAGGGCAATATCAGGGCGTTTATCTCGCACAGCATCGAGGACCTGAGTACCTGAACCAATGGTGATCACTTCGTAGCCTTCGCGAGTTAATACCATTTCAAACAAACGTTGAGAGGCAATGCTATCGTCAGCAACGAGTATTTTTTGATTCATTATGGCCTCTTCTCCTTTCAACCAGTGAACGGGTGAGAATTTTCACCTATTCGACTGAGTTCAGTCTCGAATTCATATTCGTTGATCAACTCTTCCAGCGCCAGCACTAAAACAAGTTCAGTCCCAACCACTGTCACTCCTGCAAAATAGCGTCTTGGTAATGTTGAGATCATCATTGGGTATTCATAAAATGAGAGTAACGATGCAACCTGTAATACGGCGTCAGCGTACAACCCAAAGATATGTCCACGAATTCTTACCACTAAGACATTATAAACAATGTGTGTCTGTTCTGTTTTTTTCTGCGTTTCCTCCTCTTGTTCAGAACCAGATCGGAGCAAACACTTTTGCGCCAGAGTTGCGGACACATTACCCAATCCGAAAAAATCACGAAAATCAATCAGATAGACCGTCTGCCCTCGATATGTCCAAAATCCTCGAATAAGAGGGATTGATGAAAAAAATGGCCGTATATCAGCCTGATCGACCTGGACAATCTCAACGAGAAAATCCATGTTAAAGGCAAATTTTTCACCACAAATTTCAAAACAGACTAATCTTACTCCATTTTCATTCATATGCAAGAATAAAAGTGCTCAAAGAATCATTTTTTTTGAAATTGGGAAAAAGCATTGGAGATTCCGATTAATTCTATGACTTCATCAGCAATTCTTTCTAATGGGGCAATAGAATCAATACAGCCCGATTCAATAGCCATTTTAGGCATACCAAACACCAGCGAGGTCTCCTCATCCTGAGCAATGGTTGCGCCATAAGCATCTTTGATTGCATTCATTCCCAGGACTCCATCGTCTCCCATTCCGGTTAAAAGTACCCCAATCGCCTTTTTCCCGAACACTTCAGCAACCGATTGCATTAACATATCCACTGAAGGGCAGGGCAGCGGCGCCGACGCCGCTTTAGAAATCAATGAAACTGTTCGTTCTGGCCGGATTGTCATATGATAGGCTCCCGGCGCAATATAGACAATACCCCTCTGGAGTTTCATCCCTTCTTTTGCCTCCACAACAGCTAATTCTATCCGTGAATTCAAAAGTGCTGCAAGTTTTTCGGTAAATTTTTCCGGCATGTGTTGAACAATAAGAATCGGGGCGGGAAAATCTATCGGAAAACGCCGCAGGATTTCGTTCAGCGCCTGCGGTCCGCCGGTTGAACAACCAATTGCCACGACTTTTTCATACTGAAGACCGGCAGGCGATATTTGAGACAACGTATAGCGTAACGCCACTTCAAATGCTGTTTCTGGTCGCTTTGTCAGGAGTTTTTTCGCTTCCGATTGTCGAGCAGATCGAGGAAACGTGTGTTTGACGGTTCGCACAACGCGAATTTTCGACGCCAATTTAATTTTTGCCACTATTTCGGTCGTCAACTCCTCGATATCTAAGGAAACATACCCCGAAGGTTTAGGCACAAAATCAATGGCACCCAAATTCAGGGCTTGCACCGTCATTGTTGCTCCTTTTTGAGTCAACGAACTAATCATGACAATTGGCGTGGGAATCACGCTCATGATATGTTCGACAGCTTTTAGGCCGTCCATACGAGGCATGTTCACATCCATTGTGATGACATCAGGGCACAGCGTTTTGGTTTTTTGGAGGGCCTCATAGCCATTGGAAGCCGTCCCGATCACGCATAATTCAGGATCGCCATTGATAATATCGCTCAATAATTTCACCATCAACGTGGAATCGTCCACAACGAGCACCTTGATCACGTCCGCATCCCAGCCTCCTGCTTTGAAAGGAGTCTTCGCACACTCTGCAAGAGGGTATCTTCATCAACAGGCTTCACAATGTAATCATTGGCTCCAAGTTCGATGGCCTTTGCATAATGCTTGTCTCCGGCTCGCGAGGTCAAAACAATAATCGGGATATCTGTGGTTTGTAATCCGCTTCTGACCTCTGCAATTAATTCATACCCATGCATTCTTGGCATTTCAAGATCCGTCAAAATCAAATCATACGAGGTGGTGCTGATCTTTTCTATCGCTTCGACGCCATCAACCGCTACGTCCACCTTATAACCTGCATTTCCGAGCAACATACCAATAATTTTACGAATACTGATAGAATCGTCAACCAACAGCAATTCAGGCTGCGTTTTTTCAAGCGTTTCAGACACAGGCATGTCAAATGATTCGCTTAATTCTAATCTGGCTGATGCCACACCGCTTGGCGATTTCGGAGACAATTCCTGGTCAATAATAGTGGAAATGTCAAGAATCAGGCGGACCTTTCCTTCGCCGGAAATGGTAGCTCCAGAGAAAAGTTTTACTTTTTTGAGATACTCTCCTAACGGCTTGATTACAATAGTTTCCCGTCCGATGAGTTCATCAACGATTAATGCCAGAACCTGGTCTGCTGACCGAACAATGACAAGAGGCATATATGGTTGTTGAGGCGTAAATTGTGCGTGATTTAATCGTAAAATATCGCCAAGTCTTCGAATCGGCAGCACTTGATCTCGCAATTTAATCACTTCCTGGCTTCCAACATTATGGATGTGATGAGCCGGAATTCTGGCTGTTTCTTCAACCGAAGTTAAAGAAATGGCAAATTCCTGGTCTCCACATTTGACTAACAGCGCGGCATAAATGACAAGGGTGAGGGGTAATTTGATCGAAAATTTCGTCCCTTTGCCCGCTTCAGTTTTAATTTCAATAGTTCCTCCTAATTTCGCGATATTGGTTTTCACCACATCCATGCCGACCCCTCTTCCGGAAATAGCGCTGACATCCTTTTTCGTTGAGAACCCCGGGGCAAAAATATATTGGATCACCTCATCATCCGTCATCTTTTCAATGTCAGCCAATGAGTGCAGTCCCTTTTCGGCAATAGACTCCCGCACACGATCAATATGAATACCATTCCCATCATCGGACACTTCAATAATAATATTATCGCCTTCTTTCAAAGCTTTGAGCAGTACCACGCCTTCCCGTGGTTTTGATCTGGCTTCGCGAACCTCAGGCGATTCAATGCCGTGGGATACGGAATTGCGGATCAAGTGCATCAACGGATCGGCCATTTCGTTGATCACGGTTTTATCCAACCGGGCGTCTTCTCCTGAGGTTTTAAGGACAACCACTTTTGCTTCTTGCTTGGCAACATCACGAACGGTCCGGTGGAAACGGCTGAAAAGTTGACCAACCGGGACCATGCGAATATTCGTAATTTCTTCCTGAAGTTCAGTCGTTGTTCGCCGGATGTGAGAGGATTCTTCCTCAAATTGATCGAAAAATTCAGTCAGTTGATTCATGATCTCAGAAATATCAGAACCAATTTCCATCAGGCTGCGCGAAAGGATATTGAAGTCGTCATATTTATCAAATTCCAGTTCAAAAAATCCATCGAGCAGATCTGAGGCGCTGAGTTGAGGGGAACTCTCTTGATCGCGATCAGGAAGAATATCGAAGTTCTGGGTTTCATCTCCCTGTCCGAATTCATATTTCTCTTTAAAATCTCGGATAACTTTCAGAAGGCGTTCACGGCTAAAATTGAGTTCTGCGCTGATTTTATTTACATAGGCTATCCGTTGATCGAGGCGGGTACGGTTGATCACCAGTTCCCCTACTAAATTCATAAGTAAATTCAACCCCTCGACCTCAACCTTCACAATTTTTTTGTCGCTGGCTGATACCATTGAAGCCTGCGGAGTAAGTCCACTTCTGGGGGGAGTTGGTCGGATGGCTGGCTTCCGAGAAGCTTCAAGAGCTAGGTCTTCACCCTCTTCTTCACCTACTTCCGGTTCTTCCTGCCTGGGTTCCGGAACATAGACTTCTCCTGAGTCCTCGTCTTCTGGCTCTGGTAACGGTTGCAAATCTTCTAAATCCGGAAAGTCCTCAAATACCGGGAGAACTTCTTCCTCACTCTGGGCTTCTTCTGAGGATGGAGTCTTCTCGTCGCCACTTGGAGGAGAGAGGGGCGAAGGCTGCTGTGATTGTTCTGCTTCAGGAGAACCGAGAAATTCCGCATAGAGATCGTTAAACATCAGCAGGACCGATTCTTCTTCCCCTTGGCCGGCAGGAATATTTTCAACTTGAAGCGTTAAGGTATCAACCGTTTGTAAAAGTAGATCAGTGATAGATTCGGTGAGTTCAAGTTCCCGACTTCGAATTTTTCCCAGCAAATCTTCCATTTTATGCGCTAATTTGCTGATCACTTGAAACCCGAGCATGGCGGCAGAGCCTTTGATCGTATGCGCTGAACGAAAAATTTCGTCAACCACACTCATGTCTCCACTGTTTTCTTCCAGAGAGAGCAATCCATCATTCAGCACTTGTAAATGCTCACTGGCTTCAACAAGGAAAAAATCAACAATATCAGATCGATTGAACCCACCGCTCATGAAGGTCTGGGTTAAAAGAGCAAGAACCGGGATCTCGTCTCAAACTTTCGGTTTTTTTGGCGAAAATCCCTGTTCTTCTCTTCCTGTCTGTCTTATGGAGCTTTAAAAAAATCCTCTTCCGTGATCAGTTCATCCTCATCTTCTTCTGTCGCAGCCACGCCAAATTGGCGACCGAATTCGGCCAAATCTTGCGGCTGTTGGACAAAAGGCGGCATTGGCTGAGGTTGAGGCTGCGGTTGGGGGGCGAGGGGTTTTTGAGGTTTAGGAAGCTCTGCGCGAATATCGGTTTCAGCAATTTTAAAATTTCCAATCGCTTCGATGAGTCTGGCAGATAGCGTTGCCAGTTGCTCAATGGTTTTCGTGGTTTTCCGAACTCCTTCAGCATGAAGCGTCGTAATATCAGAAATGGTTTCCATCGAACGCACGACCCCATCAGTGCCGCGAGCTTGCTGCTTGGCTGCCAGCGAAATTTCCTGGATCAAATTGGCAACCTGCCCTACGCTTTTATCAATTTCTTTCAATGAGGAGCCAGCCACATCAGCAAGGCGTGTGCCTTCTTCCACTTCTCGTGTGCCTTCTTCCATTGTCCGAACCGCTTCATTGGTCTCTGCCTGAATACCTTTAATTAAGTCAGCAATATCCTGGGTCGCCTTACTTGAGCGTTCTGCCAATTTTCGGACTTCTTCTGCCACGACCCCAAATCCTCGCCCGTGCTCTCCGGCGCGAGCAGCCTCAATGGCCGCATTCAACGCCAGAATCGTCGTCTGACGGGCAATATCGTCAATTGTCGTAATAATCTCGCCAATTTCAATCGAGCGATCGCCTAAACTCTTAATTTTCTTGCTGGTCACCTGCACAGTATTGCGAATGCGATGCATTCCTCGAATAGTTTCTTCAACTGAGGTTTCCCCTTTTTGTGCGGCCTCCGTGGCCTTCTGCGACGCTCGTGCCGCTGCTTCGGCATTATTCGCCACCTGTTGCATCGAGACCGCGATTTCATCCACAGCACTGGTAATGTTGTTAATATGGTTTTGCTGTTCTTCCGCGCCTTTAATCATCTGTGCTGATGATGCCAAAATTTCATTAGTCGCCCGACTCATATCGGCTGCGGATCGCCGCACCTGATCAACAAGAGACGCCAGACTGGCGACCATCATATTGAACGCATCAGCTAAAGAACCAAGCGCATCGGCCGTTACCTCAGCTTCAACCGTTAAGTTTCCATCAGCAGCGGCGCTCACTGTACTCAGCATATTCATAATTTGCCCCTGCATGTGATTAATATCTGCTTCTGTTTGAACCATCCCTTTCAATTGCTCTGCCATTTCAAACAGGTTATGGCCGAGCACCGAGATTTCATTTTTGACATTTAACGAAAGGGGATGTTCCATATTTCCTTGCGCAATTTGTTGAACATAATGAATCAGGCGATCTACAGGCGTCAGAATTTGAGACGATACCAGATACCGAAGGGCAATCGCACCTATCAGTGCGGCCAGGATTCCTATTCCGATAAACAACCACTTTGATGGAAATCCCCCCGGTGCTTTTACATTAAGTGCGATCCCGACATGCAGTTCACCCTGTCGCTCAGGGAGAACGAACGTTGCAACATCCACGATATCAGTCTGTACACCTTCTTCAAGCGTCAAGGTCATATATTGATAGGAAAAGGCTTCTCCCAGAGGAAGAGGATTTACAACTCGCAAATGTCCCATAGATGTCGCATAATTCGCTATATTTTCAGGGTATTGCGCGCGGATCATTCCATCGTTATCGCGAAGAAACAGATATTTAATCGTTTTGGGATCCTGGTCGTAAGCAATTTTCAGCATCCGTTCAAGATCTTTTGTACTTTCTTCACCCGTTTTTTGATACAAGGCCGGCAGGTTATAGGATCTGGCAAATTTCGCAACAAGCATCCCTTGCCGCTGCACCGATTCATGAATGACAGTTTGGATGGACCGATTGTACGCATTTTGTGCGAGTCTTCCCTGAATCAACACGATCAAAAGCACAGTAACAATGACCAACGGCAGAATGATCACCAATAATTTACACCAGATGCTTTGCAAAAATTTGAATTTTTCACGTGAAAAAAGACGTTGGTCTTGATTCATGCTGCATAAAGACGTCACAAACAGGGGAAAAAGCAAAAACCGCCGCCAGTCCTCTACTTTTTTCCTTGCTGCTTTGTCTTTTCCTGTTATCCGTTCTCAATATATCTGACAAGGCATGTTTTTCTCGATTATAACTGAATCGCCGTATACAGATGCTGCAAATTCAACAAAACAAGAAATCCTTCGTTATACTGAATAATATTAGCGATAAATTTTCCATCGGAAATACCTGTTTGAATAGATTCAGGTGTCACCAGGAGTTTTTCAAGTCGCCGTACTTCAGTGACGGCATCAACCAGGATACCAATCTGAGCATTTTTAAAATTCAAAATCATAATTCGGCTATCGCGAGAACGTTGCTTTACCGGGAGTTCTAAAATCTCACGAATATCCGCGACCGGCACAATATTTCCTCTGAGATTGATTACTCCTTTTAAAAAGCCAGGAGTAGTCGGAACAGGCGTAATCGGCGATTTTTCCAAAATTTCCTGAACATCAAAAATACTCAGACCGAATAATCGTCCGGAGAGTTCAAAGATACACACCTGAATAGTTTCCTGGTCCTGAGTCTCTTCCTCGTATTCTTCTTTTATGTTCGGGAATAACGACCTATCCTGCATATTCGTCTATTTATTTCCTGGCGTTCCCCCTGATTTCCCTTGATACAGGCGAAAACGCATATTTCAGGAGAATGAGGCCTCACCACATTAGAGATATTTGTTCAGAATTTCAAGAATCTGAGCTTTCTCATACGGTTTGGTCACATACTCTGTCGCACCTTGCTGCTTCCCCCAAAATTTATCAATTTCCTGGGATTTTGATGTTAACATGATAATTGGAGTTGTTTTAAATTGGGGAGTATTCCGCAAATCTCTACAGACCTGAAATCCATTCTTCTTCGGCATAACGACATCAAGAAAGATCAGATCCGGCAATATCATTTTTGCTGTTTTTTCAGCTTCTTCACCGTTTCTTGCCATGATAATGCGATGTCCGGTATCAGCCAGGATACTTTCTAATATTTTGATTTCAACAATGCTGTCATCTACGATTAATATTTTAGCCATAGGCCTCTATCGCTATTTTTTCTTGGCTCGACGGATATATTCATTCATCTTTTCCACGACTGCTTTCTCAATTCGCTTATCAAGAGTTTTCATCAATTTCCCTAATTCATTTTTGACCAATTCTTCTACTTTTTGCTCAAGCTGTTGAGCCAAAAGACGCGACACTTCTTCGTGTATTATCGTTTTCACTCCATCCGTGGAGCCAGGAATAGGCTGTATACTCCCTGCTCCGGCTGGGGGAACAACAGCAGGTCCTGTGGGGATGGCAGCAGAAGGAACTGCGGCAGCAGAAGGGGCGTGAGGGATAGGCTGCCCAGGAGTTGCTCCTTCCTGAGCTTCCAATGTTTGATGAATTTTAGTCACTAACTCTTCCGGCTGAAACGGTTTGGTAATATAATCAGTGACGCCAAGTTGGTTGACAAATTTATCGCCAACTTTATCGCCTTTTGAGGTTACCAGAATAACCGGGATCTGTCGAAGCTTTTCATCTTTCTGAAGAATGCGACAGACCTGAAATCCATTCATTTTCGGCATCACAAAATCAAGCAAAATAATATCAGGCTTAATTTCTTTTGCCTTATTAATTCCATCCAATCCATCCGATGCAGTGGAAACTTTAAACCCTTCAGCAGTCAAAATCATCGTAACAAGTTTACGAACAACGGAACTATCATCTACAGATAAGACTTTGATGGGTTCTTCGCGCTGTTTAACAGGTCGTTGTCCCTCTGGTCTCCCGGCTTTGGCCTCACATGCCAATTGCAACGTTGATTTGACTGCATTCTCCTCGACAGGTCGTTGCAACACCCCCTTAAAATTCGAAAGCGTCGTCAGCTCTCCATCCACGCTCGTCGTATCAGCCAGCACAATCACAGGAATTGAGCGTCCACGCTCATCTGACAAAAGTGATTTACACACGCCAATTGCCTGTAATTGGGGGATTTCCTTCTCAACCACCACGGCTGCGGGGAGGATCATGCGAGAAAGTGCGACCCCATCAAGACCATTGTGTGCGATGACATGTTCATAATCATTATGTTCTAAAATACGTTTAAACTCTTCTTGAGTTGTGATATCCTCTGCTATCACTACTATGCTAGGCTTATTCATAAGCTATAGCCCTCTTTCGTCCCAATCCGGATCTTCTGGTTATCTCTTTATCATAACATGGACAGAGTCTTTCAGGGAATTCATCCATAATTGTACACCCCTCTCTGAAATTTCTATTGTATGGGTTTTATCGTTTTTGTCAAGAACAAATCATTTCCTGTAACGAGATTTCAATCGGTGTCGTCTAAAAACGTTCTCCCTTTTCAAACTGCATTTTTTACAATTTAGCATCCTCGATAGTAATTTCAAATTTTTTTCTGAATTATCTTGCTTGACATCTGAAAAGGTGAAAAAGTTGGGTATGGCGGACAAGGAAGTTCACGAGATGATCTCAAATGACTTCAGACGCTTCACTCCCCAATAGATTGGCAGCACCGCAACCCCAAAACTCACCAGCAGAACGAAGCTGTAAGAGAGATATAACCCCACTTCTCCTCCCCCGCTCGAGCGCCGAAACAACTGTTGAGAAAAATAAATATAGACCGGCCAGGCTTCCAGCACAATAATCAGTCCAACATAGAGCAAGCTAATAATCATATATAAAATGCCCCCGATACTCATCGCGATTTGGGCCGGGTTTTCATTGATGAATCTAGGGAAAATCGCTCCCATCCCCACTCCTAATCCGGTTAGGCCGATGGTCATCAGAACAATGGTCACTGTTGACAACATCATCATATACCCATCTACTTCGAGCAAAAAGTTTGAAATAATGATCAACGTTTCCGCAAGCAAGAGGAGGGGGAGCAAAAAAATGAAGAATTTTTCAAGCAAAAACCGTCGGTAACAAATAGGAGCGGCATGAATTACCCAGAAGCTTTGCCCTTCCAAGCTCGTGCTCGGATACACGAAGCGCACCCCTATCGAGGCCAGCACAAACCCGGCCAATCCAAGATTAAGAAAGGAGATGAGATTTTTCAAAAACATCGTCCGTAATGGCAGGCTTTTGATGTTAAAAAAATAAATAATCAAAAGGGCCGCTAACATCAATAATTGCGACCATTGCGTTGTATCGCGCCAAAAAAGTTTAATATCTTTTATAAGGAAGGCACGAGTTGTGGGGTGTAAAAAGGGCAGCGAACGCAAAAATTTTTCAGTCAAGTTCCCTCGCCTTATCATTTTGACAGTACGAGATTCTGAGGTATCAGTCCAACCTCGATAATAGACCCATTTTGCTATTTGTAATCCTAGCAGATAGACGCCTATTGCCGTGAGCAATAGCCAGAAAAAATTTCCAAGCGCGCGCTGAGACTGGTGTTCGAGCAAGGACATCAGCAGTTCTGCTCCCCAGGTACTGGGTAAATACGACGCCGTAGGAATACGATTGTGCTGGATATATGACAACAGTTGGGCCATACCGATTTCACTAACCAGTTGTTCCGGCTGAAGAAACCGAAAAAGCATGACCAGGCCAGCCGCTAAAATCAATCCGAAAACAGCGAGAACTTGCTGCACACGTTTTACCGGAAAAAATCGGACCAATAACATTGTGATCGTCGTTCCTAACATGGCGGGGATAAGAATAAACGGAAACAGCATAACAGGAATAAAGGCATAATACAGCCATGATGCCTGATATTCCTGTCCACATGCAAGGAACACCGGGAGTCCGAACACGACTAAAATCGCCGAACTATTCAGCGTAGATTCCACAAATTTGAGCATGAAAATTGAGGAAAATCGCAAAGGCGAAGAGAGAAGAAGACCAAGATCTGAAGAAAGATACAGCGTGGAGAGAGACGTAATAATATTCGAAAAGAGCAGCATGGAAAAAAACATGAGCAAAACCATGCTGAGGAGCCTGGCTACCAATAGTGTTCCGACTTCCACCATGTCGAGCACATCAATTCTGGCAATATACGCGATGATCCGATGAAAAAAAAGATAATCTAACACAAAAAAAAGAATTCCGATACTGAATACCAATACAAAGCGTAAAACGATTTCTTTGGTCAGATGGGTCAGCAAATTCTTTGAGATCGTTCTGCGTAAAGAAAACAACAACGACAATTCTTCAAAAAAATTCATACGCGACTCTTTATCCTCTCTTCTTCTAAATCGCAGAAAAAGACGCTACCACGAAAACGCCTTTCCTGATTTCTCCTGTCTATTCAAGTTCTCCGTCTTATTGCTGACGTTCCGATACTCAGGCCATCCACAAAGATAATAAAATATTTCGGCTTTCCAAGAAATTGTCAAGGCTTTTATGAATCGCTCGCCTCACAATGTGAATGGTTATGATCATTTTCCAGAAAACGTCCGAAAAGTCTGCGCAAACCAGAGAGAGAATTATTCTTGTAGTTTTCCTTGACAAACTTTTTTCATACAGCACATATTTCCTGCAAAGTATGTTGAAATGAAGATATGTTTTGACTCATTTAGAAAATTTGTTATAGATAAGATAAAGGGGAATGTATGTCTGAGAAAATTTTAACCGCCGGAGATGAAGTAGATTCTTATTGTACGACCTGCAAATTGGTTTTAGCTCACCAAATTGTAGCACTCGTTGATGACACTCCGGACAAAGTGATCTGTAAAACCTGTGGGAAACAGCATAAATACAGACCAAACCCTCCGAAATCGCTAAGAGCAAAAACGGAGAAAACAGGAGTAAGAGCAAGTTCAGCGCCCAGAAAAAAAGCAGTAAAACCAAGAAAAGCAAAGGATATGACGGCAAAGTGGGAAGAATCTCTCGCGGAGCATAATATGGATGTACCGAAAACGTATTCTATGTCCGAAGCCTTCAAGCAGCACGATGTGATTACTCACAAAAAATTCGGACGGGGTATTGTAACCGAAGTTCGAGAAGAAGGGAAAATGGAAGTGCTCTTTAAAGAAGGGACAAAAGTTTTGATATTTGGACAGGAAGAATCATCATAGGCAGGGGATCTCCTGATTTTCATTCGTGCGTATAAAAACCGAGTTTTTCAAAAAACTCGGTTTTTTCTCGTTACGTTCTTTGTGTCATGGAATCAAGACTATTTTTCCGTACGCTGACGATTCCATGAGAAGATGATGTGCCTGGGCCGCTTCTGTCAGCGGCAACTCTTTCTCTATCACTGGTTGAAGCGAACGATTCTCAAGCCCTGCAAGAAGAGCGGCATGAATGCGAGCGAGTTCTTGTGGAGACGCATTTATTGACGACATGCCGATAATGCTGGCATCTTGTTTCATAAGATGGCGAGGAGTCACCATCACATCCCCCCGCGAGCCTATGACAACCACCCTGCCGCCTTTGGCCAAAATCGGTAAATCATGGCCGAGATTGACATTGGCTAACATCTCAAGAATCACATTGACTCCCTGTCCATTAGTAATTTCCCGAACTTGCTCAAAATGCTGTGGATCATGATGATCGAGCACATACGGCACTCCTTGAGCCTGCACCAGTTGGTGTCCCTGTTCGGTTCCGGCCGTTCCTATCACAGTCATCCCGGCTGCACGAGCAATCTGCACCGCTGCCAAGCCAACGCCGCCGCTGGCCCCATGTACCAGTATCACATCCCCTGGTTCCGCATGTGCCCGATAAAATAAAGCGCGATAGGCAGTAGCATAAGGCACGCCAACGGCCGCTCCCTGAACAAAAAAAACATGATCGGGCAAACGATGCACCTGGTGCTGATCGCACACCACTTGTTCAGCATACGCCCCGCTAAGGGTTCCTGCGCAATATACTCGCATTCCAAGAGAAATCCCTTTAACCGATTCTCCCACAGCTTCCACAACTCCGGCAGCATCGAAGCCGGGCGTATACGGACATTTCGGATGATACCCTTGTTTTCCTGAGCGTAAATACGTATCCACTGGATTGACCCCAATGGCCTTGACTTTGACAAGTACCTGTCCGGCGTCAACTTGCAGATCCGGAGCTTCTTCCAGTACCATAACTTCAGGCGCGCCGGTTTCATATATTCGAATGCGTTTCATACGTGATTTCCTCCTTGTGAAGAGTTTAATAACTCATGTTACGCGGGTATTTTCCTGAAACACCCGCTTTTTCGAACTCACCCCCAGTCCCCTCTCCGAAGGAGGGGGTGAAAAACCCCTCCGCTTCGAGCAGGGACAGGGATGGAGCTGCGTAACATGACTTTAAGAAAATGGAATTCCCAACTACTAAAAGAGTTGAACCACTTTTCATTTTTCGACTTATTTCGTTATTTGTCAAGGCGTTTCAAATAGGGAAACTGAAATTCATTTTCAATTTCTTTCTGGACAAATAGAGAAGACGAAACTATAACCTATGATGAGTCATGAGGATCGAAATAATCATTTCGATCCAGGTACTTTTTGAGAATATGCCCCCTTGACATGAACAAAACTCGATTTCGTTTTACCTTTACAAGGAGAAATACGCATGAAGATTACATCAATAACAGATTATACAACCTTAAACAATGGCATTCAGATACCCTGGTTAGGGTTTGGGGTATTTAAAGTCCCGGATGGCCGTGAAGTCGAACAGGCGGTCAAATGGGCAATAGAAGCCGGGTATCGCAGCATCGATACGGCCGCGGTGTATGGCAATGAACGCGGTGTGGGAAAAGCTATCCGGGAAAGCGGCGTGCCGCGCAATGAAATCTTTCTCACCACCAAAGTCTGGAATGAGGACATGCGGAAGAAAAGAACGACAGAGGCTTTCAAGGAAAGCCTGGAACGTTTAGAGACGGATTATGTGGATTTATACCTGATTCACTGGCCGGTCAAAGGCTGTTATCAAGATGCATGGAAGGCCCTGGAAGATATTTATGCAAGCGGTCAAACCAGAGCAATTGGAGTCAGTAATTTTCTGGTGCATCACCTTGAGGATCTCCTCGCTCATAGCACGATCGTTCCGGCTGTAAATCAGGTTGAATTTCATCCCTATCTGGTTCAACCAGATCTCATGAAGTTCTGCCAGAAACAGCACATTCAGTTGGAAGCCTGGAGTCCGCTTATGCGGGGAAAGATTTTTACGGTGGCGGAAATCGCACAATTGGCGGAAAAGTATCACAAGACGCCCGCCCAGATAGTCTTACGCTGGGATTTACAGCATGGCGTCGTAACAATTCCAAAATCCGTGCACAAAGATCGCATGATCGAGAATGCTCGAGTTTTTGATTTTGAACTATCCGCCGCCGATATGACGTTATTAGACCAATTGGACAGAGGAGAACGGACTGGAGCGGATCCAGATAATTTTGATTTTTAGCAGAATTTACGCCCCCCCTTTACCTTTCCGTAAGCGGGGAAACGGATCGACCTCCCCCGCTTGCGGGGGACTGAGGGGCTAGAACTTAACAGCCCTGCCTGTCAGGGAGGGGTCAGGGGCTTACAGGTATGGGTTTTGGGGTTGTGCCCTGAGAGGGCAGCGGCATAGAGCCAGAGGATTCATCCTCTGGATGAGGGGAATGCCCAATTTCCCGCCCTGACGGGGCGGTAGATGAGGCCCCCCTCAAGAACCCACCCCTGCCCCTCCCACGACCGGAGTCAGATCAATATACCTCCCCCTGTCAGTTCCCCATCGGGGAGGAGTGGGGCTTACCACAGTTTCTTCATAATCGCGCTAACTGAGGCGGACGCTTCATACGTCGTCGTTCTGAGGCATTTTGCAAAGTTGACAGAATCTGCTGTAGATAATCTCGCAAGCGGATTTGTTCCTTCTGGCTCAAGTGGTCAAATTGTGTATCTTGTAAAAGGGAAATTAATTCCTGTTTGGTAGTTGTTAAGGCATCCATCACCCATTCATCCTTATCTATTTATATCATTTTATAAATGTTTGCCTTTTTTCCTTCTTTTAATCCCATTAAATTAATTTCACTTTTAATGTCAAGAAAATTTTTGGTGATATTCACAGAGATTCTCCCATTTGAGAGTATAACCGGAATTTCTCATGTCAAAAATTATCCATTCAGCCCCGATGTCATAAAACTCTGGATGAATGTGCGCTGGAGGATCAGAAACAACAGAATAATCGGAGCACAGGTAAACAACGTAGCCGCCATCAACAGCGTCCAATCAGAACCGCTTTCCTGTTGAACAAACATCCCCAACCCTATCGTCAAGGTTCTGACCCTATCAGACTCCGTAACAATCAGCGGCCAGAAATAATCATTCCAGTGTGTCGCAATACTGATCATGGAAAACGTGACTAATGTTGGACGTGATAACGGAAGAAACACATGGGAAATCAGGCGAAAATGTCCGGCACCATCAATCTTTGCCGCATCTTCCAGCGACTGCGGCACTTGCTTAAAGGTCTGGCGCAATTGAAAAGTTCCGAATCCACTGGCAATAAAAGGAAGGATGAGCGAGATTTTTGTATTGAGCAACCCAAAGGTTTTCATGAGAAAATAATTGGGCACAATAATAGCCTCTAACGGCAGCATAATTTGAATGATAAAAAGGATAAAAGTAATATCTTTTCCGGGAAAGTCTAAACGGGCAAAGGCATACGCTGCGGGAATGACTAACAGCAGTTGGATGCCCAGAATTCCCAGCACCACGATAATGGTGTTGAGCATATACAGGCCGAAGGGCGCCACTTCCATAATGGCCGCGAAATTCGAGAACATCAGCTTGCTGGGGAACCATTGAATAGTCTGCGTAAACACTTCTGCCGGAGCTTTTAGGGCCGTTGACATTAACCAGAAAAAGGGAATGAGCATCATGAACGACATCAGGTGCAAAATAAACACTTTGAGCACAGTTTCATATTTTCGTTCGAGCATAAGGAGAACTACCTGTCATTCTTGCAAAAATAGAAATCTTTTCTACCTAGTTGAATTTCCGTTCTTACCAAAGATGACAGGCAAAACGTCAACATCGGAATCTGTTAATCGATAGCATAATGAATCCGTTTATGCAGGATGCCAAAAATAACCAGTACAATTGCTAACAAGGTCAGAATCAACAGGGTTGTTAAGGCCGAAGCAAAATCAAACCTGAAAAATTTAAAGGCATTTTCATAGATAAAATACACGATGATATTCGAACTATTCGCCGGGCCGCCTTCGGTCATCAGGTGAATCTGGGCAAAAACCTGAAACGACAAGATGATCGCAACAATAAAGACAAAAAGCGATGTTGGCCCCAGGAGCGGAAAGGTGATGTAAATATGGCGTTTCCACCATCCGGCCCCGTCAATATAAGACGCATCATACAGAGCTCTGTCGACATTTTGTAACCCGGCTAAATAAATCAAGGTATAAAATCCCACATTTTTCCAAATCGTCATGAGGATAATCGCCCACAGCGAAGTAGCCGAACTGCCCAACCATCCCAACGATCTCAGACCAATTTTGTTTAAAAACATGTTCATTAACCCTAAATTGGGGGAATAAATAAACACCCATAACATGGCCGCCGCTGCCATTGGGATCAACATCGGATAAAAGAAACTATAGATGTAATACACGCGGAGTTTCTGACGTTCATCAATCAGAATTGCAAACAGAATCGCCAGAAACATCGTGGGAAGAATCGTTACAGAGGCGAAAAGCAGCGTATTTCTCAACACCTGCCAGAACACTGGTTCTTGAAACAACTTGAGGAACGTCTTGAGTCCGTTATATTTGGGCTTGGGACTCATCATGTTCCACTTCATAAAACTGAGATAGCCCGACCAGAGGATCGGATAATAGGTAAATAAGCCTAAAAAAAACGCGGCAGGCACAATAAATCCATAATAGCGCAAAATATGGCTGAAATGACAGAGGATGGCCGCAAAAAATGCAATCGATACATAAATAACCACAGGATGAGTCAGTCCTGTAATTCTTGAGAGCAACATCCCCGGAAAACAGGCAACAAACCCGATGATCCCGCCGCGAAGAATAAGATAAAACCGCAGATCTTGAAGTGCAAGCGTACTAGGCTTTTGTTTTTCCCGGAGAGAGAAGATGAAAGAAACGAATACCCCGATCACCATCCCTATACCGATGAATTGCAAATATTCTGTCAGCATACGATTATCCTGGTCAACAGAGGAGGGCATTGAGTAATCAATACCCTCCTGAATCTTTTACTCTGCAAGAATTTCCTCGATCTTTTGCTGAATAATTTTCAGCGTTTCCTCCGGTGTGAATTTTCCTTCCATCGCCGCATCGAGATTACTGGTCATCGCATTCCGAATCAGTTGGTAATTCACAGCCATCATCTTAGGATACGCATATTCAAGCTGATCTCGCGCCACAGCCATTTGTGGGAATTGTTCCAGAAAGCTCTGCATTTCAGGCAAATCATAGGATTTTTTGTTCACAGCGACATAGCCAGATTCACGACTCCAATACCCGGCCTGTTCCGGATTGGTCATGAATTTAATAAATTCCCAGGCCGCATCCTGATTTTCTTTCGGAATCTCTTTGAAAATATGGAAATCACCCCCGCCAACCGGCGCTCCAAATTGTTTTTTAGCCGGCATAAAAGCAACGCCAAACTCGAATTGGGCTAATTCACGCACTTGGGCCATCCCACCAGTCGAATAATACATCATCGCACTGACTCCGGCAATGAAATCTTCAGGGGTAATATTCCAGGGACGGAGGACCGGTGAGGTTTTGTGGGTGATCATCAAATCAGCCCAAAGTTTAAGGGCTTCAAGATTTTCCGGGGTATCAAACGTGACTGTTTTTCCATCTTCTTTAAGCAATTGGCTGCCATTTTGGCGCGAAAACGATTCAAAGATCCAATCATTCCAGCCGCCGGGAAGAATCACGCCGTATTGTTTGACCTCATCTCCTTCTCTTTTCGTCAGAATTTTTGAATAGGCTACCAATTCATCCCAATTTTGAGGCGGCCGATTCGGATCAAGCCCAGCCGCCGTCAATTCATCAGCAGAAGCCTTGAACGCATCTTTATTCCAGTAAAGGACCGGGGTACTGCGTTGGAATGGAAAGCCGTAGATTTTCCCCTCAACTTTTGCATTGCCAAAAAAGGCCGGGAAAAATTGATCTAAAAATTCCGGTCCGCCTTCGGCCTCGATGTACTCATCTAACGGAATGATACTATCCATGGCCAGCAAAGAAAACAATTCCGAAATTTCTACGACCGCGATATCCGGTGGGTTCCCTCCCAGAACAGCCGTTTGAACCTTTTGCATGGTATTATTGTAATTTCCGGCGTATATGGGTTCGACCACTATGCCCGGATGGGTTTGACTAAATTCTTCAACCATGCCGTTAATAACGCTTACTAATGGGCCAGACACACCAACAGGATAATAAAACTTTAGATGAATTTCCTGAGCAGGAACAGACATTGAAACCATGACAGAGAGTAAAAGACACAAAGCGATACTCTTGAAAACTTTCATGCAACCCCCTCCTTCGTTTTTATGTTTACCATTGATACAAAAGTAATAAGAGATCCTATGAATTACGTCAAATCATAATATTCGACCCTGGTACCACCTCCTTCAACAGCAAGTGTTGCTCTTCTAAAACTTTCCTTACATTGGTTATTCAGAAATTTGTCAATAAAAACCGAAAAAAAATATGCCCGATACGTTCCCTATATTGGGCATATTTTATCTCGAAGTACCAGACACATCATTATTTCAACCACAACCTCTTACCAGGTTTCCCAATGGACATTGTCGGGATTCCATTTATTTTTCGGTTTGTCATTGCCGGCCGGATAGCCGATGGGAATGACGTTTAAGGGAATAATATGTTCCGGCAGCGCTAAGGCTTGTCGAACAGTATCAATACGATCGTCATCCGGATATGCAGCAGTCCAGACTGCGCCTAAATGTAGGGCCTCGGCGGCCAACAGGATATTTTGCGTGGCGGCCGCACAATCCTGAATCCAGAATTCCTGCCAGTCGTCAGGCAGGGCATTGTGCAAGTCGCCGCAGACGACAATGGCAGCCGGAGCTTGCTTCAACATTTTCGCATAAGGCAGCTGTGCTCCCAGAATATCCAACGTTTCTCGATTGGTAATCACCACAAAAGCCCAGGGTTGTTTATTGACCGCTGAAGGGGCGGCCATACCGGCTTTCACTAAGGTCGTCAAATTTTCTTTAGAAACCATCTTATTTTGAAAATGACGAACACTTTTCCGCTCGAAAATCATGGATAATCCGTCCATATTTACCTCTTCTTTTTCAAAAAAGAAACCGGGTTTTTCGAAAAACCCGGTTTCTCAAGCTTAATTTATCTTCAGATTTGCAGGGTCCCAGGCTTTACCAATAACCTCGCCAATACTCCAATAACGGTTATCCGGCATGCTCAGGAAAAAGACATCCATTTTTTTGAGATCCAGCTTCTTCTCAGTCATAAATTCCTCATCACTCCAGGCCCCGACAATTTCACCGATATAGAGATTATTGGTCGGAAATTCAACTGTCTGCACCAGTTGACACTCCAGACAAAGCGCAGCCTCCTGAATCATTGGCGCGCCTGCAAGTTCACCCTGAAAAGTAGTGAATACCTTGGATTTATCGCTCTCCTCTCCGCTTACCAGACCGACATAATCGGTTTTTTGCAATAGTTTTGTACCCGGAATATTGACACTGAACGCCTTTTGCGCCTCGATCCCTTGGCAAGTATAGTGACTGCGCCCAATGCCGACCGCAATCATAGGCGGATTGGCATTCGCCCGAACCACCCAGCCGACTGCCATAAAATTCGCCTTTCCATTGACTGTCGTTCCGACAATACTCATGGGCATGGGAATAAAAATATTATTTGTTGCGAGTTTTTTCATACGTTACCCCTTCTTTGAAAATCTCCGTTCGTAGTAAACGCTTTAGCGTTTCATCACGTCGCTGAAGCGGCGACTACAAGCCTGATTTTCGTGTCATCGTATATCATGACAACTTCTATGTCTCCTTTAAAAACAAAAGACCCTCCCCACCGATGAAAAAACAAAACGCTCGCGAAAATGCTGATAAAGTGCTGCCATGGCCTGAAACCCTGTGCAATGGGTGGCGACAACCTGCTGCACTTGATATTTTTCCAGACAGGCGATGATCTGATCAACCCGCTGTTCATCCGCTTTCGATAAATGCATCCCGCCAATGACTGCATAAAAAGTGTTATGTCCTGTCCGATCAGCAAGACAGTCCAGAATCGTGTCGGTCCCGGCATGAGCGCAGCCAAACAGCGCCACAGGTCCTTTCTCTGTGTCTAACACCAGGCTGACATCATCAAGAATGTGATCGGGGATATAACGGTCATCCTGACGCAGTACCAGGCTCGGATCAGACGTTGTCCAGCCCTGGTGTCTCGGAATTTCTCCGCTGAACCAGAGTCCCGGATTGATTTCTGTAAACTCGCGGGACAATTGGAAGCATGCGCCGGCTTGTTCTAATTCCTGACGTGAAAACGGCAGACTTGCATCAACATATTGAGGCGTCGCTTCCCGCTTCTTGATGGAATATCGCTCAGTGAAAATTCCGGGGTGCGCCAGAATGTCAGTACTCCCACGGTCATTGAGTACAACCTTGAGTCCGCCGGTATGATCCCAGTGTCCATGACTGAGAATGACCCGGCGCAGATCGCGTACATCCTTGTTTAATGCCCGGAGATTGGTCGCCAGGGTCATACCTCCGCCGGTATCAAATAACGTATGCTCCTCGCCGCGCGTAATCCA
The DNA here is from genome assembly GCA_040772385.1 of Candidatus Vecturithrix sp. Classification (GTDB taxonomy): domain Bacteria; phylum Moduliflexota; class Moduliflexia; order Moduliflexales; family Moduliflexaceae; genus Vecturithrix. The sequence continues at coordinate 2,924,830 of JAXGYF010000001.1, read as the reverse complement.
GACGGCAAATCCATGTTCGGCCATGGTGCCGCGCTGTTGGGCACAATTATCAACGACAATAGTCAACATTGTTTTCATATATGCGTTGTTCCTTTTTTGTTCCTATCGTTGTGGTTCATGGTCAACCCTTAACCGCGCCGCCGGCCAGGCCTTGCACGAGTTGTTTTTCGATCACCATAAACAGCAGAATCACGGGGATAATGGCTAATAATGCCGCGCCCATCAGATAGTGCCAGGAAATCTGCCAGCGCCCCACAAAATTATACAATCCTAAAGTGAGCGGACGTTTTTCGGTCGAGTTGATAAACGTCAGGGCAAACATGAATTCGTTCCAGGCTGTGATAAAAGTATAGATAATCACGGTCACCACGCCAGGCATGGCTATTGGCAAAGTGATACGGGTCATACTCTGAAAGCGGCTGCATCCGTCAATTAAGGCCGCTTCCTCGATTTCTTTAGGGATCGTGCTGAAATAGCCGTTCATCATCCAGATCGCAAAGGCCAGCGTAAACACGGCGTTCACAATGATCAAGGAAGACAGCGTATCATAGAGCTTCAAGGCGACCACAATTTTGTAGAGCACGATTACCACGATAATCGGCGAAAACATTTGCACCACAAGCAGAGTAAACAGCAGGGTTTTTCTGCCACAGAAGCGGAGTCTGGCAAAAGCATAAGCTGCCGGAATACAGAACAACGTCGTGAGAATAGTCGCTCCTCCGGCCACGATCATACTATTCACAAAATATTGCGCCAGCGGATATTTACTCCAGATATGCTGAAAATTCTCAACCGCCAACCGATGAGGAATCCAGTAGGGCGGCGTGGCGTACACTTCATCGAGATCTTTAAATGCCGTGGATAAAGCGACAAAAAAAGGAAACAACAGCACCAGCACAATGATCGTAATGGCCGCATACACAAAGATCATAAATCCGGGTGTTCGTCTCATAGGTCTTCACTCCTGAAATAATACCAGGCATAAATCAGACTGACAGTGAGTAAAATGACAAAAGTGATCACCGCCATCGCGGCGGCTGGTCCAAATTTGAGAAATTGAAAACTATATTTGTAAATAAAAGTAATCAGAATATCGGTTTTATTGACAGGGCCGCCTTTGGTCAGGATATAAATGACATTAAAATCATTGAACGTCCATAAGGCTGAAAGTAAGGTGGCAATCAATAGCACACGTTTAAGCATAGGCAGTGTGATTTGCCAGAAACGCACCCAGGCTGAGGCACCATCTACTTCGGCAGATTCATAAATATCTTTCGGAATGGCCTGTAACCCCGCGAGAAAGACCATGGCCATAAAAGGAATGCCAATCCAGATATCCACATACAGATTGGCAAAAAACGCCGACATCGGATAGGCGAGCCACAGTGGAGGATTATCCCATAAGCCAGTGGCTTTCAAAGTGTGGTTCAACAGGCCGAATTCACTGTTAAAAGTCCATTGCCAGAGCATCGCGCTGATTGGCACAGAAGAAGCCCAGGGGATGATGACCAGCGTACGATAAATTCGGCGGCCGGCAAATTCAATATTCAGTAACAATGCAATAACTAATCCGGCAACCGTTTTTGAGGCCACCGCCAGAATCGTCCAGATGACTGAACGGATGGTGACTTCCCAGAAGGCTTTATTCTCAAATAATGTAGTAAAATTGCCAAATCCGATGAAGTTCACAATCCGGCCTAGTTTATTGGTCTTATAAAATGCCATTAAGAAGACATACAGAATCGGATAGAACATGAACAGCAGTAAGACGGCAATCGCCGGAAAAAGCAGCATATAGGCCAGTTTTGATTCGGTTGTCCAAAATGCTGATTTCTGAGGGGTGTTATTGAGTGCTGGAGTTTGCATGAGTTTTTATGGTCATAACAAAGAGGGGCGCCCGGAGAGCGTCCCCCTCTTTGCCACGGAACACAGGTTCGGATTACATGCCGCGCAGCGCGTCAATTTCAGCCGCTGCATCATCCAGAGCCGTTTGCGGATCTTTGTCGCCAATAAAGACCGACGAGACCGCATTCCAGATAATATCGCTGCACTCCGGCCATTCAGCAATCAAGGGCCAGGCTTTCGAGCCTTCCATAGATTGCACCATCATCTGATAGACCGGTTTCTGGAACTGCGGATCATCGCCCAGGGATTTGGTGATAGGTGGGAAACCGGTCAGGGTATCAAATTGCAGGCGCCATTCATCCTGATAGAAGAATTCCAGGAATTTGGCGGCCGCTTCTTTATTTTTGGAGCTATTAAACATGACGATTGTATCTGTAATAAATAACGCTGCACGCGGTTTCCCTTCAAAATGAGGGATTAACGCCGGGGCCCAGCCAAAAGTTACTCCACGTTGTTCCAGCAGCGACGCGGCAAATCCGCCAATCTGAATCATCCCAAGTTTCCCCGAGATAAACAGATCCTGCGTTTCATGACGGGTATCAGCTAGAAATGAGGGCTGCGTCACTTTATGCACATTGGCTAACTCATTCATAAAGGTCAACGCCTTGACGCCAGCTTCGCTGTTCACCGTACATTTGCCATAGCTGCCGTCTTCCAGAGTTTCAAAGAAATCGCCGCCATTGCCATAGAAATAGTAAGCAAAGTCGGTCAGCTCCGTATGTTTTTTGCCAACCATGCCAACCCCGTACACTTCATCCGAATGGATTTTTTTGGCAATTTCCAGCATTTCTTCATACGTTTCCGGCGCTTTTTCCATTAGATCGGTACGATAAAACATGATGCGCGGACCAATTGCTACCGGCAAACCGTATAACACGCCTTTGATTTTGCCTTCCATGATGGATTCAGGAATATTGCCTAACAATTCCTTGCTGAGGTGCTGCTCAATCGGTTCCACCACATCCAGATCCATGAATTCCAGCAGCCAGCGCGTGCCAATCACGGAAAGATCCGGAGCCTGCCCGCCGCCCAGCGAAGTGATCAGTTTTTCATGTAAAGCATCCCAGGGAATCGAGACAATTTTCAGATCAATATCAGGGTTCGCTTTTTCAAACGCCGCTTCCAGGTTTTGCGCAAATTCCGGCGTCAACCCGTCATATTCAGCCCAGAATACCGACACCTCGGTTTGTGCAAAGGCAAAGGTGCTCAGCAAAAAACAAAGAATCGTAACCAATAAACTCCACTTTCTCATGATGTCCTCCTTTTTGACTGTTGACTAAATACTCGATAATGACACGATCATCACAATTATGATAAGAATTTGAGACATACATTTTGTTGCTTCCCGACGCACCACCTCCTCACAAATGCAGAATTGTTTGCGTGGAAGAAACCGGGTTTTTCCGAAAAACCTGGTTTCTCTTGCTGCTCTTGTGAAAATTTCTTATACAGAGCAGGGAATGCTATTGTCAATAAAAAACTTGCTCAAAAACGTGTTTTGTTCTTTCGGAAAATTCCTCCGATTGGTCATTCTCGCTTGAGCGATTTTTCTGTTTTAATACCCGCCATGTGCTTCTGACACGGGAACCAGCAATTCTAATTTCCAGGATTCGGTTTTGGGGGGCACGGAACAGGCGGTGCTGAGAATATAACCTCCTCCGGGTTTGCCGATCTGCAGGCGTTTTGAGGCGTGCGCAATAACCTCCTCTTCCGTTTTCATCGCAAGCAGTTCCACGCCATTCATGTTCCCTTTGATGAACGCCCGTCCGCCGATGCGAGCTTTGGCATCTGCCAGTTCCGTATTGCCTAAGGGCGGTGGATCAAGGGTATCAATCCCCTGCGTGCCGGTCGCAAGCATCAGTTCCAGGCGGTCGCCGATATGACCGCAGGTATGGGTATAAACCGGCACGCCGGTCGTTTTGATCGCGTCAGTCACGCGCCGTTCATAAGGCACAACGAATTCCTGGTACATCTTGCGCGACAGAAATGGGCCGCCGACAAAGGCCGAAGAAATCAACACCGCATCCACGCCATGCTGTGCCTGCACCACACCCCAGGCAATGGAGCTTGCGGTAAAACGGTCGAGCAGCGCATGGGTTTTCGCTTTGTCAGTAAGAAGATTCATCAAGGCCTGTTCGTAGCCGAATAACTCGACAAAATGAGTAAAAGGCGCAAACACTTCGCCATGTACCGAGACTTCATCCTTCACCATAGCTTTGACCAGATCAAGGGTGCGGAAAAAATAGGGTGGAATTTCGGTCAATGGCCCCGGCCGGGTTTTGCCGCTAATCCAGGGGACATGATAAGTATTCCAGACATAGCCTATGAAATCATCAAGCTGCTCAAGATGATCCGGATCAAGCGTGGCAAAATCAGCGCGAGTCGGGCGATTTCGGTCAACGACAGTGTGCTGCGGATTATCATCCCGTGGGAAAAAAGTGCGGTCGCCGTTGCGCCAAATCAGCGTTTGCCCCTCTTTGTTTTCCTCAATCGAGGCCACTTCATCTAACAGATATTCAGGCCGCCCGGGTAGATTGACTAAAATACCGTCGAAGCGATAACGGCGCTGTAAGCTCACTAACGCTTCGGCAAAGCCCTCGCTGGTAAACCAGATTTTATAGGACGGAATCTCGGTGTTCAAAAAATAGTGCCCCAGGGCCAGTTGACACATTACCGGCACGCGGTCCGGCAATTGGTGCTGCATCGCGTATGCTATCCGTTCACGTCCGTTCATTGTGTTGTTTTGTAACCACTGTTTTGTTAAAGTTCAAGGCTTCTCAAAACCGGATTTCTACAAGAAATTCGGTTTTTCTGCCTAAGGACTTGTCACGTTGGCTGCATACTCAAGAATCGTCTTGAATTCTTCCTGCGTGACGGGTTGAATAGACAGGCGCATTCCCTTACGCAATAAGAACATGTCGTGTAATTGAGGAACAGTGCGCAGAAACTTTAACGGTAGCGGACGCGGCAGGTCTTGCTCAAATTGCACGTCAACCATATACCAGATCGGACGATCCGGCGTACTGTTCGGATCGTAGTATCGGCTGTTCACATCCCAGGCCGTATGATCCGGATAGTCTGCCTTCACAACTCTGGCAAGGCCAACAATTCCGGGGTTCTTGACGCTATGGTAAAATAAGACGCGATCCCCGGCCTGTACCTCATCACGCAAAAAATTACGCGCCTGATAACTACGCACACCATCCCAGCAAGCCGTCTGATTCGGGCTATTTTTCAAGTCTTCAAGGGAAAACGTTTCAGGTTCTGTTTTAAACAACCAATAGTTCATGGGATCAACCCTCTCTGGCGGCATCAATATCCGCAATCTGCTGGACGCGCCTGGCATGGCGTCCGCCTTCGAATGTTGCATTGAGCCAGGTATCAACCACCTTCAGGGCAAGTTCAAGCGGGATCGTCCGTTCTCCAATAGAAATCATATTGGCGTTATTATGTTGTTTACATAATTGTGCGGTTTGCTCTGACCAGCATACTGCGCAGCGAATGCCTCTGACTTTATTCGCCACGATAGCCTCGCCGTTGCCGCTGCCGCCCAACACGATCCCCGCCTGACATTCCCCCTTTGCCACAGATTCTGCGGTCGGTTTGATAAATAAGGGGTAATCCGTTGATTCAGGGGAATCTGTGCCAAAATCTTTGACTTCATACCCTTGCGCAGTTAAATGTGTCTTAATTTTTTCCTTATACTGAAAACCAGCATGATCTGAACCTATTGCAATTTTGGTAATACCTTCGCTCATATCTCATCTCCTTTGAAAATACTCGTACCCCGGGCAGCCTTGTCCGAGGTGTTTACTTCAGTGGACAGGGCTTGTCCGGGGTACAAATTCATGATGACTTCAATAGTTCCAGCATATCTACCGGATGTTCGAGCAGTATTCGTGCCCCATGTTCCAGGAGTTCTTCGCGCGGGCGAAACCCCCAAAGAGCGCCCACCGGAAACATGCCGGCAGCGACGGCCGTTTGCATATCTGTGCCTGTATCGCCTAAATACAAAAATTCTGACGGCGATAGATTCAAGGTTCTGGCAATTGTCAGTGCTCCTCCAGGATCGGGCTTTGGCGCAACCGTCTCACGCTGTCCTGCAATTACACGAAATCGCCATTTTGAAAGAAGTTTCTGTACGCACAATACGGTAAAATCATGAGGCTTATTCGAAAATACTGTCAATTCCAATTCTTGCGCCTGCAACGCATCCAACATTTCTGGTACGCCGTCATAAGGGCGAGTTTCATCCTGCCAATGCTGCTCATACTCTTCCAGAAACAAGGAGAGGCAGCGTTTTACCGTCTTTTCATCCCGGTGAGTTTCAGGGAGAGTGCGCGTCACTAACATCCTGGTCCCATTGCCGACAAAATAACGATAGGCGTCAAGCAGGTGTACCGGAAATCCTTGCCCCCTTAACACACGATTCATGGAATTTCCCAAATCCGCCAGCGTATCAAGCAAGGTACCGTCGAGATCAAACAAGATCGCCTTATACTGCATGATAATCCTTTCAGAAAAAATATCACCACTGGAATTTTCTCAGATAAGTAAAGTGTAAAAAATAACTCTCGCTTTTGTCAAACTCAAGAAACCAGGTTTTTCGGAAAAATCTGGCTTCTCATTGGTGAACTTATCTTTTACACTTTCCTAAACTATCAAAAAGCCGGATTTCTATTTATAATGCCATGTATATCTTATAAGACCGGACTGTCAAGCAACATCAGATCAGTTTTTTCTCTCCGTCCGTTTTTCCAGTCAAACAAGAGTTTTTCTTGACATTTTTCCACACCCTTTATAGCTCGTACCCAACATGGAAACCGGAGGTTCGTAGTTCAGCGTTCAGGTGAAAGAATTCGCTAAACCGAAAACTACGTACCTGTTAACAAAACTGATATCGGAACTATGAGATTTGCAAGCAGCCTTTTTTTACTCTTGCTCGTGCTTGTTCCGTTGTTGATCAAATATTTACGAGAACAACACGAGAAAAAGCGCAGCGCGCTTCGATTTTCGAATGTCTCGCGTTTACGTCAGGCGATTCCTGTCGGCCTTGCGCGGTATTATGGCCTCTTCTCTGCGATTCGCCTGCTGACAATTATTCTATTGATTATAGCCTTGGCGCGTCCTCAATCGAGCAAAGGGGAAGAATCGATCACCACCGAAGGGATTGACATTATCCTGACGCTTGATGTGTCGGGAAGTATGCAGGCTGAAGACTTTGAACCGAATCGCCTGGAAGCAGCCAAAAAAGTTGCAGCAGATTTTATTCGCGGTCGTAAAAATGACCGCATCGGCCTGGTGATTTTTGCCGGTCACAGCGTCACACAAGCGCCATTAACTCTGGATTATGACGTGCTCCTTGCCCTGCTCGATAAAGTCCACATCGGCATACTCCAGGAAGATGGGACCGCGATTGGGATGGCGATTGCCAATAGCGTCAACCGCTTACGGCATAGCGAAGCTAAAAGTAAGGTCATTATTCTGCTCACTGATGGGGTCAATAATCGCGGTGAAATCGATCCTCTGACGGCCGCCAATCTAGCGAAAGCCATGGGACTCAAAATGTACGTTATTGGCGCAGGTTCAAAAGGACAGGCGTATGTTACTCTAGATGATCCGCTTTTTGGAAAACGCCGTGTGCCAATTCAAGCTGAACTCGATGAAGACACCCTGCAGCAAGTCGCAGAAACCACTGGCGGGAAATATTTCCGGGCCACTGACGCCGAAAGCCTGGCCCAGATTTATACTGCAATCGAGCAACTGGAAAAAAGCCAGCTTCAGGTACAACAATATAAAGAGTATGTGGAATTATTTCCCTACCTGGCTTACGCGGCGTTCGGTTTGTTGTGTGTTGAAATTGTGTTAACCAGTACGAGGTTCAGGAAAATTCCATAAAGAAACGTCTGAAATCTCGAACCTGTCCAAATTCGAAAAAGACGTATATGCGTTTTGCTTATCCGAGTTATTTACACGTATTATGGCTTATACCAATCTCTTTGCTGTTGTTCTGGTGGGCCGCCAGAGCACGGCGGAAAAGCCTTGAACTTTTTGGCGAACATCGCTTGATTATCCGACTTGCTGAAACTGTAAGCCGGCGGCGGCAGAGACTCAAAATCCTGCTGTTATTAACAGCCTTTCTTTTTCTGGGATTGGCAATTGCTCGTCCGCAAATCAGCACTCATGCCGTGCCCGTGAAAGCGGAAGGCATTGATCTAGTGTTTGCTCTGGATACATCATTAAGTATGTTGACTGAGGACATCAAACCGAATCGCTTAACCCGCGCCAAACATGAAATTTCGGCCCTGATGGACAAATTACGCGGCGACAGGGTGGGCATTGTAATTTTCGCCGGAACCAGTTTCATCCAATGTCCCTTAACTTTTGATTATAGTGCGGCAAAATTATTTTTAGAGGCGGTAGATATCAATAGCATCTCTGTACCTGGCACAGTGATTGAGCAAGCGATCCGCATGTCGCTCAAAGCATTTGAAAACACGACCGAAGGCAGTTCCAAAGTCGTTATTTTGCTCACTGATGGCGAAAGCCATGAGGGCGATCCCTTAAAAGCCGCTGAAGATGCGGAAAAACACGGAGTAAAAATTTATACCATTGGCATCGGATCAGAAAAGGGAGAATTAATCCCTTTACGCGATGAACAAGGAACTCTGACAGGCTACAAAAAGGATCGCGACGGAAATGTGGTGATGAGCAAGCTCGATCAACTCACGCTGGAAAAAATTGCGGTATTGACTGACGGACAGTTTTACTATGTGTCATCTGGCAGTATTGAGTTAGAAAAAATTTACGATGAAATCGCTCGTCTGGACAAAACGGAACGCGAGACTCACCTGGTCACGCACTATGAAGAACAATATCAATACTTTCTCGGAATCGCCCTGTTCTTACTCGTTCTCGATGTGCTCCTCACTGATCGGAAAACCGTGAAAAAGGAATGGGAAGGACGGTTTAACTGACTTTTCTGAGTTTCATAGACTCCGACTCCGAGAATCTTATCAATAGGAGTAGGCATTTCATACGTATTTACTGCTTGGTATTTCGGACAAAAGGAATGGTAAAATAAAAGATCGTACCAGTGCCTTCTTCGCTTTCAACCCAGATGTTTCCTCCGTGATCGGTGACAATTTTTCTGGCAATCGACATGCCCAGGCCGGTGCCGCGTTTTTTGCCATAGGTCACAAAAGGTTCAAAGATATTCTCTTTTACATGCTCAGGAATACCAGCGCCGCTGTCGGCTATACGAAACTCGATATGAGTCTGATTGTGACTATAGGTATTAATTGAAAATTTCCCTTCCTCTTGTAATGCCTCTTTGGCGTTACTCGCTATATTGAAAAACACGCGTTTTAACTTCTCTTTATCAGCGTAGATAGGTCTTTTACAATGAAGTTTTGTCATAAAGTGAATTTTGTTCCCGTTAAACGTTCGTTTTAACATCTCTACCACCTCAGAGATGAACGGATCAATTTCACATGGCTGAAGATTTAATTTGATTTTATCGCCTCGCGAAAATTCTAAAATTTCTTCCACCATTTCAACCATGCGTTCGACTTCGGTCGTAATAATGTGAGCGTATTGGGTTTGTTCCTGATAAGAGCTTTTTTCTAATGCCAATAATTCGGCAAACCCCAGGATGTTCGTCATCGGGCCTTTTAAGTCATGAATAATTTCACTGGCCATGTTTCCCACCGTTGAAAAACGGTCCATTCGCAGCTTCTCTTCGGTTAACCGAATATTTTCCAGGCCGGAAATGAGTTGATAGGCGATGATTTTGGCCGACATAATGTCTTCGCGGAAAAAAGGCAGACCGGAAATTTTATCAGCCATGTAAATAACCCCGAAAAAGCAGGTATCGCGCCATAAGGGGATACAAACAACATGGTTTGCCTTATACCAGTCAGGGATGTCGAATTGCTTCAAATACTTATTGTCATAAGCGTTGGTAAACACTATCGGTTCTTTGCGTTTTAAAAAAATTTCTCGGAACAGGCGTTCGACCTTCTCTTTTTGAGGCTGATTCTCTATGCGCTCAGAGGCATTGGATATATACAAGGTCGGCACGATGGATTTGCCGTCGGTAATCGCGATTGCAACTTTCCACGCTGCGGTCATTTTTTCAATATATGCAATCGCTTTTCTCAACAGTTGCGGCAGATCAAAAATCGGACCGAATTGAAGGCTGATTTCCTGAAGCTCTTCAACATGTTGTGAGAAAGAATAGAGTTTTAAGAGCGATTCAACGGTAAGAATCAGATGTTCGCGCCGCCAGGGCTTTTCAAGAACATTATGCACGGTGGCGCGTGAAAGAAGATACGTAGGGGAAATATTCTCCTGAGGGGTGATCAAGAGAATTTTCATGATTTCCGGATTTACTTGATGAACTGCATCTAAAAATGCTGAACCAGAAATACCGGGCATCGTTTGATCGCAGATAATTAATTCGATCTGTTTCTGAGCGGCCTGGAGCATATCCATGATCAGGGTTGCTTCTTCGGCGCTTTCGGCTTTATAGACGATATGCGAGCGGCTAAACTCTTCCTGAAGTTGATTGGCGAGGGTATTCAGTTCCATCAAATCATCGTCAATACAAAGTATGTACCCCCAATTCATAATAGCGTCCTTCGCTCCTTACGCTGACAAAAAGGTTCCCAATCAAACAATACGTGCTCATTATCCAATTTTACTCAACAACGACTGGTATTTATTGAGTTGTGTAGGATTTATAGTAGATTATCAGAGCTTTGTCAAGGTTTTTTCGGGAAGAGGGCTGGTAAAAAAACAGGGAAAGACCCCAGTATATTTTCCAAACCGGATTTCATAAAGAAATCCGGTTTGTTTGCCTGGAAGTCTGATACGCTTGTTTATTTTCGAACAATAACTTTTCCGGTTTCCGGATCAAAAAGGTGCATTTTACGCATATCAAAATAGACAGTCACTTCTTCATTCAGCTTCGATTTTGAGTGGGGAGCAACTCGAGCGACAAAAGAATGTTCAGCTTTACTCAGTTCCAGAATAATTTCTGCGCCAAGAGGTTCGATCACTTCTACAACTGCCTTAAATTTTTCCCAGGTTTCATCTTCCGGATAAATATCGGCAATATCTTCAGGGCGTAGACCAAAGGAGACGTCTTTATCCAGGTATGTATCATAGAATGAGGTATACTGAGCAGGGATTTTGAGTTGGAAACTTCCCATATCGACCGCCAGATTTCCGTTAGCTTTCACCAACTTGGCCCTGAAAAAATTCATTGGCGGACTGCCGATAAATCCGGCCACAAACTCATTTTGCGGGAAATCATATACTTCCAATGGCGCGCCTACTTGCTGAATGTAACCATCTTTCATAATAACAATGCGATCGCCCATGGTCATGGCTTCCACCTGATCGTGAGTCACATAAATCATGGTGGTCTCAAGCCTGTGTTGTAATTTCGATAATTCGGCGCGCATCGTCACGCGTAATTTGGCGTCGAGGTTACTGAGCGGCTCATCAAATAAAAATACCTCCGGGTCGCGTACAATGGCTCGTCCCACAGCCACACGCTGTCTCTGTCCACCGGACAGTTGTTTGGGTTTCCGATCCAATAATTGAGTGATCCCCAGAATCTCGGCAGCATCCTTGACGCGTTTATCAATCTCGTCTTTCGGAAATTTCCGCAATTTTAAGCCAAACGCCATATTGGTGTACACATCCATGTGCGGATACAGCGCGTAATTTTGGAACACCATCGCAATATTGCGATCTTTTGGAGCGACATCGTTCACAACGCGGTCGCCAATTAAAATCTGCCCATCCGTCACTTCTTCCAGTCCGGCGACCATACGTAACGTGGTTGATTTCCCACAACCTGACGGCCCAACCAGGACAACAAACTCTTTATCCTGAATTTCCAGGTTAATAGCATTTACCGCCTGGAAACCGTTGGGGTATCGTTTGACTAAATCTTTTAAAATAACCTCTGACATTCAAAAACCCTCCTGATAAAATTGAAGTAATTGCTCTTTCCCCTGTGTATGTTCCATACACACATAATTATAGGGTCTGACATGTCAACAAACAAAAGTTTGACAGAGAAACCCTTTACAACGCACACCAATCTCCCCCCTCACCTTTGGGGATTGTATGCGCGCTGAACTCACACAAGGAATCTCTTTCACTGACTCTCTCACCCAGGGTATCGGAAAAAATTATGCGATATGCTTTCATTCCACATTTTTATCATACCATCTATTTGAGCATGAAAAAAAGATAAAAAATTGTCAATAGTTTTTTTTCATTAGTGAAATAAAACGCCAAATTTCTTTCGATTGATGAATTCACGATACCGGTCAGACAAAAAAATTGATTCCCTCATTTTTCAAAGAAACCGTCTCTATTCCTCAAGTTTGACATTCCAGTAAAAATAATCGTGCCAGCTTTCGGGCATCTTACTAAGACCGAGTGTCAATCTGAATGCCTGATGCCATTTTGGTTTGCGTGGGTTCGATAGCAATTTTATATGGGCTTGCTGCGGAGTTCTCCCTCCCTTGTGGCGATTGCAGTCAATGCAACAGGTCACCACATTCTCCCAACAGGTCGTCCCTCCCTGAGATCGAGGAATCACGTGATCGTAGGTGATCTCTTTCGGTTGTAAATCAATTCCGCAATATTGACATTGGCCGTGATCACGTAAATAGATATTTTTTCGTGAGAATTTTACAGGATCTTTATGCCAGTTGACAAATCGTAACAATCGCACCACAGAAGGAAGTTGTATGGAAAATGATACGCTGTGAATTATGTAATCATAGGCCTCTAGGATCTCGACTTTCTCAAGCATGAACAAAGTGACAGCTTTCTGCCAACTGATGATTCGAAGGGGTTCATACGTGGCATTTAAGAGTAATGTTTTTTCCATACAACCAGCGTCCTCCTTTGTTTCGTTTGCCTCTCGTTGCATACTGAACAAAATTTTTTATGTCGTGCAAGTCGTTACGACTTTCTGGAAGGTTTTACATCTGTTTCATAAATGCTTCGACCTCTTTCCGGTAGGGTAAACCTGGGATCGCCCCTCGTTTTAATGAAGTCATTGCGCCCACAGCATTGGCAAACCGGCACATGTGTTCCAATGTGGCTTTATCTGGGACGACAAATGGTTCATGCGGATGAAGATGGCTGAGAAGCCCTGAAAGCAAACCTGCGACAAATCCATCACCCGCCCCTGTGGTATCTACAGCCTGAATTGTAAATCCTGGCATCCTGCTCTCAGCAGAGGCCGAGTAAACATAACATCCATTTTTCCCTAAGGTAATAATGACTAATGTGGGGCCATAGCCCAATAATCGAATTGCGCCTTCCTGAAAATTTCGAGTGCCTGTGAGAAATTCGAGTTCATCATCATTAATTTTCACAATATCAGCATGCGCCATGCCATGCAGCATTTCGCGCCGGGCCTGTTCCTCATTTTCCCAGAGTCCCAGTCGAAGGTTGGGATCATAAGAGATAAGACATCCTGCTTTCCTGGCAATTTCCAGCGCATGAAAGGTTGCACTGCGACAAGGCTCGGAAATTAAGCTAATCGAACCATAGTGAAAGATTGCGGCATTCGCAATAAGGCTTTCCGGAATTTCTTCCGGGGTCAACCGCATATCTGCCGACGGATGACGATAAAACATAAAATCTCGCTCTCCTTCGTGGGTCAGTGAGACAAACGCTAACATGGTTCTGGCTTCATAGTCAACGGCCATACCAGATACATCTACATGATTTTCGCGTAAGACACCCACCAGAAAGTCTCCAAAACTTTCTGCGCCTACTTTGCCGACGAATCCGACCTCGTGCCCTAACCGGGCTAATCCGACAGCCACATTGGCCGGCGCTCCGCCAGCCGCTTTTTGAAAGGAAAATGCTTCAACCAGAGATACTCCCGATTCTAATGAGACAAAATCAATCAGTAACTCTCCCAGACAAACAATTTGTACCATGCATTCAAGGGTTATCCATGCGGCATCATACGTGATGAAGACTACGCATGGCGCAGTATGAATAACGACGGAAGTTAAAGGGTGAACTGACTCACCAGGTTTTTCAGCGCATCAGCGTGTTGAGAAAGCGCTGAGGCTGCCTGAGCCGATTCTTTGGCGCGCTCAGAAGTCATTTGGATGAGAATTCGAATATCATCCATGGCTAACGACACATGTTTCACAACTTCAGTTTGTTCCAATGTTGCTTGTTTTACTTGCTGCGACAATAGCAGTACGTGTTCAGCCTGAGTCATAATATAGGTCGAACTTTGTTCCTGCTCTTTTGTTGCAACTTTAATTTGATTAACCATCTCTACCACATGTTCCATTGATGTTATAATATGATGGCTGATTTTGGTTTGCTCATCCGTGGTTTCCGCAATTTTAGCAACCACAGTTGAAGATTCGTTGGCGCCTGTAATAATTTTATCCAGCGCCTTCCCGGCTGATTCTGCTAATTGCACCCCTTCCAGAACTTTTTCATGCCCCATAGATACGACTTCCACCGCATGGGCGGATTCTTTCCGGACATCGCGAATGATTTTGGCAATTTCCTTGGCAGACAGGTTCGACTGATCGGCGAGTTTACGGACTTTATCCGCGATCACATTGAATCCGCGCCCTCGTTCCCCAGCTTTTTTCGCAATAATAGAAGCATTAATGGATAATAATGAGGTCTGATCAGAAATATCTTTGATCACATCCAGGATTTTTTCAATGGATTCCGTACGAGTATTCAAATGCTGAATGGCATCAGCTGTCACTGTTACCATGTGCTGGATGACATTCATGCTCTGAATCATTTTTTCGACAGCATCCCGGCCATTTATGGCATCCTGTCTGGCGCCCTCCGATAAAGTTCTGGAATATTTTGAGGTATCTGCAATCTGTTGCAGCGATGCAGAAATTTGTTGAATCGAAGTCGATGTTTCTTCAGAAGCCATTGCGAGTTGTTCGCCATGAGACACAATCTGTCGGATTGAACTGTTTAATTCTTCAATTGAAGAGGAGGTTTCACCGACAAAAGAAGACAGTTGTGTCATGCGCTCATTCACCTCGCCAATTGTGGCCGCCATTTCATTCATCGAACTTGAGGTTTCTTCAACGGATAACGAAATTTTTTCCACAGATTCAGCTTCTTCCTCGGCTCGTTCGAGTGTTTCACTGCTTAACGTAACCAATTGATTTGCGCCACTCCGAATTTTTGACACCAGGTGTTGCAATTTCGCAATCATCTCAGCAAAGGCATTTCCAAGAAAATCTTTTTCGGATCGCGGCTGGGAGATCTCGCTCAAATTTCCGCCGGCAACTTTTCTGGCAACCTGAGCAATATTTTGCAAATACTGGGTCATTTGATAAATTGCATTGCCCAACAGATCATGCTCGGACTTGGGGGTCACGATCTGGCTCAAATTTCCGGTTGAAATGTCAATCGCCAGAGTAGAGATATCGCGCAGATAACATGTCATTTTTTTAAACGACATGCCTAACATATCTTTCTCTGATACAGGCTGTACCTCATCGGTAAATTGCCCTTCAGAAATCTTCTGCGCGCCTTTGGCAATATTCCATAAATAGTCAGTGGTTTCATGAAATAATTGGGAAAGCAAGCCGATTTCATCGTGCGAGTGCACTTCTGGGACTACCTGCGTCACGTTGCCTTTCGAAATATCATAGGCGACGGTCGCCATGCTTTTAATCGGTTTGATAATTCTGCCTGCCACAAGAATACCAATAACGACCGCCAGAATCCCTAACCCCAAAATCATCGGGATCATATAGTATACGGTCTTTTTATACACATGGTGTGCCGCAAGCGAAATGTTTTCGGTGACATCATCCACAAGAGCAGCGGCAAAAGTATCGTAATGTGTTTGGATATTACGTCGATTTTCCTGTTTACGGGCTTCAATATTTTTCGAGAGTTCCTCAGTAATTTGCATGATATTTTCTTGAGTCATGCGGTGCAATTGCTCGTCAATGCTCTGCGTATATTCTGCAATCATGACATCCAGAGGCGCAATACTGGTCGCAATAGACTCGAGCGGCTGCGCGACAATAATTTTCCATTTCGCCGATTCCTCGGTGGTAAACGAAAACATCAACTCTTTTTGTTTCAGATTTCCCCGACTCTCTTTGTTCTCTTTTAAAAGCGACAAGTACTCTTCAACTGCTTCTGGAATAGAGGCCTCACCAGGAGAAGGATAGACCATGGTTCCTTGACGCTCAATAATATAAATAGTCTCACTATGATTAAAAAAATGTGCATGAATCTGATCTCTCAACGGAAATGTACTGACAACACCAAAAATCACACCGAGAGTTTTATATTGACGTTTAATCGGAATGAAAAACCGGAGAAAGGCTACGCCGCTTTCTCCTAATTCTGTTGTCACCACTTCTTCGCCTGAAAGGGCAAAGCTCAGATAAGGTTCTCGATCGGTCACAAGGGCTTCGTCATGCTGAAAAAAATGGAGTTGTTTTGCCGCCTGAACCACTCGCGATCCGGAACTTTCAACAATATCAAGATAGACAAACTGTTCGTGAGACAGCAGGATATCCCACAATTGTCCGCCATCTCCTGTTTGTAATTGAAGCATGTCAATTTTGGAAGACAAATTGTTCAGAATGCGTTTGGATTCTTGAATAAACTGTTTACTCATCTCGCCAACTCTTTCAGCGATTTCCGTATTTAATGAGCGTAATTCATTTTCTAAAATAGACTGCGATTGAGAGGCAACTGTTTGAATACTGTGAGCGTATAAGCTGGTATTGGCGTCGATCAAGCGATTTTGCAGATTGGTCAGCATCTCGCTGCCTATTTTGGCAAATTCCTGATGAGCCATCTCAAGTACGGCTTCACTTTGTTTCTGCTGGCTCTGCGTACTGCTTTTCATGGCTGCTGTCACGACATCAAGCAATGGCTTGGTGCTTTCCAGAATGGAAAGTTTACTTTGATAAACCACATGAAAGGCGATTAACATCACCGGAAATGCCACCACGCAGAAAAAAATCAAAGCAAATTTCTGAAAAAGATTGAAATGATACCATTTTTTTTGTGAAATTGTAGTATCAGGGTTTATCGCTGTTGTCGTCGTTTCGTGCTTCTCCTGCTTCATAAAAGGTCACTCCTTCACGGGTAAGTTCTCTTTTTTCATTTTTCAGAGTGCTATTATCGTTAAATTTAAGGTATGAAGTCAAGAAAAAGTGTGTGTGAACTATAAATTCAGTGTAGAGCGTTTTTCTGCAACAAGTCATTGACAATTTTCAACATGATAATAAATTGGTCTGATGATGATAAAAACAGGCGTATTCTCTGCAATACTCCGGACAGTTTTGATTTCCCCCCCCCGCAAGCGGAGGAAACAAGGGGATAGTGCGTAACGTGCATGACTAAATAAATTTTTGCCAGTTTTGACTGGCTGAGAAACCCGGTTTTTTCGAAAAACCCGGTTTCTGATGTCCAAAAAAATTATTGATACTGGCTTACGTAACTACAAGGATGTTTTATAAGCAAGGGTTTCCTGGCTTTTGCCTGATAGTGGCATTTTTTCTCAACCTAAAGTTCAAGAAATTTGCTTATACTTACTTAAGAGGAATTCACATGCAACATATTATCAATCACCGGCTGAATGTTATTCTCATGTTTTTGATTCAACTTTGCTGCTTGTTCATGAGCGGTTGCGCAGGCCCATTGGATTCTGTTACGAAAGATGCCTTACGGTCAACCTTTGTTGATAACACCTATCTGGCAAAGATGTATCTGGGAAGTCGCTATAATCTGGAATATACGAATAATTCAGTCAAAGGGCGCAGTCCGACCGGAATCTTTATTGACCAAACCCAAACAATCTGGTATGAAACTGACGCTTCTTTCTGGGAATCCGGAAATTCCGGCGATGAATATACGTTGGAAGATTTGGAGGAGATTGATCGAGATCTGGATTTTCATACCTTTGGCCAGGGCATTCAGCCAGGGCAGATCGTAACCATCAAAGAGATTCAGGACAAGAAAGATCAGGTTATCTTTGAGATTGAAACCGTTGTACGTTATCCGGTAAATAAGTCTTATGAGGGGAATACGACTTCAAGCGCGAAACCCCGCACCAGCCGAATTCATTGCATCCTTGGTGAAACCGGAATGCAAATGTTTGATCAAACGGTAGTGTCCTCGCTGTTAGATCAGATTCTTACACCGGCGCCGATACTCACGACAGCAGCGCAGAAACACGAATTTATTGTCACCCATGCTCCTGAGACGCCGATCAAAGATCTCGCCAGAATCACCAATTTATCCGCACCTGAGGTACTCACGATCTATTTTTCCCATTGTTTGTCAAAAAAACCGCTTGAACCAGATGTACAGCAACAACTTGTAGATACGCTGGTTTTCGATTATGAGACCTGGACAAAAACTCTGGGCCTGCATCTTCAGCGCCTCGATGTTACTCCTGAAGTTCTACAATTGGAATGTGCCATCCAGGAGATTACCAATGCGTTTCTCTACCATTCTCAGGACATTCGCGCCAGCCTGATCTTTTTTGAACACGTGACTTTTCTAGCAAAAGCATTAGGCCGTGCTTTGACCTCTCAACCTGTCAATTCAGAATTGCAAACCGTGACCGTAAGCATTTCCTATCTCTATTTTGATTCGCACGGTCGTCGCATTCCCGAACATATCACCTATGCCATGCCGATCACCGCGTTGCGGCAATATGCCTCTGCGAAACTCACGGAACAAGAACTGGCTGAGCGATCGCAGGTTGAGATGAATGCTGCGCCAGTACGGGTGGATTTATACGCTTTAGAATCGGTACAAAATATCAAACAGACCGGCCCATTGACCTGGAAAGAGGTCGAGGTCGAATTTGACGATTGGGAATATGCTGAAAAAAAAGATGAAGAGGTTGTGGTCATTACAGGCGAAGTAAAAAACACCGGCACCTGGATCGCAAGAGATATTCAGGTGATTGCAAAAGGGTACGATCAATACCATTTTCATATCAGAACTGAAACAACCTCATTATCAGGACTGCTAAAACCAGGTGACCGCAAAAGTTTTACGATCAGAATGGATTCGGACAAGCTCAAACAATTTAAGCTGTTTCTGGATTGGCGCGAAGTGGAATAAATGTCAAATTTCAGAAAAAACTTATCCCGAACGCACGTTAATTAGGAAGGGAGAAGTCGGATCGTGTTTTCGCAAGTTATTTCGAGCACGTTCGAAACTGCTGGTGGCATAACAGTAGCGGCAGCCAGAGACGCAAGTGTCATACATGCCGATGTCGCGACTCTCCACGCATCCGCAGGCTTTTCGTTGACTCTTGTCTTTCCGGTGTGTGACCTCAAGGCCGAAGAGCTGCGCAATATATTCGTCATCAATGCACTTGCCGGGACGAATGCCGTAGGGCTGCAAGTCAATTTCTTCAGCGCAACTGACTATTTCCATGCCATTATCACGGGCGATCCTCGCAAGGTTGCGCATCAGATCAGCAAACCAGGGCAACGGCTGTTCCGTATATGCCAGAATCTCCATACCCTGGCGAGTGAATTCCTCCATACGTTTATGGGTCTTGCGATACGAATCGACCAGACTGATCACCGAACGCAGCGTAGAATCTTGCAAGGCTCCTGCGATCTGCCGGTAGCAGCCCAGATGAAAATGGGCATCCGTTTTCAGGCTGAACACGATCGGGTCATAGCGCCAGATCACTTGTTGCGGTCCAATTTGACCGGCAAGCTCTTGGAAGGTTCGCAGAGCTGATTCCAATCGTGGCACATGAGGATCAAGTTCAGGAGGATTATTGAGCAAGGTGTATTGAAAATAATAGCGAAATCCTCGCCGATCAAGTTCCGGCAAGAAAGGCAGCAGCGGTTTAGGATTCCGGGTCCAGAACACGATCACATCTACATCTTCCGGTTTCAAGGAAATGGATGATGCCTGTGTACGATTAAATGGATTCGGCACCACGCAATATCCGGCGCGAATACGGTTCATGAACCATTCAGCATAAAAAGCGGGAATATCTGTACGGCGGCTGGCGCTGATAATCATGAGTATTCGGTTTATTGTTTCGGAGCGGAACTACGAACCAATAAGTTCCATTTTATTTGCCAGGAAAGGCCATCGCCTCGGCAAAAGTGTGTTGGAACGCAGAATTATTGGTCAATGCGATATGTTCGGTCATTCTGGCGATTTGCCCGGCTTCACGTCTGGCTTTCTTTGAAAGCAAGGCTAATTGCGCTCCAAGTCCGGCGGCGTTGCCGATGGTACGAATACGTTCCAAAGGAATCTCAGGGATCAAGCCGATTCTAACCGCACTTTCTTTGGCGATATAATTGCCAAAAGCCCCGGCCAGCAAAATTTCATGCAGGTCCTCTGGTTGAACGTGTAAATTTTGCATTAATGTGGCAATTCCAGCGGCAATCGCGCCTTTGGCGAGTTGGAGTTCACGAATATCGCGCTGGGTGATCACAATCGGTTCGCCACTTTCAGTTTCTTCGCCATGCAATAGAATAAAATGCTTCTCCCGTCCCTGACTCGCAAAGCGTCGTTCCAGAGCTGTTGGCAGCGTTTTGCCTTGACGGGCAATTTCTGCTGGTGATAATAAACGTCCCATCGCATTGAGAAGACCAGCGTTCAACATCTGGGCAGCGGCATCAACCAATCCTGATCCGCAAATGCCTTGTGCCCGGACATCGCCAATTACACGACAGTGGACATCGTCGTCAATCAGCACCTGATCGATTGCGCCAGAAGCTCCGCGCATACCGTGTGTAATCTGTGCCCCTTCAAACGCTGTACCCGCAGCAGTTGAACAGGCCAGCAGGTGTTCGCTGGTTCCTAAGACGACTTCGCCATTCGTACCAATATCAATCGCTAATTTCAGGTCGCGGCTTTTATGCATACCGGTCGCCAGAATCACTCCTACCGTATCGGCCCCTACAAATCCGGCGATTAAAGGCAGCATGACAATTCGCGCCTGCGGTATAAGATTGAGTCCCATTTCAACCGCAGTAACAACATAGCGCTGGCGAATTGCAGCAAGATAAGGCGCAAGACCCAGGTGCACCGGATCAATCTTCAGAAATAGATGATGCATGCAAGTATTACCCACAATCGTCAGCTCATAAATCTGCTGAGGATCGATCCGGGCGCTTTCACACAGGGCCTCAATAATCCGATTGAGGGTATCAATAATGCGGGCGTGTAATTTGCGCAATCCTTGAGGATCTTGCTGTGCAAAGGTAATTCTGGACATCAAATCGCCGCCATAGAGAACCTGGGCGTTCAACTCTGAAGCGACCGCCATTTCTGCGCCAGTGTGCAAGTTTAAAAGATAGCCGACTACTGTGGTTGTGCCAATATCAACCGCCACACCATAGAGATGCTCGACCGTATCGCCCGATTCAATAGCGATGACGCGCCGGTTCCGACACACACACGTGATATGTCGGGAATTTTGAGAGAGCACTGTAGGAAGGTGCTGTAACACGCGAGCATCAATCCGATCAACCGAGATTGAGATTTGTTGCTGGAGTTGCTCAAAATCAGAGCTTTGTTCTTCCTGAGTCAACGCTGGCAACGTCAAAGTATGTTTAGAAACCTCAGGAGCAAGGGGATAGCGCAATTTTTCGGTGTGCGCCAATATTTGATGAACGCGTTCAACAACTGGCGGCGTAATACGCACCACACCGTCGCTTCTGGCAACTGTCTGACAAGCCAGACGAAACTGGCGCTGGATGCCGTGTTCTCCCAATTCCTTGTATTCCTGAGCGGTAGGGGGAGAAAACTCTCCCTCCAGGATTTTGATGCGGCAGCTTTTACAGCGCCCTTTGCCGCCACAAGTCGCAACAATATCCACGCCAATCTGCTGCGCTGCTTCTAACACAGTTTGTTCAGGAGCAATCTCAACGGTTTGGCCTTCAGGATAAAATGTCAAATTCATGCGCCTTTTACCATGGCTGCAATCTGTTGCAGAAATTCAGGGTTTGTGCCACAGCAGCCGCCAATAATGCGCACATCCAAATCGAGCAGCGGTTTCATTTTTTCAACCATTTCCTCCGGTCTCATCGGATACACGTTTTTACCATTTCGGATTTCCGGCAAACCGGCATTCGGTTTTCCGGCCAGGTAGGCGTCGGTCACGACGCGCATCGCCCGCAAAACGCCAACAGTTACTTCAGGTCCTGCTCCACAATTCGTGCCGATCACATCAGCCCCGGCTTTTTGGAGTTGTTCAACTGCCATTTCCGGCGAAATTCCCATCATTGTGCGATAGCCTTTACGCTTTTGTTCAAAGGTCATGGTGGCGACCACCGGCAAATTTGTATTCTCCTTCACCGCTCTGACGGCCAACACACTTTCTTCAATCGCTGTCATCGTTTCGACAAAGATGACATCTCCACCACCGGCTTCCATAGCCATCGCCTGAATTTTGAAGCCATTATATGCCTCTTCTTCTGTCATTGTCCCTAATGGGGGCAAAAAATGTCCGGTCGGGCCGATTGAACCGGCGATCAAACGATCCGCACCGGCCACTTCCCGAGCTAATTCCGCAGCGCGTTGATTCCAGGCAGCGGCTTTATCTGCATAGCCATAATTGGCTAATTTAATTGGAGATCCTCCAAAGGTATTGGTGAGCACAATATCACTGCCCGCATCAAAATAGGCTTGATGAATGGCTTTCACGTCTTCCGGATGTGATTCCACCCATTCTTCGGGGCACCACCCCTGAGGCAGCCCCCGAGCAAACAGCATGGTTCCCATGGCTCCATCAGCTACCAGGCGACGTTTCGTAAGTTCTGTCAAAAAATTTCGCATAGCTTAAAGAGTAAAAAGTAAGGAGTAGAAGCAGGATCGCGGTTTTCTTCCCATTCTTACGTCTTGCCTTCCTATTCCTTCCTCCCTACCTCACAGATAAAATTTTTACTTCGGCAATATCCGTATACTCTGCACCTGCGGGTTTGAGTTCGCTTCGAATGAGATACATCGCGTTCACAGGAATTTCTCCGACCCAGATATTCGTCATAGACTCAATCGCGCGCAGCAAGCTGCTTCTATTTTTCTGGGATCGTACTCGTCCGAGTGTCAAGTGAGGTTGAAAACGACTTTTTTCACTTTCGAATCCTAAACGAGTCAAACGCGACTCCAGATCCTCTTGAAGAGTTTTCAGGCTATCCTGCTCGTCATCTGTTACTCCTACCCAAATAACCCTCGGAAAGCGTAAATTCGGAAACGCTCCGGCATATCCAATCTGAAGCTGAAATGCAGCTACGGTTTTCACGCTTTCATTGAGTACAGCGATAATGTCAGGCACCTGCTTTTCCTGAATATTTCCCAGAAATTTCAACGTCAGATGAATATTTTCCGGATTAACCCAGGAAATATAGGCATCTGCCTGTTTTAATTTCTCTTGAATCCCCGCAAGTTTCTCCTGAATATGTTCAGGAATCTTAATCGCAATAAATGATCGTATAGTATCCATGAAACAATAAAATTGTCAATTGTCAATGGCCGATTGCCAATTGTCAATTGCCAATCAGTAAATGATGGCGTAACATCTCTAATGCGGTTTGAGCTGTTCGTTTCTTAATTAACAAGCGATCTCCGGAAAATTGACACCGTTTCCATTGAGTTTCTGCCCGATCACAAGCAAGAGCAAGATAGACTAACCCCACCGGTTTCGTTGGCGTTCCGCCTGAAGGACCAGCAATGCCGGTCACCGCTAACCCATAAGAGGTCTGCGCGACCCAACGCACGCCCTCTGCCATTGCTATCGCCGTTTCTGCACTGACTGCACCATGCTGTTCAATAATATTCGGAGACACATCTAAGAGTGAAATCTTTGCCTCGTTACTATACGAAACCACCCCCCGATCAAAATAATCTGAACTCCCGGGCACATTCGTCAGCAGATTGGCAATCAAGCCTCCGGTGCAAGATTCTGCCAGGGCAAGGGTGTGCTTTTTCTCGGTCAACAAACGTCCGACGACTTCCTCAAGGGTCTGAGAGCCTCTGCCATACAAGACATTCCCGAGTCTTTTTTGAATTTGCAACTCTAACGCGGTTAATCTGGTTTCGACTTCCTGTTGCAAATCGCCACGTACACTCACAATAATGGAGATCTCTTCGCCGTCGCTGACGTAAGAAAGCGACTGTTGCCGGTCTTCACGCTCAAGGTGTCTCAAGCGATCCTTGATCTGTGCCAGAGAAAGACCGCAGCTTCTCAGGATCACCCCGCTTGCTGCGCCCAGGCGAAACGTTTTCGGGTCCAGTCGGGGAAGAATATGTGTTTTCAACATAAACTCGATGTCTGTTTCATCTCCCGGAAGTAACACCACATGTCTGTTTTCTTCAGAAAATAAAAATCCGGGAACAATTCCCTGATCACTTTCAAGAATTTCGGCTTGATTCGGCACCAAGGCGCGTTTTTCCTCAGTTCGCGGAAAAACTTCGCCCTGAGCTTCAAATTGCTTTTTGAGTGCATCGAGAACTTTATAGTTCAGCACCAGGCGTTTTTGTAAAATCCGGGTCAGCAGTTTCTTGGCGACATCGTATTCTCCGGAACCCACATTACCAATAACAAAAATCAGCGTCGAACGCTCAATGGCCTGCCGTAGAACCTCTTCCAGGCGAGACTCCTGACCGATCACGGAACTCACAGAGTCAATTTCAATACCTGATTCCAACAGAAGATTGGCAATGACGGCTACGCCTGTATGCTGATATCGTTGGATAATATAGTCGCTTCCTACAGAGATAATTTCCACTGGCATATTGTTACTCCAAGACACATGAAATTTTCATCGTTTTCACATCAACTTCTATAATGCACAGTACAGTAAATAGATTCCATGTCAATAAATATGTTGCACAGAACAAGAGAAAGCGTACTTTCCTAAGATATTGATGGAGGAAAATGTTCTACTATATTCAAGAACAGCTTATGGTGAAATCTGAGAAGGCAATTATTAAATAGTTGCAGATGCTTTTCTCTTGACAGCCTCAAAAAAGCCAGCGATGGATCCATAAACATGGATCAAAAAAATGTTACTGATGATTTGAGAGTATCTGGAACTTATGGAACAAAATAGAATTTACAAACGCACGTGTACATCCCTGCGTATCCATGCGTTTCGCCATAATGGCTATTTATCAGCGCAGGATTTCTCTACCCTGAACCTTCCTACCACGCCGGAAATGTTGGAATATGTGCTTTTACAGCTTCAAGCCGAACGCAAAGTCAGTGTATATGAGCGTGATGATGGTGAAGTGATCTACGATTTTTTACCGTTTTTAGAAGAGTCTGTTGAAGAAAGCCTGTTAGATATGACAACACGCTTTCAACTCGTTCAAATTTACCTGCATCGCAAGATGTGGAGTCATGCAATCACAGAACTGCGAATCACGCGTACGCATCCGAAATTTCAAAAAGAATCACTCTATTTACTGGGAACCTGTTTTGAAGAAAAAGGGGCCTGGGAAAAAGCAGTAGAATATTACGAACGCGTGTTGGCGTCAGATTATTTTTACCGTGATGCTTTAGAACGTCTCACCAAACTGACTGAGCACAAAAATCAAAAGACGGTGATCACGGCAGCCCCGACCGTCATGTCTCTCCAACCACGTTTCCATCCCTGTTTAGAGAAACGCTATGAAATTGTACGAGAATTAGGGCGCGGCGGCGCAGGAATCGTCTATCAGGCTATTGATCTGAAACTCAAACGAGATGTCGCCTTGAAAGTATTATATCGCCAGGTGAATCAGTCTCCGGGGGATGGCGAGCAGTTTCTCCATGAAGCTCGCCTGGCGGCGCAGTTAGATCATCCGAATATCATAGACATTTACGATGTCGATCCGGAGGCTCAGTGCATTGCGATGGAATTTGTGAATGGAGGCACGTTACGCGATATGCTAGCCAGGCACAAATGTCTGAATGCGGCTCAAACCAGAACGATTCTTGTTCAATTGTGCCGCGGGCTGCAAGCGGCCCATGATGCCGGAATTTTACATCGCGATATCAAGCCTGCGAATATTTTCATCACCCAAAAGCGTGTCATTAAACTTGGAGATTTCGGCATCGCCTCGATGAGTGCTCTGAAACAACAGGAATTTACCAATCTTACCGCGCAAATCGGCACGCTGCCTTACATGTCGCCCGAACAAGTGCGTGGCGAATCGCTCTCGATCGCCTCAGATTTGTACGCTGTAGGAATTGTATTGTACGAAATGCTCACTGGAAGTCCACCATTTCTTCAAGGGGATATTGCTTATCATCATCTATATAGCACGCCCGAACCACCGGGGATCTCTCCATCAATTGACACCATTGTTTTACGCTGTTTAGAAAAATCCCCTGCTAAACGCTATCAGTCTGCGAGGAAACTCGAACAAATCCTGCATGCTCAAGAAAAAGATGAACAAGCCCGCCTTTCAAAATATCGTGAATTACTCAAAATGGCGATTATTGACAAGAAACTCTCTCAAAACGAATACCTGGTGTTGAAAATGAAGCGACAAACGCTGCAATTAACAAAAGCAGAAGCTTACGCAATAGAACAGGAACTCGGACTGAGTTTACCCTGGTAAGCTCCTTTATATAATAGAGCAAGACCTTTTCTAAAATTCCAGAGAAGTAATCATTTCGTCAATTTTCTAAACCACTCAAGCACTTGTTCTGAGTACTGACGCTGTTATTTCAAAGCCCCCATGGTAAGCCCTTTTACGAGATGTCGTTGGACGAACATCACAAACAGAAGCACCGGAATAAGAGCAAGCACTCCGCCTGCGGTCATATAGCCCCAATTGATCCCCGTCTCTTTCATAAACCCGATAATTCCGACTGGCAAGGTGACGGCTTTGGTTCCTGTCAGGATTAAGGCAAATAAGAATTCGTTCCAGGAAAAAATGAAGGCCAGAATTGCTGTCGCTGCAAGACCTGGAGCGATTAATGGAAGGGCAATCTTCAAATAAACTCCAAATTCGGAGCAGCCGTCAATGAGGGCGCTTTCCTCAATTTCGCGCGGGATTTCTTCAAAAAATCCTTTCAGCATCCAGATGACAAAGGGTAGGTTAAAAGTCAGATACGCGATGATCAGACACCAGACCGTATCTAACAAGCGCAGATTCTTCATAAGAATATAAATCGGAATAATTCCCGCCACCGGGGGCATCATCCGAACCGACAGGAACCAGAATGCCAGATCCTCAGAGCCTTTAAACCGAAATCGCGCTAAGCCGTAAGCGGCCAGCGATCCGATAACCAGGCATATCGCGGTGTTGAGAGACGCAACAATCAGGCTGTTAACACCATAAGCTGCCAACGGCGAAGTGTCAAAAATCTCACTATAGTTTTGCAAGGTAGGTTGGAAAATCCATTTCGGTGGAAAACTCAGGGCATCCAATTCGGTTTTTATCGAGGTCAACACAAGCAAAAACGGTGGAAGCAGAATAACAAAAAATACCGCGATAGAGGCGATAATAAGCAGGAATCTTTTGAGTGTAACCTTTTTACGAACACTCATGATACGCCCTCCGCATACGTTCCTTTGGAACGAATTCTTTTCACCAACAACATGGAGATAATCGTCACGACAATAACTAAGAGCCAGGATAAGGCGGAAGCATAACCTAGATGAAAAAATTTAAATCCGTAACGATAGGTATAATAATTTAAGATCTCGGTACTCATCCCTGGTCCGCCTTGAGTGAGCACAAAGATCAGATCAAAGGTTTTGAACGCATCCATGAATCGGATCAGCAGAGCAACGAGCATGGTCGGCGCTAAAAATGGCAGCGTGATGTAACGGAATGACTGCCAGGAAGACGCGCCGTCAACGCGGGCGGCTTCGAAAGGTTCTAGAGGCAGAGCCTGAAGTCCGGATAGCATGATCAATGCCATAAAGGGTGTCCATTCCCAAATATCAGCCATCATCACCGAGGGAAGCGCGGTGCCCGGCATACCAGTCCAGTTTATCGGAGAAAAACCGAATAAAGAGAGGAAATAATTGAGCATACCCATGTCAGGATTATACATCAAACGCCAGATCAGTCCGACAACCACAGGCGTCATAATCGTCGGGATAATCAGGCTTGTCCGTAAAAACCCGATTACTCGCCCTGTGATTTGATTTAAGAGTAAGGCGGTCAATAATCCCAGAAGAAACTGAATAGGAACCGTGCCCAGGAGATACCAGAGGGTCACTTTGGCTGAAGTCTTAAAATAGGAATCTTCAAACAGAATGGTTCGATAATTATCCCATCCAGCCCAGGTCCATTCCTTTGTCCGGATCACATTCCAATGATGAAAACTAAGGCTCAACGAGAAAAGCATAGGAAAGATGACCAGACTGACCAGGGTAAGCACAGCAGGCCCCACAAAAAATACCCACACATATTTCCGCCGTAATATAGAGAAAAATGATTGTTTTGGCATAAGCAATTTTTTCCTGTAAATACTTCTGTGCTGATGGTGTTTTGAGAATTTCGGAGACTCGCCTGCCTGAGTGGCACACACAGGCAGATTCTCGCAACAATTCACATCCTTGCTTATGAGAAATCCTTGTAGTTACTCAACATGCAGGGTTTTGCCAAGGTGTAACTTGACGGAATGCTGGCGTCCACTTCGGAAAGCGGGCGCCAGCGTTCAGGTTCTTGAAACTCGACTATTTGAGAAGTCCCCATTGCTTCATGATGAACTTGAATTTTTCATTGGCTTCATCAAGAACCTGCTGTGAGGGCTTTGCTCCGGTCATAGCTTCAGAGAGCGCAACTTCCAGAGCATCGGCAAGTTCGGCATACGGGGCAATCCGCGGACGACCTTTGGCCAAAGGCAGCGATTCTAACATGCCCTTATATTCAATATATTTCTTCTGCATCTCAGGATCCTGAAGACCGGAGATCCGAGAACCAGGCTGGCTGTAGGCTAAACGCGGATCCAATTCTTTTGAAGAGGCCCAGACCAAAAATTCCCAGGCGGCCTCCTTGTTTGGCGCATCTTTCGGAATCTGCAAACTCCAGCCGCCAAAGGTTGGCGTCCGTTTAATTGTACCATCGGACTGTTGTTTTCCCGGCACCAGAGTAAACTCAAAATTTCCGATGATCTTTGATTTTTCCGGGTTATAAAACATCGGGGCCGCATTCTGCCACTGAATGGTCATCGCAGCTCTTCCCTGCGCAAAGGCATTAGCATTTTCATCCCAATCGTATGTCAACACCCCTTCAGGCGCAAACGGAATCAGCGATTTGAAATACTCCAACGCTTCAACCGCCTCCTGGCTGTTAATCGTCGGGTTATAGTTTTCATCATACCATTCGCCGCCAAAGGACCACAGCATATTGTCATACGTACATTGGAGTTGCACGCCCCTTCGCCCCATAAAGGTGATCCCATACACACCAGGTTCTTTCAAATTCAACATTTCGGCCGTATCGCGTAACTCCTCCCAGGTTTGCGGCACTTTGATCCCATATTTTTCAAAAATATCAGTGCGATAGTGTAACCCGAATACCGCTTGAATAAAGGGCGGGCCAAAAATCTGGCCGTCCCACATGCCCTGTTCTTCCAATACAGCAGGGATAAAATCATCAATTGCTAACGTGACAGGATCGGTCTGTTCAATAAATTTTTCCAAAGGAACGGTCCAGCCTTCGCCGGCATATTGGCCGACCCACACGCAATCCACATGCACAATATCATACGCGCCGGTGCCCTGAGTCAGAGCCACCATCTGTTTTTCTTGCAGGGTAGGATAGGCCAGAATGTTAAATTCGACTTTGATGCCAGTCAGGTCTGTAAACTCCTGAGCCAATTTGGCAAGCGCATCAGAACGAGGTTCGGCCACCATCGCCACTCGAATCGTTTTCCCTTCCCAGGGTTTTTGAGTATAGGTCCCAAACTTAAATCCTTCAGGGATCTTGGGTTCCACCGCCTCCGCCGCTGCAAACACCGAAGAGGCCAGTCCCGGTAATACCATTGATACGAGCAAAACACCTAATAAGATTTTTTTTGCCATGATAGTACCTCCCGAGAAATATGTTGAAGTTAACGAATATCCTGGCAATATCACACAACTTTCTTACCAGAATTTTCGTTAGAAGAGAAAGTGGTTTTAGAAGCAGACTTCTTTATGTAATAACAATATTACATGATATTGTCCATATTTCTTTATTTTATGTGATGTCAAGGAAAAATTGGGAAAATTTAAATTTTTAAATCTGTTTACGTAAGTATCAATAATTTCTCTGGACATCAGAAACCGGGTTTTTTCGAAAAAACCCGATTTCTCAGCCAGTCAAAACTGACAAAAATTATTGATACTCACTTAGAAAATATATTCCTTACATTTTTTCCTTGACAGATATTTTTCATTTTTCTTATACGTAAGTTCATAATATTGTAATATTGTCATTACATGATATTATAATCAAATACCAAAAAAACCATCTCAACCTTGCGCCAGAAAAAAAAGGGAATACAGCATGGAAGAGTATATTATTGCATACGATCTGGGAACCGGGGGCAATAAAGCCTCGCTTTACAATCAGGATGGCGAATGCCTGGCAAGCACGTTTGTGAGGTATGCAACATTTTACCCGCACCCTGGTTGGCATGAGCAAAGCCCTGCGGATTGGTGGGATGCAGTGGTGAAAAGCACGAAACAATTGCTTGCCGCAACCGAGATTGAGAAACAAAAGATTGTTTGCTGCGGCATCTCTGGTCACAGTCTGGGAGCGGTCCTTCTGGATAAACACGGCAATGTACTCCGGCAAAACACTCCAATCTGGTCAGACGCGCGCGCTGTTGAGCAAGCGCAACAGTTTTTTGAGAACGTCGAGGAAGAGCAATGGTATTATACGACGGGAAACGGCTTTCCTGCGCCTTTATACACGGTGTTCAAAATCCTATGGTATCGGGAGCACGAGCCCCAGATGTTCAGCAAAATTGATAAAGTTATCGGAACAAAAGACTACATCAATTACAGGCTGACTGGACGTATTGCGACCGATTATTCCTATGCTTCCGGTACAGGAGTCTATGATCTACTCAAATGGGATTA
The DNA here is from genome assembly GCA_040772385.1 of Candidatus Vecturithrix sp. Taxonomy (GTDB): domain Bacteria; phylum Moduliflexota; class Moduliflexia; order Moduliflexales; family Moduliflexaceae; genus Vecturithrix. The sequence goes on along the minus strand of JAXGYF010000001.1, from coordinate 2,893,841 downwards.
TTCGGATCAGCTTATTCAGGCAAGCCAACTCCCTCAATCGCTTTTTCCGGAGATCGTTCCGTCAACTCAGGTCCTTGGAGATTTAACGGCAGAAGCAGCGCAGATTTTGGGACTTCCGCAGAACGTGAAAATTGTCGCCGGGGGCGTTGACAATTCCTGTATGGCCCTGGGCGCTCGCAATATCGAAGATGGGCGGGTGTATAATTCTTTGGGGTCATCAAGCTGGATTCCTGTGTGCTCGTCAAAACCCTTACTCGATGCTCGCACGCGACCGTATGTGTTCACTCACGTTATCCCCGGATTATTTACATCGGCCCTTTCGATTTTTTCATCGGGCACAAGCTTTCAATGGGTACGTGATCAATTGTGCCAGAACCTTGTGACTCAGGCCGCCAACGAAGGAAAAAATGCTTATGATCTGATGTTTTCCCTGGCCGCACAATCTCCGGTTGGCGCGCATAAACTCCTGTTTAATCCCAGTCTGGGAGGCGGTACGTCGCTTGACGACAGCCTCCACATCCGCGGGGCCTTTCTCGGCCTGGATCTGGGGCATACGCAAGCCGATATTATTCGGGCCGCTATGGAAGGAATTGCCATGGGCTTGCGTCTGGCATTGGATGAATTACGGAAACTCACACACTTAGACGATCAACTTTTAGTGGTCGGCGGCGGCAGCCAGAACGCGCTATGGCGGCAAATCTACGCTGATGTGTATAACATGGAGATTATCAAAACCAATATCGATCAACAAGCAGCGGCCTTAGGGGCTGCGGCAGTCGCGGCTGTGGGGGCAGGATTGTGGTCTGATTTTACCAGAATTGACAAAATTCATCAGATTGAGAACATCACCCGGCCTATCCCTGAACATACCAAAATCTATGAACAACTCCTGCCTGTTTTTATTCAAGCTGGGGCATACCAATCGAAATTAGGGGATAGGCTGACAAAGATTCAGATATAAAGAGGTGAGAATAACTATGAAATTATCGCCCAAAGACATCGCAAGCATGATTGATATTAGCGCGGTTCAGGCGTCGCATGGCGAGACTGAGATTCTGGAGCTTGTCAAGTATGCGAAAGAATACGGGTTTATCGCGGTTCATGCACTGCCTTGTTGGACGCGTTATCTGCACGAGCTGCTGAGCGACCGGGAGGATATTCTGGTCGGCGGTCCTGTTGGTTTTCCTTCCGGCGCGCACAAAACGGAATTCAAAATCCTTGAGGCAAAACAATTAATTACCGATGGCGCCCGGGAAGTGGATGTGATGATGAATCTCGGCATGCTGCGCTCAGGTAAAGACGCCTATGTTAAAGATGAAATTAAAGCCCTGGTCGAGGCTGCCGAAAATATTCCGGTCAAGGTGATTTTAGAAGTTTATTATCTCACACCTGATGAGATCAAAAGAGCATGCGATTACTCTATCAGCGCCGGCGCAGCCTTTGTCAAAACCGGCACAGGATGGGCTCCGGGCGGAGCGACACGTGAAATTATCGCGCTCATCACATCGCATGTCGGCGACGCAATTCAAGTCAAAGCCTCTGGCGGAGTTCGAGGACTGGATACTTTTGTTGAAATGTATAAGATGGGCGTCAGACGCTTTGGAATTAACGCGCAAGCTTCAATTAACATTATCCAGGAGTGCAGGAAACTTCCGGGAGGGTTGCTCACAATATAGTATCTGTATTAAAACAAGCATCGAAGAATAATTATGCCTGCAACATATCTGATTGGCATTGATATTGGAACTCAAGGCACAAAAGCGGCTCTATTTGCACAAGATGGACGTTGTCTGGCCGAGGCGTTTCAACCTTCGGTTCTCTCACAGCCGTCGCCGGGAGTTGTCGAAGAAGATCCGGAAATCCAGGTACAGTCTGTGTGCGCGACAATCAAGATATGCGTGCAAAAAGCGCACATTCAGCCGGGCGAGATTGCCGGGATCGGAATTGATGGGCAAATGGCCGGTATTCTGGGCGTCGGCGCCGATGGAAAACATGTCACGCCCTACGATTCCTGGTTAGATACGCGCTGTGCGCCGTATATCACGAAGATGCAGCAAGAGGCCGGCGATGAAATCGTTCGTAAAGCAGGAGGGCCGCCGAGTTTTAATCACGGACCGAAAATTCTGTGGTGGAAGCATGAGCATCCCGAAGTATTCAAGAAAATCCGCGCGTTTGTCCAGCCCGGAGGATACGCCGTGATGCGTCTGTGCGGTTTAAACGGAGAGCAAGCCTTTATTGATTCGTCATACCTGCACTTCTCCGGTTTTGCGGATAACCGGAACAACCGCTGGGATGACGCTTTATGCCGCCAGTTTGAGCTTGAGATGAACAAATTATCGCGCATTGTGGCTTCTCACGCAATCATCGGAACGGTTATTGCGGAAATGGCGGAGAAATGCGGTATCCAGGCCGGGATACCGGTAATTGCCGGCTGCGGCGATACGGCCGCGAGTTTCCTTTCCTGCGGCGCGACGCAGGAAGGCATCTGCGTTGACGTGGCTGGAACAGCCTCAGTGTTCGCCACGACCACTCGCAACCTGCAACCTGATCTGCGTAATAAAACCCTGGGATGCGGTCAGGCTGCAACCCCTGGATTATGGCATCCGTATGCCTATATTAACGGCGGCGGCATGAATCTGGAATGGTTTCGAAAAGAACTGGTGAATTGGAAGCGCAAGGAAGAAGAATTGATTTCCTTTGACGCGCTCAACCAGATGATCGCAGCCATTGAGCCGGCCGCAACCGATCCGCTATTTATCCCGCACTTTGCCGGACGTGTGTGCCCGGGACAGCCATATTTACGAGGAGCCTGGCTGGGAGTCACCTGGAGTCACTCGGTTGCTCATCTGTATAAGGCTGTGCTTGAAGGAGCAGCGTTAGAGTATGGCATCTACATGAACATCCTGAAGTCGCTCTACACGGATTTCCAGCCAACGGAAATCCGGATTACCGGTGGAGGAGAAAAAAGCGAGGCGTGGAATCGGATGAAGGCGGATATATTAGGGATTCCGGTTGTCCGAATTCAACGCAAAGAAGGCGCGCCGCTTGGCTCCGCGCTTCTGGCCGGTTTCGGAACCGGGATATTCAATGATTTGGAACAGGCGTCAAAACAGTGGATCGAGATGGGCGCAAGAACAGAACCTGACAAAACCAAAACACCCTTCTACCAGGACCGCGTTGCGTATTATGCAGAATTTATAGAGGCCATCAATACAGTCAGTGAAAAAAAGAGTCAGGCTTAGAAACCGGGTTTTTCGAAAACACCCGGTTTTCTTACACACACGAATGAAAATTTCATTTACAAGGAAATAATACTATGGGAAAACAGATCTATGTACCAGCCCCGATTCCGACGATGTATTTTATCGGGGTGACGACCTCAAAATCGTCCATTATGAAAGTCTTTCCGAAATGGGCTGATTATCTGAATGTCGAAGTTTGCCAGCTCAAAGGGATTGATTTCAAACTCCACGATACGCCGGAGAACTATCGCGAAGCCGTCCGATTCATCAAAGAGGATCCACACTCCTTAGGCGCGCTGGTGACCACGCATAAAATTGATCTCCTGAAAGCGTGCAAAGACATGTTCGATGAACTCGATCCCTATGCCATGTTGATGGACGAAATCAGCAGCATCTCAAAACGCGATGGCAAACTGGTCGGACATGCCAAAGATCCCATTTCCAGCGGTCTGGCGATTGAAGCCTTTCTGACGGAAAATTATTGGAAAAATACCGGGGCCGAAATTCTGCTGATGGGCGCAGGAGGCGCAACAATCGCATTAACCTGTTATCTGATGAAGCCGGAACATGGCGGCAACAGACCATCAAAAATTTACGTGACGAATCGAAGTACGGGCCGCCTTAAAGAAATCCAACGCATTCACCACCAACTACACAGCGATGTAACAGTCGAATATATCCACGCGCCTGTTCCCGAACAGAATGATGCTGTTGCAGCCAAACTGAAACCAGCGTCGCTCGTCGCCAATGCAACAGGATTGGGTAAAGATGCTCCGGGGTCGCCGCTCACCGACGCCGCGATTTTTCCGGAACATGGGATTGTCTGGGATTTCAATTATCGCGGGAACTTGCTTTTTCTCGATCAGGCGCGCGCCCAGCAGCAGCAGCGCCACCTTCAGATTGAAGACGGCTGGGTCTATTTCCTGCACGGCTGGATCCAGGTAATTGCCGAAGTCTTTCACATTAATATTCCCGCAGAGGGGCCGGTTTTTGATGAATTATCAAAGATTGCTGAACAATTTCGGCAGCGATAACAGGAGTCAACGATAAAAACCGAGTTTTTCGAAAAACTCGGTTTTTACAGCAATGTACAAAAAAATTTCATTTACAGGGGAGAACAATTATGATTGACCAATTATTAATGGAACCGTTTGGAGTTGATATCGATCTGGCTGAGGCTGTCATGAAAGACTTTGACACTCGTCTTGCGCGGAAAGCCTCAAGCATGAAAGGCCATTACGCCGATGCTGACGTCCTGGAAAAACTTATTCAGCAAGGCGATCCCTTACATTATGAAGTCTTTGAAAAGGCTGTGCCTCAGGAAGCCGGCCACCTGCAATTTGGTCTTAGTAAATTACAGCCCGGCACTGTCGGGGAAGAGTTTTTCATGACTAAAGGGCATTATCACGAAATCCCGGAGGCTGCGGAAGTTTATCTCTGTCTGCGCGGTAAAGGCTATATGCTCATGAAAACGACCGAGGGAGAATGCCGCGCTGAATACATGGAGCGCGGACGAGTGGTCTATGTGCCTCCGTATTGGGCGCATCGTTCGGTGAATGTCGGCGACGAGCCGTTGATCACATTCTACGTGTATCCGGGAGACGCCGGACATAATTATGGCGATATTGAAGAAGAAGGCTTCCCAAAACGTATTTACAAACGCGGAAACAAGGTTGAAATCGTGTAATCCGCTGTGAGCGGCAAAGACCCGAAGACCGGTATCTGACCATACAGTTCGTAGTTCGCGCTTTAGCGCGTTCTTCCGCCTGAAGGCGGAACTACGAACGTCATGTCTTCGAGTGTTTGCACTGAAAAGGATGAAAAAAATTTTAGTAACGCCGCGCTCTTTAACTCGCGACGGACATCCTGCCTTAGAGAAATTAAAAGCCGCAGGATATGACGTCATCTTCTCAACGCCGGGCGAACAGCCGAATGAAGAAGAATTGCTGCGTTTATTGCCGGGCTGTGTCGGAATGTTAGCAGGCGTTGAACCTGTGAGCGCCAGAGTGCTTGAAACAGCGCAAGGATTAAAAGCAATCAGTCGGAATGGCGTGGGCATTGATAGTATTGACGCTGAAGCAGCCGAACGTCTCAACATCAAAATCCTCAAAGCTATTGGAGCCAACGCTCGCGGCGTGGCGGAATTAGCCATCGGCTTCCTGTTCACGCTGACGCGAGCCATTCCCGCAAGCGACGCCGGCATCAAGGCCGGAGCATGGAAACGTAAAAAAGGCATCGAACTGTACGGAAGAACGCTTGGCATAGTGGGATGCGGCAAAATCGGGAAATATGTCGCTGAAATGGCGGTCGGACTTGGGATGCAGGTGATCGCGTATGATATGGATCCTGACGCTTCATTCACGCCTTCTCCGAACTTTCGCTTTGGCTCCTTTGATGAAGTCTTGCAAGCATCCGATCTGATCAGCCTGCATTGTCCATCGCCGGAAGATGGAAAGCCGCTGATTGGAAGCGACGCCCTCGCTCGCATGAAAAAAGGCGTCTATCTGATCAATACGGCGCGCGCCGCGCTGATTGACGAACAGGCGGTTTTAGAGGCCCTGAACAGTGGACAGCTTGAAGGATTTGCTACTGACGTCTATCGCAAAGAACCGCCTGAGGCCAGTCCGCTCTTTTCACACGAACGCGTGATTACCACCCCGCATGTCGGCGGATTCACAGAAGAAAGCGTTGACAACGCTACCACCATGGCGGTAGATAATCTGCTCCAGGCTCTCAACGAATAAGCATACCGCCTTGTGCAGTTGGGTTGACGCCAGTCTCAGGAGCGTCAAGGCTCAACTTTGACGCTCCTTTGAAAATGCAGCGCGAAACTGGAGTTTCGCGCTGCATCTCTCATTTTTATCGTGCCGGGTGAGCGTCTCGCTCGTGACATCTCTTATAGGAGATTACGCGATTCTGACGCCGGTTGTCAGGATTTCGTGAAGAAAGGGGTTATCGCCTTCGTGCTCGAAATCTTTCTCATTTTTCCCGTCGCACACGAACCAAACAACACAGCCGCGCGGACCTGAATTTCCTGGGAAAGTCTGGTCACATAATCAGATAAAGCAGCGTTTATCTTATCTGGGATGTCAACCATGTATAGGTCCTTTCCGTTCTAGTCATGAATTCTTCAGCCTTCTTCTTATCAATACTTCGGACAGTTTTGATTTCCCTCAATCCCCCGCAAGCGGGGGAAGTACACATGAGACGTCCTATTTTCATTTCCCCGCGTTTACGGGGGACAAAGGGGGGGAGCACACGAAAACTGTCCGAACTATTGTTCTTACCAAGGACGGTCGAAAGCCTGTTTTTATATTCAGTATAACGGTTATGATATATTCAACGCGGGATGAGTGTCAAAAAAACTGAACGGCAGACAAACATGCCAGATACAGGCCGCATCGCTGAAACGGAACAGGCAATGAGAACTTGCAAGCGAGGACTTTACATTGCTAAAACGTTGAAGTTTTCAGGTCGTTCCTTGTTAGGCTTCACCTGTCAACGCTGAGACATCGTAAATTTCGCCTCGCTGCCCCTCTAGATGCGCCCCATGGCGATGCCAACACCCCTTGCCGCACGGCAGGCGGTGCTGGTTTTTGTTTTTTCCCCGGGAAGCCCGGTCAACATGAACTCGATTTTCTCATTTTATGATGCGCAAAATGTTTGACAGGAGAAGGTTTTGCGCTTATGATAATCATAAATTACCCATTAAGTGAACAAAAATTTTTGGGGCTTTCTTGTGGATCGCTTGCGGCGAATTCGGCGGGTTAAAGTCTCATGTTTGCTACACCGATTGAAAATGATCAATTTTCATCTACATGACAGTGTAAAAGTGAAAGCTGGTACGGCTGATCCGGATTTTGGCAATGACATTGGCGGCTGGCAGGGACGAATTAAAGAAATTGATCCGGAGTCAGACGAGGAGCACGTGATTTATTTAGTGGCCTGGGACAGTTTGACGCTGCAAGTCATGGATTTGCCCTTAATTGTCCGCAGTGAAAACGAAGGGTTGAGTTGGACCGAGATGTATTTGTTTGATTCCGATGTTGAACCCGCCGCGCCACGAGATACGACCGAGGATGTCATCAGAACGGAGAAGGAGCTGCAACAAGCGTATCGAGAGAACTGGCAAAGCCTGAAAAACAAGGCTGTGTAAGGGTGAAGACCCTGGTTTTTCAAAAACCAGGGAGATGGTCGGATTTAATGTAAAACATATTTCAGGATAAATGGAGCGGTAAGAATAATAAATAATAATCGGAAAAAATGAAAACAGATCACGATCAGCGTCGTCGCTTCGCTATCTAACGCCAGGGCGATCAACGTAGACATGGCTCCCGGGCTAGTTGCAATATAGGCCGTACTCCGATCCAAAATTCCTAGTTTTGCGAAGATGACGGCAAGCAGCAGCCCCATGCCAACCAACGTGAAGGTGGAAAGAGCGACCGGAATGGCTATTTTCGGAAGCAGGTGCAGCATCTCAGATTTAAAGGATGCCCCAACCGTAATCCCGACAAGGACATACAAAATAAATCCATATTCTTTTGGCAGCTCCCAGGTCACCTTTAATGCCTGTTTGGCTATAATGACGCTGAGCATCGCCCCGATGAGCACGCTTCCTGGAAATCTTAATCGAGAACCGAGCAATCCTCCAACCACACCAAAGCACACGTAAAACGCTAATCCAATACAGGCCTGCATTATTTTGATAACCTCCGTTTTTTTTCTTCGTTTTTTCACGATGTTGATGCTATGATAGTTTATTTATGTCATAACAAGCTTTGAAAAATATGCTGAAATCAGGCAAGGAATATTTTGGTAACGTCACTATTTTTAGAAGAGAACGCCAGGCGAGTGAAATATTAAAGCCCTTGATTTCATGGATATGAGCCGACAAGGCGGTTGATGAAGCTGTTTTTTTGAGATAAAGGTCAGACGCCGCCATAAAAGGCGGCATCTGGTATCCAAAAACTGGATCGTCTAAAAAAAACGACCAAAAGCCAGGGCAGCGTAGCGAGGATCGTGATCGGCGCGAACCTGCTTGAGCATCACGATATGCGTTTTTTCTTCTTTAGCGAGTTTCTCAAAAGCTTCACGATGTTCAGAGTCTTTCGCGGTTTTGGCAAGTTCGGAATAGAGCAGAATCGCATTTTTTTCAGCTTCCATCGCGACCACACAAGCTGAAGCTACATCTTCGACTTTTGCCAATCGTTTTTCTGCTTCTTCGCCTTGTGGAAACAATCCATCCTGAATAATGGTTTCCAGGTATTCATCCACATTCCCAATGGTGAAAAGATCAACCTTGCCGCGTTTTTCTAACTTGGTTTTAATGTTGAGAAAGGTTTGAATATGTTTGCCCTCTTCTCCTGCCAGGCGGCTAAAGGTATCTTTTACAGCTTTTTGCTCAAATTTCTCTGATGCTTTGATGTAAAAATTCATGCCATCGCGTTCAGCGTTAATGGCAAAATCAAAAATATCCAATTGTTGCTTCTGTGCCATACCCTTTCCTCCTTTATAATTGAATGACATCATTATGTGTTCATATAGCTCTTGTTTTATGATTTGATTCAAAAGAGGAAATGTCAAGGAGCAACCTCGAACTTTTATTTGACTTTTTTAAGCCTATCACATAATGTATGCTTGATGCACAATTTTATTGACAGAACTGCTCTGATAGAACGTGTAGGTCAAATGTTGTTATGAAAAATGGAGAATATGATTCTGTAGATTTTACTCAGGCCAGGAATCGGATGGTAGAGGAGCAATTGATTCCAAGAGGAATTCAGGCGCCTGAGGTATTAGCGGCCATGCGTAAAGTACCGCGTCATCTGTTTCTTGGCCAGAATTTTCATGGAGATGCTTACGGCGACCATCCACTTCCAATCGGAGCAGATCAGACAATTTCGCAGCCATATATGGTTGCCTTGATGACAGAATTATTGGATGTGCATCCTGATCAAAACGTGCTTGAAATAGGCACCGGGTCTGGTTATCAAACAGCCATCCTGGCGGAATTAGCCCGGGAAGTTTATACAATTGAACGGATTATTTCACTGGCAAATGCTGCTCAAATACGATTTGAGCACTTACACTATAGGAATATTCAGGTACGAATCGGCGATGGAACTGTTGGGTGGAAAGAACATGCCCCTTATCGCCGTATTCTGGTCACGGCCGGTGCGCCAACAGTGCCTGCCCCATTAGTTGAACAACTCGCTGACGGGGGAAAACTTGTCATTCCTGTGGGCAGCCGGATGTCTCAGATGTTACACGTGCTCACGAAGCAGCAAGGACAACTTCAAACCTCTACCTCTTGTCCCTGTGTCTTTGTCAGACTGATCGGTCAAGATGGATGGGAACACTAAACTAAACATTATGGAAAAGGTTATCCTGAAAAATGAACAAACACGATGGAATCCGTTTCATCTGTTGCACAGGTTATATGAATGGGTGCTCCATTGGGCGGAAACCCCGTATGGAATGCCAGCATTATTTATTCTCGCTTTTGCGGAGTCGTCGTTTTTTCCTATTCCTCCGGATGTGCTCCTGATCGCGTTAGCGATTTCGATTCCGGCCAGGGCGTTTCGTTATGCCTTTATTTGTTCCATTGGGTCAGTGTTAGGCGGGATGTTCGGCTACATGATCGGCTGGCAATTTTACGAACTCGTCGGAAAACCCATTATCGAGTTTTATCAGGGACAGGCCAAATTTCACGAAGTAGAATTATTATATCAGCAATATGGGACCTGGGCGGTGTTTATCGCCGGATTCACTCCCATTCCGTACAAAATTTTCACCATCGCGTCAGGGGTTTTTCAATTGCAGTTTGTCAATTTTGTGTTGGCGTCGGTTGTCAGCCGTTCGGCTCGATTTTTCCTGGTATCAACTTTTATTTGGTTCTTTGGCCCAACTATTAAAGGGTTTATTGACAAATATTTTAATCTGCTGGTTATTCTGTTCACTCTTGCTCTGATTGGCGGGTTTGTGGTGGTGAAATATTTCTGGTAATTGTTGCTGAGTTCGTTTTCAGCCCACCAGAAACCGGGGTTTTTCGAAAAACCCGACTTCTCGGCCAACGGGTTCCCTGAAAGGGAGACAAAACTCTTAAGGCGGCAGTCTTGAGGGGCTCCCGGAGGTGAGGTGTAAAATCTATCATTTAGCGTATTTTTGACTTGACATTTTTTGCACTCTCCATTTTTTATGGTGTACGGTTGACATTGAGTGTTCGGGGTGTAGCGCAGCCTGGTAGCGCACTTGCTTCGGGAGCAAGGAGTCGGAGGTTCAAATCCTCTCACCCCGATTTTTTATTGTTTTTCCTACCAGGATCACATTCATTCAATCTCTCCTTTTTCTTCCAGGTTTTTCGCGACATCTCTCATGTGAACCGTTCATCGTTCTGCTTTTTCGTTGACAAGGGGAAATTTTTTGAATATATAAATTGATATGGAGCGAGTAGGCATCATTGCAAAAGCACATACCCCTGGAATCCGGGAAATTTTAAAAGATCTGTACCAATGGCTGACAGATCGCCAAATACAGGTATTGGTTGATCAAATAACTGGCGAGCTGTTTGACCAACCAATCGAAGTCCACTTAAAAGCTAAAATTCCTACGCTGGTGGATTGCATTCTCGTGCTTGGCGGAGACGGAACCTTGTTAAGCATTGCCAGGCTCATTGGCGACCGAGATGTGCCCATTATAGGAGTGAATCTGGGAAGTCTCGGTTTTCTCACGGAAATCACTCTCGAAGAAATGTACCTCGCGCTTGAGCGCGTCTATTGCCACGATTTCAGTACTTCACAGCGTTTACTGGTCACGGCCAGCATTTCACGTGAAGGCGAGCATATCGCTCAATATTCCGCCCTCAATGATGTAGTACTGACCAAAAGCACTCTGGCCAGAATGATTTACCTGGAAACCTATATTGACGGCCAGTATGTTACCACTTATCAAGCTGATGGACTCATTATCGGCACGCCGACAGGCTCGACAGCCTATAACCTTGCGGCAGGCGGCCCCATTATTCACCCTGATATGCACGCTCTGGTCATGACGCCAATTTGTCCGCACACCTTAACCAACCGTCCGACCGTAATCCCTGATAACGCCCAGATTCAAATTATCCTCAAATCTGAGAATGAGGGCGTGTTTCTCACCTTAGATGGACAGGTTGGCTTTGCGCTAAGATATCAAGATGTGGTTGATGTGAAGAAAGCGGATCATATGATCCGATTGATTCGTCCGCCTGAAAGAAATTATTTTGAGGTCTTACGAAGAAAACTCAAATGGGGCGAACGATAGCATGAAAAAAGAAGACCTTGAATTGAAGAGCCGGTTTTCCCCAATTTATTCTTCTTCTTCATCGCCAAAATAACAAAACACATCAGGAAAACGCTCTTCCATCAAATTCGTAATGAATTTTTCTGTTTCCGACGCAGAACGATATCGTAAGGCTTCTTGGGCGATTTCCCTGGCTTCGGCATACGAGACAGAGCGAATGATCTTTTTAATTTTTAGTAACGCATCGGAATTCGTGCTATATTGATCTAGCCCCAGTCCCAGCAGCAATAACGTATATTTCGGATCGCTCGCCATTTCGCCGCACATACCAACCGGGATCCCTTTGGCATGGCCTGATTCGATCACATTGGCGATCAGGCGTAAAATGGCAGGGTGCAGAGGCTCATAGAGATAGGCCACATTTTTATTAATACGGTCAATCGCAATCGAATATTGAATCAAATCATTGGTGCCAATACTAAAAAAATCGGCTTCTTCCGCAAGAATATCGCTGGTCATGGCCGCTGACGGAATTTCTATCATAATTCCCACGTCAATCTCTTCATCAAAAGGAATGTGTTGTTTTCGGAGTTCATCCATAACTTCTTGCAACACTGCATTCGCTTCGCGAAGTTCATCCAGACCGGAAATCATAGGGTACATAATTTTTAATTTGCCGTAATGACTGGCTCTTAAAATCGCTCGCAATTGAGTTTTAAACAGATCAATATGTTCTAAACACAGCCGTATAGCGCGCAGGCCCAGGACCGGGTTTAATTCTTCATAGACATCGAGCTGTGAAATAAATTTATCGCCGCCCAGATCGAGGGTTCGGATGACAGAAGGATACGTTGAAAGCTGTTCTGCGAGATTTTTATAGATTCTGAAATGTTCGGCTTCTGTCGGAGGGTAAAAGCGATTCATATACAAAAATTCTGTGCGATACAGCCCGATCCCCTCACCGCCACGCTCCAGCACAGATTTAACTTCGCCGATAAATTCAATATTCGCCAGTAATGTCACTTTTTTCTGATCGGTTGTGACGGCTGGCAAATCTTTCATTTTCAAAAGTTCGCGTTCATAGTATTTATAGCGTCGTTGTTTATTGAGATACGTGATAAAGGTATGCTGAGGAGGAGCAACGTGAACGATACCATCAATTCCGTCAACAATCAGAGATTCTCCGGTGGTCACCGCATCATAAATCCCAGTGACGCCGACAACTGCCGGAATTTCTAAGGAGTGCGCCATAATCGCCGTATGCGAAGTTTTACTGCCAATTTCGGTAACGAATCCAATGACTCGTTCTTTTCGCATTTGAGCGGTATCAGCAGGAGACAAATCATGCGCCACCACGATGACATCTTCTTTTAAGTCGGCCAGATTGGTATGTCCGTACCCAAATAAATTATTGAAAATACGATTGCCAATATGACTCAAATCGTCTTTGCGCTCTTTGAGATAGGCATTTCCCATTTTATCAAATTGTTCACCGAGTTTATCAAGAACCCGTTTTAATGACCATTCTGCCGACAACCTGTGTCGTTTGATGTATTCAACCGTGTCATTCACCAGCATCTGATCATCCAAAATCAGCAGATGGGCGTCAATAATCTGTAATTGTGCTGTATCCGCCAGGGATTCAATCTTTTTACGGATCCCCAGCAGTTGTTCTTTTGACGTATGAACAGCTTTCAGAAAACGGGCGACTTCCTGGTCAACTTCCCCATCCCGCACCCAGTTTGGTTTAATATCGTAGGTGATTTTTTCCAGGCGAAAGACTTTCCCGATTACAATTCCTGATGAGACGCCAATTCCTCGAAATTCCAAAAACCTTTACTAAACTTCAGAAGTCCGGAACTGTCTATACTTCAGAACTTCAGAATTTCAGTTGCTCATTTGGGTTCTCCAAATTTATTATCAATGAGTTGGATGAGCCTATCAAGCAATGCAACGGCATCAGTTCCTTCAGCTTTGAGCATTATTTCAGAACCAATCGGAGCGGCCAGCATCATCAAACTCAGAATGCTTTTGCCGTTTACTTCCTCACCATCTTTCAAGACGGTGATATCAGCACAAAACTGATTCGCTGTTTGCACAAACTGCGCCGCAGCCCGCGCATGTAAGCCTAGTTCATTCTTAATCGTCGCGACTCGAATTTCCGCCATGACCTTCTCTTCACGTCCTTTTATTTTTTGCCTCGTTGTTTCAAAAATTCACTCGCAATATGAATATTTTCTTTCCCACGCTGGTGCAATGATTGGACGATTTGCTTGAACGGTTCTGCTTTATTCGAAGTGGAAAGTTGAAGGAGCATCGCAAGATTTACTCCGGTGATCACTTCAATGTTGGCTTCATCCAAAAAAGATAAACTGATATTCGACGGAGTGCCTCCGAACATATCAGTAAAAATGACCACTCCTGTCCCACTGTTTACAGATTTAATCGCTTGTCGAATTTGTTCCCGAGACGTTTCAACATCACTAGTGACATCAATTGAAACAGAGGTAATATTGGGAATTTCCCCGACAATCATCTCAGCCGTGGCGATTAATTCTTTGCCTAATTGGCCGTGTGATACAATCACTCCACCTACCATGACGGATACGGAAGTGCAGAGGTTCAGAACTTCTGAAGTTCTGAACCTCTGAAGTTCTGGCTCTCTCCGTGTTTAATATTTTGCGTCTTCCTCAGAAATGATCTGGTAAATCTCTTTCTGGGAATTGGCATGTAATAATTTATTCCGAAAATCGGTATTTTTGAGCATCCGTGAAATTCTTGCAAGCATTTTTAAATGTGTTCCAACAGAATTTTCAGGCGCTACGAGTAAAAAAAACAAATAGGCCGGTTTTCCATCCAATGAATCAAATTCGATTCCTGTTTTCGACAGTCCGAACCCGGAGATAATTTGGGACAGTTGAGGAGCTTTGCCATGCGGAATCGCAATACCATCGCCAATGCCCGTACTTCCCAATTCTTCTCGATCTAACAAGACTTTCAAAATCGCCTGTTGCTCAATCTCAGGATTAGTCTTGGCCACCGCCTCTACCAGAACCTTCAGGGCCTCGGTTTTATTATGGGCGCGCAAGTCTGCGACGATTGACGATTCAGCAAGAATATCTGTTAATTTCATGATTTCCCTCTCGCGGTTTCGAGTGCTGAGCTCTCCAGAACTCTGAACTCCAAACACACTACTCAAAATTCAGGTTCGATCAACCCGTAATTGCCATCACGTCGTTTATACATCACATTCATCTGGTTCGTTTCAGAATTCAAAAACGCGAGAAAATCTTCTTTTGTTAATCCCAATTGCATTGCGGCTTCATCAATAGACATCGGTTTAATCGCCATACGTTGAGTTCTGATAACTTTGGGAGGTGTTTTGAATTCTTCCGGCTCTACTGTTTCGGTTGACACCAACTCCTGAGTTTTATTGGCGAACCGTCCTTTGCGATCTGAGTCTTTATCTTTCTGACGTTTCACTTGCCGTTCGATTTTTTCAATCACGGTATCGACCGCTAAGTACATATCATGCTTTTCTTCTACTCCTCGAATTAAACTACCATTCGCCTGGAGATTAATCTCAGCAATATGGCGGTGTTTTTCAACAGATAAGACGACATGGACATCGGTAATACCATCGAGGTAACGATCCAATTTATTCAGTTTGGATTCAATGTGTTGTCTCAATGGATCGGTGATTTCAAAATGTCTTCCTGTCACGGTAACTTGCATAACATGCCTCCTCTATTGGGAGTAATGAGAAGAGAATCCGCTACGATTCATTATCCATTACTCGTTTTTTTCCGCTTACGTTGAATTGACGATGGAATATCAAGTTCTTCGCGGTATTTCGCTATCGTTCGTCGCGCGATAGCGACCCCAGCGGCAGTTAACTTCTTTTCAATAGTTTTATCACTCAACGGATGTTCAAGATTTTCCTCTTCGATCATTTGTCGAATTTTATCTTTGATCGCAATTGATGAGACATCATCGCCCGACGAACTTTCTAACCCGCTATGAAAGAAAAATTTGAGTTCAAAGACTCCCTGGGGAGTATGGATATATTTATGCGTCGTCACGCGGCTCACGGTTGACTCATGCATCGCAATATCATCGGCGACATCTCGTAACACCAATGGTTTCAAATGAGACACGCCATGTTCAAGAAATTCATGCTGAAATTTGACGATACTTTTCCCAACTTTATAAATGGTCCGTTTCCGTTGCTCGACACTTCGAATAAACCACATCGCCGAACGAAGTTTTTGATCAACATATTGTTTTGTAGTCGAAGGTACCTCATGGTGATTGTCGGTCAAATATTTCTTGTATAAAGGATTGATCCGTAAATTCGGGAGATCATCATCATTTAAAACCACTTCATATTCGTCATCAACTTTATAGACGTAAATATCCGGAATAATGTATTCCGGACGCTCTGTGTTAAAATCTGCCCCAGGACGAGGCGACATATTTACGATAATTTTGTGTACCGCTTCCACATCTTCAATCGGAATAGCAAGATGCTCAGCAATTATGTGATATCGCTGTTGATTCAATTCTTCAAAATAACAGGAAATAATGGCTTCGACCGAGGTGTTTTGAAGGCCAAGGTTTCTGGCCTGAATCAGTAAACATTCGTTCAGATCGCGAGCGCCAACGCCTGATGGGGTAAACGTCTGGATGTGTTTGAGGATAACTTCAACCTCTTGAGGAAGAATCTCTTGCGCTGTCTGATAGAAGCTGTCAAGCTGCGTTGCCGTCCATGTCGAAATTTGAGCGACTTCCGCTTCAGTGACGTGTAAAAGTTTCACGCCCAGTTTTTGTAATCGGAACGATTGTTCTGCCGCAATCTTTTCGGCAATAAATCCGACGCCAACCGTATATAATTGCACGAGAAAATATCTATGTGATTTTAATTGGTCAATATGAGCATACGATTGCCGGAGTTTATCAAGAAATTCCTCAACCTCTTTTTCGTATTTTGCGGCCTTTGTCGTATTTTCTCGACTGGCAAGGTACGCAATTTCCTCGGCTGAAAGTTGTAAGAGCAAATATTCGACCAGGTAAAATTCTTCAGCAGACAGGCCGAGTTTTTCAAGTTTTGTCGTGTAATCGTGTCCCAATAACAGACGAAAATGTCCTTCGATGATCTGGTACAGGTCTGTACAGATCGTTCGAATGTGTTCAAACCCCTCCTGGATTTCTGCCGCGGGAATCCCTGTACATTCTTCCATCTCCGCCAGAGGGATCTCACACAGATACCTGGCGATGATCTCCAATTCTTCTACACTGAAATATTGTAAGCGATGAACAAGTTCGCCATACCGTTCATGACGAAGGGCCTCATAGTATTCCTGAATGAGCACACGCGCTAACATCCGTTCCTTACCAGAAAGCGATAATGATGATAGCAGATAGTCTCGTTCAAACTCGGCATGAATTTTTTGACATACGCGCGCGATCAGAGCTGCCCGGTGGTCTTTGAGTTCGTTAAATCCCAGCTTTGCGGCCTGTCTGTTTACGCTCAAACCTTCTTCCGGATCATCACAATGCAGGTAGCCGTTTTCATCAATCTGGCCGATCAGAAAGCGGCCGATCTTCATCTGGCGTTCAGGTATCTGTGACATTTGCAACTGCCAGAGCAAGTGTTCAGACAGAGATAAAGGCTGTTTGAGCAAGCTATCGTAGGATGGTGCCCCTTCATCGGGTTCATACTCTCCATAATATCCCAACGTTGCCGGATTATCATGAAAATATTCTTCCCAATTCACAAGAGATTCGTGTTGATGCTGTCGCTGGTCTTCATGGAGAGAATCGGAAACGCTGGCGTCGCCCTGCGGCACCGGTTCTTGGTTGAAAAAATCCTCGGTACTCGTCTGTTGTTCCTGGTTGTCTTGACGTTCAAATTGCTCCCCTATGCTATTGTCAGCAAGACCTTCCTCCAATTCCTCAAGCACCGGGTTCTCTAACATCTCTTGTTTCACCAAATCAACAAGCTCTAACCGCGACATTTGCAAGAGTTTGATCGCTTGCTGCAACATTGGCGTCATCACCAGACGCTGAGAGAGATTGAGGTTTATACGTGCATCAACATTCATAGTTACCAACTCACCAATTCCGGAGGAGAATCTTCATAAAGAAAATTTCCGGATTTATAGCATAAATCCTTCTCCGAGATATAATTCTTTCGCTTTTTCATTAAATGCCAATTCTATGGGAGTGCCAGAAAATCGAATTTCCCCGTCAGTCATAATATATGCTCGATCCGTACTTTTCAAAGTTTCTCGAACATTATGATCAGTGATCAAAATCCCGATATTTTTTTGCGCCAACCGGTCAATAATTTTTTGGATATCCGCAATTGCCTTGGGATCAATCCCGGCAAACGGTTCATCCAACAAGATAAATGACGGAGAACTGACCAAGGCGCGCGTAATTTCTAAGCGTCGCCGTTCTCCTCCTGATAAAGTATAAGCCTTACTTTTTTTCAGATGAGAAATATCCAAATCATTTAACAGCTCTTCCAAACGCTGCTTGCGCTCATAAGCCGACATATCAAGGGTTTCCAGAATCGCCATGATATTGTCCTCTACCGTCAGCTTTCGAAACGCCGAAGGTTCCTGGGGCAAGTAACTCAAGCCTTTCCGCGCACGAACATACATTGGATCATGCGTAATATCTTCTTGCTCCAGAAGAATGGTGCCTTGTTCAGGCGTAACCAGTCCAATAACCATATAAAATGTTGTCGTTTTTCCGGCTCCATTTGGTCCGAGCAAGCCAACCACTTCCCCCTGGTCGATATAAAAACTCACATCGTTCACCACTGAACGGCCTTTATACGCTTTTTGTAAATTCTGTGCAATCAGTCGCGCCATAGTGCTTTTGTCCAAAAACTCCTGACAACCTCGTTCATTTTCACGTAAGCTTTCATTGGCTTTTCCCAGGATACAGCGTAACAGATGGCATTTTCCCCCGATCAGGCGGCGAAGTCGTCTCAGGAGTCGGTGTCAGGGCTGACTTTTCCGGCAACAGCAGCGAACCACCCTCCTCAGTTTCAAATTTTGTTTCGACCCGCGACCCTTCCAGCGGAATTGATTCAACCAGGTTATTGGCTAAATTATAACGGATGCCATAGGCTTGAATCCGAGTGGCGTTCTCTGTGGTATCCACAATACGGGCGAACTCTTGTTTTGTGCCCGTAACCACGGCATATTGTTCCATTTTATGATATACACCGCTATCCCCAAGAATTAAATACTTCTCATGCGTAATTTTCACATTACCATACAATTCCAGTCGCTCTACATCGTTCTGTTCCTGATCTGTTTTTGTCAGGTACACGCGCATTTCATCGGCTTTGATTTCATCCTTTTCTTGCGTGGCGAGAACATTTCCTGTAAATGTCGCAAGTTGTTTCAAGCTCTCAAATTTTAAGGTATCGGAAATAATCACGATGGGCGATGTACTTTGCTCTCCCGTTTCGGGTTTTTCGCGAGGTGTGGGAGTGCTTCCCGGCAACCCCATTTTTTCCCCTGAATAGACCGTCATGATTACGCGTTCGGTGGCGTCACTGCCATATCCTTCAACTACATCCTGGGCAATATACGCAATAATTTGATGCGCGGTAATCGTATTATTCTCTTGCCACACTTTCGCATGGTTATTAATTTCGACTTTTTGCTCTTCCGGATAAAAGATCCCTTCCTCTCCCGTGGCAGTGAATGCGCTATCCACTAATCGCACATTGCCCGTGGTAACAATCCGTTTCCATTTTCCGAATTCTTCATAAAACGCATCTAATTTATCGCAAAATAACGTGCTTTGCCCCTGCACAACTTTGACATTACCAAAATACGTGACTACCTTTTTGTCAAGATCCATCTGAAAACCATCGCCAGTAATAACCCCTTCTCCCCCCTGTTGTGACAGCACTGACGACGCTTGTGTTTCGGATCTTGCTGAAGACTGCGCTTCAGATGGATTGACACCGCCGATCAGGATTGCGAAAAACAGCAGCGTACTCCGGATCCATGCCGCATACGCATAAAAATGTTTTTTCCATCTTTTCATAAGTATAAGCAGACAGGCGTCAGAACGTCAGAAATCTGCCGCGCTGTCATCTCCTTGTTTGAAGTCTTGTGGAACAGCGAAAGACGTGGTAACATCTCGTAAAATTCGCGGTTTTGACAAACTCAAATCCGACACTAATCCATATCCGCTGGTGATAATATCGCCCTGTTCAATAATCACATGTTCATGTTCATCCGTCCGAATTATTTTTTGGTTGGCGTCATAGATCAACTCATTTGTTTTCAATGTCGCTTCTTTTTGTAATGACAGAACTCGTACATTGCCAGAAGCGGTAATATTCCCAGAATTATCATCTTTGATTCCTCGTTCACTTGTCAAAAATAGACTTTTTTCCCCATGTTCATCAAAGAATTCTACTTCAACGGTTTTCAGCCGCGTTTCTTTCAGGGAACTATATATCCGCGCTTCTTTCGCATGAAGAGTCCATAAGGTGCGGTTAGCTGACGTTTCGGTCAGATCCACATCATTGACGACGACATCCGGGACCACAGGATCGGAAGCGATCTTCTCCGGCAGAAGCGGCTTCATTTTCACGCCTTGCTTCTGCTGGTTATACACCCAGATATAATAGGCCATTAAAGCGGCCATCACTCCTATCATGATCAGAAGGAGCCGCTTAATTCTTTCAATATTCAATGTATTTAGCATTTATTTTTGCTCCAAAAGAAACCCTGCTCGTAATAACCCGTAAGTTTCTTCGAGTTGTTGGGGAATGACGCGGGTTTCTGAGATCGCAGTCATATAATTGGTATCTCCATGCCATCTGGGCACAATATGAAGGTGCAGATGATCTTCAACGCCGGCTCCAGCAACTTTTCCCAGATTGATCCCCATATTAAAGCCTTCCGGTTGAATAACCCGCGCTAAAACTGACTCACAGAGTTGAGCCAGACAAAAGACATCCTGCAATTCATGAGGCTGTAATTCTGTCAGACTGGACACATGGGCATAGGGTGCAATCATGAGATGGCCATTATTATACGGATACATATTCATCAGGACAAACGCATGAGTTTTCCGGCATAACACGAAATTTTCATCATCATGTTCAACCTGTCTTGCTTTTTGACACAAAAAACATCCCTGTGCTTTCTCGCTCAAAATATATGCTATCCTCCAGGGCGCCCAAATTGTTTGCATACACCAAGAATTTTTCCTTTCAACTAGTTATGTAGGCATAACTTATGCATAGCAGTAGTAATGATATTTGTACCGATAGTTTTGTCAAGTGATTTTGTTGAGACTTTATTCGTCAAAACAGGATCAAAAGGCACATTTAGTCAATCTTTCAGATTGAACTTCATCTCATTTTCCTTGACGGAACTCAACACGAACGATACAAAAGCACAACTGCTGCAAACAACGCATAAACGATTCTAAGAACTCAGGGAGATGAGCATGATCACACAATTGAGCTATGCAAATGGAACATATCATAGCCCTCCATCCGCTTCCTCAAAGAACGGTTGTCATTTTCCTTCGCTAAGATTTTACCTGAAATTTCTTTATATTGTGTTTACGTCATACACAGCGGCTAAACGCGGGCAATACGACGGAACACGATGGAGTTTGAGCAGTCTCGCTATCCTCCGGGCATTAGAAGCGGTAGGAGTATGTGTCGAAATTACAGGGGTTGACCGTTTTCAAACGCTTGACGGCCCTTGTGTATTTATTGCCAATCACATGAGTACCCTGGAAACCGTAGTCTTGCCAGGCATCATTCAACCAATGAAGGATGTAACCTTTATTGTAAAGCAGAATCTACTTGAATATCCGATGTTCAAACATATTTTGTCCGCGCGCGATCCGATTGCGGTGACGCGAAAACATCCACGCGAAGATTTTAAACGCGTGCTGGAAGAAGGAACGGAAAAACTTCAGACCGGGATTTCCCTCGTGGTTTTTCCCCAAACAACACGAACAACCGAATTTGACCCGCAACACTTTAATACTATCGGAATCAAAGTGGCAAAACGCGCGCAAGTACCGGTGATTCCGATTGGATTGGTCAGCGATGCCTGGGGGATCGGCAAGCCGATCAAAGATTTTGGGAAAATCGATCCAGCGAAACGTGTGTATTTTGCATTTGGCGATCCGCTGTGGGTTCAGGGACGAGGAGATGCCGAACATGAGCAAATTCTCGATTTTATCCGAACCCATATTGACGAAAAAAGGGGAGTACCCGCGTTCACATCTTCTCGATGAAATTCAGGCAAGCTGGAGTTGAGTTTACTGAACATGTTTGGAAACGATCGGCCTATTTTACCAGCCAAGTAGGCAATGAGAGCGAGATGAAGGGAAAATAGGTAATCAGAAATAACACTAGCAGCATGATAACCAGAAAAGGAAATACGGAGCGAGTGACGTCGATCACAGAACGTTTAGTGATGCCGCTCGCGACAAACAAGTTCAACCCAAAGGGCGGCGACAGAAACCCAATTTCGATATTAACGATCATGATGATGCCGAAGTGGACCAGATCAATCTCGAATTTTTGCAGAAGCGGAAAGAAGATCGGACATAAGATAATCATGGCCGAGACAATATCCATCAATGTGCCCAGAAAGAGAAAGAGCAGGTTAACCAGCAGCAGAAACATCCAGCGTGCGGTGACAACTTCGCCTATATACAAAGCGACTTTATTCGGCACTTGCTGACTGGCTAAAAACCAGGACAGGCACGAGGCATTCGCCACAATAAAAAGTAAGACTGCTGAAAGCAATGCGGCTTCACGTAGAATTTTGGGGAGTTGAGCAAGAGTTACGCCGCGATAAAAAAACAGTTCACACACCAACGCATACACCACTGAGACCGCGGCAGCTTCGGTCGGCGTAAAAATGCCGCCATAAATTCCGCCTAACACGAGCACTGGCAGCAATAACCCCCCGATGCCTCTCTTAATTGAGATCAAAATTTCCTGAAATGACGCGGATTCTGCTGGTCCCCAATTATGTTTGCGAGCCTGGACATAACTGTAAGCAATAAAAAGCAGACTGATCACTATTCCGGGCACAATGCCGGCCAGAAATTCTCTCGTGACCGAGACATTCATGATTAAGGCATAAATAATCATGGGAATACTGGGTGGAATCATGATTCCCAGGGAACCGGCCGTGGTCAATAAGCCGGTAGAAAAATTTTTATGATAGCCGCGATCTACCAGAGCCGGAATCATGATACTGCCAACCGCGACGACTGTCGCCGGGCTTGATCCGGAAATCGCCGCAAAAAATGCACACGCCAACACGGCCGCAATCGCCAGGCCGCCGCGAATAGAACTGACCAGATTGCTCGCCACTTTAATCAATCGGTCAGAAATTTTGCCGGCAGTCATGATTTGCCCAGCCAGAACAAAAAGCGGAACCGCCATGAGGGCTGAAGAGTCAACCGCGGTAAACAATTGCTGCGGAATCACACGCAGTGGCACATTCGTCAAAAAACTCATGGCCGCAAGTGAGGTAAGGCCGAGCACAATGGCAATTGGCGTACTGCTCAGAAGCAAAATCACAAAGATGAGAATAACGAGGGTTATCATGCGCCACCTCTCTGAAACATCACTTTGACTGAGAGAACCAGTCGGTAGGAAAAACGAAAACACATGGACAGAGATCCCAGGGGGATAATGGCATACGGGATATACATCGGGATTTGCATGGCCGGGGTTTTCTGCCCAAAACCGTGAATGCGTAGGACCAGATGCCAACTGAAATATACGATGAGAACTGAAAAGATGATTCCCATCAGAGCCACAAACACATCAATCAGCCGTTTTAACCATTTTGAAGGAAAGTATTCGATCACATTGACTGACATGTGTGCGCCATATTTGATCGCGACGCTCGCCCCGAAAAAGGTGATAAACACCATCATGTAGCGCAAAAATTCTTCAACCCAGGCATTTGAGCGTCCGAACGCATAGCGCAGGACTACCTCGATAAAATACAAGACAGCCATCAATAACAATCCGAATCCGGCCGTATATTCTTCAATATTATCGAGCATAGATAAAAATTTTTTCATTGGTTCTGCCGTCCACGCAAACGCTTTGCGTTTACACTACAGGTTTAGGGCTGTTATTGCCCTCCTTTGCCCCCCTGGGATCCCCGTCCGGAGTCCACCGGAGTGATTGTATTATACCAGGCCTCGTTTTTCAAGTTCCCGGCGAGCTTCATCAAATTTATCAGCGGATTCCGCAGTGATTGACCAGGCAATCAATTCCTGCATTCCCTGTTCAAAGGTGACATGCGGGCTATACTCCAGCAGCATTTTTGCCTTGCTGATATCGGCTACGCAATGGCGAATATCCCCTTTACGAAATTTCCCTGTAATTTCCGGCGACACGTCCTGTCCATACAAGGCTGCTAAGGTTTCCGAAATTCCGCGAATCGTCCGCGGTTGGCCTGTGCCGATGTTGAAATAGCCGGAGAGGGGTTCATCTTCCATCGCCAGAATATTGGCCTGCACAATATCGTGAACCGAGATAAAATCCCTGGTTTGTAAGCCGTCTTCAAACACGACCGGCGTTTGTCCGTGTTTGATGCGGCTCAAAAAAATCGCCGCCACACCCGTATAAGGATTTGATAAAGATTGACGCGGACCATACACATTAAAATAGCGCAATGCCACGGCTGGTATTCCGTAGGTTGCGCCGATATTCAAGACCATCTCTTCCTGATTTTTTTTGGTGACAGCATAGATCGAATGACACTCTAGCTTTTTTTCCTCACTGGTCGGCATGGGTTTGACGTTTTTCCGACACACAGGGCAGAACAATTCCCACTTCTGGCCGGCCATCTGCTCTTCTGAACGTAACGCCGGAGTGACCACGCCGCACTCCTCGCATTCATATTGCCCTTCGCCATAGCTGCTCATGGAAGCAGCCACAATAATTTTAGAGACTTTTGTGCGTTCATTGGCAAGAATATCAAGAACATTGGCCGTGCCGCCGATATTCACATCAACATAGCGTTTGACTTGATATTGCGATTGTCCGACTCCGACCATGGCCGCCTGATGGAAGATGACATCAATCCCTTGCACCGCCTTTTTTAAACTCTCGTAATCACGAATGTCCGCCTGAATGAATTCCGCCCCCGGATTCAAATACTCCGGCGTCTTGCCGCCCGGATGGACCTGCGGTTCTAAATTATCATATATTCTCACGGTGTTTCCACGCCGGATCAGTTCATCAACCAGAAAAGATCCGATAAAGCCGGCTCCACCAGTAACTAAACATGTTTTCATGACAGTGTCCTTTTTCAAGTTGTCCCCGGTATCGCTTATTTCATGGGCGATTTTGAGGTTTGATACGTGCATGCCAGTCAAAAAACAACGTTGTAACCGTGAATGGTGTATTCCAGATTTGTCAAGAAGAATTATTGATAGTCTAAATAACGCATAACTCGATTGACATAGCGATGATCCTGGTTATAATGCCAGAGGGATTTACGTAAATCTGTTAACGCGCCTCGACGCAGAAGATAGTTCGCGGCAGAATAGGCGGCATCCTCTACATCAAAGGGATCTTTGCGGCCGTCGTTATTGGCATCGATCGCATTGCGCACCCAGGTTTCAGGAATAAACTGAAAGGGGCCGATCGCGCCTTTATGGGATCCCTGAATTTTCTCCGGGTCCCATTTCAGTTCACGACAAATCTGATGAAAAAAGGACTTCTGATCCCTGGGAAGGACCGAGAGCAACCGGGTTGATCCCAGGTTGCGCCCTAAATCTGTTTCTTCAGCATGAATCCCCCAAAACACCTGCCAGGGGATGCCTGACCAGTCCGAAACGCGCTGATAGAGCTGATATAGTTCCTCAAAATCATGAATATTGTATGAGGGCGACGCATCCTCGGTCACACGATACCATAGATCGAGGAGAAGAAAAAAAATGGCCTTGATCATTCGCCACAACAGACGCAATACTCCCCGTAGAAAATATTTTGCCACGTCTATCAGTTTCCCGCTGAACGATTGTTGAGAAAAGAGAATGCGTGAGGTGACGTGATCCACAAACACAATATACAAAACCAGGAGCAGCAATGTGATCGCTAAGAGTTTTTTCAGCATAAACGAAAAAACCAGGTTTATGAGAAAAACCTGGTTTTTAAACACACACGACGCTTATCGCCGCCCACGAATAGCATAGATCATCACCGGACGATTATTATTATGATTACGAATACGAACACGAGTCAAATCGGTGATGTTCTGAGGGAGATCAATACTCAGAGAACCTGCACGCCGGCCAATAAGATTCTCCATGCCGCGATTGTCGCTGACATAGATTTCATATTCTCCTTCAGCCTCAATATGAAACTCCTCATTTTTCCATTCATTTTTGATTGGCGTATTCCATTTTACTTCAATTTCTCCTAAAGGGATCAACTGATATCCCATGCCATTACCAGTTAAAATTGTGCGGGCACGTTCCACTTCGGCACAATCCAACCGTTCCACGCGCAACCCAATTAATTCTTCAGGGGCATAGGTGAATGTTCCGTCCATTTCACCTCTGGCAAACGACCCCCCCTCAACCGCTTCAATATAAGTCGCCCCATTATTTTGATTGATAATAAGCACTAATTCAACAGCCTCAACTGTCGGAGGCAGATCGAATGACGAGGTGCCAACGGCATTGGACCCTAGCTGCATCCAGGTAGAATCGCCAAAATTGGCAACAAACACATTATAAGGGCCGTCAAAGCCCCCTTTATCATGCGTATAAATCGTCAGATCCGGTTCATGAGGGGCATTCAGGATCCGATGATCTTTGTAAAAGTGATAGACCACCTGTGCATTCAGTCCTTCCAATACGGCAACGCGGCCGTCTTTACGCAGTCCGTCTTGCGGATCCGTCACACGCCAGACGGATTTGGGTAAAAACGCATCGGCAAACACTCGCTGGATTTGCATCACCGGCGGACGCGGATATTCTGTAATGGCGCGAGTTTCCGGTTCTGACTGGGATGACGGAATCGGACGTTCCGGACGCTGCTCCGGCACCATCGGAATCTGGTCGCCCGGCTGGGTTTGCCCACTCTCTGGTGCTGGTTGAATCGCCAGTCCGACGTCTGAAACTAGAAGTCCGATAAAAAAGACGCACATGAACAGCAAAGGCATGATTAATTTTTGACCTCTCTCGTGTTGCATAATAGGTTACCTCTTCTTTCGAAGCGCGATGGCTTTATGAATCACATCAATCACACCATCGGTCGTATCATAGTATTCCAACTCATGGACTGCCACCCAGCAGGCGTTCATCACATCGGAACCGGCTTGCGCCCGACACATATCGTCAGATTGGCAGTACGCCAGATAATCCAAAATAATATAATGATACTGGATCTTCCCCTCATCATCATACAAGACTTTGTTTATCACTTCAACAATCTCCTGAGCACGAATCTGCACCTGGCATTCTTCTTCAAGCTCTCGGACAAGCGCATCTTCAGGAGATTCACCTACTTCTATGACTCCGCCGGGCAGCGTCCATTTGCCTTTGGACGGCGCCTGCCCCCGTTGAATCAACAGTACCTGGTCGCGATGCAATACAATAGCTCCCACGGCAGGAATCGGAAATTTTGGATATGTTCGTGTATGTGGCATGATCGTATTAAGCACAATTCTGCTATTTTTGTCAAGAACTCTATACCAATAGTTCGGACATTTTTGAATTCAGCCCCCTCAATTCCCCCGCAAGCGCAGTAAAATCCTTAGTTTGATGCGTATGGGATCTCCCCCTTGGGGGTCGCTGACAGGGATGGGGTTTGCCCTGAAAGGGCAGGCCGCCGATTTATAACAGACTCACCGGGTCAACGTCAATAAGAATTTGTACATCCTTTATAGAGACGGTTTTTCGAAAAATTTCAATTTGTTCCTTCGCAAAAGTTCGCATATAAAGCGACTGTTGACTTTTCAGCAAAATTTGATACCGATATTTATTGCGCAGCCTGGTCAGCGCAGCAGGCGCAGGCCCTAATACTGTTAATTTGCGCGAATTTGCGCGACGGAGATATTCGGAAAGTTTTTGGGCAAGCTCATGTGTAAACAGTTCATCTTCTCCTTGTAACACGATATTGATCATCCGAGAAAATGGCGGATAATTCAGTTGTTGTCGAAAGACGATCTCACGTGCGTAAAAGGTCAGATAATCATGTTGCTGGGCCGCTAAAATGGCGTAATGTATCGGATTATAAGTCTGGATAATCACATGGCCTCCCAGGTGTCCGCGCCCGGTTCGTCCGGCGACCTGAGTCAAAAGCTGAAAGGTACGTTCGCTGGAACGGAAATCCGGCAGATTCAGTCCGATTTCCGCCGCAATCACGCCAACCAGGGTGACCTTAGGAAAATCATGGCCTTTTGTGACCATTTGCGTGCCGATGAGTATATCAATTTCTCCCTGCTCCACTTGTCGTAAAATCGTATAATGCGCATTTTTGCCCGACACCGTATCTCGATCCATTCTGGTCACAGCCGCTTCAGGAAACAGAAGTTGGGCATCTTGCTCGATCCGCTCTGTCCCGATGCCGCGATAGTGGACATTCGGACTGCCGCATTGTTCACAGGCGACCGGAGGCAGCCTTGAAAAATCGCAATAATGGCATTGTAAACGATGAGAACTGGCATGATAAGTCAGCGTGACGTTACAGCGCGGACAATCATAGACAAAACCGCATTCTTGGCACAGGTAAAAATTGGCAAATCCGCGCAAATTGAGAAACAGGAGTACCTGTTCACCGCGGGCTAAAACCTCTCGAATCGCCTGTTCCAAGGCATTGGAAAAGAGGTGTTGGCCTCGGTCGCGCCGCCGATCAATAATTTCAACCGTTGGCAATGGGCGCGCATCTACTCGTTCCTGAATTGTCAACAGTTGATATTTCTTGTTCTGAGCGTTGAAATAGGATTCTAACGAGGGAGTCGCACTGCCTAAAAGAACAGGGATATTTTCAAGACGGGCGCGCATTACCGCGGTATCCCGGCCATGATAACGCGGTTCCGAATCTTGTTTGTATGACATTTCATGTTCTTCATCAACCACAATCAATCCTAAGTGTTCCATCGGCGCAAAAATCGCTGATCGCGCACCGATGGCAACATCCACTTCTCCCCGTTTAATCCGCAGCCATTCATCGTACCGTTCTCCGGCCGACAACCCGCTGTGTAAGACGGCGACGTTATTTTCAAAGCGCGACAGAAAGCGGCTCACCAGTAAGGGGGTCAAGGAAATTTCAGGCACCAGGACAATCGCGCGACGCTTGAGGGTCAGAAGATACGCGATCGCCTGTAGATAGATTTCTGTTTTGCCACTGCCGGTGACGCCGTGCAAAAGCAGCGGAGCAAATTGATTGGCATTGATTGCGGCGTGGATCTGCTCGAATACCTGCCGCTGCTGAGGCGTCAATACCAGAGGAGGAGTTTTTCGATAGGCAAAATAGCCGCCCGGTCGGCGCTGAATCTCTTTTGGATAGGTCTGAACATACCCTTTTTGCGTCAACGCTTTCAGCGCGCTGCGCGGATCAAATTTGACAACTTCCTGGAGGTCCACAACCGGCAGATCTTCCGGAAATCGGTCTCTGAGGACGTTCAGAACTGCCATCTGATTCGGCGCATGTTTTTCCAGATCATCCAGATCTGACGGCAGAATTTCTGATGCCAGGAGCACAGCATGTTGTAAAGTTTTGGCTTTCACTTTGCCTGATGCGACGACATCTTCAAGTTCAATAAGGCCGTGATGTTCCAAGGCGTGCAGGGCGGAGTGCAAACGTTTTTTTCCGATCTTTTTTTGCAGATCTCCAAGGGAAATTGTCGGCGAACGCCGCAGAACGGTCAAAATTTTTTTTTGTACCTCGCCGCTCACACAAGGGAATACATCATCAAAAAAATCCCGCTCTGCGCGATCAGGGTCGGAAGGCATACAGAGGTGTATCCGAACAGAATGTACGATATCACTTCCTGCCGGCAACGCCGCTTTAAGCGCGATGCCCCAGGAACAGCAGTAATATTCGGCAATCCATTCCGTTAAGCGCAAAATATTCTGTGTGATGACAGGCTCGGAATCCAGAACATCGAGAATATCTTTTACCCGCTCGAGTTCTGAGGTTTCGGTCAGCCGCACAACATAGCCTGTCAGATACTTTTTACCAAAAGCGACCAGTACCCGTTGTCCAACCCGAATGTCGCTTTCAACGTCATCCGGAACTCGATATGTATAGACATGATGAACTGGCAGCGCAACCGCTACATCAACATATTGCATAATCTGCTCAACACCACGAGTTTGTCCCTCAAGTTCTACCTCCCCCTGTCAGTCATAAACGAGGGAAATGGATGGGAGCAAGGGGGCTGCGTAACATGAGTTCAGTAAGGAGAAAGAAGGCTCGTCTGTCACACAAAAGCCAGGAAATCCTTGCTTATAACCAATCCTTACGTATTTATTACAACAAATTCATTTCTTTCAAACTGACAAAAGTTCCTCCTCCGATAACGAGGTGATCCAGTACAGGAATTTCCATGAGTTTTCCCACTTCAGCCAGGCGCCTGGTAATGGTAATATCTTCCTGGCTGGGCATGGGGTCACCGCTGGGATGATTGTGAAGAAGAATGAGCGATGCGGCCGAATTCACTACAGCAACCCGAAAAACATCACGCGGATGGACAATACTGGCGTTCAATGTACCTTCTGAGACAGTTTGATCCTTGATAATGCGATTTTTGGTATCGAGGGCCACGACGCGAAATACTTCTTTGGGAAGCAGACTCATCTGGTCGCGAAAATACTCGAATACATCAGTTGGTTGGCGGATAATCGGTTTAAGAGTCCCGGAAAACATGGCGACACGCTTGCCAAGCTCAAAGGCCGCCATAATCTGACAGGCCTTGGCCGGGCCAATTCCCGCCACTTCTCGGAGTTGCGCAAAATCAGCCTGCGCGACCCCTTTAAGACTCTCAAAATGTCTGAGAAGCTGCGTCGCCAAATCAATCGCCGTATATTTTTGTCCATCTTTGACCACTCCGGTCGAAAGTGTAATCGCCAGAAGCTCCTGGTTCGATAAGGCTCCGGGGCCAGAACGTTCCAAACGCTCCCGCGGACGTGCATCTTCTGGCATTTCTTTGATGGTCAAATATTCCATAGGCCTTCTCTCATTATTTCTGGATATAAGGGTGTTATGATCGTCGTAACAACAATTTTTATGATTCCTTAACAAAACCTGCGAGTCTTGTCAATCAGTTTCATGAGAAATTTCAAGAAGAGACGAGAAAAGTACTTGACAGCAATTTCACACATCTGATACAAGTAATATAAGTGAGTATCAAGAAATTTTTTTGGGACATCCGGGCCGGATATCCAAAAAAAACTGGTGACGCAGACGCGAAAAATTCACGAAATGTATTGATATTTACTTCGTAAATATGAAGTACAATAGTTCAGACAGTTTTCGTGTGACCCCCTTTTATCCCCCCGTAAACGGGGGAAATGAGAAATAGGACGTCTCATGTATGCTTCCCCTCGCTTGCGGGGGATGAAATCAAAACTGTCCGAAGTATTGGAAGTATTAAAATAACATTATACATGTCATGTGTGTATCATCTGAAATTAAAGCCATATCTCGGAGGTGACAACGTTGTGGAGAAAATAATAACGCAATGTTCAAGTTGTGAGACAAAATTCAAGTTAGATGCTGAAAAACTCGGAAAAAAGATTCGTTGTCCGAAATGTAAAGAAGTGTTTGTGGTGCAAGATGTGGCGGCCACCGCCAAAGCGGCTCCGCAGAAAGCGGCCCCGGTAACGAAGCCGGCCCCTCCCAAAACAGCCCCGACACCTCAACCGGCAGCGAAAGCCCCGGCCGCGCCTCCTGTTAAACAACAGGTGGCTGATGTGAAACCTGCTGTTGTGCCGTTGAAAGATCGTCCCCGGCCATTAAAAGTCAAAGATTTTTTTGAAACGCAGTATATGCGTTTTCTTCCAGAAAAAGCGGAAGGAGTTAATGCGCATATTTCCTATGATATTACCGGCGAAGATGGGGGCAAATGGACCTTAATCGTCAAAAATGGCACCTGTGAAATTCGACCTGGCGGAGATCCGACGGCGAAGAGCCATGCCACAATGACTTCAAAAACATATTTGAAATTAGCGCAAGGCAAGCTTGACGGGCGCGTCGCATTTATGCTGGGCAAAATTAGAATTAAAGGCGATAAATCGTCCATTGCCACGGTCAGAGAATGTTTTGAAGTGCCAGAAGTCTAAAAAAACTAGACATTGAGGATTTTCCGTGTTTTTTGCCTATGAAGGTGTTCAAGTAAAAGAACGCAGGCAGCCAGGCGGTGTATGCCTGCGTTCCTGAAAGAGGCAAGATTAACTTACCATGTCGATCGGTGGATTTTTGCCATTGAGATGCGCGCACTTGCGGCAGCGAGCTTCATAAATATCGGAATTTCCAATAAGAATATTCCCATTTTGGGGGCGTTCTTTGCGATAGGAAATATAGGCTTCTTCACCACAAACCATACAGACGGCGCGTAATTTTGTCACTTCTTCCGCAATGCACATGAGGGCTCCCATTTGCCCAAAGGGTTCCCCGCTGGAATACATCTCGCATCCGGCGAGAATCACGCGCTTTCCCATATCCGCGAGTTGATTGACTACGGTGATAATCGATCTGTCAAAGAATTGCGCTTCGTCGATCCCAATCACCGTTGCCTCGCCGATATTCGAGAGAATTTCATCCGCTGCAGTAATTGTGACACACGGCATCTTAGAAATGTCATGTGAAACAATATGATGGTCGCCATAACGATTATCAATCGCCGGTTTAAAAACCACGACTTTTTGTTTAGCAATTTCCGCTCGCGTCAGCCTTCGAATTAATTCTTCGGTTTTGCCGGAAAACATGCTCCCGGCAATCACTTCCACTTTGCCCATGTCCGCCTCCTTCTTGCGTCTATAACGTCGAATTGAAACAATACTTTCATTCAGATATCTTTTTTCTGAAATAGTAGATGTGCTTTGTGAGGCGAATGTTGTCAACAGAATTTTCCGAAAAGAGATGTTGTGAAGATTTCTTCTTGAACCAAAAAGAAAAGTTTTCGGGTATTCTAAAAACCGGGTTTCTTGAAAAGACCCGATCGAGTTTTCTGTTGTTTCGGGAATTTACCCCCTTATTCTCGAAACGACGCAAAAATTGGGATTGTGACAATTTTACTTGACACCTTTTTTCAATAGACTGTAAAAATGGTATGCGCTTATAGAAAGTCATTCACATTCATGGAAAGCGTTGCTGCTTTTTCACCATCAAGACATTCTATTTTGTCCTGGGAAATTTGAGGTCACTCATTTCTCCCATGATCCTTCAAGGAGGTCTTTATGTTCAAAAAATCTTTGTTGCAATTTTTTGCGATCCTCATGGTGATTGGGATATTCTGTTGTGCGCAACTGATGGCGCAAGAAGCCTACACGAAAGCCGAACAGGCGCGTTATGCCGGAGAACCCGGGGAAACTGCATCTGGCTATACAATTGCCTCGGAGGTCAAAAGTACACTCGACCAACTTCTGGCAAATCCAACCGTTGCGCAGGGATTGGAATTTCTCAAGAGCGATCAGGACAACCGCATTGCCGAACAAATTGCTATCACAGAAATTCCTGCTTCTCCGTTTAACGAAGATGAACGTGCAAAAGATTACGCCCGGCGGTTTACTGAATTAGGTCTGGAAAATGTTTCTGTTGATCAAGAAGGAAATGCCATCGGATACTGGAAAGGTTCTGGTAATGGGCCTCTGTTGGTGGTGGCAGCCCATCTGGATACAGTATTTCCCTTAGGATATGATACGAAAGTCACTAAAGACGAGAAGGGTTTGCTGCATGCTCCGGGAATTTGTGATGATGGCTGTGGCTTAGCTGCATTGCTCAGCATTGTTCGCGCCTTAAAAGCCACCGGTCTGAAAATTGTGGGCGACATCATGTTTGTGGGCGATGTTGGTGAAGAAGGACGCGGCGATCTGCGCGGCGTGAAGTATCTGTTCAGCGCGGTCGAAGGGATTGATGGATTTATTTCTATTGACGGCGGCGGAGCAGATAGTATTACGTATCTGGGGCTTGGCAGCAAACGTTTTGAATTTGCTTTTAATGGCCCCGGGGGACATAGCTTTAGCGCGTTTGGACAGGTTCCCAGTCCGATTCATGCCATGGGGCGCGCCATCAGCAAAATTGCCGATATGAAAGTACCGACTGATCCGAAAACAACGTTCACGGTGTCAGTGGTGAATGGAGGAACTTCTGTCAACTCCATTGCTGCCAATGTTGTGATGCAGACAGATACACGCTCAGTTAGCCCGGAACAATTGGATAAGACCGTTGGTGAACTTGTCAATTATGTCAAGATGGGGGTTGTTGAAGAAAATTTGCGTTGGGGTATTCCGTGGGATAGTAAGAATAATATTACGTTAGATATTACGTTGGTTGGAGATCGCCCCTCCGGTTCTTTCCCGGATGATGCCACGCATGTGCAGGCAGCGTATGCGGCAGCGCAAGCTCTTGGACAAACCCCAACTTTGGAAGAGCCGAGCAGTACCGATTCAAATCTGCCGATTAGTTTGGGAGTACCTTCTTTGACGGTTGGAGGCGGTGGAAAAGGCAGCAAGTCTCATGCCCCCGAAGAATATTATGATCCGACGGATGCCTATCTTGGCGCACAATTTGTGTTTCTCACCACGTTGAGTCTGGTGGGCGTGGAGAGTGTGACGCAACCTTTACTCACAGAGAATCCAGGATACGAATATGAATTTTCCGGAGTTCCGGTGCCCGATATGTATAAGAAGTAAGAAGGGAATGTTATTCGTGAATGAACAGACGCGTTGAATGGACTAAGGTGTTGTTAGAACGAGCGTTTTTCTGACAACACCTTTCATCTCTAAATAAGAAAATATGGGAAAACAATTTCATAAAAAAGGAGGGAGGATAGGCATCTCACAGAGATTGACGCTTATTTACGATAATTTTTCTTGACGTTAACATCTTCTTGAAGTAAAGATTATTTCAGTCAACATGTATTGAGAGAACATGTAGCGTTCATATATGTCATCTGTAATCAGTGAGGTTGGTTTTTTAAGGAGGAGTGGGAATTATGGCACAGTCAAATATGGGAAAACAAGTGTTTTACAGAATACTTCTGGTGATCGCGTTGACGATCATTCTGGGAGTAGGAGCAGGAATGCTCCAGGATGTCGGGCAGTTAAGCAAAATTTTTGTAATGTTGGCCATTCCGTTTATCGGATTTTTGTTTATCCGAGGGTTAACGCTCTGGCAGCGAATTTTGATTGCTCTGATTGCCGGCTTGATTGTAGGGATGGTTGTCGGAGGATTTGCCACCACGATTAAACCGATAGGTACGTTATTTATTCATCTAATTAGTATGCTCATTGTTCCCCTGGTATTTTCGACATTAGTTGTCGGGGCGGCCAGTACCGGAGATTTGCAAAAATTAGGACGGATCGGAGGCAAAACGATCGCTCTGTATTTAATCACGACCGCAGTTGCAATCACAATTGGATTGCTGCTAGGAACGTTCTTTCAGCCGGGCGCAGGAGTGGCCTTGCAAGCAGATTTGACGGCTGAGGCCAAAGCAGCGCCGAGCCTTGTGGAGACCTTGCTCAGCATCATTCCGCGCAATCCTGTGAGCGCCTTAGCGAATGCTCAGATCCTACCAATTATCGCCTTTGCCTTATTTGTCGGCATCAGTATTACGCTGGCCGGCGTCAAGGCCAAACCGGTTTTAACGTTCTTCGATGCTTTTGCGGAAACCATGTATAAAATGACCGGATTTATCATGGATTACGCGCCTTACGGGGTGTTTGCGCTGATTGCCGGGGTCGCCGGGGAATATGGGTTGAATGTGTTACTCCCGTTGGCGAAAGTGATTGTGCTGGTGTATGTAGGCTGCATTATTCACGCGCTCGTGGTGTATGGAACAATGGTTAAAGTCTGGGCGCAGTTAAATCCATTTCGTTTTTTTAAGGGCGTCTCGGATGCGATGATCGTGGCGTTTACTACGACCAGCAGCTCTGCCACCCTGCCGGTCACAATGCGCTGTGCGCAAGATAATCTGGGCGTTTCAAAAGACGTGGCAAGTTTTGTGCTGCCTTTAGGAGCAACGATTAATATGGATGGCACCGCCTTATATCAAGGGGTGTGCGCCTTATTTGTGGCTCAGGTCTATGGCATCCCGTTAAGCTTTGGGCAATATATCATGATTATTATCACGGCAACCCTGGCCTCAATCGGAACCGCCGGCGTGCCAGGCGCTGGCTTAATCATGTTGACCCTGGTGTTGCAGCAAGTCGGCCTGCCGCTGGAAGGCGTGGCCTTGATTGCCGGTGTTGACCGAATTCTTGACATGGCGCGTACCTGCATCAATGTCACTGGTGATTCTTGCGTGGCAGCCGTTGTGGCTGAAAGTGAACACGAACTGCATCCGCCTGTGGATGTGACAGTGTAATATGGGACGAGAAAAACCGGGTTTTTCTGAAAAACCCGGTTTTTCTGTTTTTAATCAGCCGCCAATTCTTGCAAATATTCTCGAAATAAAGGCCAGGTCTTTTGATAGATTTCAAAGCGGCGCTGATAGGCCTCATGCTTTTTCATATCCGGTTCAAAGGCTTTATCCAACTGTACCATCGCCGCAACTCCCTCTTGTATTGACGCAAAAATCCCACAGCCTGCGCCGGCCATGATTGCTGCGCCTAAGGCCCCGGCTTCAGTGATTTTCGAACGAATAAACGGACGCCCCAGAATATCCGCGCTGATTTGAACCCAGGCATCCGATTTACTTCCGCCGCCTACCGCCCGGAAATCTTGAATCTCAGTCCCCGTCTCCGGCAGCGAATTGACGCACTCCTTGATATAAAACGTGGCGCCCTCAATGATGCCTTTCAAAATCTCGCCGCGCGAGGTTTCCAATTTGAGACCGGCCATCAATCCGCAGGAATCCGTAAGAAACTGCGGCGGCCCGGTCATAGAAAAATGGGGCAGAACCATCACTTTGCTCGGACGTTCAGGCATTTCAGCAAATAGATGATCATACACTTCGTATCCTTCCTGTTGAGCGCGCTGCTTATCTAAAAGAGCAAAGGTATCGCGAAACCATTTGACCAGCGAACCGCCGTCATTATAAATAAAACTGACATACGCGCCGGGCGCGGCGTGATGTTCCGTATTTAAGCCGCGTTCCAACATGAGCTGAGGGTCTCTGCGTTGATGAAACACCGGCACAATACAGATAAACGTACCCATGCCATACATAGCGAAGCCTTCTTTGATCACGCCGCAGCCGACCGCATTTGAACATTGATCGTGCGCTCCGGCACAAATCGGGATATTGGCAGGCAATCCGAGTTGCGCGGCTATTTTGGAATCTACTGTGCCGATCACTGTTCCTGATGGAACGGTAGTCGGAAGTTTAGTCAGATCAATGCCTGTTTGCTGCGCGATCGTTTCTGACCAGGTTTCGCGCTCAAGATCAAAGAGCAGCGAACGATTCGCCAGCGAAAAATCAATTGAAGGCTCACTGCCAAGCATGAATGGAACAAAACTTCCCCAATGCAGAAATTTATACGTGCGAGCATACAGTTCCGGCTGATGATCCCGAATCCATAAGAGTTTGGGGAGAGTATAATTGTTCCCAATAGTATTGCCATTCAAGTGATAAAATGTTTCAGCGTCAAACATAACGCGTAATTGTTCAACATAACTCAGACCGCGCACATCAAAATTAAGTAAGGAAGACCCTAAAATTTGACGATCCTGGGAGACCGGGACAACGGCTTCGCCGCACGATGACGCGCAGACCGCTTGAATCGGATCTGACGCCGCTTGCAATGCAGCGGCGCAAATCGTCTGCTGAATTTTCCCCCAGACTTCACTGCTGTCAAGTTCAGCCCAGCCCGGCTGCGCAGCCTGAAAATCATATTCTTGATAAGCCGAAGCCAGAATCGCGCCAGTTTCTGAAAAGACGACCGATTTACACCCGCTCGTTCCAACATCAATGCCTAATAGACTCATTTGTATTCACCTCCGGATTGATCGTAAGCCATTTCGCTTTTAAAAACCAGGTTTCTTCAAGAAACCCAGTTTTTTGGGGGTTCTCTGTTGAACATGTATCGAAACAAGATGACAGCGTCAAGAAATTTACAGTATAAGTTTATCAAAACGTTGGATTTTTAGGGAAAATATGTCTTCTGAAAAAATTATTTTGACTTTTTGCCGCGAGAAAATTTGTGTGTAGAAGTCACAAGGAAAAACCGGGTTTCTTCAAGAAACTCGGTTTTTCTGCCTGAAATATTCTTTCTTATATGCGATTCTTGTAGTTACTTATTTCTATCTTGAAAGAAACAACTATACCATGAAATTCATGTTGTAGTCGTAGCAAGAGATATGCGTCCGATTATTGGAATGACCGGGACAACCGCCACCACTTTTGACCAGGGAATAACCCGTTTGTTATCCACCCAGGAAGTTGGCTATCGCACGTATGTTCATGCGGTAACAACCAGTGGAGGCGCACCCTTTTTTATCCCATTGGTACGAGAACAGTCTGTTATTGAGAGTCTCATAACAAAACTTGATGGACTTTTATTGACCGGGGGAGCCGACATTAATCCCCTGTATTTTCACAGCGAACCCCACCCGAATCTTGGCATGATTGATCAAGAGAAGGATGAACTTGAGTTACGCATCACCAAATTGGCCCTGGACGCCAATCTCCCGATTTTAGGCATCTGCCGAGGAATTCAGGTGCTTAATGTTGCCAATGGAGGTACGCTGTATCAAGATATTTTCTCGGAGATTTCAACCACTCCGCTCCTCAAACACCGACAGCAAGCGCCCATGACGACGTTGACCCACTCGATGCAGATTGAACCAGGCACGTATCTGCATGAGATTCTGCAGCAGACTTCCATTCTGGTCAACAGTCATCATCATCAAGCTGTCAAAGATGTTGCGCCAGGCTTTCGCATCACCGCCCGCGCCACAGATGGCATTATTGAAGGGATTGAATTGCCGTCAAGAAAATTTGTGGTCGGCGTCCAATGGCATCCGGAAGGATCTTTTCAAGAAGATGTCTATGCGCAACACCTGTTTCAGGCCTTTATTCAGGCTGCGACAGTGGCGTAACAAGAAAAAAAACCGGGTTTTTTCAAAAAACCCGGTTTTTGATGAAGAACTAACACCCGACAATATGAATCGTCTTTCCTTTGAATTCCTCCGTGCGCCAGAAAAGCTTTTCATCCCAGGCAACGGTCGTGCGCCGGTCAAAGAGCAGCAGCCAGCCTTCCGTGCAGCCGAGGGTATCCATATAACCAGCGATTTGCGTTTTGCCTTCTGCCTCAGTCTGGGTATCGTAGCGGATTTTCAGTTCGATGGGGTAGCGTTCTCCCTGATATTCCACGCACAAATCCAGGCGTTTGCGCCCGCCAG
Source organism: Candidatus Vecturithrix sp. (assembly GCA_040772385.1). GTDB lineage: Bacteria > Moduliflexota > Moduliflexia > Moduliflexales > Moduliflexaceae > Vecturithrix. The sequence goes on along the minus strand of JAXGYF010000001.1, from coordinate 2,854,757 downwards.
CCATTTCGCGGGTAATGCGTCCGCCGTCGTTGAGGATGCGTTGCAAAAAGGCTTGTAAAATCAGATGGGGGGCCGCTTCTTTGTACTCAAAGCGTTCCTGCCAGATCTCGCTGTTCTCACGCCAGAATACTTGAAAATCTGTCAGCAGCCGCTGCATGTCCAGTTTGCCCTGCGTCAGGTAAGCCGGGAGTTCCGGCGGATACTGCTGCTGTCGCATCGCCATCTGCGCGCGGGAATTCAGAGTACGGATCATCACCTCGCCATACATTGGATTCGACGGGATAAGATACCCCTGCGGCGATTCCGAAAGTAATCCCAGATCCAGCACATACCGGTAATCATCATCATAGATGTCATACGCTTCGGGTTCTCCAAGAATCACAGGTTCCACAATCCGCCGCACCCGTTTTTCGCTCAGGCGTTTCATCAGGCTGTCAAAATGCGCGCCCCGTTGTTGAATCAGGCGTTCTACTGCCTGATCAACGTAATCCGGCAGCATCGGCCGCGAGGGATCATTGTTGAGCATTTTGACGACGATTTCCCGGGCAATCGCATTTACCAGCCAGGGCTGTCCCTGCGTGGCCTTATACACCGCTTCAACGACCTGCAACGGAAACTCCTGTCCGGTCGCCTGCGTATGCTGAGTATAAAGGCGAGCGATGTCTTCCTGAGTAAAATTGCGCAGCGTCAGGGTTTCCGTAACAATGTTAAACGGGCTGGCCGTACCCAGGGTTTCCTCATCGTCTCGAATCCGGCTTTTATAATCTCGAATATTGCGCATCCCCACCAGAGCAATCGAATGCACAAAAGGAATCGTCCGGCGGTTCACATAGCCTTCGCGTAGTTGCCGCAGAAAGACGATCAGGGTTCCATTGGAGAGGCAATCTACTTCATCAATAAACACGACTAACGGTTTGTCTAAGGATTCACAAAACCAGGACAGGGAAGTATTCAGTACATTTGTATAATCCGAATAATCGGTCTCACGGGCAAAAGGATAGGTACGTAAGGAAGGATGACGGCTGATCTGGGCTTGAAATTTTTTGACAATGGCTGGAATGCCCTGTTCCGGATCGGTAACGGTTTCGATGCTTTCCAGGGAACAATACAGCGCGTAATAATTACCTGCGGCATTGACCTGATCGGTTAATTCGTGAAGTAAGGTTGTTTTGCCGCTTTGACGAGCAGCATGGATCACAAAATACTGATTCTGGTCAACCAGATCCAGAATGCCCCGGCAGCGTTCCTGGGCCGGGAGCATATAGTGTTCGCCGGGAATACACGGCCCGGCCACGTTAAAATACGGCTTCATGCGAGTTCCTCCTGCGGATTGATGTTGGGTCTAATGTAGGCGATGAGCAGGATTTTGTCAAGTTCCACATCTCCAAAACGTACAATCGTCAAAAAGTATTTGACAAAATTTCTTTCTGAGGAATTAAAAGAAGAGGCTGAAGCTATTTTACAGGAATTAGAAATTCCTATGTCCACGGCTCAAGAGATCTTTTATCGGCAAATTATTGCCTACGGAGGCTTACTTTTTGAGCTGTGTGTTCCTCAGAAAGGGCTGCCATATAGGTAATGGAAAAAGCTCACGCAGGTAAAGGAACACGATATGCCAGCGTGGAAGAGATGTTTACCGATCTAGAGGTCTAACACCTGTGTTATGCGGGCCGCCCGAGCTTTGACCGGAAGTAGGGCGATTGAACTATCATAAAACCTTAACAGCGGACAATTATGTTAAAATTACGACACGCGGGCATGGTCAGCATCAACATGTTGTTAGACTAATACTCTATCTAAACGTCTCCATACCCTGCTTCTTCAACAAGCCAAACCTCCATGAAACATCTCTGTATGTCAAGTTTTCCGTGCTGAATTTCCTCAATTTCAACAACGTGAACCACACGTTCCGAGGTTTCAGCGCACGCTGTTTCATGAGAAGAACAGCGGGTAGTCCTGAACAACGATACAGATTTATCAAAAAAGATCGAAAATTTTTATCCGACCCCTTGACAAAATGAACAAGGTTCACTATATTATGAACATTGTTCACCAAGTTATGAACACTGTTCATGTAAAAGGAAGTCTCTATGCCGAAGATTATTAAAGACTTAGAGGAAAAAATACTTGAGACCGCTCAGCATCTGTTCACGTCAGAATCCTATGCCGGCGTCGATATGCGGCGTATTGCCACAGAAACCGGCATCGCCACCGGGACGCTGTATAACTATTTTCCCAGCAAACAAGACCTGCTGCTGGCAGTCGTCGAGCATGTCTGGCGAGCCAGCATGCGACGCCTGGAAGAAGGCATGTCTGCGCGCGACGATCGGGAGGCCCCGGTTGCTCGCCTCATTCGGTTGTTCTATCAAGAGTTTCGGCGGAATATACACCTGGGGATGACTCGCATGCAATTGACGATGCCGGAGGATGTGAAGCAGATGGCGAAAGATCCCGGCATGCCGCCTGAATCGTTGCGCTCGCTGCTGCAAGATATTACGCCGCTCTTTCAAAAGGCGGTGTGCCAGCAATACGACTGCCGGATGAATTCGCAATTCACTGGGAATCTTCGCAGAATCATCGGAGCTCTGCCGATGATTATTGTTTCGATGGAGATATTGAACGCCGAGACCCCTGACGAAAATATCCAATTTCTGCAAGATCTGGTGCATGGCTATATTGTCACGCAATGTGTATAACTCGGGGTTGCCTTGAAGCGACTTCACAAAAAAAAGGATACATCTATGAAATCATTGTTCACGTTTTTTACCGAACGCCATTTACTGGCCAACACGCTCACGGTGATGATTCTGCTGCTCGGATTCTCGTCGCTCATGCAGCTGAACCGCGAGGAGATTCCCAGCATCGATATTGGAACGGTCACGATCAACACCGCGTATCCGGGAGCGGCCCCGGAAGATGTGGAAGAAAATGTCACCAACAAACTTGAAGACGCGCTGACGGGGATCGTCGGTCTCAAAACCCTGGTCTCGTCGTCCGCCGAAAACCTGTCGGCCATTACGGTGGAAATCGATGAAGATGCCGATCAGGATGACGTTCTCGACGATATCGAAGCCGCTGTGGCCGCCGTGGACGACCTGCCGGATGACGCCAAAACTCCACGCATTACGGAACTGAAATCCAGCATGAAGTCGATTCTGGAAGTCGGCGTCAGCAGCGACACGCTGTCGTATGCCGACCTGCGAGCCTACGCCAATGAGTTTGAAAAACGGCTGCTGGAGGTGCCCGGCGTGGCGAAAGTCGAGGCGACCGGCTATCGCGACCGGGAAATCCGAATCGAAGTGTCGCCCGACAAATTGGTAAAGTACGGCCTGTCGATGAACGACATTCTGAGCGCCATTCAAGTCCGTAATCTCCGCATGACCGGCGGCTCGCTGGAATCGTACACCAGTCAGAAAAATGTGGTCACGCTGGCGCAGTTCGAAGAGCCGCAGGAGGTGGGCGACGTGATCGTTAAATCGTCAGCCAGCGGCGCGATGGTCTATGTGAAGGACGTGGCGACGGTGTACGACGATTTTGAAGAGGAAACCGTCATCTCGCGCATCAACAGCAAACCCACCATTTCCTTTGACGTCATCAAAAATTCCAGCGCCGATATTATCCGCACGGTTGAGGCCGTGAAAGCCATGATCGCCGAAGAACAGGCCGCCATGCCGGAACAAGGGATCGATTTTCTGTATACCGCCGATGAGTCCACCGGCATACGCGATAAATTCGCCATCGTGCAGAGCAACGGTGTGACCGGGCTGGTCCTGGTGCTGGTAGTGCTGGCGGCGTTTTTGAACCTGCACAGTTCGTTCTGGGTGGCGATGTGCATTCCGGTGTCGCTGCTGGGCGTGTTTATGCTCATGCCGTGGTTTGATGTGGAATTAGACAGCCTGACGATGTCGGCGATGGTGATCGTCCTGGGCATGATCGTGGATGATGCCATCGTGATCGCCGAAAATATCTTTCAACGCCGCGAGAAAGGCGAGGGGCCCCTGGAAGCCGCCGTCAACGGGCTGTATGAGGTGGCGCTGCCGGTGTTCACCACCATTGCCACGACCTGGCTGGCCTTCCTGCCGATGTTTTTTATCAAGGGCATTATGGGAAAACTGATGTATGTGGTCCCGACGACGATTATCCTGGCGCTCGGCATGTCGATGGTGGAATCGTATCTGATTCTGCCGGCCCATTTGCTGCCGAGCTTGCGAAAAGGCAATGGCTCCGGCTTTGGCAGGACCTGGTTCCGCCCGATCCGGGACGGTTTCGAGAGGCTGATGCGCGGGCTGCTGCAATTCCGCTACGCATGGCTTGTTCTGGCGATCCTCATCTTTGTGGGCGCGCTGGTATTTGCCGCCACGTCTATGAAGTTCGTCCTGACGCCGCAGGACGGCACGATCGAGTCGATCAACGTAACGTTGGAAATGCCGATTGGGACATCGCTGGAGGCGACCTCCGACAAAGTGCGCGAAATCGAGGCGGCGGCGGCCGCCATGCCGCAGGAGGAAATCGAATCGGTGGTGGCCAAAATCGGCGTCATGCAGCAGGGGATGTTCAGGGTTGCCGGTCCGCATCTGGCGATGTTGACCATCGATCTGGCTTCGCAATCGCAATTACACCGCCCGGGCACTGAGATCCTGGCGGAATTGCGGGCGCATACCGCGAACCTCCAGAACATCGACACGCTCACGTTTGAAGTCAGCACAATGGGACCGCCCACCGGCAGTCCGATTGAGTTTCTGGTCAAAGGCGCGGATGATGGCGTGCGGCAGCGTGCCGCAAACGATATTGTGACCTTTCTTCGGGGACTGGACGGCGTATCGGATATTGAACGCGACGATAAATCGGGCAAGGACGAAATCGCCATTATAGTAGATTACGCGCGCTTGACCCGCTATGGCCTGACCGTGTCGGACGTGGCCCAAACCGTGCGCACCGCGTACGATGGAGAGGTCGCCACGACCACGCGCTATGGCGACGAAAATGTGGATTTCCGGGTGATCCTGCAACAGGACTATCGCCAGGACCTGGATTCCCTGAAACAGTTGAAAGTTGTCAACCAGCAAGGCGACCTGATCAATCTTGAAGAAGTGGCGGCATTGGAGATGCGGCCGGGAGTGTACGCGGTGTATCACGACGACGGCGACCGCGCCATCACCATTACGGGGGCCATCGACGATCGCGTCACCACCTCGCTCGATGTGATGGAGGCGGTCGAAACGGAATTCACGGCCGAACGCCTGCGGGACTATCCCGGCATTCGGTTTGAAACCGGCGGGGAAGCCCAGGAGACGATGAAGGCGATGGGGGATCTGCTGGTCAGTTTTGCCATTGCCGCGTTGGGAATTTACTGTCTGCTGATGTTGCTGTTCAATTCTCTCACGCAGCCCCTGATGGTGATTCTGGCGATTCCCTTCGGGCTGGCCGGCATCATCATCGCGTTTGCGCTGCACGGGATGGTGCAGGTCAGCTTTTTCGCCGCCATCGGCGTCATCGGCATGGCCGGCGTGGTGGTGAACGACGCCCTGGTGCTGGTGAGTCATTTAAACGACCTGAAACGCGATAAGCGCCGCGATGAGACCATGATCGACCTGATCGCGTCCGGCACCGCCAACCGTCTGCGTCCGGTGTTTTTGACGACCTTTACCACCGTGGCCGGTTTACTACCGTTAGCATACGGACTTGGAGGCTACGACGCCATGATGTCGCCCATGGCGATGGCATTGGGCTACGGGTTGCTGTTTGCCGTACCGATTACATTGGTGCTGCTGCCGTGTCTGTACATGATTGGCTACGATATTGAGCGTGCTTTGACGAGTGCATTGACGAAAGCCAAAGCGCTTGGGAAACGACAACCGTCTGCTGAACTCGTGCCGCAACCTGAAGAAATGTAACAATATGTTAGAGAGGATGAACAGGATGAACCGGATAAAGATCCTGTCTATCCCGTTCATCCTGTCTCAAAAATGATGGAGAACATCTCATGATGAAGAAAAACCTTATCGCTATTATCGCGATCGTCGTGGTGTTTGCCGGAGGATTTTTCGCATACTGCGTTGGCCAAAAACCTGAGAACGAAGTGTCGCCACCACCTGAGCAATCCGGAGTCGCTCAGCTTCAACAACCCGTGAAAACGCACGTTCAGACGAAGCCTGACGAACAGAATCCTGAGCAATCTGGAGTCACTCAGCTTCAACAACCCGTAAAAACGCACGTTCAGACAAAGCCCGGCGAACAGAACGAGGAACCTCTGCCGCATATTTTTTACGGCACCATCGCGCCGCGTGCCGAGGCGAACGTTCAAAGCCGACAAGGGGGGAGAATTACGATGCTGAAGTGCAAAGAAGGCGACAGCGTTCGCAAAGGCGACGTCATTGTGCGCTTTGACGACAGCGATATCCGGCTGCAAGTACAACAGGCGGTGTCATCCAGGAATTCGGCTGTACAGCAGGTGAATCAGGCGGAGTCGAATTTCAACACCATTCAGTCCGATGTCGCCCGTTATCAAAACCTGTTCAAACAAGGTTTCGTGGCAAAACAGCAGGTGGATACGTTGGAGAATCAGCTTGAATCGGCCCGCGCAGCCTTACACAGCGCACAGGAGAGCGTGACGCAGGCCGATGCGCAAATTGCGCTGCTGAACAATACGCTGCACGATCTTCAGGTGACTGCTCCCATCAGCGGCATTATTGATATATGTCAGTATAATGAACAAGAAATTTACCGCAGCGGCGACGTGCTCTGCCATATAATCAGCATCGATCAGGTCTATGTGGAGGTCAGCATTCCGGAAACGTATATCGGACGGATTCACGAGCAGATGAGCGTGGACGTCGGGGTTGATGCGTTTGAAGGGCAGCATTTTACCGGAACCATCGAGACAATCCTGCCTTCGGGCGATGCCTCCAATCGGACTTTTACGGTGAACGTGCTGGTGGAAAATGCTGAACTGCGACTCAAACCCGGCATGTTCGCCCGTATCAGCATGATACTCGACAGATAGCTGACCGACCATACCATTACCGCGACAATTCGCGGCAGATAGACAGACGAAAAGACGTATGATGAACGATGTTTTACAACTCAAGAGGAGCGTAATCTATGATAAAAACTCACAGAAGTGTCTCAGGAATTGAAGGAATGTATCCACAGAAGCCGACGATGAAACGTCCACAGCAGCAAGGTATGACATTGATTGAAATTCTGATTGTGGTTGTCGTGATCGCCATTATCACGGCGATTGCCGTGCCGAATATCCTGAATTCAATACAGAACGAGAAACAGTCTTACCGTGGCACGGGACATCGCGGAGACGCTCGGCGATACGAACATCGTCTTGATCGCCAACGCGATAAAAGAAGAACACATCGCCCTTCCATACGAGCGCGTCGGCTTCGTCTGTCCGGCTTACTTTGGCAGCTTGCCACCGATTATCGGGCGGTTTGTCGCAAAACTGGATTTCAGCAAACCGCCGCCGTATGTTTTCGCCGTAATTACCGCCGGAGCCATTCACGGAGGGGCAATGAAGAGTATGGCAGGCCTCATTGTACGGGGCATGGCCTGCCATACTCCAACGCTTTCTGCTGAAGAGAGCCAAAAAGAAAACGGCGCGAATTGCCCAAACCATAAAAGAAAAGCGTTCCACCCGTACCAGTCAAAAAAACGCCAGGATTTCAAGGCCGTTAACCGACAGAATACGCGGCTATGAAAAATTCGCTCTGGAGTACCGTGTGACAGACAAATACACGGGTTGCGAAACGTGCGCGACGATCTGCCCGATGCGCAATATCACGATGGCTGACAATAGGCCCCGATTTGGGGAGCACTGCGGACGCTGTTTGTTTCCAAAACAGTAAAAACCTAAGCCTCGAATTGGATTTGGCTTCACTTGAATCCATACGCAATTTCTATGATGTTTTCTGTCTCACGTCGTCAAAGACACCTTACTTGACGCCATCTGCGGGGCTGATGGCTGTCTCCATCTCGTGCGTTGAACATGCTTGCCAGTGGCACGATTCTTGCTCTATGGAAATTGCTTTTTGGGACCTCTTTTACGCGTTTGCGCAGCTTCGTTCACTATAGAATTATCTGGGTGACTGTTCACTTTTTCTATCTTTATATAGATAGTCATCTCAAAATAACCGCTCGAAGCTGTCTATATCTTATATAAGTCATGTTACGCACTACCCCCCCCTCAATCCCCCCGCAAGCGGAGGGAAGCTCAACGTGGCAGCGCAGTTGGATTATTGAACGTCTCCCCCCGCTTGCGGTCTGTCCTTTTTTTCATGCCCTGCCAGGCATATCCGATCTTCCACGCCTAATTCCATCACTTGTTCATAAGTGAGATACCAGACTTTCTGATCGGCATCCCACTTTCCATCTGATGCTGCGACCTGAATGCCTACGATGGTTTTCCGCGACAGATGACCATGCTCCGGAAGCCACGGCACCTCTTCTATCAGTTCGACCAGTTCGACGGTTTTGACACGTCGCTTTTGGTCGGCGTCATAGCGATAGCGGACATAGAGTGAGCGTTTGCCGTATTTTTCAACGCACTTTCACGAACGTCTCCTGAAAAAAGGGTGACTTTCCGGCTAACGCAACACTATTGAAGATGCCTATTGTCAGGCTGTTTTATCAAGAAAAAATCTTCGGACAATGTGCAAACATACAAACATTGTTCAGTTTTTTGAATCCATGTTGTCTCCATCATCATAGGCATTCTTAGGACGTGGTTTTGAAAAAGCCTCTACATACGCCAAAAAGCTCCATCTATAAGGACATTTTCAGCCTTCACTTTTTGTACGATTGCAAAAAACCAACGACAGGAATTGCCGTTTCATAGAAATGTATATTTTGCAAGAACCGCGCGATAGGAAACGCCTGAATGACTCAATGATGACAAAAAAACCGGGTTTTTTCAAAAAACCCGGTTTTAGAGGTGTAATGATGATATCAATAGGTTTCAACAAAAACTTCAAAGTAGGCTTGCGGATAGTTACACACCGGGCATTTCGCCGGCGCAACGGGCGATTCGGCAATATATCCGCAGCGGCGGCATTTCCAGAACACTTTGGCGTCTTTCTTGAAGACCTTGCCATTTTTCACATTTTCCAGTAATTTGTTGTACCGAATTTCGTGTTTTTCCTCCACACCCGAAATTCTATTAAAGGTTTTGGCGATTTCGGGAAAACCTTCTTCTTCCGCCACTTTCGCAAAACCGGGATACAAGATCGTCCATTCTTCATGTTCCCCTTCAGCCGCGGCTTGAAGGTTCACGGCTGTATCAGCCAGGGCAACCGGATAACCTGCGCCATTGATTTCAACCATATCTTTGCCGAGGTGTTCCACCAGATGATCAAAGTATAAACGGGCGTGCATTTCTTCGTTATACGCGGTCTCACGAAAAATTTCCGCAATCTGCTCAAATCCCTCTTCAACGGCTTTTTCGGCATAATAGGTATAGCGTCCGCGCGCCTGAGATTCTCCTGCAAAAGCTTTCATCAAATTTTCTGCTGTTTTCGAACCTTTAAATGCTGTCATATTCATACTCCTTTCACTTGTACTATTATTGTTATTAATTTCCCTTTGATAGCGGCATGATTTACAAGGGAACTACCACCTACTTTTTACACTGATCGCAGTATCCTTCCAGCAACACATTTGCCCTGAGCACCTGAAACCGTTCCTCAAGCTCCTGAGGAAGCCCTAACTGGTTATAAGGCTCATAATTCACATCAAATATTTTTTTACATTTGAGGCATTGAAAATGATGATGTTTCGTGGTATCGCCATCGAAGCGTTTCGAGTTGCCCGTTCCTCCGACAATTTCAGCCAATCCAAGCTCGTGAAAGGTTAACAGCGTTCTGTTGACCGTATCAAAGGAAATTGTCGGGAAAATGGTTCTCACGCGTTGATAGAGCATGTCAGTTGAAGGATGCTCATCTGCCGCCATGAGTTCTTCATAAATCAAGAGACGCTGCGGCGTCAATTTTATTTGATGGGATTTACACGTCTCTTTAAATTGCTCAAGTTTAAGAGCGGTAAGATGATTCTCGCGTTGTTCCATGTTTTTTCACCACCTTGATCGTATTAAATGGTCTAGCCTAAATAAGAACAGGTATGAATTGTCAAGCTTTTTCTTGCTGAAAAGCGAGAAATTCTCCTGTACACCTACAAGGATGGCTCATAAGCAAGGATGATTTATCTGTGATTATAGGAAAGCCTTGCAGTTTCATCATATCGGGTGAACGCCCGCTCATGACATCTCTTACCATTCATATTGGTTTATCGAATCCGGCTCCCAGAGATACTTATCAAGATCGATCTTCCCCTGTAAATCGAAGTGAATGCCTTCTTGCTCCAAAAGCATTTGTTGTAATTGCGGCTCGTACCCGATGTCTGCCGCTCCTCTGGGACTGATTTTGCCCTGGGAGTTGATTACGCGCTGCCACGGAATGTTAACTCCGGGCGGCGTGAGATGTAAGGCATATCCTACAGCTCTGGCGGCGGTAGGCTTGCCAAGTAACACCGCAATTTGTCCATATGTCATGACTCGCCCTGCGGGAATGCGAGCCACAAGATCATACACCTGCTCATAAAAATTTTTCATGACGTTCTTCCTCTCTGCCTCTCATTCTGCGTGTATGCGTTCAAAGCGATGCTTCTGTTATTCTACAATGCGGTACGCCAATCAAGAAAAAAATATTGTGATCCTGTAACAATCGTTCAGAGATTTTTTGGAGTATAAATAGACCTTCCTGTAACAAGGTTGTCATACAACATAATGATAATACATTACCAGCATATTTCCGGTGTTTTTTCTGGAATCTTCTTGCATTTTTGTAATTCTTCCGATATAATTTGCTTAATTTGAGAGTGTAAGACACAATCGCTTACAAAGAAAATGATCGAGAAACATCATCAAAGTCTATGATTTCCAGCACAGAGTATAACATTATCAGAAAAATTTATGAAAGTTCCAACAGCGTGGTATATCGCGGAACGCGCTCGACAGATCAACAACCGGTGGTCTTGAAAATCCTGAATCGAGAATATCCGTCTCCCCAGGACATCAGCCGATTTAAACGCGAATATGAAATCACACGTTCCTTACAACGTGTGAACAACGTGATTCGTGTCTATGGAATAGAACCCTGGCAGAACAGTTTCATGATGGTGCTGGAGGACATTGACGGACAAGCGCTGAGTGAAATTCTCCGGGTTCGTAAATTTAGCCTGGCAGAATTTTTACAGCTTGCGATCAGCATGAGTGCCATTGCTGGAGCAATTCATCAGCGGCACATTATACATAAAGATTTGAACCCTTCAAATTTCTTATGGAATCCGAAAACCAATCAGTTCAGGCTGATTGATTTCGGCATTGCCGCGCCCTTGTCTTTTGAACAACCAGAAAACGTGAATCCAACTGTCATTGAGGGCACGCTGGCCTACATTTCACCTGAACAAACGGGGCGAATGAATCGAAGCGTGGATCATCGCACAGACCTTTATGCACTTGGAGTGACATTTTACGAGTTACTCTTAGGGTTTTTACCCTTTCAAACTGAAGACACGATGGAACTGATTCACGCGCATCTTGCCAAAATTCCTCACTCCCCCAACGACCTCAACCACAAAATCCCTAAACCGGTCTCTGAAATCGTGATGAAGTTATTAGCTAAATCCTCAACAGAACGATATCAAAGCGCTGACGGACTTATCACAGATTTACAGAAATGCCTGGAACAATTACAGCACACTGGTGCAATTCGGTATGTGGCAATTGGGCAAGCTCACCAGTCCAGACCCTTTGAAATTTCTCACAAGCTCTATGGACGAACAGCAGAACTTGATGCGTTGTTCACAGCATTGCAGAGCATCCGACAGAGACATGGAGAAATATGCCTGGTGTCGAGCTATGCCGGGATTGGTAAAACAGCTCTGGTATATGAATTTCAAAAGGCCATTGTCGAACATCATGGGTATTTTATTACCGGAAATTTTGAACAATTCAAGCAAAACACTCCGTTTTCAGCAATAATTCAGGCTTTACAATGCTTGCTGCGACAATTACTGGCTGAAAGTGAACACCGTCTGGCTGTGTGGAAAGAACAATTTACAGCAGCCGTGGGAGCTCATATTCCGATCTTATATGAATTTCTGCCTGAATTGGCAGTGATTTTAGGGAAAACACCAGTAAAAAGAGAACTATCGCCGGAAAAACGACAAAATCGTCTTCCTCTTTTGCTTCACGAGGCGATTCGGGCGGCGAGCGCCCCCGAACATCCATTAGTCATGTTTCTCGATAACTTGCAATGGGCTGATATCGCTAGTTTAAAGCTCATTCAGAGTTTGCTGACCCGCCAGGATAGCAGAGCCATGCTCATCATCGGAGCATATCGCGATGATGACACAACAGCACTCGCTGGAGTGAATGGCCTTACGGATAATCTGCAAAAGGCTCAGGTGAAGATGACACGTATGACGCTTGCGCCATTAGCATTCCAAGACGTCAAGCAACTGTTGGCTGATAGTCTACACGACAACCAGGAGGAACTTGAACCATTCGCCAAACATCTTTTGGAAAAGACGGGCGGAAATCCCTTTGCGATCAAGGTATTCTTGAAAACGATTGATGCGGAAGGCTTGTTAAATTACGATCCCCGCTCAGGGCGCTGGCAATGGAATCTTGAGCAAATTCAGGGCGTGTCAGTGCCAGAGAACATGACGGCCGTCATGATCATGAAAATTCAAAAGCTTCCCCCGAACATTCGACAGGCCTTACAATGCGCTGCCTGTATCGGGAATCGCTTCGATCTTTCCACTTTGGCAGCTGCGTTGAATCGGTCGGAAAGTGAAACCGCCAAAGAGGTTGATGCGGCTATTCAGGAGGGTGTTATTATACCGGCTGATGACTCATACCGCTATATCACATTTTTTCCAGAGTCTGAGCTGAAAGATTTTGCTCCTTATGTGCTCTATGATTTTGCTCATAATCGTTTTCACCAGGCGGTACTTGAACTGATCTCCCCGGAAGAACGGCCGCATGTCCATCTCAAAATTGGTCAATATCTTTTATATCATCACCTTCCCGGAAAAACCCGGGAAGAACACCTTACGGAAATTGTCGATCATCTGAATATCGGCGCGGAATATCTTGACCCGGATGAGGAACGGCGTGAATTGATTCAACTGAATTTAGCGGCCGGACGACGAGCGAGAGCCATCAGCAATTATACGACCGCACGTCAATATCTCGCCAAAGGCGTCGCCTTACTATCAAAAGAATGCTGGCAGACCCAATACAGCTTAACTTTTGAATTTGTCAAAGAGCAGGCGGAAATCGAAGATCTTGCCGGAAATTTCATTCAATCCGAACAACTCTTACGTGTATTGCTAGAGCATGCGCAAACCATCAATGATCGCATCACGGTGTATAAAATCTTGATCCTTCATTATGCACGACAGGGGAAATATGCAGAAGCCGTTCACAAAGGGAAAACCGCCCTGGCAATTTTAGGAATGGAGTGGCCTGTCGAAGATATGGCGAACCGTGTTGAAGCAGAATTATCTGAAGTCCAGCACCTTTTCAGCTTGAAAAATCCTGAGACATTGCTCCGGATGCCTCTTCTCACAGATTCGCATCAGAACATGATCATGCAGGTTCTGCACGCACTTATTTTTCCAGCCTTCTTTTCAAATATGACAATGTACCTGGCTATTATCGCCCGTATGATGAAAATTTCCCTTATTGACGGACACGCTCCTGAATCCACTACTGGTTACGCTCGATATGCCGTTCTCCTCGGAACACGTTACGGAAGTTACCAGACCGGATATGACTTGGGTGTTTTAGCGGGACAACTTGACGAACAATTCAACAATTTGACGCGAAAAAGCGAAGTGGCTCTGACTCTTGCCGGAGAACTGACCTGCTGGGTGAAACATCTGGAGTTTGCTCATAAGTACGAGCAAGAAGCATATCATGCCGCCATTGACGCCGGACAAGTGCATATTGCCGGCTTCGCACTCATGCACAGGATCATCACTCTCTTCTACCAGGGCACAAACCTGGAACAGCTACGACAAGAGGTTTCTCAAGCTCTGGAATTTGTCCGAAATACCCATAATCGCATAGTATTAGATGTGATGATGGGATGTCAGTTGATTCTCGATCACCTGCTGGGGTTTACGTCAGAACATCTCTTGTTCGATACTGAAACTCTCAGTGAGACCCAATTTCTGCAACAATGTCAGGAACATCAGAATCAAATAGCCCTCAGCGTGTATCAAGTCATGAAAATTCAACTGCTTTACCTGTACGGATATCCGCAAGAAGCCCTGCTTCAGTCTCATACCACAGAACCGTTACTTGATGCCGTACAAAGCTTTATCATAAAAGCAGCGTATAATTTTTATATTTCTCTGAATATGACGGCGTTATATCCGACAGTTTCAGAGGAACAACAACAACATTATTGGGCAATTCTTACTCAACACCAACAACAAATGCAGGTATGGGCGCAGAATTGTCCGGAAAACTTTCAACATTGTTATTTTCTGATACAGGCTGAGATTTTTCGACTGAGCGGTCAAGCCGCTGAAGCTATGCGTTTCTACCGCCAGGCAATTGAGGCCGGGCAGCGTCAGAACTTTCATCATCACAAAGCTCTCGCCTGTGAAATCGCTGCAAGATTTTATCAGGAGCAAGGATTTCCTGAATTTGTCAGACTATATATCAAAGAGGCGTATCACGCCTACACTCTGTGGGGTGCGAAACGAAAAATAGCGGATTTATTACAATCCTTTCCCTCTCTTCCCAAAAAATTGACCGCCCAAACCAGGGAAAAGGCGACACCCTTGCATTCGACAAATATTTCGACTCAAACTGACTATGAGGGCTTAAGCATCCTGGATTTAAATACGATCATGAAAGCATCGAGGGTGATTTCAGAACATCTTGTGTTAGACGATTTACTTAGAGAAATGATGCGCATCATTATTGAAAGTACTGGTGCCCAAAAAGGATGGTTGCTTCGCCCAAAAGAAGGGGGATGGGTGATTGACGCAGAAGGAAATGCCGAGGAGGATGAGGTAAAGGTTCTCCATAGTATTCCTCTTGAACCGGACGACCCTACAACACCCGCTTTTCTGCCGATATCAATTATTCATTATGTCATTCGGACCAAAGAGCCGATTCTGCTTCAGAATGCCTCCCGTGAAGGCCATTTTACTCATGACCCTTATATCCTGCAGCATCAGGTAAAATCCGTACTCTGCACCCCGCTCATCAAACACGGGAAAATCAGCGGAGTCATCTATCTGGAAAACGATCTTGTTAGCAGCGTCTTTACTCCGGCCCGCTTAAAAGTTCTCGACATGCTTTCGGCTCAGATGGCGATCTCGATTGAAAACGCCTCGCTTTACAAGCAATTACGTGAAGCGCTCAACCAACAGATTGGCTTATCTCAGAAGCAAGTTGAACTAACTAATGCCTATAGTCGCTTTATTCCCAAAGAATTTTTGAGCCTGCTTGGCAAAAAAAGTATTGTAGATGTGCAGCTTGGCGATCAGGTAGAAAAAGAAATCAGCGTGATGTTCTCAGATATTCGAGGTTTTACTCCGATTTCCGAACAGATGACGCCCCAGGAAAATTTTAATTTCATTAACTCGTACCTGAGTCGAATGAGTCCGATCATTCAAGAACATCGAGGATTTATTGATAAGTATATCGGCGATGGAATTATGGCGCTATTTCCAACAAATGCAGATGATGCAGTTCAATGCTCATTGGCCATGCTCAAAGCGCTCAAAGAGTATAATAAAGGACGAAGGCGCGCCGGGTATCCGCTTATTCGCATAGGAATCGGTTTGAATACCGGCTTGTTGATGTTAGGCACGGTTGGCGACCAACATCGGATGGATGGCACGGTCATTTCTGACGCCGTTAATTTAGCTGCCCGAATTGAAGACATGACTAAAATATATGGTGTCTCTTTTCTGATTGGGGAAACCACGTATTTCCAATTGGCAAATCCTTCTAACTATTCGATTCGTATTATCGATCAAGTCCAGGCGAAAGGCAAGTCAGAACCAGTGACTGTATTCGAAGTCTTTGACGCAGATCCGCCACATCAGATTGAATCAAAATTAAAAACTCTGGTGCTTTTTAAAGAAGGCTTTAAACTCTATCACCGCACAAAATTCGCGGCCGCCCAGAAATTATTTACCGAGGTGTTAGATATCAGTCCTGAAGACCAGATCAAACAAATTGCCGAGGCTAAAGAACTCTTCAACGAAATTTTGCATGTGAATCCGCACGATAAAGTCGCTCGGATTTACTATCAACGCTGCCAACAGATCGAAAAATATGGCGTTTCAGATGAATGGGCCGGAGTATGGTCCTGGATTAATGCGTTGAAAAAAGGGAATGACATCCTGAAAAAATAGCGGGAAGATTAAATGACAAAAACCGGGTTTTTTCATACCGCCTGTCATCTGTGAAATCTGTGGTCAATTCTTTCTCTGGCTTTTCAATACAATCAATCCCAATGTAACAGCAAACAGGAACGCGCACACCAGATACACGTCTGAGAGTCCCGTGTAAAGGAGCAATGTATAAGCGCAGGGCGGGCCAAGCGCGCTGCCCAGATCTCCTACTGTGTGCAACAAGCTGACCGCTTTACCGCGATGTGTGTCTTCGACCAGATCGCCGGTCAGTGTGATAGTGAGCGATTGGACGGAACTCGTGATCACCGCACTGCATAAGAACCCGATGACGATCAGGAGGACGAGATCAGATGTCAAGAAGAGCATCGCGGCAATCCCCATGATCAAGGCAAAACTCAGAACATACCAACGACTTTTCAACCGATCTGAAATATATCCCGCCAACGGGGCAATCGCCATGCTGAGCACGGTACGCCCGGCAATCAGCAAACCCGTGATTGTTCCTGCCCCTAGCACAAACTGCGGAGACGCCAGACGTTCTTTGACCAATAAACCTAAAGTAGCGGCCAGCATTCCGGAGATGCAGAAGCGGTTGATTCCCTGAAGGAAGACTGTGAGGCCAAAGTTATAGGTGAAGAACGCCTTCAAAGATTGTGAAGGTTGTGCATTCCTTGTTTCCGGCGTTCGATTCGGAATAGAGGGCAAAAACAGGGCGACTGCAACAACACCGAGAGCCTGAGTTGCAGTAATGATCCATAAGGTCGGATGATAACCAACCAGATCCGTCAGCATTCCTCCTAAAGACGCCCCGCTTCCCGCTCCAAAGAAAAACCAGGTCTGATACCAGCCGGTCCAACGGCCTCGTTCAGCCGACTCAGCTAAATTCAACAAAATCACGCCGCCGCCAATCCAGATCAAAGACCAGGCCGCGCCCCACAAGGCTCTGCCGACAAATAAGAGCCAAAACTCATGCGCCGCCGCACAACAAACAGTTGAAAACGCCCCCAGCGTCAAACCGCCCAGAAATAAACCACGCTGCGACATCCGGTCGTAACACCAGCCGGCAACACCATTAAAGACCAGACGTACCGCTCGATTCACGCCCAATAAAATGCCGACCATCGCCAGCGTAATGCCAGCCTCAGCCGTGTGCGTGGGCAGCACCGCATACATTGTCGCATCCCCGAACAGCGAAAACGCCGTCCCCAGCCCTAATGCAAACAAGATTTTTTGAGGTGTCTGAGAAGAGCAATATTTTGTTTTCAATTCATTCGATTTCTGTTGTTTTGGAAATCCATACCGTATTCCCGAAACAAGATGAAATTCCCTATAAATTACTTGACAACTTAGAAACGTTTGTCTTTTCTTCAGCAGAGAAGACGGAGAAAACGTGAAAATTTGTCAAGAAGTATGTCTCTTCAGAAATAATTCCTGGTTAAAAAAGGAGGGAACTATGGAGAAAGTCGGCTATGGAATTATCGGAGGCGGATTATGGGGTGAGACGCATGCCCGGATTATGGCGGCGCATCCCCAGGCGCAGCTTGTGGCAGTGTGTGATCTGGTTGAAGATCGAGCGCGAAAGATTGCTGAAACGTTCGGCGCTCAGGCCTATTATACTGATTTTCACGAAATGTTGAAACACCCTGACATCCGGGCCGTTGGCATTGTGACCCCGGATTTTGCGCACTGCAAACCCTTTATTGCGGCCTGCCAGGCCGGAAAACACATTCTCCTTGAAAAACCGCTTGCAACAACTCATGCAGATCTTCAGGCCATGCGTACAGCCTACCAAGCCGCGAATGTGCGCGTGATGGTGGATTTTCACGCCCGTTGGAACCCGCCCTTTGTCGTGGCCCGCGATAACATCCGCGCCGGGCAGATCGGGGACCTGATTTCCATGTATTATCGCCTGAACGACGCTATTTTTGTCCCCACCCAAATGCTCTCATGGGCTGAAAAATCCTCAATCCTCTGGTTTTTGGGCAGTCATACGGTGGATACCTTGCGCTTCTTCGCAGAGAGTGAAGTCAAGCGCGTCTATTCGGTGTCACGCTCGGAAGTGCTGGTGAAGAAGGGAATTAACGTTCCCGATATTTATCAGAGCATTCTGGAATTTGAAAATGGGGTGATCGCCACTATCGAAAACTGTTGGATTATCCCGAACTCAAATCCGCACTGGAATGATATTAAGCTCAATATTTTGGGAAGTACCGGCATGTTCAATATGGATTTGACGGGAAATCAGGCAATCGAACGCTATCTTGAGAACAAAAGCGATCATCCTGATATTCTGATTATGCCGACAATTCATGGCAAACCCACCGGTTTTGCTTACGAAAGCATCCGCGATTTCATCGAACGCCTGGTCAGCGGCGAGGAATTTATTGTCGGATTCGAAGACGGCTATCGCGTCAGCAAAGTGCTGCTGACGATTATGGAATCGGCCCAAAACAGGCAGCCGGTAGAAGTGGTGTACGATTAAGCGGGCGAAAGGCAAAGGGTGAAGGGCAAAAGGCAAAGGCACAAGGCGGAAAGACAGAAGGCGAAGGCCGACCGGATGTCGAGCGGAGTCGAGACAGGCTCAAGTATTCTTTTGAAAACCATAATCCATCTTTTCGCCGTAGGCGATAGAGTATTGTAGCATAGAAGATGCCCTTTTCTGCTTCTTCTTCGCCGTAGGCGATCTATAACCGCGCGGTCATGCCTGCAATCGTATTCTTGCTTATTCCTAATTCCTGTCGTTTCAGAGGAGGTGATGCCTGGAAAAATACACGCGAATGCAACAGTGGAGTTTTTCGTGGGTCTTTCAACTTTTTTCAAGGAGGATGGACTATGAGAACAAAAATGACTCAAATCAGCATAATCAGCCTCATTCTGGTAAGTCTGATGGCTTTGCCTGCCTTTGCGCAGGATGATGCCTGGATAAACAGGGTGAAAGAACAATACGGCGACATGACGATCACCTGCGCTTTTGTGCCGCATCCGACCACCGATGCGTTTCAGGCGATGGTTGACGAATTTACCCAACTCACGGGCATCAAAGTGCGTTGGGATATTATTGAAGAGGGGTATCTGCGTCAAAAACTTCTTTTAGAACATGAAGCCAAAACCGGTGTGTATGACGTGCTTCTGATTGACGCCTTCAACATGGCGGAATATTCGCCGAGCGGCGTGGCGCTTGACCTTGCGCCGCTGATCCAAAACGCCGAATTAACCCCCGAATGGTTTGATTATGAAGATATCCTACCCGCTTATCGCAATGGTATCGGCAAATACAATGGCGTCATTTACGGCATTCCGGTGGCAGGTGAAACGCGCTATGTCGGCTACAGAAAGGATTTATTCGAGAAATACGGCAAAAAACCGCCGGAAACCATGGCCGACATGCTGGAACTCGCCAAATTCTTTAAAGGCAAAGAAGAGGGACTGTATGGCATCGGAATGCGCGGACAAAAAGGGATTCACTTTGCCTCAGGCTGGATGACAACCATGTATCAAAATGGCGGTCAATATCTGGATCAAAAAACCTGGGATGTGCTGGTCAACTCTCCCGAAACCGTCTCATCGCTCGAATATTATGTTGATTTGCTGCATCAGGGGCCGCCGGATATTGGCGTTTACACCCATGAAGAAGCGATTTCCCTGTTCATGTCCGGTAAAAGCGCGATGTGGTTCGATGCAACTGCGCTGACCAGTTGGATTCTGGATGAAACTAAATCTCTGGTTGTAGATAAAGTCGGTTTTGTTCCGCCTCCGCAAGGGCCGGCCGGAGCGTACGGCGCATTGGCTGGATGGAACGTCGGAATTTCCAGCGATGTCCCTGATAACCGCAAAGAAGCGGCCTGGGCCTTTATTGTATGGATGACCAGTAAAAAGAACGCCAAACACTATGTGCAGCTTGGCGGAACCCCGGTGCGCGAATCGGTCTATAACGATCCTGAATTAGTCGCGCAAAACTGGACATTTCCGATTCAGTTGACCGCTCTGGAACGCGCTGCAAACCTGGTCGAAGCCGGAATTACCTGGATTCCGCCGCATGTGAAAACCATGAAAGTGCTGGAAGTGGTCGGTGATTACGGGTCAGAAGTGCTTGCAGGGCAGATGACCGCACAGGAAGCGATGGATAAAGCCCAGAAAGACGTGGAAGCTATCATGGCTGAATAACGAATAATTTCTTCAAACTAGACGATGCCATCTTTTCCGCAAAGGCGGCATCGTCTCCAATGTAAATGAAATTTTGATGAGGCGCGTATGTTCGTAGTTCCCGCTTTAGCGGGCTGCCTGAAGGCAGAACTACGAACATGGCGACCCCCATTTTCTCGAGAATCGCCAGTGAAGACAAAAGAACATTATATGTATATCCTCCCGTCGGTCATCGTTCTGGCCGTGATTGTCATTTTTCCCACGATATTTCTGTGGTACATCAGTTTTACCAACTATGACCTGACGATGGGCTGGGAAAATAAAAAGCTGGTCGGTTTTGACAATTTCCTGTATCTGTTCAGGCAGGATAAAGACTTCTGGAATTCTGTAAAATTAAGTTTGTCGTTTATGTTCATCACGGTCGCCGTCGAACTGGTGCTGGGCTTTTTGATCGCCCTGCTGTTTAACCGTCCGCTGAAATGGAAGCGGGTCTGGATCGCCTGTTTGATTGTGCCGATGGTCATGACCCCGGCGATTGCCTCGTTAATGTGGAAGTTGATGCTCAATACCGAATATGGCGTGTTAAACTACCTGCTTTCCTGGCTTGGGATTGGCAAGGTGAACTGGCTTGGCTATGAAAATGCGTTTCTGTCTATCATGATCGTCGAAATCTGGCAATGGACGCCTTTTATGACTCTGATTCTGTACGCCGGGCTGCAATCCCTGCCGCACGAACCCTTTGACGCGGCCAGCGTTGACGGCGCGTCGTTTACCCAGTCCTTATATTATATTACTTTACCCTTGCTCAAACCGATTATCACTATCGCGCTCTTACTGCGCTCGATTGACGCACTGAAAATATTTGATATTATTTACGGCTTGACTCAGGGTGGACCGGGGAACGCGACCGAATTGATGAGTTTACACATTTTCCGCCTGGGATTCCGGCATACCAATTGGATGGGGCGGGCCTCGGCCAACGCCATTATTTTACTCTTATTGAGTGTTCCACTGATCACGATTCTGTTAAAAAGCTTAAAAGCTTCGCAAAAAGAGGAAGTGTAACATGATTTTCCGAACGATTTCACAGAGAAAAAAAACCGTAAAGATCATCCTCAATCTCCTGACCGCTTTGGTAGTTATTGTCTGTCTGTTTCCCTTTATCTGGACGATTATGACCTCTGTCAAAACCAGAGTGGAGACGATTGATCCGTCGGTCTGGTTTTTTAAACCCACCCTGGAAAATTATCGCGCCGTGTTTCAGAAGCGCGATCTGTTGTTTTACATCAAAAACAGCGCGATTATCGTGTTTTTCACGACCCTGATTTCGATTGTGCTGGGCACTATGGCGGCTTACGGATTCGCCCGTTTTCGCTTTAAGCGCAAAGAAGACCTGGCCTTCTGGATTTTATCCTTGCGTATGCTGCCGCCGATGGCGGTCGTAATCCCTTTTTTCTTGATGGGAAGGTTCTTTTATTTGTTAGACAAACATATTTTTCTCATCATCGTCTATCTCAGCTTTAACATTCCCTTCACAATCTGGATGATGCGCGGATTTATCGAAGATATTCCCCAGGAAATCGAAGAATCAGCCTGGGTGGATGGCTGTTCGCGCTTCCAGGGCCTGATGAAGATCGTTTTTCCGCTGACCATGCCTGGAATCGTTGCCACCGCAATCTTCTGCGTGATTCAATCCTGGAACGAATTCGCGCTGGCGTTTTTCCTGAGCAGCTTCAATTCGCGGACAATTCCGACCACCGTTACCTTTTTTCTGACCGTCTTAGGCGTGATTTGGGGCGAAATGGCGGCCGTGGGTGTGATCGCCACCATTCCGATCCTCATTTTCGCCATCATTGTACAAAAATACCTGATCCGCGGATTGACCTTCGGCGCGATAAAGTAGCGTGCTTATGCAATCTCCAAAGGTGTTTATCAGTTATAGTCACGATTCCCGCGCACACGCGGACTGCGTGCTGGCGTTTGCCGACCGTTTGCGCCGGGATGGCCTTGACGCGATCCTCGATCAATACGTGGTTGCGCCGTCAGAAGGCTGGCCGCGCTGGATGGATACCCAAATTCGAGACGCCGATTACGTGCTCATGCTCTGCACCGCGACCTATTACCGGTGGGTAATGGGCGAGGAACAGCCCGGACGCGGCCTGGGGGTGCGCTGGGAAGGCAGCCTGATTTACAATCAGTTATATCAGGGTGAATCAATCAACGCAAAGTTTATCCCGGTATTGTTTCAGGCAGGGCAGATTGACTTTATTCCCGCGCCGCTGCAAGGCTGCCGATTTTACCGGCTTGATGAAACCTGCTTCGGTTTTGAGGATCAGGGCTACGAAGCTCTCTATCGCCATCTCACCGGCCAGCCTTACGTTGTGAAGCCTGAAATGGGGCAGATTCGCCGTTTGCCTGCGCTTGAACCCAAAGAACGCCAAACCGACGTCTTGCAGCCCTGGAACGTGCCCTACGCCCGCAATCCGTATTTCACGGGACGCGAGGAGGTATTGCAGGAATTGCACTAGGCCCTGGGCACGGACGCTACGGTCGCTTTAGCCCAAACCCAGGCGGTCAGCGGGCTGGGGGGCCTTGGCAAAACCCAGACCGCAGTGGAATATGCTTATCGTTACCGTCGGGAATACACGGCCGTGCTCTGGGCTTTGGCGGATTCCTCCGCAGCCCTGTTCTCGGGCTTTACGGCTCTGGCCCAGGTCTTGAACCTGCCCGAGCAGGACGCGCAGGAACAACAACTGGCTGTTAACGCGGTTACACGCTGGCTGCGTCAGGAGCGCGGCTGGCTGCTGATTCTGGATAACGCTGACGAGCCGCAGATCGTCAAAGAGTTTCTCCCGCCGGATCATCAGGGACGCCTGCTGCTGACCTCGCGCGCGCGGGTATTCGACGCGCTCGGCGTCAGGCGGCCGTTAAGCTTAGAAAAAATGTCCGCCGCTGAAGCGCAAGAATTTCTGCTCAACCGCAGCGGAATCCTTGCAGCGAAGCCGAATGCGGCTCAATTCCCCTCCTGGGAGGGGCAAGGGGTGGGTCAACTCCTTAATCAGGAGGAACGCGCGGCCCTGCAACAACTGGCCCAGGAACTCGACGGCCTGCCCCTGGCCCTGGAACAGGCCGGGGCCTACATCCTGCGCCAGCAGTGTACCTTCAGCCATTATCTCGCCAGCTACCGCAAGCGCAGGCTTAGTTTATTGAAACAGGCGCAGCCGCTCAACCATGCGCAGTCAATCGCCACCACCTGGGCTTTGAACTTTGAACAGGTGCAGCAGCGTTCGGCTGCGGCCGCGGACCTGCTCAGCCTGAACGCGTTTTTGCACCCGGAGGCGATCCCGCTGGAAATCATCACAGACGTCGCCGCCGAATTAGGCCCCCACATCGCCGCGGCCCTGGCCGACCTCGCAAACGATCCTCTGCTGGTGGACGAACTGTTGGAACCCTTAACTGCGTATTCATTGATCCGCCGCAATCTCGATCAAAACAGTTATGACACGTACCGGCCGGTGCAGGCGGCGCTGCAAGCCGATATGGATGCCGCCGTCCAACGCCGGTGGGCCGAGCGGGCTGTCATAGCGGTCAGCCGGGTATTTCCTTATGTTGAATTCGAAACCTGGCCGGTCTGCGAACGCCTGCTGCCCCAGGCTCAGACCTGCGCCGACCTGATTGAACACTGGAACATGCAGTCTGAAGCCGCCGGCCGCTTGCTCAATCAAACCGGATCTTATCTCAAGGAACGCGCCCGCTACACTGAGGCCGAACCCCTCTATCTGCGCGCCCTCGCTATGCGGGAACAAGCCCTGGGGCCCCAGCACCCGCATGTGGCTCTCAGCCTCAACAATCTGGGATTCCTCTATTGCAAGCAGGGCCGGTACGCCGCGGCCGAACCCCTCTATCTGCGCGCCCTGACGATTTGGGAGAACGCGTTAGGCCAAACCCATCCGTATGTGGCAGCAGGGTTAAAAAATTATGCTGCTCTGCTGCGCGCAACCGGACGGGAAACGGAAGCCGCTCAATTAGAGGCCCGCGCCGCAGCCCTGCGCGCCCAACATGCGCAGGCCAATCCCGCGCCAGCCAAAGGCGCGTGATGGCAGCGCCTGCGCGCCTGGTTTGCCAGACGCAAATAAGGCTTTTTCGCCGTAGGCGATACGGTATTGTAGAAAAACTGAACATTCCTCGAAAGACTTGCGCAAAAAAATATTCTGCTATTAAAAATATCATCAGGAATCTCACCTCATTACCAGACATTAGCTTGAAAATTGCCTATTTCAGCATAAAATCGAAGTATTATTACAAAGCCAGGCTACTTTGTTGCCCGAACTTTTTGATATATTCCCGCGATCAGTTCCCATTGATCGAACCAGGGACGAAGGCCGGCTTTGTCAGCCAGATACAGCGCGATCTGCTCCACCGCCTCCAGATCCTGGCTGTTAAAACTCAGAAAAACCTGATATGTTTTTTCTGCCATTATGCTTACACGTTCCTCTTAATCGTCAGCGTCTGAAATTCCGATCACTGCCGTTGAAAGCTGTGAGGTGATATGCGTTTTCACGCCCGCCACAAACTGCTGAGCATGCTCCAGCACAGTTTGTGCGTCTTCGACCGGCACGGTGAACAATTCTTGATAATCTGAGCGCTAGCGGAGATTGAACGCTTCATGCAGCCAACGCGAAAAATCTCTGCCAAAGACTCCCATTTTGACGAAATCCCGGTCAAACAGCGTCATGACCCATGCATGTCCGGAGGTTTGTTGTTTCATCGGCGCAAGCAACGCCAGCACAGCATAAAACATGGCATAATACGCCCGATTGACCACAGAACGATAGTTGCCGCGCTCCAATAACGATTGAGCGGAATCCAGGGCTTCATCTGCCTGCTCGACACGATAGCTGATTAACGCTTGTATCTCCGCCGTCATGCCTGTACCCCCTGTGTTAAAATATTGTGGACTAAAGCACTTTGCGAACAGGGCCCGCGTTCGAATTGTTCTGTTGAGTAGGTTACGGTCGAAATCACGACCTCATAGTCAAATCCGACTTGCCAGGCAACGCCTATGAGTGTATGATCAATCGCACGAGTTAAGGTAGGCAATACAACGCAGACATCCAAATCCGATTCTTTTGTGGCTGTACCCTTCACCCGTGAACCAAAGGCCCAGATGCGGGCCTCAGGAAATTGCTGCCGGACTAAGGCGGCAAATTCCGCCAAAATCTGTTTGTCGCGGTGTTTCATGCGCGGTTTGCGGCTTTTTTTTATCAATTCGCCGTGTGCAACCATTGTTCCAATCCTCATTGTTCCGACAATGTGTTTTTATACGCAAGGATTTCCTGGCTTTTGCCTGATAGCCGCACTTTTTCCAAACAAACGCTGCTATTCGGCAACGGTCTGACAGTTCTTGTTGATGCTTCATTCTTGCAGTTACTTCATCCTGATCGCCTGAAGTTCCGTCACCTGCTGCTGAAAGCTGGCGAGTGACGTGCGTCTTCGCGCCTGCCATAAACTATCGCGCATGTTCTTCAACCATACGTCCCTCTATGAACTTTTGAGAAGGGTAGGGGGGGTCACTTTGAGGATGCCTGCTGTTCGAGAAAATCCGCAAATGCAAGGAGTTCAGCCCGGGCCTGGTCAAAAACAGGCTGGATCGTTTCGACCAGTTTCGCAATTTTGGCCGAATCGAAATTGTGCGTGTACACATTTGCTGTAAGAGAGCATGATGCCACTTGTCCCCGTCGGGAACGAGATGATCGATGACCTGCGCGATTAATTCAAAAAGCCGTTCCAACCCCGAATACAAACCATGTATGTTGAGAGCGACGCTATCCAGATAATAATCATCGGCAGTGCGTTGAGCGCGTCCCCATCCTTCCTGAACGCGCCTGAGAACCGCGTCCAGCGCGTCAAGTTCACTTCGGATTCTTCCTGCGAGATGTTGGAGTTCAGGACTCATAGCTCACGCCCTTCTTGTTCGATTGTTGCCCGCAAAACCGGCAACGCGGTTTCAGAATCAATCAAGTCTATTTTGAATTCCGAGCTTAATTCAGCCACTATGCCGGCGGCGGCGTAAAACCGATCTGGAGGAATGCCCCATGCCGCCAAATCAATATCTGACCAGGGGGCAAACCAGGCGTCATGGGCTAAGGAGCCGATCACGGACACCTTTTTCGCCCCAAAATCGCTACGCAAAATCTGCGCCGCTTGCTGCGCCACCTGCCAGGCGCGTTGTTTGCGCTGCTGCCCATGAACGGCGTCCTGTCGTTTACGACGCTCAAGCGCGTCTGCCTGATGATAACGCCGCCATTCTTGCGGCGATAATTCCAAAGCGGTTTTCATCACACAAATGTGTTTATTCCATCATCCAGCAAGAATTTTTTCGTTTTTGTCAAGCAAAAAGGGGTTTTTCGATGAAGTTGCTCTCATGAACATCAGTCTAATCAGTCACATCAGTGTTCGATTTCCGATAAAATCTCTTACAACGTCAGGCTGTTTTGCTGCCCGAAGGTTTCGATATATTCCAACGATTGGTGTCGGAAATACGTGTTGTACAACTCGGCGTAATGCCCGCTTCGCATTAACAGTTCTGTGTGCGTGCCTTCTTCCAGTATGCGTCCCTGCTCGATCACAACGATGCGGTCGGCGTGTTTGACGGTGGAAAGGCGGTGTGCAATCACGATGGCGGTGCGGTTGCGCATAATGGCCTCCAGACCTTCTTGAATTTGCATTTCAGTAAACGGGTCAACGCTGGCGGTGGCTTCGTCTAAAATAAAGATGGTCGGATTTTTCAGCAGCACCCGCGCCAAAGCGACCAGTTGCCGCTGTCCCATTGAAAGATTTGCGCCGCGCTCACCGACATCTGTCTCCAATCCATTGGGTAAATCTGCCAGCCAGTCGCCGCCGCTGATGTGCATGGCTGCCTGACAGACCTCATGATCAGACGCCTGCGGATGTCCATAGCGAATATTCTCTTTCACCGTGCCTGAAAACAAGAACGGTTCTTGCGGAACAATTCCTAAATGCTGCCGGAATTGAGCCAGATCCAGGCCGCGAATATCACGCCCGTCAATCAAGAGTTCCCCTCCCTGAAATTCGTAAAAACGGGCGATCAAGCGGGCGATACTGCTTTTCCCGGCTCCCGTATGTCCTACTAAGGCGACGGTCTCCTTCGGATGAATGGTCAGATTGAAATCGGAAAAAACCGGCTCTTTGTCATGATAAGAAAAGCTGAAATGACGAAAGTCAATGCGCCCCTCGAGTTGTTCTACAGGCTGCGCTGCATGTTGAATCACTCTCGGCTCGGCGTCAATCAGAGCAAATACGCGCTCGGATGCTGAAAGACCATCCTGAAACTGACTCCAAAATGAGGCGATATTCATCAAGGGCCACCAATAGAAGCCGACGGCCAGCATGAATAAGTACCAATCGCCGATATTGAGATGACCACTCCGGGTTGCCATGCCGGCGGCATACACCAGGATGACCAATCCGATGCCTGAAGCCAATCCCATCGCCGGAAAGATCGTATTCAGCGTTAATCCGCGCCGCAAGCCCACCTGATAGGATTGGGCGTTATTCGCCTCGAAGGTGTTGTAAATCGAGCGTTCCTGCCGGAACGATTTGGCGACGATAATGCCGCTGATCGATTCCTGAATCTGGGCGTTGATGGTCGCTCGAACGCGCCGGGAATGCTGGGTCACTTTGCGCGCAATGCGGCGGAAGCTTAACGCGATTGCGGCGGCAAAGGGGGACATCCCCAGAAGCAGCAGGGTCAGCCACGCATTGATGCTGAAGAGCCAGACCGACAGGATGACAACTAGCAAGCCCTGACTCAGCAGATCCATGACCAGAGTGGCAATATTGGAAAAATCCTGAGTATCAGACGTGACCCGGCTGACAATTTTGCCCGAAGGGTGTTCATCATAAAAGGAGAGATCATGTTTGATCGTGGCCTTGAACACATCTTCACGTAAGGTAAGTTCCACATCTCCGAGGACGCGCGCCGAGTAGAATTGGCGAATGTAGTTGAACCCCCAGGCGGCTGTTCCCATCAGAAGCACGCCGCTGATCATCAGCAGGATCACCGGTGTGGATGGATGCTGCGTGATCAGGTTCAACGCTTTGGAGATCAGAATCGGTCCGCCGGTTCCGGCCGCGGAATTCAATGTAATCATGACCGCTACTAACAGCATAAGTCGCGTGTGTGGCCGAAAATAAAGGAGAATCCGACGTAAAAGCTCGCGGTCGCTATATTGACGATCATAGGATTCAGTATCAAGCCCTTCAAGGACAAAGCCCATAAATAATCAAAGATTCGGAATCCCGCCTGAAGGCGGAACTACGAACTTACTCGTAACGTGCAAAAATATGGCGGTAATCGGCGCAGCGCTGCATCAGATCCTCATGCGTTCCCTGATCCATCAATTTTCCGCGGCGCAGCACCAGAATACGATCCGCCCAGCGAATTTGACTGAGCCGGTGGGTAATCATGAAGGTCGTACGATTGCGGCTGATGAGGCGCATCGCCCGTTGAATATGATCTTCGGTCGCGCTGTCAATCGCGCTCGTGCTGTCATCCAAAATCAGAATGCGCGGGTTGGTGAGAAAGGCGCGAGCAATCGCGATGCGCTGGCGCTGCCCGCCGGAAAGCGTGACGCCGCGTTCACCAACCAGAGTCTCATACCCTGCATTCAACCCAATGATAAAGTCGTGGGCCTGAGCTTCCTGCGCAGCATGCTGAATTGCGACCGGATCTGCATGCGTACATCCGAAAGCGATGTTTTCTGCGAGAGTGCGGGAAAACAGGAAGACATCCTGTTCAATGGTTGAAATCTGAGAACGTAAGGATTCCAGACTCCATGCGCGCACGTCGATCTCATCTACCAGCACGCGGCCTTGATCAGCCACAAAAATACAATTAATCAATTGCGTCAGCGTTGTTTTACCTGAGCCGGTTTGACCGACGATAGCCACCGTTTCTCCGGGTGAGGCCGTGAAACTGATGTCTTTCAGCACCGGCGCGCCGTTATAGCTGAAACTGACATGCTCAAAGGTCACTTTGCCTTGAATAGGCTGCGCCACCCCGGTCTGATTCTGATCCAGTTCCGTTTCTGTCGTGATCAAGCTCAAAATCCGCTGCGCGCCGGCAACCCCCAGTTGCACCAGATTAAAGGAAAACAGCGAGATAAACGTGGGAAAGCGCAGCGTGTTCATCAGCCCCATAAAGGCGATCACTGTCCCCAGACTCAAGGTTCCGGATCGCCACAGCCACAGCGCATGTCCCAGTGCACCGGCCTGACAGATGATAAACATCAACATCGGCCAATATCGGGCTTGAATTTCTCCTTGTTTGACAAAATACTTGCGATACTCATGCGCATCGGTCATAAATTTCTGCCAGGCTTCCCGTTCTCTGGCATTAGCTTTGATGACTTCAATTCCGGCAATCATCTCGGCTAACCCGGCGTTCATGACGCCAAATTGCTCGCGTTGAGCCATACTGACCGGTTTCAGCCGTTGATTGTATTCGATTACCGTGATCGCTAACAAGACAAGAAAAATGAGCGGTATCAACAGTAAACGCCAGTCAAGCAGACTGATCAGCACAATTGGCACAATCATGGCCATTGCGGAGTCAATGATCAGCATCAGGCCGGGACTGAACATCAGATTCAGAGAACGGACATCATTGGTCGCCCGCGCCATAATATCGCCAATACGCTGTCGTCCGTGAAAAGTCTGGCTTTTTCCTAATAAACTGACGTATAACTCTTCGCGCGCGTCACGTTCGATGCGTTGGGCGAGGATTTCAACGGAAAAATTCCGTAAGAGCCCCATACTGCTTTGAACGACAGCCAATCCCAACATGACCAGCGCAATCATCAGTAAATCTCGCTGCTGCCAGTCGGGCGTCAGCAACACATCGGCAACCCGCCCTAACATCACTTGATTAAAACTAAAGGCCCAGTTATTGAGGATTGCCGTGACAATCACGAACAGCGGAAGGCGCGGATAGCGAAGCGCATGTGAACAGATCCAGCACACGGATCCTCTGCGATTATAGGGATATTCATGCTCCAGACTAAATTCTCGTTTCAGCATAGTTTCCAGAAAGAAAAACCGGATTTCTTCAAGAAACCCGGTTTTTGACATGTCCCAAAAATTCCGGTCAGATACTTATTCTTTTGTGATCTTGTGAAAAGGAATATACCAGTACATCATCGGATTTACGGAATAGCCTTTGACCCAATCGCGAAACACATTTCTGACATTATGCTGGGCCACCCATAAATACGGAACTTCCTCGTAGGCAATGAAAGAAATTTTTGAATATAATTCCTGGCGTTGTTCGCGATCCACAGTGTTGCGGGCCTGGACTAATAAGTCGTCAATTTCTTCATTTTTATAAAAGGTAAAATTCCAGCCTGCCCCGAAATTCGATGAATGCAGAAACGTGAACATATTTTGATCCGGGTCGGCGAAATCCGGCGACCACCCCATCATGCAGAGATCATGTTCGCCGTTCATAATTTTTTCCAGATAGGTCGGCCAGGCGTATTTACTGATATTGACATTGATGTTCAATTCTGCCAGTTGCGCCTGTACCACGGTTGCCACTTGCACCCAGGTATCAAATTCTGCGACCAGAAATTCAAGGCTGAACCCATCGGCATAACCAGCTTCCACAAGCAATTGTCTGGCACTAGCCGGATCATATTCAAAATACGGAACCTTGTCATCATGTCCCAGCAAGCCCTTAGGCACAGCAGAGTTCAGACGGATCGAATGGTTCAGATAAATCCCTTCAATCATCGCATCAAAGTCGATGGCCTGAGAAATCGCCTTACGGACGAGGACATCTGTCAGCGGCTCCTTACTGGCGTTGATGGCAATATAGTGGATGCTCATGCCCGGCACTTCTTCGACGACAATCCCCTCCTGATCTTTCATCTGTTCCAGAGCTTCACGCCCAATGCCTTCGGCCGTATCCAATTCACCGGTTTCCAGCATCATGCGCTGTGTGGCCGATTCCGTAATGAACCGAATCACGGCTTTTTCAAGTTTGGGTGCTCCGCCCCAATACTCCTGATTGGCAACCATGACCAGACTCTCACCTCGTTTCCAGGAATCCAAGATAAATGACCCAGAACCGGCTTCGTTCTCGGTTAACCAGGCCTCGCCATAATCGCCGTCGACTTCGTGGGATTGGACGAGATCAGCGTTCACAACCGCGGCACAGTTCATCCCCAATAACGTCATAAATGGCGGGTAATTCGTGAGAAGCGTAAATTTTATCGTCTGGTCGTCAATAGCCTCAATTCCTCCCTCATCCAGGATACCGCTAAAGAGTCCTGAAGGGCCTTTTTCTATCGCCATTAAGCGTACAAAGGAATAGCGAACATCTTCAGCCGTGACGGGTGTGCCGTCGTGAAATTTGGCATCATCCCGCAGATAAAAGGTATAGGTTTTTCCATCTTCCGAAATATCCCAGGAGGCAGCAAGCATCGGTTGATAGTCAGTTGACGTGCCTTCATAGGTGACTAAGCGATCATACATGACATACATGACCCGAAACCCGGTATTTTCATAAGAGACCGCCGGATCTAAAGTCGGGATATCTTCATTAGTGGCAAACATAAACGTATCCGGGTTCGGAACCTCGGCCCCACAATGAAGAGAGAATCCCATAACAACCAAAAGGCTGATGAACAGAAACGTGATACTGACATTTTTTACGAAACGCATAATCATTCTCCTTTCAAAATACCCGTACTGGTGAACAGCCGGTACGGTCTGTTTATTTTCATCATGCCGGATGAGCGTGAGCTTCATGTTAATTCCTTTAAAACTACAGGAATTAAGATAAGCAAGAATAGATGACTGTCAGGCATGAAATAGAATTCTTGCTTATATACCATTCTTGTAGTTTCGATGTACATCACCCCCTGATTACTCTTTTAAGCGAGGATCAAAAATATCGCGCAGGGCGTCACCGAGCAGGTTAAAACCTAACACAGTGAACAAGATTGCGAATCCCGGAAACATGGTTGCCCACCAGGCTTCGCGTAAAATCTCGCGACTCTGACTCAACATGGCACCCCATTCTGCGGATGGCGGCTGTGCGCCAAGACCGATGAAACTCAAGCCGGCTGCCGAGAGCGTGACAAACCCAAAATCTAAGGTGGCATTCACCATCACCGGCGCGAGACAATTGGGCAGAATATGGCGGAAAATCAGACGCATATTCGAATTTCCGATAGCCTTCGCTGCTTCAACATATTCGAACTCTTTGGCTTGCAGTACCGAACTTCGACTTAATCTGGCATACCAGGTCCACCAGACCACCGCCAATGCCAGAATCACATTTTGGATTGACGGACCTAAAGCCGCCGCGATCGCCATTGCCAGCACAAGTCCTGGAATGCTTAAAAAGACATCTGTAATTCGCATGATGATCTCATCTGCCAGGCTGCCTGTAAATCCAGCAAAGGCGCCGATAATCGTGCCTATCGGAAAGGCCAGAGCGACTACAATACTACTGATTTGCAAGGAAATGCGAGTTCCATAGATCACCCGGCTCAGAATATCGCGTCCGAGCTTATCCGTGCCGAACAGATGTTGCAGTGAGGGCGGTTTCAATCGGGTTTTGAGATCAATTTTATAAGGATCGTACGGGGCAAGCCAATTGGCGAAGATCGCGGTGAAAATGACAACGCCGATAATTCCCGCGCCCAGTAATCCTAAAGGCTTCCGTTTGAGTTGTTTCCACATAGTGTTTCCTGCTTAATCGTAACGAATGCGTGGATCGAGAAAATAGTAAAGAAAGTCCACCAGTAGATTGATAATGACAAATAAAAAAGCAATGACGACGGTCACTCCCATAACCGCAGGGAAATCCAGGAATGTAATCGCTTTGACCGCATAGCGTCCCATCCCCGGCCAGGAAAAAATAGATTCGATTAAAATCGAGCCTCCTAACAACGCACCAAAGCACATACCAAGCATTGTCACGACCGGGATAAAGGCGTTTTTGAGGGCATGTTTGTAGATTACGATATAGCCTGCCAGACCTTTCGCATGAGCGGTCATGATATAATCCTGCCGCAGCACTTCCAACATCGTCGAACGGCTGATGCGCGTCAGTACCCCGATAATATATGCTGATTGTGTGACGCCTGGTAAGAGTAAATGCTTGAGAGTATCCCAGAAAAGCGGCAGATTTCCCATGAATACAGCATCAAGTGTGTATAAACCCGTTATATGGTTCGGAGCAGTCATATTCGTACTGATCCGTCCTCCCCCTGGCAAAATACCCAAAAGCACATAAAACACCATTAACAACATAAGACCCAGCCAGAACGATGGCATAGCAACGCCACTAAGGGCAATAAGGCGGCTGATGTGGTCGGGCCAGCGATCTTTCATGGTCGCTGAAATCACCCCAAACGGAATAGCAATGACAAGCGCGATCAGCGCGCTGAACAACGTCAACTCTAAGGTCGCCGGAAAATATTCCTTCAGATCTTTGATTACCGGACGATGTGAATGTAATGAATTGCCAAAATCGCCTTGAACAAGCTGTTTCAGGTAGATGAAATATTGCGTCAGCACCGGTTTATTGAGTCCTAACTTTTCCCGCAGGTTTTCCACGACTTCCGGTTTCGCCCGTAAACCTGCCATCATCAGGGCCGGATCGCCAGGGACCACATGTGAAATTGTAAAGGTAATTAACGTGACCCCGATTATCACAGGAATAAAAAAAAGACACCGACGAAAAATATAATGAAAAAGATTCATGAGCCGCTCCCGTCCACATTCTGAACCATAGTGTATTTTCGATACGATCTATCGAAGTGCAAACTGAAAAGGAAAGGGTTGTCAATAAATATTTTCGGTTTTTCACACTGATAGTCGCGATACAGCGCAACTGTTACGGGGCTTCGGGCCGGTTTGCGAAAGGGGAGAACAGCAACAATCCTGCAACCCCCACTGCAGTCAGCACCGACACGAGCCGATAGGTTCCGAAAAGGTCAAGACTCAGGCTGAAGATGTATGGTCCCAACGCAGAGCCTGCGACGCTCCAACCCATGACGAATCCTGAAATACGGCCAAGGTGGGTGACGCCGTAGAAGCGAGGCCAGGGCACGGCGCTCACGATGCCAAACATGCCCGAGTTGATTCCGTTACCGATAATAAGCAGTGAAACCATGCCCGGTTTATTAAGTAATACAAGCGCTATCGCACTCATGAGTATTCCTATACCCTGAAGCATAACAAGATACTTGATTCGAATATGATCACAGATCCATCCTGCGACCAGATTGAGGAAAAGGGCGATGATCGAAGAGGGCAGGAAGATTGAGATCGCCTGGGTACGCGTCCGTCCGGCTTCTTCAAAAACCGAGACGATATTGAAGGTCAACCCGGTAAAATACATGCTTGCCGCAGCGATGATGCCCAAAAAGACCCAGAAAGGGAGGGTTTTCTGAGATTGCCGGAGGGTGAAGTCCGCGCTCGGATAGGCTTCCGGCGCGTTCGATGTGCGTCGGAGTTTCATCCCACCGTCGGGCAAAAGACCACACTCGCGCGGATTGTCGCGCGCAAGGAGCAAAAAGGCACACGCAAACGGGAGCGCGATAATGACGCCAAGCACACGCCACGTACCCTGCCATCCCCGCTGATTAATCATGCTGTTAAAGATGAGCGGCGACGCGGAAAACCCTACTGTCGTGGCAACTCCAACAATGGCATTGGCAAGTCCGCGCCGCAATTCGAACCATTTGAGCACCATATTGCGCGAGACCAGAGATAACACGCCCTGACCGGAGAAGCGCAGCATGAAAAACCCCAGAGAGAGCAGGACAAAGGCACTGGAAACCGTTCGCAATCCAGGAAAAAGAACGTGCAGAAAACCAACGATCTCCGGAATCAATGACAGCCCGACTAAAACGCCGCCCAATACTGCCGCAACCAGGGTGCCCATGAACCGCGCCCCATACCGATCATAGGCGCGGCCAGCCGATGAAAGGGCAAAAGAGCTGGCAAGCGTACCTAAAAGGTAGGCAAGGCTGAGATTGGTTTGCGAGACGCCGAGATCGCGTATCAACAGATCGGTAAACGCTGAAACGCCAATCGTCTGTCCCGGCGCACTCATCAGGACGCCAGCGGCTCCGATGAACAGAATAATCCAGCCGTAAAAAAACGGACACCTGGAAGGCGCAAAAGGAGCATGAGGAGAAAGCAGTATATACGATATTCGGTCCGGGGCCGTATGTTTTCGATTCATGAATATTGCATATAATATTATAATAATGAAAGCGTGTTCTGCGAAGAAAGGACACCAAAAATATCAGGGGCGCAGATATCGGAAAAGTCATGTTTTTAACTTGTCGTGGGAGGGCAAACTATCCCTGTCCGGAGTGACGGAGAATATCACCATCAATATCCCAATCCTCCATCTCATCAACCACTTCCAACATTTTAATAGTAAGAGTAATCATTATTGTCAAGCAAAAAATTCTATATACACTACGCTTGGTTTTTGCGTCAAGAAATCTTTTAACTTGTATTTCGGGAAATTTTTCTTTCTTTACAATCACTCGTATAACTGTTTGAGAAGATGAGGGTTGACTCTATAAATGATAAGAAGGAACTTTTGGAGAGAATTGTTGCTGTTGAAAAACATTGACAAGATTTCAGGTTAATGTTCCAGATGTTGCTACAAATAGAGCAACAATATGCAAGAAAGAGTAAGAAGTATGAAATATGGAGTAACCGATTAAACATTGAAAGCTGCTTCTCCTTACTCCCTGGTTCCTACTTCTTACTCCTTTTTGAATGTTATGCATGAAAAGATGGAAACAGACTGTAAACTTCGAGATCTGGGGTTTTCTCAATACGAAACGTCCTGTTACCTGGCTTTAATCACCAATCATCCGGCCAATGGGTCGCAATTGAGCAAAGCCTCGGGCATCGCCCGGTCGCGTATCTACGATGTTTTGCGGAATATGATGCGTAAAGGGTTGGTACAGGAAGTTGGAAATGGGCAGTATGTGCCGATTCCACCGGATGAATTGATTCAACGACTGCGCAGCCAGTTTGAAAGCGATCTGGCGATGTTAGAAGATCAACTTCAGGAGATGACTGTCGAGAGCACATATGAATACGTCTGGGCGATTCAGGGGTATCATTATGTGATAAAACGGGCCACGCAGATGATCAAAACAGCCCGGCAGGAGCTTTATGTGCGTCTTTTCCCGGAAACAGCGATCCACTTAAACAAACACCTGCACGATGCCGCGAAACGCGGGGTGAATATCCGTTATATTGCGATGGGCGAAATGCCTTTAACTTTTGATATTCAAGTGATTCATCCGAATGCTGACCAATTGCGGAAAACGGTGGGCGGAATATCAATAGATCTTGTGGCAGATAAAACCGAAGCGTTAGTTGGGATTTTTGAAACAGGCAAAGAAGAACATTCTCCAATTAACTGGACCCGCAACCACTGGTTTGTTATCGCCAATCGCGATAGTTTACGCCACGATTTTTATCATTATTTTCTGCATAAATTGTATGAGCAGCAGCAAGAGCTGTCTGAACGGGATAAAAAAATTTACGAAGCCATTAAAGCTGAAAGTTAAGATCTCAGGTAGAAACCGGGTTTTTGACAAAAACCCGGTTTCTACTACACATTTTCAAAGGAGGAGTTTATGAAACGGATTATTGGTATTCGCCGCGAAGATAAAAATGAATGGGAAAGGCGTGTTCCGCTTATCCCGACCGATATCGAGCAGTTGACAAAGGAACACAACATCGAGTTTGTGGTGCAACCCTCGCCGATTCGGATTTTCAAGGATGATGAATATCGAAGCGCCGGGGCCGTAATCAACGAGGATCTCTCTGCGTGTTCCGCTGTATTTGCTGTCAAAGAAATTCCGATGGAACTGTTTGAGACAGGGAAAACCTACATCTTTTTCTCGCACACGATCAAAGGGCAGGAGCATAACATGCCCATGCTGAAAACGATGATGGAACAGAAGTGTTCGCTGCTCGATTATGAAAAAGTGACGGATGACAAAGGCCGACGCCTGATTTTTTTCGGAAATTTCGCCGGATACGCGGGAATGATTGATACACTGTGGGCACTGGGTCAGCGTCTGGCCTGGGAAGGGATATCTAACCCCTTCGAAGCGATGAACCATACCTACAGGTATAACAATCTCGAGGAAGCGGAACAGGCAGTCAAAGAAGTCGGCAAAAAAATTGCGCATGACGGGTTGCCGGCAGAAATCAGTCCGTTGATCATCGGCCTGACCGGTTATGGCAATGTCTCCAAAGCCGCGCAGGAGATCATCAATCTCTTGCCCGTCATCGAAATCACTCCAGATCAAATTGAAGAGGTGTTTAACAGCAAGAAAGAAGATCGCCGGCATGTCTACAAAGTAGTTTTTAAAGAACAGGATATGGTGACACCCAAAGAAGCGGGGAAGCCGTTTGAGTTGCAGGATTACTACACGCATCCTGAAAGATATGCTTCTCGCATGGAAGCCTACCTTCCGTATTTAGGTGTGTTAGTGAATTGTATCTACTGGGAAGTCCGTTATCCGCGGGTGCTAACCAAAGCCTCTCTCAAAAAGATGTTTGCTGACGGCAAAACGCCGGCGCTCAAAGTGGTTGGCGATATTAGCTGCGACATTGAAGGGGCGATTGAGTGTACCATTGATTCCACCAAACCCAATAAACCGACCTTTGTATACGATCCGTTCAGCGACCAGATTACGCCTGGCGTTGCAGGCAAAGGGATGGTGGTGATGGCAGTAGATAACCTGCCCTGTGAATTATCGCGTGAATCGTCAACAGCCTTTAGTCACACCTTGCGCAATTTTGTTCCGGCCCTGGTCAATGCGGATTTCACGCAGCCCTTTGAGCAATGCGGCTTACCCGAAACGCTTCAACGTGCCATGATCTTGTATCACGGGGAATTAACAAAAAATTATGCGTATCTGCAAGACTTTGTGAAAAAAGTATAAAACGCGATATGTAACTTTTTGAAGATCCATTGCAAAGCAGAAAGTTGCACATACAAGTCATACGTAATCCACGTTCGTAGTCGCCGCTTCAGCAGCGACTACGAACATTAGCATGACCGGGTTATTGGCCCGGCATCATGAAACGACAGGAGAACAACAATGAAAAAAATCTTAGTATTAGGCGCAGGATTAGTCTCGAAACCCTTAGTACATTATTTGTTAGGCAAAGGCTATGCCGTCAAAGTCGCCAGCCGCACAGCCAGTAAAGCGGAAGCCTTGATTCAAGGCTATGCCAACGGTTCAGCCGAAGCCTTGAATGTACAGGATGACGCCCATTTGGAAAAGCTTGTGGCCGAATGCGATCTGGCAGTGAGTTTACTGCCCTATATTTATCATGTCAAAATCGCAGAACTCTGTATCAAACACAAGAAAAATATGGTGACGACCTCCTATGTGAGCGATGCAATGCGGGCCTTAGACGGGGAGGCGAAAAAGGCCGGGATTATCATCTTGAATGAAATTGGTTTGGATCCGGGTATTGACCACATGTCGGCCATGAAAGTCATTCATGGTATTGAAAACAAGGGCGGAAAAGTCACGAGTTTCAGATCCTATTGCGGCGGCTTACCGGCCTTACAAAGCAACACCAATCCCTTTGGCTATAAATTTTCCTGGAGTCCGCGCGGAGTGATCATGGCCGGGAAAAATAACGGCCAATTTCTGCAAGACGGCGAAGTGGTGTTCATCCCCAGCAAAAATCTGTTTCGAGAATATGAACTGCTCGATGTTGAAGGACTTGGCACCTATGAAGCCTATACGAATCGGAACTCTTTGCCCTATCAAGAAATTTACGGACTAAAAGATGCGCACACCGTGTTCCGAGGCACGTTACGCAATATCGGCTGGTGTGAAACCATGAAAAAGGCGCAGGAATTAGGGTTGTTTGATGACACGCCGCGGGAAGATCTGCGCGGACTGACGTATCAGGAGATGATGGCCAAACTGATTGACGAAGAAGAGAGTTATGATATTGTCGAAGAAACCGCCATGTACCTCAATCTGGAAACATATTCGACGGTTATCAAAAAATTCGTCTGGTTAGGGTTGTTTGATGATACGCCGCTGCCGGATGAAAATAATGTCATGGATATGTTCTGCGCGCTCTTACAAAAGAAACTGGCCATGGCGAGCGACGATGCGGATTTAATCATTCTCTATCATCAATTTATCGCAGAATATCCTGACAAACAAGAATTTATCACCTCCACGCTGATTCAAACCGGAGATCCGGGCGGAGAATCCGCCATGTCGAGGACAGTCAGTTTACCGGCCGCAATTGGGGTAGCGATGATTTTGGAAGGGAAGATCACGCTCAAAGGCGTGCATATCCCGGTAGTTCCAGGCATCTACGAACCGGTGCTCAAGGAATTGGAGCAGTTAGGGATCGCCTGTAAAGAATGCGTCACGCCTCTTGAATAGATCTGTGACGTTAAGAACCGGGTTTCTTGAAGAAACCCGGTTTTTTTCTGTCCGGAAATGTCATGGGTTCGTGGTTTTCGCTTCAGCGAGTTTTTCTCCCTGAAGTTGGCATTGCTATTTTTGAAAAATTTTCTTGCTTAAATCCGTCTTCTGGCGTTTGCCTGTTAGATGAGCGCCTCGCGATATCATTGGAATAAAAAAGGAGGAAAATTATCATGGAAAAAGTAAACTTAGATTGGAGCAATATTGGATTTCAGTACCGTAAGACAGACTTCAGATATATTTCTTATTGGAAAGATGGACAGTGGGATGACGGAAAACTGGTGGAAGATAACATGATCCACATTAATGAAGGCTCTACGGTTTTACATTACGGGCAATCCTGTTTTGAAGGCTTAAAAGCGCAAACCGCCAAAGATGGCCGCGTGCTGCTGTTCAGACCCCATGAAAATGCGAAACGCATGATCCACAGCGCCAAAGGCATCCTGATGGCGGAGGTGCCAGAAGAAAAATTCGTAAACGCCTGCCGGCAAGTAGTCAAGGCGAATTTGAAATGGGTACCGCCCTATGGCGCGGGCGCATCCTTTTATATCCGTCCGTATCTGTTCGGTCATGGCGAAAATATCGGTCTGAAGCCAGGTGAAGAGTATATTTTTTCCGTGTTCGGCTGCCCTGTTGGTCCGTATTTCAAAGGCGGTATGACACCGGTAAATTTTATTGTGTCAGACTATGATCGCGCCGCTCCCAACGGCACCGGCAGCTATAAAGTCGGCGGAAATTATGCCGCCAGTTTACTTCCGCTGAGCATTGCCAAGAAACAAGGGTTTGCGGATGCGCTCTATCTTGATCCGGCCACCCACACCTACATCGAAGAGGTTGGGGCAGCCAATTTTTTCGGTATTACCAGAGACAATAGACTGTTAACCCCCAAATCGCCGTCAATTCTGGAAAGCATTACGCGGCGTTCAATTCTGGAAATCGCACAGAAATATCTGGGAATACAAGCCGAAGAATGCCAAATCCCCATAGCTGATCTGGATCAATTTGTCGAAGCCGGCGCATGCGGGACGGCTGCGGTCATCACACCGATCGGCGCCATTTCCTATAAAGGCACACTCCATACGTTTTACGGCGACGGGAAAGAAGTCGGGCCAATCACGAAAAAACTGTATGAGATCTTGACCGCCATTCAGGTCGGAGACCATGAAGCTCCAGAGGGCTGGATTGTAGAAGTGAAATAATTCTCTCTGCCATCATTCTGTTCAGGCAGGCATGGGGCCAAGTGCATTTTTTGAGATGTGCTCTGTTTCGGGAATGAGGTTTCCTCATTCCCGAAACAATCGGATTGAGCTATAAACCCTCTTCTCCTAAATACAGACGTCGCACCATTTCGTTTTCTCTCAGGTTTTTGGCACTATCGTGCAACACGATTTCGCCGGCTTGCATCACATAGCCGCGGTGCGCGATAGAAAGGGCGACCTGGGCGTTCTGCTCCACTAATAAAATCGTCATGCCCTGTTTATTGATTTCTTCAATAATGTCGAAAATTGTATCAACAAGCAGGGGCGCCAGGCCCATCGAAGGTTCATCTAGCAGCAGGATAAGCGGTTTCGACATTAAGGCGCGTCCGATGGCGAGCATCTGCTGTTCTCCACCGGACAGAGTCCCGGCCACCTGCCACTCGCGTTCGCGCAAACGCGGGAAGAGGGTAAACACATGTTCCATGTCATGTTTAATAGCATCAAGACTGTCTTTTCTGATAAACGCGCCCATTTCCAGATTTTCTTTGACGGTCAACCGCGCAAAAATCTTGCGTCCTTCCGGAGCCTGGGAAATTCCTTTGGCGACGATCGTGTGCGCCGGAAGGTGATCGATGCGTTCGCCAGCCAATGACACTTCACCCTTACGCGGTTTGTATAACCCGGAAATTGTATTCAAGGTCGTACTTTTACCGGCTCCGTTACTGCCAATCAGCGTGACAATTTCTCCTTCCTCTACTGAAAGCGACACGCCTTTTAATGCTTCAATATTGCCATAAAACGTGTGAATGTTGTTGACTTCTAAGTTTACCATAATCTTCTCTTACCTGTTACGTTTCTTGCCCAGATAGGCTTCAATAACTTTTTCATTGTTCTGCACTTCTTCGGGAGTGCCCTCTGCGATTTTTTTGCCGTAATCCAACACAATCACTCTATCTGAGATGTTCATCACCACACGCATATCATGTTCAATTAAGAGGATTGTGATCTCTAATTCTTGATTTAAGCGTCCGATGAGCTTAATCAGGTCAAGGGTTTCATGGGGATTCATCCCGGCAGAGGGTTCATCTAAGAGCAGGAGCTTCGGTTCAGTTCCCAATGCTCTGGCAATTTCCAGCCGTCGTTGTTCTCCATAGGGTAAATTTTTCGCAAGCACATCTTCCTGCTTGTGCAAGTTGACCTGTTTCAGCAGTTCATAGGCGCGCCGATGTACGTGTTTTTCCTCGATCATTGTTTGTTTGGTGCGGCTGAGTGCGCCCCACACCCCGGCTTTCATACGGCAATGCTGGCCGACCATTACATTTTCAAGGGCGGTCATACTGGCAAATAAACGAATATTCTGAAACGTGCGCGCAATACCGAAACTGGTAATCTGTTCCGGT
Source organism: Candidatus Vecturithrix sp. (assembly GCA_040772385.1). Classification (GTDB taxonomy): domain Bacteria; phylum Moduliflexota; class Moduliflexia; order Moduliflexales; family Moduliflexaceae; genus Vecturithrix. The sequence goes on along the minus strand of JAXGYF010000001.1, from coordinate 2,812,010 downwards.
TTCACGCCCACAAGCTCCATTCCGTCAAACTGAATACTCCCTTTTGAGGGGGGATAAAATCCGGTGATAACATTAAAAAATGTGGTTTTCCCAGCTCCGTTTGGGCCAATTAAGCTGAAAATACGCCCGCGTTCTACCGAGAAATTGAGTTGATGTAAAGCAACCAGGCCGCCAAACTCCATGGTAATATCTTCTGCTTTCAACAGTTCCATCTGTGTCTCAGTCTCCTCGTTCAAACTCCAATTTACGCCGAGCTGATGGGATAAACCCCTCAGGTCGAAAACGCATCATGATGATAAGTAAAAATCCATACGCCAGCAAGCGATACTGCTGCACTTCGCGCAGAACTTCCGGCAGACCCATCAGAATCACAGACCCGAGCACAATGCCCGGGATACTCCCCATACCGCCGATCACAATCAAACAGAGCACGTTAATCGAGACCAACAGGGTAAAATCACTCGGGAAGATCGTTCCCTGGCGGGCTGCAAAAATTGCGCCGCCGGCGCCGGCAAAAGACGCGCCGATGGCAAACGCCAGTAGCTTATATTTGTTAACATTAATACCCATTGCCCGCGCCACATCTTCATCTTCGCGCATAGCAATCCAGGCGCGGCCAAGTCGGGAATTATTCAACCGGTCGGCCACAAAGATCGCGATGACACACCCTGCCAGAATGAGATAATAAAAATGGATCGGATCTTTGAATTCAATAGAAAATAAGGCCGGCGCTTTGCCGCTTAGTCCTTGTGGACCGTGAGTGATACTGTCCATATTATTCAAGACCAGACGTACAATTTCCCCAAACCCCAGCGTGACAATCGCCAGATAATCTCCGCGTGTTCGTAATACAGGAATCCCCAACAGCGCTCCAACAATTAAAGCCACCAAAATACACACCGGAATCAAAATCCAAAAAAAGTGCGTGTAGTTTTGAGCAGGATCGGGTACTAATGCTCGTACAAACAATACATACGCATATGCGCTGATGCCATAAAATGCGGCATAACCAAGCACGAGAAGACCGGCGAAACCGACCGCGACGTTCAATCCGATGCCCATCATGACATAGAGTCCAACGATAAAGAGCACCTGCGTCCAATAGGATCCGACAACCAGGGGCAGGATCAGAAAAAAAAGCAACAACCCCAACACCTTAATACGCGAGTCAAGACTTCGATAAGCGCGAACGAGAGGAAAATCTGCAAATTTTTGTGTCAAATCGGCCATATTGAAATTTCTAGGCGTAACAAAGCTCGTCTTTACCAGACGGCGGCAAAGACGAGCTTTACCACGCCTGAACATGCACTGAAACAAGAACGACAAACCTGGCAGCTACATTTTCTTCGTCGCCAGAACTTCTCCCATAATCCCGGTTGGCCTGAAAATCAGCACGATCACAAGCAGCGTAAAGCCAATCACATCTTTATATTCTGCCGACATAAATTGCGCTCCCAATGCTTCCGCTATTCCAAGAAAGTAACCGCCGAACATTGCGCCCGGGATATTTCCGATTCCGCCGAGCACTGCAGCAGTAAATGCCTTCATGCCAGGAAGAAACCCCATCATGTGGTTAATTTGCGTATCCCGCAGCCCCACCATTAACCCGCCGGCCCCGGCCATTGATGAACCAAGCAAAAAGGTCGTCACCACAATGTGATTCACATTGATGCCCATTAACGAGGCCGTGGCCTTATCTTCAGCCACAGCGCGAATCGCCTTTCCGATTTTTGTTTTTTGAATAATCGTGTACAGGCCGGCCATCATGCAGAGAGATACCAGGATAATCATGACTCCGATTTTTTGAACTGCGACCCCTCCAACCAGGGGAATCGAGCCTTTCACAAGGACTTGTTCAGGATAATATTTAATACGGCCTGAGGTAATGAGCATCATCACATTTTGCAGAAATGTTGACGCGCCAATCGCACTAATAAGCAATGTGAGCCTGGGAGCTTCTCGCAGAGGGCGATAGGCCGCTCGCTCAACAATAACCGCCAGGATAGCGGACGTTGCCATTGCAATGATAAAACCTGCTAATAACGCCAAAATCCAGGTAATCGGGAGCGATTTCGAGGAAAGCATCGCTGAGAAGAGAAAAAACGCGCCGTACGACCCAAACATAAAGATCTCACCGTGCGCGAAATTAATCATCATCAGAATGCCATAGACCAGCGTATAGCCGATAGCGATCATGGCATAGACTCCACCGAGGGTCACACCATTGATCAGCTGCAACACAATCTGGCGTACCGCATTTTGTATAGAGAAAATCCTTTCTTGTGAGGTTGTTCGCAATATCTGCTGGGTGCCGCTGCTAAATACAAAAACAAGCATCCCCTCAGCATTCTGATTGAGTGTTGGCTGGAGTTCCTGTCCTTCAGGAGCCTCAATCACTTCATCTAACGGCATTCCGGGAATAAGAGTCACATTCCCTTGCAATTCTTGCAGGACTGACCTCCCCTGCTCAAGCTTGAAGGTAATCATACTATCAGCCGAGATGGAGATCTCTTGTGCCCCAAACTGGGTAAGAACGTCTTTGACTTCGTTTTCATCAAAAATAAATCGGAATGTTTGCTTTGATTGATAAAACAGTTGCAGTCCTAATAAGATGGCAACGATAAGAACAATAGAAAGGATGATTTTTAATGGTTTCACGCAAATTCTCTCCCCTGTAAGCTATAGAGCGAAAAATTTTTTCGCTCATACCAACACTGTATTTTCATAGATTGCGTGTGTCGAGAAGGAATTTCGACAGGCATAATTCCTCATAGAAATCTTAAAGAAAGGAACATCTCAGCGTCATCCTTCTGATACATCAGAGCTATTACTTGAGCCTGCACAAATTCCGTATAAAAATCGAATGTGTGACCGGGAGTCACACATTCGGGTTTTTCACTTCGTTCAGGCTTAGAAACCTTGCCCCGGAGCTGGTACGAATTTCTTCTCCTGTACCTGATAGACAACCACGCCGCTTTTTGAATCGCCAGTTTCCGTAAATCCAACGTTTCCGGTAACTCCTTCAAATTCCAGGCTGCGGATTGCGTCTGCCAGAGCTTTTTTTCCGATAACTAAACTTCCATCATCCTGAACTTTACCAACTTGTTCAATTGCCATAAACAGGGCAACTGTGGCGTCATACGTCTGGGGAGCAAAGGTGATAGGTTCATGATTAAAACGTTCGACAAAGCGTTTTTCCCAGGCCGCATATTCACTGCCTTTCGGCTGGGCAAAGGTCACAAACGCTTGATCAGAGGCATCTCCGGCGCCCTCAATAAAATCTGGGACACTATAGCAGCCATCATCACTCATAAAATATGCCTTATCAATGCCGACATCGCGCATCTGCCGTTGGACGAGAGCGCCTTCAGCCGCCATCCCACCATAGTACACAATTTGCGGATTCATGGGTTTAATTTTTGTCAACACCGGCCGGAAATCCTTGTCGCCCCGGGTTAATCCTTCAATAGTCAGGACTTTTCCTCCCAACGCTTCAAAGGTATTCTTGAAATTCTCTGCAATCGGCTGACCATAAGAACTTTTGTCGTGTAACGCAACAGCAGTTCGGAGTTTCAAGACATTAAAGGCATATTCTGCGCCGACCTTCCCCTGGACGTCATCACTGAAACAGGTCCGGAACACATTCTGCATCCCGCGCGCCGTATATTCCGCCGCTGTTGTAGAAGGCGAAATCATGCTGAAGCCGTGTTTTTCATAGGTTTTCGACGCCGGAATACTGCTTGGGCTGCACATGTGGCCAATCAGGCCAACGAACAAAGGATCTGCGGAGAATTTCTCTGAAATGGCCATGGCGGGAGAACCTTCACACTGATCATCTTCGACCAGCATTTCAATTTTAAACCCAAGAATTTCTCCCCCCCTATCTTCAACGGCTAATGTCGCCCCATCCTGTTCATCTAATCCGAGGTTAGCATAGTCACCTGTCAAAGCGGCGGCAAACCCAAGGTGTACAGGCTGTCCTTTCGGAATCGTAATCACACCCCATTCATCATCGAGAGCGAAGGCAAATGACACCATCAACCCTAAAACAAGTACTGCAACGATAACAAGAGTTTTTTTCATAAATAACCTCCTCCTCAAAACCATTAAACGGTTAAAAATCAAGAGCTTTCACGACATTGAGTAAGATCTACTCGCCTAAATATAACTATTTGGGCAGTTTCTACTAAAATGATGACGATGAAAATTGTCAAGACAATTTTCATCGTATGTTTACAGATAAAAAAAGAGTGCCTTTATACGACAACTATTCTCTGGCCACCAGTGATCTGTTTGAGTTCATCAGGAGTCAATTTAAAGACCGCATGAGGCGTTCCGGCAGCAGCCCATATTTCTTGATATTGAAACAAATCTTCATCTATAAAGGTCATAAAAATTTCTCGATGCCCAACAGGAGGCACGCCTCCAATCGCAAAACCTGTTTTCTCACGTACAAAATCAGCGTTCGCTTTTTCAATAGGTTCAGTAATCAACAAACTGAGTGTCTTTTCATTAACTCGATTTGAACCGCTCACCAGGAGTAAATAGGCCTGATGCGTCTGCTGCCCCTCAAAGATAAGCGATTTAACAATCTGTCCCACCTGACATCCGATGGCGAGCGCGGCTTCTTTTGCGCTGCGGGTGGTGGCTGGTAATTCTATGACCTGACAGGATACTCCAAAACCTTGTAAGGCCTCCTGGACTCTCTGAGCGCTTGTGTGTAATGTCACTGTCATATCTCGTCCCTCCGTTTTTCCTGTTTTTTCATTCTTGTCGTTATACAACAGAACCGAGAAAACATCCTGGCACAGCTTATGTCAAACAGAAAAATTATTTCGAGAATAAGTTTTTAACATTCTCGAAAACCGCCAATCTTCTCCGGGATCCTCTGGCGAAAAGAAGGTTTTTTACTTGACAACTTTTCCGCCTTTGTAGGCGGTATGCGCATAGAGGGATCTTGTACGGGTAAATTTCCTCTAAGTGATTATCAATAATTTTTTGCCCATCAGAAATCGAGTTTTTCCGAAAAATCCGGTTTCTCGGCCTGTCACAACTGACAAAATTTATTGATAATCACTTATCATAAAATTTACAATTCACTCATTTTCAGAAATGTATGTGTAGAAAAGAACCGATACCCCCGATTCTTTAAGATACACGTATTTTTCTGAGCTATTCTCTATTTCAAGTAAGGAGGACGTAAGTCATGGCAGAAAATGTTCAATCACGGGACCATTTTGCAACGAAGATCGGAATTGTCGCTGCCGCCGCCGGGTCGGCTATCGGATTAGGAAACATCTGGAAATTTCCCTATATTACAGGCGTCTATGGCGGCGGGGCTTTTCTTATCATCTATCTTCTCTGTGTCGCAGGTATTGGACTTGCAGTGATGCTCTCAGAGTTTGTTATCGGGAGAAAGGCGGATAGAGCCGCAATTGGAGCATTTAAAAAATTAGCCCCAGGAACGCCCTGGTTTCTGACCGGATGGATGGGGGTGGTGTCAGCATTCTCAATTCTCTCTTTCTATTCTGTCGTAGGCGGCTGGACTCTGGATTATATTGTCAAATCTATCATGAATGCCTTTTCCGGCAAAACCATTGAGGAAGTCGGAGGCATGTTCGGCGGTTTAATCAGCTCGACAGCTCTCCCATTATTTTGGCATGTGGTCTTTATGATAATCTGTGCCCTGATTATCATGGGAGGAGTCAAACAAGGGATCGAAAAGTATTCAAAGATTCTGATGCCCTTGTTATTCGCGATCATTATCATTCTCGATCTTCGTGCTCTGACCCTGCCGGGAGCCATGAAGGGCTTCTCTTTTCTATTCAAACCAGATTTTTCAAAACTCTCTGCCGAAGGTATCCTGGCCGCTCTGGGACAAGCGTTTTTTTCTTTGAGCCTCGGGATGGGCACCATGATTACGTATGGTTCTTATATTGAAAAGAAAGAAAGCCTCGGATCAACCACGGTCCAGGTCTGCATTGCGGATACGACTGTTGCAATATTAGCTGGTGTCGCTATTTTCCCTGCGGTCTTTGCTTTTGGCATTGAACCGGCTGCTGGCCCTGGGCTGGTATTTGTGACGCTTCCGAACGTATTTCAACAGATGCCGGGCGGGTATATCTTTGCCATCCTCTTTTTTATTTTATTAGAAGTTGCTGCCTTAACCTCTGCGATTTCGATTTTGGAAGTCGTAGTGGCCTACCTTGTCGAGGAACTGAAGATGGCTCGCTATATTGCGACCATTGTCGCAACAATAGCGATTGGCTTTGTTGGGATTTTCGCTTCCTTATCCATGGGATCGTTAAGCAACTTTAAGGTCCCATTGTTTGGCAGAAATATTTTTGATAGCTTAGATTTCTTTTCATCGAATATCTTATTACCCCTAGGTGGAATGTTGATCTGCATTTTTGTTGGTTGGTACCTAAAATATAATAAGGCTCATGATGAAATTTCCAATAGCGGCAAATTGTCCATTAGATATATGCCATTATACATGTTTCTGGCGAAATTTCTGGCCCCGATCGCAATTGCGTTCGTATTCCTGAATGGGTTAGGGATCTTGAAGTTCTGAACCATGTATAATATTTCAGGAAAATAATCGTACATCTAAAAATCGGGTTTTTTGAAAAACCCGGTTTTTTTGTATGTTCCTGCATTGTTTAGTAAATATTGCTTGACCAAAATAATGAGCCATTGAGAATTGAAAGTTGATTCTTAAAAATTGACTATTCATGTGGGAGGGAAATATGATGAAAAAAGTTGATTTGGATTGGGGAAATATTGGCTACGGCTATATCAGGACAGACTATAACTACATTTCCTATTGGAAAGAGGGAAAATGGGATGAAGGCCAATTGCTCACTGAGAATACGGTGACCATCAGTATCGGTTCGGCAGCCCTGCACTATGGGCAGGAATGTTTTGAAGGGTTAAAGGCTCAGACCGCCATAGACGGACGGGTGCTCTTATTTCGTCCGGATCAAAACGCCAAACGAATGCAGGAGAGCGCCAGGGGGATTTTGATGGCCGAAGTACCAGAAGAACAATTTGTGAAGGCCTGCATTCAACTTGTGAAAGCGAATCTGCGTTGGGTACCGCCGTATGGAACCGGGGCTTCGCTCTATATTCGACCGTTTCTGTTTGGACATGGCGATAATTTAGGCGTCAAGGCGGCCGCAGAATATATTTTTTGTATCTTTTGCTCACCGGTTGGACCGTATTTCAAGGGCGGGTTAACTCCGGTTTTTTTCAATGTTTCCGATTATGACCGCGCGGCACCGCGCGGCACCGGCGGCATCAAGGTCGGCGGTAATTACGCAGCCAGCTTAAAACCGAAAAAACTGGCGAACGCTGCCGGATATGCGGATTGTATCTATCTTGATCCGGCGACCCGGACCTATATTGAAGAAGTAGGAGCAGCGAATTTTTTCGGCATCACGAGAGATAACACTTTTGTCACCCCTCAATCCCCCTCGATTCTGCCCAGCATTACTCGACGCTCCCTCATGGAAATTGCGGAAAAATATCTGGGGATGAAGGTCGAGGAACGTCCGATCCGGCTTGATGAAGTTGACACCTTTGTTGAAGCCGGAGCCTGTGGCACTGCCGCCATTATTACGCCGATCGGTGGAATTTTTTATAACGAGAAAATGCACACCTTCTATGGCGATGGTAAAGAAGTAGGGCCGGTCGTGAAAAAGTTGTATGATACCCTCATCGGCATCCAGCGCGGTGAACTCGAAGCTCCTGAAGGTTGGCTGGTGGAAGTCAAATAGTATTCTGAATGAAGAAGGAGAAACGCCTATGAAACGAAGAACGTGGTATCGTCTGATTGCGTTAGTACTTGTGATTGTTCTATCCGTATTTTTGTTCTGGATCGGCAAAGGGCACACCTTGCTGCTCGATAATAAGGAAGTCAAACGAGATGGACAAAAGTTAAAGCCCGAACGCCTGGTGCAGGTGATCATTAACGACCAGGAACCGGTCGAAGTCAAATCTGGAATGCGGAAAGCAGCCAAAGATGTGGTAGCTGGCCCGTGGCATTCCATTAAAATCGAAGTGCTCGACCGAGAGAAAAATGTGATCAAAACCGTTGAAAAGAAATTTTCCCTCGGATTAGACGACATGTTTGTCCTGAGCATTCCCGCGCTCCTGGCCGAGGACGCGCATTGGATCGAAACCTTTGAACCGCCGAAGCGAGGGTAGCTATAAAACACTAATCATCCAGGATAAGAAGCATATTGATAATAGCATCCAGATCTGATATGCTGTTTTCTTCCTCATGCGGTCGGCCCAGAATCACGGGCGTGATGTCAAGCCGTCGGCAAGCCGTCAGTTTTTGCGGTGTGCCGCCGGCCTGGCCGGAATCTTTCATCACTACATAGTCCGCCTGATACTCCCGAAACATCGCCATATTCAATGCTTCTGACACTGGTCCCACGATTGCGATAATGTCGCGCATCGAAACCTGATGCCTGACACATATCGCCAGGCTCTCCGGCATGGGGAGCACCCGATAGACAAAGCGATTATTTCCGCGCACCTGCTCAAAATCAGGAATATTTTTACTGCCAGTAGTAAAAAAGACACAGCCTGTCACATTGTGTAAAAATGCTAGACACTCTCCCAGCGATGCTACAGAAACCACATCGTCGGGCCTTGACGATGTACGCCCAAAGCGCACATACCGAACGCCGGAATCCTGACAGGCTCGGCGAGCATTGCGCGACACTTCGACTGCATAAGGATGTGAGAGGTCAACGACGAGTTCGATCCGATGCGTGTATAAAAATTTTCGCATGGCCGCATCATCCATTCTGTCTACTATTACGTGTTCATCATCCAACATCTCACGACCGCCTGTGGTCGCCACCGTGACCAGATACTCGATTTTACCTCTGATGTGTTGGACGACTTCGCCAGTTTCTACTGTGCCGCCGATAATCCAGATCATCCTGTGCGCGTTCCTCCGATTCGATAGCCGCGCGGGGTGATCATGCGTCCATTTTTCACGCAGGTCTGGCTGTTCCCAATGATGACAACCGTTCTCATGTCAATAAAGACATAATCAATGCTGGCAAGTGTCACGATCTCTTGGGCATATTCAGATCTTCCGGCGTTTTTGACCAGCGCGACCGGGGTATCATCAGGTTTGCAGCGGCGCAAAATCTTGACCGCTTGATTGATATGCTGCGGACGCCTCTGGCTTTTCGGGTTGTACAGCGCGATCACAAAATCGGCCTGCGCCGCATGTTGCAGTCGTTTTGCAATAATCGCCCAGGGCGTGAGCAGGTCGCTCAGACTGATGGTGCAAAAATCGTGCATGAGTGGCGCGCCTACCTCGGCTGCGGCGCAAAAGGCCGCACTGATGCCAGGGATGACCTCTACTTCAATATCATCGGCCAATTCTAAAATCGGTCCGGCCATGCCATATAATCCCGGATCGCCGGTGCTGACGATACAGGTATTAAAACCTTCACGGGTTTTCGCAATTGCCTGCCGACAGCGTTCGATTTCGCCAGTCATGCCGGTTGAAATAATGATTTTTCCCTCGATCAACTCCCGAATCAGATTCAGATAAAAGGTATAGCCGACAATCACCTGACATTTTTCCAGAACTTTTCTGGCTTTGAAGGTCAGGTGCTCAATTCCTCCGGGACCAATCCCGACAACATATAATTTTGCCATGTTCAGGATATTTTTACCACGAAACACACGGAACACACGAAAAAACCTGTATAAACTGATGTTTAAAATGTTGAATTGTTTCGGGAATGGAGCGGATTTCCCGAAACAATTGTCTGCCCATCATTTCTGAAAAACTTTTACATGAGGTCTGTAATTATCTGAGAAAGAGGTATATATTTCCCAAAATCTGTTTTCTCTTTTTTCGTGTCTTCCGTGTGTTTCGTGGGCTGAATCGTTATGTACGTTCTTTTGCCACGGCGATGGTGACGCCGTTAATTAAGGTTTTCCCGACAATAAGCTCCCCGCCTGCCAGCGACGCGCAGGGTTCGCACACGCCGGTCACGCCGATCTTTGCCTGAACCAGCGGGCTGGCGGCAAACTGCTGCTGCACCTGTTGGATTTCTTCTTTAGAATAGCATTTTAACGGACAGCGCAGCATTTTACTTGCGTCAAGCAATCCTTGTTCATCTTGTTTGATGTCTATTGTCGCCAGCATATTGATGCTTTTCAACGCGAGGTTGTGTTGTTCAAACACCTGCTGAATCGCCTGTAGAATATCTTCCTGCGTTTTTCCCCGGCGGCAGCCGATGCCGACGTTCAAATTTTTCGGTCGCAGCACACAATGCGGCCAATCACAGTTGACGGTCTGCTGCGAAGTAACGTACACGTACCCGGCAGCCTGTTGTTCCACAAAATAGGGATAATTCCAGGTCACAGGAATTTCTGAGACCAACGTGATCGGCTGTTCGTCCACCATCATGGCGGTGATGGTTTTGACATCCTTCAGATCTTCAATCCCCAGATGATTGCGTTGGGCGAACAGATCGACCGCTTCAAAGCCCCTGCTATCGGAGGCTGTCGTAATAATCGGCTGCGCCCCCAGGATCGAGGCGATTTCCTGCGTCAGGGCGTTTGCGCCCCCCAGGTGGCCGGAAAGCAGACTGATCGCATAGCGTCCGAGGTCGTCAACCACCACAATTGCCGGATCATGAGCTTTATCCTGGAGAAACGGAGCGCAAAGGCGTACCGCAATTCCGGCGGACGCAATAAAGACGATCCCGTCGCACGTTTCAAAGATCCGGGGCAAGGCAGATCTGTATGTCTCTTTTGTCAGAATCTCGACTTCTCCGTCTAATCCGGCGCGAATCTCCTCAGCCAGAATTGTGCCGTGTCGAGTAAAGGTGATACAGGCAATTTTTTTCATCATTGAACTACAGTCTCCTGGCGATCAATCGCCAGTCTCATAGCGAAAAGACGCTGAAGCGCCCTCTGAAATTCAGCAGCGGGCTTCAGCCTGCTTCAGCTTTGAGACCGGCCATTGATGGCTGGGCGGATTGACGTTTTTATTCCCTTTTGCAAAATCAGTGAAGATCAGTCCCATCAGTGCCATCAGTGTTCTATTCTTTTCCTGAATTCATGCGAAAAGCGCGGATCGTACAACAGCGACCGTTCGTTTTCACTCTTCAGAAAATCGCCGACCAGAATCTGGGAAAATTTCTGAATACCGGCCGCTTTCACTTTTTCGGCAATATCCTGTAAGGTCCCGGTAAGTACGCGTTGATCCGGCCAAGTGGCTTTATATACCACCGCTGCCGACACATCATCGCGTCCATACCCTTGCTTGAGTTTTTCGACAACGGCGTCAATCTGTTTAACAGACAGAAAAATCGCCATTGAACAGCGATGCGCAGCTAGCGTTTCCAGAACTTCAGACTCCGGGACCGGCGTGCGTCCTTCGATGCGCGTCAGGATGATGGTTTGCGTCACATTCGGCACAGTGAATTCCCGTTGAAGCGCCGCACACCCCGCGGTGAACGAACTGACGCCGGGAATCACGTCGCAGGCGATGCCTTCACGCGCAAGCCAGGTTATTTGTTCGCCGATCGCGCCATAGATCGTGGGGTCGCCGGTATGCAGACGCACGACCGTTTGGCCTTGTCTTTCAGCCGCAATCATGCAGTCCATGATAGCTTCGAGCGTCATTGCGGCGCTGTTGTGAATCTCACAATCTGGTTTACAGAACTTCAAATGAGCATCCCAGACTAATGATCCGGCATAAATTACCACATCTGCCTGTTCCAGCAGCTTTCGTCCTTTGACTGTTATTAAATCCGGGTCTCCCGGCCCGGCCCCGATAAAATAAATCATGATGAAAAAGCGATTAATCAGCCCACGAAACACACAAAAAGACACGAAAAGAAAGAAAATTCAAATTTTTTACCTTGCTTGTAGGAGATTTTCACCATCATGAAGGCAAATGAAATCCACACAAGGAAGCCCAGCATACGATCTTTTTTCGTGTTTTTTCGTGTGTTTCGTGGGCAATAAAATTTTAGCCTGAATAGTTACTTTTTCCCAATAATAAGACTCATGTACTCGCGATCTTGCAGGATGGCTTCTTTGTTGTACAAAACGGTTTCCTGCGGGAGCGAGCAGCGTGTGATGCAGGTATAGTGAAATCCTTGCTTTTCGAGCGTTTCGAGGATTTCGGCCTTTTGCCGCTGCGGTTTTAAAATACACACAGTATGAACCTGTTGCAAAATGCGTTCGTCAACATCTCCGTCAGTCACATACACCTGTTCGTCTTTGACAGCTAAGGGCCAGCCAATAGCTGATGCAGCCGCCGTAAATGATGGAATACCGGGAATGGTTTTCGTGACGATGCCCAATTTTTGCGTCTCGTACATGACGTAGATGTATGTGCTGTAAACGAGCGGATCGCCTAATGTGATAAAGGCCCCTGTTTCTCCGTCTTTGATCGCAGCGTCGATCGTGTGTGCGATTTCAGCGTACTGTTCAGCGTTATCCGCTCCCATTTGAAAATGAAATGTGATGACATGTTTGCCGTGCAAGTATTCTTGAACAGCCATTTCAGCCAGTCCCGGCTTCTCAGGTCTGGTGCGAGGGACGAGGATATGCTGCGCTTCGCGGATGCAGCGCACTGCTTTAAGAGTTAATAGCTCGGGATCCCCCGGTCCCACGCCCACGCCATAGAGTATTTTCATGCTTTTTGCCCTCCGATAAGGCAGACCGGATTCTGTCCGCGTAAGAGTCCCAGGTGATCGACTTCGGCCGTGTGCAGCAGCCTGCTTTCGATCTGGATATACCCATACTGTTGCAGTAGTTGACGAAATGTAACCGTATTTTCCAATCTGATAAAGTTGGCCGCCAGTCTTCCTCCAGAGCAGAGTCTGGCATGAACGTCGGTAACAATTGGGGTCAGCTTGCCTTTACTGCCCCCGATAAAGCACTTATTAAATTGCGGGATTGCTTGCAGACATTCAGGCGCGGTTCCGTGAATCGTCTGAATCTCAACCTGAAATTTTTCTGCGTTCTGTTGAATAAGGTCAACGCCTTCCTGCGTCTGTTCAAGCGCGTATACTTCAGCGCCCAGTAAGGCCGCCTGAATCGAAATCGAGCCAGTGCCGGCACCGATATCGAGCAGCACATCGCCTGGCGTTATATCCAGCAGGGCCATGGTCACCGCCCTGACAGCAAATTTCGTCATCGGAATCTTGCTCCGGATCAAGTCGTCATTGCGAATCCAGATCATGTTCGATTACCACAATGGAAAGAGGGTTATTTTCTTCAAAATCGTCGCCGATATGGGCTTCCAGTATGCGTTCATTCTTGTATGAGAGGTCATAACCGACATACATTTTTCCTGTCAAACCCATTTTCCCAAGTTGCTGCGAAATAAAGCGCGGCGTATGCTGGCGGTCGGTGAGCACAATTGTTAAGGTGTGCTGCGCAACCTGTTCAAGGTCGCTGCCGCGTCCGTGCAGGCTGATAAAATGAGCATGCTGCCAGCTTTTTTGCAGCTTTGCCATCAAATACTGAAATGATGAAAGACCGGGCACAACGCGCTCAATCACAATTCCTTGTGTATGAAGATATTCAAGAATGCCGTAAAAACAAGGATCGCCGGAGGCCAGCAGCGCAACGTTTTTGTCAGAAGGCGCGTACTCAAGCGCCTCGCTGACGCTTGTCAGCCGAATCACCGGCGAGGTAATGGCTTCGGCCGTTTGCGCAATACGTTCGAAAGCCAGCACCAGATCCGCCTGCTGAATAGCATGAATGGCTTCTTGCGTCAGATAGCTAATATGTCCCGGCCCCATGCCGACAACTGTAAGCATAATTAGACATTATTTGGAAATAATAGAACACTGATGGAACTGATGAGACTGATTGCCCCTGATTTTACGGTGAATATCGCTGATCTGACTGACCGCCCGGCGACACATTGGCATGATCTCTACCAGCCCTGGAAGATCAGTGAAAATCAGTCTCATCAGCCCAATCAGTGTTCTATTTCCGATAAACTCTATTATTTCCCCAGTACGCCGTATTCCATCGAATACAGAATAACGTCAACCTGAAACTCCTCGTCTTTGACATAGCGCTGGATGCGCGTTTCGCATCCCTGCTGCATCGTCGTGAAAATCTGCTCATAGCCATTTTCCCGGATCAATTGGACGACTTCCTCCGACGTCTTGCAGGCATTGACCTGTTGCAAAAAGTCTTGCGGCGCGCCCTCCAACGCCAGATAATACACAAAAGCTTCCATGCGAGCGTCGCAGATCTTGCTATGGGTATTAAACACGCCAATAGCGAGTTTGCAAAGTTTGCCGATGTGCCCAAGCAGCGTGATTTTTTTGAAGCCTTTGTGATAGCAATACAGCACAGCGTCGCCGATAAAATTTGATACCTTTACCCGATGAACCTGCAAAGGCAATTCCTTGAGCATACGTTCCCCGTAATTGCCTAACAGCAAAAGAATTTCGCGTGCGCCATCTTCGTAAATAGCGTCAATATTCAGGTAAATCGTCTTTTTGAGCGCATCGTCTGACATCGGTTCGACAATGCCGGCCGTGCCGATAATTGAGATGCCGCCTTCAATGCCAAGCTGCGGGTTAAAGGTCTTTTTGGCGATTTGATCGCCGCCGGGGGCGGAGATCAGAATATCCCAGCCGTGGTCGGCAATGGCAGCGACTTCCTGCCGGATCATTTTACGGGGAACCGGGTTAATCGCTGCTGCGCCAATTGGTCCCCAGAAGCCTGTCCGTGTGATTCGTCCGACGCCTTCGCCGCCGTCAATCACAATTTTGCCGTCCTGGCGTTCGCTGACCCGCGCCGCGATTTCCAGGCCATCGGTCACATCCGGGTCATCGCCAGCATCTTTGATAACCCCGCAGCAGGCATATCCGCCCTCCAATACCGGATGTTCGACTTTCAACCGCAGCGTAATGCCGGCCGGCGTGTTAATATCAACAAAGCCAGGAATGCTGCCGCTGTGCAGCATTATTGCCGCGGCTTTGGCGGCAGCGGCGGCGCAGCTCCCGGTCGTATAGCCGCAGCGCAGTTGCTTGCCAGCTTTAATAACGTACAATTCTTCCATTGAAGTCATTGCCAATAAATTGCAGGTTTGTAGTTCCGCCTTTAGGCGGCACTCCGCGCTAAAGCGCGAACTACGAACCTTTCAATGCAACCTTGACAAAATACTCTTCTTGTCGTGACTTACGCTCTTCCGACCGCCATATAGATCAGGGCGTTCATGATGGCGGCGGCCACGTTGCTGCCCCCTTTGGTCCCAACTGTGGTTATTGAAGGAACCTTCAACCTGCGGATATATTCTTTTGCTTCTGCTGCGCCCACAAATCCAACCGGTACGCCGATAATGAGTTCCGGACTGACCTGACTTTCCTGCATCAGTTCCCCAAGGCGATATAAGGCTGTTGGCGCATTGCCGATCACAACAATATCTGCACCCCAGCGCATAGCCACTTCCATTGCCGCCATACTTCGAGTGATCTTTCTATACTTTGCCATTTGAAATACTTCAGCATGATCGATATAACACTCGATTGTACAGTCAGCCAGAGTCAAGGCGCGTTTATTGATGCCGGCAAACGCCATTCTGGTGTCCGTGACGATCCGACACCCTGCCTGGATCGCCTCAATTCCAACGTCAATCGCTCCTGGTGAAATAAAGACGATCTGCTGGTAGTCAATATCTCCGGTCGCATGGATCATGCGCCTGACCACTTCCAGTTCCTGATCCGTAAAGCTGTGTGCTGCGAGTGTTTGATCAATAATATCCATGCTCATGGATTCAATCCAGGTCGGATTTTTCAGATACATCACTCAGCGTCTCCTTTTCACGTTCGCTAAAAGCGTCTGAAATGCTTTCACGTTGCCAAGAAAATTAAGGTGGGGATACCCGGCCAGCACATGTTTATAGCAATAGCCGCATTCCCAGGTTTTGGTTCCTCTGGTTTTCGTAATGTGATAGATCGCCATTTCTTTGATATCGGTCACGGAGGTATGAAATTCCTGCCCGGTCAAGCGGTCGCCCCGCTGCCCTAGCAGGCAATCTTCCTTTAATGTGATGTCAATATATCCGAAGCGCTGCAATCTGGGAGTGAAACGGGTTTTCCCCTTAAAGACTCCTACCATCAGGACATCATCAATAGACTCCGTGAGATACATAAAGCCGCCGCATTCAGCATACACATAGCCGCCCTGTTCGATATAGGCTCTGATGGATTTCATCATCGCCTCGTTCTGTGTCAGTTCCGCGCGAAATATTTCGGGGTAGCCTCCGCCCAGATAGAGCAAATCGCAAGGGGGCAGACCGGGATCGTCAATCGGGGAGAAATAGACAACCTGCCTACATGTGTGTTCGAACAATTCCAGGTTTTCACGATAATAGAATGAAAAAGCGCGATCCTTTGCTATGGCAACAGTGATATTGCGAGGTTGAATCATATCAAGAATAAGTGCCGGCTTCTGAATGCAACCGGTCTCCATCAAGCGCAGCAAGGCCGGAATATCAACGTACTCCTCAAGGGCGTTCGCAATTCTGGTAATCTTGTCATCGAGATTTTCAATTTCCTGCTGCTGTACAAGGCCAAGATGACGATCCGGCAATGTGACTTCTTCCATCCTGGGCACAAAACCTAACACTTTGAGAGTGGTATATTCTTCGACGGCCTCTTTAATGAGATCGTAATACTGCGGGGTAACATTGTTAAAAATGACAGCTCGCATGGTAGAGTCCTGAAATTCGGCCATCCCTTTCAATTTGGGGACAATACTGAACATCTCGGCTTCCGGCGTATAGACCAGCACGGTCGGAATATTCAGCAAGCGGGCAATATCGTAACTCGAGCCCTGATAGGTGTTGTAAATGCCGTCAAAATAGCCCATGACACCTTCAATCACACACCATTCACCATTTGCCTGCGCCAGCGCGTACTTAAGTCCGGCTTCTCCCTGCAAGTGCAGATCCAGATTACCGGCTGATTTACCGCAAGCGGCTTCCAGAAACGCCCGGTCAATGTAATCTGGGCCGGTTTTATAGGCGCAGACATCCAGGCCGCGTTGTTTCAAGGCACGCAGAATACCCATTGTCACAGTTGTTTTGCCACTGCCGCTGGCTGGAGCGGCGATCATGAGTGTGTTCATCTTCTTCCTAAAATTCTACTCCTCGCTGGGCTTTGACGCCCTGTTTAAACGGATGTTTTATCTCTCTCATGTCGGTCACAAGGTCGGCGGCCTCAATTAAGACTTGGGGAGCATCCCGCCCTGTAACAACCACGCACAAATCCTTTCGCCTCTGTTGTAATCCCTCAATAATTTCAGTCGAGTTCACAAATCTATATTTCATCAGATATGTCAGTTCATCCAGCACAACCAGCTTATAGTCATCAGAAAGAAGAACCTTATGGGCAAACTGCCAGGCCTCAGCGGCAATTTTTTTATCTTGTTCCAGATTTTTGGACGTCCAGGTAAACCCTCTGCCCATGACATGCACATCCAGCAGATCTTCAAATCGTTTGGCTGCAAGCAGCTCTCCGCTTGTACTGATTCCTTTGATGAACTGGATCACACACACTCGGAAGCCATGTCCCAGAGCACGCATGACCAATCCTAAGGCCGCGGTGGTTTTTCCTTTTCCGTTTCCGGTGTTGACCAGCAATAGTCCTTTTTCCATAATAGCCTTACTTTACTCCTTCCAGGATGTCCACGACCTCTTGACCGGTCACAGCACGAAGGGGGTGAAAATAGCCGTCTTCACAGGTCATCATACCGTTATTCACAATCACCTGGACGATTCTGGGTTGTGTGATCATATCGATATCTTTGATATCTATCTGTTGCGTTGTTTTTTCAGGATCGCGCAGCATAAAGAGAATTTTGGCGAACTCTTCGCGCGTGACCGGTTTCTCCGGCAAAAACCAATGCTCGCCGTCGCGAGTTTCGTATTCCATATACCCTGAGATCACAGCGGTTTCGATCAGATCGAAGAAGGGATGTTCAACGCTGACATCCTGAAATGTTCCGTAGGTATGGCTTTTTGATGTTTTCCTGTAATAGCTTGACGTGGGAACGAAAATGGGCTTATGCTGAAGCCGCACCACCATCTCCGCCATCTGCGCCCTGTTTAGAGGCTGATCCGTGTTGAAACGCGCCAGATCATCCATCACCTCGGGATAAAACATGCGGGCTAATTCTCGCACGCCTTTGACATGGCGAAACGTCGGGCTTGAAATGATTTTTTCATTGATCTCATAAATGCGCTGTTCGGCCACGGCTTTGATAGCATAGAAGCCCGGACGAGCGGAGATCGAACGGATACTGCCGCCGGCGTTCATCACGCCGCGCTGGGAGATATATACATCAATGTCGTTGGCGCGACTCAATAACCTTTCGATCCCATAGGCAGCGATTGAACTCCCCTCGCTGACTGGCGTTGCATCGCTGGCGATGTTCAGACCGCCGGCCGCTTCGATGGCGCGCGCTGGCGTGGAATCCGGGGTCACAGTCTTATAGTCTTTTTCCATGGATTCAAAATAAACTTTCACTTTGGGCGTGATGGCGGTTGTGATTGCGCGGATCTCCACGATCTCCTGATAAAAATTATGCAGTAACTCTTCAGCTTTCGCCTGTGTACCGGTCAGCAAGGCAAGTTTACGGATATACTCGTCAAATTCGTCAAAAGACTCCGGGTATAGCGCGACCACTTGCAGGCCGGCCTTGTGCAAGGCTTGCACAAATTCCGGGCGTGAACGCTGGATAAACGGCCGGATCAATACCAGGTCAGGCTCAGCGGCAATCACTTTCTCCGGATCGGATCTATAATCATAAACAGGTCGGGTAAGTACCTGGGGCGGATAGATGTCTGCATTTCCGACCCCGATAATTTCCTCATCCAACCCCAGGGAAAACAGATTCTCCGTGTGTGCCGAGTAGAGGGGAATAATACGCATGGCCGGAGCCGAAACCGTGATTTCGTTCCCCTGGTCATCACGAAATGTCAGCGGATACTCCGACGATGCAGCATATCCGGCTGTCCAGATAAATATGAAGAAAAAAACAGATAGAAAATAGACATTCTTTCGTAACATAAATGTATTCTAAAGACAGGGGCTTCGGAAAAGCATGAAGTCCCTGCCGTTCCTCCTGAGCATTGTAGCGCGAAGCTGGAGCTTCGCGGAACAATTAATGACCATGACCGCCTTCTTGCTCGCCGGCGATGGCATCCTGAATATGTTGGACATAGAGCTTCTGAATTTCTGCATTTTCTCCCAGACCATGCAGAGAGGTCTCCACCAGAAAACCCTCTTTCTTCAACTGCATCTTCCAGGAATCTTCTTCATCGCCTGCCATGTCGTTCTGGGCATGATCGCCGGCCACCAGCATAAAGGGCATCAACGTCACTTTTTCGATCGCGTGCGTCTGTAAACGCTGGATCACATGATCCAATTCCGGATAGCCTTCAACCGTTCCTACAAACACTTGCGAAAACCCCTTATCTTCGAAAACGCGCTCTAAGGCTGGATACGCCGCATTGGCGGGATGGTGCGTGCCGTGCCCCATAAACACGACGGCTTCGTTGTCCTCCATCTCCGGAAGCTGCGCAGCAATGGCATCCACAGCGGCCATATAGTCATGGGTCGTTGCTAACAGCGGCATTCCCAATCGAATGGTCTCAAAGACAGATTCATATTGTTTTACCATGGCGACGACATCATGAAATTCTTCACCCGGAATAATATGCAACGGCTGCACGATCACCTCGGTAAAACCGTCAGCCTGTAATTTTTTCAACGCTTCTTCGGGCGTGTCAACCAAAATATTGTCGCGTTCCTCCAAAATTTTGATAATAATATTGGAAGTGAACGCCCTTCTGGTTTCATACTCCGGAAATGCCTCTTTAATAGCATTTTCACAGGCTTCAATCGTGACTTCACGGGTATCGGCGTAACTCGTGCCAAAGCTGATGACCAGAATGGCTTTTTTGCCAGTCTCAGCCGAAGTCGGGCTGATAATCGCGAATACGCTGAACAGAATACAGATAATACTTATGCTGAAAATGAAACATTTTGTCATTGGTGTATATCCTCCTTCATGAATTGTTATAATTTTTGTTTCTAATACTACTTTGTTAGATTTGAAAATACGGCTCTTTGCCCTGAAAGGGCAGGGGAATACAGCCAGAGGTTTCAACCTCTGGAACGGAAATTCCCTCATCCCCGCCCTGAAAGGGCGGCGGGAACATCTCTTGCGCCCCTTCAGGGCGCGGGACGGGGGCGATTACTTTCCAGAGGATGAATCCTCTGGCTTTCTTCCGCTGCCCTTTCAGGGCACAAACCCAAAACCCATACCTGTAAGTCCCTGACAGGGGGCAGGGCTGTGAAGTTCTCGTTCCTGTGCTTCTGCCTGGGAACGGGTCGTGTTTTGAAGCAGACGTTTTTACGAATATTCAGGAGCGCAAACGAGCGTGTGCTTCGCGGCTGCGCCGCGACAATTTGACAGGGCTTCGCCCTGATGCAAACGCTGGTTTGCACTCCTGAGCAGCAAAGAACTTCACAGCGCTGCCTGACAGGGGGGAGGCCTGTTGTGCTGAAGCCTCGTCCGCCCAGCCATCAATCACCAGGAGACCCCTTGATACATTTTTGGAGATCACATCACCTCCCCTTCTACGGCAGGGCTGTGAAGTTCTCGCAGGGGAAAAACTGTACCCCCCTTTTATTCCCCCTGCAAGCGGAGGGAAACGGATTGACTTCCCCCGCCTGCGGGGGACTGAGGGGGTAGAATTTAACAGCCCTCCCCTTCTACGGCACGACCAACAAGCCCAGTCCATCAATTCGCTGCATCTTAATCTCAAATACTGAATGGATAAACTCCGGCGTCATCAACGTCTGGGGAGCATCAATGCCGCATAATTCCCCTTCTTTCAGCACGATCACTGCATCGCTGAACAGATACGCCAGGTTCAGATCGTGCATGATCATGACAGCGGTCAGACCTTCCTGTTCAACAAGCTGACGCACCAGTTTCAACGACCGCAGCCGGCGCGAGAGATCCATCCCGGAAAAGGCCTCATCCAAAAATAAGACCTTCGGCTGCTGAGCTAAAGCGCGGGCAAACATGACGCGTTGAAATTCCCCGCCGCTGACTTCCGTAATCAGGGAATCGGCAAAGCGCAAGGTGTCTGTGCGCTGCATGGCATCCTCAACAATTGCCAGATCCCTGTCATGCAACTGTTTGAAACGATTGACATGCGGATTGCGCCCCATCATCACAATCTCCAGACAGGTAAAGGGAAATCGAATCGAAAGCCCCTGACTGATCACGGCAAAGTGACGCGCCAGTTCTTCGATAGCATAGCGTTCTATCGCTTTGTTCAGAAATTCAATCTGCCCTT
Organism: Candidatus Vecturithrix sp.; assembly: GCA_040772385.1. Taxonomy (GTDB): domain Bacteria; phylum Moduliflexota; class Moduliflexia; order Moduliflexales; family Moduliflexaceae; genus Vecturithrix. Next base: position 2,790,607 of record JAXGYF010000001.1, on the reverse strand, counting down.
TTCGGCGTTTCATCGCGCCGGTCAACAGGTGCAATAACGTGGTTTTTCCCGCGCCGTTCGGTCCGAGAATCGAGAAAAATTTCCCTGATTCAAGGGACAGGGTAACACCTTTGAGAACATCCTGTGCGCCATACCGAAACCAAAGATTCTGTACTTCGAACATGTTTCCCTGCTTATTGAATTGCCTTGTTCCTGGTGATGAACAAATAGATGAAGAACGGGCCGCCCAGCAAGGTCGTAATCACCCCTACCGGGATTTCCACCTCAAAAAACACCCGCGACGCATTATCGGCCAACAGTAACAATGTCCCGCCCAGCAAGGCCGATAACGGGATCAACGCCCGGTTATCGGAGGTCAGCCAGAATCGCAGCACATGCGGCACGATCAAGCCGATAAAGCCGATGATACCGCTGACCGAAACGCAGACGGCCGTGAGCAGAGAAGCCGTGACCAGATAGACCCGCCGCACTTTCTGGGTGTTCACTCCTAGCGAGCGCGCTTCTTGTTCGCCAAGACACAGGATGTTCAAATCGCCGGCAAAATACGTACAGACCAGCGTGCCCAAAGCGATCAGCGGCGTACTGACGGCCACGTGGTTCCAGGTGCGAGCGGCTAAATTGCCCATTAACCAGTAAATGATCGCTGACACTTGTTCCCCTGAAGCGTTCTTTAAAAAACTGATCCCCGCTGAAAGAATCGAACTGACAATAATCCCGGCAATGACCAGATTTGAGGAGCTCATATACCCGCCCCTGGTCGCAATCTTGATCACCAGCAGCAGCGTGAGCAATGCGCCCAAAAAGGCAAAGGGCATGGTCGGCAGCGCCTGATCTGTAAAAAATAAGGTCAGGTAAATTGAGAGCACTGCGCCAAAAGCGGCCCCGGTTGACACGCCGATCGTATAAGAATCCGCCAGCGGATTCAGCAGCAAGGCCTGGAACACTGCGCCTGACACCGCCAGACCGCTGCCCACCAGGGCCGCAATCAAAATCCTGGGCAGCCGGATTTCCCAGACAATCGCCACGCTCGAGGGCTTCAGATTGGCGAAGAGTGCGTCCTGCGACGCAGCCTTGCCCAGAATGATTTTCACGGTGGTCACAACCCCAATATCCGCCCGTCCCGAATGGATCGACAGAATAATGGCCGCGACCATCAGCAGGGCCAACACTCCTCCGACCAGCATGGCGCCGGATCGTCGGCATTGTAAAGCATGAGCAATGTTCGCCATCACCAAAAAAGGCGCAATTCCTCAGTCTGGAAATTCCTCGTGAAACATGATAAACAGGGGAAAATAGGAATGAGAATGACACCGAGATAAGGCGTCAATCGTTGCTTTGAGAGATATGATTTGACTGTTTTCATACCACGCTCCTCCTTATTTCCCGAAGGTCTGAACGTTCGCACTCTATACAGGCAGGTTTCCTGACTTCCGGATCATCCTCCCCTCATCCCTTCCCGCTCTTTTTTACGAGCAGTGGCTTGCTTGAGGTTTGTCCCCGGTTACAGTGGCGGGTCCGTGATGGCTTTGCACCATCTTCCCATTTTCTGTTATTGCCCCTGGCAACCTGTATATTTTTTATTCACGTTTTGTGAACACACAAGTGTCAAAATTCTTTTTGATCAAGAGCAGCTTTTTTTGTCAAGAGAAATTTTGTCGAGTAGAATTTTCTGCTTGTTCAGAAAAGATAAAATAGTTAGAAAGGAACCGCCTCCAGCGGATGCGCAAGGGTGTTTACCAGATAAGATGTATATCCTGAAAAAGTGGGGACGCGTTGCAAGGCGCGGCGGCCGGCCTGAGGATCGTCGTAGATAAGTCCTAACATGTTGCCGCTATGGCCGCCAAGCACGCCCAATCCTCCGCTGTTGCGGCAGTATTGCAGGATTTCAGGCAGAATGGGATAGGGGAGGCGTGGTTGATTGGCCTGAATACTGTGCGCAGCGATGGCGGCGATCTGTGGCAGATTCCCCTGCTGCACCGCTGTTTTGAAGCGCTGAAACACAGGCGTTATATCGTGCAGCGGCGGTAACGGGGCGGCGTTAAACGTCAGCGTATCTACCCCCTTTCTCCCTTCGAACACTAATACTGAGAAGCAGAGATACTCGCCCAGGGTTTCGAATGTTGCGCCCGATGTATAGTCAATGGCTGTCATGCGCTCAAAGATGATGCTGTCAGTTGGTTCGATCCGAATCGCGGCTTGCAGCAATTCCTGTTGATCAAAAGGGCGTTGACATAAGGACCGCAAGGCATGATACACTCCGCACAGGTCGGCAGTACTGCTGGCAAACCCTTTTGAATGGGGAATATCGGAGGTGATTTTAAGATCAAGTCTGGAGAAGAGATCCGCATACTCCCAGGAAGTCAACAAAGTTTCGAGCATCCGGCATGACTTGGGGTAACGGAATTTTTCGACCGGGCGCCGAGTTTCAAAGACTTCGACGCGGGTAAACAGATTGATCGGGCAGGAAATCAACATGGGAACGCCGTTATTGCGCCCCTGAAGCAATTCACCACAAGAACCGGGATAGACGCTGACCGCTTGCATACATACCCTCAGATTTCCTGCTGTACGGCCGCAAGAAATCTGCGATTACTGTGTTCGTCCTTGATCGCCAGCCGAATAAAGCGCTCGTTCAACCCGACGAAAGAGGACGCTTTACGGATCAAAAAGCCCTGACGCACCAGGCGCAGAAACAGGTCGTCTTCCGTGGTGTGCAGCAATTTCACCAGGATGAAATTGGCGTCTGTCGGATAAGGGTGAAGGTTCTCCATCTTCTGCAATTGTCCAAACATGAAATCGCGCTGTTCGGCCATAGACTGTTGACTGTGCTTGATATACGCGTTATCCTGAAAGATGACCTGCCCGGCCAGGTCGGCAAAGGCATTGATGCGCCAGGGAAGGGCGATGTCCTGATAATGTTGCACGAGTTGAGGAACCGCGTATGCATATCCCAACCGAAGGCCGGGCAGACTAAAAAATTTTGTGGCAGCCCTGATCACGCAGACATTTGGCTTGCCGTAAAAAAGATGGATGCTGTCGTAATCGGACGGACAAAATTCAAAAAAGGCTTCATCAAGCGCGAGGAACGCGCCGGCCTGTTCTGTCAACGCCTGGATCGCCAGGAGTTCTGCTTTTCGGATACGCTTCCCGGTCGGGTTATTCGGGTTGCCTAAAAGCAGCAGATCGTTTTCGCGGAGCTGCTGCTCAAAAAGCCGCGCCTGAACGCTGAAATCCTGTCCCATTGCAAGAATCTTCACCGGTTTCCCGTGAATATTGGGTCGCTCAAGATATTCCCCAAAACAAGGCGTACACACGACAATGCGTTCAAAACTCCTGCACAACAGGTCAAGCAGATCAACCGCGCCGTTCCCGACCATGACTTCCTGCGGCTGACAGCCCAGATACTCAGCGATAGCTTGCCGTAAAGCGCGGTAGTGAATATCAGGATAACGAATCGCGGCCTGCAAACCTTTGGACGTCAGGATCTCATCCAGAATTTTCGGATACCCCAAAGGATTGATATTGCTGCTGAAATCAAGAAGCTCACCACGATACAGATGTTGATAACTCAGCAGATCACCGCCGTGTTTCATAAAAAATACATTAGCACGGCGTTTTGGAAATAATGACACACTCAGGAGTGCAAACAAGCGTTTGCTGCGGAATCTTCGATTCCGCCATGTCAACGCTTCGCATTGACGCAAAGGCTCCTTTGCGCTCCTGTCTCACGTGTATACGTATTTCCGAAACGCTGTATTAGTCATTTGAAAACAAGATTCCACAGCACATACAACACAACCAGGCTCAGTTCAGTCCGGAACATGATTTCAATCGCCTTATAAACATCGTTTCTTACAATAGGTCGCTGCGGATCGCCGATGGTCGGTTTTTCAACGACCTTACCAAAATAAATATTCGCACCTCCCAGTTGAATCCCAAGCAGTCCGGCCATCGCGCCTTCGGAATAGGCGCAGTTCGGGCTTTTATGATTGCGGCGATCTCGGATCATGATTTTGAACCCATTTCCAACGTCAAAACGAAAGAGGCTGCTCGCAATCATCAGCCCCCCTGTCAACCGCGCCGGAAGATAATTGACAAGGTCGTCGGTTTTGGCTGGAAAAAATCCGAGATGACGATATTTTTCATTCATATATCCCAGCATCGAATCCATGGTATTGACCATTTTATACGCCATCGCTAGCGGCGCACCGCCAATCATCGCGTAGAGTAAGGGGGCGATGATCCCATCGGCCGTATTTTCAGCGACTGTTTCCACGGTTGCCCGCAGGATTTCCGACTCATTCAAATGCGCGGTTTCCCGACCTACAATGCGGGAAAGTTGACGCCGGGCTTCTGTTAATCCTTGTTCCAGAGCGTAATGCACTTTCAACGCCTCATCGCGCAGACAGCGTGCTGCAAAACAGGTAGAGAGCAGGTAAATATTAACGAGGTGGCTGAGAAGAGGATACGGACGCAAGAACAGCAGCAACAGCGCCGGAATCCCAAACGCCAGCAGCAGATTAAGCAGCACGATGCAGAATCCTCCCAGCATCAGCCCTTTGTTCCCGCGTGCGAATCGGCGCACCCAGCGTTCTTCATGCGTGATCATCGTTCCCATCAGCCGCACCGGATGTGGAAGCCAGGCGGGATCGCCAAGCGCAAGATCAAGCCCAACAGCACACAAGAGGTCAATCATCTTTTGATCAGTGAGTAGATAAACGTCATATCCAGGTTTTCCCGAACAATCCGAGCTAATTTTTGCAACTCGGCTTCGCGCTGCTGATTGAGATCCTCACCGTGCCTTTCAGCCAGCGATTTTGTCCGGCGGAGTCGATTTAAGAGCCAGGTCCGAAATTCGCTCGAATCGAAAATGCCGTGAATATAGGTTCCAAACACGCGATCATCGACCACATCGCCGTCAGATTCCTGCACAGGTTTCCCTTCTTTGGCAGTGATCGTGGCAAAAGGATGCGCGCAGCCGACAGATTTTCCGGCGTGAATTTCATACCCGTAAATCCGGCATCCAAAAGCGCTGCCGGTTACATTGGTCGTGATCTTCTGTCCTTCAAATACGGTACGCATCTCAAAAAAGCCCAGTCCCTGGTCGAGGTCGCCAGGGTTGACTTCCCACCCTTCTTTATCGAAGATTTCTCTGCCAAGCATTTGATATCCGCCGCAAATGCCGAAAATCAGTCCCGGAAATTTTTGGATGACTGACGTAAAGCCCGCGTCTTTGAGCCAGCGCAGATCTTCAATCGTATTTTTGCTGCCGGGCAGCACAAGCATGTCGGCATTGCCGAGTTCCTGCGGCGACCGGATATAACGCACCTTGACATCTTTATCGAAACGAAAGGCGTCAAAGTCTGTAAAGTTCGACAGGCGCGGAAGTTTGATGACGCAGATGTCAATGAGGCCGCGCTGCGTGCGGTTAAAATCCGCCACGCTGTCTTCCTCGTCTAATAGAATGTCCATGTAGGGGATCACGCCGATCACTGGAATGTTCGTCAGAGCTTCAATTTGATCAAGACCCGGCTGCAAAATCGCTTTGTCGCCGCGAAATTTGTTGATGATGACCCCCTTGATGCGTTCGCGTTCATGCGCTTCCAGCAGCATCACCGTGCCGTAAATCGCTGCAAACACTCCGCCGCGATCAATATCAGCCACTAACAGCACCGGAGCGTCAGCCAGTTCCGCCATGCCCATGTTCACAATATCGTTCTCCTTCAAATTGATCTCTGCTGGACTGCCGGCGCCTTCGATCACGACCACATCGCTTTTCGCAGCTAACCTGTCGTAGATCTGCTTGATCTCTTGTTTCAAGTGCGGCTTAAACTGAAAATATTCCACGGCGTCCATATTTTTATGCGGCCTGCCTTTGAAAATGACCTGGGATCTTCGATTAGTGGTCGGTTTCAGCAGAATCGGGTTCATGAGCACCGACGGTTCCTGGCGTGCAGCCTGAGCCTGAAGCACCTGGGCGCGTCCCATTTCCAGCCCTTCCATGGTCACATAGGAATTCAAGGACATATTCTGCGATTTAAACGGATACACCGTCAACCCGTTGTCTGCAAAAATGCGGCACAGGGCGGTCGCCAGCAAACTTTTCCCGGCTGACGAGGCGGTTCCCTGAATCATAATTCCCGGCATACCATTTCAGGCCAATCGTAACGGAATCCCGCAGGTCACAAGGTACACCTCGTCACACAGTGCGGCAATCCGCTGATTGACTCTTCCCAAAATATCGCGGTAAACTCTGGCAATGTGGTTTTCAGGCACAATCGAGCAGCCGACTTCATTCGTGACCATCACAAGTTCGCCATCAATGACCTTCACATAGTCAATAAGAGCTTCAAGTTCCTGGAAGACGTTCTGTTCAACCTGCTGTTGCAGCTCTATAGGAATGGTTGGACAGTTTTTGGTGATGTCAAACAAAATATTGGAGGTTAGAATGGTGAGGCAATCTAATAAGACAGCGGTGCTTCCAGTTTTTTTGACCAACGCCGCCAAATCATAAGAGCTTTCCACCGTCTGCCAGGTTTGCGGTCGTCTCTGGCGATGCAATTTGATGCGCGCTCGCATCTCATCATCAGAAATTCTGGTCGGCGCAAGATACGTCACCTGCTGTTTTCCGTGGTACAATGATTCAGCGTACGCGCTCTTCCCGCTTCTTGCGCCTCCAGTCACTAACACAATTCGAGCCATCAGTACGACTATTCCTCATGATAAAGCGTTCTTTCTTCATTTGGCAGTCAGAACATCAATAGAGAAATTTCATAGACAATTTTGTCAAGATTTGAAATAAAAATTTGTACATACGTCAAAGATTCTAAATGTTCAGAGAATTTTCTTGCACGTTTTAGGGGTCACTTTCATTTTGATGCTTCTGCTGGAAAAAACAATACAATATGTTAAGGGGGTAATATCGTGCAATTAGACTTTCAAATTGATTCAGTACAGAGCGATCTTGTTACTGCATTACAGGAAAAAATTGATCAGAAAACCAAGCCGCTCGGCGCGTTAGGCAAACTTGAGCATCTGGCCTTACGAATCGGACAGATCCAGCATACGCTTGAACCGAGCTTACACAAGCCGCATATTCTTGTGTTTGCAGGAGATCATGGTATTGCAGCCGACGGCGTCAGTCCCTATCCGCAAGAAGTCACGGTTCAGATGGTGCATAACTTTTTAGCCGGAGGAGCGGCAATCAATGTGTTCGCCCGCCAGCATGATTTTCAGTTGTACGTGGTGGATGCCGGCGTCAAAGGGGAACTTCCGAAACACCCGAAGTTGCTTCATCGCAAAATTGCTCCGGGAACGAAGAATTTTCGTCATGAACCGGCCATGACGGACGAACAATGTGAACAAGCATTGCGTTCTGGCGCTGAAATCGTAATGCAGGCCAAAAAAGACGGATGTAACATCATGGCGTTTGGCGAGATGGGGATTGGCAACACGTCGTCCGCATCAGTGCTCATGAGCATTTTAGGACAGGTTCCGCTTGAAGAGTGCGTTGGGCGCGGGGCTGGCCTTGATGATGCCGGGTTAGCAAACAAAATTGCGATCTTACAAGAAGCGATCTCCTCTCAGCCCGCGTCTTCCGATCCATTAACAGTCTTGCAAACCTTCGGAGGATTTGAAATCGCCATGACTTGCGGCGCGTTTTTACAAGCGGCCGCGGAGAACATGATTATTCTGGTGGATGGATTTATCATCAGTTCCGCATTGCTTGTGGCTGCTCGGCTTTATCCGCAAGTGCTCGGCTATTGTCTTTTTGGTCATCTTTCCGACGAACCCGGGCATCGAAAAATGCTTGAACTGCTTCACGGAGAGCCGTTATTGCAATTCAACCTACGTCTGGGCGAAGGCACTGGCGCAGTGCTGGCGTATCCGCTGATAGAATCAGCCGTGCGTTTTCTGAATGAAATGGCGTCCTTTACCTCGGCCGGAGTGAGTAGAAAATCATGATTCGCCGGGAAATTCAGATATTTTTCGCTGCGCTCATGTTTTTTACGCGCATTCCCTGTCCGACATGGGTGAAGCATTCGCAGGAGACCTTGAACAAAGCTTCGCGCTATTTTCCCCTGATAGGTTGGATCGTCGGCGCAATTGGAGCATCTGTGTTTTGGATAAGCAGTTTGCTGTTCCCTCCTGTTCTCGCCGTACTGCTCAGCATGATTGCGACCATCCTCCTGACAGGCGCGTTTCACGAAGATGGTTTCGCTGACGTGTGTGATGGATTCGGAGGAGGATGGACGCAGGAAGAGATTCTCAGGATTATGAAGGATTCGCGAATCGGGGTCTTTGGAGCGATCGGCATTATGCTGATGCTCGCGTTAAAGTTAATGAGCCTGACGGCGCTGCCGCGATCCTTCGTTCCCATCACGCTTTTTGCCGGACACAGCCTGAGCCGTTTTGCTTCCACGTCTCTGTTATACACACACAGATACGTCCGCGAGGATCTGCTCAGTAAAGCCAAACCGCTGGCCCGCCAGATCAATCCGACAGAATTAGGGATCGCGGCATTCTTCGGCGTCGCGCCGTTACTTTTTTTTATTGTTCAAGGGGTCGCTTTCTGGAGAATCCTGCTTTGCCTGGGAACAGTGTGGGGGGCGCTTTGGTGGACAGGACGCTATTTTACGCGCTGGATCGGTGGTTATACCGGCGATTGTCTGGGCGCGGTCCAGCAAATAACAGAAGCGATATTTTATCTTACTCTCGTGGCAATCTCATGGAATTCTATTTAATTCGACATACGCAGGTCAATATTGAACCGGGAACCTGTTACGGTCAGACCGATGTTCCGCTAGCAGCTTCCTTTCCCCGGGAATGTGAACGCATCCGGTGCAAGCTGCCGCACATTACGGGCTGGCAGGTATATTCCAGTCCTTTACACCGCTGCCATAGGTTAGCGGAATCCTTCAACTGCGGGACTATCGTTTTTGATCTCCGCCTCATGGAACTGAATTTCGGTGCGTGGGAACTAAAAACATGGAGCGAAATTGAAACGGGGCAGGCTGCCAATAGCTGGTTTACAGATTTTGTAAATCAGCGCTGCCCCCAGGGGGAATCGTTTCAGGAACTCTTTGAGCGCAGTGTCGCTTTTTGGGAGGATCTTTGCCAACAATCTCATCCATATAACCTTGTCATTACTCACGGCGGAGTTATCCGCGCACTACTAAGCTATTTCCTGAACTTTCCGCTTGCCAATGCGATGCGGATCACCATTGATTATGGAAGCGTCACAAAAGTGCGTGTGCTTGAATATGGGACTGTGGTTGACTTTATCAACCGTTAGTTTCATAGAACTGCTGGCAGAGCAGTTTGAGCAGAACAAGAGCGAGCTGTTGCATTCCCGGAATGTCTACGAAAGCCTTTTAATTCCGACGTTAGCGGCGATTAAAATAGGATCCCAGGGGGCAGAAAACGGAGGGGAGTACCCGAGATCAAGTTGTGAAATGGCGTGAACTGTCATCTGGTTATGTAATGCAGCGGCCAGGACATTAATGCGCTGGGCTACCCCTTCTTTGCCGACCATCTCTGCGCCAAGCAGACGTTTGCTTTTTCTATCAAAAATCAATGATACCATGATTTGCTGGTTGCCCGGATAGGTTCTCACACGGGAATCTGCTGTAATTGTTGAGATAATCGCATCAAATCCCAGGCGTCTGGCTTCCATTAAGGTCAAGCCTGTACGGGCGATTTCCAATTCAAACACCTTTGCCACCATTGTACCAACTACCCCTTTAAAGGCGGCAATTCCCGGAACAACAAAGTTCTTTCCTGCGGTCCGTCCCAATTTGCGAGCCACTGTTCCTGAAGCCACATATATTTTTTCACCGCTGACCAGGTGAGTGACTTCCGTACAATCGCCGCCAGCATAAATATTGTTAATACTGGTTTGAGCCTGGGTATTGACAGCAATCGCGCCGGTACTGCCGATTTCAATTCCCGCACCTCGGGCCAGGGCAATTTCAGGGCGAACTCCAATAGCAATAACAACAAGATCCGTTTCAAGCCGTTGAGTCTGCCCATCAAGACCCACATACGCGCATTTTCCTTCACCCTCTTCAAAAGAACTGACGGTCACGTTTTTCATGAGGTGAACCTGGTGTTTTCTGAGATGTTCCTCGACCACGTCGGCCACATCATTTCCCATGGTGCCCAGAATACTGCCAAATTTTTCGAGAATAGTCACATCCATCCCTAACATACGACAGGCCTCTGCCATTTCTAATCCGATATACCCGCCGCCGATAATCGTCGCTTTTTGAGGAGTATGGTCTGTTATATACTGTTTCACCTCTATACCATCGGCTAACGTACGCAGTTGAAAAATGTTCGGCAGATTCATGCCTGGAACAGGCGGAGTAATGGGAACACCGCCTGTCGCAAGCATTAATCCGTCATAGGGAAATGTTTTTTCTTCTCCGGTTTCGCGGTCCAAAACGATTACTATCTGTTTAGCAGGAACGATTGACATGGCCTCATGGCGCGTAAAAACCTCAATCTGTGCATCCTGACCGGCTTGTTCATAGGTGACATCCAGGAGTTGGCGATGATCGGGCATAACATTTGAAATATAATAGGGCAAGGCACAAGCATTATATGCGACAAACTCGCCTTTTTCCAGCACCACTACCGCAATACTCGGATCGGAGCGTTTAACGGCGCTCGCTGCACTCATTCCGGACGCCACTCCGCCAATGACAACAAACTGTCGTTTTTGTGTTTTTGTATTCATCATTTTTTGGAAAAATTCAGTTCATTCTCTGAAAATCGATCGCATGTTACCAATACTTCCGAACGCTTAAATCTGGGGAAGCACCTTCACTTCAGACTCTAAGCGTTCAACATCTTCGCGGATGACTGTTCCCGTCGAAAGCGTCAACACATTCGCAGAACCACAAGCCACACCACGCCGGATCGCCGGGAGCATCTCAAGCCCATCAACAATTCCCGCAGCAATGCCGGCCAACATGGCATCTCCTGAGCCGATAGGATTCACGATTGCCAGGCTGGGAGGAAGAAAAGTCCAGCGTTGGCCGTGATGTGATGCAATCGTCGCCTCCTTGCCATGCGTAATCAGCACCCATTCCACCCCTTCCAGGTGGATGCGCTGAATCAATTCAAAAAAAGTCTTTTCTGAATCAACTGGTTGTTCAAAGGCGACTCCCAACTCCTCACGATTGATTTTTACAAGAAATGGCCGGGCTTTGAGGCACTGCCCTAAAAGCTGTTTTTGGGTATCCACAAGGACCGGAATATTGTACTGATGGGCGAGCCGGACAAATTGAAAATAGACATCATTGGGCACATTTTGCGGAACGGTTCCTGAAATTGTGACAAGCGGACAGCCGCGCAGATTGCGCTCAAAAACCCGATACATCTGCTCCACTTCTTGCGCTGATACCGGTTTGCCCTCTTCAACCAATTCGGTATGGGTATTGTTGAGCGGATCGAGAATCGTGGTACAGGTTCTGGTCGTACTGGCGGTCTGCACAAAATCGGAAGCTAAACCTTCTTGCTGCAAATACCAGGAAATACGGTCTCCGGTATAGCCTCCCAGAAATCCGGTGCTGATTGAAGGTTTCCCTAAAGTCTTGAGGACACGGGCAACATTGATGCCTTTCCCGGCGCATCCTTCAAGTACGTCTGGCTTGGCTCGATTGACTGCGTTCAGCCGAAAATTCTCGATGGTTAACGTTCGCTGAAATACTGGATTGAGTCCGACACACTGGATCATATTACACCTGTTCAAGAAAAAGTCCTGATGTACAAAGATAAGTGAGTATCAATAAATTTTTGTCAGTTTTGACTGGCTGAAACCGGGTTTTTCAGAAAAACCCGGTTTCTGATGTCCAAAAAATTATTGATACTTACTTATTTTGTAAATATGCCCATCTTGTTGAATGTTGATGTTCCTGTCAAGTTTAAACACACAAGAAGCGCATCAGAACGAACAATCATCAAATAGCCCGGAAAAAAATATTGACTTATTCCGTATCCCCGTATTTACGTCAAGGAAGCACAATTTTTTGAAATGAACTGTAGATGAGGAGGTTGGGGAACGATGCTCGATATCAAGTTACTCAGAGAAAAACCCGAAGAAATTCGACAGGCCTTTCAGAAACGCCTGATTGATCTTGATTTGACGAAAGTGTTTGAATTAGATGCGCAGCGCAGAACCCTGATTCAGGAAACGGAGACCTTAAAAGCGCGCAGAAACACGGTTTCATCGCGTATTCCTCTCTTAAAAAAACAAGGGAAACCGATTGTATCTCTGACAAGCCGGATGCAGGAAGTTTCTGCAAAAATCAAAGAACTCGACGCTGCTTTAGCTGAAGTTGAACAACAGATTAAAGAATTTGTCGAACGATTGCCGAATATCCCGGATGCGGATGTCCTGGCCGGCGGCAAGGAAAATAATCAGGTTGTGCACATCTGGGGACAAAAACCTCAATTTGACTTTACGCCTAAAGATCATGTTGATCTTGTTACGTCGCTCAATTTAATTGATTATGAACGCGGCGTGAAGTTAGGGGGACGAGGATTCTGGCTGTATAAAGGGACTGGCTCGCTTTTCGAGTGGGGCTTATTAAATTATTTTATCGCAGAACACCTGAAAGATGGCTATGAATTTATTCTGCCCCCGCACATTTTGACTTATCAGTGCGGCTATACAGCCGGCCAATTTCCGAAATTTGAGGATGATGTGTTCCAGCTTGCGACAGAATCCGAAGGCGAGAAGTTTAAACAATTTTTACTGCCAACAGCAGAAACGGCATTAATTAATTTTTACCGGGATGAAATTCTGCAAGAAGACGATTTTCCCAAAAAGTATTTTGCCTATACCCCCTGTTACCGTAAAGAAGCCGGCAGTTATCGCACGCAGGAACGCGGGATGATTCGCGGGCATCAATTCAATAAAGTGGAAATGTTCCAGTTTACTCTGCCGGAACACTCGGATCAGGCGTTAGAAGAGTTAACGGCAAAAGCCGAACGGTTGGTGCAGGGTTTAGGTCTGCACTACCGACTCAGTAAATTAGCCGCCGCTGATTGCAGCGACGCCATGGCAAAAACCTTTGATATTGAAGTCTGGATTCCAAGTATGAATGAGTACAAAGAGGTTAGCTCGGCCTCGAATGCCCGGGATTACCAGGCTCGGCGCGGAAATATCCGCTTTAAACGCAAAGATGGAAAAAAGACGGAATTTATTCATACCCTGAATGCCTCCGGATTAGCAACCAGTCGCCTTTTGCCGGCAATTGTGGAACAATATCAGCAGGCCGACGGCAGCGTGGTTGTTCCTGAAGTGCTGAGGAAATGGGTAGGGAAAGAAGTGCTGCTCTCATAATGCCCTTGAAAATCCTCGTTCGTCGGTTTCTTCATCTGCTCACCTGTCTGCACAGGCAGAGGCAGGTTGAAGCGGCGACAACAAGCCTGATTTTCATTGTGTCGGGTGAGGCGCCCGTTCATGACACTTCCTAATAGAAACTCTGATGAAGGCTGATAGAAGGTACACTACCGAGAACATACGGTAGAAAACACAGAAAATATAAAATTCTTCAAAATTTTTCTTGCAAATTTTGAAGAGTATATTAGTTTGACTTTCGTAAGGATTTGGAGGAGTGGCCGAGTGGTTGAAGGCGGCGGTCTTGAAAACCGTTTTCGCGAAAGCGGACGTGGGTTCGAATCCTACCTCCTCCGTGAGGAGGAACGGAAGGGAATTTTCTTATAGCGAATCGTCGGAGAGGTGACCGAGAGGCCGAAGGTAGCGGATTGCTAATCCGTCGTACTCCAAAAAGGTGTACCGTGGGTTCGAATCCCACCCTCTCCGTTGCAGCAGAATTTAGTGCGCTCATAGCTCAATTGGATAGAGCGTCGGACTACGGATCCGAAGGTTGGGGGTTCGACTCCTCCTGGGCGCACCATTTTTTTGATCTTTTTTGCACCAGGAATTTATGCAAGCTGCGCTGCAAGAAGCGCAGGCCGCGTATAATGAAGGGGAAGTGCCGGTAGGCGCAGTGATCGTGGTGGCGAATCAAATTATCGCCTCAAACCACAATCGTACTGAGCAATGCCATGATCCGGTTGCTCATGCTGAGCTGCTGGCTATTCGCGATGCCTGTCGGGTGTTTCAATACGAACGCCTTGCGGAAGCGTCGCTCTATGTGACGGTTGAGCCGTGCATCATGTGCGCAGGCGCCATGGTGCTGGCAAGAATTCGCTGTTTGTTTTATGGCGCACCTAACCCTAAAGCTGGCGCAATACGTTCTTTATATCAGATTGGACAAGATCCGCGACTCAATCATCAGATCGAAGTGAGTTCCGGAGTATTAGAACAGGAATGCCGAGAAATGATGACCTCATTTTTTCGGCAAGTCCGTTCCGGAGAGGTACCGAAGTGGTCGTAACGGGACCGACTCGAAATCGGTTTGGCTGCCAAAAGCTGCCACGTGGGTTCGAATCCCACCCTCTCCGCCAGAAACAATTGGGAATCAAGAACTCCGAATGAAGAATGAAAGGTATTCAATTCCTCATTTGGAATTCTTCATTTCTAATTTTATCCTGGAGAGGTGCGAGAGCGGCCGAATCGGCACGACTGGAAATCGTGTGGGCGGAAACGTCCCGTGGGTTCGAATCCCACCCTCTCCGCCACAAAAATTGAAGATTGACGATAGCAGTACTCAATTGTCAATCTTCACTACACTGTGGCCATGCTAAACGGGGAGGTAGCGGTGCCCTGTACTCGCAATCCGCTATAGCGGGGTTGAATTCCCGACTCGAGGTTTTATTTTGTCAGTGAGGGGTAAGTAAGTGATGATGATCTTCGGGTCCTATGCGACGAGAGCTTCTGAACCGGGTCAGGTCCTGACGGAAGCAGCCATAAAGAATGACTTTCGGGCGCCGTAGGGGAGCCTGGGGGGAATTAACTGCGTGCTCTCTCCTGGGAAGATAATTATCGAAAGTTGGGTGCATGGCCATATGTTCAGCCTTCCTTTGAGAAAGTTCCCATGAATCAGGAACCTTATGAAGTTATAGCAAGAAAGTGGCGTCCGCAACGATTCGATGATGTCATAGGACAGCGCCATATCACCGAAACCCTGAAAAATGAACTTCAACAGGGACGTATCGCCCATGCGTTTCTCTTTGCAGGAATCCGAGGTATTGGAAAAACCAGCACCGCTCGTATTCTGGCAAAAGCATTGAATTGTGAGAGTGCGGCCGGTCCAACACCTGATCCATGCAACCAATGTGCGTCTTGCCTGGCAATTAAACAAGGCACCGCAACGGATGTCATGGAAATAGATGGCGCATCCAATCGCAAAATCGAACATATTCGTGAACTTCGAGAAAATATCAAATTTGCTCCTGCCAAATTGCGCTACAAAGTCTATATTATTGATGAAGTTCACATGTTAACCCGCGAAGCATTTAACGCTTTATTAAAAACCCTGGAAGAACCTCCGTCCCACGCCATTTTTATCCTTGCAACCACAGACGCTCACAAAGTCCCGATTACGATTACATCACGCTGCCAGCGTTTTACTTTTCGCGGGGTTGGAACGACAGAACTCGCTCAGGCCTTGCAGAAGATTACCACCACCGAGTCTATCGCAATTGATGAGCAAAGTTTACTTTATATCGCCAGACGTTCCGAAGGGAGCATCCGCGATGCGCAAAGTATCCTTGAACAGGTGATCTCCTATTGCGGCAAAGAAGTAACGCAAGAGAAAGTTTCAGAATTGCTCGGCATGGTTGGGAGTGAAAGTATCGAAACGGTCATTGAGGCGATTCTCTCGAACTCGCCCGAAGATATGCTCAATGTGGTTAATTCCTTGGTGCTGCAAGGCCATGATTTGGAGCAATTTTATAAAGAAGTGATTGAACATTTTCGAAACCTTCTGGTCTTAAAAATGTCGTCCAAAGCGCAGCACCTCATTGAAAATACCATCCTTAGCCCAGGTGTGCTGCAACGCCAGATTCAATCCCATTCTTTTCAGGAACTTCAGCAGATTTTTAAATATTTACTTCGTGTCGAGCCAGACATTAAACATAGTGCATATCCTCGCTTTACCCTGGAAATGGCATTATTACAGGCAGCTCAACTCAAGTCTCTTGAATCATTCGATGCTATATTGCATACGCTAAATACCTTAGGAGAAAAATTTTCTTATTTTAAACAACAACCGAACGTTATACCAACAAATCAGGCTGAAATGACTTCAACACAACCAATAGATATTGTTCAAGAAGCGATCGAAATTTTTCGAGGAGCAGTTGTCACACTGACACCGGAGTGTCAAAGCTCTGCTTTGACAGCGAAAGCAGAGCTTTCGCCCTCCTAATAAAAAGATCAAGATTGAAATTTAGACGAGCAAAAAAAATTTCGCTCTCCATTTACATGAGAGATGTCATGAGCGGGGACGCTCATCCGGCAGGATGAAAATTAGGCTCGTAGTCGCCGCTTCAGCCTGCCTGAGCAGACAGGCAGCGTGAAGAAACGCTTAAGCGGTTACTACGAACGGGTATTTTCAGAGGAGAAACATACGTGCTTAAAGGATTAGGCGGATTAGGCAATTTAGCCAATATGGGCAACGTAATGAAACAAGTTCAGGAAGTTCAGGCGAAGCTGGCCGAGATAGAAGAAGAATTGGCGCAGCAAGTGGTTAAAGGAACAGCGGGCGGAGAAATGGTAACGGTCGAAGCCAATGGCAAGCAAGAAATTTTGACGGTGATCATTGATCCCGAATTATTGACTCCGGAAGAACTGGATATGCTTCAAGATATGATTGTGGCAGCCACGAATCAGGCCCTGGAAGCCAGCCGTGGCCTGCGTATGCAAAGAATGTCGCAGTTAACTGGTGGTCTGAAAATTCCGGGACTGATGTAAAATGAGTACTTCTCCTTATACTGAATCCATCGGTCGTTTGATTGATGAACTGACGAAACTTCCGGGAATTGGCGAGAAAACAGCGCAACGCTTAACCTTTTTTTTGCTGAAAGCCCCGGAGGAAGATGTCAGGGAGCTTGCTAACGCCTTAATTGCCGTGAAAGACCACGTGACATACTGTTCAGTGTGCGGTAATATCACTGAATACGATCCGTGCCGGATTTGTCGGGATGACAGGCGCAATAAGCAGATCATCTGTGTGGTTGAAGAGCCGAATGATCTGTTTGCGATCGAGCGCACTCGAGAATATTCCGGCGTATACCATGTGTTGATGGGGACTCTATCGCCGCTTGATGGGATTGGGCCGGAAGATATCCGGATTCAAGAGCTGCTTGGCCGTCTTCAGCAGACCCCTTGTGACGAGGTCATTATCGCGACCAATCCGAATGTTGAGGGAGAAGCCACTGCTCTGTATCTTGCCAAACTGCTCAAGCCCCTGGGAATAAAAATCACGCGGATCGCCCATGGAATCCCTGTAGGCGGGGATCTGGAATATGCGGATGAAATTACAATGACTCGCGCCCTCGAGGGGCGGCGAGAATTGTAATCCGGATGGACTGGACAATGGTTATGAATGCGACTCAAAAGATTGAACACAGGTATCTTGTATGCGTAGATGATGATCGTGCATTGTTGGACGGATTAATTCAACAACTCGAGAATGCGTTTTCGCATACGCATGAAATTGAGGGGGCGGAAAGCGCGCACGAGGCTCTTGACCTGATTGGTGAATTATTTCAGGGAAACAATGTCGTAGAAATGGTCATTTCTGACCAGGTGATGCCGGGCATGAAAGGTGACGAACTCCTGGCGATTTTACATCAGCGGTACCCGGACATGATCACCGTGATGCTCACTGGACAAGGCGGGTTGGATTCCGCGATTCGGGCAATCAACAATGCCGGGCTGAGCAAATATCTTGTCAAACCCTGGAATGATGACGATTTACGAATCACGATTCGAGATTTACTAGAAAAATATCGTCTTGAACACGAAAATCGCCGTTTATTTGAAGAACTAAAAGTGGCGTACCAGCAACTAAAAGAGACGCAGGATCAATTGATTCGCTCCGAAAAATTAGCGGTTGTCGGGACGCTCACCACCGGGATTGCCCATGAAATTCGAAATCAACTGACCATTCTGGGGTACGCTGAGGTCATCAAAATGGCCGTTCCCGACAATCAACAGGTCGCCCAATATGTCAAAAACATCCTTGATACCCGCAATAGAATTTTGAGCATTGTTGACGAAATCCGGCAATTTGCCAGGAATCAGGAACAAGAATATGAAAAAAGCCTGGTGCTGCTCACTGAGGTCATCAACATGGCAGTGAATATCATGCAATATGATACGGACGCCAAAAAACGCTCGATTGTCAAAGAATTTCAAACCTCGCCAATGATGATGCTCAATCGTGACAAAATGATCCAGGTGATTATTAACCTGATTCGCAACGCTGTCCAGGCGACAGGGACCAACGGAACAATTACCGTGATTGTCAGTGAGAACCGAAACCATGTGTGCATTGAAATACGCGACGATGGCTGTGGTATTGCGCCGGAACACGCTGAAAAAATTTGGACTCCTTTTTTTACTACAAAGGGAGAGCAAGGAACAGGACTGGGGCTTGAAATTTGTAAGCGAATCATTGAAGGACACAGCGGACAAATTTTTTTCCAGAGTGAAGTGGGGAAAGGCACGACATTCACGATTGAACTGCCGCTCAATCAGGCTGAGTAACAATTTTTGCTGTCATCAAATATTATGAACCTGTGTACATAACAAAAATTTTTTCCCTTTTTCTGTCCCCCTCCGCAAGCGTTGGCTTTGAGACCGGCCATTGATGGCTGGGCGGACTTCTTGTAATTACTTATGATCTCAACGATTTTTTTTGACATCGGCAACGTATTGGTCTGGTTTGATCACAATCGCATCTGGCAGCGATTATCCGATTTTTCTCCTTATTCACCCCAGGAAATTCAGCAACGCATCCAGGAAGCACGCCTGATGCCGCTTCACGAAACCGGACACCTTTCTCCACAGCCATTGTTTCACGCTCTTCAGCAACATATCCGGCTTGATGCGGCCCTATCATATCAGAAGTTTTTCCTGCTCTGGGCCGATATTTTCTGGGAGAATTCCTCGATAACCACCCTCGCACAGAAATTACGCCCTCACTATAGACTTGGCTTGTTATCAAATACCGGAGAGATTCACTGGAATTGGCTGGTCAGTCAGTTTGCGATTTTCCGTCAAATAGACCTTCGTATTCTTTCATTTCAGGTCGGCTGCATGAAACCAGATCCGCAGATCTTTCAAGAAGCGCTTCGGCAAGCTCGCGTTCAACCTGAACAATGTGCGTATCTTGACGATATTCACACTAACATTGAAGTCAGCCGGGAATTAGGCATGCATGGCATTCACGTGCAATCGCCGGAGCAGGTAGAAGAAGAATGTCGAGCCCTCCGGATTGCGATCTAACTATTTCTTCAAAAATGGCAGGCTGAATTTTTTTTGCTGCTTTTTGACAAATTTCAAATTTTCTTGAGCCAGTACATCATCAGGGTTACAGGCAATCGCTTGCTGATACGCATGAGTCGCCTGGCCCCAGTCTTTACGATGTTCATACACCATCCCTAATCCAAAGTACCCCTCCGAACTTCGCGGCGTAATCCGAACGACCTCTTGAAAGACCTCTAACGCTTTATTCGGCTGCCCATTCTCCAAAAAATCAACTCCTTTATCTAAGAGTTGCTGTACAGGATCTTGTTGATCAGCCGGAAACGTCTGAACCTCTGAATTGATCAATGCTGATGAGATTTTTCCCTTTTTGACCTCATCGGAATTCTCTGAAGAGGCCCCCTCTAAAAAAACCGGTTGAGATTGTTGTTTGCGGCGGGTTGCCATGGCAAGATAGGATTGCACCTTTTCGTCATTCGGCGCATATTGCAGCGCTTGCTGCATTGTCCGTTCCGCCTCGGCAAAACGTTTCTGTTGCAGATACGCCACCCCTAGATTTTTCAATGAAAGTAAATCATCAGGCTGAGATTTGATAGCTTTTTCAAGCACCTGACTGGCCTCTTTCCAGGCACTTTTCTGACCATACGCTAAACCAAGATAGCGATAAGCCTCAACATAATCGGGCTTCATTGTAATTGCCACTCGTAATTGTTCAATGGCAGCATCTACTTGTTTATTTTTTAGAAAAGCAATTCCGGCCTGATAATATTCCAACGCCTCTTTTTCAGACGCATCTTCTGTTGATTGCACTGCGTCTTTTTGGACAAAAAACGAGGTTTTACATTTCGGACACACAATTCTGGTGCCCTGCTCCGGAATCTTGGCATCCGGCATATTCCCTCCGGCGCCGCACTGAGGACATTGCACGCGCATACACTTGTTCCCTTCTTACACAGCTATCATAAATTAGCAATATATCCAATGTTGACTATTTATTTCTATTCTAAAAAATATTGGTTTGTCAAGAGAAAACTTGTATTTTCATATTGCCCTTATTTGAAGTGAGAGAATCCCTGCAAAGCAACTTGACAAAATCTTTGCTGCAGCATATATTAGGGCATGATATCCAGGTAATTACAAATAATTTTTCCGAACGCTTAAGGGATGTTTTATAAATAAGGATTTTCTGGTTTTTGTCTGGTAATTGAGTTTTTTTCAAACAAAAGTTGAAAAAACATATTCATCTTACTGAGTGAGCGAAAAACAATTTCGTTCTATCTGCCAGGTGAGGGAAAGATATGAAACGCTTGCTTGTTCTTTGTACGATTTGGCACATGGCCATTACGATGTTCGTATTTGCGGATGAGCCGATGCTGGTGATTGATCCACAGGGACACTCGGCTCTGATTCAGGATGTCATTTTTACGCCTGACGGAACACTATTGATTTCCGTATCGGACGATAAAACCATCCGCGTATGGGATACGGAGAGCGGCGATTTGCTTCGAACCTTGCGTGGCTGGATGGGTACAGGCCCCGAGGGAGGATTGAATGCTGTAGCATTGTCACCGGATCGGCAATTCTTCTTTGTGGGAGGATTTCTGGATCGGTTCACCGGCAGCCGCAACGGCGATATTCGCATCCTCGCATTTGAAACCGGCGAACAGATCGGCATCCTGCAAGGGCATAGCGATACGGTGAATAAACTCAGCATTTCCCACGACGGTCAATGGCTGGCCAGCGCGAGTTTTGACGCCACCATCATGATTTGGGATCTTGAAGCGATTCGCCAAAACGCCGCCCGGCCCCCTCTTCTGATTCAGCCAACTCTTACGCTGCAAGGACATGAGAGCGTTGTGCACGATGCGGCGTTCGCGCCTGACGGACAGCAGATCGTGTCAGCCTCCGAAGATCATACCCTGCGGCTGTGGACGCTTGCGAAAAAGAAAAATGAAGTCATTCGTTCAACCGTGCTCACACAGCACAACACGAACGTACATTGCGTAGCCTACAGTCCGAATGGCAAATATTTCGCCTCAGGCGATTTTCAGCACCAGGTGTTCTTATGGGATCACAAAGGTAATTTATTGAAAAAAATTAATACCCTGGCTGATGAAGTCGAAACGGTTTCGTTTTCGCCGGACAGCACCTTACTTTTTGCCGGCGGCCGGGCCTCCGGGAAATTCTACCAGATTCCTTCCGGTAAGCAGCAGCAAATCTTTCCGCAGCAGGAACAGTATTATTTCTATACCGCCCGATTCCATCCTACCCAAAACCTGATCGCCGCGGTTGACGGCATCACTCAGCAAATTTTGATTTACGACGCTGCTTCAGCGCGTGTGAAAACCCTCATTGCCGGGAAAGGACGGGCGCTTTGGTCTCTCGCTTTTGGCAAGGGATTCACAATTGCCTTTGGCAGTCAGAATGCCGCGCCTTCAGGATTTAATCAACCGCCGCAAACCGCATCACAGTATTTTCCGCTGGAACAATCCTTCAATCTCGCAGAAATGACTTTGCGCCAAGATCTTCGGAATGAACAGGATTTCATCCATGCGCAGACGGAATTTCAGGACAAAACGTTAAGACGAACCTCTGACTATACCTTACAAATTCAGGGAGGCGGCGTGATTGAAAATCGCCGGGGGACTTCAGGCGAAGGCAAAATCTGGTCCTACACGTTCACTCACGACGGGAATGTCGCGGTCGGCGGGGATTTTGGCATCAAACTTTATCGTTCCGATGGCGCGGTGCTGCGGGAATTGTTCGGCCATACCAGCGGCGTTTATGCCCTGGCAATTTCGGAAGACGGGCGTATTCTGGCGTCCGCCGGACACGACCAGACAATCAAATTTTGGAACCTTGCCGATGAAGGCGTCTTCCCGTCTGTCCTGGAATGGATGACAGATCCATCGTGGATAAAATATCTCCGGGAAGCAGGATTGGAACAACTTGCCCGTAAAAACAGCCGCGCGGCCTGGGAAGCTATTATTAAGGAATTGCAGCAGCGTGAAAAATTCCCGTCGGTGCTGGAACATTTTACCGATCCATCCTGGGAAAAATATGTTCGAGAACAGAACTGGGAACGACTCGCCCGCGAAAACAGCCGCACAGCCTGGGAAAATATCATAAAAAAAATGAAGACTGCCAAAGATAACGATTATACGGTGTTGCAAGAGGCATTCGAGAACCTGGAGGAAGAGAATTATAAAATCCTCCAAAAGGAACTGAACGTTGTCAGTCCTCGCATCGCCCCGTTAGCCACCCTGTTTGCCGCTTCAGACAATGAATGGGTCTGCTGGACGCCGCAAGGCTATTATGCGGCCTCGGCCGGCGGGGAAAAATATATCGGCTGGCATATTAATCAGGGACTTGACGCGGCGGCGCAATATCACCCGGTCTCTGTGTTCCGTAAGCAATTCCTGCACCCTGAAGTCGTGCAGCAGGTCCTCGCAACCGGCGGTTTTGAACAGGCGCTGCGAGAAGTGAATCGAGATGCGCAACAGGAGATCAGTGAAGTCGTTGTCACAGAAATTTTACCGCCCAACGTGCAGTGGCTTGCGCCGCAAGAAAGGACGACAGACACAGCCCGCGCCGCTATTCGGATCAAGGTGAAAATCACTTCCAACAGCGACATTAACGATGTGAAAATTCTGGTGAATGGCAGAACCCAGGCAGCGCGCGGCTTATCAATGATCGTCGAAACACCTCGATCAGCCAGAGAACATGTGCTTGAGCAAGAAGTCACGTTAACTCCCGGCCAAAACACAATTGCTGTATTCGCTTCAAATCAGCACGCCGGGGCAACCTCGGAAGAACGCATGGTGAACTATCAGGAAGCGGATTGGATGAAACCGAATCTGTATATGGTATCAATCGGGATTTCGGGCTACGAACATCCGGAACTGCAATTAGAATTCGCGGATAATGACGCGCAGGCCATGAGCGAACTTTTCCGTTCCCAGACCGGTAAATTATATCAGCAAGTTGTTCTTAAAGAATTATACAATGAAGAAGCCACGCGTGCGAACATTCTCGACGCCCTGGAATGGCTGGAGAAGGAAACCACGCAAAAAGATGTGGCCGTAATGTTTGTGGCCTCTCACGGGGTAAAAGACGAGCGCGGCAACTTTTATCTGCTCCCTGCTGACGGCAACCCGGAAAAATTACGTCAGACCGCGGTTGATTGGGCTGATTTCCGAGATATTCTTGGCAATCTGCCTTCAAAAGTTCTCATGTTTCTGGATACGTGCCACAGCGGACAATTAGGCAAGAACCTGTTTACCTTACGCGGACAGGTGGATAATACCGAGGCTATTCGCGAACTGGCGTCCGATGAAAACGGCGTCGTCATTCTGGCGGCCTCGACCGGCAAAGAATACTCCATGGAACATCCTGAATGGGGACACGGCGCGTTTACTAAATCTTTATTAGACGGACTGCAAGACGGCAATGCGGATCTAAACGGCGATGGCGTCATCCATCTGAATGAATTAGATTACTACGTCGCCGAACAGGTGAAAGCCCTGACCAGCGGCGCGCAGCACCCGACAACCCTGAAACCCTCAACCATCAGCCGTTTCCCGATTGTGCAGGTGGGGGAATAAAATTGAAATATAGGGAATTTCTTTGCCCTGAAAGGGCTGTATCCATTAGCCCAGGGTCATCACCCTGGGATCGAAACCGCCGCTACCTCAATTTTCCCCAAAGGGGATATATATCTCGGTCAATCCCATACATACCGTTCATCGAATTCAATGTGATGTTTGATTAAAAATTCGCGGAGTTCTTCTTGAAATGTTTTTACCCGATGATGTTTTTCCTGATTCTGGATGTATGTTCGAACTTTTTCGATCAGCAAATGACTCACGGAAAATGCTCCATATCCATTTTGCCAATGAAAATCGGATAATTTCGGATTTTTTGTTTTGATCCATTTCGATGAATTGCGTTTGGATTCCCCGATGATTTTGGCGTAGGTTTCGGTTTTGGGCAACGTACACAATATATGCACGTGATCGGCCGTTCCACCGACAATAAGTGGATGGGAACCATACGCTTTTATCGTACCGGCGATATATGCGTGCATTTCCTGACGAAGGGGGACATCTCCCAGGAATGGCTCGCGTTGTTTAGTTGAATAAATGATGTGCAGATAAATTTGAGCCAATGATTGCGCCATAGTACGTTCTCCCCGATTTATATACCCCTTTCAGGGGATGCTCAAATAGGGATGGCCTCTCTCCCCAGGGTGATGACCCTGGGCTAATATCTGTATCCCCTTCGGGGAATTTCTTTGCCCTGAAAGGGCTGTAGCCATTAGCCCAGGGTCATCACCCTGGGATCGAAACCCGCCGCTACCGCGATTTTCCCCGAAGGAGATATATATCAGGCCTAAAAACCCGGTTTTTTTGTGTTTTAAAACAGCCCTTGCACTTTGCCGGTGGTCACATCTACATCAATCTTGCGGAAGGCGGGATCAGAAGCGGTGCCGGGCATTAATTTGATCGCGCCGGCGACCGGCACGATAAAACCTGCGCCGCCATAGATCAGAATATCCCGAATCGGCAGGGTCCAGCCTTTCGGACGGCCTTTAATGTCCGGGTCGTGCGACAGGCTGAGATGAGTTTTCACCATGCAGGTGCCGAGTGTGCTCAACTGCGGGTCCGCTTGAATTTTCTGGGCTTTGGCTTCGGCTTCAGGGGTATATGACACGCCGTCCGCGCCATAGACTTCAGTGGCAATGCGGGCAATCTGATCTTTTAAAAGCGTATCATCTTCGTACAGAAAACGGAAATGGTGGGTTTCCTTACAGGCGTCAACCACGGCCTGTGCCAGTTCGATCGCGCCCTCGCCGCCCTGTTCCCAGTGCTTGCTCACGGCCACCCGCGCGCCCAGAGCTTCGGCTCGTTCTTTAATAATCCGGACTTCGTCGTCAGTATCGGTGTAGAAATGATTAATGCACACCACCGGGGCGATGCCGCTTTTTTTCACGGTTTCAACGTGCGCCAGCAAATTTTCAACCCCTTTTTCAACCAGTTCCGTATTTTTTTCAATATAGGCCGTATCCAACGGCTGCCCCGGCGTCACTTTCGGCCCGCCGCCGTGCATTTTCAAAGCGCGCACAGTCGCCACAATCACAGAGCAATTGGGAACCAGGCCGCTAAAACGGCATTTCAGGTTCCAAAATTTTTCAAAGCCGATATCCGCGCCAAACCCGCTTTCGGTGACGTGATAATCCGCTAATTTTAAGCCGATCCGGTCAGCGATAATTGAGGATTGCCCAATCGCAATATTGGCAAAGGGCCCGGCGTGCACCAGCACCGGCTGACCTTCCAGGGTTTGCATCAGGTTCGGGTTAATGGCTTTGGTCATTAACGCGGTCATGGCCCCATCCACTTCAAGATCGTGCGTGGTAATCGGCCGGCCGGATTTATCGTAGGCGACCACGATTTTCGCCATGCGCGTGCGCAGATCGCGCAAATCGTTGGCGACCGCAAGAATGGCCATGATTTCTGACGACACTGTAATTTGAAAGCCGCTTTTCATCATGAAGCCATCCATTTTACTGCCCAGACCGATGATAATATCCCGCAGAGCCTGGGCGCAAAAATCAATGGCCCAGCCCATGGCCGGATTGCGGGGATCAATGTTCAGGCGCCGCAGATTTTTTTGGGCGAGCATGTCGTCGGCATAGTTGAACTCGTGCTGGATGCGGCTGGTTAAGGCCACCATCGCCAGGTTGTGCGCGTTGGTGATGGCGTCAATATCGCCGGTTAAGCCCAGGCTGAAATCGCTCAGGGGAATACACTGCGCCAATCCGCCGCCGGCGGCCGAGCCTTTGATGTTAAAAGTCGGCCCGCCCGAAGGCTGGCGAATCGCGCCCATCACGTTTTTCCCGATTTTGCCCAACCCTTGCACCAACCCCATTGACGTCGTGGTTTTGCCCTCGCCCAACGGCGTCGGCGTAATGGCGGTCACTTCGACATACTTGCCATTCGGTTTGTCTTTGAGCCGATCCAGAACGCTTATGTAATCAACTTTGCCAACATAATGTCCATAAGGAAACAGTTCTTTTTCCTGCAACCCCATTTCATCGCG
The DNA here is from genome assembly GCA_040772385.1 of Candidatus Vecturithrix sp. Lineage (GTDB taxonomy): Bacteria > Moduliflexota > Moduliflexia > Moduliflexales > Moduliflexaceae > Vecturithrix. The sequence continues at coordinate 2,764,095 of JAXGYF010000001.1, read as the reverse complement.
AAGTTGGTATACGGTTTTCATCGTGGCCTCTGCCGCTTCTGCAATTTCCCAGTCCTTCATTTTGGTCGGATCAAGCTTCGCCATACATCGTCCCCCTTTGCCCAAAAATTGATGAAAGAATTAAGGTAATTATGAATACATTTTGTCAGTTTTGACAAACCAAGAAACCAGGTTTTTTGGAAAAACCCGGTTTCTGATATATAAAAGTTCGTTTACGATGGGGGCGTTTTGATCTGGTGTCAAGCAATTTTTTTTCCTGGATGTGAGGAATTTACTTGTAAAAACTGAGCGGATTCTGTAATAGATATTATTGGAAATAGTACACTGATTGGACTGATGAGACTGATGTTCACTGATTTCACGACGAACTCAGGACCGGTACCGCGATCGTAATCACGATGTGGAGGGCGTGTCGCTGTTCTCGAAAAATCAGTGGAGCTCAGTTCAATCAGTCACATCAGTGTGCTATTTCCGATCCGGTTTAATTTCGTACTATTCATGTTTCGCGTGACACACAAGAGGAGAGTTATATGCTGCGAACGGATCTTGAGCATTTTTTAAAAGAGCTGTATCATTACGAGAAATTTGAAGATTATTGTCAAAATGGGCTGCAGATAGAAGGTAAAAAAGAAATTCGAAAAATTGTGTTTGGCGTCTCCTTTCATCTGCCCTTTTTGCAGAAGGCCATAGAGGCGCAAGCGGATGCCATCGTCGTGCATCACGGGATTTTCGGCAAAAACTTTTTTACGGTCAAAGGGATGTTAAAAGAGCGCGTCAAACCCCTATTAGAGCATAACATCTCGCTCTTTGGCATTCATCTGCCTATGGATGCTCAGGAGCAGTTTGGCAACAATGCCCAGTTATTATCCTACCTTGACGCTGAAGTGCTTGAACCCTATGATCTCGGATTTATCAGCAAGAATACGCAGGAGCATTCGTTGAGCCGCATTTTAGACATTTTTCATGAAAAACTGCACCCGGCCGGTTATCAGATACCGCCGGTTGAGCAGCCGCTTGCCTCAGTTCTGACGCCGAAACAGCAGCATGGATTTGTATTTTTTGATCATGGCCCTCAGATTCCCCGCAAAATCGTGATCATTTCCGGCGGAGCCGCCGGAAAATACCGGTCGGAAGATTTACTGAACAAGGGAGTTGATACCTATATCAGCGGCAGTGTGGATGAAGCAACCCCGGCCTGGTCGTATGAAACCAGGACGAATTTCATCAACCTGGGGCATTACTGGTCTGAAAAATCAGGCCCCCTGGCGTTGCAACACGAGATCGAACGCTTATTTGACGTAAAAACCGAATTTATTGAAGTTGAGAATGTGATTTAACTATAAGATTATAGTATAGAAGCAAGAATCCATTTCCATTCATAATTAGTGCTTTGGGACAGAAGTTCTTACTCACAGGACTTGTCGGACCTTGTCGGACAAGTCTGAGTTGTCTGACAAGGTTACTTCAGTCAAAGATTCCCGAAGTAGTAAAAACTTCTCTCCCAGAGCACTATAAATGTATTCTTGCTTCTATACTATTCTTGTAGTTGAAACTTTATGAACATCCATACACCAGAATGGGTAAAACATGCGGTGTTTTACCAGGTTTTTCCCGATCGTTTTGCGCGCAGCCCGCGCACGCAGCATCCCAGGGGCATTACGTTCAAACCCTGGGGCAGTCCGCCGCAAGAGCAGGGCTACCAGGGCGGGGACCTGCGCGGCATTGTTGATAAACTGGATTATCTGCAAAAACTCGGCGTCACGGCTCTGTATCTGAATCCGATTTTTGCTTCGGCCTCGAATCATCGCTATCATACTTACGATTATTACCAGGTCGATCCCTTACTCGGTGGGAAAGAGGCCTTACGCGAACTCCTGGACGCCGCCCACGCCCGCGACATGCGCGTCGTGCTCGATGGGGTGTTTAACCATGCCAGCCGGGGATTCTGGGCGTTTCACCATATTCTGGAAAACGGCGCGAATTCTCCCTATCTGGATTGGTTTATTGTGTATGACTGGCCCTTGCGACCGTATTCAAGCGATCCAAAGCATCAGCCGAATTATAAGGCCTGGTGGGGCTTGCCAGCCTTACCGGAGTTTAACACCGAGAACCCGGGCGTGCGCGACTATATTTTCGATGTGGCCCGCCACTGGATTGAGTTTGGCATTGACGGCTGGCGTCTGGATGTGCCCTTTGAGATTGATGACGACAGTTTTTGGCAGGAATTCCGGCGCGTGGTCAAAGCGGCGAATCCTGAGGCGTATCTGTGCGGCGAAGTCTGGTGGAACGCCCAACGATGGCTGCAAGGCGATCAATTCGATGCGGTCATGAACTATCTGTTTATGGATGCGGCCTTATGTTTTTTCGGCGCAAACACCCTACGAACTGGCTACAAACGGGAGCATTTGACATTACAAGGAATTGGCGCTGAGAAATTTGCCAAAATGATCGAACACATGCACGAGTTGTATGATTGGCAGATCAATCATGCCCAACTGAATCTGCTCGACAGTCACGACACGGCGCGCGCACTTTGGATTCTGGACGAGGACGAGAGTGCGTTACGCCTGTGCGCCTTATTTCAAATGACCATGCCCGGCGCGCCTTGCATCTATTACGGCGATGAAATCGGCCTTGCGGCCGGCGATGATCCCGACTGCCGCGGCGCATTTCCCTGGAACCAGCAGGAACGCTGGAATCAGGGACTGCTCGAGTTTTATCGCCAAATCACCGCCATGCGTCACAAGTATCCGGTCCTGCGAACCGGAACCTTTACGCCGCTGTTCGCGCGCGACAGGCTCTATGCGTTTCGCAGGCAGCTCGAGCAAAAACAGGCCATTGTCTTTTTCAATACCGACACCAGAATAATATCCCAGACACTCGCCTTACAGAAAAAAGTTGAAGTTCGTGATATTTTACAGGTCTGGCCCAGAACCGCCAATCGCCTGTATCAGGTTCGCGGACAATCGCTGGAATTGATGCTGCCGGCCCGGGAGGCTGTGGTGCTGATGTGTGATGCCGGAGTGATGTAAAACACTACAACGAATGAAAGAATTTAACGGATTTGAAGAAGCAATTCGTTCCATTCCCAAATTCGCTGTAGTGTTTTGTGAACAAATTTTCTTTTGGTATGAAATGGTTTGCATAAAATCCATATCCCGGTAACAAAAACGCGGCCAAGTTAGCGTTCCATGATGTCAAATTCTCCATAAAAATATGCGCCCCACAAAATTTTTATGTTCTCAAATCCTGACATTTTAAGGGGAGAACACGAATTTTTCGATCTTGCTTCCGTAAAATAGCCTCCATTGGCATATATTATGAAAGAGAAAAGAGTGTTGGGTTAGAGTGAGGCAGAGAAACCGGGTTTTTCCACTAAAGGTCGTATTGAACGAGGCAATTATGCAGAATATTCTGATGATCAATTACGAATTTCCGCCGGTCGGCGGCGGGGGCGGAGTTGCCACGTATTACATTGCCCGCGAACTCTGTCGCAAAGGGTATGAGGTCAGCGTGCTCACGTCGCGTTTTGGCTCGCAACGCTGGCGGGAAACCATCGAGAATATTCGCGTGTACCGCGTGCCGGTGCTGCGCAAGCGGCGCGATTATTGCAGCGTGTTGGAAATGGCGACCTTTATCCTGGCTTCGATTCCGGTGCTCTTTTTTCTGCTGCTGACTCGCCATTATGACCTGCTGCATATTTTCTTCGGCGTGCCCAGCGGCCCCCTGGGCTATCTGGCGAAAAAAGTCTTCGGCGTGCCCTATTTGATCCGCATGGGCGGCGGCGATGTGCCCGGATTTCGTCCGTTTCAATATAAGAAATTATACAAAATTCTGACGCCGTTTTTAAACATTCTGTGGCGTAATGCCGAGTTTCTGGTTGCTAACAGCGAGGGCTTGCGCGAGATGGCTTCAGGGGTATTCCCGGACCTGCCGATTTGCGTGATTCCGAACGGCGTTGATATTCAGCGCTTTACAAACGGGCATCGCCGCATTCCTGCGCCGGTGGTCAGAATTTTATTTGTCTCGCGTTTAATCCGCAGGAAAGGACTGCAATTTTTGATTAAGGCGATTCCACAGATTGTACAGCGCGCGCAATTCCCGTTTGTCATCAACGTTGTTGGCGACGGACCGGATAAAGAAGAGTTTCTGCAACAGGTCAAAAAACACGGAGTTGAGGAGCATATCCGCTTTTACGGGTATGTGGATCACGCTGACTTGCCGGACTATTACCTGGATGCTGATATATTTGTGCTGCCTTCTCTGGCCGAGGGCATGCCGAACGTCGTGCTCGAAGCGATGGGCAGCGGCCTGCCTGTAGTGGCTACCCGCGTCGCTGGCAGCGAAGAATTGGTGTTGGATGGAGAGAATGGGTTTTTAGTAGACTCCAAAGATGTGGAGGCCTTAGCACAGGCGTTAATCACCCTGGTTAATCACCCGGAGTTGCGAGGACAGATGGGCAAAGAGGCCAAAAAGATGGCGCGAAAATACACCTGGAACATTGTAATGGAACAATATTCTTCCCTCTATGAACAGATGGTGAACGAGCGTTGCCTGAGTGTGGAATTTCAGCGTATGGCTTAGCGCGTCGGAACTAATACAGCGTTTCAGAAATAATGATACAAGAGAGGCAGGAGTGCAAACCAGCGTTTGCACCAGGGCGAAGCCCTGGCAAGATTGTCGCGGAGAAGCCGCGAAGCAAACGCTCGTTTGCACTCCTGAATGTGTACTTATTTCCGAAATCCTGGACTAGCTTGTTAGACAGGTCAGACGAGTCGGATAGGTCGGACAATTAAAAAACATGACAAGACCCTTTATTTCTTCCCTTCAACCAGCGGTAGAACATGTTTTACGCAGCTCTCACGTGCAGTTTGCGAGTCTGTTCGGGCAAATGCTGAGGGATGAGTTGGCCGAAATTCCGCAGCTCATTTCTCACGCAGCGCCGCAGAACCGGTCGCTGCACGAACTCTACGAACTGCGAGCGCGCTATTTGGACTGGGAACTTGGCACCGGGTATCTGGGCTTTTTTGCGAAGAACGCCGGGACGCGCTATACCTTTACCCGACGCATGGAAGCTGTCTTGCAGATGCTCGCGCACGCGTTACAAGAAAAACAGGAGCGAGGCGACGCATTGCGGATTTTAGAAATCGGCTGCGGAGCCGGGCTGCTCTGTTTCGAACTGGCGCGTTCTGCTAAAATCATTGTGGGGCTTGATATTTCCCATTTTGTCCTGGACTTTGCAAACAAGGTGAAAGAATATATTCAGTGTGACAATGTCTTTTTTCAACAGGGGGATGCTGAACATCTGGCTTTTGCTGATAACGCCTTTGATATTGTGGTGTGCAGCGAGGTGTTGGAACATTTGATCGAGCCGCAACAGGCATTGACAGAAATGCGGCGGGTTCTCAAAAACAATGGCACGTTGATCTTGACAACGCCCTGTGCGTTATCATTATCTGATCTGTGCATGAATCTGGTGCGGCTGGTTCGTCCGTCAATTGAGTCGGAAAAGGATGTGCATTTTGATAAAAAAACCTATCTGGCTGTGCAGCGTGAGGGGAAACAGCATAACACAGAAACTTTTCTGCGAGTACACACACGCTTTCATTACAAGAAGCTGCTGACCATGATACAAAATACCGGCTTTGACATGCAGCAGGCGGTCGGCACGGTGTTTGCGTTTCCCCCGCATTACCAGGTGTTTTATCGCTATTGCCCCGCGTTCTTGCTTCCGGCAGTTCGCGCCATGGAGAACCTCTTGAACAGAATGTATGTATTTCAGCGATTTGGTTCAGTCACGACCTGTTTCCGCTTAAAACCAACAGAATTTTAGATTGTTGGAAAATATTCTATGAAAACTGCATACACTGATTTACGAATGACGAGAAAAGGATATTCAGGACAAACTTTGAGCAAACCGGGAGTTTTACTTATCGTCATTATAGGAGCAGGATTGCTTGTCCGTCTTGCATTTTCGATGATATTACCTGATCCGGCTTTTCTTCCGCGGGTCCAGCATGAAACGGATGTGGTAGAATATTTTACGATAGCTCAAAATCTGTTAACTGGCCAGGGGTTTTCTCTGGATGGTGAGACGCCGACCGCCTTTCGTCCTCCTGTGTATCCGCTACTTATTGCTTTGTGTCATGTAAATCCCTCTGGGGTAGTCTTTTTACATCTGGTCGGTTTTGTGTTCTCATCCTGGTTGGTATGGCGGATAGCTGTCCGGGTTCTTCACCATAAATATCGAGCGATTGTTGCTGTTGGATGTTACGCGCTCTATGCTGAATTTGTCGCTTACGATATGCTTTTTATCACGGAAAATATCTTCATGGTAGGATTTCTTGGAAGCATAGAAGGCATTTTCATCCTCAGCGAAAACCCGCATAAGTTTTTTTCAGTGGTCATTACGGCAGGATGTGCCGCTCTGACAGCGTTGACGCGCCCAATCGGATTGTATTTGTTTCCTCTCTTATTTGTACTCTTGAGAATTTCCAGGGTTCCAGGGTTCCGTTGGCAGAGGACCGGGGGGATACTGCTCATATTCTTCCTTATGCTCAGTCCCTGGTTTCTCAGAAATTATCATCATTTCCATCAAATGGTTTTTGTCACGAACGGCGGATCAAATTTGTATTTTGGCAATCTGCGTGATGGAACCAAAGGATGGCCTTCGCAGCCTGATGACTTCCGCCCAACCGGGGATGAAGTCCAAAAGGATCGGATTTATACATCTGAGGCGATCACACTCATGAAAAACACCTGGAAAACACTCCCGCTTTTGTGGTTCCGAAAATTATTACGACTGTGGTTTAACCTGGGGTATGGACATGACTATAGCTGGTCATATCAAGGAGTGTTCGTGACATTGAGCCGTTTCTTGCTTTTCGCGTTCTTTTCTGCGACAATCTTCTGGTGGAAATCTTTCGATCCTTTATTCCTCGTGCTGTTGCTGTTTCTCATGATCTTTTTTACCGGACTTCATGTTGTCATTTACGCCAGCCCTCGATTTTTTATCCCTGTGCTTCCCTTCATGATCATTGCGATCTTGTCTGGCGGCACACCAAAGAGGTTTCGCGTTAGTCAGCATTATGCATGATTATTAAAAACCCGGTTTTTACGCGGAGAATATTCACAATGATGCAGGTTATCAGCAAAGAATTCTTTATTAAGAAAAATATGACTATTGCCTCCGGCAAATATCTGTGGAAACTCGTCTCACTGGGATTCGGAATTATTCTCATCAGTTGGCTGCTGTTGCAATTGGAATGGGCAGAGACGATAGAGATTATTCGAAACGTGCCCCTATCGCTTTTGATGCTTGGCTTTGTGTGTTATGGCTTCAGTTTTTATTTTCGCGCCCGGCGGTTTAGACTCTTGTTACCGTCTGATTCGCAGATCGAGCATCTTTTTCCCATCGTCTTAATCCATTACACCGCGTTAAACATCATTCCGGCGCGTTTAGGCGAGTTATCGTATATCTATCTTTTGAAAAAGGTCAATGCTGTTCCGCCGGGAATCAGTCTGTCGAGCTTGCTTATGGCGCGTGTCTTCGACCAGATTGCCATCTCGGTTCTCTTTTTTCTTTCGTCTTTTTTTGCCCCCTTTCCGACTCAGCGATTAAAAATGGTGTATATGGGGATCGGAGGAGTGTTGATGCTGGCGATTGCGCTGCTTATGGCCATTCTGGTCTATAAAGACGCGTCTGTGCGCTGGCTGCGTACACTGCTCGTCAGATTCAATCTGCACCGTTATCAGATAGTCCGGCGTATGCTCAATGAAGCCGAGCAAATCGCAGTAAACTTAACCTGCTTACGCCACAAAACAACTCTCCTGCATATTTTGGGCTATTCCTTCTTGATCTGGATCAGCATTTTCAGCGTCAACTATGTTCTCTTAACGGCTTTTGCCGTTCATTTGTCTTTTGCATCAATTCTGCTGGTTTCCACCCTCATTATTTTTCTTGGCATGCTCCCGCTGCAATTAATGGGAGGAGTAGGAATACGGGAAACGACCTGGATGTTTCTCCTTGGGGCGTTGGGGGTGTCTCAAAATGTGGCGATTGTATCGGGTTTTGGAACCCATATTGTGACAACACTTTTTCTGTTTATCTTTGGCGTATATGGCCTTTGGCGTTTACGAAAAGCGCTCAAGTGAAAAATATGAAAAAACAGGAGTGCCAAAGCTCGACTTTGACCGCCAAAGACGAGCTTTGGCACTCCTGATGGAAATTAACTATACAGAGTAAGCAAGGTGACATAATGAAAATTTTGACATACATGAACGCGTTTCAGAATGCGTTACGCCGGCCGCTGACGGTACAACAACTCCCCATTCACATTCAGTTGGAACCAACAACCTATTGTAATTTGAATTGCAAAGCCTGTACGCGCTCAACGTATCTTGATCATTCCGAACATCTGGCCGCAGAAAAATTTCAGCAGATCCTCGAGCAGATTCAACCCCTGAAAATTTCGCTGAGCGGCGGCGGCGAACCCTTTCTGCATCCGCATATTTTTGAAATGATTCTTCTGGCGAAATCAATGGGAGCTTCGATCAATACGACGACAAACTGTACCTTATTGACGCCGGAATTCTGTTCGCAGATCGTGAAAAGCGGATTGAATCTGGTGAAAATTTCAATTGACGGCGCTACCCGTGAAACCTATCAAAAAAGCCGGCGCGAAGACCGCTTTGACCAGGTGATCGAAGGGATTCACGCGCTTATTGCCGCGAAAAGACATCATAATTCTGCAACTCCTTTTATCCGCTTTAATTATGTCATATTGAAGGATAATTACAACGAACTGGCAGAGACAGCCCAACTTGCGGCTGAGCTTGGAGTGAACGCCGTTTATTTTCAGCCCTTAGATTTGATTGGCATCGAAGAGCGGCGCGACGAATTGGTCGGGGAACTCACGTATCAAGATCTCGAACGCGAACTGCAGCGCGCCCTGGAGGTCAGCCTCCGCTACCCGGTCAATACCAACCTTCGTCTGCTGTTAAGAAATTTGCCTCTGTACTGGAAAAAATATCTGCTCGAAACCCGTCAATATGACAAGCGTATCTGTCTTCTCCCCTGGTTTTCGACCTACATGACCCTTGACGGCAATGTGCATCCCTGTTGTTCCTGTTCGCAGCCGGAAACCGTGATGGGGAATATTTTTGAAACATCGATTGAGCAGATCTGGAACGGCAGCAAATATCAAGGCTTTCGCCAGGCGATTCGGTCTGGAAAACGTCCATTTCCGATTTGTACAAACTGCGTTCCCGAAACCCTGGGAGATATTCTGCGTTCTTCCAGGATTCTCCCTGGTTTTTTATGATGCGTAAAATTGGAATTATCGCGAGAAGTTTAGGGCTGTATCATGGCGGCGTTTACCGGTATGTCTTTAATATTTTGTACGAACTTGATAAGAAAGTCAAAGAACAGCCTATCGAAATCGTTATCGTACATAATGAAGCGGTTCTCAGAGGCAAATTCCCGCATTGCCGTGAGATATATATTCCTTTACCGCATACGTATGGCGCCCGTTTGCTGTTCGATTATGTGTATAGTGTTTCGGCTCTTAAACAGGCGGGGCTCGATTATATCATTTATCCCAAGAACATTATTCCGGCCAGCCATTACATCTTGCAGGCCAAAAAGCTCCCGACGATTCTTGATCTGGGACATTTTGAGAAAGGGTTACATGCCTATCAGTTGTGGGATACGTTGTATGCGCGGGCATTAATGAAGGCCTCATGCAGGCAGGCCTACAAAATTCTGACGATTTCTCACAGCACCAAACAGGCAATCATTGAACGATTGAATATTGCTCCGGAAAAAATTCAGGTCGTACATTTAGGGATTGAACAGACGTTTCAACGAACCCAGAAACATGACAAAGTCATCCGCAAGTTTTCTCTGCGTATCCCGTTTATATTTTATAACGGCTCCATTACGCCTCGCAAAAACCTGATGCGCGTCTTAGAGGCGTTTCACGACATTCAAGATCAGATTCCGCATACATTCTATCTCACCGGGTCGCTCACCTGGGGGGCGGATCATATTCACACCTATATCGAGAAAAATCTTGACGGGAGAGTCGTAAAACTCGGATATATTGAAGAAGATGAGTTAATTGCCCTCTATAATCTGGCAGAGCTGTTCCTCTATCCTTCATTGTATGAAGGGTTTGGGCTGCCGATTTTAGAAGCCCAGGCTTGTGGATGTCCGGTGCTGACCTCAAAGGTGACCTCCTGTCCGGAAGTGGCCGGTGGTGCAGCGCATCTTGTGAATCCGTATATTGTTGATGAGATCAAAGCTGGGATGCTGAAAATTTTACACGATGACGATTATCGGCAGCAGTTGATCCGACGAGGATTTGAAAATATCACACGATTTCACTGGCAAAAAACAGCAGAAGATATTTTAGCAGCGTGTCATTAGACTTCTACAGAGAAAGGAAAATGTGTGAATATACCTAATAAAAAACTCTTGAATCTTTTCGCTATCATCGGTTTAGTTGTTATCTGCCTCATCTCTTTTCATCAACTGCTGTTTTCCGGAGAAATTATTAATGCGACGGATATTTTGACTCAGCAGTATTTTTGGAACTTCTTTATCCGCGAAAATTTATACACTGATCCCTGTTTTCAGACCTGGATGCCCTATATTAACGCCGGCACTCCGTTCAGCGGCGGATTAGACCTGGTGTTTCAGCCGGTCACCTTTCTGAGTTTGCTGATTTTTCCGGCGCATACCGCCATAAGCTACGAGGTGGCAATTTATTTCTTGCTCATGGGTCTGGGGATGTATTTGTATATGCGAAAACTGCAATTGTCGCCTCTCTCCTCGTTTCTGGCCGCCTTGTTTTTTATGCTGAACGGCGAAATCGTCTCATTGATCAACGCCGGGCATGTCAATAAAATCGGCGCAATTTCGTCAACTCCTTTCGTTTTTTGGGCACTGGAACGTGCCTTACGCCGCAAAACTCTTTCCGCGTTTCTGCTGGCCGGCGCTGTGCTCGGTTTCCAATTCTGGCAGAGCCACATCCAGATCTCCTATTATATCTGCATTGCTGTCGGAATTTATTTTCTGATCCGGGTCGGCCTGTTGTATCGCCGGCAGCGCAGTGTGCAACAGATTTCCCGTTTCGTTGTTCTGGGAATCGTGATGGTCGTCGTGTTTCTGCTCCTTTCTGCAGTCAAATTTCTGCCCCTGATTTCCTTTGCGCAAGTTTCGGAACGCGCTGAAGGGGTGAGCTACGAATTTGCGACCAGTTGGTCCATGCCGCTGGATGAACTCGTGACTTACATTATTCCTGGCTTTTTCGGGTTCCGGCGCGCCAATCATTACGAAGATGAACAAAACGTGCTGGACGTTCCATATTGGGGACGCATGCCCTTCACGCAAACCGGACGCTATTTCGGAATCTTACCGCTGTTATTGATGGGACTCGCTCTCTGTTTCATCAGAAACAAACATATCTTGACTCTGGGCGTGACTGCTCTGATCATCTTGCTGCTCGGCATGGGACAATACATCCCGACCTACAAATTACTCTATGCCTACGTTCCGGGGTTTAACATGTTCCGGGTGCCGCAGATGATTTTGTTCCTGTTCGCCTTTGCAACCTCGACCTTAGCCGGGTTTGGCGCGGAATGGCTGCTTGTGGATTTGACGGAACACAAAACCACACGCTTGCGCCTTTTTCTGCTCGTGTGTATTGGCGTCTTCTTGCTGACCTGGCTGCTCACGATTTATGTCTCGCACAACGACCTCAATCTGATCGAGCGGTTTCACGAAACCTTCTTTCGCAAGGGAGCGACTCAGGAAATGGCTGCGGCCCGTTTCAACAATATTGCGACGGGTCTGTTACGCTTTACGGTACTTTTGGGCGCGTCGCTGTTTGTACTCGGCCTGCGATTAGCGGCCAACGTGCGCCTGCGCTGGTTTTTAATGGCGTTTCTTGCGCTGTATCTGTATGACATCGGCTGGTTTAACGCCAAATATATCGATACCATTCCGCTGGAAGGTTCTATTTATACCAGCGAGCATGACTCCATCCGCTATTTCAAAGATCATCCGGGTATGTACCGCATTCTGCAAGCCACCAATACGCCCGCGAGCTACGGCACCTTCAATAAATACGTGTATTATGGCATGTACAGTGTTTCCGGCTATGAGGCCGTGGGCGTGCAATATTACAACGACTATCTGGAAAACATGGTGTTAGGATCAGCGCTGGTGGATTTGCTGAACGTGCGCTATGTCATTCTGCCCAAAGAAGCGCAGATTAACGCAGAAACGCCTGAAGTCGGCAAACAGTTCGGTCCCTATAACGTTGTGATGAACGCCGATGCGATTCTCCTGGAAAATCCGCACTACCTGCCGCGCGCCTTTGCCGTACACAACGCGGTTGTCATGATAAATCGGGATGAAATTTTCTCAACCTTACTTGATCCGGATGCTGATCCGCATGAGTTTGTGATCGTTGAGCGGGAATTGCCGGTTGATTTTCTGGCAAAGCGATCCACCCAGCAAGGCGTCAGTTCCCGACTTTCCCGCGTGGAAATCGTAGAATACCGCAACCGGACAATCCGCCTCAAGGCCGATATGGCTGACGATGGGTTCCTGGTGCTCAGCGAAAAATATTATCCCGGTTGGAAAGCCTTTGTGAATGGAGAACACACCGACATTTATAAGGCCAACTATACCTTCCAGGCCATCTATGCGCCCAAAGGGTCACATGAGATTCTCTTCGAATTTCAACCGTCTCAATTCCAAACCGGGCTATGGATTACGGTGCTGACCGCTATCGGGTTATGCGGTTTCTTCATCTATGAGAAGAGGAGAACCCCGTTCCCGGCTTGTAGTCTTCCTGGGGATGAATCCCCAGACTCTATGCCCCCGCCCTTCCAGGGCGAAGAACCCATACCTCTCAGCCCCATCCCGGGCGGAGAACTGAGTCGGCCGAAAGAAGAGGAGCGAAAAGAGGAAACTCCCGCTCAAGAGGTGAGTCCGGCGAGAACAACCAGGCCTCCTGGTCATGCGATCAAAAACGTGGCGCTGATTGTGATCAGTGTCATTCTGACAATTATTTTGATCGAAATTCTGATGCAGCATGCTGCCATGTTTCAGCATGGCGGCGACCGCGCGCCGCGCAACGACCCGAACTTAACCTGGGACAAACCGGCCGGCATCACGCGCATCATGATTATCGGCGATGCACGCACCTATGGCGATGGCGTCACAGCCGCGGAAACCTATCCGTCTCAGCTCAAAGAAAGGCTTCAATCCCGGCTTGAGGGACAATTTCAAGTGGTCAATCTGGGAATTCTGGGGCTGAACACGGATCAACAAGCGTTGATTCTCACTCGTCCGAATCCGTATTTTGGCGAGCCGGTGCTGAAACTTGATCCGGATCTGGTGCTGTTAACATTTTCAGTAGATGATATTGAAGGCCGGCCGGATCCCCGGGAACGTCCTGAAATAGCCTTGCTGCCACGGGATGTGCACCAATTTCTCTCCGATCGTTCTCGATTGTACCTTCTGCTCCATCGTACCTTCAATGACGCGCTTTCCTCGACAGGTATCCGGCCTTCATACTCAGCATATCTACAGCGCCTGTATCGAGAGCATAGCCCGAAATGGCAGGAATTTCAGCAATCTCTCAATCTATTCATGGACACGGTGCAGCAAGCTCAGACACCGATGCTGCTGGTGATCTTTCCTGCGCTCGAACAATTGGATGAATCTCATCCGTTTTTGGATTTATATGCTCACGTAAAAGACCTGGCAAGCGCCAAAGGAGTCGAAGTACTCAACCTCTTTCCCGCATTTTACGGAAAAGACGCCTCAGCCCTGCGCATCAGTCTGTTGAATAACCACCCGAATGCCGAAGCGTATGAGATTGCTGCCGAAGCGATCTATCATGCGCTGATAGAGCAAAACTTATTGTCACAACAATGAAACAGTACACTGTCGTTTCTCAGATAGGAAAAATCGTTGTTTTGCTATTGACTTTCGTTGGCATTTTCAAGGTTTTTGCGTCCTCCGGCGGCGTATTGATCTTTCTGCTGCTTGCGAGTGGTCTCTTGTGCGGGCTTTTCATACTCAGAGAAAGCTTGCTCCTCATTGGGAAGATACAGAAGAAAACGCTTCCGACAGCCTGGATTGGAAACCTGTCGCTGGTCATCTGTTCCGTGATAGCCGTGCTCGTCGTGTTTGAAGGGTATCTGCGTCTGAAACATCAGGAAACCGCGACAGCCGGTCAGGAACATCTGACCATGCCGGAAGAGTGGCAGCTTCGCGAGACGGTGGTGGAAGGGGCCAAATCAGCAAATTACTGGCATGGCAAACTCCATGTCTATAATGACGTTGGTATGCGGCGTTCCACGCCATTCCCACCCAGAAAACAAGACTATTGCCGCATTATAATCATCGGGGATTCCTTAACGTATGGCAAAGGAGTTGCCAGCACCGACGCCTATTCGCATCTGATAGAAACCCGACTTTCAGAGCACTATCGCGTGGAAGTGCTGAATTTGGGGATCTGTGGAGTACAGAGCGAAGATATTTTGAACATCGTGCTCGCCTATACCCCTCATTTACAACCGGATTTGATTCTCTATGGCGTATGTCAAAATGATTTTTTAGAATCGGGAGAAGGGCAATTATCACGAGAACAGCGAAATGCCTGGGCGATTCCATTGCCTGATGCCTTCAAAAATTTTCTGATTGAGCGAACCCTTTCAGGCCAATTTTTCAAACAACGCTACGATGAACTTCTCATGCGAGTGGGATTACGAGCCGACTTTTATGCAAATATTTTACGCGATGTCTATCAATATCAAATTCGTTTCACCCGCGATGTGACGGCAATGAATTTTTTTGTCGTACAACATGGATTGCCGCCTATCGTCGCGATGGTGCTCGACCAGGCGCCGGAAATGAACGGGCGCGGTCAGAAAGTCACCCGCCTGGCTGAAACGATTTTACAATTGGTGGGGATGGATGTGATTCCGACAGAAGAGTACTATCGGAAGTATAACGGCCAGGTGATGAAAGTCAGCCCCTGGGAAGGGCATCCCGGCGAGGAAGCGCATAAAATTTTCGCCGAACACTTTGTGCAAACCCTGACACAGCATCCGGCGTTACAACACTATAAAAAATAAATTCCGGTCGGCCCACGAAACACACGAAAAGAAAGACAAACTTCCAAGAAAATATACATATAAGCTTTCTGCCAATTTGCAGCCCTGCTTGTGAGAGGTTTGTCCCCACAGTCCTTAAAACAAGCGAAGTGCATAAAAAACACCGAAGACTACTTCTTTCGTGTGTTTCGTGTATTTCGTGAGCCAGGTGCATTCCAATACGTCTTGATGATTTCAAGAAAGCGGTGATGAACGCTTTGAGGCGTCAAGAATCGTGACCCCAATCAACTGTTCACCTCGATACCGTAAGAGGAATTCATCATCCGTCATTTCCGAATCGGTCGCATTCTGCGGACGATCAAAACTAATATACAAGACATCCGCCTCGCAATCATAGTCCACCCAAAACTTCGGGGTCGGAAAATTCAGCAATAGCGGGATGGATTGCACCACCGCCTGGCGAAGGGACTGGGTATTTACGGCTGCCATAAGATCTGTTTCCGGATAACCTCTAAATACCAGAATAAATAATATCCATTCGTGTATATTACTACTTTGTTAGATTTGAAAATATCGCTCTTTGCCCTTTCAGGGCGAAATTCTGTGCGACAACATTCTATTTTTTGTTGACAAAAATCAAGGCAGCACTTTTTACGAATATAAACCGTTATTATTCCGCAATACTTCGGACAGTTTTGATTTCACCCCCCTCAATCCCCCCGCAAGCGGGGGGAAGTACATAAGAGACGTCCTATTTCTCATTTCCCCCCGTTTACGGGGGGACAAAGGGGGGCACACGAAAACTGTCCGAACTATTGTATTCCGATACATGACGTGCATAAATGAAACTACAGGGATTTCACATAAGCAGGGATAAACCATCCTTGCTTATGTGAAATCCCTGTAGTTCCAAAAGAGGCGTATGAAAGGCGTGCAAGGCTATGTGACCGACACCAGCGGCAGTACGAAATGGTGGTACGATGAGCGTTATCGCGTCAGCAAAGAAGAAAAGACCATTGGCGCAAAGAGCGCGACCACCGAATTTCAATATAACGCCTACCAATTGACCGGCATCAAATATCCGGGGGAGAGCGACTGGACCAGTTATAGCTTTAACGCCGCGCAAGAAGTCACGCAGCCTACGGCCCCGGGCCAGGCGCTTGTGGACGCGGTGCTCTACAATCCCTTCGGTCAGATGACGCAGATCGATTTCAGCAGCGGCGCCAGCCAGACCTACAGTTATTACCCGGCCAATGAAGGGGATCAGGGCAATTTCCGTTTAAAGAACATCACGGTCAACGGCGCGCAAAGCACGCTCATGAACCGTACGTATACATACAACAAGACCGGCAATCTCCTCGGCATCGACGATAGCACCAGCCTGTACGATCAGAGCTTTGAATATGACGACCTCGGCCGGCTGGCGGCCCAGACCAACCACAATTTTATCGGCGGCGCAGAAAGTTTCAGCTACAGCCTCACCGGCAATCTGCTGAGCAAAAACGGCCGCAGCTACACCTACAATAGTGGAACGCACCAGGCACTCAGCGACGGCCTCAACAGCTACAGCTATGATCCCAACGGGAACATGGCGTCAAAAAACGACCTCACGTTCCAGTACGACGCGGACAATCGCCTGATCAGCCTGAGCAGCGGCGAACGCTTTGAGTACGACTTTTCGGGCCGGCGCGTGCAAAAAACCGACAACAACGCGACCACCTCTTATTTTAACGCCTATTACGAGGAGCAGGCGCCTGCGCCCACCGGCCCCTTCTCCTACCTGCTCTGGACCGGCAGCGGCGAGCCTCCTGAACCGGAGCCGCCCGCAGAGACCGGCGTCGTGACAACGTACTACTATCTCAACGGCCAGCGCGTGGCCTAGCAGCGAGATGGCGTGTGGAGGTGGATTCATGCCGATCATCTGCACTCGGCCACCGTGATCACCGCTGAGAATGGGACTGAGGTCAGACGGCTGGCGTACCGGGCCTTTGGGGAAGAAGCCCAGAACACCGGCGCCGGCGATGCGCCGCCGTACACCTATACCGGAAAAGAACTGGATCGTACCGGTTTGCTGTATTACGGCGCGCGCTATTATGACCCGGTGCTGTGCCGCTTCACCACCGCCGACAGCGTCTATGACGCTGGCCCGCAAGGTCTGAACCGCTACTCCTACGCCCTGAATAATCCGAACCGGTATAATGATCCGACCGGGCATTTTTCTGTTTATGTGCATACTGAAGGTGCCGGACATGTTGGAGTACAAGTTTATGAAAAGGATTATGATTCAGAAATTGGATACTCATCTGAGTTTCAACGAAATGAACAAGGAGACCTGATCAAAAATTATGATTTTGGACGGTATCATGGTACATATGCAGGCTGGAACATTCGATTTTACAGTGAACCGTACGTTTTGAAAAAACATGGAGGGACATTATATCGCATCTCTGTCAGCCAGCAATTAGATCATCTGGTTGCCCATAAATTCAAAGACGTGTTTGAAAAAGGTTTATCACAGATTCCCGATAAGATCAAAGAGAAGATGAAAAGTCAGAACCCATTGTCGCTGCATGAACGATATATGCAAAACGACTGGAACCTCTTAGGCCCCAATTGTGTGACGTTTTCATTTGAAATTCTTCATGATGCTTTACAAGAAGTGATGAAGGGAGAACGATTTTCAGAAGAACTTCGTCATGAAGCGAAACTTGCTCAAGAAAAACTTGAAGAGATTAAAAGTTTTTATCCGAAAGGCGTCAAAAACCAAATCGATCAACAAGTCGAACAGGGGAGTCCTCCCTCATCTCTTCGCTCCTACTTTCCAGAATCATTGTGGAGCAAAATTGATTTTAATGAAGATCATCCCAATGAGCCAATTCGCAGGGGAAACGAGCCATGAAACACATCTTGTATAGCATACTGTTTATTATAGGTATATTGATTAGCTGCTATCTGCTGCTGATGATGAGTGCAAAAAAAATAGATGAGTATGCGTATGAAGAGTTGTTAAAAATTATTGCGATGTTAGAATCGTTCCATCTTACCCATGGAAAATATCCCGATAATCTTTTAGAAGAGTTCAAGCGCTATCATCTACGTCAACGTATTGTCTATGGTATCCTGGCGACCAAAATTACCGTAGATGTGTATGACGGGTATTTTGAATTGTCCTATTATCAACCGCCATTGGGACCATTTCATGAATATCACAGTCAGCAAAAAGAGTGGTCATTTGCTGAATAAGACTTCTGCCACAAGGTATGCCGGATCACGTGCATTATCTGGCGCAAGAAGGGCACACTCGTTTGCTCGTGGAAGAACAGATCGCTGCTTGAACACCATCATTGAACAGACCTCTATGCAGGAGGGGATAATGCCACCCCAGGTTGTGGCTGCGGCCTTCCGGTGTTCGTGATGGTGCGGCGGCTGGCCGGTCAGCCGGTAGCGCAGGCGTCGGTTCTGGCGATCAAGCGTCAGTCTCACCGCGCAAGGACGCTCAAGCGCCCTCCACCGATGTGAAGCGGGCTTCAGCCTGCTTGCGCTTTGAGACCAGCCATTGATGGCTGGGCCGCCAGACACGACATGTTTAGAACCTAACAGCCCTGCTTCTGTCCGGGGGGGTACTGCGCTGCCCCTGGGCGAATCTCTCCCAGTCCTTTCAGGGCAGCAACGCGTCGCATGCCGTTCTTTGACATTGCCCAACGAGATGATTTGCGTCTGGCGCAGCAGAAGAGTGGTGTGTTCATCTGGCTGCACAGGGTTATGCATCCCTTTCAGGGAAAAAGGGACGGGCGCTCTCTTCGATCCCCAGGGTGACTGTATGAAGCCCTTTCAGGGCAAAGAACCTTCCCCCCGAAGGAGGTACATATCGTAGCCCAGGGTCAGCACAGCGCCACCCTGGAATAGAGAGACCCTCGAAAACCAATATTCCCTGAAAGGGATCTATACGCTTCAGTCACCAGTATTACCGCCCGGCCTTCAGAAGAAGCCATGAACTATAGCAGCAGCGAGAAACCACCCTACACCTATACCGGGAAGGAACTGGATCGTACCGGCTTGATGGATGACGGGGTGCGCTATGATACCCGGTTCTTTTCAGATCTATGACCTCTTAAGAGGTTGTGATACAACAGAAAGGTATTGTTTGGAGAGCATGGCATGTCGTGATTGTGCGGCGGCTGGCCGGTCAGCCGGCGGCACACTTGTCCCGCTTGGGTTTCGACTCCTGGAATTGGCATGGGGAAGGAAGAGGTGGCGAGCACGATAAACAATCAGAGAACATTTCAGGCAAATTTTCCCCTTGACATCTTTGGAAAGTTCTGGTGAAGAATGAGGGGAGGAGGGAGAGATATTATGGAAGCTATACGTTCTATTGAGACCGTCGTGTCTGACTCTCTCATGATCAAAAATATGGGAAAATACCTTGGGCAACAGGTGGAAATTATTATTCTCCCTCTTGAACAGCCTGAAAAAAAGCTTGAAAAATCAGAGGAATCCATTGACGTCACACGTGTCAGGGGGTATCTTCATCAATATGCCAATCCCGCGTTGATTGAGCAGGAAAAGGACGCCTGGAAACTGGCGATGAAAGAGAAACATGCAATTCGTTGACGCAAATGAAGAACTGGCTCAAAAAGCCCAAAACATCCTTGAACACGAGGAGATCGAACTTTCCTTTGAGGTACTCGCCGAAGTGGTCTATGGGCTTGAGGGTGTGTATCAGGCTGAACGAACAGAAATTCGGGAAGGCATCTCAGGTTTGCTCAAGTACCCCAATATTCACAGCACTGATGAAGCTGTATTAAAAAAGGCATTTCAAATTTTCTCGGAACACAAATTGGACTTTGTGGATGCACTACTCATTGGATACAAGAAGATACACAAGGCGAAGGTGTTTAGTTTCGACAAAAAAGTCAATAAATTTCTCTATGAGCCTGTCGAATGAAATATTTTGATGAGCAGAATTCATGAATATCCCGACAATTTCCGTGATTCTTCCCAGACGAAGCCAGGATTCGGCCGAGCAGGCGATTCAGGCCATTTTGCAGTGTGATTATCCGCAGGAGCAGCTTGAAATTTTAGAAGAGATCGGTGAAAATCCTTCACAGCAGCGTAATCGCGCAGCGATGAAGGCCAAAGGGGAGATTCTCTATTTTCTCGATAATGATTCCATCGCCACACCCGGTCTCTTCGCTCAAGTAGCGCAACATTATCAGGAACGAGACGATCTGGCCGGAGTTGGGGGGCCTAACCTTACACCTGAAACTGATAATTTCCTGCAAAAGTCCTTTGGCTATGCCCTGGCCTCGCCGTTTGCGCATTTCAAGATGGCAGCCCGTTACAAATCAATTGGCAGGGTACGCGAGACCGATGAAAAAGAACTGATCTTGTGCAACCTGAGTGTGCGCCGCGACATCTTTTTACAGGAAAACGGCTTGAATGAGAGCCTGTATCCGAATGAGGAGAATGAATTCATCAATCGCCTCACCAGGAAAGGGTATCGGTTTCTTTATGATCCTGACGCGGTGATCTATCGTTCTCGCCGCACACGGATTCGTGACTTTCTGGCACAATTTCTGCGTTACGGCAGAGGACGGACTGAACAACTAGAGGTAGAAGGATTCTCCTGGAGTTCCCTGGTGTTTCTCGCCCCTCTAGGGCTATTAGGCTATCTTGCGGGCTGCCTTAGTATTAGCCTGATAATCATTCCCCCCTGGTGGATATTTTTTCCACTCCTGATTTATGGGCTCTACGCACTTATCTCAACACTCCGGTTGCTGTTTCATGAACAAGATCCCTGGCCCGTGTTACTTCTCCCGCTCTGGTCTCTCGCCATGCACCTGGCTTATGGGACAGGACTTATCGCTGGCATCACACGCATGGTCCTTAAGCAGAGAAGAAGATGAGTCTTTTATCCTTTCTTTTAGTTTTTTCACCACAGAGGTCGCAGAGTTCCGTGACTCTGAGTTCTTTGCGGTAAAATCCACTTTTACACCTTCACGAGTATATTTTCTTTATCTCTCATCTCTTCATTTTCTGCCCTTTCCCTCTTTTACTTTGTATAAACCCACAGTTCACACAGGTCATCAAACCCTTTCAACAGAAATTTGCCGGCATAGCTGAATTGAGCGTGTTCAGCAGGAGAAAGGCGATCCAAGGCATAGCGCGAAACAACAATTCGATTGGAAATCGGCAAAGAAGTTTTAGGGGTTGACGAATCGATTTGATCTTTCATTTGTACGCTTTCCATGCGAAAAACCCGGTGGACTTCAACCCCGAGCACATCGCCAGCCGGGCCGGATTTTACCGGCCCCCAGTGTAACGCCATCCGGACCTGAATGCCAGGGTGAATCGGGGTGGCTAAAAAGGAAGAGGCCAGAGCAAACGCGGCGGGCGCAGTATTAAACACCGCCAGAAACCCATCACCAGTTGATTTTAAAAAGATCAGTTCCAGGGCAGAGTCGTGGTTTTTGACACGTTTATAGATGGTCCCGATGATGTTCGAAAAATAGGTATCACCAACTTCGCGCAGATATTCCGAGGATTCTCTCAGATCAAGGACAAGTAACGCGACCTTTTTGCGCGATGCCTGGTGAATAATCGAATAAAAAAACGAACCTGCCTGAGCGGACAGATCGTGCTGAGCCAGGTCAGGCAGTTGTAATGACTCCTGCCAGTCAGCATTCAAGAAATCTGACGGAACGGCTTCTTCTTTGATGCGAGAGCCTGCTGCTTTTTTCGGTTCCACAGGTTCGGGAGATACAGGAGGAGGCAGAGATTTATCCAATAAGCCAACTTCTCGAAGCGCCTTGGTGAATTCATCGAGGAAGACGCGTGCATCAGCATAACGCAATCGCGCCAGCGCTTTCCGCATTTCTTTTTCATCATAAGGCACTTCCGCTTCTTGCAAGGCGCGATCAATGACCGCCGCGACCGGCTCGGGAATATCAGGATTGCGCCGTCGAATCGGGATCGCCGGATTTTTGACAATCACATTCATATAATCGGAAATTGAAGCGATGCGTTTATTCTGCCGGCAGCGTTCAAATAGGGCCTCAAAGCCTTCTCTGACCCATTTTCCGGTCAGTAACTCATAAAACACCGCCGCCACGGAAAACACATCTGTCGCAGGGTTCAGGTAGCGATAATGCGTAATTTGTTCACGCGGCCAATACATTGGCGTTCCTAGCACATCCCCTGGTTTAGTAATATTGGTAAACCCGGCCGACTCAAAACTTTTGGAGATGCCAAAGTCCGAAATTTTAGCAACCCACTGGGTCCCTGAGCGCCCGACTAAGATGTTTTGCGGTTTCAGATCACGATGGACGATTCCGGTAAACGCGCTCTTTTCTCCTGAGGAAATCTCCATGGTGACTTTAGCGTGGTGCGCATAGGCTAATCCGTCGAGCGTTCCTGACATGATTGGAATGGCTTCTTCAAGCGGAATTGGGCTTTTCCTGGTTTGGATGAGTTGGTGCAGATTCATGCCATCAACAAACTCCAGGACAAAATAGAACGTGTCAGTCGTTCTGCCGTGGTCAAACAATTGGACAATATTCGGATGTGTCAGCTGCTGCATCACTTCGATTTCACGCAGGAATGTCGTGACATTCTCCTGCTCCGTCGCCATGTGAGGCAACATGGTTTTAATCGCTACAATCTGTCCGGTAGCAAGATTTCGGGCTTTATAAACAATTCCCATTCCTCCTCGATCAATTAAATCTTCAATGCGATACCCCTGGATGTCAGGGGCGTTCGGGACAACTTTTTGGGCGTCAGCCGCTTCCTTCAGCATTTTCTTAAGAATTCCGGCATGATGCGCGTCTTTCCCGGTTTCTGCTCGGAGGTTGGGCACAGGCAGGGCCTTCGTAGGCAGAGGAACAGGGGGATGAGTATGGGAAATCGTTGATTCTCTGCCAGGATATTCGCGATCAGAAAGCTTGCTCAACGAAATATGCAGATGGGTATCTCCCACAATAATTTCATCTCCATCTTTCAAATAGACCTCTTTCACATCATCCGGGGCTTGCATGATTTCTGCCCGCAGCGGTTTTTTTCCGCCATAGCGAATGCCATTGACAATTGTTCCGTTTTTGCTATCGAGATCCGTCAGTTTACATTCTGGCGGAGAAATTTCGAGCAGGAAATGTCGGCGCGAGACATACGGATCAGCAGGTAAAGACACGCGCGCCTCGGTTGAGCGACCAAACAAAAAACGATCC
Organism: Candidatus Vecturithrix sp.; assembly: GCA_040772385.1. GTDB lineage: Bacteria > Moduliflexota > Moduliflexia > Moduliflexales > Moduliflexaceae > Vecturithrix. Next base: position 2,740,735 of record JAXGYF010000001.1, on the reverse strand, counting down.
GGTTTATCAAAGGTAAATCGCTGACCTTTGGCAGGACCCGCAGTAATGGCAATATCTACCCGCATAACGTACAAATAACTGAAGTGCCTAAAGTGTCAGGAGGCTTTTTGAATTTTTATCGCTGACCAATTTTAATCACTTTCGTTATTTTAACCACTTTTTTTTCTATTTCTGAACAAAGCTGTCAAACCGGAAAGAAAATGAGCCCCCCGAGGTCCATTTTCTCCAACAGCCAGAATAGTTCCGCTCGTATCTAATTCCCAATCGAGTTCGCATAACCGCACTGAATGGTCCTCGCTTCCTGAAAGGACAAACCGTCCGTCGGGAGTGATGGCGACCGCCGACACGCCTTGTTTATGCCATTTGAAAGTCCATAAACATTCTCCTCTGGCCAAATCCCAGAGTTTGATGGTTTTGTCCAGGCTGCCTGAAAAAACGAAACGCCCGTCCGTAGTCATCGTCATTGAAGTGATTTCGTGATCATGGCCTTTGAGTATCAGCACGCATTTGGCGGTCGAGATCCGCCACAGACGTAAGGTTTGATCCGCGCTTGCAGACAAAAGAAACCGCCCATCAGGAGTCACGAGCACCGCTGTCACGCGATGTTTGTGGCCCTTTAGCACGCGCAGACATTTGCCCGTGGCTCGTTCCCAGAAACGAATTGTTCTGTCGTCGCTTGCGGAAATCACAATGCGCCGATCAGGCGTCATGGTCACGGCCGTCACTCCGCGCCGGTGACCTGTAAACACTTGCACGCATTCGGTGGTGGACGGATTCCACAGCCGGACAGTGCCATCTTTACTTCCTGAAAGAATAAACCGCCCATAACTCGACATCGTCACCGTGGTGACTTCCTGTTCATGGCCTTCATATACTCGAAGACATTGGGCGGAAGCTAAATCCCACAATCGTAACGCCGCATCCTCGCTGGCAGACACCACAAAACGCGCATCAGGGGTGATCGCAACAGAGGTGATACCTAACCAATGACCATCAAAGAGGCGCAGACATTTCCCGGTTTCAATATCCCACAAACGCAGCGTGGTATCGAGGCTGCCCGACACCGCATGGCGTCCATCCGGGCTGACAGCAACCGAAGTGACCCCTTGATGATGTTCTTCACCGGTCCAGAGCAGCCAGTCTCCTCTTAATGTCCCCCTTTGCAGCACTTTTGCAATGAGTGCATTCAATTTCAAGGATTCGGGCGCACGTTCATAGCCTGGAATAGAGCGAGCTTGTGTGAGGTACCGGTAAGCGACCGTCGCTTTGCCATTTCTCCAGGCCGTTTGGGCCCAGGCCATCCGTTTTCGAAAGCGATCGGCCGACCATTGCAGTTGTTCATGGTTTTGCTGACGGCAGACCTGTAAGGCGGCTTCATAGCATTGAGCCTCAGACAGATCCAGATTCCACACTCGAATGGTTGCATCACGGCTTCCTGAAACGATAAATTGTCCGTCTGAGGAAACGGTGACGGATGTTACTGCCTCATGATGTCCCTTCAAGGTCCGCAAACATTTCGTCGTTGTGAAATCCCATAAGCGCACGGTACTGTCATCACTGCCTGACACAATCATATTCCGATCGGACGTAAAGACGACAGTGTTAACTCGTTCACGATGCCCTGCATACGTCCGCAGGCAACTGCCCGTTGACAGATACCAGAGTCGTAACGTGCTATCTGCCCCGGCTGACACCACAAACCGCCCGTCTGATGTAATGGCCACGGCTCTGATTTCTCCTCGATGCCCCGTATAGGTTTTCAGGCATTTGCCGGTGCTCGCATTCCATAGACGAAGCGTCTGATCACGACTACCGGACACCAGAAAACGTCCGTCAGGAGACATCGCGACAGAAGTGACTCCATCCTGATGATCGTCGTACACCTGCAGACAGTTGCCTGTCTGGAGGTCCCACGCTCGCAGGGTATGATCTTCACTCGCTGATATGGCCATACGTCCATCGGGACTTATCGTCACGGCCGTCACATCTTTTTGATGCCCGTTAAATACGCGCAGGCACGTTGTTGTTCCAAGTTCCCAGAGGGCCAGCGTGCTATCACGGCTTCCTGAGACTGCAAAGCGGCCATCTGGCGTCACTGCAATTGCTGTGACATCTTTCCTATGCCCTTGATAGGTTTTCAGGCATTTGCCGGTGTTGAGATCCCACATTCTCAGGGTCATATCCTGGCCGGCTGACACAACAAAACGTCCATTGAGCGCGAGGGCTAAGGCCAAAATGGCATCTTTATGGCCTTGCTCTTCCCAAAAAGTCCAGGCCGGTTCACGTTTTTCCAGATCCCATATCCGCACAGTGCCATCTCGGCTGCCGGAAACCAGAAGCCGACTGTTGGAGGTGACGGATATGCCCGTCACTCCGGCATGATGGCCTTCAAAGGTCCAGGCCGGTTGATTTTTGTCCAGATCCCAGACACAGAGAGTGGTATCCTCACTGCCTGAAATCGCAAAACGGCCGTCGGAGGTGATCGCCAGGCTGGTGACGCTTTCATCATGCGCTTTCAAGGTGCGTAAGACCTGTCCGCTCTTCATATCCCAGACTCTGACCAGCGCATTTTGACTGCCATCAAAGGCGTATTGTCCGTCAGAAGTAATTGCGAGTGAGGATACGGCCGACCAGTAAAATCCTAACACCTCCAGGGACGCTCCGTAATATTTTCGCTCGGTGAGTTTCCCGGTCGTGAGATCCCAGAGATAGAGATTTTCTTCATCATGTCCTGTCAGCGCATATCGTCCGTCAGGCGTTATTGCCAGGGCATTCAGCCAGTTTTTAAATTTATCCGAGGTCCACAGGCAATTACCAGTCATCAGATCCCACAAGCGCAGAGTTTTATCGCGACTACCCGACACCACATGTCGTCCATTCGGGAGAATCGCGACGATATTCACCCAGTCGGCATGACCGCGTAATGTCCGCAAATATTTCCCTGTTTTCACTTCCCAAACGCGTAACGTTTTATCGCGACTGCCGGAAACCGCAATGTGACCGTCCGGGCTGATAGAGACAGACAACACCTGATCATCATGGCCGCGAAAGGATCTGATCCATTCATGCGTAACTAAATCCCAGAGGCGCAGGGTTTTATCTTCACCAGCGGAAATCGCATACCGCCCGTCTGCTGTCACGGCAATTGCGGTCACTTCCCCCTGGTGTCCACTTTGAAGAGATCGCGAGCAGCGCTGCCAGGCAAAAAACACCTGTCCCCTGTACATCCGAGTAGACGTTTGGGCAAGAATGAGCCGTTCAAGACATTCAGCGTCTCCTGGAATCAGTTCCAGGGCTTTTTGGTAGGCTTCTTCGGCCTCAGCATATTTTCCTTGACTTAAACGTGCGTCTCCCAGGGCCCGCCATAAAGAACCGTTTTGCCCTAGCTCCGAATCTTCCAGAGCGGTCAGAAATTCTTCTTCAGCTTCGTCGGCCGCTGTTCGTTCCAGATGAAGAAGGCCAAGATATAAATTCGATCGTTTACTCACATGCTTGGCTTCTTCGACTTGCCTGACAACATCATCATCGGTGATGTGCGCCTGACGCCACAGGATTACATGTTTGTTATAGACTGATTCCGGATGATACGCATCAAGCTTGAGAGCTTCATTCCAGGAATCAAAAGCTTCCGCTTCTTGTTCCAGATCAAGCAGGGACACCGCGCGATTATTCAGGGCATCCGACCGAAGATCCGCCGCCTGGGGCACCATTCTGCGATAATGTTTTCCAACGATTTCACGATAGCTTTCAGCAAGCTCCTGTCGAAGATCAAGCATCTTTCCCGGTCGTTTGTCAGGATCTTTTTCAAGGCATTTCAGAATGATGTGCGTCAATGAGGGAGGTATCTGCTGATTCAATGTCCGAGGATCCGGAACCGGCGACGATAAATGGCGCCCGATAATCACATGAGCCGGTTCAGCATGACTTCCATCATCATACGGTCGGCGGCCACAGCACATTTCAAACAAGATGACTCCCAGAGCATAAATATCCGCCCGACCATCCGCATATCTGGCCTGTCCCCATTGTTCAGGTGCGCCATATTCCGGAGTGCCTAATTCCGATCCGGTCATCGTGATCGCAGCGTTCGATGTTCTGGTGTTCTGCGTTTCTGACGTTCTGATGTTCTGAGGTTCTGCCGCTCCTTCTCGTTTCACAATTCCAAAATCCGTCACCAGGAGATCGCCGGACTCTGTCAGTAACATATTCCCGGGTTTGACATCACGATGGACTTCCACGCCGCGCTCATGCGCATATCCTAACCCATCACAGGCTTGAATCGCCAGATCAAGAATTTTATCCCATTGCCCGGGCGTGACTTTTCCGAGCTTGATCCAATCTTTCAAACTCCCACCGCTAATATAGTCCATAAATACCCGGGGAACCCCACCGAGTTCGCGTACATACCAACACTGGACAATATTCGGGTGTAAGCCTAAATCAACCCAGGTTTGAGCTTCCTGAATAAATCGAGCTTTTGAGGCTTCATCGGCCACCAGATATTCAAGAGGCATTTTGACTGCCAGATCGAGCTTCCATTCTCGATGGTGAATGCGATACACAATGCCCATTCCGCCTTGCCCGATAATTTCTTTGACTTCAAAGCGTCCGTCAATGACATCGCCAGTTTCCCAGTTGACTTTGTCAACCAGTTCTCCGGTGCCTCCGCCGACAGAACGAGATTGTGTCAGATCGACCTGAGAACGTTTTCCTGGCGACGACACGGTTCGCACGGTCCGAGTCTTTTCATCCACCTTTCCACCCGTCACTGTCATCCGACTCTGATCCGTCCTCTCCCTCTGGCGGGCTGTAAACGTTACTTGTGTTGGAGTCGTATCTTGCCCTTGACCGGTTATTAAGGCTCCCCCTTGCTGAGATACGCCTCCCTCTGCCTGGGCAGACAGATCTTGGTTTCCCTTTGACGCCAGAGTCTTGTCCTCTGCGACACGTTCACCCTTTTTTTGGGTCAGCGTGTGCTCATCGGATGACACGTTTTCAAGCCTTTTCGCGACAATGTGCTCATCTTTTTCTGGCATGCTGTCCTCTTTTTATGCGGCCCTGTTTCCAAAGATACTAAGAGGGCTTACAGACTGACAATATCCACCACAATGGCGGTAATGTTGTCAGTTCCATCCTGTTGTTTGGCTGTCGAAATGAGCGCCTCACAGACGTCCCCGGGCGGAGATGGCAGAAGCAGTATGGTGAATAATTCGTGTTCGGATAATCCTTTTGTCAGACCATCAGAACATAACAGCCAGCGATCGTGCTCCTGGACAGTGTTTTTCCAGATCCCGGGGTGCAAGTCGCCTTCTTTGCCGATATATTCTTCCAGCGCATGACTCAAGGGATGTGCTTTAGCTATGTCCGGATTAAGATGACCTGTACGAATCAAGGATGCTGCAATCGTTTGATCTTCAGTGATCTGGAGTAATTGTTGCTGGCGCAATACATACACCCGGCTATCGCCAGCGCACGCGATATACGCATGTTGATCTCGAAACAACAAAATCGCGACGGTTGAACCGAGGCCTCGAACTTCAGGAAGATTTTGGGATTGTTGATAGAGATCCTGACTTAACTCACAGAGGGTATCATGTAATGCTGTCACAATCATATCAGGGGTCGGATGTTCACAACACGCGAACTTTTCCCGCAGTATAAGGGGGATCAAGGTAATGACCGCCTTACTTGCGGTTTCACCCGCTGCTCTCCCTCCCATCCCGTCGGCGACGATGAACAGGTCGGCGGAAACATCACAAAGCAACGCATCTTCGTTATGCATTCGCTTCGACCCGGTATCTGTTAACCCTACAGCTCGAATCGTCATAATCCCCTCATTCTCGTCTCAAGCATGATGAAAAATTCCCCAAATCTATGGCCAAATAATAGAACTTTTCATAAATTACTTCATAGTAACCATTGACAAAATTGTCAACAAATAACCATCTCATTCACAACACCTGCTGAAGTTCCAGAGTTCAGAAGGCTCTGCAAAGCCTCGTAATCTGAATATTCCCAGAGATTTGAATTGGCTCTGCAAAGAAAGAGGAAGCTGGCTTAGCCCGGCCTTGCTAATCAAAATTCGATTGGCTTCCGGAAGAAGGAGAGGGTGCTCTGGCCGCGCTATCCGATCTTCGCGTTTTACCTCTTCAATCCGTGCCACTCGAGACACTTCCGTTCCCAAAATATCGCCGTCAGGCCCGCTTCTCACATACCCCCAATGTAATCCAATTCTGACGCGAACTTCCGCATGAACAGGGAGTTCTAAAAAGGACACGGCCAGGGAACATGCTGCTGACATCGTTTGAAACACTAACAAAAATCCATCGCCGGTACATTTCAGAAAAATCAGATCTAACGCTGAAGTGTGGTTTTTTATTCTTCGATACATATCGCCAATTAAGGTACTAAACGAGGTATCGCCTTTATCAAGGACATATTGTGTTGAGTGCTCCAAATCCAACATACATAGCGCAACTTCTGTTCTTTTGGCTGCCGCAAGGGATGAATACACCACTGCCCCGACGACAGGCGTATTAACTTCTGGCGGAGAATTTTTACGAGGTTGCGGCAGCGGTTGTTGGCTTTTCGGCATTACAATATGAATCTTCTGGAACGCCTGCATCAATGCATTACGTAATTCCTGTGCGTCAGAATAACGAAGATTACGCAACATTTCGTTCATCTTAACCGGATTCTGAGGAATAGCGGATTCACGTAAGGCTCGATCAAGAACGTCCGCCAGCGGTTCCGGGATGTTTTGGCAACGGTGGCGAATAGGAATGGCCGGGTTAGCAAGAATTACCTGGAAATAGTCAGAAATAGAAGGAAGTTTTCCATGTTGAGCCATCTTGTGGAGCAATTCATGAAAACCGTCACGAACCCAATGGCCGGTTAACATTTCATAAAACACCGCAGCAATTGCGAACACATCGCTTGCAGGAACAGGGTGCGTATAGTGGGTAATCTGCTCACGCGGCCAATAGATCGGCGCGCGCAGGATCTGATCCGGAGATGTAATATTCGTGAGTCCTGAGGCTTCAAATGCTTTTGAGAGACCAAAATCTGTAATTTTCGCACACCAGGCTCCTTTCTGGTGGGTCACAAGAATATTTTGCGGTTTGAGATCCTGATGGACAATCCCTCGAAATACTCTATCTGTGCCTTGAGGGGTGTGTATGGTAATCTTCACGCGATGAGCGTACGCTAACCCATCAAGAATGCCAAGCATAAGAGGCACTGCTTCTGCAAGCGAAAGGGTCCCGCCTCTCGTCTCACATAATTGCGCGACATTCATCCCATCAATATATTCAGAGACAAAATAGAATTTACCTTCTACCTGTCCATAGCGAAATAAGCGCACAATATGGTGATGCCGAAGTTGGCTCAATACTTCAAGTTCTCGCTGAAATTGTCGAATTTTGCCTGAATCGAAAACTGTACGGGACGACACGATTTTCAGGGCCACGGTTGCTCCGGTGGCGTGTTCGCTGGCTTTATACACAACTCCCATTTTACCCTGATCGAGTGTCTGCTCAATGCGATAGCCTGGAATCTTTGGAACGTCTGCGGTTATCTGAGGAATAGCCAGTCTGTTGGCAGAGCCCCCGGATACGTGCTCAATAGAGATACAGATGCGAGTATCACCAACAATAATCTCATCACGATCTTTCAGGTGAACTTCTCTGACGCCATCCGGAGCCTGTTGTATACCCGGAATCGGAGGCTTGCGTCCGCCATAACGAATGCCGTTCACAAACACGCCATTCTTGCTGTTTAGATCCCTCAGTTTACAATCCGGCGGAGAAATCTCGAGTAAAAAATGCTGACGCGACACATAGGGATCATTCGGCAGTGAAATATGTGCCTCTTCAGAGCGGCCAAAAAGAAAGCAATCCGGTTTATCAAACGTAAACTGTTGTCCTGCCGCAGGTCCGGCAATTACCTGAAGTTCCACTTTCATGACATCCCTCTCTCCGTATTCCTACTGCATAGGCATTGATTGTCCCCAGATGTATTACAATAGCAGCGTCACCATCTTAATAAGTTAAGACAATCAATTATTTATCAGGTGTAATTGTCACCAGAAAAATTTTCCTGAGAGAAGTCAAAGCATGCTGCCAAATCCTGACAGAGATCGTCAATAGTGATTCTTTGTACCCGTTAACGATCAAAGGCAAAAATTACGATATCCTGGCGGGGCCAAGTTCCCAATCCAATTCCCATATTTGCAAGGTCTTATCACGACTGCCCGATACTACATAATGTCCATCAAGCGTGATCGTGACAGTTTCGACGCTTTCCTGATGTCTTTCAAATACCCGCAGACAGGTTCCCGTTTCGAGTTTCCAGACCCGGATAGTTTTATCCCAACTTCCTGAGAGCGCAAAGCGACCATCAGAGGTAATTGCAACCGAGGAAATATAATCGGTATGGCCTTGCAAAATACTGACGCATTTTCCGGTGGAGAGATTCCACAATCGCAGCATTTTATCGCGGCTGCCTGAAAGAGCAAAACGTCCGTTTGGCGTAATCGCCACGGCAGTGACATAATCTTGATGGCCTTTTAAAACCCGCACACATTTCCCTGTGACAATCTCCCACATTCGCAGGGTCATATCCCAACTGCCTGAGACAACAAAGCGTCCGTCGGGAGTGATTGCAAGGGTATCAACTTCCCCTTCATGACCTCGAAAGGTGCGCAAACATTTATCGGTAGTCAGTTCAGCAGATTTATAAGCGTCTTCTAGAGGTATACGCAAACCTTGAAAAATTTCAAGATATTTCTCTGTTGCCAGCGACCATAGGCGCAGGGTTTTATCGTTACCGCCCGAAAGCGCAAAGCGTCCCTCCGGAGTCACAGCCACACATCGCACGTAATCATCGTGTCCTTTGAACGTTTTTAAACTTTCTCCTGTGGCCAAGGCCCATAAGCGCACGGTATTATCCCAACTTGCCGATACAGCGAAATAGCGATCGGCAGTCATGGTCACACAGACGACATGTCCCGTATGCCCTGTAAACACTCGCAAGCATTTGCCCGTCATCAGGGTCCACAATCGCAGCGTATTATCGCGGCTGCCTGAAAGCACAAAGCGTTCGTCCATGCTGACAACTACGGACGTAATTACACTTTCATGTCCTTTCATGATTCGCAACAATCGTCCTCCGCGCAAGTTCTTTCTGTGGAGAATTTTGCTCAGATGGGCATTGAGAGTATGAATGTTCGGATCCCGTTCATATCCCGGAAGCGATCGGGCTAATGATAGAAAGGTATAGGCTGTTGCGGGTTTTCCGGTTTTTATGGCGGACGCGGCATGATCCAGGTATTTACGGAATCGTTTTTTCAATGTCGTTAATTCCCAGGGTTCTCGCTGCCGACAGACCTGAAAAGCCGCGCGGGAACGTTGTAATCTGGCATCTAATCCCCATAAGCGCAACACCTTATCAGCACTTCCCGAGAGCGCAAATTGCCCATCCGGCGTAATTGCCACGGCAGCCACGGTTTCTTCATGTTCTTTAAAAGTTCGCAGGCATTTCCCCGTTTGCAACTCCCATAATCTTAAGGTTTTATCAGTGCTTCCTGAAATGCCAAACCGACCGTCCGGAGTGATCGCGACCGCCGTCACTGGCCCCTCATGCCCTTCAAAGAGCCGCAGGCTTTTCCCTGCCTTCAGATCCCACACACGTAACGTCGTATCAAGGCTTCCCGATAGAGCAAACCGACCATCTGGAGTGACGGCGACCGCCGTGACACGCCTGGCATGCCCTTCAAGAACCCGCACACATTTCCCGCTTTGCAGATCCCAGACGCGCAAGTTTGCATCCATCCATCCCGACACTGCCACGCTTTCATCAAAGGTCAGCGCAAGTTTATTGATCCGATTGCGATGCTTTTTGAAAATCTGAAAACCATGTTCTCCTCTGAACATCCAGAGATTCCGCTCTGTTAAAAGATCCCATAGGCAGAGGGTTTCGTTGCGACTTCCCGCTAAGGCAAAACGTCCATTTTGAGTGACGGAGACCGCAGTTTGTGTATCTCCACGCCCTTTAATTGTGACAAAACATTCGCCTGGGGGAAGCGGCCAAAACCGAACAGGAGTCTTCCCAGGCTCCTCCTCTGAGAACTGTCCGTTCATTCTTTCACGGACAAATCTTCGCAGATAGTTGCCTTTTCCGAGATCTTTCAAGCGCATCTCGATGTGGTTCCCCATCAGGGCGCAACGCCCATCCGGACTCATCGCAATTGCTTCTAACCAATAAGTATACTCTTTAAAGACTTTTAAACATTTTCCTGTATGCAAACTCCACAATCGCGAAGTTTTATCGCGTGAGAGAGAAATTGCGAAACGTCCGTCAGGAGTCACCGCCACAGCAGTAATTGCGCTTTTATGACCTTCCAAAACATACTGACATTTTCCGGAAGACATCTCCCAAACCCGTAAGGTTTTATCTGCACTGGCAGAAACCAGCGTTTTGGCATCAAAGGTGAGCGCGAGGCTCGTCACGCTTTTACTGTGCCCTGTAAATACCCGCATACACTTGCCGGACTGAAGTTTCCACAGACGTAAGGTCGTATCATTGCTTGCGGAAATAAGGGCATCTCCATCAGGAGTCACCATGACAGCCGTGATATCATCTCTATGTCCTCTGTATCTACGCTGGTATTTTCCGGACTGAAAATCTAACAGCCATAGAAATTTTCTTCCTCCTACCAGAATCCACTGATTATCCGGAGTCATACTGACCGTGGTCATCTCTTTTTCCAGGCCCTGGAAAATACGTATACATGTGCCTGTTGCCAATTCCCAAATTCGAATCGTGTTATCAGCGCTTCCCGATACAAGATAGCGGTCGCCAGAGGTGATGGCGAGGGATCGGATTTCATGAGTATGCCCTCGAAGTATTCTGCGACAATCGCCGGTCTCAACGTCCCACACATAGACGTTCGGATCATAACTTCCGCCTGAAACCGCTAATTTCGCATCCGATGTCATAGCAAGCGAGGTACTGCTGCCGGCATACCCCTTGAACGTCCAGATATTCATCTTGTCAGACCATGAAAATGTCCAAAAGAACCGGCCAGTCTCAAGATCCCACAATTTCAAGTCATCTTCTTTTCCCAGAAAAGCGAAACGCCCATCGGAAGTCAACATCATCATCTGAGGCCAGTCAGGATAACCGACATAGGTATGGAGACAATGAGGCCAGGGGAAAATAATCTGCCCCTGCTGTTGGCGAGTTTTTTGTTGCGCCAATTCCTGCCTTTGCACCGTCAGTCCATCTCCCGGTGTGAGTTTAAGCGCATTGGTATAAGCATTTTCTGCCTCTGTAAATTTTTCCTGAGCCATCAAAGCGTCACCCAGAGCACGCCAGGCAAAATTATTACGCGCCAATTCATCAATCTGGAGCGCTTCTATCAACTCTTTTTCCGCCTCGTCTGCCGATGCTCGCTCAAGATGGATAAAACCAAGATACAACCCGGCACGCCAGCTCGCTTGTTTCGCCTCTTTCAAACGACGGACGACTTCATCATCAGTAATGCTCTCATCCCGCCATTCCAATAGAGCTTTGTTATAGACCGATTCCGAATGATGAGCATCGAATTGTAACGCTCTTTCCAACGTCGCCAGCGCCTCTTGTTTTTTCCCCAAATCCAGAAGGGAGACGGCATGATTATTCAAGGTGCTCGACCGGAGTTCAGCAGCCTGCGGGACCTCTCTCGGGTAGGGTTTTCCAAGAATTCGCTGATAACACCACACCAACCTGTCTCGCAGAACCGCCATTGAAGATGGTCGTTGATCGGGCTCTTTCGCGAGACATGCCATGATGAGTTCAGCCAGAAAAGAGGGAATATGCGCATTGAACTGGCGCGGATCAGGGACTTGTGTGAATAAATGCCGGCCAATCAGCGCGTACGGCGGAACTTTTTGTTGACCATCATCATAAGGCCTGCGCCCACAACACAATTGGAACAAGATTCCGCCTAAGGCATAAATATCAGCCCGGGCGTCGGCATGTTTGGCAGTTGTCCATTGTTCCGGCGCAGCATATTCCGGAGTGCCTAACCCTGCGTCGGTTACTGTGATTGAGACCTGCTTGTCCTGGAAAGGCGCAATAGTCGGGCTATCAAGGGTTATGAAGTCTCCTGTGCGTTTTGCAATTCCAAAATCAGTCACGCGTAATTCTCCATTGTGTGTCAACAACAAATTCCCCGGTTTCACATCGCGATGGGCATGTATCCCTTGTTCGTGAGCATATCCAAGCCCATCACAAGCCTGGATCATAAAATCAAGAATAGTCTCCAATTCTCCGGGTTTCACCTTGCCCGTTTTAATCCAATCTCTCAGACTACCACCCTCAAGATAATCCATAAATACCCGCGGGATTCCACCTAATTCTCGGACATACCAGCATTGTACGATATTCGGATGCAGGCCGAGATCTACCCAGGTTTGAGCTTCGACCAGAAAGCGGGCTTTCAAGGCATCATCGGCGACGAAATGTCGCAATGGCATCTTGACGGCCAGATGAATATCCCATTCTCGATGATAGATCAGATACACGACCCCCATACCGCCTTGCCCCACGACTTTTAAGATTTCATAACGACCATCAATAATATCACCAACTTCCCAGTCGGCTTTCTCACGGGAAAAACGGTCATATTGCTGCTTATCGGTCAACGTAAGGTCATTTTGAGAGCGATGTTCGGCCTGAATCTTATATGACTGGCTCAGGGTGGAATAATTTTCCTCGAATTGCTCGAACTCTTCTGTGCCAGGTTGTTGAGCAGGCCATGAAAATTCTTGCTCGCGTTCTGGTTCTTTTACTTGATCCTGAGAGGGAGGAAGCGCATCAGCTTGAGTTTTGGCCTTGTTTCTGAACATCTGAGTGAACATGAAAAAATTCTCATCGAATTCTTCAGACTCGCTCGCAGAAGATGGAGGTTGGGTTTTCTTCGAAAAATGTTTTTCTTCTTGCTCCGACATAATTTTTTCCCTACCACGAGAAGTTTGAATGAAATCTTTTGTATTCAGGTATTATTATTGTATGAGTCCCTGAAAATCTCTTGTCAAGAGGCATTCAAAAAAGGGAAACAATTTTACGCGGGCAATTTTGACCTATGTCGTCTTATACCATGAAAAACCATGCCGAATACCTCACAAAAAGCGTATCACTTTTCTCCTTACAACATGTTCGATTGAGCATCTTAAAAAGACTACTGCCAAAATGAGTCTTCAAGGTGTTTGTTGCGTAGCTTCCCTTCGTAAATTATATGAGGAATTTTATTGACTTTTTCGACATTAGTATAAAATTTTTGTACCTATTTACGTACCGGTGAACAGTCTTGTTCACCGAAAGGAACGGTGTCGGTGTCACACGTTTTTCGTCCAACAAGGCTGTTGGACGGTACGACGTGCGAAATAGCTCTGCCTGTTTAGCAATTGTTCATGAAGATCATCGAATGACGACAGCATGGACAAACAGAATGGATATAGAGGCAAATTTTGAGTATGTACCGATAGTTTACACACTTCATCCCCTGGAACGCGCGCAGTTACTTTTGTAGATGACCTCAGTGTTGCGCTCACCATCATACTTATGAATATCAAAGCTCTCATCTCTCTTGGAATTTCTATTATAGCGTTTGGCATGACCCATATTACCGATAAAGTTGGGATGAACAGCGGCTTGGATCCCTGGAGTTTTTCGATTGCCAGGGTGTTCACTGCCGCGCTGATTGTTGGGGCAATCTGGGGCCAAAAGGCGCACACAGAACACCTCAAACTTCGCCCTCACATCCTCAGAAATTTAGCGGTCATCGGTGTAGGTGCTTCCGGATTGGTTGTGTTACTGGGACTTTTTGCGATGTTCTATACGACAGCGACTAATAAAGGGGTGATGCAGGGCATGTACACGGCAGTCACCATAATTTTCGCTTATTTCATGGTCCATGAGCGCCTCCCTCGATTATTTATTCCAATTTTTGCAACCATGTTAATTGGCCTGATACTGCTCACGACTCAAGGACAGCTCAGGCTGCCCAATCCGGGTGACTGGCTATTATTTCTGACAATTCCGATTATCGGCTTTACAAATGCTTATGCCAAAAAAACCATGACAGGCGTTCAGGCTTTGACCGTCTCTTTTGGCCGCCTTTTTTTTGGCATCCTGTTTCTCCTCTGTTTTCTACCCTTTATGACGTGGGAGCAATGGCAAACCCTTGCGTTAGGATCCGAATGGGTCTTGTTATCAGGGGTGTTATCAGCGATTTATATTATCACCTTTTACGAAAGCGTAGAATTGATCGGCCCAACCATGGCCGCAGCCATGATGAGCATTGCACCAGCATTTACAGCAATGATTGAATGGTTGTTTCTGGAACAACACTTCACGCTCGTCCAGATTGCGGGTTTGGCGCTGATTCTCAGTTCGGCCATGCTCTTAACGAGGTTACAGGTGAGTTACGCTGTCCCGCCAAGCGCGGTAGATAATTAGTATTTCGCTGCGATTCGGGGAAGGAATCCCTTATACAGCGTCAAGCAGATAAGCGGGTGCCCACCAGTACTCATACAGCCGACGGATTCTGATAGCGAGAAACCCTGCGGCCCGGCACTCTTCGACCCAGGTGTGAATCGGCTGTTCGTAATTGGTCCGCGCCCGGCTGCGGTCAAAGTAACCGAACAAGACCGGCAGTAAAAAGCCTTGCGCCACGACTTCATCGTCAGGATATTCCGCCAATCCTTTTTCATAACGCGTCAGGATGTATGCTGCCCGTTCCGGCGCGTACATGTCTGCAAAGTGCGGCACATCAAATTCCACTAACAGCAGACGCGCCCCATGTTCACGCAGCCAGCGAAACACCGCCGGGCGGTCTTGTGGCGGCAGAGATTGCAAACTGAAGGTCGCCTGGATGACTTCCCGTCTCTCGTTATCCGTTCTGATGAATTCCTGGACAGGGCTGCAAAACGTCTGATATGGGATGTTCCGGCGATCCAATTGTTTACAGAGAGATTTCAGCATGGGGACCGACGGTTCAAGCAGATCGAGCCGGGCGAAATTCGACGTCAAGGCCGGTAACAGCGCCCGACCGTCGCCGACGCCAATATCCAGCAAACGCACGTGGTCATATTCCTGATAGACTGTTTGTAATGCTGCGCTCACGCGTTCATACAGCGGGATATTGCCGCCGCCGCGAATAAAAGCCGAAAATCCCGCACCGGTTGCATAGACCGTCTGTTTTCCGGCGTGCAGCACCCGTTCCAAATACATTGCAGCCTGAGTAAAAACCGGATGATCCGGCTTGTACGCAGAAGCCTGGCGGGCATAAGTCAACGCGCTCTCAAAATCCTGTTCCCCAAACGCCAGAATCGCCAGATAAAAGGCTTCATCAGCGGTTTGCACAGACTGGCTTTTCACCGCATCATAACCGTATTCTCGATAAATTGACCAGAAATGATTCATACAACTGAAACCTGACGAATGATCGTCAGGATTGATCGTCAGGTTAAGGTTTACGCTGCATCATGACGACATGTTCTCCTTCTGCGACAATCTCGTCGCGCTGATTGATGAGCTGCACGGTTTCCCAGATAATGCCGCGATCCGCTTTGCTCGTGTCCCGTTTTTTGGAAATCTGCCAGCGTGCATGCACCGTATCGCCAATCAATAACGGATTCTTAAAGCGCCAGGTCCATTCCAGCGAGGCAATCGCGGTGCCTTCGAACAGTCCTACCCGAAATTTTAACCCTTCCACGAGTGCCAGCCCGAATAAACCGTGTGCGATGCGGACGCCGTAGATGCTATGCTGTTTGCAATACTCTTCGTCTGTGTGGATTTGATTGTAATCTCCTGATAACCAGGCAAACGTCATGACATCCGTTTCCGTAATCGTTCGTCCGGGAGAGCAAAATTCTTCGCCAATCACAAAATCTTCAAAATATTTTCCCTGTGGTTTCATCTCTCTTTTCCTTACATTCTCTGAAAGGCAATATCACTAAATACGATGAAGAAACCGGGTTTTTGACAAAAACCCGGTTTCTCTGACAGACTTTCAGAGAAAGCATTTACCACCTCAATTTTGTCAATAAGAGTTTTGAGCAAATATAAAATTTATGAAAATCTATCAAAAAAGCTTGACACTCATGCTCAGGATCGTTCATTCTCGATTCGCCTTGTTGAGCGCTGTTTTGCAGCATTATTACAATATGCATTATAAACAGGAGGGTGTCTATGAGAAAATCTATCGCCATCATAAGTATGACCGTCTTTTTCGCCATGACTTTGACGGCAGCCGCCCAGGAACCGATCAAGCTGATTGGAGCAACCATGCTGCCGCAGGAGCATGTCTATTATCGAGTGTTAGAAAAATTCAGTGAAGTGGTGAAAGAAAATTACGATGGGCCGCTTGAAATTCAATTACACCACTCTGCCGATATTGGCACGGAAAAAGATGCCTTCGAATATATGATGCAGGGGGTTTCGATTGATTTCAGCATTGTTTCTCCGGCCTGGATGGCGACCTGGGACAAATCCGCGCCGTTTATGGACGCGCCGTTTCTCTTTTCCAGCATCGAACATTGGGAAAAATGTCTGAATTCCGGCGTATTTGAGCCAATTGCCGAAAATATCAAAAACAAAGGCGTGCGTTTTATCGGCTATGGCGGCGGCGGCGTTCGCAACCTGATCCTGAATAAGCCGGTGTACACCACCGAAGATTTACCGAGCGTGGAAATGCGCGTGCAAGGATCGCCGCTGGCCCAAAAAGTCTTCAGCGCCACAGGCATTCAGGCCACGCCCATGGATTACATGGAGGTCTATAACGCCATCAAAACCGGAGTGCTCGACGGATTGGAAAATGAGCCGGCCGGTATGGAACAAATGAAGTTCTATGAAGTCGCTCCGTATTATGTGATGTCACGTCATGCCATTACCATCCGCTTGCTCTGCTTTAGTGAATCGCGATTCCAAAGTTTCCCCCCGGCACTCCAGGAAGCAATCTTAAAAGCCGGAGAAGTTGCCGGGAAATTCCACCGTGATACTGAGTTCGCCGAAGGCGACGGAATTCTCAAGAGGCTAGTTGAGGAAGGCAAGCTCACGGTGATTGAGTTCGATAATACAGAAATGCGCAATCGGGCATTGCCGGTTGTCGAAGAGTACGCCAAAGAGATCGGCGCTGAAAAAATTTTGGAAGCTGTGAAGAGCCTGCAATAAAACGATCCCTTTAACCCGGCAGGACTGTTAAGTTCTACCCCCTCTGTCCCCCGCAAGCGGGGGAGGTTGATCCGTTTCCCCCCGCTTGCGGGGGGAATAAAAGGGGGGTCACAGGTTGTCCCCGCGAGAACTTAACAGCCCTGTCTTACCCCGGGGCGTCAAAACTCGGCTTTGACGCCCCGGGGATGTAAAGGAGGCGCTGTGATATTCCGAATTATTGATATGTATGCAAACATTCTGGCGAAACTCATGACCTTGCTGATGTACGTGCTGCTTTTTGCGGTCACTCTCCAGGTTATGGGACGATACATTCCCTTCATTCCCCGCTATTTATGGCCTCTTGAAGTGACAAACTTTGCGCTGATCTGGCTCATTTTTATCGGTTCAGTGCTCGGTATCAAGGAAAAAAAGCACTTTTTTGTCGATCTGTTTCCCAATTGTTCACGGGCTATAGAGCATTTTCTGAAAGTATTATACTACCTTGTTGTCTATACGGTGTGCTTCATTTTTATTTTCTTTGGATACCATTACTTTACAAAGTGGGGGCTTATTCAGGCTTCCGAACTGACCGGTATGAATCTTGGGTTTGTCTATTTTTCCGTGCCCTTTGCCGGGATATCCTGGTTCATTTTTCTGACCGCTGATCTCTATAAAGATTTTTTTATGAATTCGGAATAAATAACTACAAGGATTTCTCATAAACAAGGATACTTTATGACGCCAACGTTTATTGCTATTGTCATGTTTGCTTTGCTGCTCGGGCTTATTGTCTTGCGCGTTCCGGTCAGCTTTTCGCTGGCCTTTGCGGTCATTCCCATTCTGCTCATCTTTCCGCGAGTCACTCCGGTGATGCTGCTGCACCGCATGATGACGCAATACGGTTCCTTTATTCTGCTGTCCATTCCTTTTTTCCTGTTAGCCGCGAATATTATGAACCAGTCCGGAATTACGAACAAGCTGATCAGGTTTTCCAAATCCCTGGTCGGGTCGTTCCCCGGCGGTCTGGCGCATGTGAATGTCCTGGTGAGCATGTTGTTTGCCGGGATTTCGGGCTCTTCAAACGCGGATGCGGCCGGGATTGGCGGGGTGCTTATTCCGGCAATGGTCAAAGAAGGGTATGATAAAAATTTCACGGTTGCTGTCACCGCATGTTCGGCGGTAATGGGGGTGATTATTCCGCCAAGCATTACCATGGTCGTCTGGGGCGGCGTGATGAGCACCTCGGTCTCTGGCTTGTTTTTAGCAGGGTTTATTCCGGGGGTCATGATCGCAGGATTTCAAATGATTCTGGTGCTCATCTATGCCTGGAAACGCAAATATCCCACTACTGCCGGATTCTCCTTGAAAGAAGTGGGCGTCAGTTTCAAAGATTCTCTGCTCGCGCTGTTTACGCCGCTCATTATTGTGGGCGGCATTGTCGGAGGGTTTTTTACCCCGACGGAAGCCTCGTTGATCGCGGTGCTCTATTCTCTGATTTTGGGTTTATTTATCGCACGCACCCTGGCATTTCGAGATGTATCGCCTTTATTGCTTCAGACGGCAAAACTCTCTTCTATCGTGCTGTTTGCCGTGGGTACGGCGTCGATCTATGCCTGGGTATTAGCCTACTTCAAAATTCCACAATTTTTAATTGATGTCATTGGTTCACTGACAACCTCGCCCACGATCATGTTATTTATTTTTGTGATTATTTTTCTTATCGTGGGCACATTTATGGATGCTGTCCCGGCTATTGTCATTTTAGGCCCGCTTTTCAAGCCCCTTGCAGAGTTTGTCGGCATTCATCCGCTGCATTTTGCTATCGTCGGCGTTGTGACGCTGGCCTTTGGCTTAGTCACGCCGCCCTATGGACTCTGTTTGTTGATTGCCAGCGAGATCGCCGGGATTAATTGTATACGAGCCATCAAGGAAGTAGGGGCCTTTCTATTGGTGATGCTGCTTGTCCTGGTGTTAATCGTCATCTTTCCAGAATTAACTCTTTGGATTCCCAGGCTTTTCATGCCGAATCTTTTTTGATACGAATATAGTGTTCATAGTCGCCGCTTTAGCGGCCATGGAAAACGCTAATGAACATTAAAAATTTCATCCGGTCACGTTCTTTGCCCTGAAAGGGAGGGGGGATACAGCCAGAGGTTTCAACCTCTGGAGCGAGGGTACATCTCCCTCTCTTCGCCCTGAAGGGGCGCTGGGGCGTACGGAATTCCGCCGCCCTTTCAGGGCAAAGAGCGTTATCGAATTATTTTCTTCATCTTCATAAGCATTTACTACAAACTCTGAGGACAGCATTCATGAAGAAAAAGGTTGTGACAGCCGAAGAAGCGATACAATTGATTCAAGATGGCGACTGGCTTGCGATTCAAGGCTCCGGCGGCGGCGTTGGCGAACCGGGGTTGTTAGTAAAAACGCTGGGAGAACGATTTCAACGTGAAGGTCGTCCCAGAAACCTGACCTTATGCCATTCTACAGGGATAGGCAATCAAAAAGACAGCGGGATAGATTATCTTGCACTGCCTGGAATGGTGAAACGCGACATTGCCGGACATCTTGGCATGGCCCCCAAAATGGGACAGATGATTTTACACAATGAACTGGAAGCCTATAATTTCCCCCAGGGAGTGCTTGCGCGCATGTATAGCGCGGTCGCCGCGAAAAAGCCGGGAGTCATCACCAAAGTCGGCTTGCACACCTATATTGACCCTCGCCTTGACGGCGGGAAAATGAATGACATCACGACCGAAGAGCTGGTCAAAATCCTGGAAATCGAGGGGGAGGAATGGCTTTTTTTCCCCCGTTTTCATTTTGACGTCGCCTTTGTCAAAGGAACGACAGCCGATACCAAAGGGAACATCACCTCCGAGCAAGAAGGCGCGTTCCTGGAAAACTTATCAATTGCGCAGGCTGCCAGAAATAGCGGCGGCATCGTGATTGCGCAGGTGAAATATCTGGCCCAGGCTGGCACATTAAATCCGCAGCTTGTGAAAATTCCGGGGATTTATGTGGATTACATTGTGGTGGATGAGCATCAGACCCAGACCTGTCTGGACGTCTATAATCCGGCCTATTGCGGACACGTCAGAATGCCGCAGGAACATTTCAAGCCCTTGCCGTTAGATGAAAAAAAAGTGATTGCCCGGCGTGCAGCTCAAGAAATCAAAGAGGGCGCAGTCGTGAATCTCGGATTTGGCATTCCCTCGAATATCGTGCCCGTTGCCGTTGAAGAAGGACGAATTGACGAGTTTACGCTGACGGTTGAACAAGGGGCTATTGGCGGAATGCCCGTTGGCGGCGTGATTTTTGGCGTGGCCAATAATCCGGAGGCCATTATTCCGATGGACGCGCAGTTTCACTTTTATGACGGCGGCGGCCTGGATGTCGCTTTTTTGGGCATGGCTCAGATCGATGCTGAGGGCAATGTCAATTCCAGCAAGGTCGGCAACAATATGCTGGCCGGCTGCGGCGGATTTATTGATATTACTCAAAATGCCAAAAAAGTCGTCTTTTGTGGCACGTTTACCGCAAAAGGGCTGCGTTGCAGCGTCGGCAGCGGACGTTTGACCATTACGCACGAAGGGTCGGTGCACAAATTTGTCGAACAGGTCAACCAGATCACCTTTAGCGGCCAATATGCCAGGAAACTCCAACAACCAGTGCTCTATGTGACCGAACGCGCCGTGTTTGAATTGACCGAAACCGGCGTGAAACTGATTGAAATTGCTCCGGGGATTGATCTTGAGCGCGATGTGCTCGCCCATACTGAATTTCGCCCGATTCTCCCTGATCACCTTAAACTGATGGATGCAAACATCTTTACCTAAAATTTCAAGACAAAAAAACCGGGTTTCTTCGAAGAAACCCGGTTTTTAATGGTTTTGACATACCTCAAATGAAAACACATGTCATGTTTGATTCTCAAGAAAACATTGGTTTTTTGACCTTTGTCACGGAAATCCCCAATAAACCTCCGACCCTGGATTATGACGTATTGGACGAATTGGAAGGACATCTGAAAAATATATCCAGTCGGCAAGCATCCTTCGATGCCATTATTGTCCAAAGCCAGTCTTCAAAATATTTTGTTGTCGGCGCCAATCTTCAGGCCCTGAAACATATTGACAAAGAATCAATTATCCCCTGGATCAGACGCGGGCACGAAGTCTTTAATCTGCTGGAAGATCTGTCCCTGCCGGTTATTGCCAAAGTGACAGGATTCGCCCTGGGAGGCGGGCTTGAATTGGCAATGGCCTGTGATTTTATTGTGAGTTCGCACACCGCGTCCTTTGGGCAGCCAGAAACCGGGTTGGGATTTATCCCCGGCTGGGGTGGGAGTTATCGTCTTCCACGACGAATCGGGGAAGCCAGGGCCAAAGAATTGATCTTTACCGGGAGAAGTATTTCCGCAGCAGAAGCCTATCGGATTGGGCTGATCAACTTTGTGGGAACCGATGAAGAGCTTGAAGCCTATCTTTCGTCAACATTACAGGCGATTTCGAAAAATAGCCGCATCGCCAATTCGCTGGTAAAAGGCATAATTAAAAATAATTTGACAGCATCGCTTCAAACCAGTTGTTATGAAGAGAGCGTGGCTTCAAGCGCATGTCTGGCGTCTGGCGATACGCAGCAGCGACTTGAAGTCTTCTTTCAGAAACGCGAGAAAAAGTAACCACAGATAGACACGGATACAGACAGGGAAGGTGTAATAGAGTAACAGGAGCGCAAACGAGCATTTGCTTCGCGGCTGCGCCGCGACAATTTGACAGGGCTTCGCCCTGGTGCAAACGCTCGTTTGCGCTCCTGAATACTCAGAAAAACTTTCTGTCCCAGAACAGTAATAGTTGGAGGCCACCTCCAACAGAATCTGTGTGCATCCGTGTGTATCTGTGGTTGAACAGTAATGAAAAAATTAATTAATAGTCCGGAAAGTGTCGTAAAAGAGTCCTTAGCAGGTGTGGCAGCAGCCCATCCCGATCTGGTGGCGGTTCATTTCGACCCCAATTATATTGTCCGTATTGACGCCCCTAAAAAAGGGAAAGTCGGCGTCATTTCCGGCGGCGGCAGCGGACATGAACCGATGCACGGCGGGTTTGTCGGCTACGGTATGCTCGATGCGGCCTGTCCCGGTGATGTGTTTACATCGCCAACTCCCGACCAGATGGAAGCCGCTACGAAAGCCGTCAATGGAGGCGCAGGCGTGCTGCACATTGTCAAAAATTATACCGGCGATGTGATGAATTTCGAAATGGCCGCAGAATTGTGTCAGGCGGCAGGAATTGACGTCGAGGCGGTGATCATTGACGATGATGTGGCGGTAAAAGACAGCCTCTATACCGCCGGGAGACGCGGAGTAGGAGTAACGGTGCTGGCGGAAAAAATTTGCGGCGCGGCAGCAGAACGCGGAGAGGATCTGCAAACAGTCGCGGCCCTGTGCCGCCAGGTCAATGAAAACGGACGCTCAATGGGGATGGCGTTGACTTCCTGTACAGTTCCGGCGGCCGGCAAACCAACTTTCACGCTTGCTGAAGATGAAATGGAAATCGGCATCGGCATTCACGGGGAACCGGGGCGACAGCGCATGACCATCAAACCAGCCAAAGAGATTGTCGAAATGATGGCCGAAGAGGTAATCAAAGACCTGCCATTCAAGCAGGGTGATGCTGTCATCGCCATGCTGAACGGCATGGGCGGCACGCCTTTAATCGAACTGTATGTGATTTACAATGAATTGTCGCAACTCTGTCAAAAGCACGGGATCACCATTGCCCGCAAGCTGGTCGGCAATTATATTACATCCTTAGAAATGGCAGGATATTCGCTGACGCTGCTCAAAGTCAATGACGAACTGCTCACCCTTTGGGACGAGCCTGTGCATACAGCCGGCCTGCGCTGGGGCATGTAAATAACTATACGAATGACTCATCGGAAAGTGCATACCCAAAAACCGAGTTTTTTCAAAAAACTCGGTTTTTCCTTGCACGCAAAAACTTATGGTGACGAAAGATGACATGCTGAAGTGGATTTTCGCCTTGCAATCTGCATATAGCGAACATAAAACGTATTTAACCCAACTGGATTCCGCGATTGGCGATGCGGATCACGGCATTAATATGGATCGCGGATTCACGACAGTAAAAACAGATCTTGAAAAAAATCCGCTGCAAGACATTGGAGCCATGTTGAAAACGGTCGCCATGACCTTAATTCGGACGGTTGGCGGCGCGTCCGGTCCCTTGTACGGCACCTTTTTTCTGCGAGCCAGCACGATATGTCCCGGCAAAACAGAGATTGACGCGGCTGAAGTTGTTCAGATTTTTGAAGCCGGACTCGAAGGCGTTCTGCAACGCGGAAAAGCTCGCGTAGAAGACAAAACCATCGTTGATGCGTTGACTCCGGCGGTGAACGCCATGAAACAGGCGTTACAGGCAGGCAGCGATCTGAACGCAATTTTGCAGAAAGGCGCGAAAGCTGCGGAACAGGGGATGAAAGCCACGATCCCTTTGCAAGCCAGAAAGGGCCGCGCCAGTTATCTGGGAGAACGCAGCATCGGGCATCAAGATCCCGGTGCAACATCTGTCTATCTTTTGGTAAAAACGGCTTCTGAAATTTTGGGAAAAGCTTGATTTGCTGTAATAAACATTACAGCATTATGCAGTTGAGTTGACGCCAAAATCAAGAGTGTCAAAACATTGAAAGGATCACAATATGCCAACAGTCTTGACTATATTCGGCTGGCGTTTTTTCTTTTTCATGAATGAACGCAACGAGCCGATTCATATCCATTGCGAAAAAGCCGAAAAGAGCTGCAAATACTGGCTTGATGTCGAGCAGTTCGATATTATCGAGGCGTATAGTTACGGTATGACAGGCAGCGACAAGCGGTTGGTCAGAAAAATCATTTTTCAACATTTTGACATGATTGTCGAGGAATGGGAGCGAATTCAAGATGAAAAAAATTCATAAGGTCGAACAGATCAGATTCGTAGATGACCAGTTGAGCATAAACGTTGATGGACAGGAACATCATTTTCGTTTAGCTGACATCTCATCAAAGTTAGCGGCAGCGTCTGCGATAGAACGAGAGTATTACTGCGTCATGGCGTCCGGCTATGGAATTCACTGGCCGCTTTTAGATGAAGATTTATCCATTGACGGCTTATTGGGAATTACGCATACGCCGCCGCACAAGGTAAAACGCAGGCAACCCAAAATACAGATGGCATAAACGCCGGCGCAGGCAATTCACTGATTTTTGAGGTCGATGAATTTGATATGGTAGGTCTGGTGCTTGTTTCACATAGCCGTAATCTCGCTGATGCGTTAGTCGCGCTCATCAAGCAGGTGAACGCCGCGACAATTCCCATTGCCAAAGCCGCGGGAGTTGGCGATGATCGCCAGGAATTCGGGACAGATGCGATGGAAATTGTCGAAGCGATCCACTCGGTGTATAGCTCCGATGGCGTGTTGGTGCTGATGGATTTAGGCAGCGCGATTTTAAGCGCGGAAATGGCGTTGGAGCTTTTGCCGGAAGAGATGCAGCCGCACGTCCGGCTCTGTTCCGCGCCGTTTATCGAAGGCGCGATTTCTGCGGCTGTGCAGATTGGCATTGGCAGCGACCTTGATACGGTGCACCAGGAGGCGCGACAGGCTTTATTTCCTAAAATCGACCAGTTAGAGCATGATTCAGCCACCTCAACCTCAGCCCTGCCAGGGGAAAAACCCCTGACAGGGGACACCGCAGCGGCGCCGCAGCAAATAATTTTGACGATTTTGACCCGCCATGGCCTTCATGCCCGTCCGGCCGCCAAACTCGTGCAGATGGTCAAAACCTTTGACGCAGAGGTTGAAATTGCGACGTTCCTTCCTTCTGATGCGGAAGAAGAACTTCGCATTGCCAAAGGGCCGGTGCCGGCAGCCAGTTTGAATCGGTTGGCAAGCCTGGGCGTGGTACATGGAGATCGCATTCTGGTATCGGCGCAGGGGAGCATGGCAGAACAGGCATTAGAGGCGATTCGGCGGTTAGTGGCTGAAAATTTCGGAGAAAAGGATGACGAATTTGAGTCCGAACCCTCCCCGGAATTTCAGCGAAAATCGCCAGAAACAGATGTTATCCTTACCGGAAAGCCATCAACAGCAATTCCCGTTTCCGAAGGGATTGCTATCGGCCCGGCATTCCATTATCATAAAGCGCGTATAGAAATTCCTGAACAGGGGAACAGCGACCCGCAAACTGAATGGACGAGTTTGCAACAAGCGATGGCTGTTGTCCGAAATAATATTATGCAGCGGCGACGACAGGTGCAAAGTTCGCTAGGAGAATCCAGGGCAGCCATTTTTGACGCGCACCTGTTCATGTTAGAAGATGACTCGCTCTTAACACGAGTTCGCCAGCAGATTTTTGAACAGCATCGCAATGCGGCGGCAGCCTGGAAGTCTGAGATGAACAAGGCGGCTGATTCCTACCGAGCGGCCCCAAACCCGTATCTGCACCAAAGGGCAGCGGATGTCGAGGATGTCGAAATGCAAGTACTGTCGGTGCTGTTAGGCAAGACGACGACAGCTTTTCTCACCTTTCCGGAACCGGGCATCCTGATCGCGGAAGAATTGACGCCAACCGCAATTGCTCAATTGGATCGTTCCAAAATCCTCGGCATTGTGACCGTGATCGGCGGCCCGACCTCTCACAGCGCGATTTTAGCGCGAGCGTTAGGTCTGCCGGCGATTACGGGAGTTGCTCCTTCCGTCGTAGATATTCCCGAAGGCACACCACTTGCCATTGATGGATTTCAGGGCAAACTCTGGAAAAAACCGGATGCAGACGTGCTGGATGAATTACGCGCCCGCCAAACCGAATGGCAGACGACCCGCGAACGCTTGCTTGCCTCCAGTCATGAGCCGGCCCTGACTCGCGACGAACATCGCGTCAAAATCGCGGCGAATACGGGCAATGAATTAGACGCCGTCATGGCCGTCCGCAACGGCGCGGAGGCCATCGGAATCTTTCGAACCGAATTTTTGTATTTGACGCGCAACAATGCGCCAACCGAAGGGGAACAGGTTGAGACATTGACCCGTGTCGGCGCGATCATGGAAGGGCGGCCGATCTATGTCCGCACCTTAGATGTCGGCGGCGACAAAGCGATCCCCTATCTGCATCTGCCGGTAGAAGCCAATCCCTTTCTGGGCGTGCGTTCTCTGCGCTTTTCCTTCAAAAGACCGGAGATTTTTCTAACCCAACTGCGGGCGATCTTGCGTGCAGGCGTTCAGGCCGATCTGCGCATCATGCTGCCGATGATCAGTCAGTTGGAGGATCTGCTTCAGGCCAAACGCTATGTAGAACAAGCGCATCAGGCATTGGAACAGGCCGGAATTCCACACCGCTGGCCGCTTGAAGCGGCGATGATGGTGGAAACGCCCTCAGCCGCGCTGCTGACCGCAGCCTTTGCCAGACATCTGGACTATTTCAGCATTGGCACGAATGACCTCACCCAATATACGCTGGCCGCCGAGCGCGGAAATCCGGAACTCACCTCGTATCACGACGGACTTGATCCGGCGGTGTTACAGTTGATTCATAAAGTGGTGCAGGATGCTCATCGCTTTGGGAAAAAAGTCGGAGTGTGCGGCGAACTGGCCGGCGAACCGGCGGCTGTGCCGATTTTAGTCGGCCTGGGCGTGGATGAACTCAGCATGAATCCGGGCAGCATTCCACGCGTAAAAGACCTGATCCGCAAATTGGAATTCTCTGCGGCTTCCCGTCTGGCGCAAAACGCATTACAGGCCGAACGCGTTAGCGGCGTACGCAGTATGGCTGAACAATTTCTTTCGACAATGTAAACGTAACAATAGTTCGGACAGTTTTCGTGTGCCCCCCTTTGTCCCCCCGTAAACGGGGGGAAATGAGAAATAGGACGTCTCATGTATACTTCCCCCCGCTTGCGGGGGGATTGAGGGGGGTGAAATCAAAACTGTCCGGAGTATTGATAGAAAAGAAAAATATCCGTTGTGTTCTTTTATCCGTTGGGGGTTTTACTGGTCATTTTTCAGAAAATTTTCGATCTACTGGTATTTTTTCTTAACAACATTCGTGTTCCGAGAGTAGAAAATACGAAATTTTCTTGAATCGTTTCCTGCCAGGGCGTCAGTTTCTGACAGGGAAAATGGTGTTGTGCTGCATCAGGCCAAACCATCCGTGAGGATGGGACGGAAAGCCACGGATCCTCTGAAACAAGACGGATCGCCGGGTTGCCAGGAACGTGCACAGGTATTTTTCTCCCGGCGCATCATCGCGCCGGTTTTCTTTTTGTCCCCCGTAATCGCCGTCATCCTGTTGGCCCGTTTGATGCTTTCCCGACGCAGCCCACGCAACACCCAGAGTTGCCTTGCCCGCGAAATACACGGAACGACACGGAAACAAGAACCAAAAAGCATGCTGTGCATTCCTTTTTCCGTGTTATTCCGTGTGTTCTGTGGGCAAAATTTCAGAAGGAGTTTCTCATGCCATCATCACGCCGTATTATCATGACTGTCGTCATTTGTCTCGCCTTGAGTGTGTTCGGAAACATGGCCGCCGCTCCGGCCCAGGAGCCGAGTTCAGATCGTGACCTGTTTGATTTTCCGGACGCCATCGATCTATATTGCGTCTATCATCCGTCATCATCTCAGGCCATTGTCCTGGTCCCGGCCGACGGGGTGGCGAGCATGGTCTTTGCGCTGACCGCCTTTGATTACATTACGCTCGCCTCGCTGACTGGACAGGACTGGGCGACGCCCGATCTCTTGAAGGTCTTTTACCTATACGATCACCAATGTCAGCGGCGAAACTTCGACCGCGACCGTCACAGTCAATGTCAATGATACATCTGTCGAGCGTCCTGTCGCTGACGCCGGAGACGTTCAGACCGTATTTGTGGATTCGATAATTACACTGGATGGCAGCCGTTCTCATGATCCTCACGAGAATCTGCCTTTGACCTATTACTGGTCGTTTATCGAAATGCCGGAAGACAGTACGGCGGTTTTATCCGATGCGCATGTGGTGAACCCATCATTTGTTGCCGATGTGCCAGGCGAGTATGTGTTGCAACTGGTGATGCGCAACAGCGTCGGAGGTATGAGCGACATCAGCACCGTCGATATGACAGTGAGTCCAAAAATTGCTGTCCCGGATCTGGTGGGGCTAATCTATCATCGAGAGACTTATGATCCCAGTCCGATTGCTAATGCCGTCGAAGCCGCTTTATATGAAGAAAGTTTATATATCGGCGCGAAGACACACGCCGTGTCTGACCGACCGATAGGAGAAGTGTTAGAACAGTCTCCGGTTGCCGGAACGATCGTGTTTGAGAATACCTCTGTTGATCTGGTGTTATCGCAAGGCACAACCGTTCTCGCGATGCCTGATGTCATTGGCCTCGAGCTTTCAAGCGCACAAGCACTCATCGAACAGACCGGGTTTCTCACAGGCGAGGTCACAACGATCGTGGACACGTCAGTCACCGAGAATACGGTGGTGTTCTCAGAGCCTAAGGCTGGCGTGTATCGGGCCGTCGGAACCACGATAGCATTGCAGGTCGCCACCGGCGGCGCAGGACCGAATACCGGCCCTGAGATAATTTCCCTTCCAGACTACTCAACAAAAGTAGGCGAAACCTACACCTACGATGCGGACGGCAACAAGCTGACAGCCACCGATCCGCTGGGGAATACGACCAGCTTCAGCTATGACGGGCATGGGAATGTCCTCACGCAGAAGGACGCCCTCGGACATGTCACCCAATTCACCTACGACGCGGACGGCAATCTGACGAGCAGCACGGATGCGCTGGGGCAGACCACATCGTTTGAATACGACGCACAGGGGAATATGACGGGCAAAACCAATCCATTGTGGCCTTGACCTACGACATCTACGGCAACGTGATTCAGTCGCAGGATGAGATGGGCCACGTCACGACCAAAGCGTACGATGGCCAGGGCTACGTACGCACAATCACCGACGCGCTGGGTCATACGACGACGATGGACTATCATCACAGCGGCAAAGTGACGGAATACACTGATGCCGCTGGCAAGACCACGCAGAACACCTTTGATGCCAATGGTAATCTGCTGAGCACCACTGATCCCTCCGGCAGCGTCTTCAGCTTCGAATACGATGAAAACGAGCAGCAGACCGTCACGACCTCCACGGTCACCACCGCCAACGGCGTGGAAAGCGTCAGGTTGGAAAAGGTCTACGATAGTCTGAATCAGGTGACAGAGCAGATCGATGCGGATGGGCTGTCCACCAAAGCGGAATACGATGCGCTCGGACGGCAAACCGCTACCATTGATAAACTCGGCAATCGCACAGAAATCAGCTATGATGCGCGTAATTTACCCACGAAACAGGTAGGCCCCGATGACAGCAGCTCCAGCAGCAGTTATGACGTCGCCGGACGTATGACCGCGCAGACGGATGCTCTGGGACGCACAACCCAGTATGCGTATGACGCCGTGGGCAACGTGACCCATCTCACCAATCCGGATGGCACCTCTGTAGACCACGAGTATGACGCGCTGGGCAGATTGGTTGCAACCACATCCTCCACCGGCCTGAGCACCAGCCGCGAGTATGACGCCGCCGGACGGCTGATCGCGGAGACCGATGTGTTGGATCGCACGACGCGCTATGAGTATTATCCTGATGGAAAACGCAAAAAGATGATCGATCCACGGGGGAATGAATTTACATTCGAGTATGACGCCCGTGGTCATCAAACCGCCATGTCCTTCCCGGATGGCAGCAGCGTGACCTACGAGTATAATGAGCAGGGGAAAAAGATCTCGGAAACCGATCAGTTGGGGTACACGACATCTTTCGACTGGAACGACCTGGGCTTGTTGCAGGAAATCACCGATCCGTTGGGGCAGACTACCAGCTACAGCTACAACGAAATCGGGAATCTGCTCTCCCAGACCGATGCCAATGGACATACAACGAGCTTTGAATATAACAAATTGGGACGTCGCACAAAGAAAACATATCCGATCGGGATGTCCCAGAGCACCAGCTACGATGTGGCGAACCGCACGGTCAGCGTGACCGATTTCAACGGCGCGACCACGACCAGTCAGTACGACACGCTGGGGCGCGTCGTGACGACCACCTTCCCGGACGGCAGTTCGCAGAGCTACACCTATACCTCCTCCGGGCAGATCGCCTCGGTGACTGATCGCCACGGCACAACGCAGTATCAGTATGACAGCGACGAACGGCTGACCTCCGTCACTGACGCCAACGGCGCAACCATCTCCTACAGTTATGATGAATTCGGACGCAAGCAGACCGTCACCACGCCGTCCGGGACGACCGGCTATGGCTATGACACGTATGGACGCTTGACCAGTGTGACCGACCCGGATGGCGCAGAGACGCGTTACACCTACGACGAGCATGGCAACAAGGCCAGTATGATGTACCCGAACGGCACGATTACAGAATATGGATACGACAATCTCAACCGCCTGATCTCGGTTGAGACGCGCACGATCACCAACGATCTGCTGGCGGCCTACAGCTATACGTTGAACAGCAAAGGACAGCGCACGCATGTTGAGGAACAGCCAATTGGCCGCAGCATCGACTACGAGTACGATGCGGCGGATCGCTTGATCGAGGAACGCATCAGCGACCCGGTGTTGGGCAACCGCACGATCAGTTACTCCTACGACCCGGTGGGGAACCGCCTGACAAAGGATGAATGTCCAGACGCACAACCGTGTGTCTCCACGAGCTATGCTTATGATGACAACGATCGCCTCTTGACAGAAACCGGGTATGCCTATACGTATGATGATAACGGTAATCTGCTGACGAAAATTGGAAACGGCGAGGAATGGCAATTGACATATAATGCCCTGAATCAAGTGGAGCATGCGGATATTTCAACATCGCAAGGAACGTCAAGCCTTGCGTATACCTACGACCATGACGGCATCCGCATGGACAAAACCATCAACGGCACGGAGATGGTGCAGTACGTGGTGGACAAGAACCGTCCTTACGCGCAAGTGCTTGAGGAAACACACACCCGCGGCGGACTCAGCGCGACCACGAGTTACGTCTACGGCGACACCCTGATTTCCGCCGCCACGGAGGGGAGCACCTACTACTACCATACGGACGGTCTGGGCAGCGTGCGCCACCTGAGCGATGCCTCCGGCGCGCTGACCGACAGTTACACCTATGACGCCTACGGTCTGTTCACCACTAGCAGCGGCACAACGGTCAATCCGTACCTGTATCGCGGCGAGCAGTACGACGCCGCTCTGAACGCCTACTATCTGCGGGCACGCAACTATCAGCCGGGCACAGGACGATTCCTGACGACGGATCCGGAAGAAGGATTTACATCATCTCCTATTTCACTACATCGGTATGTGTATGGAAATGCAAGCCCCGTCAATTACAACGATCCATCAGGCGGAACATCATTAAGGGATTTGACGGTGACTCAAGTTGTTCTTGGAAATTTGGCTGCGATTGGCGTGGGAATGAGCCTTGAACCATATTTCGGCGTCTATTCGACATTGGGGAAAAGTGTCTTTCCAGATGCGTATATTGCCGGAATTAGCGGGGCGTTTTCGTTGCGGCTCCTGAAAGATATCCCGCTTTTTGAAAATACTCCTTTATCAATTCCGAGTATGTACCACACCACAGATATTATGTTCAGTGGCGGATTCGAACTGTTACTCAACATCTCCTCTGGGCAGATAGCTCTGTATAGCGTCCTCCCGTTTTTCAATGGGAACCCGTTGCTGCCAATCCCTGGATTTGGGGCTGGAGGAATTCCATTCTCTCCTGATAATAACAAGAAGACAGGGTTTTCGTGTGCCGTGTATCAAGGATATGTCTGGAACCTGTGGAATGCCGACGATTATACCGAACATTTTGTCAATTTCGGGGTAGCAAGTGCCAATGCGTTTTTCGACCCTACCAGGGTATTTGCCGTACCATGGGGGATTTCACGAACACTCTTTAACAAGAGTTGGCCGAAAAACTCGACGAGTCACAAATTTTCGTATCTGCGTTCTTCGACCTATTCATACTATCAGATTATTGGTAGTCCTCGTAATTATGCGGATGAATGGCAAGTTTGCGCTCGTGCTGCTGTGTTGAGTGTTGCCGGAAATCTTTTAGCTGCCAAAATGAATCCAACATCCTCCGCCTGGAAGTTTTTTGTCTACGCCGATCCGTCAATGTGGACCCATGCGACGATCTCAAAATATTATTGGAACAAAAAGTCAGGTTATAATGTCAATTTTCGACAGACTCATACAAAGCGTCCTGATGATTTTCAGAGCGGTCCATCTTTGGCAATATTTTCACTATTTGGTGGGGTATAATCCCTCAAGGATATATGCCTTGTTGTCAATTACAAGTGTTCGTATTTCCGTTTGCTGAAATATGAGCACTTGTAAAGAAAGATAAACTTCATTATAGGATACAGTTGCACTGATGCATTATAGAAAAGATATTTCAGCGAGCCGTAACAATTGGGTTCCTTTTGCTGTTGTGTCCATCTGGATATTTCTGATCGCTTTTGTATTGTATCAAAAGATACAATACAAAAGCATGATGCATACATTAACGCAAGAATTTCCAGCAATTCTCCAAAAAGTCAACGCCCGAGGCCTCATAACCTTCGCTATATACCCCAGGGTCGGTAAGGCTGTGGGACAACCTGTCGTGGCGACATTACCGGATTCGCTTATTGATGAATTTTTTGATGCACTCGACGATGCACGTTCGTACACACCTGCCGGTGTTACCATCGCTTCACAGGATCATCTATGGTTTTTAGAGGTCTCTGTAGGAACTGAACGAGTACAGATGGAATGTTATATTTCCTCACGAGAAAGCAACATTGTTGTCGGGGAATTCATTGGTTCAAAGGGGGCCTTTCAAAGCCGAAATCTCTTCCAGTGGTATCAAACATACAGTCCCCGCTGGTTGGATCTGGAGGAAACACACGACACAAAGAAGGAACAGCAGGAAGGAAATGAGGAGTGAAGAATGAGGAATGCCAGACACAGTTGACGCGTATCCTTTCCTCACCGCTTAATGATAAAAATCAGGCGGATGTCAGCCTCGGATGGGCTGTCCTCGCGCCGCTCAGTCTTCCCCCTCGTAGGAGAACATCTCAATCGGGCGGGGCAGCCCCATGATTTTCTGCATCAGGTTGGGGGAAACGTCGCTGGTCGCCACCATCAATTTCGGCCGCACGCCTTCCCGCTGCTCATCGTCTTCGGCGGAGCGAGACAGTGTATCAATGTCTCTGGCCATGCATCCGCGAAGTAATTTCTCACAAGATGTGTTCATCATCGCGAATCTCGATATCCATCTGCCGATCTCCGTAATCCCCTTCTTTGACGGTCACGTCTTCCGGCTCCTTGAGCACGCCGGAGATCGTCGAATGAAATTCAGTGTATATCCTCCAGTGCAAGCCTCAGACGGCAAGCACGGCATTATCAGCCGTTGCCAACGGCAACGATTCCATGATGCCCCCTGTGACGAATAAAAATCTTTTGATTTGTATTGACAACGTGTGGTATGCGTAGGAATATTTCTCTGTTCACGATGAAAAGGGGATTTCGAGAGAAACAAGGAAGGGAGCTATGAATCAAGCCGCGTTAACAAAACATGAGATGTATCATCGCCTCCTTGAATTTCCTGAGCATGACTTGAATGAATTGCTGGTCTTCCTGGATTTTTTACAATATCGACAGCATCGTCAAGAGAAGCCGGTTCTTCATCTGGAAGGCGTATTGCAGGACTCTCCCATTGATTTTTCTGTGTTACAACGTTTCAAACATGAGACCTGGAACCATGTGGAGGAGGAACACCGCGATGGCGAGGGATGTGACTGATACTCAGGCCCTGGTGAAATTTATGATGGGCCAAAAAGTGATTGATGCCCGTTCTCATCAGGCATTTCGCACCGTTGATCGAGGAGATGATGTGATGATTATTCCGGCGGTTGTGGTGATGGAAATGCTGTATCTCTTTGAAAAATACCGGATCGCCCGGAGCGTGTTTCACGTCGAAATGCTTGTCAACACCCGAAATGATCAGATTGAACCATTGGGGTTGGAGATCCTGAAAACCGCGACCGACATTGATGATATTCCCGAATTGCATGATCGACTCATTGCTGCCACCGCCCGGTATTTGAACCTGCCTCTGATGACCAACGATCCTGTGATCCGTCGTTCCAGATACGTCACAATCCTCTAAAGCGACGAGCTTTTCTGACGATGACAACGATCGTCTCTTGACAGAAACCGGGTATGCCTATACGTATGACCACAATGGCAATCTGCTGACGAAAACGAGGAATGACAATTGGCATATAATGCCTTGAATCAGGGGGAACATGCGGATATTTCAACATCGCAAGGAACGTCAAGCCTTGCGTATGCCTACGACCATGACGGCATTCGCATCGGCAACACCATCAACGGCACGGAGGTGGTGCAGTACGTGGTGGACAAGAACCGTCCTTACGCCCAGGTATTGGAAGAAGAGCACACCCGCGGCGGCCTCAGCGCCACGACAAGCTACGTCTACGGCGACGCCCTGATTTCCGCTGCTACGGAGGGGAGCACGCATTATTACCATACGGACGGTCTGGGCAGCGTGCGCCACCTGAGCGATGCTTCCGGCGCGCTGACCGACAGCTACACATACAATGCCTACGGCCTGCTCACCACCAGCAGCGGCGCGACGGTCAACCCATACCTGTATCGCGGCGAGCAGTACGACGATGCCTTGAACGCCTACTATCTCCGATCCCGCTACTATCAGCCGAGGACTGGACGGTTTTTAACGACGGATCCGTTTCAGGGAGTTCCGACAACACCGATGTCATTGCATCGGTATCTGTATGGAAATGATGCCCCGGTAAATTTCCTTGACCCATCAGGAACAATGAGTTTCACTGAAACACTTGTCACTGTTGGTATCATAGGAAATTTAGCAGCAATGCCCATAGGGGCTTATACTGAAATCGGACAAAGCGTCTTTTCTTTCCTTGCGAAAGAAGTTTTTCCTGAAGCGTATATTGTAGGAGGAAATGTTTTAGGAACGATTCCTCCTCCTTTTAGTTGGTTTATTGATGAAATTTTTAGAAATTGTCCTGTTGAAATGCCTATCTGGGCTGTTGTTGGTAATGGAATTAAAGGAGAAGGACGTGAAGTGTTATTGCATATTGGCTCTGGCGAAGCCGCTTTATTCAAGAGGAATGACAGCGGTTGACGAGTATCTTTTTTCATGACGTCCAAATGAAGGTCAGCCAGTGTTCCAACTGGTGTTGAGCGGGTATTTCACACCTGTTTGGATGGTATGGATGTCTGCCTCGGATGGGCGGTCACCCGTGCGGTTCAGTCTTCGCCCTCATAGGAAAAGATTTCAATCGGGCGGGGCTGCCCCATGATTGTCTGCCTCAGTGTGGGGGAGACGTCGCTGGTCGCGACCATCAATGTCGACTGTATGCGCCTTCTCGCGCTTCGCCGTCTTCGGCGGAGCGAGACAGTGCGTCAATGTCTCTGCTCATGCATCCGCGAGGTGATGGCCAGGAGAAGATGCTCGCGGTTGCAAATGATACACTCCCCCCCTCTCATATACCAGGCAGATGTTGTGAAAAGGGGGAAATTGGAGCAAATGGCGTGTTGAAAACGTTTATACGGCGGCATCCTCTTGAATGGTGAGAATCCGGTGGGTTTTGAGAAAATCCCGGTCGGTATCTAACAATTTCAGGATGCGCTGCGCCGGGCCCTGCGGAATATTTTTGCCTGCTTCCCAGGCTTCCACCGTTTTTTTCGAGACCCCGAACACTTCAGCAAACGTGGTCTGCGTTAAGTGCAGCCTCTGGCGAAGTTGCTTGATATACCGTCCCTGATACCGTGGGAGCGGAGCAATCGTGATCATCCTCGTTCGCACCGGTTGATTCAAAGTGCCCTTCTCATATTCGAGCGCTTCCTGAAGTCCGGTCATGATACTCTGAAACACCTCTGTAGCGTGATGATTCATTGTCCTTTCCTCCGTACTTCGTCTTTAATCGCGTTTACGACCTGTTTGATCAGCGTCTTTTCTTCTGCCGATAAGGTGATTTGTCGATTCTTTTTGAACACGCTGATCAGATACGTTTTTTCATACGCCGCCAGATCAAGATACAGAATGCGTAATCCCCCACGTTTTCCAGATCCGGGGAACGACCAGCGTACTTTCCTCAGGCCCCCGGTGCCCTCGATCAGAGCTCCAGCGTCTGGTTGCAAGCATAAGAAATCTTGTACACCGCGTAACTGTTCATCGCTCAGCTTGAGAGATTTCCATCGTTTGTCAAATTCCGGGAGCAAAATGAATTCTCTGGTCATGCTGCTTACTCAATACAATAAACCCTATTCAATAGGATGTCAAGTCTTCATCGTTTTTTTTATGTCAAGATCTCTTTCAGAGCAAAATACGGAGGAATATGTGGGGATGTCAAGAGAAAAGTTGAGCATTCAGGAAAAGTCACTCAATAACAATCATCTAAAATCACCTGAGAAAGGATGACAACGATCGTCTCTTGACAGAAAACGACTATGCGTAAGTAAATATAACGAAATTCTTTTGAGTTTTCTCACAGAGGCACAGAGAGGGCACAGGGTTCTGAAAAAACAGTCTTCTTTGTGAACTCCGTGTCTCTGTGAGAAATTAAACAAATTTCGTTTCTGTTTAGCAGGGAAGTCAAGACAAAAGATCCCTTATCACAAAAAAAGTTACTTACTATGGCAAAATGACTTCATGCCGGATGAGCCAATTGAAGGGCTTCGTAAATGGCGGCTAAGGAGGGATAACGCGGGGGGCGACATATAACGTTTTCAATCTTTTGAGAGGCTTGACAGTGGAACCCGCGTGATTTCGGCGTCTTCTTTGTTTGTCGCGTAAGCGGCGTAGAGAAAATTGTTCCAAATCACGCTTTTAGGGTAGCTGAACCCGGGGCGTTTATACTGACCGGGGTACCGTAACGGCTGCAAACCTGTCCCGCCGCTCCGCAGCAAGTAGGCACGGTCGAACAGTTTTCCATCCTGACTCAGTGTAATCACAAGCGGAATGCGCGTCCTGCAATTACTCGGATTACTCACCTGAAACGCCGTTCCGTCCGGAAGATTGCCGGCGCTTTGCTTCGAGCGGGAATCCGGCATATTCGTCAACACTGGCGTGCTCCATGTTGCGCCTCTGTCGGTACTGAGCGACGCTAATTTGTGAAAACTCTCGGCCTGATCCCGAAAAACCATCACTATGGCTCCGTCAGCTCGATAAAACCAACTCGGTTCCATTTCACGACTTTCGGGGCCTGGGTGCGGTAAATTTTGCATGCGGCCTTTTGTCCAGCCGGTGAGGCCTTTGGGATCATCGGTATAATACGGCGATACCACCAGTCCCGGTTGTTCGTGGACGGCGCTGATAATTCTGCCATCCGGCAGGGTATGGGGGTCTTGTTCGAACACTCCCTTGACAGGTTGTCCTGTATTGTCTAAAAGAGGCTGCGGCGCAGTCCAGCTCATGCCGTCGGTGCTGGTGATATACCTGGTATGCCCCCCCTGGCGAATATCATCTTCACAAGGCCAGAAATTCAGATAGGCGACGAAGGTCTCGCCGTCTGTCCACCAGCCGCCGTTGGTATAAAAACCGCTTTCCGACTGAGGCATGAGCACCATCGGCTCAGTCCAATCCTTTCCGTTTTGGCTGCGGCTATAGGCCACCCAGGTATCGGCGCCGTCTTCATCCTGCGAGGAGCTTTGCCATTGGGCGTACAAACAGCCTTTAAACGGCATCAGCACAACGCCGTGACTGCATTTATCGGTATCATCGCGAGGACGGAAGATGGTGAAAGTCTCTGCTCCTTTAGCACACAGCAATCCCAATGTATCTGGTTGCGAGTGATCGAATAAATTCGGTGTGATCTGAAAAGGCGATGATTCAATATGCGCCATAGTATTTTTCCTTTTATTGCGTCAATTCCCCTCCTGGGAGGGGCCAGAGGTGGGTTGAAGTTTTCTGGGTTAGCTGCTACTGTTAACCCACCCCTAACCCCTCCCAGGAGGGGAATTTGAGCGACTTCGCCGCATAAAAAGAAATTATTCGCGATAATGTCTATTATTACTTACTCGGCCTGGATGTTTGCAGTAAAATTGGCGAGGTTTGCAGGCCGAGAGGTCTCAGCATGTATTCATAGCACCATTGATCGCCAACCGTGCGCCAGGCCGGAGGGCCGGCCCAGCTTTGCCTGACGCTGGAATGCAGCGCGCCAAAGGCGTTAAAGCGATTGCCAAAGACTGTGAGTTCAAGCTGATGCCTTCCCTCACCCAACTCACCTAAACGAGTTTCATACGGTTCAAAGGCAATGCCGGGGCAGGCTCTTCCATCAATGGTTACGCCTACCATCGCTCCGCTGAAATTGGGGATACGCAGCGCAAAACTCCCGGCTTCTACCTCGATTTGATAGCGATATGTCAGGTTGCCGGTATAAAAAGGCAGCCCCTGCCGCGTCCAATCATCGGGAGCCAGTTTACGCACAGGCTCAATCATTCTGGCATGTCTTCCATTCAGGCGAACGCCGAAATCTCCCAACAGATAGCACCATTCGATATTCGTCCGGGGCCTGTAAGGAATCGTGAATTCCAGCAGATGTTCTCCGGGAGACAGCGCCGGAAGCGCGATTGTCGAAATCGCCTCATCAACCCACCAGCCGTTGATTTCTGGAGGCACAGAAACTCCGTTCAACGACAGATGTGTCCCTTCGTTATATTCAAAGGCCAGAGTGGGACGTTCAACTTGAACCTCCGAGATGATCCGATACCGCAGCGCCAGGACGCCAAGGATTTGGTTCTCGGTCGTATCGGCCCAGGGTTGAACGATATTTCCGCTTTTGGCCCCGAGTCCTATCTGCTGCCGGGCCAGATTATCCAGGCGCAGGATTTCTTCAAGCGGCTGCCAGTTTTTGTCGTTCACGCGCCACTCAGCCTGATCCAGGAGCAACGCATTCGGTTCAGACAAAGTTACCGGCGCGATCTCGGTCAGACGCGCAACTTCCCGGCTCGGCGCTGCAATTAAAGACATCCCTGCTTGATCAGAGGCAGGCAACGGGCTGAGCCGGACCAGCAAATGTCCCTGCGGGTAGAATTCGTAACGGATCACGGTCCAGCCCCCGGAGTGTTCCGTTTCTACAGGAAGGATGCCGCCGCTCCGGGTATCCAGCAGTTCCACCTTCCAGTCTCCTCGGAAACGGACGCGCGTCCGTACGCCGCTGCTTTGTTTGCGGGTCAGTCCGGTTTCGCCGCGACGACGAGTATCGCAGAGAAACACATAGCGAATCTCGCCATCTTCACGAATTTGATGGAGTACGCTGTCGCATAAATGCCCATCATCCGCCAGCACTTCCAGTTCTCGTTCCAAATTCAACTGTCTGAGCACACTGGCCTGGCTGAAAGGCACGATCTCGGCCTTATCCGATAGTATCTGGGCGCGTGACGAAGGTTCGGCATCGACAAGTGAAGGGATTTCGCCGGTGAACAGGAGTTTCCCGCCCGCCTTGACAAAGGCTTCCAGCCGTTCCAGCGTCGCGCTGCGAATCGTCCGCATCGGCGGCACGATGACGGCGTCATACGCCATCTCTCCCACGCGAAAGACAGCGCCTTCCTGCTGGGGGCATAATTGCGGCAGCAGCGATTCGCAGAGATAATCAAAATCAATTTGTCCGAAGAGCAGCCATTCTGTGAGTTGTGAAAACGTAAACTCCCGTTCGCTGCGTTCCAGTCCGGTCTGATCCGTGGGCCCCCAGCAAAGCCAGAACGACTCGATCGGGTGAAGGACGCCTACCCGCACTTTCGGTTTCCCTTGCGTCAAAGCCACATTCACCCGCGCAAAGTGGTCTTCAATCAGCGGATACTCTTCCCACCAGGGCGACTGATAGGAGATCGACGCCGGATAATCGCGTTTGGCTTCTCCAGCCATAGACACCCAGGCCAGATGCTGCACCCGCACTGTCACGCCCAGCGCCGCCTGCCAATCGCCCTGGGATTTATGGCCGCTGAAGTCATAATCCCAATCAGTAACGCCATAGATTTCACTTAAAACGCCGTTGCGGCCAAATTGGTGCGCCGCGCTCTGGGCTTGTTTCGCCGTGGTATACTCGCGGCGGTCGCAGAGCATGTCAATGCCCGCCAGATGAAATCCGCGGTAACTGCGCATCGCCTCTCCCAAAGCATGGGTCTGAGAATGCAGGGTCGGCTCCTCCATCAGATGGCCGCTCAAAGCCAGGTTATGCGCTTCACACCACTCGCCGACCTGGTCGGCAAACGCCTGAGTAAAACGCTCGCACACATGATCGTGATAACGGTAGCGGGCGACCGAGGCTTTCCCATCCGGCAATTCCCAAAAAATTTCAGGCAGCACATCCAGAAGATTTATCCCATAAGCCTTTTCATAGCTTTCTGCCAAATCATCGGTCCAGGGGATTGTGACGTCGATGCGCTCGTTGGCGAAGGAGAGGGTTGTTTTATGCGTAAATTGGGGTTCATCAGTAAAAATCGCGGGAATGATCGTTCCGAAATATTCTCCCAGACGTTCATGATAGCGCGCATGGGTAACGTTGATAAATTGCCGCACCGCTTCCGGATTCAACGTATCCAGGTAAGTCTGTCCGTTGAACCAGGGATCGTCCTGCGCAACTTCCAAATAAGCGTACCATATTGCGGCTTGAGAGGGGATTTCCTCATTATCGTTGAGCCGGCGATAATCTGTCAACATTCCATCGTGCAAAGTGACAGCGTAGCGGGCCAGCAATACGCCTTTTTCGTTACGCGCAGCAGAAAGGCGTGACGGTAAAATCTGCGCCGGATTTTCAACCGGATCTCCATAGCGAAAAGGGGTAAAGAGAAGGTAACGGGCGCGATAGCGCGGGTCTTTAGTGACCAGACCGCCGGCAGCTCCTGAAGGCCAGCGATCTTCATCGTATAGCCAGGCCAGCATATCGTGCTCTCGGGCGTACTCCGTGCAAGCCTTCACCGCCTCCATAAACCCATCGCTCAAATAGGCGGTTCCCAGCCCTGTGCGGGAATGGATATGAAAGCCTCCCAGGCCCATTTTCTTGAAGACGTCGATTTGACGTTGTAACTGAGGGATATTGAGCGTACAGTTCCAACTCCAAAATGGCGTCCCCCGGTACACGGCTCCCGGCTGGCTGAAGAGGTCTTCAAATCGCGATCCATGATCGCGTTCGTAAATATTGTTGATCGACATAGTTCACTCTGCTCCTTTCATTGCTTACGCACCTCGAAGCAATACGTTCCTGAACCGAGTGTAAATGTCACCCAGTTCTCTTGCTCCTGGCCGCCGCTGATGCCTGCAACAGTCCGGACCGGGACGCCATTTTGCCAGAGAACAGTGCCTCCTTCGGAAATAACGACCTGTTCCCAACCGCGTTTCGGCACGCTGACCGTGGCGCTGGTATTAACCGGGATCGTGACGTGTAACGTCAGGGAATCATACTGTTTGGTCCATTGCGACGACACAATACCTTTAAAGGTATTGACCGACGCGCTGACAAAATTCAGGTCGCCCAGCACATAAGGTTTGATGTTGATGCGCTGCCAGCCGGGTTCGGGCAGTGCTACCTGGATTCCGGCCAGGAAGCGATAAAACCAGGCGTCAACGCTGCCCAACATGATATGGTTTTGCGAATTCATCCCCACATCGGTCAGATATTCCCAGCGCTCCCAGAGTGTGGTGGCGCCTTCTTTGATCATGTAGCCCCAACTGGGGTAGGTGGTTTGCGTGACCAGTTGATACGCCAGATCAGCATGACCATTGTCGGTCAGCACATCCAAAATATAGCGCGTGCCGACAATGCCCGTATTCAGATGCGTACCATGAATCACCACAATATCTTCCACCAGTTTTTGCAGCACCGCGTCCCGCCTGTCTTCCGGAACCATGTCCAGGAAAATTGCCAGGGCCGGACCGGTCTGGCTGCGAACGCCGAAATGGTGCTCCATGCGTTTGGCGCGCTCTTCTTTTTCTTTCTCGGTCATATTTTCGGCTACCAGGCGGTGATACCACTTGTCCTGTTTCCCGATATAGGTATCGTCTTTGAAAAAGAGCTCGTTAAAAGCCTCCTTAATGCGAGCCGCTTTGGCTGTCAAGAGTCCCACATCTTCCGTGTTACCGAGAATTTCGGCAATTTTTGAAAGCGTCAGGGTATCATGATAATAATACCACTGCGACACCAGATCCTGCGGCGTTTCCACCGAATTGACATGCCAGGGCGGACACCAGTCGCCGTATTTTCCGAAACTCAGCACATCGCCTTTAGCCATCGCGTTCAGGCATTCAATGTATGCCTTCATCATGGGATAATACTGCTCCAAAATCTGATGATCCTCGTAATAGCAATACAAGGTCCAGGGGATGACAAGGCAGGCGGCGCCCCAGGCCGGATCGGCAGGGTAGAGCGTCCAATAGGTCGGCACCACGTCCGGCACGCTGCCATCTTCTTTCTGGGCGTCCTGAATATCGCGCAGCCATTTGGCATAAAAGCCAGTCATGTCAAAATTGTACACGGCCTCTTCGGCGCTCAGTTGAGCGTCCCCCAGCCAGCCCATGCGTTCGTCGCGCTGCGGGCAATCGGTGGGAATGCTCATCAAATTGCTGAGTTGTCCCCAGAGAATATTTTGATGAATGTGATTGATCAGTGAGTCGGAGCACAGGAAATTGCCGCGCGACGGCACATCCGAATGCACAAATTGCCCTTCAATGCTGGTCAGCGAGGGCGTCCCCGGAAATCCGGTTAACTCCACATATTGGAAGCCGTGATACGTAAAACGCGGTTCAAACACTTCCTCGCCTTCACCTTTCAGGATATACACGTCGGTCGCTTCGGCTTTGCGGTTGGGGGCCACGTTCAGCGTGCCATCCTTATACAAAATTTCGGCGTGGCGGATTTTCACCTGAGCGCCGCGCGGCCCGGAGACGCGCAGTTTGACCCAACCGGTGAAATTCTGACCGAAATCGTACACAAACATGCCCGGTTTGGGAATGCTGAGCGTGCGCGGCAGCAGCGTGTGACAAATTCTGATCGGCGGAAAGGAGGCTTGCGACGCCAGCGCACCGCCCGGAGCCTCAACAGTCTGCGCCGCTTCCCAGTCGGCATCGTCATAGCCCGGAGCGTCCCAACCCGATTTTTCCAGTCGCGCATCATAACGTTCGCCGGCATAAATATCGCTCAACAAAATGGGGCCGTCAGCAGCTTTCCAACTGGTATCCGTGTAAATATTGAGGGTTGTCCCATCGGCAAGCGTCATATTCAATTGCGCCAGGACGCAC
Organism: Candidatus Vecturithrix sp.; assembly: GCA_040772385.1. Classification (GTDB taxonomy): domain Bacteria; phylum Moduliflexota; class Moduliflexia; order Moduliflexales; family Moduliflexaceae; genus Vecturithrix. Next base: position 2,697,114 of record JAXGYF010000001.1, on the reverse strand, counting down.
GGCTGCGCTCCATAGACCGTCAATGACATGGGATGCTCTTCCGCCACTTTTTTCGGCGTGGCGAATCGTCCGGTCCCCAGAAGCACGCCCCAGACATTTTCGCCGACCTGAATCGCTTTCGTGACATCGAAGGTGGAATAGAGAACGGTTTTGTTGTAATCTGTCCAGCCGGGGTCCAATACGCGCGCCCCGACTTTTTCGCCGTTCAGGCGGGTTTCGTAATGCCCTAACCCGCTGATATACAAACGCGCCTTTACAATCGGCTGCGTTAACGTAAAGGTTTTTCGCAGTAAGGGTGCGGTTTCGCCTTGCCAGGAAATCCAGGCCCCCTGCCAGTCCGCGGATTGCAGTAAACCCATTTCAAAGGCTGCGGCCGCACTATACGCGCTTTCGATGCCGTTTTTATCCCATACGCGCACTTTCCAGGTGTATGCCGCGCCGCTTGCCAGCGTTGTTCCGGCAAACACAATATTGGTCGATTGACCAGAATCCACCTTGCCGCTGTCCCAGATGTCGCCCTGATCGGCGTGTAACACGTTCGGGCTACTGGCGACAAGCACCTGATACGCAGTTTGCCGCTGGCCGCGTTCATCATGGTGCAATTCCCATGAAAATCTGGGGGATACCGTATCAATCCCAAGCGGATTGGACACATATTCACATCGTAAATTCGTCACTTGCATGATTGATTTCTCCGGAATAGTACACTGATTGGACTGATTTCCAATGATTTTACATGAAATTTATCTGTGATGGTTTCATTGAGTTCGCATGATGGCCCTGCTCAAGCCTTCTAACAGATCAGTGTAGATCAATCCAATCAGTGTACTATTCTACTGTTTAGCATATAAAAAACATTTCACGGTACTGTTATCAACGACGATATCTTCCGGCGGAGATGTTTTGCAGATTGGCATGACCTGCGGGCATCGGCCGGCGAATTTGCAGCCTTTACGGGCATATTCTTCGGTTTCAAAGGTCGAAAGTGTAATCTCTTCATTCCATTGCTGCTCCGGGTCGGGTTCCGGCACTGATTTTTTCAGCAGTTGTGTGTACGGATGCAGCGGCTTCATCAGCACATGTTCTACGGTTCCCATTTCCACAATCACTCCTCGCAGCATAATCGCAATGCGGTCGCCGATATAATAGGCGGTCGCCAGATCGTGCGTCACGTACACCACGCTCACGTTCAAATTCTGGCAGAGTTCTTTGAACAGATTCACAATCGACATCCGCAGCGAAGCATCCACCATAGACACCGGTTCATCGGCAATGAGGAGCGACGGCTGCGTAATCAAGGCCCTGGCCACCGACGCCCGCTGCAATTGTCCGCCTGAGAGTTCATTGGGATAGCGTTTGCGTACCTGATCTAACGACATGCCCACCGAACGCAGCGCAGTTTCGATGATTGGCTCAGCTTCGCGCGCGCTGCCGACAATCTTGTAATTCAGGGCGGTTTCGTACAGGTACTTTTCAATGCGCCGCAACGGGTTAAAGGTTTCAAAAGGATTTTGGAAAATTGGCTGAACTTCTTTCCGGAACCAGAGGCGATCGCGGTGCTGATGAATCCGAGTGACATCCCGGCCTTTATACCGGATGCTTCCGGAGGTCGGCTCGATTAAGCCAAGCATCATGCGGGCCAGCGTGGTTTTGCCGCTGCCGCTTTCCCCGGCCAGCGTCAAAATACTCGCTTTTTCCGAGGTCATGGCAAGATGCGCGTCGTTCACGGCAGTCAGGCGGGTCTTCGTAAACCAGCTTCCGAGAGTAAAGATTTTAGTCAAATGCGTTAGTTCAAGTAAATGTTCAGTATTTTTCATGATACTCCCATTTCATCAAAGACACGAAAACATGCCACCTTATGCCCCTCTTCGACTTCACGTAACGGCGGCGTTTCTTTACAACAGCGATCGGAGCAATCCGGACAGCGATCCTGAAAACGGCAGCCGGGCAGCGGATCGTTTAATACCGGAGGGTTTCCCGGCGCGCTGATGCGATAGGCTTTATCGCCGATTCTGGGCAGCGAACCAATCAGATATTTCGAATAGCAGTGCAGCGGCTTCTTAAACATATCGCGGGTCTTTGCTTCCTCCACAATCTGTCCGGCATACATGATGGCGACTCGATCAGTCAAATTGGCATGTACAGCCATATCGTGCGTCACCATGACCACCGTGTTATGATGTTCTTTCTGAATGTTTTTCAATAATTGAATGACGCCGCGCTGCACCACGACATCCAGAGCCGTGGTCGGTTCATCAGCAAAAATCACACGGGGATGCAGGATAGTGGCGAGCGCAATGGTCACGCGCTGCTGCATACCGCCCGACAGTTGATGCGGGTAGGCGTTCAGTACATCCACCGGCAAGCCGAGGCTGCGTAAGTGATCGCCGACCACCTGCTGAAATTCCTTTGGGCCGGAGAGTTTTTGATGGGTGCCCATAAAATCCTGAAACGTTTTTCGAATTTTTCGCACCGGATTCAGAACGCTCATTGACCCCTGGGGCACATACGAGATGTCCTTCCAGCGAATCGATCTCAAAGCGGCAGGATTCAGCGAAGAAATATCGACCGTGGTACGGTCGGAAATATACTGCACCCTGCCGTCCATAATAGTTAACGGGGGTTTGACCATGCCGAACAGCACTTTCATCAAGGTACTTTTCCCGCATCCGGACTCTCCTGCGATGCCCAGAATTTCGTCTTCATAAATATCCAGCGACACGCCATCCACGGCCTGAATCGTGCGCTCGACGCCATAGACTTTGGTCACATAATAGGCTTTCAAATCTTCTGTGTGTATAACCGGCATAATGGCTATCCTCTTACCTTAATACGCTGCAAGCGGGTTCGCGGATCGAGAAATTCACTCATACTGATCGAGATCAAATAAAACGAGATCACGGTCAGAATCGATGCGAAAATCGGCGGCAGAATCCAGCGCCAGGTGCCTCTGAGCAGGGCCTGATAATAATTTGCCCAATAAATCATCGTGCCAATCGTCGGAGTCGTCAGGGCTGACAGGCCTAACACTGACAACGTGATCTCCATGGCAATGGCCCACAGAAAACCGCTGATAAAATCGGCCATCATGTAGGGAATCAGAAAGGGGAAATGCTCATTCAACACCACCTGAAAGATATTCGACCCTGAAAACACGGAGGTGTAGGTGAAGCCGCACTCACGCAGACTTAACACCTGCGCCCGATAGCGCTTTGACGGCCAGGCCCAATCGAGCGCCGCCAGCATCAGACCGATAGAGAAGAGACTGATTTTGGTTTTCAGCGCAAAAGAGAACAAAATCAGAATCGGTAAACGCGGAATCACAATAAAACTATCGGTCAGGGTCGAGAGTATGCGATCTGTTCTTCCTCCGACATATCCGGAAATCAAGCCGTTTGCCATGGCAAAAATTCTTGAACATAGTGCGGCCAGCACACCTAACAGCAACGAATTTCTGACAGCGAATGTCAACTTCCAAAAGATGTCCTGTCCCAGTGCGTTTCCTCCCAGCGGATGCTGCCACGAAATCGGTTCATTCCTCTTAATCACACGGCGTTTCTCCGGCGCGTAGGGTGAAAAAAACGACAGGAGCGCCAGGAGCAGCACCAGCGACAAAATAATGAACCCGATCAGGAACCGGTGATCATTTTTTAATAAATCTCGAAAAACACGCATACTTCCTCCTTCTTATCGGTACCGAATGCGCGGATCAAACAGCGGATAGGTTAAATCCACGAACAGCGCTGCTGTCGCGATGCCCACGACCGAAAAAACCGTCACGCCCATCATCAAATTAAAATCACCTTGTAAAATCGCCATATAGAGAACCTGCCCCATGCCCGGATAGGAAAAGACATACTCTGTCACCAACGCCCCGCCAAAAATAACCCCTAAGCTCAACGCCAGATCCGTAATTTGCGGCAGGAGCGCGTTCCGCAGTACATAGCTGAACAGGATTTTATGCTGCGGCAGGGCAGCGGCTTCGGCATAGACCACATAATCGCTGGCAATAATAGTCGATGTCAGCGCCCGTTGGCTCAGATATCGCCATCCGATGGCAATAAGCAGTAAAGAAAGGGCCGGTAAAAAGCCGTGTTCAATGGCGCTGCTGATAAACGCCCAATTCAACCCTGGTTTCACGCCGATCGCAGCCCCGCCCATCAGCGGCAAAACAGGCCATACATAAGCAAACAGCATGACCAGCGTGATGGCCATCACATAGTATGGAATCGGATACAGGCAGACGATAATGCCATCCAGCACTTTGGTCCATGTGTGACCGGAAAAATATCCGGATAAGGTGCCCAGAGTCACTCCCAACAACCAGCCTAGCAGTGTGGAGATCGCCAGCAATCCGGCCGTCCAGGGCAATGATATGCGAATCACCTGGGTGGCAGGCGTCGGGAACATCGACAGCGACGGTCCAAGATCACCTTGCAGCAGATGTTTCCAGAAATTAAGATATTGCGTCAACAAATTCCCGCGCAGACCGTATAAATCCTTCAGAACTTCTTCAAGTTTCTGAACAGCTTCGGGATTGGTGTTCCCCAGGGCAGAAAGCTGACTCAGGGTGTTTTGGATCGGATCGCTCGGCGTAAATCGCGGCACAATAAAGGCCACGGTCACGCCGACAAAAATCACGATCACCCATTGGATCAGGCGTGGAAGGATATAACTTTTAAACATTGCGATGTGCTCCCTATGGTACAGCATTATGCAGAACCATTAACCTGATACCTGTCACACAAACCAGGTTTCTTCAAGAAACCTGGTTTTTAGCCGTGTCAATTGTTATGAATCATGCTGTATCTGAGAAATAAAAGACCTGACAGGTTCTGAAAACCTGTCAGGTCTGCAAAGGATGAACTATTCTCGTCCGGTTGCCTCAAGCTGCGGATAGATGAACCGGCCGCCCATGAACCAATAACAAGGCTGTCCGTAGGGATTTTCAGCTATCGGAAAATTATCCCAATAGTACAGGTCCTGCGTGACGAATTTCTTGAAGCTGATGGTGGGAATTGACCACATGTTTTCCGTCCACAGTTTCAGAAATTCTCGACCCAGTTCTAACACCTGAGGATCGTCAGGAGGAAGGGCGCCTAAGGTGTCGATCAACGTATCAATTTCCGAAGATTTAACGCGCAGAGTGTTGTTTAGAGAGACTTCTCCGAGCGGTTTATAAAAATCCGAATGGAGCTCTTTGATGAAGGGCCATTTGTCAAGCGCCGCAGTTGCGCCAATGCCGCCAGCGAAACCCCAGTTTGAGGTGGCGGTAAAATCGCCGGTCCGGTTCGCATTGTAATACGCATTGCGTTCAAGGGTCCGAATTTCAACACTGATGCCGAAGGCATCCCACTGGTCAACAGCTCCCATTGCCATGCGGTATACATCGACTTCATCCGGCGCGGCAAGAATTTCAAAACTCCACGGCGTTCCATCGGGCAGCAGCCAGCGGTCGTCCGCATCGCGCGTGAACCCATGATTCATCAGCAGTTTTTCGGCCACCTCCGGCGCATACTTCCACCAGCCAACTCCAAACATATCGACCATTTCTTCCTGAGTTTCGGCCGGAATCGTATAACCCTGCGCTCTGGCCCATTCCACGATCTGAGCCGGAACCGTTTCATCAAACGGCGCAAAAGTTTCGCCATCGCCGATATCAATGGTGAGTTCCTTCAGCCAGCCGACCAACGGTTTATGGTAATGCTCCATGTGAAATGGCGTTGCCGGTTGAGGAAGCGGGGTGACGCGAGGGATGCCGCCAATGTATTCGGTCTGGAGTTCAACGATATCCAGCGCCAGCGCCAGCGCCCAGCGCACATCTTTGATGTTATACGGCTCTTTTTCCAGATTGAATCCGAACCAGCGCGCATCGAGTTCATCCGGCCAGGCCCATGGAAAATCCTGATACCACGACCGGGCGGTGTCGCTTTTTTCGATCAGACTCTGGAAGGCTTCGTAATCGACATTCATGAAGAGATCTAATTGATGTTGCGTCATGGCGATGACTTTTTTCTCGCTGGGGCCATAGAAAATCGTCAGGATGTATTTCGGTCCGGGTCTGCCCGTGACGATCCCGGAACTGGTCTTGTCCCAATCTTCGCGTAATTCATACAGTTCCCAATACCCGGCGGGATCGGTATCCTTCACCACATACGCGCCAAGAGAAACAGGCGGGTAAAACGTAAACTCCATCGGCGCATCCACTTTTTCCCAAATATGTTTCGGCATGATGTAGCAGGCGTTATAGCGCGAGGTAAACAGGGAGTGAAAGCGAGGTAACGATTTATTCAGCGAGACCACCACGGTGTAATCATCAGTCTTCTTCACAGATGCCACATCGAGTTCAAAATTCGTGCTCCAGGTCATGCCAGGAGTACTCTTTTGCTTTTCAATCGTAAACACCACATCATCAGCCGTGAATTCAACGCCGTCGCTCCATAGAATGCCCTGGCGCAGCTTGACGATCATTTCCGTGAAATCCTCATTATACACCGGCGCCGATTCGGCGAGCGCATTAATCCATTCACCGGTTTGCTGGTCGATGTACCAGAGGGTATCGGTAAAAAAACCTTGCCGCGTCGGCGTTGTTGAAGATGGAACCCACATGTTAAAGTTATTCGGCGTGCCATAGCGAAAGATCTGATCCACAATCAACGTCTCGCTGCGGGGGACATCCTCCGGGAGTTGTGCAAATGCCATCACCTGGCATGTGATGATGAGCAGCCCTGTGAGAATATCGGCCAAAAGCCGTGACCTGGTAAAAAACGAAATTCCCTTTGTCATTATAATAACCTCCTTAGCTGTGTGTGTCTTTTCAGTACTCATCAAGATGCTTTTTGGCGTTCAAGAACATCCGATGAGCCTGTCAAAAATTTTGATCATTTCCATACTCATGCATGAAATGGTCTAACCACATCGTCATAGAAGCACGTTATCAAAATTTGCTATTTAACGTGAGTTCGGGAAAAGATTTTTGAGTCAGCACCACGATTTATCGGGGTGTTTCGTGAGATGAGAGATCGCGTGCCAACCGCTTCAGCGGTTTTGGCCCACACCGGAAACCGCTGAAGCGGTTCACAGATTTCTGCGTTCGCGTCTCCGACCACCACGATGAATCGTGGTGCTGGCTCAACACGCCTCTCTTATCAGCGATTTCTGGCGAGAGCTTCTCCCGAACTTACGTTATTTACCTGCGTATGTTTCCCGCTTTCGGCTGTCACCTCCTTCCTGAGCTTCCGGAGAACGGGGGAGAAACTTTTGACACCAGAATACCCGCAACACGAACATGCTGTGGAGCCGGCAGTATCCGGTGTCCAATTCATCCTGCCGGAAGTGCATACAATCCTTACAATATTGTTGATGATGTGACTCAACAGGTTCCATAATACAAGGAACGTCTTGCAATGACGATGCCAAAAAAAGATGGCTGGATTGACGGGAAGATTCAGCAGAAGCAGAGAATTCCCAGGCGGGTGACAGAGATGTAGAAGAAGAATATGATGCAAACTTTGCATATTATTGATTGTATAATGCCTTTCAATAAGGAGGTTTGAAATTTATGCAAATTTTGCGCAATTTATGCTTTTATTGCATTATAGGCTTCCTGTCTATGGTAAGATGAGCCGTTGGAGCCTGTATACCACCAGCACAAGTTATACGAGTCAAGGCTCAGTATCTACTATTTTTTACCCCCCGGCCCCTCTCCAAAGGAAAGGGGAGACTCTCTCCCCTTCGAGGACTGACAGGGGGAGGTATGTTGTGCTGATGCCTCGTCCGCCCAGCCATAAATGGCCGGTCTCAAGGCTGAAGCAGGCTGAAGCCCGCTCCCAAATTCCACAGGGCGCTTCAGCGTCCTTCAACGTTGAGACTGGCGATTAATCGCCAGGAGACAGGGCACACGAGTTTGTCCCTCACGTTATACCTACGCCTGTCAGCCCCTTCGGGGACGGTTAAGGACGGGTTTCCCTGAGGCTGTTACGTTTTTTGCTGTTCAGGAGTGCAATCTCGCGATTGCACCAGGGCGAAGCCCTGGCGAGATTGTCGCGGCAAAGCCGCGAAGCAATCGCGAGATTGCGCTTCTGTCAAAGAAACCTGAGACGCTATCAATCCGACAACCGCAATTGATATTTTTTCATTTTGTACTGTAAGGTGCGTAAGGGTATACCAAGCTTTTTGGCGGTTTTGCCGATGCGGTAATGGGTATGTTCCAGCGCTTCACGAATCAATTGAATTTCTAAGGCCGTCACCGCCTCAGAGAATGTCAGGTCGCGCGGGGAATTCTCAGAGGGTGATGTCATCTGCGGCGACGGTGTAAGCGGAACGTTGCGGGGCGGCGCGTCAAGCGACGGAAGCACCGCCTGAAGTTCCTGCGTTGCCAGATAGCGTTGCAGAATATTTTCTAATTCGCGTACGTTGCCGGGCCAATGATAAGCGTACATCCTCTGCACGAATTCCCCCGGCAGCATCGTCTGGTCAACCGGCAGGTCATGTGGGACGCGGCCATGCACCTGCGCCTGTTTCTGCCGGTACTGTTCCAAAATGTGCTCGACTAAGAGCGGCAGATCATCCTTGCGGTCTCGTAACGGCGGGACTGTCATTTCAATCACACAAATACGATAAAAAAAATCTTTCCGCAGTCTTGCCTGGGCGATCTCTTTTGGCACATCTCTGTTTGTGGCGGCCACAATCAGTACATCGGCCTGTTTGGGCGTATTACTGCCGAGCGGGGTGTATTCGCCGTCCTGCAGCACGCGCAACAGCTTGGCCTGCGTCCCGGGGCTGAGTTCGGTGACCTCATCCAGAAACAGCACCCCTCGGTGGGCGCGATCGAAGAAACCCGGTTTATCGCGATCTGCGCCTGTAAACGTCCCTTTACGGTGTCCGAAGAATTCCCGTTCAAAGAGCGTTTCCGGAATAGAGGCGCAATTAACGGCCACAAAGGCCTGATCTTTGCGAGGACTGATCTGATGGATGGTCTCAGCGATCAGTTCTTTGCCCGTTCCGGATTCTCCACAAATCAGCACGTTCACATCGGAGGAGGCCGCGCTGATCATCAGCTCATAGACGCGTTGCATGGAAGGGCTTTTTCCAATGAGTTTCCCAAAGCGGTAACGCTCCTTGATGGTTGATTTCAGGGTGATATTCTCTTGCTCCAGGCGCAGACGTTCTTCTTCCAGTCGCTGTTCCTGAATTTTTTGGCTGGTAACATCACGAATGGTCATCAAGAACGCCGGCTGGCTATCCCAGACGATCGATGAAGGCTCAATCTGCACCCAAATCTGCCGCCCATCGAGGTTCAAGAGTTCGACATGCCATTGCGAATCGGAGTGCGCTGCAAGGCTTTCGTGAAACCACTGCTGCATGCGTTGCAAGATGGGGGAATGACACAACATGCTTAAAGGATCTGTCTTCCCTGATTCCTCTGACGAGATCCCTAACATGGTGGTCAACACGGAATTAGCAAAGACAATGATATTATTCTGCACGATTACGATACCGTCTTTCACGTTTTCGGCTAACAGGCGATATTGCTGTTCACTGGCGCGTAATGCGTTTTCCGCCCGCGTTCGTTCAAGAATCTCTGTGTGCAGCAGTTCATTGCTGCGCGTCAATTCAATCGTGCGGTCGCGCACAATTTCTTCAAGATGATCACGATACTGTAAGAGTTCCTGTTCAGCATACTTTAAATCTGTAATATCCCGTGAAATGCCGAAGGTACCGATAATCTCGCCTCGTTCATCTTGCAGCGGCATTTTAGTCGTCAATGACCAGCTCTCCTCGCCGTCAGGTCTGGGAGCGTATTCTTCGAGATTGAGCAGCGGACGGCCAGTGCGCAGGATCTCCTGTTCCTGTTGACTTTTTCGCCTGGCCTCTTCTTCCGGGAAAAAATCGAAGTCAGTTTTGCCGATTTCGTCCTCTGGCGAGTTCAACCCAAGTCGCTGGGCATGGGCCATGTTAGCTCTGGTAATGCGGCCTTCCCTGTCTTTAAAATAAATGCGATCGGGAATATTTTCCATGAAGGCATCTAAAATATATTGTTTACGCGTCAATTCAGCGTCGTGCTGTTCGATTTGCTGCACCAGTAAGGCCCCTTGCAGCGCATTGCTAATCTGCTTGCGCAGGGTATTATAGATCGAGCGATTCTGGGAAGTCTTGATGTCGAAGACGATAAAGCCAAGTTGGGCCTCGCGAAAATACAATGGCCATACATCAAGCGCATAAGGGGTTTCCCGGCAGAACAGCGGGTCGGGTAAAATCCGGCTGGAACGGAAGCGTTGTCCGCCGGCAGGCAGCGCAATGCGGCCGTTTTCATCATACGCCAGCACAAGCCGCGACCATTCGGGCGGCCGTTGCGGATAGCGGTAGGGCTGCGGTTCTTCGTACAAGGCCAGATAGCACGCCGGAATATTCACCCGCGGCAGTTCCGCGGCCAACACGTCCATTAACTCTTCAATATGAAAGGTGATCAATAAGGTCTGCTCGATTTCCTGCAGCGATCTCGCTTGTTGCGCAGCCCTGAACCACTGACAGCGCTGCACGCGTTCCATATTCCGGCTGATTTTGACGCGGATCTGCTGCCAGACATTTTCGGCGCGGGCTACACATTCCGGATCGCTGAGACAGGGGAGCAGGCGGCAGCGAAGTTCGGAAAAAACGTCGTGCCAGATGGCAGTATCTTTTTGACAGGCTATTGAGCGCTGGAACAGGTTATCAAGGGTTGGCCAGAAGTGATTCTTCAGCAAAGCGTCCTCGCCGGAAGCATCGCTGAGAATCAGGCGCGTAAACGCATCGAAAATCTGTTCGGCCCAGGATGACGGGAGACATGCGGCGATTTCCCCGCTGGCCTGTCTTAAGGCAGCGAGGATTGGTGCTCGCCTGTCAGCTACAGCTACAGCCCGCTCAAACGGCTGGTTGCATGGCGTTGCGGTGTTGGTTGCGGCCGCCCGCACTATCGCGCGATCCAGACAGCCGCAGGATTCGCGCAGCACAAGCGCTGCCGGCTGTACCACCTGTTCGGGTACAGCCTTCCCGGCGATTTGGTCCAGCAGCAACTCCACCAACGGACGCCCCACGCCCTCTAAAGAAAGCCGGGCCGTGGTTAACGGCGGCGTTGTCAGCCGGCCGATCTCACTATTGTCGAAGCCTGTCACGGCCACATCCTGAGGGACCCGGATTCCCCGGCTCTGTAAACTTTTGATCACATCAAAGGCGGTAAAATCATTCACTGCCACAATGGCCTGAACATCAATTCCCGGACGAAGCTGCCGACTGTCCAGGAATTCACGCACCGCTTCCTGGCCGGAAGGCTCGAAAAAGGTGCCCGGAGCGACAAGGCGGTCATCAATGGAAATTCCGGAATGTGCCAGGGCATCGCAATACGCCCGGTAGCGTTCCCCGGCAGTCATTGATTCTTCCGGGCCGCGGACAAAGGCGATGCGGCGATACTGATGGACTTCGATCAGGTGCACGAGGATGTCGTACATGCCCTGATAAAAGTTGATGTACGTTCTGGGAATCCCCGGAATCGGGACCTCCTGCGTCACCATCGGTAACGGGGCATAACGCTCGCATAGACGTTTCATTTCCTGCGGGCCGGCATAATGAAAGATCACGCCTTCGATCATAAGACCATCGATCAGATCCGGATCGATCAGATCGTACATGATATTGGCCTGCGACTCAAAGCCGTGACGCGAATTCACCAGTCCGCCATCCAGATGGAGCAGATTGACCCCATGCTGCATCGCCATTTCGACAACATAACTCACCAGGGCGTGGGTGTCTGATACGTCGTGGCCAAACATAGAGATGGTCAAGCGCGGGAGTTGCTGATACGTTGATACAGATTGTTTTCGATGTGAGGATTCCATAAGGTTCCCTCCTTGTAAACGTGGTGCAAACGCTCGTTTGTACTCCTGAATGTACGCTTACTTACAAAACACTGTACCAGGACTTACGCCCCCCCCCTCTTGCAGCGAGGGCTGTGAAGTTCTCGCGGGGACAACCTGTGACCCCCCTTTTATTCCCCCCGCAAGCGGGGGGAAACGGATCAACCTCCCCCGCTTGCGGGGGACTGAGGAGGTAGAACTTAACAGCCCTGCCCTCTTACAGGAATAGGTTTTTCGCCCTGAAAGGGCGAAGGCATACAGCCTGGGGATTCATCCCCAGGAAACGCATGTCGAGGACGATCCGCCCTGAAGGGGCGGAGGAGGTCCCATCCACCGCCCCTTCAGGGCGTGAAATTGGGCATTTCCCTCATCCAGAGGATGAATCCTCTGGCTCTATGCCGCTGCCCTTTCAGGGCTCAAGTCCCAAACCCATACCTGTAAGGGATAAGGGGGGAGTAAGTCCTATGTATTGGTCCCGGAGCTTCTGATCAAGTGGCGCGTATCGTCTATCGTCTTTTTTCTGTCGTTTTTGACGACTGCTAGGGCAACATGACTTCATGCTGGATGAGCCATTGCAGGGCTTCATAAATTGCCGCTAAGGACGAATAACGGGGCTGATAATCCAGGAGTTTCCGCGCCTTGTCAATGCTGCAATTCGGGCTGTGTTCCAGGTGTTCCCAGGTTTTTTCAATATCTGTCGCCGAGAGACCGGTTTTCCATTCGTCGCCAGCTAAAAACCTGAGAGATGGTTCCTGCCCGAACCAGGAAGCAACAGCTTCGGCATACCCTCGCAGCGTCAACGCTGCGCCAGAGGTCACATGAAAATCTTCGCCCATGGCTGTGCTCCAATGGGTCAGCGCATGTTCGAACGCCTGCGCCACGTCATCCGCGTGTACATGGTGCAGAGTTTCCATGCCAAGCGTGGGAAAAGCCAGTTCATCCCCACGCGCTAACGTGGTAAAAACCTGAGGATTGAAATTACCCAAGGGGTTCACCGGAACCCAGCCAGGACCAACAATATGCCCAGGATGCAGCACAGTGATCGGCATACGATTGCAGCGCGCTTCATCCAGCAGATATGCAGTCATCTGTTCTTTTTGAATACCATACTCTTCAAAAGCGTCGTGATTATGGGCTTCCTCGGTCGGCACCTGGCTGCTCCGGCCATGAATCCAGATCGTGCCGCACACCAGAAGATGCTGAACTCTACCGCGCAGGGCAGTGACTAATTGCCTGGCGCTTGCGGGGGTAAAACAGATCAGATCAATGACCGCATCCGCCTCAAATTCCTGAATCAGCTTGCCGAATTTGCCCTCTCGTTCTTCAATGTCCCGATTGAGCGTCACGCGCTGTACCTGTGCCCAGGCGCTATGAAATTGATACGGTTCGCTTTCGCCGCGGCTGACGCAGATCACCTCATGGTCGGCCTCAACAAGTCTGGGAACCAGATAGGTTCCTACATGTCCTGTTCCCCCGATCATAACAATACGCATACTTTTTTCCTCCTTTGAAACTACACTGAAGCAGACTGAATCCACTGCTGAATTTCATTCAGAAGGTGCTTCTGCCTGTACGTTGCACCTGTCTGCACAGACAGGTCAGCGTCCTTTCTCGCCGGAACTGGCGGGTGATCACCAGAAAACGGCTCCCCACCTATCCGTCGGAAACCATAACAGGTTGTTCTGCTTCGCGATCATAGAACTCGGCAGTCGAACGATCAGTTTCGATTTTGCCGAGCACATGAAAAAGCTCAGCAATCGGAACACATTGTTTTCCTTTCACGCCTTTGATCGTAAATTCGACGTTTCCATCCGGCGTGATAATGAATTCGATTTCTTGCTGATTGACCATCTGTATGCTCCTTATATCTGAAGCCAGTTTCGTTTTTCATTCTTACACCGCCTTACTGGCATGAGAGAATGAACACGAGCTATCCGCCCGATCATGAATCCAGTCCATGGCTTCGTTTGAATGTCTGTTGCAAATCTTTATATAATGCGAGAAAGGTCGCATATTGTTTTTCATACACGTTTGATGCTTCGGGGTAATGAATCTTCTGCGCTGATCGTGCCAAAGTCGGCACAGTGCCAGTTGGGCCTTTGAGAGCCTGTCGGCATAAAATCATATTCCCGATCAAGCCGGTATCCGGCATTTCGACCGTATAAATCGGTTTTCGCAGAACCTTACCTAACGTGTTTAACCAGACCGGACTCTTCAAGCCGCCGCCGACTGCGCGAATTTCATGAATGGTGATTCCCAGAGATTCAATCGTTTCCACACAGTTTCTCAGCGCAAAAGACACTCCTTCCATAATAGCTTTAATAAAATGTCCTTTCGTGGTCATCAACTGAATACCAAAAAACACGCCGCGGGCTGAGGCGTCCCAATAGGGCGTTCGTTCTCCGTTCAGATAGGGCAGAAAGATCAGCCCGTCAGAGCCGTCAGGAATGTTTCGGATCACTTGATTATATTCATCAAAAATATCGCCGGAGTTGTGTTGTTCCTTATCGGCATCAAAGGCATTTTTAAACCAGTGTAAGGATTGGCCGGCGGTTTGGGTAATACCCAATGTGACCCACTTGTCGCGCAAACAATAATGCCAGCATAAGGTTTGATACTGCGGATCAACGAGCGGTTTATCAGAACAGACAGCAACCACGCCGGCTGTGCCGATAATGAGTGAAACCTGGCCGGAATCAATCATGCCGGCCCCCAGTGCGGCTGACAAACAATCGGCGCTGCCATTGGCAACCGGAGTGCCTGCTTTGATTCCGGTTATTTGAGCGGCTGCTTCACTGACCTTGCCCATAATGACATCCGAAGGTGCGAGTTCCGGAAAATATTCACGCGGGATACCAAACAGATCAAACAGCTTATCAGACCAGGTTTCTTTCACAACATCAAACAATAGGGTACCACTCGCTTCGGCATAATCCATCATGATCTTTCCGGTCAGCTTATACTTGAGATAATCTTTAGCGACCAGAATATGTCTGACTTGCGACCAGATTTCGGGTTGATTTTCCTGCACCCATTTGACTTGCGGCGCGGTATAGGTTGTGGTGATAAAATTTTTGGTTTCCTGAAATACCAGGTCTCTCGATGATGGGTCTTGTTGAATATGCTCAACCATGGCACTGCTGCGTTGATCCATCCAGGTAATTGCCGGACGGAGGATGCGATCATTTTTGTCAAGATAGACCTGCGTGTGCATTTGTCCACAAATACCGATCCCTAAAATTGATGCAAATTCTTGCGGGCAATGCGCTTTGAGATTGTGACAACCTTTGACAAATCCCTGCCACCAGTCTTCTGGCTCTTGTTCCGAATAGCCCGGTTGAGGTGAACTCAGCGGATATTCAGTATAGTCAGAAGCAACAATATTGCCGGAATCTTCGATCAGAGCCACCTTTAGTCCTGTTGTCCCAACATCAATTGTCAAATAGATTTCCATTGTTAGGAAAACAACCGGGATGAGTAAAAAACAACCTTTCTACTTCGCTCCCTGCTGTTTTATCATGCGAGATCTTCAATGATCAAAATTCAAGAACTACCGGGGCTGCGAAGTTCTACTCTCTCAGTCCTCCGCAAGCGGGGGAAGTCCAACGTGATTATGAATAAATTTTTGCCAATTTTGACGGGCCGAGCAACCGGGTGTTTTGAAAAAACCCGGTTGCTGGTGGACACAGAAATTATTTATACCCCTTTCCCTTCGGCATCCATGCCGGAGGAAGTCATCTGAAGTTATACATCATGTAACTATAAAAATTGACAAGAAAATATTCGTCCAGATCTTGTCGAATCATGTCGGACAGGCCTGAGTTGTTCTATAAAGCCAGGGATTCCTGGGAATCTTTCTAGGAAAGATAATACTATCCTTATGGATAATCGAGGCTTGACAAAACGATTTTTCTATATTAAGTTGAAGTTGTCAGGCGGTTTTCTGAAAAGCAAATTCAGTAATTGTATCAAACCAATACATTGAGAGGTGCTATCGTTTGACGCGAGAGCCGCTCTCTCTGGTGAACATGAAAGAGGTCAACCTTGTTTATACCGGTTGGAGACACCCCAAACCCTCGTAATTTCATCCCCTGGGTGAATTGGTGCTTGATTGCTGCGAATGTAGCGATCTATCTTTTTATCAGTATGCCGCTGGCCACGCGCGGAGTGAGTTTTGACGACCCTTTACTTCAGGAATACGTGCGTTACGTATATCCTTCCTTACCGTCCATATTGGCACTCAGGCAGATTCTTGCTCAAACCAGCACCTATGATTTGTTTGTGTTTGTGCATGGCTATAAACCGGCTGCACCTGAATTAAATGATCTCTTTTTCTCCATGTTTTTACATGGAAGTTTTTTACACCTGGCAGGCAACATGCTGTTTCTCTGGATCTACGGCGATAATGCGGAACATCGCCTGGGCCGGTTCGGCTATTTACTGACCTATTTGATGACAGGGGTGGCGGCGACCATATTTTTTAGCGTGTTTGCCAGAGAATCAATGACTCCGCTTGTTGGGGCGTCAGGAGCCATTTCAGGCGTTCTGGGTCTTTACTTTCTCCTTTTTCCTCGCAATAAGGTCAAAGTGTTTATTGCCTTATTTCCATTCTTTTTCAATACTGTGCTGCTCCCAGCCCGTCTGGTACTCGGCATCTACATTGTGGTTGATAATCTGTTGCCTTTTTTAACAGGGGCGCAATCCAATGTCGCTTTCGGCGCGCATATCGGTGGGTTTTTTGCCGGATTAGCAGTGGCCTGGGTTGGCGAACATTTTGCCTGGCGCTGGCCCTGGACCGATTCTTTCTGGCGTTTAGGAAGCACAAAAGCGAAACAGCCTATCGTTGAAGAACCCGTTACTCACTCTCCGCTTATGGACATTCGCAATGCCCTCGCTCACAATGATCCCAACCAGGCGATTGAAGCTCTCGCCAGAATAGATCGGAACGAAGTCGCCCAATTAGAGCCGAATGACTGTGTTATTCTGGCAAACTGGCTCGAAGATAGCGGGCATCCGATTGCCGCAACTCGTCTGCTGCGCAGTTGTTTAGCCAATCATCAACAGACAGAAAATCTGGCGGGCGTCTATTTAATGTTAGGCTTAATGCGCTTGCGCCAGGGACAGCCAACCGCCGCGTATCAATATCTGTTGAACGTGTTTGATTACGATCCCGATCCTGAAACCGCAACTCGCGCCCGACAGGCCTTAAATCAAATTGAGATGTACCGGCGTTAACCTACGTTTATGCCGTGAAGTCTCTTATGACCTGGACCAATAAATCCAAGATCGAAGCGTACTCCTACACCAGGCTTATATAATATTCTTATAGTTCCAGTGACATTTGACACGAATCAATCCACGCACAATGTACGCACCTCGCTGATGTCCAACCTGGACTGAAAAGTCCAAGCTTGCGTCGAATTCAGAGCGTTATCAAAGAGCTTTTCGTTCGATTCGAGCGACGCATTCCACGTGAGCGGTGTGCGGAAACAGATCAACGGGCTGGATTTCGAGGGTTTGCAGCCCATGTCGAGCTAAATAGGCCAGATCGCGCGCCAGAGTGTTGGGAGCGCAAGAGACATACACGATGCGTTGCGGCTGCATGGCGATCATGGCGTCGAGCACGCTTTGTTCACACCCTTTACGCGGCGGATCAACGACAACGACTTCAGGTTGAACGCCTCGGGCCGCGAGTTCGTGCAACTGATCTGCGGCCTGGCCTTGCAGAAATTCGACATTGTTGAGCTGGTTCAGGGCGGCGTTGCTGCTAGCGTCGTGAACCGCTGACTCCACCGCTTCGATGCCATACACCTGCTGCGCCTGACGCGCCAGAAAACATGCAATCGTTCCAACTCCGCAATATAAATCAATCACGGTTTCCGTTCCGCTTAATGCAGCGTATTCGACCGCTTTGCGGTATAATACCTCGGTCTGGCGCGGATTCACCTGGTAAAAGGATGAGGGGGAAATATCAAATTGAAATGCTCCCAGCCCATCTCTAATCACATCTGTACCGAAAATGACGCGATTTTCGGTCCCTAAAATCACGTTGGTCTTTTCCTGATTGCAATTGAGCGCCAGACTTTTGATTTCAGGCATGGCACGGGTCAATGAGGCAATGAATCGCTTTTTGTCAGGCAGATCGCGCCCATTCACCACGAGCGCGACCATAATTTCGCCGCTGCGCATCCCGACCCGGATCAGCACGTGTCGCAGTAATCCGCTGTGTTGGGTTTCATCGTAGGCGCTGATCCGGCTGCGTTCAAGAAATTGACGGATATAAGCCATGACGCGATCAATCCGCGCATCCTGGATGCCGCAGCTCGGATGTTCAATGATTTCATGCGAATGCGCCGCATAAAATCCCATGACGATCTTCCCCTGTCTCAGTCCGACCGGATACAAAGCTTTATTGCGATAATGAAAAGGATTATCCATGCCAATTATTGCATGAATACGGACGGAGGGCAGCTCTTGGACTCCGCTGACCTGTTCTCTGACGATATTGGTTTTAAATTCCAATTGCGCCGGATAGCTGAGATGCTGCAAACGGCAGCCGCCGCAGCGATTGAAGACCGGGCAGAATGGCTGTACCCGTTCCTGCGCCGGTACAAGCACCGAGCGTAACTTGCCGACCAGGCAGGTTTTAGCGACTTTAATGATTTTGACCTCAGCGGTTTCGCCGGGAAGCGTCTGTTCCACGATGACCGGAATGCCTTCCAACGTTCCCAATCCCTGAGCCTGATCATTCAGCGCTGAGATGCTCAACGTGTGGATACTGTTTTTGACAATATTAGGCGTCATGTTTTTATCAGCGTTTCATTGATTCCCATTGTTGTTCCTTGCGGGCGACGACTTCTACAAACACCATCCACGTGAGTTTTTCATCATCGTCAATGCCGTATTTGGCTTTGAGCACGGATTTTCTCAATTCCAGGCACAACGAGCCCAGGCAAGCAGATTGCCGCGCATACGCTCTTGATCGTAAAGTCGCACTTCCTGTTGGATTGTCATAACGAAAATTCTCAAAACACCAGCAAAAAAGTCAACAGAATTCTTACCATGAAATTTTTTCTCAAGAATGTGATTCTTCTCTTGACACTCTGAAAGTACAACATGTCTTATAATAAGAATATGAAACGGTAAGGATAAATAACCGTTATTTCGGGAATTTCGAAGATTCATTCCCGAAACAACAGAATTCGACGCACGAATCAAAGCATATCGTTGAGAGTAAGGAGGGAACGAGTTATGGCGCAGAAACAGAAAAAATCGGGGGAAACACCAGCATACTCCAGCCAGCAGAAACAAAAAAAATTAGGGTTAATCGAAGCGCATTCCAAACAATTGGAGGAACTCCGGCGTTCACGCGAGGCCCTGAGCAGCGACCTGTATAAGGAATTGGATACAGCCAACCAGATGTTTAACAAGTGGGAATCGGTGAATAAGGAAAACGTCGAAGGCGAAATGACAAAACTGGACGCCGGCCTCAATCAATATGGCGAATACAAACAGACAATCGCGGATCTGGCCGAAGGGTTGACCGAAAATTTGACGGATTATGTGCAGTTTGCAGCGCAGGGGCAGAATTATCAGGGTTTTGAAAAAGTCTTAGCCTTGCTTCCCTTCACGCGCAAAACCGCCAACCGCATGCGCGTTGAACGCTTACGCACTCAGAGTCCCAAAGAGAATCTGCAACTGATTTTGGATTACGGCGAGCAGTTATTTAAAGAAATCTGCGAAGTGCGCGAAGGGGCCGTGGGCACCTATACCCGCTTACAAGCCAATGCGGATGTGATTACTGGCAAGATTGCTGAATACGAACCAAAAGAAGAAGCCCTCAAGGAAAAACTTGACGCCCTGGAAGAAGCCTATAAACAGAAAGATGAGATTTATAAATCGGCAACGCCCCAGCAACAGGCGCAGCTTGCCGGAGAATTGAATGAAATGCACAAGCAGTTGACCGAACTGCGCAACGAATACGATCAGATTTTCACGATTTATAATCAGGCCCAGCAAGCCCTGGAAGCCAACAAGCAATCGCGCGACGCGTTTGAACAAATGGTGCGCGATTTAGGTCGTCAGGCTACCATGGTGAAGGAAAAAATTGATAATGTGACCGAAATTTATTTAGCCGCGCCTGAAGCGGTGAAAGTCATGATGACCACCAAAGGCATGGAATCTCTGGACAAAGCGGTCAATGCTGCCACGGATCAGTCCGTAAATATCATCACTCAGGCCGCCACATCCGTCAGCGACGCCACGCTGGCGCGGGAAGAAATCCAGTTGATTGATGAGAAAGTGATGAAGGGTTATATGGATCGCATGGAAGAAACCATGCGCAATTTCAATGAACGCTATGATCAGATTCGCAAAGACGCGCAACGTTCTCAGGAAGAACGCTATAATGAATAATTTGAACCGCTTAACGGCTCAATTACGGGCTTTAGGGGTTGAACCAACGAACGGAGGGAATGGAGAACGAGCATGACGCCAATTAAAGATAGCAGTCAAACCACGATTGTCGAACATTGCGTTGATCTGAAAATAGATCACAAAAATTTCAAGACGTTGAGTTCGGAAGAGACACGTTCCCATTTAAGTATGTTGGCGAATATGCTGCGAGCCATGAGCGGAGTCATCGTACAGCATCTTCCAAATGATGGCGGCAATAATCCGGCATTTTTGCGGTATATCAAGAAGCTCAGCGGCACGCTTGACGCAATTTTGTTGAAGCATCGCCTTGAAGCCTCGAAACCGAACAGCGATATCAGACTCTCCTGCACCATCGATCCGATGGATTCCGGTTTTCCGATTTTTATTCGAGATTTTAAATTTTTGGTCACTGATAAAGAGCAGACGATCCGGGAACTGCAACAACTTCCAAAGGATGAGAAATTGGTTGACGACGCCTTATTCATGCTTTTTCGAGGATCCTTTCCGCGCAATGTGATTCTGCAAAAGCTCGCCCGCAACTATTATGAAACCCTTGATGTATTAACCATGCCGGAACCGCTGCGTATTTATCCGCCTGTTCATGTAAAGGAAGAGCAGCAGGCACACTATTGCACGCTCTCCTTTGAACGCCTGGATGATCATCACAATATTCCGCGCTTTTATACACTCTATTTAAAAATTCCAGGGAAAACCTATCCCAATCACGAAACCTGGGAAGAGGCATTGAAACAGGCTGTTCAGGGTGGCTTATCCACGGTCGTCAACCTGGAACTGCGCTACCTGGCCCGTAAAGTTGAAGAGATTGAAGGCGTTCAACTTGAATATCTCGAACGCTTTGATATTGGACCGTTTTACAGTATCTACACCGAAAATAGTCCGACGGTTCAAGCCCTGATTGAATCACCCCAGGACTATATTCTGATGTTTAGCAAATCCACTGTCCTCAGAGTCGGCGAAGAAGAACGCGTTGGCTTTCGAGAATGGTTGAAAGGCTGGCGTTCAGGCGATGAATTTACCGGCAATTTCAGTCCGGTGATTACGTCGCCGCAATATATTCTGATGCCGCATCGCTTGATTCAAAAAGTCCATAATTTGAATATCAGCTTGAAAGAGCAGACGAAAATGTTTGGCATCACCAGCACGGGGGAAATGTATGCATGAACAAAATAATCCGGTAGATGTTGGCAAAGACCAGATTAGAAAATATAAAGAACCGGTCGAAGAATTGTTGACTTCCTATCGTTTCGGGGGCAAAACCCAATCGCTTCCGGAACTGATGCTCACACTCGATCCGGATGAACAATATGTGATGAGCAATGTAGAACGCGACACCTACCTTGCCATCCGCGAAGGGATGCAGGTGTTTCAAGGGATCACTGAACTCCTGTCAGATAAAATCGGGTTGAGACAAAAATTAATTTCAACTCCAAGCTCTGAACTCACAGGAAATCAGGAAATTGATCGCTTGCGTGGATTCTGCCATGATTATGCGACATACGGCACATCGCTGTATGTCTCGAAAAAGATGGACGCCCTCATTCGCGCCGAAGGGGTGGAATCCTCAGAGAAGAAAGCGGATCTGTCGGATTTACCGTTATCGCTCGATTCCGCGCAGCCCGAGAAAGCCGTGATTCGCCGTTTATTAGCCCCGATCTACGCGTATCTGGCGAAACAGGCGGAAACAAAAAAACAATTTGAATCCTCCTTAGCGTTTGCCGTCATGGTCAAAGATGTGTTCGATAAATATGCCGCCCTTGCGCTGGAACATAAAGATGCGTACCCCGACCTTGATCGCCATTTGCGCGGCTATCAATTTCGCATCATGGATGAATTCGTGGTATTGGAAGGCTACGAAGACAAGAGCATCAGCGCCGCCCCGGCCGCAGCCCAGGCATTGACCTTCCAGCCGATCCGTCCGGAAGAAATTGTCGGCAATCGTCACGCCAAAAAGAAAATCATCCGCTATGTCGAACGGCTGCTCTTATACGATTTTCAACGCCAGATGAATCCGATTCTGGAACTGGGCGGCTTAGCCTGGACCAGCCTTTACGATGGCTTGCCTGGTACCGGGAAATCGTCGTTGTTCCGTTTAGCCATGACGCTGCTGCAAGAACGCAGTGTCCAGATCGGCGCGCCCTTTACAGTTTTTACAGTGGATCAGTCCATCAAAGATGAATATTACGGCAAAACCGGCAAAATCCTGCTGCAACGGCTTGCTGTCACCCAGAATCCGGCAGTGCTGAGCCTCGGCATCCTTGATGACATTGATCTCCTGACCTCCTCCCGCGACGATGCGCAGGGCGCAGACAACGATATTAACAACATCCTGATGCAATATCTTGACGGCGTGTTTACTCTGCGGCGCGGTAATGTGATTAATTTCGCGGCCTCCAATAAACCGACCGGACTTGACGACGCCTTACGCAACCGTTTTAACGACCGTTTGCTGATTGACGGACCGACCACGGCCGCAGATTTCGCCGACATTATGTTGATTTTAGGCGGCAAGCTCTTTAAGAATGATCTGGTGCGCATCGAAAAGGGTTACGAACCCTTTATCACCCAGGTTTCTGGCAAGGAAGAGAAGAACAGCGGGCCGGACGTCGCAGCGTACATGGCTGAGGAATTTCAGAAATACAAAGGGGCGACGCTGCTCGATTTCGGACGCTTTGTGGCGGAACTTAAAGAGAAAAACCCCAAAATTACCGGACGTTCATCAAAAGCGATCATGGAAGCGATCAAAGAACGCAGCGCCGATTTTGACGTGCCGTGCGCATGGTTCGAAAACCGGTCTCTCTATTTTGACCAGCCCTTTGAAACCAAAACCCAGATGCTTATCGAACTCTACAAGCCGATTACCCCTGACATTCTATTTCAGGAAGCCCGGCGCTATTTCGATTCGGAAGAACGGTTTGCCAGCACCGAAGCCGAGGAGCATGTGACGCGCGGTTATAACAATCTGATGTGGGATGTGCAGGCGCAGATCCAATACTACCAGGAACAGCTTGCCCAGGGCGCACAGGCTGATTTCGCCAGACTTGAAGCCTTAAAAGCTTTGATGCGTGACATGCTGCGCCGAAAAGAAGACACGATCAGGAAGACGTTGTAATTCTGAACGCGGGTTTCATAATACGCTGGATATTGGTTGTATTTGGGATGAAGAAAAATATTATATCGTCGTAAAAAAGCAGCATGTGAAATTTTACGAAGATGAAGACTACCAAAAAGGAAGACTTTGATTATCAGCAATATATGCGCGAACATCCACCGGATGCAGCCCATATTCAACGAGGTACAGGCGCGCGAAAACAACGCTTTGAAGCAGCGAGAATAAAAAGAGAGAATGCTTTCTATAGTCCAGTTGCATTCACAATAAACGAGAGAAGGAACATTTTGAGCTATGTTAGAATCATTGAGTCGCAATGGGATGCTGATTGAAACCCTGTTTCACGTACAGGGGGATCTGGTCGAAAATTATAATCGCGCCCTGGAAGCCGCTATCGGGAAACGCACCAGGCAGACCTCATTTTATATAGATCAACGCGGAGAATCACGAGAACTAGAAGAAGAACTCGGGGAAAATTATCTGCAATCCGGCCCTGCGCACCGTTATTGTATCGTGGTCTCGCCGGATCAAAAAAATGCGGATTTACTGCACGAAGAGTTCTCTTTTGATGGCGAAGTGCTCGCCATGCTGTACCAACAGCATCTATCCGGCATCAGCCTGGCGACTCGTGTGGACGGAATGTACGGGGAACTTGACGACGGGGTTCGAGCGTATGAAACCCTGGAAGATTTACTATTAATCGAACGGGTATGCCTGGAATTCCATACGCCCTCCAAATTTCTCTCCAAAGCACGCGAACTACAGGGGTATGTCAAACAATTACAAGCGAATCCGGATTTGCTGCTTGAAAATGAGAGTGCGCTTCCCCAAAAAATCCTACAGCTTGTCGGACAGGTCGGAGATATTCGCGAGTATGATTTGCGCCCGATCCAGGCAAGTAAATCCATCATGTCATTTTATACGCGCTTATTTGGCGGAGTAGCGATCTTCCGAAATGTAGAGAGCCAAGATCCCTTGCAGGTTACGCGCCCGGATCAAGAACATTTCCTGCTCGATCTTACTGGCGATCCGTTGACTATCCTGGATACTGAAGACTACGACGCTGCCAGGCTCATCAGTCCCCCGCCCCTTGAAGCCAAATCCAAAACTGTACCGTCAAAAACCGTTGTCCTTTACCGGCAAAAAGACTATCAACCTGAAGATGGCCCCGCTGTGCAATTTATTCCGTTACAGGACAAACAACACGTGATTAATTTTCTGGTGAACCACTTCTATGTTGACTATTCGGCTGATCTGATCGAATCTCGCCTGGCGCGTATCGAAGATGAAACGCTCTTAAGTAAAGGGCATGATGTTGTTGTCATGAGCAAACAACAGCGAATCCAGACCTTGCACCAATATCAAGACACGATGTTGGTTACCTGGTATGAACTCAAAGAACTGCAGCGAAGATTGACCAAGGGGCATGCTCTGCGCGACGTCATCCCTGAATATTCTCCGGAAACTCAAAGTATGCTGCTTGTCCCTATGAGCAGCGATCCCAGCACCGCAGAAGTGGTTGAACATGTGTTGACCAGGTTGTATGACTTTGACTATGAAAAAATGTTCATTCATAACCGGCGGCATCTGGAACGACTGTACCTGCGTTCAGACGCCAATAAACAGAAATACATTTTACAGGTGTTAGCGAAAATAAAATAACTTTTGTTCCCAAAGAAGTGATTGACCTGATACCTGTCACAAAAACCAGGTTTCTTCAAGAAATCTAATTTTTCGCCATGCCAATTGTTATGAATAATGCTGTACTTACTTGAATAAGGGAGACTATCATGGCACTTGAATCACTGTTAACAGACGCAATGGCCCACGCCGGATCAGGAATCGTGCTCGCGTTAGTGGATTTTGTGAGTTCCAGGGCTACGAATCGTAAAGCTGACCGATTAGAACGCAAAAAACAATGCTTGATCGCGATTGATGCCCTCCTGGATTCAGAGCCACCACAGCAATCACAAACGACCCCGGAGCAGCCGATTAACCAGGAAGAGCCTGAAACACCATCGCCTCCGGTTGTCGAACGCCATTCGATTCCGAAAGATTCGCTCGAATATGCTGAACATATTCATGTCGTTCGCAATTATCTCACCTCATCCGGTCTGGCCAAATTGAAACTTCCGCTTTTCGAACGGATGAAACAATGGATCGTTTCACTGATGCGAGATGAGAAAATCAATGGACTGACCAATTTACAAAAATTAGGCGTGGCGGCCGGAGTTGAAGTGCTCTACGACACAATCTTCGGGTTTCATTATTATACAAATGTGTTAAAATACAGCCCCTTTGCAACGATTATGGTGAATATCTATCAAATTCCGTCGTTCTGGGTCGGGTTGTGGCTGGGGAACGGCCTGAAAAAATTCATCAATCTGCTGATTACGAGCAACGATGAGAAAAAGCTCGATAAAACGATCCAGGAATTATTACAGCGCACGAATATTGTTGAAGTGGTCATGAATTACGAAGCGCCGGAGCAGCTGCGCAGCAGCCTGCTTGAACAGGGGATTTCTCTATCCGCCTCGCAGCTTACCAGGGTTGGACAGAGCGCGTTCGCACACCTCAAGCATTTCGCCGCCTCTGCCAGAGAGACGGCAGATGATGTGCTGAATTATCCGCAAAAGCAAGAGGAACGTCGCGAACAGGAACGCGAAGACCGCAAAAAACGGTTTGACGAGTTAACCAAAGGGCGGTAAATCTCAGGTGTCCTGGCGATCAATCGCCAGTCTCAAAGCAGAAGGACGCTGAAGCGCCCTGCGGGATGGATCAGCGGGCTTCAGCCTGCTTTAGCTTTGAGACCGGTCATTTATGACTGGGCGAACATTGTAACATGCTTGAAAAGAAAACTATTGTAGATTTGACTAAAACCCTTGATGGTACTCTGGAAATTTACCATGATGGGAATTATTCTGACCCAGAATTGGTTGTCAAACCCTGGTGTACGGTGACAGAGCAGGGCTTTCGGGTGTCGCAGGTGGCGTTGGGCACGCAGACCGGCACGCATATTGACGCCCCGGCGCATTTTGTCGAAGGCGGTGCAACGCTGGAACAACTACCGATAGAACATCTGCTTGGCCCTTACTTCCGGATTGATCTTGATGCGCTCAGGGCTGAGGCAATTCCCGGAGATGTACTCGCAGCCTACCGCGACGAACCGATCCTTTTCCTGGCTTCGCAGCAAAAGCAGGCATCTATCAATGCGTTATTTTTGCGAGCGTTGTGCCAGATTCCGGCGAAACTCTGGGTATTATCCGGCTCTGTGCGCGTTCTTGATTGCGATCCCTTGTATTTCCATCGCTTCATTGCCGAACAGGGCATCTATCTGGTTGAAGACCTTGATCAGGAAGCAGCAAAACAGGTGAAACCCGGCGGAGAACTCATTGCTCTCCCGCTGCGGCTTACAGGCGTCAGCGGCGCGCCCTGCCGGGTAGTGGTGGTACAGGACGACAGAAGACAACAACGAATTGAAGAAATGAACGACTTGAGGACAACAGCAAATTTAAGAAACGAACGAATATGAGAGGAATCGTCGGAGAAATTCGTTGATTTCTTGAATTCGTTGTTGTGTTCTCTAATCATTATGTCAGGAGAATTTGACGATCTGTTGCAGAAGATCGAGCAGAAACACTTGCAAGAGACAACCCCGCCACCAAAAAGGTTTGGAAAAATTGGGCGTTTCTTCGGGAAAATCACCGATGCTATTGGCGACTTTCTCAGCAGTCATAAAAAAGGGATTTTCATCACGCTGATCGGATTGCTCGTAATTCTGAGCGGCGTCTATCTGCTCGCCAAAGATTACCTGACCAAACGCCAGAATTATCCGGAACGCAACGTGCTTTTTCGAGCGACGAATTCGGTGTATATTGCTGGAGGAACTGAAAAGAAAGGCACAGCAAGCGTGGATCAATTTTCAGAGACCGAAGTGTATGAGGGGGGCGTAGAAAGCAAAGTCGGGACCTATCTGTTCGCCACCGGCCGCGAAGTGCGCGATGATATTGAATATTTTAACATGGATGATTCCCAAAAAATCCGGATCGCCTCAGCCACGCGCAAACCAGAAATCGTACAGGCCGGTTTGCGGGTCGGAGGAAGTTTGAATTTTAAAGAACAATTTGCCGAGATTATTTTGAGCCGCGACTCGAAAGCACCCCAATCGTATCGCGTGTATAAATTCGTACCGGAACGAGGCCTGAAAGAACTTGAAGTCTCGGTTGTCAGTTCTTCCGATGGCAGTACGCACATGGAGACGCTTATGACCGAAGTGCGCGAATATCTGCTGGGTTGGTGGTGGGGCAAAGTGTTTCGCGCCGGAACCGTTCTCGAACAATACGTAATTAGCCCGGACGCCGAGAATGCTCATGTACAATTTCAGGAATCTATTCGAGTTCTGGACAGCCAGCAAAGCATGAATCAGGCTGAACGTGAGCGTATGGCGATCAAGGCCATGGAATTGAGCGAACAACTCCCCAGGATGCCAATTTATCTGACCTATGAAGATGGGTTTTTCGATCTCTTTCCCCAGGGAAGCACCATTTACCTGGCGTACAGGCCCAATTTCTCCGAGCGATTGAAAGACGCTTTGCTTGGTAAAAGCGAACATATTCGTCTGCGCATCAAGAAATATGTAGACCTCTTTCCGGGCCGTTATCCTTTGCTGCGTCATCTTCATATTGGCACAGGGGATAATGTGATCTATCCTTTTGATAAATATAACAATGGTGGATATATTATCTACGATAAATATGGGAAATTAGCGCAGATTGACATTCAAGATTTCATTCTGTTTTACGGACAGGATGTGTTATATTCTTATTATTTTGACCTCAATGGCGACGGTAAATTGGACAAAGCGACCGAACTGATCGGAACGGTTTTGTGCCGTACTACCCACGATGAACGGATAGATATGGAAAAATTAGTGGGGGAAGGACGGCCGAAAAACGATATCACCTTTACCTCGCATTATTCTTTCATGGCCCCTACGAATGATTTTGAGCAAGGCATCGCTTGTTTCAATCTGTGTGGTTATGTGGAAAGCATGATGCCGGATCAACAGAATCGCGGGTTCGGTAAGCATTCTTTTTTAGGGTATATTAATCAGCATCGCAGCGACATCATGCTGTTTCGCGATCTGACAGTTGAAAACATGAGCCGCGCCCTGACACAGGAATCAACTCTGGTTGCCAAATATGACATTGTCAAAGCCGTCATAGCCGCCAAACGCCCCTATGCACAGCAGCTTGCCGAGGCGTACAACATTGCCGACCAATTTGCTGGACAATACCAAACATCGGATCACCTTGTGGAACGCAGAGATTGGAGTGTCACGCTTAAAACCCTGGTAAGCATACTTGTCGTGGTCGGCGGCTGGTTTCTGCTGCGGAAGAAAAAAGAGAAGTAACAACCCGTTCGTAGTAAACGCTTCAGCGTTTGAAGAAGCCGCTGAAGCGGCTACTATGAACCTGGTGAAGGTACATTTTTATGGACATTACCAACATTCTCCAAAATTTTGATACGCACATCGCGCCGCAGCTTCGCATAATTTATGGAGAAGGCGACACGATACTGCAAGGACAGCGCGACCGCTATCGTTATGCCCTGAACGTATATCAAGCGACCTGCGGCAATCAGGATGTGCTGCTGGTCAGAGCGCCCGGACGGGTAGACCTGATGGGCAGCCATACGGATTATCATCAAGGCTATGTGCTGCCCATGGCCCTGGATAAAGATATTTTGATTGTCGCCGGCAGGCGAGAGGATCAACAGATTGTGCTGCACAATACGGATCCCACGTTTGCGACCCGGACATTTCCTCTGGAAAAAGACATTCCTTGCAGCGACAAAGGCAGTTGGCAAAACTATGTTAAAGCCTCGGTGCAGGCTTTTGTCCGCGCTTATGGCCTGTCTGCTCTAAAAGGCATGAATCTGGTCGTAGATGGTCGCCCGCCCTATGGCGTCCCGGTGGCGGCCGGCTTGAGTTCCTCCTCAGCTTTGCTGGTCGCAACCGCTGTTGCCATGAAAGAATTATTCCAAATCAGCATGGAACCGAAACAGTTTGCCCGCTTTTGCGGCGAAGCCGAATGGTATGTGGGCACCCGCGGCGGATTTATGGATCATTTTACCTCGATTCTCAACCAACAAGGTCATGCTCTGTTTTTGGACTGCCGACCGGTCAAACAAGACGGGGCAGAAACGTTTCGCACCGAGCATATCCCGCTGCGACCGGGCTATCAGGTCGCAGTGTGCAATACGAATGTCAAAAAGGAGAAATCTGCGTCATCCGACTACAATACCAGAGTATTAGAAACCAAAATAGGGCTTGAATTGCTCAGACCGCATTTTCCGCAGGCCACTCATCTACGCGATATCCCGCTCGATGCTCCGCTTGCTGACTTGCTGCCAGACAGAGTTACTCCGGCTGAACTTCACCAACAGCTTGATCCGGCGACATACAAATCGTTGTTTCAGGAAATACGGATTGATTCAGTCCATCCTTTGCGTGTTTTAGCCCGCTGCCGGCACGTGCTGGCTGAAAACGCCGGAGTGTTACATGGTTGTGAGTTGCTTAAGGCCGGGGATATGGAGGCTTTCGGAAAAGTCATGACCGATTCATATCACAGTATCCGCGATGATTTTGAAGCCAGCTGCCCCGAACTGGATATTTTAATTGAACGTATTCTGCGATGCCCGGGGGCTTTAGGGGCCAGAATCGCCGGAGCCGGGTGGGGCGGCTGCGCCGTGGCCCTGGTCAGGGCGACTGAGGCTTTGATGTTTCAGGAACAGGTCGCGACTGAATATCAAGCTTATACCGGATTAAAAACTGATATTTTTCTGTGCCAGCCTGTCCAGGGCGCGGGGAGGATCGACATCTCTTCTGACGATTTAAATATTTAATGGGCTGCTTATTCCGAACTCACGTTCGTTTATGGGAAAATACGGAAACGGCTTCAAGAGACTGCAGGGACCAGTCCAGATCTGTGCAGGCTTTTGCAACGGTGTAAAGAGCAGCCAGCACCGATTCTTCCAGGTCTGCGGATACGCAGATAATTCCACGTTCGCGGATGACGTTTCCCCCTTTTGAAGGATCGCCTACATTGAGCGAGCGGACGCGCGAAATCGTTGCTCCCCCGGCGCCAGCGCGCATGGCGGCCTGCACAAAAATTTCCCCCTGTCCATCAGCACAAACAAAGCTGATTTCACGATAGCTATCGCCCGACTGCTTCGATTTTTCAAAAACGGGCTCCATGCTGAAAAACCTTTTGCGCCAGGCTGTTCCTCTTTTCAAATCGTCAATGGCTGCGATGATCTGTTCAATGCTGGCGGCATGTTCCTGGCGTCCGATTCGGATCAAGTGATCTGCCAGTCCGGCCCGGATGGGAGTCTGATAGATAAAACCACCGCCGGGACGATCCAGATGTCCCTCCTCGATTAACAAACGCTGCAATCCATCGGCGTCATGCGCCGGAACCATCAGATGCACCAATTCTTTCTCCGGCGAGATCGTGATGCGTAATAATCCCAGTCGGTCGCGAATGCCTGTTCCAACGCCCAGGCTGATAACAGGAACTCCTGCGCCAAGTTGAAGGGCGATACGAGCCAGCTTCTCCCCACTGCCGGACATAGAAAGAATGGCGGTAATCAGAGCCAGATCGTAAGGCATGGAACTGGAACTTGAGGAATCGAATTCGATATGCGGAAGTTTATATGGACTGACTTCCAGAGCATCCTGAGCATAAATTGATCCGCGGCCGGGAGTTCGCAAATCCGCAGCTTCGGTCAATTGGTTCATCACGAACATGGCTGATTGGCGGGGAACGGTCGCGTAGTAAATATCCGTCGGAGCGTCGTTCAGTTCAACCTTCAGGCCGGGTAAACCAAACAGACGGGCATGCATCCACTGCCGTACACAACGCGCCGTTTCCACAAGGACGGTCTGGATGCCCAGCGCGTGAAAACATCCGGCGATCTTTTTCTCCAATAATTGATGTGCCACAATAGTCATGCGGGCGGTTTCTCTGGCATGTTCCAAAAGGTCAGGCTTCATGGCTTTCCTCCTCAGTGGCTTGAAAAAGCTGACGATGACGGGCACGCACGACGATACCGTAAATCAGCACGGTAATAATAGGATATACTGACGCCATGGTGACGATGCCAAAACCGTCCACGACATTCAACTCCCCGCCGATACCCAATCCCATTGTCAAAACCAGCGGCACGGTGATAGGGCCAGTGGTGACTCCGCCGCAATCCAAAGCAATCCCGGTAAAATCCTCTTCGCTCCAGTATGTCAGTAGCAGCAGCACAAGATACGACGGAATGATCAGCCAGATCATGGAAAGGTCATAGAGAATCCTGACCACGCCGATCAGCAAGCCAATGCCAACTCCGAAAGAAACGGTGTGCACCACCTCAGTGCGTTTGATTGTGCCGACAGTCAGCTCTTGCACGGTATACCCCAGTGCATTGAGCGCAGGTTCTGCCATCGTCGCTCCATAGCCCATGCCAAACACAAAGAGCAATACCAGTCCGACGCCGGCCAGGGTCAGTTCCGACCCGAAAAGCGGCGGCCGCTCGACAATGTGCTCATAGCGGCGAGTCTGCGGGTCAAAACGCGCTGGATTGAAAGGAACGGGATTTGGGATGCCGGTGCGATCCTGAAGATAAAAAAAATAACTGACCGAACCATCCGGATTGAAAGCAGCCAATACAGATTCGGGGTCGAACGACTCCAAAAGAAGACGGCCCTCTTCAGAAGCGATGTTTCGAAACACTTGCGGCAGGGGACGTCCGGCCTGATCGCCAAGAGGAGCCAACCCAAGTTTGATCCCGCTGGTCAATAATGTCATACCGATCAGAGCAAACATAATGCCAAGCACCGCTTCATCAATTCGAGGAAGCTTATCACGCAGAAGGAAAAACAACACGATGAGCAGCAGGGCAACCAGAGGGATCACCGCGCGCAGCGCCAGGCCAGCTTCAAAAAAGAGCACGTCGGCGATCCCGGCAGGAGTTGTCTTTGGCGGCGAAGGCTTTTGCGCCAATTCGGCAGCAATCACCGCGCGCTCTGCTTGCGAGGCGCGTTGTCTCGACCAGTCTTCAAGAGACATTTGGCCCAGGAGTTCCTGCCGCTTGACAGGATCCGCCAGGGACCGCAAGGCGTCCTCATATCCGAATTCCTCATCGAAAAGCGTGCGCCGCCCGGTTTCACTCCCGCGCTGGAACGCCAGCCTGCGGAGGTCTGTTTCCGATGCAACCAGTTTCAAGGCTGCCTGGCGATTATCCCGCGCAAAAAAGGCTGTTTCGGATAGTGGCGGCGGGGTAGAGGGATTCAACCACATCCCAAGCGCCAGTACCCCTAAAACGGGAAATGCAGAGGCCAGGGCAACGATGCCAAAACCGGCGGTCGCGTCTTCGTATTTACCGATAGAACGGGCGACCCCAACCCCAAGCGCCAGCACAAATGGCACGGTAACCGGTCCGGTCGTAACTGCCCCCGTGTCCCAGGCCAAATTGAGAATATTCTCCAGCTTTTCATTCAGGGCACATAGAGCGGAAACTCCCAATAAGAGCGGCACCAGAATATACATAAACAGCTTGATGGAAATACCATAGTAAAATCGGATCATTCCGAACGCCACTGCCACACCGACTCCTGCTCCGATCGCGGCTACCAGCTTTTCCGGTTCGGTCTCCAGCAAACGAAAGAGAAGCGGCGCATCCCAGGGAGTCACGGTCAGTCCCGCCACGCGCAGGGTAGCAATCGCCGGCTCCGCAAGGGTTGCGCCCACCCCAAGCAGCAAACCGAAAGCGATGATCACTGCGATGCCGCTGTGTTGGGGCAGTTGCACCCCTACACGCTCGCCAAGCGGCATCAACCCGATAAATAAGCCTTCCAAAAAGAAGGTCAGGCCAAAAATGACCATTCCGATCCCAAGAGAGATCTGCAAGGCGTTAGCGGGGGCAGTCTTCAAGACCAGGATTTGGAATCCGATCAAGTAGAGAATGATGAAAGCCACAGATTTTACTTGCTCCATCACCTTGACCTGAGCGTAGTTCCGCACCATCACCAATGCGACCCGCTTAGGAATATGAATGCGATCAGATTTTTGCATATATCCTCATCTATGCTGTTAACACATCGCCATTAAAAAACACGCGCCGCGTCAATTTTCTTTTCGATGATATCATGTTCACCGAGATATTTTGTAATACTAAATAAGTGAGGACTTACGCAATACCCCCCTCAGTCCCCCCGTAAACGGGGGGAAGTTCACAGAAGAGTGCGTCACGCCTCTTCCCCCCGCTTGCGGGCTGACAGGGGGAGGTATGTTGTGCTGATGCCTCGTCCGCCCAGCCATCAATGGCCGGTCTCAAAACTGAAGCAGGCTGAAGCCCGCTCCCAAATTCCACAGGGCGCTTCAGCGTCCTTCAACGTTGAGACTGGCGATTGATCGCCAGGAGACAGGGCACACGAGTTTGTCCCTCACGTGATACCTACCCCTGTCAGCCGCTTGCGGGGAGGATAAAGGGGGTGTGCGCAAGTCCTGTAAGTATCAATAATTTCTTTGGACATCAGAAACCGGGTTTTTCGAAAAAAACCCGGTTTCTCAGCCAGTCAAAACTGACAAAATTTATTTATACTCACTTATTTGTGCAATAGTTCGGACAGTTTTCGTGTGCCCCCCTTTGTCCCCCCGTAAACGGGGGGGAAATGAGCAATAGGACGTCTCTTATGTACTTCCCCCCGCTTGCGGGGGGATTGAGGGGGGTGAAATCAAAACTGTCCGAAGTATTGTTGTGATAATCATAGATTTTTTGTCAAGAAGTATTTGGCTTTACCAGCTTGCGTCAAAAGCGTTCGAGATATTTGACGATTTTCCTTGATCTCCTTTAATCATTTTGACATAACAACCTTGATGAACCCGCCGATCGTTGAAGCCATCATGATTGGCACACGGTCACAGCAAGGGGTGTCTTTTTCTTCTCGCGGTTAAGTCATTCTTCCGTCTGTAAGGGAATAGAGACTATTCTGTTGGCGTGGGAGGGTTATGGGAAGATGAGCTTTTTGTGTTTTTTCCCCTTGACTTTTTTTGTGAATCTCCCGCGTATTATTCACTTGTAAGTTAAGTTCTGGCGATCAATCGCCAGTCTCAAAGCTGAAGCAGGCTGAAGCCCGCTGTGGCATTCCGGAGGGCGCTTCAGCGTCCTTTCGCTTTGAGACCGGCCATTGATGGCTGGGCCGTGAGACACGACAGGTTCAGAACTTAACAGCCCTGCCCGTAAACGGGGGGAAGCTCGCAGAAGAGCGTTACGTCTCTTCCCCCCGCTTGCGGTGGGAGAAAGGGGGGTGTGCGTAAGTCCTGTATAAATAAATTTTGCCAGTTTTGACAGGATAAGAAACCGGGTTTTTTCGAAAAACCCGGTTTCTGATGGGCGAAGAAATCAGTAATAATCACTTAAGAATGTCAGCTTGTTCTCTATGATCAATTTTTTACAAGGAGGGGAGATTATGCAACGTACAAAAAGTGTGATCGGGTTGTGTGTGCTGTGTGTCGTGCTCAGCAGTGTCGGACTGGCTCAGGCTGAAGGGAAATTCGCGATTGTGTTTACCACTGGCGGGTTGGGAGATAAATCCTTTAATGATTCGGCCATGCACGGGATGACCCTGGCAAAAGAACAGCACGGGATTGAGTTTGATTTTGCGGAACCCACGGCGATTGCGGAGTATCAACCCTATTTGATGCAGTTTGCAAATACTCGCCAATACGATCTGATTATCTCGATTGGCTTCGATCAGGCGGATGCTTTGAATGAAATCGCGGCGCAGTTCCCGGAACAAAAGTTTGCGATTGTGGATATGGTGGTTGATAAGTCGAATGTTGCTTCCTATGTATATAAAGAACAGGAACGCGGCTTCCTGATCGGCGTGGCGTCGGCGTTGATGACCGTGAAAACGGACGACCCCAGAATCAATCCGGAAAAAGTGATCGGCGTGATTGGCGGCATGAAAATTCCGTTGATTGATGCGAATATCGCGGGGTTTATCGCTGGCGCAAAATATGTTGATCCCGAAATCAATGCGCTGCACTCCTATGTCGGCCACTGGGCTGATCCGGCCAAAGGCAAAGAACTGACGCTTTCAATGATTGAGCAGGGGGCGGATGTTGTCTGGGGTGCGGCCGGCCGGTCAGGTTTGGGCGTGATCAACGCGGCGCAGGAAAAGAACATTTATGCTATCGGCGCTGATTCGGATCAGGGGCACCTTGCGCCGGACAATGTGTTGACAAACGGCATGAAATTTGTCGATCAAACGGTTTTGCTTGCCATTAAACAGGTGCTTGATGGGACATTCGAAGGCAACATCCACGTGTTAGGCGTTGCGGAAGATGTGTTAGGCTATTCGCCCAATTTGCTCCCGGATGATGTGATTAAAGCATTGGAAGAGGTAAAAGCCAAAATGATCGCCGGTGAAATTGAAATCCCGGAGACGATTGAAGCCGTTCAATAGAATGTCCCATCAAGAATAATTCTGTTATTTAGGGAGTGTGTGTCAACGACAAACCCGAAATAGCGGCAAGAGATGAGCAGGGAAGAGACCATACGTTTTCTTCCCTGTTTTTGTCTTGACGAAGACAATGTGTTTGGGGATATTTGTCTGTATGTTTTGTCGTCGTTCGGAAAAGAGTATCAGTGCATTTGGAAATTACCATATCTCTAAAATCAAGCAATGAGTCCATTACAACGTATTCGACAGGCAATCCGCGAAGAACAGTATCGCGTGAGTATGCACGCCAATGATGAAATGGCGGAAGATTGTTTAGAAGTTGCTGATATTGAACAAATTATTTTGACAGGTAACATTGTCAAGAAATTGACCCATGATGTTCGTGGAACACGCTTATGAAAAACGATTTGTGTGAATTTTGTGAGGGAGAGATGGAATATCGAAATACAATGGTACGTTTCCGGTACAAAGGGCAAACCATTTATGTCGAGCATGTTCCGGCATGGGTGTGTAACCATTGTGGAGAGCAATATTTTGATGCGAAGGTCTATAAACACCTTGAGGATATTGCTCGTCAGCGGGAACGTATTCACCGACAGATTTCTTTTCCACTCGCAGCCTTTGAGATGTCCACGGCTTAACAGTTACGCAATATGGCTTTAGTCTATTAAGAATGAATGAGTTTGCTTACCAATTACGCCGGGTGATGTAGAGAGAAACCGGGTTTTTTGAAAAAACCCGGTTTCTGAGGGATGATCCCGGAAAACAGCTATGAATGCGGTAGAATTACAGCAGATTTCCAAACGCTTTGGGCCGGTGACAGCCAACGACGCCATTGACCTTGAGATCGAGCAGGGCGAGATCCATTCCCTTCTCGGAGAAAACGGAGCCGGCAAAACGACGCTCATGAAAATTCTCTTCGGACTCTATGCCCGCGACGCCGGAAAAATTTTCATCAACGGCCGGGAGACGGCGATTCATACCCCCAAAGATGCTATTGATCAGGGGATTGGCATGATCCACCAACACTTCATGCTGGTCAATCGCCTGACCGCTGCTGAAAATATCATCGCCGGGCAGGAACCGAAAAAAGGATTGCTGCTTGATTTGAAACGCGCCAGACGGCAGGTCGCCGAACTTTCACAGCGTTATGGGTTGAAAGTCAATCCAAACGCCAAAATCGAAGATATTTCTGTGGGTGAACAACAGCGCGTCGAAATCTTGAAAGCCTTGTATCGCCAGGCAGAAATTCTTATTTTAGACGAGCCTACCGCGGTGCTCACCCCCCAGGAAGTTGAAGAACTCTTTCAGGTATTGCAAAAATTAAAAGACGATAGTAAAACCATCATCTTTATCACGCACAAATTAAAGGAAACCATGACGATTTCAGATTGTATTACAGTGCTGCGTGATGGAAAAAAAGTCGGCACTGTCCGGACCGCTGAAACAAACCCACACGAACTTGCCAGAATGATGGTCGGGCGGGAAGTGGTCTTGCGCGTTACAAAACCTGATAATCAACCAGGGCAGGTTATTTTTGAATCGCAGAACGTCTGCGCGGTGAATAAAAAAAACAATGTGCGGCTTAAAGATATTACAATGTCACTACGGCAGGGGGAAATTGTCGGCATTGCCGGAGTCGAAGGAAACGGCCAGTTGGAATTGGAAGAAGTGTTCCTGGGATTACGCGCCATTGAACGGGGTCAGCTTTTACTGCGCAACCAGCCGATTCAGTCAGTTGACACGGCCGGGCGCAGAGCGTCAGGCATGGCGCATATCCCTTCAGACCGCCTCAGGCGAGGCTTAATCTCAAGTTTCACTCTGGAAAAAAATATGATTTTGGGGTCTGAATGGCATCCCCCTTTTGCCCGTCATGGAATTTTATCGCAAAAAGCGATCACACGCTTTAGTCAGGGACTAATCGCCGCTTTTCAGATTCGCTGCTCTCATAGTCAGGAACAGGTGACATCGCTGTCTGGCGGCAACCAGCAAAAAGTGATTCTTGCCAGGGAATTGTCCGGTGATCCTCAGGTGATTATCGCTGCACAGCCGACGCGCGGAGTTGATGTTGGCGCAATCGAGTATATTCACAACCTGCTCCTGACCATGCGTGCGCAAGGCAAAGCCATTTTGCTGATTTCGGCGGAATTAGATGAACTCAAATCCCTAAGCGATAGGATTCTGGTACTGTATGAAGGCGCAATCATTGCTGAAGGAGAAGCAAAGGAATTCACGGAACAGGAATTGGGGTTATTAATGGCAGGCCATCGTAAGAAGGCCATATAAGGAGTCAGAAAGAGAAACCGGGTTTTTTCAAAAAACCGGGTTTCTTACCCGGGAAAAAAGAATCCAGATGTCAACACGCTTCATGACAGTGCTGCATAAACTGAGAGAATTATCAGGCTTCTCAGAAGTAATCTATTCTATCGTCGCCATGTTCCTTGCTTTGTTGATTGGAGCGATTCTCATCTGGATTTCCGGCTATGACGTGATTAAAGCCTATTCCAGTTTTTTTCAGGGCGCGTTTGGCAATGTGTATAATCTCTCGCAAAGCGTGTTGAAAACGATTCCTCTTATTTTTACAGGCCTGGCGGTCGCCGTCGGTTTTCAATCCGGCTTATTCAATATCGGCGGCGAAGGACAACTATATTGGGGAGCATTGGCTTCTGCGGTCACAGCGTTGACTTTCGCCCAACTACCGGGCGTACTCTTACTCTCTCTCTCGCTGCTGGCCGGAGCAGCCGCCGGAGGGTTTTGGGGCGCGATTTCCGGATATTTAAAAGCTAAAACCGGGGCGCATGAAGTCGTTACGACTATTATGTTGAATTATATCGGTATGTTAGCGACGTCGCTCTTATTAAAGACCTTCTTTAAAGAACCGGGCTATGTAGATCAAACTCCGATGATCCCGGAAAGTGCGCGTTTCCCCGAATTAATTCCTTATACCAAATTGACTGCCGCCATCTTTGTCGGTATCGGCGTTATTCTGCTCGTTGATCTGATGTTCAAGCACAGCTCATTGGGCTATGATTTGCAAGCGATCGGTCAAAATCCTGGCGCGGCTGAATATGCCGGAATCCCGGTAAAACGGTATCTTGTCATTTCCATGGCTCTGAGCGGCGCAGCGGCCGGCCTGGCCGGGAGTACTATGGTGATGGGGGTATTAAACCGGTTTATTACCAACTTTTCTCCGGGATACGGTTTTACCGGGATCGCGGTGGCGGTTTTAGGGCGCAATAAGCCCTGGGGGGTGCTTTTGGCCGCTTTGTTGTTTGGCGCATTGGAAGCCGGCGGGATGTCCATGCAGTTATTTGCTAAAATTCCGATGGATTTAATGACAATTGTGCAGGGGTTAGTGATCCTGTTTATAGCGGCCCCGGCATTAATTCAATTTATTCTCAAACCTGCGGGATAGCTATCCCGGTCATCAATGACCGGTCTGAAAGCTGAAGCAGGCTGAAGCCTGCTTGTGAATTCCGCAGGGCGCTTCCAGCGTCCTTTTGCTTTGAGGCTGGCGATTGATCGCCAGGAGATGAGGCGCATGAGTTTGTTCTGAACGTTATGCCTGCCCTTGTCAAATCTCCTTTGGGGACGGGACAGGGGCCGAGTATATAACACAATTCCGATGTCTGAGATCCTTTCCGTCATTTTCAGTTTGAACACCTTCACAGCGACGATTCGCATTGCGATCCCAATTGCATTGGCTGCGATGGGAGGCGCGTTTTCGGAACGCGCCGGGATTATTAATATTGGGCTGGAAGGCATGATACTCAGCGGGGCCTTTGCGGCGGTGCTGGGATCGTTCTTGACCGGAAGCCCCTGGATCGGCATCTTGTTCGCTTTGCTGGCCGGGGCGGGTATCGGCGCGTTGTTTGCCTGTTTTGCCGTGACCTTCAGAGCCAATCATGTTGTCGCCGGCGTGGGAATCAATATTGTAGCCTTAGGCGCCACCACCTGGCTCATGCAGGTATTATGGGGCAATAAAGGGAGTTCTCCGAATGTAACCGGGTTGCAGGAAATCTCGATTCCCGTGCTCAAAGACCTTCCGGTGGCAGGCAGATTGCTCGGAACGCACTGTCCGCTTGTCTATCTGATGTTTCTGGCAGTGTTTGGAGGATGGGTGCTGCTCTTTAAAACGCCTCTGGGATTACGGATTCGCATGATCGGCGAACATCCGGAAGCCGCTGATACGCTCGGAATCAATATTCAGCGCATTCAATATTTCAGCCTGATCCTCAGCGGCAGCGCGGCCGGTTTAGGCGGCGCGTATCTTTCTCTGGGGCATTTAAACTGGTTTAGCATGAACATGTCGGCCGGCCGAGGGTATATGGCTCTGGCCGCGAATATTTTTGGGCAGTGGAATCCGCTCGGAGGCCTGGCCGCGAGCTCGCTTTTTGCTTTTAC
Source organism: Candidatus Vecturithrix sp. (assembly GCA_040772385.1). Taxonomy (GTDB): domain Bacteria; phylum Moduliflexota; class Moduliflexia; order Moduliflexales; family Moduliflexaceae; genus Vecturithrix. The sequence continues at coordinate 2,656,739 of JAXGYF010000001.1, read as the reverse complement.
CGATGCAGTGCAGATGCGTCTCCAGAGTTTGAATATCGGCGTACCCTATGAGCTTATTCAGATGTTCCCTTACTTGCTGACAATCATCGTCCTGGCCGGGGCCGTCATGCGCTCTCGCCCGCCTGCCGCTTTAGGCGTTCATTATGAAACCAATCAATAAAAGTTTTCTTCAGAACTCTTCAAAAATAAACTTTACATTTTTTAATTAAGGGATGATAATATTACTTAATCCGGAACGATTCTGTCGCTTTAATTTGTATTTTAACCAGTAAGTAAATACAAATAAGTATTGACTCAAAAGTTTTCGGGTATTTAAAAACCAGGTTTCTTCGAAGAAACCTGGTTTTTCGCCCTGAACATTTATGATTACTTACTTACATTTCTTTGACTTTTGTGTGATGAAATCCATTGATATTCAGCAAATGTCAAGAAATTCTTGCTTATTCTTCATTCTTGTAGTTACTTATAACGGCATGCTCGTTTGTGATTCTTCATGTTGATAACGCTTATGAAATATGCATACGGAAATCTAGTGAACTATACAAGACTGCTCATATTTTTCATCATCATTTTGTTCGCTGCCGCGGGATGCTATTACTCGACAACACCCTCTTCTCCAGAAAACACTTCTGAACAACACGTATATACGCCTTCCTTTACAGTTCGTTTTGGGGCAATTAATACGACACTGGCCGATATCTACGCCGAACCATCGGTCACATCTGAACGGCTGACGCAGTGTATTTACGGCGATGTGGTCAAAATTGAACAGGAAAAATCGTGGTGGTATTTCGTCAAAGTCGGACCATACCCTGAGTTAAAAGGCTGGATGCATAAATCCTTTGTGTCTTTGCTGCCAGCTCATGCGCTCTATTTGAAAGAACGCAACCTGACCACCATCGTGATTCGTGATGAGAGAAGTGAAGTGTTTATCTGGCCCAGTCAATCCATTACGATTGTGATGGGTACAGAGCTGCCGTTTATAGGAGAATCCGGGGCATGGTATCTGGTGCGTTTGCCGAATAATGACGTCGGTCGTATTGCCCGCCACGCAGTCGTACCAGATGCACCTCCGGATGTTCCTGTTGAAGAACCGTTAATTCACTCGAGACAAGAAACGCCGCCTGTTGTGAAACAAAATATTCCGCGGCATCGTTACGATATTATTACAACCGCTCAAAAATTTGTGGGAAAAGTCTATGCCTGGGGAGGCACTACTCCGCGTGGATTTGATTGTTCGGGATTAACCTATTTTGTCTATAAACTCAATGGGATCGAACTCCCGCGCGTGTCATCACTTCAGTTTCGGAATAGTATCGGGAAAAAGATCAAAAAAACCGAATTAGTCCATGGCGATCTCGTCTTTTTTCAAACCTACCGTTCAGGCCCCTCGCATGTCGGTATTTATATCGGCAATAATCAGTTTATCCATGCCTCGCCTAAATATGGCGTCACGGTGAGCAATCTGAATGAACCCTATTTCAAGACACGGTATATTGGCGCCAAAACGCTGTTCCTTTCGTCGTGATCTCTTGTAATGCCTGAGAAACCGGGTTTTTGAAAAAACCCGGTTTCTTCTCAAAATTCTTCGTTGACAACTTCTGCCGTTTTTTTTAGCAAGGCTCAGAAAGAAAAGGCTATGTCCATAACGCATAAGCATGGAGGAAAAACAGCATGTATCAGGATATTCGCGTGATTAACGAAATGGTTCAGGCCGAAAGCCGTTTTGTGGAACATCTGAAAACAGAAATTGCCAAAGTTATTGTCGGACAAGACGCCATGATTGATCGACTGCTGATTGGTCTGCTTTCTAATGGTCATATTTTGTTAGAAGGCGTACCCGGACTTGCAAAAACATTGGCGGTCAAAACACTTTCAGATTGTATTCAGGCGGACTTTCAGCGAATTCAGTTTACCCCGGATCTTCTCCCGGCGGATTTAATCGGGACTATGATTTATTATCAGAAAGATGGGACGTTTGTGCCCAAAAAAGGACCGATTTTTACCAATATTGTGTTAGCGGACGAAATTAACCGCGCGCCAGCTAAAGTGCAAAGCGGTTTGTTGGAAGCGATGCAGGAACGACAAGTGACGATTGGCGAAACGACCTACAAATTGGATGAACCGTTTTTGGTGCTGGCGACCCAAAATCCGATTGAGCAAGAAGGTACCTATCCACTGCCGGAAGCGCAGGTTGACCGTTTCATGCTGAAAATCAAAATTACTTATCCAACACGCCAGGAAGAATTGCAGATTACAGACCGGATGGCTACGGGCGGACAAATCGCCGTTAACCAGATTATTACCCCTGACGACATTCTCAAGGCCAGATCGGTGGTCGAGCAAGTCTATATTGATGAGAAAATCAAAGAGTACATTGTGGATATTGTTTTTGCGACTCGCGAACCGCAGAACTACAAGCTGCCAGATCTCGCGCCGATGATTGAATACGGCGCGTCACCGCGAGCCTCAATTTACCTGCATAAAGCCGCGCGCGCCCATGCTTTTTTACGGCGGCGCGGCTATGTCACTCCGGACGATGTGAAAGCCGTTGGGCTGGATATTCTGCGTCATCGCGTTATTCTCAGCTACGAAGCCGAAGCTGAAGAACGAACGTCAGAGGATATCATCAAACAAATTTTCGATACCATAGAAGTCCCATGATTCCAAAAGAAATTCTGAAAAAAGTGCGCGAGATTGAGATTTACACGCGACGCCTGGTCAATGATACCCTGGCCGGCGAATATCACAGCGTGTTCAAAGGCCGGGGCATGGAATTTTTGGAAGTACGGGAATATCAATCCGGCGACGATATTCGCAGTATTGATTGGAATGTCACTGCCAGAATGGGGCATCCTTTTGTCAAGCAGCACGTGGAAGAACGTGAATTAACGATCTTCTTTCTGGTTGATACCAGCGCTTCTGGGAATTTTGGCACGGTGAATATATTGAAAGGCGAATTAGCGGTTGAATTGTGTGCGATTTTAGCTTTTTCCGCGATTCGCAACAACGATAAGGTCGGGCTGATCACGTTTACAGATACGGTCGAAAAATACATTCCTCCCAAAAAAGGAAAAAACCATGTGTTGCGTGTAATGCGCGAATTACTCTATTTTCAACCGCAGGGCACAGGAACAAATATTCGAGCGGCGTTGGAATATCTGAACAGGATTCTGAAACGCAAGGCAGTCGTGTTTCTGGTATCCGATTTTATCGCCAGCGGCTATGAACAAGCTCTGCGCGTCACCAGTCGTACACACGATGTAATCCCGATTACGATTACCGATCCTCGTGAACTGGAATTACCCAATGTCGGGTTAGTAGAATTGGAAGACGCGGAAACCGGCGAACAGATCATGCTGGATACGTTCGATCCTGAGGTTCGTAAAGCCTACCAGGCGCTTGCGCTTCAGGAACAGGCTATCCGTGAGCGATTATTCCGTTCGATGAAGTTGGATGTTATTGATATTCGTACGGATCGACCCTATCTGCAAACGCTCATTTCCTTTTTTCATAAACGCGCCAGCCGGTATTAAGCCGAGCAGCCTAAATTCCGCCATACTCGGTTTTGAACATATTGCGTAGCGTATGTTTTTTTACCGCAGAGAAACGCAGAGGGAAAGATATTGAAGGAATTCTTTCTCCGCGGAACTCTGCGCCTTCTGCGGTGAAAAAAATAGAGCGTGAATGTCGTCATGTATATTATAAAAAATGTACGCCTTTTTACATATATCGGATGCTTTTTCATCTTTTGGGCATTGTTCAGCATCAACGGATTCGCTCAGGAACCAGCGGCACGTCCTGACGTCGCCGTTCTCGAATCCCGCTTTTCGACCAACTCTCCCATTGTCGGCGACACAGTAACATATTTCCTAAAATTCGATCATGTCCCCGGCGTTCAGGTGCGACCGGTTGAATATTTTGCTGATAACGGCATGACAGTGTTGGAGCGCAAACAGCTTGCTCCCCAGGAATTTCAGGGGCGGATTATTGAGCAATACGAATACACCCTGCAAGCCGAGGCGCCGGGCGAATATCATATCAGTCCGGTTACGATAGAATACAGCGGGCCGCGTCAGAATCCGGTTGCCACAGGGGTCGAACCGGTGCAGCTGAACATTCTGCCGGTGGTCGAAGTACAGGTGGTCACGAATAGTCCGCTTATGCTGGGGGAATCGCTGGAACTGTCTCTGGCAGTTACAAAACGGAAACCGGTGACGATCAGTGCGCTTCCGCATGAACTGGAAGCCGTCTTGCAGGTGAGTGAAGAACCCACCCCTATCCCCTCCCAGGCAGACAGTGGTCTGGCGGGGAATTCGGAGGCTGTCTTGCGGTTTACCCTTGATGAATCGCAAAACATCACGCCTCAACAACAGCAAGATGGTTCGACGAACGAGCACTATCAGTTTCTTTTGGCTGTTCCGCCGGAACACGCCGGCGAATATCTCATCCCGCAATTTGAAGTAACCTATCGTCTCTCAACAGGCGAAGAACAATCCATTCAGGTCACGCCAGCCAGCATGTTTGTCTTACATCCGAACACTCCGAATCTTACCATTGAAACCGACTACCGTTATCTTATGACCCCGGCAATTGTTGTGGGAGCCTTGCTGTTTGGCGGTTTAGCGATCTTTCTGTTTCTGAAATATCGCAAACCTCGTTCCCAGGCAATGGTTGTCATCGAGCCGTTGCTGTCTCCAGGGGAAATCGCGCACAAGGAACTGGACGAAATTCAGGCCAGACAACTACCAGCCAAAGGCGAATTCAAAACCTATTATTTTCTGTTGTCTGAAACCGTCCGTAAATTTCTTGGATCTGAATTTCATTTTCCGGTGTTAGAACGCACCACCGAAGAAATTTTGCACGATCTTCAGCACCGCGATCTGCCTGACGCAATCAAACGTCGCGTCAGCACTTTTTTGCCTGCAACGGATATAGTGAAATTTGCCAAATATATCCCAGGCTTTCAGGAGGCTGATGAGGCTATGATCCAGGCCAGGTTAATTGTTGATGACAGTCTCGCCTGCCATCAACCGCAAGAGAGTAAAAAACCTGAGACATCTCAGCCCATGGAAGCCGCCTCAGCATAGCAACCGGATCGTTTGAAAAAACTCGGTTTCGCGGCCAGTCAAAATTGAGAAAATTTTATGTGTATTTATTCCAGGCATCCTGGACTTCTTCAAGGTTTTCGGCGTGCTGCAGGGCCTGGACCTGCGCTTTTTCTTCCTGATCAAAGGCCTCTATCTTGTCGCAGACAGCTTCCAACTGGTTTGCCGGGAATTTAACGGCTCCATGCTCATCCAGATGAATCAACTCGCCTGGCTTCACTTCCATACCGGCGACGACGACCGGCGTATTGATCGTACGCACGTGCAAAGGGCCATGTCCGGGCGTGACGCCGCTGGCAAGATGAGGAATACCGGTCGGTCGAATTTCATCCAGATCACGAATCGGGCTATCGGTGATCACCCCAGTAACCCCGCAGACCTGAAATAAGCTGGCGGTTTGTCCGCCAAACGCGGCCGCACGCGTAAGAATACCCGGCGGATAGTGATGTTGAAAGACAGCAATCACCGGTTTCGGAGCAGTGTACAGAGCGGCGATCAAATCAGTAAACGGCAGGGTGTCGGGCCCAGGCAGAGAATAGGTGAAAGTGACGGCATATCCAATGGCTCGCCCTAACTCCGGCATGATTGAACGAATAGACGTATCCGTGTACCAACTCCCATTCCAGGGATCGTAGAGTTTCAGACATAAGGGATGGTTCGGATACGTGGCGACAATGTTTGAAATGGAAGGGGTGTTAAATTGTGCTAATTTTGCAAACATCTCCTGTTGGGTACGTTTCGTCATAATTTTTGGCTCCCATCTAAATGAAATGTTCATTCGTGTGTATCAGAAACCGGGTCTTTTTGAAAAAACCTGGTTTCTATGCCAGACTCATCAGGCTGGAGCGTGGCTTGTGGAAAATTGATCACAAACTGACAACCTGCGTTCTCAATATTTTGTACAGAGATCGTACCATGATATTTTTTGATGATGCCATAACTGACTGAAAGGCCAAGACCAAGATTCTGCTCATTTCCTTTTTTTGTCGAGTAAAAAGGAAGGAAAATATTCATCGGGTTGTCATCGCAAATTCCCGGTCCGGTATCCTGAAAGCAAATTTGCACCAACGGTGTGCCTTGTTCTTGAAAGGTACGCGTGTTAATAAAAATCTCACCGCCCGAGGGCATGGCTTCAAAGCTATTTTTGAACAAATTCAGCAGTACTTGTTTGATCTCATTCCGGTTCGCTCGAATCAACAGTTCTGTTTTGCACGGCGTAAAATGAATGCGAATCTGCTGAGATCTGGCATGGTGTTTAATCAGATTCAGAATTCTTTGAATGACCGCATTAATATCAAGCTCTTCATTCCCTCCTTGTTTTTTGTCTGAAAAAGCGTGTAAATGGCTGACAATACTGGCAATCGAGGAAATTTCCTCATGCACGCGATCAATCGCTTCGTGCAGTTCCTGACCCTGAAAATTGTATTTAATATGGCTCAGGTAGTTATATACAATCCCCAGCGGATTATTGATCTCATGGGCGACCCCGGCGGCCAGCAAACCAACGGACGCCAGTTTTTCAGACAACATCACCTGTTTTTGTAATTGATCGTATTCGGTCACATCCTCGATAATGATGATTTTACCAATGAGAAAGGTTTCATCGTGAATCGGAAACATTTTCAGGTTGCTGATAAATGGATGGTTATGAAAGGTAAGCGGGACCTGATAAAAAGTTTTACCTTCTTTTTCATCCAGGAGAGCAGTCAGGAATTTGAGTACCTCGGGATTAGGGCTGGAGAAGACCTCAACTAAAGGCATATTAAAATATGAACTGTCCTGTAACTCAAAATAGCGTTTACAGTAATCATTGATCATTTTGATCCGATTTTCCGTATCCGTGACAATCAAGTTCACTGGAAGGTTTCGCAAAATGGCTTCATTATATTTGAGGAGTTGATAGAACTCTTGATTAAGATTCTCAAGATGCTCCTCAGCGGAAATCTGAGTATAGGCCATTTTGATTAAATGAATTTTATCAATATTTTTGATATGATCGGTCAGCAGAATCTCTCCGTTTTTGAGGATACTCACACGGTCGGCCAGATGATAAATATCATCAATCCGGTGGGTGATAACCAGAATTGAAGTTCCGGCCCGACGCAATTCTGTCAGCATATTGAGCACTTTATTCAACACAGGCGCAGACAGACGTTCCAGGGCTTCATCCAGAATAAGCAACTTCGGATAGTGATGAATATGTTTGAGGATTTCAACCACCGTCTGGTCGGACACGTGCAGGTTTTGTACCAGAGTCTTCGGATCTATATCAAATTTGTACCGCCTCAATAAATCATTCGCAGCAGACAGGAATCGTTTTTTCGTACTCCACAGAAGCCGATTAATCCGATGATTGGATAAAAATAGATTCTCGGCCACCGTAAATTGTTCATATAAACGTACCTGCTGGTAAATCATGCGAATTCCTAATTTCAGAGCCATTGTCACCGTTAAAGCGGGATAATCTTTGCCTTCAAAGGTAATCGTGCCTGCCGAAGGTTGTAAAATACCATTGAGCATCAGACCGAGCGACGACTTGCCCGCCCCATGCTCACCGACAATCGCATGAATTTCCGCATGATCCAGGCTCAGTTGGATCTGGTGCAAGGCCCTGAATTCTCCGTAATTCACATTGATGTTACGGAGGGTAAATAAAGTGTGCGAAGTTCTGGTAAGCATAATCTTTACTTTACAGCATGATCTACTGATCTTTCAACGTGTGATTGACGGTTCGTACCCCGAACAGTCCCCTATCTTGGCGCGCTGATGCCATATTTTTCCAACTTGTTGTACAGCGTGTTCCGGCTCATATTCAGGAGTTCTGCGGTTTTTTTCTTATTAAAATTCGTTTTCTGAAGCATGTCGAGAATTAAGGCACGTTCCATATCATCACGGATGTTATCGGACGACTGCGACGGCCTTTTCGGAAGGAAATGCGGAGGGAGATCCATAATACCAATATAATCGTTTGTGCAGATTGTGGCGGCGTAATGTACCGTGTTTTTTAGCTCACGGATATTACCTGGCCAGGGATAACCTAAAAGTCTGGCGATCACGGCATCACTAAACCGTCGTGCAGAGGTCGGATTGGTTTTGGCATGTTCAGCCAGAAAATGCTCTGCCAGCAAAGGAATATCTTCTTTACGTTCGCGCAGGGGGGGCAATTTAATGGTGGCAACGTTTAAGCGATAGAATAAATCTTCACGAAACGCATTTTCTGCGATGAGTTGCCGCAGATCTTTATTAGTAGCGGTAATGAAACGCACATCAACCCTGGTGACCCGCTCGGCGCCGATACGTCGGATTTCATGATTTTGCAGGGCGCGTAAAATTTTGGCCTGGATCGTAGCAGGCATGTCTCCAATTTCATCGAGAAATAAGGAACTCCCGTGCGCTCGTTCAAAAATTCCCCTAAACGCGGTTTCTGCTCCGGTGTAGGCCCCTTTTTCATGGCCGAATAATTCATTATCAAGCAGAGTTTCAGGAAAAGCCGAGCAATTGATCTTAAGCATCGGCTTCTCGCTTCTTACTGAATGCGCATGGATGACATCCGCAATAATTTCTTTACCAGTGCCATTCTCGCCGCAGATCAAAATCGGCAAGTCCGTTCCGGCAAATTTCCGAGCTTTTTCACACAGGGCCAACATAGCGGCATTATGCGTAATCAACGTCGGAAAGCCGCTGACAACCTGTTCGACACTATGGCCTTTACTGCGCGAAACGTTCACAGCGTGTTCCACAAGTTGCAGTAATTTTTCAAAATCCAGGGGTTTGGTCACATAATCGAACGCGCCGAGCTTGATCGACTGGACTGCTGTATCAATCGAACCGAAACCAGTAATCATAATGACTAGCAACTGCGGATGCAACAGGAGGATTTCGCTGAGCACATCAACACCATTCTCCTCGCCAAGCATAATATCAAGCAGCACAAGGTCAATCGCAGTCCGGGCAAGGATACCATGCGCTTCTGTGCCTGTTGTCGCATACATAGGAAGATAGCCCCGCTGGGCAAAATTCTGGGCAAGGCTTTTACACCACTTGACATTATCATCAATGATAAGAATGGTTGCTTTCATAGTGTCCTATATTTGCGCATGTCATTCGAGAATATGTCATGGATTTATACATTGTATTGCTGTCGGACACTTCAGGAATGTCAAGTGTTATTTTAAAAAATTGCCTTGATCTACGCTAACATAAGAGGTTAGAAATATTCATGACGTCCTGCCAGCGTTGGCGTTGGCATAAGCTTTGCTATGAAAAAGAAATATCTCTAACATATCGAAGTGCATTTTAAAAGAAGGAGGCAACGCATGATTGAAAGCAGTAAAGCAGGCAAAGCAATTCCAACCTTGACGTATGGGATGATCGGCGGAGGACAGGGAGCTTTTATCGGCGATGTTCATCGCAAAGCTATTGGATTTGATCGCAAAGCCCAACTCGTGGCAGGTTGTTTTTCCCGAGAGTATCAAAACACCCTTGATACCGGGACAACATTAGGCATTGCAGAAGAACGCCTCTATAAAAGTTACCAGGAAATGGCTCAAATCGAAGGAAAACGAAAAGACAAGCTGGATTTTGTCGTGATCGTCACACCCAACTATCTGCATTTTCCGGTCGCCAAAGCTTTCCTGGAGCAGGGAATCAATGTAGTCTGCGACAAACCTCTGGCCCCTGAATTGAAAGATGCCGAAGAACTGAACAAATTGGCGAAGAACAAAGGACTTTTCTTCTGCGTCACATACACCTATACCGGTTATCCGATGGTAAAGCAGGCGCGTGAAATGGTGAAACACGGTGAGATTGGCGATATTCGCTTCATTAACGCTGAATATCCGCAAGATTGGCTGGCAACGCCTATTGAAGGCACAGGTCAGAAACAAGCTTCCTGGCGAACCGATCCGGCTCAGACCGGCAAGTCGAACTGTGTGGGTGACATCGGCAGCCATACTGAAAACCTGGCGGGTTATATCTCCGGGTTGAAAATCAAAAGCCTAGCCGCCCGCTTAGATACTTTTGTCGAAGGTCGCGTATTAGACGATAATGCGACCGTGATGGTGGAATATGACAGCGGTGCAAAAGGCGTGTATTGGATTTCGCAAATTGCGGTCGGACATGACAATGACCTCCGCATCCGGATCTACGGCACAAAAGGCTCGCTCGAATGGTCGCAGGAAGATCCGAATTACCTGAAAGTATCCTACATCGGCAAGCCGACCCAGATTCTTTCCCGCGGGCGCGATGAGCTGTATCCCCTTGCCGCCAAAAATTCCCACATCCCCAGTGGTCATCCCGAAGGCTATTTTGAAGCCTTTGCCAATGTGTATTCGGCCTTTACCAATGCCTTGATCAAGAAAAATGCCGGGGAAACGTTAACAGACGACGATCTGGATTTCCCCACTGTCCAGCAAGGGATTGATGGTGTCAAATTTATCGGCAAATGTGTTGAAAGTTCCCAAAAAGGAGCCGCATGGCTTGAATTTTAGAAAGGAAGGAGGGAGGAAGGAGGAGGGAAGAAAAAAACCCCTTCCTCCTTCCTTCTCAAAAAGATATGAGCAGACCTGTCACAATATTTACCGGACAATGGGCGGATTTGCCCTTTGAAGAATTATGCCGAAAAGTAAAAGAATGGGGCTATGATGGGGTGGAAATTGCCTGTTGGGGCGATCACATGGATGTGCGTAAGGCTGCCTCAGATCCGACGTATGTAAAAGAAAAGAAAGCGATTTTAAAGAAATACGGTTTGGGCTGCTGGGCTTTAGGCGCGCACCTGGCCGGACAATGTGTCGGAGATCGCTATGACGAGCGTTTGGATGCCTTTGCGCCTGATGCTGTCAAAGGCAAACCGAAAGAGATTCAAAAATGGGCGATTGAAGAGATGAAATACGCAGCACAGGCGGCCAAAAACATGGGCTGCTACGTGGTGAATGGTTTTATGGGCTCGCCAATCTGGAAATTCTGGTATTCTTTTCCGCCGACTACCGACGAAATGGTCGAAAAGGCTTTTCAAACCATCAAAACCCTATGGACCCCGATTTTTGATGAGTTTGACACATGCGGCATCAAATTTGCTCTGGAAGTGCACCCAACAGAAATCGCTTTTGACTTATACACCGCGCAGAAGCTTCTGGAAGTCTTTGAATGCCGTGAAACCCTCGGGTTTAATTTTGATCCAAGCCATCTGCTCTGGCAAGGAGTACAGCCGCACCTGTTTATCCGCGAATTTCCCGACAAAATCTTTCATGTGCACATGAAAGACGTGGCCGTGACATTGGATGGCAAAGCTGGCATTCTTGGCTCACATCTTGCGTTTGGCGATCTGCGGCGGGGATGGAATTTCCGTTCTCTGGGCCATGGCCATGTAGAGTTTGAAGAGATTATCCGCGAACTGAACGCTGCCAATTATACTGGCCCCCTCTCGGTCGAATGGGAAGACAACGGCATGGAACGGGAATTTGGAGCCCAGGAATCAGCGGACTTTGTAAAAGAAATCAACTTTGCGCCATCAACCATTACGTTTGACGGCGACATGAAACAGTAACAACATTGACGACTTCCGGAGTCTAACAGGCTTCGGAAGTCGTGTTGCACGCAACACTCTAATGAGAGAGGGAATTTCTCCGGTTTCATGACAGCACAACTTTTTCGAGCAGAGAATATTTCAAAAGACTTTTCAGGAGTACGGGTTCTGAATAACATCAGTCTTGAGATTCAGAAAGGAGAGATCTTCGGGATTATCGGTGAAAATGGCGCCGGAAAGTCAACTTTTGTTAAAATCCTGAGCGGTATCTATACCCCAAGCTCAGGGCAGCTCTACCTGGAAGATCAGCCCATCGCCGTACGTAACCCGATTATTGCCAAAAATCTCGGAATCAGCATGATCCCCCAGGAATTCAATCTGGTTGAGACCCTCAACGTGTTCGAGAATATTTTCCTCGGATATGAGTATCAAAAAGGTGGACTCCTCGATAAACGGCGCATGAGACAGCAGACCAGGGCAATGCTGCGCGAATTAAACACAGAAATTCCTCCAGATGCAACTATCCGGGATTTAAGCGTGGCCCAAAAACAGATGGTGGAAATTGCTAAAGCACTTGCGCACGAATCAAAAATTCTGATTATGGACGAGCCGACCACCGTCTTAACCGCTCACGAAATTGAGGTGCTGTTCGCTCTGATGGAAAAATTAAAATTCCAGGGAGTGACGATACTCTATATTTCCCATAAATTGAAAGAGGTTAAACGCATCTGCGATCGTGTTATGGTGCTGCGCGATGGCGACATGATCAGTATTAACAAGACAGACGATGTGAATGAGCATGAAATGGCGTGCAGCATGGTAGGGCGAGAGTTAAATCAGATTTTCCCAGAGAAAATCAAGCCCAAAGATGAAGTTGTGTTGCGCGTGCAGGAGCTAAGCGTGGAATCGCTGCTGGAACAGATTACCTTTGAACTGAAAAAAGGGGAAATTCTGGGATTTGCCGGATTGGTTGGAGCAGGGCGCACAGAATTGGCTGAAACCATTATGGGATTGCGCAAAAAACAGCAGGGGAACGTATACATTCAGGGCCAGGAACGCCAGATCAATTCTCCAACCGATGCAGTCAAAGATAAGCTGGGATATCTATCTGAAGACCGTCAGGGACGAGGAATTCTCCTGCATTTCGACGTTCCGAGTAATATCACCCTGATCTCGCTCAAAAAATACGCGCGCATCCTGATTAACAAAACAAAAGAACGCGAGAAGACTGCAAAATATATCCAGGATTTCGCAATTAAAGCTGCTTCAATGAAAATGCAACTCCAATTTCTGAGCGGCGGTAATCAGCAGAAAGTCTATCTTTCGAAATGGATGGATACCGAGCCGGAAATCCTGATTCTGGATGAACCGACGCGCGGAATTGATGTGAATGCCAAACGCGAATTCTATCATTTTATTACGTCGCTGGCGCAAACAGGGATTTCATGTATCCTCATTTCTTCAGAGATCGAAGAAATCATCGGGTTATGCAATCGGGTCATTGTCATGCGCGAAGGCAAAATCACCGGTGAATTAACCGATCAGCACATCAATGAGGAAGAAATTATGTTGTACGCGACCGGCTTGAAAGGAAAGGGGTACGTACAGTAGGGGCACGGGAATTCAGGTTGTTTCGGAAAGAAGTCTTCAAGATTTCCACAACCATGACTATACACTTTGTGTTTATTCTTGGAGTCACTGTAGGAAAAGATATGATGAAGAAACGGTTTGATTTTGCGAAATACGCTCCATTCTTTGCGCTGGCGATCTTATTCGTGATCTCTGCGATTGCCAGCCCTTATTTTCTCCAAACCCGCAACCTGTTGAACATTCTCAGACAGGTTTCGTACACCGGGGTGATCGCGTTAGGTATGACCTTTGTCATCATCTCCGGCGGAATTGATTTATCGGTGGGATCGATGGTTGCGTTTGTCGGCGGGATTGCGGTGTTGACCTTAAACCGGTTCGGCGGCGGCGTCGCTGCGATTGTGTTGGCGATTCTGGTTGGATTAAGCGTGGGAATGCTGGCCGGGGCACTGAATGGCCTGACAATTACGAAGGGGCGTATTGCCCCGTTTATCGTGACCTTAGGCACAATGTCAATTTTTCGATCATTAACCTTGTATATCAGTAACGCCGGCGAATTTCGTTCTGGGAGCTCGCTGTATCCGAATATTGGAACCGGATTTCTCCTGGGGATCCCAATTCCAGTCTGGATTTTTCTTCTACTGGCCGTGTTTTTCCACATTCTACTGAATAATACGCGTTATGGCCGGTATGTGTGTGCCGTTGGCGCAAATGAACAGGTCGCCACCTACTCTGCGATCAAAGTCGATCTCATAAAATTCATTGCCTATGTGCTCACAGGCTTCACGGTCGGAGTGTCTTCGATTACCCTGTCCGCCCGCTTGAATTCGATTAGCTCTTCAAATGCAGGCGTATTTTACGAATTGGATGCGATTGCCGCTGTGGTCATCGGAGGCACATCCATGTCCGGCGGCAGCGGTTCCATTTTCGGCACAGTAATCGGGGCAATTATTCTGGGTATTATCAACAATATGTTGAACATGCTCGGCGTATCGCCGTATTTGCAGGGCACAGTCAAAGGATTGGTCATTATTCTCGCTGTGCTCTTGCAATATAAAAAGAAACGTTAAGAACAGTGGATACGTTGTTTCTGGAAATTGCCGCGTGTATTCCTGAAACAATCTGATGTGAGGAGGATTCAATTCCTTACAAAAAAGGAGGTGAGCGTTCTTCCGGAAGAAGTATTTGTGTAAGTGCTGTGAAGCTGAGAATCATACAGGTATGTGTCGTTCTCGCTTGATCGAATTTTTCGCCTGAAGGCGAAACTACAAATGGATCAACTTCATTGTGGTCATGTGCTCCATTAAATCGCATGAGGGCATGCACAACGAATGAACATTTCAGTGACATAGGAGGAAATCGTATGAGAAAATTATTTGGGTTGTTGATGATCATGGTGTGTATTTTCACATTAACCACAGGGATATTCGCCGCAGAGAAAATAAAAATCGGCGTCTCGATCCCGAGCGCGGATCATGGCTGGACTGGCGGCATTGTCTGGTGGGCGCAGAAAGCCGTGGAAGAATGGGCGCAGAAAGATGCGGATCTGGAATTCTTCGTTGTGACGGCGGATTCTCCGGCCAAACAGGTCGGCGATGTGGAAGATTTGATGGTCAAAGGCATCAATGCTCTGGTGATTTTGCCGCATGATTCTGCTCCACTCACCCCGGTGGTTGAAGAAGTGTATAACAGCGGCATTTACACGGTCGTCGTCGATCGTGGCTTAACCAAAGAAGCCCAGCATGTGTATGTGGCCGGCGACAATCCTGGTCTTGGCCGCGTGAGCGCGGAGTGGATGGCCAAAGCCATGGAGGGGAAAGGCAAAATCGTGGTGCTGGAAGGCATTCCCTGCGTCATTAATACGGAACGAGTAGAAGCCTTCAAAGCTGTCATGGCAAAATATCCGGATATCGAAATCATGGATTCTCAACCAGCGCACTGGTCAACTCAGAAGGGGTTGGAAATCATGGAAAATTATTTACAGAAATACGACCAGATTGACGCCGTCTGGGCTCAAGATGATGATGTATTGAAAGGTGTACTGCAAGCCTATAAAGAATCCGGCCGCGATGATATTCAATTCTTCCTCGGCGGCGCAGGTTCCAAAGATATTGTCAAAATGATCATTGATGGCGATCCGGTAGTACGCGCGGATGTGACCTATCCGCCGTCAATGATTGCCACCGCAATCAGTCTCGCCGTCAAAGGAGTGAAAAATATTCCGCTGGACGGTTTCTATCAGATGAAGATCCCCTCCAGAGTGATCCTGGCGGCTGAATTGATCATTTCGGAAAACGCCCAGGATTACTATTATCCGGATTCAGTCTTCTAAGCCCTATTCTGCACTGGATGCCGCCCTTCAGGCGGCATCTCCTCATTCTCTTCTTCCCCTCCCCAAACCAAAATCAAACTTGACAAAGGAGCGGAGCCGTGTGATATAATCAAGACTGACGCAATACCTCTCTCAATCCCTCCGTAAACGGGGGAAGTTTGCAAAAGAGCGTCGCATCTTTTCCCTGCGCTTACGGAAGGATAAAGGGGGGCGGACGTAAGTCTTAATAGGATTATTCGTACTCCGGGCATCCCTGTCCGGCTGGAAATAATGCTGTCTTTAACAAACGAAAAAGTAAGGACGTCTTCATCAATTCTATCAGAGGGGGATTGAACCGATGAATAAAACTCGCTTGAATCCACATGTATTCAAAGTCCCGATGGATAAAATTCGGGCCGGCTATTACTCGGATAAATATTTCATGAGAGTGAGTGAAATCTTGCGTAAAGAGCAATATAATCCGCATGTCCTGTATCAATTTTTTGTGCGTAAGCCTGCTGTGGTTGTCGGTATTGATGAGGCTCTGGCGATTTTAAAATACTGTACCGGCTATTATCGTGATGAAAAGCAATCACAGCGCCTGTATAAAGAATTGCGTAAGATTCAGTATCAATTGTATTCTATGGGGCCAACAGAAGATGAAGATACGATTATTCGTTTCTCTGCGAATCGAACGAAAATCCGCCGTCAACTTAACGACTTATGGGTAGATTGCCGCGATCAAATCCAGATCAAAGCCCTGTACGATGGGGATACGGTGGAACCCTGGGAACCTTTTCTAGCGATTGAAGGTCCGCAACAGTATTTTGCCTATTTAGAAACCGTCTTATTAGGAGTCATTGCCCGTCCGACCGCAACTGCAACCGCGACCGCCAAGGTGGTGAAAGCCGCGCGTGGAAAACCGATTTTGTTTTTTCCGGCACGCTTTGATCATTATTGGGTCCAGGCGACTGATGGGTATGCTGCAATGAAAGCCGGTGCCTTTGGCGTCAGCACCGATGCGAACGCCGATTATTGGGGGGCGATGGGATCAGGAACCATCCCGCATGCATTAATCGGGGCGTATCAAGGCTCAACCAATGCGGCCTGTCTGGCGTTTGATCGCCAGATTGATGCAACGGTGAATCGCATTGCGCTTGTCGATTGGGACAACGATTGTATCGGCACCACGTTAGAGCTTGTCAAAGCCTATTACAAAGAATATTATGGCGAACAGGCCGAAGATTGGACTCAGTGGCATAAAGTGATTGGTCCTGGAAAAAACAAACTGTGGGGAGTACGTTTCGATACCTCCGGCAGTTTGCGGGATCAATCGGTTGTCCCTCAGGATCGTTCGAGTTTGGGAGTCTGTCCGGAACTCGTCTATCGCGCGCGCGAAACCTTTAATCGCTATGGATTAGAAAAGTTGCAAATTCTTGTATCCGGAGGGTTTGATGCAGAACGGATCGAAATGTACGAAAACCTGGCCGTCCCCGTTGATTCCTATGGTGTCGGCTCCAGTCTCTTTAAAGAAAAAATCGATGTGACTGCCGACGTCGTGATCGTCGAGGGGAAACCCTGCGCAAAAGTCGGAAGAAAAGCTGGCAATTTTGATCGACTTTCTGAGGTTGCATAGCTTCTGTGAGCTTTTCATTGGGCACACGCTGTTCATGAAATAAACTATCGTGTTGAACACTTCTTAAGGAAGGAAATGATTATGGAAAAACAATCGAGTTATCTTGAATTAGCTTATTCTTCAATTCCAGGACCAGTGAATAGGAAGTGATCGCCGTCCATTGAGCGAACATCATGCACCAGGTTTCTTTCTCAGGAGAAGAGTTTCTCCGTTCGCCAATGGAAGGTCTTTTTGACAATGCTACCGTATTGTCTCGGAATTTTTCTGATCACTCTTGTAAAAATTCATTGACTTTTGCTTATTCAGATATAATAGTGTCTTAGGCATGATGTTCGTATCAAAAACATCATGGGAATTAGCAGCGTAATGGGTGTTCTGAGCAGTCCATAAAGAATATGTGAGCCAGCGTAACACATCTTTTTTATGATTTCCTGATCTGGCGTTAGGAAATCAGTCCTTCCCATTATTTCTTCTATAACTTGGTATTACACATTCAGACATATTTTATCCACCATATTCAGAAGGAACTCATTATGGTACAAGCAAAGGATGGTGATACTGTCAAAGTTCACTATACAGGAAGGTTGGATGATGGAACTATCTTTGACAGTTCTCAAGATCGAGATCCGCTGCAATTCACGCTGGGGACAGGATCGCTGCTGGCAGATTTTGAGAGCAACGTCATAGGGATGTGTCCTGGAGAGGTAAAAACATTCACCATTGTTTCTGAGAATGCGTATGGCCAACATCGTGATGACATGGTTGTTGCCGTTGACCGTCATCAAGTGCCGGAGCATTTAGATCTGCAGGTGAATCAGCAATTACAACTTGTACAAGAGGATGGGCAGAGTTTTGTGGTTCAAGTGACCGGACTTTCTGAGTCAACAGTGACATTGGACGCAAACCATCCGTTGGCAGGTCAAGATTTGATGTTTGAGATTGAATTGATGGAAATCGTATAAATTATCAGCTTTGAGGAAAAAGACTATGCAAGAAAGTAAATTATATGTTGGCAACTTAAATTACGCTGTCACGGAAGCCCAGTTAGAAGAATTATTTGCGCCCTATGGTGATGTCAGAAGTGTAAAAATTGTTGAAGGACGAGGATTTGGATTCGTTGAGATGGCGACCCCAGAAGAAGCGGAACAAGCGAAAGAAGCCTTAAATGAAGCCTTATTTCAGGGGCGAAGTCTGAAGATTGATGAAGCTCGCGCTCCCAAACCCAGAGAATTTAATGATGGGCCTCGCGGCGGCGGACGCGGCGGGTCGCGCGGCGGCGGCGGACGCAGCGGGTCGCGTGGTCCTCGCGGCGGCGGACGCGGCGGGTCGCGTGACGGCGGCGGTTATCGGCGCGATTATTATTAACTCGCCACCCCTTCCGTTGATCAGGAGACCAGAAAAAAAGCCAGGTGCCTTTCAAGGAACCTGGCTTTTGTGTTGCCGGAATGAGGTTATTTTTTAAATTTCTTGCGGCCCAGGCCAAGCAGAGCAATTAAGCCAGAACCGAGTAAAAGCATAGTGCCAGGTTCTGGAACCGGTTCATAGGTAACCCTTAACTCTGATTTGTCGATGTAAAAATCACCCAACACTGACATTAATGTCACATTAAACTGTCCGTCTTCAAGATAGGCGACATCCAGATCGTATGAATGCTCTCCCATATCAATTTCGCCAAAATCCCATGTGCCATCTTCTGCCCAACCAAATCCAATCTCCCAGGTATCGAACCAGCCACCGTCATCTCTTAAACTAACGGTTAATGTTCCACTCAGAATTTCTTCATAAGGGGGCACAAAATCAAAATTATGGGCCCATGTGACAAAATCACCCACGATAAAACCCCATTCAAGTTTATTCACATAGTCGCCCCCATAGGCTACCAAATCCCCGGGGTCAATTGTACCTGTTTCGGTAAATAGTGTCGTATCCGTAAATGTGATAGGGGTAGCTCCCGCCATGTTTGTTATACCAAACACCAATACTGCTGCGCATACTAAAACAGCTAACTTTTTCATTCTCTCTACCTCAATTTTGTTGAGGCAACCCGGCTATCTGCTTGAGACCCGTAGCTTTCCGTCCCTGTCTCACGGCAGGTTTGGCTTTATCTGCATTAATTCTTTTTTTCCGGATAATTGATATTGTTTATATGACACCCTTAAATCATTCCCAAACGTCTTGAACTCCTTTTGAAAAAAACCTCGCCTCCTTTTTCCTGCCAGTTCTCCCACTCGACACAAAAAAAGCCGAGCTGCTCTCTTCTTTCCAGGCAGCTCGGCTTTCTTGACTCAAGACCCGCGGCTTTCCGCCCCCACCTCGCGATGGGTTTAGCTTTATCAGGATATTCTTTTTACATTTCATTTTTTATGCAGACATCGTGCCAATAAAAGCATATACATCAAAAAAAATACGGTATTTTTCGTACAGCACCGATTTCACAATGAAAAAAAAGATTTGTCATTGCACATTTATGAAAGGGTTGATAAGAGAGAATATTCTCCTTTCCCTGGGAGTGTAAAATACTCCGACAGAACATTTTTCTTTTTTTCTCGAATTTCCTGCTATCTCAAGGAAAGAGAGTTTCTCCTGGATGTCGGTGTTTTTTACACCATTTTCCGAAATCTCCGTTTTCTCCCGATTTGATGGGTTTGGCAAGAAAGGAACATTGTAAAAAAAACCGACATTGTCAAGGTGTACCGAGATATTCTCGATACTTCCTGCCCGTTCTGCAAATTTCGAGTAAGAATCATATTTTCTCCAACAAGACCAATCATTTCCGTGTCTGAAAGAAATACGACAAGAACAAATTTTTTTATTGTGTTTTTTTCCAGGCATCTTCATAGTACATGAGGGAACTGTTAGAGCCTTCAATGTGACAATTGACACTTATTCAGAATTGGAAAGAGAGTCTGTTATGATATTACAGAATGGTCTTACCCGACGAAATTTTTTGCGACTTGGAACAGCGGCCGGATGCGCCTTAATGCTCGGCGGCTGCAGCTCATCTCCGGCAACGGATCCAGGAACCTCTGTTTCTGGATTTTGTGGATTTAATGTTCACCCCTATTCAGGAACCTTAATGACTATTCAACTGCAAGCTTTACGTGATATTCGCGCTAATTGGATACGGACCACTTTGGGGATCAGCGCAGATCTTGCCGGCAGCTATGTCGCTGCAGCGCAAACCAATATTTTAGGACTAATCAGCGATTTTCAGATGACCTCCATTGATAAAGGTGACTGGCCTGATATGGTGGAAACAGTGATTCGACGTTATCCTTCAATTCAGTATTTTCAGATCTTAAACGAACCCAAAGTGTTCTTTGATATCGACAATGCTGAATATGTCCGTGATTATTTACGTCCGGCCCATGATCGGATTCGCACAAAATTTCCCCATGTTAAAATCGTATCCGCCTCGCCAATCGGACAGCCAAGCGGTATTCGCGATTTTGCCGCCATGTCTGCGGCCGGGGCTGATAAGTATTGCGACTATCGCGCAGTCCATATTTATTTTGAACCAGATTTAGGTTCGCCCTGGTCGGCGTTTCGAGTTGCAACTGAAAAACCAATTATGATTACTGAAACGGGGACGCGAACATACACCAAACACCTGAGATGGTGGATGGAACAAATTCCTGAAATGAAGCGGGTTCTGAAAACCGAGTATGTATTTTACTATGCTTTACTGGAACAGCCGGAATATACAGGATATGAGATTATTACCGCAGAACTCGACAGCCAGGGAAATGTTCTTCCGGCGTCGGGGTCTGAATTATATAACTACCTCAAAAATTTATAGAATGTCCCTTAAGGTACCAGGCCGAGCAACCGGGTTTTGACAAAAATCCGGTTGCTTCCAGGGACACAGGAGTATTAGAATGCATGATGTGTTAACCGATTTCTCACAGTGGCATCGTCCGGTGTGGGCCGAAATTAATTTAGATCACGTGGCTCATAATATCCGCGAATTTCGGCGTATTACCCCGCCACACACACAATTGATGGCGATTGTCAAGGCCGATGGCTATGGACATGGCGCGGTTGAAGTGGCGAAAGCGGCGTTAGAAGCCGGTGCTGCGCGCCTGGCCATTGCCTTTTTGGAAGAAGGCATTGTATTACGTCGCAAAGGACTTTCTGCCCCGATTATGATTTTAGGCGTGTCTTCGCCAGGTACTGAAAAAGCTGTTATCGAGCACGAATTAACCCCTGCCATTTGTACTGTTGATTCGGCTCAACGTTTTTCGCAGGCAGCTGCTGCGCTGGGAAAAAAAGTTCGTTTTCACCTCAAACTTGATACCGGCATGGGACGTATTGGCCTGCGTCCGGATCAACTTCAAGCATTTCTCGAAACGCTGCACCGTCTGCCAGGCCTTGAATTGGAAGGTGTCTTCAGTCATTTTTCCAAAGCTGATGAACAAGAGAAAACCTATACTCAGATGCAATTACACCGCTATGCTGAGTGCTTGAAGATGATTCATACGGCTGGTTTTCGCCCCACAATTCGTCATCTCGCCAACAGCGCCGGAACAATGGAAACCCCGGAAGCGCATTTTGACTTAGCGCGGATTGGCATCTCATTATACGGGTTTTACCCCTCCTCCGAAGTTGACCCAGCAACGGTAGCTTTACGCCCGGTCATGCGCTGGAAAACCAGAATTGCGCATCTCAAAAGGCTGCCGGCGGGAGAACGTATCAGTTACGGCGGGATGTTTACCACGCGACGCCCAACCATGGTAGCAACGTTGCCTCTGGGGTATGCCGACGGTTTCAGGCGACGCTTGTGGACGAAAAATTGGCATGTTCTTGTCAGAGGGCAGCGTGCGCCTATTATCGGAAAAATCTGTATGGATATGTGCATGATAGATGTCACCGATATTGCAGGTGCATCCATCGGCAGCGAAGTCGTTCTCATCGGTTCCCAGGGAGAACATGTTGTTAGCGCTGACGACATGGCAAATGCGCTTGACACCATCAATTATGAAATCACCTGTCTGGTTGGCAAACGAGTGCCCCGAATCTATATGAAGCAAGGGAAGGTCGTAGGCATTGACAGTCTTCTTGGTTATCAACCCCTGGAAGAAGTTTTCTGTTTTAATACTTGACTTTCCTTACACGTATTTCATGATAGTGTTGCATTAATGAATGTGAAGTTGTGTCGGCAATATCAGTCGAACCCCCTGGATATGGGAGGAGTTATTTCCCTCATGTAAAGGGCCTTGACGATTTGAGAGAGAGTAGAGAAGCGCGAAATTGTTTTTCGCGCCTGCAAAATGGAGTTTCAAGGAGGAAAAACGCCTATGTCAGGACATTCAAAATGGCATTCTATTCGACATAAAAAAGCAAAAGTGGATGCCCAGCGAGGGAAGATTTTTACGCGCTTAATTAAAGAATTAACCGTGGCAGCCAGAATGGGAGGCGGAGATCCTGAGTCGAATGCCCGGTTGCGAACGGCGGTCGCAGCGGCAAAGGCTGCCAATATGCCGGCCGATAATATCGATCGCGCCATTAAAAAAGGCACCGGAGAACTTCCGGGAGTGTCTTATGAGGAAATCACGTATGAAGGGTATGGGCCGGCCGGAGTGGCGATCATGGTAGACGTGATGACCGATAATAAAAATCGAACGGTCGCGGAAATTCGTCATTTGATGTCAAGAAATGGAGGCAATCTTGGCGCTAACGGTTGTGTGGCCTGGATGTTTCATAAAAAAGGAATTATTACAATTGAGGACGAAGAGCTGAATGAAGATGAGCTTCTGGAGATTGCCCTGGAAGCCGGTGCAGAGGACATGAAAAATGAAGATGGCGTGTTTGAAATTACCACGGATCCCGCTACATTTGAAGACGTTCGCTCTGTGCTGGAAGCAAAAGCGATTCCAATGACAAGCGCGGTGCTCGCGATGGTTCCCGGAAACACCGTCAAAGTGGAAGAAAAAGATGCCGCAAAAGTGCTCCGCTTGATGGATGCCCTGGAAAACCATGATGATGTCCAGAATGTGTATGCCAATTTTGATATTCCTGAAGACGTGCTTGCCAAATTGGAAGACTAAATGCGAGTAATGGGCGTTGATCCCGGATCCCTGAAGAGCGGATACGGGATCATTGAGGAACAACGGGGAGAACTCGTTGTGATTGCTTATGGCGTTATTCAGACGACGCCGCACGTTCGACTTCCACAGCGTTTGCTTGAAATTGGGACGCGGCTGCAAGCATTAATAAAACAATATGCTCCCCAGGAAATGGCGATTGAAGATGTGTTTGTCGCCAAAAACGCGAAATCATCGCTCAAATTGGGACAGGCGAGCGGCGCAATCCTCCTGGCTGCAGCACAGAGCGGATTACGAATTACCGAATATACCCCATTGGAAGTCAAACAAGCCGTGGTTGGCTATGGGCGCGCAGAAAAAATGCAGGTACAGCACATGGTAACCGTATTGTTGCGCCTTCAGGACATCCCCAAACCGGATGATGCGGCCGATGCACTCGCCATAGCCATCTGTCATCATCACTCAGCCAAAATGAAACAACAAATCGAAAACAACTTATGATCGCACGTTTAACTGGAAAATTAACCGCTAAAGCTCCGGAAGAAATCATCCTGGATGTTGGCGGAGTCGGGTATCACGTGTTTATTCCGCTTTCGACATTTTATGAACTGCCGGAGCGCGGTGAAGTCCTGACCCTGCACATTCACACCGCTTTTCGTGAAAACGCGCTGGAACTCTATGGATTTTTGACCCTGAAAGAAAAAGCCATGTTCAGAATGCTGCTAGGCGTCTCCAAAATTGGACCCAAATTAGCGCAAAACATTCTTTCAGGAATTTCTGCCGATGAATTAACAACCGCGATTATCAGCGGAAATATTTTAAAACTCAATTCTATTCCGGGTATCGGCAAAAAGACGGCTGAACGTATGGTTTTGGAATTGAAAGATAAAGTCCCCAAAGTGCAGGCCGCCGAACAAGAACCCGTGACCGCACCTGCTGAAATCTTTGACGATGCCCTTTCTGCGTTGTTAAATTTGGGCTACAAACGTCCGGAATCTGAACGTACGGTGAAACGTGCGCTGCATGAAATCGGTCGCGATGGGCAGCTTGAAGACATTATTCGCCTTTCATTAAAATATCTGACCGGAAGATAAACAAAAACTTATGGAAGCACAACAACGTCTGGTGACTCCTGATACGCGCGAGGAAGACTATGAAATCGAGCAGACGCTCCGCCCCCAGAAGATCGAGGATTACGTCGGACAGCAGAAGATCAAGGAGAATCTGAAGATTTTTATTCAAGCCGCCAAAGAGCGAGGCGAAGCGTTGGATCATGCGCTATTTTACGGTCCGCCAGGGCTTGGCAAGACCACGCTGGCGCATATTATTGCCCGGGAGATGAATGTGAACATTAAAACGACATCTGGCCCGGTTATAGAACATGCCGGAGAACTCTCAGGCATTCTGACGAATTTAAGCGAACACGATGTCTTGTTTATTGATGAAATTCATCGCTTAAATCGGGTAGTTGAAGAGATCTTGTATCCGGCCATGGAGGATTTTCAACTAGATCTGATTGTCGGCCAGGGGCCAAACGCTCGCTCGATTAAACTCAATACGCCCCAATTTACACTGGTCGGCGCCACAACCAGAGTAGGGTTGTTAACTTCTCCGCTTCGCGACCGGTTTGGCATCATTCATCGCTTAGAGTTTTATACCCCGGAAGAACTGCAGCATATTGTCATACGTTCTGCCAAAATCCTGAAGATCCAGATTGATTCAGATGGCGCCTATGAAATCGCGCGTCGTTCCAGGGGAACGCCGCGAATTGCCAACCGGCTGCTGCGTCGAATTCGTGATTATGCACAGGTGAAAGCCGGGAATAGAATTACATTGGAAGTTGCCAAAGTCGGGTTAGTCATGCTAGAAGTTGATGAGCAGGGACTTGATTTTATGGACCGAAACCTGCTGCTGACGATTATAGAAAAATTTGAAGGAGGGCCGGTCGGGCTTGATACGCTTGCTGCGGCCATTAGCGAAGAAAAAGATACCATTGAAGATGTGTATGAACCGTTTCTGATTCAATGCGGCTACCTGGAACGAACGCCCCGAGGCCGCAAAGCGACGAAACTGGCCTACGAACATTTTGGCAAATCCCGTCAACACGGAGAACAACCAATAGGACCAACGGCTCCGCAACAGAACCTGTGGTAGGGCATGATAAACTGGTGTGTAGTTGCCGCTCCAGCGGTGTCAAACCGCTTAAGCATTCACTACGAACGATGGAAAGGAGGAGACATATGCGTGATACCATTGCCATGATATTGGCTGGCGGTCAGGGAAGCCGCCTGACCATCTTTTCAAGCGCAAGAGCCAAACCAGCAGTTCCATTTGGGGGAATTTATCGCATCATTGATTTTTCGTTGAGCAATGTCATGCACGCCAGAATTAATGTGGTTGGCGTTCTGACGCAATATCGCCCAAGTTCCCTGATGGATCATCTCAAGTCAGGCACGCCCTGGGATCTGATCGGACGAAAACACGAAATCAAGGTGCTGCCTCCATATACCGGAACTCATAGCTCAGACTGGTACAAAGGTACTGCAGATGCTATTTATCAAAACCTCTGGTATATCAAACGCTATAATCCTCAAAATGTCCTGTTGTTATCCGGAGATCACATTTATAGCATGGATTATTGGAAAATGATCAAGTATCATCAAGAAAAAGAAGCAGACTTGACAATTGCCACGATGCACGTTCCTCTCAATGAAGCCAATCGCTTTGGAATTATGACGGTCAATGCAGAAAACCGGATTGTACGCTTTCACGAGAAACCGAAGCAACCGGAAAGTACCCTGGCTTCTATGGGCGTATATGTGTTCAACGCCGAGGTGCTGATTGAAAAATTGGAAGCAGATGCCAAAAATCCGGCAAGTCGCCACGATTTCGGCGGAAATATTATTCCGGACATGATTACGGAGTGCCAGGTGTATAATTACGTGTTCGAAGGCTACTGGCGCGATGTCGGAACCGTACAATCGTATCTGGACGCCAACATGGATATGCTGGATCGGCAATCTGGCCTGGATATCGCATCCTGGGGCGTGCGAACCAATTTGGAAGAGCGGAACGTCGCGGACCGGCCGCCGGCCAAATGTTTAGCAAACGCTGAGGTTGCCAATGCTGTGGTTTCCAGAGGCTGCGTGATTAACGGAACCGTAGAACATAGTATTTTATCGCCCGGAGTCGTTGTAGAAGACGGCGCGATCGTCAGAAATTCGGTGATTATGCACGACTGCCGCATCGGCAAGCAGGCAGTCGTGGAAAATGTCGTCAGCGACAAAGATGTCAATTTTGGAAAAGGATGCCAGGTTGGCGTTAGCGGCGAAAACGTTCCCAACCAGGATTTTCCCAAATACCTGACCACCGGAATCACGATTTTAGGAAAAGGCGCAATGGTGCCACCCAATACTGTCGTGGAAAAAAATTGCGTCATTTACCCGCGTGTCACGGCAGAGCATTATGCGGGAAATCTCATCAGCAGTGGACAATCCGCGGGGCATGAAAATTTATAAGAAGTGACCACAAGGATTGTGGCGCACTCAGGAGTGTCAAAGCCCGGCTTTGACAGCCAAAGCAGAGCTTTGGCACTCTCTGGGTTGAAGGCGGAACTTTCGAAATACTTGTTATGAGGTTTGCGGAAAAATTACTAGAGGGCTATATCCAACGACTTTCCCAGGAAGAAAAAGAGGCCCTGTTTACCAGAATTGTTGAACATTTCTTCCGTGAGATGACCCCGGAACAGAAACAACGTCTCGTGGAGCAAGCCATTACCCGCTTGTTGGAAGGCATTGATATGCAAGAATTCCTCCCGCGTCTGCTGGCAATACTTTGGAAAAATACGGATTCCGAAGAGATACGCAAGAGCTTTCTGGACAAAATGAGCAAAATGGCCAGCACCACCAGCGAAAAAATTGCCGAGATGATTCCGGCCCGCTTTAAAAAACCACGTTAAGAAGAAACCGGGTTTTTTGGAAAAACCCGGTTTCTTGTTTAGAACGTGATCTGAAACGGACTGGGGGTAAATGTCAACACAAATAGCACCAGCGCAATCCAGCCGATAATTTTTCGTTTCCGATCTAAGGGGATATATTCATCCAGGGTAGGAGGATGTTTGGTTCCCATGACAAAAAAAAGTAAGGCACACCAGATCAGCCAGCCTTTCCAGGCAATTATGCCTAATACAAACAGCAATGGCAAAATAATATACGCTGCGAATTGGTGGAAGCGTTTACCCAAAACAGCATAGGCAATATGTCCGCCATCCAGTTGACCAATTGGCAAGAGATTCAGCATTGTGACAAGCATTCCAATCCAACCAGCAAACGCGATAGGGTGCAAAAAAATGTCATGATTCTCAGGCAAAGATCCGACCGAAATCCTGGCCAGGAAAGAAAACAACAACGATGATCCCAGCGAAAGCCCGCCGGGTGTGCCTGTGACGGTTTTGATCTCAGAAAGAGATAACCCGATTATCGTTGAAGGAATTGCGACAATAACGCCTGCTAATGGGCCTGCTGCGCCAATATCTAATAACGCCCGCTTTGATCGCAAGGGCGAGCGCATTTTAATCACCGCTCCAAAGGTGCCGATAATTGACGGTGCCGGAATAAAATACGGCAGCGTGGCATCAACATGATGTTTTCTCGCCATAAAATAATGGCCGAATTCATGACACAGTAAAATCATTAAGAGCGTAATAGAAAACGGCAGACCTTTATGAATTTGGGCCAGAAATGGCGCATGCGGTCCGGCCTCCATTAACGCTCCTGCCAGAGTTGTGGTCACGAATGTTGCAAAAAACAGAATCACATTCAGCCGGGCGCTTTGGGCTTTTCTCTCTACGGCATGAGACATTCCAGGAATCTGATCTTTGATTTTATATTCAACATCAATCGCTTCTTGTTCATAAAGTCGAAAACGTTCATTCATAATGTATGCGGTTCAAAGAATTCAAAAGTCTGTTCACAAACTGTTGAAATCATATTTCAAAGCCAGAAACCAGGTTTTTTCGAAAAATCCGGTTTCTCATCCTACGTATTATTCACCTTGTTTGAATATAGACGCAAGCATCCGATTCGTCAAGCGATTGTTCTGATTTTTCTGATGATAATGCGATCTGTTTTGCACTCCATACGCCGGGAATCTGGTATTGGCAATGTTGGCAGCATCCGGTTTCATCAAGCTCCACGCTCATAATGCGATAGCCAATGCGGTGGATAACCTTCTTGCCGCAGCCAGGGCAATAGGTGCTTTCGCCCGGATGACCGATCAGGTTGCCGACATACACATAGTGCAATCCGGCTTCCAGGGCAATATCACGCGCCATTTCAATGGTTTTAACCGGCGTCGGCGGCAAATTCGTAATTTTATACATCGGATGGAAACGCGAAAAGTGTACCGGTACCTGCGCGCCAAGCTCCTGGTAAATCCAACGCGACATCTCGTGAATTTCCTGTTGACTGTCGTTGAGAGTAGGCACGATTAACACGACGATTTCATACCAGATGCCAAGATCGCGCAGGGTTTGCAAGGTCTCAAGCACTGGTTGCAGTTGTCCGCGGCAAATTTCCTGGTAAAATTTTTCGGTAAAGGCTTTCAGATCAATTTTGACTCCGCTGAGGTATTGGCATAATTCCACGAGCGGAGCTTTTTTGATAAATCCATTGGAAATCATCACGTTACCAAGCCCGGCCTGGCGCGCATGTTGCGCTGAATCGTAAACGTACTCGTAAAATACGATCGGCTCAGAATAGGTATAAGCAATGGTATCGCATTTATAGCGCAAAGCGATTTCCGTGACTCCTTCGGGCGGGAGATAGTACGATTTGACCTGTTCGGGACGCACCTGGGCAATATCCCAGTTTTGACAAAATTTACATTCGATATTACACCCTGCGGTTGCAAGTGAAAACGCCAGCGATCCGGGCAGATAATGAAATAACGGTTTTTTTTCAATCGGATCCACGTGGGCCGCGCAAGGCTGTGAATGGACCAGGGTATAGTATTTGCCCTGGCGATTTTCCCGCACGCCGCAGGTTCCGCGTTCCTGATCCGCAACAGCGCATTCCCAGGGACAGAGGTGACATTGCACACGCAGTTCGTCAAGCGGGGTGTAAAACATCGCTTCTTTGAGCAATTCTGGCTCTTCTTGCGGTTCCTGAAATTCCAGATGATCAAGTCCTTTGCCTGAAGACACGCTGTCATCCTGAGCGAAAACGTGCGGCGGCATCAAAAACGGGGAACCGAGCCCCAGGCAGACGGTTCCTTTTGAACTGACTTGTAAAAATTTACGACGCGAGAGTTCCATAACGTGAAGGCCGGGAATCCGGCGTCAACAAAAACCGGAACAGACGTGTTGACGCCGAATTCTCCAATGTAAATG
Organism: Candidatus Vecturithrix sp.; assembly: GCA_040772385.1. GTDB lineage: Bacteria > Moduliflexota > Moduliflexia > Moduliflexales > Moduliflexaceae > Vecturithrix. Next base: position 2,627,142 of record JAXGYF010000001.1, on the reverse strand, counting down.
CTAAATTTTCATAAGGCACTGCTGTTCGCAGTTCCCGTCTTAGCGGGCCGCCTGAAGGCAGAACTACGAACAGCATGGCTATTGATTTGCCACCTCAACAATATAGAATATCAATCCGAGAGAGATCGTCCACTCCCAACCCATATTCGGCGGCAGTATGGATATATTGCGGATGCCGCCCGGCTTCGCGCAGCGAGGGCAAGCCATGCTGCCGTCGCTGTTGTTCAATCAAATCCGCACCAACCGCGTCGAGCGCAACCGGATCGAGGCTGAATAACACTGCGCCCAATTTCCAAATCCATTGGGGTTTAAATGAGGGACCACCGTGATATTGAGGCAGCAAAGCATCGCAGACGATTAATTTGACCTTTTCTTGAATATAGGGATGAGTATTCAAATCAGCAATATACGGATTGCAATTATTCTGATGGTATTTGTTCGGATTATGAATAGCGCCGTAAAAATTTTTAAGACTGATCGACACTCCGGACAAATCGTGATCTTTCAGCAGCGGCACATTGATGAGGGCGTTGCAATGTTGCGACAGAATCGTACTAAACAAACTCCCGACCTGTCCGGCAATGCTCGGCGTTGTTTCGTACCCGTCACGAAGCGCGTCCGTACCAAAACACTTGACACCGCGTTTTTCAGTGTTAATCTGATACCCGCCGCGTTTCAGATCGCGATTGGTCTTATCCCAGATAAGGAGATGTTCTGCCGGAATACCTGCGATTTTCAGGCCGTCCACAATGCTGTAAGCAACTTCCGGATGAGTTGATAATCCGCGACCAGCCAGACAATTCACTTTGAGACCCACCGTGTCATCAGATCTGAACAGTTGGTTCCAGGCTGATACAGCGTCCGAGGTTCCAAGCAATGTGCTGATACCGGTCTGAATCATTCGGGCTACAACCTCTTGCTGAATCGCCTCGCCACGAAAAACTCCGAGATCCTGCACAATCACCACTGTTGATCTTCGCATACGACTCTTCACCTATTCGGTCAAAAAATTTTCACCACGAAAAACCACAAGAATTCAGACATTCGCCATCTTGACAAACTTATTATTTTTCATAACGTTATCAAAACAGGTATTCTCTGTCAAGTTCTCAAACACAAATTTCAAAGAGAATCTTGTGTTTCCTTGTTATTCTCAATGAAACACCCTTTGCAAATGAACTTTCTTGTTTATGCGATAATAAATTCTTGACGTGAAATTCTGCCTGTGTTAGCAGCTTACACGGACAAACAGAAGGTGTTGAAGCAAAAATTATTTCAAGAATTTGTTCTTCGTTCTCGAAATAATTCCAACATGAGAACGTATATTTGTTGATCATGAGCTATGACTAAACTCTCTATAAAAAGAATCGGATTTTATTTCTCAGAGGTCGTTTTGGCGACTGGCACGTATGGAGTGCTGCTGTGGTTTTTTGCCTCAAAAGGCTATGTATTCAGCTCTTATAACCGTGAAATCAGTTGGCTGATTGTGATCCTTTTTGGAATCGGCATTCTCATGGTCGCCTATCATCTGTTAAGTTTTTATCGAGAAGAGAAGCAGTTGGCGACTGTACGCCAACGCCTGAAAAATTTTAAATCTGATGTCATGCGATTATTACAAAATCGGCATACCCTCCCGGCGGAGATGACCTCAAATAATTTGCGTAAAACCGTAGATGAGCATTTTGCTATTCTTGAGCCATCGTTAATCAAAACTCGAATCTATCGCCTGGTACATACGACGCTAACTATTGAAAAGCCGGATCAGGAAATGCTCTTACAGTTGTTACAACAACAAGAGGAACCGAGAGGTAATCGCGTCCGGTATATTGCGGGTATTTTGATCATGATTGGCTTATTAGGCACATTTCTTGGACTTGTTCAAGCAGTCAAATATTTACAGCATTTTTTTACAGCAACAGAAAGTATTGATATCGCGACGTTATTCTCCGATATGAAACAAACGCTTGGCGGCCTTGATAAGGCTTTTGGCACCAGTATTGGCGGAATCACCGCCTACCTTGTGCTGGGATACTTGAATGTCGTTCTCAGAACCAAACAATCCCACGTCTTGAACCAACTTGAAAACCTGACACTGGAAGAACTTTTGCCTGTTTTGCAAGGGTTTTATGGTGAGAAATCCAAAGATATTTCCGTCAGCACCATGGAAATTTTACGCGCTATTCCAACAACACTTTCCCAGCAGCTAAAAGGAGTGCTCGAACATGTTATCGCGCAAACCGTCGGAGAAACGTCAGAGCACCTGAAAGCTACAGGGATTTTTTTACAACAAGCCGCAGAAGGGATTCAGACCGGACAGGAGACCTTTACCAGCACCTTCCAGGCTTTTGGCGGATTTATCTCGTCATTCCAGGAAGGTCGAGAGCAGCTTCTTGGCAGTCAGGAAGCGATTGCCTCGGGCCTCAAAGAATTTTCTCTGGCGTTAAGCAAACTCGAAGAGAACCAGAATATGGTCGGTTCTAATCTTGAGCTGACCAAGAATTATCTTGAACACTCGGAAACCCGCCTCAATCAGTTTGATCAAATTGTACAGCATATCCACGAAATCTGGACTGATAACCGCCAGATTTTTGAGAAGATTGCCGAAAAAATCGAACAGGAGCATGGCGTACTCATTGACGCCACACAACACCTGCACGGATTTTTGGCGCAGATACAAACCGGCATCCAGGGCTATGTGCAATCTGCCCAGGAAGATCTCACACGCCTGGCCGATGAACAAACTCATGTCAGTAAAAAGCTGCTCGAATCACACCTGCTCTTGACAACCCTTGTCCACGAGATGAAAAATTTTGTTGTGGATGAGCAAAATGGATTACGTTTACTCGCAACAAGCATGGATGAGACCTTTGGAGAAACACGATTTCAGTATCATCAACTCAGCGAACATCTTGAAACGGTTTTTAAACAGATCCATGATAACCAGGAACAACTTCTCCATCTTCATGAAGCCGTGGTCTCAGTTCACCAGCAATTACAAAGTCGTCGAACTTCGTAATGTGGTGTTGGAAAGACCTCTTTCATTTTCGAAACACTTGAAAACCGGAAAATCGAGTGTAAATGTGCCGGTGCTCTGAGAAAATTTTAGCATTACATTCCTACAATAGTTCGGACAGTTTTCGTGTGCCCCCCTTTGTCCCCCCGTAAACGGGGGGGAAATGAGCAATAGGACGTCTCATGTGTACTTCCCCCCGCTTGCGGGGGGATTGAGGGGGGTGAAATCAAAACTGTCCGAAGTATTGTTACAATATACCATAGGTGAAATACACGAGTCAAGCTTATTGGAAATATTGTTGTGTGTGCCGGGAGGATTGTCAGCCACATTCATTCAGAGATGAGAGAGGAACATTGATGCTATGCGATACATCAACCATACTCGCCCCATCCAAAACATGATCGTCATGTCGGCCTTGATTGCTCATCCTGTGGCAGCCATTCTATTTACCCGATTTGGGTTATGCCTTTCAGCGCTTATTATCGGGAGTATGTCACCGGATTTTTTGTATTTTTTTCATGCTCCCTGTCCAGCTCTTGCTGATAAGCTTGGGTGAACAGATGAAGAGTATCTGACGCAGAGACGAAGATGGGTAATTTTTCTCTTGACATCTCATGATGTCGCAATATCCCTTACATAAAAAATTATTTTGTACGAATACTACCTTATGAATGCGTTCTTTTGAACGTCATTCCGCTTTATCCGTCTATTCTGCGGATGTGATCAAGCTTTTCCGGATCATCCGGAAAAATATTGCCATGAATTGAGGAGTCCGGCATAGCAATCAGGTGCTTTGACAAGAACTGACGTGCTTATACGCGCGGACAGAAATTTCACGTACTGAATGAAAATGAGGAGATTCACTTATGAATGATACGATTTTAACATTAAATGATGCTAATTTTGAAGAGATGATTCTAAAAGCTGCCCTGCCCGCTCTCGTCGATCTCTGGGCGCCCTGGTGCGCTCCCTGTAAAATGATTGCTCCGGTGGTTGAAGAACTGGCGAGCGAATATAACGGGAAGGCTGTCGTGGGGAAACTCAATGTTGATGAGAATCCCGGAATTGCCAGTCGTTATGGCGTGACAAGTATTCCGACCTTAATTTTCTTCAAAGATGGGGAAGCCCGAGATCACATGATCGGGGTACCGGCCGGAAATGCCAAAAAAGCGATCGAAGACAAATTAAAAGATCTTATGGAATAGAGGAAGTCACTAAAGTGACTAAAGTTAGCTGCATATCTGTTTTCGATCGCTTTTAACTTTAGTCACTTTAACTCATTTGCGCTCACTTTTAAGGGGGGGGGGAATTAATATGCGAAGCGACATCATGAAAAAAGGGATCGAGCGAGCCCCGCATCGTTCATTATTTAAGGCATCAGGTTTTACGGATGCAGAATTACAGCGTCCGAGTATTGGCATCGCGTGTTCAACAACCGATATTGTGCCCGGCCATGTTCATCTCAACCGAATTTTAGAAGGGGTTCAAGCGGGAATCCGCATGGCTGGCGGAACGCCGATGACCTTTCACACCATTGCCGTTGACGATGGCATTGCCATGGGCCATGCGGGGATGAAATATTCACTTTCCAGCCGGGAAGTGATTGCGGATTCAGTCGAGATTATGGCAATGGCTCATCCTTTTGACGGATTAGTTCTGGTTGCCAGCTGCGATAAAATTCTTCCCGGAATGCTGATGGCCGCGATGCGATTGAATATTCCCGCTATTTTAGTTTCTGGCGGTCCGATGCTAGCCGGGTATTATAAAGGGGAATCCAAAGATTTAATCTCTGTATTTGAAGGAATTGGGGCGGTAAAAAGCGGCAAGATGAGCGAACGTGAACTTTTGGAGATGGAAGATGTGGCCTGCGCCGGTTGTGGTTCGTGCGCCGGGATGTTTACGGCCAATTCGATGAATTGCTTATCTGAAACCTTAGGCATGTCTCTGCCTGGGAACGGCACTATTCCGGCGGTCATGGCAGCCCGTACGCGTTTAGCCAAACAGACTGGCATGAAAATTTTGGAATTGGTGGAAAAACAGATTAAACCGCGTGATATTGCGACAAAAGCGGCGTTTCGGAATGCGATTGCTGTAGATATGGCTATCGGTTGTTCAACGAATACCGTGCTGCATTTACCGGCAATTGCGCATGAAGCGAAGGTGGATCTGACGCTTGATGATTTTGATGAATTGAGCAAAAAGACGCCGCTTTTGTGTAAAATGAGTCCCGGCGGCAAACACCATTTAGAAGATCTCGATCAGGCGGGCGGGATGTCTGCTCTCATTAAAGAAGTCAGTAAAATTAAAGGAATCCTTGACTTAACTACAATCACCGTTACCGGCAAAACCTTGGGCGACAATATTCAGGATGCGCACACGATTCGCCCTGAGGTGATTCGTTCGGTTGAATCCCCCTATGATACAAGCGGTGGGTTAACGATTCTCAAAGGCAGTTTGGCTCCTGACGGCGGAGTTGTCAAACGCGCGGCGGTCGAAAAAGAGATGCTGGTCCATAAAGGCCCGGCCCGGATTTTTGATTCGGAAGAAGCCTCTATTGAAGCGATTTACGCCGGGAAAATTAACCCGGGCGATGTGGTGGTGATTCGTTATGAAGGTCCTAAAGGTGGTCCTGGAATGCGGGAAATGCTCTCGCCAACCTCGGCGATTGCCGGAATGGGACTGTCAAACAGCGTGGCGCTGATTACAGATGGGCGTTTTTCCGGAGGAACGCGGGGCCCATGTATCGGCCATGTTTCGCCTGAAGCCGCAGCCGGTGGTCCAATTGGCCTGCTCGAAGAAGGAGACCTGATTGAGATTAACATTCCGGAGGGCGTGTTAAACGTTAAACTTTCTGAAGAAGAATTGCAAAAACGACGCAAAGCCTGGAAAGAACCGGAACCGAAAATCAAAGAAGGTTATAATTACCGCTATTCACGCCTGGTCACGTCAGCCAATACCGGTGCGGTACTGAAATATTAGCCTGACTTTCCGAAGTTCAGCAATTTCCAAAAAAACCGGGTTTCTTCAAGAAACCCGGTTTTTCCCGTCCCTTTGGTCCTGCGTGTGAGCTATGTCGTGTCTTGATTATTTTGCGATTATCCACAAATATATCTCCCCGGATTCTCCTGTGTATCGGGTCTATATTCCGCACGTTTCTCTGGTGACCGCAAAAGCTCTGCGTATCGCTGGAAAACTTGACTTATCTCAGGCTCAGAAACAATTTATTGAAGAAGCAGCGATGCTTCACGATATTGGCATTGTCAAAGTGAAGGAATATGGCGCGTGCCACAATCCTCCTTATATCTATCATGCTCCGGCAGGACGAGCACTACTCGAACACGAGGGGTTAGAGCGTCATGCACTTGTCGCAGAACGCCATATCGGGCTTGGAATTACCAGAGAAGAAATTATACAGCAACAGCTCCCGCTTCCCCGACGCGATATGCTGTGTGAAAGCCTTGAAGAAAAGATTATCTGCTGGGCTGATCTGTTTTTCAGTAAAACTCCTGAGCGCCTGTGGCAGGAAAAATCCCTGGCGCAAGTCGAACAACGCGCGACCCGGTATGGCCCGAGGCAGCTCGCGCTTTTCCGAGAATGGTGCCGCCTCTTCGAATGACCGCTAGTATTTGTTGAATTGCCTGAACCCGTCAAATACCTCGAGCATCTGTTGATATTTTTGATTTACGATCGGACGGTAATCGTCAATTAAATGATACTGGTGATCGCGCACTTCGAAAAACAAGGCATTATAGGTTTCGGTTGAAAACACGATGGTGTGCGAATCATCAATGATGGCGCAATCCGCCCACCCGCATGACACCACGAAAGGCTGGTTTTTTTGCCTGAAGAGCGAATCTCCGTGCGCATACAGGTCTGGCTCAGATGTATAACCCAGCAAAGAGAACATAGTAGGCACGACATCGAGATGACTGGTGAGGCGCTGAATTTTCTCATGTTTCTGTCCGGGAACATACAAAATCAGAGGCACTTTCGTTTGTTCTTTGGAAAATGCGCTGGTATGCCCCAAAAAACCACTTTCATAAAATTCTTCGCCATGATCCGCGGTAATCAGCACGATGGTATGATCAAGAAAATCGTGTTCTTCAAGATACGTCAGAATGTTTCCGACAAGCGCGTCATCAAACAGGATCGCATTTTTATAACTATTCTTTAAGGGGAGCATATCATCTTTCCCGACCGTGATATAGTTCGCGGTTTTATTTGATGGCGTGAATTTCTCAAATTCATCGGTATAGCTGTATGGTCCGTGGGGCGCGTCAAAATAGATAAATGAGAAGAAGGGCGCAGAACTCGCGCGCGCCGCAAGCCAGTCAAGAAAATGCTGCGCTGTCTGAGGGTCGCGCGTATCAGCCCGAGCGCCATCGCGCCTGTCATCAATGTATTCAGGAATTCTAATAAACGCCGTTTTGCGAAATTCAGGATAAGTTAACCGCGTACTGGAAACAATTTGAAAATCGTATCCTAAATCGAGCAATTCATCAATAAACACTGAACTTTGCCGCGCGCCCAGAAATTGATGCCAATAATACGAATATACTCCGAATAACAAGGAATAGATCCCAAAACGGCTGGCATTCCCGCCGCTGTAATGGTTATCAAATACCAGAGCGTTTTTTGAGAATTCCCAGATATGCGGACTGACCTCTTCATTAAACATATCGCTGCGCCAGGCATCTACAAGAATCCAGATGATATTCGGGTATGTGTCCAGAGGTTGTCGTTCAAGTGGTCCCCTGGGGTAATTCAACGGCGACGTCTGCGCTGCCAGAGTCAGTTCTGTTTCCCGATCAAGTTCGAAATGGAAATATTTACGCATGAACCGCTTTATTGTGAACCCGTAATACAGGGGAAACACGGCACGATGACGGGTAATTTCGTGCCAATTGTATAAATCAGCCACGGCAAAGATCAATTTATCAGCCAACACGATGAGCATGACAAACGTCGTAAGCAGCTTGCGCCACGAAAACCTGGAGTGATGAGGGGTGGTCACAGGCGATTGCATGCTTCGACGATAGCATATTCGCAGAAGAACGAGTTCAAAAAGAATAATGATCCCTACAATTGCGATAATGGTGATGATGGTCGTCACACCGAAATGGACTGAATCCCAGGCCCCTTCAGTCAAAAAAAGGTTAAGCACCATTGAATTAACATGAAATTTGAAAATCCGGAACAACGTCGCATCAACAAGCGTGAATAGATGGATAACCAGGACCAGCGGAATGGTTAGAAAAAAAAACGGCAGTTTTCGGGGGATCGCCCAAAAAATCGGAAGAAGCACGAGAGCAAGAGTAAGATAAAGCAGGAAAAAATTTGAGCACAATGCCAGATGAAGGTACACATGGTCCGTCGCGCATTCTACGCCAGCAGCGTGCAGAATGTACTGATACCCGATGAGTATTGTGACGAACGCGTTGATGCTGAAAAACCAGAACAAGGAAGAAAAAATTCTCCGTCTATTTTCCGAAAGGTGTTTCGTGCTGTGTTTTTTCATGATCATCATTAATCTCAATGTTTCAGTGAAAGAAAGGCCATCTCATGCAATTTCATCCCAAACCCCATCACCGTCCACATCAGCATGACGGCCTCAGAATCTCCAAAATTATGTTCAAATCCTCCCTGGACAAAAAAGGCAATTAACGCTCCCAAGCATCCCAGAGCAAGCATTTTTATTGTCTTATTGTCCCTATGAGCGTGCTGATAGGCATGATAGACGGTTTGAAACATCACGAACCACAACCAAAGAAAACAGGCGAGTGTGAAGATTCCTCCTTCAACGGCGACTTGAAGCAAATTATTATGCGCATGAGCGCGGCTGGTAAATTTAAAATTGCCATAGGAAACCCGATAGGAGTCAACAATTTTTGAAAAATTCCCTTTTCCGATTCCGGTTAACGGATAATCTGTAATGATATCCAGTGAATTCTGCCAGGTATAAATGCGCTCCAGGTTTTCTTTGGCGCGAAATATACTGAATACGCGTTCGCCCAATTTGGTTTGAAACACGATGATGTCGTACTGTTCGAGCATTAGCAGAGCAAGAAGCGCGAGTGTGAATATCGTGATAAGGAAAATTGTTATTCTTTTATTTTTGATGTATCCAAAGGGCAGGAGAGAGCAAACCATTGCCAACCATCCGCTGCGCGTGTAGGTCCAGAGCAGAGCAAGGCCAGCAAGAAACAAGGATACCGTAATGAACCCTTTTTTGAGATACGATCTGGCAATACACCACGAGACACATAATAAAGGAATCACCATCGCCAATTGTCCGGAAAACGTCATATATGATGAAAAACCGGAAATACGCACCGGGGCTGTTAAGTCATCATTGACATGCTTTAACAGATTGATCGGTTTCGTCAGGCGAAACAGATCAACTTCCAGGTAATGTTGGATAATGCCATAACACGCAGCGAAGGTGACGCTGATAAATATCAGGGTAAGCAGTTTTTTCAAATGTTCAAGATCTTTGATTGAAAGATAGATCAGATAAAATGTACTAATTGTGAAAATACCTTCCAGATTTCGGACACTTATCCAGAGATTCCGCGCAAACAATGTTGTGATCAGAAGGAGTCCGATATAGCAGCATAAGGGTCGGTTTATCGGCGTTTGGGGCCAGCGAAAGTGAGGTCTCAGGGAAATTTCTATCAAATATGAAAGGGCCAGCAGACTCAAACATATTTGGGCAAACGCAATGGAAACAGGAAGAAAGAGGAGAAAGCCGACTAATCCCACCGTTCTCAATTGCTGATAATGTTTCAGAACATTTCTATATCTCACCATAAATTAAAGAAAGGGCTGCGCACGTTTGTGAGCATTCAGGGTATGGGTACGTCCAGATCAACGAAAACCACTCATCTTATCGTCAATTGAAAACGATAGGAAAAAGGTCAAGCATTATTTATTCGTTTTCCGAAAACGTGCCAAGAGAAGAAGGGGGAACATGAGGATTTTCATAGGATTTCTGCTATTTTTGACGGATACGAGGAGAACGATTTGGGGCAGGATCGTGTAAATATGACCTTGATCACCCTAAAGCAGGGATATTTTTTTCTTTTTTTCTTGACAGGAGCAATTTCCTATGCTAGTTTATCGTGTAATTTCGTGAAGAAATATTCGTATATTTTACTATAAAATAAAACCTTTGACGTGTGGTTTGTATATGTTCGGATCCAAAAAATATGTTGTCGGACTTGATATTGGCGCGAGTTCAATCAAAGTTGTGCAGCTCGAACAGACTAAAAAAGGATATGAGCTGAAAGGCTTTGGGATGCTTCCTTTAGCTCCGGAAGTGATCGTTGATGGCGCAATCATGGATGCAGAAGTTGTGGTTGACACTATCCGACAGGCTGTAAAAGAATTTAAAATCAAGGGGAAATATGCCGCCATTTCCGTGGCAGGTCATTCGGTAATTGTGAAAAAAATTATTGTTGCTGACATGTCGCGTGAGGAGTTGGCGACAGCGATAGAAACTGAAGCGCAGCAATATATTCCCTTTGATATTGAAGATGTTAATGTCGATTTTCAAATTCTGGAATCTGATGAAATGCTTGAAAGCGGCGAGATGGCGATTCTTCTTGTGGCGGTCAAAAAGGAAAAAGTTGCAGAGCATATTGAACTGATCAAAGAAGCTAAACTCGATCCGATTGTGGTGGATGTTGATGCGTTTGCTCTTGAAAACACATACGAGTTAAATTATGAATTAGAGCCGGATTTAGTGATCGGATTGGTTGATATTGGCGCCGGAACAATGAATATTAACATTTTACAGGATGGAGTGTCAAGCTTTGTTCGTGATATTTCCATCGGAGGCGATCAATATACGGAAGCGATCCAAAAAGAGTTCAATGTCAACTTTGAAGTGGCCGAACGACTCAAACGCGGACAGCTTGTCGAAGATATTTCCCAGGAAGATGTATTAGCCATCGTGAATACGGTGTCAGATGATATTGCTGTTGAGATTCAGCGTTCTTTTGACTTCTTTCGCGCCTCAACCATGGATGTTGCCGTTGATAAGCTCTATTTATCAGGGGGATGCTCATTATTCGGAGGAATAGATCGGTTTTTTGAAGAAAAACTTGGGGTTGAAGTTGAAATCTTAAACCCTTTCCGAAATATTAAAATTCATCCGAAAAAATTTGATGTTGATTATATTGAAAGCATTGCTCCACAAGCTGCTGTCGCCGTTGGCCTGGCATTAAGGAGGTTAGAAACACAATGATCAAAATAAATTTGCTCCCCAAAGAATCGCGTAAGCGGGTCGGACTGGGAGAACAAATTTTCATTATTGCCCTGGTGCTCATCCTGAATTTTGTCGGGATTGGCGTGTACTGGGGTTATTTGAACGGCGTCATCGAACAAAAACAAGCCGATATCGCTCGAACTCAACAGCGACTTCAGGAATTGCAAAAAGTGATTGATGAGATTAATAAATTTGAGGCGCAACGAAAAGCGTTGGAACAGAAGCTCGAAGTGATCGCGAAATTGGAAAAAGAGCAACGTTTGCCAGTTCGCCTGCTTGATGAAGTTTATTTAACGTTAGAAGATGATTTGTGGCTCAATTCCTTCACTCAGAGGGGTGAGGATTTGAATGTGGCCGGCTCAGCCTTATCTCATCCGATCTTATCAAATTACATGCGAAAACTTGATAATTCATTGTATTTCGATCAGATTAGGCTGATTGTTGCCCAAACTCGGGCAATCGGAGGACAGGATGTCCGCGATTTTCAAATTAACATGAAATTGGCGGTACCAGAAGACAAGACAGAAGAAACCGCACAAACACAATAACAGAGTGAACACGCATGGATAAATTCCTTGATAAATTTGCAGAGTTCCCCGCAAAGTATAAGTATTTGATCCTGGCAGGGATTGTGCTTATTTCAGTCGGGTTATTTTATTGGCTGGTGTATACTGACAAAAAAGCCAAAATAGATGCTCTTGAACAAGAACTTCAAACGTTACAAGTTGAATTACAAAAGGCAGAGGCCTTTGCTGCCAGGTACGATGAGTTCAAAGAGGAATTGCGACTGGTTGATCTCAAATTGAAAGATGCGTTGAAAAAACTTCCGGTACAAGATGAAATCCCGAATCTGTTAGATCAAATTAACGAATCGGTGCTGAATGCGGGCTTGTCATTTTCACTTTTTCAACCACAAGGAGAACAACCAATGGAATTCTATAGTGAAGTGCCCGTTCAAATCAGTGTGTCAGGTGGTTATCATAATTTCGCCAAATTTGCTGATGCCATCAGTAAAATGGAACGTATCGTGACGCTAAGGAATATGACACTTTCACCGAGAGAGGTGACCGGAGAATTAAATATTTCTTGTCAAGCTGTTACCTTCAAACAGGCAGAAAGTCCGGAGAATTAAGAGAACCAGTTGACGTATGTAAGATAACCAGGCTGTCATGATGTGCACCATGAAAAAAAATAGGTTCAAATTTATGGGAAGACAAGGTTTCTGGAAAATAATCGTGAGCGGCGTTTTTTTTACTTTTTTAGGGGGAGTGGTTTTTCTGTCAGGATGTGAGGCCCCCCCCCTCCCCCCCCTCCTTAAAAAATAGAGAAAACGACCCCTCCTCCTGCAACAGCGGAGTCGTCGGAAGAACAAGGAGAGGAGGCACCCCCTGAATATCAGTATGATCCATCAGGACGTCGAGAACCATTTAAAACATTGATTGTTGAACAAATCCCTGAGACGCCTGAAATTCTCGTAACGCCTGATCCGGCAACAATAAAAACCCCTCTCCAAAAATTTGATGTAAAACAATTAAAAGTTACAGGAATTATTCTTGGCGGGTTAGGGGAATACGCCCGGGTCGCTGCCCCTGATGGTAAATCGTATACGTTGCTTGTCGGAACACCTGTCGGAACTCATGATGGAGAAGTCATTTCTATTACGGATAATGTTATTATTGTGAAAGAAATTTATCGCTATGAGAGTGGCAAAGTTGAAGAAGTTGAAACACCACTCTACCTTAAGCCAATTGAAGAGGAGGAAAAATCATGATGCACCCTGAAAATTTCAGATCCTGGTTAAAAAGGATTGGTATCGGAACGCTTTTGGTGATCCTGATAGGGGGATGTGCGGCTCCGGAAGTTGGGCAACTCGAAAGTGTTTCAACTGACCAGAAACCGGGAGTGACTAGTGCCAAAATCTCTCGGATTTCAACAGAGTCATTAATAGGAAAAATGCGGATCACGTTGGAAGCGAATTCAGAGATCACTTACACGGCGTTTAAGTTGACTGAGCCGTTGCGGCTGGTTCTGGATTTGCCGCATCTTGATTCGTCGGAAGTGTCGGAATTAACGTTTCAAGAGGCATCTCCGGTAATGCGAATCACCCCCTTTCAATTCACTGATGGAGGCAGCGTAAATTCCCGTATAGAGGTTGCCCTCTCGCGTTTAGTCCCATATCAAGTGTTTAGTGATGCGAATAAATTATATATTGATCTGGAAACCCCGGTTGAAGATATAACGCTCGCTTCAACAGCAGGTACCGCAGGACTGCCGCCCGGGTTTGAAGAATTCAAGCCGCTGCAAGATAAACCTCAAACAGTCATTGCATCGAAAATCCCTGTACTGATTACCCCAGAAACCCCTGGTACGTTGCAGCCGCTTCCAAAGGTGCAGGAAGAACCTCCGACAATTCAACCCGGTGCACCGGTCATTGAAATTCAACGACCGCCTCAAACAGTAGGTGGAGTAACGCCTTTACCCGGAATGATAACGGATCTTTCCGTGATTAAAGATCTGCAAGTGACGGAATCTGACGGCAAAACGCGAATTCTTATTTACAGTGATAAACTCCCTGAATTTGAGGTTAAACGTAGCGAAACGCCTCCGCGCTTAACACTTGATTTAAAACAGAGTGAACTCCCCCCGGGCAATGAAAAAGTGATCACGCCTGATGAGTTGCAAACCGTCGTCAAACAGTTACGTTTATTTCAGTTGCGTAAAACTCCTGATGGAAAGGAGAATAGTGTACGACTGCTCGTTGATTTACTGAAACCTACAAAGCATGAAGTCAAAATAGAGTCCGGTCAATTAATGATAGAATTCGATCATCAAAAGATTTTTACAGCGGCAGAGTTATCTTCTGAACAGGCCGAGATTATAGAGGTTCCTCTGACAACAGGAATTCAACAGGCCCTGGAGGACGATAGCGGAGTTCCTGAAGAGGCTGAATTTGCGGCGGAACCTGCGATTCGAACTCCTAAAACTGATGAAGAACAGCAATATAAAGGACAATTAATTTCAATTCATTTTCAGGAAGCTGATGTCTTAGATGTGTTGCAAGTGATTGCTGAAGTCAGTGGATTGAATTTAGTTGTGCACCCCGGAGTTTCCGGGACGGTAACGGTCCACTTGAATAATATTCCCTGGGACCAAGCCTTAGATATTGTCTTGAAAATGAACAACCTGAGCGTTGAAATTGAGGGAAATATCCTGCGAGTGGCACAATCAACGATCTTCCAGCAAGAAATTGTACAGAGGGTCGAACAGCAACGACAGCAGATTGAGGCACGCAAAGTTCAAGAAGAACTTGAACCGTTAGAAACGCGACTCATCACGATTAATTTTGCTGAACCTCAGAGCATCGTGAACATTATTACGCGGTATTTTCAGGGAGCCTTTGCTCAGACAGGACAACAAGAGCAGCGTAGAGGCACAATTACGGTTGATGATCGGACGAAAACCCTCATTATTCAGGATACCTCAGGAAATATTCGAAAGATTGAGGAAATTGTGGCCACCCTGGATCGGCGGACACCACAAGTCATGATTGAAGCGCGCGTTGTTTCAATTTCCTCGTACTTTCAAAAAGAACTGGGCATCACCTGGGGCGGACGCTTTTCTGCAGATCCCGCGCATGGAAATGCGCTTGATTATCGCTTCCCGTATACAGTTGATATCCCCGGCTTTGGGGTCAATTTACCAGGTGTGACATCCCCTGTGTTTTCAAGCGGAGACATTCGCTTCGGAAGCATTGACGATGTCATCGCAATCTTTGCCAGAATAGATGCCGCGGAAAAAGAGAATAAAACCAAGACGCTGGGACAACCAAAGATTTTTACCCAGGATAATGTGCCGGCCACAGTGAGTGCCGGACAGGTGCGTCGGATCACTGAAATAACCACGAGTGGGGGCACGACGACAACCACCACGCGTGAAGTGCAAGCGACCCTGAGCCTGAATGTCACCCCGCGAGTGTCAAATGATGGCTTTATTACCATGACAGTAACAGTTTCAAATGACGCCTTTACCGGAGCCAGCGGGACTGATACGCCAACCCAGACTGTCAATAGCGAAATTACAGTAAAGGATGGCGAAACTGTTGTCATTGGCGGAATTTACCAAACCACCGAAGCCGAAAACTTTACCGCGGTGCCGTTTTTACACAAAATTCCTCTGGTCGGACGCCTGTTCAAATCGAATCTGCCCAATATTAATGAAAAGAGTGAATTGTTAGTCTTTTTGACGCCGCGTATTTTGGATCGTCAATTTCTACAATCTGAACAAGAAGGAACGAATATATCACTGGCATATTAAAACGGAAGGAAAGTTGTACGGGAAAGAGCAATGAATGCTGTGAGCGAGCAAGTATTTATTCCTCTGTTCCTGAAAAAGAGTTATGCAAGTTCAGCGTTCAACGTTTTCAGGTTTGATCATAACACTCGTATTATTATCTCTCCTCACAGTATCCTGTGGAGACTCGATCGGAGGGGATAGCAAGTCGCCGGTCATCTTAGTTGTCGGCGATCCAGGGGGAGAGGTGACTTATGGAATGCTTATCGACGTGTATACCCCCGGAGTTGCTTCTGGAGTGATCGACACGTTATACGAGGAAATCATTATTGAGTCTATTTATAAGAATCAAACCGAGCCACCCGATACGGTATTTGCCGATGTAATTATTACGGAATATCGAGTCACTTATTATCGTACTGATGGGAACCCGAATGTTCCCGATCCTTTCATGTCACATATTTCAGTGCGAGTTCCGGCAGGAGGAACAGCAACCCTGGAAAATTTACCCATCATGCTGGCAGCGGCTAAACTGAAATCTCCTTTAAAAGAACTGGCTTTCGGCGGAGGAGAAGGTGAAATCGTGCTCAATGCTGTCATTCAGTTTTATGGAGAAGATTTAATGGGGAATGCCGTCTCTTGTAAAACGGTGGTCATTCTGATTGCCTCAGATTATCCCGGTTAAAACAGTATTTTAATCCGCACGATGAGACAATAATCAGAAACGGAAGGCCGTTATAATTTTGAGATTATGAATACTATTTACGCGCTGTGGATGAGGTGTACGTTATGAAAAAATTTAGACCTGTCAACAACTTTCTTCTTATTATGATCTGTCTTTTTGTCGGAACGATTGTCGGGATAATTTTTGTGGGCTGCGGGAAATTGAGTGATGATACTGATCGCCCAAGTTCGCCGGTCGGCCCAAGCGGCGGCGTACCTCTTCCGATTGGCCCCCAGGCCTCCCGAGGTACCTATACCTTGTCAATTTCCTCTGACACTGACACGATCCCGGCCGATAACCTGAATTATGCCGTTGTGACAGCAGCTCTTGAGGATACCTCCGGAAGATCCCTGGAGAATTTTACGGTGATGTTTACTGCCGATGCGATCGGGAATTTAGGCCCCAGCCACTTACCTGCTGTTCCGGCGACAACTGATGCCGGTGGAAAAGCCTCTGTTCGCCTTTATGGAACGACATCAGGTAATTGTACCGTCCAGGCAAGCGTTGATCTTGATAGTGACGGCGCTTTCGATTTATCGGTCACGAAGGTGATTACCCTGATGTCTGGCGGGCAACCATCTTCTGCCGGAAATTATACATTAATTCTGACAGCATCTCCCCGGAGCATTCCGGCGGATATGGCGTCCTATGCAACCATTAGTGCCACATTGGTTGACTCGAGCGGCGGTTCTGTTGAAAATTTCGTCATTACGTTCAATTCTGAATTAGGATATTTAGAAAATGATCCGGATGGTCCTGCAACCTTGAGTACGACTACCACAGGAGTGACAGACGCAAATGGAGGTTCGTCTGTGTATTTCTATGGCGCTCGCAAGGGGAGCGCGACGATTTCAGCCAGTGTCTATGTCAATGATCTGGTAGGAACCTTGCAAGCCAAGACGACTATTCTTATTACCGAAGGTCCAGGAGTGCCCGGCCCCGGTGTTCCGGGCGTCTTTTTGACGGCGGCCCCAATATCTCAGGTAGTAACAGCAGATGCGACCTCCGGACTTGGGACAGCGAGCGTGGTTACATTGACGGCTGATGTCTGGGATGCCACGGGTGATAAAGTTGGCAGCGGAGTGCGGGTCGAGTTTTCCGGAGCCATTGTCGGCTATTCCACAACTGATGCGAATGGAACAGCGACTCTGCAGTTCGATCCCGGAAAACTTCCGGTTGGAACGCACGAATTCATCATCAGGGCGTGCAGTTATGGCATTAACCCTGATGGAACAAGGTATTGCGATAATGTCACTGTGACCGTCACCGTTCTGGCAGCAGCTCCGGTTGAATTAGAAATTGAAATGTCAGCGATGCCAGCTGAAATTCAGATTGGAGGATCACCTGCGACGATTACGGCCATCGTCTCGTATCAGAATCAACTCCTTTCGGGAGTGAGTGTTGGATTTCAAACGGATTTGGGAATTCTGACATCGCCAACAGCCGTAACCGATCAGTTTGGTGTCGCACGTACAGAATTACAACCAGGATCAACACCAGGAATAGCAACGGTTACGGCATTAGCAACCACCACGCTAGCGACAGGCGGGCAGGCCGGCGGCCATGCGTCTATAGAAGTAGCCATTATTGCCGTGCCGGCGAATCTCGACGTGTATGTTTCCGATGTTGCTATTCTTATGTCAGGGACAACAGGATCCTCGCGTGTCGCGACGAAAGCGATCGTGGAGGATTCGCTTGGAAAACGGATTGAAGGAATCAGCGTGACATTCACGATCTTAGATTTTAACTGTCGTGGGGTCACTTTTGCGCCGCCAACCAGTGTAACCGCTACAACGAATGACGCAGGCGTGGCGGAGCCGGCATTGACGGCCGAGGCAACGTACCCGATTACAGATTGCCCGGTGAATATGGAAGTGGTTGCCGGTGATCTACGAGAATATGTTCAATTCAATGTCACTGCGAACTAAAGAATTGGGCTGCCTGGTTGGAATACATTCAGGAGTTTGTGAATATCCATGAGAAAAGCACAAACTCCTGGAAGGTGATTCTGAGAAGGTGGAAGCGCCGTGAATTTTGAAGTGTCACGATCTTACAACTGGTAGGTTTTCAGGGGAGTAATATATCAACATGTCATTAGATCAGGAGCTGTTAGCTCAGATTGATAAATACAAAGATGTTATGCAGAAGGATCCCTATTCACGGGAATTTCTGACGCTGGCTGAATTATATCGCAAACTTGGCGTGGCTGAAGAGGCCACGAACATTCTGCGTGAGGGTTTGAAACGCCATCCTGATTATGTTGATGCGCGCCTGGCGATTGCGCGAATCTATTTGACGCAGGGACAGGTCGAAGACGCCACACGTGAGTTTGAAGAAGTTATTCGCCAGGACCCCAAAAAATTTGTGGCTTACAAACTGCTGGGTGAAATCGCCATGCAGAAACAAGATCATGAAAAAGCCGCAGAACGATTTGGTTCAGCGTACAAATTAAACCCGGAAGATCCTGAGTGTAAAGTCATGCTGGATTATATCAGCAGTCTGCTAGGCCGCGACATCACTCCCAAAATTGGAGGGGTAGAGGCTGCTGCTCCTCGACCTGCAAAAGCTGCTCCTGTTACGCCATCTCCAGGGGAAACCATCGCGGTCTCGCCTGAAGGAGGATTCGAAGACTTTGAAGTAACTGAAGAATTTGAAGAAATGATGGATTTTGGAACAGAGGAAGCTGAAGAAGTTGAAGCCCTTGAAGAAATTGAAGAGGTGGAAGAGACTGTTGACGTCGAACTGATTGAAGAAATTGAGGAGATTGAAGAATTTGAGCCATTAGAAGAAGCCGGTGAAGAGGAAACTACGCTTGAATCGTCTGAATTTGAAGAAGTTTTTGAGGAAATCGAAGAAGAAGAAATAGAAATGGATGCCTTTGTCGAACAAACGCTGGGTGAAGTCGAAGGCGTCAGTGAAGAATATCTGGAAGCTCAAACAGAAGAATTTGAGCAGATGCCAGAAGAGCTTGAGGAAGTTGAGGAAGTCGAAGAGATTGAAGAACTCGAAGAAACAGAAGAGTTTGAGGAAATCGAAGAGCTTGAAGAACTCGAAGAAACGGAAGAGTTTGAGGAAATCGAAGAGCTTGAAGAACTCGAAGAAACGGAAGAGTTTGAGGAAGTCGAAGAGCTTGAAGAACTCGAAGAAACGGAAGAGTTTGAGGAAATCGAAGAGCTTGAGGAAGTCGAAGAGACGGAAGAGTTTGAGGAAATCGAAGAGCTTGAGGAAGTCGAAGAGATTGAGGAAGAGATTAGCGAAAAACAAACCTTTGAATTCGACGGTGGATTGTCTGAAGAAAGCGATGATGATATTGTCAATCAAATTTTCCAGGAACTGTCTGATAGTAAATATACTTCAGAATCAGGAAGTGAATTGCTTTATGAAACCGATACTCAAGAACTAGATGATTTTATGGGGCTCCTGGAATCTGAAGAGGAGCATGCGCTTGAAGATCTTGATATGGCGAATGCAGAAAGGCTCACCGCTGTTGAAGATGAGAAGAATCTTGAAGAAATGATTGATCTTGAAGGTGTTCCGGGAATCGAAGAGTTGTCTGAACAGGAAGAGGAATTCGGGGAAATCGAAGAAATAGGGACAGTTGAAGAAGAGGCCGAATTTAAAGAAATTGAGGAAATCGAAGAGATTGAAGAGATTTCTGAAGGCGGCGAGATGGAGGGCATAGTTGAAGAAGTAGAGATCGCAGAAGATCTCGAAGGAAAAGCCGGAGAAAAATCATCTATATTCCGAGATTTTGGGATTGCTGAAGAAGAAATAGAAGAAGTTGAGGAGTTTGAAGAAGAAGAGGAAGGCGATGTGTTTCAGGATTTTGATTTTGATGTCTTCGAGCAAGAATTATTGAAAGAAGAACCCGCCAGAGGGGTTCAACCTGTCGCTGAAGAAATTCCGCTTCAACAAGAGGCTCCGTTTCCTGAAGAGGAAGAAGCAGCAGAGTTTGAAGAGGTTCAAGAAATTGAAGCCATTGAAGAAGTTGAATATGAGGAACCTGGCGATGAAGAAGCCATTATTGAAGAATTTGAAGAAGAAGTAGAGGAAGGGGAATCACCGTCAGCTTCTTTGGCCGAACTGTATATTAAACAAGATCTTTTTGACGAAGCCGTAAATATTTATCGTAAAATTCTTGACAGCGATTCATCTAATAAGACAATTCGACAACTGTTAGAAGAGACAATGGCTTTACAAGCGTATATGGATGGTTTAGAATAAAAAAGGGATTTGTAAACGACGTGTAAAGAGAGCGGATAAATTAAAAGAAGGAACCGTGTGTCTCTCCGTGTTCCTTCTTTTTTTGTGTTTCTCTCTTTATAGCGAACAGGATGAATATGTACGGAACCAACCAGTTTAGAAACGGATTAAAAATTGAACTCGATAATGAACCTTTTGTGATTGTAGAATTTCAGCATGTCAAACCCGGAAAAGGCGGGGCGTTTGTCCGCACGAAATTGAAAAGTCTGCTCACCGGAAATGTATTAGAACGAACGTTTCGTTCTGGAGAGAAAGTTGAAAAACCTCAACTGGAAGAAAAAGAGATGCAATATTTGTACGTCAGCGATAATCAATATCATGTGATGGATATGGAAACGTATGAGCAGCTCTTTTTGACAGAAAAACAATTAGGAACCAGCAAAAATTATCTTCAGGAAAATGTCGTGGTCAAAGTGTTATTCTACAATGGACAACCTATAGGAGTAGACGTCCCGATTTTTGTAGAATTACGGATTGCCAAAACAGATCCTGGGGTTCGGGGAGATACGGCTTCAGGAGGAACAAAACCAGCAACTCTGGAAACAGGAGCAACCGTGCAGGTTCCGCTGTTTTTAAACGAGGGCGATGTGATAAAAGTTGATACTCGTACAGGCGGCTATATCGAACGAGTTCAAAAATAGATGGGGAAAACCGAGTTTTTCAAAAACTCGGTTTTTTGCATATATGCCTGCCATACTTCGGGGAGTTACTTCAGGAAAGAGTAGAGAAGTATGCCCCCGCCAAGAATCCAGCAATAGACCGAAAACCAGATCAGTTTTCGTTTCATGAGTAATCGAATAAGTGTAGTAATCGCCGCGTAGCCCGTAAAAAAAGCGATCACAGTTCCCAGAAGATAGCGTGTAAAATTCGGAGCCTGGGCAAGCGACAGGAGATCCTTTCCTTCGAGCACGATAGCGCCGAGAATGGCAGGAATTGAAAGAAGAAACGAAAATCGAGCTGCGACGGATCGTTCAATGCCAAGCAGGATACCGGTTGAAATTGTTGAACCTGAACGCGAAATTCCTGGGAAGACCGCAATACCTTGAACAGTTCCGATCAGCAAGGCGTCAGTATATGAAATCGCCGATTTTCCTGATGAAGCCCCAAAAGTCTCAGCGAGATATAACATGATGCCTGTGATAAGAAGACAAACGGCAACTACCGGCAATGAAGAAAAACTATCTTTGATAATAGATTCTAACACCACGCCAATGAGACCTGTCGGAATTGTAGCGACAAGAATCAAAAGAATCATCTTGCGATTCATCGCGAGTTCATGCGCAGTGCCTGAATCTGAGACGCGCGCGCGTTGAACCAATCCGGGAAAAATCCATGCAATCGCTGTATGGACAAGGGTCAGAATCTCGCAGCGATAATAGAGAAAAACGACACCTAACGTGCCGACATGCAATAAAATGTCAAATAACACATCAGCGTCGTTAAACCCCTGATAAAAATTTTGGATAATGGCTAAATGGCCTGAACTGCTTATCGGAAGGAATTCAGTTAATCCCTGGAGCAAACCTGATAGAATTTCTCTCATATTCTTTTCTCTTTTCCCTGCACATGCAATAATTCGTTACTTAATGCCGCAAAATGTTCGACAGAAAGTTCTTCGCCTCGAATATTGGGAGCAAAATGAAGCCTTTCAAACACCTGGTGCAAAACATCTCCAGAAAAGAGGCCTTGTCCATGGGTTATCAGTGAATTTTTTAAGGTTTTTCTTCGACTGAAGAATGCATATTTGACGACACGAAAAAAATGTTCCTCATTAATCACCCGAACCGGCGGCTGTGTGAACACTTGCATGTGCACCACCGCTGATTCGACCTGCGGAGGCGGATGAAAGGCATGGGCCGGGACAGTGAAACAATAGGTGGGGTTACTATAATATTGCGCAGTCACAGAAAGGAAGCCATAAGCTTTGTGTCCCGGTGTCGCCGTGATTCGTTCAGCAACTTCTTTTTGGAACATAAAGGTACACTGCTGAAACATCCGGGAAGCGTGCAAAATCGCTAACAGAATGGGAACTGCAGCATAATATGGGAGGTTGGCCACAAGTTTTACCGGCCGATCCTCACGACGATCTGTCAGAAAGAGTTCGGTATAATTAAATCGCCTGGCGTCAGCATGAATAATTCGAACATGCGGTTGATTCGCCAGACGTTGTTGCAGATATGTCACAAAAATCGGATCATATTCAATCACCACAAGATGCCTGACCCTTTCAGCAAGAGAAAACGTCAGACTCCCCGTGCCCGGTCCGATTTCTACCACAACATCATCTGCCTGAATACTTGCTGCTGAAAGTATTTGATCAATAATTCGACAATCCGTTAAAAAATGCTGACCTAATTTCTTTCTCACTTTGCGATTTTTTCTATAAGCCAATTGCTCTGCAAAGTCGCATCGGAAACAATCGCTTCATAGCGTTTCAGGACAATGGAGGCTTGTTGTTCCGAACTTTTCCCTACTTTAAGCAACACGGCAACATTCTTGCTCACATGGGAAAATTCGGTCGAATTTTGCTCTTTCAAAATCCGGTTCTTTTTTTCTGGCGACAGAAAGAAATTCAGGGCCTCATTCAGTTGTTGTTCTGTCTGTTCTAACGCACTCTTTTTGTCAATAATCATCTGGGTCAATTGTTCAAGTTCTTTTGAAAGAATCACCACTGGCGATTGGTTGGCATCCTGCAATAAACTGGCCTCTTGAAGCATAGCTTTTGTCTGGGCGATGCGTTCGTCAAGTTCAGCAAACTGGGGATCATATTCCGCTTTAAGCTTCTGGTCATACTGCTGATAGATCTTATGTTCCTGCTGAATTTGGGACTCGAGTCTGGCTTTTTGTTCAGCAAGGGAACGAAGTTTCGTTACGCTATTTGTATATAAGGCCTTTCCAACAGTATCAACCGCATCCAGATATTTCTGAGAAATCTGCCGGTTTTCCTGGATGCCGTTTTCAGTTTCACGAAGTTCTTTCTGTAACCCTCTCAATTTTTGGGAGTTTTCAGCGTCTTTAGCTTCAAATTCAGCCTGAAGAAGACTCACTCGTTTCTCAAGGCTTTTTAGCGTTTCTTCAAGCGCTACGGGGGAGAATGTTTTTGAACTATATTCATTCAATAATTTCGTTTTTTCGCTGATCTGCTTTTCGAGCGCTGCAATTTCTTCTTGTAAAGAGACGATTGCCTGCCCTGGTTTGCCAATCGAGGTCTTTTCATATTCATCACTCGCGCCAAGAATTTTTCCAGATGAAATGTCAGGCAGAGTACTCATCACTGTAATCTTTTGAAAAATGTCTTCATCTTTTTCAATTGCAGCGTCTAAAAACAGACGCACAAGGCTTGTCGGATCAACCTCTTGCTGCGAAACCAGTTCTTCATAGCGAACAAGCAGTTTTTCATGAGGAGATGGCAAAAGATACCATATCACTCCCCCTAGCACCACAACAAAAATCACCGCCACGGTGACACCCATCTTGATGGTTTTCGCAAGGGTTTGTCTGGCTTCTCTTTTTTTCAGGCTTTCCTGAAAACTCCCATCAGCTAACGCATCAAGAGCGCGTTCAACATCAGAGAAATCTTCAGCCGGAACCACTCTCATCTCGCTAGTGCCAGATTCGTGCTGGTCGTCTGAGAAACCAATCTGGACTTCTGCTTTTACCAGTTCTTCCTTAAGCTGCCTTCGACGCTGCTGTTGGAGTTCCACGGCATGTTGGTGTTTATTCTTCAGGTCCCGTCCACAAATTTCGCATCGAAGAAGCCCCATCGCCAAACTGTCAATGCAGCAAGTTTGCAAAGGCTCTTCCGGCTGAGCTTCCTCTTGCTGGAGGTGTTTGAGTTCCTCGTGGCTTCCCTTTGCTTCTGGAGACAGGGGAAGTTCCTGGGCTTGTCCCGGCGGTTCAGGGCCCTTTTCGATAGGAAGTTCCAAATTCAACTCCGCGCCGAGATCTTGTTCAACAGAAGGTTCGTACGATTCCTCAGGACCTTCCTTTGCAAATCCTTCTTCCTCCTCAATGCCCTCTTCTTCACGAGAATCTTCCGGAATATTCGCACTAAAAGAAAAATCGAGATTCTCATCAGCGTTTTCAGCAGTGCTCCCTTGTTGTTCATCTCCTCCGAAAGAAAACCCTGCAAAACTTTCCTGCGGTTGATCAATCGTGATTTCCGCGATATGATCGTGAATATCTTCTCCTTCCGAAGACGTTTCTTCATCGTCAATGCCCAGGGGTCCAAAAGAAAGCGTTTCACCTTCAGAAGTTTCATGCGAAGCAGGACCAAAATCTAACGCCAACTCTCCCAGGTTCATATCTAACGGGAGATCCTCTTGAGGCGGAAGCGGTTCAGTGGTTTGCGATGATGAAGCAGCATGAAGTTGGATAGAGGCAAGGTCAAATTCCAACGTATTCGCCTCAGATGGCGACGGAGCAGGAGAGTACGGTTCATGCCGGCTGGCGGACTGCTTTGGCGGAGTCTCGTGATCCGGGGGAAGTTCATCCGCGAGTTTGATGGTATCGTGCAACCGAAAAACAGCACCACATTTTTTACAGCGTAATCGGCTTTTCTCGGAAATCTTGTCATCACTGATCCGATATTGTGCTGAACAGGTAGGACAAATAATTGTTGCCATAAACATCACCTTTATGTTAAAAGCTGTATCTGCATAGTTGCAGTGTATTTCAGAATGAATTCCCCTTTTTATACTATAATAAATCCATCAGGATAAGATGTCTATAAATAAGTTCGAAATTTTTGTTATCGAAAAAACCTCTGGTTGAAAGGCGGGATTTCCATTTTCACATAGAAGACCTCGCGCTCTGCAACCAGGTTTTTTCAAAAAACTCGATTTTTTCTTGCAAATCCAGAAACGAAATATCTATAGGTAATTATGAATAATTTCTGTGTACATCAGAAACCGGGTTTTTTGAAAAAACCCGGTTTCTCAGTCAATCAAAACTGGCAAAAATTTATTTATACTGACTTAAAGGTACAAAAGATTTTCTTTCTTGCTTAAGAAATTATAGGATTTTATGCAACATTTTTTTACATTTCAAGTGAATTTTCAACCTCAATTCTTCGAAATTCGACGATCCTTGTAAGAATATGAAACTCATCAATTGGACGCGACAATTTTCGCAGATTTGGAAACGCTGCGTGATCATCATCTTATTCACATTAATTTTGGGCAGCTTACTGGTCTATCTGGTCAGTCAAAAACAATATGCCCGGTCACTGGAAAAAGAACGTCTTGCGTATTGGGCCGAGATGAATGCTTTTCATCAGGAACTTGTGGATATATGGAACCAATGCGATCTATCAGAAAACGCCTGTAGGCCGCAGCAGAAACTCATCACATCCAAAGCGGAAGCCTGGTTTCAGACATCCCCCAGATTATTTCGCGTTCTGCTTCTCAGAGCGGACGGCATCGTCATCATCGGCAAGGAACGTCAGGACGTTACTCAGGAGTCTCAAGAGACCTTTTCATCGTCTTCTTATAAGGTCGTCAACTATAGCCAGCAGAATAAGATGGAGAGGACTGACCTGAAAGAAAAAATCCATATTCTTCAATTGCCAGTGGCAGGAATCCATACGGTAACAGGTTTTCTGCGAGGAGAGTTCTGGGTCAATACGTCAAACAAGGTCTATATTCAGATTACACGGGTCACATTCCGCATTGCCCTCTTTGCGTCCGGGATTATGATCTTATTGGGAATGACCCTGATCTTCAGTCGAGTGAGCCAGCATGTCTCAGAAAAACAACAACAGTTGGAAGCCTACGCCTTATCGCTACAACAGGTAAATTATAATTTACGCAAAGCTAAAAAGGAATTATATATTTCCGAAAAATTGGCGTCCCTGGGCTATCTGGCAGCCGGAATTGCCCATGAAATCGGAAATCCGCTCGGAGCAGTCTTAGGATATGTGGAATTGCTTCAAAAAAGTCAAATCGATCCGATTAAAATCAAAGATATCCTGGATCGAGTAGAACGGGAAGTTGAAAGGATCCGACAAATCATTCAGGAATTGGTCATGTTTTCTCGTCCGGATTCTCTCCATATTGAAAAAGTTGATGTCAACGTGCTTTTACGAAAAATGCTTTCACAACTTCCGGACCGCCAGGACAAACGTATCACCCTGCATATCCAACTGACCGAATTTCCTTTATTTACTGAGGTTGATGAACATAAATTACAGACGGTGTTTGTGAATATTCTGGGAAATGCGCAAGATGCGATTAATTCTGAGGGTGAGATTCACATTTCTACGTCACGAAGAATTCGAGAAACGGTGACGATGCTTGCAGGGTCGGAAGTGATCGCTATTCAATTTACAGATAATGGAGAGGGAATTCCAGAAGAACATCTGTCCAAAATCTTTGATCCGTTTTTTACTACCAAAGACCCCGGAAGTGGGATGGGACTGGGGCTTTCCCTGTGCCACCGCATTATTGAATCTTTCCATGGAGAAATTGAAGTTCGCAGCATCGTGGGACAGGGAACGACAGTCACGGTATTCTTGCCTCCTTTACGAAAAAATCCATCAGAGTATGTGAATAAAGATACTCCAATATTCAGCTACGTTGATGCCGGTAAGCAGGAGTGTTAACGTCAGGCATTGACACTAATAAAAAAATACATACTTGTCCATGGAAGCATCGAGTTTGTAAAAAACTCGATGTGATCCGTGCACAGCACTCATGGAAAAAAAACAGGTCATTATTATTGATGATGAAGAAAATATGCGTTACATGCTCCAGTTGACCCTGGAAAGTGAAGGGTATGAGGTCGAAACAGCAAGTAATGGCGCAGAGGGGATCGCCAAAATTCATTCCAATCACTTTGATTTTGTGATCTGCGATATTAAAATGCCAAAAGTGAGTGGATTAGATGTACTCGCTTCCGTCATAGAATCTTCGCCGAACATCCCGGTAATTATGATTTCAGCCTTTGGAACTATTGATACTGCGATTCAAGCCATGAAACAAGGCGCGTATGATTATGTGATGAAACCGTTTAAGCAAGATGAGATTCTTTTGACCTTAAAAAAAGCTGAAGAACGGGAACGACTACGGCTGGAAAATCAATTTCTTCGCCAGGAAGTCGAGCGCAAATATCGCTTTGAAAATATTATCGGAAAAAGTTCGCAAATGCAGGAAATTTTTCGAAAAATCGAAAAAATTGCGAATTACAGAACAACCGTCCTGATTACGGGAGAAAGCGGGACCGGGAAAGAACTGGTCGCAAAAGCCATTCACTATGCCGGCAATCGGAAGGAATATCCCTTTATCGCAGTCAATTGCGGAGCTATTCCTCATGAATTGCTTGAAAGTGAATTATTTGGCCATGTGAAAGGGGCCTTTACCGGAGCGCATATCAGCAGGCCCGGCCTCATTCTCCAGGCTCACCATGGCACACTGTTTTTAGATGAAATCGGAGAACTTCCCCTCAACCTTCAAGTGAAATTGCTGCGTTTTCTACAAGAAGGCGAGATCCGGAAAGTTGGCGATACCCAAACACTTACCGTGGATGTTCGCGTGATCGCAGCGACGTCAAGGAATTTGGAAAAAGCTGTAGCCCAGGGAGTATTTCGGGAAGATCTTTATTACCGGCTCAACGTTGTGCCTCTGCATCTGCCGCCTCTCAGGGAACGGCGTGAAGACATTGCATTATTGGTACGTCACTTTCTGAAAAAATATACACAGGAGCTTGGGAAAAATATTACTCATATCGCGCCGGAATCCATGAAGGCTCTCCTGGGTTATGAATGGAAAGGGAATATCAGGGAATTGGAAAATATTCTTGAACGCGCCATCGTTATGACCGAAGGCGATACCATTACCACGGAATATTTCCCCCAGGAATTATTACAGCTACAATCCCAGATTATTGTAAATATCCCCGAACCCTGGATTTCCCTGAAAGAGGTGTTGAAAGAGATTACCCGCATGACGGAGCAAATCTTAATTACCCGCGCGCTCAAACGCACAGAGAACAACCGTACCAGGGCAGCCCAACTGTTAGAGATCAGCCATCGAGCCTTAATGTATAAATTGAAAGAATATGATTTATCATCAACTGATTAAACCTGGATGTTTCCGACGCTATTGAGAAGGAAAGCGATATTGAGGATCATTATACATCTTATATTGGCGATACACTTTTAGAAGTTTTCTGCCAGAAAACACGTCATGCGCCAATTGATCGATTTCTGCAACCAAATCGTCGCGTTGGTCCGTTAACACCTGGAGTTTTTGCTCACATTGCTGTCGGTGGCGTTCGTCAACATCCTGACGTAATATTTGTTGACGCATGTAATAGCGTTTTAATTCAAGAATAGTGATTTTATCTGTTAAACTGCCGATCGTTTCTGCCATACCCAAAAAGCTCCTTACACTTTAAGACTGCTTGGCGGCAAGCATAATTGCCAGTTCATCCAATTTTTCAATTAAATCGTTGCGCTGCTGATTTAATTGATCAATCTGGCGTTTTGCCTGTGCGACTTCATGATCATCTTCGACGCGCGCGCGATCTTCTTCATGCCACAGTGCGATATTGATTTGAGCGAGTTGACTAATAAGCGTTCCGAAACTTGTGTGCATATCTCATCGCTAGACAGGAGAAATCCAGAACAAACGCTTCTTCCCCACAAGCGGTCATCTGAAACTCTCGTCCAATAAAAGCTGTTCCCAGGGCTGATGCCCTGAGCAACGGCTATTCTGCCTCTTCGAGGCTCACATCTTATCTCGAATTCACATTCGCTTCTTCTTCCTAACTGTGATCACAAAAATTCCGAAATGTCTGATTTCGTCAATCTTTTTTTGGCAATTTCCTAAAGTTTGTCATCTCTCATGACTTTTTTGTTGACATTCTCGGTTTTCTTTTGTAGGATTCTTTTAAGAAAACATATCAGAACAAAATGTCAGTGATGTCGTAGAAACAAATGTTGATAAATTTCCAGGCAGAAACTCCGGATTTTTGAAAATTCCGGTATTTAGCGGCGACAACGGCCATGAATGCTGCTGGAGAATAGTTGTCGTGAGAAAGGAGAAATCATGTGTATGAAAAAGTGGTGGAGGATCGGTGCATTCATTTTAGGTAGTCTCTTAATAGCAAGCTTTCCGTTATATGCGCAAATTCCGGGATTTTATCCCCAATCACCAATGTATGGTCAGCCATTCTGGTCGCAACCTTATGCGATTCAACCGTCGTACCCCCAGTACCCGTCGTATTCACCATCTCCCTGGGGAGAACCGCAAATGGGGTATTCATCCTATGGGTATAGCCCGAATCAACTCTATCAATGCGGACTACAACTCGTTTATGCCAGACGTTACCATGATGCGATTCGAACGTTTCAGATGTTTCTGCAAATGTATCCGCAGTCAAGTTTAGCGGATAATGCCTTGTATTGGACCGGAGAATGCTATTATGCCCAAAAACGGTACTATGATGCCTTATCCTATTTTCAACGTATTCTGTATGAATGTCCGCGCGCGAATAAAGTTCCCGACGCTTTGCTAAAAATTGCTCTTTCTTATATGTCGTTGAATCAACATGCCCGCGGCTGCCAGTACTTAGCTGATCTGGTGAACCGGTATCCGAACTCGGAGCCAGCTCAGAAGGCTTACCGCTGGTTTGATCGTTGCGGGTGGCATTCTTCGTATTACCGGGGATCGCAATTTCAGGCGCCGGATTATTACTACAACGATTGGACCTTTCCTAAAAATTATTAAGCCCATACCTCAAAAAAACCAGGTTTCTTCAGGGAAGCCTGGTTTTCTAAAATCGAAACCGAATCCCACCAACAAACAAACGTGAAGAGGTAATTTCTTCACTATCTAAAATGGGAATAATGTCATACGTATTTGTATCTGTAAGGTTACGGCCGATCACATAAACCTGAATTCTGTCTGTGATTTTCTGTGTCAACGTCATATCCAGAAAAAACCGTTTTCCTATGCGATATTGAGGTTCGCCGTTCCGGTATTGTTCGCTGATATATGTCCCGTAAAAATCAAGCGATAGCCCAAAAGGCGTGGACCAATATACGCTGGCTTGTACCTGATGATTAGGCTGATACGTAAGGTGATCTTCATCTAAAAACTGATCAGCATACCTGATCTGATCCCAGTCTAACACTTTATAGGTTGTATACGTATAGGTAATATTTTGCACTAATTGTTCAAGGAAGTTGATTTGAAGATTTGCTTTTATTCCCATAAATCGGACAGATCCAGGCTGAATATACTCAAGAAGATTATCACGATTCTCATCAATTTGCAGGATGACCGCTTCATGTTCTCGATAAAATAATCCGATATTCAGGGAAACCGCCTCGCCAAATCGCTGCTGAATGCCGGTTTCAAGCGCATGTCGTATTTTTTCGACATGCAGATCAGGATTCAGCAGGGTATAAAGTTTCTTAATGTATAATTCCGTGAAATCAGGAATCAGCAGTCGCGGATGATAGGTTGTATATAAATTGGTGTTTCGAAACAATCGGAAACGAGTCGTAAAAATCGGAGCAATCAGGTAGTCTGTCTCAGAACCTTTCTTTGAATGAGAGTAATCGAACTGGATGCCGGCTTCGACCGCAAAGATATCGGACATCGCAAAAGAATTGAGAAGCGTTCCTGTTTGATAATAGCGGGTATCCAGACGACTATCATCCTGGTAGGAGACTTCCCAGAATCCGGTTGAGTCAAGCAAAAGCATATTTTTAGGAGTCCAGAGATGTTTCAGCGTCAACTGCGCGCCATGTCGGTTCATCTCAAACCTGCTCTTCTCCTGATCATCAAAATTTGCCAGTTCTCCTTTCCATGCAAGTAAGAGATTGGTATCTGTCTCAAGATTCCATTGGAGTCCGGCAATTAATTGGATGGCTGACTTTTTATGGCGCGCATCCGTATTCTGGGCCTGAGGGACAGCTACAGAGCTTTGAAAATACGAACTGTTACACGAAAATTTTGATTGCGTTGACAGATCCCAATCCAGTTTGACCTGGCCAGTAATATGCTCTTCACGCTGACTTTTCTCTTCGCCTTTTGTGGTCTCCCAATGTCCTTGCAGATAATAATTTGCGCCTTTGAACTGCGTTCCATGCTGCAGTTGTCCGATAAACGTGTGATGAAAGCCATACGCCCCTTCCAGTTCGAGCACAATGCCGGTCTGAAGCTTCTTTCGTGTTTCTTCCGGAACAACTTTTAAGCGATCCAACGATCGGGTGAGGCGCGGAAGTTCTTTCTGCATAACCGGGGACGGAAGTAATCGCCCAAAAACTTTTCCGGGAATAAATTGCCGTTTTCTTTGAGCTCCCCGTAGAGGCGTTCGATCATAGATTCCATCCTCAGCTTGAGAAGAGAGCGATTTAGATAAAGAGAACCATGGCAAGGGAAAGAGGTTGCGTCGCGTGGTACGCATCTGTACAGGGGAAGCCGCAAAAACATGCCCACCCTCCAGTATAGCCATCCAGGGAAGCGCACAGACAAACAAGGTCAGGACAATTCCTCGTAGAACCGTTTTGACGATCAAAAGACAAACCCCTTTACTGGTCATTCCCGGGACGAAGGTAATTCTCGATTCAATTCAACGATTCGTTGTTGAGCCTCAGCAATTAAGGCAGCGTTCTGAGACGTATCAAGAATTTTTTGATATAACAGCATGGCTTCTTCTTCTTTTCCGATTTCTTCATACATGTTGGCAGCTCGAAACTGCGCCTGCGATACCCATTGAGTTTGTTCCGGATACAGATAGACGACTTTGAGGTAATCAACAATGGCTTTATCGCGTTCCTGAAGATGGGCATAACACTCACCAATACGAAATTGCGCCTCCGCGGCAATATTCGGATCAGAGCCGGCAACAGCCTGTCCTAAATGAGGAATCGCTTGTTCACATTCTCCCAATTTTTGTAAAGCATACCCTGTTTTCAAATTGACTTCCGACAGGAAAGGTTGCTGAGGATAACGATCAAGCGATTGCTGCAAAATCTCCACAGCTTCGTCAAATATGTCTGTATTGATGAGGGATGTTCCAAGGTTCAGCATCACGCGATCATTCAATGAATAGTCAGGAAACTTTTTGAGAATCAGGGTATACTGCGTGATAGCTGCCGCGTAGTTGTGCTGCATAAAAGATGCAGTTCCCAGGCCATAATATGCGTCAGGAACATGCTCGCTTTCCGGAAACCGGCTCAGAAACTCTTCAAACGCGTGCATGGCTTCAGGATATTGCTGGGCTTTAAAATAACACCATCCCACCCCATAGAGACTTTCATCAGCAAGCTCATGCTCCGGATACAACGATATCAACCGGTGAAACAACGAAATGGCTTTTTCAAATTGCTGCTGTTCCAGAGAAAATTCACCAAACTGGTATAAGACCGCCGGAGTTTGGGGATGCTCTCGAAATGTTTTTTCCGAATTCTGGGCTGTATTGGCGACCGGAGAATCATCCGGAAGGTGCGCCTGCAAAAATTGTTCAGCCGCAAGCACATATTCTTCCTGTTCGCCAGCTTGAACATAAGTCAGAAGGCGATTATATTCCCCATCAACCGTTTCATTACTTTCAGGGTATTCACTTAAAAGCTGGGTATAATACTCTATTGCTTCCTGGTACCGCCCCAGGCCATAATACGCATCAGCCATTTTTAAAAGCGCATTCGCGCGAAGCTCCTCATTCTGAGACGACGACAACACATTTTCAAAATACAGGACGGCTGTCTCAAATTGCTGCATCCGAAAATACGCCCACCCTATCAGACTATGGCTTTGTTCGACAAGATCAGACGGGGGCTGCCCGGTTTCGGAAAGCGTTGTCAGTAATTGCTGGAGAATCTCAACCGCTTTTTCAAGTTGATTTTGTTGATAATACGCACGTCCCAGGCGAAATTGAGCTTGGGAAGACAATTCGCTTTCAGGAAAGGCTTGCTGGATAATTTGATATGTTGCTTCCGCATCGGCATAGTGTTCGGCACGTAAATAACTATCGCCGCGCTGAAATAAGGCTTCTAAGGCAAATTCTCCCTGAGGGTCGGCATGATAAACCTGATCAAACGCATTAGCCGCCTCTTGCCATTGCGCTAAACTGTAATGAGACCAGGCAACGCCATACCAGGCTTCCGGCAGGAGCGAACTCTGCGGATACCGCTGAATAACTTGCTGATAAGCCTGAAGAGCTTCCGCATAGCGTTCAAGGTGAAAATACGTTTCACCAATCCAGTAATAGACTTGATCGCCATACGGGACTTTGATGACGTCTTTGTCGTTTAATTGGGAAAAATATGAAAGTGCGGCATCATAGTGCTCCAGGTTGATGTAGCTTAGTCCGATCCGAAAAATTGCATCATAAAGCATGTGTTCGGCCTCTTTCCGCGCTGTTTCATTTTGGGCGTCAGCCAAAACCGCCTGAGCCTGGGAGACGGCACGATCATATTGGACAATTGCCTCTTGAAATTGATTTTGCGCATACAAACAGGCGCCGCTCATGAAAGAAGCTGAGGCAAGATAGCGATCATCCGTCGGCGTAGTAACGATCGCTTGAAACAATTTTAACGCCTGGGGATACTGTTCTTGTTGAAAATATGCCTGACCGAGTTGAAAACGAACATCGTCGTGATAGGGGCTTTTCGAATAACTGGCAAGATAGCGTTCAAATACCGTCATGCCTTCTTGCTGCCGATCTGCCTGGAATAATAACGCGCCAACTTGAAACAAAGCCGACGGGAGCAGATCGCTTTTGGGATAGTCAGAGGTAAATTGTTGAAACTGTTGTAACGCCTCCTGGGTTTTCCCCAAATTCAGGAGGCTCCAGGCGATGCCATACGCGGCGTTATCAAGATAGTCCCTGGGGAACGGAGTTTCAAGAAATTTTCGATAATGCTCCAGTGCCATCTCATATTCCTGGAGCAAATAAGAACTTTCAGCAATCCAGAACAGGGCTTCCCGGCTTTCCTCGGAAGAATAGGTGCGCGCAACAAATTGATATTCCTGGCGTGCCCGGGCATATTCACCTAATTGAAACAAACAACGAGCACCATTCAAGCGCGCAGACGAGACAAGGTCACTTGCAGGAAAATTGGTCAGCACTGTCTGAAAATATTCGAAAGCCTCCTGATAACGCTGCAGATTGAGGGAGCTCCATCCCAGAGAATAATACGTGTAATCCAGAAGTTCATACGCTGGAAAACGCGTCAGAATTTGTGTAAACGTCTCGATTGCCTGTTGATATTTCCCGCGCTGAAAATACGTTTCCCCAAGCCAATAATAAGCATGTTGGAGGTGAGTACTTTGTGGATAGGTATGAATAAAATCTTCAAATGTCTCCTGCGCTGATTTATAATTTTGTGCCAAAAAATATGATCGTCCAAGCTTATAGGCCATTTGATCAATATACAGATTCCCCGGATATTCCGTCATGCCTTTTCGATATTCCTGGATCGCCGATTCATATTTTTTTTGACGATAATCACATTCGCCTATTAAATACTGCACATAAGCCGCTTGAACACTGTTCGGAAATTGACGCAAAAAGTTTTTAAACTGATCCCGTGCGAGATCGATCAACCCATCGTTATATAATCCGACAGCTATCGTATAGGCTTCTTCTTCTGTATTCGCAGCCAATGTCGGAAACGGAGTACACAGGATCCCGATCAACAAACCGACAAACACAAGACAAGTACTCATTGGATACTGTTTCATGATAAATACGGGCAGCATAGAAATCTTGAGTTGTAGTTAACTAATAAACAATGTCCGTTCATGAAGCCGATCAAAACGACCAGGATTTCGTGTTCTTTTACGCGCTCAGGGAACGGGCCTCATTTACCAAGTAACCACTCCCATGTTTTGATAATGATGGTCAATGTAACCTGTCTCAGATCTATGTTGATCAAAATATCAATTTAAGATATGATTCTATTCTAAAATTCCTAAATATCGGGTAGCTTCTTCGATGATTTTTTCTTCTGTTGCCCGCTCCACAACAAGTTTAAATTGAGCAATCGCTTCTTCCTTATTGCCTTGCTTCATATAGACCATTCCAAGATTCAGATACGGATCGATAAACTGCGGATCAACTTCAATCGCTCGTTTGAATTGTTTGATCGCTTCCTGGTTCCGGTTGACGCGGTACAGAGCAATCCCGTATTTATCTAAGGCTCGACTGAAATTGGGTTCCAGTTGCACCGCCGCATGAAATTCCTTGACCGCCTCAAACATATCCCCCTGAAGCTGCCGTTCCATCAACGCCAGGCCCAGATTATAGTGAGCAAGCGCCGGCGTTCGATAAAACGGATCGCTCAAAGCTTCTTTAAATTCAGTAATCGCTTTATCCCAATCTCCTATTTGCGCATACGTATTGCCCAGATTATTATGTGCTTCTGTAAAATGCGGATCAAGGCTCAAGGTCTTTTTGAACATAGAGAGAGCTTTCTGGTATTGTTTCTGCTGGAGATAAATTAACCCTATCGCATTATGGCATTTCGGGTCTTGTGGATAATACTCCAAGGCTTTTTCAAAAGCACCCAGGGCAGCGCCCAGGTTACCCCGATTAAATTCTGCAATACCTAACTGGTATTGCGAATCTGCTGCCTGTTGTTGTTGTTCAAGGGTTGGACCGCAGCTCCAAAGAACAAACAGACAACTTATGCACCACGCATATTTTAGTTTATTCACGTTCATTTTTCTATTTTCTCCGCGAATGATTTTTTTTATTCCATCTTTCCGTTCTGGGGATATGGTAATGATTCACCGCAAACCTGTAAAGGAGAAAATAGGAGAACAATCCATTTTTCTCAAAAAAAATCACTTTCTCCTTGAAAAAATTTCGTGGATTATATTGATAAGTTCGTCAAGAGAATTTTTGTCATGAAACACAGAGAATTCGATTTTCAGTATGCACAGGGATTTCTCATAAGGAAGGATTTTACGGCTTTTACTTGTCAGGTGCGGTGATCGCTGAGCAAACGTCTTATACTTAACTTCAGGAGAAATAACGCCATGAAATATCAAAAACAATTTCTACGATCTAAAATACTAATGAATCTCTTTTGCTGGTTTCTTATCGGGTTTTGCGCCCCTTACACGTTTGCCGCTGAATTACTCGTGCAGCATAACCCGGCGTCATGTATGCTTACTGACGTTCCATTCGAACTTGTTGTGCATGTCGTCTCAGATGTCGAAATTTCAGAGATGCGTCTCTACTTTAAAACGCAAACTGCTGAAAATTTCTATTTTATCCGGCTGCAAGCCATCACACCTGAAGAATTCAGAGGAATTTTACCTGCTCCACAGCCTGACGTAGAGCAGATCACTTACCAGATCCTTCTGATCGATCAGGAGAAACAAGCCGTGAAATCGCCGGTTTTCACTGTTCAAGTGGAAAAAGAGGCAGCTGCCTGCCCACAGGCTCACAGCGTAGATGTTCCCGAAACGCTGCTTGTTTTTGCTGAAGAACCCCTTCCGCCTGAAGCTGGATTTTCAGAAAAATTTCTTGAATGGAAGGTAACAGAAGAAGATGATCTGGCCTCCCCGTATCTCCAAGAGGCGCAAGAAATTTCAGTGGCACCTTTCTCTGAACCATCTCCTAAAAAATCGTTCTTTGGAAAGAAAACCGTTATTGGCGCTGGAGCCGGACTGGGAGCAGCCGCAGCCATCGGTTTGGCTATCGGCAGTGGGGGCAGCGGCGGAGGAGGCAGCAGCCTCTGGGATCCCATTGATGATACCACCGACGAGGTGTTGGCCGAACTGGTTAAATCGCCGGATATTCAAACCTCCTGCGGAACAGTGGTCACAAACCAGCTTTTTCTCACCAACAACACTGCGGCAGACGTTCTTCTCGGGACAATTGATTATGAAATTGTTCTGACCAAAGATTCTCCTGCAGGCAGTTGTGAACCAGGTCAGATAGGAGCTTTTGCCCCGAATCTGGCAACAAGAGTTCCACCAGGAGCCACCTTGCTAATCCGCGAATGGAGCAATGAAGTCAATCCTTGCAGTGGGTGTCCCTATCTGATTGTAGAATGTATTTGGAAATCACGTTATGTTGTCCACACGTCTGCCGGAAGTGCAGTCGCATTCTCGACCTTCACCGTTGAAGGCGATTTGTGTGGAACAGGCGCGGCAAAACCTTCCCCTGAAAAAGGAAAGCGACCACGAGGCGATATCGAACCCTGATCAACGCCTTATAATCTTCATTAAAATGGAGAACACTATGGAAAAGGAAAAAATTCTCATCGTTGAAGATGAAGAAGATATTCGCGAATTACTGGTGTATAATCTAAAAAAAGAAGGTTATCGCGTGGAAGGCGTTTCATCCGGAGAAGAGGCGCTGAAAAAAATAAAACAGCGCGTCTTTGATCTTGTGGTACTTGATCTGATGCTTCCCGATGTGGACGGACTGGAAGTCTGCAAAATTTTGAAGAATGACAGTCAGACCACGCACATTCCGGTCATGATGTTAACCGCCAAAGGCGAGGAATCGGATATTGTGCTTGGCCTGGAATTCGGCGCGGACGACTACATTACCAAACCCTTTAGCCCAAGAGTGCTGCTGGCCCGCATCCGCGCCGTGCTTCGCCGCCGCCAGAAAGACGACCAGGACGACCCGGCTGTGATTACGGTTGACGAACTCCAAATTCACCCTTCGCGCTATGAAGTCTTTGTTAAAGGGAAACCAGTCAAATTGACCACGACAGAATTCGGCATTTTAAGCTGTCTGGCAAAACGTCCTGGCTGGGTGTTTACGCGCTATCAGATTATTGACGCCGTAAAGGGCGAAGATTATATCGTCACGGATCGGGCGGTGGATGTTCAAATCGTGAGCTTGAGAAAAAAGCTCGGGCCTTTAGGCGATCTGATTGAAACGGTGCGAGGGGTCGGCTATCGGTTCAAAGATCGGGAATAACCGAGAGGCTCTTGGCGGCGATGAAAAGAATTCGAAAGCTCGGTTGGCAAATTTATCTCGCATTTTTGGCGATTATTACGGCGACCCTCGGAGGGGTGGTCCTCTATGCGTCACACTCGTTTCAAAAATTTTACCTGGAACAGACCAGGACAACCCTCGAACACCATGCCCGGCAATTTCGGTACCTTGTCCAGGATCAGGTGATGATTCCGGATGCCTGGCCTGCCCTTGATAAACTCTGTAAAACTCTTGGAGCGGACATCGATATCCGCTTTACTCTGATTCTACCGTCAGGGCAGGTAATCGGTGATTCGCAAGAAGAACCTGCCAGAATGGACAATCATGCCCAACGCCCGGAAATTCAACAGGCGTTTGACGGAAATCAAGGTGACTCTGTCCGCTATAGTTATACCTTAGAACAGGATATGATGTACGTAGCGATTCCGCTTGAGTACCAACAGACAGTAATCGGTGTGGTACGCGCTGCCATGCCTGTCACCGTCTTTAAAGTCACTCTGTCTCACCTTTACCGGGAAATTATGGGCGCTGGCGTGATAATTGCGGCATTGGCCGCGCTCATCAGCTTCTATATCTCACGTTATATTACAAGGCCGTTACAACAAATTCATCAAGGGGCCACGCGCTATGCTCACGGAGAATTACAGCACCGCATCCATATCGCCGGCTCCGAAGAGCTTGGCGGTCTGGCGGATGCGATGAACCTGATGGCTTCTCAGCTTGCCGAACGCATCCAAACAGTAATCAGACAACGAAATGAACTGGAAGCCGTGTTAGCGAATATGGTGGAAGCGGTCATTACGGTTGACAAAGATGAACGCATTCTGCGTTGTAATACCGCCGCAAAAAACCTTTTCGGAATTAGCTCTGAAAGCTGTAATTTGCGCAGTATTCAGGAAATGATTCGCAACGTCGGCATTCAACGCTTTGTCAAAAAAATCTTTGCCTCTGAGAAACCTGTCGAAGATGTATTGACCTTAAATCTTGAGCATGAACAGTTTTTACATGTTCACGGCACGTTACTTCCCATAGAACCAGGCCAGCCCCCTGAAGCCTTGTTTGTGTTTCACGATATTACGCGGTTAAAACAACTTGAAAATATCCGCAAGGAATTTGTTGCCAATGTCTCACATGAACTGCGCACACCAATTACGTCAATTGTCGGCTTTGTCGAAACCCTGCTCGACGGAGCTATTGAGGATCCGGAAAATGCCAGGAAATTTCTCCACATTATTGAGAAAAACGCGCAGCGTCTCAATTCGATTATTACGGATTTATTGACCCTGTCAAAGATCGAACAAGAAAAAGAAGCCGAACAGATTGTGTTGAAAAACTCTCGCATCAAAGCAGTGATAGAGGCGGCGATGCTCATCTGTGACAACCGGGCGGTTGAACAACAGATCCGAATTGACCTCGCATGTCCGGTCGAACTCTGGGGGAAGGTGAACGCGCCGTTATTAGAACAGGCTATCGTGAATTTACTGGATAATGCCATCAAATATAGTAACTCGGGAAGTACAATCACCATCAGCGCAACCACGCAGAATCAGGAGCTTGTGATAGCGGTACAGGATTTCGGCTGCGGCATTTCGCCAGAACACCTGCCGCGCCTCTTTGAACGCTTTTACCGGGTGGATAAAGCCAGAAGCCGAACCTTAGGCGGCACCGGATTAGGACTTGCGATTGTCAAACACATTACCAACGTGCATTGCGGCCGCGTTACAGTCGAAAGCACGCCCGGCGTCGGCAGCACCTTTGCCATTATTCTGCCCGGTAGTTCGTAGTCCGCGCTTTAGCGCGGATTTCCACCTAAGTAACTACAGGAATTAAGAATAAACAAGAATTTTCTTGATTTTGCTGAATACCAGAAGTTTTTGCAACACAAAAGCCAAAGAAATTTATTGATAATTACTTAGGGGAATTGAGAAATGAACTTCACGGGCGAGAAACCAGGTTTTTTCAAAAAACCTGGTTTCTTTAGTTTCCAAAAGTTGAAGTTATTTTTACATTTCCCTTAACAACGTATGAACGGAAATATTGAGAAATCCTTAGAAGCCTGGATTTGGGACGCAGCGTGCAGCATTCGCGGCGCAAAAGACGCTCCCAAATATAAAGATTATATTCTGCCGCTGATCTTCACCAAACGCCTGTGCGACGTGTTTGACGACGAACTGAACCGCATCGCCGCGGAAGTCGGATCACGCGCCAAAGCCTTTCAACTGGTAAAACTTGATACCAGTTTGGTACGTTTTTATCTGCCCCTTGAACCTGAAGACCCGGAATCACCGGTTTGGTCGGTCATCCGAGAACTTTCCGACAAAATAGGCGAACAGTTGACCTCGCATTTACGCGCAATTGCCAGAGAAAACCCGCCGCTTCAGGGCATTATTGATCGGGTGGACTTCAACGCGACCACGCACGGACAGCGCGATTTAGAGGACAACCGCCTGAGCAACCTGATTGAAGCCATCAGCATGAAGCGTCTCGGACTCAAGGACGTTGAACCGGATATTATCGGCCGCAGCTACGAGTATTTGATCCGCAAATTCGCCGAGGGCAGCGGCCAGAGCGCGGGCGAATTCTACACGCCCAAAGAAGTCGGCCTGATCATGGCGCACATCATGAACCCGGAGCCGGGCATGACGATTTACGATCCCTGCTGCGGTTCGGCCGGTTTGCTGATCAAGTGCCAACTGGTGCTGGAAGAAAACATGAGCTTGCGCTCCAAAACCAAATACGCGCCGCTCAAGCTCTATGGCCAGGAATATGTGCCCGATACCTGGGCTATGGCGAATATGAACATGATCATTCACGACATGGAAGGCGTAATTGAGATCGGCGACACCTTCCGCAATCCCAAATTTCGCAAAGCCAACCGCCTGCAAACCTTCTATCGTGTGACAGCGAATCCCATGTGGAATCAGACCTGGTTCACGGAAAAGGATTACGACGCGGACGAATTGGATCGCTTTCCGCAAGACGCAGGCTATCCTGGCAACAAGGCCGATTGGGGCTGGGTGCAGCATATTCTGGCCAGCCTGACCGATGAAGGCCGCGCCGCGATTGTGCTGGATACCGGCGCAGCCTCGCGCGGCTCCGGCAACGCCACCTCCAACAAAGAAAAGGAGGTGCGTAAATGGTTTGTGGAGCGCGACCTGATCGAAGGCGTCGTCTATCTGCCCGAAAATCTGTTTTACAACACCAGCGCGCCGGGCATTCTGCTTTTCCTCAACAAGGCCAAACCGGCAGAACGACAGCGTAAACTGTTTCTGCTGAATGCGAGCAAAGAGTTTGTCAAAGGGGACCCCAAAAACTACATCCCGGACCAAAGCATCCGGCGCATTGCCGACGCCTTCATCAATTGGCGTGAAGAGGATAAATTCAGCCGCATTGTCGAGCACGCCGAGATCGCCAAAAACGATTACAACATCTCCCCCAGCCGCTACATCCATACCGGCGACGCTGAAGAATATCGCCCCCTGGCCGAGATTGTGGAAGAGTTGGAGACGCTGGAAGCCGAATCTGCCCAGGTAAACAGCCAATTAAAACACATCCTTGACAAATTAGGCATGGGAAGCATAACATGATACTCAGCCCGCGAAACACGCCAAACACGCGAAAAAAAGAAATATTCATTCTGCGATGGCGTTTCAGAACAGCCAGGAGGTGAAGAACATGCAAACTCCGACAAGAGTGAACAGCACGCTGTATGACAGCATCCGGCAGATCGTCAGCACCGCTCGTCAAAACGCCTACCGGGCGATCAACTTCGCCATGGTCGAAGCCTAGTGGAACATCGGCCGGCTGATTGTGGAAGAAGAACAGAAGGGTGATTCCCGTGCAGAATACGGAACGCATCTGCTGAAAGAACTGTCGCAGCGCTTGACAAAAGAGTTTGACAAAGGCTTTTCAGTGGAAAATCTTAAAGCCTTTAGAAGGTTTTATCTGGTGTTTTCACAAGGCATTATGTTCGGGGAAATCACAGAAGAACAAAAAGGGTACGCACTGCGTACCCAATTGAGTTGGACGCACTATCGGCTCATTATGCGGGTAGAAAACCCAAAAGCAAGAGCCTACTACATCGAAGAGGCAATTACACAGAATTGGAGCACCAGAGCCTTAGAGCGACAAATCAATTCGTTGTATTACGAACGTCTGCTCTCCAGCCAGAATACGCAGGCCGTGAAAGCTGAAGCCGAGGCCAACGCGCAAAAGCTGGCGCTGAAGCCGGAAGATTTTATCAAAGACCCCTACATCCTGGAATTTTTGAATCTGAACCCTGACGTCAGTTATCTGGAAAAAGACCTTGAACAAGCCCTGGTTGAGAAACTCCAGCAATTTCTGCTCGAATTGGGCAAAGGCTTTGCCTTCGTCGCCAGGCAGCAGAGGATTTCCACCGAAACCAAAGAATTCTACATCGATCTGGTGTTTTACAATTACGCGCTCAAATGTTTTGTGCTGATAGACTTGAAAACCGGCGAACTGACGCATCAGGACATCGGCCAGATGGACATGTACGTGCGCATTTATGAAGACCGTTACAAAGGGTTTGACGACAATCCCACGATCGGCATCGTACTCTGCACGGAAAAAGACGAGACAGTCGTGAAATACTCCGGGCTGAACGGCAACGACCAGCTCTTTGCCTCCAAATATCGCCTGTACTTACCGACCGAACAGGAATTGGCTGAGGCCATCAATCGCGAAAAATATTTCTTGCTGCGCGAAAAACAGGAAGCGTATCTTGACAAAAAGCACTGACCTTCCTATGATAGATACAAAAATGACCTGTTGTCACATCAGGAGCGCAAAGTAGCCTTTGCTGCAAACGCTAGTTTGCCCTCCTCGCTATATCAGCGTCACAAAAAGGAGAAACGTGTATGATTGCTCAAGAAACTCTTCAACAACTTCAGTACGCTCCGGTAGCTGAACGTATTCAAGTGATAGAGATGCTGCTCCAATCCCTTAAACAAGACATCCTTTCCCATAAGCCCCAGCAGGCAGCCCATAAATCGTTTACGGTTCGCACATTTAACCTCGGAGCGGATATCCACCTTGACCGATCTTGATGCGAAGAATCCTCTATAACAAAGCAAGCCAAATCTGACATTTTCAAAACTCTCTACACTGTGGAGAGAATTGAGATGGTTTCATTACCAGGTTTTATGCGTGTAGAAAAATTGGCCGAGGCCATCAATCGCGAAAAATATTTCTTGCTGCGCGAAAAACAGGAAGCGTATCTTGACAAAAAAGCCCGGAGCCTTGATGATTTTCTTGAAAAATGGACAGGCGCGCTCAAAGGCGTTGATCCTGATGCCGCCAAATTTGAGTATTTGCGGGAGAA
Organism: Candidatus Vecturithrix sp.; assembly: GCA_040772385.1. Taxonomy (GTDB): domain Bacteria; phylum Moduliflexota; class Moduliflexia; order Moduliflexales; family Moduliflexaceae; genus Vecturithrix. The sequence goes on along the minus strand of JAXGYF010000001.1, from coordinate 2,583,320 downwards.
GTACAAATGAAACTACAGGGATTGCACATAAGCAAGGATTGATGAGGGGTTATACGATCAGAATCCTTGCTTATGTGCAATCCCTGTAGTTAAAGAACGGTAAGAATCTTGCAATGATGGGTAATTCGAAAAGTCATATCTCATGAGAGCAATAGCAAATGCGAATATTATGAAAGATTGGCAAGAAATCAAGTTGGGAGAAATCGCTCATAAGTTTGTTGGAGGAGGGACTCCGTCTACAAAAAATCAATCTTATTGGCAAGGTAATATTCCCTGGATAACGAGCAAATGGCTTAATAATAAGATTTATTTAAAATCTGGAGAAAAATATATTTCTCAAAAAGCTCTTGAAAATAGCTCGACTCACTTAGTACCATGTAATAATTTGCTTTTCTCAACACGAGTAGGGGTTGGAAAAGTAGCTATTAACAACATCGATATTGCTATAAGCCAAGATTTAACAGGCGTTTTAGTTGATAACAGTCAGTATTCGCTTGAATTTTTAGCATTTCAAGCAAGGACTTCACGAATCCAAAACTACTTTGAATCGAATAAACGAGGAGCTACAATTAAAGGAATTACACGTGAAGATTTGAAAGACACTATCTTTTATATTCCTTCCCTCCCCGAACAACGCAAAATTGCCCACATCCTTTCCACCGTGCAGCAGGAACGCCTGATTGCCCTGACCACCGAACTCAAAAAAACCCTGATGCACAAGCTCTTTACCGAAGGGCTGCGCGGCGAACCCCAAAAAGCCACCGAAATCGGCCCTGTGCCGGAGAGTTGGGAGATAGTGAAGTTAGGAGAATTACTTCTCCAAGCCCAATATGGCTTATCTATAAAGGGAAATTCAGAGGGAAATTATCCGATTTTACGAATGACGAATCAAGTTAATGGTAAAATTGTCGCTGATAATCTTCAGCATGTTGAGATCACGGATGAAGAGTTTAAAAAATTTCAGGTAGAAAAAGGAGATATTTTATTCAATCGCACAAATAGCTTTGAACTTGTTGGACGTACAGCGATTTTTGATATAGAAGGCGATTTTGTTTTTGCTTCTTATTTAATTCGATTGAGAACAAAAATTGAAAAATTAAATTCCTTTTTTCTCAATCATTACTTTAATTGTGAAGAAACGCAATTAAGGCTCAAATCAATCGCATCTCGCGCAGTAAGCCAAAGTAATATCAGTGCTACCCGTTTAAAAGGTTTTGTTATTCCTTTACCAAATCTCAAAGAGCAAGAAAACATTGTTGAGAACCTGGATACGCTTGATAACAAAATAATTATCCATCAGAAACAAAAGCAACTACTTACAGAACTCTTCCGCACGCTCCTGCACCAGCTCATGACCGCGCAGATTCGGGTGCATGAGCTGGAGGAAAATGTCTGAACCGCTGATTCTCGCTGATTACTGGATTACGCTGATTACCGGTTTGCGCTGATAAGAAGAGATCTCGCCACTTCCAGCGTGTTCAACTTTTCAGAAAACTCTTGAAATCAGCATCAACCCTTAATCAGCGTAATCCAGTAATCAGCGAGAATCAGCGGTTCAGACATTGTATACGTTCGATGATCAAGGAAAATTACAAACACTCCGAATTGACCGGTAAGATTATCGGCGCGGCCATGCAAGTCCATTCCACGCTTGGGAACGGCTTTCAGGAAGTGATTTATCAACGAGCGTTAGCCATTGAGTTCAATAAGCGCGGCATTGGGTTTCAGCGAGAACTGGAAATGCCGATATTTTATGATGATCAGCAGATAGGGACGCGGCGAGTTGATTTTCTGGTGGAAAATAAGGTCATGGTAGAATTGAAAGCACGCACAAAACTTGAAGAGGTTCACTTTGCCCAGACCATCAATTATTTAGAAGCCTATCGTCTGGAAATCGGGTTATTGATCAATTTTGGGACGAAGAGCTTAGAATTCAAACGGTTCATTAAGAGTCTAAACCGCTGATTCGCGCTGATTTCTGGATTTCGCTGATTATGTGAGTAACGGCAAAATCCTAAATCAGTGTAATCCAGAAATCAGCGTCAATCAGCGGTTCAGACATTTTCCTCATGCCCACGCCAGGAGAACATAAAACCGTTCAGGCGCGCATTTTAACGTATGCGCAGGAGATCGGCTGGAGCTATGTCTCGCGCAGCGACGCGGAAACGCGGCGCGGCTTTGCCGTCGATGGGAAACCGCAGGAACGGGCGCGGACGGCCTCGCTGTATTTCGACGATCTGCTCTACGCCAAAATCCGGGAATTCAACCCTCAATATACTGAAGCCGAAGGCGCGTTAATCGGCGATTTCCGACGACTGCGCCCCACGATTTACGGCAACCGCGACTTTCTCAGCTATCTGCGTAACAGCGGCAAGTTCTTCTGCGCTGGCGAAAAGCGCGAACTCGATTTACGCCTGCTTGACTATCAGACCTCCGCCAACAATGTCTATGAAGTCACTGAGGAATTTTACTGGCACAACGGCCATTACGGCGTGCGCGAAGATGTAGTGTTTTTGATCAACGGCCTGCCCGTGCTGGTAATCGAGTGCAAAAACGCCCATAAAGACGAAGGCGTCGCGCTCGGGGTTGATCAAATTCGGCGTTACCACCGCGAAACCCCGGAATTATTTGTGCCGCAGCAGATCTTCACCGCCACCGAAGCCATCGGCTTTGTGTATGGCGTAACCTGGAACCTGGCGCGTCGCAATATTTTCCAATGGAAATCCGAGCAGATCGGCCGGTTGGAAGCCAAAATCAAAAGCTTCTGCGCCATTCCGCATCTGCTGCGTGTGCTCAAAGACTACATTATTTTTGCGGAAAAAGAAGAGGAACTGCAAAAATACATCCTGCGCCAGCATCAAATCAGCGCGGTGGAACGGGTGGTCGAACGCGCGCACGACCCGCACAAACGGCGCGGCCTGATCTGGCACACGCAAGGCAGCGGCAAAACTTATACCATGATTAAAGCGGCCGAACTGCTGTTTAAAGCTCCGCAATCCAACAAACCGACCATCCTGATCATGATTGATCGCAACGAACTGGAAGATCAGATGCTCAAAAACCTGGCCGCCCTGGGACTGAACAACGTCGAACATGCGCATAATATCAACCGCCTGAATCATCTGCTCACACACGATTATCGCGGCATCATCGTGACCACCATTCACAAGTTCCGCGACATGCCGGCCAATATCAACGCCCGCGAAAACATTTACATTCTGATTGACGAAGCCCACCGCACCACCAGCGGGGACCTCGGTACGTTTCTGATGGCCGGACTGCCGAACGCCACCTGTATCGGCTTCACGGGCACGCCGATTGACAAAACCGTGTATGGCAAAGGCACGTTCAAAACCTTTGGCGGCGAAGACGATCAAGGCTATCTGCACAAATATTCGATTGCCGAAAGCATCGCCGACGGCACAACTCTGCCCTTATTTTACAATCTCGCCCCGAACGAGATGCGCGTGCCGCATGAAACCCTGGACCGGGAATTCCTCTCCCTGGCTGAAACCGAAGGTATTGCCGATATTGACGAGTTAAACAAGATTCTTGACCGCGCCGTCAACCTCAAAAACTTTCTCAAAGGCGCGCAGCGCATTGATCAGGTCGCCCAATTTGTGGCGCGCCATTATCGTGAAAACGTGGAACCCCTCGGCTACAAAGCCTTTCTGGTGGCCGTTGACCGCGAAGCCTGCGCTTTATACAAAAAAGCCTTGGATCGCTATCTCCCGCCCGAATATTCGCAAGTGGTCTATACCGGCAATAATAACGATTCCGCCCTGTTAAAGGAGTTTCACCTTGACCCCAAAAAGGAACGCCAGATTCGCAAAGAGTTCAGCAAATACGGACATTTCCCCAAAATTCTGATTGTCACGGAAAAGCTGCTGACCGGCTTTGACGCGCCGATCCTGTACGCCCTGTATCTGGACAAGCCGATGCGCGATCACACCTTGCTGCAAGCCATTTCGCGCGTCAACCGTCCCTACGAAAACGAGACGCAGGAGATGCTCAAACCCCACGGCTTTGTGCTCGATTTTGTGGGCATCTTCGACCACCTCGAAAAAGCCCTGGCCTTTGACAGCGAGGAGATCAATGCCATTGTCAAAGACGTGCAATTGCTCAAAGTCCTGTTCAAAAACAAGATGGAGACGAAGGTTCCTGAGTATCTCAACCTCATTCAGCGGCAATTCGACGACAAAGATATTGACAGCTTGATCGAGTATTTCCGCGATAAAGAGCGGCGCAAAGAACTGTTCAAGGAGTACAAAGAGCTTGAAATGCTCTACGAGATCATTTCGCCCGACGCCTTTCTCAGGCCGTATTTAGAGGATTACAGCAGCTTTTCCGCCATCTATCACGTGGCGCGCAAGGCTTACAGCAAAAAAGTGTATGTTGATAAAGACTTTCAGCGCAAGACTAGCGCGCTCGTGCGCGAGCATATCGGCGCGTATGGCGTTCGGGATGTCACGGAAGTCTTTGAAATCAATGAAACTTCAATTGAACTGATCAAACAAGCCAAAGGCGGCGATGCAGCCAAAGTCATCAATCTGGTCAAAAGCATTGAGCGCATCGCCGAAGAGCAGAGCAGCGACCCCTTTCTGATCGCCATGGCCGACCGCGCAAAAGCGGTACAAGAACATTTTGAGAACCGTCAGCAAAGCACGGCTGACGCCCTGGCAGAGCTTTTCACTGAACTTGAACGCGACCAACAGCGCAAACGCGAGCAGGCGCAAAAAGGCTTTGACGGACTCACCTTTTTCGTGTATCGCACCTTGCTGGATGCCGGCGTTGCCAATGTTGACGACGTGAGCCGTAAGATCAGCACGGCCTTTAGCGAACACCCAAACTGGATGCACAGCGAAAAAGACCTGCGCGAAGTCCGCCAGCGCGTCACCTTTGCCATCTATGCCGTCCTGGATGACCTTGCGCGCGTCACCGAGATTGTTGACGCCCTGTTTAGCTTGTTGCAGAAAGCCTATGAATAACAATTGATCATGAGAATAATAATATGACGGCATGGCGCAGTAAAGGAGAATTTAAACACCGGGTGCGGGAATGGGCGCGGAAATTGGATGCGCCGGTGCGGATGATTGCAATTCGTCCCATGAAGCGTAAATGGGCTTCCTGTTCCACAAACGGGAACCTGAACTTTAACCGCGAGCTGCTTGAGCTTGACAGAGAGCTTGGCGATTATGTCATTGTACACGAACTGCTCCATTTTTCGATCCCTAACCACGGCAAGCTCTGGAAAAGCCTCATGCGCGCCCATTTAGGCGACTATGAACGCCTGGAACAACAATTACAGAAGCTTGCGAAAACAGCAGAAATTTTGTGAATTTTATAAATTTGAGAAATCGAATTTTAAGGATAAAAAGACATCATGGAACAATTAATTGGCGCTGTTATGCTGGTGTTGCTTATTTCAGCCCTTTGCTCCGGCGCGGAAGCGGCTCTGTTTTCAGTATCGCTGCTGAAAGCGCGAGAATTTGCGCAATCAAAAAAACCTTCTGCCGTTGCGTTGTTAGCGATTCGGGAAAAAATGAACCGGCCGATTACGACGATTGTGATCCTGAACAATTTGGCCAATATCGGCGGCAGTATCCTGGTCGGCAGTGTGGCGGCGACAGTCCTGGGCAGCCGCTGGTTAGGAGCGTTCTCTACGGTCTTGACGTTTATGGTGATTATATTTAGTGAAATTATCCCCAAGACGGTTGGTGAACATTACGCCGAATCCATTGCGTTGGTCGCTGCCCGACCGGTACAGGTGCTTACACGCGTGTTTTTTCCGGTTGTCTGGTGTCTGGAAAAAATCGTGCTTCCCTTTATGCCCTCGGGAAACCGCTTCACTACCAACGAAGCGGAAATCAAATTATTGGCTCGTATCGGCCATAAGCAAGGAGCCATTGAAGAGGATGAGTCAATCATGATTCATCGTATTTTTGAATTAAATGATCGGAAGGCGGTTGATATTATGACGCCGCGTGTGACCATGACCTCCCTCCAAGGGGAGCAGCGGCTCGCTGAGGCGCGTGAAGAGATTGTGCGTTCGCAGCATACCCGCATCGTTGTGGTGGAGGATTCGCCTGATAATATCCTGGGAATCGCGTTGAAAGCTGAATTGCTTCAGGCTATGGTGGATGGGAAAACAGACCAGCCGATTGCACATTTTGTGCACGAGGCCCTGTTTGTTCCGGAAACCAAACGCGCTGATAGTCTGCTGACATTTTTTCGAGAACATCGCCAGCACCTGGCGATTGTGGTTGATGAATACGGCGGTGTTTCTGGCGTCGTGACCCTGGAAGACGTTCTGGAAGTGTTGACCGGAGAAATCGTTGATGAAACCGATCAAGCCCCGGATTTACAAGAAGTTGCCCGCAAACGACGCGCGCAATTTCCGCTCACGTAACCGAGGTGATTACGCTCACCCGACATGAGGCTCGCAGTGGCCGCTTTAGCCTGTCTCTGCTTGTGCAGACAGGGTCGGTACGGGTATATTTTCATAGGAGCTATCATGAGCCAGTCGCTCACCCAGCATCATGAAACGACAGGGATGCCACATTACCAGAAATAAAAAATCCTTGTTTATGAGGAATCCTTGTAGTTTCATAGGTGGATAGATCCCAGCCCAGATGAGAAAAATAACGGAAAACCTGGTATTTTTCAGAGAATTTAACACCCTCCTGCCCCTTATCCCAACTTTTTCAACAAATAATAGAGTTTTTATAAATCGCTAATATTTCTCTAACAGGACTTTTTTAGTGTACCTGTAATAGACAGACAAAATTGGCTTGTAGTCAACGCTTCAGCGTTTACGAACCTTGTGGGAAAATTCGACAAACAGAAGGGACAGCCGGCGTGAAAATAATCCTCCACCTTTTGACTCAGAGCAGACAATGGGTGGATTACGGCGGGAAGCATCAAGCTGTTTCCCGCCATTCAGAACCTGGTGAATATTTTATGATTCTACACAAAGAAATTGGCAAATTGAAACAACAATTACTCGCCTTAGGCGCATTGGTTGAAGAACGCTTAAGTAAATCCGTGAAAGCCGTTGATAAACGCAACCTGGAACTGGCGCAGCAGATCATTGAAGGCGATTGTGAAATTGACGCGCTGGAAGTGGATCTGGAAGAAGATTGTTTAAAAGTACTCGCGTTACACCAACCGGTTGCCATTGATCTGCGCTTGATTATGGCGGTCATGAAGATCAACATTGATCTGGAACGGATTGGGGATTTGGCGGTGGATATTGCCGATCGCGCCCGCTATTTTGCCACCCATGAAGAGGTCACGTTACCTTTCGATTTTTTAGGCATGTCACGCAAAGCACAGGATATGCTGCAAAAAAGCCTTGATGCGCTGGTCAACTTAGACATTGAGCTTGCCAGGAAAGTCTGTGCAGCCGATGACACTGTAGATGATATGCACAGCAGCATGTTTCAGAAAATAGAACAGGCTATCCAGGCTCAGCCGCACTATGTTGAACAATTTATCAGCTATTTGAGCGTCTCGCGCTACCTGGAGCGCATTGCGGACCATGCGACTAACATTGCTGAAGATGTCATCTATCTGGTAGAAGGGCATATCGTCCGGCACAGCGGCGGCATGTATTAACGTATCGTGAGATCGCAGAAATCAGAAACGCCAGCGGTCGGCTTTGCCTGCAAAAGCCGACCGCTCAGCAGAGCTTTCGCACACCAGGTCCGGAGTTATGACAAGGGGGGAATGCGGATGGTCTGGCCTGGATAAATTCGATCCGGGTCTTTAATCACATCGCGATTTGCCTCGAAAATTACCATATATTTGTTAGCCTGACCATAGAATTGTTTGGCAATTTTGGACAATGTATCCCCAGACTTGATCGTATAGGTCTGCATCTCAACTTGCGGTTGGACAGGTTCAGAGGGTTGCACTGCTCTTTCGGCAGGTTCCGGAGCTTGCTGGGAGGGCTGGGGTGCAGGCGATGGTTTCAGTTCAGCAGCTTCCGCTTCAGCAGGAGAGAACATGGATTTGAATGAACTTTCAGGCGCCGGAGCAGGCGGAGCGACTTGAGCCGGTGGAGCAGCTTGAGCCGACGGAGCAGCCGGTGGAGCCGCCGCAGCTTGCGCCTGAGCAGCCGCCTCTGACAGTAATAAGGGATCGGAATTCACCTTTTTCACCCCTTCTGCAAGCTCTGCGCACAGGATCGCCTTTTTTCTGGTGGCTTCTGAATCACAAACCCCTGAAAGCGTCACAACCCCTTCCTGAAATTCGACCTTCAAATCATAAACCTGATTCTCCCGGTTTTTCAGCGTATCAATGATAATTTTATAAATTTCTTCCGATTTTTTTTCATCCCGTGATTTAAAAAGTCCCATAATTTTTCCCTCCTCAAAATGTCCAGGTTTTCAAAATTTTGTATACAACTGTTCCTGCAAAATATATCAGGCTGATAAGCTTCAGTGTCAAGAGAAAACATTTTGACAAATAGGTTTTTCATACATTTCCAGGGGTAAAAATTAGGAAAAACCAGACATAGCATGCTTTGAATAAGCGCAATTATTCGGGATGTATCAGCGAACAGGGGGGGGTCGCCGATACATCCTCATGCTTATAAGCACTACGCAGAGCGTTTAACCAAGACATCCTGTTCGTAGCGTTTAATTTCATTCAGCCACAGATGCCCGGCCGGAACATTTTGTGCGAGGCAGTAATAGTTCCAGACTGCGCCCCAGGGCAGGGTCTTAACTTCTTCGAGCAACGCCAGGCGGCTGGTATAATCGCCATCCAGTTCGAATTGTCGCAATTGTGCCGTCGGTTCTAACAATGCCAGCAGGAAGGCTTTGCTCATGTTGCGCGCGCCGATTACCCAGGCCGCGACCCGGTTGATACTGGCGTCAAAGAAGTCCAGACTGATATGCACGCGATTCAAGAATTCGCCGCGCACAATTTCTTGTGCCAGCGCCTGGAGTTCGTCGCTCAGAATCACGACATGATCGCTATCCCAGCGCACTCCGCGACTCACGTGCAGCAAAACCTGATCCACAAACATCAACACTGCCGAGAGTTTATCGGAAATCACTTCAGTAGGATGGAAATGGCCGGTATCAAAACAGAGCAAAATATTGCGGCTCACCGCATACCCCATGTAAAATTCATGAGACCCGGCGGTGTAAGATTCCAAACCAAGCCCGAATAATTTGCTTTCGACCGCATCCAGGTTATAATGCGGATTAATTTTTTCAGCTAAAATCGTATCCAGCGCATTGAGCAGCCGTTCACGCGGCGCTTTGCGGTCTACCGGAATATCTTTGTAACCATCGGGCAGCCAGATATTGGTGACACACGGGGTTCCCAGGGCTTTACCAAAGGCTTCGCCGATTTTACGACAGGCGATCCCATGCTCAATCCAGAATTGACGAATCCCCTGATCAGTGCTGGTCAAGGTGAAACCAGCGTCTGCTTTGGGATGCGAAAAATACGAAGGGTTAAAATCAAGGCCTATTTGACGCTCTTTGGCCCAATCAATCCACCGACTGAAATGCTGCGGCTGAAAATTATTGCGTTCGACTTTTTCGTCGGAATCAACATGAATAGCTTGCAGATTGACACGATGGGAGCCAGGAATCAGACTCAGAGCTTTATCGAGGTCCATCCGCATTTCAGCCGCTGTTCGAGCTTTGCCCGGATAATTGCCAATTGCCTGAATGCCGCCGCCGGTTAACTGAGCATCCGGCGATTCAAAACCACACACATCATCGCCCTGCCAGGCGTGCAACGAAATCGGAATCGCAGCCAAATTCTTGAGAACAGCATCAGTATCCACGCCCAGAGCAGCATACTGCTCTTTCGCAAAACGATAACCCGTTTCAATCTGTTGTGATGTCATCGGTTGTCCTCTCCTTGTCAATGAAGAACGAAATGACGATTTCGTTCAAATTATGATGAATCTTTTGGGGCCTGACCTTCAGGAAAAACCGGGTTTCTTGACGACCTCCGGTGTTGACAGGCCGAGAAACCGGGTTTTTTCGAAAAACCCGGTTTCTGATGTGCAAAAAATTAGTGATAATCACTTAAATGGTCAAAACCTTTTGATCAGAGATTTAAACAGTATCAGAAGGAAGGCGATACAAGTCAACGGATTTGTTACTATTCACGGTTTTTTAATATTTCACGCCAGTAAAAGAGACGCCTTCGATAATCTGAGTGCGGAACAGCAGAAAGACGACCAGCACCGGGACAATCGTGGCCATGCAGGCCGCCATAATACCGCCGTAATCAACGCTGAAGGCGCGTTGAAAATACATAAGACCAACTTCCATTGTAAACATGTTTTCGCTGTTCGCGACAATCAGGTACCAGATAAACAGGCTCCAGGTGTAAATCCAATTCACAATCGAAATCGCGGCCAGCGGGGAAATTGACAATGGCAGGATGATTGTGCGGAAGATGCAAAACTCAGTCGCGCCGTCAATGCGGGCGGCATCAATAAAATCATCCGGAATACTGCCGCGAATATGCTGGCGCAGAAAGAAAATCCCCGAACTCATGATGATCAGCGGAAAGATCATGCCCTGATAGGTATTGATCCAGCCGACCCATTTGAGAAACAGATAGAGCGGCACCATATAGGTTTGAATCGGGATAAGAATCGTGGCGATAATCAAAAAAAAGAAAAACGAGAGGGATCGAAACGTATATTTGGCAAAAATATATCCGGCCGCTGCGCTGCCGAGCAGCACAAATACGGTCGAGATTGAAGAGACCAGGATGCCATTGAGAAAGAATCGGAAAAATGGAGCTTTTTGCGGAAGTTTGGCGTAATGCTCAACGACCCAGGTATTCGGGAGAAATTTAGGAGTTTCTGTGACGATTTCGACATCCGGCTTAAACGACGTGAAAAACATCCAGATAAATGGGCTGACCATCAATAAGCTGGTACTCAACAGTACCAGATGCAATATAATACGCGAAAATCGCATTTTTTTCCGATAATGACTCATACACTATTCCTCACGATCGTGACAGATTACTCGCGTGCCTCTCGAAACACCATAAACTGTACGGCAACAAACAATAACGAGACAACAAACAGCACAAAGGAGATGGCTGCCGCATATCCCATTTTAAAATACAAAAATCCTTCCTGATAAATCCGGGAGACGAGCACCTGAATTTCTGTTCCGGTCGAAATATCAGTGCCCTGGGTCATAATATACACTTCGGTAAACGCGCTCCAGGCCCAGATTGTCGCCATAACGGTCGCAAACAGGATGATCGGTTTCAGCAAGGGCAAATCTATATGCCAGATATTTTGCCAGGCATTCGCACCATCCACGGCCGCAGCGTCGCGAAAATCCTGGGGAATGTTTTTTAACCCCACCAGAAAAATAATTACAAAAAATCCGATATTTTTCCAGACATGGATCCAGATCGTGGCAAGCAGGGTAATTGCCGGCCGGCTCATCCAGCCAACCATTGGCAATCCCATCTGATTCAGCAGATAATTCGCCAGGCCCACGCTTCCCGGGCTGAAAAACCATTTCCAGACAATCGCCGACGGCACCATCGGGAGGATGTAAGGGATAAAATAAAACGTTTCATAGAGCGATTCAAACTTGACTTTCCGGCAGAGCAGAAGAGCAAAGAACAATCCTAATCCGAGTTCAAGCGGGACGGCGACCAGCACGTATTCAACGGAATTCCAAAAGGCAGCGATAAATTCCAGGTCTTTAAACAAACGAGCAAAATTTTTAAAATAGACAAACTGAAAAATCGGCCGCCGGATCGTGTAATTGGTGAATGACATGAAGAGGATCACGACAATCGGAATTACGCGAATCAGTAGAAACGCTGAAATCGTTGGAATAAAAACAGCATACAAAAAATTTAATTGTTCGCGGATCAACGTACCGGGTTTTCCGCGAACCCAATACCAAAACGACATAAGACCGCCCGGTTTCGTTTTCTGCATAGCAAATTCGTTCATCACCAGCCCAACCTCTGAGAAATAAGGCATTTTATCTGGAGACCATCGTTACGATGGCCTCCAGGATAAGTTTATTCTTCTGCTAACAGATCGTATTCAGCCAAAATTTCATTGGTCTCTTCAGCCATTTCATGAATAAACGTTTTGAGTTGTTCCGGGTCATCATACAGTTCCTTCATTTTGAAGGAGCGCATCAAACGTTCGGCAAAACGATTGTGGATTTCCGAGATCGGCGGGATGTTTTCGTAATCATACACGCGATGACCGTCAGTGCTCAAACCGTCAACAAAAGTTTGCAGCACCGGATGTTTTTTGATGATGTCGCTGTAATCCACATGCGCGCGGAAGGGCTGCCATCCGGTTTCATCAATCATTTTACGGGAATTATCATCGTTCATCATGTACATCGCAAAATCTAGCGCCTCTTTTTTATTTTTACTGGCCTTATTCACGCCTAATGCCATTGTATTGCCAACTGTTCCCCAGTCGCCGTCAGGGCCTTTGGGCATTAAGAATGCGCCATATTGGACATCCGGCGCATTTTGCGTCATATAACCAACCACCCAGGATTCGCGTTGGAACATCGCCGACAGCCCCAAACCAAATCCTTCGGCGTCGCTTTTCACATCAAAGCTCTCGACATTGTCGCGATAAACCGCATTCAAATACATCTGAATCGCTTTCAAACCAGCTTCATTGTCATAACCGGCGCGCCATTTGTCGCCGACTTTCTCAATCACTTTCGCGCCATAGGGAATCATGGATTGGCACCAGAACTTCTGCGCCGTTCCGAAGCCGCCGCCGGAGAGTCTCAAGTCTATGCCGGCGCGCGTGACCTGATTATTGGCATCGCGTTTCACCAGTTTCTGCGTCATTTCCATCATTTCATCAATGGTGTCAGGCGTTTTCGTGATACCCGCTTCTTCAAAATAGGTTTTGTTATAAAACATGACTTTTAAACTGACAAACCACGGAAAACAATAGATGTTCCCATCTTCAGCTCTGACAGCTTCAACGCCATCGGCCGGGAAATTTTCTTTGAGCCAGGTCTCCATATCGCCGGTCAAGGGTTCCAGATACCCATCCACATAGTAGGGATAGAGCATCATTTTATCTAATTCAATCAGATCGGCAGCCTGCCCGGTTGGCAGAGCGACAGCAACTTTTTCTTCCTGCGCGCGCTGGGGATAGAGTGTGGCCTCGATTTCGATATCTGGATTTTCCTGCATATACTGATTGGCGACCGCAACGATATATTCGTGTATTTCCGGAAAGGCCGACCAAATTGTCACTTTCGTTTTGGCCTCCACTCCCTCGACTACGAGCAGTCCAAACAATGCGACAAGAATGAGTACTGACAGGATGCCACGTTTGATCATATCTTGTACCTCCTCTTCTTTCAAAGTTTCTGATTATTACTATTCCACAATACGAAACGACATTTTAGGATAAGAAAACAAAAAGCATTTTGTCAAGAAAAAACTGATAAGGGAGATGCTGTTCACTAGCCTCAAAGCCGAAAAACGCTGACCTGTCTGCTTCGATTTTGAGACTGGTCGTTGATGGCTGGGTGAATGAATGACCTGATCCAAGAGTTGCACTGCGTGATTCACCTGCTCTGCTCCCAAATTTTGTTCAATGCTGACTGCGCTGATCTCGTGAACGAAGCTGATGGAGATATTTTTTAGATACCTTGCAAATGTAGGTGTACAATGGGTCTACAAATTGCGTGCAGCGGGCATGTAAAATTTGACCGAGCAGCAAGAACGCGTCGGGTTCGGCAAACCCGTAGTCAGCCACCATCCATTTAATCATCTCTTGCAAGGCGATCCGGAACGCATCCTCGGCCGGACGCGAACAGCCGATACTGATAATTTCTTCGGGGGTGTCAATCCGGGGCCAAAGCATTTCCGGGGGTCGTTCTTGCAACGAGACACGTAACGTTACAGTCGCCCGCGTTTCGATTCCACCAGCGCCGCAAATTTCCCCATCTCCCATCACGGCATGGACATCGCCAACGTGCAGCAACCCCCCTTCAACGAAAACCGGCAGAAAGAGCGTATTACCAATTGTGGTTTCCTGAATATCCATATTTCCGCCATAAGGACCGTTTTCAACAGTCCGGGGCGAACCCTGTGCCGGAGCCGTGGCCAGCACACCAATCATCGGGTGCACCGGAATCTTGAGGTTGTCGTTCCAATGCACAAACCCGTCTTCAATCTTGACGGTCTTGCTGATGATCCCCCATTCCTTTTTTCTCAGCCAATCCGAATAGAGATTCTCTGAAGGCGATGAGGCTGTGTAGCCGAGATTGGCAAGTTGGATGTCGAGGATCTTGATCGCAAGCATTTGTCCCGGCCGGGCGTCCTGGATATAAATACACCCGCTGGAAGGATTCGAGGCTGACTTCTTTTCCGGGGACCAGACATCCGCTAACGTTTGCAGCCAGGAACCAGTATTCATTTCGGTCTGCACTTGAAATGTTTCTCCCGGACTGACTTCAAGGGTAATCGGATTAAAGCGGCTGATTTCACTGTATAATCTATCACGGGTAGCAATTTGCATCACACAGAACTCCTGTAAGACAATACCTGTTAACTCATGTTACGCAGCCCTCCCCCCTTGTTCCCCCCGCAAGCGGGGGGAGACGTTCAATAATCCAACTGCGCTGCCACGTTGAGCTTCCCCCCGCTTGCGGGGGGATTGAGGGGGGTAGTGCGTAACATGACCTGTTAATTCAGTCTTTAGGCCTAAAGATTCGCGACCGTAAGCAGCATGAGAGCATTTTCTTTTTTTGTATATGTGCAAATTTCTTTGACATTTTGCTCTCTCAAACTATAGTTTTAGAAATACGTGCACACCTCTCGATTCGACAAGCACGCATACTGGCCCAATCGAAGAGTGATCGTTGAATTTCTGAAAGGCTTTATACATTGCTGATATGAGCCATTCGAAGAAAGTCAATAAAAATCTCACCCTCTCTTGAGAATTTGAGATGGCGTTATTATTGCATTAAGAGAAAGATAAGAAATCTTTGATGGCTCTGTACCTGCTGACAGTCCTATCGGCAGTCTGCAAATCCGGCTGTTCACAGGTACATTTTTCCCATCAGCCAAAACTTGAAAGAACACTACTTACAATCATAGGAAGGAGTAGCAGTTGTGTTATCACGGAGAAAAAAAACACGCCCCTGGCTGAAAACACAGCACCAGGAGTTACATCTATTAACCCAGATTACGCAGATTTTTGACGAGAGTACTTCACTCAACATGGCTTTTCAACAGTTTGGGGAATTTTTCTCTCATCATGTTAATATGGCAGGCAGCGCCATCTATTTCTATGATCAGACCCTCAATTGTTTTTTACTGAATTTTTCTTATGGCAAGGAAGAAATCTTTGCGAAGTGCGCCCAATTGACTTCTTCTGATGTTGATTTGTGTGGCATTCGTCCACAAGAATTCGGGACCATCACTCTGGCAACATTGCAACCGGAAAACCCCACTCAGTCAGCGTTTTTACAGGCTTGCCTCGAACAATCGATCGCCTCATTAGCCCATATCCCGTTAGGGGCTCATGGAGAAAAATATGGGATGTTCTTGATGATGAGCCAGGAGCTTCATCACGTGACAAAAGAAGACCTTGGGTTTTTCGCAGTGTTAGCCCGGCATATCAGATTAGCAACCGAGAAGTCCCTGTTAACAGAACAATTTGAATATGAAGTGGCGTCAAAAATTTCACAATTACAAGAATCAGAAGAAAAATATCGGGTACTGTTCGAAGATGCGAGTGATGCGATTGCGCTCATTGATTTCGCGACCCAACAGGTTCTTGATGCTAACCGGCAAGCTGAATTCCTGGTCGGGTATTCCAAAGAAGACCTGCTGCGTTTGACAGTGAGCGATTTTTGGCTGCGAGAAGATGAAAAACGCCTTTCACGCGCGCTGCTCCGTCTGGTCAAAAAACAGAGATCGATCAAATTGGGAGAACGTCAGATTCTGCGAAAGGACGGACGCTTGCTGTGGGGAGAGATTAACGCTTCTGCTGTTGAATACCGGGGAAAACATGTGGCGTTGGCGATTATTCGGGATATTTCCGAACGAAAACAGCTTGAACTGGAAAAAGAGGTGATAGAAGCGGTTAATAAAGCCTTGATTTCAAGTCATAATGTGCAGGATGTGTATGCAACGGTCAGCCGAACTTTACTGAATTTTTTTGCTTTCGAACGGATGGATATTCTCTTGCCGGGAAGTAATGCGCAGAGTGTTCGTATGTTTGTCTCTATCTGCCAGGAACAAGGACCGGCTGTCAAACAAACTGACCGTGAGTTTTTACAGGAAGGAACTCCTATTGAACGCGTATTTCGTAAAGGCCTCCCGGAAATTATGAGTTACCATGAACATAAAGCGCAGCAGGTCCTTGCCGAGATGCTTGGGAAAAACCTTCAAATGTCGCTGTTCTTTCCGCTGGAATATAAAAATAACATTATGGGAGTCTTGCATTTCGGCAGCGTCCGCCAGGGGAGTTTTACTCCGCAGCACTTTGACTTTTTGCAACGAATCGCGTCTCAGATTGCGATTGCGATTGAAAATATGGTACTGTTTCACAAAGTCAATGAGGAACGCGCCATCTACAAACATTTGATCGAAAATGTGAATGAAATCGTCTTTCAAGCTGACCCAAACGGCAACATTTTATTTGTCAATCATCGGGTGCGCGATATTTTAGGATATGCTCCCGAAGAATTAAACGGCGTCAATTTTTTTACCTGTGTGATTCCGGAAGATCTGGAAGAAGCCAAGGCCGCCTTTCGCTTGACATTGCGCCATGAACAACCATTATCCGGCGAATATCGCGTATTTCACAAGAATCGTTCAATCCTCACGATCTCGATTTACACCCGTCCCATTTTTGAAGACGGACGGGTTGTGGGGATGCAGGGAATTATTCAAAATATTACTCCTCCTCCCAGCCGTTTTCCTGCTCCTCGCGAGGGATTGCATGAACTAATCGGGCGCAGCCAGAAAATGCAGGAAATTTACGAATTGATCATGAGCGTTGCAAAAACCGACTCCACCGTTCTGATCCATGGGGAAAGCGGTACCGGAAAAGAATTGATTGCTCAGGCCATTCATGTCTGTAGTCATCGCAAAAATAAACCCTTTATTGTTGTCAATTGCGCAGCTTATTCCGAAAATCTATTGGAAAGCGAACTCTTCGGCCATGAGCGCGGCTCTTTTACCGGAGCGCACCGTCGAAAGCTCGGACGTTTTGAGCTTGCCAAAGGCGGAACGATCTTTCTTGATGAAATCGGAGAAATCCCGCCGCATAGCCAGGTTTTGCTCTTACGCGTCCTGCAAAATAGAACCTTTGAACGTGTTGGCGGAGAAAAAACCCTGGAAGCTGAAGTACGGATTGTAGCAGCTACCAACAAAAATCTGGAAGAAGAGATGAAAATCGGACGGTTCCGCGAAGATCTTTTCTATCGGTTAAATGTCATTTCGATTGAAGTGCCTCCTCTACGTCAACGCAAAGAAGATATTCCCTACCTCGTCGAACATTTTCTAAAAATCTATTCGCTTAATACGGGAAAACAAATCGTCAAATGCTCGCAAAACGCAATGGAATTGCTTATGAATTATAATTGGTACGGCAATGTACGCGAGTTAGAAAACGTCATCGAACGCGCGGTCGTCATGGCAACAGGGCCGATCATCACTCCGACAGATCTCCCGGTAAAATTACACCAGGAAAAAACTCTATTTCGTGATACTGACGAGACATTTTTCGCTTCAGCTTCCTTATATGAACAAGAAAAACAATTAATCTTACAGACATTGGAAACCACAAACTGGAATAAATACAAAACAGCAAAACTCTTAGGAATTACCCGGAGCACTTTGTATTCCAAAATCGAGAAATATCAACTTTCTCAGAAGGATCAGACAACAACCTGAGGTTGAGGCCATCATCAAAATTTTCTGTATGGCCTGTACGCGCTCAGACACGTTTCTGTCTAAAATTATACATATTGTATATTATACGACATATATGTCTAAAATTAGACATATCCTGTAATATATTGATAAAATGCAGTTTTAAAGAAACTATATTTAAAAATATGTCGTATATTAGACACTTGTTTCATCTGGTCTTCATGACTTTTTCAAAGCAGATTCTCTGTCATGTAATCCAATTCTCCATATTTACAAGGGATTCTTAAACTATTTTTTTCTGCAGACCTCTTGTGGCACAATTTTCGCGTAAGAGATCTGTGCAGCTTATGAAACCAGAAAAGATTGGGGTAAAGCGTATTTTCCCCACAATCTTGACGAAAGATGTTTGTTTAATTTGAAATGTATGACAGTCGTCATGGCATCATACACGTATTTCATCGAGACGATTAGAAAGATCTGGGAATCAGTTTATCACAGGTGGTGAGAAATTCTACGCGATGCCAGATCCCTCTGGTCGTGAATCGAGACAGGATGAACTTTATGAAAAAATTGGGTATTTCAGCAGTGTTAGCAGTTTTTCTTGCAGCCACAATAACATCGTATGCATTGGCAGCAGGGTTCCAGGTGCCCGAACAAGGCGCAGCCTCGATGGGTATGGGCATGGGAGGTATCGGAAAAGCCGATGACTTGTCGGCGATCTATCATAACCCTGCCGGTTTGATTCAACTAAAAGGCACGCAGGTTTATCTTAGCGCAGCGGGAATCTCTCCCAAAGCAGAATATATCAGAACCGGGTTTGAGGGAGAAAAAACAAAAGATGATTTGATCCCTGTTCCGCTTTTAGCGATCTCGACTGATTTTGGTAGATTTGACAATCTCGTGTTTGCCTTTGCCGTGAATGCGCCCTTTGGGTTGCGATCTGAGTATGACAGCCTCGGAGCCCAGCGCTATATGTCCACCAATATTTCACTTTCAAGCGTCCATATCGGCCCCTATGTGGCCTGGCAGGCGACGCCTAAAATTGCTATCGGCGGTGGAGTTCAATATGTCTATTCTGTGGCTGAGGTTGGACAGCGCATCAATTATGGCGGCTTACTTAATCCGGCCCTTAACGAAAATTCTGCCTATGACGGAGTTTTCGATGTTGAAGACGCTTCGGCCAGTAATATTGCCGCAAACGTGGGCATTTTAATCAAACCGCTTGATAAATTGCAAATTGGTCTTATGTGGAGCAGCGGCAAAGATCTTGATCTAGAAGGTGATGTCACTGTGAGTATCCCTGCCGCCGTTACTCAGCTTTCTGGCGGCTTGATGCAATCATTGAAAACTACCGGAGAAACTACGGTGTCTCTGCCTCAAGTAATTGGACTTGGAATGGCCTATAAACCCATAGAAAACCTGACGTTGATCGGAGATATCAATTGGATAGACTGGAGCGTCTATGAAAACCTGGATTTTGATTTCAAAAATAACACGCCCTATTTCCCGGATGCTGAAAACCCGCGTGGTTATGATGATACAGTTGTATTCCGCCTGGGAGCGGAATATTGGTGGAACAATAAATACGCCTTCCGAGCCGGATACATCTACGATCCAAGCCCCATTCCCAATAAGGTGCATGGCCCTGAATTACCGACCAATGATCGTCAGAATATTACCCTGGGGTTTGGGTATCGTTGGAATAAGATGACGATTGATTTAGCTTATGCACATATCTTCATTAAAGACCGAACAGTCACAGAAAGCCTCCGCAGTCCGAAACCGGTCGGCGAATATGAATGTTCCGGCGATGTGTTCGGAATCGGTCTGACGTATAAATTCTAACTCCCCGAAAAACCAGGTTTTTTCAAAAAACCTGGTTTTTTTTGCACCTATAAACCAAAACGCCAGGGATGAGTGTAAATATAAAAATCCCCTTTTTTCAAAAAGCTGATATACGTACACTTCAATTTTTCAGCGACCTGCAACGCCAGATCTGTCGGCGCAGACACTGAGGCAACAACAGGAAAAGCAATTTTCACGGCTTTTTGAATCATCTCAAAACTCGCCCGACTCGATAACATCAACATCTTATCGTAAGTGTCAATTTTTTCCAATAAAATATGTCCAATCAGTTTATCAAGTCCATTATGGCGTCCAACATCTTCAGCGCAAAAAAGAGCTTTTCCTTGAGCGTCTATTAGAGCGGCACCATGGGTTGCGCCACAGTGCGCTCGAAGAACCTGGCACGCGTGTAACCGCTCCGGCAGTTCAGGGAGAATTGAGAGCAAAAATGACGTTCTTGCGGAAATTGGAGCCACTTTTTGAAAAATCTCGCGGAGAATCGCAGCATTTGTCACGAATCCACTCGAAAATTTCAACATGGACATTTGTACAGGCGATGTTGTCTGCAACTTCGGAATTGTAAGCCTTACAGTCGTGATGTAAGATGCGCCTTCAGGAGTAAAACACGTCACGTCTGTCACTTCATCGGCAGAGCAAATCAACTCATTAGTAAAACAAAACCCCAGAGCCAATTCTTTTTCCAGGCCCGGCGTCCGCATCAGCATGGCATACGGTGTTGCGTTGATACAAATTTCTAACGGAATTTCTTCGCACACTGGATTTTCAATAACCTGAGAACGTCCATCACGCTGAATTCGGATTGGATGGCGTTTCACAATTGGAACAACTTGCAACGGATTCATAAAGAGTACTCCCCCAAAAAATACCAGGAGTGTCAAAGCCTGGCTTTGACAGAGACAACAGTCTTGATCTGGAATGCCAAAGCTTATTTTTGGCTGTTACAGGTGCTCCAAGATCAAAACTGGCGAATAAAACGCTAATATTGCTGCATGATGATAAGCAAGAGATTTTGTCAAGAGTATCGAAAAAAAATTGCTTGCCTAACCTGAAAGCCCAAAATATATTGACACAAAAATGTATTTGTCGAAAAATAATCACATTTTCTGAACATGATACGCAGATTATGAAAAAACGGATTCTTGTTTGGGGAGCCACCCTTTGTTGTCTGATTATCCTGGGCATCGCCGGAACCAGAGTTTATATTTTTTTCACGTTCCCGCCGGATGCTGAGGCAACAGAGCGGATTCTTCTGATTACACCGGGCACGCCATTACGGCGCATTGCCGAAATGCTGCAAGAAGCCTCGGTGATCAGTGATAAAAACCTGTTTATGATTTTGGCCCGATTTTACCGGGAAGGGAAGAGTATTAAAGCCGGCGAATATCAGTTTACCACCTCCATGTTACCGACACACGTTCTGACGAAATTACAAGATGGAAAAATCTATTTTCGCAGCGCAACGATTCCCGAGGGATATACGATCCACCAAATCGCAGAACTACTTGCTGAACAGGGAGTAGCTGATCAGGAAAATTTTTTAGCCCTCGCTCTTAATCCGGAGATGGCAGCAGAATTTAATCTCGAAGCTCAATCTCTGGAAGGCTATCTGTTTCCAAGTACCTATTATATTCACCGAGGAATGGAAGAAAAAGCCATTATTCATGAGATGGTCGCCCAATTCTGGAAAGTCATGACGCCAGAGTTGCAGGAGGAGATTCGACAAAAAAGCTTTACGATTCATGAAATCGTCACCATGGCTTCCATCATTGAGAAAGAAGCGCGAGTGCTTGAAGAACGAGAAATTATCTCAGCCGTCTACCATAATCGCTTGAAAATCAACATGAAATTGGACAGCGATCCGACGGTGATCTACGGAATAGAAGACTTTAATGGCAATTTAACCAGAGCGGATTTACAAAAAGATACCCCGTATAACACGTATAGGCGTCGAGGGCTTCCGCCCGGGCCGATTGCCAATCCGGGGGAGTCTTCCATTTTGGCCGCCATCCGGCCGGCGCAGGTGAAGTATCTGTATTTTGTCGCTCGAAACGACGGCACGCACCAGTTTTCACACACCTATCAAGAACATTTGCGAGCTGTCCGTGAATACCAGAAAAACCGGAAAAAAGATTCTTCGTAAGTAATGAAAGGAAAAACCGAGTTTTTTGAAAAAACTCGATTTTTAACTGTATGAAACCAGACACCCTCTTTATGACGTTTGAAGGAATTGAAGGATGCGGGAAAACTACCCAGACCAAAATATTTGTAGACACATTGCATCACCGCGACATCCCTGTCATATTGACCCGCGAGCCAGGGGGGACGCGTATCGGCGATCAAATTCGTAAGATTGTCTTACATGCTGACAATACTGATATGACCCCCATGACCGAACTTTTGCTCTATGAGGCCAGCCGTGCTCAACATGTCCAGCAGGTAATTTTACCCAATCTGCGCAACGGCATTCATGTGGTGTGCGACCGTTACGGCGACGCTTCAGTGGCGTATCAGGGGGTTGGACGGAATTTGACGCCGCAGCTTGTCAAAGAGGCCAATCGGCTTGCGACCGGCGGACTACAACCACATCTGACTATCTTGATTGATATTGACCCGCAGCTGGGGCTTTCACGGGCGCGCGCCAGAAATCTGGCCTTTGATTTTGCAATCCAGGAAGGTCGCTTTGAGGAAGAAGATCTTGTCTTTCACCGCAAAGTACGCCAGGGATATTTGGCCCTTGCTCACGAACACCCGGAACGATTTCGCATCGTTGACGGAAGCGGGAGCCTTGAAGAAGTCAGCCGCCAGATTCGTGACATTGCTCTGCCGTTCTTTCAACAGCATGGCAGGCCAGGAAAACGATGACGACGCTCATGCTACCACTGTAAAAACGCGAAGGCGCAAAAAGAGCATTCACCCCAGATTGTTCAGGTTTCACAGATGGTTGTGTGCTTTAATCTGTAAAATCTGAATACTTTGTGGGTCATGATCTTCAGATGGCATTTTCCCATATTTTAGGTCAGGAAAAAGCAATTACTGTGTTACAGAATGCACTGCGACATAAACGAATGCCACAAGCGTATGTTTTTGCCGGGCCTGAAGGTGTCGGCAAAAAATTCACGGCACTGATGCTGGCGAAAGCCTTAAATTGTCATAACCTCGACGATGATGCCTGCGACCGCTGCAACTCGTGTCATAAGATTGACGAAGGCATTCATCCGGATGTGCGCGTGATCGCGCCTGATGGACAGTTTATTAAAATCGATCAAATTCGCGCGCTGCAAAAAGACGCGGGGTATAAACCCTTTGAAGGCCGGAAAAAAGTGTATATTCTGGATCAGGCGGAAGCTATGCGGACGGAGTCTGCGAATTCGTTGTTGAAAACCCTTGAAGAACCGACGACCGATTGCATTCTGATTCTGATCACGGCAAACGCCTATGCTCTGCTGCCAACAGTGATGTCGCGCTGCCAGTTAGTGCGCTTTGCCGCCCTGGGAATCGAGCCGCTGACCACGCTGTTAGTACGTGAAAAACAAATCGATCTCGAGCGCGCCCGCTTAATTGCATCATTAGCCGAAGGCTGTCCGGGACGCGCTCTGGCAATGGATACAGAAGAAACACTTGACAAACGTAGCCGGATGGAAAATTTATTACACTTGCTCTCATCAGGATTGCAAGATGTGCGTGTAGTTTTTGAACAGGCAGAACAATTAGGGGTAGAAAAATCCGAAATCCAGGACTACCTGGATATCTTGCTGGCATGGTATCGCGACATGCATCTGTTGCGCGAGCATGGGCATGCCAGATTCGTCGCGAATGTAGATGCTGTCCCTCGCTTGAAAGAGGCGGCTTCTCAACTGCCTGCCCCTCGTCTCCGGCGCCTGTTTGAGATTGTCTATCAAACCAAACTGGCGATATTACACAATGCAAATGTGCAGCTCGCGCTCGAAGTGATGCTCATTTCATTAATAGAGGTTTATAATGATCGAAATCGTTGGCGTTAAATTTCGGTCCACAGGGAAAATATATAATTTTTTGACAAATAACCTTGATGTGGATATCGGGGATTATTGTGTCGTTGAGACCGAACGGGGATATGGTTTCGGCAAAGTTGATATCGGCAAAATCCGCCTGGAAGACGACTACGTTTCCCGTCCCTTGAAATCCGTCTTACGCAAAGCGACAGAACAGGATTTTGAGATCTTTCAAGAAAATGCGGAAATGGAAACGGATGCCGCTGAGTTTTGTGCCCGCCGCGTGATCGATCGTGGATTGGATATGCAGTTGATAGATGTCGAATGTACCTTTGACCGCAGCCGTTTAACCTTCTATTTCATTTCAGAGGGCCGTATTGATTTTCGGGAACTGGTCAAAGATCTGGCCCAAAAATACCGGACTCGCATCGAAATGCGACAGATCGGCGTGCGGGATGAAGCCAAACTTATCGGCGGTTTTGGAGTGTGCGGACGCCCGCTTTGCTGTACGACCTTTTTGAAGAATTTTGAAACAGTCTCAATTAAAATGGCGAAAGTTCAGGGATTAACCTTGAATCCTTCAAAGCTTTCCGGACTTTGTGATCGCTTAAAATGCTGCTTAACCTACGAGTATGATTACTACCGGCAGATGGCGAAATACATGCCCCGCTGCGGGCAGATTATTCGTACGCTTGACGGGAAAGGCCCATATAAAGTTCGTGAAGTCAATTATTTGGATGGAACAGTACTTGTTGAAATTGAAGAAGGCAATAAACAAAAATTTCATTATCGCGATTTGGAAAAGGTGAAATAACGATGGCAAACAAAATTTTAGTGACCAGTGCGCTGCCCTATGCCAATGGTCCCTTGCACGTCGGGCACATTGCCGGCGCCTATCTGCCGGCCGATATTTACGTGCGCTACCAACGCTTACGTAAACGTGATATTGTGTATATATGCGCAACCGATGAACATGGCGTGCCGATTACCATTACGGCTGAAAAAGAAGGCATTACCCCGCAGGAAGTGGTTGATCGTTACCATAATATGATCAAAGACAGTTTTGAACGCTTTGGGATGAGTTTTGATCATTTCTCAGCCACACATCGCCAGATTCATCATAAAACGTCGCAGGAATTTTTCCTGACACTTTACGAAAAAGGGTATGTTGACCAGCAGGAGATTCAGCAGATGTTTTGTGCCACCTGCGACCGCTTTCTGCCCGATCGTTACATTGAAGGCATTTGCCCGGTATGCAGTTCCGACGGCGCACGAGGCGATCAGTGTGAAAAATGCGGACGCTGGCTGTCGCCCGAAGAAATCATCAATCCGAAATGTAAAATTTGCGGCAGTACGCCGGAAATGCGCGCCTCAACCCATTGGTTCCTGCGTCTGGATAAATTTCAAGACCAATTAGCCGCCTGGCTCGATTCCAAACCAGGATGGAAAGATAATGTTCGAAAATTTTGTGAAGAATGGTTCAAGGCAGGCTTAAAACCCAGAGCGATTACCAGAGATATTGATTGGGGAATCCCTGTGCCGCTGGAAGAAGCCAAAGGCAAAGTGTTATATGTCTGGTTTGACGCTCCGATTGGTTACGTGTCCGCAACCAAAGAATGGGCTGAACAACTCGGAGAACCGGAAAAATGGAAAGAATACTGGCAAAATCCCGACTGTGAACTCGTCCACTTTATCGGCAAAGATAATATCGTGTTTCATGCCATGGTCTGGCCGGCGCAGTTAATGGGGCAGGATAATTATGTGCTGCCGACCGATATTCCGGCCAATGAATTTCTCAACCTGGAAAATGAGAAAATTTCCACCAGCCGCAATTTTGCGGTCTGGCTGCACGAAGCTCTGGATGATTTCCCGGCGGACTATCTGCGCTATTATCTGACCGTAATCGCGCCGGAACGCGCAGATTCCAATTTTGTCTGGGATGAGTTTCAGAACCGAGTGAATGGCGAGTTTGCCGATATTTTCGGCAATTTAGTCAATCGCTCGCTGACCTTTGTCAAACGCTTTTCAGCCGGGAAGATTCCGCCGCTGAAGAAGGTGCGCGAAGAGGATCAGGCGATTCTTGATGAAATCAAGGCGACAAAAGACAACATGGCCGACGCCATTGAACACTATCAGTTTAAACGTGCGCTGGCCGAATGGATCAACCTGGCACGGGTGGGCAATCAATATTTTCAGAAAAGCGCGCCCTGGGACTTGCAAAAAACCGATCCTGAAGCCTGCGGCACAGTGTTACACATCTGTTCGCTGCTGGTGAAAAATTTAGCAGTGCTGGGTGCGCCCTTCGTTCCGTTCACTGCGCAAAAAACCTGGGAAACACTGGGACTGACAGGCAGCGTGCACGCCCAAAATTGGGAGGATATTGGCAATTACACCCTCGAAGCCGGGCATCCGATTGCCGACAAATGGGGCATCCTGGTCGGAAAAGTTGACGACAAAGCCATTCAGCGTCAAAAAGAAAAACTCGGGTTGCTGCTGGCGCAGGCAAAACCGGGACAAAAGCAGGAACAGCCGGCAATCAGTTACCCTGAAATCAAACCCTTGATTTCGATTGATGAATTTGCCAAAGTGGATTTGCGGGCCGGAAAAGTGTTGGAAGCAGAAAAGGTGAAAAAATCCAAAAAACTGATTAAAATGCGGATTGATATTGGCAGCGAACAACGCACAATTCTGGCCGGAATCGCACAGCATTACGAACCGGAACAACTGATCGGCAAAACCGTGATCGTGGTCGTCAACCTTGAACCTGCCACGTTGATGGGACAAGAATCGCAAGGCATGGTGCTCGCCGGCGTGTATGGCGACAACCTGAGCGTCACCGCTTTTGAAAAAGGCGATGTGCCGCCCGGAGCCACAGTGCGTTAACCGCGTCCCCCCGATTGTCTGAGAGACGCCCGGGGGGTTCCAATTCATTACAGAGACTTGAACGCTCGACTTTCGCTGTTAAAGACGAGCTTTGACACTCCTGAATTAAATCATGAAACACAAGGTAACATGGCGCATTCCGACCATTTTGTTAACTGGATTTTTAGGGGCGGGGAAAACGACCTTGCTCAACCGGCTGATCGTGCATTACAAGAGCCAGCGCACAGTGCTGCTGATCAACGAATTCGGGCAGGTAGGCATTGACGGAAAATTACTGGTACAAGGCGACTATGAAAAGGTCGAATTAAACAAAGGCAGTCTGTTCTGCCTCTGTGTGCGCACCGATTTTATTGATGCAGTCGAACGGATTGCGACCGAGCTTCAGCCGGAGTTACTGCTGATCGAGGCCACTGGTCTGGCGGATACTTCGGAGATGGAAAACATGCTGGCTTTGCCGAATCTGCGCGAGAAAATCCACCTGCAAGCCTGCGTGTGCCTGATCGACTGCCAGAACTTTCTCAAAATCAAAGAGTTCCTGAACGCCCCGATTTCACAGGTACGCAGCGCGGATTTAATCCTTATTAACAAAACCGATTTGGTTCCTGAAACTCAGGTGGAAGCGGTAATTCAGGCGGTCAAGGACATTTCGAGTGCTGCACCGATTCTCAAAACCACTTTCGCGGAGTTCTCCCTGGAACAATTAGATGCTCTACACCGCCCGGCCATTACGACGCAGGAAGCTCCAGGAGAAGGCCGGCCCGATCCGGTAGCGTCTTTTACCCTGGAAGCCCGGGGCGATTTTTCGCAACAGGGTTGGGATCAATTTACCGCCTTTGTCAACCCCTCATTGATGCGTTTGAAAGGCTTTATTTCTCTGGAAGGACGCACTTATTATGTGGATGCCACCAACGACTATTGGACCATGACCCTGACATCCAAAGCCGCCCCGCAAACAAATCAGCTCGTGCTAATCGGACAAACATTTCAGCAACATGAGGTAGAAGAACGATTTCAGGCGTGCCAAAAATATCGAGCCTAGCCCCTCTCTACACTGACAAAATTGAACCCCAGGGCTGACGCCCTGGGCTATACCTATTTCGCCCCGTTGGGCTATTCGGGCGGAAAAACTTATTCCGAACTCACGTTAACGTATTACTGATTCCGGGTGTCTTCGGCCGGCTTGCTGTCGGCAAGATGGGCATTCTGGATCTTAGAATATTCGACTGCCCGTCGTACTCCGCTAAAAGCGATTAATGCGATCGCCGCAATTAGAATGAGACCAATGGGCCTTGAGAGCAACGGAACCAGACTGCCCCGGCTTTGCATCAGCGCCTGGCGGAAACTGATGTCGGCCATCGGTCCGAGGATGATTCCGAGAACCAACGGCGCCATTGGGTAATCGAGTTGTCGCAGGATATAGCCGATCATGCCGAAGACGAACATCACGATAATGTCGAAGGAACGCACTCCGCCGGCAAATGCGCCGATAACTGTAAGCGGGACGATGATGGGCATCAGGATTTCCCGATTGATTTTCAAAATCCATGCCATCGGTCTCGCAAGCAGAAGCCCCCAGATAAGCATCGAGATTGAGGCGAGAAACAGCATGGCGGCGACGACATACAGGAACCCCGGCTGTTCCACCGGCAGCATCGGCCCGGGACGAATCCCATGCAGCCAGATCGCAGCCAGGAACATGGCGGCCGGAGGACTTCCCGGCACAGCAAGAGTCAACAGCGGGATCATTGCCCCCCCGACAACGGCATTGTTTGCGGTTTCGGCCGCGGCCACCCCTTCAAGGCAGCCGGTCCCATACAGATGACCCTGCTTCGAACGCCGCTTCCCAATGTCATAGGCGACCCATGCTCCGATATCCTCTCCCGCTCCGGGAATCGCCCCGATTCCGACACCAATCAGTCCTGACCTGATAGCGGTCGGAATGAGCGAGAGGATGACTTTTCGACTGGGCACAATTTTACCGATTTTCCCTCTGATCTGATAGGGAATCTGTTCTTGAAGAACAATCAGGATTTCCGAAATGCCGAATACCCCGATCAGGGCGGGAATAAGCGTAATGCCGGCCTTTAACTGCAGCGATCCGAACGTAAATCGGGGATAGGCATAAATCTGATCAAGGCCGATCATCGCGGTAAAAAATCCGAGAAATCCCACCACCCATCCTTTGATTGGATCTTTTCCAGTGGACAGATTGCCGCAGATCATAATGCCAAACACCGACAGCAAAAAATATTCCCACTGTCCGAAACGGAGGGCTATTTTATAAAGAAAAGGCGTGAGAAAAATCAATAAGGTAATGCTGATCATCATGCCCATGAACGAAGCGATAACGCCGGTCCCGATGGCGATTCCCCCCTCACCGCGTTTGGCGAGGATGAAGCCGTCCAATGCGGTCGCGGCGGCCGACGGTGTGCCGGGAATATTGATCATGATCGCAGCGTTGCACCCGCCCATGACGGCCCCCACGTAGACCCCGAGCAGAAAGGCAATGGCAACTCCGAGTTCCATGCCGTAGGTGAGATTAATGAGCAGCGCCAGCGCCATCGTAGCCGTGAGTCCAGGTATGGCTCCGACAATGATGCCCATGATCGTGGCGGACATGACAACACTGAGTTTCGTCAGCGTCAGCGTCGAGACAAAAGCGGTCCAAAATAATGAGGCTTCCTGAAAAAACGATTCCATCCCCATGGAGTACTCCTCTATGTTCCTGCTACGGCAGCGGGATATGAAATACTCTGGTAAACAGGCTGCTGATTGCCAGAGAAGTGACGACTGAAATGATGGTAATTTTGATGATCGAAGTCGATTTCAAGAAGAGAAAGGTCAGAAAAAGATAAATCACCGTCGCAATCGTAAAATGGATTCGTCCGATCAACCCGAAAATATAGACGACCATGAGTCCTGTAAGAACCATAACTCGTTTGAATTTCGCGTTCCTGAAGAGCGCTCCGAACGTTTCTCCGGAAAAGGTCCGTTTTAAATGGTGGAACCCTCGTCTTTTGATGGCGGTGAACGTCATCATCCCTCCGAGGATGATAAAAATACATCCGAGCAGCAGCGGAAAAAATCCGGGAGCGTCGAGAAACGTTCGGTACACTTTCATTTTTAACGAGGACTCGATGAGATACCCTCCGAATATCACCAGAAGCACTCCCATCACCAGATCAGCGGCAGCAATTCGTTTTGTCTCTTCCATAATTCCTTTATCCTGATTCAGGGGGACAGAGAGCAGCCTCTGCCCCCGTGTTCATTCCTATTTGATCGTCTGCTTTTCTGTTTCCCAGTCCCACTCGGAAAGCTGGGGAATATTCAAGTCCTGCGGCGATTTTTCAGCCAGACCAGCGTTATACAAGGCCCAGGAATATCCTGCTTCTGAGAAAGAAAGAAAGCGGTCCGCGGCCTCGCCATAGAAGCCGGCGATGTCAAGTGCCTGACTGGCGGCGAATTCCTTGATTTCGGGCTGTTCGATGGCCCATAGGAACGCTTCGTTGAGTTTATCAATAAAATTCTGAGGCGTATCTCTTCGGATAAGAATCGGCCATGTTTCTGAGAGTAAGGGAATATCGTCGCTCCCTGCAAGAACTCCAGGGATGGCAGGAATAGTGATGTCATCCACCTTATAATCTTCGGCAGTCGTCACGGTCAGGGCCCTCAATTGTCCAGCCTTGACAAAATCCACGGCCGCCGAGAACGTACACATCGCCATATCAACCTCGCCAGCGATCAATGCAACCGCCGCGTTCCGGCACGATCCGGCTGTCACGTAATTCGGCGGCTGGATGTCGACGATGTCAAAAATAGCTTCTACAAGCACATGAGGGCCAACGCCGAAGCCGGAAATGCCGAAATTCAAGTTCCCGGTCTTTATGGCTTCCATTGCCTCGTCAAAGGTTTGAATGGGCGAATCGCTTTTGACAAGCAGCGCGGCCGGTCCGATGAAGGGATGCCAGGAGATCCAATCACGCCAGGTGGTTTCACTGGTCGCCATGACCCGGAAACCTGATAACGGTCCAGAACCGGTTGCGAACAAATTATAGCCGTCTGCATCGCTGTCCAACACGTATTCGGCCGCCACAGCGCTCGAAGCACCAGGCATATTGACAACGTTGATCGTTTCGCCCAGAAATTTTTCCATTTGAGCGATAAGGGGTCTCACGGCCGTATCGGTTCCTCCTCCGGCTCCAAATCCTACGGTAACAACCGGCGGATTGCGCGGCCACAATTTCTCCGCAGCCGCCCCCTCCTGGCTTCCGACCATCATGAGAAGCAATGTGATAAGGCCGAACATCAAACACGTCAATAACAATTTCTTTTTCATGGCGTTCCTCCAGGTGTAATTACGTTTGTTCGTATGCGACAACCTCGAAAGCGGGAGCTGTCGCGATTAAATAGGCAAAGATTATTGGGATGACATTGCCAGAAAACGACATTCTTTATTCGAACGCTTAGAACTCATTGCCAGATTAAAAAGAAAAGGCAACGCATACACCAAACAGGTAAAAAATGATAACGCAATCACCCCCTTTCTTTAAGAAAATACTCATGCTCTGGCCTCTAAAAAAATGCGAAATTCACTCTCCTGAATTGTTTCTCCGGCGTTGGTTTCCGGTCGCATCCAGAACTTGTAACTCAACATACAACATACATATAGCAAGGTCTATAGGATGTCAAGAAAATTCGTAACTATTTACGTACCAGAGAATCGCCTTGTTCGCTGAAAGAAATGCTGCCAGTGCCCCATGTGTTTTTCCACCAACCAGACTGTTGGACAACACATACATAACCGGATTATTCAGTTGAATGGCGCGCCTTTGAACAGAGGGGACGGCGTAACATGAGTAATTAAATTCAGGCGTTCACTTTGTTGGATTTCCAGAGAGGTATTGTCTTGGCGCCGGAACGTTTGGCTGCGTTACCGGCGAATTTGGCTTCGGTAAACGTCGCTCTTCGGATTTCGGCTCACTCCGATAGGGTCGGGGAATGAAATGGCTCGATTCGTTTTAAGCATTCAAAATTGCAAATTCGTGTAAACGGAAGTCCATCGTGTTCTGTTATAATTTCGCGACGATCATTCAACGCGAGAAGAATGTGCGTTCCCCGAAGGTTTAAATCTTCAACGCCGACAACCAGCATCTTGTCGCGGATCATTGCCATGACCGCCAAATAGGTGTCTTGAGAGATCATATGCTGTCTGTATGCGCTTAAGACATTGACCGCCGTATAATATTTGCCATCGTAAGCCGCCAGCATTTCGTCCGAGCCGTTCCAATACCCCCAGAGGATAATGTAGTCATGGTATTTTTTGAGAATAGGCTCATGTTTATCAGGAACCACAATGTCGGCATGACTCACATACCGGGAAGGATCAATATCCTCCTCCAGGATAGTGGTGGTGGTGCCGGTCATATAAATAGCTCGAGGATAGATGGTGGGAAGTTCCTTTCGATTCAACTCAAGCGCCAAAGCCACCTCTTCAAATGGACTGTTAAATCCATGTTCCAGGATTTTCCGATCATGTTCATTGAACGGATCGACATCAGGCTTTTCGCCAACCTTTGAGGTCTTTAACACCAGATGAATCCCATCCTTTGACACCTTATGAAAGATATCGTGATGCCTGGACAGTCTGGTTCGGTTAACATACCGCCACTTTTCCGGAAGAAAATAGTCAAACAAGAACGGGTCGTTGCCAACTACCCACAACCGCCCTTTGGAACTGGGAACCTCGCTATACAGATATGGTACGCCAAAAATGTGCATTGGTCGTAACGACGGCTCCGCAATGGTATACTCATCAAAGCGTTTCGGCATATGCATTAAGTAGCCGTGCCGTCGTTTCTGACGAATGACATTCTCTCGCTCAGGAGTACGCTCAAGTAATTCATAATCCACGTATCCATACCGAATATTGCCGTGGCCATCCCGAAAAACATTGGTGCCAATTGGCTTGACAATCAAATGCTCAGCTTTGTGATCGGCGACCATAAAGCCATGGTCACGCATTTCTCCTGCCGCTTGTTCTGTAAGATCGTATACATCTTGCTGTCCGACGAAACCGCGTTTATACGCTTGCACGATATTCATGCCTTCCAGCCACTGGTAAATGACGGCATAATTGCGGTCGATATCAATCCCCACATCCTGCTTGTGTTGCTGCTGAATGAAGGCCATCAAATAGTGCCGGCGTCCTAATCGGGTGTACTCCTCTCTGGTGGCGGGCACATAAATCGCAAGCGGGACCTGAAGCGCAAAGGCATACGGGACATTCTGCAGGCTCACTTTTAATTCCTGTAATATCTGAAATTCTTCAAACGGACTGAGAAACCGGGCGTTCCCCATCGTGCTCATTTCATCAAAGGTTTCTCCTGGCACATCAACCCCCATGCGATTCCATTTGAGTACAATATCCAATGGATTCTCGTCAATCGGCTTGGTCCTGATTTTGTACACATTCCCAGATCCTGTCTGTCGCTCGCTATGCGTTTGAAACCAGTCTTTATCCGTCCAAAAATTGTGAGGGAGGAGATGCTGCCATACAGCCACGCCCTGGTCTGTCAGATACATTTCATCTCCAGTCTCAAATATCAGATGGCGGTACGAAATGTCTAGAATCTTAATCACCTCTGTCGCTTGTATATCCCATATCACGATGAATTTCTCCTTGCACTGTTGGTGCTGAATTAGTAAGCTCACGTTACACACTTCCCCCTCAGTCCTCCTGACAGGGCGAGGTATGTTGTGCTGATGCCTCCGTCCGCCCAGCCAGCAATCGCCAGGAGACAGATCACACGAGGTTGTCTCTCAAGTTCTGGCAGAATTGCCAGCGCATAAAACCCCTCCCCAACGCTCCAGAGGAAGATTTGCGCCTTGCGGTTCGTAATAGGGAAACAACTCCCACCCCGAAATAGATGTGATGCCCCTTCGAGTACTCAGGCCATAGACCTCTAATACCGTCAGAGGTCTATGACGTCTGGCGGCCTGATTATTGTCCCTCTTCTATTTTCATCCAATTCTCATTGGCCTTACGGAGATTCTCCTCTTTGTTTTCCTCGAACTTGCGCTTAATATCCAGGTTGTACTGCAACACGAGGCGACCGTTAATGATCTCCCATGTCTCAATCTCGACCGGAAAGAACACACCCAGAGAAATGCCAAATGCACAGTAGCCTCCGTAAGCAGGCACGTATTTTGCCGCATCTTTGGCAAAAATAGCTTTATTGTCCTCAGAAGCAAAAAGATACTTGTAGCCGCCATATTCTGCCGCGATGTACGGGTTGCCTTTCATGGCCTTGCCAGGGCTGTGAAAGGCTACAGGATCGTAGCCCTGAAGGGCGATTTTTCCAAGAGGATCAGCGTTGATAATGTGTTTCATGTTAACCTCCTTTAAATGAAGTTAGATACAATACCTCCGGCCCCGCCAATGACGACGCCGAGACCGTCGAGAGTTTCCAGACCCATCAATGAGATTGGGGCTGAAATATTTCTCATTGTCAAGACAAAAAACAACAATTTTCGTGGACAGAACGCGGCCGTACCAACCCTCCCGTATCAACCGAAACGGCCGGTGACGTAATCTTCGGTACGCTGGCTTTTCGGAGCTTCGAATATCGTGGAAGTTTTGCCGTATTCCACGATTTTTCCCAGATACATGAACGCTGTATTATCGGACACGCGCGCGGCTTGCTGCATATTGTGCGTGACAATGGCAATCGTATAGCGCCCGCGCAACGCGTCAACCAGGTCTTCAATTTTACTGGTTGCAATCGGATCTAAGGCTGAACAGGGCTCATCCATCAATAAAATCTCCGGGTCTGAGGCAATGGCGCGCGCAATGCACAGGCGCTGCTGCTGCCCGCCGGACATGCCCATGGCGTTTTCTTTAAGCCGGTCTTTGACTTCTTCCCACAAGGCCGCGCTTTTTAAAGCCCGCTCGACCGTTTCTTCCAAAATACGCCGGTCGCGGATGCCATCCACTTTCAAGGGATAGGTGACATTCTCGGCGATGCTCATGGGAAAAGGATTCGGCTTTTGAAACACCATACCCATACGCTTGCGTAAGGCGATCACATCAATATCGCGGTGATAAATGTTTGTGCCATCCAGCCGGATTTCGCCGTCAATATTGAGTCCGTCAATCAGATCGTTCATGCGATTCATGGATCGCAGCAAGGTTGACTTGCCGCAGCCGGACGGCCCGATTAACGCTGTGACCAGCCCGCGTTCAATTGCCAGGGTATTGTCAAACAACGCCTGTTTTGCCCCGTACCACAGCGAAAACCGTTCAACTTCAACCGAGATTCCTTGCGCACCCTTTTTCGGGTGATACACCGTTTGGATTGTTTCCCAACTTTGATTCATTATAAGAAAAGGACTAAAGTTGATGCTTCCTTTTCAAATTTTAGTC
Organism: Candidatus Vecturithrix sp.; assembly: GCA_040772385.1. Taxonomy (GTDB): domain Bacteria; phylum Moduliflexota; class Moduliflexia; order Moduliflexales; family Moduliflexaceae; genus Vecturithrix. The sequence goes on along the minus strand of JAXGYF010000001.1, from coordinate 2,548,274 downwards.
CTCTTAGTCATTTTAGTCCTTTAAAAATGTCCTCCATGATATTTTTTCTTCAACTGATTGCGGATATAAATTGCCGTGGCATTCATGATTGCAATCAGGGTGATGAGCAGCAGGGTGGTGACAAAAACCATGGGTTTTCCGGCTTCGGAATTGCGCGATTGAAAGCCGACGTCAAAAATATGGAATCCTAAGTGCATAAAGCTCCGTTCCAGGTGAATAAACGGGAAAAAGCGATCAATCGGCAATTCCGGGGCAATTTTCACCACACCGACCAACATGAGCGGCGCAACTTCGCCGGCGCCGCGCGCCATAGCTAAAATCAAGCCGGTCATAATGCCGGGCAGGGCTTTGGGCAGCACAATGTACTTAATCGTCTGCCATTTTGATGCGCCACAGGCGAGCGAGCCTTCGCGTAATGACCTGGGAACGGCAGATAATGCTTCTTCTGTGGCGACAATGACAACCGGCACGGTTAATAAGGCTAAAGTAAAGGAAGCCCATAAAATTCCGCCGGTTCCAAAGGTCGGATTGGGCAGGCGTTCCGGATAGAAGAGTTGATCAATGGATGCGCCGATGATATAGGCAAAAAAGCCTAATCCGAACACGCCATACACAATCGAAGGCACACCGGCCAGGTTGTTGACGCAGATGCGTACAACCGAAACCAACCGCCCTTGTTTTGCATATTCACGCAGATATAAGGCCGCCATCACTCCAAAGGGGGCGACAGCAAAAGCCATGAGGGTGGTCATGACAAAGGTGCCGAAAATAGCCGGAAAAACGCCGCCTTCCGTATTGGCTTCGCGCGGTTCGTGCGTTAAAAATTCTCCCCAGCGCGAAAAATACACGCCCAGTTTTTGAAACGTGCTCAGGGCATTGGCCGGATAAATGCGTACAAGCTTTGACAAACGCAGGATTTTTTCCTGGCCGGTCACATCGTTCAGCACAATCGTATAGTCTTCATCCCTCAATTTCATGGCGTTCGCATTCTTTTGCAGTTCCGCATAGCGTTGTTCCAGTTCGGCGCTTTGGTTTTCATAGGCGGTGGAAGCTGTCTGATAGTGTGCACTGTTCTTGCCGTATTTCAGTTCGATTTTGCGCAAGGCCAGGCGTTGTTGTTCCAGAGCATAGTTAATCGTCCCGATTTCTTTGCGTTCGATCTTTCTGATACGGTCGCGCCGATTTCGCGCCTCTTCTAAGCTCTTAGATAAGATTTCCGAATTGATCGCGTCGCTTTCGAACACGATTTCTTTCAGATGAAGGGCTTTGATGAAACCGATAAAGGGCCCCCATTCCATCCGCTCTACAAAGTAAATATCCTGGGGATCGCTGACATTCTGAACCTCATATTCAGCGATCCATTTGAAGTCTTCGTTGTAGAGATCGAAATTGCCGGTTCGGTACAATACGCGACTGGCAAAGCCCTGATTCTCCTCAATTTCATGACGAAGAGTAGGATCGAGGGATTCAAGCAGCGCCGCAGCCGGTTTGAAGAGTTCATCCCGAGACGGTTCTCCGGCGATAATTTGTCCGTTTTTGAGCGCAACCATATAGATCGGTTTCGGATAAAAGGCGCTGATGCCGTTCCAAAAAATTAACGTGAGAAATCCGAAAATCATCAACACCCCCAAAACCAAAGCGCCTCCCATGCCCCAGAGAAACGGCTCGCCCCGTGCGGTTAAATTGGCCCCGCTCATGGCTTTTTTCGAACGGACCGTTGTGCGTTCCTCTGTAAGGACGTGTTCGGGAATCGTCGTGAACAGATCGTCCATCACTGCTTCAGCAGTTTCTTCTTGTGCGAACATCGCGCGTGTTTTGACCATCATAACAAGAATCCTCTAAAGCTGAGACGTCCGTTTACGAAAACGAATGCGGACGATCTCAGCTATCGTATTAATCACAAAAGTCATGGCAAATAACACCAGGCCGGACAGAAAGAGAATACGGTACAACGTTCCGTTTTTCACAGCTTCCGGCAGTTCAACCGCAATCGTCGCCGACAGCGCGCGTAAGCCGTTGAACACATTCCAATCCAGAATCGGCGTATTTCCGGCCGCCATCACCACAATCATGGTTTCGCCGACCGCGCGTCCCATGCCGATCATAATCGCTGAAAACACCCCGCTCACCGCCGTCGGCAGCACCACATACAACGCGGTCTGCCAGGGTGTTGCTCCGCATCCGAGGCTTGCGGCGCGTAAATGTTCAGGCACCGCATTCAAGGCGTCTTCGGCAATCGTATAAATAATGGGAATAATCGCAAAGCCCATAGCAAAACTGACAATCAGCGTGTTGCGCTGCACATACGTATTCACAAAACTTCCGCGCACATCGAAACCACAGGCGGTGAAAAAATAGGCAAGGGTGTATGAGAGGGCAACTGAAGCGCCAACCATCAGCAGCCACTTGACCATGTCGAACAGCGCGGCTTGAAACGGTGAAATTATGAGCATCAACATTGAGGTGCGGCGTCCCCAAAATCTTGTGACAGCAGCGGCAATCAAGGTGAACGACAGGGGCAGCAGCAAAAGAAACAGAAAGGGCGTCGCGCTTCCGAGGTCGCCGTTGACCCAGGCTTTGAAATCGCCGTTGAAAAAAATTACTTCAAACCACAGTCCCAATTGATATGTGACGAACATCGCGGCGAGCATGACCGCGATCATCACGCTGAATTTCGGGATACCGCGCCAGCGGTTGGCGAAATGGAAGGGGAGTAATTGCCAGAGAAACGCGCTGAACATCAGGGCGGCCGGAATGGCGACAAAGGCTAAGATCACTGCGGCAATCCAGGTTTCAACAATCGGGGCCAGCACTAAGGCCGCTACAAACCCTAAGACGACAGAAGGGAGCGAGGCCATCATTTCCATGATCGGTTTGACCACGCTGCGCACGCGCAGATGCAGAAACTCAGAGGTATAAATCGCGCCTAAAATAGCAATGGGCACGGCAAAGAACAAGGAGTAGAGCGCGGCTTTGATTGTGCCGAAAATCAACGGGATCAGCGAAAATTTGGATTCGAAGTCTTCCGTAGCTCCGGTTGACTGCCAGGTATAGCCCGGTTCGGCATAGCCTTCGTACCACACTTTTTGAAATAAGGTGCGGAAGGTGGTTTCAGGATGAGGCACCTCAAATTCCCACAAACGCGCCTGCCCATTTTCTTGCAAAGCGAGCAGTCCGTCAAAACGGGGGGCTAATAAGATTTTTCGATACGACACGCCTGGTTGTTCCGCCGGAAATCTCGCCAGAGTTTTCTGGCTTGTGCCGTGCAGCACCAGAATATCGCCATTTTCAAGCGCAAGGGCAAAACTTTTACCGCGATTGCTCGCTGAAAAATGACGAATGGCTGAGGCGGTCGAAGCAAAAGGCCGCCCCTGCACAAGGGTCTGTCCGTCCTGCGAGCCATTGCCTGCTCGCTGTACCAGAAAAAAAACGCCCAACGAACCATCTGCGCCGCCAACCACCAGGGATTGTTCCCCGCGTAAAAAATGAAACGCGCTCAATGGCGTATCGGGTGGAAGAACGCGGGTTATTTCCACCAGAAACGGCGATTTCATGTTTTGCGTATTGTAGCGATACACCGTTCCGTCCACACTGGCAACCATCACCGCATCGGCTTTTTGCGTGAGCAGCACGTCATAGAGCGATGCAGCCACCCCTTCAGGCAGCGGCGGCAAGCTAATGTGCTCGACCGTGACGCTGGGTTTCCCGGTCATCAGATTCATTTTCGATTTCGCTAAATTCAGCGTGATCTGTCCTGCCTGATCAACCACCACAAAGGCTTTTAATTGGCGTTCCGCTTTGCCGCTGACACGATAATCAAGCGCAGCAACCGCCGCGCCGCTGCTCGTGACTTCCAGCGGATCATCTACGTGAATGTTGTAGTGAATCTTTCTGAACTGGTTGCCCGGAATACGCGAATAAACAGCGATGCCGTCAGTACTATCGCGTTCATCAATCGGTTGTAGATGTTGAGGCAGCCTGTCAGCCGGCACAATTTCCGTGACAAACTGCATTTCCGCAAATTGCACGCTGCCATCCGCAAATCCGATTGCCAGATGAGTCTGATCAATGGTATTGGCGACAGCCGTAATCGTTTTTCCTTGAAAATCAAGATGCGGCGGCGGCAATTTGACTCCGGTTACGGCGTGACGGAGAGAAGATGCGCCATCGGCAAACAGGGTAAACACCAGGGTTTTATATTCATCCATCGTGAGTGCGAGCACCTGTCCAGTCGGGATTTCCACGGTATAACTGCTGGCCTTTGTCATCTCTCCGCTTTGAAATAACGGGAAGGTTTCCCTGACCAAAAATACCAGAATGCCGAGCACGGCAAGAATGACCAGCACTCCGCCAATCGTAATGATCCGGTCCGCGCACCAATCCGCAATCAGCACTTTGCGGCTGACCTGCTTCTTTCGCTGAAAAGAAATGACATCTTGCGTCTGTTGCTTATGAGCTTTTTCTGATTTCATGAATAGTTTATAGAAACCGGGTTTTTCGAAAAACCCGGTTTCTTCTACGGTTTCTCGCTTACTTCAAACCGGTCATTTCCAGGTTAAGATCGGCTAAAGCTTTGGAAATCGGATAAAATCCGTCTTTGATCACCGCTCCCTGACCTTCTTTGGACACCATGTATTTGATGAATTCGGCGCGCAGCGGATCAAGGGCTTCATTGGGGTTCTTATTGATATAGATGTAGAGAAAACGAGCCAGCGGATAATCGCCGCTATACGCGTTTTCTGCGGTCGCGTCAAAGGCTTCATCGCCTTCACTGATAGATAATGGAACAATGCGTACGTCAGCGGTTTTGTAGCCCACGCCGGAATAGCCGATGCCGTACTTGTCAGAAGCCACGCCTTGCACGACAGCCGACGAACCGGGCTGTTCTTTGACCGTATCTTTATAATCGCCTTTGAAGAGCGCGACATCTTTGAAATAGCCGTAAGTGCCGGAGGCTGAATTACGACCATAGAGAGAAATCGGTTTGTCAGCCCATTCACCGGATAACCCGAGATCGCCCCAGGTGGCGATGTCCTTCGGATATCCGCCAGCGCGGTTTTTCGAGAAAATCGCATCTAACTGCGTCAGGCTCAACGATTCAATCGGATTATCTTTGTGGACAAACACAGCCAGCGCGTCAACCGCCACTTTCAATTCCGTTGGCTTGTACCCGAACTTTTTCTCAAACTCATCCGCTTCCTGCGCCTTCATTTCCCGTGACATTGGTCCAAACTGAGCAGTTCCTTCAATCAAAGCCGGCGGCGCGGTCGAAGAGCCTTTGCCCTCAATCGAAATTTTCACCGTTGGGTACAGGGCGCTAAATCCTTCAGCCCACAACGCCATCAGGTTATTTAACGTATCTGAGCCAATGGCTTTCAGATTACCGGACACGCCGCTGACAGCTTCATAATTCGAAAGAGCGGGATCTACTTCTACCGCAAATGCTGAAACAGCCAGCAAAAGACTGAACGAGAACACTATACACGATAGTTTCATACGATTTGACATCATCAATATTTCTCCTTTTGGATAGTTACCGACATCAGGGCATTCAAAAAAAACCCTTTTTCATTTAACGACGTGTCTTATTTAAAAAAAGGGTATTAAACCAGTATTATGCGATTATTAGAAATCTGTTAATTCTGTTTTGGAGGTGTTTTTAGTTTCGGAAAGGAATGCAAATCCCTGTTGAATGAAGGAAAATATATGTGATGATGAAGCATCTCTTTGCCCTTCTCCGAAGCTGACAGGGGGAGGGATAACGTGAGGGGCAACCTCGTGTGCTCTGTCTCCTGGCCATCAATTACCAGTCTCAACGCGAAAGGACGCTGACCTGTCTGCACAGGCAGGCGCAGACAGGTCAGCCCGCTTCAGCTTTGAGACCGGCCATTGGTGGCTGGGCGAACTGACTTCTCGTGTCTGTATCTCTTTCAGGGAATGAATGGCGGGATGCTTTTATGCTCCGGGATGGCGCTACGGGTAGGGCTATCTATAATGTACGATTGGCAGGGTCGAACCGCCGTAGGGCATAACCAGAACGCTGGCCTGATTTCCCTGTTCCTGTAAAGCCTGTTGCAGGGCAGTTTCAAGATCCGGAAAAGGGACCATGAACATTTTTCGGGTAAACTCCGGCGAAAAGGTGGAAACCAGAAAGATCGATGCATTTTCCATCACCATCGCCATTGCAGCGGCCTTGTGTCCGCCGAGTTCAAAATGACGCTGAATTTCCTCCACCATGAAATGCGGATTCGGCGCATGCAGCAGCCAGCGTTCGAACACGTGCTCGCCTAATCCTTCGGAACAGGCCGCCAACAAAATGATGACGCCTCCTTTTTTGACAGCATGTTTGGCGTTATCCAAGGCTTTTTGCGCCTGATACAGATTGATGTCTTTGGGGAATCCGCCGGGAGTGACGATCACAATATCCGCCGGAGCCTCGATTTCAACTTTATACAGCGAGTCAAGATAGGCGCATCCGATGCGATGAGCCTGTACCACATCACCGGCAAAAGCCTTAATAATCTGTTTTTTCTCATTCAGTACCACATTGACGATAAAATCAACCTGAAAAAATTGTGCGACTTCATCAATGTCTTCGCGTACCGGGTTGCTCACGATTTTCCCCGCAATCGCCTGCGCTTCGACCATACGGCTGTGATTGGCCTGAATGGCAGCGCGGGTCGAGACGCCGGGCATAATCGCTTTCATGCCGCCGCTGAATCCGGCAAAGTAATGATATTCGATATTTCCCAAACAGATACAGCGATCAGCCTCAACCACTCTGCGCGAAAGGTCAATCGGCGTGCCGCGGCTGGTTTCGCCGAGATGAACCGTCTCTTCAGGCGTACTGTCAAAACAGGCCATCCGTTCGTACATTTTCTGGCCGGCAAGTATAGCATGTTCTTCAGGTATATGCGGACGATGCACACCAAGACCGAACACCACGGCAATATCCTGATCCGGAATCCCAGCCTGATTCAATTGTTCGACCACAAAAGGCAAAATTTTAGCTGTTGGGACGGGACGGGTAATGTCGCTGGTCACAATTACGACTTTTTCGCCGGGTTTCACGATTTCCTTGAGCAGTGGTGAACCGATTGGATTAAGCAGGGCCTGATGCACACTCTCTTCCTCGGAAAGCGAGGCCTGCGGCGCTTTAGGTGCTAAAATCCCTTGCAGGTTTTTCTCAGGAATATTGACCTCAATTTTTTCTTTAGCATAACCTAATGAAATACGCATAACAATCCCTCTCGCTCTGCGGTAGAGCATCTGAAAACCCATAACACATCTACACGATCATAAGAACGTTTGTTTAGAAAAAGTGCGACTATCAAGCAAAAATCAAGAAATCCTTGCTTATAAAAAAATCCTTGTAGTTACTAAGACAATGTATAAAAACGTATGAATGACGACCACTTTTTTTTGCACAATTTTTGCGGAATTATTTACCAGAGAAACGTAACGCCGGAAAAAATTCATTGACGAAAATACAAAACAGGATAGTGTTGTATGCTGGAAGCAAAAATCGTTGAACAATCCTGCTCAGTGTGCGCAGGGCTGTGAAGTTCTCGCAGGGGAAAAACTGGACCCCCCTTTTATTCCCCCCGCAAGCGGGGGAAACGGATTGACTTCCCCCGCTTGCGGGGGACTGAGGGGGGAGAACTTCACAGTCCTGCTCAGCGGGCGGGCGTAGGTAACAGCGTTGTTGCAACAAGTTGTTGCGGATCGGATATCGTTATATATTGACAACTGCCATATTTTCAATATGATAACATTTTTTCTGCACAATATCATGCGCCATGTTAGTGTGCAAAAAGAATGTTATTATAGCGATAGATAACATGAACAACCTGGAAAAATATATATTCGATACCCTGGGAACCGGGGTGAGCGTGCAGGGCGTTGATCCGCAAAAATTAAAAAATTTACCGATATCTTTGCGGGAAATCTACCTCATTCAAACAACCCGATTGTTCGAACGGGACATCCTTTTCCTCCAGCCGCGAGACCATATATGGGGCTGCCGGGCTTAGACCCGGAAACAGTTATGAATCAAATACACCTCACATTTCATATATAGGCTAAATAAGGCTGTTCACCTGTACGGCTCTTTGGCACGTTCAGGATGCCAAACAATGAATAATAAATCACATAGAGGAAAGACTTATGGGAAAACAACTTATTTTTGATGCGTTGACCAGCAAGAAAACGGAGCGTGTGCCCTGGCTGCCCTTTGTGGGGTGTCATGGCGGAGCATTGATTGGCAAAAGCGCGGAAGAATATTTGAAATCAGGCGAGTTGATCGCTCAGGGCGTGCGCGAGGCGATTTGGCAGTATCGCCCCGATGGTATTCCGGTCATGTTCGATCTGCAAATTGAGGCCGAGGCCCTGGGATGTGCATTGCAGTGGGCCTCGGAAAACCCTCCGGCCGTTGTCTCGCACGTCCTGGAATCGCAACCGTTATCAGCCTTATCACTGCCGGATGAAAGCTTCGGACGCATTCCCGAAATGCTGAAGGCGATCCGCTTGCTCAGGGCTGATCAGCACGATGTGGCCTTGTATGGCCTGATTACCGGGCCTTTCACATTGGCCCTGCACCTTAAAGGAACAAAGATTTTTACGGATATGTTTGATTATCCAGGGGAAGTTAAAGAACTCCTGGCATTTTGTACGAATGTCGCCAAAAGCATGGCAGCGATGTATATTGAGGCCGGATGTGATGTGATCGCCTCGGTCGATCCGATGACCAGCCAGATTTCGCCGCGCGCCTTTAAAAATTTCGTGTTGCCTTATGCGACCGAACTCTTTGATGATATCCGGCAGCGTAATGCCTTCTCGTCCTTTTTTGTGTGCGGCCATGCCCAGAAAAATCTGGAAGTCATGTGCCAATCCGGACCTGATAATGTGTGTGTGGATGAAAATATTCCGCTGGATTTTGTGAAAGGCGTGGCGCAAAAGCATGGCGTGTCTTTTGGCGGCAACTTGCAATTAACAGTGGTGTTGTTAATGGGCAGCGAAGATGACGTCCGGCGGCATACGCTGGAAACCCTGGACCTTGGCGGCGATAGCGGCTATATTCTGGCTCCGGGCTGCGATCTGCCCTATCGCGTGCCGCCGGCCAATCTGCGCGCGGTGGCGGAACTGGTGCATGATCCCTATCAACGCGATGTCGCTCGCAAGCTGTTGGAGAAACAGCAGGAAGTCAAAACCAGGCTCGATCTGCGTGATTACGGCCAGGCGTCGAAAGTGGTGGTGGATGTGATCACCCTCGATTCCGAAGCCTGCGCGCCCTGCCAATACATGGTGGAAGCCGTGCGCGACGTGGCTGACTACTTCGGGGACTTGATCCTGTGGCGCGAACATAAGATTAAAGAAAAAGAAGCCGTGGAATTCATGCTCGGCTTGATGGTCAAAAACGTACCAACCATCTGTATTGATGGAGAAATTCGCTTTGTGAGCATTATTCCGCCAAAGGAAGAATTGATCAAAGCGATTCAGGATCGCATCAACCAGCGTTTTGCCATGCGTTTGCGCCAGGCGCACGGTCGTTTACTCGTGCTGGGAACCGGAGCGGATGCAGATCAGACCTGGGCCAATGTCAATCAAGCCGCCAAAGAACTGGGCAGTACGGTCGAACTGCTGCGCGTAACAGAGGCGCAAGAAATTGCCGAATACGGCGTCCCGAATACGCCGGCCGTCCTTTCCGTGCGCGAACGCGTCAAAAGCGTGGCGCGTGTGCCCTCGGTTGAAGTCGTCAAAGAATGGATCAAAGAACTGCGCGGATAGAACCTTTTTCTCTGGAAATGAAGTTTTGAATCTAGGTGTGTAAAAACCGGGTTTTTTGAAAAAACCCGGTTTTTTTGTCATTAAACAACGCTAAAGCGTTGGCTGCGAACTTAGGTTCTGACAATGTCTAATACGGCAAAAAAATTCTTGACAGGATTATTCTATTATTTAATTAAGTTAATTAACTTAATTAAATAACATCTCCTGATTCTCTATGCAAAATACTAATGGCAAAAACGCGAAACTGATCAAAATCCACAATCGCTCCCTGGCACTCCGCATTATTCAGCAAAATAGCGGGATCGCGCGCAAAGACATCGCAACTCTTACCGGCCTGACCCAGGCGACGATCACCAAGATCACTCGTGATTTATTGGAACAAGGGCTTATCCAGGAAACGGATAACGAAGACACCAGCACATCAAGCGGCCGAAAACCTGTTGGATTAACCATCAATCGAGAAAAATATAAAATTATTGCAGTCTATGCCGGACGACGTACGCTTAAAAGCGCGTTGTTCGATTTAGCCGGAAATTTGTTGTATCAGCATGAATGCCAGGTCAGTATGCTCAATCAGGACAGCCGGGCGATTGTTCAGGCGGTGAAGGAGTGTATTCAGAAGATCCTGCAAGGTTATCCTCTGGCTCTCTCGGATGTGTTAGGCATTGGCGTTTCTGCTCCCGGGCCGATTAACGCGCAGAAAGGTATTCTCCTGGGATCGGGCGAAACCGGCAGAACGACATCCTCAGCCGCTCCGTTTGATTGGCGCGATGTTCCGATTAAACAGGCGATTCAAGAGCAATTTGGCATTCAGGTGTTTGCCGATAATGACGCCAATGTCTCGGCTTTAGCCGAAAGCTGGTTTGGTTATGGCGTCGGCGTCAGTAATTTCGTGCTGTATTCAATAGGAGTCGGGATTGGCGCGGGCGTAATTATTGATGGTATGCTCTATCGCGGCGAGGATGATGTGGTCGCGGAAATCGGACACATCACGGTAGATGCGCACGGCGCGCAGTGTATTTGCGGCAACTTCGGCTGCCTTGAACTCTATGGAAGTTTTGCCGATCTGGTCTGCCAATATCAGAAAGCCGCCGCTGATACCTCGCTTTCAAGTATAGAATCCTTATTTCAAGCAGCCGGCTCCGGAAATGTGACTGCCCACAGTGTAATCCAGCAGAAGGCGCACTATTTAGGAATCGGTGCGGTGTCGCTTGCGAATATTTTCAGTCCGGAGTATATCATCGTCGCTCCCAATGATATTGGCGACGTTGATTTGAGCATGATTGTCGCTGAATTACAGGAAAGTGTAAAAAAACGGGCATTTTCGGTCATTGCAAACAAAGTCACCGTGCTCCCATCCAAACTTGGAAAGGACATTCACTTATACGGAGGCGTCGCCCTGGTATTGCAAGATTTTTTCCAGATGCTTCCCACATAGTATTATTCTAATGCAGCGCGAAACTTCAGTTTCGCGGGCGCGAACTACAATTTTGCGCTGCATTTACAGAGGATAAAGGTGGTGAGAGCCGCACGAACATCCAAGCCAAACAAGCGGATATATTTATGAATTAAATAAGTCTATCTTCATAACAGTTACGAGTGCAAAGCAGGTTTTTGCACGATAATGAGGAGGTAAGATCATGAAAGCATTGCGGATGATTGCGTGTATGTTGAGTGTTCTGTTATTCAGTACGTCGCTTTTTGCGGCGGATCCCATTACCCTGGAATATTGGGTAGAACAGGAATCGCCCAAAGTTGAAGAATATGTCAAAAGCTCAATTGTCAGGTTTGAAGCTGAAAACCCGGGTATCAAAGTGAATTTAACCGTGACCCCTTATGCTCAATACCGCGATAAACTGCTGGTAGCGATCGAAGGGGGCACCGCACCGGATGTGTTTCTTGTCGATCAAATCTGGAATTCAGAGTTTGCCGCCGCAGACGCTATTATTCCCTTAGATGATTATATTGCTGAATATAAGATAAAGGCCGAGGATTATTATCCGGGCGCATGGGCCTCAACGGTCTGGAACGGCCAGATCTGGGGTATTCCCTCGGATCTGGATGTGTGGTCTTTCACCTTTTATAACAAAGAGATGTTTCTAGCGGCCGGCTTAGATCCGGAGAACCCTCCGATCTTAGAGATGGAGGAGTTTGTGAAAACTTGCGAAACGCTGACCAAACCAGACAAAGAACAATGGGCACTGGCTCTTCCCGGCGGTAAAAGCGAGGGCACCATTGTGGTAATTGATAAATTCATCTATTCCAATGGCGGAACGATCACCTCTGAAGATGGCAAGACCTGCACCATGAACAGCCCTGAGGTGATTGAAGCCCTTGAGCAGTATCAATCGCTTGAAAAATTCGCGCCAGTAGGGGTGGCTGCCGCTGTGCGTGAAGATAACCTGGCGCTGTTCAAAAATAAGAAAGTCGCCATGTTCTGGTTCCCGCAATTGGGACAAGACAGCATGGGCGATGTAGATTTTGACTGGGGTATTACGGTAAGCCCGGCGCCAAAAGACAAAGAGCCGATCGGCACGTTAGGCGGATGGACAATGGTGATTTCAAAGGAATCCGCTCATCAAGATGCGGCGTTTAAATTTGTGGCATTCATGACCTCGCCGGAAATCAATGTGGGAGTCACTGCCCTGGTGCCGGCCAATATTGCAGCCAGCAAAGAGATGCTGAAAAATAAGAAGAAACCTGAGTTAATGCTCGAACATCTGCTGCGCGCCAAACCGCGACCGATTTCACCGATTTATCCCCAGGTCTCTGAAGTTCAGCAGAATATGGTACAAAGTATTTTTACCGGGGCCCCGGTGAAAGACGCCGTAGAATCCGCCAGCCAGGAAATTCAGGGCCTTCTGGATGAATATTTTTAAGGCGTCCGGTATTTTGTCAGGTTATTTCAGGAATGCATCCTCGAAATTCCCGAAATAACTCCATTTTGCCAGGGTTTCGGGAATTTCGAGGATGCATTCCCGAAACCACCATTTCCGTGAAGGGATAATACTGTGAAACAACGCCAGAAAGATCTCTGCACCGCGTACTTTTTTCTGCTCCCGGCCGTCATTTTGCTCCTGGTGCTCATTCTTTACCCCTTAGTTCGTTCAATCCATCTCAGTTTTTTAAATGCGTCGTTTGTCAACCGCAACCCCCAATTTGTCGGATTCAAAAACTATATCAAAATTTTTGAATCCGGGTTATTTTGGAAAGTGCTGAAAAATTCCGTGATCTGGACTGTGGCGGTCGTCGGGTTTCAGTTTTTTTTCGGATTGACATTTGCGCTTTTTCTCAATACGATCGTGATTGCTCGCAACCTGTTCAGGAGTCTTTTGCTTGTCCCCTGGGTGATTCCGGGCGTGATTGTCGGCGTGATCTGGAAAATTATGTATAATCCGCAGGTCGGGCTGGTCAATGCGCTGCTCCTGAAATTCGGAATCATTGCTGATTACACAGCTTTTCTGGCCGATGAACGCACAGCTTTGCTGGCTGTCATTGTGGTCGCCGTCTGGAAAGGTTTTCCGTTTTCAGTGGTCATTTACTTAGCCGCGCTTCAATCCGTGCGCGTTGATTTACTGGATGCCGCTATGATTGACGGCGCAAACTTTTTGCAGCGCTTGCGCTATGTGATCATCCCCGAAATTACCGGAATTATTCGTATTACCTTATTGCTGACAACCATCTGGACCTTCAATTATTTTGATATTATCTATGCGATGACGAACGGAGGCCCGAATAAGGCCACCCAAATTTTCCCTCTGGAAATTTATGAACAGGCCTTTCGACAATTTCGTTTCAGTTACGCCGCCGCTATTGCAGTAATCGCCTTACTCGGTATTTTATTCATCAGTCTGTTTTATGTCAGAGAATTACGCAAAAGGGAGGCCTTATAGTGCAATTTTATCGCAAACAACATCTGATTAATACCAGTAATTTCTTTATCAGTCTGCTGCTCCTGATCGTCGTGTTATTACCGATTCTCTGGGCCGTGAATTTTTCATTAAAACCACCTGGAGAGCAGTATTCTTTACGCACGATTTTTTCAGCGAATTATACCTTCGAGAACTATAAAAACGCCTTATATCCGGCGTTTGTGCGTTATATTCTCAATTCGATCCTCGTTTCCGTCGGCACCGCCGTTGCAGCCCTGACGATTTCCCTGTTTGCCGCCTATGCGTTTTCACGTTTGCGCTTTTGGGGCAGGCAAACGCTGTTTATCGGTATTTTACTGAGCCAGCTTATTCCGATTACGATCATCATTATTCCTGTGTATCAGGTGTTAAAAGCCCTGCGGTTGATTAATTCGTATCCCGGATTGATTTTGGCGTATTTAACGTTTACGGTGCCGGTCTCGATCTGGATGCTGAAAGGATTTTTCGATAATATTCCCATTGAAATTGAAGAAGCGGCCATTATTGATGGCTGCACAAAATTAAGCGCGTTTTTCAGAGTGGTGCTGCCGATCTCAAAACCGGGCGTGACAGCGACCATCGTGTGGATTTTGATCGCCACCTGGCAGGAGATGATTTACGCGCTGACGGTTATGACCAGCAAAGAGATGCGTACGATTTCCGTAGGAATTCTTGACTTTTTCGGACAATGGACGATTGACTATCCGACTTTGTTTGCCGGGGCGATTATCGTCTCGGTTCCCATTGTGGTGGTCTTTATCTTTCTGCAAAAATATTTTGTGGCCGGACTGGCCGAAGGAGCGGTCAAAGGCTGAGAGAGAACTTCATAAAAGCTATGCGAAGCAACCTATTTGAACAGGAGTTGTTATGAGCTAACGTTCACCTGGCGCAATGAAACTACAAGGATTTCATATAACTGGGGATAATACCTCCTTGCTTATGAGTCATCCTTGTAGTTTCACAGGAGGGAAACCAGCGATGACATCAAAAGCAAGACTGTTAACGGCAATTCAACGCAAAATTCCGGATCGACTGCCGGTCACGACCCATCATGTGATGCCCTATTTTTTAGAAAAATACATGCACGGCATTTCCTTTAACGAGTTTTTCGACTATTTCGGGTTTGACCCGATTCACTGGACTGTGCCGCACAAACCGGATGAATCGCAAGGCACATATTACGATCCGCAGCAGGATGAGATCGGATTTCTGGAAAGCCGACGCATTGCGAGCGATGCCTGGCGCGTTACGCTTGAGGAACTGCCTCATCCTGAATATACAATGGTTCGGTATCATTTTGTCACTCCGAAAAGGGAATTGACGATGGTCACGCAATCTAACGCCTACACGACCTGGGTGGTAGAATATCCGGTGAAAGAGAAGCGGGATATTGACCTTATTGCGAAATACGTGACGACTCCTCAATGTGACGTCGAACAGGTGAACCGCGAAGCTGAAGTCTTTGGCGGCAGGGACTTGATTCGCGGTCATATCTGCTGCTTCGATGTGTTCGGCCAGCCCGGAACCTGGCAGGATGCCTGCTGTATTGTCGGTACGGAGAAGATGATCATGGCGACCTACGATGATCCGCAATGGGTGCATGAACTGTTGAAAATCCTGCAAAGCCGCAAGCTCGGGTTTGTGCGTTCCCTCAAAGGCGCCAAATATGACATCCTGGAACTGGGCGGCGGCGACGCTTCCACTACTGTGATTTCACCTAAACTCTTTCGAACCTTCGTCGCGCCGTATGACAGTGAAATCATTGCCGCTGCGCACGAAGCCGGACAGCGCATTGTGTATCATACCTGCGGCGGCATGATGCCGATTTTAGAAGACATTGCCGCTATGGGGCCGGATGCCATGGAAACCTTTACCCCGCCAGGCATGGGCGCAGATGTTGATCTGGCCGAGGCTAAACGACGTATTGGCGACAAAGTCTGTATGATCGGCGGCTTTGACCAGGGGGAATATCTTCAGCATTCGACTCCCTCAGAGACGCGGACGGCTGTGCGTCGCTGTTTCGACGCGGCCGGAGCAAACGGCGGTTATATTCTGGCCCCCTCAGATCACTTTTTCGACGCCAAACCGGAACTGATCGCCGCCTTTGCCGACGAAGCCAGAAAATGCGTGTATGAAACATAGACGCCGCTTCTCAAGAACCGTGATGATATTGAACACATTGAAACACTACAACGAATTTGGAAATGGAACGAATTTTTTACCTGGAACACTACACCGGATTTGAGAATGGAACGGATTTCTTCTTTTATCCGTTGAATTCTTGTATCCGCTGTAGTGTTTGACAAAGTCTTTCACAGAAACATCACAGATTTCTGCTTGACACCTCTCACACAAATCCAGCAATATGATTCAAAGACCGTATACTAATTTATCAGGAAAGAACATCAACCATGTTGAAGGACATGTATGCTTCCTGAAAAAGAATCTCTTACAATTGAATTTAAAAGCGACCGGAAACATCGGCCGGATCATGACCTGGTTGCAACCGTCGTTTGTCTGGCAAATACAGAAGGCGGAGAAATCTATCTGGGCGTGGAGGATGACGGTACAATAACCGGGTTGCATCCTCAACATCAGCAGCTTACCTCTTTAGCTGCGTTGATTGCCAACCGCACGAATCCTCCTCTTGGAGTTCGAATAGAGGCTCTTGAAATTGAGGGAAAACGGGTTGCGAAAATCAGTGTGCCGCGTTCGCGCCATTTAGTGTCTACCTCATTACGCGTAAAGACGTGATGGATTTGTGTCAACTGACTGAAAAACAAGCCGCAAACCTTCTGCGCCAACTCAAACACAACGGCCAATTAACCATGCGCGGCAAAGGTCGGGGAGCATTTTATATCTTGCCATAGGCAGAAGAAAGGAACATGACATTTTTCAGAGTAACTTTTATCATCACCAAATCTATCCCTTTCCCGTCTGTTTCAATCACTTTACGCAGTTTGACATCTTTCTTTGTCAGTAACATGTATTCGATGAACTCTTCCACAATGCTTGATTATGCGGATTTTCGTTGACAATTATGCGGCTGCCGGGCAGTATGTCGGAGAGCTTAACAAGGAGGAGTCGCCATGGGAAAAGTTCATGTCATTTATGGGAATACTGCTTACACGATGGTACAACGCTTGTTTGCAACGACCGGGGCGCTGAGTTCTGTTCAACCCAACGACACTGTGGTTATCAAGCCGAATCTGGTGGTCTCGCGCCGGAACTGGCAGGGGGTGAATACGGACCCGCGCGTGATTGAATCACTGGTCGAAACCCTGAAACAGCAGGGTGTGTCACGTATCACGATTGCGGATGGCAGTGGGATGGGGTATAATGCAACCCAGGCCTTTGCGGTGTGTGGCTATCAGGAGATGGCGAAACGCTACGGACTGAAGTTGGTTGACCTCGAACGCGACCGCTTTGTGACGAAATCCGTGCCGGTTGACGGCCCGTTCCGAAGTCTGGAAATCGCGCAAACCGTGCTTGCGTGCGATGTTCTGATCAATGCGCCGATCATGAAAGCCCATTCCTTCACGCGCATCACCTGCGCTCTGAAAAATCTCAAAGGCGTGATGCCGCGCGCCCTGAAAACCCGCTTTCACAGCGTTGACCTGAGCCGGGCGATTGTGCAGCTCAACAGCGTGCTGCGACCTGACCTGATTCTGGTGGATGGGCTGCAAGGAGATCTTTTAAGCGAAACCGGTCAAACACCGGTCGCGATGGAGCGTCTGCTGCTGGGGACAAATCCGGTGGAAGTGGACAGTGTGGTCGCGGATATGTTGGGCTATGCTCCCCGTTCAATTCAGCATATTGCCTACAGCGCGGATGCAGGTCTGGGAACTTGCGATCTGAACAGCATTGAGGTGATGTCCCTCAATCAACCCACAACGCCAGTCCATTTTCAAGCGCCCCCTCATTATTCCCGGAGATTTCCCTGTCAGATCGTCGCTGAAGGTGCCTGCTGCACCTGTATGGGCAACCTGATCTTTGCGCTTGAACGCTTGCAAGAACAGCGCCTGCTCTCCAAACAGCAGACTTTTCTGGTGGGGCAGCGGGCCGAAGCCCATGCAAATGAGAAAGGCATGGCCATTGCGGTCGGTCACTGCGCTGCCACCGGAAATCCCCAGGCGAATATCTGTATTGATGTATGTCCTCCCTCCGCCGGAATCATTTTGCGGCGGATGACATCAACGCTTAAAAACGATTGAACGCGTTCAATGCGCTAAAATCTGTCAAGAATTTCTTCGTCAGAAACATTTATTCGATCGTTTCTTTCACAATGCCGGATTTCAAATAATTTGTGTCTAATCTCGACTTCGTTTGAAGACCGGGAAACCTCGAAGCAGAATATATACGTTCTGACGCAAAATCATTGACAGCAATAATTTTTCAAAAAATGCTTGACAGAAATAGAGAATAAATATTATGACTTATGTCAGTCATAAGACAACTTATAATTTACGTGATGTGTAATTTCAGCGGCCTACCCTCAGGCTTTAATCTGAGAATGAGTGAAGCC
Source organism: Candidatus Vecturithrix sp. (assembly GCA_040772385.1). Lineage (GTDB taxonomy): Bacteria > Moduliflexota > Moduliflexia > Moduliflexales > Moduliflexaceae > Vecturithrix. The sequence continues at coordinate 2,530,052 of JAXGYF010000001.1, read as the reverse complement.
GCCCGTGCCCTCCGGTATCCATGCCAAAGTGAGTCATTTGAAGTTACGCAGCATGTTAATTTATGTAAGAGCTACTCAATGACAAAAAAACCTGTAGTAAACAAAATCCAACGAAAAAGCGTTGCTTCTCAGGTCTATGACCAATTAAAACACAACATTATCAATGGTACCTGGACCACAGGCGAAAAAATCCCCTCTGAAAATGAACTGGTCAAGATGCTGGGAGTCAGCCGGATCTCAGTGCGCGAAGCCCTGAAACAATTAGTGTCTCTCGGATTATTAGAAGCTCGGCAGGGGGAAGGCACTTTTGTCAAACAATTAGAAGCTGACTCATATATGAGCGACTTCTTACCCATAATGGTGCTGAATCGAGAAAACATTCTCGAATTGATTAAGTATCGCGAGATTATCGAGGTCGGCGCCGTCGCTCTCGCAGTTGAAAGGTCTGATGATACTGATATCCGGGCCTTAGAAGAAAATCTTCAAAAACATGAGCACTTTCAAAACGATTATATGAAAGTCGCCAAAATAGATTTAGAATTTCATCTCCTCATTGCGAAAGCTTCAAAAAATCCGTTTGTGATCAAAGCCAATAGTATCATCAAAGACATTTTTCACGCGGTCATGGAGCAGATTGTGAGAAAAATGGGCACGGCTCCTGGCCTACATTACCATAAAGAGATCATTGCAGCCATAAAAACACGAGATAAAGAGTTGGCAGTATCGCTTATGCGCGAACATCTCATCAATACAGAAAAAGCGATGGAATAAAAACGATCTGAATTCCCAAAAGTACTCTGCCAAACATGTCTGCTGAGCCGGAGCTATCCGGATCAGAGCAAGTTAGAACTGATCCTCGCCAAACTTCCCTGCGAAGGGCAGGGCTGTGAAGTTCTACCCCCTCAGTCCCCCGCAAGCGGGGGAAGGTGATCCGTTTCCCCCCGCTTGCGGGGGGAATAAGGGGGGTACACAGGTTCTCTCTGCGAGAACTTCACAGCCCTGCCTGCGAAGGGGGTATCTGTATGTTGTTGCGCTGACTGTTGCGGAGGCCCAGCAATTCAAACAGTTTATCGAGACGAAAGGAACGTAGGTATGACGTCAAAAGAACGAGTGATTGCAGCTCTGACGCACCGCGAACCCGACCGGGTTCCAACCGGCGAAAATCAAATTGACGGTCATCTTGTGCAAGAGATTCTCGGTCATCCCACCCTTTATAACATGGGGTGGCAGGAATTAGAGGCATTGTGGGACGGACGGAGGGAGGATATCGTGCAGGATTACTGCACTGCGCTCGTCGAAACGGTCCGCGCCTTAGAATGGGATTATGCCAGAGTTCCGGTGGTTCCAGCCCGGCGCGAATACAAACGGCCGCAGATGACCGGGCAATATTCCTGGATCGATCACGAAGGGTTTGAAGTCCATTTAAATCCGGAGGCCGGAAATATCATTGTTCGCAAACAATTTCCGGATATGAGTATTGACGATTTGCCCGATCCCGATGAGCCATTCCAGGTTAATCCTTCTGAGTTAGAGGCGATTCGGTATGTGGTCGCACACCTGGGCGATACGCATTTTGTGGTTGCCCGATCGCCGGTAGATGGAACCTTTCCATGGGAACAAACCATCGGCATGGAACAATTCTTAATGGCCATGATCACCAATCCTGAATTCGTGCAGCGGGCGATTGAAGTTTATGTAAATCGTTCGATTGCCTATTTTAAGGCGATGTTCGAACTTGGGGTTGATGCGATCATGACGGCTGACGATTATTCTGATAATCGCGGCCCGATTATGGGCAAAAAGCTTTTTCAGAAATTTATCCTGCCCGGAATTGAGCGGCAATGTGAAGCCATTCATGCTCTAGGTGGATACTTTATCAAACATACGGACGGCAATGTCTGGACGATTCTTGATGATTTAGTGGTCGTCGGGATTGACGGTTGGCATGGAATTCAACCGAATATCGGGATGGATCTGGCTAAACTTAAAGAACGATATGGAGACCGGCTCTGTTTTTTTGGCGGAGTCAATTGCGAAACTCTGATTACAGGCAGCCCGGCTCAGGTAAGAGAAGAAGTGCGTTATGCCATCCAACACGCTGCTCCTGGTGGGGGATTAGTAGTGGCGAACAGTAATGTCGTACCGCCCGGAAGCCGTTTGGAGAATTACCTGGCAGGGCGCAAGGCTGTGCATGACTACGGCAGGTATCCGATTCAAAAATCATGAGAAATTGATGTTTATACACAGATTCGTAGTTCTCGCTTTAGCGTGTTCTTCCTCCTGAAGGTGGAACTACGAACATAATTGACAAAGGAGAAAATCGCATGAAAAAAATTGGATTTATCGGTCTGGGTGTGATGGGCAAACCGATGGCAAAAAATTTGCTCAAAGCGGGTTATCCGCTGATGGTGTATGATATTGTGCCTGAAGCGGTGCAAGAACTCGTCGCCGCGGGCGCACAAGCCGCCACCTCGTCAAAAGAGGCGGCAGCCTTTGGCGAGGTCATTATGACGATGCTCCCGAACTCTCCGGAAGTCAAAGAGGTGGTGCTTGGCAAGAATGGAGTCTTGGAAGGGGCAAAAACAGGAAGTATTCTGGTGGATATGAGTTCGATTGCACCGCTTGCGTCACAGGAAATTTCGGCCAAAGCAAAAGAGCAAGGGGTTATTATGCTGGACGCTCCCGTGAGCGGCGGGGAGCCCAAAGCGATTGACGGAACTCTGGCGTTCATGGTTGGCGGTCCCCAAGATGCCTTTGAGCAGGTCAAAGACATCCTGGCAGTTATGGGCGGCTCCGTAACCCTGGTCGGCGAAATTGGCAGCGGGAATACAACAAAACTTGCAAATCAGATCATCGTTGCTCTGAATATCGCGGCCATGTCTGAAGCGATGGTACTCGCGACAAAAGCCGGCGTCGATCCGGAAAAAGTATTTGAGGCTATTCGCGGCGGATTGGCGGGCAGCACTGTATTAAACGCCAAAGTCCCCCTAGTTCTGCAAGGAAATTTCAAACCGGGTTTTCGCATCGAATTGCACATCAAAGATTTACAAAATGCGTTAGATACCGCGCATGCACTCGGAGTACCGGTGCCGCTTTCCAGCGTGATTATGGAAATCATGCAGGCGCTTAAGGTGGATGGCAAGGCTAAAGACGATCATGGCGGCATTATCCAATTCTATGAAAAACTCGCACGCATCGAAGTGAGAAAATAACATATTCAGAGAGGAAATTTATGAAAACACAGTATGATATAGAACGCATTCAACGGAAAGCGCGCATCATGCGCAAAAACATTGTCCTGATGTTAAAGACCGATAAAGGGCATTTAGGCGGCTCAATGTCTATTGCTGATATCGTCGCAACATTGTATTTTGGGGTTATGAACTTTGATCCGAAAGAACCGCGCAAAAAAGATCGCGATCGCTTTATCCTCAGTAAAGGACATTCTGTGTTAGCTCAGTATGCGGCTTTGATAGAACTGGGATTAATGCCTTCAGATCGTCTTGATACCTTAAAAAGCCTGGGCAGCCCGCTTCAGGGACACCCGGACATGAAATTATTTCCAGGCATAGAAGCCAATACCGGAGCATTAGGGCAGGGACTTTCGCTTGCCAACGGCATCGCCCTTGCGGCCAGATTGGATCGTGAAGAATTCTACACCTATGTCATCATCGGTGACGGCGAACTCAGTGAAGGGCAAAATTGGGAGGCGGTGATGGCGTCCGCTCATTATAAACTGAATCATGTGATTGCATTTATTGACAATAATGAGCTTCAGGCGACCGGTCCAATTCAAAAACGCTTTAATACTCAACCGTATTTACAGAAATTTCTCGGGTTCGGCTGGAATACCTGTGAAATAGACGGGCATTCTGTTCCGGACATTATTCGGGCTGTAGAAAATGCGAAAACAAGTACGGACAAACCCACAGCCATCATTGCGCATACTGTGAAAGGCAAAGGGGTCTCTTTTGCCGAAAATAACCCGGCCTTTCATCACAATAATATGACCCCTGAGCAATATGAACAAGCCCTGAGAGAACTTATGTAACTCATGTTACGTCCTACTCCCCGCAAGCGGGAGGAAGCAGACATGAGAAGTGCCACCTCCGATTTATCCCCGTTAACGGGGATAAAGGAGGGGTAACACGAAAATTGTCTGAACTATTGAAAAATATAATTCGGTAGTATTGTCAAAACCCCACCCCCGACCCCTCCCCAAAGGAGAGGGGAGGAGGCTATTCATCGTACCTGCCCGATCCCCCCTTCCTTCTTTGGGAAGGGGTTGAGGGTGGGGTTAACAGGAGATTATGGAATTAGGAAAAGCACCAAGAATCGCTTATGGAGAAGAACTCCTTGAGTTAGCAAAAAAAAATCAGGATATCGTGGCCTTAGATGCTGATCTCAGCAAGTCAACCATGACCTGTCTGATCGAAGAACATCTTCCTGAGCGTTTTTTTGAAATGAGTATTGCAGAACAAAACATGGTTGCTACTGCCGCAGGCATGTCATTAAAAGGCAAGATTCCCTTTGTGAATTCCTTTGCCGTGTTTCTGACCGGAAGAGCCTTTGACCAGATCAGACAGTCGGTCGCATATCCGGCGACCAATGTCAAACTCTGCGGTTCCAGTTCGGGACTTTCAGATTTTGGCGATGGCGCGACCCACCAGAGCATTGAAGACCTCGCTTTGATGCGAGCGTTGCCTAATATGATCGTGCTTTCGCCTGTTGATGAAATCGAGACCCGCGCGATGGTCAGATTTATGGCAGAACATCAAGGTCCGGTTTATATTCGGCTCGACCGAAACGAGACTCCGATCATGTTAGATCAAGGATATCGCTTTGTACTAGGAGAACCGACCCTGATCAAACCGGGAACCGATGTGACGATCTTTGGAACCGGACAAATGGTCAGCCTGTCGCTCAATGTGAGAGAACGTTTGGAAAAAGAAGGCATTTCCTGTGAAATCGTGAATATCGGCACGATCAAGCCAATGAAGCGCGATGCGATTATCGCTCTTGCTGAGAAAACCGGGGCAGTGGTGACGGTAGAAGAACATAACATCTATGGCGGCCTGGGATCGGCAATTGCAGAAACACTGATGAAAACCAAAGTTCCGATTGTCCCGGTTGGCGTCAAAGATCGTTTCGGCCAGTCAGCCAAAACCTATCCGGAATTGCTGGTCGAGTACGGATTAACCGAAGATGCCATCTGCGAAGCTGTTAAAGCCGTTCTGTCGGTGAAGTAGAAGGAAGCGCACCTGCGGACAGTCTTGTTGTCGTCCACAAAGGATTTCGACGCACACGGCTGTCCATCGGTAAGGAGGTGATGTTACGTTAAACTAAGGAGTTATCAATATTCTCGACTATTAAATAAGAAATGTTCATCTACAAATAACTTTTTATGAAGTGAGGTAAAAAACCATGAAAAAAATATGTCTATGTGTACTTGTACTCATGTTCTCGTTGAGTGTGACCCTCGCGTATGCTGAAGGCGATCTGTATATGGGGGACAAGGATAAGACCTATGTTATTGCGTTTTCACAGGACGATATGAATAATGATTGGCGAGCTTCCCAGGTAAATTCTGCCAAAAAAGAGGCTGAAAAGTATAAAAATGTCAAGTTCATTTATACTGATGCGCAGGGTAGCTCTATGAAACAGGTGAATGATATTGAAGATCTCATTGCCCAGGGGGTTGATGCTATTTTGACAAGCCCCAGAGAGCAAAAACCACTCACTCCTGTTGTAGCAAAGGCTTATCAAGAAGGTATTCCGATTATCCTCCTTGATAGAAGAGTGGATGGCGATCAGTATACGGCCTGGATTGGACCTGATAATGTGCCGATTGCCAAAGCCGCAGCGGAATATATGGGCAAACAATTGAATGGAAAGGGAAAGATTATTCACCTGCAAGGAGTTCCTGGCTCAACTCCTCAGATTGAAAGATCCGATTATTTTGTTGAAGTGCTGAAAGAGAAATATCCTGACATTGAAATTGTTGCGCAGCAACCGGCTGATTTCTTGCGCCAAAAGGCGCTTGAGGTCATGGAGAATTTGCTCCAGGCTCATCCGGATATTGATGGCTTATATTCCGAAAGTGACAGTATGGCCTATGGAGCGATGCTTGCATTTAAAAACGCCGGGATCGATATGGCGCCGCTTGTTGTTGTCGGGATTGACTACATCACGCAGGCCAAAGAAATGATCAAAGCCGGTCTTATGGATGCGACCTTCACCTTTGACACTTGTGGGAAAGAGGGCGTCCAGGCGGTAGAGAAGCTGTTTAAAGGGGAAACCATCCCGAAAGATCAGGTAGTGCCGTCCACGATGGTGACGATCGAGAATGTTGATGCCGTAGAGCCGATCTTCTAACAGCCCACCCGGAGAGGAGGGGGCAGCAGCACCTCCTCTCTGCTCAATCCTATCAAAAGTAAGATGAATTATACCCTAAAATGGCTGTGTAAAAAATGATGAAAGATGGGGAAAGTGTCATGGAACAGCAGAACGATTATATTCTTCGGTTAGAAGGGATTTGCAAGTCTTTTGAGGGCGTGGACGCTCTTGTAGATGTGACGATTGGAGTTCAGCGAGGAGAAATTCATGGGATTGTCGGCGAAAATGGCGCCGGGAAATCAACCCTGATGAAAATTCTCTCAGGCGCGCTTGCCAAAGATCGGGGTGAAATCTATTTGAATGAAGAATGTGTCCATATTCACAACCCCCACGATGCTCAACAGTTAGGGATCAGTATTATTTATCAGGAACGAAATCTTATTCCTGAAATGACCGTAGCTGAGAATATTTATTTGCATGATTTTCCCAAAACCAGTGGATTTCTGATTGATACAAAAACTTTGAACGCGAACGCTCAGAAACTCACAAAATCTTTGGGACATATACTTGATCCATCAAGCAAAACAGGGGATTTATCCGTCGCCTATCAACAAATTGTCGAAATCGCTAAAGCGTTGAGTTTTAAAGCGAATATCATCATTTTTGATGAACCAACCACCCCCCTGACTCGTAATGAGATCACACTCCTGTTCGAGACGATCCGATCTTTACAGAAGAAGGGGGTAACGATTATCTATATTTCGCATGTGCTTGAAGACATTTTGAGTTTGTGCAATCGGGTGACCGTGCTGAAAGATGGGCGATTCATTCAAACCGTACCGGTTCGACAGACAACCCAGGATGAACTCATCAATTTAATGCTGGGAAGGAGTTTAAAAGAAAAATTTCCCACCAGAGAGAAACATATCGGACGTAAATTCTTTTCTATCATGGAAAAACAGGATCGCAAACAAGTGCTGCATGTCAATCAAGGAGAAATCGTTGGAATTTTTGGCATTGTCGGTTCAGGAAGATCTGAACTCATGTTAAATATCTTTGGTGCTTCTCCTGATGGTAAATTTTTCGTGGAAATAGATGGAAAACACATTGAAAATACGACTCCACTTGAAGCGATCAGACATGGAATTGGATTTGCGACCGAAGATCGCAAGAATTTGGGATTGCTGTTAGATATGAGCATTGATGAAAACATTATCATCAGTCTTATCGCCAAAAATGCCAATATCGGGTATTTAAAACAATGGAAATATGCAAAGATTTCCGAAAAATTCGCTGACTTCCTCAAGATTAAAATGGTGAATCTCCGTCAATTCGTCAAAAATTTGAGCGGGGGCAATCAGCAGAAAGTCATTCTCTCGCGCTGGCTTGCCACTGCATGTCAGGTCATTATTTTTGATGAGCCGACGAAAGGAATTGATGTTGGGGCCAAAATCGAGATCTATAAATTAATGCATGATCTTGTCAACAAAGGGAATGGGATTATTATGCTCTCTTCCGAAGTTGAAGAAATCATTGGGATGAGTGACAGAGTCTATATCATGAAAAATGGAAGCATTGTGAAGGAGTTGCTTGACAACCAGATTACAGATGAAAATATTTTAACCTATGCCATGAAAGGAGCGTAACCCCCATGGGATTTCTACGAAAATATGGGATTTATGTGGCCATAGTTGTCCTTTTTGCAGCAGGCGCTCTTCTTTCGCCAGCATTTTTGCAATCGAGAAATTTAGTGAATGTGCTCAGGCAAATTTCGGTGAATGGGATTCTGGCTATCGGGATGACGTTTGTTATCTTGACCGAGGGGATCGATTTGTCCGTAGGCGCGATATTAGCCGTTGCAGGAGTCACAATGGCGCGATTGCAAATGCTGCCCGCGTTTTTTGTTGTCGTGATCGGGGTCACCACCGGAGGAATAGCTGGATTCCTCAATGGTTTGAATGTGGCGTATGGGAGAATTCCCCCGTTTATCGCGACACTGGCAGCCATGACTTCAGGATACGGAGCGGCTCTCCTTATCTCCCAGGGTATGCCCGTGTTTATTGATACGAAATATACGGCATTTATCGCTTTAGGAAATGGCTATAACCCCATCCTGTTTTTTATCATCGCGGCTGTTATTGCGGATTTTACGTTAAAGAAAACCGGGTTTGGAAAATTCATCTATGCCCTGGGAGGAAATGAAGAGGCAGCCAGATTGAGCGGAGTTGCCGTAAAAAAAATCAAGCTAACCACGTATGTGATCAGCGGTTTTTTGTCAGCCCTGGCAGGGGTCGTTGTGACGGCTCGGTTAACAGTTGGGGAACCGAATGCAGGCAAAGGATATGAGCTAGATGCTATCGCGGCAGCAGTCATTGGGGGAACCAGCCTGAGCGGGGGCATCGGAGGTGTCCGGGGAACTGTCGCCGGCGCATTGATTATCGGATTAATTAATAATATCTTTAATCTCATTAATCTCGAACCGTATTATCAATACATTTTCAAAGGCCTCATTATTCTTGGCGCGCTGTATATGGAAAAGAGGAAAAAGTAATGTATCTTAAGCGATTATCAATAAATTTTGTCAGTTTTGACAGGCCGAAAAACCGGGTTTTTTCGAAAAAACCCGGTTTCTGAGGTGCAAAAGAAATTATTGATCATCACTTAAGGTGTTGTGAATGAATCGAGCTTTTGTAGAAGAAGATTACGGCCCCACTAAAGAAGCTATTGGTGAAGCCGCTCAAATACTATTAACACTGGAGTAACAGGAGGTCAACAACTCATGCACAATTTCCAATCATCGTTACAAGGTAAGGTTGGTATTTTGACCGGAGGCACAAGCGGATTCGGTTATGCGATGTCAAAGGCTCTGCTCGGTCAGGGCGCCAGACTTGCCGTCTTTTCTGTGGATGAACTCTCCGCAGAGGCACGGACAGAACTGGCGCAGATTCGCGGCGGAGAAGCTGAATATTTTACCAAAGATATTATGGCGTCCGGCGCGGCGGAAGAAATGGTGGCACAAACCATGGATCTTTTCAGAAAACTCGATTTTGTGGTCGTGAACGCCGGATTCGCGATCCGGTTTGAGGAACCGCTTTTAGAACTTTCACTGGAAAAGCTCGCGGAGAGTATGCGCACGCAGTTTGAAATTTTCCCAATTGCCCTGGCGACTCTGGCGCTGGCCGCAGCCCGTGTGATGGCTCCACGCTATACAACTATTCAGCCCGACGATACAGGGCATCGTCCCGATTCCGGAGCCATTGTCGTCACTCTGTCCGAAACTTCACTTTGTCCGCTGCGCGATGATCTGCTGGCCTATGCGGCCGCCAAACGCGCGGCCCTGTCTGTGATGGAAAGTTTAACCGCTGTCTTAGGCCCGAAAAACATCCGCGTCAACGGTATTGCGCCCGGGTTCGCCAACACGGCCGGCCCGCGCAAATTCTACAGCCGTTATCCGCAGATCCAGGCTGATATTGAAGCGAAAACCCATTTCAAACCCTCGTTTATGGATCCCGGTGCAGTTGTGCCGGCGGTTCTCTATCTGCTTACGGATAATTATGTGACCGGCAGCGTGATCCCCTTAGACGGCGGCTACAACATCGAACTCAAACGATATTTTCAGGAGAAGTAATGTTAGCTAAAAGGTTCGTAGTTCGCGCTTTAGTGCGTTTTCCGCCTGAAGGCGGAACTACGAACCCATTAGATAAATCCTTGGCAGCAATGCGCTCATCGAATGCCGAGGTACAAGACATCTGAGTTGAAACAATGCAGAGGAAGAATCGTGCTGCCATGACCGGTGCGCACATCCGGGATGGCAACCCGGCGAGCGGCAAGATCGAAAGCAACCCATTGGTATGAACTGAAATCGCATTGGAGGTCAACTTCAGCATTAAACGGCAGATACACCACCACTTTTTCCTTATCGGGTGATGCCGCAACTCGAATTTCCGGCGTATCGCTGCTCAGGAGCGCATGATCAGGTTCAATGTCGAATAACTGGTAGGTTTCAAAGATCCATTTGATAAACCCTGCATCCCAGGCGCCTTCGAAATGCAAAGCTGTTTTCCAGGAGTACGGTTCGCCAGAAAAGGCCAGACCTGGAAACGCTTTGCCCGGTTCATGCCAGGACCACACGCCATGCGCTCCATAGGTAAATCCGGCTTTCGCGCCTGAAAGTAAACTCTGCCAGACAGCCTTGCGTACATGAAACGCGGAAAAACGGCCATATTGATGCCCAAATCCATGTCCCTCATAGCAAGGTTCGCCATTGATCACCGGACGTTTCACGCCTTTAGCTGCAAAACGCCGGGCTAATACATAGGCATTGGTCTGCTCTTCAATACTGTGTCCTGATTGGTACATGTAAAAATCTAACTCAGTAGCCTTAATAAGCTCTTCCGGTAGGTCTGTCGGAGGATTTAAATGCAAGGTAGTGAGCGCTTCCGGACAGAGTTCTTTCATGGCTTTCAGGGCGGTGAGGTAACATGTCCGGGTCGTCTGCGTTTTAAAATCCGTATCGCCGCTGATCAAAAAGATCGGTTGATATTCCGCAAATACGCGCGCGACGTACTGGACATACGGGCGAACCATTTCCAAAGGCATTTGATTTCCTGGCAGCCGTTTCGCTCCCCAGGTTCCCTCCACATAATTGCACCAGAGAACGACAAGGGCCGGGGTAAATCCTTGTTTACAGGCCATGGCGACCATTTGCTGCGCCTTACTGAAATACGCTTCGTTGGGGGCAGAAAAATCCCAGCAGCCGCTCTTTGTTGTATGAAATGGCTCCAGGGTATCGCGATCGCTCTGGCTGCGATCCCATTGGGGCAGAATATTGATTTGAAGCACATTGAAACCTTGCATCTTGCGGTAATGTAAAAATTCTTCCCACTCTTCAAGAGAAATATTGGTAAAGGCGCTCCACACCGTATCTGCCAGATAGAAAAACGGTTTTCCGGCTCGAACAAAATACTCATTGGTGCTTGAAATCGTTAAGGGTTCCATAAAATATATCCTTTCTGGGAAAAATTATCCTTTTAAGGCTCCGGAGGTGACCCCTGAAACAAAATATTTCTGTAGGAAGATGTATATCAGAAGAACCGGAAGAATAGACAGCAGTACGCCTGCATTGATCAGGGGATACGACGAAGCAAATTGTCCCTGAAAAAGCATCAATCCCAAAGGTATGGTTTTCACTTTATCAGAATGGATAAAAATGAGGGCCATCAAAAATTCATTCCAGGTAGCCAAAAAATCAATGATAAATAGGGCGGCAATCGCTGGTTTTGCTAAGGGAAGAACGATCTTCCAGTAAATCTTAAATTCAGAGCAACCGTCAATTCGGGCTGAATCAATTAATTCTGACGGAAGTCCTCGGAAAAACCCACGGCAGACCATGATCTGAAAGGGTAATCCAAAGGCGATATACGGAAAAAACAATCCGGCCAGCGTATCTAAGAGACCAATTTTTTTGAGCAGCAGACTCAACGGAAGCAGGGTCACATGGATTGGAATCCCAATTCCCACGAGAAAGAAAAAGAAGAGGAAAAGAGTATCCCTCAAGCGAAAATTATATTTAGCAAGCGGGTAAGCCGCCATCGAGGCCACAAAAATTCCTGCCGGCACTTTAATGACGCTGATCAGCAGACTATTACGATAGAAGACGCTGAATTGTCCCGTATGCCAGGCATTGGCAAAATTCTGCAAGACGATTTTTTCAGGAAAGGCAAAAACGCCTCGACTGATAATATCACCTTGACTTTTCAAACTCGTTAAAATGACAATAAAAAAGGGAAATAACCAGAGAAAAGCGAAAAATATCAAGAGTGCATAACCACAGATCTTCATGGTTTTGTAAAAAGCGGCATGGGAGTAAGGCATGAGAGTCACGTGCTGTTGTCTCAGAGATTTCATTGCTCGATATTTTCTCCTTGCACTGCTATTTTTTCGACATGATTTTGATGTATGGAAATGTAATCAACAAGATCACAATCGTCATAATCCAGGCAATTGCTGAACCATAGCCGGCATGATGGTAAATAAAGGTATTAAAATACATCCAGGTCGCCAGTACCTGCGTTTTCCGTCCTGGTCCGCCCCAGGTCATCACATAGATCAAATCAAAGACTTGCAAGCCGTTGACCACAAGCAGAGAGAAGACAATAATAAACGTTTCTCGCAATGAGGGGATCGTAATATATCGAAAATTTTGAAAGCGATTTGCGCCGTCGATTTGAGCGGCTTCATACAATTCCTTTGGAATGCTCTGCAAGCCTGCCAAAAACAGAATCATGGGAAAGCCTGTATTTTTCCAAAGAGACGTGATCATCACCGCCGGTAACGCTGTCGCTGATTCGGCCAGCCAACCATGCGTCCAGGAGGCCAAACCAATTGTCCGTAAGAAGGTGTTAATCACTCCAAAAAACGGATTATAGATCCAGGCCCAGATCAGTCCGACCGAGACCATCGGGAGAATTGCGGGCAAATAGAAAATAGAACGAAGAATGATTCTGCCCCGTATCTGCTTATCCAGGACAATAGCTAACAGCAAACCGATACTCGTGGGGAAAATAAGTGTGAATATCATCCAGAGCAGATTATTTTTCAGGATGAGGAGCGACATCGGATCAGTAAAAAACTGAACGTAGTTGCCCAGGGCAATGAACGTTTTCTCCGCAGAAACTCCGTCCCAGTTGTACAAACTGACGATAAAGGAATAGATAAGAGGGTAGACTAAAAAGACGAGATAAATGCATAGGGCAGGCAGCAAGAGCCAGTATTTTGACCAAAATCGTTGTATTTTCATTGGCGCTATAAGCATTTTCCCTTTCCTTCATCAAAAAGTTTTCATGATCAAACGTATGCAGTTTTCCTTTGAAAATGAAATGTTATGATACGTGTGCCCGCCTTTGCACTGCACGGGGACAGATGTTCGTAGTTCCGGCTGCCTGAAGGCAGAACGACGAACAGAAAACCAGCTTTTCAGCCGCTTCTCTCTCCTCCCCCTTGAAAGAACAGGGGGAGGGAGTCGTCTCAAATTATTGCTGTTTTGCTTTCCATGCTTCCGCAGCTTCCTGCATTTTTTTGGCTGCTTGTTCCGGCGTTAATTCTCCTAAAGCAATAGCGTCTTGCACTTCAAACAAGACGTGCAGCAACTCCGCCTGAAAAGCCTGATCCGTCGGAGGATAAACCGCTTGCAACTGATCGAGCATACTTCGCCATTTCGCAGTTCTTGGCAGCTCTTTTTCATTAATGGAGACCCCTTTACTCCCTGTACTGGCCATGCCAGTTCCCCAATAACGGCTATGCAGTTCTGGCTGAATAAACCAGTTGAGAAATATACCTGCTTCCTCTTTGTGTTTACTGGAGGCATTAATCATGAATTGTTCCGGAAAACCTGAGATTCTGGTTGGAGTATGACCTGTCGGATGGATAAAGAAATCAAAATTGTACGGATCTTGTCCGTCATTTTTAAAGGTGGTTTCCATCCAGCTCCCTTCGAACACCATCAATGCTGCACCCTGATACACAGGCATGCGGGCATCATCCGGGTTAACGGCCAGAAACCCGGGCACAATCCACTCATTATCAATCCATTTTTTATACAATTTATATGCTTCAACCACTTCGGGACGATCCCAACTCACTTCCAGGGCATTCAGTTGATCGTGTAATTCTGGTCCGCAAGTCACTTCCAACAGGTAATCTACCAGACGCATTAACATCCACCCATATTTTCCGGCGACCGAAAGCGGATAAATCCCCTGAGCTTTTGCGGTTTCACAGATTTTTTCGACCTCTTCATACGTGGTTGGCTCTGACAGTCCCAATTTATTCCACAAATCAACTCGATACCAGAAGGTCATGCCATGTGTAGACACAGGAAATCCATAGACCTTTCCATTACGTGAGATCGCCTTTTTGGCCCAATCAATGACAATCTCATCCCACCCGTATTTTTCATAATAGGCATCCAAAGGCTCACAATGACCGGCATCAATGAAATATCCGGACAATTCTCCGCCCCATTCAAAAAACACATCCGGACCAGTGCCGGCTGCCATACCTGTCTGTAGGGCTTCCTGATAAGGACCTGCGCCTCCTCCGGCAACTATTTCAAGGTTGACTTTGATGTTGGGATGAGCCTCAGTGAATTCCGCAAGCATCTTTTTAATGTATTCAGCCTGTTCTGCTCCCCAAACAACCATTAATCGTAATTCGACCTGATCCGCCGCTTTCACATCGATCGGGTTGAACAGGATCAATGAAACGATCAGAGACAGTAGACACATGATAGTACCTGATTTTTTGAACATGAGATTCTCCTTTTTAGCCATTGTTCCACAAAGACACATTCTTGTCAAAGCAAGAGCCAAGATGCCTTTTATGGAGTTGAATTACTATTCTGAAAAATCGAAAAGATGAACAACAATCTGCGATTTACGTTCTTTTGTCTCCTATCACCCCCTTTCACCAAGTTGTTCCTCATCGAAAGGTGCGATGTTTAGACATTCTTCCGAATCTTGACCGCCGCAATCTTCGCCTGAGGCCATGAGTGCTTTATGAAAGATGAAAGTAAATAACAAAAAAAGAAATAAATCGAAAATGTCAAGTTAAAAAATCTATTCTGAAAAATTATATTTTTCTCAGATTGGCGACTTATCATGGTTTTATCCATCAGAATGCTTCCGTAAAGTTTTTCACGATTCAAAGGAATAGTGCCTTAAACAACAAACGTAAAATTTTCAGTAAATATAACAATATGAAATGGTATGTTTTACTTTTTTTAAAATTTTATAATTTTCACTATATTTCGAATCATTTCGATTTAAAAACTTCTCTGGCGTAGGGACACAAGTTGTCAAGAGTTCGTAGTTTGCACTTTAGCGCAGAGTGCCGCCTGAAGGCGGACTACAAACGCATACAACCTTGTATCCCAAAGCACTACAAGCTTCAATGGAGCATATCCCCCTTTGCCTGGTCACACGTTCA
The DNA here is from genome assembly GCA_040772385.1 of Candidatus Vecturithrix sp. Lineage (GTDB taxonomy): Bacteria > Moduliflexota > Moduliflexia > Moduliflexales > Moduliflexaceae > Vecturithrix. Next base: position 2,514,731 of record JAXGYF010000001.1, on the reverse strand, counting down.
GTAAATTCACCACGGTTTCAATATGATACGTGTGCGGAAACATATCTATCGGCTGAACTTCTTTGATTGTATAATTCCCGTCCGTCATCATTGCCACATCACGCGCCAGAGTGGCCGGATTACAGGAAACATAAATGATCTGCCGCGGATTGGCTTCGAGCATATATTTGACGACTTTTTTGGATAACCCGGCGCGCGGCGGATCAACCACCATCACATCAGGCTCGGGCGGAACAACCTCCGGCAGCACTCTGCGGACCTCGCCGCAATGGAACTGCACATTGGAGAGGTGATTGCGTTCTGCGTTTTGTTCAGCATTACGCACTGCCTCTTCCACCAATTCGATTCCATATACCATTTTTGCTCGCGACGCCAGGTGCAGAGCAATTGAGCCAGTACCGCAATATAAATCAACCGCAATTCCGTTCTCATCAATCTCAGCCATGCGCTGAATAGTTTGATAGAGCGTCTCGCTTTGTCGTGTATTGGTCTGGAAAAAGCTTTTGGCGGAAATGTCAAAAGAAAAATTATTGATCCTCTCTCGAATCGTTGGCTCGCCATATAACAGATATTCTTCCTGGCCCTGACTGCTTTGCCCAATCTGTCGGTTGATCGTGTGCACAATGCTGGTTATGCGCGGAAAACCGGCCGTCAGATAGCGCACAAAACGATCCATTTGCGGAAAGTATTCGGCGGATGTGACGATATTGAGCATCACATTACCTGTATGCTTCCCTTCGCGGACGATCACATGGCGCAGCAATCCTTCTCCGCTCGTGTTTGAAAACGCCTTTAACCCTTGCTTGCGCGCAAAATCACGACATAAGTCGAACAGCTCAACGCTCGCTTCTGATTGCAGATAACAGATGGACAGGTCAAGCAACTGATCCCAGCGTCCTGAATAATGCTGCCCTAAGATTAACTGGCCTTGTTCATCTTCGCCAAAGGTGAACTCCATTTTGTTCCGATAATACCAGGGTGATTCCATGCCCAGGATGTCATTCACAGGTACATCCTGAACCTTGCCGATATGAGCTAAAGCTTCAGCCACCTGCTGCTGCTTGAATTGCAACTGATCTTCGTATTTGAGATATTGCCATTTACATCCTCCGCAACGGCCGAAATATTCGCAGCGCGGCGTGATACGCAAGGGCGAAGGAGCGAGGAGTTCCACCAGTTTGCCAAAAGCAAAATTCTTCTTGCGTTTTGTAATTTCTATCATTCCGCGATCACCCGGAATCCCTCCTTGCACAAATACCACCATGCCACTGTCAATCCGGGCAACGGCTTCACCGCCCAGGGCTAACTTCTCAAGTGTAAGTTCAATTCGATTGCCTGCTTTCATACTTTACAGTACCTTCAATGAATGTTTGATCGTGAACAGATACATTTTCAGAATGCATTTGCAGAAATAAGGAACGTGTAAAAAATAAGTTCACCGATGAGAAACCAAGTTTTTCGAAACAAACCTGGTTTCTTGAATTTGACAAAAGCGGAAGTTCTTTTTTACACGTTTCTGACCGAGTTTTTTCAAAAAACTCGGTTAGAAATCATACATTGTATCCCTGATTGCATGTCAAGGCATTTTGACAGCTCCCAACTAAAAACCGGGAAAAAATGCTTGACATGGCACGATTTTCCTTTTTATCTTCATTCACACACGCAAAGGGAGAGAAAAACTACAGAGATTTCATCGAAGCAAGGATGATTTTTACGACGAAGAAACCAGGTTTTTCTTAAAAACCTGGTTTCTCGTATATCGTTATTTCTGAAATCATGGACTACAGAAATTTCATAGAAGCAAGGATGATTTTGATTCTTGAAATGCTTTAAAAATCCTTGCTTCGATGAAATCCCTGTAGTTAAAAAATCATGAACCAAGTACCAAAATTCATTGCTGTCGGCGAGAATATTCATTGCAGCCGCATTTATAAAGTTGGTGGGAGTTTTGTTAAACCCTGCGCAGACGGCACTTATGCGCTTGTGTACCCGGTTGACGAACAGGAACAGTATGTCCCGATTCCCCAGCATGTTCTTGAATCGGAAGCCTGGGCAAAAGGCAAAGTCAAACATGCGGCGGTCGCAATGTGGCAGGGATTTTATGGCGATGATGCTGCTAAACACGCTGGCATCGCTTATCTGGAACAAATGGCTCGCATCCAGGAATTCTACGGCGCATCTTTCCTGGATGTGAATGTGGATGAATTCAGCAATAATGTCGAGGAACGTATGCGCCTGATACAGTGGGTCGCTGGCGTCCTGCAACATGCCTCTGCCCTGCCGTTGAGCATTGATTCTTCGGATCTCAACATTCTGCGAGCCGGACTCGAAGCGTGTGATCTGTCGCGCGGCAAGCCGATGGTGAATTCCGTGTCGCTGGAACGTATCGCCGCCATTGAAATTGCCCGTGCAAACAACGCGGTGGTGATTGCCGGCGCGACCGGAGAAAGCAGTATGCCGCAAAATACTGAAGAACGCGTACAAAACCTTGAACTCCTGGTCAATAAACTTCATGACGCCGGTTTTGAAGATGGAGAGGTTTATTTAGATCCGCTGGTATTTCCCGCTTCGGTTGATTCGAATAATGGTAAAATGATTTTTGAAGCCATCGCCGTATTGCGTCAAAAATTCGGCCAGGATATTCATTTTGCTCCTGGTTTGAGTAATGTTTCTTACGGCTTGCCCAATCGTAAACTCCTCAATCAAGTATTCACCTGTCTTTGCATGGAACAGGGCTGCGACGGTGGCATTGTTGACCCCCGGCAGATCAATGACGAAGCATTGAATTCGCTGGATACCACGACTGAGGCGTTTCAATTAGCGAAAGCGTTTCTAACCGGGGAAGATGAATATGGCATGAATTACATTCGCGCCGTCCGCAAAGGCAAAATTTAATAGCACTGACGTACAAAAGCTCTGCTTTTGCAGCGAAAGCAGAGCTTTCGCACTCCGGAAAAGAATTATGACGTTTCAATTTAATGCCGAACTGATTTTCGAAATCGGCGTGCAAATCGAAAGAAACGGCAAAGCATTTTACCTGGAAGCAGCCAAAAAAGCGTTTGATGAAGCCAGCAAAACCTTATTCACGGAACTTGCAGACTGGGAAAGTGCACACATCGCCTTGTTCCAACAACTCAAAGCCGAATTGCCTGATATGACCGGGGAAGATAATCTGTTTGATCCTGAAAATGAACTGGTCAGCTACCTGCAAGCCGCGGCAGACAGCCACGTGTTTGAAAACTCCGCGGATATTGCTTATTTAGTCGCGCAGTGCCATTCCAGCGCTGATGTGATTGATTTAGCTATCACATTTGAAAAGGATTCCGTGGTCTATTATACTACGATGAAGAAAGTCGTGCCAGAATATTTGGGACAGGCGAGAATTGATCGGTTGATTGATGAAGAACTCAAGCATATTACCATTCTCAATACGAAAAAAAAGCTCCTGACCGCAGAACCTCCGAAACCAATGGTACCGACGAACAATCTTTTCCCTTCTTCGTCAAACAAGGCTGTTTGACGGTACATGGAGCTAAAGAATTACACCTTTTTTATATGTCAGAGTAAAGAAGAACGATGGCTGTGAAAGATCTGGGATTGATGTGCAAAGGATGTTTGCGACATGAATTACGAACAAGTACAAACCCTGCTCTCGAATTCGCCAGGGGTGAAATTACTGCGGGCGAAAAATGCTCCGCTTATTGTCAGTTTTCTGTATAAAGAATTTAAAGAAACGCATCGCATTACGATACCAAATTACGAATTGGTAGATAAACTCGCTGATTATTTAGAATTTTTAGGTTATTCCGAACAAGAGTTTGCCGATATTGACGATTTAACGATTCGGGCTAAATATTACCTTGAAGTCTGGTGCTCGGACGAGCAAAATTATTTGCGGAAATATCCCGATGAAAGAGGGACTGATGTCCATGAACTCACGGCATATACGGAGAATGTCATGCAATGGCTGCAGGATTTGGCGCAGAAAGAATTCGTGGGCACAGAATCTATGTTTCTTGATATTTTCCGCAAAGTAAAAGAGCTTGTAGAAAACAGCCTGGAAGATCCAGAGCAAAAATTAACAGCCTTACAAAAAAAGAAAACGGAAATAGAAGCCCAGATTCGTGAGATTGAGGCTTCAGGTGTGGTACGCGCCTTTAACGATACGCAGATCAAAGAACGATTTTACGAGATCAATCGCTCTGCCAAAGGATTGCTTGCGGATTTCCGGCAGGTAGAACAAAATTTTCGCGATCTGGTCAGAAAAATTTATGAAAAATACGCTGAAAAAGACACGAAAAAGGGAGAAATTCTGAACTACGTGCTCGATGAATCGGAATCCCTCAAAAAATCGGATCAGGGGCGCAGTTTTTACACTTTCTGGCAGGTGCTGATGGATCGTTCGCGCCGGGAAGAGCTTGATCGTTCTATTGAAAGTGTCTATCATGTGTTGGAACGCCGGCAGCTTGACGCCTCAGATAATTTTCTGAATAATATGAAATTTTATCTGCTCGAAGCCGGAAAAAAAGTGGTTGACTCCAATCATCTGCTTGTCGAAAAATTGAATCGGATTCTCTCCGGTCAAAGTACGCTGGAACGCAAACGCGCGATTGAATTGATTGGCGAAATTAAACGCTATGCGCTGAAAGTGTTGAACGAACCGCCGAATGCCGATCGATTTATTGAAATCGAGGGCAGTCCTTTCATTCAACTTCTGATGGAACGTCCGTTAGGCGAAGAACCGCAGGAAGCAGACTTTGAGAACCATCCGACAGAAATCGGGAGCCATGCTCTGGAAAATGCTGACTTTAAACGATTGCTCAGCCAATTTGAGATAAATAAAGAAACTTTGCTGCAGCGGATTAGCGTACGGCTCAAGCAGAAACATCAGGTTACCCTGGCTGAGATCCTCAACGAACACCCGCTTGAAAACGGCCTGGCAGAACTCTTGACGTACTTCTCCATTGCCTCTCAATCTGCGAAGCATCTGATTAACGATGATGCCTACGACCTGATCCGATTACAACAAGGCACCGAACGTTTTGTGAAAGTGCCGCAGATTATTTTTACTCAGTGAAATGAAAACCTGGCTCGTAGTAGCCGCTTCAGCGGCGTGAAGAAACGCTGAGGCATTTACTGCAAACGTAGTGCATGACCAAGTTAATTTTACAGGATATTATGTGGGCAACACTTCAAAAGTCTTCAAGACTTTTGAAGTGTCCTATCCAGCAGAATTAATTTGGTCATGCAGTAGGATTTACAAAGGATTATGCGAAAACTTGTCGAATGTGTCCCCAACTTTAGCGAGGGGCGACGCCCTGAAATTATCGAAGCCATCGTGAGTCAGATCAAGGCAATTCCTGACGTATTTCTGCTGGATCAAGAAATGGATGCGGATCATAACCGGACGGTTGTAACGATTGTAGGCGAACCCGAAACTACCAAAGAAGCTCTCTTTCAAATGATCAAGAAAGCCGCGGATTTGATCGATTTGAATCAGCATCGCGGCGAACATCCGCGTATGGGCGCAACTGATGTAGTGCCCTTTATCCCACTTGAAAAAATGAGCACAGAAGAATGTGTCCGCTTAGCGCGAGACCTTGGAAAACGTGTCGGCGACGAATTGCAGATTCCGGTTTTCTTGTATGAAGACGCCGCGACTCGGCCCGATCGGAAGAATCTGGCTTCTGTGCGGAAAGGCCAGTTTGAAGGCTTACGCGAGGAAATCGGAACAAACCCGGATCGCGATCCTGACTATGGACCTGGTAGGATTCATCCGACCGCCGGAGCCATCGCTATCGGCGCTCGCTTTTTCCTGGTGGCCTATAATGTCAACCTCGATTCGCAGGATATTGATCTGGCGAAACGCATTGCCAAAGATATCCGCGAGTCCAGCGGCGGATTTCCCTGCGTCAAAGCCTTAGGCTTCGAATTAGCCGACCGTCATATCGTTCAGATTTCCATGAATCTGGTCAATTATACCGTGACGTCTTTAGCTACGGTTTATCAGGCTATCCAGGAAAAAGCGGCAGCCGCCGGCGTCGAGATTCTGGAAAGTGAAATTGTCGGTCTGATGCCGCAGGAGGCTCTGGTAGATGCCGCGGTCGAAATGTTACAGATCAGGAACTTCAGCCCGGAACAGATCATTGAACACAAAGTCGCGCAGGTCGTAGGGGAACAAAGCGTGGACCTGGCGTTTTTAGAGGATCTGGCGTCAGACAGCCCGGCGCCCGGTGGCGGCAGCGCCTCGGCCCTTGCCGGAGCCTTAGCTGCGGCTCTGGCGAGCATGGTGTGCCAGCTAACCCAGGGGAAGAAAAAATTTGCGGAAGTAACCCGGGAAATAGAAGCAATTCATGCAAAAACGCGACAGATTCAAAGCCGCTTGCAGCAACTAATAACTGAAGACACCATCGCTTTCAATGCGGTGATGGATGCCTATAAGTTGCCGAAAACAACGCCGAAAGAGCAAACAGCACGTCAGGAGGCCATTCAACACGCCGCCAAAAGGGCGACAGAAACACCGTTAGAAGTGATGCAGCAAGCGTTGGAAGTGATCAAATCTGCCGAAATCCTGGCGGAAAAAGGAAACCCCAATGCCATTACCGATGCCGGCTGCGCCGTCCATCTTGCCAAAGCAGCGATTGAGGGAGCCGCCCTGAATGTGAAGATCAACCTCAATTCAATTACTGACGCCGCTTTTACCCAACGGCTTGCACAAGAAGTGCAACACATTCGTGAGACTGCGGATAGACTGATTTGTAAAATTTTAGAGAAGGTTTCAGCAAAGATCTAGTCTTGCTCTGGGATACACGTTCTTACTAGAGTTCAGGAGTGCAAACGAGCATTTGCTTCGCGGCTTCGTTGCGACAAGACGAACTCGTCAACTTAACCTTGAGAGAACACCGGGAAATTTGTAAAAAACGTTATGGAGATAATACAGAGGGAGAACATGTCACATGTGCCTCAGCCAACCACAGGTTCAGGCCGTCCGACCATTGGACTGTTAAGTCAAGAATTGATATTTGAAACCGGGGTTTCATACCTTAACGGAGTCGAAACCAGTGCCCGGCATTATGATGTCAATCTGGTGCATATTGCCGGAAATCCCTTACGTTCGACATTAGAGTTTGAGATTCAATCGAATATTTTTTACGATCTGATCAGTGCTCATAATGTCGATGCGTTACTGATCGCATCGAATTTATTGGGGGTTTTCGCCCCTTTCGCTGAGCTTACGGCCCTCTGTCATGGGTATCAGCCGCTTCCGATAGTGAGCCTGGGCATGATCGTTGACGGAATTCCCAGCGTGGTTCTGGATAATACCGAGGGTATGTATGCGGAACTCAGCCATCTGATCGAAATCCACGGTTATCGCCGAATTGCCTACATTAGCGGCTCTGCCGAACATCCTGACGCGCAAGAACGGCAAAAGGTCTATCTTCAGGCGCTGGCCGATCATGATATCCCAGTCGATCCGGATTTGATTTTACCCGGCGACTTTCAGGCAGCCTCGGCCTGCGAAGCGGTCAGAGTGCTATTGGATGAGCGCCAGTGGCGCATGGGCCGCGATGTTGAGGCGATTGTCACGGCAAATGATTATATGGCCTTGGGGGCAATTCGGGAATTACAAGCCCGACAGGTGCATGTTCCTGAAGATGTGGCAGTAGTCGGCTTTGATGATATTATGCTGAGCCGCCTGCTAACGCCTCCATTAACAACGGTTCATGCGCCGTTCAATGATGTCGCCCGACGCGGCCTTGAGATTCTTCTGGACTGGCTGGCGGGAAAATCTGTGCCGACTGTGACAAAGGTGTCGTCCCGTGCTGTGATCCGGCAATCCTGCGGTTGTTCGGAGACTGCTCAACCCGGAGAGCGCGAAGGAATCGTGTTGTCGGCGGAAATGATTGGTATGATCGAAAACGATCCCCAACGCGCGCTCTGGGGCCTGAATCAGAAGCTCCGCGATGGGCGGGATATGCTCATTTGGGAACGCGCGCTGGCAGCATTACGCCGGCATGTTCCTGCCTTACCGAAGACAGAATCCGGGCAAATCTGCAAAGAACTCTGGGAAGTCCTTACGGCGACCGCCTACCTTACATTCCAGGACAACCAGTATAACCAGCTCATGCAGGAACTCGGCCGCGCCTTAATTTCATGCGTCGACCTGGCGGAGATTACCGATATTCTGGCGGCCAGACTTCCTCAATTAGGCATCCGGCGATGTTATCTGGCACTTTACGAAAATTCTCCTGCCTTCGAATATCCTCAGCGTGCACCGGAATGGTCGCGACTGCACTTAGCGTATACAGAAACGGAACGCCTGGATCTGCCTGCGGAAGGATTGCGCTTCCCGACCCGCCAATTTCTCCCGCAGGATGCGCTGCCTCAGCATGAACGATATACGCTGATTATCGAGGCATTATACTTCCGGCAAACTCAAATCGGATTTATCGTCTTTGATTACGGCGCACGGGACGTTCAAATCTATACGATGTTGCAGAGTCAGATCAGCAGCGCGCTTCAAGGGGCTGCCCTTGTCCGGCAAAGCCAGGAACATGCGGCCGAAATCGCCCGGCAGAAATATATTCTCGACACCTTTATGGCGAACGTGCCCGATTCCATTTATTTCAAGGATCGCGAGAGTCGAATTACCCATACCAACATGGCACTCGCCCGTTTAGCAGGATTTCACGATCCCTCTGAGATATTAGGAAAGTCGGACTTCGATTTCTTCCCGGAAGAGCAAGCTCGACCGAAATATGAACAAGAGCAGACCATTATCCGGACCGGGCAGCCGCTCCTGGCGATCGAAGAACCGGATGCAGGCGGACACTGGGCGTTAACCACAAAGATGCCCCTGCGGAATGAACGCGGTGAGATTATCGGCACCTTCGGCATCTCGCGTGACATCACGGAACTCAAGCAGGTCCAGCATGAATTGGCCGCGTCATACGAAGAAATCCGCATCCTGAATGATCAATTGAATGACGAAAATGTGCGCATGCACGCCGAAATGGATCTGGCCAGACAGATTCAGACCGCATTGCTGCCCCAGATGGTGAAACACCTGCACCCGGATTTTGAGATCGCCGCCACCATGTTGCCGGCCGAAGAAGTGGGCGGCGATTATTATGATGTCGCTCTCGATCGAGAGGGTGCCCTCTGGCTCGGGATCGGCGATGTGTCCGGACATGGAGTCACACCTGGCCTGATCATGATGATGGCCCAAACCGTGCATACCACTATCACCACCAATTATCACGCGAGTGCGCGAGACATTGTCTGCATGATCAACAAGGTCTTGTTTAAAAATGTGCGGGGCCGCCTGAAGGAAGATCATTTCATGACCTTCACAACACTGAAATACCTGGGAAACGGTCGTTTCCAACATGCCGGAGCCCATCTGAAATTGATTGTTTACCGGCAGCGTATACAGATGTGCGACGTGATCACGACGCAAGGTACCTGGTTGAACTTTGTTCCGGATATCGAGCATGCGACAGTGAATGCGGAGTTTACCGTTGATGTAGGTGATCTTTTGGTGCTCTATACCGACGGATTAACAGAAGTCTGGAACAGTCAGAAGAACATGCTGGACATTCATGGCTTTACGGAGATTGTCACTCGTCATGCTGAGAAAGAGGTCGAGGTATGCCGGGATGCCATTCTTCACGATGTGATGACATGGTGTCAGCAAAACCAGAAAGATGATATGTCATTGATCGTGGTGCGGAGGATTCGATAATCACAGGCCGGACCAATGGAAACATTCAAATTTAACATGAACACGGTGATAAGAAAATGAACGATATGAATGCAATCGAACAATGGGGGATCTTTGAAATCGCGCTGGAAGGACCACAGACAGGCAATCCTTTTCATGAAGTAGAACTCAAGGCCATATTTGCGTATCATCATCGTCAGATCGAAGTTGATGGGTTTTATGACGGCGCAGGTGTGTATAAGATTCGTTTTATGCCTGACAGCCCTGGGAGATGGAAGTATACAACTCAAAGCTCTTGCCAGGCCTTACACGGCAAACAGGGGGAATTTACATGTATTCCTGTGTCTCAGGGAAATCACGGACCGGTTCGAGTCAGGAACCGGTATCATTTTGAATATGCTGATGGAACGCCGTATTTTCCTTTTGGTACGACCTGCTATGCCTGGATCCATCAAGGAGACGAGCTAGAGGAACAAACCCTGGAAACCTTGAAGCAGACGTCGTTTAATAAAATTCGCATGTGTGTCTTTCCCAAACATTATATTTATAATGCCAACGAACCAGTATATTATCCGTTTGAACGCAGCGAAACCGGAGAACATGACTTCATGCGGTTCAATCCTGAATTCTTCCGACATTTGGAAAAGCGGGTCGCCCAATTACGAGATTTGGGAATTGAAGCGGACATCATCATTTTCCATCCCTATGATCGCTGGGGCTACGCCTCAATGGACGCCGAAGGCGATTATCGTTATGTACGCTATCTCATTTCCCGTCTGGCCGCGTATCGGAATGTCTGGTGGTCTATGGCGAATGAATATGATTTTATGCTGAGCACGAAACCTATGGCGCAGTGGGATGCGTATTTCCGAATTGTGCAGGAACACGATCCCTATCAACACCTGCGTTCGATTCATAACGGCGAATTTGAAATGAATTATGACCATACGAAGCCCTGGATTACCCACGTATGCGTTCAACATTGGGATGTCAAAAAGGTCAAGGAATGGCGGAAAAAGTATCGAAAACCAGTGATAAACGATGAATGTGAATATGAAGGGAATATCCCGCTTCCCTGGGGGAGTATCACGGCGCAAGAATTGGTTCACCGCTTCTGGATCATGGTGACGAATGGGGGATATGCCGGACACGGAGAAACCTACCTGCACCCTGAAGATCTTCTGTGGTGGTCAAAGGGCGGCATCTTACGGGGAGAAAGTTGGCAGCGGATCGGTTTTTTACAAACAATTATGAAAGAAGGCCCTGATGATGGCCTTGAACCAATGGATGCGTCCTGGGAATGGACACGCGTTTCCGGGGGCATGAATGGAGAGTATCGTATATTCTACTTCGGCGAACATCAACCGGCAGCGTGGTCAACCGGACTTCCGAAAGGCGTAGAATATACAGTTGAGGTGATAGATACCTGGAATATGACAATTACGCTCTTGGAGGGAACATTTAAAGATGCCGCTGAAATTCCACTGCCGGGAAAACCTTATATAGCCCTACGAATCCGCCCGGTAAAGACATCAGCAAAAAAGTGAAATGAGCGGGATTGTCAAGACAAGAAACCGGGTTTTTCGAAAAAACCCGGTTTCTTTGGGTTCATAAATTTACCCGGTCAGGAAGCAATGGTGATGCCATTTGGTTTTAACATAGCCAGGGCCGGGATACTTTCCGTTTGCCAGGTAATGCTGGGGTTTATCCGGATCTCAAACTGCTTCGGACTTCCTAACATAAATGTTGCCAGGCATTTAATTCCGCTGGAATTGAGAAAGGTTAATTGGGTGAGTTCAATGATACAGGTTGCGGCGCGTAATGTCTGATCAACATCCCGCAGAAAGCTGTCAATCTCAGCATAGTCGGATTTCTCCAATTTCCCTGAAAATGACAGGGTATTGTCAGTTAATGTAATTTCAAAGCCGGATTCTGAATACTTCATATTATCCTCCTTGTTCGAGAGCGACCGTTTTTCGATATACCCTCAAACATAATTCCTGAAAAAATCACCTGTCGTTTATTCGGCGTTCATGCTCAACCGAATCCGAATCATCTCCTCATCCTCTGATGGCAGATATTCCAATACCCCTCTGGTTTCCATTACAATTTTTATCAGTCCTAACTGACTTTTACCTTCCAAAGGATTGAGTAATTTTTCGACAAAGAGTCGTTTGAGATCCGGTGCTCTCTTCAATTCCGCAAGAGAGTGCTGTAACATGTCGCGGTGCGTTTTTTCAGCGATATTACATGTTTCAATCGTGATCAAATGCTTGAGGACACGGATTAAGACATTCGCCACCGAGTCATTACGGGCATACTTAATGCTATTTTCAATAAGCTCGCTGCAGGCATTCGCACAGATTTCGGCTGACCGTGGAGGAATATCTGAAACCAATAACCAATCTTCCAGACTTTCTCGGGCACTAACCTTCATTTCCCACAGTTTATCGAAGCGTTCTTCAACGCGTCGAAATTTAAAGCCATAGGCAAAATCCCATTCGTGAAATTCGATCTTTTCACCTGAATGTTCCATAACATTATTCTTCCTTTTCTGGTATAGTTCTTGAAACCTGATTCAGAGATATACATCTCATTCTTACTCGCAAATCAGTCCTTCAGGGCATATTAACTTAATATCGTTCAAATTTAGTATCCAGCTCATCGTCAATTTGCCCATTTTCTTGCAGACCAATCTTGCGCCCTTCTGAAGGACTGTCGTGACATTCTTCGTCTTGTCCGTCCATATCCGGATGTTCTTCCTTCATTTTCTCTGAAATATTCTCTTCGTTCGGTTGTTCCTGGATCGTTTTTTCAGCCGTATCCCTCGACGCTATCATTTCTTCAGTAGTCTCTTGTACGGTAAAGAACAGAATAGCATCCTGGAGTTGCTCGGCCTGGCTTGTCAATTCTGTTGTCGTTGAGGCAAGTTCTTCAGTGGTTGAGACATTTTGTTGGATCACTTGATCTAGTTGTTGAATTGCATCGTTAATATGTTGAGCGCCTGCACTTTGTTCACTGCTTGCGGAACTGATTTCCTGAACCAGTTCCGCAGTTTTTTGAATATCCGGAACGAGCCTGGATAGGCTTTTACCGGCTTTCTGTGCAATAGCGACTCCAGCAATTGCCAGTTCCGTAATTTCTTCCGCTGCCTTCCGACTTTCATCGGCAAGCGTCCGAACTTCAGCGGCAACCACCGCAAAGCCTTTGCCATGTTCTTGCGCTTTCCCGGATTCAATCGTGGCGTTCAGCGATAGCAGCCGAGTCTGCTCAGCAATCTTTTCGATCATGGCGATCTTCTTTGCAATTTTATTAATAGCCTTGGCCGTTTTGGCAGCCGCCTTGCCGGCTTTTTTCGCGTCATCGGCCGCTTTCATCGCGATTTTTTCCGTTTGCGAGGCATTGTTCGCATTCTGTTGAATGTTCGAGGCCATCTGTTCCATAGACGCTGACACCTCTTCGGTTGCCGATGCCTGCTGGGCAGCACCATGGGACATCGTTTCCGCGCCCATCAGCAATTCTTCACTCCCTGCAGCAACGCTATCTGCGGCCATTTTAACATGGCTGACCACCTCTTTCACCCGTCGAATCATCGTCTTCAAGGCATGCATGAGAGCATCTTGACTCGATCGTTCCTGTACCTCGATGGTCAGATTGCCTTTCGCCATCTCTTCTGCTAGTCGTGTCACGTCGTTAGTCGCATCAATCAACATATTCAGATTATTTTTAATCTGATTGAAGTCGCCCTTAAACGTCTGAGTAATTTTCTCGGGGATATCTCCACAAGAAATCCGGTCTAATGAGGTTGCCGTCATAAGAATCGGAGTGACAAACGCATCAATCAAGGAATTGATGCCGATTACCAGATTCCGCCACCCGCCGATAAGCGTTTCCGTGTTGCCGCGAGTCCCTAGTTCACCATCCTGTACCGCCTGAATGAGCGTGCTTATCTCTTGAAAGATCGTGTTCAATTGGTGTATCATGGTATTTAACGCCTTCATCAGACGATCCTGATCTGAACGTTCCCTGGCCTCGATATCCAATTTTCCATTCGCAATTGTGACCGCAAGCCAGGTGATTTCATTCATCGCATCAATCAGCGTATTCAGCGTTTGGATCAATATCTTAAAGTCACCGTGATACTCCTCAAGCACCCGATTCGGAATATCACCCCTGGCAATTCGTTCAAGTGAGGTGGTCGTAATGGTGAAAGGAGTGACAAACGCCTCAAGCATCGCATTGACACTCTCAATCAGTTCTTGCCAGCCTCCGGCAAACTTATCGGCTCTGCCGCGTGAATCGAGCTTGCCTTCCTGGACAGAGAAGGATAAGCCGGCGATGTCGGCGATCATATTCGTTATTGAGGTTTGCGTCGCGCGAAAGGCATCGGCGAGTTTTCCAATTTCATCGTTCCGGCGTACCAGGATTTTTTGACGGAAGTCACCGAGAGCAAGAGCCTTCGCCATGTCGGTCAGCATGTTTACAGGACGAACAAGCCTGGCGCTCACCATGAAGGCTGTCACAGTGGCAACAGCGCCCATCAAGACCGTCACAAACAGAACAACTCTCACGTACTCCTTTCCCATTTCCCCCCTGATCTCGATGGATTGAGAAGAGAGTTCACGAAGTGTTCGAAGGTGCCAATAGTATGACACGCTGGCTGTCGTGCCAATCGCCAGGAATGACAATACAAGCATGGTAACTGTGAGTTTCTGCCTGATAGTCATTACATCAATTCCTCCTTAGCTGCATAGGGTGATATATTTTTATGCTTGCTTTTTGCGGCATTTCGTATATCCGGCCCCCCACAATGAATTATGGTGTGACGTAATAAAAACAGAATTATTTAAACAATAGTTCGGACAGTTTTCGTGTGCCCCCCTTTGTCCCCGCGTAAACGAGGGGGAAATGAGCAATAGAACGTCTTATGTGTACTTCCCCCCGCTTGCGGGGGGATTGAGGGGGGTGAAATCAAAACTGTCCGAAGTATTGTTTAAAGGGACACTCATTTTGCTCACATAGTTGAGTGTATCATGAGAGGTGCTGTCATATTTGTCAATCTGAAAAAGCGATCTTCCAAAAAAATAGAAAATTTTTGTTGCTGAAATTTGACGAATTGTCGTAATGTTTCCTTTTGTTATTTTTCAGCGTATCTAATCGGATGAAAATCAGACGTATATGCCAACCTTCAGTATTTATTGATGTAGATGGAAAAAGTATGAACGAATGGATAAAAGTATTTGCTCCGGCAACGGTAGCAAACGTTGGTCCGGGCTTTGATATTCTGGGATTTGCGGTTGGTGAACCTGGCGATATGGTTGCTGCGCGAAAATCTCTCGCCCCTGGTGTGTGCCTGGCCGATATTTCCTATGCTCGCAAAGGAGATGAGGGACGCTTGCCGGGAGGGGACCGGAATACTGCTGTCATTGCAGCCATGAATGTGCTTCAAACCTTACAGCAGCGCGGTTTCACTGAAAAACAAACCGGTGTGGAACTTGTGTTACACAAAAATATGCCTTTAGGCAGCGGATTAGGGAGTAGTGGGGCAAGCGCGGTTGCCGCAGCCTGGGCCGTGAATGTGCTGTTTGGGGAACCGCTTGCTAAAGAGGATCCGGATCTCATTCTGTCTTGTATTCAAGCCGAAGCCAGTTCCAGCGGTTTTCACGCAGATAATGTGGCCCCGGCCATGTTGGGCGGGGTTGTATTAATCCGCAGTTACGAGCCGTTGGATATTATTCCGCTTGACGCGCCCGAAAAGATGGTGTGTGCTCTTGTCTCTCCGGAATATGAAGTGTCAACCAGAAAAGCGCGAGCCGTATTACCTATCCAGGTGCCCTTTAAAGAAACAGTGATTCCCCATTATGCCAATGTTGCCGGGATAGTAGCCGGAATTCTGAAAAAGGATCTGGCCTTATTTGGACGTTCAATTGATGATCGGATCGTCGAATCGGCTCGCGCTCATCTTATTCCCGGATTTTATGCTGTAAAAGAGGCAGCGCTGCGATCCGGAGCCTTGGGATGTTCTATCAGCGGAGCGGGACCTTCAGTGTTTGCGATTACTGATGATCTGGCACAAGGGCAGGTTATAGGACAGGCGATGGCCCAGAGCTTTGCCGATCATGGTATTGCTGAAAGCCACATCTATGTTTCTCCGGTGAACCGAGATGGAGTAAAAAGAATAGAATAAAGACACTAATTGGATTACAAGAAAAAACCGAGTTTTTTGAAAAAACTCGGTTTTTCACTGTTTTCTCTTGTGAATAAACCCGGCACGCTCTACATCGTTAGCACGCCAATTGGAAACCTGGAAGATATCACCCTGCGGGCCTTACGGATTCTGAAAGAGGTTGATCTAATCGCCGCCGAAGATACCCGGCATACAAGGAAACTCCTTTCAGCCTACGATATTCATACTCCTCTGACCAGTTATTTTGACCAGAATGAAACTCAAAAAAGTGGATATTTGCTTCAAAAACTTTTAGACGGAAAGTCCATTGCCCTTGTCTCTGACGCCGGAACCCCTGGAATTTCCGATCCGGGCTATGACGTGATTGTCGCGGCGATTGCTCAACAGATTCCGGTGATGCCAATTCCAGGCCCATCGGCAATGTTAGCGGCCTTAACGGCCTCAGGATTGGCGCTTGATAGTTTTGTGTTCATTGGTTTCTTGACAAATAAACGCAGCGCGCGTATAAAACAACTGAAGGCCATACAGCATGAACAAAAAACGCTGGTCTGTTATGCGTCGCCGCATCATATTCGTCAGACGCTTATTGATATCTATGAGACTTTGGGAAATCGCCGGATGGCAGCGGCACGTGAGCTGACGAAAAAGTTTGAAGAAATTGTACGTGGAACCCTGGAGACCGTGATTGAACATTTTTCCGAAAACGTTCAGGTGAAAGGAGAGTTTACTCTTGTAATCGAGGGGGTTGACGCTCCTGAAAAAGGCGAACTTGATCCGACGATGATTTTGTGTGAACTGCAAAAGTGCGTGACTGAGCAGCATCTGAGCAAAAAGGATGCGGTCAAATATGTGGTGACCACCTTTGGCCTTCCGAAAAATCTTGTATATCAACAAAGTTTAAAACTTTGAGTATGATCAATATCAACAAGAGTATCGCCTGATGCGATGCTCTTGTGAATTGTAGATAAGAGGAGCGTACTATCTATGCTGAAAAAACTCGGGATTCAATTCTATATAGCGGCAGCCTTGCTTATTCTGGGAATCGTATTGACGCAATGGATCCCGCAAGGAGTATCAATGCCGTTACAACAAGATTTACTCACCTTCCCCGACCGGTTTGGGAAATGGGAAGGAAGTTCGCATGAGCCTTTTGATCCGAAAATCCTGGACGTGCTGCGCGTGGATGACTATCTGAATCGGTATTATTACGATCCCGAAGGGCTTTGGATTTCCCTGTACATCGGATATTTTCGTGATCAAATGACCGGTGAGATGATTCATTCTCCTCGCAATTGTATGCCGGGGTCCGGATGGAATTTTACCGAGATGCAAAATATCACGCTCGATGTTCCGGACGATCCTACATTGAAAATCCATGCGGTTCGTTCGATAATGGTCAGCGGCCAGCAGCGGATGCTCACCTATTACTGGTATCAGGCGCGCGGACGGTTTTTAACCAATGAATATTGGGATCGAGTGTATCTGGTGCTGGATGCCATGCGGTATAAACGCACTGACGGCGCACTGGTCCGCGTGTTGGCTCCTTTACCCAAAGAAGGCAATATTGAACAGATCGAAGCCGAAATGCAGGATTTTATTCTCCAATTTACACCAACCCTAATCGTTGACTATTTTCCACCGGCGGTAGGATAATCTTGAGATTTGGTTCTTCCACAAACTTTCCGGAAGAACCAAATCTTTTTTGTTGGGCTGCGCTTCACCAAACACTGCCGCGTTACGAATGTCCGCTTTCACGACGTGCCTTGAGTCGCGTAGGATACAGGATTGTCATATAAAAAAGCTGATCAGGACAAAAATGCAACTTATTTTGTTCACTGGCTTACCGGGAACTGGTAAGAGTACACTTGCAGAAGCACTTAGTCAAATGATCAACGTTCCCGTCTTTTCAAAAGATCTGATCGAAGCTGCATTACGACGGGGCAATATCACGACAGTCCTGAATGGCAGTCAGTCAGTCAGTTATGCTGTTTATGAAATATTGTTCATGCTTGTAGAGCAACAGTTCCATGTGCACCAATCGTGTATCGTTGACTGTAAATAAGAACAGCATTATAAAAGCCGCTTTCTGCTTTTGTTTATGTTACACACAAAGAGTAGAAAAATGCGAATGCCGCGCCGTCCAAAAGGCGTTAGACAACAACTTCGCCTGTGGCAAGCTGATAATACGCCCCGATGACCTCAAGAGACCCATCTTGCACCGCCCGGGATAAAATTGGTTCGGTTGTTTTAATCTGTTCAACTATACGGGTCATATTAGCTTTGATCGCATTCTCAAGCATATTTCCGGTCTGGGTTTTCGCCTGCGAAACCGCCGGTTGGATGGCGGTGAGAAGGCTGCCGAGATGTCCATGCGCCTCTCCTCCCTGAAGCGCAGCCGTGACAGCCCCGCAGTTCTCGTGACCGAGCACCAGAATCAACGGAACGCGCAAATGTTCAACCGCATATTCAAGACTCCCCAGACCAACATCGTCGAGAACGTTGCCGGCGGTGCGAATGACAAATATGTCACCCAGCCCGAGATCGAAAATAACTTCTGGCGGAATCCGTGAGTCTGAACAACCTACAATGACAGCAAAGGGTTGTTGACCGCTGAGCAATTCCGCCCGGCGTTCCGGTGTTTGATGCGGGTGTTGAAACCGCGATGCGGCAAAACGTTGATTGCCTTCCAATAATCGCTGTAATGCTTGTTTCCCATGGAGTGTATTCATGTAAACCCCCTCTCTTTTTGAAGAATGTGCGCCAATAAAAAAAGCGTTTCAGAACTTTTTCTGAAACGCTTTCATTAACCAGGAAATGCCGGAGGTCGGACTCGAACCGACATGGAGTGAACTCCGCGGGATTTTGAGTCCCGTGCGTCTACCAGTTTCACCACTCCGGCGTTGATAAAAACCCATGTATAGAGAAGAGAGAAAGTTGTCAAGAAGAAAAAGCAAAATTTTTAACCTCTTGCGAAATTTTCACAAAAGAGAGCAGTTGCTTCTTCGTGAAAATGTAATACTTGCTTTCCAGAGCGTATTTGTTATTGACAAAAACAATAAACTCCACCATGAGTATTATACTGTTTAAGGAATGCTAAATAACACGACTATAAGACAAACGCCAGAAAATCCTTGTTGATAAAACTTTCTGATGTGCACGTGTAACATTAATGCTGCTTCACAAGAGAGGAATTATGAATTATCACGAAGAAAAGTCCGTGTTGACGTATCAAGATACCTTAGAACCGATCTACACGTTTACAACGACACCATCGCTGCCTACCCAGCTTGAACGGCTGCGCGATCTGGCTTATAATTTTTATTGGGCCTGGAACCATGATATTATTATGCTTTTCCGGCAATTAGACAGCGATTTATGGGAAGAAACCGACCATAATCCGGTATTGATGCTCGGGACGATTGATCAGGAGAAATTGAAAGCCGCAATAGCGGATGATGGGTTTCTGGCACAATTAGAGCGTATCTCTCATCATTTCGACGCCTATCTCGTCGGTCAATCAACATGGTTCAAACGGTCGCATAGTTCCTTTGCCGCCGACTCTTGTTTAATCGCCTATTTTTCTGCGGAGTTTGGGGTCACGGAATGTTTATCCATTTTTGCAGGTGGTCTGGGCGTGCTTGCCGGAGATCATTTGAAATCAGCCAGTGATCTTGGCGTCCCTCTGGTCGGCGTCGGATTATTATATCAACAGGGGTATTTCCGGCAATATCTGAATGAAGCGGGGTGGCAGCAGGAAAATTATGTGGATAACGATTTCTATACCCTGCCGATCTTTTTGGAGCAGAATGCGACTGGTAAGCCAGTAAAAATTGCACTTGATTTTCCGGGGCGTCAGGTCGTCGCTCAGGTGTGGCGCGCTCAGGTTGGCCGCGTCAGTCTGTATCTGTTAGATACGAATGTGCCGGAAAATACGATTGAGGATCGCCGCATTACCCACCAACTGTACGGGGGCGATAATGAAATGCGACTCAAACAGGAATTTGTGCTGGGGATCGGCGGCTTTCGAGCATTGGAACAATTGCAGATTACCCCAACCGTGTATCACATGAACGAAGGGCATTCTGCCTTTCTTGCAATTGAGCGGATACGGCGCCTGATGGAACAAGAGAAGCTCTCTTTTGAAGAAGCCCGTGAAGCCGCTTCGGCCGGACTGGTATTTACCACGCACACCCCGGTGCCTGCCGGGCACGATTATTTCCCGTCGGAATTGATGGATCGCTATTTTACACCATATTACAATGCGATGCAGCTTCCGCGCAAAGAATTTTTAGCATTAGGACGTAAGGTTCCTGAAAACGAGAAAGAACCCTTTTGCATGACAGTGCTGGCCCTGCGCATGGCGGCCTATAGTAATGGAGTGAGCCGCTTACATGGCTATGTCAGTCGCCAAATGTGGCAAAGTCTGTGGCCCGGAGTGCCGCAAAGTGAAATCCCGATCGGACATATTACCAATGGCGTGCATTTCCTCTCGTGGATTTCGCGTGAAATGAAACAACTCTATGATCGGTATTTGGGCTTGCGCTGGCGACGAGAACCAGCCGAAAAAGCCGTGTGGGAAAAAGCAGAGCATATTGCCACAAATGAGCTCTGGCTCACGCACGAACGTCGCCGGGAACGCCTTGTAGCATTTGCTCGCCGCAGGTTACGAATGCAGCTCGCCCAGCGCGGCGCCACACATGTCGAACTTGAAGCCGCAGATGAAGTGCTCGATCCGGAAGCTTTGACCATTGGGTTCAGCCGGCGATTTGCCACGTATAAACGCGCCACGCTGATTTTACGCGATCCTGACCGTTTAGCGCGCATTCTCAATAATCCGGACTGTCCGGTCCAGATTATTTTCGCGGGAAAAGCTCATCCGAAAGATGAACCCGGAAAAACATTGATTCAGCAAATTATCGCAATGGCGCGTCAGGAACGTTTCCGTCGCCGCCTGGTCTTTCTTGAAGACTACGATATGTCGGTCGCACGTTACCTGGTGCAGGGCGCAGATATATGGCTTAATACACCTTTACGCCCTCGCGAGGCTAGCGGCACCAGTGGCATGAAAGCAACAGCCAACGGTGTCCTGAATCTGAGTATCCTGGATGGGTGGTGGGATGAAGCCTATCAGCCGGATGTCGGGTGGGCCATCGGTCGCCGGGAAACGTATGAGGATCGTGAATATCAGGATGCGATTGAAGCTGAAAATCTGTATGGTCTATTAGAACGGGAAGTCATTCCAACATTTTACGATCGCAGCGCTGATGGACTGCCGCGCCGCTGGATTACTCACATCAAAGCCAATATTAAACAATTGTGCCATTTCTTTAATACACACCGCATGGTGGAAGATTATACCAGTAATTTTTATTTACCGGCGGCCGAACAATTCCGAAAACTGACTGCGAACAACATGGCACGCGCAAAACAGTTGGCCGCCTGGAGCAAGCATGTCCGCGATAACTGGGAAAAAGTCCGCGTTGAACTCGTTGAAAAAGGTCCAACAAAAAATCTACAGGTTGGAGAAGAGTTTAATATCCAGGTACGGGTGCATTTGGGAAATTTGAACCCTGAAGATGTTGAAGTGATGCTCTATCTTGGCCGTATGAATGCAACAGGCAAAATTGTAGGGGCCAGAAAGATCCCAATGAAATTTGTGGGCGGTGATTATGAATGGGTTCCTGTGTATGAAGCCAGTAACATCATCTGCGAACATAGCGGGATGCACGGCTATACCGTACGGGTAACGCCACGGCACGAAGATTTGACGAAACCTTTCCTGCCTGGACTCATTGTGTGGGCATAGTATGTTGTGCTGATGCCTCGTCCGCTCAGCCATCAATGGCCGGTCTCAAAGCTGAAGCAGGCTGAAGCCCGCTGTAGCATTCCGAAGGGCGCTTCAGCGTCCTTTCGCTTTGAGACTGGCGATTGATCGCCAGGAGACAGGGCACACGAGCTTGTCTCTCACGTTATACCTCCTCCTGTCAGGGCAGGGCTGTTACGTTCTACCCCCTCAGTCCCCCGCAAGCCGGGGAAGTCAATCCGTTTCCCCCCGCTTGCGGGGGGAATAAAAGGGAGGTACAGTTTTTCCCCTGCGAGAACGTAACAGCCCTGCCCCTGTCAGGGCAAGGCTGGGGTGGAATTTTCTCTACCGGCAACTCCAAATTCGTGAAGAACGTCACAGCCCTGAGGAACAAGGGGGCTGCGTAACGTGAGTTACTCGAAAACCGACTCTTTCCATCCA
Source organism: Candidatus Vecturithrix sp. (assembly GCA_040772385.1). Lineage (GTDB taxonomy): Bacteria > Moduliflexota > Moduliflexia > Moduliflexales > Moduliflexaceae > Vecturithrix. The sequence continues at coordinate 2,492,576 of JAXGYF010000001.1, read as the reverse complement.
CCGAGTTCAATCAGATCAAATCCGGGGGGAGGAGTGGTGAAAATTGCCGGATCATAAGAAACCTGGAGCGGTGCCGCTTGATTGCCTGTAATCGTAATATTCCGCCCAAACAGGCTGCCCGTGATTATTTTCCCCGATGCCTCACCCGTCAGCGCCAGATCTCCCAAAACGTAGATCAGTCCTGTAATCTGATTGTCAGCAATACTGCTGGACTTATCCGCCAAATCTGCACGAAACGTGATGCCCAGAGACTTCGCGCTAATCAAGGCCGGAAAATGATGGGACCACGTGCTAAGCGGTTCGATCATGAATGCGCCTTCAAAAGAAACGGTATTGGATGGATATTCCGAAGGAATAATCACGGTACCGTACACATGAAAAGCGACCAGGCTTGCTTCAGGGATTACAAGATTGAGGTAAAAAAGCCGAGCAGGGTTATCCGTGCTTTCAATATCGCTGCTCAAGAGTTCTACCGTTTCTTCAGGAGTTTCCGGATCTCCATCCAAATCCAGCAAAAGTGTCTCGTGAATTAAAGGCTGAGCCTCACAGAGACCTGGGGCGCCATCAGCTTCGGTACATGGATACGTCCAGCCGTAGAGATCGGTCGCTAATTCAGGAAAAGAGATCTCTGGTTCTAAGCTATCCAGTTCGGAAGAGACGTGATCCCCGTCAATCACTCCCTGATTGAACACTGGTGTGGTTGAAGCGGTCACATTGCCTGTAATTGAAGCCGATGGCCCAACCTCAACCGTCGCATTGCCATGCACATTGCCTTCGATAGCGCATTGTCCTGCCAACCTGACCTGCTTCTGGGCAAATATGGCGAAAGGCTTGATCGTAACTTCACGTTCAATGGTCCGGGTTGCTGAAGCCTGCCACCCGGAAACCCTCGCTGTGCCGCAAAGTATAAAATGATAGACAGAAGGAGGAAGTGAACGGGTACTGATCTCAAAATACCCCGGATTCCCGCCAACCTCATAAGCTATCGGGCCATACGTCTCGATCTGTTGCCGCAGATTGGCAAGTCCGATTGCGATTGCGCTCTCCGCGCCATAAAATGCCTGGGTTGACCGGTATTCAAAGTCCGACAGACGTACTTCCGTCATGGTAATAATCAGGAGGGTTCCAGCAGCCAGAAACATGACTACCGTCAGAATGAGCACCATAAAAAGTACCACCCCGGAAGACGCTTGAAATTTTGTCTGGTGCCTGGAATCAACCCGCGAGGCATTACATTCGTTCTTCACCCATTGCTTGACGCTCAGCGAGAACATAGACTCATCTTCAACCAGAGTGCGAACGCTCTGCTTTCGCTGTCAAAGTCGAGCGTTGACACTCCTGCTCTCTGGCGCCCTCTTATTGCTTAAAGGTTGTACTTTCCCTTCTATGAATTCATGTTGTGCTTCAGAGAGCGAACGATAGGAACGACGCAGGACGGTTTCTATGCGAGCCAGAAATTCAACTGTGTTGAAGGGCTTGGTGATATAGTCGTCTGCGCCGGAACTCAGTCCTTGTAACTTTTCTTCAACCGTATCCTGAGCGGTCAGCATCACCACCGGCATAAACATCGTTTCCATGGTCGTACGGATGGCCTTGCACACCTCAAATCCATTCTTTTTGGGCATGTTCACATCCAGAATCACCAAATCTGGCAGTTCGGTCCGAATTTTTGCCAGGGCTTCTTCACCATCTGCAGCCTGAAATACCTGATAGCCCTGTTGTGTCAGCAATAATGTGACCATTTCACGGACATGAGCTTCGTCATCAGCGGTTAAAATACGCGTAGCATAGGGATCAAGCGTTTGTTGCAACGGAATGATCGCAGGTTTCTCCGCAAATTCCTGCGATGTTAGATCAGCAGAAACGGCGATCCGGGTACCGCAAAACGGACAAAATCGCCAGGCGCGATCCAGGGTCGCCTGACAATGAGAGCACATCCGGGCTGTTTTTTCGACATTCCCATCATCTTCCAAACGAATTGGCGCGGCAGAAACCTCATCACGATCCACAGGACACACTCTGACTACTTCTTCGATGGTCGTGATCCCTTCTCTGATCTTTTCGATCCCATCTTCTAACATGCTCTGCATTCCAGCCTGGCGAGCAAGGCGTTTCAAAGCAGTGTGCGTCGGATGTTTGGCGATCTCTTCTCCGATTTCGTCGTTTTGGATAAACAATTCATATACTCCTACCTGGCCGTAATAACCTGATTGTTGACACACTGAACAACCACGCCCCTTATAACAGGGGAATTCCGCTTGATGATCGGAGAATCCAATTTGAGACAATTCTTCTCTGGTCGGTGTGTACGAGGTTTTGCAGTGTGGACATATCCGTCGCACCAGGCGTTGAGCAACCACTGCCAGCAAATTCGACGCGACAACATCAGGAGCAAGTCCGAGGTTGAATAACCGATTAACCGTTGATATAGCGTCATTCGTGTGCAGGGTACTCAAGACAAGGTGTCCGGTTTCAGCGGCCTGCATCGCGATTTCCGCCGTTTCCGTATCGCGAATTTCTCCGACCAGAATGACGTTCGGATCCTGGCGCAAAATGGAACGCAGGCCACTGGCAAAGGTCAATCCGGCCTTGGGGTTCACCTGCACTTGATTAATACCTTCTAATTGATATTCAATCGGATCTTCCACCGTCACAATATTTTTAGTGACATCTTTAATGGCGTTAAGTGAGGCGTACAGGGTTGTGGTTTTGCCGCTGCCAGTTGGTCCTGTGACCAGAATCCAGCCCTGCGGTTGTTGCAGCATTTTACGAAAGACATTCACCTGTCTCGCTGAGAGGCCCAGACGCGTTAAGTTGTGAGATGACGTTTTTTGATCGAGAATTCGAATAACCACCTTTTCGCCAAAATTTGTGAGAAGGGTTGAGACGCGCAAATCGATCTTGCGCTGATCATAGGTCACACGAATACGCCCATCCTGAGGTTTCCGATGTTCGGCAATATCCATGCCAGCAATAACTTTAATACGAGAAATGAGGGGTAATTGCAGCCAGTGAGGCACCCGAATGCCTCGTGATAACAGGCCGTCAATTCTGTAGCGGACATTCACATATTTGGCCGTAGATTCAATGTGAATATCGCTGGCACGCTTTTTTATGCCGTCAGCGACGAGTAAATTCACTAATTTTACCACCTGACTGCCTTCACTGATTTTCCGAACTTCAGAAATATCCACACTATCGTCTCGACCGTCCTGATTCTCAACATTAAACGACGTTTTTTCCGTAACATGCGCTAACATGTTGCCGACATATTCATCAACATTATAATGTTTGCGTACAGTTTCGCGCAATTGGCTGGGAGGAGCAATTAAAGGCTGCACTTGCATCCCGGTGTGAAATTCAATGCGTTGAATCGCATCCACATCAAGAGGATTTTCCATGGCAAGATAGAGAGTTTTGTCTTGAATAAACAGAGGGAGGATATTGCGTTTTGCGGCTAATCTTTCAGGCGCAAGCTGCACCACGTCTTGACTGATCAAGGCACCTTCGACGTCAACATACCTGATATGTAAAAGCTCAGAGACCGCCCGGCACACTTCCTGTTCCGAGACCCAGCCCATCTCAACCAGAATCTGTCCGAGAAGTTGTTGCTTTCCTTCTTGTACCTGTAAGGCTTCCTCCAACTGCGCCTGTGTAATAAGACACGCTTCCACTAACAATTCTCCCAGACGCTTTTTTTTCCTGATCATACCTCCTTCTCCTTTCTCGTCGTCTTTTGTAGAATGTTTGTTGATTAAGCGGTTTTTGCATGGGCAGAGGACAGAGGTTTCGGTTTTCGAGTTCCACAAAACGGGCACATCATCCATTCAACATCCAATTTAGCTCCACAGGATTCACAGCTATCATACAGATGAAATCCACAGAACGGGCATCGTTGTTCTGTTCCGACAACAAATTTTCCACACCCTCGGCATTTCTCACAGCAGGCTTCAATCACTTCGTCAAGACTTGTGATCCCCTGACGAATTTTTTCAATGCCGTCTTCTAAAAGACTCTTGACGCCCATGCTGGTCACCAGCCGTCTGAGCTGGTGTTTATGCGGCTGTTTCGTAATTTCATGACGTAACCGGTTATTCATGACGAGCAACTCATATAGTCCGATATATCCGCTATACCCGGTATAATTACAGGTCGGACACCCTTGTTTTCGATAGCAGAAAAACGGTGTGTCCGAAGTTCTTTGGATTCCAAGGCTCAGGAGTTCACGTTCATCCGGCTGATAGAGTTGCTTGCATTCGACGCATAATTCCCGCACAAAACGTTGCGCAAGCACTCCCAGAAGATTGGAAGCTACAACCTGCGGCGATTCTCCCAAACGAGATAAATGATGAATGGCGGCGACAGTATCTTCTGTTTGGAGCGTGGTCAACATCAGGTGGCCGGTTTCGGATAAGCGCATGAAAATCCTGGTTGTTTCGGCGTCGTGCAATTCTTCAGCCATAATCACGTTCGGGTCGCGTTGGATATTCGGATCATGACCTGAGAGTAAGCTGAGAATACTATGAAAACTTAACCCGGATTCTTCATGCACTTGAATCTGTTTGATTCCTGATAATTCATATTCAATTGGATCTTCGATCGTGACAATATTTTTCACAGGATCCTGACCGAGCGATTTCAGGGTCGCATAGATAGTCGTCATTTTGCTGTTTTCCGCAGATGAGGGATCAGTGACGACGATCACCCCCTGGGGAGACTGCAACAGGTGTTGGTATTGTTCTAAATGTTTTTCTGAAAACCCTAAATGTTCGAGTTCATCGGGCTGAGCATGTTTGACGTTCGAGCTGATTTTAATACCGTACACCTGATGAATTGTACGTTGAAGCTGGCTTGGCGTGGCAATCAGAGGTTTTACCTGGCGATGCGTGCTGAACTCGATGATTTGAATAACATCAAAATCCCGCGGGTTCTCCATCACCAGATAGAGATAGTTATCCTCGACATGGAAGGGGAGGATATCACGGGTAACTACCAGGAGTTTCGGGACAAGTTCCGCGATGTGTTTATGAATGGAAGCCTGTTCGAGGTTTACAAACTCAACATGCAAAAGTTCTGAGAGCGCTTTATAAACCTCGGCTTCGGAAGTCAAGCCGGCAGCGATCAAAATTTGTCCAAGAAATTTGTTTCCCCGTTGTTGATACCGTAACGCATACTCTAATTGCTCTGGCGAAAGAATTCCTTTTTCAATTAAAAGTTCCCCTAAGCGTTTCTTCTGTGATGGCATACGCTCTACGCGAAAAAGGTTATACTGTCAAATGGTTTGTTTCAAAGTGCTAGGTTGACGTCATAAGTGGTCGTATGATCTACAAACGCAATTCCTCTGTCAAGACAAAATTCGTATGAATGTATATTTTCTCAGGAAGAAGTAACGACAGGAAAAAAAAATCAGGAAAATTTTTCGAACGTTTGCTAAATATCAGCAGTTTTCGCCCAATAAACGTAAGAAAACCGAATTTATCCTTACTTAAAAGGACCAATGCCTCCTGAGATTGTCATCACAGCAAGATACGCTCAGGAACTTCCTACATTTTCAAGCATGGCGACATGGGTTCTTCTGGCGATGAAAGGATGAACAGGGGCAGAGAAATGGTAATATCTGGCAATAATAGAACGGATCTGACTGGCCGGGGCCACAAGCGGCACAACTCGTATCCCGAGTTCATATTGAATGAGTTGCGTCACTCCTGTATCAAGAGGATTTTCCATAGCCAAATACAAAGTATTTTGATCGATAAATAAGGGTAAAACATTACAGGAGGCGGCCAATGAGTCGGGCACCAATTTAATCACGGCAGGATCGATTTGAGCTTCTTCAATATCCACATTTTCGATCTGGAGCATGTCAGCCAGAGCCTGGCAGAGTTGAGCTTCGGTCAGCCAGCCTTCATCAACAAGCAATTGGCCCAAAAATCCCCGTTTGTCTTTTTGTAATTCCAGAACACGTGAGACTTGTTCCCGGGTCAATAATCCGGTTTCAACCAAAAAATCCCCCAGGTGTTTACGTTGTTCCTGTTCAAGTTTTCGAAACATCTCTTTTTCAATAAATTCCAGATCTTTTGCGGCCGGAGCTTCTCCCGCTGGAGCACTACTTTCATCAGTACGGTAATATTTATTGATCATGGTCCATAGTTGGCAGGGAGGCGCCATCAGGGGTTTGACTTGCAGGCCGGTTTCATATTCAATCAATTGAATCACCCCTGTATCGCACGGATTTTCCATGGCCAGATAAAGCGTTTCATGGTGGACAAAAAGAGGCAAAATTCCGCATGACACGGCTAAAGACCCGGGAACAAGCTGCACAATATCCTCGCTAATCAATACACAGTCAATACTGACGCAATTCACATGTAAGGCTTGTGAAATTGCCTGACAGAGCTGTTTATCCGTAATCAAGCCCATTTCAAGCAAAATCTGTCCTAAAAACCCATGCCGTCCCTGTTGCACACGTAATGCTTGTTCAAGTTGTTCCTCAGTAATCACTGCTGCTTGTACCAGACATTCTCCCAACCGTTTTTGTTTTGACATAAATCACGATGAGTTTTCAGAGAAACATGCTATTCTGTTTGGATTCCACCAGACAACACGCTTCAACCTGGATAACCAGACAAAATTTTGCATTATCAACATGCTTGAAAAAGCTGTTGACAAATCTCACAGTAGTTTTATTATATGCTGACAGAGTAATGAAGTCAAGCCCGAAACTTGAACTTTCATATCTTTCCTGCAATGACGTTCAGAGCTTTCCTTTCTTAGTATATCTACAGAATTACGCCCTGTACGGGTGATGATGAAGAACTTCTTTGCCTATCAAAAATCGAATTTTTTGCAAACCTGGTTTCTGGCTCTATCAAAACTGACCAAGTTGCGTTCATGATTTTTGGTTGAAAAAGGTTGCAAAAAATCGCCATGAGAATAAAATATGGTCTCAACACATGAGGCGGGATAATAACGATGACGACATCCTCGGCGATAACATTGTTTTGTGAATAAAGAGAGGAAATTCATGACGATTGAAAAAAAACGCAAAGGGCAGATTCTGGTCTTATACCTTTCCGGCCAGCTAGACAATGTGGCCTCTCAGGAATTTGCCAGTACAATTGCCCGCGATATTGAAGCGGGAGAACATTCCATATTGATTAATTTTGCCCGTCTGGAATATTTGAGTAGTTCGGGGTTACGAATCCTGCTTGGAACCGCGCAACAGGTAGATGCCAGCGGGGGAAAATTTTTTTTATGTGCATTAGCGCCTGCATTGATGCAAGCCATTGAACTTGTCGGGTTCCATAAAATTTTGAACATTTATCCGACCGAACATGAAGCGCTCAAACACTTTTAAGATTACCATTCCAGCCGAACTTCAAGAACTGAGCCAGGTACTCAATGTCGTGGGGACCTTTGCCAGACAATTGGGAGCAACAGAGGAAAAATTGGGACAAATAGAACTTATCCTGGAAGAGCTGCTGGTGAATATTGTCAACTATGCGTATCCACACAAGACGGGGACCATCGAAATCAGGTACCGATATTCACAGAACACCCAACTCCGTTTAGAGATTATTGACCAGGGAATTCCCTTTGATCCACTTGCCATTCCTGATGTTGACACGCAGATGCCTCTTGAAGATCGTCCGATTGGCGGACTGGGAATATTTTTAATCCGTAACATTGCCAATAACCTTGACTACCGGCGACAAAACGGAAAAAATATCCTTACTGTCTATATATCATTGAACACGGAACAATCAGAAAATGACGGCCGAATGAAGAAATAAATTTTCCGAAAATTTTGCTACAAATCATTCCTGTTGTTTGCAACAGCTTATTTTATACAGCCAATAATGGGTTGATCCGAAAAGAAAATAAACTTCTTGCAGAGGATTGCATCAATTTTGCAAAGGCCGTTAATTACACAAAGAGTAAGTTCTTAATAAACCTCTTGACAGATGAATGACAATTTACAGTATTATACAGAACCGTTAACCTGAAACCTGGTCGTGTCAAATGGCTATGAATAATGCTGTATTTACACAGATACTGGTGAAAATTGCTGTTTTCCCAAATAGGTTTTTCCTGTAGGTTAATCTTATGAAATATAAACACGCGATGCTTGCATGCTTTTTTATGATAACTTGTTCGTTTCCTCTTTCTGCCCAAGAAACGATAGATAATTGGGAACCTTCGATCCTCTCTCGAACTTCTTCTGCTTCTCAGGATACTCTGGAAGCCAAATTGAGCATTCCACTTCCCTCTGAAACTCCCGGACCTGAAGTAAAAAAAGAGCTCCCTTTTCAGGTCGGGGAACGTTTGAAATACTCGGTCGGGTGGGGAAAAGTGCTGGATGCTGGCACCGCAACGATCAATGTGAAGGATATCATTGATTACCAGGGACATGCGGTGTATCCTATTGTTGTGGAAGCCAAATCCAACGCCGTATTTTCTCTCTTCTATAGAGTCCGCGATACCCTGGAAAGTCTCATTGATGTAGAAGGGCTTTTCAGCCGACGTTATTGGACAAAACAGGATGAAGCCTACGAAAAAAGTGAACGAAAATATGAATTCGATCAAGAAAATAATGTCGCGCATTATAAAGGCAAAGATTATTATATTCGCTATGGTATTCAAGATGAAGTATCTGCCGTATTTTATGTCCGCACTTTGGATTTGCAAGTAGGGCAGCCGGTATATGTTGATATTTTTGCCAGAGGGAAAAACTGGCAGGTGAAGTGTGACGTGCTTGCCATAGAAACCATTGAAGTACCGGCCGGAAAATTTGAGACAACTCTTGTTGAACCGGAATTACGCTTCGATGGCGTCATGAAAAAAGGTAAAATCAAAGTTTGGTTGACAAATGATGCACATCGAATTCCGGTGCAAGTGCGCAGCAAAATTGCAATTGGTTCCATTTTAATCAGATTGGAAGATTACCGTCTAGGAACGAAAGAAACAGGAGGTAAATGACAAATGGCGATAAATCAACTCTTACTTGACATTTTGGCATGTCCGGAAACCAAAGAACCGATTTCATTAGCAGATGAGACGCTCGTTGCCAAGCTGAATGCAGCAATTGCCTCCGGTGCATTAAAGAATCGCATTGGAGAAGTAATTACAGAGAAAATTGACGGCGGTCTGGTTCGTCAGGATCAACAATACCTCTATCCTATTCGCGATGATATTCCAGTGATGCTCATTGATGAAGGCATTCCTCTGAATCAACTTTAATATGTCCATCGAAAAATCCGGTTTTTTTCATTCCACGACATGTACCGTAATCTCTTGACTTCTTACAAACTCGCCGCGGCTTTCCCCTTCAGCATAAATACGATGCGCTCCCGGCCGAATGACCCAGGCGGTCCGAAATGGAACACTGACCGTTTCCCAGGGTTCGCCATTGACATACCAGACGATCTGGGTCATTCCGGGAGGAACAACGGCTGACAATTGCAGCGTCTGGTATTCTCGCCGCAGCACCGGATCGATTGCATACACATCGCCATCATTCGGACGCGTGATCCGAATAGATGGGCGTTCCTGACCTGCATGCTGCGTTTTAGCAAGCCGGGCATAAGGGGAAATCTGGGTGGGAGGCGCCGGATAGCCTCGATCGTGCGCCCAGGACTGATACAATGGAGGAAAATGCAAAAAAACTTTTTTCATACTATGGGGCGTATTCGGCTCGGTTAATAAACCATCGCGTTCATCAACCCAATAAGCGCGGTGCATCTCGCACAGTTCAGTAGGTTCCGTTCCCTCTAAAAAGAACTCTTCAATCCCATGCGGACAATTTTCAGATGCAAGATCGCCGGAAAGCGGGCAAATACGAGCTGAGGCGATGCCTGAGGGCGGAGTGTGAATCAAGGGCGCTGGAGGATGATCGCGATACAAAGCCAACATCACGTCACGATAAATAGGAGCTGCCCCGGTAATACCCGAAACTTTGCGCATTGGCGATCCATCAAAATTGCCAACCCATACTCCGACGGTATAATCGCGGGTAAAGCCGATGGTCCAGTTATCGCGGTAATCTTTGGACGTGCCGGTCTTGACAGCGGTTTGAAAGGGGAGTTCGAGCGCGGTATTTTCCCCAAAGGCCGCGAATCCGGCCTGACGATCAGCGAGAATATGGGTTAGCAGATAGATGACGCGCGGAGCAAACTTTTGCGTTGCCGGCTGCGGGGCAAAGATCACAAAGGACGAATTCGGCTTTACCTCCAAAATGGCACGTTCAGGCAGATAAATTCCTCGTCTGGCCAACGTACTGTACGCTCTGGTGAGTTCCAGCAGCGTGACTTCCCCATTGCCCAGAGTTAAACCAGGACCATAAAAGGAAGGTAATTCACGTAAACTCTCAAAACCGAATTCATGCAGCCGTTGATACAATGCCTCTACTCCGATGGTTTCCAGAACACGTACTGCCGGAATATTATACGAACATGCCAGGGCTTCGCGTAAACGTACCGGTCCATGATATTTACGGTCGTAATTCTCCGGTAAAAAGCTGCGAGGCGCGGACGGATATTCTTGAATATCAGGCAGCAATGTGGCCGGAGTATAAAAGCGTTCAAGAGCTAATTGGTAGGTGAAAGGTTTCAAGGTTGACCCCGGCTGCCTGAGTGCCAGCACGCCATTTACCTGACCAGAAATGGCGTCGTTAAAAAAATCTCTGGACCCCATGTATGCCAGGATACCGCCGGTAGCATTCTCTAACACCACCACCGCCGCATTGGTCACATTGTAGGGATCGAGTTCACTGATGCGGGTAGCGGCAATATTTTCAACCCGTTCCTGAAGATAATAATCCAACGTGGTTTTAACTTCTGAAATGTCCTGGATTCCTGGTATACCCCGAACTTCGCGCGCCAGTCGTTCTAAAATCATGTTACAGAAATGCGGAGCTTTAAAATTGGTTTGCTGAGATACAAGTCTGATTTCTTCCTGTCTGGCAAGCTCATATTGCGTTTCGTCGAGCACGCGTCGCTCATACATGCGGCCAAGCAAAGCCTGTTGGCGTTGAATGGCTTGTGAAAGATTCCGGTAAGGATTGAACCGCGAAGGCGCCTGAACCAGTCCGGCCAGAAATACACTTTCGGCAAGCGAAAGATGCCGGGCCGATTTGCCGAAATAAAGCCGGGAAGCGGCTTCAATTCCATAGGCATGATTAGAAAAACTCACGCGATTCAGATATTGCGTCAGAATTTCCTGTTTTGAAAAATGGTGTTCAAGCCGCAAGGCCATCCATATCTCCTGCAATTTTCCCAATACCGTGCGTGGATAGCCAAAACGCATTTTTACAAGCTGCTGCGTAATCGTCGAAGCGCCGGAAACAACCCGGCCGGCAAGCAGATTTTGCCACAACGCGCGGCCTAAAGCCAGCACATCCACGCCGATGTGAGCGAAAAAGCGTTTGTCTTCTGTGGCAACGGTGGCACGAATGATGGATTCAGGCAACTCATCATAGGGTAACCAGGTAGCGCGACCGCCTTCGGCCGATAAGGTCTCACGCAGCAGAATCCCCTGCCGATCCTTGATTTTCAACGACATTCCGGTTTGAATGGCAAAAAGATCTTTTGAGAGAGGCAGAGAAAGAAAGGCCATAAAGAGCACTGCGCATACAAGGCATAATATTCCCACAATTTTCAAACTTTTTCGCATATCTTTACGCAAAACATCAGATACGGGAGTGCGAAAGCTCTGCTTTCACTGTCAAAACAGAGCTTTGGAACTCCCGGAATTTCCAACTGCTCCTCCAGGGTGCTGATTACAATGCTCGTTCCAAAATTTCCGTTAATTCTTCAGTCGTCAAAACAAGCGGATTGCCTTTCATACTGCTGGCTTTGGCGGATTTTTCAACCACAACCGGAATATCGGCTGCTGTCATGCCATACTGAGCCAGCGCAGGAACCTGAAGAGCGTCGCAGAGTTCCCGCACCCATGTGACAGCATCCCCCGCAGTTGATCCGGAATTGCCGGTCAACATTCGAGCGATCTCATCGTACCGTTGTAAGGCCATGCTGCCGGGCTGCCGGGCTTGCAAGGCGCGCACATTCACCTCAATCACATAGGGCAGCACACGTGCGCAAATCGCCCCATGAGGGGCAGAAAACATGCCGCCAAGCGGACCGGCAAAGCCATGAACAGCCCCTAATTGAGCGTTTGCTAAAGCCAGTCCCCCAAATAGACTGACGACCGACATATCTTCTCGTGCCGCAGGGTCTTCTCCGTATTCATATGCCCGGCGCAGGGACCGCGCCGCACGCTGCATTCCCTCCCGACACAATGCATCGGTCAAAGGATTGGCTTTATTCGAAACATAAGGTTCTACCACTTGCGTAAACGCATCTAACCCTGTACTGGCGGTCACTCCCGGCGGTAATGTATAGGTTAATTCCGGATCGATTAGAGCCACACGCGGCAAAAGGAAGGGACTGCGCATACTGACCTTAACCTGGTGCTGCGCTGATTTGATGACTGCGTTGCGCGTCACTTCCGTACCGGGGCCGGCCGTGGTCGGAATCGCAATATAGGGTGCAGCCGCTGTTGTGATCTTGTGTCCTTTTCCGATCACTTCCAGATAATCAAGCGGTTCGCCCCCATTGGTCAACAACCCGGCAACTGCTTTCCCGGTATCCATCACGCTCCCGCCGCCGAAGCCGATCACCACGTCGCACAGATGTTCCCGGGCCTGCTGTACCCCCTGCTGAACCACTTCAATCGTCGGTTCGCCTGTAATCGCAAAGGTAACATACTCAATCCTTTTTTCTTGCAATATCTTCAACACTTGCGCGGCCCGTTCCGGCGTACTGCCGGTAATCACGAAGGCGCGCGTTCCGAAATCCGCGACAATGCCGCCAATCTCTTGTAATCTTCCAGCCCCGAAGACAATCTGAGCTGCCGTTGCAAATTCAAATTTCATCTGCTTTCACCCCCAACCCTGATCATCAGGAAATATGTTCACATACCTCACGCTTTGCCGCGGTTCAACCATCATTTCCGCAACCGTATCACGCCATGTCTGATAATGCGCGGTTTCTTTATGCTTCGCAGGATCGTCAGAGCTGCGATACACCTCGATTAAGACGAAATGCGCCGGATCATCCATCTGCTGAATCACGTCAAATCGCGCAATACCCGGCTCTCGAATGCTCTGTCGGGCGTTTTCGATGCTGGCAGCTTTAAATGCCTCAACACATTCAGGTTTTACATGCACATGTACAAACACGACTAGCATACGCACACTCCTTTCCTTGACTTATCCAATCTGAACAGTCTATAAAAGCATCAGTTTCTCCCGACTTTCTTTTTCTCTCTCATCATATTGGTTGTCAAGGGAAAATTACGACAGCGCAGCTTCTTATAGTTTCTCCTTGACATTCTTCTCCTTGAATTACAGGAGTTTTAAGGAAGATGATCCATCTTTCATTGCAAGAAATACAATCTGTATATAACCACAGAGGAGGAAATATGTCTGAACGCTCTTTGATTTCTGTCTATCTCAAACTCTTATTTACCGCTTTTTTCTGGGGCGGCACGTTTATTGCAGGCCGCGTGGTGACTCAGTACAGCCCTCCGTTTCCGGCCGCGTTCTTACGCTTTGCGATTGCAGCGATATTTTTGATCCTACTCACCTGGAAGACGGAAGGAGGATTCCCGCGCCTGCAAAAACATCAATTATTGCCGCTGCTGCTGCTCGGCATGACCGGAGTGTTTGCCTATAATTTTTTCTTTTTCAAAGGACTGCAATTGATCGAAGCCGGACGGGCATCAGTAATTGTCGCTAATAATCCAATTTTTATTGCGTTACTATCAGCCTATTTTTTTCACGAAAAACTGACACCTCTGAAGATGTTAGGTATTTTGCTTTCCGTGACTGGGGCTGTTGTCGTCATCACCAGAGGCCATCCGCTCGAAATTTTCCAGAGCGGAATCGGGACCGGAGAATTCCTTATTTTCGGCTGCGTCGCCAGTTGGGTCACGTACTCGCTGATTGGCAAAGTGGTGATGAGAGACCTTTCGCCATTAATCTCAGTCACGTATTCCGTGCTCGTCGGAGCCGCCCTGCTCTTTATCCCGGCCTACATGCAAGGCTTGATGAATCAGATCAGCACCTATCCTGCGTCAGTCTGGGGAGGGTTGTTTTTTCTGGGGTTCTTTGGTACGGTGTTAGGCTTTCTTTGGTTTTATCAGGGCATTCAGCATATCGGCCCGACAAAAGCAGGTCTGTTTATCAATTTCGTGCCGATCAGTGCGATTATTCTCTCATTTCTCATTTTAAGAGAACCGATCACCCTCTCATTGCTGGTTGGCGTGGTATTGGTCAGCACCGGTGTATATTTAACGAATCGCAAAACCGCACTTGAAAGAAAAACTGCATGATTTGACTAACTATTACAGAGTTTCGGACCTGGTTTCTTGTGTAGAGGTATTTTTGAAAAAACCCGATTTCTGATCGATAAAAAATTATTGATCATCACTTAAAGGAGCGCCGCCATGACCGAACAAGAGAAATGTCGGAAAGACCAGCAACAACGTTATCAAGACGTGGTACAAAAAATAGAAGAACTTTTGGAGGAGTATCTTTTATGCGATCCGCCGTATCAATACGATGCTGACTCTGAGATGGTCAATTTCATCGTATTTTTACGCAAAAAACCCTGTGCAGAGAAAACATTGGAAAAAAGGTAGATTAAAATCAGTTCCTTCCAGGAAGAATCAATTGACATGACTGGAACGTTCATGCTATAATTTTTGTTGACAGAGAAGTCGTGATATTTGTACGTATCTTTAGTATCTGCGAAACACGCTGCAAAGTCATTGTTAACCGGATATAGACGTATGGCGCATATAACCAAAAGACGGAACCCCCCGCATGTCAAAAAAGAAATCTGCCGGGTACGTTCTGTGTGCGATGGAGATACCCTGACCGTGGAATGGGCAAAATCGTCGTGGTTGGGATTCAAAACAGAAGTCCGTCCGCTGAAAGTGCGTCTGGCGTATATTGATTCGCCAGAAATACGCTATAAACAAGTCGGTGCGCTGCAAGCTAAAGCATTGTTAGAAAAAATGCTTCAGGGTAAACGGGTTGTTGTCGAATACGAACAACTTCCGAGCGGCGGCGGTCGCCGGGACGATTATAACCGGATGTTAGCAGTCGTACACGTACAGCGCACATTTTTGCCGAACCTGAACATTAACCAACTACTTCTGAAAAAAGGGCTGGCGCGACTCTATCACAAGCCGGATAATATCACGCCGCACCATCTGAAAAAACTGATTCGCGCCGAACGGCATGCGAAACGTCGTCGTCTTGGTATTTGGAAAATGAGCAGAGACCAGCAGAGCGTGAGTTCGACAGATATCGTGCTGTATATTGTGTTAGGAATTATTGTCGGAATCGTAATTGGGCTTGCGCTGTCATAGCCCAATCACCGTAAAAAAGGAATGAGAAACCATGCGAGATTCAAAAACCCTGATGTTGAATGCCTGGAAAGCCGGCACCGTAATCCCGGCCTTTAATATTCCGTATCTGCCCATGATAAAGCCGGTTGTGACGGCGCTGCAAGACACCAACTGTTTTGGTCTGATCGCCGTGTCGCGTCCGGATTGGGAAAAATTCGAAGCCAAAAGTATCCGCGCTGTCTATGAAACCTATCTGGAAGTGAAAGATGAACGCGTCGCTCGCCTGCACCTTGACCATGTTCCTGTGATTGATGAAGATAATAAAGTCGTTGACTATGTAGCGATTTTGACTGAAGCCGTTGACCTTGGTTATGAATCGGTGATGATTGATAGCTCACGCCTTTCCTTAGCTGATAATATCGCTGCGACGCAAAAGATCGTCACCATGGCGCATAAAAAAAACGTTCCGGTGGAAGCTGAATTGGGCGCAGTGATGGGACATGAAGACGGCCCGATGCCATCCTATGAAGAACTGTTTACTTCCGGCCTGGGTTTTACTGATCCGGATGAAGCTAAACGTTTTGTAGATGAAACCGACGTTGATTGGTTGTCGGTCGCGGTTGGCAGCGTGCACGGGGCTTTATCCGAGGCCAAACGGGATCAAAAAAAGGTGGAAGCCCGTTTGAATATTGACCGCATCAAAGCGATTCAAGCCAAAATCGCTCGCCCGATGGTGCTGCACGGCGGCTCTGGCATCAGAAAAGAATATCTGCTGGAAAGCTTTAAACACGGCATTGCGAAAATCAATATCGGCACGGCCATCAGACAGGCGTATGAACAAGGATTGAAAGAATCCGCCGCTAAAGCCTGCGACAAGGTCTATCGGACCACCGTTGAATTGATCGCCGACGAACTCGAAATCGAAGGTTCTGCGCAGATCATTAATCCGTAATGCGAACAGCGAAAAACCGAGTTTTTTCAAAAAACTCGGTTTTTTTCTTTTTGCCCGGGAAAATCGTGATTCAACATCTGGTCTAACAAGGCCATACGCACAAATACGCCGTTGCGGGCCTGACGAAAATAGGCCGCGTTCGACAGGGCGTCAACTTCGGGCGCGACTTCATCCCGGCGCACCAGCGGATGCAGCACAATGACATCGGGTTTGGCGGTTCGCAGCAATTCCGGCGTAATCCGATAGTACTCCTGTTGCAGGCGTTGAACGGTCTGCGGGTCGGAAATGCGATGGTGTTGCAGCATCACCATGTACATCACATCGAGTTCACCTACAATGCTGCGAAGATCCGCCGTTTCCTCGAACAAACACCCATGCTGGCGCAGCAAATCACGAATATCCTCCGGCAGGGGTAATTCCGGCGGCGACACCAGAGATAGACGCACATCATAGAACGCCAGACCTTTCGCAAGCGAGTGCATGACTCGGGCATGTTTGAGATCCCCGATCAGGCCGATATGTAACCCATTAATACGTCCTTTTTCCTTCTGAATCGTATAGAGATCCAGCAAAGTCTGGGTTGGGTGTTCATCACAGCCATTGCCGCCATTAATGATCGGAACGGTGGCGCATTCAGCGGCCAGATCAAGGGCGGCTTCGGTCGGATGGCGCATCACAATAATATCGCCGAAAGAACTGACCACTTTAATCGTATCTTGTAAAGTCTCACCTTTTGAAATCGCCAGTCCGTTCGTTTCCGGCACGGGAAGCGCGTACCCTCCTAAACGAAGCATAGCGGTTTCAAAGCTCAGGCGGGTGCGCGTGCTCGGCTCAAAAAACATCGGAATCAAAATTTTCCCGCGCAAAGCGTCGCGATCATACTTTCCCTGTTCAATCTTCTGAGCCTGGGCACACAAGGCGGTTATATCCTCTTTTGATAATTGGTTGATACGTAGAAGTGACATAGAGCAATACCTGCATTGAAAAACCGGGTTTTTTCAAAAAACCCGGTTTTTTATACAAGCATTTTTTGAAAATCTCAGTTCGATCACGTCAATTGGTCGAAAGCAATGGCCTGTAAATCCCCCTGTAATTTTTCCCGATCTTCAGCAGCTAATGGAAAATCCGGCAGGCGCAGGGCCCCGCAATCAAACCCTAAGAGACGCATGACCTCAAACATGCCGCTCATAAAGTTATAGTTATACAGGGTCTCGGTCACGATATTGGCTTTCCGCTGCCATTCCATTGCCTCAGCCAGTTTCCCTTGTTCAAAACAGGCATGAATATTACGATACACGCGAGGCATAAAATTCAATGTGGAACCAATGCTGCCTGTGGCGCCTGACATCCTCGCAAACAAACACTGTTCGTCCATACCGGAGAAAATATACCAGTTCTCCCGGCGCAGGTTCACAACTCGCTGAAATTCATACATATCCGGCCCGGTATATTTTGTGCCCATCACATTCGGAAGCGGTAATAAATTCCGCATCAATTCAATGACTTTTGGAAAACCGAACAGATACGGGAAAAACGGCAGATGCGGCGCAGCGTTGGCAACCAGCTGAAAATACCCCACAATCGGCTTCATTTCTGCATAATAGGGAGGAATGATGCTGCTGATGCCCGCAGCTCCGATCTGAGCAGCATGGCGGGCCAGAATGAAAGCATCCTGAACGGACATGCTTCCGATATGCACAACAACCGGAACGCGATCCTGTACCTGGGCCAGCACAGTTTCCGCCACCAATTGACGTTCAGGAACGGACAGTGACAGTCCCTGTCCGGTTCTCCCGCAGACATAAAATCCATCAACCTGTTTGGAAAGATGATATTCCACCAGATCCCGCAAAACAGAAACATGGATTGTATCGTCAGATGTAAAGGGCGTTACTAATGCCGGCCATGTGCCACGAAATATCGCCATACTATTTCTCCTATGAAACTACAAGGATTACCCATAAGCAAGGATTTCTGCATCCAGTTTCATCATACCAGGTGAGCAGCCTGCTCATGTCAACTCCTCTGTTATATTCATTCAATATCTCCAAATTCTTCCAAATTCTTGCTTATTCTTAATTCTTGTAGGTGCATGATTTCAGAAATACCTCTACCTGAGAAACCAGGTTTCTTCACCGCGCCTCATATACATATTTCCGAAACTCTGTAATAGCAAGATTCAGCTCATTATTTTATAAATAATATATCTTACATCTTATTTATTATTCGACAAATTCTGTCAAGCAAAACATGGAAGTCAAATGTAAAATTTAACTTTACGACCGAGCAACCAGGTTTTTTCAAAAAAAACCTGGTTGCTTTAGTCCCACAAAAGCTGAAGTTATTTTTTCTATTTCCCTAAAAAACAAAAAAATCTCCTTGACAAAAAATTTATAGATAATTGTAAGATATAAGATATGTTATTTAAAAATATCCTTGAATGCTTATATCAAAAATGGAGGTGAGAATTGCCAGCAAAAAGAAGATTGCTGCAGAAAAGTCCGTCGTAACATGAGAGCACATGTCAAAACTACGTAAATTTCAGCGATAAACAAAGGAGAGTATCATGAAAAAAACAAAGTTGTTTGTCTATGTGTGCCTGGTGCAGTTGATGGTAATGAGCTTTATAGCGACAGGAGCTTTCGCTGTAGGCCCGACGAATAGTAATCCCCTGTCCGATGTGCGGGTGCGTCAGGCCATAGCCTATGCGATTGACATGGATACAATTGTCGAAACACTGTTGGAAGGCAAAGCTCTCGTGGCTGACAGTCAGACTCCGAACGGCGCCTGGAAAATCGAGGGGTTGAATCCCTATTCCTACAATCCTGAAAAAGCCAGAGAACTGCTGGCGGCCGCCAATTGGGATCCGAATTACACGCTGGATGCGGTGGTGTATTATGGCGATCAGTTGACAATGGATTTCATGACCGCGATCCAGGCCTATCTTGATGCGGTCGGTATAAAAATGAGCTTCAGGAAACTGGAGGGCGATCTGGCGACGCAATTGTGGACGGCTCCGGCGGATCCGATCAACGGTCCTTCGGCCGTGGATTGGGATATTTGCTATGGCGCGGTGGCTGCGATGGCCATGCAAGAATTTTATCAGCGTTATCGAACCGGCGAAAAGTCCAACTCACATACGCCTGGCATCCCGGAATTGGATGCTTTAATTGACGCTATCAATGCCTCTGCTGATCCGGCCGTGCAAAAAGTCGCATTTGCCGAATTGCAGAAATATGAGAACGAGAATCTCTTTGCCATTCCGCTGTATTATCAACAGATGTTCATTTATGAAAGTGACCGCCTGAACCTCAACGGCGGTAAATACGGCAATCCTCAGTATAATTACGATTGGAATATCGTGAATTGGACCGTCACGCCTGATAAAGACAGCAAACAGGTGCTGTACACGAATACGGCTCCGGTGGAATTCTTTGAAACGCCCTGGTTCAACCCTGGGATTTTCATGGCCTCGAAAGTGGTCTTCGATCGTCTGCTGCTCGCTGACGAGACCATGACGCCCTCAAAAGGCAACCTGGCTTCCGATTACAGCTTGAGTGAAGACGGACTTACCCTGGTATTCACGCTGAAAGACGGCTTGAAATGGCATGACGGTTCAGAGCTGACGGCCGAGGATGTTAAATGGAGTATCGAATATGCGATCAAAGTTCCTGTTCTGCACCCTGTATTTGCCAAAACGTTCAAATCCCTTGAAGGCGCGCAGACCTTTGCAGACGGGACGGCTGATGCAATTCCGGGCATTGTGATTGACGGCAATAAAATCACCCTGAAATTCGCTCAATTGGATCCGAATGTCTTATTGACTTTCTCGCAATTTGCCCCGCTGCCGAAAAAGTACTTTACCGACATCGATCCGCTACAATTCCAGCAGGCGCCTTTCTGGCAGAAACCGATCGGCTCTGGTCCGTTCAAAATCAAAGAAGTCCAGATGAACGACTACACCGTGATGGTGCCCTTTGAAGACTATCATGGCGGTGTGGCCAAAATCGAAGAGATGATCCTGTATCCCAGCGGTGAGAATGACGCCAATGTCGTTAAGAATGCCGCAGCCGGCAAACTCGATTATGGCTATACCAAAAATGTGGGCGATGTCATGGCATTGGAAGAGATGAGCCACATGCGCGTGATTGCCGTGGATATTCCTTATACGCGCTCGCTGTTTATCAATAAATTTCCGAAGAAGTAGCGTATTCTGAAGTTTTTTGAAAACCCCTGCTGAAGCCCGCTCCTGAATTCCAGAGGACGCTTCAGCGTCCTTTCGCTTTGAGACTGGCGATTGATCGCCAGGAGTCACGAGGGGCCGGAGGAGGGGTTGAGAGGATCACATGCTAGCCTATACCATTCGACGCTTTCTGGCCTTGCTGCCAATGATGCTCGTCATCACGTTTCTCGTGTATTTAGGGTTAGAATTGACCCCCGGCGACGCTGTTTCGTATATGGTCAGCCCGGATGCGCTGGCAAACTTGTCCCCTGAGAATCTGGAAACATTGCGCGAGTCGCTGGGATTGAATGATCCCTTTCCGGTCCGCTATCTCAAATGGCTGGGGGGCGTTCTGCGCGGCGATTTCGGCTACAGTTTATCGAGCGGCGTGGCGATTAAGGATATCGTGTTTGATCGCTTACCGGCGACGCTTGAATTGTCGGTCATTGCACTGCTTCTTTCCACCTTGTTCGGCAGCATTCTGGGAATCCTCAGTGCCTTACGCAAAGGCCGGCTCAGTGATAATATCCTGACGGTGCTCGGCATGGTCGGGGTCTCGATTCCGCAGTTTTTCTTTGGGCTGGTTGCGATTCTTGTCTTTGCGCTGACGCTGAAATGGCTGCCGGTCGGAGGGCGTTTGATGCCAGGCTACGTGACCTTTTGGGATCGTCTGCCGCATCTAATTCTGCCCTCGCTGGTGCTGGCGGCGACCATGACGGCCGGTGTGATGCGTTACGCTCGTTCCAGCATGTTGGATGCGTTAAATAAAGAATATATCAAAACGGCGCGCAGCAAGGGACTGCCTGAATGGCGCGTCAACCTCATTCATGGCTTTAGAGTCGCCTTGACCCCGGTGATTGTGCTGATCGGTTTTCGCTTGCCCACCTTAATCGGCGGGTCCGTCGTGATCGAGCGCGTGTTTCAATGGCCGGGCATTGGGAATGAATTTGTCTCCGCTGTCAGAGGGCAAAACTACCCGTTAGTCATGATGATCGCACTCTTTTCAGTGTTCGCGGTGCTGATTGCGAGTTTTCTGATCGATCTCTTTACAGTCCTGCTCGATCCGCGCGTCAAATTGGAGTAATTGTTATTTCGCCCGCGAAACACGCAAAACACGCGAAAAAATTTCTGGCGATCAATCGCCAGTCTCAAAGCGGAAGAACACTGAAGCGCCCTGCGGAATTGATGAGTGGGCTTCAGCTTTGAGACCGGCCATTGATGACCGGGAGGACGAGGCTTCAGTTTCTTTTGTCAAGAAGATTAAGGTTGCTATGGAAAATGTGATCATCAAAAAGACGCGCTTAGATCGGAAATTCGATAAAATTCTGGCGCAAGAAGAGGCCGGGCTGCTGCGTGACAAACAAAGCGCCAATCGCGCATTGCGCAAGATGTTGAATAACCGACTGGCAGTGGCCGGATTGGTCGTGTTTACGCTGATCGTGCTGGCTGCCATCTTGGCTCCTCTGATCTGCCAGCATGACCCGCAAGCCATTGATCTACGCATGATGTTGAAACCGCCGTCAGCGCAGCACATTTTCGGCACCGATAAGGTAGGGCGCGATGTGTTTGCCCGCGTCATTTACGGCGGCCGCGTCTCAATTTTAGTGGGGCTTGGCAGCGCGTTTGCAGCCGCACTGGTCGGCGTGACAAGCGGCTGTTATGCGGGCTATCGCGGCGGCTGGCTGGACGCTGCGCTGCTGCGCGTCTCGGAGATTTTCATGGCTTTTCCGCAAATCATCCTGGTGCTGCTGCTGGTTTCCTTTGCCGGCCAGAGCCTGATGAATCTGATCATTATTTTCACCCTGACCGGCTGGGGGTCTATGTATCGCATGACTCGCGCCAAAATGCTCTCGCTGCGGGAAGAGGATTATGTGCAGGCTTTGCGCGCCTTTGGGGTACATACCTTAAAAATTTGCTATAAGCATATTCTGCCGAATGCCCTCGGCCCGATTCTGGTCAATATCACTCTCAGCACCGCGATGTTCATCTTAGAGGAGGCTGCCTTGAGTTTTCTCGGACTGGGCGTCCCGTTGCACATTCCGACCTGGGGCAATATTCTGAATGTCGCGCAAGACCTGCGGATTCTACAGAACAATTGGTGGGTCTGGCTGCCGGTAGGCATCATGATTTCGCTGTTTGTGTTGAGCGTCAATTTCATCGGCGACGGCCTGCGCGATTCGACGGATCCGACACAGCAAGGGTAGCAGGGAGTCAGCAATAAAAACCGGGGCTTTTTGAAAAACCCGGTTTTTACAATCACGCATGAACATTTCAGTTACAGTGGAGAAGATCATGGAAAATGAGACCATTCTCAGCGTCAAAGACCTGAAAGTCTTTTTTTACACCAATCAGCGCTGCAATAAAGCGGTGAACGGCGTGTCCTTTCAGATCAAAAAGGGGCAGACATTGGGTATTGTCGGGGAAAGCGGCTGTGGCAAAAGCGTGACTGCTTCCTCAATTATGCAATTACTGCCCTCCCTCTCGCGCATCGAATCCGGTGAAATCAGCTATTATACCCCGGAAGGCGAAATTCGCATTGATCGTTTGCCCAAAAACGGCAAAAAAATGCGTACGCTGCGAGGCGCAGAGATCGCCATGATTTTCCAGGACCCGATGACGGCCTTGAATCCGGTCTATAGCATCGGATTTCAAATTGCCGAAAATCTGATTTACCATCTGGCCATGAAGCAAAAACAGTCGAAACAGCGTTCGATTGAAGCCTTGCGCGAGATGGGCATCCCCTTACCGGAGCAGCGGGTAAACGAGTATCCGCACCAATATTCCGGCGGCATGCGCCAGCGCGCCATGATTGCGATGGCGATGGCCTGCCATCCCAAAGTGTTGATCGCCGACGAACCGACCACCGCGCTGGATGTGACAATTCAGGCGCAGATATTCGAATTGATCGAACAACTCAAACACAACTACAACACAGCCGTGATGCTGATTACGCACGATATGGGGGTCGTGACCGAGTTAGCCGATGATATCGCTGTGATGTATATGGGCAATATCGTGGAGAGCGGCACAGTAAAAGATGTGCTGCGCACCCCGGCACATCCTTATACACAAGCGCTGCTCAATTCCATTCCGGTGCTTGGCCGGGGCAGACAGCAAGAAATCGAGCCGATTCGCGGGTCAACTCCGGATCCGTATAATCGTCCGCAAGGCTGTCAGTTTCATCCCCGCTGCGACTATTTTTCCGAACGCTGTCTTGTCATGCCGTCTGAACACGCGCTCAACACAACGCACACAGTCAGATGCTGGCATTACGAAAAGGTACTGAATAATGGCAAGCGATAGAGAAATTATTTTAACACTACGGGATGTCAAAACCTATTTCCCTGTGCAAAAAGGGGTTTTCAAGCGCACCGTCGGCCACGTGAAAGCAGTTGACGGTATAGATTTGGAGGTGTATCGCGGCGAAACGCTGGGACTGGTCGGAGAAAGCGGATGCGGCAAGACCACCCTGGGGAAAGCCATCTTGCAATTGGTCAGGGCCACGCACGGCGAGATTCTTTATCACAGCGCCGATGGGGAACGCGACCTGCGTAAACTCAGCGACGCCGAGATGAACGTGGTGCGCAAGCGCTTGCAGATCGTTTTTCAAGACCCGTATTCATCTCTGAATCCGGCCTTCACGATCTTTGGCTCTCTGCAAGACCCGCTGAAGAAATACGGCGTCACATCAAAAAAAGAACGCCGCCGCATTATCGGCGATCTGCTGGAATCGGTCAATATGCGCCGCGAACAGATGGATTGCTATCCGCACGAATTTTCCGGCGGCCAGCGCCAGCGCATCGGCATCGCCCGCGCTCTGAGTATTGAGCCGGATTTGATCATCTGCGACGAAGCCGTGAGCGCGCTCGATGTCTCAATTCAGGCGCAGGTCTTAAAGTTATTGAAAAAAATAAAGGATGAGCGCAATCTGACCTATATTTTTATCACCCATGATCTCAGTGTGGTTGAATACATCAGCGATAGAGTGGCGGTCATGTACCTGGGCAAAATTGTTGAACTGGCCGCGAGCGAAGACCTGTATGCGGACACGCTGCACCCTTATACCAAAGCCTTACTGTCGGCGATCCCGGTCGCTGACCTGGATCGCAAATCAAAACGCATTGTGCTCAAAGGCGACGTGCCCAGCCCCGTCAATCCGCCCGATGGCTGTGCGTTTCACCCGCGATGCCCGCAAGCTCAGGAGATTTGCAGCACGCACATTCCGCTGTTGAAAAAATATGTGCGACAGGGCAGGGAGCATTGGGCTTCTTGTCATTTTGTCGCGGAAAATCAATGAAAGAAGTCTGGCGATCAATCGCCAGTCTCAAAGCTGAAGGACGCTGAAGCGCCCTCCGGAATTCAACAGCGGGCTTTCAGCCTGCTTCGGCTTTGAGACCGGTCATTGATGCCAGGTTATGGATTTAAAAAGTACATTGTAGAGGTAACTATGGCGAAACGACAAACTGTTTCAGAAGTGGTACAACATTATATTCGCGATTATATCGTCGAACATAAACTTCATCCCGGGGATCAACTGCCGCCGGAAGGCGATATTGCTGAAACCCTCGAAGTGAGCCGGGTTTCGGTGCGGGAGTCGGTAAAAATCCTGCAAGCTCTTGGGATTGTGGAAGTCCGGCACGGCAATGGTCTTTTTGTGCGCGGGTTAAACTTTGATGCGCTGCTTGAAATCCTCTCCTACAGCTTACTCTTTGATCAATCATCGCTGAAGGAACTGTATCAAGTACGCAAATTGTTTGAAACCGGAATGCTCCCGGAAGTGATCGAGCATATTCAGGAAGAGCACATTCAAACCTGCTACAAGCATTTACAGGACTGGGAGCAGAATATGACGCAGGGGCGTCCCTTCCGCGACCAGGATCGGCTCTTTCATGTCACCCTTTGCCAGGCCATCGGAAATAATTTATTGGTGGAACTGGAGAATATTTTCTGGATTGCCTACCGCAACGCCGTCAATAAGACGTTTCCCGACATTGCCCAGCGAGCCTATCAGATCACGCTTGACAATCATTACAAAATTCTGGCGGCGGTCGAGGCCCGCAATGTCGAATTAGCCCAGCAACTCATGGCCGACCATTTCGAAGGCATCAAAGAACGCATCGAAATGAAGGTCGAAGAAGCTGCGGAATGAGTGAACCATCGAAGATCTCCAAGGATTTGTTATCCCTGGTTATGTGAAATCCTTGTAGTTTCATGAAGCCGGGTGAGCACTCGCTCTGTTAACTCCAAGGTTCTTCACTATTTCAATGGCTTCTTCTGGGGTGTTGACCAGTATAAGCTGCGCGCGTTCAGTTTCGTCAAACAAATTGCTGACATCAAAATCCATCAGGATGACTTTCTTTCCGGCTTTCACCGCGAGCGCGACTTCGGAAAGTGTGCCGGCGCCGCCGCGGCAGGCGATAATGACGTCGCTGGTGAGCACATTAATATTGTTGCGTCCGCTGCCTAAATCGGTCAAAATAGGAATATCAATGTAGTCGGAAACATGGCGTAAATCCGGATCGGGCAGAATGCCAACTGTTAAGCCGCCAGCTTCTTTGGCCCCGCGCGCCGAGGCATCCATAACCCCGCAATTGCGCCCGCCATTCAGTAAAATCCAGCCTTGTTGCGCAATCAGCCTGCCAAGCTGATACGCATATTCGACAGCAGAGTCCGCCGCATTGTTTCCAGCGCCCATGACGCCGACAATCGGGCGTTTTCTCTGCGACAAGTTGTCCCTTTTACACATACGATGAAATGCTCACATACCCGGTTTTACCATGTTGCGCCGCGGGTACGTATGGCAAGTATACAGCAAAATTTCTTTGTCAACGTGATCTTTGATCATTTACTCTCTTTCCGGCAGCGCAAGATGATCATTCAAGGCAGAGTCCAACTGTTCCACATCATCTAACAACCCGGTCAATCGTTCGGCAACCTGATCGCTTTCAGCCTTTGCCAGCGAATATTCTGCGGTTTTCAGCTTCAGCATTTTCACATAGATACTCTCTAACGACATAGAAATATTCGTCACCTGCGAAACCAGGCGTTCATACACCTGTTGAATGTCTCGAAAGGTTTCAAGTTGCTTGCGGCGAGCATCAAGTGCTTGTTGATATTGTTGTCTGGAAAAATCATCGCGAACAGTCTGAATTTTTTCCTGAAGCCGTGTCACATCCTGGTCCACTTTGGCAATATTTTCTGACGCCAGATACACGTGAATATCCTGAGCTTTGATTAGCAACCCGTGACTGCGCTCAATCAACTCTTCAATTTGCTCCAAATCGCCTAACAATTCGCGTGTAAACCCATCAGTCCCGGCATATAAGGCATAAATTTTTTCCTGGGTGACTGTAATCGCGTCGCGTAATTGTTGTAATTCCTTGATTTCCAACGAAGGAGCCTTTATCTCGTGTTTGATTTCAGCCTCTGCCGTAATATGTTGCGTATGATCAAAACCACAGAATTTTTTTTTGGCAAACTCCTCACTGCTGAAATCAAGATAACATAAGATGCTGTATGCCAACATTCCAAGGGGTATCAGGGCGCTTGAAAAGAACACACCGCTCAATACGCCGATGCCAAGCACAAAGAGATTTTTAGGATTCAGCAGTGCAGCTTTCACAATTGTCCACTGTTTTGACTGACGAGTCATGATTTCATTGCTCATGCACGCATTCCTTTTGCTGGATCGATTCACAACATTCTGCAAGAAAACGAGATGAGTAATGCTAATTTGGACGGAGAAACTTGTCAAACGGAATTTTTCTTGTATTTCTTTCAATCAGTCTGAGAAGGGTTTTCACCCAGTTTCTTGCTTGATAGACCAAGGGATGAGAGCTGGAAAAGGGATCGTCATAACTACAGCA
This sequence comes from Candidatus Vecturithrix sp., assembly GCA_040772385.1. Taxonomy (GTDB): domain Bacteria; phylum Moduliflexota; class Moduliflexia; order Moduliflexales; family Moduliflexaceae; genus Vecturithrix. The sequence continues at coordinate 2,465,122 of JAXGYF010000001.1, read as the reverse complement.
TTCTGTTGTTTCAGAAAGCAGAAGCTGCTGCCAGACGTGAACTACGGGAAGAAACCAATTATGTCGCTGATCAATTTCACGTCAAAATGTTCGATGAATAAGGAAGGTGGTTTTCCCCGGTTCTAAACGTATTTGTTCGAAAACACGGCGGTACGCAAACTGTCCGCCGATGCCTGAAAAAGAGAGTTCAACGTCTTTGATTCCCGGTTCAACCAGCAGGTGCGCTATCTGAATGTTGGCCGGGAGTAAAACCCACTGGCGCGTGTCTGCGCCTTCGGTTAATTCGGTTAACCCGCCGAATAGCCAGCCCAAAATGTGATTCTTTTTTTCAATTTCGTACTCCGCCGCGCACTTGAGGGCATTGCGAACGACAGCTTTTGCCAGGGCGCGCAGACGGCGATCTTCAAGATTCTTGATGGCAATCTGCGCCAGATCTTCAGCCAGGTCTAATGTCTGTGTCGTCTTGCCAACAGAGACTATGGCTTGAGAGAAATTGGGAATGCGGGTGACAAATTCAGGAAAGGCGAATTTCAGATAACAACCGGCATCCTTTTTGTCATTCAACTCGATATATTGCCGATACGCTTTCTCGACTTTGTAGGGAATCTGTCCGTTTTCCCAGATCACCACCAATCTGGCAGCCTGACGATATGCTTGCTGCGTGGGCCAGTCTTGAATACCAAAGGTTTGTTGATATTCATGCAGTACATCATGAAAGCCCAGCGCTGAAGCAGTTCGCAGAAGATCGTGTTGCAATTGTTCAGGAACAGGCGTGCCATAGTATTCCTGATAATCCTCGCGATAAGCGTTGTAGGCGTTACGATAGTCAATAAAGGCGTCGTTGACTTCTCCCATAGCGTCATACAGAATGCCGGAAAGATAAAGGCTGAACGCATCCGTTTTATACACATTTTTGTGCTCATAACGGTCATTCAACTCGCGCAGGAGTGTGTTGACCCGGCGACATTCCACCAGCGCCCCTTGCAAATCGCCCAGCATCAGATAATTTAGCGCCATATAATAATGGACAATCACTTGTTCAAAATCTTCGCCCTGATAAGGCTGGGTTTTTTCAGTCAAGATCCATTCCGTTGCAGTTTCGGTAAGACTGATTGCCTTTAAGGTTTCCATGCGCATCACGGCTTGTTCAAATAACCGATTGCTTTCCGCATATTTGCCGCTAAGATGAGCTACAATTCCATATTCAAGGGCATACAGAGCTTCATTTTTTGATTGCAGCAGCTTTTCCTTATGTGCGATTAAATCTTCGGCGCGTTGATAATTGCCGTGTATGAGTTCTTGCTGTACGTCGCGCATGGTATCAATGTGAGTACCTGCGCATCCGCTCAGAAAAATCAGGAGCAGCAAGAGAAATCCGCAACGCTGTCCGGAATTCGTATGTCTCATGTATGGTGTATTATGCATTCGCGTCCTGTGGTTGGTTCGCCCGGTTGGCGGAGAAGCCGGGTTATTTCACAAACCCGGCTTCTCCACCCTAGAAATCCACAGTACGTCAGCATCAGAGAAGTCCGTATGAATAGCTGTATGTTATCGCAAATTACAGGCGAACTCCGCCCTTTTCCACGTATTTCTTCAATTTCTTCTGGCCGATCCAGGTTTTTTCAGCAGTTTCAATGTCAATCAGTTCTAAATCAACCTGATAAAAATATACGCGCCTTTTACCTTCCATATCAACAATCTTGTTGATCAGTCCTTGCAGAATGAAATCTGCGCCAAGTTCTTCACGCAGGCGTTTACGCGTATCTAACGACGCAAACTCCTGTTGATCTTGTCGAACTGCCCGTAATTCATCTAAGGCTGCACCGCTCTGAACGACTCTGGCGCGTCCTGAATTTAAAAAGGCTCGTTCCAGATCTTTGATAAACACGTCCGGACTGATGTGTTCGTCGGTTTTGTTATAGACCGTCCCAACCACGACTACCGGCAATTTCCCGGCAGCTTCAATAAATTTGCCCTGCCAGGGTGCAGAAAGGCAATCATTGATCATTTCATCTGACACCATCTGAGAATCTGTATCATTCCACTTGCCACTAAGATCAATAATTTCGCGTTCATCCACGCGATACACTTTGGTTGCGCAACCTGCCAGTAAAAAGACGAGGCCAAGACTGAGTATGCTTGCTGCTAAACGAAACTTCTTCATACGTTTTCCTCCTGAAAATGTTACATTAGAAACTTCAAGTGTTCCTGTGAATTTCTCAAATTCTTCTTAACCATACGTGCTTGTTGATCGTTACACTAACATTGACACGGCTTCAATCAACTCTGTTGAAAGCAACCTGATCCAATTGCACGAAAACACTTCTATTTCTTGTAGCATGAATCATGCCATGTTGATTGTTTGGTCTTTCCTGAAGTGTATGGAAAACATCAGGAATTGCGTTCACAAGGGTGAATTGTGGTGACGCCGAAAAACAGCCTGAAAAACCTGGATACACTCTGTGTATCATTTTTACGGACAACAGATTATTCTGACGATGTTTTCAGAGAAACCTTATTTCATAGTCAGAAATAACATTTCCAATCTTCACCGCCTCTAAGTGAACTGCAAGGCTGTTTTATAAGCAAGAATTTTCTGACATTTGCCGGGTATTCGCGTTTTTTCCCAAACCAACAGTTCAAAAAATTTACTTGCACTTATGTAGTGTGCAGAAATTAAAAAAGAATATAAAAAAATTGTTGCAATTCCTTCACAATTTTCTGAACAATGGTGGATTCGAACAATGAACAGGGATCCGTTGTCATTCTCAGTCGGAGGTTATCAAGAGCTTATAGGTTCCGAATACTCCGAGAAGGAGGCAGAGGACAGCATTAAAACCTAAGGTGGCCGGAATGCCGATCACATTTGCCAGCATCCCGCTGATCCAGGGACCGCCAAACATGCCGAACGCATAAATCGCCTGGTGCAAACCCATTGCGGTTGCGCGTTCGCTGTCATGAACCTGTTCGATGCTCATTCCCATCAGGAGCGGATAGCTGACCCCCGAAGCCAGGCCGATGATACACAGAGCAAGAAAGATCATAACCAAATGAGAAGCAAAGGCGGCAATGCCTATCCCGCAAGCCAGGAGAACAAAACTGAAAAAGAGTAAGCGATATTTGCCAATCCTTTTGACAAGAGCGGCTGTGATCATATTTCCTGCTACGGCCAGGGCTGTATTCAAACTGATAAACAGACTTTGCATGACATCGCTCGCGCCTAATGCCCTGGCGAGAAGAGGGAGAAAACCGTAAGCCGAGGACCAGACGCCATATTGAATAATCATGCTGAGCAATGAAGGCAGCAGCACCTGCTGATGCACCAGAATAGTAAATAGTCCACGGAATGAGGGCTGTTTGGATTGACGGCGTTGTTCGGAGACAGAAAGCATCATCAACGCCGACACGAGCGCCGCGCCGGTCGCTGCAAAAAAGGCGAGCGCATAGCCGCCGCGGGCATTCAGAAATCCGGTGCTGGCAGTTGCAATCATGCGTCCGACCGAACTCATCAGAGTTACCAGCGCTGTTATACGAATGGTTTCCTGCGGCGGAAAAAAACTGCTGAACGCGACGACAAATAAAACCCAGGTTCCGGCAGCCAGGCCGGTCAGAGTTCTGCCAATCAGAAGCTGCGGAATTCCATGAGCCGTTCCCATCATCCAGGCTCCCAAACCGGCCAGCACAACGCCCACGATAATTAACGGTTTACGCCAGCCAAGCCAGTCCGCAAAGATACCAAGCGGAATTCTGATGATCGCCTGCCATAGTCCGTACATCGAAAGCACAACGCCGACCATAGCCAGGTTTTCCGTGTGTAATGCGACGTAGAGAGGCAGGGTCGGCATGTAGAGATATTGCGCCACCCAATACAAAAAGACGGCTGCCAGATACAATCCGATTAAAACGCGCGAGCGCTGCATAGTTTTTTAACTCACAGGGGATGTGGGATCACGTAAAACATCACCGCAAAAAAATGGCAAATACTGCCCGCTAAGACAAATATGTGCCAGATCGCATGGGCATAGCAGAATTTTCGATCAAACAGATAGAAGATAACGCCGATGGTATAGGATAATCCCCCGATTACCAGCCAGGCTATCCCCCATGTCGGAATCTTTTGTAACATCGGTTTACTCGCAATGACCACAAGCCAGCCCATAAAGAGATACAAGAGTGTCGAGAGAATTTCAAAGCGATGAATAAAAAAGACCTTGGTGATAATACCGCATAAGGCCAGGCCCCAAACCACGCCAAACAGGGACCAACCCCAGGCTCCGCGCAAAGGAACCAGAGTAAAAGGGGTATACGTTCCGGCAATAAGTAAATAAATCGAGGTATGATCAAAAATTCTGAACAGATGTTTCGCTCTGGGATGACGGAAACTATGATACAAGGTTGAAGCAGTATAGAGCAGCACCAGGGTAGAACCATAAATGCTGCAACTCACAATATGCCAGGCGTTGCCGTAGAGGCTGGCAAACACGACCAGCAGCGCCAGGCCGGCCACGCCGAGATAAATGCCAATGCCATGCGTCAGACTATTGGCGAGTTCTTCAGACACAAGATGTTGTTTGACTGAGTTATTCATATCTCTAGCAGCCTTGGCAACGTTCTAAGGAATGTCAAGCTTTTTCATCATCGCTGCGGCGTTATTCCCTTGAACCCTATTTCTCCGCAGCAATCAGGCAAGAAAAAGCCTGAGAGTTCTTTGCGATGCAGAAAAACTGTGTTTCGTGATGTTCTTCTGTGAACTTCCTTCCGTTTACGGAGCAGGGCTGGTACGTTCTGGCAGGCTCGCCGCTTTGATACACGATTTCAGCCAGTGATCCAAAAGACTGATCCGCGTCAGCAAGCAATTGACGTCTGTACTGCGTGGTCAGACAGAGATGAAATTTTATCTGGGAAAACATCGGATGCACAACATTAGGCTTCCGGAATGCGAAAACGAACCATATGCTCGTTGAGTATATTAGCCTGACTGGCAAGTTCATCCGCGGTTTCAAGTAATTGATCCACCGTTTGATGATTTTGTTCCACCAGTGAGAGTACCCCTCGCATCAATTCCGCGACCTGGCTGGTATTTTGTCGCTGCTCACGGGTAGCATCCAGAACGTGGGAGCCCAAATCGCGCATATTGCTGACCACAGTGGATAATCTCTCTGTTTGAATTTTTTGCTCGTTGATCGCCCGGGCAATCTCATTGATCATCAAAGATACCTCGGTAAATGAATCAGCAATTCCAGCGTGAATCGTGGTCTGTTCTCCCACGAACTCGTCAATTTCTGCAGCCACTGTTGCTGAATTTTCGGCACTTCGCCGAATTTTTTGCAAGGCTTCTCCTGCTTTCTCAGCAACGACAACACCGTTTTTGACTTCGTGCTGTCCCTGACGAATAGTGTCAACCGCTTCTGAAGAATTGCGCCTCACGGTCTTGACAATTTCCGCGATCTCTTTGGTGGCCATACGTACTCGAACGGCAAGCTCTTTTATTTCTACAGCCACAACCGCAAATCCTTTCCCCTGGGCGCCTGCTTGGGCCGAGATAATTGAGGCATTTAACGCGAGCAGCGAGGTTTGTTCGGCCACATCATTAATGACGTCAAGAATACGCGTGATCTCCTGCGAATGATCGTTCATACGCAAAATACTGGCCGTAATGGTTTGCGTAATCTCGGCAATTACTGTGATACTGGCGATCATTTGTTCCACCGATTCCTGGCCCGTCAGAGCGTCCTGCATAGTGGTTTCTGAGAGATGTCTGGAGCGTTTGGTCTGATCTCTCATGCGTTTAAGAGAATTGACGATCTCCACCATCGTGGTTGACGTATTTTCCGAAAATTGCGAAAGGTTACTTGAATTTTCCGCCACATGGCGAATTGACGAGCTCATCTGAACCAGAAAGGAACTGGTTTCCTCTACAGCCTGACTTAACTCTTCCGTATGCTGTCGAACTGCTTCAGATCTGCTGCTGACATGCATCATTGCGGCAGATGTTTCGCGCGCATTGTTACCAATTTCTTGCAAGGCAGAGGCATTTTTTGATGAACCGTTGAAAACGCAGGCACTCAGCGATGAAACCCGATCTGAGGTCTTTCGAATATTCGTGATCAGAGCAATCAGTCCTTCTGTCATGTGGGAAAATGCCCTGCCGAAGCGATCGTGGGCTGAGCGCAACTCAGGCCGCTGACGTAAATCCCCCTCGGCAATCTCGGTCGCAATCTGAGCAATCTGCTTTAAATACGCGATCATGCGTTGAAAGGCCAATCCCAATACATCGCGCTCTGTGCGCGGAACAAAATCATGCTCCACGTCGCCAAAAGAAATTTGCGTGGCGATCGAGACCATTTCTTGGAGATAGCTGATCATCCCTTGAAACGTTCTGGCAAGCATTCCAAGTTCATCTTTTTGAGTAATTTGAAAATGGCTTCCGGCCCCTAAGCGGGCATCCACTTCGCCGTTTGAGATTTTAGCGGCAATTCCCATCATATTCGTTAATGGGTGGATAATATAACGTTTTGTCACCAGAATAGACGTGATTGAAATCGCCAGAATCAACAAAAGAGCTAAGGTTGTCGTGCTGGCAATACTCGTGAATAATTGTTGTTTAAGGCTGGCTTTTGAGGCCGCGAGCCGAATAATTCCTATAGGCCTGTCTTCATACTGAATTTCAGCCACTTTTGTCACGAAATCTGAAGAACCTTCTAAAACCGACCAGTCTTGCTGTTCCAGATCGTCGCGCATATTCTCTGCGACCACTTCATTGTCAACCACGATACTGGCAAAGACAATCACTTTATCAAGGAATATAGCATGCAAAAAATCTTCCAAAAAATCATAGTTATAATACCATAGAGGGGAAGACAGGCTCATTTCGGAGAGTTTAGAAGCCAATGCAAGGCGTTCCTCTAAATCCGTCTTGTAACATCGGTTTTGATAAAAAAGAAAAAGAAGAGTAAATCCGATAATAATTATAGTGACCACGCTGATCATGGAAAGACTAAATCGGTGGCTGATACTTGGAGCAGATCTAAACATAGGCATTATAATCGAGCATTTCCTGGATTATCGGGTTAATACGCGTCGCATATTCCAGGATAAGCTGTGCAACATAGGCCTCTTTTCGGGAACATGTTCTTGAAATTCCCGAAATACCCCATGAAAACAGTCAAAAAGTTGTTAACAGGAACGTCAGTATGTTTTGACAAGTCACGCAGGAAAACGTTGGGCATTCTCAAAAAACCCAGGATTCTCGTTCATTAGGCTTTAAATCTGTTTTTACCCCATTTCTTCAAGGATTGCCCGGCATGCCATCTTAATTTCACCTTTTCCAGGGCTTTGCATGGCTTTTGCACCAATGTAACGCTGTATCGTTTCTACCCAAGGCTGGCTCGGCTTACCAACGGTCAGCACGTTTTTTAAAACACTCACATGTGTGGCAGGGGCATGATTTTCTACCAGCCAATTTTTAATGTACATCTGGACTTTTATGTTATCCATAAATTCTTTGTTGATTTATGCGCATAAAACGATCAATTGACTTCAATCCTAACATCGCTGCGGCTTAGGATTTCATGATCATTATATACGGCATCCTTTTTCTCTGTCAAGAATTCTTCTGATTTTTGACACAGATCATAATTTGAAATACATTGCCTGCCTTAGCTGAATTAGCGTACCTTTTGGAATTGTCCGATATGTGATAGGAAAAATAGCTGGGTGACGACGGAGGGTTATGAATATCTGCTTATCGAGTTGTGCTCTCGTTTCTCCCTTAGAGTCGGAAAACAAGAAAATATTCATTGCAGTCTGGAAATAACACCTGATAGGAACAACGCCATTCCTATCCAGAAAACCATTTTAAACTGCCTGATATTATGTGATAACGGCCCTGTATATGATGGCAGTGGAGACCGATAGACAGTATCGCGAGAATCTTCCGGGGTCAAAAAGTATGCACCAATCTGCATGAATCTTATTACTTGCTGTTTCATACCTTTTTGCCTACCGTGCCTCGTTTCCCAAATTGCTGTTGACGAGACCCGGCAGTCCTATTCTCTCCTATGACAAGAATCGAATGGTTCCCTGATAAAAAATTATCTTAGTGACTACTATAGTAACTACTATATAATAAGATCTATTTTTGCGATTGTCAATAGATCGCGGAAAATTTTAAGAATTTATACAATTCCATTGACTAAATCTTTATTTTCTGGTGTATAATCGCTCTATGCAAGAAAATGTTCTGAAACACCTGAAAAATCTCGGTTTTACTGAATATGAAGCTAAAACGTATCTGGCGCTGCTCCAGCAATCACCGTTAACCGGGTATGCGGTTGCGCGCATTTCAGGCGTACCACGTTCAAAGATTTATGAAGTCCTGGGAAACCTGGTCGAACGCGGAGATGTTCTGGTGAGTTACGGTGAACCGGTTCAATACGCGCCTAAACCCCCAAAAGAGTTATTCACCTCTCGCCGTCGCACGCTTGAACAGCAGTTTACGGCGGCTGAAAAAGGGTTAGAGGAGTTCCTTGGGAAAAATACTCCGACCGATCTTATCTGGGATATTCGTGGTCGAGAGGAGATCCTTTTTCGGATACGTGAAGTGATTGGCCGGGCAAAAAAACAAATCCTGCTGCAAATTTGGAAAGAGGATGCGCCGGAAATTCGCGAATCGCTTTCAGCCGCCTCTCAACGGGGAGTGACGATTACCGTCGTGGCCTATGGCGAGCCGGATTTTCCGTTTGCACAAGTCTATTTACACGAACCGGGGGCCGAAGAAATCGCGCACGAATTCGGAGGACGTTGGCTCATTCTCAGCATTGATGGCCAGGAAATCGTTGCCGGGATCGTTTCTTTGGGCAAAGAGAGTACCGCGGCCTGGTCTTCACATGTTGGGCTTGTCATGCCTATCACTGAAGAAATCAAACATGACCTGTATATTATCGAATTGCTCCGTACACATCGCAATATTTTAGAAACCAGTTTTGGCCCCGTACTGCGAGATTTACGAAAACAGTTTGGCCCCTCTGCAAGGGTTTATCGCCCCAAACAAAAGACAGGTGAAGACGGATCTCGATGATTCCTCTCTTATCTGCCAAAGATACTGAACGCTGGATAATGAAGCCATGGGATTTTGGAGTAATTACTTTCCAGGCAGATTTCACTATGCAGGGTTCAGGTATCTTCTCTGCGTATGCACTACACCTTTGATCCCCGATTTCTTGAACTGCCCGTCCATCGTGAAACGCCTGCCGTTTCGATGACAACAGCGCAGCAAGCCAAACTTGATGAATTCATCAAGTTTATCTGGCCCGAACACGATCAGGCCATGCTGAAGACCCAACTTCTGGAGTTGATCGCTGAGACGCATAAACGCTTGGATGAAAAACCTCCGATGCAACAGGGGTTTGATCAGTCAGAAAGCCAATGGTCAGAGAAACAGATCGTGTTGATCTGCTATGGCGACCACATTCGCTCCCGGGACCCGCAGAAAACGCCCTTACAGGCATTGGGGGAATTCTGCCGCACCCAATTTCAGGAAGACGAGTTTTCACAGATCACGATCCATCTGCTGCCGATTTATACCTCGCCTTATAAAGACGGAGGCTTCGACATTGCTGATCCCTTTGCTGTGAACCCCAACATGGGAACCTGGGAAGATGTGCGGGCCATCGGTCAACAATTTCACATCGCAGTGGATTTTGTGGCCAATCATTTATCCGTCGCTTCGGATTGGTTTCAACGCTATATGCAGGACGATCCGCTGTATCAAGACTTTTTCATCGGCTTTGACGACGAAGCCGCGGTACGGCGATTGGAAAAGGAGGCCCTGCCGCACATTTACCGGCCCCGGCCGCACAATCCCTTTATCCCGGTGCAAAAGCCCGATGGCGCCACGCGTTGGGTCTATATGACCTTCAGCGATCATCAGGCTGATGTGAATTATGAGCAGCCTTTTGTGTTTCTGAAAATGACGGAGACCCTGTTATTTTACGTATTGCAGGGCGCGGAGATGATTCGCCTGGATGCGATTCCCTATCTATGGAAAGAATGGGGCACACCCTGTGCGCACCATCCCAAAACCCACGCCCTGGTCGAATTCATGCGCCTGGTCGTGGATCTGGTCAATCCGAACGTAAAACTCCTGGCCGAAAGCATGGAACCTCTCGCGGACAGTATGCGCTATCTCTCCACGGCTGAGAAACAGAAGGCGCACCTGGCGTATAATTTTGTGCCCTGCGGACTGATTCCGCATTCGCTCCTCAGCGAAGACGCCTCGGTCTTTCAACGCACGCTGCTGAATTTTCTGCCGCCGCAGCAGGGCGTGAACTGGGCGGTGGTGTGCGGCGTGACGCATGACGGCTCGTCCGTCAATCCCTGCCGCGCTCCCCAAAGCATTCTGGGCGATGCGGTGTTGACGGAAGAACAGATTCAGGCGATTGGCGATTATTACACCGAACACGGATGCCAGGAATTAGCGCGGCGTTGTGCGCTCAGCCCGGATCATGCCGATCATCTTCGTTCCGATTTTCAGGAAGTTTTTGCAGAACGCCACCATGAACCGCCGCGCTTTGTCAATTATAAGGCGATTACTGATGAACAAGGGCGGCCGCAGCGAATTGTGTATGAAGCTATCTCCACTTACGCCAGCATTTTCGACCAACAGCCGGACAAGATTGTCTCAGCCATGGCGATGGCTCTGCCTTTACCGGGTATTCCTTTCGTGTATCTGACCCTGCCCTTTGCGCTGTTGAACGATTTCAACTATTACCTGGAAACCGGCAATCCGCGCGAATTGAATCGTGGACGGGTATTTCTGGAAGACCTGCTGGAACGTCTGGCAGAGAAACAATCGCTTACGTACAAAGTATTCAGCCAATATAAAGAGTTTCTGCGTCTGCGCGCCTCGCAGCCGGCCTTTCATCCTGACGCGCCGATTACGCCGGTGACAGTCAAAAACAACGCGATTCTCGCGTTTCTGCGCGAACATCTCGACCGGAAGAAGCGCGTGTTAATTACGCAGAATGTCTCAGCCCGGGAGCAGCAGGTTGAAATTGATCTGTCGCGCCATGTCCACAATGACGACACAACCTGTGTTGACCTGCGTTCCGGTCAATCCCTCGCCCTGCGCAACGCGCATCTGCCCCTGACGCTTGCGCCTTATGGTCTCAGGTGGATTGAGGTATAACTACAAGGATTTCGCATAAGCAGGGATTTTTTGAGAAAGACGCCTCCGTAAAAGAATTTTCTGTTTATTTTTACTTTGTCATGTTACGCACTACCCCCCGCAAGCGGGGGGAAGCTCAACGTGGCAGCGCAGTTGGAGTATTGAACGTCTCCCCCCGCTTGCGGGGGATTGAGGGGAGGGCGAATCAAAACTATCCGAAGTATTGTATGTTAAAGACAGAGATCAAAAAAAATAACTAAGAGGTGGATTGGCGTCTCACCGTTTGTGTTTGTACCTCATACGGATGAAAGACTACAACGGATAATTCGTTGCTTTCCTAAATTCGTTGTAGTTATCATTCTTCCTCACTCTGCCTTGCGCCACCAGCGCCAGATGCCAAGCAGCAGTAAAAAAGCCGAGACGGTCGAACTCCACAACACGGCGATGGTATGGCGCGCGCTCAGCCATTCCAGATAATTGGGCATAAGGTCGCGCCGGTTGGCTTCCCAGCCGGTGCTCAAGTCCTGCACCTTGCCGTGAAATTGCAGTTTGACTTGATCCTGCGCCAATTGCAGCAGTCGGATAACGCCCTCGGATTCGCCGAATTCCAGACCTTCTCTGGTGAGCAGTTGGTGTTCCTTATTGTTTAACTCGATCAGGTACAGCACCCCGGACAATACGGTGGAAATTCTACGGATATAGGTATCGGAGGTGCCCATGAATTGGTCTATTTTGACAAAGGCCAGATTCCTGACCGGCAGATACGGCGAAAAGGACGTCTGAGTCCCTTCCGGCAGCGTGATGTCGAAACTAAGCTGGCTGGTGGCGGGTTTCATTTGGATCGATTGCGGAAAGGCATAGGTGTAGTACTCCACCGGCATTCCGGAAATAGCGACCTCAATCGTGCCTTTCACGCTGACCTGTAAGGTTAACTCAGCATTGTCCTGTACGCCCAAAAAAACGCGATACTGATTGGGAAGATCGGTCGTTCCGATTTTGACCAGCGTATTGGCTGGCACCAACAGAGCAGTCAGCGTGAGCGTGCTTTTCTGAGTTTCATCCTGGACTGCTGCCAATCGCAAGGCGAACCCCCGTTCTTCGACGGCTTGCAGGGTTCGCGCGCTGAGTGTCTGAACTCTGGGAAGTTGAATATCTTTGAGCGCGGAAACCCCTAACGTGGAAAAGACGAGCGTATCGGTCAGCACCGTGGGATTAGCGACAGTAAATTGCAGTTCGCTCAGGGTCAAATCCGCTTCGATTTCTGTACTGGCAATTCTGAGCGACAGGAGCACACCGACGCCCAGGATCGTCACGAGCAGAATAGTGATCACCGGCCAGCGCACGCGACCGGGTTTAGGCTGGTTTTGCTCATAAATTGCAATAAGCCGCGACAGATGTTCGAGTTTTGCCATCTGGCGTTCTGAAACGGTTGCGCCCGGCCGGATCGCCTGTTCACTTAATTTTCGAGCTTCTTCTTGTAAATGCTTGCGAAGTTGCTGTGTGTTCATGCGTTTAACAGGAACCCCTCCCTGGTTCTCCCGCAAGGGAAGAAAAAGGACTTCCTCCCCTTTGGGGAGGGCCGGGGAGGGGTTCTTCTATCCAGCGTAATAGAATCGTTGTTCCAGGGTAAAAACGCCGCCGCTGCGCAGGGTAGCACCGATTTCCAGATAATAGACGCCAGGGCGTTGCAGTTCGGTTTTGAGAATGTCAAAAGCAATGCCGCGTTCAGGCGGATAATAGCCATAGGCCAGCGCTTTGCCATCCCAGAGAAATTGGACAGGCGTTCCTTTCGAGTCAACCGTTGCCAGACTGACATAGACTTCGGTCAATTCCTGTCCGGGCCAGAGTATCACTTCATAACGGTCGGAAGCTCCAGGCGCATGCTGTTGCCCCAGGCGCAATGGAAGATAAATCTCGCGTTCCACCCCATTCATCGGCTGCGTAACCCACGCCACAACTCCAAGATCAGCGGAAGTGATGTTCAGGGCCTGTAGAACCTCCGGCGGCCAGCCAAAAGATGCGGTTTCAGGCGCGCGGGTCGTATCCATGCGATAAAACAGGCGCGGCGAAGCCGCCTGCACACCATGCGCACGGATAGTGATACGCTGGCTTTGTGGAAAACGCCATTCGAGCTTCAAGGGCTGCTTACTTCCAGAATCATATTTTTCAAGCGATTCGGTCAGCGAAAACATAAGCAGCACCGGGCTGACGGCATTGCGGACGAATCGCCCTTCACAACGATCTTCCCGCTGCTGGTAGCCCAAAGGATCGCCAGGTGGAACAACAAGATTGGCATCACACCTATTTTCCTGAGCAGAAACAGGCCCGGCTATAGCCCCGGCAAGAAACCATAATACCAATAAAAATGCGATCACAGAAGAAAATTGTCGAACAGTATTCATAACGATGCCTCATAAATGGTTGAATCCCTCACCCTTTCCGCCCTCTCTGACAGGCATGGGTCTTTTAACAATGTGCGATTTTTGCCCTGAAAGGGCGAAAAACCCATGCTGTAAGCCTTACCCCCTGAGAGAGATACCGCGGGTGAGGGTTGCGTAAAACCTTGACTATTTTTGTTGTTTCGGAAATTTCAAAGACGCTTTCCCGAAACAACAAAATTTCCAGGGGACTTTAGCCTGCAAGCGCTCTGACCTTCTCTTCAAAGGCTCCGATCTCTTCCTCGCCTGCCAACACGCCGATTTCCAGGTTATAAAAACGACTTTCTCCGGGTTCCAGGAAGATTAAGCGACCTTCTTTGCGTTCCAGCGAGCGTCCATTGGCATTATTAGTGCCCGGTTCCATGCCGACCACATACACTCCTTCGCCATTCATTTTCCATTCAACCAGGACCGGCAACTGGGCTTTGCGATATTTAATATAAAACCCAAACCCTTGGCCGTCGTAAAAGCTCTTGTTAATCAGGGCACTATACACAAAGCCGCTTTCGTCGGTTGCGACGTCATGATAGTACACGCGCTCTTTAAACCCGGGGGTTGGGCCTTGAAACATAAAAAATTTTTTCAATCCGACTTTCGCATCCTCATCACGCGGATTTGTTTTCAGGAACGGGGCTACTATTCGAGATCCCTCATCAACAACCGGAAATCCACCGTTAATGTGATACAGCATCATGTGTTCCGTGGTATTGAATCCGGCGTTTTCCACTTCATCGTCAATAAAGAGCCGTTTTTCCCCCAGGCGCGTCCAAATTCTGCGATGTAAGATCAGGTTTTCTTGAAACACCGCGGTTTCCTGAATATCACCCTGCACCCAGATCGTATATTCATCTCCATCCCATTTGCCGTTCATAGAAACATTTTTTGCTGGAATATTCGATACCCGGCCATGTAAGCCAAGCGCCTGTCCCTGATCAATATTTGGCGCACCCGCATAGGTTAAGCCGCAGGTGGTCAATAGCCCGCCATAAAAACTGCGCAGCCAGCTTAATCCTTCCGGCTCATAAAACGCCGGGTGCGTATCGCCGGTTGACGATCTCCAACATAAAGATTGACCACAATACTCGGCTGCGGAAATATCCAACCCTCGATCGAGCAGCACGGTGAAATTAAAACCTGCTCCGGTTTTCACTTCTGCAGCCCGAACGCCGCGCTCGTTTCCATTCACCAATTCAACAGCTTTGACGTGCCCGAGTTGCGACATATCGCCAACACGTTTCAATAATTCTTCTCGGGTATATTCTTTTCCAAACAATATTGCCATAATTCTTCCTCCTATCTCAAAAAATGTCTATTTTCCTCCTCTTTTTGAAAGGGCAGGGGTGAGAGTCTCTAATTTTTTCATGAGTACTTTGCAAAGTAATAAAAAAGCTTATGGGAATATCTGGGAAATGTCAAGCAGGAATTCACAAAAGTCATGAAGAATTCATTTTTTGAATGTCTTTTAAAGAGAGTCTATCTGGCGTATTTTTACTCTAACGATTTCAATAGCATCTGCTCATATTCTGATCGGTATATATGAGATGGATAGGTCTGCAAAATAGTTTCCGCCCGTTGAGATGCCAGCCGGGCCTCGTTTTGGCGTCCGAGGTGCATGAATATTTTGCCCAATAACTGATAGCCCCCGACAAAATTCGGCTCGATTGCTACTGCACGCTGTAATAGGGCAATGGCCGGATCAAATTCGTTGAGATCCGCATGTAATGAGGCCATCGTAGAGAGAATGAATGGATTATACGGCTTATATTGTAAAGCCTGTTGATAAGCGTCCAGAGCGTTCTGAGCCGTGGGTCTGGTTCGTAACCTTTTGTAAAACATTTCTCGATGCAGATTCCCGAGTTTTTCATAAGCCTCATCATCTCGAACATTACAGCGAATAGCTCGTGTAAATGCTTGATAGCCTTCATAAAATGTGTCAAGGTTCGGCGAATTCCGGAAAGCCGCCAGGTATAACTCGCCAAAGGTACGATGATATACCGCATGAATCGGCACATATTTAATGGCTTGAGTGAGGTGCGAGACAGCCTGGGGAATATTGCGTTGTCTTCGAAATGTGAAATAACGCAGATAATGATGGTGCGCCAGAAAGGGATAAGCAATGACCGGAACCAGAAGGTAAAAAACGGCTACCCCTATTGCGCCGTACCAGTACCATCTGGGCTGAACAACCACGGGTTTCTGGCGATAATGACGTCCGTAATCAAGTACGATCCCGACAAAGATACAACAGATCATCGCAAGCGCCGGAGAGTGCAGCAGCGTGGAAAATAACCCGTGAATAAAAACCCCCAGAAGACCTGTCGAGGCCGCTGCAATAGGCCAGGCAAAAACAGTCGCGTGCAGGGGCTGCCGGCTATAATACCCGATAAGTCCGACCCCTCCTATACATACAAGTAATCCGATTCCCCCAAGCTCGGTTGCAATTTGCAGCAAATCGCTGTGCGCGACATTCAAATATTTTCCATAGCGGCCAATTTGGTGCTCAACCGGAAAGTTATACTCCATGCCGTAAAATTTATACATTCCGAGTCCGACGCCAAATATGGGATGATCAATCGCCATACGCGCGCTGTTTTTCCAAATCTCGATCCGTTCATACGCAAAAGGATCATCACGTTTTTGCAGCTTTTGAAACACACTGCCCCAGGGGGTCGGAAGCAAAATCAGCACACAGCATACCAGTAGAAACCATATTCCCAGGCGTTTCTTTTTCAATGTGGTCAGAAACAGTCCGGTCCCTGCCAGAGCAAGGAATGCGCCGCGGGATTTCACCGCCAGGATTGTGATTATTAGACCGGCCAGCAGCAGACCCATGCCAGCTTTTTGCAGGAACGCCCTTTTTCCTGAAGTGTGGCCAGAAACAGGGGGAAAAAGCAAAAAACTCAGCGCGATGTTGAAGCCAAACACCAGAAACTGGGCAAAATTATTGGGATTCACAAAACCGGCTTGCAGCACAGGGGTTTGCTGGGATAAGAAGAGACCCCAGGCGAACAGACATTGGAATCCGCTGCTAACCAAAATCGTCATCAAAAGCCATACCTGCAGGTGCTGAAGAGGAAAGAGCACGCGCAGCAGATAAAACAGAGCGGCATAGGAACCGAGCTTGATCAACTCGAGTATGCTGGTATATTTATACTCGGACATCAGCAACGAGACGAGGGACCAGAGCAAAAAACCCAGAACAAAAGCATCAAGCCAATCGAAGAGAAACGTCACGCTGCCGCGCCTGAGAACCCGGATCGCCCAGACTGTTGCGCCACACAATAACAGCAGTTGGGTGATCAATTGAATAATATGCCCGTTGCCGCCCTCATTGAATGGAATAATCATGATGAGAAGCAGGAGAATACCGCTTAATAACGTTTCAATCGTTTGTGTATTCTTTCCCAAAACTAATTGCATAAATCGTACTCCACACCTTCCCCTCCCCCGAAGGAACAGCACGGGGGACAGATGTAACGTACTATCTCATCTCCAGTTGTCCTTGTTCCAGAGCCGCCTGATAAATGCGTTTTAACGGAACGTCAGGATGTTCTTGAGCGGCTTGCTTACAATCATCATACTCCGGCGCGATATTAATCACTTCAGCGCCCAGGCGTGAGATTTTCACACGGATCTGCCCGAAGATAGTGCGCACCGCCTGAATTTCACGCTGCGCTTTGGCCCGTTGCATTTCCTGCCAACGCACGCCAATCGTGCTCGTTTCTCGCAAGATCATGTCAATAATTTTTTGGCGCAAAGCGACCGGAACCAACACAGTCAGCACATTTCCCGGACGACTTTTTTTCATGATCACCGGCATAGTGTACACTTCCAATGCACCGGCCGCATATAACTGGTCAAATACGTAATCGTAAAATTGCGGATTCATATCGTCAATATTGGCTTCGATGACAGCAATTGTATCGGTATCATACAGGGTTGCTGCGGCCAGTTCCCCTAATTGCAGCCGTAAAACGTTCGGAATAGAAAGTTCCCGCGTACCTGCGCCATAGCCGATGGCGTCAAACTGCATAGCCGGAGGCTTGCCAAAATGATCGCCCAGGGTGCTTAAGATTGCTGCGCCGGTTGGCGTGACCAATTCGGCTTCTATATCAGTGTAATGTACCGGTTTTCCTTTTAACAAGGCCACGGTTGCCGGAACCGGCACAGGGATTTTGCCATGCGCACAGACCGTAAAGCCGGTGCCAAGCGAAAACGGAGAGACGTATATTGTTTTGATTCCCAATCTGTGCAACCCGGCGACTGCACCGACAATATCCACAATGGCATCCAACGCGCCCACTTCATGAAAATGAATCCGTTCCACCGTAGTATTGTGAACAGCGGCTTCCGCCTCTGCCAGCCGCGTAAAAATTGCTTTGCTTTTCTCTTTGATCTCCTGATCTAAACTGCTCTGTTCTAAAATAGCAACAATGTGGTGCAGGTGTCGGTGAGCATGAGTCTCTTCCGTTTTCACTTCCACATGAACGGCTGCAATCCCCTGTCGTTCAACCCTTTTCGCAAGAATTTCAAAACCGGCGACCTGTAATTTTTTCAGTTCAGCGTTCAACGTATCCAGGCGTAACCCGGCATCCAAGAGCGCACCCAGAATCATGTTCCCGCTGACGCCGGAAAAACAGTCAAAATATGCAAATTTTGCCATTCGTTTCTGATCAAGTTTGCCCTAAGCCCTTATCTTTGCACTTAACACAAACCATCCTGATGTTTTACTTGACAAATTGTCAAAACTCCACGTTCAATGTTCACAGAAAATTATTACTGGAAGAGTGAATATCTGGTCAAGAAAATATCCTCTGACAATTCATAAAAGGCACTATGGCGGATTTACACATCTATCATTTACACATGGATCCGGTCAATTTGATTGCGGTCGTGGCGTCGCGCTACATTCCGCGCGCGAATGAAATTCTGCGTATTCAGCATTTTAATAATGTCGTCATGTATGCCGAAGTGTTGACCGTTGAACATGAAATTCAACTCACCATGCACAAATCCGGCCAGCATACCAATCGGGTGAACATCACTGTGCGAGAGGTGGATTTCGTGCCAGGCCGTATCTGACCTGGAGCGGTAAGATCAATGTCTTTGCGCTTTATCAACACGCTTGTCGTTTGAGAGAGAGATCAAGAATTCCGTATTGCCTTTGGCCCCTTTGATTGGAGATTCAATCACGCCTTTGAACTCAAAGCCCAGCCCTTCGGCATATTCTCGAACCTCTTGTAAGACGCGCTGATGTTTTTCCGCTGACTTCACGATACCGCCTTTGCCCACTTCGCCTTTACCCACTTCGAATTGCGGTTTGACTAAGGCGATGACCTGAGCTTGTGGCTTTAAAAGGTGTTGAACCGGCGCCAGAATTTTTGTCATAGAAATAAAGGAGAGATCTATGACGGCCATCTCCATCTGTTCAGGAAAATCATCAGGGGTGAGATACCGAATATTCGTGCGTTCACGCAGGATCACGCGCGGATCTTGCAGGAGTTTCCAGGCTAGTTGCCCGTAACCGACATCCACGGCATAGACTTTTTTGGCCCCATGCTGTAACAAACAGTCGGTAAAACCGCCGGTTGAGGCCCCGACGTCAATGACCACCTGGCCGGTCGGATCAATCTGAAATTCTTGTAAGGCTTTTTCTAACTTCAGCCCGCCGCGTCCCACATAGGGATGTTCCTGTCCCAGAAGGCGGATATCCGCGTCCTCTGGAATGAGCGTGCCGGCTTTATCTATTTTTTGCTCATTCACCAGCACCAAACCCGCAAGAATCAGACGTTTTGCCTGTTCGCGGCTTTCAGCCAGCCCATGGTCGTGCACTAATTTATCAAGACGTTCTTTCATAATCGGTAATATCTGATGAGATGTGATGAATCTGTCAACAATCTTTTACGCAAAGTAACTACAAGAATGAGGAATAAGCAAGAATTTTCTAATTTTACCTTGTAGTCAGTCATGGCGCCAAATGTGAACTTGACAAAATAGAATTACAAGGAAAACGTATTTTTTTCTTGTAAAGATTTCTTTTTGACAAAGAATAGTACAAAGAGGTTCGTTGTTCCAGAAATGTGATTGCGTTAGAAAAAAAAATTTCGGTTTTTCACGTTATGAAATCAAAAATCTTATGGGGAACTGCTGTTGTTGCAATCCTGGCCGGAATTGGACTGGCTGCCAGAAGTTACATGCAGGCAGACGTATCGTTTGAGGCCATTCCCGTCGCAAGTGTGCAACGCGGCGCAGTTGCCATCAATATTACCGAAAGCGGAACGCTCCAGGCGTTGCAATCGGTGACGCTAGCGTCAGAAATTAATGGCAACCGAGCCAAGATCGTCAAAATTGCCGAAGAGGGCAGCTATGTGGAACAAGGCGATCTGGTAATCGAGTTTGACCAAACCCCATTTGAAGAAGAGCTGCGGAAACTACGCAGCGAAGTGAAGCAAGCAGAAGCTGCCATTGTTGAAGCTCGTGAAAATCTTAAATTGCAGCGGGCGAAAAATGCTTCTGACTTAAAAGAGGCTGAGGCCAATATTACCGCGGCTGAAGCAGAATTAAAAAATATCCTGGAAGGGGAAGGCGTAATCAAACTGCGTGAGTTAGACATGGAGACAGAACGCGATAAAGCGGCCTTTGATCAGGCGCAGCAAAATGTGGCAGATTTGCAAGAGATGCTGCAATCGGGGTTTATTACCCAAAATGAATTGAAAAAAGCTGAACTACAGTTGCAAGAGGCGGAGTCAACCTACAATTTCACGCAACAGAAACGTCAGATTTATCTGGAATATACGCGCCCTTCTCAAATTGAAAAAGCGAAAAGCAAAGCGCGCGAGAGCAAGGAAAAATTACAGCAGCTTCAGGAAGTAGCGGAATACCTGGTCAGTCTGCAACAGGCGAATCTTGAAAAAGAACACGCCCGGCTTGAGGGCCTGCAAGAAAAACATCAACAGGCTTTGCGCGAATTAGAAAAAACCTCAATTTACGCGCCAATACCGGGTTTAGTTATTTACAACGAAATTCCTGCCACCGGAACCACGCGCAAAATTCAGGTGGGCGATGCGGTGTGGAGCCACCAGGGGTTGATCAGTCTGCCTGATATTTCGCAAATGCTTGTTGCTACCCAGGTGCGTGAAATTGATGTTCATAAAGTGGAACTAGAACAAGAGGCCACGGTGCAAATTGATGCATATCCGGATCACACATATACTGGAAAGGTGCATCTGATCGGATCGCTCGCTCAGGCAGAACGCAATTTACCCTCAGGAACAAAATATTTCGAGGTACAAGTGCTGCTGCAAGAATCTGACCCGCGTTTGCGCCCCGGCATGACAGCCCGTGTGGATATTCTGGTCGATCGCTTCGAAAATGTTCTTTACATTCCCTTAGAAGGCGTATTCGAGAAGAACAATCAGAACGTCTGCTATGTTGCCAAAGGAAACAAGGCGGAAGAACGGCCGATCTCATTGGGAAAATTTAACAGCGACTACATTCTTGTGCTTGATGGACTCGCGGAAGGAGAGCAAATTTACCTTCAAAATCCGACAACATTGCTTATTCGCTGACATCATTTCTCTTGACAGAAACAGATTTTGGTAACATGTAAAATAACGTGAGTTCGGGATAAGAAAAATATCTTAAACGTCCCGAAAGCTAAAGGAAATTATGTATGAGTTTTTACGTAAGCAATAGTTCGGACAGTTACTGTCCGAAGTCATGAAAAACCGGGTTTTTTCGAAAAAACCCGGTTTCTTGGCCTGTCAAAATTGACAAAAGTTATTTATATGCACGTATGTAATGCGCATCATTTACCCTGAGTGGAGGTTCCCATGGCGGAATACCCGATGAAAGAGTACCATTATTACGAATTTCAGGTGATTGACCGCCCTTTGACAAAGCAAGATCGCAAAGTGATCAGCCGCCTGTCAAACCGGTTGCAGCTTACCCCGAACCAGGCGATCTTTATTTATTATACAGGAGACTTCCCTGGCGACCCGCAAGAGGTGCTGCTCCGCTATTTTGACGCCATGTTATATCTCACAAACTCGGGGAAAAAGCACCTGATGTTTCACCTTCCGAAGGCATTCGTCAACCTTGAACTTTTGCAGCAGTACACCATTGACCGCTGCGTCTCCTATTCAACTGTTCGCGATTCCTTGATATTAAGCATTTATTGCGCTGATGAAAGCAATACGGGCTGGATTGACGGCGAAGGCTGGCTTTCGGCGCTGCTGCCTCTGCGCAAAGCATTGCTGCGCCAGGATTATCGCATCCTGTACCTGGCATGGTTGATGGCGATTCAGCACGCGCCGCTCAAACAGTTTGAATTCCCCTTGCGTGAACCGCCTGTTCCGCCAGGCTTACAGACGCTTTCCGACGCGCTGCGTGAATTTATCGAATTTTTTAAGATTGATCGAGATCTCTTGCATATTGCGGCACAAGCAAGTCCTGAATTACCAGTAGTCTCAGACGCCATGCTCGCTGATGCGATCAAACAGTTTTCGCGCAATGAATGTGAAGACTTTTTGCTGCGCCTGGCTCAGGGACACCCCTACATTCCGATCGAGGTCCATCGCCGGATTCAGGAAGTACTTGCGCTCAATTCTCAAGAACAGCAGGAAAATATACCCGCAAGACGAGACGCAATTGATCTGTTGCGCGCGGCGGAACAAGAAAGAGAACAACCACACGAAGAAGAGCCTGAAACAACCGACAACCTCAATATCAAAAACGCATTGGAAACCTTATCGCAGCACGAAGCACAACTCTGGATCAAAGTCAACGCTCTGATTGAACGCAAACAAAATAAAGCCTATGAGGAAGCGGTGCAAATCCTGTTACAACTCAAAGATGTTGCCAGCTACCAGGGGACAGAAGCCGTTTTTGAAGGACATATCGCCCAACTCCAGAAAAGATACAGCCGGCTTTCCGGATTACGTTCACGTTTAGCTCAGGTGGATCTCTTATCAGAATAGAGTACGGAGTATGCGCCTATGTTATCTCAAGGAATTTACGCTATGACACAATCTCGCATGGCCATCATCAACGCGGTCGCATTGATAATGATGCTTATAGTGAACGGATTAGCGAATACTTTGCCTCTAAACGGACAAACTACAGGGGAGGTCTCTGCCCGCTTTCCGATCCTGTTTACACCAGCGCCCGTGACGTTCAGTATCTGGGGATTGATTTATCTGTTCCTGTTAGCATTTGTCGTATATCAACTGTTCCCTGCTCAGCATACGGCGCTGTTTTTAAACCGGATCGGCTATTGGTTTGTGCTCAGCTGCGTGCTGAATTGTGCCTGGCTTGTTCTCTGGCACTACGAAAGGTTTGTGTTGACGTTCATCGTCATGCTTGGCCTGTTGGGAAGTCTGATCGCCATTTATCAGCACCTGAATATCGGGTATCGCCGAACATCGGGACGGGAAAAATGGGCGGTACATGTGCCTTTCAGCCTGTATTTAGGCTGGATTTCGGTTGCGACGCTTGCCAATCTGTCTGTCGTTGTCTATACTCTGAATCTCGACAGCCTGGGCCTGCCCCCGCTAGTGTTTACGCTGATTTTAGTGCTGATTGCAACCGGCCTGGCCATAAGCATGATGCTGCGGCGCAATGAAATCGCGTATCCGCTTGTGATCGTCTGGGCCTTGATCGGGATTGCCGCCCGTCATCAACAAGCATTGCCGGTGATCGCGGTTCTATCGGCTCTTCTGGCTTGTATTATTCTGATTACCCTGGTTTTTGTACGACTTGATAAAAACCCTGAACTTTTAAACGGGATCAAAACGCCATGATACAATGGGAGAAAAGTGGGAATTTCCGGGCGGGAAAATTGAACCGGTGAAACGCCTGAAGCCTGTTTGCAGCGGGAATTACAAGATCTGAGAAAAAACAATGCAAAAAATAAACCTGGCTGAGAAACTTGCATTATTCAATGATCCTTGGAATCCCAGGATCGTGGGTGAATTAAATGGGCAACATGTCAAACTCGCCAAATTATGCGGGGCCTTTGTCTGGCATCAGCATGAGGGAGAAGATGAAATGTTCCTGGTGCTGAAAGGCGTGTTACGCATGGAATTGCGCGATGAGGCCATTGATATTCACGCAGGGGAATTTCTGATCGTGCCGCACGGGGTCGAACATCGTCCTGTAGCTGACAAAGAAGTCCACGTCTTGTTATTCGAACCAGCCTCCACACTTAACACTGGCAATGTGCAAAGCGACTTTACCAAAGAACACCTGGAATATATTTAGCAGGACTTACGCAATCCCCCCCCCTCAGTCCCCAATACTGTTGACTTAAGGTCTGGGCATCAATGCCCAGGCTCAAAGCTCAAGCAGGCTAAAGCCCGCTAAAAGCTCACAAACAGGGCGATTCAGCGTCCTTCAGCTTTGAGGCCGGCCATTGATGGCTGGGCTTAAGTCAACAGTATTGCCCTCAGTTCCAAGGCTGTTAAGTTCTCGCAGAGAGAACCTGTGTACCTCCCTTATTCCCCCCGCAAGCGGGGGGAAACGGATCGACTTCCCCCGCTTGCGGGGGACTGAGGGGGTAGAACTTACGCTCCTGTATGAGAATCTGAGACAGCGTGTTCAGGAGTGCAATCTAGCGATTGCACCAGGGCTTCGCCCTGGCAAACTTGTCGCGGCAAAGCCGCGAAGCACACGCTCGTTTGCGCCCCTGAATATTCGTAAAAACTTCTGCTTCAAAACACGATCCGTTCCCAGGCAGAAGCACAGGAACGAGAACTTAATAACCCTGCCTCCCAGAAGGGATAACCCAGGTCTTTTGCTGTTTATAATGAATTTCCGAAACGCTGCGCAGACGGTCGGCGGCCTGTTCAGGCGTAATATCCCGCTGAGCTTCGGCCAGCATTTCGTAGCCCACCATAAATTTTTTGACGGTCGCTGAACGCAGCAAGGGCGGATAATAATGGGCGTGAAGCTGCCAGTGGAAATAATCGCCATCATCGGTCGGTGCGCCGTGCCAGCCCATGGAATACGGAAACGATACCTGAAACAGGTTGTCATATTTACTTAAGAACCGCTGCATGATTTCGGCTAAACTGTTGCGTTCGTTGTCTGTCAAATCCGGCAGGCGCAGAACATGACGGCGCGGCAGAAGCAGGGTTTCAAAGGGCCACAACGCCCAGTAGGGGGTCAGCACTATCCAATGCTCGTTTTCAAGTACAATCCGTTCGCTGTTTTCGATTTCCAGCTTCCAATAATCTTCTAATAAGACCTTGCCGGTTTCCTCAAAATAGGCTTTCTGCCGGAATTCCTCTTTGGCCGGTTCGTTCGGCAGTACGCTGCCAGTCCAGATTTGTCCGTGCGGATGCGGATTGGAGCATCCCATGATCGCGCCTTTATTTTCAAAGACCTGAACCCATCGGTATTTTTGGCCTAATTCGACCGTCTGCTGCGCCCAGACATCAATGACTTTACGAATATTTTCCACTGCCATCTCCGGCAGGGTCAAATCATGGCGCGGCGAAAAGCAGATCACCCGGCATGTTCCTTGTTCCGGCTGTACGCGCATTAAGGGATGCTGCTGTTCAGGGCCGTGTTTCGGCGTATCCTCCAATAACGCGGCAAAATCATTCGTGAACACAAAAGTGGACTCATAGTTCGGGTTGGCATGTCCGCCGGCGCGGGTATTCCCCGGGCACAAATAACAGGTCGGATCATAAGGCGGACGCTGTTCCGGAGTGGGAGTTTCCTGCTTTCCCTGCCAGGGACGTTTTGTGCGATGCGGCGACACTAAAATCCAGTCCCCGGTTAAGGCATTATAGCGCCGATGGGGGTGCTCAGTCGGTTCAAATGTGATCATGCTTTTCTTCCTCGTAACTTTTCGGTTTATTCATAGCCGGTCGGATTGTGGGACTGCCAGTTCCAGGCATCGGCGCACATCTGTTCTATGCCGCGTTCCGCGACCCAGCCGAACGCTTCTCTGGCGCGCGCCGGGTCAGCATAACAGGCCGCAATATCGCCGGGACGGCGTGCCACAATTTTATAGGGGACAGTTCTGCCTGAGGCCTTTTCAAAGGCTGTCACGACTTCCAGTACACTGTAACCGCGTCCGGTACCGAGATTATAGATCGACACTCCCGGATTGCTCTGCAATTTCTCAACAGCTTTGACATGTCCGCTTGCCAGGTCCACAACATGAATATAATCGCGCACACCGGTTCCGTCGGGCGTGGGATAATCGTCGCCGAAAACAGAGAGGTGCGGCAGCTTGCCAACAGCAACCTGGGTAATATAGGGCATCAAATTATTGGGGATGCCGTTGGGATCCTCGCCGATTCTGCCGCTCTTATGGGCGCCGACCGGATTAAAATAGCGCAATATGGTGATATTCCAGGCGTTATCGGCGACAGAGAGATCTCGTAGAATTTCTTCGATCATCAATTTCGTACGGCCATAGGGATTAGTGGCATGAACCGGAAAATCCTCCTGAATCGGAACGGTATGCGGGTCGCCATAGACGGTGGCGGAAGAACTGAATACGATGTTTTTTACCTGGAATTCGCTCATGACTTCACATAACATAAGCGTGCCGGTCATGTTGTTGTGATAGTAGCGTAACGGAATGCTGACCGATTCCCCTACCGCTTTGAGTCCGGCAAAATGAATCACGGCCTCAAACGACGCGCTGGCAAATACCTGCTGCAATGCCGATTTGTCGAGTAAATCCACCTGATAAAATTCGACAGGCTTCCCGGTAATTTCTTCAACACGGCGTAATGCTTCTTTTTTGCTGTTCACCAGATTATCCACAACGGTCACGCCATGCCCTGCGTTCAAAAGTTCCACGCAGGCATGACTGCCGATATAGCCTGCGCCGCCTGTCACTAAAATTCTCATGAAAAAACCTCCCCGCAACAACGCTTATTTCCGATAATGTCTAATGCAGTATCCTCAATAACTCTATGGGTTTGGGACAGAAGTTTGTACCAGTACGTACACAGGAGTGCAAACGAGCGTTTGCACCAGGGCGAAGCCCTGGCACGATTGTCGCGGCAAAGCCGCGAAGCAAACGCTCGTTTGCACTCCTGAGTGCGAAGCAATCGCTAGATCGCACTCCTGGGTGTGTCATTATTTCCAAAACGCTGTACGAGTACATGATTTCAGAAATATTCATATCACTTTATCATTGCGTGTATTCAGAAGACCAAAGTTTGTCAAGCTCAAATTGCAGTTTAGTTCATTCACAGATCACTGATGATATTACTTGACATTAAACTGTCATCCCTTGAAATGTAAGTTATTAACAAACTTTAACGTCCACGAGGAGGGAAACGGTGCTTCAAGAACTGTTACGCTTATATTCGGTCTTCTTTCGGATCGGCGTGTTTTCCATTGGCGGCGGGTATGTTATGCTGGCCATGCTGCAAGATGAGGTCGTTGAGAAATATAAGTGGCTGACTCATGAAGAATTGCTCAACTATTATGCCATTAGTCAGGC
Source organism: Candidatus Vecturithrix sp. (assembly GCA_040772385.1). GTDB lineage: Bacteria > Moduliflexota > Moduliflexia > Moduliflexales > Moduliflexaceae > Vecturithrix. The sequence continues at coordinate 2,438,046 of JAXGYF010000001.1, read as the reverse complement.
CGCGCCAGGGATTATTGCTATCAATACCGCCACTTTCGTCGGTTATAAACGCGGCGGCGTTCTGGGGGCGGTTATTGCAACCGCCGGCATGGTCACGCCCTCGCTGATTATTATTACGATTATCGCGATCTTTTTTACACGCTTTCAGGAAAACATCTATGTCCAACGCGCGTTTGCAGGCATTCGCGTGGCTGTGTCCATGCTGCTGATCTGGACGGTCACGACACTAACGAAACAAACCATCAAGAACCTCTTCGGAATCCTTATCGTCGTGAGCGCGTTCAGCCTTGTCGTCATAGGCGGCATCTCGCCGATCCCGATTATCTTAGCGTCTGCGGCGGTCGGAATTATTCACGGATATGCCAGGAAAGGGGGAGCATGATTTTATTACACCTGTTTGCAATCTTTTTTAAGATTGGCCTCTTCACAATTGGAGGCGGATTAGCAACCCTGCCGCTGCTTCAACAGGAAATGCTGTCGCGCGGCTGGCTCACACAGGCTGAATTTATTGATATGATCGCCATCTCCCAATCAACACCCGGGCCGATCGGGGTCAATTTAGCGACCTTTGTAGGGTTTCGCCTGGCCTCGTACAGCGGAGCAGTTATAGCAACCTGCGCCTTAAGCGCACCGTCTGTGATCATTATTGTGCTGATTGCCAGATTTTTGCGCGATTATGCCCACCTGCCTTTTGTCGAAGGCGCGCTGTCAGGGCTGCGGCCAGCCGCAGTCGGACTGATTGCTGCCGCTACCTGGTTCATTTTAGGCAAATCCGTATTTTTTTCCGATCTTTTTCCTGACGCCGGGTGGTTTGATCTGAAAGCGTTTGTGCTGTTTATCGTCTTAGGCGTCGCTTACCGCATACGGAAAGCGTCGCCGATTGTTTATATCATGCTCGGCGGCATCGCCGGCATTCTTTTTTTCTAAGAAGAAGGAGGGACTGGTGACACAGACATGGCATGTCAGTACCACTTTACCGGCGCAGGCGGCGGTCATCCGGATTGATGGGGTGCACGTTGATACGGAACAAACCGCGTTTCAACATCTCAGCGAATGCGCCAGGAGTTATCAGAAACGCTATGCTGGCAGGACAATTGGAGAAGTCGAGGGTGTTCAGGCCGCGCGGCAATTATTTCGTGCTATCGGCGTTGATCCGACCAGACGGCGTCCTTCCTCAGAAGCGTTGCTGCAACGCGCCTTGAAAGGCAAAGAATTGTATGCGGTCAATTCTCTGGTGGATGTCGGCAACTGGTGTTCCCTGGATTTTCTCTTACCGATCGGTATTTATGACGCCGAAAAAATTCAGGGCAATGTAACGATTCGTACCGGAACCCCGGCCGATACATATCTGGCGTTAAATAATCGCACAATCAACCTGCACAATCGCTACGTGCTTGCAGATGAAAACGGAGCTTTCGGATCGCCGATGACAGATTCCCAGCGCACGGCTGTTGATCTGAACACCCACGCAGCCGCGCTCGTGCTGTATGCTCCTGAAAATTATGATCTTGACAAATTAAAAGAACAAACGGAACGTTTTGCTCAACGGGTGCTCGATCTATGCGGCGGCGGTCTCGTCTCTCTTGAAATATTAGCGCGCTGAAGCGCGAACTGCAAGCCTTAGCTTTCAAGCAGACCTAAGGCCCATTCGGCCTTGTCAAGTTGAGGCGGCTGATAGGTTTCGAATTGTTGCAGCAGGGCGTCAGGGTATTCATCAATCACAATCATTTTCCGATAAGCGCTTTCGATAAATCGCTGTTCAACCGCGTAATCCAGGAAGTCAATCAGCTTATCGTAATAGTGCGCCACATTTAAGAAACCACAGGGCTTGCGATGGATACTGAGCTGCGCCCAGGTAATGACTTCAAAAATCTCCTCAATCGTGCCCAGTCCGCCCGGAAGCGCAATAAATCCATCAGCCAGTTCAACCATTAAGGCTTTGCGCTCGTGCATGGAACCAACCACTCGTAAATCTGACAGATCGGTAAAGGCGACGTTTTTTTTCGCTAATTCTTCCGGAATGACGCCGATCACTTCGCCGCCTTGCGCGTAAATCGTTTTGGCCAGAGCACCCATCATGCCAAGGCGGCCGCCGCCATACACCAGACCGATCTGCCTCTTCACCAATTCCCGGCCTAGAGCGTTCGCCATCTTGACATATTCCGGTTTTGCTCCAGGGCTGGATCCGCAAAACACACAGATTCGTTTCATTACTATTCTCAGGTCTATGTGTTCTGCAATTATTCCTCGACCCGATGCGGATCGGAGGGAGAAACTTCAACGCTGATTCGTTCCTGAAAGCTCGGCGTCTCTTCGGCATATCCCGCAGCGCCGTGGGGGTCGGTGCCAGGAATTTCAATGCGATCCTGTTCCTGAGCAGCCTGTGTTTTTATAGCTTCCTGGATCGCCTGACGGAATTCTTCGTTATCTTCCAGGGCGCGATAGAGTGCGGGATAACCTTTCACACGCTTCCCCGGTAACAACTCATGATAAAAATGACTGATTTTGCGATCAATAATGCCCCATTTAACCGCTTGCTGCGCCAGAGCTTCATAGGTAAACACGGGAGCCGCTTCAACCTTCGATTTTTGGGCGCGCCCTTTTCTTTTGACAGGTTTCTCTAACTTCGGGGCCGGGCTGAATATTTCTGCCTGCGGTTGGTTCGTCTTCTGAAGTTCCGGATTCAATTCCATCCCAAAATCAAATTTCAGCGCATCAATATCATGCAATACCAGGCTGAGCGTATCCGCCTGACCTTTATAATACCGATTCATACGCTCATCTTCAGTCGTTTGTACTCGCTCCTGAGCCGATTGGATCCGTCGCTGAAGAATCGCTGTCAATTCTTGAAATATGGTCTGAGCAATTTGCATCATATATTTTCCTCTCCTGTTCAGGGGTTGATGATTACACATTCAAAGTAAGTAACTACTACTTACATAATTCACGTTACGCACTCCCTCCCTCAATCCCCCCCGCAAGCGGGGGAAGGCGATCCGTTTCCCCCCCGCTTGCGGGGGGAATAAAAGGGGGGTCACAGCTTTTCCCCGCGAGAACTTCACAGTCCTTCTCTGACAAGGGCAGGTATTTTGTGACGATACCTCGTCCGCCCAGCTGGGCGGACTATCTGAAATATTGTTCTGTTTAAAAGTCATCATATACCCTGAGGATTTCCATGTCAAGTCTCTTCTTACTCTCGCTTGCGAAAAACTTTCTTCCGACACGCTGGCAGACAGGTGTGTAGCCGCTGTGTTAGCGGCTTTTTAAACGCTCATACGGTTACGGCTGCTTGGCCTTAGCATTTAACTGACAGGCAAGAAAGGCCGGTAAGGTGAAACGTCCGGGCAGCAGCCACAAACAGGGGATTGTTCCCAAAAACCACAGCACAGAAACCCAGTAGGTATTTTTAAAACCAATCCGATCGCTCAAGGCGCCGACAAATACGGTAACCAACGACGTCACGACAAAACTAATCATCATGTAGATGCCGTTCACATACGCTGGATGCTCTGAATTGACTTCCTGAACGATCGCCAGAATAACCGGGCCGGTGGAAAAGAGAAAAAACCCCAACAGCAGCAGAATAGGGGAGATGAGGATGCCTGGGGCAAACAAAAACAGACTCATCAGGAGCGGTGAAGCGATTGCCGCAAGCAGAAGAATGGTTTTTCGTCCGAAGGTATCGGAAAGATAGCCGGCTGCTAAAACGCCGATAACCCCGCCACCTTGTAAAATCGCAAGAGATACCCCGGCGAACGAAATGCCGATCCCTTTTGCCATCAAATAGCTGGGCAAAAATGAGATCATAGCAGCTTTTACGGCCGCCATAAACAAAGTGACTCCGGTTAATCCGAGAAAAAGCGGAAGTAAGGTGTAAAATGTTTGCCGCAGGCTCACTGTGTGGATTCCGTTGGGATGGAACGCGTATTGAAAAGGCATGTTGTGTAATTTCAAATACAGGAAGATTGACGCAAAGATTCCGGGGATGATGAGCCGATAGGTTGCTTCCAGCCCCCATGCCGATACTGCGCCAACAATCACCAGCGGGCCGATGGTACGAGCCAGTTCGCCGCCGAACATGTAAAAACTCATGCCTTTACCTACCTGAGTTCCGGCGATGCGAGTGATCATGACCGGCGTCGGCACATGATAACAGGCGGAACCGATCCCCGCTATCGTCAGCAAAACCAGCAGCATGGCATACGAAGGCGCCAGGCCCAGCAAACTCATAGAAACCGCCGTCACTGCCGGAGAAATGATCACAAAATACCGTAAACGAAGTCGATCCGCTAATGCCCCTAGCCAGGGATTGATGAGAGAGGGGAGGTTCAGCGCGGCTGTCAAAAAGCCTGCCAGAGCATAAGAAAACCCGAGTTTTTCAATCAGGAGAGGAAGTAAAGGCGCTAAAAACGCCGCATACACATCTTGAATCAGGTGTGAAAATGCGATCAAGACCACAGTGCCCGTCTGAAATTTGAGATCTGTTGAAGCCGCCATCCCCTCGTCCTTTCTGATCTTATAACAACAATAATCCGATAATTTCAGCGACCAGGGTGGGATCGAAAGGTTTGGTGATAAAAATCTTGACGCCCAGGTCGAACAATTCTGTGCGAACTTCCTCTAAATTGACCCCGCTGATGACCACAATATTGACGTCCGGATCGATCTGGCGAATACGTTGAATGGCGTCAACCCCGCTTATGCCAGGCATCGAAAGGTCCATCGTGACAAAATTCGGACGCAGTTGCGCAAACATCTCAATCGCTTCGCTTCCGGTTGTCGCTTCCCCCAGAATCTCTCCGCCTACAATTTTCACCACCTGCGTCAGGCACGTTCGCACGAAACGAGAGTCATCGGCAAGTAAAAACGTTAACTGCACCTCAGGATGCTGCCACATCATATCAGCGCGATAATAGATGCCGGATTTCTCGATAATAGTAACATTCTGAGACACGATATCTTCCAGATGAATCAGCGAGGGATCGATCTGCTGCAACAGCGAGGTATCATACAATTCTTGTTCGGAAAATTTTGTAGAAATCCAGCCGTTCTCATAAAAAAAATCCCGAAACCCAAGCACACCTAAACGAAAGATATTGTCAAACACCATGGAGTAACTATTTTTACGCATGGTAGCCATCAGTTCAATCCGGTTCATTCCGAAGAATTCGATTAACTCTTTCGTCGCCTCCTTGCGATGATCGTTGATCAACTCAGTGGTTTTTTGCAGTACCTTTAAAATAGCCAGGACCTGATCCGCCCGATCGCGCAGATGTTCATCCGGCACGATCAGACAGCTTTGATTCACTAACCAGTTCACGTCTCCTTCGAGACCCGGAATTTCCGAGCGTTTGCCTGAAAAATAGAATTTTCCGCCTTTCATACACGCTTTAGCGGTCCAGGGCTCCCAGCAAGCGATCGCATCAACCGTTTTCGCGTCAAACGCGGCTATTTGTTCATGCGGCAGCAAATGAACAAAGTGCAGGCGATCCAGATCAACATGGCAATCGCGCGCCATATTTCTGAGAGCAAGATACACTGCGGATTCACGCGCCATTCCAATCCGCTTCCCTTCCAGATCCCGAGGCGCCATGATCCCGCTGGATTCCTGAATAACTACTTGCTGCGTACCGGCAATATCGGCCAGCGGCGCCAACAATTTTGTCTGATAGCCCTTCTCATGCAATAAAATTGCCGTAATCGGCGTTTGCGTTAACGCAAAGGGTTTGTGAGCTGCTTGAAGAAACGCTTCAGGTAGAATCGTCCCGGATTCAAAAAAGCGACAGGACACGTCAAACTGCGTTTCACTCCGAAATAAATCAAGTTTCACAGCTAACGCGAGTTGCGCGGAAATATTCGGATCATGCACCCCCCAGATTTCAAGTTGCTCTGCCATGACACGGTATAATAGCCGGAATGCTCATGTTAGCAAACATTCTGAGTATTATCTTTAATCAATACTTCAGACAGTTTTCTTGCTACGTAATGAATGATTAAATAACATTATGCCGCTTTCTATTCACCCCTGTCAAGTTCTTTTTCAACAGTTGGCTATAGACCCGGACGTAAGCGTCAGACACGCCCGCTATTTTGTCCACAGTAAATAGCTGAATGTCGGCATGAATTCATCGGCGCCGATGTCATACGCTGCGCCCTGAGGCCGCGTCTGACGGTCGTAATCTACAGTAACAGCGCTGATTGTCAGCCCCTGCTCCACCACGTCAGTGCGTGAACTTGCCAGATGGAGATCGCCGCTGGCTGCGCTCACAAACCAACTGGCCTGGGCAGTGGTGCGATTGTTGCGCAGATCGCCGGTCCCTCCCTCGCGGCCGGCGATAGTCCGATTCGTGAGATTGTTATAAATTTTCACACCGGTCGTGGCGGCAAAGCGATATTCAATGGAGTTGAAATAGTTTTCCGTATAGACCGAGTTGTTATACACCTGGGTACTGGGCGAGGTTTCCAGCCCGATGCCGACATCCCGGGTCGTATGCACCATGTTGTTGACGATCAATCCGCCGCTGTGGCCCGATGAACCAAGTCCAAACCCGATACCCCGGTCACAGTTGGTGATGCGGTTGCGTTCCACCTGCGTGCCGGCCGAATTACCCCAAAAATGAATCGCATGTTCAGCCAGGTCAGATTCCGGACTTTTGATATGCCGGAAAATATTGTCCCGCACAATCCAATCATTCCCCGCATGAACGTCAATGCCGCCGATATAATATTGCGGCCCCTGGCCGGCCGGATATTCAAACAACGAACACTGCACAATCCCGTTATCTGCCCCATCGCCGGCATCTGTGCCTTTGAGCATCTGTTCGTAGGTATTATAGATGCGAACATTATGCACGAACAAATTGTCGCCATTCACAGAAATACCGTGATTGCCGCACGCGCCAATGGTGAGATCTGCAATCGTGATGTTGTTTCCTACAACCCCAAACACATTTTCGGTAGCCCCCGTCTCACGCATACCGCCGCCGGTCAGCACTACATTGGCGCGATTCCCCGAAAGGCTGCGGAAAATGACGTTGTTGACCTCGATATAGGGATACTGGGAGGTCGAGGCAATCTCATAAGTCCCATCTTCAATCAGAATCGTCATATTGCCGCCTTGACTGTCAGCCTGATTGATCGCATCCCACAATCCCTGTACGGTTGAGACGATGACCTGCGTGCCGATACTCACGTTATACGCGCTTAACGGCTGACAGGTATAGTTTACGCCGCGGTAGATGCAACTGACCGTCTCTGCGGCCGGATGTGTCACACCGCCAGTGCATGTGCCGATTTTGGTCCAGGTGCGCGTCGTCGTGAAATTGGATGCGCACGGGTCGTCGCTGTACGTCCAATTATCTTCCGTGCAGGTCGCCGCCAACACATCGGAAACAGGCGTGAAAACTCCGGCCATGAGCAATAGGCAATATGCGCACGTTAATATGATCTTCATCATGAAAACCCTCCTTCTCTTGCACTCCTCACTCCAAAATTGCGATACGTGCTTTCATCAATGTCTTCGTCCCAGCGCGAACCGATGTAGCCCAGTTTCCGGATTAATTTCTTCAATTAAGGCCGCTTTTAATTCTTCGGTAATCACCATCATACTTTTTCTCCTTTTCCTCTGTGCTATCCAAGGTTTTGGAACTGAGAATACTCTGTTCAGAGAAAAAACATTTTGTCAATCAATTTTTGGTTTCTCTATTTTTCTACTTTGTCCACAACAAGTACGATGGCGATGACGCGGCGACACTGGCTCCGATGGCATAGGTGCCGATTGCCGAATCCTGCGTTTTGATGTAAAACAGGCCCGACTGTCCCCAGGAGGTTCCCCAGGAGTTTTTGCAAATCCAATAGTTGACGCCGTCCTGAATTCCCCACCCGATGATGAGCACAAAATGCCCGCCCAAATTATACTCGCCAGGAAGATGTTCATAAATTCCGCTGGTATAGCTGTAAAAACTATTATAGACTTCCATGCGGGCCGAGACAGGTTTATCGTAGGTGTAGATAAAGGTCTTAATCAGATTATCATAATAATCGCTTGCGATGTCGGTCGGATTGATCCATTGCCATTGGGCGATGTTCGCAGTTGCCGTGTAAGATTGGCAGGCTTGTTTGATCCCCTGGTACGGAAAGCTGCTTTCAAGCGTCGTGCCGGAGCTTTGTAGAAAATTAAAGGTGTAATCCAGATACCATCCGCTGCACGTACCGGCGCTGCAATTCAACACGACCTGTTCGGAAAGATCCTGACCTCCCTGCCCGGCTTGTGATAACAACGCTTCCAAATTTGCCACTGCTGCAAAGGCCCAGCAGCTTCCGCAGCTCTCTTGATCTCTGACAGGTGTAATCATGCCGGAATCCCACAGATTATAACTGGGCGGATACCCTCCTATCGCCCGATCGCGTTCCGGCTTTTGCCAGATCTGGTCGGGATCAATGCGCTCCGGCGGCGTTTTAAGTCCGCCCGCTCGCCGCTGCTTTTCTTCACTGCTCAGATGACTGAGCGCGGTTTCTCCGGGAGTCCACCGTAAATTGTAGCGCGTGACGTCAGCCTGCAAGGCTTCAAGCGCAGTTTCAGTTCCTCGGGCCGTTGACAGTCCCAGGTTCCAGAACAGAAGAAGCAAAAATACAATGGCCACCGGTTTGACGAGTGGAACAATATGCTGTTTACTCAAAGATGTCATAAATTTCATTCGCCCTGGACATAAACAGCCCTGAACGGTATTCGCTTCATCCAGGACTATTTGTCATTCCGAGGTTCCCAAAATCCCCCTTTGCTTCATTCGGAGTCTAACTATGGACTACGGATGGGTAACCTTGAGCGTATAAGTCCCCTTGGCGCCGAAATATCCATCGACCACAATATAATAAGTACCGGCCGGCGCGTTAGAATAGGTAGCTGTACTATTACCGTAGGCCTTGCAAGAATTTTGACTGCACGCATTCAAAATAAAGACATCTAAGTCGACGGTTAAATTAGTCAACGCCGCTGTAATCGTGCCTGTCGTGGTGGTCGTAATACGATGTACCTTTTCTGGCCCGCTTTCAGTCCAACCTGAACAATTATATGTAGTGAAATTGGACACTCCGCCCACGGTCGTTCCGTTGTACGCCACTCCTGATTTAAGAGGTATCGGTGAACTGCACGTCCCGCTGCTACTACTGCCGGCCTTTGTCCAAAGCAAGTAGGAGAATCCTGACGGTATCGTTATAGCTTTTTGGTAAGGCCGATAATTATGTTTAGTAACCGTCACTTTAATCTGATCTCCTGCGGACAATCGCGTACCCCATGACACAGTAGTCGTTGAACGGGTGGTAGAGGAAACGCGGCCTAAGATTTGTCCGTTTTTAGTCACAGAGATTGTCGCTCCGGTGACACCTCCACCGATCGTGATCTGAATCGACGTCGCTCCTACTGATAGGGTAGATGGATGAGAGACAGAGAAAGATGCTGGCAAAGCTGTCCAGATTTGCATTGTCGGGTCGCCGAACCAATGAAACATCTCAAATGTGATTTTTCGGAGAGTACTCTCGCTATACATAGTGGCATAATACAATTTTCCGTAATTTAATACTGTTCCCATCTCAAACGCAGGTGACGTACCACTATATGACGAAATAAACCCCGGCCAAATTGCATCCATCCACCCCCAGGCAAGCCGATCATTATGACCGCTATACGAAACGCGGGTCGCTCCGATAACTCCTATCGCCCCGCCATTGGGGTTACGTTCCCATGCTTCAGAAAAATAGACAGAAGAGTAAGGAGTTTCTGTACTTGAATCATCTGTCTCATTATCAAACCAACCGGTTTGACAATTCATGCTCCACACCACAGGTTTCAGATTGCCATTCCTTAAAGCGGCGACATTGGTGGTTGCGTAAGAAGGGTCCCCCCATCCGGTTCTTGCGCCATGATCCCGGTGAGTTACCAGAAAACGACCACTATTGATGCCGCTGGAGATCCCGGTAGAACTTCCATTCCAGGTAAATCCCGGTTTACGAAGATGAGACGGAACAGCACCACCCGGATTCCCGGCAAGTCCTCCTCCGAAGTTCCATGATTGGTTCCCCCAGTATTGCGGAGAAACAGAAGAGTCTGTGTAATATTCCCGGTCAATCGTATATCCCCGGTTGAGCATATACAGGCTAATATCCTCTGCGGTTTGGGCAAAACGACGATCAGCAACATTATTCCAGTCATTATCATCCTGGAAATATGCCGCACTCATCATGGTCCTGTAAAATGAGGAGGTCGCCGGAGGCATTTTCTCATACGCAATAATAGCATTCACTCGATTAGCGGCTTCCGTGAGGGTATCCACAGAAAGCCGTCCGATATTAATATCAGGAAAATAATCCGAGCCTCTCACTGTCGCATAATATAGATCTGTTCCGACTCTCCCCTGTCCTGTATAAGGGTGTGTCGTTACATAATGGCAGGGAATAAACTCTGCATCACCAATAAACAACACATACGTCGGCGGAGGGTTCCAGGAGTTGTAGGCATTTTGAATATAGTTTTTGATAGCTGCCACGGTACTGCCGGTAGTTGCTGTGGTGACTACCGTCGTATAAATCCCTTTTTCACGTTTCCAGGTCGCCAGCTTATTGGCTGCGGTCAAAAAGTTGGAATGCGTAATAATAAGCAATCTATTTCCCGAACTGTAGGCGGCTTCAGACAGTTCCTCGGAAACTACGGTTCTCCCGTTTAATGCTAATCTCTGCAAAATCGAATCAAAAGGTGCTGAATGATAACGTTCTTCAATAAAACGTTCTTGTCCTCCGACAAAGTTTAGACTAATTCGCAGATGAGAATAGACGTGTATTTCTTGTTTGGCGGGATTGTATTGAACCGGATAGATTTGTAAGAGTCCAACAGCAGTGCCCCGAATTTGGCCAGGACCCTCTATCTCAACAGGGGAAACAGGATACAAAACATCTTGTTGATAAAACGCTTCATCTTGGACAAATGGTGGAACAGAAGCTTCTGCTATATCTGGCAGAGCTTCCTGAGCCGGATGGATCGCATATCCTCTTAAGATCTTTGATGTCGAATCAACCACTTCTGCGTTTACCTCAGCGCCAACAGGGATCGCAATAAAACGACTAATCATGGGGAGTTGGGGTCTTCCGACTTCAGTAGTATATCCACTGCCAGGAATGTTTAGATATTGATAGTTCACCCCGTTCTCTTTGGTTTTCCAAAGGTTCGCGCCAGGTATAGTAATGTCTACGACTATCTTCTGTAAAGTAGATTCAAGAATCTGAATATCCGGTGGTGTTCCAACAGATTCAGATCTAATCGTCTCAAACGACACCCACTCTTCTGATTTCCCTTGTGCGTGACTTTGGTCAAGTATGCAAAGAGAGAAAATCATTGTTAAAATTACAACCAGTAAATAAAGAATTCCACTCTGTTTTTTCATATCAAAATCCCCTTATAGTCTTTTTCATATCTGATTTATAATCGAGGAATTACGTTGTACGAGATAACGGTACTCCCATCCCCTTCTAAACATGCAGCAGTATTTATGACTATTCAACTGATAGCTACATATTGTAAGGCGCAATTCTCTCGGCCCCTCATCCTGGTTTTCTTTGCCAAAAATAAGTGTTAACGCTTCTGGACATCTTAAAAATACAGACGATCTTACAGCATTATTTTCCGAAAAAAATGGCAATACACAAAACAATAGTTCGGACAATTTTCGTGTGACCCCCTTTATCCCCCCGTAAACGGGGGGAAATGAGCAATAGGACGTCTCTTATGTGTTTCCCCCCGCTTGCGGGGGGATTGAGGGGGGGTGAAATCAAAACTGTCCGGAGTATTGACACAAACAATGTACCTGTAAAGAATTCTGTGCTGCTGCGGTTTCCTGGTTCTCTGCTGTTCTGCCTTGCCACCACAATAATGAGCATTAAATAACGTAAGTTGGGCGAAATGCTCCGCACCGGGCATCCTACGCGCCCCATCGCCCCTTCAGGTCGAGGAGACGGGGTTTTTTTCCCCCCAGAGGTTGAAACCTCTGGCTGTATTCTTCTGCCCTTTCAGGGCAAAGAACGTTACTGGTGCTGACTCAATGAGCACAGAAATATTTACAGCAGCAAAAAAATGTGTTGGCCGATCAAACATGAGCGACAGTATTCAGACTGAATACCGTAGGCCTGTTTCGATGCGATGTCAAGATTGTCGGCAGGTATGGTACGTTATCGAAAGGTTGATAGGAGAATAGCGATGTATCGCATACAGGCAACCCGGCCATCTTTTTTCAAGACCCGTGGCTTTCCGCCCCTGCTTCACAGCAGGTTTAGCTTTTTCAGTATATACTTCTGTTAGTGTGTATTGAGGCAAAAGAAGTCAAGGATTTTTTTTGATAAAATACATTTTCACGACTTACGCAGACCCCCCTCAGTCCCCCCGTAAACGGGGGGAGGTTCACAGAAGAGCGTATCACCTCTCTTCCCCCCGCTTGCGGGGGGATAAAGGGGGTCTACGTATGTCCTGATTTTAGGCGATAAGTAAATGCAAATAAGTTTCTTGAACTTTTGGGTAGAAAAAAATGCGACTATCAGGCAAAAGTCCGAAAATCCTTGCTTATAAAAAATCCTTGTAGTTATTTAGGAGGTACAGCATTATTCACTTGCATTGAACAGGAAGAAAACAGAGCTTATGGATGCACTCTAAATATTAACCCGGAACAGCCCTTTCAGGGCAAAGCCGAAAATGAGGGTCAAAATAAAAAAGAGGAGAATCGCGTCAACCTGCCAGAACAGAAAGGGATAACCAGCGCGGGCATACCCGGTCGAAATTTCTGTTACAGGCGTTTCAGCAGGCAGATAGCCTTCAGCGTTATAAAAAATCCTGTTCCAGAACGACGGTTGTTTCTTCTCAGGGGTAAAGCGTTTCTGATTGTAGGCGGTCGCAAGAAATTTTTCAATGACGGGAGAATGTCCTTCAAGCTGAATCCGAATACTCGCAGTATTTTCAGGCGATGCGTCAACAACCCTGGCGCGCCAGAAGACTTGTTTTTCATCCTCAAGGCGTAAGGCCGGCGTTTCAAGCTCAATTCCGGGCGAGGGTTCGCACGAGATGCTTTCGAGGGTTACGTGATCTACAGTCTCGTTGAGCGTCACCCGGATCAGAAAATCCTGCCCTTGCGCAAGCGGAGCATAGCCGCAGCGGTTATTGATTTGAACCATGATAAAAATCAGAGGAATGAGAATAAAAATCAATGAGGCCAGCGTGTGAAGGACGTACAGGGCATTATGTTTGAGAATCTGACCGATACTGCCGAACAGCACTCCGAAGCGATCCTTATACAAAGGAATTTGGAGCACATATCCGAAAATTTTATTCTTGTGGTATTTAATTTTTTTTTGATTTGAGGTTTTCTTGAAAATCAGTAAAAACATAACAGCGCTGAGCAGACTCAACACCACGATAAACGCATATCGCCCCACCGGACTCAGGGAGAATGAAAACAGATCGAAAATTCTATTAAGAACCATGAAAAACGCACAACAGCGAAGTTTTTACACTGACAAGCTTCGCTGTTGCCCTTTTAAAAAAGTGTTGAACAGAACTTACGCAATATAGCCTAAGCCTTTTAAACGATCGACAATGGCTTTGTCGTCATCCTCCATGCCGGGGGGATTGACCTCGCGCTCCAGCACATGCGTGACAAATTCATCCACCGAGGCATAGCCTAACTCTTCGACGATTCGCCTGGTTTTTTCATACAATTCATCATTGATTTTTATTTTTTTCGCCATCTGTTGTGTATCGCGAAAGGACAAGAATGCCGTCGGAGAAAAGTGGTATTCCCACCGCTTCTCCTGACATCCGGGCCTCCGCGAGAATATTAGTAAAGTGTTCGGAAATAATTACCCGTTCAGGAGTGCAAACGAGCGTTTGCTACGGAATCTTCGATTCCGCCATTTCAACGCTTCGCGTTGATGCAAAGGCTCCTTTGCACTCCTGTTTCAACGCTTCGCGTTGATGCAAAGGCTGCTTTGCGCTCCTGTTTCAACGCTTCGCGTTGACGCAAAGGCTGCTTTGCGCTCCTGTTTTTCGGCACCCTCTCGCCGTCAGGCAAATGTTGGCAAAACACTAGGCTGTGTGTAATGCTTTGCCTTCGATCTCTTCCGACCCCTCAATCCCAAATTCTTGCAGAACAGTCGGCGCAATATCCCACAGCGCGGGCTGTGATTTTACGATCGGTTTATTGCTGATCATAATTGCCGGAACCACGGACGGATCAACACAGTGATCGCCGCTCCATTTGTCGAGGTTGTCAGCAAAAATGTCAGGGGAAAAGCCGCCGAGGATCGTCGCCCATGAGCTTCGGTAGCCGTCATTCCAGCCGACGATCAGATCCGGCGCATGGGGATGGCGGACATGTTCAGCGTCCGGGACAATCCGCACATCTGCCACCGCGCGCTCACCGCTGGCAGGATCGACCAGCGCCATCAATTCCTCACGAAGAGCGGTCTTTAAGCCGGCCGCCTGGTTCTCAAGCACAACGCCCTGTTTTTCCCGGCCTTTCAGATTCAAATAAATCGAATTGATTCCGAGATTATAGGCCCCAGTGCGTTTCCAGTTGACGCCGGAGAAATAATCGTTACGCTCCAGCGCATCGGCTCCGGAAAGGGCTAAGTACCCATTTTCATATAACCAGGTATTCACATTGACTTGCCGGCGAAAAGACCCGAAACCATGATCCGACATGATCATCAGCGTGAGGTTCGGATCGGAAATATCGTACTGCTCTAAAATCTGTCCCAGGAATTCATCAACCTGCTCGTAATATCCGGCTAAGATGTCGCCATAACGCCCGCTCAATTCCGGAGAATACTGCGGATGTTTCGGGTCAATGGCGCGCCAGTACATGTGCGAATTCTGATCGAGACTGGAAACATAGAAAAATAACATCCCGGATTCGCGGCGATTGAAACGCTCAAATTCGAAAAACAGCAGTTTTTTACGTTCCTCCATTACCTGACGCGCAAGTTCTAAATATTCGTCTTCAGTAAAAATCCCTTCGGAAAGCGCTTTGGTGTCCTCCGGCAAACCCTGGGTATAAAAGAAGCCATTCTGTTCAGCCAGCAATTTGCCGTATTTTTCTGAGGAAGCAATCGGCAGGGCCGGTTCAGAGGGATCGATATTAATCGGCGACACATACATCGAAAAATGGGGATGAACGCTTTTGATATAGATCTTGCAAATTCCCTTCACATTGACTAATGAACCGATCATCGGAAATTCCACCCGGAACCAGCCGGTCCATTCCCCTTCCCGGAGAACAAACTCGTGATTCTGAATGACGACGCGCACCACCGCATTGAGACGGTCGCGCCAGACGCTGATCGGAATCGCCACTTCCGGCGCATCCGTTTTCAAGGTATTCGCCGGTCCCGGTAGATGCATAATGACCTGGCTGCCCTGAAAGTGAACGGGAATAATGCGGCCGCCTGAAATGTCCTGCGGAAATGATTCCGGAGTGGTGGTAAACAGGGTAAAATTTCCGTATCCACCCCGCAAATCCGGCGTGCCCATGCCAGAAATCATTTCAAGATCTCCGCCCCGGCACGGAAAATTCGCCGGCATCTTAAATAAGGTGGTCGGGATATCGCGCTCCGCTAAATACGCCCAGAACGGCTTGCCTTGCTGGAGGTTCTCGGTTTTCCCCGCGCTTAAAGGAATCGCATATTCTCCCAGGTGGAGCACGCGGGCCGAAGGCGTCACCCTTGACATCGAAAGAAAAGGCGACATGGTGGCCAGGTCGCGATGGATAAAATCATAAATGCCATGGATGGCCGGCGTGCCGCCGACCGCTATATTTGACCACGCCACCGGACTCTGAGGCGGCATACTGGTGGTTAGCGGCGCCATTCCGCCCCGGGCAATAATTTTCTGGATGTTCGGCAGCCGTCCCTGACGTAAAAATTGTTCGGTCAAGCGAATATCCATACCGTCAATGCCGAGCATCAGCACTTTTTTGCGCGCTGCGGCTGCCCGCGAAAACGCGTTATAGGGAAATAAGGTCGCTCCCACGCCAAAGGCGAAAGCTGTTGTGAGAAATCGTCGTCTATTCATATTCCAAAACCCCACCCCCGGCCCCTCTCCAAAAGGTGAAGAGAGCGAATCTCCCCTCCTCTTTGGGGAGGGACCGGGGGTGGGGTAAAAATCGGCAATGGAAATTTTTTGTGTTACCCCCCTCAATCCCCCCGCAAGCGGGGGGAAAGCACACGAGGGAATCCACCCAGCCATCAATGGCCGGTCTCAAAGCTGAAGCAGGCTGAAGCCCGCGGCTGAATGTCAGAGGGCGCTTCAGCGTCCTTTCGCTTTGAGACTGGCGATTGATCGCCAGGAGACAGGGCACACGAGCTTGTCTCTCACGTTATACCTACCCCTGTCAGCCGCTTGCGAGGGGATAAAGGGGGGTGTGCGTAAGTCCTGTTTAAGTTATATAATAAACTTTTCTTTAGAAAAATTTCTGGGCTTAAGGTTTAGTCAGATTAAGCGCGACACCATCTTGAAAAGCCTGGCGTCCGATGCCGAATAACGAAAGAATCGTGGGCGCCAGGTCAGCCAGGGCCGGCTTTTTCTGCTCCAGTTTCCAATTTGAAAAAAATACGCCGGGTACAAGATCTGGATCAATGCCATGATCGCCGCTCCAATGCTTAAGGTTCTCTTCAATCACCTCGTGCGTCACGCGGCCGACCGCCGAATTCCAGGAAGCGCGGTAGCCGACATGATAGCCGACTAACAAGTCCGGACAATCTCGAAGATAGGGGCCGTGCAAGACTTCTTGCGACAGCATGCACCTTCGAATCGGAGGTTTGCCGCGTTTCTCGTCAATAAGCGCCTCAAGCTTGGCTTGCATCTCACGCTGTAAGGCAAGGCGTTCTTCTCCGGGTTCGACAATTCCATCGCGTTCGCGGCCTTTTACATTGAAAAAAATACCGGCCAGCGCATACGCAAAGGCCCGAGTTTTGGGCCAGTCCACATTCAGAAACCATTCGGCCTCGCCGGGCGCCGCGCCGTCTTTCAACACAAGGTAGCCTTCTTTCCAGAGCCAGGAATTCAAGTTCACGCCCCATTTGAAAGGTTTAAAGCCGTGATCCGAGACCACCATCAGCACATCCTCCGGTTTCAGGGCGCGCCGCACTTCGCCGATCAAGTCATCCATCTTCACATACAGTTCTTCAATGGCATGCTTGTGGGTATCGCAATCCTTACCGGCATTGGACGGGTGATCGGCATCCAGGTGCCGGAAAAACATGTGCTGAATGCGATCGGTGGTATCAAACACACAGGTTACAAATCCAGCGGTATTTTTCTTGAGCGAATCAAACAGATGTTTCTTGCGCTCTTCGTAAATATCGTAGGCTTGTTCCAAAAACGCGGTTTCATTGATCACGCCTTCATTCAAAGCCCAGGTGTCTTCGGCCAGTCCCAGCGTTGAAAACGCGCCCTGTAATTTTGACAGACCGATAGAGAAGTAGAGCGGATGTGAGACAGGCAGGGCCGGTTTTTCGGGATCGATATTAATGGGTGTCATATAAATGCGAACCTCCGGTTCCAGGTCTGTCACCAGAAAGCGCGCGATGCCGGAAATACGTTTGCGGAATCCCGCGTTGAATTCCAATTGCAGCCAGGGAGAATATTCGCCTAATTTCAGGTCAAGTGCTTCGTTCATGAGCTTAAGCGTGACGGTTTTTTTGGCAAAATCAACTGTCCCCTTCAACGGCAGCGAAAGCGTTTGCGACTTACCGTTGCTGCTCAGGGTCGGTCCGGGAATCTCGGCTTCAAACCGATTGTTGTGAAAACGCAGCGGCACCACAGTGCCGCCGGTCTTTGCAGACCCATTGCCGCCATTCTCCGAACTAAACAGAGTAAACGATCCCTGCGTTCCCCGGACATCCGGCGCGCACATGGCAGATAAACAGGTGCCGTAAAATTTTTCCGGCGGAAAGGTAATCGGCACGCGCAGCACGGAACAAAAGATCCCATGCTCCCCTAAGATTTTCCAGAAGGATGTGCTTTTTCTGAGGAAATTAACGCCTGTTTTGGGAAAAGGAATTTTGAGCGGGCCGATCTTCATGATTTTGGTATAAGAGGTCACCTCAGAAGACGACAGGACCGGCAGATAATTTTTCGGATTACGGGTGAAAAAATCAAAAATACGGTGTTTGCCCGGATTCACCCCCGTAGCATACGTTGACCAGGCCACCGGTGAGATCGAAGGCGATGTGGTCTGTAAGGGCCGAAAACTTCCCTCTTCTTTGAGCTGTTGAAAATTCGGCAGTTTTCCGGCGCGGATGAAGCCTTGCGTCAAGGCCGGATCAAGCCCATCCAACCCGATGACCACGACGCGTTTGATCTGACGATCTTTTTGGAATTTCCGACGTTTTATCCTGAGCCACAAAGCCCGAAAGGGCCAGAGCAGAATGGTTAAAAACGCAACAAAGATCGTGACAAATAAGATTAAAAACGACGAAACAACCGCAAAGCCTGCGCCCGGGCCGATATACGCCAGAGCCGACGGAGCGTATCCCAACACAATGAGGCTTATCACCCCAAAAATCCAATAATATATCATACTCAATTATCCTGATTATCCTGCTACAGCGTTTCTTAAATTAAGTATACGTTCAGGAGTGCTTTTGCTCAGGAGTGCAAACGAGCGTTTGCATCAGGGCGAAGCCCTGTCACTCTGTCGCGGCAAAGCCGCGAAGCAAACGCTCGTTTGCACTCCTGAGCAAACACTCGTTTGCACTCCTAAGCAAACGCTCGTTTGCACTCCTGTCTCATCTGTCAGCTTTCTGCTCTGTTGCGATACAAGTCAGGATCGACCACCGCCGCCATGGCTTCTATCTGTAAGGGCTGTCCCAAGAATTCCTGCACCGCGCGCGCGCCGGCAAGCGGATCTTTAAGAATTTCCGCATACTCAAGATATACACACTCTACGTTGCGGCGGGCTTTAATCCACTCTTGAATCTTTTCCAGATGGGTTGCATATTTCTGCCTGAGAACATCATCTGTGATAGTATTGGACTCTTCGCCGCGACTGTCAAGCATTTTTTTCTGCGACGCCAGAATTTCCCCAATAGCCCGCCGCATAAAAATGATTTTATAGGGGAGACTTAATGGCACGTAAAACAGCAGCGATGACACCACTTTCAGCGCTTTGCCGCGCATATAGTGCATCCATCGCGCGTCGTTCTGCAAATGTTTCACTTTTTCAAGTTCGTAATAGCCTTTGGGATTATCATCGTCAGCCTGACGAAGGTGATCTGTGACAATTTCGATTCCGCCCGCTTCCAACATCTTCATCATCATGGATGTGCCGGAACGGGGAAGCCCTGATACGAGAAATACCGGCTGCTGCATATCCTCACAACTCCATTCTTTCTAAACTTCGTTCATAACCTCTATAGGAATTGACGCTTGACAATACTTTTTTTACACGTTACTTACTCAATGTATCCTAAATCTTTTAAATTTTTGAGTACCTCCGGATCCTGTGTATCCAGATCTAGTTCCTTCTCAGAAGACGCTTCCTGCTGCCGCTGCAGCAACCCCTGCATCAACTGCCGGTAATACCCGGTCGTGACTGGGAGGGTGTTGACGAGATTCTGGAGTTCCTGCGGATCATTGGTCAGATCAAACAGCGCTTCTCGTTTTGAAGAGGCAATATACTTGTAATCAAGATCTCGTATTGCTCGCAAATCTTCATACACTAAGGCTTCCGTATAAATAAACGGATTGATCGCCTGATCATGAAACACGGTCGGAAGCAGACTCTTGCCGGAAAAATCAGCCGGTTCGATCCCAAAAATTTCAGCCAGGGTCGGGGTGACGTCAAGTAAATTGACAAGATGTGGGATGCGCCGGGGCGAGACGTTCAGTTCTTTGGGAAAACGAACAATAAAAGGCACATGGATCATCTCGTCAAAGACGGTCGAACCATGCAGCATCCGCCCATGCTGCAAGAGGCCTTCACCGTGATCTGACGTGATAATGACAATGCAGCGTTCAAGCACTCCAAGTTCTTTCAGGCGTTCGATCATGTTCTGGGCCAGATAATCTGCGTATAATACACTGGAATCATACCAGCCGATAATATACGCTAGCTGCTCAGCATTAATCTGTAATTCCCCTCTATCGATCTTATATAAATTCTCATTCACCGGTTCAATGGTTTCGGAACGAATGTCAGGGACAAATTTTCTGAACTGTTCCGGCGGTAAGTATGGGGAGTGCGGCGGTCCTAAGTGGATATAAATAAATTTAGAACGGTGAGGCTCGTCGGCAGAGATCGTCTTAAAATTGTCAAACGCCGTTTCAGGTTGCCCTTTCGGACCATGTCCATAGTTCCCTTCTTTTAAAATTTTAGAAAACCCGCGCGATAAGCCCCAATCGCCGATCAAATAGCCATGGACGGTGATCAAATATGAGGGGATATCGGCCCCGCTCAAGAGTTCGCTTATTGTCGGCGTAATCGGACTGAGTCGCGTCTTTTCGTGAATCAAGCCATGGTCATGGGAAAATTGTGATGTAAACAGGGTCCCGGTGGAAGCCAGGGTATAGGGGGCATTGGCAAACATCTTGTCAAACACCACAGCTTCTTTGGCCAGTTCATCCAGAAAGGGGGTGGTTTGCCTGTCATATCCGTATAAGCTGGCATGTTTCGCATGAAAAGCGTCTAATACCAGATACACCACATCATAATTTTTCAAATCCGGAATCGGGGCCAGGGGCGGCTGAACCGTCTGCCGGGCGTCATCGGGCCCTTTCAACGCACGTAAAACCACGGCATCCCATTGCAGAGCAGCGTCCTGCGGTCCAACCGTCAATTCAATACCCACGATTTTGCCTTGAAACCGCGCCAGATCAAAACTTTGCCCCCCTTTCTTTTCAAGCCTAAATCGCTGAGATTCAACGCCATCCGCATGAACGGAGATCGCGGCGGCTTCTTTCGGTTTTGCTGGTAATTCCACATAGAGCTCTACTTTTTGCGACAATTCCGTATAATAGGTGACAGCAGTTCCACCCGGTTGTTTGAGGTGCCCATCCTGAAATTCAAGCGCAGCGTCAAACGAATCCCGCAAGCTCTCCAGCTCTTGAAGAATATTTTCATGAATGGTATATTCCTTTTTCTGGCAGGACGCGAGGAATCCCCCTGAGGCAAGAAGGATCAGAATAAAGCCCACAAACCTGGCAATATAGCGGAAGTGAATCATGGTATTTTTTCCTTTGTATGTCTAAGAAACCGGGTTTTTCAAAAAAACCCGGTTTCTACGGTTTCGATGTCCGACTCCTGCGATAACCTTCTTTGAGGTGGACAAGATTTTTGAACAGAAGGCCAGATATTTTTCAGCCGCCTGTGCGACGGTATGATGCTCTTCAATGTATTTCCGGGCATTGGCGCCCAGCGTTTTTCGATATTCAGTATCCTGATATAATTTTTGAAACGCCTGAAACAAGGCTTCTTCCTCAATTTCATTGAGCGGGATTTTCATACAGCAGCTTGGCGGCAGATCAAGCGATTCGCACAGATCGGAAATCAAGATCGGTTTGGCAAAAGCCATGATCTTCAGGATATTGGCCGAGGTCGCACGCACAGTAGGATGGCGCAGGTTGACGCACACATCGGCCAGGGCGATATAGTCCAAAAATTGATGATAGGGGGTAAAACCGGTAATCATGACTTTATCTTCGATGCCTGATTCGCGGATGAGTCTGCGCATATCAAAGCCGGGCAGTTCCTCCGGATCCACTAAATGTCCCACCAGCACGCATAAGGCCTCCGGAACGTGTTGGGCGAACGCGGCAAAGGCCCGCAGCAGTTCCGGAATCCGTTTTCCGGGACTGACATATCCATAGGCCCCTATCACAAAACGATCCTGCGGAATTTGATATTTTTCTCGCAGGACATAAAGGGAATACTTCTCAAGATCCGGAGGAATGATCCCCATCGGAATCATTGCCACCTGATAAGAGGGATCATACTGTAATAATTTTGTTTTCACATAACTGTTATGGACGATTGTCCCCAGACTTGGCTCAACTACTCGTTGAAAAAGCGGGAAACAATAAAAAGGGTATTCATGCAGCGTTCCACAGGAAAATTCAAAACAGAGTTTTTCTCCTAATTTCCCGTAATAGCGGCGCATTGAGGCGACATATTCCTCGTACCGCTTCTGTTTCTGAATCAGGGTCGTGAAATAATAATGCTGTAACGCGTAATCGTGCAGCGTTACCACGCCCGGATAGGTTTGAATCAGTTCATCCATGTATCCGTGAAATTTAGGATTATTCCCCATTTGATACAAACAGAGATCGTAAGGCGATTGTTGGTGGCGTTGCGCAAATTCCGGATAAGGATAGACTGGGAACAGATCGCGAACCTGCTGATTGGTCGGGGGAATATCCTGTTCGGTAAACAGATCAATTTCCGCGCCCTTCGCAAGAGCAGGCAGCAGCTCTTCGCTGTAATCCGAAATCCCGGATCGCTGCGGACTGAGAGGAGAAAAAAACGCAAGTCTCATATTCGCCTTCACCTAAAACATTTTGATCTTTTTGGCCGCCATAGCGTAATTCAGATACCCATAGATCAGTTCATTCAATTGTTCAATGTCTTCGTTGAGAATCTCAAGCTGAGAATGTAACGCGTTATTTGAAATAGGCGTCAGCTCAAGTTTTTGAAGTCGCTGTCCGTGGGAATCACCCTGAGGAAAGGGAGCTTTCCCCTCAGTTTGAATATCTTGAAACCCAACGGCTGTGAGCATGGAATATACCGCATTCGGATCAAGCGGTCTTTGATGGGACAAATCCTGGTAAAAAATCTGCGACAGCATGTAAAGTGACCGGGGATTCGGGGTTTCAAGCACAAGGTATTTATGATATTGGAGTTTATCAAAACAAAGCTGCAGGAATCGCTGTAATTCTCGCGGCGGCAGATGCTCGACAACATGCGCGGCAAAAATCCCTCCCAGAGAATTATCCGCCAACGATTCCAGATGGGCAAGTACATCTGCTTCCTGCGCCTGAAGCCCTTTTTCTGTGCAATAATGTATCATCATCTGATTAGAATCAATTCCGTATGCTTCGATCCGGTGATCTTGAAGGACTTCCAGAAATTCTCCCCGTCCGCAGCCAATGTCGAGAACAGGCGCGCATTGCTCAAAATATGGAACATAGTCTTTCAACCAATTCTTGACGACGCGCTCATTACCCCGGTGAACGTTTTGAAAGAGGAAATAGTGATAATCCTCCTGACGCTCTGAAGACGGCAGGGAGGCGGCTTGTTCCTGAGTAACTTCGGCTGCCGGTTTTCTCAGGAGTGAATACAACTGCTCTAATTTCTGATTAAACAACACCTGTTCAATTTCTAACGCTTCTTTACGGCGGTCAAAGGTCCAGACCATCATTTCAAAGGCGTCAATGCGCGGTTCAATCTGTTCCAGGCGGTTATCAAGATGGGATTGAAGGGTATCCATATAGCTCTGAACGGTATTAAGATGAGTTTGAAACGTGTCGAATTGAGCTTGAATCCTATCGAACTGAGCTTGAAACATATCGAGTTGAGCTTGAAAGCGCTGAAGATGCTGAGAAACTTCGTCCCGTAAACGCTGTAATTCAGCATTCGTGAGGTCAACCAGGCCATTCAGCGTTGCAACAGTGCGAGCATTGAACTGTCGCTGCGCTTCCAGACTATTAAAGGTCTGTACCACTTTCGCATGAAATTCGTTTTGCTGCGCCACGATCTTGTCAATAGCCGGTTGAATTAAACGCAAGATGAATTTTTTGAACGGGAACAGAATTTTCCCCTTGAATGACGATGGGGGAGGAAGTTCCAGGGTTGAAGGCACATGCCATGTCTGATTGAGCGCATGAACCTGGCGGCTCCAGGAAAGCGGTTGTTCTTCCGGTGAATCTGACGACGCAGGGGGATCCAGATTCCAGATGGCATTCAGGACAGTCAGATATTTGTCCCACATCTGAAATTGAAAATGGGATAATTGCGGAGCTTGCTGCTCAGGTGAAGAGCTCATAAATTTTCTCATCCTTTCCTCTCTCAGCAAAACTGAGAGTTCAAAAAATCTCACAGGTTCATCGCTTCTCGCTGCATTGGCAGCGCTGGTTATTTTTTCGCCGCAGGCACGCCGCAACCCAACAACGGATGCCAGAAATCAGCGGACACCATCAGGACACATCTAACCATATCTGGATGAACATTCATTTCGTCAAGAAAAAAGCATGATTGAGAGCACATGTGTTGTTATACAGCATGATTCACTCATGTTACGCAGCCCCCCTTGTGCCCCCCGCTTGCGGGCAGGGCTGTTAAGTTCTTTGCTGCTGCTCAGGAGTGCAAACGAGCGTTTGCACCAGGGCAAAGCCCTGGCAAGATTGTCGCGGCAAAGCCGCGAAGCAAACGCTCGTTTGCCCTCCTGAACACTCTGTTCCCAATCACGACTCGCTCCTAGACAGAAGCGTAAGAACGAGAACTTAACAGCCCTGCCGCTTGCGGGGGGATTGAGGGGGGTAGTGCGTAACATGACTTATTCATTCGGGGGGAGGCGTTTTTACCCTGAAAGGGCTTGAGAACATAGCCCAGGGGCAGGGGTTCAAAAGAGGCAATGAGTTTCGCGCTGCGTTTTCAGGGGGTAGCGATCTCCTCCATGGCCAGAACCTCATGCGCGCAGAGAACAACAGCGACTTTTTTGACCGGGCGTTTGAAAACCGCGGTGTCAGCGTAGCGCGCCAGTTGCTGTTTTGCCTGCAACAAGGCTTTGTTCGTCTGCGCCTGTTTTTTCCTTTCCGTGTTGATGTCGCGGCTTTTCAGATATTTTAATTCAAAAATATAACCATAGCGCACGTCGGGAAACAGATCGACGTCAGGATACAGAAAAATATCACTATAGCCCTGCTCAAAGGCTTTTTCGCTCTCCACCCGGTACATGTCGGCCAGATTCAAATAGGCCGGCAGGAACATTTTGACGCCTTCTTCATGAAACACAAAATCCCGCGCTGAGGCGGCCTGATAAAATTTGTCCAGAATATAGGTCAAGGTCCCCTGCCATTCGCCCCTTGCAGCTAAATTCGTCAGGTGCAGCCGTAACTGATACATATTGACTTTAAACCGGTATGCGTCCTCCGTCGCTTTCCGCAAGTAGTCCCATAACATCTTGAGAATCAACAGATTAGGAGGCGCAAACGTCACCGCCAGGGAACTTTCTGTTCGAATCGTGGCCAGTCCTAAAAAATACATGAGACTAAGAAAGCGGTTTGGCTCAATTTCTTCGCCAACCGCAATACTTTTGACGAGCGTCCCCTGCAATTGTTCATGTTCTAACAGATCTTTCAGAAGATAGAAATTACCATTAATCTGTTGATCAAGGAACATCAGGAACTTGAGCTTGCCATAATCTATGCGAACGTTTTCATCCAGAATATCTGTCGGGATATGGCCGTACATCATGTCGATCAATTCTCGCAACTGATCGCCGCTATCTTGAATGGAGAGAATCTTTTCAAACTCTTGATCCGTGATCTCAAGATAGGTTTTGTTCAGGGTGAGAAATGTGCGGATTTTGGCATGGATGCTCAGATTAAAGGATGCAATCGTCTCTTCGATGGTCCCGTAGGTCTTAATCCCCGAAAAGGTGAAGAACAGCACCGGATAGGCATTGCGCAGGGGCGTGGGATGTTGGCCGATGTAGGTGTGTCCGAATAAAGCCTCGAACTCATCATTGAGGTTGCGATCATAGTAATGTCGCAGCATGGAGACAAACAGGGATTTGCCGAAGCGCCGCGGCCGCAGGAAGAACAGAAAGCGCGTTCCCATCTGTTCTAACAGCTCGAGATAGCGCGTTTTATCCACGTAATAAAAATTCTGCGTGGCCACAGTCTTATAATTGCTCTGTCCGTATGGAATCAATTTCATCATACGGTGATCTACACAATATCTTTGTCTGGCTGTCAAGAGAAAATCTTGAGGTGCGCCGAATTTTTTGCCTGGCGCCTCCCGCTGAGACACCGTTCGTAGTTCCGCCTTCAGGCGGAGGAACTCGCTAAAGCGAGAACTACAAACTTGTTCCGCCTTCAGGCGGAAGAACCCGCTAAAGCGGGAACTACAAACCTGCTGAAGGACGCTCAAGCGCCCTATGTGTCAGCTTTGAGCGGGCTTCAGCCTGCTTGAGCTTTGAGCCTGGGCATTGATGCCCAGGGCATGGTGCTGATGAAAAATAGACGCAGGAATTTCTTGACAAGCCCCGGGGAGGGTGTTTGCATCTTGAAAAAAGAGCATAAAAAACACCTGAACACTCTCTTGCTATCCGAGAGTGAACAGCAGGAAATTTTGTCAATCGTCAGATGGAAATGCAATATTTGACCGCACTCCGAAGGAGGTTCGAATGACAACGATCGTGCTCAATGTCCGTGACGACGCCAAAGTTTGGGATGTCGTCCGCTTTTTGAGAACAATTGATTTTCTGGAAGTGTGCATCCCTGACGCTCCCCCGAAACAAAAAACACAGCGGCAGCCTGCACCTGAATTGCTGAAGACGAGAATTATCGGCAATATCATGGAACCCGTTGTACCTGACTCCGCGTGGGAGGTGTTGCATGAAACTGGTGCTTGATACGCATATCTGGGTACGGTGGGTGTCCGCTGATGATCCCCTGGACGAGAAGATCGTGAAGGTGATCGAAGAAGCGGAATCGATAGCCGTATCGGCTGTGTCGTGTTGGGAAGTGGCCTATTTGGTGAAAAGGCAGCGACTTTGGCTGCCCATGGCGTTGTCGGAATGGATGCGGGCGGCGCTGGGTGGTTCAGATGTCGAGGTTATTGCATTGAGCGAGGAAATCGCGGTGATGCCTGCGAATCTCCCTGATGTTCATCGTGACCCGGCAGACCGTTTTATTATCGCAACAGCACTGACGTACGGGTATCAGCTTGTATCGTATGATGAACGTTTTAAACTGTATGGTCTCTTAAAGGAGTGTTTGATTTTCTGATGAAGCGCGAACGACAAACCTGAGGGACAACAGCGGATGCAAGGAATCTGCGGA
Organism: Candidatus Vecturithrix sp.; assembly: GCA_040772385.1. GTDB lineage: Bacteria > Moduliflexota > Moduliflexia > Moduliflexales > Moduliflexaceae > Vecturithrix. The sequence continues at coordinate 2,410,955 of JAXGYF010000001.1, read as the reverse complement.
TAGGGCCGGGCGCTAAAAACCAGGTTTCTTGAAGAAACCTGGTTTTTGTGACAGGTATCAGGTCAACGGTTCTACATAAGACTGTAATGAAAAATAGGCACAGGAATTTCTTGACAAGCCCCAAAATGGAAAATATGAATGATAGCGGCAAAGCTCGGACGCAGCGTGCAGTTTCTGGAACAGGGCGAGGAATTCCACGTGATGCTGCCGCTGGCGTGAATCTATCCCATCCGCCCCATCCGCTGATTCCCTGCATCCGCTGTTGTCATGCTGACCGTTGTTTCAGGGACAAAAAGACCATGGAATAAACACGATGAATAAACGCGAAATATTGACGAAAACGGAGCCGTCGCCAGATGGATTTGATTATGCCGCAGCGCGGCGGTATTTGCAAAAAAAACAGGAGGCGTCGCAAGCCAGGCGGTTGATCCTCTGGCAGCAGGCCCAGGACGATGCCCGGAAGATTATCGCGATGATCATCCGGCGCTATGCGCCGCAACGGATTATCCAATGGGGGTCTGTCCTGGCGCCCGCGCATTTTTCCGAAGCCTCGGATATTGATCTGGCCGTGGCCGGAGTGGATACGTTGGCGTTTTTCCGCCTGTTCGCGGACGCTGAGGAGATGACGCAGTTTCCCCTGGATCTGGTGCGGTGGGAAGACCTTCACCCCGCTTTTCAGCGCATCCTGAACATGAAAGGAACGGTGGTCTATGCCGCGAGATGAACTCTTAGTGCTGGTAGGCGAGATCACGGAAAGCAAAGCCGTCCTGGATGTCATCCACCGATTGTATAGTTCGTATAAGTCTGCTTTTGTGGATGAACAGCAGCGGGATGTGCGCGATGCGGTATTATTGGCCGATATTCTGTGCAACACCTATACCTGCGTCGAAACAATTTTGTTCCGAATATCCAGGGTCTTTGAGAACCATGTGGACACGCAGCAATGGCATAAAGAGTTGCTGCAAAAAATGCGCATCGAGGTGCCCGGTATTCGCAAGGCCGTCCTGTCTCAAACATCCTATGCGCTGCTGGACGAATTGAGACGATTTCGACATTTCAAACGCTATTATTATGATTTCGAGTATGACTGGGCGCGTTTGGATTATCTGAAATCGGTCTATGAACGCTTGTTCCCTCTGATTGAAAGGGAGTTGGATGACTATGCGGCATTTTTGCTGCGCTGTGCGCATGACGATGAGGAAGAATCCCGCTAAAGCAGGAACAACGACGTTCGTAGTTCCGCCTTCAGGCGGAAGAACCCGCTCAAGCGGGAACTACAAACCTGCTGAAGGACGCTCAATCGCTCTGTTTGTCAGCTTTGAGCTATGTATGCTATTGAGTTTGAAGCAACAATTAAAAATGGAATGATTCCGATTCCAAAGCAGCATCGGTTTGATCTGCCGAAAAGCTATCGTTTTAAATTGAATGCTGATTCGATCCAAAGAGAGTTGTGAATGATGAATGAGGAGTGTTATGATGGATGCTCGCATACAGACTATTCTGCAAGGAGAGTCGGAAACCGTTGAATGTCACACTTGAGCACATTCTCCAGCACGAATATCGCCGGAAACTGGCTCGTTATCACTGTACCGACCGCATACTCAGGCAAAAATATCAGGTGGATTTCGAAACGTTTCGACAGCGGAATATCGTGGCAGAACATGACTATTCATTCGAAGTGGAAAATGATGCTGCCGACTGGGAAATGGCCAGAGACGGAATGATGACAATGACCAGAAAACTCAAGGAACTGACGGAGAGATCGCATGTCTATTGAGGAACTCGTTCAAGAAGCCCGGCGCATCATTCAGCGTTCCACCTGGATGACTCAGATGCTTGAACTCGATCGAACCGATAAGGAGTTCACCTGAACAGGCGCTCGCCCGACAGCAGGAAACTACAGGGATTTCACATAACCAGGGATAACACATCCTTGCTTATGAGGAATCCCTGTAGTTTCAGAAAAGGTGTACGGATACGAGGAATCTGCACAGCGCGCCTCAATTCAAGTGAATAATGCTGTAATGAAAAATAGGCCCAGGAATTTCTTGACAAGCCCCAAAATGGAAAATATGAATGATACTGGCAAACTCGGCCGCGAGCTGCCGATGGTTTTGCCAGGAAGCGGCAAGGTTCCAGAAAGGTGGTATTGCCCATAGGCAACTATGATATATGCATGAGATGAAGAGCTTACAAGCCTCTTCCAACCGGGTGAATTATGATATCGAGGAATACATGTATGTATGCCATTGAGTTTGAAGCAACAATTAAAAATGGAATGATTCCGATTCCAAAGCAGTATCTCACCAGGCTGCGATCACGCCTGAAAGTGATTATCTTGCAAGAAGACGCGATTGTCAAAAAAGATCTGTTCAAGAAAAAGGACGAATTTTTAGCCAGGGTGGCACAGCACCGGTTTGATCTGCCGCAAGGCTATCGTTTTAAACAGGAAGAACTGTATGACAGACAAATATGGTACTTCAGATGCGCCGCCCATCTTTCAGGCGGTCTGTCTGAAGTGCCATACTTCGTTACATCGTGAAGAATCAGCGATTTTTGCGCCGCGCCAGTCCAAGCAGACCGAGCACGCCTAAACCCAGCAGAATCAGCGTGCCAGGCTCCGGCACGGCTCCCGACACAGACTGCACAGCCATTGTGCTCCCATCAGAGGGATAGCCGAAAGACGAGGCATACACAATATCCCCGCCTTGCCCCATAACCTCCTGGCTGTCAAAGAACATCTCAGACGTATAGTCTCCGTCGAAATCACCGCCGGTCAAATCTGATTTTTCGAATGAAATATCATTCGCCCTGAATACAGGAACTTCTGTCCCTCCGCTCGGCCCCGATACCGGCGCAGCCGCGAAAACGACCGTTAAACTGGGATCCGCTTCCTCCGTGTTCACGCTTAATGAATCTGCGCTGGCAACGCCGCCGGCCGCCAAAACAAATACAACCAACACTCCGCTAAAAAATCTCCATACGTTTTTCATAACCTATCTCCTTATAATAACGACAAGAATGAAGAATAAGCAAAAATGACAGAATACGCACGAATGACAGAAATGTCATGAACAAATTCTGTCACCGCTCTATGCACAATTCATCATAGCGCTATGTTCCCTGAAAGCAAGTAAACCAAAAAAATGGCAATTGTACACGTCAAAAAACGTCACTTTAGCTCGAAAACCGCAAACACCGTGTCGCCCGGTTCCGCATAATAGATATTCTCGATCGGCACTCCGCCAGCCGTTTCCCATCCGGCAAAGTACGAATCCCCCGCCGGCGTTACGTTCACGTCAACCTGTTCATCTGCAATATATGGAATCACCAATTCCAGACAAGTCACATCACACACCTGATCGATAGCCGTGATCGTACCTGTACCATTACCGGCTTTCTTAATTAAAGTGTTAGCTTCAGCATTAGCAATAGAACCCGTTAGTATTGTTAATGCGACCCCCGGAGAGCGATTATAATTAACGGGAGTCCAACCACTGAAGGGACCATAGCTTTTGGTGCTTTGAAAGGCGTCGTTTTCGTCCAGCTTATAGATGCTTACTTTTCCTGTCGTGTGCTGCCAGACCAGCCGTCCAGATCCATCGTCCCTCTGGGCATAATTCACGAACGACCAATCGGAGTACGGACCAAACCCGCGAGCCTGAATAAAATTATTGTTAGCATCTAATTTGTAGAGACTAATTTTCCCCGATGTGTTCTGAAATACCAGCCGTGCCGTGCCACTAGCTTTCAAACGCTCATACTGTACGGGAGTCCATTCAGAGTAGGGACCGTAGCTTTTGGTACTCTGAAAGGTGTCATTAGCATCCAGCTTATAAATACTCGCTTTGCCCGAACTATCACGCCACAACAAGTATCCAGATCCATCGTCAGATTGACTGTAATTCACGAATGTCCATCCAGAGTATGGACCAAATCCGCGAGTCTGAACGTAACCATCATTCGCATTCAGCTTATAGAGACTCACCTTCCCAGACGTATTTTCCCACACCAGTCGTCCATACCCTGTACTAGTAGGCCGTTCATACTGCACTGCCGTCCACCCAGAGTAGGGGCCGTAAATTTTAGTACTGAGCAAATTAGCATTGGCATCTAATTTATAGATACTGGCCTTTCCCGTTGTATGCCGCCATAATAAACGACCACTATTATCACTCGCTCGGCTGAAATTGACTGCTGTCCAATCGGTGAAGGGACCATAGCCCTTGGCCTGGATAAAACTGTCATTACTGTCCAATTTATAAATGCTCACCTGAGCAGCCATTGCGACTACAGTAAAACCCAAGCATAATACAGTACCCAACATGACAATTTTTTTGAATTTCATAATACGCCCCCTCTCACGAACAGACATTATTACGAAAAAATATTTCTTGAAGTTGCCGTTTATGCACCTATCCCACAATCAATCCAGAATAAACAGCATAACACCCTCAAGCACTCACATCGAAATAATGTCTCACGTCGAGTTTTTCATATAGAAAACAATCAAAATTACCCTACTCCCCATCAGTTTTCTTTTTTGATAAATCAGCAAAATATAGAAAAATTATACTATTCAGGTGGGTAGGTTTGTCAAGGCAAAAATCAGCACTCCTCAATAAACCGTTTCCCTTTTGGAAAGGTATACAAAGATGCTCGTTTTTTTATCACCCCTGCTTCCAGCATAAATTCAGGATTCTCGGACAGCTCAAAAGGCCGTTCGAACCTTGAACCTTGCCTGGTAAAAATCGTCAGACAATCAATGAGTTCAATTCTCCCCCAGTTAACTAATTCCTGCAAAATACATACCAAACCCGCCTTGTTAATCAACTTCCTGATTAATTCTGCAGAAACGCTGGGGGCCCGCCAATGCAACGCTGTATTCGGAGCGTCACGTGAAAGTTCGGGAAACATGGCTAAATTGGAATGATGCAGAAACGCCACCCCGTTTGGAGTGAATTTTTGAGTGATCTGAAGAAGATACTGTTCCATGACATCAGCTTCGGCATGCACTAATGAATCGAAGCTAAAAATAAAATCCCACTCATTATCGGGAACCATTGATAGAGAGTACCCATCATTACAATAGAATTCGAGGTGAGGAATCGCTTGAAAACGTTCTTTGCAAGATTCGATGCACTTGCTCGATAAATCGATCCCTACCAGGTGTTGGCAATAATCCTTCAGATAGTATGTCCAGCGTCCGTATCCTGGTGCAATTTCTAAAATTTTATTTGCCGGCAGAAACCTATGGATTCGGGGTAACAGGCACCCGTACCATTGACTCTCAGATCCCCCCCAGGCCTGGGACCATTCCTCACCTTGTTGGGTCCAGTTGTAGCTTTCATTCCATGACGCATAATTTTGTTGTATATCTGGCATTTTATCCTTCTCCTTTTATTTAAGAACGTTTCATTATTCCTTGGGCATCTTATAAGTAGCCCAAGTCTTTCAATCGTTGGAGATGTTGACTATCTATGTCTTCACTTTTTGATTCCGGAGATAGCCTCCCTGGAAAGGTTGTCTCTATAATCATTCTTTTATTGTTATTGTTAAAGAAGTCTTGAATGTGTTCATCGAGAAGTTGCTTTAACTCATTATAAATGGGGACATGTTTGTGGGACTGCTTCAGATTCAGCTTTTCATATCTATCCGTCACCAAATGATAAAGTTCATATTGGAAGTCACCAATTAAGAGCAAATTCGTTTGTGGTTTTGCAATAAGTTTATACTCTTTGTAGATCACGGCAAATAGCATATTGCGAATATCGTCAGAAAATTTTATTGTTTCGGCCTCTGCTTTAGTAGGAGTTGTCAAGAGAGGCAATAGATTTGCCCCCTGGAATTCTTCAATTGGAGATACTTCAAGAATTTCCATTAATGTTGGGGGAATATCGAGTGTTTGGACAAACTGATCGATGGTCTGTTGCGTCACTCCTTGCATGAAATTTTTAGGTGGCTTGATAATTAAGGGTATTTTAATTTGATCATCATAAAGAGTTTTCCCATGTTTCCATGAACTATTACGGTTATGATTATGCACTTCACCAAAACCTTCACCATGGTCGGAAGTCAAGATTATCCAGCTATTATCATAAATGTCCATCTTTTGTAATGCACGAAATAGTTTTCCCAACTGGATATCGACATAATAGATCGCCCCATCATACAAATCAGACGCGTACTGAATAGTTTCCTCAGGCATTAATCTATTCAGGATATCTTGATATTCAGGGGTGTCTATAGCAGAGACCGCCCGTAATCGGAGCAAAGGGAATAATTTTGTTCCCTCATCCAACTGAAAATTCTTTTGAACAAATTTATAATGATTTGGCTTTTCAAAGTGATAGTCATGAACTTCATAAGTATGCAAGAAAACAAACATCGGGATAGTCTTATGAAGTTCAAGCCAACGCTCTATACTTTCAAGGGATTGTTGATTAAATTCTCTAATATTCTCAATATGATAATCGAAGCCTTTATTAAATCCATATTGCGCATCAACATAACCTCCACCAGTAAATGCAAGCGTAAGGTAATTTGCCTTCTGAAAAGCTTCTGTGATGAAATAATGCGGATTTTCATAAGGTTGAAATATTCCATTGTGCCATGAGTTAAGAACGATTTGATGTTGGGAGGGATAGAGCGACGTAAACATACTTGTATGCGCTGGCAGCGTCCAATTCGAATTACTATAAGCATTCGTAAACACAAACGCTTCTTTCGCAAAGGCATCAATGTTGGGAGACACATTTCGCTGGTAGCCATAGCAGCCTAACCGATCCCCCCGCAGAGTATCCAGACTGATCAGCAGCACATGGGGCTTCCGTTGTCCAACCGCCGCAGCTTGCTCAGTATAGAGCACCGGTTCTTTGATAAACACCACGGACGGAGTGTCGCCGTGCAAGCGGATCCGGATCCGCTCTGGCCGCTTTTCATGGGTGTTCACCGGATACTCGGAAACGATCACCTGATGCCGGCTGCTGATCGGGTAGGTGGCAGTGGACAGCACCTCCTCGTTTTGCGCAAGGACTTCAATAACCAGCTCTTCGCCAGGCGTATCGGAAATATCCAATACATAAAGTTCATTGCGGATCATGGTTTCAGGGGACACCTCCGCAAGCTCAATATCCGTAGTGACGGCATTAGCAATCCAGCCCCGATCACAGCGTTGAGAGCCTGTTTCATGTACAGGGATATCAAAGAGGGTAGGGCTAATCGCTTCGAAACGCTCAGCAGAATGGAGCGGTTTGGTTTCATACTCGCGGGCAATGGCGTAATTTGTCAGGCGAGGAGCTCCCCAGACCGCCCAATCACAGAGGGTATCTTGTAACGGCGTGGTAGCCAATTCAAGAGTGACCGTTTTCCCGGTATACTGGGATAAATCCAGGCTATAATCATACCACGAATCCCCGGGATTGAAGGACTCTTCAAAAATCGCGTGCTCGCCTTCGTGATCCCGGATAAAAAGTTTAAACATCACTCCATCTGAAGACTTTTGACATTCCTGAGTAAACAGGCCGAGACTATAGTTCAGTCGCATGTGCGGCTCGATTTGAAGATCTTCAAAGACTAAATTATTGGCAATTCCCCAGATCGGATGGTGAAAAATGGAGTTGTTCTTGCCGTGCAGGGCATTGGTATATCGTAACCATTGATCGGGTTCTTCCCGGAGCTTGGCTTGATAGGCTGTGGAGACGCTAAAGCGCTTATTTTTCATCAAATCAGCCAAATAGAGAATTTTGTCCTCCCTGGTGAGAGATTCTTGCTCAGGAGACTGTTGTTCCTCCTGCGGTGTGGAAGAGGTTGTTTGCGGGGGGGAATCTTGTTGCTGGGGGTCTTGACAACCCTCCACCAGAAAAAGAAAGATTATTAGCAGTGCGGATATCGTTGTGCGTATAGTATTATTTCGTAGTATAATCATGCTACTGTTATCTCCTTAAGTACATTATCATGGTCTAAGTTTATGCCAGATGGCGCTGATAATCTTTCGAAGTGGATGTTGGGCAATGACAGCGTTGTTCAACGCCTTCTGAATCTCCGTATATTGTAATTCTTGAGAAGCGATAACGTGATCCAGGAATGTTGAGAATTTCTCCATATACGTTTTCATCGAAAATTGCTGAGCATTGTCGTACGCGGCATGCCCCACAGTCGCTAACATATTCGGATGAGCAGCCAAATCAGCAATAATGTTCGCCATTGCTCCCATGTCGCCAATAGGAACACAAAATCCGTTATGAGCATGAGTAATAACATTTTTGATTCCGCTCCTAACATCCGTAATAACAGGAACGGTCCCCTGTGCCATTGCTTCGAGCATTGACACGCTGGTTCCTTCAAATTCCGAGACTTGAATGAAGATATCATGAGATCTCCAGAATTCAGTCATTTTCTCAAGGGGAACCAGGCCATGAAACCGGATGCACTTAGTGGATAGCTTCTGCATAACTTCTTGTAAAGCGGGTAATTCCTTTCCATCACCTACAATATCAAAAACAAAGTTAACGCGTTGCCGTAACAAATTCTCAACTAAAGGCACAAAATCCATCACGCGTTTTTGAGTCTGTTCAACCCGTCCTCCATACATCAGACGAATCGGATTGGCTTGATACTGCCTCTCTAAAGTCTCTGGCACAACAATTCCATAAGGAAGCATCGTGATATCCTGGGCACGATGAGGTATCCGTTGGCTGAGTGTTTCAGCGCATTCAGGACTCACAGCGATGAATTTCGAAATGTGCGACTCATATCGAGTTAACGGCTTATAGTATTCGTCTTCACTGTCGGCATGGCAGGTGCCGATGTAATATATACCATCCTGAGGTGGAATGAATTCACACAAGTACCAGGCATAATTCAGCACGACAATGACAGGAGCTCGTTCACGTAATATCTGAGAAACCGTTTTCATTGCTATCTCAAAATTTTGAATATCTACGTTAATATCAGCCTTTTTACTCTCAGACAAAAGGTTGAGTAATAAGACCTGATAGCGAGGGTGATCTGCAAATACCTTTCGCAATTCGAACGCCCATGAATTCACTCCGCTCAGGAGATCATACAGGAGAAGGACAACCGGGATTTTGAGAGGTCTGTTATGTGGCTCTTGTTTCATCTGTTAGCCTCTTCTGATTGCTAAAAAGTTAGAGATACCCTAAGTCCTTTAAACGCTGGAGGTGTTTTTCATCGACTTCCGCATCCTCTGATTGTTGTTCTACACGCTCTGGAACTCGTGTTTCTCCGATGATTTGTAACAAGTCACGAACATGCTCATCGAGAAGTTGTTTGAGATCATTATATAAAGGGGCATACTTGTCTGAATGAGCAAGATTAATTTTTTCAAGCGGATCATTCTTCAAATCATAGAGTTCATAAGCGAAATCGCCAATCAACAGCATTTGTCTCTGGGTTCGGGCAATAAGCTTAAAGTCATCATGAATAACCGCAAATTGTCTATTACGAATATCCTCAGAAAATATAGCTCTGTTAGATACCGATGCAGATGTGGTAAAAAAAGGTTGTAAATTTTCCCCTTCAAACTGAGCATACGGTTCGATTCCGAGAATAGAAACAAGAGTCGGAGGTATATCTATGATCTGAGCAGGCTGTTCAATAATCCGATACTCTTTCCCCTCTAGTTGAACAGATTTTGGAGGTTTGATGATAAGAGGAACTCTGATTTGATCATCATAGAGACGAAAGCCATGATGCCATGAGGTGATATGATTATTGCAATGAATTTCTCCAAAACCTTCGCCATGATCGGCAGTAAGTATGATCCAACTGGTATCATACATATCCATTTTTTTTAACTCAGTAAAAAATTTTCCTAAAAGATCATCAGTATAAAAAATCGCACCGTCATACAAATCACGAATGTATTGAATGCCGTTCTCAGGAAGAAGTTTCTGTTTGATTTGATCATGAATAACATCCTCAGCTTGTGATTTAATATAGTAAATTAAATGGATATCATCTTTATCAAAGATATTTTCCCCGACGTATTGGTGATGCATGGGCTTGTCATCATAATAATCGTGAATTTCATAGGTATGGAAAAATATAAAAAAAGGAGCATTTTTGTGTGTGTCAAGAAGATCGTGAAACCGGGAGAGGCTTTCGAGGTTGAGTTCTTTGACATCTTCGACGTGAAAGTCGAATCCCTTATTAAACCCGTAGCGGGAATGAACAAATCCTCCTCCAGTAAACGCCAGTGTCAGGTACCCTTGATTTTTAAAAATTTCGGGGATAAAGATAGTCAGGGGTTCATACGCATCCCACTGATTATTATGCCAGGTCTGAGTAACAACTCGATGCTGAGATGGATATAGGGAAGTAAACATGCTGACATGTGAAGGCAATGTCCAATTTGAGTTGCTGTAGGCATTTCTGAAAACCACTGATTCTGCAGCAAAGGCATCAATATTGGGTGATACATTCCTTGCGTATCCATAACATCCTAAACGATCTGCTCTCAGAGCATCCAGACTTATCAGAATAACATTTGGTGTGTGTTGGTCGGTATCGTCTTTGCGCAATGCGTGCTGAACCGGTTCCTTGATAAAAATCATTGAAGCATTCTGTTCGTTATCCAGAGAGATATGTATTTTATCAGGAAGTTTATCGCTGTCTGCAACAGTGTATTCATCAACGATTATTTGCTTTTGCTCTCTTACGTCATATTTTGAGGAATGCAGGACATTATTGTTTTCATCTATCAATTCAATGGTTACGACTTCGTTTTGTTTCGCAGACTTTTCTACTACAGAGAGTTCATACCGAATCACTGTATTCGGTATGATTTCAGGAAGAGAAATTGCTGTTTTTACTGCGTCGGCTATCCATCCCCGGTCCACTCGAGTTCCAATCTGGCTGAGGTTTCTGTCAAGAGAAGAATCATTAATAATAGAGTCATATCTTTGGGCAGACTCGATTTCTTTTATCACAGAATTATTTTCTACCGAATAAAAAATAAGTCGTGGAGTTCCCCAGGTGGCCCAATCGCAGAGAGTATCTTCCAATGCTTCCGTTACAAGTTCTATGGTTACCGTTTTTCCTGAATACTCTGATAAATCGAGGGTAGAATCTTGCCATGTATCGAACGTACTGAACGTCTCTTCAAAGAGTACCTTCGATTGGCCATTACCATCGCTTACGGAAATTTTAAATTTTACTCCATCAGAAACTCTTTCGCAGTCTTTTGTAAAAAGTCCGATGCTATATTTCATTTGCACCTGTCCCTGGATAGAAATATTTTCAAAAACCAAATTATTCTGCATTTCTCCCCAGACCGGATGGTGAAATATTGATTTTGCTTTGCCATGATGAAGGATATTATTGCGGAACCATCTGTCAGGCTCTTCATAAAGTGCTTCTCTATATTCACGATTTCCCAGGATAACTTGATTATTCTTTATCAAGTCAGCAAAAAAGATTCTTCTTTCATTTTCTTGCGTCGTCGTTACCATCGTTTTAGAGGCTTGAGTCTCGCTTACATTTACATCTTTATTGGGTTTCTCAGCTTTTGATTGTTCTTTTTGAGTGCCCTGACACCCATCCATAAAAACACAAAGACCTAAACACAGAAAGATTATGACAATGGGCATGCTATTTTTCATTCGGAGTTACCTCACTCATAGAATTCTCTTTGTTCTCTGTCCTATTCTTTAATGTTATCAATATTCTTTTACAGGTTTCCTCAAATCCTCGGAGCCATCTGAAACCCCGTTGTTGTGCAAGTTTATAGAGCAGGGCAAAAACGAGTCTCCGGGGTGGAATCAGTAAAGCGACTTCTTCGCTTGTCAAATGTTTTATTCGAGCCCGTTCCTGAGTTTTGGATAGGAGCATGCGATCCAGAAGTCCTGAGAATTTTTCGGCATAGGAGTCAATAGAAAACTGTTTAGACGTTTCATACGCGGCATGTCCCACAGAGATTAACAGCTCAGAATCAAATGCCAGATGAGCAATAACCTCAGCCATCGCTTCCATATCGCCTATAGGAACGTAAAATCCATCTTTTTTAGGGGTGATTACACCTTTTATCCCGCTCGTGACTGATGTAACGACGGGCACAACCCCTTGAGCCATCGCTTCGATCATTGCCACGCTTGTGCCCTCAAAATCTGAGACCTGAATGAAAATCTCATGATTGGTCAGGATTTCCGGCATCTTCTCAGGCGGCATGAAACCTGGAAATCGTACTCGATCTGGCGAGACTTTAGCCATAGCTTCTTTTAATGCAAAGCAGTCTTCCCCATCGCCAACAATATCAAATACGAAATCAATATGCCACTGTAACAATTTTTCAACCAGGGGAACAAAATCCATAACGCGTTTTTGGTATTGAACAATGCGCCCCGCATATACCAGCCTAATCGGCTTCGTCTGATAAGTTCTGTTGAGGGTTTCAGGCACAGATATTCCACAAGGAAGTGTCGTAATATCACAAGCACGATGAGGGATCCGCTGACAAAGCTCACCAGCGCATTCGGGACTCACTGCAATAAATTTCGAAAAAAGGAATTCATGCTGAGTTAAGGGTGTATAATATTCTTTATCGCTGTCAGCATGACAGATAGCAATGCAATGTATATTATCCAGATTGAGCATGAATGGACAAAGCGACCAGATATAATTAAATACGGCAATCACTGGGGCATGATCGCGCAATACTTGATAGACAACCTTCATAGCTGTCTCAGGGTCTTCGATATTCACATTGATATCGAACTTGTTATTGTCAGACATGGCATTCAGCAACAGTATCTGATATTTAGGATGGTTGCTAAACGCTTTACGCAATTCAAACGCCCATGAATTCACCCCGCTCAGGACATCGTGCAAGAGGATAATTACCGGAATTTTGGGAACTAGTGGAGTATTAACAGAACTTTCCAGAGAGATGGAAGCATTAAAGGTTGAATTTGCTTGTTTTTCTTCAAGAAGATTTTTAACAATATGTAAATCATGTTTCAACGAAAATCCTTGGGCAAGATATTTATCCAATTCTGCCCTGGCTTTCATGATGTCATCTTGGTGCAGATAACACATAACTTTGGCGGCAGCAATGTTTCCTTGTTTGTCTCGATTTGATGTAAGATTCATAGAGTATTCAAAAGCTCGGTCAATCTCTTCCTCAGAAAATGACAAAAATGTATATGGCTGGTTTAGCATATCGTCAGGAATCTTTCTTACATATTTAAATGCCACACTACCCGATACATTCCCGTCCGGATTCGGAACATCATATACCAATTGGAAATAATCGCGAAAATGGTAACAGAGTAAATGGATCCACGAAGTATACCAGGTTGCAAAATCCTGGTGCAAGATATAGCTCTTATTTACTATAAGAAATGGGAAAAACGCCCTGACAATGCTATTGGCTAATGCCCACGATTTCATCGCATCGATTACAAGAAATTCTATACTCTCACCATTCCATCCAATCTGACAGAGATCGCCTGCATAGATTTCAATACGATCAGACCAGGGCGCAATCACGCGTTGAAATTCTCCTAAAAAACTTTCCCCGGCTTTATATCTCTCTTCGAGATAGGTTCCTTCAGTCACATTATCCATCCACTCTTCCCATATAAATCGATCATAAGCGTGAATCTTTTTGGATGTATCCGAGGATATAGGATTCTTTTCCAGTCCTCTAGCAAGAGGGATTGTCGTTGAACCTAACCAACAGCCGAGATCAACAATTTCCCCATGGTTTGAATAGATGTTTTGAGCATAGTACTCCAAATATGCCTGTTCTTGAAGACTCGTCATTCCAAAAACGGCTTTTTCTACAGGAAAATTTTTCAGAAAATTTTCAAATGGCTCAATATGTTTCATAATTTTTTAATATATAATTGTTCTGTTTCAACGAGACAAAGCTTGAGTTCTTTACCTCTTAGAAGCCGGAACAAATTTCGACAACACCTTTGATAGCTCTTTTACAATAATATGGGCTTTTTGGGGATAATACCGCATTGCCAAAAAAGCGAGTTTAATATTATTAAGTACCGTAATTCTTCCATAGCTACTATCTGCAAAATATCTCCAATCATCAATAAATCGCTGAAATGCTCGCGACTTTACCAACTCAGCAAACTGGTATCTTTTGAAGAGATATTGTTGCACATAAAGAACTTCCCTGAACGATACTAAATTCGTAAAAGAATTTGCGGTTACTCGGCTAAAATGCCATCTGTTATAATTCAAGATATGCTTGTTGAAAATTATATCTGATTGCTCCAGTACCTTGCAATATGTTAACCAGTCCCCGGCAAATTTCAGATTCTCCACAGCATAGCCAGCTTGAACATAAGCCGATTTCCGAAATAGGACGGCACTGGCATTGGGAATCGTATTTCTTATCACCAGATAGGTTTTTATCTCGTCAATACCGGTATTGGTAAAGTTCGATCGCCATCTTTGAGGATCAAGATCATGGGTATAATCGACCCAGGTCCAATCGTCAAGAGCGTTTCCTTGCGAATCTACGCGTAAGGACTGACAATATCCCAGTCCCACGTTCGGATTGCTTTCTAATAAAGGCACCATCTCCTCCAAAAAAGTAGGTTCACAGAAATCATCCGCTTCTGCAATCCAAATATATTTGCCTTGTGCCAGCCTGACCCCTTTATTCCACTGCACAAAAGGGTTCCCTGTGTTTACTGAATTTACCTTGAAGTGAGTAATATAGTGCTTATATTTATTTTTACATAACTCAACACTTTCATCAGAAGAGGCATCATCTAAAAAAATAATCTCGAAATCCCGGTACGTTTGCTGAATAATTGAATCAAGCCTTTGTTCAAGGTACCGGGCATAATTATAATTTGCAATAATAATACTCACTTTGGGATTTCTTATGTTCTCTTTCATGACCTCCCTGACCCACTATTCTCATAAGGCAAGAAATTCCTGATTTTTAGGACATTTTTTCTTACAATATTTATCCATCGCGATCTCATATTTATCCACCTTGACTTTAAAAACCATGGCGATGAAGGCCACGCTTTAAGTCTCTTCCAGCCATAGGGGGAATACGTCATAAATTTTTTCTCATCCGTGATTACCATGATCCCTTCTGGATAGTTACAATCATGATAATAATAATTTCCCGCTGATTCCGAGATAGATAGAATTCTTTGCATGGCATGTTCATCTGAGGCTCCAATCTCTTGATACTTATGGCCGTTGCGCAAATACTGGTCTATCACAGCCCGATCAACCCGTATTAGGCGAGCAAGACTGCTCCTGCCGTATCGGAGGGAAAAATCGTGGAACGCCACCGCCGGTGGTTGATATTTCATCCTTTTGAGTGTTCGGATATCCTGCGTTACCTCATCATACGTATGACCAGCATCTATAATGATAAATGAAGGCTGGATGTCAGGATGAGCATCAACAAACTGCTGGAACGTGCCTGTAAAATAAATAATAGTCGTGGTAATACCAAGTTCTTGGATGAGATGTTTTGTCCATTGAATACACTCCTCCGCGATATCGATCAAAATGAGTTTCTTACCTGTGTTTTCTAACAGAAAGGCCAGTTGACAACTTAAGCCCCCTCGAGAGATACCAACTTCGATCACATACTCAGCCGATCCTAAACAATTAATTACCTGCTCAAACACATTGGCCTGAAATATTGGGGTCGTTTCGGAAGAGCTTGTATTTTGCGCTAAAAAAAACCGGACTTCTTCTAAGGAAGTATATTTTTTATCCATATCGAACTCTATCAATGTTTTCTGTAAATTACGAAAAATCGTTTTCCAGGGGATAGATATTAATACTCCCTGAAAATGATTTCCACAGGAGTTCTTTTAAATCATTCACAGCAGACGTGCTACTCAAAATCTTTGCAAATTTCATAACAGTGGGATACGTACTCCTCCACACATGTTTGCATCAGGAACTTTTCAAACGCTTTGAGACTTCGTTGGCGGACTCTGGCATAATCTTCAGTGGTATTATGCATATACATTTGAATCAACTGCTTCAGATGGGATACGTCCGCTTTCCCAGAGGCGTCGAAATTAATCAATTCACCAGCCAGGCCATCTTCGCAACTCATCATTTTCGGAATATCCCCCATGCGCGTCGCAAATACAGGCTTACCACATGCTAAGTATTCAATCACTGTATTCGGCAACGATTCAGAGACAAAATACGTAGGCAATAAACCAATATCAAACATCTGAACCCATTCAAGGGAATTTTCAGAAAATCCGACAAAATGGAGATAAGGAATATCGTTGTATTTCTGGTGTAATTCACAGCTATACTCGCTTTCGCCAACCAAAATTAAGTGAGCTTTCCGTTCAACTTCATCGTTTAAGGCGATCACGGCATCTATGGCCTCTTGCCAGCCTTTTTCCGGAATTGCTCTCGATACAAGTCCCAACACGAAATCGTTCTCTGCTATTCCAAGTTCCACCCTTTTTCTTGGAGGAGGAAAATCCGGTAAAAAACCATAATAAATCTGCTTAATTTTATCTTCTGTTTGTTGAAGAGGATAGTGCTGAAAAACTTCCAGATTTTTTTCAGACACATAGACAAATAGTGACACGCGTTCATTGATTTTCGGCATTAATGCATTAAACTCTTGATCACATTCAGGGGCTTGGAGCAAATGCTCATAGCTTCCGTGCATAGAGATTATCCAGGGTGTCACTAATTGCCCAATATTCTCCATCACAAATTTATCTGCCCACCAAATATGGGAATTAATCACCTGAATATTCCTTTCACAGATAAATTGCTGAAATTCTTCAACACAATTCGTCCATTCCATTGCATAGTAAACAGGAATATCCGGAGCGATCATATTCCTGACACGTTCATCAACAGGGAGATAGCCTATATCAAGGACATACACATCATGTCCAGCTTTTTTCAAAGCATTCCCCAGTCGAATGGCAAATATTTGCCCTCCTCCGAATGTAAGATCGCTGATAACAATAAGAATATGCAGAGGTCCATTCCCGCTGACCTGCTTAATAGCCTGAGTACTCAAAAGTTTCCTCCACAGCCCAAGAATATGTGGCGCTGCGGCATCAGTCGTATGGTTTGCCAAGTATTTTTCCCTTACCTTCTGACCGAGTACTTTCCTCTTTTGAGGATGATCAATCAGATATGCCACTTTTTCAGCCATTGCGCCGACATCTTCGTATGGTACCGTGAAACCAGCCTCATTGCCTACAAAATCAGGCATTCCTCCGGCATCGGCAAAGCAAATAATCGGCAATTCACACTCTGCCGCTTCCAAACAAACCACTGGAAAGGGATCCTCTCTGGAGGGCAACAAAAAAATGTCACCAGCGCAAAAATATTGTCGCGGGTTCTCTTTTTCACCCAAAAATGTCACGCTATTTTCAAGACCATATTGGGTGAGTTTGTTGAGATGGCTCTCCCATGTTCCTTCTATCCCGTCAATTGAGCAGTTATCCCAAAACAATTGTCCAATCCAGTAAAAGTGACAGTTCGAATATCCTTTTCGGGAAAGAGTAATCGCAACATCAATAAATAAATCAGGTCCTTTTCTCCAATATATCGTTCCACATCCGAAAACAAGAATCTTGTCCCGAGCAAGCGCCAGACGTTCTCTAAGTATAGTTTTGCTTTCATTTCTTTGAAGAATGCCAGAATCGGGCTGAATAAATTCATAAATAGTCGTTATTTTATCGAGCGTTATGTGATGGTTTCTGATCAGATTATGCTTGACCATAGGGGAGCAAGCGATATAATGTTGTGTGTATTGCAATATATTCTCCATTATTTCGGGCGCAATATATTCACGGATACTTTTTTCTAGCTCATGAACATGGGTTATTATGGGCACATTAAAAGATCTCAGGTACGGATAAATTTTCCCTGAAACAAGTGTGTTTCCGTAAATCAGAGCGATTAGCTCACCACAAAAATCACGAATAATCTGTTCTACTTCCTTAGAGAACACATGCTGGTATTGCATATGCTCAAGTACTAATACATCACCAATCCTTTTAAACTCTTCTAAAAGAAAACCACCTGAAAGACAGATAATTTTTATTCCAATATGTGTTTCTGTTTTCAACCATTTAAGAAAATGAAGCAAAACCATCTCTGCCCCTGCAAGATGGGCATCATGAGAAATAATAAGAACATGTAATCCACTATTGTTTTCTCTTTCATTCTCCCTTTGTCGAAAAATCGTCGTTGGAGGAACCGGGCATCTTCCTTCTTTGCTGCCGTATGTCAAGTAATGGATTAATGGAAGCATCCCTGATTCTTTAACATCAGGATAACGTTCAAGGTAATATGCGGCATCAAACTGAGGAGTCGATCTCCGCCCCTCAAATCCGCCATAGAGAAGATAATGGATTAACGGGTTCAAACCCGATCGTTTGACGTCCGGATACATTTGCAGATAATACGCTATATCAAAATCCGGATGGGGGTTCCGTCCTTCTTTGCCGCCGTGGCGGAGGAAATGGCGTAGGGGATTCACGCCGGATTGCGCCACATCTGGGTTATGTTGCAGATAATATTCCTGATCAAAGAGTCCGCTTTGCAGAATCAGGCGTTTGGGCCACAGTCTTTTCGCGCAAAAGCGTAAGGCTTTGCCTTTCCAGGAAGCATCGTGAGACGGCCATTGACGTTGAAGTAATTTGAAATTGCTGAGCCAGCGCAAGGGTTTGGTGATCCTCCACGACAGCGTGTTCTCCATGTGCTGAATCATGTCATCCTGCACCTGAATCAGTTGCGTTCTGCTGCGAATTTCCCGCGATAATTTTTCTTCATAACGACGGATAAGCTCATTATGTTGTTGAATTGCCTGGTCGCGTTCCTGCAAGGCCCGGGACTGCTGCGCTAACTCCGCATCTTTACTCTGTAACACCTGCGCCTGCTGCGCTAATTCTGTATCTTTGGCCTGCAACGCCTGCGCCTGCTGCGCTAATTCTGTATCTTTGGCCTGCAACGCCTGCGCCTGCTCGATAAACTGCCGGTTTTTCTCTTGAAGAAGATAGGGATACGCGACCGGCCCCAGGGCAATATATTCTAAGGAGATGACCACTTTTTGCGCTTGCTCGACCGGCGCGGCAAAAGTGATGTTCGGATCCGGCGTGTCGAACAGCAGATTATTGCCCTTCTGATAACAGGCGTTGGTTTGATAGTCGTCAACAGGCAGCACGCTGCCATCGGCGGTCATAAACTGAACGCTGTTCAGGTGCAGAACCGTCAGATCATTGAGCGGATCGAAACGCAGGGTTTTGAGGTCGCGATAGGCGGAAAGATCAAACTCGATTTCCCGTTCCTGACCTTGAACCGGCATGACCATGGTTTGCGTTTCGTTGAAACCGAGACCAGTGTCAAGAAACAATTGGGCAGCATAATGCGGCCTGACCGTATCGAATACGTGCTGGACGTGCGCCAGCGGCAGCATTTCCCATGTTCCGCGCATGGAGACGGTCTGAATTGCTCCGGTAATGGGCAGAAAAAACATCGGAGCAAAGGTTTCAAATAGGAAAGCGCCATCAGGCTGAGGAATCCCATTCGATTGAAGCTCTTTAATCTCTAATGTTCTTTGTTGTCCGTGTCGATCTTCATAGACGATGCTTTGCAAGCGAATCTTAGACCAGCGGTCTTCTAATGGATCAAAACGAAGGGATTGAATTGCTGCAAAATCGGAGAGATCAAAGGTGATCTGAAAACTCGGAATATTTAGATACACTTCCTGCACGACGCATTCCTGGGCGTTATATCCCCGGCCCGTATCAATGAAAAGCCGGGTGGTGCTGGATTCCAGAATTTTAAAAATGTCATGCTGGCCTGTGACGGAGATCAAATCTTTATAATTGAAGTGGTAAACCTTCTCAATCTGCTGCGCCCGCTCGGAATCCCGAAGTAAACTGAACAGAAGTTTGCAGCCCAGGAGTTTATGGAGTCTTTGGGTTTTTTCCTGTAAACAGATCATTGCAAAAACAAAAGAACTATCGAATCCCTCCGGCGAATAATAACATCCGGCTTCGGGAAATACTTTGACAAATTCCTCGAAATTTTCAATTTGCGAGTATTTTTGACAAATCTCAACGAACTCGAAGACGCTTCGTTTAGACACATCGGCTCGTACTCCGCTCGTATTCGCTTCGGCAGAACGCACTCTGAATTTAACTAGCTTTTCAGGCAGAACGAAAATCTCATAGTGCATGCAGAGCCGAACCCACATATTGAAATCACATAACTGGCCGTAACCATATTCATACAACCCGACTGTATCGTAACAGGCTTTGCGGATTAAGACGCTGGGATGGCAGAGCGCATTGCTCTGGTAAAAAAAGAAACGCAGCCATTCATGGCGCGTACGGTTGGGCTGATCAAATATTTTGGCATAAAAATGCGAGACACTCGGAAGCGGCTGGCTCTCCTCGTCAATAGCCTGGGCGTTGGTAAACACCGCGCCGTATTGAGGCTGGTCATCCAAAAACGCCACTTGTTTTTCCAATTTCGTGGGTTCCCACACATCGTCAGAGTGATGGATGGCGATATACTTTCCTTGCACGAGATGCTGGATAGCATGATTGTATATATAAGGAGGTCTCTGTTGAGAATCATTCCTGAACGCTCGAATGCGCGTATCCTTGAATTGCTTAATTATCTCGAAAGAATTATCACTGGAATAATCATCAACAATAATCAATTCCAGGTCCGCAAACGTTTGCTCTAACACGCTTTGAATCGCCTGGGCAATATAATCAGCATGATTGTATGACGTCAGAATGACTGAAACAGTATGCATAATTTCTTCCTCTAAAAATATTGCACATCGCAATATCTCAGAAAAACATAGTGATTTGATCTTCTTATTTTGTCAGAACAAAGAGGAATTGGCCTTTATACGTTAAATTATGTTTTTGTCCATTTTTATAATCAAGATAATATTTCGCTTCTATAACAAGTTCAACTTTTCTAAATAAATCTAACATTTCTTGAAGGCTATGCACATAAACTCGTCCGTAATTTTCCTTTACTTTCAGAGGAAACCATCCAGGTTCTTTGACAAAAAGAGCTTTCATAAAGTTTTGCATCACATTTTTCAATCCGTAATGATAATAATTATACCTGTTATTCACATCAAGAATAATTTTCCCATGCTCTTTCAATAGGGATTTCATCTTCAAAAGGGCATCACGCCGTTTATCAAAAGAATCTATATGGCCTAAAACATTCCATAAACATGTAATAAGATCATATTTTTCATACCCTTGATACTCTTCTATAGAAGAATGCACTATTTTTACGCCTTTTACTTGTTTCTGGCAGACATCGATCATTCGAGGGCTATTCTCCATCAAGACGAGATTTTTCACCTGCAATTTTTGGGCAATATTCAACGCACGAACCCCATCGCCTGACCCGACATCTAAATAATCATATATTTCTTTGCATGTTTGTATAATGATATCATCTACTGCTTGAAGGTACGCTGCCCTCTTTTGGGCAAGCGCTCTATACTCACCTGCAAGCTCATCATATAATTGTATAGAAGAAAGGATGGTCATATATAATCGAAAGAGCGGAGTTCATTATAGGCAATACGAGTAAATCTATCAAGCTGCGCTTGGCTCAAAATTTTCCGATATTTTCCGATATTTTCTTTAACGAAAGGAGCATTAATTTTTTCTTTCCACTGTAAAAATTCGACAGGCTCTAACTGATCTTTCTGGTTATTTTTATAATATTCTAACATTTTTTCAGTGAAGCGTATATCTAAAAATTGGCAGATATTTTGTACAATCTCCTGGGGGTATTCTAGTAAAGCTTCATATTTGATAACATAAAAATGTTGTTCTGGAATCCTTGCTTGAAACTGTGTCAAAAATGCCACATTTTTACTCCATGTATCAGCAATGCCTTCAATTGTATTGGGAAGCTTAGGGGCATAGACAGAATGAATTTCTCGTTGATTCAATTCTAAATATGAACAGGCCACATCTCTTCCATCTCTGACAATATGAATAAATTTCGTCTCAGGGAACAGTTTCTGGATGATATCTATTTTTTCAATCCAAAGCGCATTTTTGTCTCCCCAGTATCTAAGGGTATTCCGCTTTTGTTGGCTGTGAAACAAATACACTAACCGAATGATTTCTCCATAGGTTCGCGGAGAATGCTGTTGAATGAAATGTTGAAGTTCCTTCTGTTCTATATTCCAGGTCTCAAACTTTGTACAATGATACAAATCCTCTAAAAATGAATCTATCCGGCTTTGCATATCACAGGTGGAATACTTCTCATACAACCATAACAAAAAGTGGCTCTCAGGAGGAATATGGATCAATGGGTGACTTGTAAGAATCAAACGGAGCAGCGTCGTACCCGATCGGGGGTTACCAAGAATGAATAATGGATGAGTATCAGGATTTACCATGCATTTACCCAATAAGCTTCGCTTTGATAAGTGTAACAATCCGGCGGATTTGCTTTTCTTCAAGCCCATAATACAAGGGCAGACAGAGCACGCATGCGGCGATGCGCTCCGATACCGAACACGGGCGCGGGGGCGGCGGAAGATAGGGCAGCGTATTGAGCGACGGATAAAAGTAGCGGCGCGGCATAATCTCTTGCGCCATCAATATCTCTCGAACATGCATCATTTGCTCGTGCGATTCGAATATCACCGGGTAGTAGGAATAGTTGTATGTGACGTTTACCTGCCGCGTGGGAAATCTCAACGGCGTATCCGCCAGCAGCGCGTCATACAGATCGCTGCGCTGCTTCAAACCGGCAATAATGTTGGGCACTTCAGGCAGCACACACAACCCCATGGCCGCATGCAACTCCGAATTTTTGGCATTGATCCCGATACTGACATACTCTTCTTCGCCGACATGTCCGAATTTCTGAGCTAACCACAGGGCGTGGGCCAGGTCAGCATCCCCGGTCACCACCGCGCCGCCTTCAGCCGTATGAAACAGCTTGGTGGCATGGAAACTCAGGGTTGACGCATCGCCGTAATTCAAAATCGATCTGCCGTTTAATTGCACGCCAAAACAGTGCGCCGCGTCGTAAATGACCTTTAAGTTGTGTTGTCGGGCAATCCGGGCGATTTGTTCGACCTGACAGGGATAGCCATACACATGCGTGGCTAAAATGGCCTGCGTGCGCTCTGTGATGGCGGCTTCAATCAACTCCGGGTTGATGCAAAATGTCTGTGTTTCAATATCCACAAACACGGGCTGGCACTGTTCCCATAAAATCGCGGTCGTGGTCGCCACATACGAAAAGGGCGTGGTAATCACTTCGCCCGTGATGTTCAAGACTCTTAACGCTAATTGCAGAGCAATGGTGCCATTGGAAACATAGCACAAATAGGGCGTTTGAAGATACTGCTTCAACTTGCACTCAAGCTCCTTGAGCAACGGGCCGTTATTGGTAATCTGGTGCGTTTCCCAAATTTGCTCAAGGTAGGCTGTGTACTGCTCAAGCGGCGGCAGATAGGTTTTGGTGACTGTAATCATTTATTTCTTCGCCTTTTTTCTTGTATTGTTAAACCAGCATTTTCTTTAGTCGTGATATTAATCTTCTATATACAGATATCGGTCTGGATTCGGCCTGGATTGTCTCATTACAGGCGTAGGAAAGGCTGTGCTCCGGCCATTTTTCCTGAAGACTATTTGCGGAAGGAGAGGTTGCCAGATCGCAGATATCATCTTTAAGAGCAACGAAAGTACATCGATCCCGATGTTCAAGACCAGGTTTACCAAAATTCACATGAGCTGGAACAAAACATTCATAAATCGAGGAAAAGCCTGTTTTGTTGAGAATGTTCACTAAAGATGGCCTGGTGAACCAAAAACTTGTCGGATTGTCCCATGATGCCCACAATGCCTTTGCTTTCTCTTCTGACATTGCAGTATCAGAATGCTCACGATACACATGACCCCAGTATTCTTCGTCACCATCTATAAACTGTTCCACAGGGGTAAGCGCCACATGCGTATCAATCACGACTACACGAGTCACCATGTCATACATGCGGTTGATCAGGTTGATGGCGTCGGCCGCGGGGAGGTGATACAAGATACCACTGCATACAATGGCGTCGAATCTGCCATACGACTCAAGCGATACGTTTCTCACATCATCCTGGCAGAATTCCAAATTTTGTAACCCAAGAGCTTCTTTGCAAAAAATGGCTTTCTTGATGTTGGCTTCTCTAATCTCAATACCAATAGTGTTAGCTCCGTGCATTGCGAATTCTATAGAGAAAATCCCGTCCAAACATCCTAAATCGAGGATACGGCATTCAGAAAGCGGCTTTTCGGATAAATCACTCACAACCTGAACGATACGTTTAAGCCTGGTATGAGGCTTCTGAAGATTTCCTCTTGTCCAGATGTCGAAAGGCAGAGGAATGTCATAGGCCCATTCGCCATACTTACGCTTCAATTCGTCAAGTGCATCCTGAAGTTCTTCTCTACTCTGCACGTTCTATTCTTCCTTATCTAAATTATTCTAACAACTGAGCCTCACGCGTACTCCAAGATACGTATATGGGGCTACATCCACATTCTATTATTTTTCCTCGTTATCTTCCGATTCATTTCCAATTTACTCATCCCAGTCAAATTTCTGATGAATTAAGTTAAATAATTTCTCATTAGAATCCTTATAAAATTCGTATAGAAGAGTTTTTGTATGCTTAGATATCTTAGAGATATATTTCCCTTCGAATATAAAGGATAAATTTTCTTTTTCCCAATGATAAGGGGATAGACCTATAAAACGTTCAATTTTTCTTAGGACGTCAACAATATGTTGTTTGAAATAATCACTTTCGATAATCAACATATTCTTTGGCGGAAATACCGAATAATATCTCGATATATGCTCGTAATATAATCCATGCGTAATTATCGGCGATTCCAAAACAGTGTTTTGTTTTTGGGATAAAAATTCAATTTCTTCTTTCACAACATAATCGAAGGATGAAAAGTGTTCAATTTTTCGACGTGAAAATTTTGATTCTCCCCCCTCTCCATGACAAAATTTTACCCAATCGTCCCAAAACCAATTGCTATTCAGTTTATATAATTCTCTATACATATTCCAGGCTGAAAACGCTCTATCAATTGGGTTTCTTAGCAACACGATCAGCTTAAGTTGAGGATTATACTGATATATTTTTTGATATGCACTTGGATTCGCTAGATACCCTCCAGAAGCATCAAAGGTTATTTTAGGATTTTTTGGATCAATGTATGGAAATAAAGAATGATAATATTCTATCCCTTGTGAATATCTAAATGGGCAGTCGAAGAAATGTGGTTCCTTATTTTCTGCAGCAACAATTTCAGGATGTTTCGCTAAATATATATATAATGCTGTTGTTCCCGCTTTCTGAGCTCCGAGTATCATGAATTTCGGAGCATTAGGCGGAAACGTGACATGTGGGGAAGAAAATATTTTCTGAATCGATCTTTTCACTGCGCTATTTTTACGCAAATTTTGAAATAGAGAGATCATGATGGAAATATACCTTTGACCATATTCTCGCAAAAGGACGTCGTTGCATTTTGAATACGACCGCATTTTCAACAACATCTATGAACTTTGCCGTTTCATCCCGTATGATCGGAGATGAAATATGGGCGCGAATAGAATAATCGCCTTCTTGTAAAGGAAGTTTCACCTGATATTCAATCAAATACCGTTCTCCCGGATAAACAGGCATTATCTCTTTACCACAGATACTGAACCCTGATTGCAGAATATTAATTTTTTTTTCATCAAGAATTGTATAATTTACCGAAATCTGTTCATGCTGCAATGCGCTGACATAGATTCTAATTTTGACTTTTTGGTCAAAATCAACCATAGTGATTGGCACATCGTCCAAATTCAATAATTCGACACAGGTAATTCTCGCTTCGCCGCTGCCGTA
The DNA here is from genome assembly GCA_040772385.1 of Candidatus Vecturithrix sp. Classification (GTDB taxonomy): domain Bacteria; phylum Moduliflexota; class Moduliflexia; order Moduliflexales; family Moduliflexaceae; genus Vecturithrix. Next base: position 2,385,022 of record JAXGYF010000001.1, on the reverse strand, counting down.
GCGAAACAGCGAGACTCGCCGTTCAAATTCTGCATCCTCTTTAAAGACGGCCATGGTTGACGCTGGATCCGCATTTGTTTGAGGCGTGTTTGCCGAATTGGATGTCTCTTTTTGTATTCCGGGAATCTCATTTGAGACTCTCAGAAATTTTCTCTGTTCGGCATTCATCTCTTCGCGCATAGCCTGCACGTAGCGTTCCACAACATCTCCGGCTTTGCCAATCAGTTTCACCCGGCCCTGTTCCAAATACACAGCGCGTGAACACAGACTTTTGACTGACCCCACATCGTGGCTGACAAACAGAATCGTCGCCCCTTTTTCCTGAATGCGCGTAATGGCGGTCATACATTTGGCCTGAAAATTCATGTCGCCGACCGCTAAGGCTTCATCAATAATCAGCACATCCGGGTCAACATTAATCGCCACCGCAAAGGCCAGACGCACGTACATGCCGCTGGAATACATTTTGACCGGCTGCTGAATGAATTCGCCTATATCAGCAAAGGTTATTATGTTGTCAAGATTTTTTTCAACCTGTTCGCGGGTGTAACCCATAATCGCGCTGCTGAAATAGACGTTTTCCAGACCCGTGAATTCCGGGTTAAAGCCGCCGCCAAGTTCCAGCAGGGCTGATATATTGCCGTTGACGGTCACCGCGCCGCTGGTGGGCGTCAGGACGCCGGCCAGAATTTTCAACAGGGTGGATTTGCCACAGCCGTTTTTGCCGATAATGCCCAGCACTTCGCCCTGTTCCACGCTGAAACTCACATCGTTCAGCGCGTAGAAATCGTGGTGGTATTTTCTGCGCAAGGGGTGCAGGGCTTCTTTCAGCCGCGCCTGGGGTGAATCGTAGAGGTGATAGACTTTACTCAGGTGTTCAACGGTAATCGCGGTCATAGTCATTCAGCATCGCTTGCGTCCGGAGGTTGAGACAGCAGCCCATCTTCTACGCTTTTTACCCGGTCACAAATGGTTGTATAGATGTCTTGCGCAAACTGATAAAACTCGCGGGCGTCTGCCAATGTCGGTTTTCCGTTGGGCAAAAGGCCGAATTCACCGGGGTAGCGGGAATCTATATACAACAGGTTGAGCCGCCGCAATATCGCCTCGTTGATATGGAGTCGAATGGCGGCATCTGGCGGGAGTAATTTCTCTAAACGAAGCAGATCATGAGTTTTAGGAAATCCGACGCCGTATTCTTCCAGGAGAGCTTTCAAACATTTTTCAACTGCCTGTTGCGCATGAAACGCGGTCACATTGGTCAAATGTTCCTGACGAAAAAGCTGTTCGATCACTTCCACGTCATCGTGAGCGGCCTTCAGCCACTCGTTGGTCAGTGTTTTCATAATAACGGGATTCCTTTTCGTAAAATTTCGCGCGCAAATGCGCTCTGCAACGTCACAAATCGGGCATGCATCGGTTTGGTGTGAACGATGACATCAACCGGAAAGCGATCCCGCAATCCATCCAAACACCGATCAACCTTCAGTTTGATTTCCATATTCTGCGCAAAATTCTGGGGGATAAAATCGTCAGCGGTCACGACTAAGACGTCAACATCACTGTCCTTATTCGGTTCGCCGTAGGCGTAGCTGCCGAACAGAATGACTTTTTCCGGCTTTAACGGTTTGAGCCGCTCAAGAATTTCCTGTTTGAGGGATTCCTCTAATTTCATGGCTTGCGTCCTCTGATCATAGATCCATACCGCCTTGCTTGCAGAAACTCTTTGTTCATCACTTTTACAAGACTGCGAGATTTGTCAAGCAGTTTTGCGCGTAAAAATTGCACGACAACAGCGTCTGCTGTTGTCTTCTTGTGCTGCAACTGCCGCGCTTGCGGCGAATCGTAGAGGTGATAGACTTTGCTCAGATGTTCAACGGCGATGGCGGTCATGGGCATTGTTCGCTTTCGGGGGTGTTCTCTAAAAATGGGTTGACAATCTTCAACTGCTGCTCGAACAGTTGTCCATGCTGCATGTCTTCGGAGTAGAGGATTGTACACCCGGTTTCAAGCGCAGCGGCAATAATCAAACTATCCCAAAAGGAGAGGGTATATCGCTGGCGATGTGCGAACGCATTGCAATACATTCGAAGCGTCACTGGATGAACGTTCGCAATTGACAGCATATTGCGTTCAATCATCTCGTACGCATCACGGTCGGCGCAGCCGAATTTGCGTGTCAGGTTCCAATGGCATTCATTGACGACCTGCGTCGAAATGATCAGCATGGCGTGTTGTGTCACGCGCTCAAACAGGGCGACAGCGGCGGCATGTTTCGCCTGCTCAGCCGCAATTTGACTCGATGTCAACCCATACAGCCAGATATTCGTGTCTATACATACGCAATTATCGCTCATAGATCTCATCTCTGTCTGCCAGCATTGTATATGTTGGCACGCTCAGTGGATGATAAAATCCATCCGGAAGTTTCTTCACGCCATCACCTGTCACCAGATCAAATGAAGACGGTTGTCTTCGCCTGTCAGGCTCTTCTTCCTGTTCCTGGAGCAGAATCACCTTGACATGGGTGCTCACGCGCGCCCGATATTGTGATGGAATGCGGATAACGCCCTGTCGGACCTCGGTTTCAAATTCGATAGCATACATGTTTATATCATCTCCTGCGTCAGGACAACAGCGGATGAGAGGGATCTGCGGATGGGAGAAGGCATGTCAAACACCATCCGGTGTTTCCTCCCATCCGGTGTTGTCGTCTTACGCTGCGACGGCAGCATGTCAGGAAATTCTTGTGTATTCTTGACGGACAGGAGTGCAAACTAGCGTTTGCACCAGGGCAAAGCCCTGGCAAGATTGTCGCGGCGAAGCCGCGAAGCAAACGCTAGTTTGCGCTCCTGATCTCTGGTAAAAACTTGTGTCCCAAAGCACGAGCGTTTGCATGCAAACGCTCGTTTGCACTCCTGTCACCCGTCAGCTAAGCCTTGACAAAGCAGTAGTTACCATAAACTTTGAAAAGCCGCGCGAGATTTGTCAAGCAGTTTTGCGCTAAAAATACAATATTCGCCCTTGAGCGCGTTTTGAAAATTATTTACAAAAAAAATATTGATTTTGAAAATTATTTACAAAAATAGCTTGACATTTTTGCGTGGACGTCACTATTTCGGATCATTACGATGCAGTCGGGCTTTGAATGCTATCAACTTCACACGATTTTCGAAAAATCTATGGCGTATCTTGTTGGCATCGATTTGGGAAGTTCATCGCTAAAAGTGGCCGTGTTTCAAGAAGATGGGACGGTCATCGCAAAACAATCCGCCGCCAATGCGCTTCATACCCCTCGTCCGGGATGGTCGGAATATGATCCGCAGGAGGTCTGGGAGCGGATCGTCGGCTGCCTGCAAACCTGCCTGGCCTCTGTTGAGGATTGTCCGGCTATTCGAGGGATGTCAATTTCAAGTATGGGCGAAGTCGGTATTCCGATCGCGCGTTCTGGCAAGCCGCTAACGCCGGCTATCAGTTGGATGGATCAACGTGCGCTGCCGCAATTGAATTGGTGGGCGGCCAATTTTGATCGAGCCTATCTGCTTTCTATCTCAGGCATGCCCCTGGATCCGATGTATTCGATCCATAAGATTATGTGGCTGCGAGATTACCAGCCGGACATTTACGCGTCCATGTATAAATGGATCTGCCTCCCGGATTACATCGTGTTCAAACTCACGGGCGAACTGATCAGCAGTTATAGCCACGCCTCGCGCACTATGGTGTTTGATGTACACACAAAGACATGGTCTTCAGACCTCTGTGAGGCGGCCGGGATTTCTACGGACATTTTCCCCTCGGTGGCAAACTCCGGCGTCATTGCCGGTGAAATTCTGCCAGATATTGCCACGCTCACCGGACTTCCGGCCGGAACCCCGGTTGTGCTCGGTGGACACGATCATGCCTGTGTGGCTCTTGCCCTGGGATTAACCCGGGCCGACGAGGTGGTTGATTCGACCGGCACAGGTGAAGGATTAGCAGCAGTTACAGCGTCTTCACATTTACCGGCTTCACTCGCAAAAACCAATCGTTATGCCTGTTATCCCCATTGCGTGCCTGAACAATATCTTGTGCTCGGACATCTGGGGGTCATTGGTCAGATGTTAACCTGGATTACCGATGTAACAGGCCATCGCCTTGAGGAATATTTCCTGAGCCCGGAGGCGAAGCGTCCCCTTTATTTTCCGTTTCTCGGAAATCCTGACGATCCCTTACAGGATGCCGGAGCCTGGATGGGGATAATGCCTTCCCTGAGCGGAATTTGGGAGCGGGCTTCAGCCGGCTTCAGCTTTGAGACCGGCCATTGATGGCTGGGCGGATGAGGCATCAGCACACCATACCGACCCCTGTCAGCTCAGTCCCCCCTGACAGGGACAGGTATAAAGGGGGGAATATGCGTAAGTCCTGCTTAAGTCAACAACAAGGGGAGGAGGCCGCGTAACATGAATTATTATTTCCAAACAACTTAAAAAACAAGGAGAACACACATGGGTCTTGTTCCGATTACACCATTACTCGCAGACGCCCGTAAGCAAAGGTATGCGGTTGGGGCGTTTAACATTGTCAATTTAGAAACCTTGCAAGCAGTCGTGACGGCGGCTGAAGCAGAAAAGAGTCCGGTAATTGTTCAGGTCTGGCATGGCGATTTATCGCATGCCGGCGTTCCTTATCTGAGCGCGCTTGCGCGTGTGGCGGCTGAATCGGTCAGCGTCCCTGTCGCGCTGCAGCTTGATCATGGACAAAGCTATGAACAGGCGATGACCTGTATTGGCGCCGGTTTTTCTTCGGTGATGATCGATCTGGCCTCTTCCGATTTTCAGGAAAATGTGCATTCGACCAAAAAAGTGGTGCAGGCCGCCCATGCTCGTAATGTCTCGGTTGAAGCAGAACTCGGGCAAATTTTTGACGGCCAGTCTTCGATTGCACAGCGCAATTCCGGCCTGACTGATCCGGAACTGGCGGCAAAGTTTGTGCGTGAAACAGGGGTAGATGCCCTGGCGATCTCAATCGGAACGGCGCATGGCCTGTATGCAGCAAAGCCGGAAGTTGATTTTGCCAGGCTCGAAACTATTATCAACACGATTCAGGCGCCTGTGGTCATTCACGGCGGGTCGAATACGCCGGACGACGACATCCGGCGCATGGTTCAGTTAGGCGTCGCCAAAGTCAATATCGGGACGGATTTAATGATCGCCTTTCTGCAAGGGTTACGCGATACGCTTGCGAGCGAGGATCCCAGGCTGGCGGTGCGCGATGTTCTGGGTCAGGCGCGCGACTATACCTGCAAAGTGACCAGACAAAAAATTCAATTGCTCAATACGTATAAGTAGGGCTTACGCCCCCTTTATTCCCCCCCGCAAGCGGGCAGGGCTGTGACGTTCTACCCCCTCAGTCCCCCGCAAGCGGGGGAAATCGATCCGTTTCACCCCGCTTGCGGGGGGAATAAGGGCTGACAGGGGTAGGTATAACGTGAGAGACAAGCTCGTGTGCCCTCTCTCCTGGCGATTAATCGCCTAAGGTGATTATCAATTCTCCTGAAAACTTGAAAGGCTTAGAATTCTATCTTGATCTTTATCGTGAACATAAAGTAGTGCCGCCGGATACGCCTTCCGTTGATTATGTAGCTGAAGAACAATATTTCCTTTCCGGGAAAGTGGCGATGATGTTTAATGGCCCGTGGAACCTGGGGAACATGTATGAAGCAAAAATCAATGGTAGTGGTATGCTGTACGTGATATGCGTTCCCTGGGCGAAGTCGAAGGGGTTGTCTACGAGCGCGTCTCGACTCCCGCTCGACGAACGACCCTCATTTACAAGCATAGCACTACCAAAATCCTTGCTTATGAGGAATCCTTGTAGTTTCAGAGGAAAGGATATGAGAACACGGACCATTCCGGTAGGATTGGCGGCCCTGACCAGTCAATTTGCCCTAGATTGGGGACTTTTAACGGCAGGGGGAATTATCAGCCTGGTGCCGGCGATTCTGGTCATGCTGTTTTTACAACGCTATCTCATTGCCGGCTTGATGGCCGGCGCGATCAAAGAATAACCAGACAGATGACGAGGGATGTCATGGACAGAGATTTACGAGGACGCCCGCTTTTCTCAAAAATCAAGAGCTGCTATCCCGCTTTACGCACGGCCGAAAAGAAAGTCGCCGATTATATTCTCCAGCACGGAGAAGAGGTCACGGAAATGACCGTGACAGAAGTGGCCGAAAGCAGCCAGGTCAGCGACGCGACGGTGGTCAGATTTTGCCAGAAAATCGGGTATAAAGGGTTCTATCAGATGAAAATCGCGTTAGCTCAAGATCTGACCCATCCAATGTTCGGATTTCACCCTTCGATCTCTCCTGATCAGTTCGAAACGTCAATCCAAAATATTTTCACGCTGACGCTGACCAATTTAAAAGAAACCGCTTCCTCAATCAATGCGTCTGATGTGAAACAGTGCGTCCGTCTGCTCAATACGTGCCAGTCCATCTATCTTTTTGCGGCCGGGAATTCCTGTTCAATCGCGTCGGATGCGATGTATAAGTTTTCCAGAATCGGGTTGAGGGCCATTCACTCCAATATTCCGGAGACTCAGGTATCTCTGGCGCAATTAATGACTGATCAGGATGTGGCCCTGGCGATCTCGCATTCCGGCAGTTCAAAACTGATTTTAACCTGTCTGGCTATTGCGAAAAAACAGGGGGCCAAAACGATCTGCATGACCAATTTTGTGAAATCCCCGGTCGGCAAGCTCTCCGATTACCACATTACCACGGCCGCGCATGAGTATATTTTTTATGATGATTCCGTGATTACCCGAATATGTGAAATGGCGGTGGTTGATATGCTCTTCTTTCTATTAGCCGATCTGCGGTTGAACGATTCTTTAGATCGCTTTCACCGCACAGAAAACGCACTTTCTGATTATAAACTATGAGAACGATGAGAAACCGGGTTTCTTGAAGAAACCCGGTTTCTTTTTGTTCGGCGCGCGAAAGCTCTGCTTTCGCTGCCAAAGCGGAGCTTTGGCACTCCGGATCGTCGAGAACTTCACAGCCTGGAGATGAAGGTTCATACAAAATATGTTCTGCTTCCTGTTTGATGTTGGGGAAGAGGGCTGCATAATCTGGCTTCAAATTGATCCGCAGGCATGGGATGTCCAAAATAGAACCCTTGCATCATACGACAGCCGCTTTGCGCCAGAAACTGCTGCTGTTCTTTGGTTTCAACCCCTTCGGCGATGGTATCCAGGCGTAAATTGTGCGCCATGGCGATGATGGTTTTGATAATTTCCTGATCATCTTTATCGGTCGTGGCATCTATCACAAAAGATCGGTCGATCTTTAAAATATTGATCGGCAGCCGTTTCAAGCAGCTTAAGGAGGAATATCCGGTGCCAAAATCATCAATCGAAAAATGAATTCCTTTTGCTTGCAGGACATGCATTTTGGCGATGACGTCATCCGGATCTTCCATGATTCCGCTTTCGGTCACTTCTAATTTCAACCGGTTGGGAGCCAGGTGGGTTTCTGCCAGGACTTCCTCAATCATGTCTATCAGGTCGGGTTCCTTTAATTGTCGGATCGAGAGGTTCACAGACACAGAAAAATCGGAATACCCCTTGTCATGCCATTGCTGGGCCTGGGTACAGGCGGTCTGAAGCACCCATTTTCCCAGAGGAACGATCACACCTGTTTCTTCAGCGATCGGAATAAATTGGGTCGGACTAATCCAGCCCAGATCCGGATGGTTCCAGCGCAACAGCGCTTCCATGCCGATCACGTGATTATTATGATCCGCGACAGGTTGGTAATACACAAGAAATTGTTTTTGTTGGAGGGCGCAGCGAAGGCTATTTTCCAGACGCATGCGTTCGAGCGCTTTCTGGTTCATCTCTTCTGTAAAAAACCGGTAGCCATGGCCCTCTTCTTTCGCGGAGTACATCGCCATATCAGCATTTTTTAACAAGCTGTTGCCGTCGTCACTGTCGTTTGGATAAAGACTGATGCCGATACTGGCGGTGATATAGAGCTCATGGCCCTGAATCAAATAAGGACGCGCAATTTCATCGCGAAGCTTTTGCGCCACTCTGGCCACATCCGTATAATCGTTGATCGTATTGAGAATAATCGTGAACTCATCGCCGTCGAATCTGAAGATATAATCGCTTTTTCGCAGACAGGTCTGGAGACGATTGGCAACCAATTGAAGCATTTCATCGCCAATGTGATGTCCGAGCGTATCATTGACGAACTTAAAGCGATCCAGATCCAGAAATAAGAGCGCCCATTGGTGCTGGGCACAGCGTCGTTTTTCCAAGCCTGCACTTGATGAAGACGCCAGTTCATAGCGCAGGCGCAGGTTAAAAGCCTTACGGTTTGGAAGGCCGGTCAGCGCATCATGATAAGCGAGAAATTTCATTTCTTCTTCGGTTTTTTTGCGTTCCGTCATATCCTGCATGGTGATCACGCTGCCCTGAAGCTGCCTGTGGCTGTCAAAAAAACCTGCGCCGCTCAAACTCACGTGTAACGGATGATTATCTCTGGTGACACGTGTCGTTTCAAAACCGGTAATCGTTTTGCCCTGGGTAATTTCCTCGAAAAGCCTTCTGGTTTCAGCATGATATTCAGGAGGGGCAAAATAGCGTTGCTGCCCTTTACACTCAGCCAGAGTCCATTGAAATATACGCGAAAACGCCGGATTCAGATAATCAACCCTCCCTTCAGCATCATAAACAACGATCGGGTCGGGAACCGTTTCCAGCACAATCTGATAGCGTTCTTCACTTTTTCGCAAGGCCTCCTCAATGCGGATATGTTCGACGATTTTGTGCTCTAACTGTTTTCGTTCGCTGATATCCTCACAGCTTGTCACGATACCGCAGGGTTCTCCTCTGGCATCTTTCACCACCTCGGACATGACCCTGACGGGAAAAACAGATCCGTCCTTTTTGAGATTCCATTCCTCTCGGATTAAGCCTTTCCAGGCTTTTATCTGGTCTAAGGAAAGCGGTCTCCGCCGTTTATAAGGCAGGAATATCTGCATCGGCCGGGTCAAAAGTGTGGCGGCCTGATAGCCATGCATGTCTGCCTGAGCCTGGTTGACATAGACGATCCTGCCGTCCAAATCTGCAATCAACACTCCTATCTGCATAATCTCAACCGCAATTTGTAACAAGTGAAGATACTGCTCGCTCTGTTTCGGTGTTCGCTGTTCCGGCTGATCTTGTTCAGGTGGACAGCCAGGTTTTTCAGCGGATTTCGATCCATCCATCGTTTATATTTCCCTCCCTTCTTCTGAATTTCGTTCAGCCAATCCAACCCAGTTTCAGGACTGTTATCTGTTTAACGTGAGTTCGGAATAAGGTCTTGGCTGTTTTCAGCCCCAACGGGGCGACAATGACACCGTCTCTTCGAGACTTTTTCGGTATTTTTTTATCCAGAATTTACGTTGTTTTAGATGGACTTTATAGTTTTATAAAAGTTTATTAAAAACTTATCCCAAAAAGAAAAAATAATTAACATTTATACACAGGACTTACGCAATACCCCCCTCAGTCCCCCCGTAAACGGCAGGGCTGTTAAGTTCTCGTTCTTACGCTTCTGTCTAGGAGCGAGTCGTGATTGGAAACAGAGTGTTCAGGAGGGCAAACGAGCGTTTGCTTCGCGGCTTTGCCGCGACAATCTTGCCAGGGCTTTGCCCTGATGCAAACGCTCGTTTGCACTCCTGAGCAGCAAAGAACGTAACAGCCCTGGATTGAGGGGGGATTGCGTAAGTCTTGACATGCTGAGATTTGCTGCTTATCCGAAATTCTTCAGAAAAATGTATTTTTCTCTTGCTCAATACAATCAGAAGAAACATAACAATCAATGCATAACAAAAAGGAGTTATCGGAAAAACAAGGAGATCCGATGAGTGAACAGAGTATTTATATCATCAAACTCTCTGTGCCGGAGAGAAAAATTGTCGCGCACGCTTTAGAAGAAAAGGCCTTGCAATTGCAGGGAGATATCCAGGCGTTAGGTCAGGATTTCAGTGAGCTGCAGCATGAATTGGAGGAAGAGTTGAAACTGGTGAAAAGCCTGCAAGCGCGCTTACATTATGCATTAGGCTATTAAATTCTTATGCGCTAAGGAATGACAAATTCCTCCTGTAAACGTGTCAGACCACCGTTGAACAGGTCTAAATCAATTGTAGGGTCACTGACGCCGGGCACGCTGCCAGAATCCGTATATTGCCAAAAATCCCAATCGTCCCACAATCCGGGATTAGGAGCAATTGTCGGATCGCGAGTATAATGCGCCAGCCAGAAATCGTATTGCGTGACCGAGCTATCCAAATACCTGGTAAAATTGCTATAGGTGTAGAAGATCGGTTCAATGCCGGTCAATTGTTTAACGGTCGCCATCCAGACATGCACCCAATTGGAGAGCGTCGCTTTACCTAAGGAGGCTCCGGTTTCCAGATCTAATACCGGCCTGAGATAGCCTGTGATCAAGAAGGGTCGCGCCACATTCACAAAATATGCAGCTTCCACCCTGGCGTTGGGATTCAAATCCGGGCGGGCGTAGTGATACGCGCCCATGAACATTCCGGCTTGATGTCCCTGTTCCATATTGGCGCGAAAGGTGGGATCGGTCCAGCCCCCCTTATACCCATCAGTTGCTTTGACAAAAGCAAATACGTAGCCGGCCCTGCGGACCTGCGCCCAATCAATCATCCTATAGCCATCAATGTTATGGTGCGAAATATCAATGCCAGGCAGGGTCAGGCCCTCTACCGGACCATCGCCAGGGTCAGTCGGTCCGGAACAACTCACCAGATTCAACATGAACATGACAAGCAGTATATGAGAAATAAGAACTTGTTTCACAGGGTCTCCTCCTTTGAAAATCCCTGTACCCCGGACAAAGGTGTCCGGGGTGCGAATTCGCCATGTTCATCCTGATAGACGAACGTCAGTTCATGACCTCTCCTATGTAAATGACATGTCCATTCGTGCGTGTAAGAAACCGGTTTTTCGAAAAACCCCGGTTTCTACGCCATAGAATTCGGAATGCCGACGCTCTGTTTTGGCCGCGAAAGCAGAGCGTTCGCACTCCAAAAGGAAGAGACACTCAATGCGAAAACGCCGGTTGATTGGCAGCCGAGGGACGCTGACTCCAGCGAAGCTCGGAGCAGTATTTGGAAATATTGAGCAATATACCCATCGCCATTAAACAGACAAGAAGAGATGTACCGCCGTGGCTGATAAATGGCAGGGGGAGTCCTTTGGTGGGCAGGATGCCGGTCACAACTCCCAGATTAATGCCGGCTTGAATGCCGATAAGGAGCGTTAAACCAAAGGCGACGAAGGTACCGAAAAGATCAGGGGCACTGAAAGCGATCACGATGCCGCGCCAGAGCAGTACCATAAAAAGCACAATCACGATGATCGCGCCTAATAATCCTAATTCCTCGCCGATCGTGGAAAAAATAAAATCCGAATATGGTTCAGGCAGATAAAAAAGTTTTTGCTGTCCGCGTCCGAGTCCGACGCCGGAAATGCCGCCCTTGCCAATGGCAATCAGTGATTGAATCAATTGATAGCCGCTGTTTTTGGGATCTTCCCAGGGATTCAAAAACCGCAGAATACGCATCTTTTGGTAGGGATTGGTCCAGGCGATCAGCCCAATCAATGGGATGCTTACAGACGCGACTCCGAGCAAGTGCACAACGCGTACGCCGGCAATAAACATCAGGGGGATCACCAGGGCCACGAGGTTAATCGCCGTGCCGAGATCCGGTTGGATCAGAATGAGCGTAAAAAAAACACCAAGAATAATGAAGCAAGGGATCACTGTAAAGGTAAAGCTGCGAATCTTCTCCTGCTTTTTGACCATATAATACGAAAAATACAAGACCAGAATTAATTTTGCCAGTTCTGCGGGTTGAAAGGTGCGGAAATTTCCGATAGGCAGCCAACGCCGGGCATTATTGATTTTGGTGCCAATGCCTGGAACAAGCGTCATGATCAGCAAGGCTATGACAAAGAATAATAAAGGAATGACGACACCTGGCCGACGATAAAAGGGATATGGGATCAGTGAAACGATAGTCATGGCCGTAACGCCCATAAGAATTGAAAACAGATGGCGCATCAAAAAATAATGTTCATTCCCGCCGACGGTAGCGTAGGCCCCGCTGCTGCTATATACCATGATAACGCCAAATCCGAGCAAAATGAGCACAACGGCTAACAGAATTTTATCAGAATTTCCTTGTTGCATACACCGTTCCTTATCGTATTTTCAAGGTGGCCAGGCTCATCAGCGCCAGCAGAATGGAAATAATCCAAAAACGCACGATGATTTTTGGTTCTTCCCAGCCCTTGAGTTCAAAATGGTGGTGAATCGGAGCCATTTTAAACACGCGTTTGCCCGTCAGTTTAAAAGAGACGACCTGAATAATCACGGATAAGGCTTCTATCACAAACAGGCCGCAGATCACACCTAACAAAATTTCGTGTTTGGTCAGGATGGCGATAGTCCCTAAGGCTCCTCCGAGCGAGAGAGAGCCGATATCCCCCATAAACACTTGAGCCGGAAAAGTGTTGAACCAGAGGAATCCGAGGCCGGCCCCCAGGATGGAACCGCAAAAAATGGTTAATTCCCCGGCGCCGCGAACGTAGGCGATATTCAGATAGTTTGCCATAACGACATTACCGCTGACATAGGCTAAACCGGCAAAAGAAAACGCCGCAACGATCGAGGGGCCGATAGCCAGGCCGTCAAGGCCATCGGTCAGATTGACCGCATTCGAGGTCGCCGTGATCACAAAAATCACAAAGGGAATATAGAATATCTGTAAATTCGGATACAGTTCTTTAAAAAACGGGATACTCAGAATCGTCATAAAGGCTGTATCATCGTTCAGATAAATATACAGGCCGATCAGAAAGGAAATCAGGATCTGGCCGGTCAATTTATATTTGCCTCGCAGTCCCATCGAACGTTTCTTCACGAGTTTGAGATAATCATCAATAAAACCGATGATACCGAACCCTGCGGTTGATAACATCACAATCCAGATATGTTCGTTGCTAAAATCCGCCCACAACAGGGTTGAAACAAATATCGCAATTAAAATCAACAGACCCCCCATAGTCGGGGTTCCGGCTTTTTGAAAATGGGTTTTTGGTCCTTCTTCTCTGATATTTTGTCCGACTTTATACTGCCGAAGGCGTTGAATCAGCCAGGGTCCCAAAGTCAGGCTGATCAGTAAAGCGGTTAACGTGGCTGAAAAGGTGCGAAACGTAATATATCGGAACACCCGAAAAGCCGGGAATACATCGCGTAGTGCAAAAAACAGATGAAATAACATATTGTACTCGTTCGAAGAGTTTTCAAGTTCCCCTTCTTTAGCCCCGGGGCTGTGACGTTCTCCCCCTCAGTCCCCCGTAAGCGCGGGAAGTCAATCCGTTTCCCTCCGCTTGCGGGGGGAATAAAAGGGGTGAAACCAAAACTGTTCGTATACTTTTAATCACCTAATAAGTTCAAGATTCTTTCCAGGACGATTTCCATTTTTATCGCGCGTGACGCCTTGCACAGCACAAGGTCGCCTTCTTCAAGGCGCGAGAGAATTTCTTCCGCAAGCTGGTCGCGTGAGGTTCCGATAATGATCTGATGGGATGCCATCCCTGACGCTTGCGCGCCACGGGCAACCTCGTCAGCGTACTCTCCAAACAGGAAAAGCCAGTCCACCGGAATTTGAGCGGCTAACGCGCCTACACGGGAATGCTCGGTCTGACTGAGGCGTCCGAGTTCAAGCATATCGCCTAAGATCGCGATTTTTTTCCCCTGACACGCCATACTGCGCAAGGTGTCGAGGGCTGACTTCATGGAAGCAGGGTTCGCATTATAGGCGTCATTGATAAATGTGATCCGGCGTTGCGTGAACTTCTGCATTCGCATCGGGCTGGGGTCGAAGTGTTCTAACCCCTGTTTGATTTCATCAAGCGACACCTGGCTGAGCGACTCCAGTAAGGCGATCGCATTTGACGCGGCTGCCAGGGCATTACTGATATTATGATACCCTGGGATGTTAAGTGAAACCGGAAATCTGCCGACGGGCGTGAGCACCTCAAACGAGTACGTTCCATCAGGAGCCGCGATAATCCGTTCAGCCTTGACCATAAGGTGATGATGTGAAGCAGGCGCAACAGGATCAGCAAGATTTTCAGATTCACGAGCAATGCCAAATTTGATGAGATCCATATCCCCTCGCAGACAGGCAAGCATCTGCTCAAACAGCATATCATCCCGATTCAACACTGCGCACCCATCATCCGGCAGAGTCTCGATTAATTCCATTTTAGCTTGCATGACAGCTTCAAGTGAGTCAAAGAAGCCGATATGAGCCAGGGCAATATTCGTGACAGCGCCGATTTCAGGCTTTGCAATTCCGGCTAAATGTCGAATTTCTCCCGGAGCATTCATGCCGATTTCAACAACAGCAACAGCATGTCGTTCCGTCATGTTCGCGAGGGTGAAAGGAAGCCCGATATGATTGTTAAAGCTTTTCTCCGATTTTAAGACCTGGTTTCCGTAATGTACGCCTAAAATTGAGGCGGTCATGTCTTTTACCGTCGTTTTGCCGTTACTTCCGGTTACCGCAATCAGCGGGATCGCATGTTTCTGGCGGCACACTCTGGCAATTGACTGTATCGCGTTCAACGTCTCGTCAACCAGAATCACAAAGGGTCTGGAGTGCGGAGAAATCCCGGTGGTTTCCGCAGGGGAGACCTGTTGTTCGATCTGCGCGATGCGGTCTTTCTCACTGATAATAAGGCCGCAGGCGCCCTGTCGTAACGCCTGCTCAAGATAAGCGTGTCCATCAGAGTGTTCCCCGCGTAACGCGACAAAAACCTGTCCGGGTTGAAGCACGCGGCTGTCAATTGAAAATGAAAACCCTCGTTTTGCGGTTAACTGCGAATCTCGCAGCAATGATCCGTCAGGCCATAGTTCGCATAATTTTCCCTGGGCTGCCACAGCAAGCTCATGTACTTGAAATTTCATTCCCAGCAACCTTTCTACTCGTTTTCGGTCAACACGGTTTCCACCCGGGCCACCAGTTCATGCCTGTCTTGGTCCGGAGGAACGTCAAGGTAAGGCAAGATTCGTTCGGTAATCCGTTTAAATAACGGTGCGGCCACTGTGCTGCCCCATTCATTCAGCGCCGGTTCATCAATAATTGCGGCGATAACGACTTGGGGATAATCGGCAGGCACAAAGCCGATAAAGGAAGTTACCAGGCTTGTGCTCGAATAATTCCCCAGAGTGCGATTAAATTTTTGAGCTGTTCCGGTTTTCCCGGCCACCTGATAGCCATTGACTGCCGCGCGTTTTCCGGTTCCCCGTTCAACAACCTGCGTCAGAATATGGCGCATCATCTCTGCGGTTCTGCGCGAAATCACCCGTCGCGCTTTTGCCGGTTCCACCTGTAACATCGGGGTCCCATCTTTATGCTGAATTTCCCGCACAATGTATGGCGTGTATAGGATGCCGCCATTGGCAATCACCGCAAAGGCCCTGGCCATTTGCAACGGAGTCACGGAAATTTCCTGGCCAATGGAGAGGGCTTGCAGAGAGACACTGGACCACGCATCGGGGTCACGGAGCGTTCCGCTCAATTCACCGGGCAGATCAACTCCGGTAAACTCTCCAAAGCCGAAACGTTTCATATATTCGTAAAAACGCTGATTTCCCAACTGTTCACTAATTTTTATGGCGCCCAGGTTACTGGATTGCACCAGAATATCTTCAACAGAAAGAAGTTTTAACGCGCGCCATTCTTCCGGAGTGTGTGAGGCTCCGTCGAGAAAGCCGTTATGATTGTCATAGCGGTCGGATGGGCTTAAAATGCCTTCTTCAAAGGCAGCGGAGGTTTGAATGATTTTAAATGTGGAACCTGGTTCGTAATCCCAGGCTACCGCTCGATTTCTATAATATTCGGGCGGATATTTCGCAAAATCATTCGGATCATAATCGGGGTGATTGGCCATCGCTAGAATTTCGCCGTTATGAGGATTCATCACAATCACCACCGCATGGCGGGCGCGTTCATTGCGAAACGTATTTTCCAGTTCACGCTCTACCATATATTGTATATTTTTATCAAGCGTTAAGATCAGGTTATATCCGGCATTTTTCACTTCCAACGCCCAACTGTTCAATGAATTTCGTTTCGCATCCATGGGCACTTGCAGGCGTTCGGCCTGACCGCGCAGGTAATGATCGTAATAAAATTCCAATCCTTCCAGACCATGGTTATCGTAGCCTTGTTCGTCAAATCCGGTAAACCCGAGGACATGCGAAGCCAGACAACGTTGCGGATAAAAGCGTTTGGTATCAGGAAGCAGAAAGATTCCTGAATCCTGAATCGTCTGTTCAGTCCAGAGTTCCTGGGTTGTTGAAAGCTCCTCCGGCGACAACTTCCGTTTAAGATAGGTAAACTGCGTTTTGGCCGGAAGGCGATTTTCGAGTTTCTCAAGGCTGATATCCAGGATATTTGAGACGCGCTGCAAAGGTTCGGAGGCCGGATCAACCTGGGCAGTTCTCATGACAACAGACCTGGTATCAAGGCTTTCTGCCAGGGGGTTCATGTTCCGATCAAAGATTTTGCCCCGAACCGGCAAGGTTAACAAATTGCCCTGGGATTGATCGTGGGCAAGTTTGGCGTATCTGGAATGTTCGAGCACCTGGAGGTAAAACAGGCGGACGCCTACTGCGATGAACAGCAGCATGATCAGGCCAAACACCACATACACTCGTCTTCGAACCGTTTTTGTTGCAGCCATAGATTGTATGGAAAGAAGGTATTTCATGACACACTCCCATGCATTCATGAAATCCCCTCGGAATTTCAGAAATTATGGAACAAGGCGAATTTGATGTTCTTCTACTGGCACAAATCCTTGTTTTTGCAGCTCTTGCTCAATAGACTCTAAGCGTTTTAACTGGTGCAATTGTACTTCAAAACGTTCATATTGCTCATTTAATGCTTTTTTCTGCTGTTTTAATTCAATAATCGCATAGTTCAACGTATGCAATTGAACTTGCTGTTCAACATAATAAAAGGCTGCCAGAAAAATTAGAATCCAACATAGCAGCATCAACACAATGGATTTACGCATGGAGAACCGGCGCAATCGCCAGACAATCGGCTGCTCAAGTCGAAAAAATTTCAATTGCGTCTCAACGCTTTTAATCGAAGTTGCCATAGTGTATTTTTTCCGCAATTCTGAGTTTCGCGCTTCTCGAGCGCGGATTATCATGTTTCTCCTCGTCTGAGGGAACAATCGGTTTTTTAGTAATAATTGTGAGTGAAGGGGTGAGACCGCACACACACACCGGAAAATCCGGAGGACATTGACAGCCTTTTGCCAATTTAGCGTATGTTTGTTTCACAATGCGATCTTCGAGCGAGTGAAAAGAAATCACGCAGCATCGTCGTCCTTCACGCAAGTGGGCAATCATAAATTCTAACGTTTCGCCCAGGCGTCGGAGTTCGTCATTCACTTCAATGCGAATCGCCTGAAAAATGCGAGTCGCCGGATGCATACCCTGTGCCTGAAAGCGTTTCGGAACAGCCCGGGCCGCCAGTTCAGCTAATTGCGTTGTGGTTTCAAGCGGAGTTCCCGTTCTTGCCTCCACAATCATGCGCGCAATCCGCTTTGCAAATCGCTCTTCGCCGTAGCGAAAAAAAATGTCGGTTAACCGCTCAAACGGATAGGTGTTTACCACATCATACGCGGTCACTGTCCGCTTTCGGTGTTCGTCTTCCTGGTTCATACGCATATCCAGGCGTCCGGGCTTTTGAAAACTAAATCCGCGCGGAGCATCCTCTAATTGCAGCGACGAGACGCCTAAATCCATAAGAATGCCGTCAACCCGTTCATGCGCGGCGAAGATCCGTTCACTTTGTTCAAAGCGTTGGTGAAAAAAGGTCACCCGTTCCTGGTATGGGGCCAGCCGCTGCGCCGCGATTTGAAGCGCGGCAGCATCCCGATCAATCGCCAGCACGCGATTTTCAGGATGCTGCGCCAGAATTGCCGCGCTGTGTCCGCCGCATCCTACAGTACAATCCAGATACACCCCCCGGCGTTCACACTGCAGCCCGGCAAGGACCTCCTGAACTAACACTGGCGTATGCTGCGCCACCACCTCGGATGCCCCCTGAATTTCCCGTATGTTCATAGCCTCCTTGTCTTCATTTCCTGGATCATCAGCATTTCTACCCTGGAATTGAAATAATGTCAAGAAAAAGTGTTTAAGTGTTTGAGTTTTTAAGTGGTTAAGTGTTGAAGCGGGTCAACATTTTGGTGGTGTGACGTTTTTGCGTTTCGTTGTTTCACCTGATACCAGGGCATTTTCAGCACCTCAACACGTTAACGCTCACACACGTCATCATTTATACAAATACGAAATTTCTTCAGGAAGGGGAACATTATTACCTTTCGCGTCTTCGCCATAACCATATGCCGCCAGAATTGCAATATCGTGTAAAGGGCGTTTATCGCCGATAAATGTCACCGAAATCGGCATAATAATATCAATTTTACCCAGGGCGAGTAAGCGGGTAATAATCTCATTGATTACGCTGCGAACATCTTCCGCCAGCAGTTTTTCTTTTTCGAGCGGTGGAATAGTTTGATCTTCAGGCAAAATTTCCTGGTGAACCACAATCAGTTTTTCATCGATCAGATATTTGAGTTCACGTTTAATTACGTGCGGCAAAGCGCTTTTGGCTGCCGGGGTGATATGTTGGGCGCTCAAGAGTTTTTTCGCAATCAGGCGGCGTTTTTCCATGTTAATCTTTTCGTTGGCACGAAACAAATCAAACACGCAACTGGCATCATACACGTCGTCGTCCAGATGCATCTGCACTTCTGTGCCATAATGTCGGGCAATCTTCGCCACATAGGTTGAGGGGCGTACGTGAAAGCCACGATAGATCGGCACCGGAATTCGTTTTGACGTAATCTGAGCGTAATCCATCACGGTTTCTTCACTCAGTTGTTTGCCTTTTTGGAGAAATTTGGTACAATAAAACAGGGCGTAATTTCCCATTATATCAAGGATCTGGTAGGTTCCGGTGATACTCTGCAGCTTGCGGTAAATTTCAAGATAACGTGAATGGAGTTCATGACGTTCATGAAAATGCACCAGAACAGTCGCGATTTCTAAAAGATGCAGGGCCATTGAGACGTAACTGCGCAATTTGCTTAAACGCGGATCATTCGCTTCCATGCGGGTGTATTGAATATAAGTATCATACACGGATTGGAGGTTATGAACCTGAGCCTCGAATATTCGCAATCGTTCTTCATTCACATGTTCAGGAACCATATTGAGGAGCTGCTCGATGGTAAAAATTCGACAAAATCCCAGTTCATTGTATTCCTCAGCAATTTCCAGATAGGATGTGGCGATTTTGATAATGGCTTCATCTTTCTTGTTTGATGTCTCAACCCACAGATCAGCATACAATTTACCCGGGGAGCGGAAAAAGGGAAAATCACTACTTTGTATCCCTTGTTTAGGGATCTCGATATTCAGGGACCGGGCTTCTGTTTCAAAATGCGCAAAGGCTTTTTGCAGCATGCGATCAAAGAGTTCGCGCACATTCGCGGTAATCATCTGAAACTCCAGGGTTTCCTGATCGGCGATTTCATAGGAGGATATGCGCAGTTCAAGATAGCGCAGCACATAGCAGACTTTCCCGAGGCAGCGAATCGCCGCTACCAGTTCTCTCAAAAAAAACCAGGCCCGGTTTTCTTTTGCCCCGCAGCTATCTAAAAAGATCTCGGCCAATTCGGATTGACTGGCGATATATTCATACAACCGTTTTGAAAATTTCGTTCGATCTTGCCCTTCTCCACGCATGAAAGGGATAATTTTCAAAAAATCAAACATCTGCTTCGAA
Organism: Candidatus Vecturithrix sp.; assembly: GCA_040772385.1. Classification (GTDB taxonomy): domain Bacteria; phylum Moduliflexota; class Moduliflexia; order Moduliflexales; family Moduliflexaceae; genus Vecturithrix. The sequence continues at coordinate 2,365,064 of JAXGYF010000001.1, read as the reverse complement.
ACGCCATACAGAAAATCGCTGCGAGAGATTTGCATGGCCGTCGGGGTGTACTTTGCCAGTGAGATCGGAAACCCCTCTTTTACTGCGGAACGCATATAGTCCATCTCCTTTTTCACTCCAACTCTTTGAAATTCCGTGCAAGACGCCAGGATTTCGCCCGACTGGCGTTTCGTTGATCCTGGTTCGATTCATTTAGGACAATTTATTGATGAGATCGCAAAATGTCAACAGAATATTTTTTTTCTGTTCACATCTACGTGATTATCAATAAAAGAAACCGGGTTTTTTCAAAAAACCCGGTTTCTGCTGTGCCCAAAAATTATTTATTCAGGACTTACGCACACCCCCCTTTCTCCCCGCGCTTGCGGGCTGACAGGGGTCGGTATCACGTGAGGGGCAAACTCGTGTGCCCTGTCTCCTGGCGATCAATCGCCAGTCTCAACGTTGAAGGACGCTGAAGCGCCCTGTGGAATTTGGGAGCGGGCTTCAGCCTGCTTCAGCTTTGAGACCGGCCATTGATGGCTGGGCGGACGAGGCATCAGCACAACATACCTCCCCCTGTCAGCCGGCAAGCGGGGGGAAGAGGCGTAACGCTCTTCTGTGAGCTTCCCCCCGTTTACGAGGGGACTGTTAAGTTCTACCCCCTCAGTCCCCCGCAAGCGGGGGAGGTTGATCTGTTTCCCCCCGCTTGCGGGGGGAATAAGGGGGGTCCCCAGGTTCTCTCTGCGAGAACTTAACAGCCCTGCCCGTTTACGAGGGGACTGAGGGGAGTATTGCGTCAGTCCTGTTATTAGCACTCAGGCTTAATACAAGGTCCGGATCGGATGCTCCAACATCTCCTTGAGATCTTTGAGAAACATCGCTCCGACAGCTCCATCAATGACGCGGTGATCGCACGACAGGGTCAGAATCAGATTGGAATGAATCACGATCTGGTCCTGGTCGTTAACTACCGGTTCTTTGTGAATTTCTCCGACCGCCAGGATCGCGGATCCCGGCGGATTAATAATCGCGGTAAATTCGTGAATGCCGAAAGAGCCAAGGCTGCTGATTGTAAACGTGGCGCCCGAATATTCTGCCGGTTCAAGCCGGTTGGCCTGCGCTTTTTGAATCAGCACATTGAGTTCCTGGTCAATTTCCACAATTCCTTTTTGTCCGCAATTTCTGACCACCGGAGTAATCAATCCGTCGGGTTGGGCGACGGCCAGGCCAATATCCACGCTGCCATGCTTAATCAGTGTATCGCCGTTCCAGGTTGAATTGAGCATTGGGTGCTTTTTAATGGCTTCTGCCGCAAATTTGAGCAAAAACGCATTCAGAGAGACTTTGGACGTACTTCTGGCGTTCAGCGCGCTGCGCGCCTGGAGCACCTCATCCATTCTGACGACCACTTTCAAATAGTAATGCGGGGCCGAGAATTTGGATTCGGACAGACGCTGGGCGATAATTTTACGTTTCTGCGACACGCGCACCACTTCATCCGTCAGACCGGAAGTTTGAGAAATGGCCGCAGGCGAAGCACCTGCGGGCCGCTCCTGAACCGCCCGTTCAATATCCTGTTGAACAATACGACCGCCGGGACCGCTGCCTTTGATCGCATGCAGATCAAGCCCCGCTTCTTGTGCCAGTTTTCTGGCTAAAGGGGAAGAGCGAACTTTCTTGCCTGAAACTTCCGGCTTTGCAGAAGTTTCATCTTTTCCCGGACTCGGCCCAGGAGATTCCGCAGCACGTTCTTTGTCTTCCTCCTGAGGTTCTTCATGAGTTTTCGCAGGTTTCGAGGATGCTTCGGCCACCAGATCGCGAATGTCCTCGCCTTGTTTTCCAATGATGGCAATCGCTTCGCCAACACTGGCTTCGCTGCCTTCAGGCACAAGAATCTTTAATAACACCCCTTCGGTTGTCACTTCATAATCCATGACAGCCTTATCGGTTTCCACTTCACATAAGACCGCGCCGGATGCCACCGCATCTCCCTCATGAAAGTGCCATTTGGCAATCGCGCCGGTTTCCATTGTCGGTGACAGCGCTAACATTAAGATTTGTTCTGCCATGATTTTTCCTCCTTTCCGTTATTCTTGATACAACACGCTCTTCACCGCCGCGATCACCTTCTCGATAGACGGCTGAACCGCAAGCTCTAACCGGTGATTATAGGGCATCGGCACATCTTCAGAACTCACCAGTTCGACCGGGGCATCTAACAAATCAAAACAATTTTTCGAGATCAGCCAGGCGACAGAGGATCCAACACTGGCGAACGGCCAGGAGTCATCCACGACCACACAGCGATTTGTTTTTGTCACCGAAGCATACACGGTTTTTTCATCTAACGGCCGGAGTGAACGCAGGTCCACGATTTCAACGCTGATGCCTTCTTTTTCAAGCGTCTGGGCGGCTTCCTGCACCAGTTTCAACGGTTTGGAATAGGTCACAATCGTAACATCATCGCCAACCCGTTTGATATCCGCTTCCCCGATCGGGATCAGATATTCTTCTTCAGGCACTTCCCCTTTCCAGGCATACATTAATTCCGCTTCCAGAACGACCACAGGGTTGTCATCTCGAATCGCGGATTTCAACAACCCTTTGGCGTCGTAAGGAGTCGCCGGAGCGACCACTTTTAAACCCGGAACATGGGCATAATACGTTTGCAGTGCCTGAGAATGCTGCGAACTCAGGTATTCGGCCGGCCCGTTAGGACCGCGAAACACGACGGGCGTTTTTAATTGTCCACCGGACATGTGGCGCATTTTAGCCGCATTATTGACCACCTGATCGATCGCCATCAAAGAGAAATTAAAGGTCATCCATTCCACAATCGGACGCAAACCAGCGGTTGCTGCCCCAATGCCGACGCCCGTAAAGCCTTCTTCGGTAATCGGCGTATCAATCACCCGGCTGGACCCATATTTTTCCCATAATCCCTGGCTGACTTTATAGGCGCCATTGTATTCCGCGACTTCTTCTCCCAGAAGGATCACATGGTCATCCCTGGCCATTTCTTCGTCCATGGCCTGGCGTAAGGCTTCACGATAGGTAATAATTGGCATAGCGAATATGTGAATGTTGAATGTTGGATGATGGACTTAGCATCCAACATTCAACAATCAACATTTCCTTTAAACCAAAATATCTTCATACATGGTTTCAAGCGCAGGTTCTTCGCTGCTTTCGGAAAATGTGACCGATTCGTTGGAAATCTCTTTACATTCTTGATCAATCGCTTGAAATTCATCCTCAGACAGGAATTTTTTCTGGAGCATTCCGGTTTTGAGCCACACAATCGGGTCGCGTTGTTTATATTCGTCCAGTTCTTCCTTTGTACGATATTTCGCCGGATCGCTCATTGAATGCCCGCGATAGCGGTAGGTCTTGATTTCCAGAAAACTTGGCAGTCCTTCTGCGCGAGCTTGCTGCACCGCCTGTCCCACTTCCTCATAGACTTCTATTACATCCATGCCATTGACCTGTTTTCCGGGAATTCCGTAGGAAGCCCCCATCACGGAAAAATCGTGCACTGAAGAGACGCGATGGAAAGCGGTGCCCATACCATACTGATTGTTTTCGCAAATATAGACGATCGGCAGGTTCCAAATTTTAGCTAAATTCAAACTTTCGTGAAACGCCCCCTGATGAATGGCGCCATCGCCGAAATAACACAAAACCGCGCCATCTTCCTGTTTGTATTTAATTTTCAATGCCACGCCGGTCGCCATCGGAATCTGGCCGCCCACAATTCCGTTCCCGCCATAAAAATGTTTCTCTGCGTCAAACAGGTGCATCGATCCGCCTTTCCCTCGTGAACAACCGGTCACTTTCCCAAAAAGTTCTGCCATGACAACGTTTGGATGCATGCCGCAGGCCAGAGCATGGCCGTGATCGCGATAGCCGGTTAACACATAATCTTTCCGCAAATCCAACGCGGCAATGGAGCCAACGGCTACGGCCTCCTGCCCAATGTAGAGATGGCAAAACCCGCCGATTTTCTGCAGGCCGTACATTTGAGCCGATTTTTCTTCAAAGCGTCGAATCAGCAGCATCTCTTTGAGCAGTTTCAGTAAAAACGGTTTTTCATACTGTGTGATGTCTCGTGCTGTGCTCATAGTTCCTCCCTCATGAACATCTCTGTGAGATTGTCCGTGATCAGATCTGCCAACGCTTGTCTTTGACTGCCAAAGCCAGGCATTGGCACTCCTCATGTTTGAGTGTTCAAACCGTTTCTTAAAATGTCACGGTTATTTTCTCCCCTTTCATGGGGCGGAAAAATATCCCCTGCTCAAGAATCGTTTCCAGGACAAGAAAATCGGTTTTTTCCGTATTCACACGCCAAAACACAGTGAGTTGTCTGCCAAGATATTCCATCACCTCTGACCGGATCGACGGATTATCCAGGACATTTATTTTGCCTTTCAGGTTGACAATCTGGTCCAGGGCGCGGGTCTGAATCATCCACTCGACCTCAGGATGAGCTTCTAACTGTGCCACTTTGTGAAAATCCGGCGAGGTCACTGCAAACAAGACGTCTGCCCGGCCTTTTAAAACCGCCGGCGTCATCCAACGCATCCGGGGCTTACTCTGTTGATCGAGGGTGGCCAGAATGCCCGCATGGGTGGTTTCTAAAATCTGTTCAACTTTATACATCAGTTCATGTTTTGTCATATCAGACCTCTTTGGACGGTTATAAGGGGCTAAAAGGACTCAAAGGACTAAAGTTGAAGATTCTTTCTCAAACTTGATAGCCACTTGAGTTCTTTTAGCCCCTTAACCACTTCTTCTCGCTTTAGTCACTTATCCCCTTCTTCTGAACGAGGGATTTCTAACACCTCAAGCACTTCTTCCGGTTCTAAACGAAACGCACTCCCTTTTCCCTCGAAAAAGCCATAATCACGGATCATGTGGACGTTTAACTGGCTGTATCGAATCTTTTTTTGCAGCTTTTTATTCACCACGGTCGCCACAATTTTATGGTAGAGCCGTTTCGCGCCTCCAAACGGCGATGGCAGCATCCCCCGGTCCCAGACGACATGGGCCGTATAATCCCCTACGTCCACGACAGTTTCTAATCCTTTTTTGCCTTCCTCAATGAAATATTGAAGCCGGTCGGCAATTTGTTCGCGGCTGACGCCTAAACGCGCCAATGTATGCGCATCGTCTTCAATAATATCATGGACGTGGCGTGTGTCGTCGCCCAAAAAGCCTTCACGGGTAATCTTCCCTGGCAAAAAATTTTCGTGCAATTGTTTTTCTTGCGGAGTTTCTTTCATAAAAGTGACTCCAGGAACTCAAAGGACTTAAGGGACGCAAAGGACGCAAGTTGAAGAGCCCTCCTTAACTTGTGTCCCTTGCGTCCCTTAAGTCCTTTGAGTCCCTTTCACTACGCAAAGGGATCGAAGAAAATATTCTTTTTCTCCACCCCATGTTTTGTAAGGACCCCGACACAGGCGTTGATCATGCCGGGACTTCCACACATATACGCCTGAACTCCAGTATTGTCCCGATCTTTAATGTAATTTTCCAAAGGCATCGTAATTAACCCGGTTTCCCCCTGCCATTCATCTTCAGGAGCAGGTTTTGATAATGCCGGGACAAAGCGAAAATTCGGTAATCGTTGTTCAAGCGCGTGCATTTCATCCAGATAGAATAGATCGCGTTTTGTCACGGCTCCAAAGAAATACGTAATTTGACGTTCGCTCTTTTTTTCTGCCAGATCTGCCAACATCGAGGCCAACGGCGCCATGCCGGATCCCCCGGCCACCATAATCATTTCTCCTTCTCCTTCACGCACATAAAAATCGCCGACCGGGGCAATCAATTTCACCTGCTCGCCTTCTTTCAGATGTTGGTGTACCCAGGTTGTACAAATCCCTTCTGGCACCAGACGGATCATCAGATCAATCTGGTTTTTGACTGAAGGCGGCGAAGCCATAGAATAGGCGCGCGACACCGAATCTTTCACTTTGTCGTAGGGTTTTGTTTGCAATTGGGCGTATTGACCGGCTTTAAAGGTAACCTCAGGCGGATCGATCAATTCCAACCGCAGCAGTTTAATGTCATAGGTCAGGTCTTTCAGCACAGTGACCCGCGCGTCGAACTGTTTGATATTGAAAAGTTCTTCAGGAATCATAATCTTGATATCCTGTTTCACCTTTACCTGACAGGCGATGCGCACCTGCTGCTCTCGTTCTTGCGGATCGAGCAGCGGCTCTTCAGTCGGAAGCAGTGGTCCAACGCCCTCCACCACCTTACATTTGCAATATCCGCAGGTTCCGCGTCCGCCGCAGGCAGAAGGTAAAAAAATCTTCGCGCGGGCCAGACTGGATAACAAACTCGCGCCTCCCTGCACCGTCAACACTTTATTCCCCTGATTGATGTCAATTTTACATTCTCCGTAATTGGCGAGATAGCGTTCGGCAATCACCAGTAACGCAGCTAAAATTCCACTAATACCGGCTACCGACACCACAGACAACAGCACCATTTTTATTGCCATACTCTCCTCCTCTCCCATGTAGAAGAAACCGGGTTTTTGAAAAAACCCGGTTTCTATGTCTGGCTTCTACTGAAGCTGAACCATGCCCGAAAAACCGATAAACGCCATGGCCATAAGGCCTGAGATAATTAAGGCGATGCCAGGGCCGCGCAAGGCTTCCGGCAGCCGTTTTTCATTGAGACGCTGCCGAATACCGGCCAGAGCCAAAATCGCCATCATCCAGCCGATCCCGCTGCCGGCTCCGAACATGACGCTTTGCACGAAGTTGTATTTGCGAATCACCATAAACAAGGAGACCCCCAATACGGCGCAATTGACCGTGATCAACGGCAGAAAGATCCCTAAATTCAAATACAACGCTTCGGAATACCGTTCAATCACCATTTCGGAGAGTTGCACTGCGGCTGCAATGATAATAATAAAGACAATATAGCGCAGATAATCGAGTCCCAGCGGGTCAAGGATGTACCAATAAGCCAGATAATTCAGAGCGGCCGTAATTGTGAGCACAAAGGTCACGGCCATGCCCAGTCCGAGCGAGGTTTTGACCTGCGCAGAAACCGAAAGGAACGAACACATCCCCAGAAAGTAGGCTAGTAAAATGTTTCCGGTAAAAATTGAGGCAAAAAAAATCACCCAGGGCGATAAATTTTCCATAGTTGTCTCCTCTTGAAAAGTTTGTCAGTGACTCAAAGGACCAGAGGGACTAAAGTGTCAAGTGATTAAAGCGTGAGGATAGGGATGTTCAACTTGAGTCACTTGAGTCCTTTCTCAATTTTTTTTCACTTTTGCCGTAGCAAAGGTATTGGCGACCCAAATAAAGATTGCGAGCATAAAGAATCCGCCCGGCGCAATAATCATAAACGACCATTGCACCCACCCGCCGGACACGCCGATACCGTGCATTAACGGGTTCAACACCTGATACCCCAGAATAGTGCCAAAACCTAACAATTCCCTGAAAAATGCAATCACCAACAAGACCCAGGAATAGCCTATGCCGGACATAATCCCGTCAACAAAGGCAATTTTCGGTTCGTTGGATGAAGCAAACGCTTCCAGACGCCCCATAATAATGCAATTGGTGATGATCAAACCGACATAAGGCCCCAGAGCGCGACTGATAGTCGGGACATAGGCTTTCAGGGCAATATCAATCACGATTACGTAACTGGCGATCACCAGCGTTTGCACCATCATTCTGACGCGCGCCGGAATCACGTTACGCATCCATGAAATAGTCAGCGAGGAAAACGCCGTGGCAAAAGTCAATCCAAGCCCCATAATCAGCGTATTCACGAAAATATTCGTGACCGCGAGGGTTGAACAAATTCCCAGAATCTGCACCGTCACCGGATTATTTTTCCACAGATCCTCTTTGATGACGTCAATGACTTGTGTTTTGGCTGCCATAGTTACGCTTGCTCCTTATAGGCTTGAAGAATTTTGAGATACGCTGCGAAGTTATTGTTAACCATCTCTAACACGCCTTGTGATGTTTGAGTGGCTCCTGTTACCGCTTCAACACTGTTAGTAGAAGACTCGATATTGGTTTGTTCCTTGTCTTTGACCATAATCACTGGTTTTTGGCCGGCAGTCGTCTCAAAAAATCCGCTCAGGTCAAGATTGCGAAAGAAATATTTATATTCTTTTTCAATGATGCGCGCTCCCAACCCCGGGGTTTCAACCTGTTTCGTAAAATCAATCCCGATCATGGTTTTCAAATCCGCCGAAATCACGCCAAAACCTTCGATTGTGCCCCACAGTCCCTTGCCATACAGAGGAAGACCATAGGCGGTCACTTCCCCCTGGTCGTTTTTGCCGGCATAGATTTCAAGAGAGGTCTGGCCTTGCAAAAACGTCCCTTGCAGCTCTTGTTGCAAGGATTCAGGAATAGGCACGCGTATTTTTTCGAGTCGTGTTTGCAGAACTTGCAGCACTTCGCCTTCTTTCCAGGGAATATCCGCCGTCACATTCGTCGAGGCCATCTGATCTTCAGCATATCCTTCCGGAAAAATATTGAAGGCGTAGAGCATTGATTTGGCCTGTTCAATTTCAAAATTCTGGTCTATGCGGGCTTTTGTGACTTCATTAATCGTCGCCAGCACCGCAATAAACACGACTGACACGATCACCATAAATTTGATGGTTTTGATTCCTTGCTCCATAACCGCCCCCTTTATGCTTTTTTCTGGAAACTATTAACCGTATAATCAATAATCGGATTAAAGGTATTGCCTAACAACACGGCAAACATGACCCCCCCGGCAAACAACGAATAGGCCCTGATTAAAATCGTGAACAACGCCACGAGGATGCCGAAAATCATGCGACCGGGATCTGTTCTGGCGGCCGAAACCGGATCAGTCAGCATATAGAAGCCCGCAAACATCACTCCGCCGACGAACAACCCAAACAGCGGGCTGCCCACTTTTTCCGGCGAAATCAGGTGGAAAATCGTCTGGAACACGAGAAATGAACCAAAGAAACTTGCCACAATTTTCCAATTTGCCGCCTGTTTATACAGAATATACACGCCGCCCAGAGCGATGAGCAAGACCGAGGTTTCTCCCACTGAGCCGCCGCCAATCAGGGTTGTCTGTCCCAGGGATTCGAATTGCCCGCTGATATTCCCAAAGAATAACTGCCACAGGCTCGGCAGAGTTGCCGCGCCGTCGCGGTACGCGCTCAATGACGTCGCCGCTGTAATGGCAGAGACCGGCTCGGAAGCCGGAGAAAACAGCCAGGCACTCAGGCCGCCTGGAAATTGAGAGAATTTTGCGGCCGGCGTCCACATCGCGGTAGAATGAATGGGGAAGGTAATATACACAAATGCGCGAGCCACTAAAGCCGGATTAAAGACGTTCATTCCAAATCCGCCAAAGGCCATTTTCCCGAAAACCATGCCGAAGATCGCTCCCAAAATCAGCATCGGAAATGGCAGTGTCGGCGGAAGAACCATTGCATATAAAATCGCCGTCACAAACACCGCTTCAGAAACCTTGCCCGGCTTCCCCTTTCTGACAAACAGCCACTCAGTCACAACACAGGTCAGAATCGAGATCAGCGTCATCACCAGAGTTCTCCAGCCAAAGAAATAGATAGCGCCTGCCATCACAGGCCAGAGGGAATTGACGACTGTACGCATGACATTTTGCTGTTGGAAGGAAATGTCAAAAGGTGAGATTTTTTTGATGCTTTTTTCTAAAATTTCTACGAGATCAACAACTTCAAACAACTTTGCATATCGTTCAAATACCATGTTTCCCATTGCTGCCCCCATACGCCACACTGCTGGTTATAACAGGTCTCTTCCCTGCACACCAGGAAAATTGATCTGTGATCAGTCTTTTCACATTCGTGCAGAGGTTTATCCCCTCAGCCTAAAAATACAAATGATCAAACCATTTATCTATATGTGTGCTGTTAATTATTCTGTCAACTAAATTTTCTCAAAGATCAGGCGAGTTTTTTGTATTTTAAGATTGACAAATCCTCAGGGTTTCAGGCTAACACTCTGACAACGACACATACGAAGAACGACAGGAAAGAAGATAAGCAGGAAAGGACGCTGACCTGTCTGCCAGGCAGAAGCGCCCCGTGGAATTCGGGAGCGGACTTCAGCTTTGAGACCGGCCATTGATGGCCGGGCGGACGAGGCATCAGCACAATAGATCCACCCCTGCCCCCCTTACAGGTATGGGTTTTGGGTTTGTGCCCCGAAGGGGGAACATATATTAGCCCAGGGCCGCCACCCTGGGGCTTGAAAGGCCATCGAACACATTCCCTGAAAGGGATACAGACGCTTAAGTCAACAGCATTGAGGAGGGGACTGAGGCAGGGCTGTTACGTTCTCCCCCCTTAGTCCCCCGCAAGTTGCGGGGGGAATAAAAGGGGGGTCACAGCTTTTCCCCGCGAGAACGTAACAGCCCTGGGGAACAAGGAGGACTGAGTAATATGGGTTCTGTCATGTTTATCAGTAAGACAGCCAAATTTGAACATTTTTGCTTATCACGTGTCATGCAGTTTCAAACGCTGAAAAAATCGGGTTTCTTTAACAATACGTCGGACAGTTTTGATTCCACCCCCCTCAATCCCCCCGCAAGCGGGGGGAAGCACATATGAGACGTCCTATTGCTCATTTCCCCCCGTTTACGCGGGGATAAAGGGGGGTCACACGAAAACTGTCCGAACTATTGTTTAAGAAACCCAGTTTTTATCATATATTTACACAAAAGGAGTAGCAACGGTGTTAGCACAAAATTTTGTTGAATGCCTGGAACAGGCATTCAAAAAACATTGGGAATATCCTGCATTTTCCGATTATGAGGGACGTAGGCTTCGTTATGGTCAGGCGGCCGAACAGATCGCCTGGTTACATGCCATTTTCCGCAAACTGCATCTGAAAAAGGGAGACAAAATCGCCCTGGCCGGTCGAAATTCGGTCAACTGGGGTGTCACGTATCTGGCGGCCATCACGTATGGCGCGGTGATTGTGCCCATTCTGCCTGATTTCAACGCCGATAATATTCAACATATCGTTAACCATTCTGATGCGGTTCTCTTATTTATTGCGGACGCGATGTACGAGCAACTGGATGAAACTCAGATGCCGCATCTCGACGCCATCTTCTCATTGACGAATTTTGCTCTGCTCCATTCCCGCAAAAAACAGACAGCGCAGATCGTTCAGGAAACAGGAGTGCCCTCTGGTTCCGAAAACACTGCTACGTTTTCGCCCAGTTCGTTCTCCTGTGAACAGGTCGGAAATGACGAATTGGCGACCATTGTTTACACCTCGGGCACCACCGGGTTTTCAAAAGGGGTCATGCTCGATCATAACAGTCTGCTTGCGAATATCCTGTTCGCCCAGAAAAATATGCCATTGAAATGCGGTGATGCTATCGTCTCATTTCTGCCGCTCGCCCATGCCTATGGCTGCGCCTTTGATTTCCTTTTTCCGGTGACATTGGGCTGCCATATCACCTTTTTAGGCAAGCCCCCCTCACCCAAAATTATCTTGCAAGCCTTCCAGGAGGTTAAGCCTCGGCTGATTCTTTCGGTGCCGTTAGTGATTGAAAAAATTTATCAGAAAAAGATCAAACCCACGTTGAACAAACCGCTTGTGCGCTGGCTGATGAAAATAGAGTGGGCGAAAAACCTCCTGTTGAAAAAAATCCGTCAGAGTCTTGTGGATGCCTTTGGCGGCAATTTTTATGAAATTGTGATCGGCGGCGCGGCCTTAAATGAGGAAGTCGAAAACTTTCTCAAAAAAATCGAATTTCCCTTCACCATCGGTTACGGCATGACCGAGTGCGGCCCGCTGATCGGCTATTCGGCCTGGAATGTGCACCGCAGCCATTCTGTGGGACGCGCCATCAATTACCTGGAGCTCACGATCAATTCTCCCGATCCCTGTACGATTGTCGGGAATATTCTCGTGCGCGGCGAAAATGTCATGCGCGGCTATTATAAGAACGAAGAGACCACAAAGGAAGTCCTTGATAACCAAGGTTGGCTTGATACCGGCGATTTAGGATTGCGCGATCAGGATGGATTTATTTACATCAAAGGGCGCAGCAAAAATATGCTCCTCGGCCCTTCAGGGCAAAATATTTACCCTGAAGAACTCGAAGCCCAGATCAATAACCTGCCTTATGTGCAGGAATCGGTGGTATTGGAGAAGGAAGGCAAGCTTTACGCCCTGGTCTATCCGGATTTGGAATTGGTTGATGCCAAAGGTTTAAATGAACTGCAAGTCAAAGAGAAAATGGAAAAGAATCGCAAGGCCCTGAACAAATCCCTTCCGGTGTACAGCGCAATCTCCCAAATCGAACTCTATCCGAAGGAATTTGAGAAAACTCCGACCCGCAAGATCAAACGTTTTCTGTATAAAATTTAGGTGCGCTATGAAGACACGAAAGAACGGATCAAAGCGTCGGAAGAAAAAATCAAACGCACCGTGATCGAACTCTCCAAACACGGGGTAAAATGGATCGCGGGCGTTCGATTAAATTTGGCGAGCGCTTTATCCCGCTGCAAATAGGAATGGTGACAAAAATTTAAACGTTCCTAACGAACTCGAAAAACCGGGTTTCTTCAAGAAACCCGGTTTTTAACAGGGTTTTTACGACCTCAAGATTATTTATAGACCCCGTACGTTCTGCCCGTATCAATAAACGCGTGGAAATTTTCAGGCGTACAGTCGTCAAGTACCGCGCCGTTCGACAGGATATACGCGCCATCCTGGCCGACCTCGTCAATCAGCTTCTTGACGTAATCCTCAACTTCCTGCGGCTGTCCGGCTTTCAAAAGCGAACCGGGAACGTTCCCGCCAAAAGCCGCCCATCCGCTTAATTTCTGTTTGACCGCTTTCATATCAGTCTGATCAAACAGCCAGATCGTGCGACCGGCCGGGATGTCGGGATCAGTGATCAGATCTAAACGCTGGTTGTAGCCGCCTTCAACGAACAGATACGGCACGGCGCCGGCTTCGATCAAACCTAAAATCACGGCTTTCAGCGTCGGCCAGTAGAATTTTTTGAAATCGTTGTTCGACATGAACCCGTCCGCGCCTTTGTGCAGCGGCATAAACACCATTGGGGTGTCGCTGACAGTCGCATAGCGAACACCCATGTCAATCGCTATCGGCACAATACGCTCCATGGCTTCGATCAGCTTGGCAGGGCGGCGGTACATATCCAGCATAATCCCGCGCGTGCCGCGCATGGTGTCGCCGATAATATCGTAGGGCGCTTTACTCAGGCTGCCGATAATGCTGGGCACTCCCAGGGTCGCAATAGACTCGCCGTCAATCGCGCCAACCGCCGAAATCCATTCCATCACGGACTGACCGGCTTCTAAAAGCGTCCGGAAGGCTTGCTGCACCGGCGGAATCCCTATCGGGATCAGACCTAAGCCGACAAAGGGTAACTCGATAATATCCGTGAAGGCCCCTAACATCTGCCATGGGCTTAAAGCGCCAAACACACGCGGCAGATAATAGCGCAGAAAATAATTACTGGGATCGGTAATCAACAGATCGTATTCGTCGGCGCCCATGTATTCGCCCTCAATACATTGATACGAGCGATTAGCCGGCGTGCCATGGCCAGGCCAATAATAGATTTTGTAATCAAGCATCTCGAACACTTTTCCCGGCCCGATCAAGCTGCATGTGGTCAAACCGTCGGCCTGGAAGTCGCGATTGAATTTTTTCCAGGCTGCTCCCAATTTTTCATAATCATACATGGCTTCTTCGACCGTAATATTGCCATACTCCGCCGGATACACTCCCATCCACGGGATGATGGGCACGCGCTCAGGGGTTTTCAAATTTGTCACCGTCTGAATCATTCGAATACGCTGAATATAAGCTTGTTGTGCTTCAGGGGTGGCAAATTCAATCTTGGATGACATCCAGCTTGCAAAGCGGGCCTCCATTTTTTCCTTAGACGAGAGGGTGTTCCAATTTTCAGGAATGGTAAACATGGTGGTAAACCTCCTTTTGGGTACAAAAAGACGCTGTGCGTCAAGACAACGCCAGTGAGCATCTGGAATTTTACGGCCTCGATTCAGCAGGTTGCCGCGCTGCGCGCTCAATAATCAGGCCCCCAGGCTCACTAAATTTATCAAACGATCTTTGCGTGAACCTTCAGTCGTCAGCCTTCAGCAACCATCAGGCTGCTCCTACCCATTGTTTCGCCAGAGAGACGGCTGCCATGGCGTCGCGTCCAAAAGCGTCAGCACCGGTGTATTGGCGAATCTGCTCGTCAATCTGGCCGCCGCCGATCATCACTTTAACCGTGTCCAATCCCTCGGCTTTTAAGGCTTGAACCGTGGCCTTCATCGGATCATACGCCAGCGTCAGGAACCCGCTCAATCCGACAATGGCCGCGTTGTTGGCCTTAACGCTTTCAACAAATTTTGCGGGAGGCACATCCACGCCCAGGTCTGTCACCTCAAAGCCGTTGATGTCCAACATGAAGACGACAATATCTTTGGCAATATCGTGAATATCTCCCTCAACCGTTCCCATAACAATTCTGCCAAGTTTGTTGGTGCTTGCAGCGTCTTCTTGGATCAGGGGCTTGATTTTTTCAGAGATCTGTTTCAACACTTCCCCGGCCAGCATCAATTCAGGCACAAAGCAATCGCCGGCTTCAAAACGCTGGCCGACGACTTCCATGGCTTTGCGGCAGGACTCCAATATGCTTAGCGGTGGTGTTCCACTTGCCAACAGAGCCTCCGTAATACTCAGAGCCTCCTCTTCTCGCATATCGGTAATGGCATCAATTAATTTTTGAGACATAACAAACCTCCTCCTTCTTTGAAAATATCTGTACCGGCGAACAAAGCTGTTCGCCGGTACAATCGCATCATGTTCACAGTGATGAAGGATGAAATACCCCGGCTCGATAGGCGCGGGTATAATTTAAACAGTGCCGGTCTCGACCTAACACTAACTCAGCAGCCAGGATCGCCGCTTTGAGTTCCCCGTCTAAGGGGTCGAGAATAGCGCTATCCAACCCGGGCGCAAGGGCCAGGGTTAAAAAAGCCCGATTAATAAACGACCGGGCCGGCAGCCCAAAGGAGATATTGCTTAATCCGGCGGTAAAGCGCACCTCCGGATAGGCTGCATGCACACTCCGCAAGGTTTCGAAAAAAATCACTCCGCTCTGAATATTGGTGCTGAGGGTCATGGCGAGCGGATCAACATAGATATGTTCATCAGGAATTCCCGCCGCACGTGTGGCTTTCAGGATATTATGCACGATGGCGACGCGCGCTTCGCTGGTTTCCGGGATTTTTTTCTCATCCATCGCCAGGGCAATTACCTGACTCCCGGATGCCGACACAAGGGGTAAAATGCGTTCCAGGCGCTGTGGTTCGCCGCTGATCGAGTTAATCATCGGCGTCTGTTTCACAGAGGTAAGCGCAGCCGACAACGCTTGCGGATTCGCGCTATCCAGGCAGAGGGGTGTCTCAACCACCGCCTGGATCGTCTCAACAAGCCAGACCAGATCCTCCGGTTCCTGTTGTGGATGAGTGCCGGCGTTCACATCCAACCAATCGCAACCGGCCTCAGCTTGTCGGTGGGCCAGATCTTGAATAAAAACGGCATCGCGTTCCGCGATGGCCTGCGCCACGCGTTTGCGAGTGCCGTTAATCTTTTCGCCAATAATCTTCATGCTGACTCCTTTCCTGAAACCAACATCCCCAAAGCAAATTGTCGTTTAAATTGCGGATGGGTTGTCAATTCCAGGTATCGGGTTTGTCTTGCAATCTGCCAGGCTCGTTTGCGTGCCTGACAAGAGATTAACGCTCCTTTGGCTCCCGCCAGAGCCGCATTGCCCATCTGTTTATACCGGGCATGAGAAAAATCGGGGAACATCCCCAGCGCGAGAATATTTCGGATATTCAGAAATGATCCGAACGCTCCGGCAATAATGACGTTACTCACCTCCTCTGGTCTGGTATGCGCCGTTTCCAGCAAGATATCCAATCCAGCCCGGATCGCGCCCTTGGCTAATTGAATCTGATTAATATCTTCCTGCGTAATGACGACATCCCGCTGACTACCGCTGCGATCGGCGGACACTACCAGAAATTCAGGGCCATGTCGTCCTTCCCGGACTCGCGGATGCTGACGCTCAAAACGACCGCGCGAATTGATAAGGCCCCAACGGTGCAATTCAGCCACACTGTCAATCATCCCGGAACCACACAATCCGATTGGCGGAGCATTCTCGACCGTTTTGAGTCGAACGCCGGTTTCAGTCAACGCAACAGCCTCAATCGCGCCGGCCGCCGCGCGCATACCGTCGCTGATATGTGCGCCCTCAAAGGCCGGTCCCGACGCGCAGGACACCGACGTGAGCCGCCCTCCGGGTTGAGACAGGACAATTTCAGTATTCGTGCCGATGTCAATCCCCACGGATACAGACGTCGTGCGATCAAGGCCGGCAGCCAGAATCATGGCGACATGATCCGCCCCGATAAAGCCTCTGATACAAGGGAGCATATAGATGTCGGCTCCGGGCGCAGTGATCAGGCCAAGATCGCGGGCTTTGATTGTGACAGCCGCATCAGTTGCCGCGACATACGGCGATCTGGAAAGTTGAAACACCGGTAATTCCAGCAAAAGATGAGTCATCGCCGTATTTCCGACCAGACACACCTCTGCCACCTGATCGCGGCTGACGCCAGCGCGTTCGGTTAACGTCGCGAGCAGATCGTTCAGGGTATCCCGCACCATGACAGCCAGGCTGTGTCCGCCCTCAGAGACGCGCAACACATAGGCAAGCCGGCTGATCACATCCTCGCCATAGCTGATTTGTGGATTTAACGCTCCAACGACAGCTAATTCCTCGCCGGTGTCGAGATCCAGCAGGCTGGCCGCAATTTTCGTTGTCCCCACATCAACGGCCATGCCGACCGGTCGTGAACCGGAAGGAACGACTCCGATAATTTCGTTATGCCTGACAAAGACGGTCATACGCCATTCGTGGGCACGGGCAAGCGAGGAGAGCTGGCAGATCACGGCAGGTTCGGCGTTTACCTCTTGCACCGATTCTGGCGGTAATGACGCTCTCAGGCGTTCCAGATCGGAACGGGAATCGTGTAAGCCTGGAGAAGGAGCGTCAACCTTGTATGCTCGCACCCCAGGATCAAGCGTGAATGCTGCGCTGTCGCCGGATAATTGCAGACGTTGGGTTGTAATCAGCGATGAGGAGGGGACCTGGACTTTGAGGTGACTCTGAACGCGGGTTTGACAGGCCAACCGCACTCCGTTTCGCAGATCTGTTTCGGTCAGCAGCATTTTTTCTTCAGTCGTGGGAACGGACACACTGCCGTTCAGGATCGAAACCCGGCATTGGCCGCAGCGCCCGACTCCGCCGCAGGCCGACGCAAGCGACAATCCGGCTTGTTGGGCCGCCTCAAGCAGCGTGACGTCAGGCGCAACAGCAATGCGTTTGCCAATCGGCTCAAAATCAACTTGACAGGTCGAGAATATGTCGCTGGATTTGGACATGGTCAGTCTCCGTTTTTCCGGGTTTCAGGGCACAAATTCTGCCTCCTATTGATGAACATGTAAAAATTAATCTGGGCGTCGACATCTCTCGACCTCAGTCTGGCGATCAATCGCCAGTCTCAAAGCTGAAGGACACTAAAGCGCCCTGCGGAATTGATCAGCGGGCTTCAGCCTGCTTTGGCTTTGAGACCGGTCATTGATGACCGGGATCACAAGGCTGAGGTTTTGGGTATAGCGGCGTTTTAAAATCAGCATACATAATCGTCTCGCCGGGGCGGGCGATCACAAAATCGCCGTTCCAGGGACCAAAAATCATCTTTGTAACAAGCGCCCTGGAACCGGGCAGTTCTTCATAACGCAAATCAAACTGTTTTGCCATCAAGCGGGCGTATTCGCGATAGCGTTCTTGTTCGTAATGCCCGGTGTCAATAAAGGCGAGGCGCGTATAATTTTTCAGCATGAGCTTGATCATGCGCAGCGCTCGTATCTGGCCATAGCGTTCAACCAGGCGTTCGTACTCGGCAAACGGGGTATCGCTGACCTCAATCCAGCCTTTTGTCAAGTAATATGTGCCCGGTTCCCGTCTGGCCTGCGCCATGTAGGCGTCGTGCGAGCCGAGGAAAATGGCAATACAATCATCCACCCGCGGTACCACAATGGTACATTCGCTGGCTCTCAATCCGACCACCGCCATTGAGCATAAACCATATCCCAGAATCACGGTATCGGCATCCGCGGCCGCGGCGTCAATGCGCTCTTGTAAGGTCGCACGCAGTTTTTCAGGGGTCAGGTGCAGACCAAAATCCAGCACTTCACAGGAAATCCCTTCGGGGAGGATGGGGAGCACCTCTTCAACCACAGTGGCGCAGGCAATGATTTTCGTATGTGATGTCGCCATGTTCTATATTCTCTTGAAGATGGAAAAGCAAAATTTCTATAGTTATATAGGGAAGATGTCAAGAAAAAAATTGACTTTTTTCAAAAGGTTGAACAACATGCCAGGATTCACTCAGCGTAGATAATTTGACGCGAATATACACACTTAAAGGGCTGGAAAAAACCTGTGATGAAAACATATAAAAGAGCTTACACCGATGTAACGAGTGAGACCATTGATCGCAATTCCTATGAGCCGGCCTATCTCCAACTTGCGAATATCCTGCGCCGGCAGGTAGCTGCCGGGGTATTTCGACCGGGCGATCAACTCCCTTCCGAAGCCATGCTCTGTCAGAATTATCGACTCAGTCCGATGACGGTCCGGCGCACGATTAATCTTCTGGCTGACGAAGGCGTTGTGGTTACGGCTCAGGGACGGGGCACTTTTGTGAGCAGCCTGGAATTAAGTCGGGCGGCCTTTGATTTGCAAGACCTCCAACATCTGTTCAATAACCCTTCCATGACGGTCACGCTGCTGAACGCGCGGATTGTGGCTGTTGATGAGCGCACTGCCCGTAAGCTCGATATTGCTGTGGGCGCAAAAACCATTTACCTTCGCCGCCTGCTCAGCCTCGATCATGATCCGATTTTGTATCATCGCGAATACCTTCTGTACGATCCGACCCGTCCGATTGTGGAATCTGAGATGGAAGTGACTGCCCTGAAAGGTTTATTTGACGGGACCGGCAATGCTCTGCTGAAATATGGCAAGCTGAGCATAGAAACATGTTTGCTGTGCGAAGAAGAAGCCATGCTCTTGCACACAGTAACACCGGAAGCAGCTTTCCGTTTAGAGCACCTGTTTTATGATTTTAATGACCGTCCCGTGAGTTGGGGCTGGTTTCTCTGTCGTCATAATTATCTGCATTTTACCGCGATAGTGGGGATCAAAAATGGATAATACGAGTCAGGCAGCCAATCATACCGATGACCGCCAGAAGGCGCAGGCGGCTTTAATTGAGCATGTCGCTGAATTGCGAGAACAAGACGCGCTGGCGCTCGTACGTGAGCGGTTACTGCGTGGCGATGACCCGCTCGGAATTGTCGAGGATTGTCAACACGGGATGCGCCGGGTGGGCGAACGCTATGAACAAGGCCAGTATTTCCTCGCCGGGCTGATTATGGCCGGTGAAATTTTTCGCGAAATCATGGAATTAGCGCAGCCTGTCATTCAAGAACAGACGCATGGTCATGAATCCGGACGAATTCTGATAGGCACGGTGCAGGGCGATATTCACGACATCGGCAAAAATATTCAGGGGATGTTACTGCGCTGTTATGGCTTTACGGTCTGCGATCTGGGAGTTGACATCCCGCCCGCAGTTTTTGTCGAGCAAGCAAACACATTCCAGGCCGATATTGTCGGGCTTTCCGGCTTGTTAACCAGTTCGTACAGCACGATGCAAGAGACAGTTACCCTGTTTCGCCATCATCCGGATCAGACCTTAGCGCGGATTCCCATTGTGATTGGCGGCGTTTCCACCAATGAACAGGTCTGTCAGTATGTCGGCGCGGATTATTGGATCGTCAATGCCATGGATGGCGTACGTTTATGCCAGAGTCTGTTGGCTGATAAACAAGAAGGTTCGTAGTCAACGCTTTAGCGTTGTTCTTAGCCTTGTCAGAAAACGCTGAAGTGTTCACTACGAGCCGGTTTTTTCAACTCAGGAAAAATAAAACGATGAAACAACTCGATCATGCCGCAATTATTGCACAAGAACTGAATATCACGCCTCAACAGGTTGAGGCTGCGATGAAATTATTGGATGAAGGCGCCACCGTGCCCTTTATCGCCCGTTACCGCAAAGAAGCGACCGATTCGCTCGATGAAGTGGCGATTCAGACGATCCGCGACCGCTTAGAACAATTGCGGGAACTGGATAAACGCCGCGAAGCGATCTGTAAGTCTTTGGAAGAGCGCGAATTACTGACCAAAGAACTTCAGCAGAAAATAGCCGCCGCCGCGACGATGACCGAACTGGAAGATATTTATCTGCCCTTTCGTCCCAAACGACGCACCAGAGCCGCGATTGCCAAAGAAAAAGGGTTGGAGCCGCTGGCAGATCGCCTCTTCAAACAGGATGGCAAAGCAATTGACGTCAGCGCGTTTATCGATCCTGAAAAAGGCGTGGAAAACGCAGAACAGGCATTGGAAGGGGCCAGAGACATTATTGCCGAATGGATTAGTGAAGATGCCCGCATTCGCAGTTATGAGCGCTATTTGTACGAAACCCGCTCGCAATTTCAATCCACGGTAGTCAAAAAGAAACAGGAGGAAGCCGCCAAATATCGCGACTATTTCGAGTGGCAGGAACCGCTGCAAAAGGCCCCGTCGCACCGCATTCTGGCCGTGCTGCGCGGCCAGCGCGAAGGTTTTTTAACCGTCCATGCCCGTCCTTCCGAAGAAGAAGCGATTGTGGCCCTGGAAAAGCTTGTGCTGCGCGGCGAAGGGCCGGCGATTGAACATGTACGCGAAGCAGCTCATGACGCCTATAAACGCCTGCTCGCCCCTTCCTTAGAAGGAGAAACTCTGAAAGCAGCCAAAGAACGAGCGGATCAGGAAGCAATTCAGGTGTTTGTCACCAATTTGCGCGAACTGCTCTTATCGCCGCCCTTAGGACAGAAACGGGTTTTAGCGATTGACCCCGGGTATCGCACCGGCTGTAAAGTCGTGGCGTTAGATGCGCAAGGCAATCTGAAGCAGAATGTCACGATTTATCCGACCCAGAGCGAACGTCAACAAGAGCAAGCTGCCAAAGTGGTGCGGGAATTGTGCCGGCAATTCAAGATTGAAGCCGTGGCGGTCGGTAACGGCACGGCCAGTCGCGAAACCGAAAGCTTCTTGCGCGGATTGGATTTGGGCATTCCGGTTGTGATGGTGGATGAAAGCGGGGCCTCGGTCTATTCAGCCAGCGAGGTCGCCCGCGAAGAATTTCCGGATTATGATGTGACGGTGCGCGGTTCGGTCTCGATCGGACGCCGCTTGCAAGACCCTTTAGCGGAATTAGTGAAAATCGATCCCAAAGCGATCGGGGTCGGACAGTATCAACATGATGTTGACCAGAACGCGCTCAAGAAAAGCCTGGACGATACGGTGATGAGCTGCGTCAACGCGGTCGGCGTGGAGTTGAATACGGCCAGTGCGCAGCTATTGACTTACGTGTCCGGCTTAGGACCTCAGCTTGCTAAAAATATTGTCAAATTTCGCGAAGAAAACGGCCCTTTCCCGTCACGCGCCGCCTTGAAAAAGGTGCAGCGCCTGGGCGCAAAAACTTTTGAACAGGCCGCCGGATTCCTGCGCGTGCAGGGCGGCAATAATCCCTTAGACGCCAGCGCGGTGCATCCTGAACGCTATGCCCTGGTGGAACAGATGGCTCGTGATTTAGGTTGTCAGGTGCAGGATTTACTCAAAGACGTTGCGTTGCGCAAACGCCTGAATCTGTCAAATTATGTGGGTGATGATGTAGGATTGCCGACGTTGCAGGACATCATGGCCGAACTCGACAAACCCGGACGAGACCCGCGCCCTGAATTCGAAATATTTGCCTTTTCCGAGGCCGTGCATGAGATCAAAGACCTGCGGCCCGGCATGACTCTGCCCGGCATTGTCACCAACGTCACCAATTTCGGCGCGTTTGTGGATATCGGCGTGCATCAGGACGGTCTGGTCCACATCAGCCAATTGGCAGACAAATATGTCAAAGACCCGAATGATGTCGTCAAAGTCCGCCAAAAAGTGCAGGTCAAAGTGCTGGACGTGGATCTCGACCGTCGCCGCATCTCCTTAACCATGCGCCTGGCATAGACAGAAAGGGGTCATCCATGTGAACAGTCTCGTTCACATGCCTATGCCTGTTAGAAGGCAATGCTTGAAGGATGCAGTTCAAATGACGCAATATCGCTGCAATGTTGTAACATGCTGCCGGTAGACGGGGATAACCAGGTGCAAAAGAACGGGGTTTCAACGTTTTCAAGCATGGCAGCAAAGAACGCGGTAGCAATCTGATTCCCTTCGCTATCAAACGCATCGTAACGCAGAATCATATCAGCGTGCTCGGCCAGGCGAGGCTGCACGACAATATTTAAGCGACACATGCGCGACAACTGATCATGTTCGGCCGATAGAATGTCAATCTTTTCCAGTCCTCTGTCTGCAATTGTAGTGGGCTTAAAGCGCACGATGCTGGCAGCATCAAGTTCAAAAGACTCGACCGCGCAGCTCATCGGTCGATCCCAGGTCATCAGCGTTCGGGGATACAACACGCCTTCAAACGTTTGCGTCGCATAAGGGGTAAGCGTCCCTTCAATGACTGCAAAAGCCGCCTTTGTGCCTCCTGAACGTAAGCCATGAACATGTAAAAGAAAATACGTGTTCTTATTGGTCAGATTCCTGAGTGTCGCGGCGAGCGCACACAGATCTGAAGACGTTGCGACTCTCGACAGTGATTCAATCTGAAGCGCTTCAAGATGATGAGAACCGTCAGTCGGAGAGTCTCCGTCTCCGCATCCTCCAACCGCGACCCCCAGGCACAGAAGGCACACGGCCCCAACATACCAGTGTTTCGGAAGGAGTGTATTGGGTTTTAATAAGACATGTGTTTGCATACCATTTCCTCTGGACTGCTCGCGTGTATTATTGCTATTCCTGGCCTGGTACCACGAGCGCGAACGGCACTCCGCTTCGCTTCGTGCCTGACTAAGAACAGTGTACAGTGAATTTTGACAGGTTGAATTGGAGTGTCAAAGCTTGGCTTTGGCCGGCGGTAGCCGGCGAAGCCGAGCTTTGCCACTCCTCCAGAGATCTGTTATAGAACACTCATAAAAACTTGTGTCCCAAACTAGTGCTTTTTCAAGGTTTAGCTGACGGGTGACAGGAGTGCAAACTAGCGTTTGCATGCAATCGCTAGATTGCACTCCTACCCGTCAACAATAACTTGACAGAACACTAGTAATTATTTATCATACTTTTTTCACTGCGCATTGTCAATATATTTCTCTCATACACATTCTTCCTCAGGTTCGACCCTGTTTGCTGGCTGTTAATCCTGAGCCTTCTTGTGCGGGAAAATATGACATATTCGATTCAAAATTTTTCTGAAACGTCTCTTTTGTCGAACAACTTCTTGACAAGGTCTCGTCCTCTACATACCATGAATCCATGTTATATTGTTGTTGATTATCGGAATAGAGGATAGAAATTTAGGATAAGCCGAAGAAACCAGATTGGCTCATTCCGAATTTCTTTCGTTTTTTTTATAGAGGATGCGATATAAACATGTGGTGTATAAGGATGCGTTGCGGCATGAAGGGATCTGGCTCTGTACCTCTCATTCGCATGAACTGCTGGTGCACAATCCTCAGGCTCCGAATTATCTGATGACCACGAATATTTCGCAAGATTACACCTATCCGCTGCTCGTCTTATTCGCCGGCAACGCGCGCTGGTTTGCCGGCGAGCGCCTGCGGTTTGTCAGCCAGCCCGGCATGTTCGGAATTGAATATGTGCGTTCAGGAGACGCGCTGATAAAAATCGAGGACAAAGAAATCCTGGTGCAACCGGGATCGGTCTTCAGGCCAGTGCGCTGGCGTATCAGATTCTTCTCTCCCTGGGTCAATCAATTCAGTCGCCCCTTCCACATATCGTTGAACAGGCGTTAGGCTATATGCAGAAAAATATGCGGCAGCAGTTCACATTGGGAGACCTTTGTAAACATTTGGAAATTTCCGAGGCGTGTTTACGACGGCAGTTCAGCCGCCATCTGCACACCGCTCCAATGACTTATTTTCTCAAACAAAAACTGACCTGGAGTGCGAATATGTTGTGCACCACGTCGCTCACCATCAAAGAAATCGCCTATAACGCAGGCTACGAAGACCCCTTCTATTTTTCAAAGCAGTTCAGAATTCAATTCGGTATGAGTCCCACGCAATATCGAAAAATTCATGCTTTAAGTCTTGATAAGGGGTAATTGCTTCAATCTCCAGGCTCTTTGTTTTCTTTTTGCTGATCAGATCTTCCAGGTTTTTGTAAAAATTCTCTATGGCTATTTTCATCAAACCTTTTATGATGGTTCGTGTTGCAGCAGGTCTGATGCGTGTTTAACATCATTTTTTCAGGAGGGTAGTACTAATGAAACAATCTGTCTGCCGTATGTTATTGGGTGTTTTCTGCGTGACATTGGTGATGCTGACGGCCTTTTCCGCCAGTGCACAGGAAAAAACTCTCTTTAAAGTCTGGTTTTATGAACGCGACAATGCCATGTCTGCGTCCTGGCATTATGCGTTGGAAAAATTCAAAGAAAACCATCCGGATGTCGAGGTCGTCTTTGAATTAAAGACCTTTGAAGATACCCAAACCACCGCGCTGATGGTCTTGAACAGTGCTGAGGCCCCGGATGTGATGCAGATCAATAAAGGGAACGCCACCGCTGGGTTGTATGCAAAGGAAGGATTACTTACCAATCTCGAAACTGTGGCTCAGGAACGGGGTTGGGATAAGATTATGAGTCCTTCGATTCAGGCGACGTGTCGTTATAATGAACAAGGTTTCATGGGGAGCGGCGATCTATGGGGTATTACCACCTACGGTGAATTTGTGATGGTCTATTATAACAAAGACATGTTTGCCCAATATGGCCTGAACGTTCCTACAACGCTGGAAGAATTTGAACAGATTTGCGACACCTTTGTGGCCAATGGAATTATTCCGATCACTCTAGCGGGAGCAGACCAATGGCCTGCCACACATAACTGGTTCGAACTTGTCCTGTACAACGCTGATCGTGAGTTAGCGAATACGTATCAGATGGTGGCGGCTGATGTTGATCTGAAAGGCCCGGCGTTTCGATTCGGAACAGAGAAATTTATCGAATATATCAACAAGGGCTATTTCGACCCGAATGCGACTGGTATTGACTATGATACGTCGCATCCCGGATTTTACGCCGAACAAAAATACCCGATGATGCTTACCGGAAGCTGGTTGTATAAAGTGGTGATTGATAACGCTGTTTTTGACTGGGATGTGTTCCTGATGCCAGGAAAAACCCTCAACACCGGTTCCGGCGGCAACCTCTTCATCGTTCCGGAGAACGCCAAACATAAAGAACTCGCTTACGATTATCTGGATTTCGTATTGAGCGAAGAGGCGCAAACCGTCATGGCGGAAGCCGGCGGGATTCCTCTGAGCGCTGATCTGGCAGCCATTGAAGATCCGAAAACACAGCGCCTGAATGAACTCTTCAACGGCCTGGTGAAAAATGACGGGCTGGCCTTTTATCCGGATTGGCCGGTGCCGAATTTTATGGAAGTGCTTGGCGGCGGGCTGCAAATGCTGCTTTCCGGGAGCGCCGATGCTGACGGATTCCTGGATGCCATCAGCGCCGAGTATGACAGTTACAAGGAATAAGCGCAGGGGAAGGATATAACCAGTTGTTTCGGGAAACCTGCGCCGCGCCCTTCCCGAAACAACTAGTACATGATTTCGTAAATAGTATACAACTGAGACAGGAGCGCAAAGGAGCCTTTGCGTCAACGCGAAGCGTTGAAATGGCGGAATCGAAGATTCCGCAGCACACGCTCGTTTGCACTCCTGAGTGTGTCATTATTTCCAAAACGCTGTATTAGAGAAACCGGTATAGAAACCGGATTTTTTGAAAAACCCGGTTTCTCAGTCTGTCACTATGATGAGCCTCGAAAAACGCAATCAAATTGAGTATTCCCTCTTTTTAGCGCCCGGATGTATCTTTTTTACGCTATTGATCATTATCCCGTTTTTGGCGAACATTTTGATCAGTTTTACAAAATGGTCAGGAGTCGGAACCCCGCAATTTATCGGGGTTGCTAATTATACGAGAGCCTTTCACGATGCTGCGTTTTGGATGTCTTTTAAAAACAATCTGCTTCTGATTATTGCGATGACGGTTATTCCCACCATCATTGGTATTTTACTCGCCGTGCTGCTCTTTGATTTGGTGGCGAAACAGATGGGGCAGACAGTGGCCAGCTTTTTCCGTGCCGGATTTTACCTCCCCCAGGTGATTACGGTCGTGGTGTCCGCCTATACCTGGAAATGGATTCTCCACCCCAATTGGGGCGCAATGAATGAGGTACTGAAAATATTCGGCATGGAACCGAGAAACTGGTTGGGAGATCCGAAACTGGCGATCGGTTCGATTATGGCGATGATGGTCTGGTTTCAAATCGGCTATCCGCTGGTGATTTTTATGTCGGCTCTGCAGCGGATTGACCCGCAGTTGTATGAAGCTGCTGCCATTGACGGCGCTGGATGGTGGAGCGCGTTGTTCAAAATTACCATCCCGCAGATGATGGCGGAAATTTCTGTGGTAGTACTGACTACGATGATCCACGCGC
Source organism: Candidatus Vecturithrix sp. (assembly GCA_040772385.1). Classification (GTDB taxonomy): domain Bacteria; phylum Moduliflexota; class Moduliflexia; order Moduliflexales; family Moduliflexaceae; genus Vecturithrix. The sequence continues at coordinate 2,338,230 of JAXGYF010000001.1, read as the reverse complement.
TGAAAATCTTCGCGCCCGTCTATGCGATGACCAGAGGCGGCCCAGGCTATGCCACCAGCGTGGCGGGCTATTTTTCTTTTAAAAATTTCTTTGAACGCGCTCAGGTCGGGTACGGATCTGCAGTGGCAACCATTTTGAGTCTGCTGTTGATTCTGCTTGCCGCGATCTTTCTTGTAGTGCAATCGAAACGAGAGTCTGCAAACTGATTTCATGCATGAACCTGCATAAATCTACCCCTCCCCCCTCCCAGGAGGCTGTTAAGTTCTCGTTCTGACGCTTCTGTATAGGAGCGAGCAGTGATTGGGAACAGCGTGCTCAGGAGTGCAAACGAGCGTTTGCACCAGGGCGAAGCCCTGGCAAGATTGTCGCGGCACAGCCGCGAAGCAAACGCTCGTTGCACTCCTGAACAGCAAAGAACTTAACAGCCCTGCTGCCTGTAAGGGGGGGGGAGGGGGGTGAAAAAATTATGTTAGGTTCTGAGTCCTGCGGGGGATTATTTTTATGAACATTCCCAAAAATCTCGGAAATATACTTGTACTTGCCGGGCTTTCCTTGTTTTTGCTGATTATTTTATTTCCCCTGGGTATTGTAGGGCTGAATTCAGTGAAAAGTCAGGAAGAGTTCACGCAGCACGGCCCCTTTTCCTTGCCTGCAAAATTTGCCTGGGGCCAAATTCAGGAAGCCGCCGAAAAACTCGGTTTCTTCAACCGGTTGTGGAATAGTTTTGTGATTAGTCTCCCGACAACGCTCCTGGCTACAGCGCTCTCGCTGTTAAACGGATATGCTCTGGGAATTGGCCGTGTGCGCGGCAAAGTGGTGTTTTTGATCTTTTTTATGATCGCCAACACTCTGCCGCAAGAATCGCTGGTCTATCCGCTCTATTACATCTTCCGAGAAGTCGGACTCTATAATACCCGTGTCGCAGTTATTCTGATTTTAACAGCCGTGCATTTATCCTTTGGCACTTACCTCTTAGCTACAGTGTTGGGAACCTTTCCGAGAGATTTTATTGACGCTGCGCATATTGACGGCGCTGGCAAGGTGTACGTGCTGTTCCATATCGTGCTGCCGTTGATCATGCCAACGCTTTCGGTGCTGTTTGTTTTCTTCTTTATCTGGAGTTGGAATGATTTTTTCCTGTCTTTGATTTTCTTGATTTCGGAAAAAGTGCAGACCCTGCCCCTGGGGGTGTTACAAATGCGGGGACAATACATTACGAACATTAACCTGCAAAGCGCGGCAGCCTTGCTGCTTTCTCTGCCATGTATCATTTTCTTTTTTCTGTTTCAGCGTACCCTGACAAAAGGTATCATCGCGTCAGGATTGAAAGGGTAAAAAAGTTTTAAAAGGGGTCGGGCATAGAAACCGGGTTTTTTTGAAAAACCCGGTTTTTTACACGCACGAATGAAAATTTCATTTACATTGGAGAATACTATTATGAGAATTTCAGATGGAAAATTTACACTTGCCCCGGGAATTACCTATTATTCGCCGGATATTCTGTATGAATATTCAGTCACCCGCAAAACCTTGACCGTGCAGGGTTTGGTCTATTACATGCATGGTAAACGTCATGGGGAAGAGCTGAAAAAGCTTGCCGGAATTGTGATCGCGCTGGAATTCTCTTCCCCGCTGGAAAATGTGATTCGAGTCAGGGCCGCTCACCACAAACGCCGAGATTCGGATGAAGGCAAATTCCCGCTCGATTATGAATTATCTCAGGACATTCAGGTGCAAGATACGGAAACGGAAATTATTTTGACGAGCGGAAAAGCCTCGGTCACGGTTTCAAAACGCGCCTGGCAGGTCACGTTTTCCGGAGAATCCGGCTCCCTGTGCAGCAGTTCACAGCACGGCATCGGTATGGCGGTGCGGGAAAACGGCGAATACTCTATGGGTGAAAAATTATCCCTGTTGCCCGGAGAATATATTTACGGGCTGGGAGAACGTTTTTCGCCGTTTATCAGAAATGGGCAGCATGTAGAAATCTGGACTGGCGATTATGCGACCACGGCCGATAAAGGCTATAAAAATATCCCCTTTTTTCTCAGCAGCAACGGCTACGGTGTTCTGGTGAATTCGACCGATAAAGTGGAATATGAAGTGGCGACCGAAGATGTTGAAGCTGTGCGTTTTACTGTGCCGGGACAGGAACTGGATTATTACTTTTTCTATGGACCGTCCTTGAAAGAGGTCTTGACAAATTATACTGTTCTGAGCGGGCGCGCGCCCATTATTCCGAAATGGTCGCTCGGTTTATGGCTGAGCACGTCCTTTACCACTAATTACAATGAACAAGTGATCACCGAACAGATCAACGGCATGGCGCAGCGGGACATTCCGCTGACCGTGTTTCACTTCGATTGTTACTGGATGAAAGAACGCCATTGGTGCGATTTTGAATGGGATGCCGCCGCGTTTCCGCATCCGGAACAGATGCTCAGAAAACTCAAAGCCAAGGGCTTAAAAATCTGCTTATGGATCAATCCGTATATTTCCGAACTGTCGTCGTTATTTGACGAAGGCGCGCACAACGGATATTTTCTGAAACGGACAAACGGCGAAGTGTATCAGATTGATTGGTGGCAGCCGGGTATCGCCTTTGTAGATTTTACCAATCCGGCTGCCTGCCGTTGGTATCAGGACAAATTACGAAAGTTGATCGGAATGGGGGTGGACACCTTTAAGACCGATTTTGGTGAAAGCGCGCCGGAAGATGCCATCTATTTCAACGGATATGCCGGAAAAGTCATGCACAACCTCTATACTCTGTTGTATAACCAGACGGTTTTTGAATTACTGGAAGAGACACAGGGTAAAGGCAACGCGCTTGTCTTCGCCCGATCGGCCACGGCCTGTTCTCAGAAATATCCGGTTCACTGGGGCGGCGATTGTTCTGCGGATTTCACCTCTATGGCCACGGAATTACGCGCGGGTTTATCCTTCAGTCTCTCCGGCGTGCCGTTTTGGAGTCATGACATCGGCGGATTTTTTGGCAAACCGGATCCGACGGTGTATAAACGCTGGATTGCCTTCGGCCTGCTCTCTTCGCATAGCCGTTTGCACGGCGATAGCTCGTACCGGGTGCCCTGGAACTTTGATGAAGAATCTGTGGAAGTGCTGCGTCACTTTACCAAACTCAGACACCGGCTGCTTCCGTATCTGTACAGTTGCTGCTATGTCGCTCATAAGCAGGGAATCCCGGTCATGCGCCCCATGTTATTGGAGTTTCCGGAAGATCCCACCTGTCTGTATTTGGACAGACAATACATGTTAGGAGAATCGCTGCTTGTGGCCCCGGTGTTCACCCCTGAAGGGAGCGTGCAATATTATCTCCCGCCAGGAATCTGGACGAATTTCTGGACAAATGAATCGGTACAGGGAGGACGATGGATCAAAGAACGTGTAAATTTTTTGACAATTCCGCTGTGGGTGCGTGAAAATACGGTTTTGCCGATGGGACCGGAAAACGATGCTCCTCATCGAAGCAGTTTCGAGGAGTTAACCGTATTTCTTTATAATCTGACATCTTCTGCACAATTTATGCTGTACGATCAGGGCAAAACCGTGACAATTACGGCGGAGCGGCATGATAACGACATTACCGTCCAATTCAGTGAAAAGCTCGACGGAGCCACGCTCTGTGTCAAGGGGCTGAAACAAGACAGTTTGATCAAAGGCGTTGATCAAACTGTCACGCTTGAAATCACTGCTTAAAATTGTGTGATGTTTTGTCAAGGTTTGACTGACGGGTTCGTAGTTCCGCCTTTAGGCGGAATTTCCCGCTAAAGCGGGAACTACGAACCCGTCAACTTAAAACAACAGATGACTGGCGGATAATACGGGCCGATTTCGCTATTTCCGATAAGGTCTCTTGTCCCAACCACCCGGAATTTTTCATTCTCTGTCAATTTTTCCCTTTACAATCTCGAAACCTCTCTCATATACGTACCCGGTAATAAAACATAAGTACCTTCAAGAGACTTCAAAAGTCTTTGAGACTTTTGAAGTCTCTGCTCAAAATATGCAATTAATTTTGTCCAGGTACTTATTACTGAATATTCCCGGCCTGGGTTGTCTTTTCATCGCACAAAGAAGGGAAGCCTTCAGGCTGGAAATTGCCCGCGAAACATACGAAAAATTTTTCGCGTATTTTGTGTGTTTCGCGGGCTAAGAAGTTAGAAGAAAGGACCAGAAACTATGAGTTATGACACACAAAATTTTGACCGAGATGTGATTCAACAAAGTTATACTCTTCCGGTATTAGTGGATTTTTGGGCTGAATGGTGCGCTCCCTGCCGCATGCTCGGCCCGGTTCTGGAACGTCTGGCTGAACGCTACAAAGGGGAATGGAATTTAGTGAAACTGAATACCGAACAATACCCCCAAATTGCCGCTGAATATGGAATTCAGGGCATTCCGGCGGTTAAATTGTTTATGGATGGCAAAGTGGCCGGCGAATTTACCGGGGCCATGCCGGAAGAAATGATCGTTCAATGGCTTGCAAAGGTGATGCCCGGCAAGCACCACAGCCAGATCAAACATGCGCAGGAATTGCTGGTAGAGGGGCAGACGCGCCGCGCTCAGAAAGTTTTAAAAAAAGTGCTTGACGCTGAGCCGGAGAATCAGCAGGTGATGATCTTACTCGCCAGCACCTATCTGTTTTCCGATCATCTGCAGGCGTTGGAGATTATCCACCCTATTCACGAAGGTTCTGAATATACTGACCTGGCTGAGGCAATCAGAACGATTGGCCGATTGTTTCAACTGCGTGAACAGCCGTCCGCGCTCCCGGAACATCGGGTAAAATCGCAATATTTTGAAGCTATCGAACAATTACACGCTCAGAATCTCGAAAGCGCATTGGAGAATTTTATTGATGTGCTTCAGCAGAGTCGCCAATATGACGGCGACGGCGCCCAAAAAGCCTGCGTGGCAATTTTTAAATTTCTGGGCGATACACACGAGATTACCCAGAAATATCGCCGCGCGTTCAGCAGCGCGTTGTATGTGTAAACCTGAATTTTTTGTTTCAGGAGTGTCAAAGCTCGGCTTTGACAACACAAAGGAGTGCGAGAGCTGCTGCTTTTGCAGCGAAAGCAGCAGCTCTCGCACTCCAGCATAATTTTACATGGAAAGGCGGGTTAGATCCAGCTCGAACACAACCGCAGGCATTTTAATCCCCCATTTTTCAAGAATTTCAGGATGCACTTCTCCGATGAACCCCACTGGCGCACCGTTGGACAACAGTTCCCCGGAACGCCCTGCAATACAGAGCGGGAAATGTTTGGCGCGAATATGTATCTCCCAGAACAGAAGATACTGTAAATGCTGCACATAACTCCCTATTTCTGAGAAATTGGCTTCTGCATGAGCGAGCAGCGCCGCCAGTTTGCTGCGTGTAGCGCAGCCATGATTCTCATTGCGATCAGGACTCACCACTTCCCCGACTTCAAAGATTTTATGCGGATAGAGCGATTTGACGCTTTTGGCCTCGACTTTGAGTAATGAGGGAATCAGCGAATTCCGCAAGATGGAATACGATTCGGTCATTGGATTGCTGAGTTCAATCAAGTCAGCGAACATGCCGTTCACCTTTTCGCAGTAATCTTCTTTGTTGGTCAGGATATTCAAAATCATCTCTTCAAATCCGAATCCGATCATCGTATCCCGCACGCGATCTTCACGCAATGTTTGCTGGGAGAGATGCCCCACGGTAAAACGTTCCGGCATGATTGGCTCGAAGGCGTTGTAGCCGGTGGAAATCGCCAGATCTTCGATCACATCCACGCTGTGCATGTAATCCTGACGATAGGGATAGGTTGAAGCCGTGAACGTTTCATCCCCTTGCAATGACACTGACACGCCATAGTTTTGCAGTCGTTCGACAATCTGTTCCGCGGTGAACGATGCACCAAGATACCTGTTGCACAACGCGGAATCCACTTCAACGGCGTTCGTCAAGGGATACGGGGTTATTACCGCGCGTCCGTAAGGCGTGTCATAAGGATAGACGCCCGACACCGGCTCGATTTCGAATCCGCGATCGCTGAAATTACAGGCCAGGATATTCACGGCATGAAGCGTCATCTCCAGCGTCAGCCCAGTGACTTCAATAAAGAGATGGTTATCGCCGATATGAACTTCGCCGCTGGTGCGCGAATTAATCACCGGTGGAAAAGAGAGCACATCGCCGTGATCATCGAGCAGTAAAGGATAGCGCGTCTGCCCCTTCAAAATTCCGCCAAATTCGATCCCTTTGGGATGGCGCACCAGAATGTCGGCCAGGTCCATCTCATCTTCACAGCCGAGCGGCGTAAAACGGATTGAGTGAGGTTCAACCGCGGTGTAGTGTACGGGAAAGGTGATTTTATCGGCATTATAGATGCCGATCGCGATCAACTCGCGCTGCTTCCCGTACCCGTCGCATAATTTTTCTTGCGTCTGGATCATTTGCAGTAATCCCTGTTCTGTGATAGCTTTGCCTTTGGCAATAAATGCGCCGATATAGGGACGAACGGTTTGTACACTGCGATCCACAACGACTTGTTTTTCCGGTCGTTGTGGATGTCGGAACAGTGCGGAATAATCCGGCGTATCGAAGCTGAAGCGCAATTGCCGCGCAATCCCTTCCGGACACCACAGATCCGGACGGTTGGTATCTTTTAACTCGATCTTGAGTTCGCCGCTCACAGCGTCAACAGCTTTAAGTTCCCCTTTGACCAGATCGAGTAAGGGTTCAAGTTCGGCAAGCGTGTACTGTCTGCCAAGAAGCTGCAACAGATCCTGTTGGTCAACCGAAATTGTTGGCATAGAATATCTCTCCTCTATTTGGTAGAAGTTCGTCACTACAAACTCACCAATTAACGTTACCGTTACATCCTGTTTCAGATTGTCGCTTTTACCCGTTTGGTGCGCACAACTTCCAAATCCACGGAAAAGAGTTCGCGGATGTCCTGCATGTCCAGGGCCACCATCGCCATACGATCCAGGCCCAGTCCCCAGGCGATCACCGGCACATCAATGCCGTGCGGATGAGTCACCTCCGGACGAAAAATCCCTGCACCGCCAAGTTCAACCCAGCCAAGCTCCGGATGTTTCATCTGAATTTCGACTGAAGGCTCGGTAAACGGGTAATAATCCGGCGCAAACCGCATCTCGCTGGTTTGCGCGATTTCCAGCGCAAACAGTTTCAACAGTCCTAAGAGATGTCTGAAATTGATTTCCTCGCCTAATACAATGCCCTCCACCTGGAAGAAGTCGGGCGCATGAGTGCTGTCAATCGAATCATACCGGAAACAGCGGGCAATCGCGAAATATTTACCAGGGATTTTCGGCGCGGCTGCCAGTTGCCGCACCGACAGGGCTGTGCCCTGGCTGCGTAAGACCAGCCGTTTAGTGCGTTCTTTATCAAACTCATACCGCCAGCCTTTTGAACCCGTATGGCCGCCGTTCGCATGGGTCTCAGCAACCTGTGAGTAATTCGGCTCTTGAATCGTGCGGCAATGCGTCGGCTCCTTCAGATAGTATGCATCGTGAATCGCGCGCGCCGGGTGAAATTGCGGCATATAGAGCGCGTCCATGTTCCAGAACTCCGATTCCACAAGCGGCCCGCGCATTTCTTCAAATCCCAGTGCGATCATTTTGCGTTTGACGAAATCGAGAAAGGTGCGATACGGATTTTTCTTGCCTGCAATAATGCGAGGGAACGCCGCTTCGATATTATAGGTCCGAAAAGACGCGGTTTTCCACGAGCCATCTTTGAGCATGTGCGGCGTGAGCTGCGAAATCTCCTCGCCGCTGAGTCCTTTTGCAAGAATCAGGGCTAATACAGATCGCCCCTCGTCTGTGAGCGTCAATTGTTTATCCACTTTTTCAGCGATCCTGAACAATCCTTTTGATTTGCCTCGTTTTCTGGCTCCCCCTTCAATCAACGACCATTCGTACTCATCAAAATCAGATTGTGCACAGGTTCCCGCTGCCGCGATTTTCTCGAGGACTTGCTGTCGTATGGTCAATTCGGAAATGTCGGCGTGTGCAATCGGCGTAATCCTCCCACCGGGCTGAATCTCGACAATTCCCGCAGTTTTCAGATTAGCGGCCGCGATATTCGTCTCTTTGCGATCTTCTCCGAGCTGTTCGGCTAATTCAGGAACAGTCAGCCCATCCGCCGCCGCCAGACGCTCTAACATTCGTATTTCAAGCAGTTTCTGCTCTTTGAGCGACTGGCTCGCTTCGGGCAGCGTCACGAATTGTTCTCTGGTTTCGCCAACATACGTCAGCAGTTCTTTTTTTTGCAGCCATTCTAACGCCATGCGCGCTTGATCTTCAGTCAACGCAGCGCACGAAATAATTTCCGACGCAAATTGCGTTGGGTGGTGTTGAAATGTTCGCAATGTGTGTATTTCCAATGGATGTAAATTGTTGATGCGTTCTTCTGCTCTAGTCATCCTCTGCTTCCTCCTTGTACATTCCGACCGGCATAAAAAAAGCCATGAGCAACAACCGCCGCCCATGGCGCAGAAACACAAAAAGCCATGGGCTTGACGTTTGCCCATGGCTTGTATTGACCGGAGTTATTGAGAATCAGGCACTCCCGGGGTCAGGGCAAACGCCGCCATCGCTGCTAAAGTACACGCTAAAAAATCGATGGGATTGCCCTGTGGATTGTACCATTTTGTTCTCCGTTGTTATACTTGAAAATACTTGAGAAACCGGGTTTTTTATGAACACTAACAATTTAATTCGATCATCCCTCTCTGAACCCCTCCCCCTCCTTCGGAGGGGGCCGGGGGGAAGTCCAGAGAACACGACGCGCCTCCAGTTTCCCCCCGCTTGCGGGGGGATAAAGGGGGGCATACGAAAAAAGTCCGAACTATTGTTGTAGGTATTTCATTTCTAAAATATACCTTATCCTGTTTTCGTCAAGAGAAAATTGCAACTTTACGAAGAAGCGTGCAAATTTTCTTGACATTATCCTGTTTCGTATTTCGCAATGTCTTAGACATTCTCGCGAATACCGAGAAACCGGGTTTTTTCGAAAAACCCGGTTTCTCAAGGTGTGCAAAGAAATAATTATAATTCCCTACAGCAACCGGACTATTAACTGATCAGTGATCATTGACCACTGACCGCTGACCACTGAAATCATGGCGCGTATTTTAGTCATTTCAGGCGATATTCTGCCCTATCCGGGTTTTCCCACAACCGGGGCCGGACTGCGGGCCTGGGGTCTGGGCAAAGGGCTGGAGTCGCAGGGGCATGACGTGCTGCTGGCCATGCCGCAGAATTCGGTCGAGAAGAGCAAACGCATTCCGGATGGCATAGAATCATTGCTTTATACACATCGGGATCTTCCGCGTTTTCTTGGCCGGCATAAACCTGATGTGGTCGTGTTGCAGCATTGGTGGCTGGCGAATTATCTGGACCAGCCGCCGGAAATGCCGTTGGTGATTGATTTTCATGGCCCCTTGCTGCTTGAGACGCAGTTTCAAGCCAACCCGGCCCTGGAAAAGCTGCGGCGCGACAAAATTTTCGCTCTGCACAAAGCCGATTTTTTTACGTGCGCCGGAGCAAAACAACGTTATTATTTTTTCCCCTGGCTGATGCTGGCCGGCTGCGATCTGCGCGAGGAAATCATCCAAACCATCCCAGTCTCTCTATCCCCGGAATTGCCTGAACATCAGAGTCAGGGCGAAGTTTCCTTTGTGTATGGCGGCGTGTTTTTGCCCTGGCAAGACCCGGCTCTGGGCCTGTTTACGCTGGTGGAATGTTTGGAGCATCGCGGACGCGGCCTGTTAAAGTTTTTCGGCGGCAAGCATCCGGTCGTCACTGTGCCGACCGGCAAATTTGAAGAATTGCGCGCGCAATTGCACCAGAGTTCTCGCGTGCAAATCCAGCCCATGATTCCGAGAGATCAACTGATTCAGGAATATTGCCGTTCACATGTCGCCATAGACATTATGCAGCGCAATGCAGAACGGGAACTGGCATTTACGACCAGAACCGTAGAATATCTGTGGTGCGGATTGCCCGTCATTAATAACGACTACGCCGAATTAGCAGCCTTGATCAAGGAGTATCACGCCGGCTGGACCCTCGATCCAGGCGATCAGAAGAGCTTGCGCCTCGTTATTGAAGCAATGCTGGATGCTCCTGAAGAGGTTGCACAGCGCGGACGCAACGCGCAGCAGCTTGTGCGTGAATGCCTGACCTGGGACAAAACCATCGCGCCGCTTGATGCCTTTTGTCGTAATCCGTATAAACGCAAAAAAGGCAAGCCATTACTTGATGCAGGAGAGCACACTTTAGCGCAGCAAATGGAATATCTGATCAAAAAATTACACTTTCACCTTGCCAATGAGGGCCTGAAGGCCACAATAGACCGAGCGTGGAAAAAAATATTCAAATGAGGGTCGAGTGCTAAAGCGAGAACTATGAGCATACATATATACTATGACGATTAAATCGCTCACCCAAATGCTGTGTTGGAAAATAAGCAGACTGTGCCAAAAAAACCCGCATAGCGGATTGTGGTCAGATCTGCTGACAGCCCTGTATCAGCGTGCCAAATTTTACGTGAAACAACGACAAGGGATTGTTTTGACGATCGATCATGTGGGCTTGTTCGACCGGCGACTCGGAATCACGGGTTGGGCCTTAGCGTCCAACGGTGCTGCAAACATTCAGCAGATCGCCGTCTATCTCGACGATCATCTGATTGGAAATGCGGTGTATGGCCACGCCAGATCCGATGTTGCGCTGGCTTATCCGTTCATTGCAAAGGGCGAACGTTCGGGTTTTCATTTTTATAGCGACATCCCGGAACATCTCGTTTTTACGCCTGGCGTCTCACGCCTGCGCCTTGAGGTGCTGGGAAAGCAGGGGCGTTGCTATACGCAGAGCTGCCTTTTGCACGATGACTATTCCGCCTGGATTCTTCACAATGAACCCGACACAGCCGCATTGGAATGCCAGCGTCACACCCACTTTGAATATGAGCCGCTCATCAGCTTGATCACCCCGACTTACAACACGCCGAAGACATTTTTAATTGAGATGATCGAATCTGTTCTGGCTCAGACCTATGCCAATTGGGAACTCTGCGTGGCTGACGGATCCAGCCACGCGCCGCATGTCAAAAAACTGCTCACCCGATACGGCCGGCAGGATGCGCGCATCAAAGCCACCTTTCTATCAGAAAACCTGGGAATCGCCGGTAATTCCAATGCCGCCATCACGCTGGCTTCAGGGGAGTGGATCGGCTTGCTCGATCATGATGATATTCTGGCGTCTTTTGCGCTCTTTGAAATCGTGCAGTCCCTCAACCAGCGACCGGATACGGAATATGTCTATTCCGATGAGGATCGCCTTTCAGAAGATGGCGCCATGCGTCATGCACCGCAATTCAAACCGGACTGGAGTCCCGATACCTTACGCAGCACCAATTATCCGACCCATTTTTCCGTGTTCAAACGCACGCTGCTTGACCGGATTGGCGGATTCCGCGCAGGTTTTGAGGGGAGTCAGGATTATGATCTGATCTTGCGGGCCACAGAGCAGGCCCGCTACATAGGGCATATTCCCAAAGTGTTATATCACTGGCGCATGCACGATAATTCTCTGGCGCGTGATGCGCTCTCCAAAACGTATACATATAATAATGCTCAAAAAGCCTTACATGAGCACCTCATTCGGATAGGGAGGCCTGGAATTGTCGAAAATGCTGAAATATTGGGATGTTATAAAATCACCTATACTCTAAAGGTAACGCCTCTGGTGTCTATCATTATTCCTAACCAGGATCATGCCGACGATTTGAAACGCTGCCTTTCTTCAATTCTGAAGAAATCAACCTATCCTCATTTCGAAATTCTGCTTGTGGAAAATGGGAGTAAACATCCCGAAACCTTTGCTCTCTATAATCATTTCACAACTCAGGAGCAGGTCCGGCTCATCGAATGGCCGCATCCGTTCAATTATTCAGCCGTGAATAATTTTGCAGCCCGGCACGCATCTGGCGAAGTCCTGCTCTTTTTAAATAATGATACGGAAATTATCACACCGGACTGGCTGGAACGCCTGGTAGAACATGCCATCAGACCTGAAGTCGGGGCGGTTGGCGCCAAACTTTATTATCCTGACGGCACAATTCAACATGCCGGGGTGATTATTGGATTGAGAAGTATTGCAGGACACTGTTTTCGAACGTTTTCAGCAAATAATTCCGGGTATATGGGGCGGTTAAAAATTATTCAAAACCTCAGCGCAGTGACAGCAGCATGTTTAATGACGAGAAGCGAGGTTTTTCATGACGTCGGTGGGTTTGATGAGTCTTATGAGCTTGCATTTAATGATGCAGATTTATGTCTCAACATTCGCCAGAAAAACTATCTGATTGTCTGGACACCGTATGCTGAGCTGTATCACTATGAATCTAAAACACGCGGGTGTGATCATGCCCCGGAGAAACAGCAGAGATTTGACCGGGAAAAAGCACTCTTTCAAGAAAAATGGAAATTCCTCCTATCACAAGGGGATCCGTATTACAGCCCTAATTTGTCTCTCAGTATCGAAAATTTTTCAATAAAATCTTCTTGACAGGTTACGACAGGACGACCCCTGAGTAACGGCAAGGAGAAACGTAATCCCGTCAAACAGCCGTATTTGACGACAAAGATCAACGGCACACGATCAGAGGATAACATGAAAATTCAACAACTCAAGGTATTCATTGCACTTGGCATTTTGTTCATCGGAATCATGATTGCGCAGTGGCTGAATTTGTCTCCCAATGCGATTTCGATAGAAGTCGTGTCGCCAGAACAGGAGGATACCTATCAATTGTTTTATGACCTCGGTCGCGGGTTAAATGAAGGAGATTCACTGTTGGCCGCCATTCAGCCCTCTGACACCACAGCGACAGTTACATTTCAAATGGACGAAGCGCTTTTTACTCAAATCCGGGGGTTTCGAATTGACCCCGGCACACGTCCTGGACTTGTGCGGATCACAGCAATTCGGATCCAGCATGAGTTTTCCATATCAAGATTTCGGTTTTCCTTATATCACTGGATAGACGACCAATTGCTTACGGATTTTCGTCCGCTCCATGATATTACCGCCTTTACTCTTAACGCCCCGGAATTAACGTTGACCTTATCCGGCAATGATCCCCATTTTGAATTCTGCGGTGATTGGGAACGAATTCAGGAGAGTATTACTCATGTGCAACGACAGATGGCATTTTTGTTCTCTAGCCTGAGTTTCGCTGCCGCCGCGATGATCTATGGCATACTGTATTTTTTCAGAACCACGTCGGATAGGTTTTTCAAAAAAATACTGGCAATCATGCAATGGGTGCTGTTGTTTATCAAGGATATTTACGATAAACGCTACACCATTTATGAACTGACCAGACGGGATTTCAAATCCATGTACACCGGCTCATTACTGGGCTTAACCTGGTCTTTTGTCCAGCCTTTAGCCATGACCGGAGTGTTGTGGTTTGTGTTCAGCAAAGGGTTTCGCGCCCTGCCAATCGAAAACGTACCCTTTATTGTGTGGATGCTGTGTGGTTTAGTGCCCTGGTATTTTTTCAGCAATTGTCTCGTAACGAATACCTCGGTGTTAATGGAATACGGTTACCTCGTCAAAAAAACCAATTTCCGCGTATCTATTTTGCCGATTGTCAAAATTCTGTCAGCCCTGATCGTGCATGCGATCTTTATCGGCATTTTGTTAATCTTTTTATTCGCCTATCGTATGCCGGTGAGTATTTATTGGCTTCAGGTGTTCTATTACATTGCGGCCCTGATGTTTTTTCTGTTGGGCATGAGCTGGGTCACGTCATCCATTAATGTGTTTTTGAAAGACGTGGCCCAGATGATCAATGTGCTCATGCAGTTCGGCTTCTGGCTCACACCGATTCTCTGGGATTATCATATTCTGCCCAAAAATTATGAAATCCTCTTAAAACTCAATCCCATGTTTTATGTTGTCCAGGGATATCGCAACAGTTTTATCTATCAAACTCCTTTCTGGTGGAATCCCAAACTCACCATCTACTTTTGGGGCATTACGGTTCTGATGCTTTTCGCCGGTATCTTGATTTATAAACGCTTACGCCCCCATTTTGCAGATGTCATTTAATCACAATACTTCGGATAGTTTTCGCATGCCCCCCTTTATCCCCCCGTAAACGGGGGGAAATTGGAAGGAAACCTTCTCCTGCCTACTTCCCCCCGCTTGCGGGGGGATTGAGGGGGGGGCGAATCAAAACTGTCCGAAGTATTGGAACTGTGAAATTCGGGAGAGGTTGTTTTAGACGTTCCGGTTCGGCAGCCAGACACTAAAAGTGGTTTTTCCCGGCCGGCTTTCAACTTCGATAGTGCCCTGGTGTTTCTCGATAATCTTGCGACAGATATCCAGTCCCAATCCGCTGCCCTCGCCTGAGGCTTTGGTGGTAAAAAATGGTTCAAAAATCCGCTCTTTAATGGCTTCGGGAATACCGCGGCCAGAATCGGTGATCCGAACGACCACGAAAGAATCGTGAGCAGGTTCCGGCCCTGCTTTCGATTCGACCGTAATTTCAAGAGTTCCCTTACCGTCCATCGCCTGGATGGCGTTATGAATCAGATTGGTCCAGACTTGGTGAAGTTCGTCGGGATAGCATAGAATTGTGACCGGTTCGCCATACTGCTTCACAATCTGAACGCCCTGCTTGAGTTGATTATGATAGAGGGTCAGCACAGTTTCAAGGCTCTCAATTACGTTCGCCTGCGATTTCTGGCCGGAGTGATCATAATGCCCATAGCTTTTCAAGGCAAATGCGATTTTCGAGACCCGGTCCACGGCCGTTACAATATTGTCGCTGTTATGGCGTTGAATCGCGACGTGATACGCGGCCTGGATGATTTTACGATTCTCGTTGGCCTGAAACAACGGCAAAAACTGCTCAATTTCGTTATGGACGCCGATATCCACCAGCGTATCCGCCAGATCGTCAGCATGGTTCACCTCTCGAGCTTCTAATTCACCTTGAATCCTGCGTCGTAATTTCCGCTCTTCAGTAGAGGTTAATTGCGGTCGTTTCTGCACAGCCCGATCGACAAAGGCCAGAAACAAATCTTGCTGCGCAGACGAAAGCTGCCGTAAAACGGCCGGAAGTTCGGATAGGGAGGTCTCCATAGCCGCGCAAATATTCGAGATCGAGGCGCGGATCGCGCCCAGCGGCGTATTGATTTCATGCGCCACTCCGGCAATCAATTGACCTAAAGCCGCCATTTTTTCAGATTCGATCAGGCGTTTTTGAGTGCGCTGCAAACGTTCCAGCGTATCCTGTAAATCTACTAAAGCGCTGCGCGTTTGCTCCGCCAGTCGGGCATTTTCCACGGCAATCGCCACATGCGTGGCAAAGGCAAACAGAATGTTGACTTCTTCTTGAGTATAGGCGGTTTCGTCGGTTCGACCGATAAACAAGACGCCTATCGGGTGATCCTGAACTAACAGCGGGGTATTGATCAGCGAACACACATCTCCGGTTTCAGTTGAACTTTTCCAACGCGGATCAAGGCGGGTATCTGGGATCAACACAGGAAGCTTATGGGCCAACACGTGCGCATTCAGGGGATAGGCGTCAACCGGGAAGGTCAGAGGGCGATAGGAATCGCCCCGCGCACTGCGCCGGATCAGGCGCGTTAATTGATCGTCTTTGGCCAACATGACACTGGCAAAATGATACACAACCACCTTGCGTAATTCGTCCAACAGCAGTCCCACTACGCGGCTCGGCTCTAACGTGCTGCTGACGATCATGACCGCATCGCGCAAAGTCTCAGACAACTGTCGGCGCTGCTGTTCTCGTTGCAAGGAGGCTTCTAATTGACGTTGGAAGTCGCGTAAAGCAATTTCAGTCCGCTTCTGTTCCGTCATGTCGCGCATAAGAACCAGGCGGCCTGCTAAGTGCTGATCTTGATCGTACACCGGAGAAATCCTCAAATCATAATAATGCTGCTGCCCTTGAAGTTCAACCTTTATTTCGACTCTGGTCGAAAGCGTATCCCATATATACCCGGGCAGAGATTCCCAGGAACGAAAGACCTGCCGCGATTCACAGCCAAAAAGTTCAGAACGCGAACGTCCCAGCATCTGCTCGGCGGCCACATTCAGATCAACGATATAATTGGCGTTATCCAATACGACCATCGGATCTTCCAGGCTGTCAATTAACAGCGTGCGGGCGATGGGAATTAGATCAAACAAGCGGAATTGCACGAGGCTTCGGCTGAAGAGCACACCGGTCACGGTGAAAGCAATTGAGGTGAAATCCATGCCATACCAGGGAATCCAGTCCAATGTATGCAGCGTCACGACAAGCAACGGGAGCACTATGCCTGCAAACACTAGCATTCCCCGCTGGCGATACCAGGCTTCGGCCTGGCGAATAACTCTGAGAACCAGAAAAATGCCTATCAGGGTCAGTAGGAATGAATAGATCGTATGAATCCAATACCACCAGCCCACTGTTTCGAAGGTTCTCTGCGTAAGCGTGCAGTACCCAATGACCGTGATCGTAATACCCGGCAGAACGCATAATGCAGCCAGACTTCGCCAGGAAAACGATTTTTGAGGCTTGTCGTACTGCCAGGAAAACACCAGCCAGGGAACAGGAATCAGAGCAATACAGGCAAAGCGGCTATTATGCCAGAAAATTTGGGTGAAAAACCCAGAATGCATCTGCATGACATTACCGATTGTCCACAGAGTCGTCAAGGCCATCAGTCCAATGAAGCCCCAGGCGCCAGGCGCCGTGCGCCGCTGCCAGGTATAAACCGCCAGAAAGGCCGTAATCAACGCTGAAATAATACTGATAGCACTATAGGCATAATAAATCCAATTCATCATACGGGTCTTTTTTATCAGAACAGTCGTTTTTCCCTGTTATTTCAGGAATTGCCAGGGGTTGCTGTCCCCCTCTTTCCCTGCGTTCCCGGGCGGGATTTTACGAGAGGGAACAAAAGGGGGCACAGGTTCAAAACAACTTACGTTTCAACCAAAAATTTGTCACGCAGCATGGCGTCCTGACCGATAATCAGGTCGAGCAGCAGGGGGGAATCGTGCAAATCAATGGTGGCGTATCTGGTCTCAAAATACGCGACATCTTTGAGAGCATCCCACAATTCCGGCTCAAAATGCTCCAGATCATAATCAATGGCTTCACACAGTTTTTCGACCGCCAGACAGATTTCTTCGCCATTGTGACACACGATGGGGGAGAGGATTTTGTTGGCAGGGCCCCCTGTTTCCGTTTGTTCGATCTGTAGATACCCGACAATATAATGCATGGTCTTTCTCCCAGATTCCAAATTAATTCTTCACACGGCGATAATCTGTTTCAAACAAGCATTAAGAGGGAATTCCGTCGTAAGGTTTACATTGAAATTCCATAACCATTCCTGCTCATGGGACATCTCACTCGTGTTCCGCCAGGGTTACTCGTCTTCCGGATCAGCACTCGGCGCAAAGACTTGAAACGCTTCTTCTCCCATGATTTCCTGGAGCGCATTTTCACAAATTGAGTGAATATCTCCCAGTGCGCGCCAGGGATTAACATCTTCGGTATCGGATTTGGCACAAATCGTAAAAATTTCTTTTAAGGCTTGTGTTGCTTGTTGTTCCTGTGTCATACATCATCTCCTTGTTGTTGAATTGTCTTTTATCTCAAATGTCCCAAAGCACTCATCAGCTTGCTGTTGACGCCATGTTCGCATCTGTTCCAAATAGATGCGCCGGATTGCCAATAATTCCTGATCATAGCGACCATCGCGAAAATCAGGAAAAGTCCAATCAAACGGTTGATACCGTCCGCTTTTATATCTTCCGACAAAATCAGCATAGATACCATTGTCAAGGTAAATCTTTTGTCCTGCACCTTTTGCTGAAGCCAGCACGACTTTATTATGATCGAGATAGCCCGCATCCAGGTTGACAATGCGTTTACCATCACGAGCTAACGCATCTTCAATCTCGTTACAACACAGTTTCATCTTTGCTAAAAAAGTCGGAGGCATCAAGGCTTCAAAGGATACTAACCGCCGATAGAGCGGATTCCCCATTTCCGGCTCATAATAGGTCGTAACATCAAAATGGTGATCGCCGCCTTCAAAATCCAGAACGCCCCAGGCGGCTATGATCGCCTGTTTTCCTGCGTCAAGGGCCTCTGGCGTGCGAAAGAGGATCGCTGCAAAATATTTCATTGGTTCAGGGGGATATGTGTGCGCCATATTACACCACTGCCAAAGCTTTCACGAGCACCTCCCGATGAAGGCCGAAGGTGTTCGTAATCCATTCATATTGTTCATCCGGCGTGAGTACGCGCCTGGTTGTACGCTGCGGGTCACGAATGCGCAGTTGGTTGCCTTGCAGATAATAGTGCATACCGTTGCTGCAGCGCGTCAACACCGGATAGGTCATCATTTCCCAGGCAAATGAGCGTTCCCAGGCGCGTCCGAAAGTCGGACCGTCAACCGGGCTGACTTTATAGGTCAACCGTGAGCGCCTGTTCTTGTTGACGACAGTGACTAATTCAACTTTTTGGCCGGCCTCTTGCGGCAGCAGCTCAATCGTGTTGAAATCGGTTGAAATCGCCAGCGGCACTGTGGTCGGCAACTGCGTCGGCCGATAAATCAGAAACCCTGGATCGAGCAAGAAGATTTCATTTGCTTGAAAGAAAACCAGCGCGCAATGGGTATCCACGCCATAATGGCGGTCGGCCAGAATCGGATGCGCTTCAACGCCCACAGCGGCTAAAATGGCAATAAAGGCGGCTGTCAATGAAAAACAGGTGCCGCCGGCACCAACGTGCAGATAATCTCGCAGCACTTCATCGGGCAGACGTTTCGCGCTGTCGCTGCTGATCACAGCGTCGGCTTTGATGATTTTCGTCAAATTCTCATAAGGAATATGGGCAAACGCCGCACAAAGCTTTGCTAATATCAGATCTTCATGATCGTGCAGCGGATCAACCTGCGCCAGACAAAGGAATTGCGTCAGGATCGCCTGATCCGTGATTGTAAAATATGGATCCGTATAAAGAGGTTTTTTTATCATAGAGGATTTTCGTCCAGCATCCCAAAACCAAATTACTCAGAACGTATCGTCCCTCTGTCAGACCGAGCAGTTAAGCTCTCGCGCCCTCCGGAATACATCAGCCTGCTTCCGCATTTTTCAAATCGATTCTGGAAAGAGGTTCAGGATTTGTCCAGAAAAAATGATTGACAGGAGATGTTTTCCTGACGATTGTTCCGACACAGGAGCAGGGGTGGGTTCTTAAAGTAGAATGCTGCACATCAGGTAATATCAAATTGTTGGAACATGGGCCGGAAGGCGGACAATCACGGTGGTACTGCCAGACGTTGAAGCGTCAAGCTGGATGGTGCCGCCGTGGGTTTCGGCGATGAGTTTGGCGGAATATGTGCCTAATCCCGTGCCATCGTGCTTCCCAAAGGTGGCATATTTTTCAAAAAAGCGATCACGAAAGGATTCCGGAACAGATCCTGTGTTCTGAATGCGGATGACGGCGGTCTCTCCTTCTCGATCCAGGGTGATCACAATCGGGTGTTCCGGCGGCGACGCTTCCAGCGCATTTCTGAGGAGATTGGCAAACATCGAGTAACACAACAATTCTTCACCCTGAATGATAAACGTTTCAACCGCATGAACAGGCAACGCATCCACAACAATTTCTATCCAGAGCTTGCGTTGATGGGCAAAATCCTGAGTTTCTTTGATAATCGTCTGAAACAGTTGAAGCAGGTTGATCGGCGCGGATTGAAGCGTATAGGTGCCGCGTTCCATTTTGACCAGATCAAGCGAACGGTTAATCATATTCAGGATTCTATAGCCGGCCGTCTCAATAGCTCGCAGGAATTGCCGCTGCTGATCATTCAATTCCCCAACCATCTCGATTAGCTGCGGATAACTCAGGATCGCATTCAGCGGGTTTTTAAGATCATGGCGTGTCATCTGCTCAACATCTTCGCGCAATTGAACGGCTTCAAGCAAGATTTTATTCTGCTCTTCGAGCTGTTGCCGCGCCCGTTTTAACTCCAGATAATTTTTAACGCGCGCGCGAACAATCGGCGGACTGATCGGTTTCGCGATATAATCCACAGCCCCTAAATTAAATCCCCTGATTTCATCGTCCACACCGCGTTTTCCGGTGATAAACATGATCGGAATCTCCCTGGCGCGTTCATCTGCTTTCAGACGTCGGCACACCTCGTACCCATCCATCTCTGGCATCACAATATCCAAAAGCACTAAATCCGGAGGATCTGCAGCCTGGACAATTTTAATCGCTTTTTCGCCGTGTAGGGCGACTTTGATGCGATAGTCCTGTCCCAGAGCTTCATCAAGCAAGGCCAGGTTTTCCGGCATATCATCCACAAGCAGAATCGTCTGTTTTGGAATCGTGGTGTTCATCATCACCATCTCCTTCTCGTCGCCGTTTTAACGCGATATCCAGAATTTGAGCAAGATGTCGTAACACTTCCAGCGCCTGTTCAAAGTCGTATTGGCCGATCGCAGTTTCAAGCCGATGCAGATCTTTACGGGCCTTTGGAAGGTGAATCTGGTCGCGAAATGATGCAAAACAGCGTATAGCCTGCGTATCATCCTCATTCAGGAGATGCGCCAATCGGTTTAACCACTGCGAAACCTGAGAACGGTCAATCTCAGCCGCACCGTCCGCTCTTTCTGGAGGATTCTGAGTTTCAGAAGCAGATCTCAGGTGTTCTTGCAAGAGAGTAATGGAGGAGAGCAGCGTTGCCAGGGCCTGCACAAGCTTTTCTGCCAATCGAAAATATTGGGGCTGTCCCCCCTCTGCAATGGCGGTTTCCAACTGTTGAGCAAGACGAAACACGTGGCATGCGCCGAGGTTCCCGGCCACGCCTTTCAGTCCGTGAATGAGCTGAGAAGCCCTGTCAAGCTCGTCCTGTGCTAACAATCCTTGAATTTCTTTGGCCCTATTTGCATAATGCGCTCGAAATTTGTCAAGAAGATCCCAATAAACGCTGCGATTTCCTCCAACTCGCGTTAATCCTGACGCCGGATCGAGACCCGGAAAGCGAGGAAATTCTGCGGTATCCTGCGCAGAGATTGTCCGCGAATAGCATGGTGTAGCCTGAGAATGGGCATGACGCGCCGGATCGATCAACGTGTAAAGCATTGTATACAGTTGGTCCGGGTCAATGGGTTTCGCGAGGTGATCATTCATCCCGGCTTCCAGGCTTTTCTTCCGATCCCCGTCGAGGGCATGGGCTGTCATGGCAATAATGGGAATCTGCCGCAAGGTCTCGTCGTGAAAAGAAACGGCCCATTCACGGATTTTTCGCGCCGCTTTATAGCCATCCATGTCGGGCATCTCGATATCCATCAAGATGACATCGAATTCAGTGTCTTTCACTCGTTGAACCGCTTCCTGTCCATTATTTGCTATCGTGGCAATCATTCCACGAGTTTCCAGCAGCTCTTTCACAACTTGCTGGTTAATCTCATTATCTTCGACGACAAGCGCCCGGAGTCCTTTAAACACACCGCGTATTTCCCTGTCAGACGGTTCCGGCCTCAAGCGCAAGAACGGTTGTTGTTCCGGGTGATGGCCAAAAATCGCGGTAAAACTGAAAAGACTGCCCTGCCCAGGTTGGCTTTCAACGCTGATGGTTCCGCCCATCATGTCCACCAGGCGTTTACTAATCGACAATCCCAGTCCGGTTCCTCCGTATTTTCGCGTAATGGAACCATCGGCCTGGGTAAAGGGTTGAAAGAGTTCCTGCTGCTGTTGAGGACTGATACCAATGCCGGTATCGCGGATAGAAAAACGAAGTGTTACAGTTGTTGCGTTTTCACTCACTGACTCGACACTCACACCAATGCTTCCATGTGTCGTAAATTTCAGAGCGTTGCTGGTTAAATTCATTAAGACCTGTTTGAGGCGCAGCGGATCGCCCACCAATTCCGCAGGCACATCATCTGCCACCGAAAAGCGCAGATCAAGCCCTTTTTCTTCAGCCTTGATTCCCAAGACATTTGCGATATCGTGCAACACCTCGTCTAAAAAAAAGCTGATGGCTTCAAGTGAAAGTTTGTCGGCTTCAATTTTAGAAAAATCAAGAATATCATCAATAATGCCCAGCAAGGAATGGGCGGAAACATGGATCTTGGTCAAATAATCGTGCTGTTTGGGCGATAATTCCGTCTGTAACGCCAGATGGGTCAAACCAATAATGGCATTCATCGGGGTACGGATTTCATGGCTCATCCGGGCCAAAAATTCACTTTTGGCCCGGTTGGCGGCATCTGCCGCGGCTTTCGCCTGTTTAAGTTCTTCTTCTTCTTGCTTCTGTCTGGTAATATCCCGGCTTAAACCGACAATTCCGACGATATGTCCGCGACTGTCGCGAAAAGCGACTTTGGTGGTTAAAAACCAGATCGGTTCGCCGGTCAAAAGGTTGATAGTTTGCTCTTCCTGGTTGATAAGCGGTGTTCCTGACTGAAGAAGAGCTTGTTCATCCGCATAAAACCGCTCCGCAAGATCGCGAGGAAAAAGATCGAAATCGGTCTTTCCGAGCAAGTCATCTAAACCGGAAAAATTCAGGGAACGCACGCTGGCTTCATTGGCTAAAAGAAAGCGGCTTTCCAGGTCTTTGATGTAAATATAATCAGGCAGATGGTTAATCAGCGTACGCAGCAAATTGCGTTCTTTTGCCAGGGCTTCTTCCGCCAATTTATGTTCGGTGATATCATCTTTAATCGCCAGGTAGTGGGTAATTCGATTTTGACGATCTTTCACAGGGGAAATGATGGCCGATTCCCAATAGAATTCCCCATTTTTCTTGCGATTAATGAATTCTCCTTGCCAGACCTCGCCGCGACTGATCGTGTTCCACAGGTGTTGGTAAAATTCCGGAGGGTGAGAACCGGATTTCAGAATACGCGGATTCTCTCCAATCGCCTCTTCCTGAGAATATCCGGTTTTTTTGGAAAATGCCGGATTCACAAATTCGATCGTGCCGTCCAGATCAGTAATCACAATCGTACTCTCGCTCTGTTCCACAGCGCGCGAGAGTTTCTGAAGCTGTTCTTCCGCCTGTTTGCGCTCGCTGATATCACGAATAATTCCGGTAAACATCTGAACCGATCCAATCGAAAAGTCACTGATCATCAAGGCAATCGGAAAGAGACGGCCATCTTTGCGTTGCGCGATCGCTTCTCGCTCCTGGTTGAGCATACGTGATTGACCTGTAAGCAAATAACGGTCAATGTAGCCTTGATACTGGCTGCGGTGCGGTTCGGGCATGAGGAGACTCACGGGACGCCCGATGACTTCAGCACTGCCATAACCAAACATACGCTCGGCGGCCGGATTAAAGGTGTGAATAACGCCTTTGCCGTCAATCGTGATAATGGCGTCGGCCGCGGCCTCAATAAGAGCGCGCAACCTGGCGTCTTTATCGCGCATGCGCGATTCCGGGCTGCGAAGTTCCGCGGTTACGCTATTTTCTTGCGGCCGGTCAGCCCCCATTTGTTCTGAAATTCTGAGATAACTCGCTCCCAGAAGTGTACTAAGGCCCAGGCAAAAGAATTGTTCGAATGAGACTGTGACAAAAGCGCGTGATATAAAGAACGAAAACACGGTATAATATCCGCCGATTAGGAGAAACCAGAGGCTTGCAAATTTCCATGTCCGGGTTATCTTTGTGAGAGCAAGATGATAGCCTGCCCATACCACCGGCAGCATGATCCCATGCACGCCCAGGTTCACCAGCAAGGTTCGTTCCTGGTCGCCGTAAGGTCCTCCCAGCGACGCCAGGATGGCGATTCCAACAGCGTAGTACCAGCGGCGAACCCACAGTATCCCCAATAAGGCGAGGAGCTCACGCGGCATACTCATGACAACATTCCCGAAAGCGGCCTGATGGACGAAAGCTATGCTTGCAGCAGCCAGTCCGAAAATCAACATATTCTTCAGATCTTTTTCCATCAACTCATTCCCTGTTGGCTTTTTGCGCTTTCTGATATTCTACGGTTCCCAATCATCGCCTCTTTCTAATAGGATCTCTCATTCCTGTCAACAAGTTTTGAGGAAACTTTTAAGAGAGGATCTTGACAAAGGTGTTTCATCTTGACAATAGTTCGGACAGTTTTCGTGTGCCCCCCTTTGTCCCCCCGTAAACGGCAGGGCTGTTAAGTTCTACCCCCTCAGTCCCCCGCAAGCGGGGGAAGGCGATCCGTTTCCCCCCGCTTGCGGGGGGATTGAGGGGGGTGAAATCAAAACTGTCCGAAGTATTGATCTTGAATAAACCGGGTTTTTCCGAAAAACCCGATTTCTCGGCCCGTCAAAATCGGCAAAATTTGATTGATACTCACCTAGAACATTATTAAATCGCCAGGCGATTCAACAAAATGCAGCCTGACAGAGTGCGCAAAGATGATCGCGATGATGAATTTGAACGTTTTTGATTTTTTCATTGACAAAGTTCAGACTATCAGGACAGTTATATAACTTTCAGTCATCGTTTGCCAAACATCAACCGTATGTTGAGAGCAATCTCAACTTATATTGAATGACAGGAGGTTTTTATGAAAAAAGGTGTGCTCGTTGTATTCGTAATGCTTCTTGGGGTTGGGGTGGTCGCTGGAAGTGGATGGGCAGAACGTGCAGGGGGATCCTGTACAGTGGCGGCCCCTTACGGAGGCGATTATTTCAGCCTGGATCCGCATATCACCACACGGACTCAAGATTATCTGGTCACAATGAATATGCATCACGGTCTTTATAAATGGGATCCGGATCAAAACATCCCGATACTGGCCCTGCCAGAAAAGGTTGACGTTTCCGAGGATGGGCTTGTCTATACCTATACTCTCCGCAATAACATCAAATTTCATAATGGGCGCCAACTGGTTGTTGATGATGTCATCTGGAGTTTCGAACGGATCATGAATCCGAATACGGCTTCGCCTTGTTCACGCCGAATTCGCGTCATTAAAGGCGCGCAAGAGTTTGAAAACGGCCAGGCCGATCATATTACGGGGTTACGAAAAATTGATGACTTGACGTTAGAAGTTACTCTCAATGAGGCTATTAATCCGGGTTATCCGTGGTATGACCCTTGTGCCGCCATTCTCCCGCGTGAAGAAGTCGAAAAAGATCCGGCGGCTTTTGGATTATCTCCGATCGGGTGCGGCCCATTCAAATTTGTCAATTGGGTCAAAGGCAGTGAAGTGGTTTTGGAAAAATTCCCGGAATATTATGAAACAGGGAAACCCTATCTGGATAAATTGATCTATGGTGTGATGACTGAGCCTGCAGCCCGCGACGTGGCCTTCCGCGCGAAAGAATTGGACGTGACCATTGTGGACTCGGCTCAATATGAAGCCTATGAAGCGGAGCCGGAGATCGCAAAACACCTGGTGGAAGTCGCGGAGATGTACACCCGGTGTATAGGCTTTAATCGCGATTTCAAACCGTTTTCTGATAAACGCGTTCGACAGGCCATCAATTATGCGATTGATTCAAGCTTAATTATCGAGAAATTTCTCAAGAAAAAAGCCTACGCGGCCATCGGCTTTTTAGCCACAACCTCTTCGGCCTTTAATCCGGACGAGAAAGGATATACCTATGATCCGGAAAAAGCCAAAGCCCTGATGAAAGAAGCCGGATATGAAGCGGGTTTCGAATTTACGTGTATCGGCGCGACAAACAAAGCCTGGGGCACGGAACTATTAGAGACCCTGATTCCGTTTTTGAAAGCGATGAATGTCACCATCAATATTCAACAAGTAGAGGGGGCCACCCTTGCTCAAAAAGTGATGAATGAACAGGATTGGGATGCGTTTATCTGGTCCCTGGATTCCGGGCCGGATCCGTTACAGGCATTGCAGCGTTTTCATTCGGAGAATCCGCAAAGCGGCGGCAACTTTGTGCGCTATAACAATCCGGAATTTGACAAGCTGCTTGATGCGGCCGCTCAAGAACGCGATGAAGCCAAAAAGGTCGAACTCCTCCAACAGGCAAACGCGCTCTTTACTGAAGATGCTCCAATGTGGTTTTTCAATTATAATAAAGCGATTATTGCGGCCCAGCCCTGGGTGCATGGCATCAAACCGGTAGCAGTTGAACACATGTACCAGAATTTCGCTGATATCTGGGTTGATGAAAGCTCCCCGCGGGCGAATGAAAAATAATCGCTCTGCCTGACAGATAAGTTTTTTTTGCATCATTCATAATGGCCCGGAGGCTTCCACGTTCCGGGCCATACTGCATCTGTGATACTCACGTTTTTTACGGCTTTCAGGGAAACATGCTATGTTTGCTTATGCCATACGTCGAATTCTGCATTTTATTCCTACAGTTCTGGCGGTTTCGTTGATCATGTTTATTTTACTGAATGTGCTGCCGGGGAATGCCGCGCTCATGGCCGGTGATAAACAACAACTGCGCCCGGAACTGATCGAAAAATTAAAAAAAGAGTGGGGGCTGGATCAACCATTACACGCTCGTTATCTGAACTATTTACACGGGTTGGTGCGTGGGGATCTCGGGTTATCGTTCTTGCGTCGGGAAAGCGTCAGCGCGCTGGTTGCCGTACGTTTCTGGCCCACACTCAAGTTAGCGACAGTTTCATTGCTGATAGCGATGCTGTTCGGAATACCTATCGGGTTTTTCTCTGCATTGCGCCAGGGCACCTGGCTCGACACCTTTTCAATGGTGTGGGCGGTTTCCGGGGTGTCTGTGCCGCAATTTTGGTTGGGATTATTGTTCATGCTCGCTTTTTCTGTTAAACTCAGGCTGCTGCCAACTTACGGCTATGGCGACGGCGCGGTGAGACATCTGATTCTCCCGGCTTTCACTTTAGGCATCGGCTATATGGCTCTGCTTGCCCGCACGACACGCGCGGCGGTCGTAGAAGTGCTGACAACCGATTATATTACAACCGCCCGGTCAAAAGGCATCTCAACCCTGCTGATTAACGGAAAACATGTCTTTCGCAATACGCTCATTCTGGTCTTAACCACCGCCGGGTTGCAATTTGGCTCATTAATGGGACAAACCGTGGTCGTGGAAAAACTTTTTTCCTGGCCTGGCCTGGGCTCCCTGCTGGTCGATTCGATTTTTCAGCGCGATATTCCTGTCACGCAAGGCTGCACCCTGGTCATTATTCTCGTATTCCTCGTCGTGAATTTACTGGTGGATCTCTTGTATTCACTAATTGATCCACGCATACGCTACTCATGAAACGGACGCTCAAAAAAGTTTTGGCGCGCAAAAGCCTGGTCATCGGAGGGATCATCGTCCTGATCGTAATCGGAATGGCAATTTTTGCCCCCTGGCTTGCCCCGTATCATCCGATTGACAGTGCCAATTTACTTTACGCCGAAGAACCGCCGGGGCCTCAGTTCTGGCTGGGAACTGACAGCCAGGGGCGCGACGTGCTCTCGCGTATTATTTATGGGGCAAGAATTTCTCTGGCTGTCGGCTTAATCAGTCAGGCGCTCAATTCCGTTATCGGGATTTGTCTGGGATTGATCGCAGGATTTTTTGGCAAATGGTGGGACGATCTGATCATGGGGCTGACAAATGTGATGCTGGCGATTCCTTCGATCATTTTTGCGCTGGCCATTATGGCCTTGCTTGGGCCGGGCCTGATCAATGTGTTTTTAGCCCTGGGATTTACCAATTGGTCTTATACCTGCCGTATCACCCGTTCTCAGGTCTTATTCACGCGTTCTCTGGATTATGTGAAAGCCGCGAAAGCCCTGGGTTACAGCCGGGTTCGGATCATGGCGACCCAAATTCTGCCCAATATCATGGGGCCGATCCTGATTATTGCGACGCTGGGAGTGGCTCAGGCGATTTTGATTGAAGCATCGCTCTCATTTTTAGGCCTGGGAACCCAACCGCCAATCCCAAGCTGGGGTGGAATGCTGGCGACCGCCCGCGATCAGTTTTTTACAGCATCCTGGATTTCAATTTTCCCGGGCCTGGCGATTTTTATCACCGTATTAGGCTTGAATCTCTTTGGCGATGGGTTACGAGATTTTCTCGACCCTCATACGATTTATCATGAAGGGTAATAAAAAGAGTCGTCATGTTCGTAGGTCTGCCTTTAGGCAGAGTCCGCTCAAGCGGGAACTACGAGCGCACGCACCTCATGAAAATTTCATTTACATTAGGAGTTGTGCATGGATCTAACACTTTTATCTGCTCGTATCTTTACCGGGGAACCTGCCCGCCCCTGGGCTGAAGCATTGTGCATTCAAGATCAGCGTATTGTCGCAATCGGAACAAACGCTGAAGTGAAGCAGGCCACTCGCAGCCAGGCGGAAATTCTGGAACTTCCGGGGCGGCTGATCACTCCCGGATTTGTTGACGCTCACACTCATTTTTTGACCTATGGTTTGAACCTGCAATGGGTTGATTTGCGCGAGGAAACTTCGATAGCCTCCTGCCGCAGAAAAATCCGCGCGGCCGTTGCGAGCTATCGTCCTGGCGCATGGATTATCGGGCGCGGATGGAACCATCATCTCTGGGAAGAAGGACGTGAACCCACCCGCCACGACCTGGACGATCTGGCCCCGGAGAATCCAATGCTCATGATCCGGATTTGCGGCCATAGCATCTGGGTCAATTCGCTGGCCTTGAGGATTGCGGGAATTACGCGCGATACCCCGCAACCCCCGGGAGGGAAGATCGATACAGACTCTTCCGGCGAACCGACCGGGTTGATACGCGAAGCCAGAGAGTTAATTGAAGCTCATATTCCTCCCGCGACCCTGGAGCAGCGTAAAAACGCCGCTTTAGCCGCGCAGCAGGCAGTCCTGCGGGCTGGCGTTACCAGTGTGCGTTCCATGGAACATCTGGAACAGTGGGAAGCGTTGCAAGAGCTTGATCAGGAAGGACGGCTCAAGCTGCGGATTTATCATGCGCTCTCTCCTGAAGAATTGGCAGAAGCGGCCGAACGCGGAGTCACTCCGGGCTGCGGCAGCAACCGGCTCTGGTTTGGCCAGGCCAAACTTTTTGCCGATGGCTCGCTCGGTTCAGATACCGCCCTGCTGCATGAACCTTATCTGCACAAACCCCAGGATTACGGATTAGCCTATTTGAGTGTCGAAGAATTGCGCGAAAAGATTGAATTGGCCTATAGCCACGGCTGCGATGTGGCGATTCATGCGATTGGTGACAAGGCTGTGACTAATGCGCTGGATGCAATCAGCGCGGCCCGCAAAAAACATCCTGGCCCTCGACGCGACAGCCTTGAACATGTCCAACTGGTCCGGCCCCAAGACTTTCACCGCTTTCTAGAATTAGAAATCACAGCATCGCCGCAACCGACGTTTATTGTGACTGACTGGGATATGGCCAATAAAAAATGGGGACCTGAACGATGCCGTTATGCCTATGCGCTGAAAAGCTTTTTGCAGCATGGCATCCCGCTCCAATTCAGTTCCGACATGCCGGTTGAACTGTGCAATCCGCTGGCGGGAATTCAGGTCGCTGTCACGCGCCAGACACCTGAAGGAGACCCGCCGGGCGGCTGGTTTCCTGAACAACGGCTGACCGTAGAAGAAGCCATTGCCGGCTACACGCATCAATACGCCTGGGTATTTCACCGGGAACGGCAATTAGGTTCGCTTGCACCCGGAAAATGGGCAGATGTGACCGTTCTGGACCAGGATCTTTTTCAACTGAATCCACAAGAATGGCCTGCTGTTAATGTAGAAATGACGATCATTGACGGAGAAATCGTGTATCACAACTCAAGGAGTTCATCGTGAATCAGTCACAGCACTTGCTTGAAGTTCAAGAATTAAAAACCCAATTTTACACGTTTGACGGACTTGCGCTGGCAGTGAATGACGTGTCATTCACGCTGGATCGCCAAGAAACGCTCGGCATCGTCGGCGAATCGGGCTGTGGCAAAAGCGTCACGGCCCAATCAATTATGCGCCTGATCAAAGAGCCGCCCGGAAAAATTGCGCACGGCCAGATTTTGTTTGATGGAGTTGACCTGTTAAAGATCTCGGAAAAACGGATGAAATCCTTTCGCGGCAAGCGCATTTCCATGATTTTTCAGGAACCGATGACCTCGTTGAACCCGGTGTATACCATTGGCAACCAAATTGCAGAAATGTATATGACTCACGAGCATCTCAGCAAACAGACCAGTTGGGAGCGAGTCGTGGATATTCTGAAAAAAGTGCAAATCCCGGCTCCGGAAAAACGGGCGCGCGAATATCCGCATCAATTATCTGGCGGAATGCGGCAACGCGCCATGATCGCCATGGCGCTTGCCTGCCATCCCGAAATTTTGATTGCTGATGAGCCGACAACCGCCTTAGATGTGACCATCCAGGCCCAGATTCTGGACTTGATTTTCCATCTGAAAGAGGATTTTGGCACATCTGTTATGATGATTACCCACGATCTCGGCGTCATTGCCGAAATCTCGCAGCGCGTGATCGTCATGTATGCCGGCAAAGTCGTAGAAGAAGGTAAGACTGAAGCGATTTTTGACGATCCGAAACATCCGTATACACAAGGATTACTGCGCTCGATCCCAAAGATCGGCGAACGAACCCAACAAGGGCGGCGACGACTCCAGGAAATCACCGGTAACGTGCCGAATTCCTATCAATTACCGCCGGGGTGCAGCTTTCATCCGCGTTGTCCGGCCGTAATGAATATCTGCCGCGAAAAAATTCCCGGATTATCCCAACCCGGACCGCAGCGCAGCGTCCGGTGCTGGTTGTATGCAGAAGAGTAAAGGAGCGATTGTGGAAGAACTGTTGAATGTTCAGAATTTAGAGGTGCATTTTCCAATCAAACAAGGTATCCTGGCGCGTACGACAAGTTATGTGCATGCGGTTGACGGTGTCTCCTTTACCCTGCACAGAGGGGAAATCATCGGCATTGTCGGCGAAAGCGGCTGTGGAAAAACCACGACTGGATTCGCTATTATCCGTCTGGTTGAGCCGACCGGTGGAAAGGTGCTTTTTCAGGGAGAAGATCTGGCCGGCATGACAGATGCGCAAATGAAGCCTTTGCGCCAAAAGCTGCAAATCATTTTTCAAGATCCCTATTCTTCCTTGAATCCCCGCATGACCTTAGCCCGGATTCTGGCGGAACCCATGAATATTCACGGACGTTACCAGGGCGCTGAACAAAAAGATCGCATCGCACATCTGCTTGAAATAGTCGGCCTTAAACCGGAACATCAGACGCGCTATCCGCATCAGTTCAGCGGCGGACAACGCCAGCGCATCGGGATTGCCCGGGCGTTATGCCTGGATCCGGAAGTGATTATCGGCGATGAACCGGTGTCAGCCCTGGATGTCTCCATTCAGGCGCAGATCATTAACTTGCTGCTCGATCTTCAAGCGCAATTCCACCTCTCGTATATTATTATCAGCCATGATCTTTCGATTGTGGAACATCTGTGCGACCGTATTCTTGTCATGTATCTGGGGCAATTGGTTGAAATTGCATCATATCATGATTTGTATAGCAATCCGAAACACCCGTATACGCAGGCGTTACTCTCGGCCATTCCATCTCCGAACCCCAGAGCTGAGAAAAAACGAACGATTCTCACAGGGGAAATACCCAGTCCCATTCATCCGCCCGCGGGGTGCCGGTTTCACCCTCGTTGTCCGCGCCGTATGGATCAGTGCAATCAGGTCGAACCGCAGCTTCACGAGCATGGACAGGGGCATATTGTCGCATGTCATTTGTATGAATAGCGATCTTGAAGGACCGGCTTAGCTATGCGTCATGTCATGAGTTTTTGGAAAAAAACTGCCAGACTTCCGTTCTGGCAGCGTTTACTCTTAAAAATCGGGATATTCGGAGGAATCCTGTTTCTGGTGCTATACCCTCGTCCCGGATTA
Organism: Candidatus Vecturithrix sp.; assembly: GCA_040772385.1. GTDB lineage: Bacteria > Moduliflexota > Moduliflexia > Moduliflexales > Moduliflexaceae > Vecturithrix. The sequence continues at coordinate 2,306,277 of JAXGYF010000001.1, read as the reverse complement.
TTTCTCAAGCAGCTTCAGAACTATTTTCAGATGGACGCGCTGATTCAGACCGATTTTCTCGAATTGGAGAGGATCAATCACGAAATTGATCTGTTGTTGGAAAAGACCGAGCGCACTCCGCGCCAGGAATTTCTCACAGTGCAATCCTATGTATATCGTCGCATCAAATACGCATACGATTGGGAAACCTGGTGTAATATTGATTTTTGGCCTACGGCCAGCCAGGTATGGGAACTTCAACAGGAAGATTGTGACGGACGCGCGATTCTGGCCGCAAGCATCTTACGCTCGCGGGGATTTCAATCAGCGCAGCTTGTCGGGAACATGCGCCATATCTGGGTTAAAGTAGACGATATTGAACTGATGGGGCCAGATACGGAAACAATGCTCAGGCGAGAAGGAGAACGATTAGTCGTGACATTGCCGTCATTGACGCTGCTAATAAGCACCGTCACAATTTATATCGCGGATTTCCCGGCGATTCGCCACCTGATCCTGTTCTTTACATTGATGATCCTGTTGTACCACCCGACGAGAAATTTCACCGGATTTTTAGGTGCAACAACAACAGGACTGGTCGGATTTTTGCTCTTAAAAGATTGGGCGCATCAGGCCATGCAGACCGAGGTTATCCCCCTGACTCTTGATTTTTGGGCAGGACATGCCTTGATCTTCTGCGCGTTCGGCTTTGCGCTCTTTTTTTCCGCAAAATCTGTCAGGGATTGAGGGGGGTGAAATCAAAACTGTCCGAAGTATTGATGAGACCATACAAGGGCTTTTTTTTCGTACCTGCGGACAGCCGTGTTTGCAGAGCATTTCGACGGACACGGCTGTCCGCCTGGTACCGACATTTTCAAAGGAGGAAAAGATATGAGTTTATTAGATCCCATTATTAGCGAACTACAACATGAAGCCGCCACAACGCGTAAGCTGCTCGAACGCATCCCGGATGAACAATTTGACTGGCAGCCTCATCAAAAATCCATGTCCGTGCAGAACCTCACGAACCATATTGCGCAGATTTATAACTGGTGCGGCTACATTGTGAATCAGGATGAACTCGACATTGCGACCGCTCAATTCGAGCGCAAGATGGCCGGCGCGACCCAGGAATTGTTAGCACTGTTTGATGAAAATGTCGCCAATGCGGTCGCATTACTCAAGCAGCAAGACGAGCAGCACGTCCTGAAGACCTGGACCTTCCGCAACGGCGCACAGATCCTGTTTGCCTTGCCGCGTATGGCCGTTATACGGACAATGGTGCTGAATCATGGCATCCATCATCGCGGCCAGCTTTCAGTCTATCTGCGCTTGCTGAATATCCCCTTACCTCCAATGTACGGCCCCACGGCTGACGAGCCGATGTAAAGCAATGCCTCCTGGCGATCAATCGCCAGTCTCAAAGCGCAAGGACGCTGAAGCGCCCTGGGGAATTGATGAGCAGGCTTATGAAGATGAAGAAAATAATTCGGTCACGTTCTTTGCCCTGAAGGGGCGGCGGATTGCCCGCGCCGGGCGCCCTGCGCACCCATCGCCCCTTCAGGGCGAGAAGAGGGAGATGTCCCCGTGCCAGAGGTTGAAACCTCTGGCTGTATCCCCTTGCCCTTTCAGGGCAAAGAACGTTACCGATGAATTATTTAATGTTCATCAGCCTGCTTCAGCTTTGAGACCGGCCATTTATGGCCGGGCGGACTTGAATGATTCTTTCCAGTTGCATAAGCGTTGGTGGCATTCTGTGACGATTTCCTTGACAAAACGTAGGACGTAAGCCTACAGTGTAAATAACTGCAAAAAGGATACACACTACAGCGGATTTGAGAAAATAACGGATTTGAAGGGAGGATGCGATGAGTACAACCATAACAAAAACCAAACCACGTATGAAACTGCGCAAAAAGCGCGTGAGTATTCGCCTTAATCCAGATATCCACCAGCAAGCCGAGCAGCTTGCAAAGGTTAACAAACGCAGTTTTTCGCAGTTTGTCGAGTTTGTCTTAGAGCAATACATGAAAAAACAACAACCGCAGGAACAGCAGGAGCTTGCTAAATATTTTAAACCAGGAGACGTGCACGGTTTATGGAGTGTGTATGATGAATTTAAAGCCGCGGAACAACTGCAAGCCTTGCTTGAACACACCGAACAATGACTATCCAGCAATTTCGCTATACAAAATCGCCAAACTTTCCCGGAATGGCAGGACTGCCGACTGTTTCCCTGACACTTGCCCATGAGCAGACAACGCTAACTCAGCCTGCCCTGGTGGATTCGGGAAGTACAATTAACGTTTTGCCCTATGAGGTCGGGCTGGCATTGGGTCTGGCATGGGAATCGCAGACCTTTGCGTTAGATGTGATGGGCATTCTGGCGGGCGCGCCTGCATTTGGAGTTGTCGTAACAGGTCAGGTGGCAGATCTGCCTCGGGCATCATTGATCTTTGCCTGGACCCGCAAAAATGATGTGCGCCTGATCCTGGGGCAAACAAACTTTTTTCAAGAATTTGATGTTGTGTTTTCCGGCTGCCAGCAAATTTTTGAGATTGCCCCCAAAGGTATGCTGCTTCATAGCGAACGATCTGTGGCGTGAACTGGTTTAGCCGTGACGGCCGCCATTCTGTGCGTGCGGTGCGTTCCAGACAATGATAGGTCATTTGATGATTTAACTCTTTGTGGTGGTACAGGACTTGTCCATACGCATCAAGCTTACGGTTTTCGTCCTGGAAGGACGGTTGACAATAGCCCACCGTTGATGAACATGAAATAATGAATTCGGTCACGTTCTTTGCCCTGAAAGGGCAACGGAATACAGCCAGAGGTTTCAACCTCTGGAACGGGGGTCATCTCCCTCTTCTCGCCCTGAAGGGGCGATGGGTGCGCAGGGTGCCCGGCGCTGGGAATCCGCCGCCCCTTCAGGGCGAACAATGGGGTGTTGCCTGTGTCCAGAGGTTGAAACCTCTGGCTGTATCCCCCTGCCCTTTCAGGGCAAAGAACATGACTGAATTAATTATTTAAGGTTCATAAACGGTGGGCTATTCTCAATCGTCCCTCTGGGACAAAGAACGCTCACCCTGGGCTTGCCATCTGTCGAAAAATTTTGGCTCTTTCGTGAAAATTGTGAAAAACCACAAGGATTGAGTTTACAAGGGATTGACAACCAATGCATCCCAAATCCTTTGTAAACTCAATCCCTGTAGTTCCCCAGCCGGGGGCAAGCAGCTATGGCAAATGAACCGATTGAGAATCCGGTGATTAATTCACCCTTTGCAGAACCGCAGCGCCACTTTCGCTTCAGCGATGCGGGCATTACGAACGAAATCGCGCCGGGCCGGCGCAAGAGCGTCTATTTTGTCCCGATTGCAAAGCCCAAACAGCGCAGCAGCCAGTTGTCGCTGCACTACGAACCGCAGAACGAGGCCAGAGAGAACCGCCTGATCAACGAATTGCGCGAGAAAGTCGCGCCCTGGCGGCGCGCCGGCTATCCGGGCGTCACGTACACCACGCGCCGCTTGTTGGAATACTGGCAGCGCGCCGGCCGTGAACGCCGGTTGTTCTTTTGCCAGATCGAGGCGTTGGAGACGGTGATCTATCTGACCGAACTGGGCCGCAATGCGGATTTGAATTATTTTGAGAACCAACTGCGCGAGGCCAACGCCAACGCCACGCCCGAAGGGCACGCGCCCCTGGCGCGTATCGCGTTCAAGATGGCGACCGGCAGCGGCAAAACCGTGGTCATGGCGATGCTGATCGCCTGGCACACGCTCAATAAACTCGCCGACCGCCAGGCGCGCAAGTTCTCAGACGCTTTTCTGATTGTCACCCCGGGCCTGACGATCCGCGACCGGCTGCGCGTGCTGCTGCCCAACGACCCTGACAATTATTACCAGCGTTTGGACCTCACGCCGCCTGCGATGTTCGCTGATTTGGGCCAGGCTAAAATTCTGATCGCCAATTACCACGCCTTTCTGCTGCACGAACACACCAAAGCCGGAAAATTAACCAAAACTCTTCTGACGCCGAACAATGCGTCCAGTCCGTTCACCGAAACTCCGGGACAGATGGTGCGGCGCGTGTGCTCGGCCTTTGGCGGCAAAAAGGGGATCATCGTCCTTAACGACGAAGCGCACCACTGCTACCATCCGAAACCGGATGACCGCAAGATCAAGCCGGAAGACGTTGATCTGAAAGAACTTGAAAGCTTAGAAGAAGAAGCGCGGGTGTGGATTAACGGGTTAGAGGCGGTTCAGCAGAAGATCGGCGTGCGCGCGGTCTATGATCTCTCAGCCACGCCCTTTTTTCTGCGCAGTTCCGGCTATAATGAAGGCATGTTGTTTCCCTGGGTCGTCTCTGATTTCTCCCTGACCGACGCCATTGAGAGCAGCATTGTCAAAGTCCCGCGCGTGCCGGTGGCGGATAACACGGCCCAGGCCGAAGATTTGATCTATCGCAATCTCTGGAAACACATTCGCAAAGACCTTCCTAAAGGCACGCGCCGCAAAGAGGACGAGGGCGGCGATCCGAACCTGCCCAAAGAACTCCAGGGCGCGCTGCACAGCCTCTACAGTCATTACGAAAAAACGTACAAACTCTGGGAAGAAGCGCGGCTGAGCGGCGCAACCGACGCGCCGCCGCCGGTGTTTATCATCGTCTGCAACAATACGCGCACCTCCAAAACCCTGTTCGATTACGCGGCCGGCTATGAAAAAACCGAAAACGGCGCGCCGGTGCTCGTCCCCGGCAAACTGCCGCTGTTCAGCAACGTGGAGGAATCCGGCGCGATCACCGAACGCCGTTGGAGTACCCGTCCCAACACGCTGCTGATTGACTCGCGGCAGTTGGAATCCGGCGAAGCCTTGAGCGCGGAGTTTAAAGCCGCGGCCCAGCGCGAAATTGCGGAATTTCAAGATGAACTGCGCGCCCGCTATCCGGGGCGCGATGTGACCGCGCTGACCGACGAGGACCTGCTGCGCGAAGTCATGAATACGGTCGGCAAACCGGGCAAGCTTGGCGAGCAGATCAAGTGCGTGGTGTCGGTCTCAATGCTCACGGAAGGTTGGGATTGTTCGACTGTGACGCATATTCTCGGCGTGCGCGCCTTCGGCACGCAACTGCTGTGCGAGCAGGTCGTGGGGCGCGGGCTGCGGCGCATGAGTTACGAACCTGAAACGCACACGGTCGAAATGGATGGAGCAGCATTTGAATTTCAGGCCTTTCCGGTGGAATACGCGGAAGTCTATGGCGTGCCCTTCGAGTTTATTCCGGCGGCCGGTAAAGCGCGTCAGGTTCCCGCGCCTGCGCCCGGCATCCGCGTGCAAAGTCTGGCTGAACGCGCCGCAAGCCGCATCGAATTTCCGCGCCTGATCGGCTACCGGCACGAATTTGCCAGCGAACGCCTGAGCGCGCATTTTGACGAGACGGCCCGCTATGTGCTCTCCCCGCGCTATCTGCCCACCTTTGTCGAAACCGCGCCGATTGTCGGCGAAACCAGTTTTCATGCACTCTACGATCTGGAACAGCGGCGCATGAATGAAGTCGCGTTCTTCCTGACCCGGCTGGTGTTAGAACAATATTTCCGCCAATCCGACGACCCGGCCGCCGGCTTCATCGGCAATCCCGCGTCCACGCCGGTCAAACCCTGGCTGTTCCCGCAACTGCTCGCCATTGTCAAAACCTGGCTGACCACCTGTCTGGTTTGCAAGGATCAGACCTTTCCGCAAATGCTGCTGATTCACGAATACGCACACACTGCCGCCGACCGCATTTATCACGGCATCGCCCACGCCATGAGCGCGGAGAGCCGTTTGCAGCCGCTGCTGCACCCCATCGAAAGCCTCGGCAGCACTGATGAGGTGAATTTTCTGACGCGCAGACCCGTGTATCTCACAAACGCCAAATGCCCGTTGTCGCACATTGTGCTGGACAGCGGCTGGGAGCGCAACGTGGCGCAGGCCCTGGAGCATCTGCCGCAAGTGCAGGCGTATGTCAAAAACGCGCACCTCGACTTTACGATTCCCTATACGTATGAAGGCCAGGATCGCCGCTACGCCCCGGATTTTATTGCAATCGTGAACCCCACCCCAACCCTCCCCGCAAGCGGGGAGGGAGCTTCCCCCTCGCTTGCGGGGGGACAAAAGGAGGGTGAAAATTTATTGCGCCTGATCATCGAGGTTTCCGGCGAAGCCCGCGACGACAAAGCCGCCAAAGTCTCCACGATAAAAAATTTGTGGATTCCAGCCGTGAATAATTCCGGCCAATTCGGGCGCTGGGCCTATCTTGAAATTACAGACCCCTATCAGGCCATCAGCGGGTTGCAAGAGTTTTTGGGGAACTACAGGGATTTCACATAAGCAGGGATTATTATAAGCAAAGGATTAAAAATCCTTGCTTATGAGAAATCCGTGTAGTTCGCAGAGGAATCGCATGACAATTCGAACGTACTTCAACAGGCGCAAGAAGCGAATTTTAATGGCGCTTTTTGGCTGTGCTGTGACGGCAATCGTGAGTGCTCTTCTCAGCGTGCGGTATGAACTCCTCTTTTTGCTCACACTGTTGTGCGTCGCAGCGGCCATTGTCATCATGTGCCTTGCGGTGCTTTTTGGATTCCGCTGCCCGAAGTGCAGGGGACAATGGGGGTATCTTGCCATGTATTCAGGCAGGACGTTTTCGATCCGCAAGGATCTCAAATACTGCCCGTATTGCGGCGTCGAACTTGATAAGGAAATCTAATTATCTCGCGTCAGATGGTCTGGCGATCAATCGCCAGTCTCAAAGCGCAAGGACGCTGAAGCGCCCTGCGGAATTGATGAGCGGGCTTCAGCCTGCTTCAGCTTTGAGACCGGCCATTGATGGCCGGGTTACGAATATGTATCCCTTTCAGGGAAAATGGGGTGGGGCCGTCTTCGCTTCCCAGGGTGGCGCTGCGCTGACCCTGGGCTAATTTCTACAGCCCTTTCAGGGCAAAGAATTTTCCCCCGAAGGGGGTTCATACATTAGCCCAGGGTCAGCGCAGCGCCACCCTGGGAAAAGAAGATGACCCCACACGGTTTTTTCCCTGAAAGGGATACAGATATGATGGATGAGCGACAGAATACGCGTGGATTTTGCGTCGCTCTGCTTGACAAAATATATGACGCAAGTATGCTCCCCCCTTCGGGGGAAAATTCTTTGCCCTGAAAGGGCGTTATAGATTAGCCCAGGGTCAGCGCAGCGCCACCCTGGGAAAAGAAGATGACCCCACACGGTTTTTTCCCTGAAAGGGATACAGATATGATGGATGAGCGACAGAATACGCGTGGATTTTGCGTCGCTCTGCTTGACAAAATATATGACGCAAGTATGCTCCCCCCTTCGGGGGAAAATTCTTTGCCCTGAAAGGGCGTTATAGATTAGCCCAGGGTCAGCGCAGCGCCACCCTGGGAAAAGAAGATGACCCCACACGGTTTTTTCCCTGAAAGGGATACAGATATAATGGATGAGCGACAGAATACGCGTGGATTTTGCATCGCTCTGCTTGACAAAATATATGCTGAAAGCATATTCTGGATTCCGAAGAATCAAAAAGAATAAATGAGTGAATTTGAACGGATTCTGAAACGGATACGAGAAAAAGTCCGGACCCGTGAGTATATCATTTCGCTGCATGCGGATGATGAAATGGACGATGATGAGATTGACGTCTATGAGGCCGAACATATTCTCTTAACAGGCACTATTGTTGAACGACAAAAAGATCGGGACACCCATGAATGGAAATACCTGGTCAGGGGACAAACATGGGATCAAGAGCGTCATATAGTTGTCGTCGTCAAATTGACTCCAACGGGGAAATTAATTTGGCGCACAGTCTATGAAGAATAGAGTTGTGACAGAAAAAATAGATATGAAAACGAAATCAGAACCAACCATACGTTGTGATGTGTGCGGAAAAGAGCGTGCGCACGTTCGCTATTTGACTCGAAGTTATGGCAAAGGGGCCAACCTTTTTGTGATTGAAAACGTTCCCGTGGTCTGTTGTTCGGCATGTGGAGCGAATTACATCACCGCCGACACGGCCCATGAAATTGCTCGCATTAAATTACACCGGAAAGCGTTAGCTGTGCAGCGTTCTGTTGCTGTTGCAGAATTTGCATAAGCATCTCTTTGGATGAAAACAGACGAGCTGTTTTACGAATTCGAAACTACAGGATTGTCAGAGAAACTTCAAAAGTCTTCAAGACTTTTGAAGTTTGATTTTTGAGTGCCTGCCTGTAGTTTTCCCCAAACATTATGGCCATTGATGGCCTGGCAATAACAGAAACAATATATTGGAGGTAACGCATGAAGGCAACCAAACAAATTATCGGCGATAACTTCGAAAGCGGCGGCGGCAATATCTATATTGCTAAAGATCAGGCTATTCAGACAAACTATAGTATTACGCCGCAGTCATCAGTTGAAGATCTGCTCAAGTTGTTGCAGGCCGTTCAACAAGAACTTACAAACGCGCCTATCCCGGAAGCTGTCAAGGCAGAGGTAGTAAACGAAGTCGAAGGCGCGAAACTTCAGGCGCAGAAGAATCCGCCGGAGAAAAAAAAGATTGCCGAGAAACTCAAAAATGCAACCGCCGCCCTGGAAGAAAGCGCGAAAACCGTCAAAGGCGCGGTGACAATCGGTAATCTCTTAGGGCAGGCCATTGTATGGTGCGGGGAACAGTGGACAAATTGGGGCATGTTGGCATAAATGTGAAGGAGTCGGGCATAGAAACCGGGTTTTTTCGAAAAAACCCGGTTTCTTACACGCACGAATGAACATCCGTTCGTAGTCCCGCCTGATGAAGATGAAGAAAATAATTCGGCAACGTTCTTTGCCCTGAAAGGGCAGCGGAATAGAGCCAGAGGTTTCAACCTCTGGAGCGGGGGACATCTTCCTCCTCTCGCCCTGAAAGGGCGCTGGGGCGCGTAGGATGCCCGGCGCACGGCATTCCGCCGCCCTTTCAGGGCGGAAAATGAGGGGTTCCAGCGTCCAGAGGTTGAAACCTCTGGCTGTATTCCCTTGCCCTTTCAGGGCAGAGAACGTGACCGAAATAATTATTTAAGGTTCATCATCCTCTGGGGGGCTGGATTACATTTTTAATCTTCATCAGGCCGGAGGAGCTCGCTAAAGCGAGCACGACGAGCGGAGATTTACACGGGAGACACAATGAACAACCAGACACAGATTTCCGGCGATCAATTCGGCAGCGGCGGCGGAGAAATGACGATTGCCAAAGATCAGGGCACTGTCATTCAGATTCATGAACTGCACATGCCTGGACGCCAGCAAGCTGCCCAACAAACAATTCCCTGCCATCTGCCGCCTTTAGACGAGCACTTTGTTGACCGGGAACAGCAGCTTGCGGAGCTCCTGTCCAGTCTGCACCCGGGCAAGGTCGTGACGCTCTGCGGGCCGGGCGGCATTGGCAAAAGTGCCTTAGCCGCGCAGGCCGTCCGGCAGATCGAGCCGGAACGCTTTCCTGACGGAATCCTCTTTCATTCCTTTTATCAACAACCCGACCCACTGATTGCGCTGGAATATATCGCGCGCAGCTTTGGCGTTGAGCCGAAGCCCGATCCCGCGAGCGCGGCCCGGATGGCCCTGGGCCGGAAACGCGCCTTACTGATCTTAGATGGCGCGGAAGAAGCCGATGATTTACGGCCTGTCCTGAATATCCGCGGCGACTGCGGCGTCCTGATCACCAGCCGCCGCAAACAAGACGCCCTCGCCTGCCGGCAGGACATCCCCCCCTTAGCGCACGCCGCGGCCGCAGAGCTGCTGCAAGCCTGGGGCGGCAGCCAGCTTGCCAGCGCCGCGCTCACGCCGCAGCTCTGCGAACGGCTCGGAGGCTGGCCTTTAGCCATCAGATTAGCCGGCCATTACGTGAACGAAAGCGGCGAAACCGCGTCCGAATATCTGCAATGGCTTGAGACGCAGCCAATTGAAGCCCTGGATCACGGCGACCACCGCGACAGCAGCATCAATGTGCTCCTGCGGCGCAGCGTGGAACAAGTCAGCGAAAAGGCGCGGCAGGCCCTGGCGGTTGTCGGACAACTGGCGTTCGCGCCGTTGAGCGTTGAGCCAATCGCGGCTGCTCTGGGCTGTGAGATGCGGCAATGCCGGACGGCCTTCGCAGAACTGGTCAACTATGGCCTCTTGCAGCGCACGGACGACCGGCGCTACGAAGTCAGTCACGCTTTCATCCATACTTACGCCCGCACACATCTGCCGCTAGAGCATGAGAGCGTGACCGCGTTGGCAAAATATTATCAAGACTTTGCCAGCACCCACAGCCGGCAGGGACCAACAGGATATGTGACGCTGGATGCGGAACGAACGCACATCATGCAGATCCTGGAAACCTGCCAGGAACAGGCGCAGTGGGAAATCGTGAGCGAATTGGTTGAGGCGGTTACAGATTATTTGGATATTTGCGGTTACTGGGCAGAAAGGCAGGCTGCTCTTGAAATAGGGCTCATTGCTGCTCAACAACAGGGAAATCGCAAAGATGAAGGGCGATTACTCAATAATTTAGGATGCTTACATACCAAACGGGGCGATTACGCGACGGCCTTGACCTATTTGGAGCAAAGTTTGGCGATCAGGCGCGAGATCGGCGACATTGCCGGAATGTGCGCCACCTTGTTTAATATGGGGCATATCTACCATCAGAATGAGGATGTGTCACAAGCTTTTGAAGCCTGGGTCGCGGTCTATCGGCTGGCAAAACCGCGCAACCTGGCGCAAGCCCTGGACGCGCTGGAAAATCTGGCCGGACAATTAGGGCTGCCCGGTGGTTTGGAAGCATGGGAAAAGCCGGCTGCTGACATGATGCAGCCATGAAAGGAACGAAACTACAAGGATTTGGTGGAGGAAGGATTCCTGACGACGACCTGGTCGGCGCGCTACCGCACTCTGTTGCTGAGAATCCTTTCTCCTGGGAAACTACAAGGATTTGGTGGAGGAAGGATTCCTGACGACGACCTGGTCGGCGCGCTACCGCACTCTGTTGCTGAGAATCCTTCCTACACCAAATCCTTGTAGTTCCACAAAAATGCGACGAACGAAGAAATCTGTTGAGGTTGAGAGCCTTACGCACGTGTCTGACACGCGCAGGAATATTCCGACTGAGGAACTGCGCGATTTTGTAGCGGAGGATGAACACAATCCCCCCAACCGGCTCTATGCGCGCAACCCGGACCTTGACCCGCAGTTGGTGTGGCAGGGGAAGGATGAGCAGGACCGCGCGGACCTGGAAGTGCCGGTTGTGCCGATCTACATTCAGGAAAAGATTCATCCGCACGCCATTATTGAGGACATTCGCCGCCAGGCCAAACAGACTGCGCAGAAGCAAGGCGAAACCACGCTCGACCTGTTCGCGGACTTTAACGGCATAGACTTTGAGCAGCAGCTTGAGTTCTACCAGCACAACCAGAAATGGCAGAACCGCATGATTTTAGGCGATTCGTTGTATGTCATGACTTCGCTCGCGGAAAAAGAAGGGCTGAAAGGCCAGGTGCAGATGATCTATCTTGACCCGCCCTACGGCATCAAATTCGGCTCGAACTGGCAGGTCAGCACCCGCAAACGCGACGTGAAAGACGGCAAAGCCGAGGATGTCACGCGCCAGCCCGAACAGGTCAAAGCCTTCCGCGATACCTGGAAACTCGGCATTCATTCCTATCTGGCCTATTTGTGCGACCGGCTGGTGGCGGCGCGGGAACTGCTGACCGACAGCGGCAGCGTGTTCGTGCAGATCGGGGATGAAAACGTGCATTTAGTGCGCTGTCTGCTGGATGAGGTCTTTGGGAGTGAGAATTTTGTAGCTTTAATCCGTTTTAGAAAAAAAACCATGCCATTGGGAGCAAAATTTTTAGAAAGAATGGAGGATTATCTGGTTTGGTATGCGAAAGATTGTAACTCAGTAAAATATCGTCAACTTTTAATGGCAAAAGACTATTCGGCTGATTTTCACTGGAATAATTATGAATTGCCTGATGGAGAACGCAAAAAGCTTACTAAACAACAAATAGAGACAGGACAGCAAATACCAAAAGAAGCACGAATGTTTCGTCTGGTATCATTATGGCCTGCATCATTTAGTTCAAATGCAGTTTACCCTGTTAAGTTTCGAGGACAAGAATGGTGTCCACCAGAAGGTCAATGCTATCCTACCTCGCCAGAAAATATGCAACGGCTAATTTATGCAAATCATATTGAAGTGGAGGGAAAATATCTTCGTAAGGTGTTATATGCTAAAGGGGCTGAATATGGTAAGCTAACCACAAATTGGGATGATACTATTGGTGCAAGAGATCAAAATTATGTAGTTGAAACTAATCCCCAAGTCATCGAACGCTGCCTCCTCATGACCACCGACCCCGGCGATCTCGTCCTTGACCCAACTTGCGGCAGCGGCACGACTGCTTACGTGGCGGAGCAGTGGGGCCGGCGCTGGATGACGATTGACACCAGCCGCGTGGCGTTAGCCCTGGCGCGCACGCGCCTGATGGCCGCCAAATACCCCTATTACCTGCTGGCCGATTCCCCGGAGGGGGTGAAAAAAGAGGCTGAATTGACGGGCAAAGTGCCGGAACATCTGCGCACGGCGGGCGACATCAAAAAAGGCTTTGTGTATCAGCGCGTGCCGCACATTACGCTCAAATCCATCGCCAACAACGTCGAGATTGACGTAATTTACGCGCAGTATCAGGAACAGCTCGAAGCGCTGCGGGCGCAACTAAACGAACTGCTGCGCCAATCCTGGGAAGAGTGGGACATCCCACGTCATGCCAATGACGACTGGTCCCGGGACACTCAGGAGACGCTGGCAAAATGGTGGGAACTGCGCCAGCAGCGCCAGCAGGCCATTGACGCGGCCATTGCCCGCAACGTAGACACGGAAACCCTGTTTGACCAGCCTTATGAAGACCATAAGAAAATCCGCGTGACCGGCCCCTTTACGGTCGAAAGCCTTTCGCCCCACCGCGTTCTCTCGACCGATATTGACCAGCCGCACTCGGAGCAGGCCGAAGGCGCGGGCGGCGATTTTACCGCCCTGCTGCTCGACAATCTGCGCAAAGCCGGGGTGCAGAACACGATCAAAAACGAACGCCTGAAATTCGACAGTCTTGATCCCTATTCGGGCCGCTGGATTCAGGCCGAAGGCCGCTACACGGAACAGGACGGCGCAACCCGGCGCGCGGCGATTTCGATTGGCCCGGAACATGGCGCGGTCAGCCCGCAGCAGGTCAAAGAAGCCTGCAAAGAAGCGGTGCAGGGTTTGGGATTTGACGTGCTGCTGGTCTGCGGCCTGGCCTTTGACCCGCATGTCTCAGAAGAAGCGAAACGTTACGGCACGCTGATCGTGCTGCCGGTGCGCGTCAATCCTGATCTGGTCATGGGCGGGGATCTTTTGAAAAAGACCGGCAGCGGCAACCTGTTCATGATCTTCGGCGAGCCGGACCTGGACATCCGCACCACCAGAGACGGCAAAATCCAGGTGGAACTCCTGGGATTGGATATTTACGACCCGACCACCGGCCAGATTCGCAGCAATTCCACGCGCGAGATCGCCTGCTGGTTCATTGACACCAATTACAACGAAGAAAGCTTTTTCGTGCGCCACGCCTATTTCACCGGCGGCGACGAACCCTACGACAAACTGAAACGCGCCCTAAAAGCCGAAATTGACGAGGCCGCCTGGTCGCAGCTTTACTCAACTATCAGCCGCCCCTTTGATGCGCCGGAATCGGGCAAGATCGCCGTCAAGGTCATCAACCATTACGGCGACGAGGTGTTGAAAGTGTTTGCGGTCTGACAGAGAGCAAGACAACAGCGGATTGTGGGAATCTTCGGATGAGGAAGACAACAGCGGATAAGCGGCACACACGGACGAAGAAACAATCCGAAGATTCCTAAAATCCGCTGTTGTCTTCCGCCTGATGAACATTAAAAATTTCATGCGGTCACGCTCTTTGCCCTGAAAGGGCAGGGGGATACAGCCAGAGGTTTCAACCTCTGGACAGAGGCATCCGCCCCATCTTCGCCCTGAAAGGGCGGCGGAATGCCCATCGCCCCTTCAGGGCGAGGAAAGGGGATTTCCCCCATCCCAGAGGTTGAAACCTCTGGCTTTAACCCGCTGCCCTTTCAGGGCAAAGAGCGTTACCGAATTATTTTCTTAATGTTCATCAACCTCTGGAGCGGGGGGATCTCTCCCTCTCCTCGCCCTGAAGGGGCGCTGGGGCGCGTAGGACGCCCGGCGCTGAGCATTCCGCCGCCCTTTCAGGGCGGAAAATGAGGGGGCCGGTATCCAGAGGATGAATCCTCTGGCTGTATCCCCCTGCCCTTTCAGGGCAAAAAATGTGACCGAATGAAATTTTTAATGTTCATCAGCCTGCTTCAGCTTTGAGACCGGCTATTGACGGCCGGGCAGACGCTGGGGATATTTTTTATGTTCCATTGGTATATTTTTTATTTTTTCTGTGCGCTGCTGGTTGGGGTGGCTTCGTTGACCGTCGCTGCGGTCACGTATGCCCGAACCAAAACCGATTGGATGCCGTATTTTCTCTACCTTTATACGGTGTTCACCGTATTAGTCGGATCAGATTTAGCGACCTATTATTTCATCACCAACCTTCTCTCGTTCTATCTCGTGCATTCAACGGCTGTTTCGTACCCTGGCACCTTTGTCTTAACGCCCTTATTAACGCTGAGTCTGCCCATGTTTGCGCATGTCCTCGGCGGACTTCTCAACAGACGTCACTTTTTTCGTAAGATTGCCATCGTGGTGGGCAGTGAAGTCATCCTGCAGCATCTTGTGCTGTTCATGGTTGAAGACTGGGATTTGTGCGAGGCTATTGCGGATGTTACGATCCTGGGAATGATTGGGTACTCTCTTCTCATGAGCAGCCGCGCGTATCATGCTGCTCAGGAGCCTGACCGCAAACATCTGATCAACACATTTGTGCTCTTAATGGGATTCACCCTGTTTTGCCAGGTATTGGATATTGCCATGATTTATTTTTTTTCGTTCTTACTGCTGTATCCCCTCGTATATTGCAGCATTGGCGTCATATTTGCCCATGCAAGCCTCCGCGCCATGCTTCAGCCGGCTTCAATGCCGCAGCCGAATGCTGAGAATCTTTTTTCATCCCCTCTAAAAGCACCGCCGGCGGGCGGGCACATATCGCTGCCGGCTGCGCCTTCTGAGGAAGAAGCCGAATTCGACTCGTTTGGCTTATCGGAACGAGAGAAGGAAATTCTGATTTTCGTATTAAAAGGGTGCAGCAACGCCGAAATTGCCGAATTCGCCAGAATCTCTCTGAGCACTGTCAAAGCCCACCTGACCAATATCTACGAAAAAGTCGGCGTCAAAAATCGTTATGAACTCATCACCTATTTTAGCAATCCCCAATTTCCGCTTCCGAAAACGGAAGAACCTCCCTCAAACACTCAGGGCTGTTAAATTCTCGACGATCCGGAGTGCCAAAGCTCTGCTTTGGCAGCGAAAGCAGAGCTTTCGCACTCCAATCTTTTGCAGAACTTCACAGCCCTGCCCAAAGAATGGAAATTTTGAGGCTTAGACCAAAGGCTGATAGCCTGAAGTCGTATGCCGCTTAGACTCTTGTCCAATCCGAAATAGAGGCATGGCCAATTGACAACTCTCACCATGCCGCGTAATGTGAGACCTGTCATCAATAACCAGCGGAAATTTCCGCATTAAAAACCAAACATCATTTTGCAACAGCCCAGCCATCAATGGCCGGTCTCAAAGCGGAAGGACGCTGAAGCGCCCTTTGGAATGCGACAGCGGGCTTCAGTCTGCTTCAGCTTTGAGACTGACCATTGATCGCCTTCGTTGTGTTGGAACGCTGGCTGGCTGAAGCACATACAGGAATCACATTATGCTATCACAGGTACACAGGATGAGACACTCACATCACAATCTTTGGCTATTCATCAGCCTTGTCGGGCTGACGGTTTGCATCGCAGCCTGCGATGCTGATAATTCAACCGGTCCGGGCGACAAATCCACGCTTGACCGGGGACGTTTATACACCCAATGGCTCTATCAACATCAGATTTCCGACCTATGGGATCATGTCTCTGATATGGCTAAAATGGGAATGGGAAATGACATGGGGAATCTTGCCGCCTATTGTGACGCATTGGTAGGAGGTTTTGGGGAAGAAGTCAGTCTGCTCAATGAACGCGTGCTTAAAATCCAATCCACACATTTCTATGAACGAACGGCCGATTTCACCGGTCTCCCTATGCCAGGGGTATTAGAATGGTGGTTGAATGATTCTCAGGAAATTCTGCTGCTTGACGGGCGCGCCCTTGAGCCTGAGGCTCACAGCAATTTTCTGGAGTATCACACCAAAACCCCATTGCGCCTGCCCTTTGACGGAGAATGGGTGGTTCTCTGGGGCGGGCGCACCACCCTGGATAATTATCATGCTTCTGCCCCGGACCAACGCTTTGCGTATGATTTTCTGGTCATGCACGGCGGCTGGCACTATACCGGCGATGGCAGCCGCAATGAAGATCATTTTTGCTTTGGGCAGCCGGTGGTCGCTCCGGGAGCAGGCGTCGTGGTGACGGCTGAGAAGAACGTTCCCGATAATACCCCTCCTGAGGAGAATCTGACCCAACCAGGCGGCAACTATATCGTCATTGATCATGAAAATGGGGAATTTTCCATCCCGGGGCATTTCCGGCAAGGTTCAATCGTTGTGAATGTCGGCGATCGCGTCGCCTCAGGGCAATTACTCGGTTTATGCGGGAATAGCGGGGCCTCGGACTTACCGCATTTGCATTATCACTTACAAAATACGCCAACGTTTTTAAGCGGCGAGGGGCTTCCCGCCCAATTTCAAAATTATCGAGCGAACGGCAGACCTGTTACGCGCGGCGAACCGACGCGCGGACAGCTTGTCAAAATTCGTTAACATATTTGGGGAACAGCAGAGAAGCAGCGCGTGTCAGACACGTTTGACGTGTCTGACACATTTTCAGAAAAACAGGAACAATAATTTCAAGAATTAAGGAGCTATTATGAGCGTATGCTCACCCGGCAGCATGAAACTACAAGGATTTTGTGTAGGAAGGATTTTCAGAGGTAGGGTTCGACGTTACGCCGACCAATTCGCCGTCAAGAATCCTTCCTACACAAAATCCTTGTAGTTTTAAAGGAGTAAATACTATGCGCAAGATAATACAGGTTAGAACCACGCTAGCGTGTTGGACTATATATGCTGGACTTTTTTTGATTCTCCTGGCCATGACAGGATGTGGAACCTCTCTCGCAAACAAAAAGACGCATTGGGTCGGAGTTCAACGCCTGGAGTATGTGAGCCAGGGAACGGGAAGCCCAACGGTGGTATTTAATTCAAATACAGAGATGGATTCCTGGGGAAAGGTACTCCCTGAAGTCGCCAGGTTTACGAGCGTGTTTGCAGACAACCGCCCCGGGCATGGGAGCAGCAAACCGGCTATGGGCCAGAATACGGGCAAGCGCGTCGTGGAACGTTTGCACCGCTTACTTGAGGAGACGGGACAGCAGCCTCCGTATGTGTTGGTTGGACATTCCTACAGCGGGCTTTTTACCAATTTGTTTGCCCGCACCTACCCGGATGAGGTGGCTGGCGTGGTGTTCGTTGACGCTTCGCACCCCGACCAGCAAGATTGGTGGCACACCCATCGCCCGCTCGAAAGTCTGCTTGTCAATGAAATGGCTAAAGCCACGTATAACTGGGAGTTTTTTGATTTTGAGCGGGTCGCTGAAGATATTCGCGCGGCCGGACCGTTTCCGGACGTTCCCGTTATCGTGATTACGGCGGGGCAAAAATGGATTCTGGACACCCAGGCCTGGCGCGATCAGTGGCTGCGGTTCCAGCAGGATCTGGCCGCACTCTCCCCGCAGGGGCGGCAGATCATCGCGGCCGAAAGCGGCCATGTCATCCAGGACCAGCAGCCAGAGGTCGTGATTGACGCCATTCGAGCAATCGTTGAACAAACCAGTACAGCATTCCGGAAATAACTCTGCATGAGGCGCGGCGAAGAAACCAGGTTTTTTCCTAAAAACCTGGTTTCTCGTGTACTTGGGCGAGCCTTCCGCCTGAAGGCGGAACTACGAACATCGCCTGGGTGAGTCTTCTGTCTGAGGGAGGAGCTCCGAACATCGCGCTGCTTTATTATAAATCATAATTGCCGGCGGCTTCGGGCTGGTAGAGGATTTCTTCGACTTTCAATTGTTTTATGCCGGACGGCACCTCCCACGTAATAATATCGCCGACGCGATACCCAATTAACGCAGTGCCAATGGGGGCTAATACGGAGATTTTATTCTGTTCAATATTGGCGTTCTGTGGAAAAACGAGGGTGTAGATCGCTTCTTCTCCTGAATCAACGTCTTTTAAGCGTACCTGCGAATTCATGGTAATAACATCATGCGGAATTTCTTGCGGTTCAACGATTTCCCCCTGCTCTAATTCCTCTGCTAATTTTTGCAGGTGCAGTTTATCCCGGCTTTTCGGATTGGCCTGTTTAATGAGCGCGCTTAAACGTTCATAATCGAATTCGGTCACATAAATGATCCGTCTTTCCTCTGTTGAGTTCATCACCATTCTGTCCCTCCTCATCACTAAAATTCAGCATTATGCATAATCATGCGCTTCATAAAAATGACAAAAAACCGGATTTTTTGAAAAAACCCGGTTTTCATTATGCGAAAAATCAGATTTTCCAAAAAATCTGGTTTTTCGCAGGGGCATGTATCATGAATAATACGATGGTATGCGTTGTGGCATGTTCGTTGAAAGCCTGTACTCCTTTTAAAATATCTGCTTCTGACTGTCAAGCATTTTGTGATGGATCAACGTAATTTATAGCATAATTCAGTTTATTGCTGCAATACTTAGCCGCTGCGCGGTAAAAAGCGATATACGTCACAAAACTGAGGAAACAAGAAAAAAGAAATTCCTGCTGATATACCATTCTTGTAGTTGAAGCGCAACTTACACGGTCAAACGCCGGTCGAAGACGTGGGTTAAGTCTCGGTCGCAGTTGGGCGTCCAGCCATAGACACGCTGCCAGACCTGTTTGCTGTCCATGCAGAGATAGACCGGGATATGCCGGCCGTAGCGTTTGATTTTGGCGAGCATTGAGGTGTAGAT
This sequence comes from Candidatus Vecturithrix sp., assembly GCA_040772385.1. GTDB lineage: Bacteria > Moduliflexota > Moduliflexia > Moduliflexales > Moduliflexaceae > Vecturithrix. The sequence continues at coordinate 2,287,093 of JAXGYF010000001.1, read as the reverse complement.
TTGCACGCGCAAGGGTTTCAGGTAGCGCATTTTGCCGTCGGCGCAGGTCACAAATTCTCCGCCCAGAATCCGGCTGTGCGGGAAGCGCTGCCGGATGATCGGCTTGAGTGCCGGCGTGTAACGAAATCCGCCTAAACTGATCCAACTGATATTCTGCGGTTTCACCACATCAAATAACCGCTCCACGACCTGATGATACTCTTTTTCCCATTCAGAATATAAAATGATCGGGTCAAAGTGAAAACCGATCGTGTAGCCGGCTTGCTGACACAAGGCCGCTGCCCGCAGTCGTTCGTCTAAGGTTGCGGTTTTCGGCTCTTCACTGGCGATAATGCGCGGCGGATTCACCGACCAGGCTACAGAAGTATTACCGCGATGGTCTAAATTCACAAACTGTTCGATGGTATCCGCTTTGGTTTTCAATTCCAATGTGGCATTGGGGCGCGACGCAAAAAAAGGCACGACAATTTTAGAAAATTCGGTCAGTTCATCCATGGCCAGACTGTCGGTAAATTCGCCGGTGCCCACGCGATACACGCGCCGCGGATCTTCGGAAAAAACCTGATCAAGTTCAGCCAGCAGATCGTCACTATTTACAAAAAATGTGATAAAGGGGTTATTTTCCAGGTATTCTTGTAAAATGCAATAGGAGCAATCTAAATGACAATTGGTCGCAAAGTTAATCACGTAATAGTTGCAGCAGATCAAACCTTTGGTGCCCGGGCATTTTTTGAAAAATCGCCCTTTTTGCGTGGTCAGATAGAGAATTTTTTTGCCCACATCCACGCGCCGGCTGCTGTGCGCTAAATCGGCCAGAGCTTCGGATTTCTCGCGGATGCGGCGCACAGGCACATCCGGCAGTTTTGCGACAATTTCAGCGGTTTTGGGGTAGGTTGCGGCCGCATCGTCAACATAGATGAGTTCCGGGAAAAAGTGTTCCATGATCGATTCACTCAGAAATTTTCCAGCAGGAAAAACCGGGTTTCTTGAAGAAACCCGGTTTTTAATTTCTTAAAAATTTTTGAACAGGCACTTAGCCTTGAATTAACGTGAACAAGTTTTGTAATTCCGGTTGCTCGGAGAGGCGTAATAACTCTTTCGCTGCCGCGCGTAACTGTTCGGGAGTCTGAAACCGGAATGAGGCGGCCAGCGCATCATCTTCAAAAAACCGGTCGGTTGTCAGTTGAATCGCCTTTGGCAGATGCAAACCGGACAATTGTTTGTGATATTCGGCTTCAAGCGCGGTAAGCTGCGGATAACGCCGGCGGCGTAACTGCTGCCGGATCAAATCCGTTTTCTGAGGTCCGGGATATTTGTCGTGTTCGAGAATTGCTTGAATTTCGGGGTCTGCCAGAACCTCAGAGATTGTCTGCTCGTCGCGTAAGGCAATTTCCTCTAACAGCGTCAGGAAATCTTTCAGTTTATTTATCCCAAGTTTGAGCGTTGAAATGAATCCGAATACGACGCTGCGATCGTCAGCCGACAGCGCTGCCAGCAGTTCGATTACCGTCATCGGGACCTCATGCGCGGCAATATAGGCTTTCAACGCCTCCTCAAACGTGAGAATAGGCAGGTAGGTTTCCAGCACTTTTTCATGCGGGGCCAGACCTAGCAGCGGAAGATACTCGTGGATCAGTTCCTCGCGCGAACAACCGAACTGATGCAGTAATTTCGTGAGAATCAGGGATTTTTCGACGTCATTCAAGACGCGATGCGCCAGGTTTTCATACAGGGCCAGTAAAAACGCGGAAAGCTGGTGATCCGGATCGACCGGATAGATATTGGCGTGAATGGTCTCCAGTCCGATAGCGCGGCTGGCATAGGCCCGTCGGAATCCGGCCAGAATTTGATATTTGCCCTGACAGGGACAGCCGGTAACCAGAATCGGCTGCACCACGCCAATCGTGGCGACCGAGGCCATCACGGTCGGCGCTTCAAGCGGGTAGGACATCAAAAACGTCGTATCGTCAAAATCCAATTGTGTACATTCGATTGTGTGAAACATGTATTCTTCCGGAGTGCAAAAGCTCTGCTTTTGCAGCGAAAGCAGAGCTTTCGCACTCCTGAAAGCAGAGCTTTCGCACTCCTGAAAGCAGAAGCTCTCGCACTCCTAAGAAACTCTGAAAAATGCAGCAGAAAACTCAGCCAGGCTCATCATTGCAACTTACATGGACGCTTTATGCGGGTTTTCATAATCGTGTCAAGGGAAATTTCCTGCCTCGCCTGAAATCTGGTCATTCCACAAACTTTATGACAGAAGCAAATATTTCTTGCATAAATCACAAGAACCGACATTTCTATCCCAAAATCCGATTAGTACCATACTTTGACCAACACTCCTTCTACTTTGTCAGGAACACTATTATGATACAATCGAGTTTACGCACGCAAATCCTTTTTTCCGTCGGCTTCATCATTTTTATCGTACTGGGTACAAGCACATTCATTCACATCCGGGATGTCAAACAAGATTATCTGGACGCGATTGAACGACAGTCTAAGGCACTGGCGCAAGGCATTTTGATCGATATGAAAATTCAGGAAGAACACAAAGAAAATGGGATCACGAGCGTTCAAGAACTGTTTCAAATCCTCTCGCTGCGCTGCTCACGAATTTATGATCTCTCTAAGGAGCAGGATATTATCCATATCGCGTTAATTGATGAATACGGACGAATGATCGCTCATAACGGCCAAAGAATGGACGTTCCACAAGCTGAGCACGCAGCATTGCTTCAGCATATTCAACGACGAGCACAAATCACTTTACTCGCAGGGAATACCTATCATTCGTTGATTCCGATGTATCTTACGACTAACGTATATATCGGGAGTATTGACATTGGCGTTGCTAAACAGGTTGTTGATGATAAAGTCAGGGAGGTCCTGATCCATGCCGTGTTTTTGTTTGTCCTGTTTCTAATCGCCGCGTTATGCTTACTCTCTCTGCTCATGCACGTCCTGTTGACTCGGCCGGTAAAGTATTTGATCACCCTGGGACAACGGCTGGCAGAGGGACGGCCGATTTTCGCCATGCGCACAAGCGGACGTCGGGATGAAATCGGAAGTTTGAGCCTGGTGTTCAGTCAAATTTCCGCTTACTTTCAGAATGTCGCTGCCATTGCTTCTCAGATTGCGCAGGGTCTGTTAACTGACGACTTCGAAACCCGATCTTCGCACGATGTGTTGGGGAACGCGGTGCAAGATATGCTTGCTTCCCTGCGCAATACCGCCAATCTTATGCTTAGAATTGCCGCGGGCGATTTAACGACAACGGCTGCTGTTCGATCTGAGGCTGATGCCTTTGGGATGGTTATTCAAGCCATGACTGAGGGGTTACGCAGGTTAATCACTCAGATTCGCAGCAGCGCGGAACAAATTGCTGCCACTGGCGTCTCTATTTCTTCGCTGGCTGCCAGCGATATTGATCTGGTCGAACAGATCAATATCGCCATGCAAACCATGATGCGCACCATGTTGCAAACCGGTGACAGCGTCGAAATTGTAGCCAGAAATATGGATATTTTCTCAGCTTCAGTTGAAGAAACTTCAGCGTCGGTAGCCCAGATGACCAATTCCATTACGGAAATTGCGCTGAATACCAATGCGCTCAACGAACGGTCGCATCAGACGATTCATGCGCTGAACGAGACCACGACATTGCTTCGAGAAGTGGTGCAAAGTGCCGAGATTTCACGCGAACTGTCCCAAAAGACCATTCATGACGCTCTGACAGGGCAGCAGTCGGTTGAGCAGGTGATGCGCGGCATGGACACCATCCATGCAACCATTATGACTGGCGTCGAAGCGATCGCTCGCTTTACCCAGCGATCCGAAGAAATTCATACGATTTTAGATGTGATTCACGATATCACCAGTCAGACCTCCCTGCTGGCGTTGAACGCCTCAATTATCGCGGCACAGGCGGGAACACACGGACGCGGTTTTGCGATAGTTGCAGAAGAAATTAAAAACCTCGCCAACGGCGTGGAAGCCTCTGCCAAAGATATTGCAGGCATTGTCTGCGCATTGCAGCAAGAGACTCAACAGGTTGTCACTACGATTCATACCGGCGCAGCCCATGTTCGTCACGGCATTGCACAAACCCAGGAAGCGCGTGTTACGCTGGAGCAGATTCTTGTCAGCGCGCGTCGGACTTCCTCGCTGGTAACGGATATTACCGAAGCGTTATCCGGGTTAATGACAACTGGAAAGACCGTTTCAACAGCGATGCAGGCCGTCAATACGATGACAGATGATATTCGCCTGGCGACAAACGAACAGACTTCGAGTACCCATCAAATTAATCAGGCGATTGAACATATCACCCAGATGACCTCACAGATTCAAGAGGCGACAACAGACCAGCTCAACGGTGTACAGCAAGTACTTGAGGCCGCAAATCAGGTGAATATTTTGATCAAACAAAATTTAACAAGCTCTCAACATATTGTACAAACGACCGGCGTCTTATCGAATGAAGCACAGACCTTGCTCAATGCGGTGGATCGCTTTACAATATAGGTTTGTAGTTCGCACTTTCGTATGTTTTCTGTTTCATTTCCGTTATTTTTCTCTTTACGAAATATGCTCCTCCCTGATTTACGTCTTCGTAATGATAAAGAATTTTTTTGTCCGCCAGAAACCGGGTTTTTTCAAAAAACCCGATTTCTCGGCTCGTCAAAATTGACATTTCTAAGCGCACTATATATAAAGATGAGACACTCGAGGAACAAGGCTGTTCGCCGCTACGGCTATTTTCAAAGGAGAAATTGTATGGATGAAATCAAAAAACTGGTAGAGTTTTCGCGCCTGGCCTGGGATCGCAAATTAACCGAAGGAACAGGCGGCAATATGAGCTTCAAAAAAGAGGATCGCATTTATATTACGCCGACCACTACGGTCAAACATTTTTTAGGCGGGGAGGATCTTGTCGTTCTCTCGACAAACGGCGAAGTGATTTTTGGTAAACACCAGCCATCTTCGGAATATCGGATGCACATCAAAATTTATGAAACCTGCCCAGAGGTTACGGCAGTGTTTCACGCGCACCCGGTGTATGCCACATCCTATGCCATTATGCACAAAAAACTGCCTGAAAACCTGCTGCCGGAGGTAGCGTTTTTTCTGGCACCCATTACCTATTTGCCTTACAGGATGCCCGGTACCGACGAGTTTGCCGATATCTTTGTCGAAGGGCTTCAGGCTGGTTCCAGAGTGTTTATACTGCAAAATCATGGCGCGACCACTGCGGCTGGAAGCATCGAGCAGGCTTATGCCAAATTGGAAACACTGGAATTCCTGGCGCAGCTTTCGTATATCACCGGCGCTGAACCGGGCAAACTCGAAATAGCTCCCCAGGAGATCGAACGATTTCTGAATCATGTTCGGTCTTTTTAATGGATCCTCTCTTTTGGTTTTTTCTTGACACATCAGGGCATTATGAGGACAACAATGACAAAAAATCGGGGTTTTCGGAAAAACCCGGTTTTCAGCAGCATTAAGACTCATGAATAATACGATATCAAGCATCAAGCGTCAGTTCTCAGTTGAAGGTGGACTTACTTTCTGCTGAGGAGGCCGGACGCTGACATATTATGGCAAAAACGATTATTGCAACCGACGCTGCCCCCAAAGCCATTGGCCCGTATTCTCAGGCCGTTCGAGTGGGAGATTTTCTGTTTCTTTCCGGTCAAGTCGCCATCAATCCGGCAACCGGGGAACTTGTGGCTGACTCCTTTGCGGCTCAGGTGCGCCAGATTTTTAAAAATATTGAGGCGGTGCTGAAAGCCGCCGGGGCCGATTTCAGCCGCGTTGTAAAAACGACGGTCTTTTTAAAAGATATGGGCAAATTTGCGGAAATGAACGGCATTTACGCTGAATATTTCCCCAGCGATCCGCCGGCCCGCTCGGCAATTCAGGCCGCCAAATTACCAAAAGACGTGGATATTGAAATCGAAGCGATCGCTTTTCTGGGCTAAATCGTCAGTCCGTCCGGCTATCAATGGCCGGGCGGACTGATTTACATCATCATTGCAGGTGAACGTATCATGCGCATGGTAATCCAACGGGTTGCAGAAGCTTCTGTGAGCGTCAAGGATCAGGTTATCGGTCAGATCGGCAAAGGCATTGCGGTGCTGCTCGGCGTGGCGAAAGGGGACACTGAGCAGGAAGCCGATTATCTGGCACAGAAATTGATTCATTTACGTATTTTCGAAGACGACGCCGGCAAGATGAACCGCTCCATCCAAGAGATTGGCGGAGAAGTGTTAGTGGTGTCGCAGTTTACCCTGCTCGGCGATTGCCGGAAGGGACGGCGTCCGGGGTTTTCCGATGCCGCGCCGCCGGAAGAGGCCGATCGCCTCTATCTCTATTTTGTCGAACAGTTACGAGCACACGGGCTGCACGTTGAAACCGGACAATTCCAGGCAATGATGCTGGTGAAAATTCATAATGATGGACCAGTGACCTTTGTGATTGAGAATTGACGATTGAAGCCAATTTTTCAATTCTCCCTTAAAAAGAGCGTTTTATGTTTATAGATACCGTTGTTGTCGGGCCGCTTCAGGAAAACAGTTATGTGGTGGCCTGTGAAGACAGTAAAGAAGCCGTAATTATCGATCCGGGGGCTGAAGCGGAACGCATCTATCGCGTCGTCACGTTTCATGGGTTTCGTCTAAAATATATCATGAACACTCATGGACATCTGGATCATATCGGTGGGATTGCCGAGCTTGTCAATAAAAGCGGCGCGCCTTTTTTACTGCATCAGGATGATCTGTACTTACTTGACAATCTCGAACAAGAACCTTTGCAGGCGTATCTTCAGGTACCCGTGCCTCCTGCGCCACAGCAATTGCTGCAAGACGGGGATCGCCTTACCGTTGGTTCGCTTGAATTTCAGGTGTTGCACACGCCAGGCCATACCCCAGGTTCGGTGTGCTTTTTAACCGGCAGCGTACTTTTCTCTGGGGATACCTTGTTTGCGAATTCGGTCGGTCGGACGGATTTGCCGGGCGGCAATCATGACCAATTGCTGAAATCGATTCGGGAAACACTTCTCCCTCTTGATGACAGCGTCAGAGTCTATCCCGGACACGGCAACGCCACCACCATCGGCATGGAACGCGCATATAATCCGTTTTTTTAAGACGTGAAAGCAGGGAAGCGCAACAACGAATTTAAGAATGAAACGAATGATGGGAGAGTACACCCCTGAATTCGTTGTTGTGTTTTTGCATAATGACGCATATCGTTATCTTGTGCGCGCTGCCGGCGGAAATCGCGCCCTTTAAACGGGCGTTACGGTTTGAACAAGCGCCTCAATCCGGGGCGATGCTCTGCTGGCAAGGAAACCATGGTGAGAAAACTCTCACGCTTGTCCAAACCGGCGTGGGGAAAGTGCAGGCCGCCGCCGCCGCGCAGCAAGTGATTGCGGAATATACACCTGACGCCATATTTTCCTGCGGTACGGCCGGCAGTTTATGCGCGCAGGCGCGCATCGGTGATATTGTACTTGGCGCAACGACCCAGCATCACGATTACGGCTTTACTCTGCCAGGCGTCTTTGTCCCCTTTGGATTTCATCTACGTCGCACACACGGGAAAGCCATATTTTTGAGCGAGTTCCCGGCGGATGCGGATCTCTTGAATGCTGCCAAAGCTCTTGAAGTTGAGAAATCCCATATCTTTTCAGGGAAAATTTTAAGCGGGGATCAGGTGATTTTCTGTGCGGCAAAACGCATGGAGCTGGCGCAGCAGTTTCAGGCGCTGGCGGTGGATATGGAAAGCGCGGCGATTGCGCAAATCTGCGCCATTCATCAAATTCCCTTTCTCGCCGTCAGAGGACTCTCTGATTTTGCGGATGAATCCTCGTTCCCGCTGGATGTCTCCAAAGTCGATCTGAACGAGGTTGGGGAATCGGCGTCTGGCTCGTTTGGGGATAAACTCAGTGTATTGACGAAGATGGTCAGGTATTTTGCCCGGCATCCTGCGGCCTTTCGTCTTTCCTTGCAAGCGCGGCAGAATATCAGCATTGCCGCCAGGCAATCCGCCCGATGTATGCTCGCATTGGTGGAATATCTCTCCTGAATTTTCCGATGTCAGAATTTTTTACACACGCCTACCTTTGAGTTCCTTTGTAAAACTTTGATTTACAGGTCATGATCCAAAAGGGTGTAGATTTTTCGACACTTTTTCCATAAGGGGAGAATATATGGAGAGAAAGGCAGATCTGGCTTTTTTTATTTTGGGGCTGTCGGAATATTGAGGTGCTCCCCATTGTCAAGACAAAAATCACCAAACTTTAAGGTGTGTTTTTGAAAAGACCCCGAAGAGCTTCTCTAAAAATGCAGGCTGAATTTCCCCTGAAAATAAGGGTTTTTGACCTATACCTGAAAAATGTTTTCATGAAAACCGTGTGTTGGCATAAGTCGTGCATTATCTATGAGCGAAAATTCTGAAAATTTCAGAAATGATGAAATTTTTATTCTATTTACGGCAGAAAAAGCCAAACCCGTCGTGAGGCGGGGACGGAAAGCCACGGGCCTTTAGCAGAAGACAGCCGGGTTACCTCCAGAAAACTATGGAGGAGAATAGTATGAAAAAATTAGCGGTACTTATCAGTATCGTGACAATGGTCTTGTGTGTCGCAGGCGTGAATGAGGTATTTGCACTCGATTTAGGGCAGGAAATTACAATTTACGATCTCGTAAGTTCTTCAGAGACCGGATGGTACGGACAGCAGGAAGATCAGGAAACGGAACCGGGAACAGTCCAACACCAGCTCTGGGATTTGGAAGCATTTTTTCTGAAGGGAACGACGCTGAGCATGGTTGGAGGTTATGACTTCATCAATGGAAAAGACGGTTATGAATCAGGTGACATTTTCATTGATGTGGATGGCGATGCACAATATGGGCCTGTGAATGATGGAACTGGTTACAATAATACGTTTGTAAGCAATACATTCGGCTATGACTATGTGTTAGATCTCGATTTCGCAAACCCTGAAGGCCTCATGTATTATATCTATGCCATAGATGAGAATGCCACTGTACAAACCACCACTGTGTATTTCAATATTAATCAAGAAGCAAATCCGTGGCAATATGATAGCGGCGGCGAACTTTTTGGTTCTGGTACAATCAACTATCAAACTGGTTTAAAAGATGATGAATTAGGACTTTTGGGAGGCACCCATAATGTTCTCAGCGTTGATTTAGGATTTCTTAAGGCAGACATCAATAACTTCACCGTTCATTTCACCATGGAATGCGGCAATGATAATTTGATGGGACAAAATTACGATCCAATTCCCGAACCGTCAACCGTGCTCCTGCTTGGTATTGGATTGCTTGGAGTTGTGGGAATCGGACGCCAACGCATCAAAAAATAAATCACCCTTCCCTCCCCTCCCTCCCCCCACAACGCCCTGCTTGTTTTAAACAGGCAGGGCGTTTTTTTTGGGGATCGCAGCGCGTGCGCAATTTCTCAATCGGGGAAAAAAAACTTGACAGGATCATGACTTTCGAGCATTGATGAGAATGCTTTCAAATCATCATTTGTGAAAGTCTGCATAACAAAATCAATCTTTCCACAGGAGGGTGAGTATTATGAAAAGATTCGTTGTATTCACAGCCATCGTCCTTGTCGTTGTTCTCAGTATCACATCCCCACTTCTCGCTCAGAAAAAATTTATTACCTTAGGTTCCGGAAGCCCGGGCGGCGTGTATTACCCCCTGGGCGGCGGTATGGCGGTCGTCATTGAAAAAGCTGATATCGGTGTACGCTGCGCCGCCGAATCCACCGGTGCCTCGGTTGAAAATTCGCGCCTGGTCGGGGCCGAAGAAACCGATATGGGCATGGTGATGGGCAGCGTGGCTTACAAAGCCACTAAAGGTGAGGATCCTTTTGAAAAAGCGTATCCTTTAATGACGCTGTTTCAAATGTATCCGGCCCCGGAACATATTGTTGTGCTGAAAGATTCCGGCATCAAGTCTGTCAATGATATGAAAGGGAAAAAAGTCAGCATTGATGTGCCTGGCAGCGGATGCGCGACCATGGCCAAAGCCATTCTGGAAGAGTATGGCTTTGATCTGGAAAAAGATCTGACGCTTGCCAGCCTGTCTCAATCGGAGATGGTACAGGCCTTGAAAGATGGCACGATTGACGTCGCCTTCTTTAATTTTGCTTACCCGGCTTCTGCTATTATGGATTTAGGGGCCACCCGAGATATTGAACTCGTGCCCCTGGAAGAAGAGATGCTGAATAAACTGCTGGAAAAATATCCGTATTACATCAAAAGCGTAATTCCTGGCGGGACGTACTCCGATATTTCTGAGGAGGTCCTTTGCCTGGGAGACTCGAATGTAATGGTCGTTCACCAGGACATGGATGAGAGACTCGCCTATAATCTGACTAAAACGATCTTCGAAAATGTGACTGAAGGCCAGTACGCTTTGGTGAATGTCCATCCGATTGCGCAGCTTTTTACGCCTCAAAACGCGATCAATAGTCCTATTCCCCTGCATCCCGGCGCAATGAAATATTTTAGCGAGGTCGGCGCACAGTAAAAGATCGCCTTTCAGCCCGGCGATTGTTCATCGCCGGGCTGAAAGCGAAAATCCAAGGGTTGTCGTTCTCGCTTAAGCGAGTTTTTTCCAAATTCAATTATGAAGCCAAACCCGTGTAACAATCTAGCCCGTCATCTGACCAGGATGTTTTTTGTGTTCGGTCTGATTCTCTGCCTGAACGCCGATGCAGCATCACCTGACCTGTTTTCTTTGCAAATTATCCATGTCAAGACTGAGACACTGCTCTATGAATGCCCGCTTGCGGCCGGCGACCGATTTTATCTGGATTACATCCATTCTTCAGCGAAAACTCCGGTTCAGGATATTTTCACAATGAACGCGCAGGGTGAGATCGTTTTACTTGAGGAAAATTTTCTGTGGTTTGGCGCGGGCTTAGAAGCCTCTGATACAGAAGATACAAAGGTCATTTATGACCAGGAACAGAAAAAAATTCGTGTGCTGCAAGAGCGCAGATTTCCCAAGTTTCTGTTGCGCATCGGGCGTATTGCCAACCAGCGTCTGACCTGTCATGCTGAAACGATTCCATTGAGCCGCCTGGCGCAGGGAGGAGAGTTAGTTCATATTCGTATCATTTCTCGCAAACACTGAGGTGATCATAATGAATGACGAACATAACGGACAGCATTCGGTTGACTTAACAGGGGATGAATCTCTGGCCAAAGAGGTTTTGGATCAATTTGAGAAGAAGCGTGAGTATTCTGATCGGTTTTACCGCAACCTTGTCGCTATGATTGCCATAGCGGCGTCCATTTATCATATTTACTATGCGTACGCCCATCCGTTTTTTGCCCTCGGACATCGAGCTTTGCACTGGATTTTCATGTCGGCGCTGATTTTTCTGCTCTACCCCTTTTCCAGTACCCGTTCGCCCAAACACCGCATCAGTGTGTTCGATGGCATTTTAGGCGTTCTCTCTGTGGGAATTTGCCTCTGGTTGTTTATCAATTCGACAGCAATCTTGAATCGAGCCGGGGCGTTTCAACAACTGGATGTGATCATGGGTACGTTATTAGTCGTTATCGTGCTCGAAGCGGCGCGCCGTTCAACCGGCTGGCCGGTGCCTATCGTCGCGATCGTGTTTTTACTGTATGCGTATTTTGGCCCGTATTTACCGGGCGATCTGGCACATCGCGGTTATAGTATTAAACGTCTTTCGACCTATTTATCGCTTTCGACTGATGGGATTTTCGGGGTTCCGCTCGGCGTGTCAGCCAGTTTTATTTTTCTGTTCATCCTCTATGGCGCGATTCTTCAAAAATCCGGGGCCGGAAAATTCTTTACGGATCTGGCATTTTCTCTAACCGGCTGGACGACCGGCGGCCCGGCCAAAGCCGCAGTCGTTTCAAGTTGCTTTTTTGGCATGATTTCCGGCAGTTCTGTAGCCAATACCGTCACCACCGGATCGTTTACGATTCCCCTGATGAAACGCACCGGGTATAAACCCGAATTTGCCGGAGGTGTGGAAGCTTCAGCTTCAACCATGGGACAAATTATGCCACCCATCATGGGGGCCGCTGCTTTTCTCATGGCTGAGTTTTTGGGTCTCCCTTATATCAAAATCTGTATTGCCGCTGCTATTCCGGCCTTATTGTCGTTTTTTTCAACCTTTATGCAGGTGCATTTTCGCGCGGTCTTGAAGGGAATCAAAGGGCTACCGCGGGCAGATCTGCCGAATGTACGGCAAACTTTCGCCATGGGATGGCATCATTTGATTTCAATTGTGGTACTCATTTATTTCCTGGCACTGAATTATTCTCCGGAACGCGCTGTATTCTGGGCTTTAATTGTGACGATCGTTGTCAGCGCCACCCGCAAACATACACGCATGAGCGGCAACGATCTGCTCGACGCCTTGCGAGACGGAGCAGTGGGATCAGTTGAGGTGGCGGCGGCCTGCGCTGCGGCCGGCATCATTATCGGCTGTATCACCGTCACTGGACTGGGACTCAAGTTTTCACAGTTAATTATCGATCTCTCTGGCGGGCATCTGCTATTCGCCCTGCCGCTGACCATGTTAGCCTGTCTGGCGCTTGGCATGGGGGTGCCCACTACCGCTCAATATATCATTATTTCCACGCTCGCGGCCCCGGCCCTGATGCATCTGGGCGTGGAAGCCATTGCTGCCCATTTATTTATCTTCTACTTCGGCACCCGGGCCGATATTACTCCGCCGGTCGCGCTGGCAGCCTACGCGGGCGCCGGAATCGCCGGTTCGAACCCGATGAAAACCGGCTATGCCGCCTTTCAACTCGGACTTGCTGGCTATATCATACCCTTCATGTTTGTGTATGGCCCGGAACTGTTGATTATTCCTTCTTCTTCAGTCTTTAAAATTGTGCTGGCGACCACTACCGCGATTATCGGCGTCTATTGCCTGGCGGCGGCCGTTCAAAATTGCCTGTTTATCAAAACCGCGCGGCATGAGCGCCTGATATTGTTTGTGGTGGCCTTTTTGCTGATTAAACCGGGGTTATTGACAGATATAGCAGGAATGGTACTGTTCGCGGCAGTCATTATCTTACAAAAACTACGTCAGGGCTCTGGCGTAAAATCGGGATAATGGCGCAAGTGGAGGGAAACGGATCGCCTTCCCCCGCTTGCGGGGGATTAAGGGGACTATTGTGTAAGCTCTCATGCATAATGTTGTACCTCGAATATTTTTTCATCGAACCCATGATATTCCTTGACAGGATCTTCATTCCTCATGCTTCATTTCATCATACATACGGGAGAAAGAACAATGGATAAGACATGTGTTTACAACCGATTCTGTGGGATTATCAGCTTGATCCCTATGAATTTTATGAAACGGCGATGGGGTACAGAGAACGGGTAGGCGCAAGAACGCGCCTTGCTCAAAATGCTGGAACGCGTGAACTGGTATGATCTCATTCAATTATTCGGAATTGAGCCTTTAGCGCAATTAGTGACCAAAGAACTCGTGAGCCGTATTCGTATTCCACAATTACGCGAAAAAGCAGTTTTTTCTAGTCAAATCTCTCGAATTTGAAACTATAGAATTGAAACAGATCGCTGATGATATTTTACGCGGCCGCGAGAATACGTTAGCGTTGTAAAAGGAGCTTTTATACGCTTATGACAACTGTACGCACACGTTTTGCCCCGAGTCCCACAGGGTTTTTACACATCGGCGGCGCGCGCACCGCACTGTTTAACTGGTTATTCAGCCGCCACCAGCAGGGGGTGTTTGTCTTGCGCATCGAAGATACGGATGCGGTCCGCTCAACCCAGGAATCCATTCAGGCCATTCTCGATAGCATGGCCTGGCTCGGGTTAGATTGGGATGAAGGCCCGTTCTATCAGACGCAGCGTTACGATCTGTACCGCGAACAGGCCTATCGTCTGCTTGAAACCGGCGGAGCCTATAAATGCTATTGCACGCCCGAAGAATTGGATGCCAAACGCAAACAGGCGCAGGCCGAGGGTAAACCTTTTGGTTACGACCGCACCTGTCGTAACCGCAGCGACCATCCCGAAGGCAAACCTTTTACCATTCGCCTGAAAGTCCCTCTGGACGGCGCGACGACCGTGCATGATTTAGTTCAGGGAGATGTAGTGTTTCCGAATGCTGAGTTGGATGACCTGATCCTGCTGCGTTCGGATGGAAGTCCGACCTATAATTTCTGTGTGGTGGTGGATGACGCCACGATGCAGATTACGCATGTGATTCGCGGCAACGACCATCTCAGCAATACGCCCAAGCAGATTTTATTGTACCAGGCATTGGGCTATCCGCTGCCGCAATTTGCGCATATTCCGCTGATTTTAGGGCAGGATAAGAGCAAACTCAGCAAACGCCACGCGGCTGTGGCGGTCATGTCGTATCAGGAAAACGGCTTTTTGCCCGAAGCTCTGGTCAATTTCTTAGCGCGATTGGGATGGAGCCATGGGGATCAGGAGATTTTCACGCAGCAGGAGTTGATCGAAAACTTTACGCTGGAGGGCGTGGGGAAAGCGTCGGGGGTATTTAACACGGAAAAATTACTCTGGCTGAACCAACAGTATCTCAAAGACGCCAGTCCGGCGCGTTTAGGCGATCTGCTTCTGCCGCATCTTGAAAATTTAGGCATTCAAACCGAAAACAATGAGCATCTGCAACAGATTATCCGCTTACAGCAGGAGCGGAGCAAAACTCTGGTAGAGATGGCCGAGACGATCACCTATTATTTTGTGGATGACGTAATGTATGATGAGAAAGCCACACGCAAATTCCTGAAACCGGAAAGCGCGGCTCTTTTAGAAGAACTTTTGCCGCAGCTTGAGACGCTCGAGGGATTTGAACCAGCTGCGCTTGAAGTCATTTTCCATGCCTTTAGCGAGCAAAAGGCTGTCAAATTAGGTAATATTGCCCAACCTGTGCGTATTGCCTTAACCGGCGGCAGCGCCAGCCCCGGCCTGTTCGAAGTGATGGCGATTTTAGGAAAATCAACCGTGATTCAGCGTATCCGCAGGATGATTACCTGGATTCATGAAAATCAATAAATTTTTTCTTGACAATTTTCTCAAGACCAAAACATTGTTTTCTTAACACTGAGGAGTAGCTCAACTGGTAGAGCACCTGACTCTGGATCAGGGGGTTGAGGGTTCAAGCCCTTCCTCCTCAGCTTCTTTCACAACAGAAGGGCTTTTCCAATCCAAATTGTGGAAAAGCCCTTCTGTTGTAACCTCTGCTGAATCATTTCAAGTCTTATGTTGTCCAATCAAGTTTTACAGCGCGACGCGACGCCACACAATCTTGACGATACAAGTTCATTACACTCTGGTAGGGGATGCTGGTGTTCTTTGGCATCGTTACGATTTTAAAATGTCTAAATGGAATTGTTCACGACTGGCGGGAATTTTTTGTGTTCTGCTTGGTATCGTGGGAAATAAATTTATCCTAGAAAAGCTGGCGGCAGGCGACGGTAAGATTTCAGAGCTTTCTGTCAACCTTGCTCTTCTTCTGCTCCAGGGGTTTTTTCTTGCTGCCGGCATTTTCTATCTTACCCGCGCGTATAAACCCCTCAGCAGACTGGGAATCGCGTTTCTTTTGCTGTTTGCTGCTCAATTTTGGATACGAGTGCTGTTAGACGTTCCCTTTCCTGAACAGCGGATGTTTCAGGCCTTACCCAGGGTACCTTCCTTCTTTGAAAGCGGATTCAAGTATCAGGACCAAATCAGCCGGTATGAGGCGCGTTTTGCTGAACTCAAGCCTCTGCTGCCCTCGACAGGCCGCGTCGGCTACGTGACATCGGAACGCCTCTCGCCCGAAGAAGCCAAATTTCATTATGGATTAACCGCTTACGCTCTCGCCCCCTTACGCGTCGAACGCACATTCGCTCATCCGTTTGTAATCGGAAATTTTCCTGATCTCAAGGAAGGGGCGTCGCTGCCGGTGTTTGTGAACTTAAGCCTGCTCAAGAACTTTGACAATGGAGTGATGCTGTTTACGAGGAAAGAGACGCCATGAATCTTTTCTGTTTTGCGCTTGCGCTTCTCCTGCCTCTCATCATCGGGTTTCTGCTGGTATTGCTTTGCTGGCCTGAGAAGACGGTCAGCCCTCCTCTTGTGTGGTGTCAACTGTGTCTGTCCGCAGGCATCGGATTGGGAATATCCTCGTTCACGTCGTTTTTGACTCTGCTTCTGGCAGGGACAGCCAACATTTTTGTGACCTTCCTGCTCGAAGCCGGATTGATCAGCCTCTTCATCATCATGCTCCGGCGCAGACAGCAGCCTCTTTTTCCGGTATTGATCCGTCATGATGAAGAAACCAACTTGTTGACGCGCATTCTGGCGATAGCCTTTTATACGTCGCTTGTTCTGGCAATTGGCGTCTTCGTTTTGCGTTCGATAGAAAATCCGCACGGCGAGCCGGATGCCTGGACATTTTGGAATTTACGCGCCCGGTTGTTTTTTCGAAGCGGGGTACAATGGCGCGAGATCTTTTCTCAGGGAAATTGGCCTTTTCCCAAATATCCTCAGCTCCTTCCGATGAATATTGTGCGCTTATGGAGCGCGTTTGGCAGGGAAACGTTCGCAGGCGCAATCGCGATCGCGTTTATGTTTACTTTTGCAACTATCGGCCTGTTAACTTCAGCGTTAACACTCTGCTGCGGACGTTCTCAGGGCTATCTCGGAGGGTTTCTTTTGACAAGCACGCCCTATTTTCTCAAACATGGGGCGTCGCAATATGCAGATGTTCCATTTGGCTGTTATGTTCTCATGACACTTCTTCTTTTCCTCATGCTTGATAAACACCCCCAACACCCTTCAGGGCTACTCGTCTTAACAGGAATAAGCGCCGGCCTGAGTACCTGGACAAAAGAGGAAGGATGGCTCTTGCTGGCAGCGATTCTGACGGCTCGCGGAATTGTTCTGGTTTTGTTCAGGGCAGGGATGAGAGACATTTTTCAAGAAATCCGAAGTTTTTTTTCAGGATACCTTCCCATTTGTTTGATCATGATCTCATTCAGGATTTTTATTGCTCCGCCTTCAACTCCTTTTTCTCGTCAGATCACTCTTTTTGAGCAATTCACTGATTTTTCACGCTACTTTATCACAGCCAGGGCTTTTCTGAAAATCTTTTTGGAGCCATATTCGTTAGTTCTTTCAGTTCCCATTGCCATATTTTTTGTATATGGCATTTTTGCTGGTATTGCTTTGTCCCAAATAAGGCATCCGGGGGTTCTTACAGTGCTTCTTATTCTGGGAGAGATGATGATCGGATATTTTTTCGTCTATATTACCACACCTCAAGACCTTCCCTGGTTAATTGCCACCACGCTTAACCGCCTTTTTCTGCAGCTCTGGCCGAGCAGTATTTTTATCGCTCTCCTGCTCATCAATAGCCCTGAAGCAAAAGGCCGTTACAGGTTATATTTTTCATAAAGCACTTTCAAAAGGTACGCCAGTATGATCACTTGTCCTGATAGTGTTGCAGGGTACATCAACCTGAAATCCCAGGCTGTGGTTGCGAAAAGATAAGACGCATAATAGGCAAAAAGCATACTAAACACGCTGAGCCACAGAAGCATAGCGGGTTGACGGCATGTATAAAAGCGTTTCCCCAAAGAACCTATTGTCCAGATCGTTACTCCGATCCAAACGAGATGAATGCCTGAAAATACTCGAAGTATTGGGCTGTTCCAAACTATCAGCAACCGAATTCGCAATGATTCTCTCAAAGACTGCAAGAGGGTATTCTGCGACAAACCATAAGGATTTTCAGAGATACCCATGAGAAACCAGTAATGAATGCGAGATGGACGAATGAGTTCATAAAAGGCCCGGAGTTTCACGTATAACCAGGTCAACGGATGCTTTAAGATTGCATGCCGATATTCTCGAAGCATTTCGTCCCTATCGAAAGATGACGTTTTTAAGACAGAGGTATATAATGGCACAATATCTCCGTATTCATATACCTCTGCATATGTATCTGTCACATGCTGACTTATATACGGGAATTCATGCTGTAATTCCGGTTTATGGACGATCATTCCGACTAAATCGAGGGCAATCACTTGTTGGCCTGCATGTTGCTGCTCTACCTGAAAGAAAAAATACTGGCCCTTGTACAGACCAATATACATCATAAGCAGAGAAAGGCTGAATACGAATGCAGATGACCATGAAAACCGTCGTTGATAAAACAGAATCAGAGAAGAGATCAAAACCAGAAAAGGTAACATGACGATTGCATTATGACGAGTGAGTAATGTAATTGCCGCGATAAGAATGAAGGCAAAGTAAGAACCATAAAACTTGAGTTTCGAGAACACATGGGCGTTATAGTATAATTTCAGAGAAATCGAAAGCACCCAGAGCATCAAAATAGCACACCAGGTATCTTTCCAAAATATCATAAGATATGCCGCCAAAGGGGAGATTGGGTATAAAAGCATGCAGAAGAGCATCAACGCAAGACAAGAGGCTGCTCTGGGGGGGATTTTTGAAATTCCGATGATCTGTTTCGCGCAATAATAGATCCCTAAACTGCCAAGGAGACATTGTAACAGCATAAGTGCTTCAATATCCCCTCCACAGATCATAACCCCTGATAAGACTAACGCCATAATCGGAGGATGCCAATCGCGAAATTCCTGTGTATGGGCTTGCGTATATTGCTCGACTGAGTCGGGTGACATACTGGCCGGATAAAATATCATCCATAGTCCAAGTGAAAGAACAACAACGATACCAACATGTATCCAGGGACTCTTGTGTTCTAATTTCCATGTTCGGACACTCAGGAGCAGTGTGAGTAGAAATCCGGCTGTATAGAGGAGTGTCAATCCGAATGCCGGCAATGAAGTCGTCATAAATCCATCTCCATTGCCATAATACCTATCAATGGTGTATTCTGCGATCCGAATGACGCCTATCAAAAAAATAACTCTGGCAAGCCAAATATGTTTTTTTTGAAACGCTGCTGGTGTTAAGCTCTGGAGACATGTTTTCATAGGAAATTATCGTTGCGCCCGGATGTACAATGATCCGGCTATTTCTGAGATTACTGGCAGATGTTCGGCTATGTGACAAAACGGTTGGAACAAAGGAATCAATTTCTCCGGGATTTGAGGATGTAAAAAATCAAAGGGGATAATCTTGATCGAAGTAAAACCGTGTTGTCGAAGTGTCCGCTGGAGTTGCCATTTAAAAAACGCGGTTTCATCCGGCGAGTCCCCCAGTTTTTTTTTCAGATAGGGGATATTTTTTTGCAGCATAATTTGGGGGTTAAGCATATTGGGTTCGGTAAAATACACGGTACCTCCCGATTTTAACACTCGATAAAACTCGTTCAAGGCGTTGTCAATATCTAAATGATGGAGGACTGAACTCCCAACGATTGAATCGAATATCTTCTGTTGAAATGGTAACTGATACGCATTGGTACGAAAAAAATGGACCTGGGGAGAAGATATCTCATCTTTGGCTGCCTGAAGAAGCTCGAGAGAAATATCGAGTGTAAAAATACTGGCATGAGTGTGAGCAAGTTCTTTTGTCAGATAGCCCAGGCCGCATCCGATTTCCAAAACTTTCATACCTGAAGTAATGTGGGCTGTCAACAACTTTATGCGCCGCTGCCAGCGTAATTTCCCTGCCGGAGTGAACCAATTCCAGATTTCACCTGCGCCATGCTGAAGCAGAAATTTTCCATGTTCAATTTCATGTTGCAGCCGCTGCTCATGAACCATCATCACTTCTCCTGATTAAAGAAATTTGATTTTTTGGGCAGCAAAGACCAGCATTTTCAGCAGCAGTAAACCGTGTCGCCAGCGCTGGATATTGGTTGTCCCATACGTTCGTTCTTTATAAGCAATCGGAATCTCTACAATTTTTAATCCTAACCGGCTCGCCCCAAACAGCAGATCAAAATCGCCAAACGGATCGAAATCGCCAAAATACGAACGATTGTCAGCTATTTTCAAGTAATTGGCCTGCGTCAAGGCTTTTGTGCCGCATAATGTGTCTTTGAACCGTTGTCCTAGCACAAAGGAAAAAGCGACCGCAAAAAATTTGTTTCCTAAAAGATTCCAGAACCGCATTGCCTTTGCCTCCATGGGATAGACTAAACGGCTGCCATTGATAAATTCGCCTTTGCCAGAGACAATTGCCTGATAGAATTTGGGTAAATCTTCTGGCGGTACCGTTAAATCAGCATCCAGAATCATCAAAATATCGTTTGAAGCCAGGGCAAATCCCTTTCGTACCGCATCTCCTTTGCCTTTCCCTTCTTGTCGGGCAATTTTGATGAGAATGTTTTCTGCGTAGCGAGCAGCCATCTCCTGGATAGTTTGCCAGGTGTCATCAGAGGAATGTCCTTCAATAAAAATAAGCTCATCGTCAGGCCCCATTTTCGGAAGGCGTGTAATAACCTGCTCAATATTCCCGGCTTCGTTACGAGCTGGAACAATCACCGAGACAGAAGGCTTCAAGGGGGAACTCTCAGGAAAAACCGGCCGTGCGATCAGAATATTTAGCATGGTAAATAATCGGAAAAAGGGTAACGGCGCAAGGTAGCGATTGACAATCTCACTCAGGAATGGAATGTAGATTGGACATAAAATACGTTGATCTCTTCTGACTGGTTCGAAATCAGCGAGTAATAATACGTTGTCAATATCGGAATGACTGATCCAGTTTTGTGCTGGGGTATATTCTTTGAGCCCTAACACATTTGCGGCCTCGAACGCGGGTTTCCACAGGCTGCTGTAATAAATAAAGATGAGTCGAGTAGTCGCCTCGCATACTGTATGGAGTTGTTCTAAAAAACGCTGAATATCACGTTCATAATGGATGTTTCCATGTAAAACCAAATAGTCCGGTTGCAAAGCCCGAATGTTTTGCCAATCATTCGGCAACGTGCCTTTTATCGTGTCGGAACATGACCGTTCAACTACATTAGCAGGGGTATTTCCCGAAAACATCCGAAGCAGTTGATTGTTGTACGGGTGAACTTCAATCATCACATCTCCTGGCTGAATATAAAACGCCAGATACTTGCGTAAAAGAGTGTAAAAATACGATTTGATAGATGACATATTTTTTAGAATCCTGATAAGATACTATCTTTATACCCGACATGCGTGTGTGGAATACACGATGAGCATACGTTGATGATCATCTGGCATCATATTCATATGGTGGTTCCTGGCTGATATACGTATCTTCGTATCTACCAAGATGAGTGAAATTGAATTCGAGAATATACCAAAATCGTTCCTTTGACCATATCGGCCCTGAGACAATTGTCCTTAATTTTCCGTAATATTCTGCCAATTGATGATCTTTGATGAGATTTTTATTTTCCCAAACCCTTGACCATAGCCAATGCTACAATCAACGAATAGAAGGACAACATTTGTAGATTGATACGATGAGGAGAGGTGTACAAATATCGTACGTAAAAAAGTGTCACAAAAACGTAAGATAGAGACGTTTCTAAACCAGAAGAACAAAAACTAACATAGGCTTGAGAAGTCATCAAAATACAAAAAGCCAGCCAGAAGTGATGCAGACTTTTCGCATACTTTCCTATAATGACGAATACACTGGTTGAAAGCACATAAGAGAGTGCTAATGATGTTAGCCAAATTCTATGAGGATTAGGAAGCCACGCACGATCCCAGGTTAAGAAATATAATCCACTCATAAGCAAAGTATATAATGGGTTAGTAAAGACTTGTACCCGCTCATTAACGTTCCAGCGCAGACCATAGCCTCTTACAAAATTATCGATTGTACGAAATGAAATAAAAGCATCGTCACAAATGAATGAATTCACGATATAAAAACATGAGAAAATAACCCAAATGATGAGAAAAAGTGTTTTTTTATGCATCTGGTCATGATAAACCGGCATAGCGAGGCCTCCTGGAAACTGTCAGCCTATTGTAAATTTATTCAGCGCTTGCGGAATAACAACGAGGTTATGATATTGTGTTTCTTTACACGGCATACCACCTGAAGGTAAAGGTACAACGTTTGAGTTTTGAATCAGGAAAATCTGAAAGTATCGGGCTTGTAAAAAACGCACAACATCTTCCTGATTGCTGCCTGCGAGTTGCAAATGGTAAGGCGAAAGTTCCATGATCATCCAAAGTGATGGATTTCGTTGCAAGGTCTTTTGCATGCCTTGTAGGGCGGCGTACTCATATCCCTGAATATCCATCTTTATAACATCAACCGGTTTGCCCTGAATATAATCATCCAGGGTAATAGAATTCACAGTCTGAGAGGGGCGCATTTCCGACGTGAAATATGTCCGGTGATCAACGTTTAAATCATTGGAACAATATAAGGTAAGTTGTCCGGTGGACTGACCTATGGCTAATTGATGAAGTGTCACGTTAGATAAATGTTTCGTCAAATGTTGTAAATGTTGAAAATTTTTGTGTTCAGGTTCAAAAGCATGAACTTCTCCTGTTGGACCGACCAATTTAGAAAAGAGACAGGTATAAATTCCGATATTGGCCCCAATATCTACAATGCATTGACCAGGCTTTATCACCTGTGAGATCAGCCTTCGTTCTGTTCGTTCGCTAACAGCTTTATAGATTCGATATAACGGGAAATAGAGCCAAAATGCATGTTTATACAGCGTATTTCCTAAGCGACAAAGAGGATATGGTTTCATGGCTGTCTCCGGCAAAATCCTAACGGTCTTCGGCCATATTTTTCCAGGTTTATCTGCATACTTTCAGGAGCACTATGTTGATAAAATCGCCAATAGAGTTGTGATGAAACGCGCCAGGGATCGTTCAGAATGGGCCCAAAAACTACCACCCCATTTCCAACCAGCGTTATAATCAACAGACTATACGCCAGCCATTTGGTGAACCTTTCATTTTTTCTGTGCATTATTGTGTGATACGTTCTCACAATAGACATTACCAGCACCACAAAGATCGGCTGATACAAGCGCGCCATCCATTCGCCGCGCATTTGCCACCCTTCATAAGGAGGGGCAAGATTATTTCCGATAAAAATCAAAAAAATACTTCCCAGAAGAGTTATATCCACGAGAGTGAAATACTGTTGCCGTTTCATGAGAACAGAGATGAAGAGCATGAACAAAAATAAAATCGGCAAAAAGAGAAAACATGAAAAGAAAAAATTGAATAAGAGAAGACCAGGGAATTCTTTCAACAATTCAAACCATTTATCATAATCTTTTGGCAAGAAATAACTTTTTATGATAATAGAATACACCTGGGTGTTGTTGCTTCTAAACGAACCTCCATAAAAATATCGCAAGCTTCCCCACCAAAGTATAGAAGGAAAAAGCATACCTGCAATCATAAGGGGAATATAAAGAAATTGTTTGCGCAAGAGCAGCAGCATGATCGCAGCAAGTCCGAAAAACACAATAAAATCATACCCGGTAAACAGGACCCCCATGCTCAAAGATATCAGCCCCGCGGATCGAACGGTTTCACTCCTCTCCAAAAGCCATAGCAACATGTAGAGCCATAGGCTTCCCGGAACGATAAATGCATAGAGAAAGGGTTGCCCGACATAATAGGTAATTCCGGGATAGAGAGCTAAGAGCCACATCCCTGCTATTGCTCCTTGTATGCCTATCGTTCTGAGAATAAACAGCGTAAACGTGATAAAAGCAATCCAGGTAAGAAGTAGGTTGGTAATAATGCCACCCAGATCATGCCCACAGAGTTTCATCAATGGATATGCCAGGATATTATAAAGAATACGTCTGAGAAGTACGCTAAAATTCCATGCCTCTCGAGGTTCCCCATCTAAGAGGCGAAATAATGCTTCAAAATGGTTATAATCACCATTATACAAATACTGGCATTCCGGATCAGCGGTGGGATACCCAGGATAATCAAGGTTCAGGGTATTGGCATACGGAGCTAATGTTCCTGTCGAACAATAGATCGCGATTGTCAGGACAAAGAACGTACAGATAAAATGATATTTGACATTTTTTGATTGGCCCATGTGGATCGGTTGAATAAAAGAAGTTCCCTTCATTTAACAGTAACTTTTCTAAACACATTGATATGCTGGAATCGGTATTTTATCAGACAATATAGCGTCATGACCCCATCCCACCAGCGAATTTTTTTGCCTTCTTCTATGGTTCGAGGATGATAGGCAATGGGGATTTCATGAATGATATATCCTAAGCGACTGATCTTCGCGGTGATTTCCGGTTCAAACTCGAAGCCAACACATCGAAGGCGAACAGCTTTCAGCACATCTGCCCGAAAAACCTTGTATGCGGTTTCCATGTCGGTGAGATGAGTGCCATATAACATATTTGTCACCAGAGTTAAACATTTATTGGCAATAATTTGTTTGAACGTCCCCTGATTGTTGAGTTTAAAACGCGAGCCATACACTACATCGGCTTTCCTTTGCACAATCGGTTGGACTAATCGGATATACTCGTGCGGGTCAAGCTCCAAATCAGCGTCCTGGATAATAACAATATCTCCAGTGACATGTTCTATGCCTATTCTGACGGCTGCCCCTTTCCCAATATTAATTAACGCGTTATACACAACCGTAATTTCATCTTTGGTTTGTTCTGTTTGTAAGATTTCCGCAGTTCGATCGGTCGAACCATCATCAACAATGATAATCTCTTTTTCAAGTTTAACGGCCCTGACTTTTGCAAGCACTTCCTGAATAGTGCTTTCCTCATTATATACAGGGATAATCACTGAGAGTTTCATCTACGTTTTCTCCGGAACCGTGAAGAGATTATTCTTCTGACTTCAGGTTCTCTGTCACAATCTGTACTCGATATGGAGATCTATCGCGGTTTATGACGCCTGAAACGGCGTGTGGAACAAATCGAGGCACAGCGACTCCATGGATAAGCCAACAGCGCGCTGTTGGCGAGTTTGGTGAATTGTTGTACGAATAGGCATCGCAATTTGGATCCTTTTTACATCTGTCCAGGCAGAGTTCAGGAGAATCTTTTGGGAGTTCGAAGTTCACGTAATCGCGACCGCGACGCGGATCGTTCTCGATGAAATCCGCTCCACTGCGTCCAACCCCATATTCTATCTCCAATGTCTCTAATTTGCCCAGTTGAAGCGTAAAAATGGTTTTGTGGCTGGCAGAGATTGAAAAGGTAAAGGGATGCAGTGACTCTATATCGGGCAGCTTTTTTTGAAATGTCAGCATAAGCAGATAATTTCCGACCCCAAGCTGCTGGCACGGTTGCGCTGATGAGACTGCTGCCACAGGCTTGCCATCGGCAAGCGCGAAAATTTGCCCTGTCCAACCTGAAATCTCCGCATTGGTAAGATGTTGAATGCGAATCTCAAAATTCTGCACGAGGTTAGTCTCGCACTTTGAGAACGTCTTTGGAGGTTCCGAGGATTGTTCAGCAGACCCGTGAGCTGCCAGCAACCCGACACAAAGCCAACTCAGAAAAGCAATGCGGATCAACGCTGTTAGACACATGTTCTCATAAAACACAGGAATGGTCATCTAAGCAAATGGTTGAGTTTCTTCCTCACAATTTGCTCATACTGCCATTCCTGTCGTTTTATTATCCTCTTTGCATGAAACCCATGGCAGTGTTTCAGAAGTGATACGAATTAATTTTCTTGAACAACAGAAGAAACAGGCAGGGTAACCATCGTCTGTTCAATCGCCTCGCGGAGCAGCATGGCTTTTTGCCTGGCTGCCTGGATTTGTTGGTCCAGTTCGCTGAAGCGGGCAGCAACTTGTTTGCTGATATTGGCTGTTTGCGCCCGGAGCAGAGAGGTTTGCTGCCCCAATTCTTCATAGCGGACGGCAATTTGCTGACTCAACGCTTCAACCTGTTTTTTCAGCGCGTCATATTTGATAGTGGCCTGCTGACTGACGGCATTCGCCTGCTTTTCCAATTCATCGTACAAATTCGCCGCATGTTGACTGATGGCGGTCGCCTGCTGGCGTAAATCAGTATAGGCAGCAGCAACTTGCTTATTCATGAGATCGGCGTGTTTGGCCAGATCGTCGTATCTGGCAACTGCCTGCTGCCCTTTTACAGAAGCATGGCAGCGTAATTCTTCATACGCTTCAGAAGCGCGGGCGCTGGCCTCAGCCGCGTGTTTCGACAACTCGTCATACGCAGCCGTCGCTCGCTGACTGAGCATGATGACGGCTTTGTGGTTGAGCACATGTTCCCGTATAGCTAACGCTGGCGCCTTTTCAGACACCACGTTCTCCAGATGCTCATAAACATACGTGTGCAGATGTTTAAAACTCACCAGATGAACCATCGCATCATAAAAGGCAGAGGGTTTATGTCGTAAGGTATATTTCAGAATCTTCCAGGAAAATTGACGGCGTTTGTGGTCCCAGGTCAGGAAATAATAGCGCAGCGTGCGCCAGAGGACTTGCAGTTGAGCGCGCGTTGGCAGATAAAAACTGGTGGTGGGTTTCCTGGTGTAAGCTTTCAAGTTGCCAATCACACGTTTGGCGTAATTTTCATAGCTATATAACTGCTGGACCAGCCAGGTATAGCCATTCACTAACTCTTCTTTGGTCATCAGTTTCGGAATGATATTCACATCCAGGGCCGTATTATTTAATTGATATGACTGGGTCGAAAGCACCAGCCGATTTTCTTTTTTTAAACGATCATACAGCGGGGTTTTGGGTACCGCTTGCAGAATACCAGTCATGGCCCAGGCAATATCAGTTTCCATGATGAAGTCGAATTGTTCTTGAAAAATCGCCGGATCATCGTGATCAAACCCAACGATCATGCCGGCGGACACGCCGATATTATAGGATTGAATTTTTTTCACATCCGCCACTAAATCTGTATGGGCATTCTGATTTTTATTGGTTTCAACCAAACTCGCTTTACGCGGCGTTTCAATGCCAATAAAGACTTTGTTGAAATGGGCTTCATAAAAGAGTTGTAAGAGGTCATCATCCTGCGCCAGGTTAATTGAGACCTGGGTCATGTATTGCAGCGGCATGCTCAGAGTCTGATTAAATTCAATGATGGCTTTCAACAGCTTTTTGGCATACCCTTTATTGCCGATAAAATTATCATCTGTAATAAAGATCGAGTCAATCCCCTGCTTTGCGGCTTCACGCAATTCAGCGATCACTTGTTCCACTCGTTTACAACGCACTTTGCGTCCGAACAACACGACGATGTCGCAAAATTCACAATTAAAGGGACAGCCACGAGTAGTTTGGATGCCGGCATGGCTATACTTGGCGAGCTTGAGCAGATCAAACCGCGGAATTGGAGAATCGTGCATATCTATTTTGTCGGTCTGGGTATATTGGGTCTGGTAGGTTCCACTACGATAGTCTTGCAAAAATTGCGGCCAGGCATATTCGGCTTCGCCGACAAAGGTCACATCAACATTGCCGGCGCAGGCGTCCAGATCCAGGCTGGTGATTGGCCCCCCCATAACCACGATTTTCCCGCGTTGACGAAATTCGCGGGCAATTTCAAACGCACGCGGTCCCTGAATGAGATATGCGGTTAACCCGACAATATCACAATCGCATTCAAAATTCACAGGTTCAATGTTCTCATCGCAAATTTCGACCTCGATGTCTGCTGGGGTTAATCCGGCGACCGTTGCCAGACCTAAAGGAGGCGAGGTATATCGTAAGCCGCTCAAATCGTTTGAATATTCAAAACCCCAGTAGGTAATGGGGAAATGAGGATTGATAAGATAAATTTTCATAATGGGTCTCTCCGTAAAATCTTCGTATTCAGCATTATTGCAGCGAACAGAGTTAAAAATATTTCTTATGAGCAAACCTCACACGAATGTTCCCAGGATAGTCAAGATTTTTTCGAGGAAAATACGAAGATCGCAAAAAAAATCCAAAAAAATAAGATTCTTCTTGACTTTTTTCAGGTTTCTAAAAAGGCTTTAGAAACACGTTTAAAAACAGTACATACTTGAATATTAACCTCGGTACTATATGTGTGACAATGTAAATTTCCTCTGAATGATCTAAGTCTGAAATAAGCGGAGAATTTATGTCACTTTCCTAAAGCCAATGATAGTAAAACCACTGGTAATCGATCAAA
Organism: Candidatus Vecturithrix sp.; assembly: GCA_040772385.1. Classification (GTDB taxonomy): domain Bacteria; phylum Moduliflexota; class Moduliflexia; order Moduliflexales; family Moduliflexaceae; genus Vecturithrix. Next base: position 2,258,959 of record JAXGYF010000001.1, on the reverse strand, counting down.
GAACGATACGGACGGAAAATCGGAAGAAGATCTTGCAGCTTCTCATCAGGAAACGCGAGTTAACCATTCCTGAAATTTCACGCGAAATTGATATCAGCACTCCTACAATTACAAAAAATATCAATCAATTGATGATAGAAGGCATGGCTGAAGAAGCTGGTGTATCCGAATCAACCGGCGGGCGTAAACCTATGGTCATTAAATTTCTACCTGATGCATATTATTCGGTGGGGGTGGAATTTGCGCTTGAATATGTGCACATCATTCTGACCAATCTGGACACCAGCATCAAAGCCGATCGTGTCATTCGTAATGTAAATTATCACGATCTTACCAGCCTGATGACCTACATTCACAGGGAGATTAACAGTATTTTTCTGGAAAAAGAAATTCCGGTGGAACGCGTGTTGGGTGTGGGCATTTCCATTCCCGGTACGGTGAATGAAGAAACTGTCTTTGTCAAAATCGCGCCCAATATCGGAGTGCGTAATGCAGATTTTCGTCCCTACGAGGATCTGTTCCAACTCCCGCTGTTTCTGGAAAATGACGCGAATGCGGCTGCAATTGCCGAGCTGGTTCTGGGCATTGCGAAAGAAATGCGTAACCTGGTTTTTTTGTGCGTTCTCCCGCAGGGAATCGGCGCAGGCATCGTCGTGGACGGACATTTGTATAAGGGCAAAAATAAACGTGCCGGAGAAATCAGCCATACGACGATAGCATCACACGGAAAAATCTGTTCGTGCGGACGCCGCGATTGTTGGGAACTGTATGCCTCGGGCAATACATTACTTACGCGCTATCAGGAAAAAACCGGTAAAGTTCTGGGATCGCTCGAAGAATTCTTTGTCGTGTTGAAACGCTACGAACTGGCGGCGGTCAAAGTCTTCGACGAATATCTTGATTATCTTGCCCTGGGGATCCAGAATCTCATTCTGATTCAAGATCCCCATTATGTCATTCTGGGCGGGGTAATCAGCCCTTATGAAGAGATTTTGCTTGAACCGCTCAAGAAAAAAGTGTTTGTAGAAAATAACTTTTATGATATGCAAGATGTGCAAGTGATGTGTTCAACCCTCAGAGAAAACGCCTCGATTCTGGGAGCGTCGTTACTGCCCTTTGAAAAAATTTTTGCTCTGCATGACATGTAATCACAATTTTCACTGCAGAGGAGTGAAAAAAATGAAAATTTTTCTTGACTTTATTAATATCTTTATAAAGTCTTTTTAAATTCTTGAAATGCGATCGAAATAAGCCTGTCATTCAAACTGAAAAGGAGGTGAGAATTTTTCGTTAACATTTGTGCTGTACCTGTGGGTCCGTCTGTTGTAGAAACCATTATTATTGTTTGTATGAACATAACGGAGGAAAATCTCATGATGAAGAAATTACTTTCAGTTAGCCTTATTGTTCTGGTCGCTGTGAGCGTGTTAGGAGTTCAGAGCGTGTTGGCAAAAGATATTAAGATCGGCGTCTCTTTTTCAGATTTTGAGACCGAACGCTGGCCGGTAGAAGCAGAATTGATGAAGAAATTGGCAGCGGAAAAGGGTGCGGAAGTGATCGTCCAGGCCGCCAACCATGACGCCAAATTGCAGAATGATCAAATTGAGAATATGATCCTGCAAGGCGTGGATGCTATTATCATTATCGCTGAAGACGGCGCTGCGGCCGCATCTGCTGTAGATGAAGCTGCGCATGATAAGATTCCGTGTATTGCTTATGATCGTTTAATCAAATCGCCGAACCTGGCTGCGTATATTTCTTTTGATAACGTAGAAGTCGGACGAGCACAGGCTCGCGGGGTATTGAAAGTGGTAAATAAAGGCCGTTTCGTCATGCTCGGCGGCAGCCCGACCGATAATAACGCGGTATTGTTACGTAAAGGTCAGTTAGAAATGGTTCAACCCTATATTGATAAGGGAGAAATTGAAATCGTTGCTGACCAGTGGGTTGAAAACTGGGCGCCTGACATTGCCACAAAATTGATGGAAAATATCCTGACCGCTCAGAGCAACAAGGTTGATGCGGTTGTCGCTTCCAATGATGGTACGGCGTTAGGCGCATTGCAGGCTATGAAAGCTCAGGGTTTGGCTGGTAAAGTTCCGATTTCCGGCCAGGATGCTACCGCTGCCGGAGCAAAATCAATTGTGGAAGACGAACTCACCGTGACAGTGTACAAAGATGTCCGGCTCTTAACGCCTATGGCAATTGACATGGCGATTAAACTGGCAAACGGCGAAGCGATTGAAGGCTTGAAAGACTATACGCTGGCTGAGTTAACACTGGATGACAGTCTGCAAGGCACTGTGCCGTGTCAGTTCCTGGAAGTGATTGAAGTGAATAAAGACAACGTCTATGATGTGATCGTGAAAAGCGGGTTCCAGAGCTATGATGATGTGTACAAAGACATTCCTGAAGATCAAAGACCGCCGAAACCGTAATTGCGCTAACCTCAGAGGATGTTGACAACAAGGGTGCAGAAGGGGATTTCCCTTCTCACCCGGTTTTTTTTATCATGGAACAGAGCGAATATAGCCTGAAAAAGAAAGATGCGACCGGTCATGCTCCTGACGTTCAGGCCGTGGATCCCCATGAATCTATCCTTGAAATGGAGCATGTGACCAAAGATTTTCCCGGAGTTCGAGCCTTAAATGATGTTTCCTTTAAAGTGCGTCGTGGGGAAATTCACGGTATATGCGGAGAAAATGGCGCCGGCAAATCCACGTTGATGAAAATTCTTGCCGGAGTGTATCCCTGCGGCGAGTATGAGGGGGATGTCAAATTGAATGGTGAGGTGATCAAATTCACCGGAGATTCCATTCGCCAGGCGATTAAGCACGGAATTGCTATTGTCTATCAGGAACTTGCCTTAGTTCAGCAAATGACGGTCGGGGAAAATATTTTTTTAGGTCGAGAACCAACGACCAAAACGGGGATTAACTGGCATAAACTCTATTCTGGTACCCATAAACTCCTGCAAGAATATCAACTTGATATTCCCTTTGGCCATGTGGTCGGAGAGTTGAGTGTTGGTAAGCAGCAAATGGTGGAAATTGCCAAGGCCCTCTCTGAGAATGCCAAAATCTTAATTTTAGATGAACCGACCTCCGCCTTAACAGAAGCTGAAGTTGATACGCTTATGGGCATTCTCGAAAATTTGAGGCAACGAGGCGTGACTTGCCTGTATATTTCTCACAAATTAGAAGAATTCTTTCGTATTACGGACCACATCACCGTTTTCAGGGATGGCGCAGTTGTAGATACTGTCAAAACGAGCGAAACGACTGATGATCGCCTGGTTGCCATGATGGTCGGACGTGAGATGAAAGAACGGTTTCCTAAGGGCAATCGCCGGGCCGGAAACGTTGTACTTCAGGTGAACAATCTCTCTGTTGATAGTCCCTATCAAATCGGAAAAAAAGCCTTGAATAATGTATCCTTTGAAGCGCGCGAAGGAGAAATTTTGGGGGTTGCCGGGTTAATGGGGGCAGGACGCAGTGAGCTGGTTATGACCATTTTTGGAGAATATGGCAAAAATCGTGAAGGGGAAATCCTGCTTGACGGACAGCCGATTGTCAATAATTCTGCGCGGGATGCCATGAATAATAAAATCAGTCTTGTCCCCGAAGATCGCAAGAAAATGGGACTGATTCTTCGTCAGACGATCTTAAAAAATATTTCTTTGCCGAACCTGGAACAGTTTGCTACCGCCTATTCTATTAACCATCATAAAGAATTACATGAAGCGGAACGATTCGCCAAATTTTTAGCCATTAAGACTCCGACGCTCCATGCCCTGGTCAATTCTCTCAGCGGCGGAAACCAGCAAAAGGTCGTAATTGCCAAATGGCTTATGTCTGAACCGCGCGTCCTCATTTTAGATGAGCCGACCAGAGGCATTGATGTGGGCGCGAAATATGAAATTTACAAATTGACTAATAAGTTAGCCGAAGAAGGTGTCGCAATCATTATGATCTCTTCCGAATTGCCGGAAATTCTTGGGATGAGTGATCGCATTCTGGTCATGCATGAAGGCAAGTGTGCAGGAATTGTAGATCGAGCTGAAGCCACCCAGGAAAAAATTATGGCCCTGGCGACAGGTTTAGCGTAACATGAATAACGATTGAGGTAGAACCCATGCTATCGAAACAGATTGTCGAAAAAATACAGGCAAATATTAAAACCTATACGATGATCATGGCTCTGGCCCTGATTTGGTTGTTGTTCGGTTTCTTGACCGACTGGATTTTCTTCTCTCCTCGAAATCTTTCGAACTTGTTTCGTCAGATGACGATCGTGTCATTTCTGGCGGTAGGAATGGTGTTAGTGATTGTGACGAATCATATTGATCTGTCGGTCGGTTCGGCCGCCGGGCTGGTCAGCGCCGTTACAGCATATATTCAGGCAGTTTTATTGCCGCCAGTGTTAGAAAAACTGATTCCTGGCCTGAGCATCGAAGCGCGTGGCGCAATCGTCACGATCATCGCGATTCTTGTTGGATTGGCGGTAGGTTTGCTCATCGGCTTATGGCAGGGGACGTTGATTGCCTATCTCCGCATTCCGGCCTTTGTGGTCACCCTGGGAGGCATGTTGATCTTTCGCGGCGGCGTCCTGGGGATTACCCAGGGCAAAACTATTGTGCCAATTGAAGATGCTTTTCGCCTGATCGCCCAGGGGTATCTGCCTAATTCTTTGGGAACCGCGCTGGGTGCGCTTGTGGTAGTGCTCATCTTTGTCGGCATTTTACGCAACCGCAACGCCAAAAAAGAATATGGTTTCGCTTTGCGCCCCTTATATCAGGACTTGTTACAGGCGACCATTTTTTCAGCGATTGTCATTATTTTTGTCGCGATTATGAACAATTATCGCGGCATTCCGAACCCGGTTTTGCTGATGGGGTTTGTCGCGTTAATCTTTTCCTATGTTACAACGAATACTAAATTCGGTCGTTACTCTTACGCTCTGGGCGGCAATCTTGAAGCCACCAGATTATCAGGAATTAACACCAAAGCGACCGTCTTCAAAATTTTCTTGCTCATGGGATTAATGACCGGCGTCTCTGGCATTGTGCTGACCGGCTACGTGGCGGCCGGAACGGTCGGCGGCGGCCAGAACTATGAACTTGAAGCGATTGCTTCCTGCGTCATCGGTGGCACAAGTTTTGCGGGCGGCGAGGGAACGATTGTCGGCGCGCTGGTCGGCGCATTGATTATGTCCAGTCTCTTGAATGGGATGAGCGTGATGAATATGCCGATTTTCTGGCAATATATCATCCGCGGTTTAGTGCTGGTTATTGCGGTTTATATTGATGTTGCCACGAAGAAAAGCCGGGCGTAACCGAAGCCTCTTTTCTGAAAACGCCGGAGAAAGCTGCGGGACTGGACTCCTACTTTTGTATCTCGAACATCCTCATTCAGGTTTCCGAACAGGGATGTTCGGGGTACGGCGTTTCACCCCGACTCTCCAAGCTTTTGTGCTGTAGGCACAACGATCATCTCAAAAGAGGGCACCTTCTGAAGAGCAGAGGCTTTTTATCGGTTATACGATGTCCATGAGTAATCTGGCGATGTCATAAACCGGAGCCACGTGATCCACAATACCGCGTCGAATTGCGACTTCGGGCATGCCAAACACAACGCATGTACTTTCAGCTTCTGCAATAGAGCTTCCGCCGGAAGCTTTAATTTTTTCCAGCCCGTCAACGCCATCTTTCCCCATGCCGGTCAGGATCACGCCAATACTCTTGTCTTTATAGATATTAGCGACATCAGCGAAGGTCAGATCAATTGAAGGGATATGGATGTAGTGCGACGGTTCGGGATCGATACGGATGGTCACTTTGGAGTGTTTCGTCCGTTTCTGTCCGCTCGCAGTCAGATACATGTGGTTTCCCCCCGGAGCAACAAGAGCCACTCCTGGGGTGACTTCATCGCCCATTTCCGCTTCTTTTACCGTTATATGGCTGTTTCTATTCATGCGTTCAGCAAGTGGTTTGGTAAAACCAGGAGGCATGTGCTGCACAATGAGGATGCCCGCCGGGAAATCGTTAGGAAGCTGAGGAATAATTTGATACAGGGCAGAAGGGCCTCCGGTAGACACGCCGATGGCGACACACTCAACATGGCCGAATGAAGGAGCAGAAAAAGAAGGGGGCGGAGGCGTTAGCTCAGGAGAGGGAGAAGTTCTCCGCACAGCGGGAGTCATGGTTTTTCCTTTGAGCGACGCAATGGCAATAACTTTATTAATCAATTGAGTTTGAATCTGGTATAATTTCTCTGACGCTAATTCTGTGGGTTTCAGAATAAAATCTACAGCCCCATGTTCAAGAGCTTCGAGGGTTTCTTCAATAATGTCTCGATTTAATGAACTGACCACGATCACCGGCAGCGGCATTTCACGCATGATAATGTCCAGGGCCTCAATGCCATCCATATTGGGCATGTTCAGATCCATGGTGACAACATCAGGTGAAAACCGAGCAATTTTTTCAATTGCTTCCAGTCCATCCCAGGCAGTCCCGATCACTTCTACTCGCTGATCGCGTTCTAAAATTTTTGTGAGCGTGCGCCGAACAAAAGCTGAATCATCAACAATAAGCACTCGAACTTTATGGTGTGACGGAGGAATTTTTTTCATACCTATGTCGCTCGTTGATACACAAGCGAATGCTGAAAGTGTCGTAATTTAAATAAATGGGTAAAATTGATAAGCGATTCTGAATGTCCAAGAAACAGGTATCGCTGTGGATACAATTTTTTATAAAACGTTTCAATAATTTGTCGCTTTGAATTGTCATCAAAGTAGATAATCAAGTTTCGGCAAAAAATCACATCAAACATCGGGAGAAATGTCAAGCGACTTTTGTCAAGCAAGTTGATACAGAAAAAATTGAGGGGTTCTTTCGCTTCATCGCTGATTTTATAACTGCCGTCTTGCTGAGCGATAAAAAACCGCTGGAGATAGGAGGCATCTGTGGTTCGGAATGATGATTGTTTATACACTCCTTGTTTGGCTTTCTGAATAGCCTCCTGGCTAATATCATTAGCAAAGATTTCGACCCGGGACTCTCCAAGGTGATACCCTTTTTCAATGCACAACATCGCAATGGTATAGGCTTCTTCGCCGGTGGCGCAGCCTGCGCTCCAAATTTTAATGGTCTCAGAGGGGTTCGCTTTCCGAAGATCAGGAATAACTTCATTGACGAGCGTTTTCATCTGATCGAGTTCTCTGAAAAAATACGTTTCTTTAATCGTAATTACATCCATTAAATTTCTGAATTCTTCATCATGTTGTTGGTTATATTTCAAATAATAGTAATATTCATTAAATGAGTCCATTGCGAGGGCTAATACACGACGTTCCAGTCTTCTCATAAAGATGCCTTGATAATCGTTCGCAATATAGATACCCGAATAATCATAAATCGCATCTCGGAGAAGTTTAAAATCATCTTGCGTATATGCAATCTGTGTTGTCAGTTGAAATTGCATGAAACCAAATGGTAACAGTGCGTGCACAGTGAACTATCACGTATGCGACGTCTTAGTCCTTTCCAAGAATATGGTTAAGCAATAAATGCACTTTGGGATTTTCATGCGAACGATAGGCCGCTACCAGATCGCGATGATGGGCAGTTAACAACTTTAATCCCTGACAGGCAGCATAATCCAGGGTATCATGTGCCAGATACCCGACCAAAGTCGGGATCGCCTGAACAGCCTGAATACGTCCGAGGGTCATAAGAACGGCCTTTCGTACTGCCATATCCGGGTCCTCTAACATCTTTAAGAGATCCGATTCAAGTGCTTGAGCGCATAACATACCTAAAGCAGTCACTGTCGCTTCACGCACGCTCCAGTGCGCATCACGAAGAAATGGACGTAACACGTCTATTAAGGACGCTGCATCTTCATGAAAGGATCCCAGGGCGAAAATAGCGGATTTTCTGACATCAAAATCCACGTCACGGGCTAATTCTACTAACAACTCCTTGCTTTTTTCAGACCGGATATACTGCAGGGTATTGCACGTTTCAATCTTTAATAATCCATCTTCATACCGGCGACAACGATGTTCAAGCACTTCAGTTAATCGTTGCAGTACCTCTGTGCGATAGTGTTCCTCGGAATTTTGGCATAAAAACGCGCCGATACCCAACACAGCGGCCCTGCGTACCGCAGGATTTGAATCATCCAAAATCAGCAGCAGAGCGGAAAAGGCTTCTGGATCTGTCGTATGACCTAAGGCAGACGCAGCCTGTTTTCGAATGCTCGGATGATCATCAGATAACAAGACGATAAGCTGTTGGGTAAGTTCTGAAGACGATGAGAGAAACGGTTCTAATTGTTTGATCGCTTTGACGCGAACCGTTGGATCAATATCTTTGGTGGCGCTCAAGAGCAAATCCAGGGCTTCAGCGCCGAACAGATGCCCCCAAAAAGAGATCGCTTCTGCTCTGATGAGCGGGTGAGACGATTCAAGATAGTGAGCATACGTCTTTTTCACCCTGGAGAAATAGGAACGATCCTGGTGAAAAAGCGTAATGAATGATTCATGGTTGAGCGCCTGGAGAATACCGTAGATTAATAGTTCTTCATCCGTTTCTTGCAAATAGGTGAGTAAGAGTTGCAGGGTTTCAAGTCCGTTCAATTCTCGCAGACAATCAATGAGTAACAATTGCTTTTCAATACTGTCGGTATGTTCATACGCGTCTGCCAAAGGCGTAATCGCGTTTTTTCCAATTTCAATAAGCGCGCTGATTACGGCTTCCGAAACTTGTTCATCGCCTAATTTTTCGAGAAGCGCGTAGGCTGCCTCCTGGGACCCACTCCAGCCGAGGAGTTCGATTGCCGCTAAAACCAGATTTATCTCTTTTTCTTCGAGAAATTCGATTAGATATTGCAGCATAGGGTCTGTGCACGCTGCTCGAAACTGGACTTTATAGGTCCCCGGTTGTTGAATAATTGCTTGAAGCTTATCGAGTTTCCGAGCCATCATTTTTAAAGATAAGACCGCGCTTTTTCGGACTTCTCGATCTGAGGAATTTAAGGCTCGAATAATACAGGAAATTCCCTGTTCATCGCCAATATAGCCTAACGCTTCCACTGCAGTTTGCAAATACAACGGTTGTTCTGCGATTTTGATCAGATGCGGCGTGGCTCGATAATCGCCAATATGGCCCAGGGCGGAAATTGTCGGCAGTTTTAACCATTCGTCATCTTGCTCCAGTATGTTTGTGAGCGGGATCACCGATTTTTGGCTGGGGATTTTCGCTAATGCTTCTACGGCAGCATACCTCACATTCACATTCTCGTCATGAAGCGAGTCAATGAGCGCATCACAGGCATCGTGATGGCGAATCGCGCCCAGGACGTTGGCAGCGGCGATCCTGACGTTTTTCTCTTCGTCATGCAGGGCCAGAGTCAAATCCGGAATCGCCGGAGTTCCAATTGCTGTCAGACACTCAATTGCGGAGTTATGAAAGCGTACGTTCTGGATTCCGGGATTTCCGACACTGAGGGCGCGAATAAGAAGCGGGACTACAGTGTTTACATTCATGTGAGCCAGGATTCGCACCACCGCTTTACGGACACGCCAACTTTTATCCGAGAGCATATTGACCAGTGTTGTAATATCCTCGGATGTTGACGACGTTTCAACAGCGAGAAGCGCTCGGAGCCTGGTATCTTCATCAGTTGATTGTAATGCGTGATTGATTTCTTCTGTCATCAGAATAATACCCCGCGTTTTTGATAAATAAGAGCATTTCCCGATTCTACAAATTCGAACTGTCGAGCAGCTTCAGGAAATGTATGAATTGATTCTGTCTCTCCTAAAAATAAAAATCCTCCTTCAGGAAGCATCTGAAGAAATTTCGTAAGTAATTTGGCCTGAGCACGCCGATCGAAATAAATCAGCACATTGCGGCAAAAAATAATATCAAAACTCAGATCCGGCAGCGTATCCACCTGTACGAGATTAAAAACAGAAAAAGTCACATACTGCTGAATCTCTTTGCGAATATAGTAATAATGATCATGACCAATAAAGTATTTGTCAAGTAAAGCTTGTTGTACTTTCTTGACTTGTTTTTGAGAATACTTCCCTTCTCGAGCGTTGTCAAGGATTGGTGGTGAAATATCGGTAGCAACCACATGTAATGACCGAGGGAAAGGTGGTAAAAGCTGCCGGTGCGACATCATTTCCCAAAAGGTCATGACGATTGAATAGGGTTCTTCACCGGTTGCACATCCGGCAGACCACACCCGGATAGGAGGCGGCCTGTCGCCGGAAGAGGCGGCCAGCAACGCTGGAAATACATGCTGCTGCAGACCGTTAAAATGGTCAATGATGCGAAAAAATGATGTTTCATGAACCACCAAATAGTCAATTAAGCGTCTCAATTCCTGTTGACCCTCATGCAAATCCATAAGCAGCGCATAATAGTGTGCAAACGAAGAACAAGAGACCATTGACAACCGGGAACGAACTTTTCTTTCCAATAAAGGTTTTTGAATTTCGGTATAAAAAAGATACGTGTGTGCGTAGATCAGATCGCGCAGTTGGTAAAACTCCTGCATCGTCATGATCGGAGGTGAAGAATTTGGGAGCGAAAAATGTTCGGCATGCATAGAGTTATCTGAATAACGCCTGAATAGCCTGAATAACGCCCTCGACCTCAAAAGGTTTGGCAATAAATATCTTAGCGCCCATATCGAAAACTTCCTGCCTCGTCTCCGGAAAATTGCTGCCGCTGAGCACAATAATATTGGCTTCCGGGTGAAGGCGTAAAATACTGTGAATAGCATCAAGTCCTGTCATGTCCGGCATTGAGAGATCCATCATCACAATATCCGGAGAGAGCTTTTGATATTCAGTAATCGCTTCTCTTCCGGTCGTGGCTTCCCCTCGGAGTTCCCCATCAAGCGCAGTCACTACGCTTCGAAGGATTCTGCGGATCACGCTGGAATCATCAACCAGGAGAAAAGAAAGAGGGCTGTGATCGGGTTTTACAATATTGGCTCCCTCGCGGATATAGATATTATCGGTCTGGGTAATCTGGATTTGCTGCTGGCGGCTGGTTTCGATCTTGATGAGCTGAGGATCGATCGTTGCCAGAAGTTCAGTCGTATAGAGTTCATGTTCATCGGGAAACCTGGAAATCACTTTCGACTGAAACAGCAATTCACGAACCGAGAACAAGCCAAGCCGAAACATCGAATCCATTCGCATGGTATAGCGATTATGTTCTAACATGTTGCGCGCTTCAAAATACCCGACCGCCAATGGTTCGGTTAATAAGCGCGCCGCTTCTTTGATATCTTCTGCGATAAATTGAGTGGCTTTGCTCATTGCTCGAATAACTGCACACAAAATATCAGAATGTGTCTCAATCTGTTCAGCGGTCGTCATCAACATACTTTGATCGATTAACCAATTTACAGGACCTTCATGGCCCGGAATATTCGAATACGCCCCGGAAAAATAAAAGGTTCCTCCCTCTTTTAGTGCCCGGCTGGTCCACGGTTCCCAGCATGCGAGAGCGTCAATTTTTCGTTGTTTAAACGCCTGTAATTGCTCCTGAGGAAGTAAATTGACAAATTCGACAGATGACAAATCTATATGATAATCCTTAGCCATGTTTTGTAAAGCAATATAGATCGCTGCGCCTTCGGCCATGCCGATTTTTTTCTCTGCTAAACTTTCAGGCGAATTAATACCGCTTCCTTTCCGAAGAATGACTTGTTGAGTACTGGAAATATCGGCCAGAGGCGCGATAATTTTGACATCCAGGTTTTGTTCTCGTAAAATCAGCGTCGTAATCACGGTCTGCGTCCAGGCCAGAGGTTTGATGGGCGCACGCAAAATTTCCCTGGGCATAATCGTTCCGGATTGAAGCAGGCGGTATGACACATTGAGGCCCTCTTGCTCGAAATATCCCAATTGTTTAGCTAAAATCAGCTGACTTGAGATATTCGGATCTTTCACACCCCAGAGTTTGACATGTTCTAACATACCAATGTTCTCCTTTACATGAAACTAACGTCATTCTCTCTATCGGCTGGACCACTCCTTGCTCTTTTCATGTAGGACAAGGGATCGCGGATGACGCATGATATTTTCACGATCATTTGTAGTATGTGGATGTAATAACGCTGCGTCAAGAAAAAAGGTGCAATATCCTGATTTCTCTTGCAGAATTTTATGAGGGACGCATATAGCTGGTATCCTGACGAGACCTAATTTATTTATAAGCACTTATCATTCTGAATAGTAAAAAAAATCCTTGACTTTTTTCAATTTTCCGCTTATGTTAAAAGTAACGCTTGGTATAAGGTTGTCCGGTCTATTCACTGTGTATGCTTCGGTGTAGAGACATTGTGTTAAGATAAAGCGTCATGCCGCGCCCATGATAAGGATTTGATCCTGATTCATACAATGTCATACCGACAACCAAACATACCAGGCGTTTTTTTGTGCATCAGGAAGGTCGAAGCTTTAATATTGGCCTTCCTGACTGCTTCAGAGGTTTACCCTGCAACCAGTTCTTTCCGCAAGCGGAAAGGATCTTCTTTTGTTGGAACATTGCGAAGCCGGGCCGAGAGTGCGCTGAAAGCTGTAGTGAGCGTCCGATAAGTCGCGACATCTTTGGGGTTTGGCTTAATACGCGTTGTTTCATCCAGTTTAATATAGGGGTCAACCACTTCTTCAAGTGTGATGGGATTTCCCTGTTCCATCTGATACACCCAGAGCGCATGAAGGGCCGCGCCCATGGCTGCGCCTTCACCTTCAACAAAGACCGTTTCGGCATTAAAAATATTGGCAATGGCTTCGCGCCAGGCCACGCTGCGAGAGATGCCGCCGGTCAGGCGGATTTCAGAGGGATTGACCGGCATGCGCTTAAAGCCATCATACAAGTTGAACAGATGGCCTTCCAACACCCCGCGACACACGACTTCTTTTTGATTCAGATCGTTCAAGGCAAACCCGAAATACACAGGTGTGCCGTTAGGCACATCAGGCGTGCGTTCGCCGACATACCAGGGCGCAATCATGCGGCCATTGTTCCCGACCGGACTCTTGCGAATGATTTCTGTGAAATCCTGATGGGAAAGATTATAGAGTTTCAAAATTTCATTATACCCATTGGCTAAGTTGCTCACGCACAGCAAGGGCAGGTAATGTCCGGTGCTGTCGCAAAATCCTGCGATTTCTCCGGTTGGGTCCACATACGGTTTTTTGAGAAACGTATAGGCTGTGCCGCTTGTGCCCAGACTGATCGTGACAATGCCTTCTTTGACATTACCAGTACCAACCGCGCCATACATATTATCGCCTGTTCCTGCATCAATACGACATGCCGGGTTCAAACCATATTGTTCAACCAATTGTTTCGAAATTCTGCCGATACTCCTGGTGGAAGGCTGCACCGGCGCTAATTTTGTTTTTAATCCCGGATCGATGGCATTAATCACCATATCCGACCATTGACCGCTGACAATGTTGTATAAGGCGGTGCCCGAAGTATCCCCCGGTTCCATCACTTTAACTCCACCGTCGGGTCCGCCGGTCAGATAATAATTGATATAATTGTGTACCAGGAAAAAAGTGGCTGTGTTGTCGTAGATTTCGCGTTCATGGCGATACAGATGAAAGATCTTAGCAGCGGTATAACCAGTGCGTTGGCTATTGCTGACCTCCTTGACCATCATTTCCAGTCCGCCGACCTTTTCAGTAAGTAGATCGCATTCTTCCTGAGTTGAAAAATCGTTCCATAACTTGGAGCGTTTCCGACTCAGGTTTCCCTGGTGATCGAGAGCGACCAGACCATGCTGCTGGCCGGAAACCGACATGGCGACAAGGTCATGTTGGTTGACTTTCGAATCCGCAAGTTTTTGTAACAGGATATTGACCGCCTCAACCCACATGTTCGGATCAGATTCACTCGCGCCTTCGCCCAGTCCCTGGATCGCCCCATCTTTTGTCTTATAGTGCGGCAGATCCTGATCATAATTGATCGCTTCGTTGAACACGATCGTTTGCGATTCCGCATCAATCACCAAGAGTTTTGTACTTTGGGTACTCACATCCCACCCTGCAACTAATTGTCCCATAACAGTAGAAAGTGACTAAAGTGAGCTAAAATTATGAGTGACTAAAATGACGAACGTGAAAACACGTTCAACTTTAGTCACTTATAACTTGAGTCACTTTGGTCACCTTACCCAGTTACATGCCTTATTTCAAGCAGAGAAAAAAGTTTATGGTGCAATTCTTCCGTTGTTAAGATTTCATCAAGATAGGCCTGTTGTAATTTATCAATTAACTTCAAATCCTCCTCTTGTACCAACTCAGACTGCCCAACAAGATTTTTTTGCTTGCGCAAAAACTCTTCCGGGGTTAACAAGCTGTTTTGCATGGAATGTGCGAGAACCTGGAGCCTATTGATCAGAAGATGATATTCATCTGCACTCTCTCGAATCGTCTCAATCTCCCCAGAAACCTGTGATGGTAAAGGAAGTTGAACGCGTTTCGAATGGAGCTGCCAATACTCTTCTGAGAGAGCAAACCGTATGAGTTCGCCGAAACGTTTGGCATATTCAAAATAGAGAAAATTTCCGCGGTTATCCTGTTTTTTCAAGATCTGCGCTAAGCCTTCCTGACAAACCTGCACGATGTCTTCATAAGGACTGCTGACTACTTTAAAGATTGCGGTACTAGCTGCCTCAAAATCATGACAGGCCAGAAGTCCGGTACGATCAGCCGTATAGATCGCATGGCGGGCAAAATTCACAAGTTGTTCCTTCAACAGAGATTCTGGTTCCTGGATTTTTTTGGATTTTACACGGCCATTCTTGCCATTCTCCTCGATCAACTCTTCATCTTCATGTGCTCCATTTTCTCCCTTAGAGAAAAACCCCAGAATTTTTTGCACATTGACGCGCCTGGTCATTTTATACATCTTTTTCAGACCGGTCGTCGCAAATTGGTGCGTAATTTTTCCTAACACTCCTCCTGCCGGTAAACATTGTAAGGCGACTAAAAAGCCATCAAATGAAGCAGTACCGAGAGTTTTCCATAAATCGGTATCTGTAACCACAACATGGCCGGATTTGATATGTTCCAACTGAGTGGCGATAATAAACACCAACTCATGTTTTGAAAAATAGCGCTCATTTTCCGGGTTCAAATGTTCGCTGCCAATAAAGATAAAGGGATGTTCTCGATTTTTGACGTTAATGCCAATTTTCCCGCGAGAAATAAAACATTTGGACGGTTTCATGTTGAGAAAATCGGAAAGTTGGAGAATAATGTGCGTTAGTTCAGGAAAATTCAACGGGCCGGCCTGTTCACAAAATTCTTCAATCCCTTCACTTTCTTCTTCCGAGACGACCAAATTCGCTATCCAGTGTTGGACACGATGCCAATATTCTCGCTCTCCCGGATGGATCAGGAGTTGTCGGTCTGCTTCAAGCATTCTTTGATAGGTAATCGCCTGTCGGGATACTCCGGATTTTGAAGGATTTTCCCAGAGAGGATGCAGCTTTTCTCTGCGGACTGTCGCGGTATATTGCTCTGGCGCCAGAAGTTTGTAAATCTGTAAAAACATGTTAATATCAATTGAAAATGCGGGAATATCTGTCTGGGGCGATGAATCGGAAAGTTGCTGATAGACAAGCCAGAAATGCTTATAGGCTTCTCGATAAAATGGTGCATGGCGCAACAAGGCCAGATATAGGGATGCGGCTTTTCCAAAATCATTGATCTCATATTCATAGATCACTCCTAAATCAAAATAGGCCTTGACTAAATCCGGATCAGCCGAAAACCACTTAAAATCTGTCATATCCCATTGCATATATGCGTCTTGTTGAAATTTTTCCCCCTCGTGTCGAAGGTCAATAAACTTCTGGTAATATTCACACGCAGCCTGATATTCCTGTTTCGCATTATAGATTTCTCCGAGCTTCAAAAAATAGAGATCAAAATCGGGGGTTTTTTGCACGAGCAGAGAATAACAGGCGATACACACGTCCCAATCGTGTCGATCTTCCGCGACTGCTGCCAGATAAAGGAGCATCTCTGCATCATCAGGAAATTGCTGTTGAATTTCTTCGAGTAATGATCTGGGGGGGGTTCTTTGGTAGGCCTGATTGAGCGCGTTAAAGGCTTCATCTTGTTGTTCCAACCGGGCTAAAATATGCGTCAGCAGCAAAGACGCTTTGATCGTCGGTACGAGTTCCAGAGATTTTCGTAAAAACGGAATGGCCTCAAGCGGCTCTTCTTTTTTCAAGTGAAGATTCGCGAAATATAAATATTTTTCATATTCAGGCAAAGGGAATAAGTTGACAGCTTCTTTAAACAAACGGCGTTTTCCTTCCCACAGGCCGATCGATAAGGATCTATCCGCCAATTTAATCGCATCACGTCCAAAGCCGTTCTGATACTCCACCACGACCTGTTGGTCAAAACTATCAACATAGGCATCTCCTTCTTCAGATACAGCAACAAGCAATAAACGACTTCCGGTAATTATCGTCCAAAGAGGAGCTTTTACTGTTTTGCCGGAATCTATTTCAAAGCTATGCTGGGAGTTCAATCGGAATAAGACAAAAATACTTTCATCAGGTTTCAGTAATGTTGCGAGGTAGCAGGCTACTGCGGGAGGAATTTCTTGCTCAACAAATTGCGGGCCGACAATCGGTAAAATAAGCTTATCATCAACATCCTGAGAAGGTTCGGCACATTCTCGATAAGAGCTCTCGCTTGACTCCGAACGACATTCAGCGGGGAAAGTCTCTGTATTCATACGTCGTGGCGACCCCAAAAATACGGTTTGTGGAAATAAACGTACATTCCTGTGGCCATATACATTGCGATGAAAAGGTAATGTGTTTCTATTGTGAACTTCATTAAACGTGGTATTGATCCTGTTTGTGATCCTATGAGTAAATGCCATTCCCAAATTTTTGTTTCATGAATCAGATTGCAACTAAGACCTGCAATGCTGATGCATGCTCCGGTAAGATACATGTACCAGATATGCCTGAAAGGTTTCAGCAAGCCATACCCGATATAAAGACTGGCAAGATTTGATAGTAGATGTAAAATCATCGCTGTTGCCTGAGTATGAAGCATGCCTAAAAATACAACGGGGCGATCCACTTTCATGAATAACCCACTTCCTCCTACAAAAAAGCACAAAACACTTAACACAATTATACCAACCGGTCTTTTCATACGATCTGACCAAATCTGTCAAGATTTAGACATGGCAGATTATCAAAAGCCCCTTATGCTCAATATCTTTTCTTACAATGAGGCCTTAATTTGCTTCCATTCCTAAAAGATTGCTAGCGTTTTCCCATAATATTCGAACTTCTGCGGTGCTATCGTGTTGTACAGCCTGCCGTAGAGCCTGAAGTGGTAATGTTTGACGCCAAAAAGGCCAATCGCTCCCAAATAACAGGCGTTCAGATCCGATCGCTGCCAACGCATGTTGAATATGCTGCGCAGGCTGACCGCTCAGCTCAAGATAAAGATTCTCATAGCGTTTAGCCAGCGTCACCGCCATATCGAATTGAGCAATTCCGGCATGAGCAAAAATAATCGGAAATTCGGAAAAATGCGCAGGAATGCTCTGCATACATTCCAACGAGGCAAAGCAGCGATACGTTCCCTGCCGTTCTCTGCCAGTGAGACCGCTATGGAGAATCAATGGAAGGCGATAAGGCGCATATTCCTCACATAAATGCAACACACGGGGATCATCCGCTGCAACTCGTTGAAAAACCGGATGGAGTTTCAACCCTTTGGCTCCCAGGCGGATATAATGGTGAAGTTTTTCAATACAGCGTGGATCTCCAGGATGAACCGAACAAAACGGGAGGAGTGAAGGGACCTGTTGACAGGCGTAAAGAAGAGAGAGTGAGCGATCAATTCCGTCAAGGTATTCGATCGGGAGCACAACGCTTTTTTCAATCTCATGTCGTTGCATATCAATCAGCAAATTAGAAACCACCATGCCTTGCAGCGATCGTTTTCGTTGTCGCAATGTGATCAACACATGCTTGAGAAAACCCTTCGACCACCATCGTGGACGATTGCGATAAAATATTTGCTCTACATCCACAATTACAGGCGAACTGATCATGAAATAGGGCGGCGGCGGCGCAGATCTCTGAAGTTGAATGTCATGATATCGTGGAAAAATATCTCCCACATGAGTATGAAAATCGAGAATCACACGACATTCCTCTCAGGCGGCCTCACTCCCCCGGTTCCATCCAGGGTTCGACCTGAAACGCAAAATGTTCAACCACAACGTCTCCTTTTTTTAATTCAAGCGAATTCTGTTCTTTATTCACTTCTAACACAAATTCCTTTTGGCTGGCATTGATTGTGGTAATCATACGCTTGCACGTTTCATAATCCATTTTGAAAATATCTTTAAACTTAAACATACTCTTCCCCTCACATCTTTTTCAAGTGTTTAACACTTTCCTCCAGATAAGATGAGGTTTGTTCCTGATCTTGTCAATGAAAAAATATTTCCCTCAGCCGTTATCCCTCTATGATGAAAGTTGAAACACCTCGACAAAACTATGCTGCAATTTCGGGTACAGAGATCGATAGCACTGATAGTACGCTTCATAGCGTGTAGTATGCTCTGCGATAGGAGAAACTTCTTCTCCCAGTGAAACAGAGCGCTGACAAGCTTCATCAAACGACGCGAAGACGCCTGTGCCAATACCAGCAATCATGGCGGCTCCGGTAGCAGATTTTTCCGGCGTTTGGATGGTAATCAATGGTAAGCCAAGAATATCTGCTTGAATTTGCCGCCAGGTCGGATTTAACGATCCTCCTCCGCTCGCAAAAATTTTTTCAGGCATTACCTGAAGTTGTTTAAAAATTTCCAGACAATCGCGCATGGCAAAGACGACGCCCTCCATAATGGCGCGAATTAAATGCGCACGGGTGTGCCTGACCGTTATGCCAAACATAACCCCCCTGGCCAAACTATCCATGTGAGGCGTACGTTCTCCGGCTAAATAGGGTAAGAAAATCGCCCCTTCGGCGCCAGGCGCGATCTTCGCCGCTTCCTGCGTCATTTCCTCATAAGAGTACGGCTGAGTCGGACTCAGTACATTGCGAAACCATTTAAAACAAAATCCACCGGCCAGAATAGCTCCAAGCAGATGCCATTTATTCGGAATACAGTGAGGATACGTGTGCATCCGCAACTCTTGATCCACGACAACAGCATCAACCGTCGTAAATAAGGTACCGCCAGTGCCAATGACAAGCATGACCGGACCTTCTGTAATCGCGCCGCTTGCTAAGGCGCCCATGGTTTGATCATTACCGCCATTGACGACCGGAGTTCCGGCAGCTACTCCTGTTGCCTTTGCAGCTTGTTGGCTGACGGTTCCGATCACATCTATCGCACGTGTGACCTCAGGAAACATCTCTGGAGAGAGCGCGAGCCATTCCGCCATCTCGGTTGACCAACGCAGGTTTCTGACGTCATACAGCGACGTGCCCCCGGCGTCGCTGGGATCAGTGACCAGAACATTCGTCAAACGATATTTCACATAATCTTTGGGCAGCAAGAGCGTCTGAATCTGTTGGTAAATTTCCGGCTCATAGCGTTTGATCCATAAGAGCGTAGCTGCCATAAACCCTGAATCCACCGGATTACACACCGTTTGATACAGTCTTTCCTTTCCGACGATCTCATAGATTTCCTGACATTCCTGCACACTACGCTGATCCGCCCAAATAATTGCCGGTCTGAGACTCTTGCCAGCCTGATCTAAAAAGACCGGGCCGTGCATTTGACCTGAAAAACCAATGCCCTTGATACATTTCGGATCAATGTGAGAGGTGTGTAATACTTGCTGAATCGTGTCTTTCGCGGCGTTCCACCACACTTCCGGATCTTGTTCCGCCCAGCCAGGTCGGGGGGTATCAAAATCATAGGCTTTTTGCCCAATAGCGACCACCTCGCCCGATTCTGCCAGCAACACGCTCTTTGTACTCGATGTACCTACATCAATGCCTAACAAATAGTTCATGATGGTTTTCGGAACAAACCCTCCTTCAAAAATGTCCGCGAGAACATGTCTGAAGTTCAGGCCGATCAGCTCATGTCGTTTCTCTTGAAAAACGCTTTTTTGTAAAGTCCAACACCAGAACACGATAGTGACACCAGGCAAACCTGTCAAGGAGAATCATGATTTGCTTCGACACCTATACCCGAAACACGTTTCCTTCAGGCAGAAATGCCGGGTTTGCTTCACGTAATCCGGTATTTACCTGCTCTGCTTGCCATGAGTATCAAACGTACAAAATGTTCTTGACTTTTCTTCACATAAAACGGAATTTTTATTTCATTCAGGTTCCAACACCGGATTTTTGAAAAAGCCGGCGGACAATGACGGTTTCAACTTTCATGTTCACGCGTTGTAGCTCATCGGGCGCTACAACGCGAACATCAAGGCAAAAAAATTTCAGATTATGCCCCAAAAATCTGGACAATACAGCATCATGGGCGTTCTTTGTTTTGCGCTCATCATTGTAAATGCGCCTATTCATGCCCAACTCACGCACAACAAGCCTCTTGTGATTGCCCATAGAGGAGCGAGTGGCTATGTGCCGGAACATACGCTGGCAGCCGCTGCGATGGCTTACGCCCAGGGCGCGGATTTTATCGAGCAAGATGTGGTATTAACCAAAGACGGGATACCTGTGGTTATACACGATATTTATCTCGATTTGACAACAAATGTCCGTGAAGTCTTTCCGCATCGAGCGCGCGCCGACGGCAAATGGTACGTGATTGATTTCACCGTAGAGGAAATTAAAACCCTTCGAGTCACTGAACGCAGAGATCCAAGCACTGGAGCAGCAGCGTTTCCCAATCGTTTTCCGGTCGGAAAATCATCTTTTACCATTCCAACGCTGGCTGAAGAAATTGAACTGATTCAAGGCTTAAACAGCAGCACCGGAAAAAATGTTGGTATCTACCCTGAGATCAAAAAACCAGTCTTTCACACGCAGGAAGGCTATGATCTTGGAAAAATCGTGTTGAATATGTTGGCGGAATATGGGTATCAGGGACCCGAAGCCAATGTATTTGTGCAATGTTTCGAACCGGATTATACCCAACGATTACGGCAGGAATTAGGAACGCAATTGCCCTTGATCCAATTAATCGGCCCGGGTCGCGTTTCTGATCTGTTGACTACTGCGGCAGGGTTAAACCTGATTGCCAGTTACGCCAATGGAATTGGTCCCGCGTTGAGCCGTATTGTCAGTGAAAGGACCGGAGAAACAGGCAGGATCTCAGACCTGGTGGTTCAGGCGCACGCACGAGGACTTGTCGTGCATCCCTATACATTTCGCCAGGATGAGCTGCCGCCTTACATCCACTATTTTGATGAACTCATTCGTCTATTCTTTTTTGACATCGGGGTTGACGGAGGATTTACAGATTTCCCTGATATAATGAACCATGTCTTATTCCAGGGAAGGAAACATTAAGGTCCAATTCGGAAATTTGAATTCTTAGTGTCGTTACTTAAACGACCGATTCACCGGAAATTTTCAAGAATGTTTGCTGGCATAATTTTTGCTTTACCTATAGAAGAAACATGAAGTCATAATACAACATTCTCATAAACAACGATTTCTGACAACTATTCTGGCGCACCGGCGAATAGCCTTGCTCGCCGGGCGTTTCGATGAACAAAGCTGTTCATCAGTACGGCTATTTTCAGAGGAGGACACCCTATGCATCGTCATCTCAACTTTCGGATCTCTCAACGCTCTTTTTTGGCGTTTGTGGTAAGTGGACTTGTATTCATAACATCCTGTGCGACGGTTCCGGTGACCGGACGCAGCCAGTTAAATTTGATTCCAAGCAACACCTTACTCTCCATGAGTTTTCAACAATATAACCAGTTCTTACAAGAAAACAGGCTGAGCACCAATAGCGAACAAACTCAGATGGTCAAACGTGTCGGAACTCGGATTCAACATGCGGTTGAGCAATACTTCCAGCAGCGGAATATGGCGCAGGAATTACGCAATTACCAGTGGGAATTTAATCTGGTGGAAAGCAAGGATGTTAATGCCTGGTGTATGCCGGGAGGCAAAGTCGTGGTATACACCGGTATTTTACCGATTACCCAGGACGAAACCGGACTGGCAGTCGTAATGGGTCATGAAATCGCCCATGCGATTGCGGAGCATGGCAATGAACGCATGAGCCAGGCATTATTGGTGGAATTCGGTGGCATCGCGCTGTCGGAAGCGTTGCAAAGTAGGCCGCAACGAACGCAGCAGCTCTGGATGACGGCTTTTGGTCTTGGAGCGCAAGTCGGCGCAATTTTGCCCTACAGTCGTTTGCACGAAACCGAAGCTGATCACCTGGGATTAATTTTCATGGCCATGGCCGGTTATGATCCCCGCGCTGCCGTTGATTTTTGGCAACGCATGGCCCAGGCCGGAGGCGCAGGTGTTCCGGAATTTTTGAGCACCCATCCCTCAAATGAAACCCGTATTCGTAACATTCAGCAGTTCATTCCGGAAGCTCTGCCATATTATCAGGGGAGCTTCACTCCTGGAACTTCGGATACGACCATTCGTCCTATGCGCGGCGGCTATCGGCGTTAAGAACATGTGCCACGAACCACACGGCTCGTGTTGAGTTTATCTCGCTTGCGGCGAACTGTTCACGATTTGCGAATAACCTATGTCAGCAAGGTATCGCGTTGCACTTGTTTGGTGGGAATATAGATTGTTTTTTCTTCAATCTCAGCCACCCGAACTTCTTTGGCCATCAACCGGTGGAGCCAATAAAATGCTTGCTTTCCGATTTCCTCAGGATGTTGAAAAATCGCTCCGATCAGTTCGCCTTTACGAATCGCTTCTTCAGCTAACGCGGTTTGATCATAACCAACAGCCAATAAACGCGTGGAGGGAAGGCTGCCTTTGTGGAGAGCAGACAGGTACTCAGTCGTCACCGCTTCATTTGTGAGGAAAATCCCCTGTAATCCGGGGTTTTCTTCAATGGCGGACACCAGGTAATTCTGGACATCTTCCCGGGTGGTCATATCGCAATAGATTTCGATAACGTCAAACGGGAATTGTTCTGCTTTTTGGCGGAAACCCAATGAACGCCGACACATGGATTCAACTGTTCGGTCGACAATCACTCCAATAACTGAATTTGGCGGAAGATGAGTCATAAATAATTCAGCTGCCCGGCTTCCGCCTTCACGATTTCCGGATCGCACTGTGATTGTTGCCGGAACGGTTTCATCGGCTGCGACAAAAGGAATTCCTTGCGTATTGCCTTTTTCAATCAGCTTCTGCGCTACAGCAATATCGGCAGGGCAGAGGATAATCCCCCGTAACGTCGGTTGCCGTAATAAGCTATTCACCTGTTCAACCTGAGTTGTCGCCTCATACAACGAGTTCATGACCAGCACATCGTACCCATGTCGCCCGGCTTCCGCTCGTACCCCTTCGAGCATGGCATCGAAAAACACATCTGGCCCGCGTCTCACAAATGCTATCGCCGGCTGATCCAGGTGCGCCAGACAAAGCGGTTCAGAAAGCGTAAATTCTCCCATTGTGAATGCCAAATTTCCGCCAATACTGAACAATTCAGACGTTAACTGCGTCGTTTTTTCTGTTCCAAGCGTCGTTCGATGCACCAACTTCCGGATGTAGTCCACGGCTTCAACAATTTGATGGGACATGGTGACATTCTGACTCGTGGTTTGCCCGATTTCGCTGGTAAGAAGGTTTACATTCTGAGCCATTGCGGCAATGCGAGCGCTTCCTTCTACCTGTTCCGAGGTGATTCCTCGAATTTGAGCGATTGTTTGCATCAGTTGCCATAACACATGGCTGATTTGTTCCCGTCTTTCGGTCTGCGATGTCACGAGATCAACCATGATCTGGCGAATCTGCTCATATTCTTGCGCCTGATCCGCCGTTGCTTCAGCAATACGCGACACCATTCCATGCGTACTGCATATACTTTTCAATAAGGTATCAAGGGTTTTCCCGGCCTTATCAGACAGAGTGACCCCTTTGGAAATAGCGTCGGACGACCGCTGCATCGCTCGCATGGCGTCACGAAACTCCGATTGAATGGTTTGCAGTAACTCTTCGATTTCATTGGCTGATTCACGCGTTCTCTCGGCAAATTTGACAATTTCATCCGCGATAACCGCAAAATCTCGCCCATGTTCTCCGGCATGGGCGGAAATGATAGCGGCATTAATAGCCAACAAATTTGTCTGATCCGCAATATCACTAATGACTTCTAAGGATTCGCCGACTTCTTCCGACCGTTCTCCCAAACGCCTTACGATCTCGAAGAACTCATTCATAGATTCCTGTACATGCCTGATCCCCTCTATGCTCTGCTGAACCACTTGTTTGCCTTCCGTTGCATCATCGGAAGCTTCCAGAGAAAGGGTCACGCAGGTTCTGGCGTCTTTTTCGATGGACATTGTGGCCTCGTACAGGCGATCAAGAGAAAACGTCGTTTTTTCTGAGGCTAATGAGGATGGCGCATTTTTTTCAACAATTTCTTTAAGCTGACTAATGGTATGCGCGATTTCTTCAACAGAGTGGATAGTTTGCTCAATGGAAGAAGAGGTGTCGCCCAATAATGATGACTGCCCCTGAAGACGTTCGGCGGCATTTTGGATATTAGACGCCATTTTATTAATTGATTGAGAGATCTCATTGATCCGCTTTGCCGCAATTTTGGTATCCTGCATACTCTGATTTGTAATCGAATTAATTTGTGCGCCGGCCCTGACAATCTGGTTGGTATCATGACGAGCTTTTGATACCAGGTTATACAAGGCCGTAATCATGACCTGAATCGGCGCGGCCTCCCTTCCCTGGCACATATCACCGGAAGCAGAGGATCTCAGATTACCGCGCGTCACATTCGTAATGGCTTGCTGAACATGGTGAAGGCGGGTAATGAGGGTATTCACTGCGCTCACAAATTCATCGTCTTCCGACCGAGGGACCATTGTGATATTGTCAGTAGAATTTTTGATAATGGCCTTGATGATTTCAGTAATTTCATCATGAAACGCGACATGCTCTTCAAGATGATCATAAAGCGTTTGCAATTCCTGATACAGAGGCCGCTTGCGCATCGCATAGCGTTTCTTTCCTATCCGTACCATTTTCGCAGCTTCGGTTAGAAAGGCGATTTGTTCGGTGAGGCGTTGCGAGATCGCCAGGGCGGCTCCAATGGAACAGGCGATGACGACGCCCAGGAGGAAAAAAATCATCCTGTTTGAGAACAGGGCATGAACCAGTTCAGGCGGACTATAGGCCCATAGACAGGCAACGGTAAATATTCCTGCAATTCCTAAAGGGAGAAGCATGAATATGATCAGAGCAATCGTGATACGATTAGGCGACTTCATACGCTTGACTCACTCAGGGTTATAACCATATTTTTTAATGTCGCGGAGCTTGATTCCGTAGCGATTCGCCTTATTTTGGATGGCTTTTGGCGTGACTCCTAATAATTCTGCGGCTTTACGCGTATCCCAATTGACTTCTTCGAGAATTTTCATGAATTGCGGACGCGTCGGATTTTTCAAAATGGATTCACTTAATGGCTGCCGAATCTCATCAAGGATCAATTCGTCAAGATCAATCGGGCTATCATCAACTTTATAGAGTAATGTACGCTTGATTACGCTTTCAAGCTGGCGAATATTGCCAGGCCAGGGATATTGTTTCAGGCGTTCCAGCGCCTCAGGGGTAATTGTTGGGATAAATCCCAGCTTCATCAAGCCATATTTTTTGAGAAAATGTGAGGTCAACAGTTCAAGATCAGCACCGCGTTCCCGCAGAGAAGGCAGAAAGATCGTAAAAATACTGAGGCGTTGATACAGATCTTCCCTGAACTTCCCTTCTGCGATATGGCGTTCAATGGGCTGGTTTGTTGCGCTAATCACCCGGACATCCACACGAATTTCCTGGCGTCCTCCAATCCGATAAAAGACGCCATCTTGCAGCACGCGTAACAAGGCTACCTGGGTTTCCGGTAAGGTATCGCCAATTTCATCCAGGAACAACGTTCCTCCGTGAGCCTCTTCAAATTTTCCGCTCTTTCGAGCGTCTGCTCCGGAGAACGATCCTTTTTCATGTCCAAACAGCTCGCTTAAAAGCAGATTTTTTTGAATCGCGCCGCTATTGACGGCAACGTATGGTTTATGGGCGCGATTCCCTGACACGTGCAATGCCCGGGCAACCAGTTCTTTCCCAGTGCCAGATTCTCCTCGAATCAACACGGGTTCTCTTTCTTTCGCCACCTTTTGCACCTGCGCGTACACCCCGCACATGGCCTCACTTTCGCCAAGCATGGAGCCAAAATGCACATTATCGTCCAAATAACTATCCACGTCATCAACAGCTACGATCTTCGTTCCTCCTTCCCGCTCCTCTTCTTGAACAATTTTACAGGTCAGGGTAAAGGGAAGAATGGAAATGGTACATTGTTCAGGCAGTTCACGTCGCAGTTTCTTTCTGGGAAGCCGGACATTATTCAGAAATGTTCCGTTTGTGCTCTCATTATCGTAGATAAAAAACCTTCCTGTTTCTTTGATAATAACAGCATGATTTCGGGAAACTCGGGGATCCTGAAGGACAATATCATTATCCTCGAGTTTCCCAATTTTGATTGCTCGTTTTTCACGGGAGGAATCCCACACAAGCTGGTTTCCCAAAAACACGATTAATTTTGACACGATCGTCTCTAGGCAAAGGGCAAAAGGCGAAGGGCGAATTTACCTTTTGCCTTTCGTCTTCTGCCTTTCACCCTCTGCCTTTTTACAGGTTGTCAGAAGAGGATGACATTCTCTCCTTTTTTGACATTCAAACTTCTAGCAATCGGATGACACACGGCTTTCAACAAAAACGCAATGTTTTCTCGAACACCGAAGAGAGTCTGATAATAACCGATTCCTTTGGCAATGATCAGATCAGAGTTATCCCAAACCTGCATAAATCCTTCGGTCATCACCTCCATCGTCAACCCTATTGTATCGTGAGTATGAGGAATAATCGCTCCATATTGGCCTAAACCAAGTTCTTCCACATCATCAACGGTGGCGTCATTCAAAATCGGGGTCTCTTTTGGAGAAATCACGATCGTTTTTCCCATATCGGCAATAGCTTCTATCAGAATGGCATCAAGCGCAATTTCTCCGCAATTATCCGTTAGATAGAGGACATTCTTGGCTTCCAGCAATTTAGCCTCAAATCGTTCGAATTCATCAATGGCAAATCCTTGCTGAAGTCCATCAGATAATGGTTGGGCAAAATATCCGAGTGCATCAGCCTGGGTTTCCAGGGGAACCGCAGCCTCAATAGCGTTTGCTAAAACCGTTGCCAGCACTTTATCTTTGAGTGTATGAAGGTCAGATTTCACTTCTTCAGCCAATGAGCGAAACACCGCATTCGTTTCCATTTTCAGGTTTCTATACGGGTCTGTACTTGAGGCGCTTTTCACCATTTGATGAATTTCACTTGCTAACAATTCCGGGACAGCCTCATGAAAGGAGTTTTGGAGCTTATCAATAACCCACTGGATTGTTTCATACCGTTCTTCCCAATCGTTAAATGCGTGATCACAAGCTTCACAGGCCTGACGTAACAGACATTCTGCGCACAAATAAGATGTTTTCATAACTCTCCTTCTTCCTTCTCTTCGTTGGTATCTTCTTGAGATCGCACGAAAAACAGAAATGCCATAGATGGACGTTTTGACCCGGTTCCCATCGCAAAATGTAAGCTTTCAAATGTCCATCCTCGGGGCGTCCAGGTATTCAGAACTTCCTCAATGCTGTCATCGGTGACAAGGCTTAATTCAACGACTTTATATCTCATGGTCAGTTCTCTCGTCTCATGGACTTCAGCTTGTCCGAATTACTCGACAATTCGGAACTTTCAAACTTTCGTTCTCCAGTGTCTTCTTATTCGCATCGCAGAGCGACGGCCGGATCAAGTCGCGCTGCTTGCCTGGCCGGATACAGCGTTGCCAGAAAACAGATCAGAATAGAGGATACCGCCACAAGCGTCAAATCGAGGGGCATCATCCGAAAGGGTAAATAATTTAAATAATACACGCCTCCCTCCAAGTGGATGAGATGATACGTATCCGCGACCCAGCAGATGAGAGCTCCCAGTCCACATCCTAACGCCGTGCCGACAATTCCGATAAACAATCCCTGCATCACGAACAATCGCATAATGCTGGCTGAACTGGCTCCCATGGATTTTAAAATAGCAATATCGTGATTTTTTTCCATCACCATCAGGATTAGCGTACTCGCAATATTTAAACAGGCCACAATCACGATTAATGTTAACATAAGGAACATGGCTTTTTTGTAAAGACCAAAAATGGCCAATAAACTTTTGTTCATCTCGGACCAATCTCTGACGCTATAGGTGTAGCCAAGCGTTTGCTGGAGGTCGGAAGCGATTTGCCGTGAGCGAAAAATATGATCCGTTTTAATTTCTATTCCGGTCGCTAAATCACCGGTTTGAAAATACTCCTGAGCTGCCAGAAAAGACATATAGACCAAATTGGAGTCATATTCATACATCCCATACTCGAAAATTCCAGTAACTTCAAACATCTGGCGTTTCGGTGCCGGCCATGAAGAGGTCTCATCTCTCATTGGAGAAATGAGCAGCACGGTTTCTCCAACCGTGACGTGCAATTTTTTTGCCAGTTCCGCGCCAATCAAAAGTCCATGTCCTGGCTGCAACGTGCCTTCGTGCGACATTTCCAAAAAATCTAACCTTCCCTGAACAATACTCGCAGCCAGATCAGAGGTTTGCTGCACAGCATCAATCGCGATGCCTTTGACGGTTGATTCTGTCGAAAACGAGTTCGCTTGAATCATCACCTGGCGCAGAATAAAAGGAGCAACGCCCTTCACATGCTCGACATGAGCGATCTGATCGTGGAGTTCACGATATTCCTCAATCCATCCGCCACGTTTAAAGATGACAATGTGAGCGTTTGTCCCCAAAATTTTATCACGCAGTTCACCGCTCAATCCTGTCATAACCGCTAAAACAATGATTAACGCCATTACGCCAACTGCCACTCCGGCAATCGAGATAAGGCTAATCAGAGAGATAAAGACTTCTTTCCGTTTGGAACGGAGATATCGCCAACTTATAAACACTTCATACCCCGAAAGGTATTGTCCTACAGATGTTCCTACTTGCAACGTCAACTCCTATTTTGTAGATAGAATAATTCGAAAGACCTCTGCGCGTCGGTTTTTTGCTCTGCCCTCGGTCGTTTCGTTCGGGGCAATAGGTTGTGCTTCTCCATAAGATCGGGTAATGAGGCGATGAGAATCGAGATGCCAGGTCTTGATCAGATAATTTTTGACAGCCTCTGCTCGGCGTTGTCCCAGGCGTTGATTACTTTGGTCATTCCCGACATAATCGGTATGCCCTTCGATCAACACAGAATATTCAGGATTTTGCAGG
Organism: Candidatus Vecturithrix sp.; assembly: GCA_040772385.1. GTDB lineage: Bacteria > Moduliflexota > Moduliflexia > Moduliflexales > Moduliflexaceae > Vecturithrix. The sequence goes on along the minus strand of JAXGYF010000001.1, from coordinate 2,229,388 downwards.
ACCTTTTCAGCAATGGCATCAAGTTCGGTTTTGGCCGTCGCGTCGAGATTTGCTTTCGCAAATTCGAAATGTACCATCGTATCAAGCGCACAGTTGCACAACACTTTGACCTCAACTGAGCGCGTCACTGAACATTCCCCATCCGTCACCACGCCTCGTACAGTATACACTTTTTCAGGATCTTCTATCATTTGACAGGTTGGAGTATTCCATACGGCCCGATGCCCTGTTTCGAAAGATTGCCCCTCAATGTCCCACATATAACTCAATTGATTGGTGTAAGGCGCAGTTGCCGCCAGTTCCAAGGTAACCGGGTCGCCGCATTTAACGGTCAACGGTGTCACTGTAAACGTGGTAATGGACGGGCACCATCCTTCGCCTTCCCCAACCCTTCGATCCGCAATGTCTCTCCCCAAAATCCTCTGCGTCATATCAGTCGTTTGAGCACACCCTGACACTATCAGCATGAGGAACAATATCCCTGCTCCTCGTAAATTTATTTTTTTTGCTATGTATTTTCCCATACAAAACCTCACTAGTAGATAAGGTAAAGGGCAAAAGGCTCACGACAAAGGAGACCATGATCTTTCATCTTTTGCCTTTTGCGTGCAAACCAAGGTGCGAATACAAAAACATGCAAATTTTATCCTGGTTCTTCAAATTTTGTCAAAAGAAAATTGCAGAATTTAACTCAGAAGGTTGGCGTGCTGAAGCAATGTGGCTTTTTTATTGACACAAAACTCCTGGTTTTCTATACACTCACTTGCTTGGAAAAACCCTGCTATATCGTTCATTACCAGAGGTGAAAACACAACACGCATGAGAATTTTTTCAACACTTCAAGAGGTTACAGAAATTTTCCCAACCCCTATTCTCACAATGGGGAACTTTGATGGCGTTCATTTCGGACATCAACATATTTTTCAGTTGGTTCGTGAGCGTGCCCAACAAGCTCAGGGAACCTCGATCGTTTTGACATTCGACCCCCATCCTCAGAAAATTCTCTTTCCTGAGCGAGAATTTTTTCTGATTAATCACATGCAAGAAAAAATTGAGATTCTGGGACATATCGGAATTGATGTATTGATTTGCATGAAATTTACTCGGGCATTCTCTCAACAGGATCCGGAAGATTTTGTCCGTGAGGTGCTTGTCAACACATTGCACATTCATGAAATTTATATCGGCTATAACAGCCGGTTCGGGCAGAACCACCAGGGAACTCCTGAATCGTTGATCCGGTGGGGACAGATATATGGCTTTGGCGTTACTATTATTCCGCCCATCAGCAAAGATGGAATCGTCGTGAGCAGCACCAAAATCCGACAATTGATTCGCGAGGGAAAGGTTGAAGAGGCCGGTCGCTTGCTGAATCGCCCGTATGTCCTTGATGGGCACGTAATTCCTGGTGTACAACGCGGTTCGACGCTTTTAGGGTATCCAACGGCCAACATGGAAATTCTCCACGAACTGATTCCAAAACAAGGGGTTTATATCTGTCAGGCTTTGTGGAAAGAACACTTCTATCCGGCTATTGTCAATATTGGAACTAATCCGACGTTTCACGGTCACCAGACCACGATAGAAGCGCACCTGCTCGATTTTCACAATCATCTGTATGGAGAACGGCTGAAAATCGTTTTTCTGAAACGTATTCGGGATGAAATTTCTTTTCCGGATCATAAAGCCTTAGCAACACGAATAACTCAAGATGTTCGCATTGCTAAGGCCTATTTTGCTCATCAAGAATCTTGTTCAACGTAGATGCGCAGCTTTTTCTGCCGCTCTTGTTTAGCTTTACAGTCAAGGCATAAATGTGTAAATGGAAGCGCCATTAATCGTTCTAACTCTATATCATCGCCACATTCATCACACTCGCCATAGGTATCCTCTTTAATTCGCTTCAAGGCTTCATCAATATTCTGAAGTTTCTCTCGTTCCCGTTCTTCAAAAATATAATTCAGTTCATGTTCCAGGCTGTCGGTCGCAATATCGATAAAATCTCCGCGCTGATCCCCTGCTTCCCCTTTTTTCCCTCTAATTTTTTGTAAGATTTCTCGTTTTTGTTCTAACAACATCATGCGAACTTGTTCGAATCGTTCGTCCATAAATCTTCTCTATTCGCTTTAAGGATTAACAAAACAGCTATTTTTGCTCATCCCTAAATGCGCGATCCTTCTCCGACGTTATCACTCAATGATCCAGGCGTTGTTCAGCCTCCTTCTCAAGGGTTCTTTTGGGAAAGAAGTCCCCCTCCTGTTTCCCAACAACCGAATTGTTCGGAATTCCAAAAGGATCTGTTTCCGAAAAAGCTCAAAAACGTGAATCATAGAGTTTAATTAATAATCTTTGCTTGCTCTGAATTCATATTTTTGCATTCTCTCGAACAAGGGCGGAGAAGATAAGAATCGTTATGATAGAAGTCAAGCAAATTTTTCAATGATAATATAATTTTTAATAACCTCTTATTTTATTAGGAGATAGGCAAAGCTTTTCGCTGAAGTAGTAAGTGGGGAAAGAACATCAATCAGGTTCTGTGATGACAGCGGCATTCGTTATTACGCAATCAGTCTTTTTTGCAAATAACACATCACATCCATTGTCGTGAGGATACCAGCCACTTTATTCTCATCATTTAGGACTACCAGACGATGATTCTTTTCCCTGCACATTTTATCAATAACCATTGCGAGAGGATCTGTTTCATGGACACAGGCAATGGCCGGCGCCATAATATCCTGCACATACCCCCCTGTTTCCTCCAGACGAGAATCCAGATAATCTTCAGAGTGTAAATCAAGTTCGACAATGTCAGTTTGTGAAACAAACCCGATGACATTTTGTTCACTATCCAAAACAGGCGCACCTGTGATGAGATTTTCAATAAAAATAGTTGAAAGTTCCTTAATACTCATTTTCGGATACACACAGATGACATTTTTTGTCATCACATCGCGCGCAAGTGTTGTAAATAAAGACTCCACGAATTTTCCTCCTTTTTCTCTCCACTTCGACTTCGCGCAGTGACTGGCGATGGTCGAGCGAATAGAGACCCCTACAGTTAGCTTTTATGAGAAACTACCTGTCAAATTATGCCAGGTTTACCGCTTCTAAAAACGGCTGAATCCTGACTGAGTCAACATAAAAACTCCCCAGGTTTTGCATCTGATTATACCCATGCCAATCAGACCCTCCAGTCATTAAGAGTTTTTTCTCCTTCACCACTGTTTCAAGATAGAATTCTTCGATTGCAGAGCGCGATCCTTTAAATATTTCCACTCCCTGAAGTCCAAACGCGATCAAGGTATCAATATGTCGATCGAACAGATCGATTGTGGGGTGCGCGAATACTGGAATTCCTCCGGCCTCCAGGATGATCTGGATGGCCTGTTGAGGCGCAATGAAATCCTTTGGGACAAGCGTTTGAATGTCATAACTGAGATACTGATCAAAAGCCTCTCGAATGGTCCGAACATAGCCGCGCTTCACCAATAACCTGGCAATGTGCATACGTCCGAGACTCTCGGTACAATATCCGTTTTTCACCTCTTCCAGTGAAATACGAATCCCCGCATATTGCAACCGATTCAAAATTCGTCCCACGCGCCTCTTCCGCCGATGTTGCGCTCCTCTCAACAACTGCTGCATCGCCGGATGATGCTCATCAATTCCATAGCCTAAAATGTGTATCTCATCACGATCAAGACACGTGCTCACTTCAACACCAGTGAGCAGCTTTACGGTGTCCCACGCTTGTGTAGCGTGTTTTGCTTCCACAATCCCGGCCATCGTATCATGATCAGTCAACGAAATAATATCTAAGCAACTGTACGCAGAATATTGAACAATAGTAGAAGGTGAATATTTTCCATCAGAAAGATTTGAGTGGATATGAAGATCTACCTTCATGCATTCTCTCACTATATAAAGATAACATTACTGAACAATTCATGACATCTTAACACACTCTTTCTCACTATGGCGACAGAGAAAAAACCTGTCAATGGAAAATAACCCTTCTTTACAAATTATACTTCCCAGTATAATTCCTTCATTTTAGTTTACCCTGTTTCACAATCATAGGCACTTTTGCTTCATTCGCCCTAAACGGATCAAAGTTCCTTCTGCCCTTTGATACATGCAGAATTTAGCAGAAGTTACGCAACATCGCCATATCCTCTTAGTTATGTAATAGCTTTCTTCATGAAAATCAATACGTAATGATAAATAATTTCTTTGTCCAGCAGAAACCGGGTTTTTCAAAAACCCGATTTCTCGGTCCGTCAACATTGGCAAACATGTATACTCATACGCTGGAAACGAAAAAGCACCTTTTTCTTGTGAGCAAGTTTTTTGAAAATTTCCTTGCAAAATTTTCATATTGGTTCTTTTACTTTCACGGGATAAAAGAACCGTTGTGAGAGAGCAAAAAAATTTTTCTATTGACAATTTTTGAGAATCTGTATAATTGTCGAAAAGTCAAGTGTTGTATTTATACACAAAATATCTATTTCACGTCTCAAGGAGGTAATTTTATGAGATCAAAATATCTGAGTATAACTATCCTTGTTTTAATGCTTGCTGTCATGGCCATTCCAACAGTAAGCCCTGCTCAAACGAAATTTTTTGCGATTGCCACAGGTGGCACGGCCGGTACCTATTATCCGCTTGGCGGCGCGTTAGCCCAGGCATTGAGCAGTAAAATTGAGGACCTGGAAGTGACCGCTCAAACCGGAAATGCGTCAGTTGCCAACTGTAACTTGATTAGAGATCACGAAATCGAATCGGCGTTTATACAAAACAATGTGGCGTACTGGGCGTATACAGCTACGGGCGTGTTTGAAGGCAATGAACCCATAGAAAACCTGCGGGCGATTGCCTCGTTGTATCCGGAGGTCTTTCAACTGGTAGCGACCAAAAGCTCAGGCATCAAATCATTTGCTGATCTCAAGGGAAAACGCGTGTCTCCCGGAGATCGAGGCAGTGGAACAGAATCTGATTTCCGGAGTATGGTTGAAGTTCTGGGTATGAGCTACGACGATTTCGGCAGTGTGGATTATTTAAGCCTGGGCGGGGCTGTAGAACGCATGAAAGACGGCCAGGTTGATTTCCTGATTTTTACCGGCGGCTACCCAACCTCCGGAATTATTGATTTGGGAACCTCTGTGGATTTAACCTACATCTCCATTCCGGATGAAGAGCGGGCGAAACTCAAAGAAGCTCTGCCTTATGTGATTGAACTTGTCATCCCGGCCGGCACGTATCCTGGCCAGGAAGAAGATGTGGAAACCCTGAGCGTGGTGGCGCAGTGGGTTGTGGATGCCGATGTATCAGACGATCTGGTCTATGAAATTACGAAAGCCCTGTGGGAAAAAGGCGAAGTGAAAAAAGGGAGCAGCAAGGGCCAGATGAAAACCGGGGCAGAAATTATGGGTGAAGTACATGCCAAAGGGAAAGAGGTTACGCTGGAAACAGCCCTGGCTGGCAACGCAATTCCATTGCATGCTGGTGCTGAGAAATACTACAAGGAGATCGGAGTCGTGAAATAAGCGCGAAACCGTACACTTCTCCTTTTCCCTCTCAAAAGAGATTCTCTGGTTACCTCTGCGTTGCAGACACCGGAGAGTCTCTTGTTGTTTCAAGATGCCTGGCGTGGAGTTGAGATCCGTATCTTTCTTCATCCTTTATGCAAGGAGGCAGAGCTGTGAATACGAACGATCATAAAGACTATAGTGAACAATCTTCTCAGCCTTCCGAACCGATGGCAGACCATGAATCCTTATTAAATGGAGCGCACGAGTTATCGGAAGAAGAAAAGAAGAAACTGATTGAAAAGTACGATGCAGAATCTCGATATCGTAATGTCATAGGTTGGACCAGGCGGCTGGTCGCCGTCATGGCCATTGCGCTTTCATTTATTGCGTTATATACGGCGGGATTCGGACTTCCCCCTGAATGGATCCATCGCTGCGTCTACCTCACTTTTGTGCTGTCATTGGTCTTTCTGCTGTACCCAATTAACCCTGGGGCCAGCTGGAAACCCCTTCCTCTGATTTTAGACGGATGTTATGGTCTGATCGGGGCAGCCCTGATTAGCATTATCGTCAAAAACCTGGTTAAGGATGCCGGTCCGGGGATTCCGGTGATTTTTGTGTTATGCGCCGCCACTCTCTTTTATTTCAAGATTCGCACCCTCTTAGCCGCGCGTACGATTGCCCTTTGTGATATTGTGGTGAGCGCAAGCGGCTTCATGATCTTATTGGATTTTACCTGGAAATTGCTGCGCGCTCCGAAGAATTTTACTAACACCACCACCCTCGGTTTTCACTTGTTTCTCTGGGCGATCCTGATCGCGTTGCACGGAGTCTTGCTCAGTACACTGTACATCTCTATCAAAAAAATAAAAATGAGAGATTCCAGGCTTCCAAACCCTGATGCACCAACGTATTTTGATTGGATATGCGCCATCATCTGTGTGGCGTTTTCCATGTATATCGTGGTAGATTATGGGCAAATTATTTTTCGAGCCGGAGATGCCGTGCGCCTGGATTATATTATTGGAGCCTTCGCGATTGTCCTGGTGCTGGAAGCCACCAGACGATCGGTCGGCACCCCTTTACCGGTGATCGGCTTACTAGCCATCATGATCGCCTTCTACGGGAGAAGCATGGCCGGGATACCTGTGTTGCAATATTTTGCGCACCGGGGGTACTCGGTGCCCCGAATCATTGCTCACATGTATCTTGGAACCGAGGGCATTTATGGTATTCCGACCGGAGTCGTGGCGACCTATGTGTTCCATTTCGTGTTGTTTGGGTTGTTTATCTCGAAAACCGGCTTAGGTCAGTTGTTTATTGATCTGGCTATGGCGCTCGCAGGCTGGAGCGCTGGGGGGCCGGCAAAAGTGGCGGTGATTTCCAGCGGATTTTTGGGAATGATCAGTGGCAGTTCTGTCGCGAATACGGTAACCACCGGGGCCTTTACCATTCCGCTGATGAAAAAAGTCGGATATACACCGAATTTTGCCGGAGCTGTCGAAGCGTCAGCATCGACTGGCGGTCAAATTACACCGCCAATTATGGGAGCCGCCGCCTTTATCATGGCGGAATTTTTACAAATTCCCTATATTAAAATCGCAATCTGTGCGATTTTACCAGCCTTAGTCCACTATTTTTCCGTGATTGCCCAAATTCATCTGGAAGCGGTACGGTCCGGGATTAAAGGCGTGCCGCGCGAACAATTGCCAAAAGCTGGCAAGCTCTTACGCGAAAACTATTTGCTCTTATTGCCACTCTTTCTCATTGTGTACTTGCTGCTCATCGGACGGACGCCGTTTTTAGCGGCCTTTTGGGCGATATTACTCTCGGTGTCTCAGGGACAAATTCATGATCGCACCAAACCGCTGCTTTATACGATTCTGCTTTCCCTGCCCTTTATGATGTGGCTGGAAATGCCTGCAACCAGTGCCAAATTAACCATCTTCTGGATTCTCTGGGCGGCGGTGTTCGCGTATGGTCTTTGGAAAACCTGGAAATCCTCCGATCGCCTGGCAAATTGGGCGGCCCTGATCTTGAACCTTGCGATGCCCCTGATTGTCTTCGCAGGTTATCGCCTGTTCTATGCGGCCTTCATGGCCCAAATAGGATTAATCGTTGTCGGAATGTTGTACAAAGAGACCAACATGGGCCTGCAAGATTTTCTGACAGCAATGGAAGGCGGCGCTCGCAATGCGCTCTCGGTTGGAGCGGCCGTTGCAACTGTCGGATTTATTGTCGGCACCACGGTGTTGACCGGACTGGGCTTAAAGTTCTCGCAGATCACGATTGATATGTCATCCGGACTGGCTGACCTGGTCAACCCGTTGTTTTTCGGCCTGTTTTCCTCAAATCAACTGATTTTGTTCTTCACGCTTGTGATGACAGGAATCGCCTGTATCATTCTGGGCATGGGCGTACCGACCACCGCGCAATACATTATCACCTCGATGATTGCGGCGCCGGCCATCAGCCAAATTTTACCAGATGCCATGATTCCCTCATTGGTCAATGATCCGGAATTTCTGCAATTGGTGAAATATCTGTTGTCTCACATGTTTGTGTTGTACTATGGCATTCTGGCTGATGTGACGCCGCCAGTTGCTCTGGCAGCCTATGCAGCCGCCGGGATTTCAGGCGGAAATGCCTTTAAAACCGGTTTTCTGGCGTTCTATTTGTCACTCGGGAAAGCTATGGTGCCGTTCTTCTTCATTTACACGCCGGCCTTGCTGCTCATGCCCTGGCTCCTCAAGAGTGAAGCCGGTCTGCCCATCTTTGCGTTACTCGGCACCTTGTTTACGCTCTGTATGGGAATTATCATGGTCAGTTGCGCTTTTTCCGGCTATTTTGTTGACGATTTCAAGTGGTATGAATACCCGCTCTTTTTCCTGATCGCGATCTTCTTCTTCTCGCTTGAATTCTGGACATCCTTTGTTGCTCTGGCCTTAACTGCTGCCGCGTATTTCTGGCAAAAGAAGCGTAAAGCGCAACGCGAGCAATTGGCGCCAGCCTGAGAAGACCATCTAAGAAACCGGGTTTTTGAAAAACCCGGTTTCTATACGGGTTCCTATTTCAGCATAGGCACTGCCCTTATTTCATAAGATGGCAGCGTTTCCTGGAGATTATACCGATCATGTTCAGTACGCTGATTCCGGTTCTCCTCTTCTGGATCCTTCTTCCGGTTCACACCCTCACAGTGACAGACCTCTCTACCGGCGGCGTGATTATCCGACATCCCATCGTCCCGGGCGATACGTTTAAAATCGCTTATACTCATTCTCTGGAATTAACCCCGGTCTGGGAATATTTTCAGATCGATCCCGGCTATGACATTCTTCTCACCGATACGCTCTATGAATCCACCGGAGCAGGGTTACCCATTCCCATTGCCGGCCAGGATACGTTTAGAAAAGAAGGCAGACAATTCCATATTTTCAATATTCAGCGGCGTCTTCCTGCGATTGTCTTACGCGTCAACTCCGCTTATGATAATCGTATTATGCTCAATGATACCCTTGCGTTCAATCTTTCGGTCATGCTCGGCAATGCGGTTGTGCGGATCGAGACACACGCAGAACCGCGCGGAGTATTCAGATTCCGCGCTCTGTTCCGTGATCTGGTTCACCACTTTGGAGGTCTATGAAAAATCAACAGTTCAATATTGCGGTCCAAAAACTACACGCTGCCACATCGGTCGCTGTCATTACCGGCGCAGGCGTATCCGCCGAAAGCGGCATCCCCACATTTCGCGGATCCGGGGGCTTGTGGGATCAATTTTCGATTGAAGATCTGGCCACTCCCGAAGGATTCCAACGCAACCCCAAACTGGTGTGGGAATGGTACACCTGGCGCAGAAATGAATATGGGAATGCCCAACCCAATCCGGCGCACTATACGATTGCAGACATGGAAGCCTGTTATCCGGAATTTCTCCTGATCACCCAGAATGTTGATACACTTCACTCAAAAGCCGGCAGCACCAAACTGCTCGAAATTCACGGCAATATTTACAAAGCTCGTTGTACAGAATGTGAAACCGTGTTTGACAATCTGTCCACCTCGTTGCCGAAAGAGTTAATCCGCTGCCCTGCCTGTCAGGCCCTGGCGCGTCCGCATATTGTCTGGTTTGGCGAACTCTACGATATGCGCCTGATCAATCAGGCGACCGCATTTCTGGCAACTGCCGATGTCGTCATTGTAGTTGGCACCTCCGGAATGGTTTCTACTCCGGTCTATTTTGCGCTTGAAGCCATTCAACACGGAGCCTACGTGATTGACATCAATCCCGAAATCTCTGAAGTTTCAGGACACGCCCATTGCCATTTTCAGGAAAACGCAGGCATCGCCCTGCCGAAACTCTGGGAGGCCGTCAAAGCCCACAAAACAAATTCCGAAAGATAAAAAATTTGGGGACGTCTTTGATCGGGGCAAAGCGGGCATCAAGCCCTCTTTTCTCTTCTCGGTGGCGGCTCTTTGCTTGAGCTGAATTTTACCAACTTATCCCAGTGAATCGCCCCGGTTTCGTCACAGAACTCTTGTGAAAATTCCAAGGTAAAGCGATTGACAACTTTTGCATATTCTTCCTGAAATCGTTCATTATGCTCTTTCGCTCGATGACCAAGAGGTTCTATAATGTCGGTGTATAAATACTCATCCCCTGAAATCACTTCCCAAAACCGCTGTCCACACAGTTTAACGTAATCTCCTTTATCAGGGGCATTATCTCTGCCATAGCAACACCCGTTCACCGCCACGACATTGATTTTTGACACGTTTGTGCCTAAAATGCGCTTTGCCCGTTTGAAGTTATCCTTCATTCTCGCTATTTGACTACTATTCCCCCAATTCGGACCTGATTTTATCGAGACGATATACCGAATATTCTCTTTTTCAAACTCCAGATCGATGCCCTCCGATGAAGATTTTTGGCCGTTATACACAACGCCACAAATAAAAATAGCCAGTTCTTCGAGGAACCCTCCAAAGATAGCCTCCTCTTGTGAGGATAAGTGAGCATCAAGGATTGATTTCACCAAATTTTGCGCCATATTCAGGTTTTTCGCTTTAAATAAATAGGGATTTTTCCGTTGCAAGATATTGGAAAGCTTCAGTGCTAAAAGGCGATCAAGAATCCTGGCGTGATACTCTTTGATATGGGTTTCGATGAATCCCGCAATGTCATCTCGACTAATCTGGACCATAAGCCACAGTTTCCTCTAAAAGAAAATTTTCATAGGTCTTCACGGTGTTCTGAACTAACTCCACATATTCTTGAAGAATATCGATGCCAACAGAATTTCGTCGAAGCTTTAAGGCCACTTCACAGGTTGTTCCACTTCCCATAAACGGATCTAACACCCAATCATGTTCATCGGTGAACAGCTTTATAAACCATTCAGGTAAGGCTTTTGGGAATGTGGCGCTATGATTTCGATTTCCGGTTTCTGTCGCGAGATGCAACACGTTTGACGGATAGGCATCTGTTCTGCCAACCCAATTGGAGATATTTTTCCCAAATCCACTTTTTACCTGGGAATTAAAACGTTTGACATCATTCTTTCCTAAATGTTTCAAGCGTGTCTTCGCCCAATCTCCCATGGGAACCATGACATTGTCTTGATTCATCTTGAATTTCCGCTCTTTATTAAATTGAAGGCATCGTTCCCAGGCATCCCGAAATCGGTTCGGCCATTTTCCAGGATGACAATTTTTCTTGTGCCAAATAAACTCTTCAGTCCAGAGCCAGCCTTGTTGCCGGAGGGCCAAAATCAGTTCTAACACATAGGTACTCCGCTCACCGTTCACCACACGTTCTTTGATATTGAGAATAAATGTTCCCGTCGGTTTGAGGACGCGGAGAAATTGATCACTCCGAGGAAGAAACCAATCGACATACTTTCCGGGAGCAATCCCTCCATAGGTTGATTTTCGACTATCGGCATACGGAGGAGACGTAATAATGAAGTCAAAAAAGTTATCGGGATATTTTTTTAGAATACCCAAGCAATCCCCGTGTTGGATGACTGTTTCCGTTTGTTGTATCATACTCGTCTCTTCGTCATCTCCCCTAAAATACAAAGCCCGATTCACCTGCCGATAGTATAGGCACTATCGCAACTCGCGAGGTACTCCCTCCAGTTGCCGTGAGACGGGAATTTTTCTCCAATTCTATCTAAATTTCTATTCTCCTATACCATCAGCAGGATCAATTTATCCACAAATACAGCCCCTGTCAAGTTTATTATTTTGCCTTTTGTTTGTATTTTTAGATATACGCAACCATCCGACTTTTTATGTGGATATGAGTGCCCTAACCCTAACACAAAATATTGACCGACCGGGAGCGATGGTATTTTTTTCTTGCAAAGTTTAGAGATAGGGAATATAGATAACTATTTATGTACCGGTGAACAGCTGGGTTCACCGAAAGGAATTCACACTTTTCGTTCAACAAAGGCTGTTGGACTGCGTTTAAAAAACGCTAAGAGTCAATCGCCAGGAGGTTAAAACATGTCGTATACCCTTGTTCACCTTGGCGCGGAGCATTGCGTCACCGGTTCCGCTCATCTCTTGCAGGTCAAGGGATTAAACATTTTGGTTGATTGCGGCAGTATTCAAGGCGACGATCAGGTTATGCCGATGGAAGACTGGCCGGTGTCACCTGCCGATATTGATTATCTATTTCTAACTCACGCTCATATTGATCATATCGGACGAGTGCCGGAATTGATCTGGAAAGGGTTCAAAGGAGAAATCCTCTGCACGCATGCCACCAAAGTCCTAATGCACTATATGCTTGAAGACGCATTGCGTTTCTCCGATCTGCCGGAAAAACATCATGCGTCCATTGTCCAGACTCTCGATGATCTGTCCTGGGATTTTGACTATCAGCAGGTATACGACTTGAAAGCCGGTGTTCGTTTTATGTTGGGACAAAGTGGGCATATTTTAGGATCTTGCTTTATTCGCTTTGAATGGGATCAGCCAGCCTTTTCAATTGTATTTTCCGGAGATCTGGGCGCATCGCACACGCCGCTGCTGCCGAACCCGGTGATACCTGAACCTTGCAATTTGCTTGTGATGGAATCTACGTATGGTGACCGCTGTCATGAACAGCGGCAGGAACGGGTTAAACGCTTAGGAGCAGCATTAACACGGGCGTTGAGTGATCATGGTAAAGTGTTCATCCCAGCCTTTTCACTTGGCCGCACTCAGGAAATTCTATATGAAATCGATCGCCTTTTCTCTGATCCGGAATGGCAGCAGCAATTCCCGGTCTTCATCGATTCTCCACTCGGAGAACAATTGACCACTGTCTATTCCCGCTTATCCACATTCTGGGATGCTGAAGCAAAAGCTCTGCTGCATAGCGGCGATCATCCGCTGAATTTTGAGCGATTACAAATCGTGAAGTCCTATCAAGAACATCAAGAGTTACTGAGGATGTCTGGCCCTGCCATCATTATTGCAGGCAGCGGGATGTGTAGCGGCGGACGGATCGTTGACCATCTGGTACATGGGCTGGAAGATTCCAGGAATGATGTCTTCTTTATCGGCTATCAGGCCCAGGGGACTCCGGGACGCAACATTCTGTATTATAGTGAAAAACCGGACGGTTATGTCTGGCTGGACAGGAAAAAAGTGTTCATTCGAGCGAACATTCATAAACTTTCAGGTTATTCAGCCCATGCTGATCAACAGGACTTACTAAACTGGGTTAAGGCGATGCCAGTTAAACCGGAGACGATCAAATTGATCCATGGGGAACCGGAAGCCCATCAGGCTCTCCGTAAACGTCTACTGCAACAAGGCTATCACGCTGTTTAACCTCATGCCATCCTGTTAACATTCGGGGTTCCTGAAAAAAGTCGAATTCTCTGCCAGGCCAATCGCCAGAAACTCCTGGTGTACCAGATCTTGGCAATGTTTTGTAGAGAATTTTCTCTATAGTCCCGTTATTACTCCTCTATCGCATCAGGGTAATGTCTCTCCTGGCCTGAAAAAACATGCTTTTTTCACATAGGAACGTATCTCGTATTATTTTATGATTGACAATCTGTTGTAAATAATATACTACTGTCATAAAAATGTATGAACTTATGAGGTTGTGAAATAAATAAATTGAGTCGTGTAGAAATGACGATGTGAACATGATCGAGAATAAGGGTTATCAGGCGTGTCTTGTTAGGAAATATTGCGAAACATAAATGTGAGTTAACTCATGCCATACCTGGATATTGGAGAAAATAGAATACATTATATTTCCATTGAGAGTATTAATAAATCCATGGGCGAAGGAGAGAATGTGTTCTTTCTGCATGGATTGGGTGGAAATATTTATAACTGGGCCTATCAGACCAGATATTTCTCGGAAACGAATAATGTGGTCTCGTTGGAATTACCCGGACATGGAAGATCTTCGGGCAAAGGAGGATCGACGATAGAGTATTATACCGATCTGATCCGTCAATTTTTTGATATGATGGAGTTGGATAATCTTGTGATTGTGGGCCATTCGATGGGAGGCGTAGTTTCTTTAGATTTTTCCTTTAAATTCCCGGAGCGAGTAAAAGCTCTGGTGCTTGTGGCTACCTCAGCCAGGTTCGATATCCCTACCCAGAAGTTAATGGAACTCAAAAATGACATGGAGGCCATCTTCGGAAGTCTGGAAAAGGCCAAAGAAAAAATGAAGGATATTGATGAGCGACTGGTGACGAACGATATGATGGTGCTTCTGGGAGATGTGATGGCCATCAAAAAGTATAATGGCGTGTCTCATCTGAGCGAGCTTAAAATGCCGACCTTAGTTGTAGCAGGGACAGAGGATATTTTGGCGCCGGTGTCATATGCCGAACAATTACATGCCAATATCAAACATTCTGAATTGCGAATCATTGAAAACGCCGGCCACATGGTCATGGTTGAAGCTCATCAAGAATTTAATGCCGTTCTGGAAGAGTTTTTGCTCGATTTGCTGGTGAACTCTCTTTACGGCTAATGACTGAGTGCTCAGGTACACGCGAAAAAGGAAGTGAATACACGCATGATGCAAGCCAAAGTAGAGCACATACGAAATATCGGAATTGTGGCGCACATTGATGCGGGCAAGACCACTGTGACGGAGCGGATTCTCTATTATACTGGGATTTCCTACAAAATCGGGGAAGTTGATGAAGGATCGGCCGTCATGGATTGGATGGCCCAAGAACAGGAGCGAGGGATTACGATTAGCTCGGCGGTAACGACCTGCCAGTGGAAAGAAAAAATTATCAATATTATTGATACTCCCGGACATGTTGATTTTACCATCGAAGTGGAACGGTCGCTCCGCGTTCTGGACGGAGCTATTGTGGTATTCTGTGGAGTGGCCGGGGTACAGCCCCAGTCAGAAAAAGTGTGGCGTCAGGCGGATTATTACCATCTTCCCCGAATTGTTTTTGTTAATAAATTAGATCGTCTGGGGGCCGATTTCTTTCGGGCCGTGCAAAGTATGCACGATAAGCTTCACGCCAATGCCGTTCCGATTCAAATTCCGATTGGTCGCGAAAGCGAATTTCGCGGCGTGGTAGATCTAATCTCCATGACTGCCTGGCAGTGGGACTCTGATAATCCGGATCATCCGCCGATTCAAAGCGAAATTCCCGAAAATCTCGAACCAGAGGCTCAAAAATATCGCGAACAGATGATCGAGGCCATCGCCGAATGTGACGATGAGCTCATGATAGCGTATCTGAATGAGGGCCAGGTAGAGGATCAGCAATTATATGCCAGCCTGCGGAAGGCTGTCATTGATGGGAATTTGTTTCCAGTTCTCTGTGGTACGGCCCTGAAAAATAGGGGTATCCAGCCGTTACTCGATGCTGTTGTGCACTATTTTCCTGCTCCGACTGAAGTTCCACTTATCAGGGGAATCCATCCTAAAACCGGAAAAGAACGCTTGATCCATTGCTCAGATCGCGATCCGCTTTCAGCCCTGGTCTTCAAAATTATGACCCATCTGGAAGGCCCTCTGATTTATTATACTCGCGTGTATTCAGGGGTGTTAGAATCGGGTAGTTGGGTGTATAATCCCGGAACGGCTGACGGCAGTCGCAAAGGATTCCGAGAGCGTGTGTTACGGATTTTACGGCTTCACGCCAATAAAGTGACCCAGATTGAGCAGGCACTGCCCGGCGAGATCGTCGGCCTTGTCGGATTAAAAGAGACGAATACCGGAGAAACCCTGTGCCATCAGAACGAACCTGTCATTCTTGAGACGATTATCGCGCCTGAACCGGTCATTTTTGTGGCGATCGAACCTCGTTCCCAGGCAGATCAAAAAGCATTAGATGACGCCCTTCAACAACTCATGCGGGAAGATCCTACCTTTCAGGTGAAACGATCGGAGGAAACCGGCCAAACAATCATCTCTGGGATGGGGGAACTTCATTTAGATGTGATTATTGATCGCCTGTTGCGTGAACGCCACCTCCAGGCACGAATCGGAAAACCTCAGGTGGCCTTGAAAGAAACAATCACAAAAAGCGTGACCTCTGAAGGAAAATTTGCACGCCAAACCGGCGGACGCGACCATTATGGGCATGTCTGGCTGCGCATAGAACCGAATGCGCGTGGAAAAGGATTTGAATTTGCATCGGAAGTGTCGGAAGCAAAAATCCCGCGCCAGTATGTCAATACGGTGGAACAGGCCCTGCGAGGAACGATCTGCAGCGGCATTTTAGCCGGCTATCCGGTTATTGATGTCAAAATCACGTTGTTTGATGGTTCGTACCATGAACAGAATTCCTCAGATATGGCTTTCGGAATCTCAGCAACAAAAGCCTTTAATGACGGATGTCGGCGCGCAGATCCGATTCTGCTTGAACCGATTATGGAAGTTGAAGTCATCACGCCCAAAAATTATACAGGAGATGTCATTGCAGACTTGAATTCCAGAAAGGGAAAAATTTTTAATATGGAAGCAAAAGACGGCACAGATATCATTCGCGCGTACATGCCTTTATCAACAATGTTTGGTTATACGACGGATCTGCGGTCGTTAACTCAGGGACGAGCGACCTTTTCGATGGAATTGTCGCATTACGGAGAACGAGTGAGCTAGAGCATACGTCGTATTTGAAGCGAGAACTTTCAATAGGCAGTGATTCACGCAAGCATGATTGCTGCGTATTGAGATCTGAAAATTATGGCGCAAAAATCGAAATATGTGGAAAGATGCGGATTTCTGGCGATACTAGTTATGGTGATACTGGGGACGATTTTCGGGAGTATCGGCGTTATTCTGGCCCATATCGGCATGAAATTTTATCCGGACTATTATCTTGTGTTGATCTTCCCGCTATTTATCGGAGTCGTGCTTGGGATCGGGTTCTCTCTGGGAGCGCGAATAGGACGATGCTGCCGGATCAATATCTTTGTCTTCCTGATCGTCTTGCTCTTTTCCATGATCGCTTATGGAAGTTTCCTTTTTCTCAATCATTATCATGACTCTCTACCGGAACAACCCCAAATCGTGCTGGATGAAATGGTTCCGCTCAAAGAGGATACCCAAAATTTTCTTGCTGCTCTGCCTTATGTCTCGGACTACATTTCGCCAGTTCAACCCACCGAAGAAAGCGAGCCGCGGAACCATATCGGCGCCCAGATCAAACAATTTTTTACCACAATACTGCCTGAACAGGCTTTCAAGCTGGAACCTGTGACGATCGGAACAATTTTTGATTTAGCCTTGTTAGCCCCTATCAGAGATTATCTGGTATTTCCGGGAATTACCCGCTGGAATGAGGACATGAAGCGGCTTGAGTTTGATGAAATGGCGATCCAACCCTGGATGCTTTGGACAGGAGAATGCTTTCTTCTGTGGTTGATTGCTTTTTTGAAAACCCTGAAAGGGACCAGGAAAGCTCGAAAAAATCGCGAAACCCGTTTAAAAAAAAGAGGTGCCTGGCAAACAGAAAAAACGCATTACGCCTCTTCTGAGGAAAAGAAAAAAGAAAGAGACCGGAAAAAGAGCGATTTGGCATTAGAACATACATCGCTTAATGTAACTCCTCCTCAACAAAAACAAACGGATATTCCTATCGAACCGGAGTCAAAAAAAGAAAAGAAAAAATTGTTTTCTTTCGGACGCAAACAAAAATCGAAATCGGAATACGCAGAAGAGACGAGCATTGCACCTGTTCAAGAGGGGCAGAAGAAAGGGATCGAGAAAAAGAAAAAGAAATGGTTCGGGAAAAAGAGCGAGGAAAGAGAGCAAGAGGAACCTACTGCGGAACAAGCAGCAAGCGTAGACGTGGTGGAGTTTGCAGAGCAAACACCGGAACAACGCTATGCCTTGATTTTGCACCAATATGAGGCAAAACGCCAGACAGATCTGGTATGGCTGATTCAACAAATCAGTCAGGTCTCCGAAGAGCGCGCCAAGAGACTCTTAAAAGTCCCTTCGTTATTAAAGCGCGATGTCACTACCCAGGAAGCCCAGATCGCCATTGAGAAGTTCAAACAAGTGCAGGCCCAGGTCAAATTGATTACAATGGACCAATTAGCGGAAATCCAGAAAAAACAACAACCTTCAACTCAGCCTGCACGACCGGCATCACAACAATCGCCGTCTGTTCCGGCTCAGTCCCCCGATTCCTTGCTCAAAGGAGACTCCAATGAGCGATATGCTCTGATTCTGCGAAAAATCGAGCCAACACAGCGAAAACAAGTGCTGGAGCTATTATCTTCATTGAGTAATACGCCGACGGCGCAACTGCAACAAAACTTGAAAACCCCGGCTCTCGTCTTACGAGATGCGACTAGAGATGAAGTCACGATGATAGCGCAACAGTTTCGCATGGTTCAAGCAGATGTCAAAGTGTTGACTATGACAGAGCTTCAGAAATTAATGACTCGAAAGTAACTTTTGAGAGGTGGCCCTGACAGGCGAAAATCGAGTTTTCGTCTTTCAGGGCACTCGAACTTTGTGCGATAGTCATGAGATTCTCCCGCAAACAACAAGAAGTGTTACTCTTGCTGTATCTCTTGTATGGAATAGGACTACTGGGATATCATGCTGCTCAGAGATTTGACACACTAACACCATATTATCTGGAATCACCGGAGCTCCCGGGACAAGAAATGTATATCGATCCTCCGATTGATATTAACACAGCTGACGTAAAAGAATTACAATTTTTACCTGGAATAGGCCCCGTACTGGCACAGCGGATTGTCGCTTATCGCCAACAGCACGGAACCTTTCTGAACGCTGAATCACTCAGGCCGATCAAACGTATTGGTCCTAAGACTATTCAAAAATTACAATATTATCTCATATTTCCTGAGTCAACATATCCGTGATCTATCCGCTTATTCCCATATTAGCAGGTTTCGTGATCGGTATTTTGTTTGATCATCTCTGTATCTGGATGTTTGCAGAATGGACTGACTGGAGCTTCTCGGCCCTTACGATCCTCTATGCTCTTGCTGGAGTGTCTTGCTATCTGTTCTATCGGTTAAAATGGGATAAATTGACGACAAGCGGTCTTCTGCTGCTGGCAATCTTGATCGGAATGAGTCGTTCTGCATTTTCTCGATCTTTACCGGAAGATCATATTGCACATCTCATCCGCCATGATGAACTTGTGACAATTGAAGGATTTGTGGATAAACCGGTCAGGCAAATCGGTAAGCGGCGGTATCTCGACATCTCGGTGAACTGGGTCGAAAAAGAGGCCGTTCGCTATCCAACAGAGGGCAGAATCCGCCTTACTTTGACCGGAAATTCTTTACCGAACTCCGGAGACAAAATTCTTCTCTATGGCCAGGGGATCAGAACACGCTTACGTCTCCGCCTTCCCCGCAATTTTGGAGATTTTGACTATCAGGAATATCTGCGACGACAGGGAATTTATTGGGTCGGCTCTCTTCGTCACGATCGCTATCTCATACAATTGCCTGTCAAACAAGGAAATCAACTTCTACACTGGGTTTATCAGTGTCAGCACCGCATCCACAATTTTCTCGATACGTGTAAACTCTACCGCCTTCCTGCTGAGTTGATGGGGAACACCTCAACAAATCAGGCAATTCAGGTCATCAAAGCAATGACACTCGGAGCCAGTTATACGCTCACACAAAACCTGCGCGACCAGTTTCGGAATGCCGGTCTGTACCATCTGTTAGTGATCTCCGGCATTCATGTCGGGATTGTAGCCTGGGCCTTCCATAAACTGGCCAACTTTCTGGCTTTGCCGTTGAGATACCGCAGCCCGATGTTAAGCGGGTTGCTTCTGTTTTATGCGGGGATTTCCGGGTTTCATTACCCGGTTTTGCGCGCTGTGATTATGGCAATCGTGTTTTACGCTGCCATCATGTGCAATCGCATTTCCGAACCACTTTACAGTTTAGCATTTTCCGCGGGATGTCTTCTCTTGGTCTTTCCAGTCGCTCTCTTTGAGATCAGTTTTCAACTCACCGTTGCTGCCACGGCCTCTATTCTCTTATTTTTCAGGTTCTTACACCGCCAACCGATCACCGCGCCTCTTTTTCGTTTGCGAAAGTTCGTTCGTCTTCCTCTTATGACCTGTTTAACCACTTTTGGTGCACTTCTCGGCACTGCGCCGCTGCTGATCTATTATTTTGGTGAATTCTCCCCCTATTCGTTCCTCTCAAATCCATTGGCGTTTCCAATCGTCAGTGTTCTCCTACCTGCCAGTCTTTCCACAAATTTTCTCGCGCTGCTTTTTCGCCATTGGGATGCTTTATCGCCGTTCCTGACTATAAATGTGCTGCTTGCGAAACTGTTTATCAAGCTGAGTTCATGGTTTCCCGCGATGGCGTTCACGTTTCCACAGCCTTCCTGGATTGTTTTAATTGGATATTATACCATCATCTATAGTATTCTGGGATTTTTTCGATTCCCTATATCAAAGGCTGCAAGCGGATCTGCCCGATAAAACCTTTGATATACGTATAAAGCTTTTCCAATGGCACGACAAAGGAGTTTTCCAAAACTTCCGATTCTTCATGTTCATCAAACCTGGCGGTATTACCTGTTGCCAGGGCTTTACGAAGCAACATCACAAGTTCTTTATCGTAAAATTTACTCAAATTCGGAAGCGACCGATCAAGTTCAACCGGTTGATAGGTCTCCTTACTCGGAGCACTGTGTGTAAACCCAATCGCTTCGTGCAACTTTTTAATACTTTCCTGTAATAACGCGGATAATTGGATAATATGTGTATCAGCGGATGCTGGTGGGGTTCGGCGCAGATAATCTTCGACAAGCTGGTGTATTTCTTGCAGTAAAAGATTGCTATCGCCTAACCACTTTTCCGAAACAAAACTGAGATCTTGAGGCGTGACGCGCATGATTTCTTGAAACAACTGCCCAATAGCAAATTGCCGATAGCGTAACCCTTCTTCGACTTTCTTTTGAGCGTCTTCAAGACTTTTCTGGTTGAGGCTGACCTCCATAAGTTTCTGCTGATACTGGAGAAATTCCCGGGTTTCCTCGAAAAGCGCCTGACAGAGCATCAGGCTTGTCGTTGCATTTTCAGAGACGGACTCCGTCGTTAAAAAAGAGAAATAATGTGAGAGCTGGAGCACGCGCGAGGTTTTGCGCATAGCAATCTTACGAGAAATAAGGTGTTGGGGAAGAGCCTCAAGGATGGCGCGACATTGGGTCGCAAACTCAATAATACTGGGACGCCCGGTAATGTCTTGTTCAAGAATGTCCAATGTCGTCTTGACAGCCTGTTCATAGTTTGCTAATTCGTCTAAGGAATACGCATGAAAGACGTGTTCAAAATTGAGCGGCGTTTCTTGAAAAATCTGCTGGCAGAGATTGCGTGCATGGCTGATATGGGTTTCATAGAGGTGGATGCCTTCGATGACATTTCGAATGATCTTACTATACACTCTAAAAATATCAGAATCCACCTCAATATGCGTTAAAAGATTTTTGAGTAATTTACGATAGGATTCTAAATGTTTGCCTGTATATGTGACGGCAATCGTTTCAGGACTCACATCATAAAAATGCTGCTGGATTTCGATATTGACCGCTTCAAGCACATTGGAACTGGCTTTCTGCAAAGTTTGCAGCAGGGTTTTGGACGAGCTATAGGCAACTTTCACATCTTCAAGCACATCACGAGAAGGAATCAAAGAGAACACGGAATTATTGAGCGCGATCACTTCAGGAGTCGTTCCGGCAAATTTATCGATCAGCTTTTGAGCAACGTCAATCCTTCTGCTAATCACTTCCTGTACCTTTGTATAAGCCTGTTCTAACTGCTGCCGTTCCTCATCGGAAAGATCGTGATGAGGACGAGCCAGTTCTTCCTGGATCTGGTTGCTCTGCTTGAGTAATTCGCGCAGCGGAAACGTTTTGACGGCTCCTGTCATTTTGGCTGGAGAGCTGCGGCCTAATTGCTCAATCATTTTCGTGAATATCTGATTCATATACCCGCCCTAGCTGCACGTCTAAAAACCAGGTTTTTTTCGAAAACCTCAGTTTTTATCGCTGACTCTTGCGATCTATGACTTCTTGCCTTTGTCCATGAGACCCTGAATACGGTCTTTCATCCAAAGATAGGTCCTGGTTAGCCCTTCTTCAATCGGAACTTGAGGTTCCCATCCGAGGAGGCTTCTTGCTCGCTGAATATCAGGTTGTCGCACTTTGGGGTCATCTACAGGCAACTCTTTGAACACTATTTCACTCGTAGATCCTGCGATCTTTTTGATCAAGTGCGCGAACTCCAGGATCGTCATCTCTCCGGGATTCCCAATATTAACCGGTTCATTGGTATGCGACAGCATTAAGCGATAAATTCCTTCAACCAGATCAGCCACATAGCAAAAACTTCTGGTTTGCATCCCGTCGCCAAAGATCGTGAGATCTTCCCCCAGAATCGCCTGTCGTAAAAAGGTCGGCACCACGCGCCCGTCGTGTAAACGCATCCGCGGACCAAACGTGTTAAAGATCCGGACTATCCTGGTATCGACTCCATGATACCGATGATATGCCATGGTCAGGGCCTCAGCAAAACGCTTGGCTTCGTCATAGACTCCACGTGGGCCAATGGGGTTGACATTTCCCCAGTAATCTTCCCTTTGTGGGTGGATGAGGGGATCGCCATACACCTCTGAGGTTGACGCTAATAAAAATACCGCTTTTTTCTCCTTCGCCAGCCCCAACGCTTTATGCGTGCCAAGTGAACCGACTTTCAGAGTTTGAATCGGTAATTCCAGATAATCGATCGGGCTGGCCGGACTGGCAAAATGCAAAATATAATCAACCTCTCCATCAAGATAGATGTAATTTGTGACATCATGGTTGATAAATAAAAATTTTTCTGTCCGAATATGAGCAATATTCGAAATATCACCCGTGAGCAAGTTATCCATGCAAACGACATCAAAACCTTTTTGTACCAGAAAGTCACACAAATGCGATCCTAAAAATCCCGCTCCGCCAGTAATAAGTACACGCATAAATTTATTGAGTATTGAATATTAAGAATTGAGAGAATTATCTATTCAACATTTCAATATTCAATACTCAATACTCAATATAAGTTAATGGACAATTTGATATTGTGAGCCAATATCAGGATGTTTTTCTACTTCTATTCTAACCGGAAACGCATTTTTTAACGTTTCCAAATGGGTAATCACCAAAATTTTTTCAAAATCGCTGCTAATCGTTTTAATCGCCTCTACAAGCTGTTCCAACCCGTAGGCATCCTGAGTGCCGAAGCCTTCATCAATCACTAAGGTTTTCAGTTTTGTTCCCGCGCGTTTCGCCAGCAATTTCGATAAGGCGATCCGAATGGCAAAATCAACGCGAAAGGCTTCTCCGCCGCTATACATTTCATAATTGCGGGTGCCCAGTTCATCACTGATTTTGATGTCCAGCGTCTCTTTCATCCCGCCGCTGTGTAAATCTTTCACAGATTCAATGGTGATATGGGTACGATTATCCGTTAATCTCTGAAGAATTTTATTCGCTTCATCTTCGATTTCCGGAACCGCACTGCCAATCAGGTGCGCCTGGATGCCGTCTTTGCCAAATACCTGCATCAGATGACCGTAGATGTCGCTCTCTTTGCGGATAGCTTGGCTTTCTGTCTGCTTCTGTTCTAACTCATCCCGCAGCCGTTGACAATGCGCATATTTATTCTCGTAGGTTCCTTGCGCCTGGAGCAGTTCATCCCGGTCGCGTTTCAACACGGTCAATTGCGTCGAGACCTGCTGAAGCTCGTCCTCAAGAACAGGAAAGCGTTGCAGTTCTTCTTGCAAGGCCGCGATCTGGCGATCGAGGTCAGTCAGCGCGGTGATTTTCTGCTCATATTCCGTTTTTAATTCAGACAACCTTTGTTGTAAATCATCAAGCGATCTACTCGCCTGTTCAAGCTCGGCTTTTTGAACCGGCGCCTGCTGTAATTGCCCGAACTCTTGCTGAATGCGAAGATGTTCCTGCTCATCGTATCCAATAGCAGCTATCCGGGCGAGCACTTCTTGCAATTGTTCGTGCTCAGCGTGGGCATAGTCGCGCTGATCCAATACGGTTTGCAAGCGGACAAGTTCCTGCTTAATGGCAGGAAGCGCATGTAATGCTTTGCGCTGTTGTTCACGGATAGTCTCTAAACGAGAATGTTCTCCTGCGAATTTCTGCAAGGCTTTCAGATGCTGTTTTAACGACTGATGGGCTTTGGAATCATACGCCAGGGTCAGAAATGTCTGCCGCAATTCTGCCAATCGCTCCTGTTCTTGCGGCGCATAGGCGCGTTGGTCGATCCGGGTCTGGAGCGCAGTACTTTGCTCTCGCCATTCTTGCAGGCGATCATAGGCATTCACGCTTTCTCGAAGCGCGTTTTGTGCTCGAAGTAACCGCTCGCGAGCCGGGTGAAATTGCTTCATTTGACGCTCCAATTGCGCATACTGCGAACGCAAGCGATCCAGATGCGCTGCCTGATCTTCAATCGTATGCGTGATTTCCTGGTCTTGTGCTCGTAACTGCTGAATTTCCTGACGAAAATGCGTTTCAATGTCCTGCTTTTTCTGGCCGGCCAGATCTGAAGCGCATAAAGGACATTGAGGGATATCGCTGCGAAGCAGAAGATCGAGCTTTTCTTCGGCCTCTTGCAGTTGTTTTTGCAAGCGCGCCTGTTCCGTCTGTAATTGCTCCAGGCTGGCGCGACATTCTGTTCCAAGCTCTTTATTGTGATCACGTTCCTGCTCAAGAGCCTCTAAACGCATAACCTGCTCCTGAGAAGCCTGCACCTCCTGCTCTCGCCCAGGTTGTTGTTCGGCCAGAGCTTGTAACTCTTCGACATGGCGCTGTGCCGCTTGTAATTCCACGCTTACCTGGTTTTTCTGCTGGTCAATGGCCTTTTCCAGAGCGCGCTGCTCTCGCTCAAGCACATCAACCTCATTGCGGATCTCTTCCCAGGTTTCATCTTGCTTTCTGGCCTGTTGCAATTCGCAAAAACCTTGCTCAATGACCTGCGCCTGTTGTAAGATATGCTGCGCTTCCTGGAGTACCTGCTGTTCTTGCGTCTGTTTGGCTCGCCAGCCCGCCTGTTCTTTTTCAATCTGCGTACGCGCTTGTTGAATGATCTTTTCAAGCTTGTGTTGCTCTTTGTGGCAGATGGAAAGCTGTCTAAATTGCTGTTCACAGCGTTCTTGCAGCTGCCGCAACTCAAGATAACGCTGATAAGCTTGTGTAATCTGGTCTTGCCGGACAAGCACAGCTTGCACTTCGATAAGCTGCTGATGCTGGCGCAGATGTTTATCTTTTAACCGGGCCGCTTCATCGTGCAGCGCATTCTTCTGGCGACTTCTATCCTGAAGCTGCGCCTGTCTGCCGCGTAGATCTGCTTGCTGTTGCTCCAGGGTACGGCGCCGGGTTTCATACGTATGCATATTGGCGTCAAGTTCAACAAGAGCTTGCCGTATTTGCGTCAATTTCTGCTCGTATTCCGTTTGAAATTGCAACTCTCCCTCAATCAGTGTGATCTGCTCTTCAAGCGTTTGCTGCCGAACTTTAGAAGTTTTATGACGATCTTTGGCCAGGTCGGCGAGTTGATCATAGCGCGACAGATCGAGAATTTCTGCCAGAATTTCTTTGCGTTTATGCGGTGTTTTTTTGGTAAATTCATCCACCCGGCCTTGCAAGATAAAGGCCGAATTGATAAACGTATCGTACTCCATGCGCAGAGTTGCCGTGATTTTTTTCTGCGTATCGCTGACCGTCCGTTCACTCAGACTTTTATAGGTGTGCGAATCCTGGTCGAAGACCTGAAAATCCAAACGGACTCGACGGCTTTTGCGATGATAATTGCGGATTACGCGGTAGCGATCGCCTTCGAGATCAAATACCAGTTCCACTTGCATTTCTGGAGTTCCGATGCGCAATAATCCGTCAGACGGCGATTTTTCTCCCGCGGCTTTACGGGCTTCACCCCACAAGGCCCAGGTCATGGCGTCTAATATCGCCGATTTGCCATGGCCGTTGCTCCCCGACAAACAAGCCACGTCAAATTCAGTAAAATCAAGCGGCGGCCTTTCCTCGTCATCGCCGTAGCTTAAAAAATTTCTTACTTGCAAGGTAACAGGAATCATAATTTTATTCGGTTAATTCCTCCAGCTCGCGGATCAGGCGATTGGCATAATCCAATAAATCCGCTTTTATCCCTTGTAACTCCGGCTTAAACTCAAGATATGTTGCCAGCGCATCACTCAGACTTAAATCCTCGCTAATACGGGGACGTTGGCTGCGAATTTCTTCAATTCTTGGGCTGACTCCGGCGATCAAAAATGCTGGTTCCAGAACCGCATAAATCCGTGGTACATCAATCAGGTCTTTTTGCTCCTCACGGATTGTGTATACAACACGCACCACCGTATCGTGCAAATTGTAGGCGGCGAGTTTCTGCAAAATCGCTTCTGTCGGAAAATCCTGAGTGCACACATCGATCTCAATTTTAACAAACTTACGGGCCGGGGTTGGCAGAAATTGGTATGAACTCGCGCCTTTTTTAAGCGAGACCAGACAGATTCCCTTCTCATCGCCTGCTTCGCCAAAGTCAATTCGTTCCAGGCTGCCTGGATACACCACCGGCGGGTAGCCGTTTCGGTTGAGATCCTGATGTTTATGAATATGTCCCAATGCCGCATAATCGAACGCTGGATTTTTGAGGACGCTTTGCAGGATGACAGGATCTTGCCCGATAATCGTCGAACGTTCGGAACCTGAATAGGTTGCGCCCGCAACGGCCAGATGGGCTAATAGCACCGATGGCACTTCCGGATCGAGTTCGCGGGCAAATTTATCAATCCGGTTTGAGCATTTCTCTTCTATCGTGCGCGTGATTTCTGCATCCGATAAATTTTTATAGTCCTCTTTTGTGAGGAGCATATAGCGTGTGGGCCAGGGAAAACAGGCAACCTGAAAAGGACCGTGTTTGGTTTTAATTCTGAACAATTGCGGTCGTTCAGCTACAAAAAAATAGCGCTGATCTCCCAGGGTATGAAAGATGTTCAGGGCTGAAGCTTTCCCAAAAGAAGCCGGAATATCATGATTGCCCGTTACCATCACGACCGGAATCTGCGCATCTGCCAGACGCTTGAGTTGTTCAGCAAATTTGCTCTCGTGCGTCGGATTCGGAGCGGCGTGTTTATACGCATCACCACCAAACAGCACAGCATCTACTTCGCGCTCTAACGCGGTATTGACCACAAACTCCAGACACTGGCTAAAGTCCTGCAAGCGCGTATGCAGTCCTGTCGCCGTATCCAGGCGACCATAATTTTCCACTCCGATATGGAGATCCGCAAAATGTAAGAGTTGGATTGTCTTCATGCGAAAAGGTGTTGCATTATCAAAAAGGATATGTCAAGAAAAATGACACACTACCAGGAACAACAACGGATTTGAATGAAGTGGTTGCCTTTCACCCGGAAGACCGGGAAGGTCTCTCTTTTTGCAGAAACGTTTCTGTTTTGAAACGCAAGGGAATTCCGCGTTCTACCAGGATATTTTTCATCTGCCCCCAACTCACGCCCGCCAGGCTGGCGACGTCTTCGAGTGAAAGCGACGCTTGTTGATAGCGAGCAATCGCCAACTCAATTTTCATTTCCGGATGAGCTTGCAGCAAGAATTGCAAAGCTTCCTGGATCACTTCGTCTTCGTTCGGATAGAGGCCGGCCTCCACAAAGTCACGCACCGTTAATCTCATAAAGGTTTCCTCATTGAAAAAAAAGTCAATGTTTTATCTGATATTGATCTATAGTATATATCATATAGTATGAAATATTTGTCAATAAACATTCTCTTGTGAAGGCATCTCAACAAATATGCCGGGATTCACAGATTGTTTTTAGAGACACAACGCTCATCTTTAGGCCGGAAAATCGGAGATCGTATTTTTTACTTGACTTTGCATCTGAGCTTCATAACCTCATTCTCTGTATAGTGTTCTAATCGTCAATGGCTTTTGGAGAGAGAGGTGTGCATTGTGGATCAAGACATGTTTGGATATTTTAAATCCATTTTATTCGAACAAAAGAATATGTTGCTCGAGCAGGCGAGCCAAACTGTCACCAGTGAAGTGACAAAAGTGCGCGAGCATCTTTCCGATTATGCGGATATTGCTGCGGTGGAGTCGGATCGGACGTTCCATCTGCGTATTCGAGATCGGGAACGGAAACTCATCAAGAAAATTGACCAGGCCCTGCAGCGTATTGAAGATGGAACGTTTGGTTTGTGCGAACGCTGTGGCGAAGAGATCGGCATAGAACGGTTAAAGGCTCGGCCGGTCACTACATTTTGCATTAATTGTAAGACAAAACTCGAGAAGGAGGAGATAGATTAGGCACTGTCATTCCAGGAATTCAATGGATGTCTTCAGGATCTCAGCGCTGGACGGAATATCTATTTCCAACCTTACAAGGGGATTTTTGTGCTATGCGTTTCTCAGAGTCCGTCATGCAAGCGGCAACCTGTTATAATAGCATGAATATACCGAATTTTCTGACAATCCTCAGAGTGGTAGCGATCCCGTTTTTTATTGTCGCCCTCGCGTACCGCTATACCGGAATTGCGTTGGTTATTTTTGTCGGCTGCGGCGTCACCGACGGACTGGATGGGTTTATCGCGCGATCATTGCATCAAAGAACGCAAATTGGGGCGTTTCTTGATCCTTTAGCTGATAAGCTTCTGCTCACCTCAACGTTTATCACCTTGACGATTATTGATTTACCAAACAAAATTCCTTTGTGGCTGATTGTAACCGTCATCAGCCGCGATATTATTATTCCGGTCGGTATTGCCTCTTTGTTTATGTTAGGGACGCGAGTGCAAATTGCCCCAACCTGGATCGGCAAATTTACCACATTTTGCCAGATAAGCCTGATCATTATTGTGCTGTTCTCTAATTATACCGGAGAATATCGGCCTCAGATTCTTTTGCCGCTTTGCTGGCTGACTTTTGTCGTCACTGCCATTTCTGGCCTGGGATATATTTACCAGGGTATTCGCTTATTAAATAAGCCCCCGGCATAAGGATGGTCACGTCTATTCGCACTATGATACGACTTGATGTTGCCTTTCTGCCTTCAGAGCTTGGCGCCAAATCTTTACCTGGTGCACTTGTTATTGTGATTGATGTTGTCAGAGCCACAACGACCATCACTACTGCCCTGGCCCATGGTTGTGCATTTATACTTCCTGTGCTTCACGTTAATGACGCCTTTGCCTTGCAACGTCAGTATGAACATCTTCTCCCCTTGCCGCTGCTTGGAGGAGAACGCGGGGGCCAACGGGTCGAGGGCTTCGATTTAGGCAATTCCCCGCAAGAATATAGATCGGATGTGGTGAAAGACACAGGGATTATTCTTTCAACAACCAATGGCACCCGCACGTTGTTAGCCGTAAAAGACGCCAGTTCGATAGTTATCGGGTCATTTCTGAATATGTCGGCGGTCTGTCAGTATATTCTCCATTATGCCCAAAACAATCACGCTCAGGACCAGGACCACATTGTCATTCTGGCCTGTGCCGGAGTGGCCAATACATTTTCTCTCGAAGATAGCGTCTGTGCCGGCATGTTCGTGCATCGGCTTGCAGCCTGTACTTCTGACATTTCTCCCACTGCTGCTGCAACAGCCGCAGAAATTCTCTATACGCATTATCAGCCAGATCTGCTTGCCATGCTCCGGAATTCTGATGGGGGAAGGTGGCTCTCTCGTATTGGATTGGCCTCTGATCTTGCGGCCTGTGCCGAAGTAGATCAATATCCCCTGGTTCCCATCTTTCAGGCTGGGAAAATTGTGTTGAAGATTTGAGCAAAATCATCACCTCAAATTTTCAGGAAATTTGCATTGACAAACCTGATATACCTTGCGGAAGTGCCAAATATCAACCTTCTATCAACTATTTTTGTCAAAACGGTTGACAGAAACACCATTTGTATAAACCATATAATATGATAGGCTTATGGATGACATGAATGAAACACAACCGGTTTTTTCTTCCGGATGTTCATAGGAATTGAGGATGAGGATAGATTATGGAAAAATCTCATTGGATTATTCTTTACCAGGATCAGGAACAGGAGCTTGTCATTGTCGATCTTCCTGAAACACTAGATGAAATTGTGGATAATGGGACTTATTCGGAAGCAGTTATTTACGCTGAACTCGCTCTTGACGAATGGGTTGAAACGGTTCACAGACAGAAGCATGCGACCTTTGCCTTTCAGACCCCTTTTGCCCAGGCTTAAAATTCATTGTTGGAAGAAATAAAGAAGAAATTCTGTTATCAAGAGATTACGATTCGTGCAGCGTTTCGGGAATAAGTAGACATGAGGCGTGGCGAAGAAATCAGGTTTTTTCCTGAAAACCTGGTTTCTCGTGTCTAGTGATTTCTGAAATCATATGCCATCAGTAATAACATGTTGTCTTGTTTCACATGTTGTCAGTACAAAAAACTTATCCACAAACTTATCCACAAAATGAACTAATTATTATTCAATAAGTTACACGATATTCTCTCAACGCCTTGTGGATGGTTCAAAAAAGAATTTTGCGCATATATGGGAGAAATGCCAGGAGATAAGTGGATAAAGCACAAGTTATCCACAGGGTTATCCACATATCCACAATTTTCACAAGCCTGAGATGCCAATTCATATCAGCAGCCACAATCGGTTAAAGGGACCAGGCATCGTTCTATTCATTTTCTTCCCCAGAAAGCTCTGTTTCGCCCTCCGGTTCAATCCCCTGAACCATGCGAATTCTACGAGGAAGACATTCTTCGGCTAAAATAATCGCTTCTAACTCTTTAACGGCTTCATGAAAGTCATCATTAATAATGACATAATCATAATCGTGGTAATGTTTTACTTCTTCTTCGGCTTTTTTCAATCGTCGTTCAATTTCTTCTTTTGTATCTGATTGACGAAGATTCAAGCGGTCTCGCAGCAATTCGAAATCCGGAGGAAGGATAAAGATAAAGACCCCTTCATCACCGTAACGTTCTTCAATTTGTTTGGCGCCTTGCACATCAATATCAATTAATAAATTTTTCCCTTTTGAGAGCGTTTCAGCGATGCTTTGCATGCTTGTGCCATAATAATTTCCGTGGACATACGCATATTCGACAAATTCATCATCCGCAACCATCCGCATGAATTTTTCTTCACTGACAAAGTGGTAATCACGGCCGTTGGCCTCGGTCGCCCGCCGCTTTCTCGTTGTGTAAGAGATGCCATGCTCGAAATTTGGTAAACGTCTGATAACTTCTTTGCACAGCGACGTTTTTCCGCCTCCAGAAGGAGCAGAAACGACAAACAGAATGCCATGTGTATCTTTGACAAATTTCATACATTCACCTCATCATGCTGTGAAGATGATTTGTCATCATCTTCATCAAAAAAACGCTGCGAAACCGTGACTGGTTGCACTGCCGACAAAATGACATGATCACTATCAGTAATAATAATCGCCCGAGTTTTTCTGCCTTGCGTGGCGTCAATGAGTTTTCCATGCTGACGAGCTTCTTCTTTTAATCGCTTCATTGGGGCGGAACTCGGGGTAATAATCGCGACAATCCGCGAGGCCACCACGACATTGCCAAAACCTATATTGATCAGTTTATGATTCATATTCGTTCACAATCCATCACATCTATTCGATATTTTGGATCTGTTCTCGGATCTTCTCGATAATTGATTTCACTTCAACAACATGTTTTGAGACCTCGCCATTATTGGCTTTTGACCCCATAGTATTAATCTCGCGATTCATCTCTTGCACGAGAAAATCTAACTTTTTGCCAATCGCATCCTGGCTCTGAAGCAAGTGCAGAAAATGATCAATATGCCCGTGTAAGCGGGTCAGTTCTTCCGAAATATCTATCCGGTCTGCAAACAGTGCGACCTCCTGAAGGAGTCGCTCCTGATCGATTTCTATCAGATTTTCAGTGAGACGTTTAATCCGTTCCTCTAAGACGGCTTTATATTGCCCAGGTGTCGTTTCTGCACACTTGGCAATTGCTGTGACAAAAGTACGAATTTGTGTTACATTTGTCCGAATATCTTCTTCCAGAATCTGGCCTTCATGGGTTCGCATCTGTTCCAGATGATCCAACGCCTCAAACATGGCTTGTTGAATTTCCTCGTACATCTGCTGTTGGTCAACTTCCGCCTGTTTGACTTGCAATACATCCGGCAGGCGCGTCAATGATAAAACATCAATAGACGTTTCCAGGCCTAAAGCGGCTCCCAGTTCTCGAAGCTGCCGGAGGTATTCGGCTGCCAACGGCTGATCAAAAGAAATCTGTTTCGTGGCTACGCCGAATTCATCAAGGGAGAGATACACATCAAACCGGCCGCGTTGAAACCGATCTTTGACGATTTTTTTGATTTCCGGTTCGAGCAGCGATAATTTATTCGGGAGTTTCACATGTACGTCGCAATAACGATGATTGACGGATTTAATTTCTACGGTATAACTGCGTCCTGCTTCGATTTGAAGGTTCGCAACGCCATAACCGGTCATACTTTTTATCATAGAATTTTCCACCTTTCGTTCAAGAAGGTTATTTTCAAAATATTCCTCGCAAATTATGACGGCGAATCCCTGGTTTTTGTCAATGAAATTCTCATGGCATTCAACATTCACGCCACCGGAATGTGATGAGTAATGAAAAACCCTTGACACGTTGCCAAAGGTTTTCTATCCTGCAAGTATTTCTAGGAGATCTTATCAAAAGAGTATCGTCTGAAAAAAGAAAGGAGGACTTACCATGAAAGTCTATTTGATGCAGCATGGTGAAGCCCTGTCAGAAGAGCAGCACCCGGACCGTCCATTAACAGATCGCGGGAGGGCTGAGGTGGAGCGTATAGCGCGGATGCTTGCCGGAGCGCGGCTTCAACTGATGGAGATGTGGCACAGTGATAAATGTCGGGCAGCGCAAAGTGCCGAAATTATCGCCGAGCATGTGTATGTTCGAGGAATTGTGAAAACGGTAGAGGGGTTACACCCGAACGATCCTGTTGAGCCGATTGCCGCAGTGTTACAACAGCAGAAAGAACCTGTGTTTATCGTCGGACATCTGCCGTTTCTCAGTCGCTTAACCAGTTTTCTCGTAACAGGAGACGCGGAAAAAAGCATTGTGCACTTTCAGATGGGCGGTGTGATCTGTCTGGGGTCTCAGGCAGGTTTATGGAACATTGAATGGATGCTTATTCCGAGTGTGATTCAATAAGCGGGGGAACTTCGAAAAAAACCGGGTTTTTTCAAAAAACCCGGTTTTTCTGGTTCACGCTTAATCTTCTTTACGTTCACCAAGAGCACGATCAAGCATCATCAAGCCGTGCGGACTTTCTTTGATCCTGCGCAATTTTTCAACAATACTCGATGCGTGTGCTTCCTCTTCAACCTGTTCGGTCACAAACCATTGCAGAAAAATCCCGGTTGCATAGTCTTTTTCTTCGTTGGCCAGCGATACCAAATGATGGATCAGGCTGGTTACATGTTGTTCATGTTTGTAAGCCGCTTCGAACATGGCAAGGGGAGAATCCCATTCAGTTTGCGGGGTTCCGATTCCATCCAATTTAACACGCCCTTGTTGTTCATTGATGTAATTGTAAATGCGCATGCCGTGTTCCCATTCCTCCTGCGCTTGCATTTTCATCCACTGGGCAAACCCCTCAAGATTTTTCGCTTCAAAATCTGCGGCCATTGAAAGATATAAATACGATGAGTAAAATTCAGCATTGATCTGTTTATTCAGCGCCTCTTCCATTTTTTTACTGATCATGATACATGTCCTCCTTTATACACACATTTTTTCATTGCGCAAGTAAAAAACCAGATTTTTTGAGACACCTGGTTTTTTCACTGCAGATTGCCTTCCATTCCCAGAATAGACTGTTCTCCTCGTGTCAGATACTTCAGAATCTTTTTTGAATCAGTATTATTACCATTTACCTCTCAAAGCAGATAGTCAAGAGGAAAATTAGAGAGTTTTTGGTGAAATCGTCTTTAAGGATTTGTTCGCTACATATTTTTTCACGATCCTTAGAAATATTCCCATTCATCTTCTAAATTCTGGTCGAGTTCAACCCATTTTATAAAGAGATCCACACATTCAGCACATAATTGCGTACCACGGACTTCCTGGATAATTTGTATCGCCTGTTCACGGGGAATCGGGCTTTGATAAGGGCGTTTACTTCGTAATGCCGCATACGTATCGGCGACAGAGATCATACTCGCCCATAAAGGAATTTGCGAGGCAGAGAGGCCGTAGGGGTAGCCTTTCCCGTCAGGACGTTCATGATGATAGAGCACAATAGAAACAATTTCTTTCAAACTTGGAATCGGTTTGAGGATGTTCGCACCGATGACCGGATGTTGTTTAATAATCTCAAATTCGTGTGGGGTCAGAGGGCCTGGTTTAAACAGGATGTCGTCTCGAATCCCGATTTTCCCAATGTCGTGCAGGCGGGCTCCGATCGTAATCGTCTCAACTTGCTGTTTATGCAAGCCCATCAGGGTAGCTATGCCGGATACAATTCTGGCGACGATTTCAGAATGGCCTCGAGTATAGGGATCGCGGGCTTCCAGGGCTGAAATGAGACTTGCAATACTACCAAGCATCAAGGTTCGTTCGGTTTCCAGGCGCTCGCGATCTTTCAACAAAAGCAGAAATTGATCGGAAAGTATGCGTTCGACTAGAATGACCAGTTGATCAATATTGAAGGGTTTGACAATATATGAGGCCGCGCCTTCTTGAATAATACGTTTCATGTGCCCACGATCGCTAATCGTGCTCATCACGACAAACGGAATCACGGCATAACGCGAGTCAGAATGGATCGCCTGGCAGAATTCGAAGCCATTCATGACGGGCATATCTAAATCACTTAAAATCAGATCCGGTGGTTGTTTTTGAACGAGTTCCAGGGCAATTTTTCCATTTCTGGCAGTAACCACCTGAAATCCCGCCTTTTCCAGACCTTCGCGCACCATTCGACAAACAAGCAAGGAATCATCAACCACCATAATCAGACGTTCATGATGAAATGTGGATTTGAGCAGGACCTCTTGAATCGTTTCCAATAACTCACTGCGTGCTTCGCGTTTTGATACATACGCCCAGGCCCCGGCGTGAAAACCGATGTCAATATCGCTATTGGAATCGAAGGCGCTCACCATAATCACGGGAGTACCTCGAGTTCGGGGGTTAGTCGTAATCTGTTGACAGAATTCGATCCCATCCATCTCTGGCATGTCAATGTCCGTCAAAATTAAATCAAAACGCCCATCTTGCGATAACGCCAGCCCCTGCTTCCCATCTTTAGCTTCTACAATCTCTGCGTGTAATGGTTCGAGTAATTCTCGCAATCCTCTCCGAGTTGACGTACTATCATCAATAATCAGGATTTGCAGGTGTCTTTCCATGAGAGATCTCCTCCGATACCTCCCCAGCTACAGGCGATTTAACGCCTTTTTGTTCCCTCTCATTTCATGTATTGTAAGAAGGACAAACATTCAGACTGTTTCCGTGTCAGCATTATCAATGTAGCAGCAACCTTCTTTGTCAAGTCGGACATGAGAAATACCCGCGAGGCCATGTCGGATCACAATAATATCAACTCAACATCACAAACCGCAACGAACAATATCGTGGAGTCGAATCAGTCCCAGGCACGTTCGCTGCACATCCACAACCGGTAACACGCTGATCTGAGAAGGGCGATTTTCCATAAGCTTCAGCGCATCATAGGCTAGCATATCTGCCTCGACAACTACCGGAGTTGGCGTCATGATCGCAGCAGCATCTATAAACTCCAGGCGCGCCAGAGGAGTTTTTTCCACGCACCTCCGCAGATCGCCATCGGTAATCAATCCGACGAGCTGCCCGGATTGATTGACAATATTAACGGCGCCCATCCCTCCTTGACTGATCGTGCTTACAATTTCAATCCATGATGCTTGAACAGGTAACATCGGGTTTGCGGAACCGCTGTGCATCAGATCACGAACCCGTAAGGTTAAGCGTTTTCCCAGGCGGCCGGCCGGATGATTATATGCAAACGATTCCGGCGTGACGCCTTTGATCTGCATCATCGTCATCGCCAGAGCATCTCCCAGAGCAAGCGCAACCAGAGTGCTCGTGGTCGGCGCTAAATTGAGCGGGCAAATTTCGCGCTGGATCGTGACATCAAGAATAACGTCAGCCTGTCGGGCCAAACTGGAATTCAGATTTCCAACAATGGCTATCAGAGGTACTTGACGACGATTCAAATGAGGAAGGAGAGAGAGAATTTCTTCAGTTTCTCCGCTGTGACTTAGAAGGAGAGCAATATCATCTCCGGTGATCACTCCTAAATCACCATGTAAAGCATCGCAAGGATGTAGAGCGACGGAGACCACTCCGATACTGCGAAATGTTGCCGCGATCTTTTGGGCAATAATTCCAGATTTCCCGACGCCAATAACGATCACCTTGCCCTGGCAGGCGGACAACAGGGCAAGCGTCTTATCCACTTGATCCGGCTGAAGTTGCGCGGCAACTCTTATAATGGCTTCAGCTTCAGTTTCAAGTAATTCCGCCACATGCATGGTTGGCGTCAGTGTAAACATATCCATCATTTTCAGATCCCTCTTCTCGTCGTTTTGTCCGTTACGGGCCTCCAACGCGTTACATCAACAAAATTGCTCATGGAAAGGGCCAGGATGAAATGAAAAAGATACTTCATTCACTGTTTGTTCTTTCACGAAAAAGCACCTGTAATTCATCAGGAAAAAAGGGTTTTCCCTGAGAATTCATGGCTGCCGTCATAATACGCGCGTTCATAATTACCCGACCGGTCTCACAATGCAGCACTTTATGGTGGAAGATTAAACGAATGCGAGAATACCGTTCCATCGTGGTATTCACTAGAAAAAAATCTCCGCTACGCAGAGGCGACTTGTAATCCAATTCAGCCCGGACAACCACAAGATTGATCCCCTGCCTTGCTAAAGCGACAACATCAACTCCGAGATGTTTGGCAAATTCGTGTCGACAGTGTTCCAGATAATTCAAATAAACCGAATTGTTCACAATCCCCTGAAAATCGCATTCATAATCGCGAACTTGAAATTCTACGGTAAATTCATAGGGTGTCATAATGTTTTCATCTTTTATGAATCGTGGCTGAAAAATTCTTGAGCAGAAATATTTTTATAACGCCGGTGTACAGAAGCTCAGTATTCACTGTTAAAAGCAAGCGTAAAGACTCCTGAATATTTTAGAGCCAGATCGTAGAACCAACCTATTGAGAGGTAAATTTCTTGTAAATGTTTTTTTATAGGGTAAGAGAAAAATAAGGGGCAGGCGCCGCAACGTATGCGGCGTCTGGATACAGCAGATTACTGATCTCTGGATTCTCGCCTTGGACGGCGCGATTTTTCTCTGGCCTGGTTAATACGCAATGCTCGTCCACCAAGCTCTTTGCCGTCCAGTTCGGCAATAGCTGTCTGCGCACTTTCGGCATCCATTTCAACAAATCCAAATCCGCGAGAACGACCAGTTTCACGATCATGAATAATATTTACTCTGTCAACCGTTCCAAAGGGAGTAAACAACGCTTCGAGTTCTGGTTCAGTCATTTTAAAAGGTAAATTTCCGACATAAATATTGATCGTATTCATACACACAAACCTCCACTCATGCAAAACACAACGCTACTCCTCCGGACCGTGAGCCGGTCCGGTAAAATATGCGACTCTAGTGCCTGTATTTCTCCTGCAATGTATTCAGGAGAGGCATGCCAATGAAGCAATAGTTGATGGCGTCCTCGACCCAGCAACCACTCTTGAAAAATTAATACTTCTCAATTTTACTTTTATCGTCGGTAGTATTATGCTCAAAAGACTTGCCGACTTCACTATCTTTTCATCCAGTCACAAACGCGCTCTCCCTCTTCAGGGAGAGCAAGGTGGTTTATCCCATCTCTCCGTGAGCTTTGGAGAATACGAATCAGAAATCGTTATCGCTCGCTGATCACCTCCCGGAAAAAATTTCTTTAATCACTAACATCGTTGTAACATATTTGTCTAGATGATAGTCTACGCTCGGTCGGGTTGGTATGCATGGTGGCGCGAAATGAAAAGACACTCCGAACAAGAAAAGGCTCAACCAGGAGGTGAAAACATTTACTTGAGGAAAAAACCATACCATGTCGTCATGGAAGGAACTCTCAGTTCCTTCCTTCTTTTCCCAGTGTTCAGCATATCGTTCTAACCCTGTCTTTTGCTTTTCATACAAGCTCAAGACTATCAAAATTCACTCATCAATGTTCTATCATCCTAAAGAGAACAAAAAAACTCAAGAAAAATTTTTCATTTTTTAAAGAACTTCACTATCTTTCTTACTGTCAATCCGTCTTTCGCTCTGTTTATCAAAAAGGTGCAATTTCTCTGCGGGCACAACCAGAGGCAGTACAACATCTTTTTTGAGATGGTGAATATCGGCAAGGCGCAGAGTTAAAAACGTGTCTGTGCGCCCAAGATAGCCATACACTAACGTATCTGCTCCAAGCGTTTCGACATGGCTGACGCGTAAATACATTGTTCCGGTTCCTTCCTCAGTAACCCTGAAATGTTCAGGGCGAATTCCCATGAAAATCTCCTGATTGCTATAGTCCGGAATCCCAGCATTGGGAAGATCTAAACGATCCCCACCGGAAAGTTCAACCTGCGTTCCATCGCCGTTCACTCGCGCCTGGAAAAAATTCATGGCCGGAGATCCAATAAATCCGGCGACAAAAAGAGTTGCAGGACATTCATACACCTCTAGCGGGGAACCAATCTGCTCGGCATAGCCGTTATTGAGAATTACTAATTTATCGCCCAGGGTCATGGCTTCAACTTGATCATGAGTCACATAAATACTCGTAATCCCCATTTTTTCATGCAGGTTTCTCAGTTCCAGACGCATTTGCACGCGCAGTTTCGCATCGAGATTGCTCAGAGGTTCATCAAACAGAAAGACTTGCGGTTCACGAACAATACACCGTCCCATCGCGACCCGCTGTCGCTGCCCTCCGGACAATTCTCGTGGTTTTCGGTTCAACAGGCCAGATAAACCCAGCATATTTGCTGCTTCTTGGACCCGTTTCTCAATTTCCTGTTTTGGCATCCGTCGAATTTTCAGGCCATACGCCATATTTTTATAGACGGACATGTGAGGGTATAAGGCGTAATTCTGAAACACCATCGCAATGTCTCGATCCATCGGTTCCAGATCATTGACGATTTTTCCTCCAATTGCGATCTCGCCGGCAGTAATTTTTTCAAGTCCGGCAATCATGCGTAAAATTGTGGACTTTCCGCAGCCCGATGGCCCTAACAAGACCACAAATTCTCCATCCGCAATCTCACAACTGACTCCATGAATGACTTCATTTTTTCCATAACTCTTATAAATATTACGTAAACTTACCTCAGCCATATGCGACTACTCCTATTTTTCGGTTTCGGTCATCCCTTGCACAAATAAACGCTGCATACAGACCACAACGAGCACAGGCGGGGTCATCGCTAGCAAGGTGGTTGCCATAATAATCGGCCATTCGGCTTGTTGATCGCCCACTGCCAGCATCCGGTTAATACCAATGAGCAAGGTATAATAATTTTCCTTGGTTGTAATTAAGAGCGGCCATAAATATTGATTCCAGCCATAAATGAACAACACCACAAACATGGCAGCAATCGAGGTACGCGACATGGGCACCAGGATATCAATGAAAAATCGCATGGGGCCCGCGCCGTCAACGCGAGCGGCCTCTGCCAATTCGTCGGGAATGGACATAAAAAATTGGCGAAACAAAAAGGTGGCGGTCGCAGAGGCAATCAAGGGCAAAATTAAACCAGTATACGAATTGAGCAGCCCTAAGTCAGAAATGACTTTATAAGTAGGTAAAATCCGCACTTCAACCGGCAGCATCAGGGTCACAAAAATTGTCCAGAAGAAGAATTGGCGTCCCGGAAAGCGAAAATAGACTAGAGCAAAAGCTGCTGTCAGGGAAATGGTGATTTTTCCAATGGTAATACCCAATGCCATAATAAGACTATTCCACATCATGGTGCTCACTGGCGCGCCAAGCTCTTTTGATCCTTCCGCAAAAGCCCGACTGTAATTTTCCCACAAGTGACTGCCCGGCAGCAGCGGCATCGGCGTCTTCAAAATGTCCGCTAACGTGTGAGTTGAGGCGACAAACGCCAGATAAATTGGGAAAAACATGATCAGGATTCCCAGCAATAGCATGATATGGGTAAAAATTGTCAACCACGGTCGGTTTTCAACCATGTGCTCCTCCTTCTTTAATAATGAACTTTTTTCTCAATATACCGAAACTGAAAGACCGTTAGAAGAATCACGATCGCCATTAAAATTACGGATTGAGCGGCAGACCCTCCGAGATCAAGGCTTAGGAAACCATCGCGAAACACTTTATAGACCAAAATTTCCGTAGCGCGATTTGGCCCGCCTTTGGTGATTTGATGGATGACTCCAAAGGTCTCGAAAAAAGCATAAATAATATTCATCACCAGTAGAAAAAATGTGGTCGGAGTGAGCAGCGGAAAGGTAATATCCCAAAATCGCTTGAAGGGTTTCGCGCCATCAATGGCCGCCGCTTCGATCAGAGTTTTAGGGACAGTCTGAAGTCCGGCCAGGAAGAATAAAAAGTTATAGGAAATCCGTTTCCAGGCCGATGCAATCACGACCAGCAGAAAGGCTTCTCCTCCATTTAAGACATGGTTCCAGGCATAGCCGTGGGCTTTCAGAAAAAAGGCGATCACGCCGACTGTCGGATTGAACATAAACATCCATAACACGGCGGCGACGGCAGGAGCGACCGCGTACGGCCAGACAATTAAGGTTTTATAGGCGGTTGCGCCGCGAATCACACGATCGGCCATAACTGCCAGAAACAAGGCGAATACCATGGCAATTCCTGTCACAGCCACACCAAAGAGGGCCGTGGTATATAAGGACTTCACATAAAATTTATCATGAAAAATATAGTGAAAATTTTGAAACCAGACAAATTGGGTCGAAAGTCCAAAGGGATCCTCTTGTAAGAACGATTGAAGCAGAGCCTGTGAGGCCGGCCAGAGAAAAAAAATGTAAATGATCACGATTTGCGGAGCAAGTAGGAGATACGGCAAAAATTTATGGGTAAAAAAGACGCGTTTTTCCATACCAGGATTCGGAGTTCTCTCGCCGCTCCCCGTGAAAGGAGAGCGACGAGAAAAACGTTAGCACCGATTACTTATTCGCAGCTTCAAATTTTCGTAACAGGTCGTTTCCAGCGGCAACCGCATCGTCTAAGCCCTGTTGCGCGGTTCTCTGTCCGGAAAAAATCGCCTCAAAAGTCTCATCCATAATGTCTCGCACCTGCACAAAACTTCCGAAACGAATGCCGAGCGAATTTTCAGTTGGGTCATTGAGCATCATTTGTAACAGCGGGGTTTCAGTGCCCGGATTTTTCTCATAAAATCCCTGGCTCTTCGTCAGTTCATACGCCGCTGTCGTAATGGGCAAATACCCACTAAACTGATGCCAGTCCGCCTGAACTTCAGGCGAGGAGAGATACGAGAAAAACTTTGCCACCCCTTTATACTCTTCGTCCGAATGACCGGCCATCACCCACAAACTGGCGCCACCAATAATGGTATTCTGAGGAGCACCTTCCACATCCGGCCAATATGGCAGCATCCCGGTGCCAAATTCGAACTGGGCGGTCGATTTAAACCCGGCATAGCCCGCTGACGACTCAGTGTACATTGCGCACTCGCCGCTTGAGAATTTGGCGTTGCCTGTATTGGTCCGTCCGCCATACGCAAAGATTTTATCCTTCTGCCAATCGGCAAGTTGTTGGATATGTCTTACAACGGTCGGATTGTTAAACACGAACTCCGTATCAAACCCACCAAACCCATTGGCCTTCGTCCCAATTGGCAGATTGTGCCAGGCCGAAAGGTTTTCCATCTGAATCCACGAAGTCCAGGCCGTTGAAAAACCACATTCATAGCCAGCCGCCACAAGTTTTTTGGCATACTCCTCGACTTCCGGCCAGGTTTTGGGTGGAGTGTTTACATCGAGTCCAGCTTTCGTAAAGGCTTCTTTATTGTAATACAAAATTGGCGTCGAACTGTTAAAGGGCATGGACAACATTTTACCTTCAGTCGTCGAATAATATCCGGTGACTGTTGACAGATACGCATTCGGATCAAAGGGTTCGCCGGTTTCAGCCATCAGTTCGTACACTGGCTTAATCGCGCCTTTGGCAGCCATCATCGTGGCGGTGCCAACTTCAAATACTTGTAAAATGTGCGGCGGCTCCCCTGAGCGAAATGCTGCGATGCCGGCCGTCATGGTTTCCGCATAACTCCCTTTAAACACGGGCACCACTTTATAGTCGGATTGGGAGTTGTTAAATCCTTCAGCAATTTCATTCACTTTTTCGCCAAGCCGACCGCCATGCGCAAACCACCATTGAATTTCAGTCACAGCATACGCGCTACTCGCAACAAGACTCATCATGACCACAACAACGAACAACCTACTCACCTTCTTCATGTATGTCCTCCTTTTTTTCATAACGTTCATAGTAGCACATCCTTCACAAACTGCATTGAATTTCGGCCGCCATCACCTCCTTCAGTGGGCAATATTTTTTTGACATCTTTACTCATTTCATCTATAAGAATTCTGGAAGTTATGCTGTTTTCTGTCAACTTTTTTGTCATGAGAAATTCAACAGAAGGAGAGAAGAAAGAGTCGCGCTTGAACAGATTTATTGCGCTACAGCACATTATGCAGTTGAGTTGACGCCAAAAACAAGAGTGTCAAAGCTCGGCTTTGACAGCCAAAGACGAGCTTTGGCACTCCAGTGTACATGGTCAATACTGGTGAATAATGCTGTAATACATCCCTGCCTGCGGTTTCTTCTTGACAAGAGCACTCTTTTCGAGGAAAATAAACCAGCGAAATGAGGAAGCCAATTTTTCCCCTGAAAGTCCAATGATTTCGTGATGATTAAAGGTGAGGAAGCAGAGAGGAATTATGACCCAAGTGAATGATATTCTCGAATTGCACAAACAGGATTTGCAGAAGGCAAAAAAGACCGGGGATAAGCGCAAAATTTCAGCAGCGTATAAACGGATTGCCTCGACGCAGGCTGAAAAAAAACAGTGGGAAAAGGCCCTGGAATATTATGTGCGGAGTATTGATCTGGATGAACAACTTGGCGAACAGGAAGGGATTTCGAAAACGTATGCCTGCATAGGCAATCTCTTTTATGCTCAGCATGAATGGGATAAAGCCCTGATGTTTTATAGTAAAGAGCTTGAGATGGAAGAACTGCGCCTGAATAAAAAGGGTATTGCCAGGGCCTACAATAATATCGGTACGGTCTATGCCAAACAGGAGAAGATTGATAAAGCGCTGGAATCCTTCCAACGAAGTATAGAGATGAAAGATGAAATCGGCGATATTAAAGGAAAGGTTTCCACGTATGATAATATTGCTCTGATCTTTGATATGTT
Source organism: Candidatus Vecturithrix sp. (assembly GCA_040772385.1). Taxonomy (GTDB): domain Bacteria; phylum Moduliflexota; class Moduliflexia; order Moduliflexales; family Moduliflexaceae; genus Vecturithrix. The sequence continues at coordinate 2,185,748 of JAXGYF010000001.1, read as the reverse complement.
GCAAGAATGGCAAAAGGCCGAGGAGTTTTACGATCTGAGTTATGAAATTAAAGCCCGCTTGAATGATGTGATTGGTATGGCTGAGAATTTGTGGCGAAGAGCGAAACTCTATCAGGGACAGGAAAAATTTCATGAAGCGATTGAACTTATGGAACATACCATCTCGTTATTGGAAAGCGTCAATTATCCACACCTGGATCACTATCGAGCTGCCCTGAACCATTTGCTCAGAGAGTTGCAAACGGATTAAGTTATGATGGTTACTGAGCAAATTCGAAGTAAGATCGCACTTCTTGGGGGGAGTTTCAATCCCCCGCATATCTGCCATGTCTTTATTGCTCAATATGTCTTAGCTACCACGGATGTTGAACAAGTCTGGTTCCTGCCTTGTTATCAGCATGCCTTTGGCAAACGGCTGGCACCTTTTGAACACCGGTTCGCGTTATGTCAACTTGCGGTAGCATCATTTCCGGAAAACAGGATTAAAGTCCTGCCTCTTGAACGAGAACGCCAGGGAACGAGTTGGACAATTGATACGGTGCGCTATGTGATCCGAATGTTTCCTGACATGCGCTTTATATGGATCATTGGTTCCGATGTGCTCTCTGAACTTGATAAGTGGAAAGATTTCGATCAACTCCAGAAATTAATCTCCTTTATGATCGTTCCACGCGCTGACGCTGAACCGGTGACTATCTCGCAACTCGTTAATCACTCAAGATCACATTCTTCAAAAACGCGGCAGACATTACAGCAATTACACGCTCAATGCCAGGAATTACAACAACAAGGCCTTTTTTTGCCTGACGTCAGCAGTTCACGCATTCGCGAACGCATAAAGAATGGCCTTCCAATTCAACATCTTGTCCCTCGCCGTGTCAACGACTATATTGAGAAATATTCACTCTATAAAAACGATTAACCCCTTTTACGGACAATGACTCTGGATTATGCCATTCATGACTCTTCAAAATATGTATATCAACTATCGTGACCAGGGAGATCCACACTCCCCTGTCTTATTATTGATTCATGGACTTGGTTGTTCTTTACGGTATTGGGCGTGTGTCTTTGACGCCCGGGAATTTGCCAATTATCGCATTCTTGCTCTGGATTTACCAGGGTTTGGGATGTCAGATAAGCCGGATTCTTATGATTACAAACTCTCCTCGCAAGCTGATCTCGTGTTAGCGTTTGTTGATGCGTTACAGGTGCAGCAATTTTTGCTTGTCGGCCATTCAATGGGCGGCGCCATCGCGATTCTTCTGGCCTTGAAATATCCGGACAGAGTGAAACATCTGGTGGTAATAGAACCCAATTTACGTGCTCATGACGCGCAATTGAGTCGAGAAATGGTCAAATATCGGGAATCTGAATTCATTCAACACTATCAAGAGTTTCAATCCGTCGCAATTGACACTGTAAAACACTGGTTTGTCGGATTCCGTCAGAGAGATCTGGATGACTATATTATTGAACTGCTCAAAACCACGCCGGTTTCCATGTATCGCAGCGCACAGTCGCTCATCAGAACTACTCGCGATGAAACCTTCCTGACGCAATTTCAGCAGCTTACGATCCCGAAAAAGCATTTCCTGATCGGGGAGGAAACATTAAAATTTCGTCGCATCCCCTCGGATTTCGCTGCGAACAATATTCAAACGATGATCGTGCCTGGCGTCGGACATATGATGATGGTGGATAATCCAGCCATATTTAATGAAACGTTGGCAATGGCGTTAACCTGAAGACATTATACGTGTTTGATCAGAAACCAGTTTTTTCGAAAAACCTATGAAAAAACGTACTCTGTTTATCGGGCTGATTCTTATCGGGTGTGGACTGTTAGCTTTGTTGGGGTATGTATTCCGCGCTTCTTTGCGCCGACCGGTCGCCTATAAGCAAATGGCATCGCTTTTTCCAGCGCGGCCGCTTGCATACGTGCAGTGTACTCAATTGGCATCCCGATTAAAGGACGTCTCTCAACAGGCGGCGTATCAAGCATTTCTCCAGTCTCCGCTTTTTGATCACATCCAGAAGACCCCCTGGTGGCAGACGTTCTCATCGTCAGTATCAGACATCCGGCAAGGCATGCTCGTTAATCCGTTACGAATCGTAGGCACTGACACAGCTATCGGCGTTTATTCAGCCCAGGAGGGAGATCTGACGTCGGGAATTCTTGTTGTCACAAAAATTGATCCTATGGTCAATTTTGCTGAACGTCTTTTCTATCTTGTTGAATTCGTATCAGGCACACTGGGCATTCAAAAACAGGTTGATATAAACGGAATTCCGGTCTATGCCCTGCAGCACGAGGAGATGATCATTCCGGTGTATTACAGCATTCTTGGAAATCTCGGAATCATTTCAACATCCTTCCCATTATTGCAGCACACGCTTTTACAGGCCTCAGGCAAACCTGCTGCCTCAGCAACCGAAGAACTTCAATCCCAAAATCCGTTCGGATACAGTGTTGATGCCGAGAGGCCTGAACGTTTTGTAACCATGTATTGGGATACTTCAAAACTGCTGTACGAACTACAACAGCATGAATTATTTGATCTACAGGAATTTTTTGATGAATCACTGCTGAACTCTCTGGCCGCACTCCCATTTTTTCATGTCGCTGTGGATATTTCTGCGCATTCACTTCTTGTTTCTCTTGAGCTTTTTCCGCCTTTTCTATTCGGTGAGACGACAAAACCATTCCAGGCCAACAATGATGGCAACACTCTTTCTACCCTGATACACAAGCCCCCTCAAGACTATCCTTTGTTAGCGACAGTGAATGGAGCAGAGCTTGACTCGCTCTTTTTTCAATTAGAACAACTTTTTCCGCAACAATCCTGGCAGGAAACGCAGTATTGGCACAAACAGCAATCTTTGATTTGGGGGGAATCTGTTGAATGTCGTCTTACGACTGACTTATGGGGAACAGTCTATACCATGCCGGATCTGGCGTGTCTTCTAGATACCCACCATCCTCAACGCGCAAAAGCCCAGCTTCACTATGCAGTGAATCTGCTGTTTGAACGTCTGTTTCCTTCAGCAATACAGCGTCGAACAATGACGTCAACCGCTCATGAATCGTACGGGGAGACTGAAATCACAAGCTCTCGCATACTTTTTCAAGAGGTCTTCACGTATGCTGTCTACCAGCATTCAGATCAACCGGCCTATAGCGTTGTCGCCACAAACACTCCTGCGGTGAAAACTTACCTTGATAGACTTCGCGATTATCCTGACCAGTCGCCGTATACAGAAATATCCCAAGAACTTTTTGCTTATAAATCTTCGCGTTCTTTAACTGCACCGGTTCCCATAGGAGGAATGCTTATTCGGACGCTCCCACTGATAGAATTTCTGGAGGCCCTGTCCAGGACCTCGACCTGCACTCTCCTGTTTCCTCAAGAGAAATATCCCGGGCTCTATCATATCATTCCGGTCCTCCGTCAAAGCGCAACAGCTTTGCCCGATGCTATTTTGCTGTCAATACAGGTGCAGAATCCTGTCGGTCTTTCAATTCGCCTGGCCCTCTGGAGAACTTAGACGTTCATTATTTTGGTAATGGTCTGCAATGGCATGGATCGTTTCCAGGCTGGCAAAAAACGCCTCTATCATTTCCGGATCAAAATGAGAATTCGCACCGTCACGAAGTTTTTTTAACACATCTTCTTCTTTCCAGGCTTCTCTGAACACGCGATGATTCATAAGTGAATCATACACATCGGCGATGGCAACGAGCCGACCAAACACCGGAATCTCTTCCCCTCGTTTTCCACGTACACGTCCGTGTTTATCTTCATAACCGGCCATCGCTTTGCCTGAGTCAGGATCGATATGTCCCGGATAGCCGCTCCCATCCCAGCGTTCATGGTGAGTCAACGCAATTTGCACCGCAATATGTTCAAGTTCTGAATGCGCATATTTCATGAGTAACTGCGCTCCTTTAATAGTATGTTCTTTCATAGTTTCATATTCTGCGATGCTTAATCTTCCGGGTTTTCTTCGAATCACGTTCGGAATAGCTAATTTTCCGATATCATGAAGCATAGCGGCCATACGCAGCAAATCTTTTTGCGAGGAGATGACATCCTGGGTGATCCCTTTCCTACGCGCCCAGGCGTCATAAATCTCAGCAGCATACGCCCCGACACGATTCACATGTGACACGGTTTCTTCAGTGTCGCGCAAGGCCGTCAAAATTTGAATGATTCCCAGAACTCTGGCGCGAGTAGATTGCGCGCGTTCAATAGCGCTTGCCGCATTATTGGCAAATAATTGAATCAGCGGAGTATCATCCTCCGAGGGCGGCATAATAGTCCCGGCTTCGTCACGGGGGTTGAGTACTTGAACCACCCCCAGAACGGTTCCATAATCATTGAGTAACGGAAAAGCCACAATCGCCTGGAGCGGAGACAGCAGATCTCGATAGATGTCTGCATTGACCGTATAAGGAGCATCTTCAGAGAGGTCGCTTATCCGAGGAATATTGACGATCGTTCCTGTTTTGGCGACATGAACAGAGATTGGGTCTGGCGTAATTGTTTCTGATGTGCCATTATAAATGGTGTTCTTTGCAAAGTCTCTCTCTTCTTTGGGCGTTTCCTGCTGGTAATGATGGAACGTTAACTTCTCGTGATTCAGCAGATAGATCATCCCTGCATCAGCATTCGCAAGTTTTCTGGCAACGCTCAAGATTTTTTCTAATAATAAATCAACATCCTTTGCCTGAGCGAATTCCAGGTTGCTATCAAGAATTTGTTGAAATTTTTTTTGATTATCTGACATATTATGACCTCATTTCGTACACGCGCCTTGCAAACCTGACCTTCCGAATGTAGGTTTGGGAAAAGATGAGTGTGTGATAGAAGGCTTCTTTGAAAAGAATCGTCAAAAACAGAAGGAAGAAAAAAGGGAAATCAGGAGATTTCCCTTTTTTCTTCCTTCTGGCCAACGTGGCGGCCTATCAACCGCCCCAGGGCATACCTTCATATTCTTTCGCAAGGTCTTCATGAATCTGCGCGAAAAATCGTTCATGCCCTTTTTCCCAGTTAGATAGCATCTTAAAGGCTTCTTTAGCTTTTTCTTCCTGAAGCTTTTCCGCCATTTTCCGGTTTTTTCCTGATTTAACGCATATTCGAAGATCTTAATCAATTGTTCATTCGATGCCATACTTTTTTTCCTCCATTCTGCGTTTATAAAAACCTTGATCATTGAAAAAACTTGTAAATCATGGGAGTTATATTGTGTCAGAATCTTCTTCTGTCAACTAAAAAAATCAGTATGCGTTGGTGTTTCGTTTAACGAGAATTCCAGAGGCGGCTGGTATAGCAACCAGGTTTTTCACGAAAACCCAATTTTTGATGAAGGACGAAATTAGTAATAATGACTAAAGGTTTTTAAGATAGGATGTTCCGCCAAGGTTATACATTTGCCGGAGGATGTGCTGCGAGCGAGAACGGAGATATGCGGATGGCGCATCTGCCTTGAACATTTTGGGGTTCGGCAAAACGGCTGCCAATAAGGCCACTTCCTGTCTTGTCAGGGCCGCCGGCTGCTTACGAAAAAATTTCTCCGCGGCCGCAGAGACGCCATAAATACCATCGCCAAACTCCGCGATATTCACATACATTTCTAACACCCGCCGTTTTGACCACAACAATTCAATCAAAATAGTTAAATATGCTTCCAATCCTTTACGCAGATAGGATCGCCCATGCCATAAAAAGAGGTTTTTGGCGACTTGCTGAGTAATTGTGCTCGCCCCGCGTACCCGACCGCCTGCGCGTCGTTCTTCTATCGCTTCAGAGATCGAGGTAAAGTCAAAGCCGCGGTGGTATGGAAATTTTTGATCCTCTGCTGCCACCACCGCAAGCATAAGTTGAGGGGCAATATCATTCCAATTTACCCACTGATACGCAATGGTCGTCTGTTTTTCAGGATTATACACACCATCCAGGCCTCTGGCGATCATAAAGGCACTGATTGGTGGGGGAACAAAACGAAGACACAGGATCAGTCCTACGGGAAATGCAATCAAGACCAACCCTCCCCATTTCAAGATTTTGAGAAGCGTGCCTCGTTTTTTCCCTTGAACACTTGGTTGAATAGAGTGATCAGGCATCGGTTCTATGAATGTTTCTAATGTGTTTTCTTGTTCTGGCATACAAGATGATAAGGCAGATCTGGGATACGCACATCTACAAGCGATCCGGTTTTTTACACGAACAAATGAACATTTCATTTTCACAGGAGTTGTCATGAGCGTGCCGCTCACCCGGCATGATGAAACGACAAAGATTTCACATCACCAGGGATCACACATCCTTGCTTATGAGGAATCCTTGTAGTTTCAAAGGAGAATGTTGTGTCAAGCTAAAAATTCTGTTTTAACAAATCTGATGAGCGCAGGTCCATTTCCCTTTGAGCGTAGGGGCTTGCAACGAGTGTTTGAGTTCAGCGAGAAACTGCCGCCGTGGGATTTCTCGTGCTCCCAGGCTGAGTAAATGTTCGGTAGTGACCTGACAGTCAATCAGGTCAAACCGGAAGGATTTGACATATTCAACCAGATAATAGAGAGCGACTTTGGAAGTGTTACTTTGGCGGCAAAACATGGACTCCCCGAAAAAACAGCGTCCTAATGAGACACCATAGAGACCTCCCGCCAATTCCCCTGTGTCCCAAACCTCAACCGAATGGGCATATCCACGATGATGAAGTCTGGTATAAGCCGCAATCATCTCGTCCGTAATCCAGGTTCCCTGTTGTTCACGCCGCCAGACGACAGCGCAAGCTGTCATTACCTGCGTGAATGCAGTATCCATCGTCACCCGGAAGCGACGTTGTTTGATGATCTTGCGCAAACTTTTTGACGCTCTGAACTCCTCCGGATACAGAACGAGCCGTGGGTCAGGCGACCACCAGAGAATCGGTTCACCTTCGGAATACCAGGGGAAAATTCCCATGCGATAAGCTAACAACAACCGCTGTTCACGCAAATCGCCGCCGATCGCCAGCAACCCATCGGGTTCCGAAACCTGCGGAGGAGGAAAGACAAGATCATCGGTCAACAGATAAATGGGCATAGATGGAAGACACAATTCGTTCACGTAAAAAAGAAAGGCAATGTTCTGAAAGTCCCATATTTTCAAATCTAACAAAGTAGTATTATGAAGACTTCTGAAATCGTGTCAATAAAAAAATAAGGCGGAACAACGAATGAGCCTGTTCGTCGTAAACGCTTATGAAGATTAAAAATTTAATCAGGTTTCCCTATTCCTGACACCATATTTCTCACGCAAGAAATAGTTGACATATTTCGGTTGAGAGTGTGGAATGAAAGCTGAATCTGTCTCACAAGGAGGGGTAAACACAACAATGAAGGTCTTTATCTCCTACAGCCGCAAAGACGCGGCCTTTGTTGAACGGCTGAAAACCGCACTGGAAGACGGGAAAGTCGGCGTCACCATTGACACCGAATCTCTGGCCTTTGGCAGCGACCTGCACGAGTTTGTCGAACGCTCGGTGCGCGAGACAGATCTTGGGATCGCGACAAAGCGCAGTTTAATGGGAAAAATCATGGCATTCGCTTTGAAGAAGCGAGTGAAGTGTTTTTCGATCCCTTTTACCTGTGCGAAGATGCCAGTCGTCATCAAGAACTTCGGTAAGTCATTGAAGAGGTGATGAGCTGATCACCGAAATACAGATTCTCAACGCCCGCAATGCGGAGATAGACGCCAAAGAGCCTATAAACTTTGAGTTTGATGTGCAAGAGTGTTTGCTGAGCTGTTCCACGCCATTCAGGATGTGGAACGCTGGTGGCCGTGAGCACGAGAGGGATAGTATTGACGACTACAACAGCAACTCTGGGAGCAAATTGTGAATATTTCAGCATTTTCAGGAAAAGAACCTGATAAAGACCGGTTAATTCCTAAAGTTATAAAGTTCCGGGCGCATACTGCGAAAGACCGGTTCTTGCTGACGTTCTTTCAGAATCAGGTTCAGGTCGATCTCGGCTATCAGGAGTTCCTCCTCTGTTGACGAGGCTTCGGCAATAACTTCGCCGCGAGGATTAACAATTTTGCTCAGACCGCAATACGTGGTTTCCCCATCACGACCAACCCGGTTGACGGCCAGCGTAAACATCTGGTTGTCCTGCGCGCGCGCCCGCGTCCGCAGATTCAGCAGATATTCATAATCCACCGGCACAGCGGAAGGAATATAAACGATACGTGCGCCTTGCAGCGCCAACATGCTGAAAATGTGGGGAAAAGCGTGCTCATAACAGATCGCGCTTCCCACAATGACTCCATCAAGGTCAAAGACGAATAACCTGTCGCCGGCGCGAAAAAATAGGTGTTCTTTAGGATAGAGATGGGTTTTACGGTATTTCCCCAGCAGTTCTCCACGAGAGCTGATCAAAAAACTCGTGTCATACAGTACGCCTTCAACCTTCTGGTCTTTTTCGACGAGATTGCCAAAAATCGCCATCCCATACTCTTTTCCTTTTTGACAAAGTGCTTCAGTAGTAGGACCAGGAATGGTTTCTGCCAATTCGTAGAGAGCCGTTCCCATGACATCCAGGTTATAGCCGGTAGTAAACAACTCAGGAAGGCAGACGAGTTCGGCCTTGCCGGACAATTCCGCCAGGAATTGCAGCGCCTTGCGAAGATTCTGCTCCCTGTCCATCAGCACACAGTCCATCTGAATAAGTCCTACTGTGAGTGTACGTTGAGAAAACATGCTTTTATTCCTCCTTAGTATCATACGGCTTGGAAGGTTATAAGGATATGCTTATAACCTTCCAAGTTGTGTAGTATCAGCCTTTCACAGCACCCGCAGTAAAACCGCTGACCATTTGTTTTTGAAAGAAGATGAATAACACCAGAATAGGCAGAATGCCAATAATAATACAACTTGTGAGGTGGCCCCAATTGACCCGGTATAAATCCATAAACTTATAGAGCGCGACCTGGAACACATTCATTTCCTGTTTATTGGCAAACACCAGCGGAAACACAAACTCATTCCAGGAAAACCGGAACGCAAAGATTCCGGACACGGCTAACGCCGGCCATGCGCTTGGAATGGTAATATACCAGAGTACTCCGAGGGTAGTGCAGCCATCAATCCTGGCCTGTTCTTCAATTTCCCTCGGAATGGTTTCAAAATAGTTTTTTAACAGAAAAATATTCAGGGGAATAATCAAAATTTGATATGACCAGATCAGTACGAAATAGGTATCCAGCAGCTTGAACCGCTGAAAAATGATGTAGAGCGGGATGGTGTTCATAGCGACCGGAATCATAAACATCCCCATGATTGCGCCCAGGATAAGATTTTTACCTTTGAACCGATAGCGAGCAAAGGCATAACCGGCCAGCGCGCTGATGGTGACAGAGAGCACCATGCTGAATCCGGCCGTAATAAAGCTGTTCACCAGACTCCGCAGCAAATATTGATCCTGGAACACGAAACGATAATTTTCAAAAGAAATGTTTTCCGGAAGAATTCGAGGCGGAAATGCCATGACCTCATCTCCCGGTTTTAAAGAGGTTGAAAACACCCAGAGTATGGGCAGCAGAGTGAACAGGGTATAGAGTGCCAGGAAAAGATACGCAATAATGTGAGACGTTCTCTCTTGATTCATGATGTCACCTCCGGCTTATTTTTCACGCATGATCCTGCCATACACAAGCGCGACAACCGCATTGATACAGAGCAGGACAAATCCGACAGCCGCCCCCTTTGAGAGATGGCCGAATTGAAATGCCTGACGGTACATATACAAAGAGAGCGTTGTGGTGGAATATAAGGGACCGCCTCCGGTCATGATCAGTTGCAAATCGAACAGATTGACGGTCCAGATGGTGATCAGGATCAGGTTTGTGGTGATAAAGGGTTTCAGCAATGGCAGCGTAATCTGAAAGAAGCTTTGCGCTTTCGTAGCGCCGTCAACCCTGGCAGCCTCGTACAGATTTTGATCGATGGTAGTCAGGGCCGATCCCATAAACAGCATTGAAAACGGCGTTCCAAACCACACATTCGCCAGCACGACTGACCAGATTGCCAGCTCAGGGCTGGAGAGCCAGGATTGCGGCTCTATCCCGATCAACCGTAAGCCAAAATTCAGCAGACCGAACGTATCATTATAAATCCAACGCCAGGAAAAGCCAACGATCACGGCTGAAAAGAGCCAGGGCAGCACCAATAATGTCCGAAACACTTCTTTGCCTCGAAGTTTTTTATTGAGCACGACTGCCAGTAAAATCCCGAAACACAACTGAAAGATGACACACCCGCCAATAAAGCGCATGCTCACCTTGACGGATTCGAGAAAATACTCATCATGAAAAAGAACGATAAAATTTTGCAGTCCTGTGGCCGGCCATGCTTTCTGAAGATTCGTCAGCTTGACATTGTGCACCGCGACATACACATTCCACAGGATCGGGAAGATCAGGAGAAAAAAGATAATCAGAAACGCCGGCATTAAGAGCATGTAGGGCGTGAGATCTGCTCTGTTTTTGAAAAGTACTTTTTTTCGTAATGAGATCATAGCAGGTATTTTTGACAGGCCAAACAGATGATGTATGCTATAATCTTCAGGGTGAATTTGAGTTTTTTCACCGCAGAGAACACAGGGTCACGCAGAGGATATTGAGAAAAATATCCTCTCTGCGGCCTCTGCGGTAAAATCCATGTTTAAACCTTAACGAGTATAACAATCCTGTTCATCCTGTCTATTACCTTGTTTTCTGAGAGGTTACAATGTATATGCTACCATCCTAACACGTCGGCCGATTTTTTAGCGGCGTCGTTCAGAGCTTCTTCAGGGCTTTTTTTGCCGTAATACACTTCTTCAATCGCTATGCGAATATGCTCGGCGAGTTCCGGATATTGGGCAATATTGGGACGATTTCGGCCTTGAGGCAGCGCTTCAGCGAATTCATCGAAAAAGGGTATCGCGTCCCCCATAGTTGTGGCATAGGGTTCTTGCTCGGTAATAGTTTTTTGGGTAGGCAGATACGCATATTGTGCCAGCATTTCTGTCAGCACATCCGGATCTTGAAGGATCGCCAGCAGTTCCCAGGCCAAATCCTTATGAGCCGAGGTGCTTGGCAAGGCCAGCATCCAGCCTCCCATCATTGTGGCAGTGTCGGCGCCTTTTTCCGGAACCGGAAACATCGGCAACATCCCGATCTTCTCTTGCAGCGTGGGCCACTCTTCTGTCGGGAATTTGCCCAGCAGCCAACTTCCTTCCAGCATGACGGCAAATTTTTTATCCGCAAATTCCTGTCCCCAGAAATGATCGGTCTGCGGCTTAACGCCGGCCTCAACCTGGGTCTGAAGGAATTCTAAGGCTTTTATGCCCTCAGGGCGATTATATGCAGGAAACCATTTGCCATCCTTTTGAGTAAGAATATCGCCCCCCAACATCCAGAGATACGGGAACCACATATCGGGCGAATGTCCTGCGCCTACCAGATGCGCCCCTTCGATGCCTTTTGGCCTCAATGTCTCGTTCAGTTTTTTAGCCGATGCAATGTAGCCATCCCAGGTTTGCAGGTCTTCAGGGTTGACCCCGGCTTCGGCCAGCAGATCTTTCCAGTACCAGAGCACGCGTACATCGGTCCACGACCAGATGCCATAATAGCGATCCTTATACAGCCCGCCTTTCCGGTTTTCCTCGAAGAATTCATCAAGACGTCCCCATTGTTCGAACTGCGCGGTAATATCCTCAAGGAATCCTCCTTCTGCAAATTCTCCAAGCCAGATACAATCCACTGAAATCAGATCATTCTCTGTTCCGGCGGCCATCATGGCCAGCAGTTTCTCCCTGGTCTTATCATAGGGCAGCACTTCGTACTCAATGTCGATATTCTGGTTGGGATGGCGGCTTTTCAGGGCTTCCATAGCTGCCGGAATGAGCAGGTCCCAGCGATCTTTCGGGGCGGCAAGCGTGGCTTTCAGCACGATGTCTTCGGCCTCAGCGACCACTGTTAGCCCCCCAATCCCCATACCGATCACAATCCAGCTCAGGGCAATAAGTACACTTATCTGAATAATCTTTTTCATAGTACTCCATCCTCCTTTGGAATTTTACCAGGAGTCTCTCCTGGTCCGGTATTCTGAAACGCATACTTTTTCAGCCATCTTTTCATCCTCAATAGGCCTTCACCTCCTTTTCCCCCCAAACAGTCATTTTGTCGAATTGCGGATCACCAGTTTCGGCGTAATCGATATTTCCTCATTTACCGGAGCTTCGATGTTGCCGGTTAATCTATCCAACAAGTATGCAACCGCTATTTTCACCTTGTTTTGAATATATTGCTTCATGGTGGTCAATCCCAGCACAGAGGAGAACTCCAGATCGTCGAACCCGACAATCCCGATATCAGCAGGAATCCGAATATTTTTTTCCAGAAAGTACCGGTATCCCCCATACGCCATGCTGTCGCAGGCATAAAAAATGCCATCCGGGGCACTGCGTTCCATCAGCCTGGCTGTCGCTGCATACCCTCCTTCGACGCTAAGCGAACCGAACGCTGTCATGTCCGATTGAAAATCGAGTTTTACCTTTTCAATCGCATTTTTATACCCATGAAACCGGTCAACCAGATGATCATCCTCTGGCTCCCACCCAACAAAACCTATCTTTGTATATCCCGTGGCAATCATGAAATTCACCGCATCAAGCGCGCCTTGATAATTATTGGTTGAAATCGATTTTTCATGAAGACACCGGCTTTGCAAGAGCACAACGGGAATATCCAGCGAGCGAAAATACTCAACACTTTCATCATCAATAGTGGCAGAAGAAATAATCAGAGCGTCAATTTTTTGGGTGAGATTCGTTGTTTCCCGGAAAAATCTGGAGATCGCTCGTTCCATCCGCATGTTCAAAATGAGCAGGTCATAGGGGGTATCCATTAACTCATCTTCGATAGCGCGCACCAATTCTCCCATAATATCTATTCTGGTATTGGGAACCGCCAGGCCAATAATGTAGGCGTGTTGAGCATTCTTTTTGGCAGGAGAATATCCCACCGACTGCATGGCAGAATATACCTTCTCCCTGGTCTCTTCTTTAACGATATCGGGCCTGTTGAGGACTCTGGATACAGTACTTATGCCGACTCCGGCTTTTTCAGCGACATCTTTAATGGTCATAATGCGTTACATGTCTCCTGGTTCATCAATATTTGTGTTCACCTGGTCAAAAAGTGGAAAAAATTATGGATGATCACGACTTTTTTAAAACAATTATAAATCTTTACATTTTATTTATGAAAACATGTCAAGATTTAAATGAAAAATTTTCATAATTTTTGTAGTCAAAAATATTGTTTCGTGAAATAATGACTCAAAATGGAACAATTTATAAGACTCAAAAAGAAAATTATCATGATTTTGTGGTGTGTCGTCTATGAAAATATTCATTAATCTATGAAATTTTTCAATATATTGGCAAACAAAAAATATCGACGCCCTGGATAGAAAAGAAGGAGAATAGAAGATTATGACAACAATCCATATCATCTCACATACGCATTGGGACAGGGAATGGTTTTTGACAGCAGATTATACCAATGAATGGTTGGACGATCTGTTCGAAAACCTGTTTGCGGTGATAGAACAAGTTAATGACTATCGGTATATCCTCGATGGGCAGACGTTGATGATCGAAGATTATGTCACACAGCACCCTGAAAAGCGACGGCTGCTTCAGCGGAACGTTCAGGCCGGAAACCTCCTGATCGGTCCTTACTATGAACAGATTGATTGGCGCGCGGCCTCGGAAGAATCGTTGATGAGAAATCTCTATCTGGGCATCACGGATGCAACCCGTTATGGTAATCTGATGTCCTGTGGCTGGCTCATGGACAATTTTGGACACTGTTCGCAGTCACCCCAAATCCATAAATTGTTTGGTATCGAGACCGTGTTTGTCTGGAGGGGGCCTGTTTTTGACCAGGATGCCATTTGTTCGGATTTTATCTGGGAAGGGAGCGACGGTTCGCAACTTGATGGAACGTATTTTATGTCAGGTTATAGAAATTTCTACAATCTTCGTGATACAATTGAGTACGTAGATTTGCGAGTAGAGCAGTTGAAGGAGATGCTCGAACCGTTTACCCCCCATAACCACCTCATCTTCTTAAACGGATACGATCTTGATGTTTTCCCGGAGGATTCATTTCAATTTTTTCCCCAGCAGGTGGGATTTATGCGCTCCACCCCGAAGTTGTATATTGAAGAGCGCAATCGTCAGCTTGCAAAAGCACCCGCGACATTTTGTCCTCCTCTTCTGAAGGGCGAATTGTATTCCGGCAAATATGCCTGTGTGTTTCCCGGCACATTATCAGCAAGAAGTTATTTAAAGGTCGAAAACGCGCTGATCGAACATCTTCTGACATTCTATCTTGAACCGCTTCACGCTATCGTGAGTGCTGCAGCACATGAGAATCTTGCGGAAATCGAATCACTTTGGAGAGAACTCCTGAAAACCCAGTTGCATGATAATATCGGCGGTGTGAGCGTGGATCAAGTCCACGACAACATGGAATGCATCTATTCCAGGTTATATTCCAGGATCAGATCGCTGATCGGACAATATCTTGAATATCTCCCGCCCCTGCTTGATCTTCAACGCGGAACGTATATCTTTATGCCGTCGCCTTTTGTTTACGAAAATATCTGGCTGAAGGGGGATCAAAAAAATTATTTCATCAGTTCAAACGGATCAGGGGTCTTTAAAATTCAACACGAAGCCTCTGCGGAAAATCGTGAGCACCGCCTTGAGTCCTACACCTGGGAAAATGCCCATTACAGATTTGAAATTTGTCCTGCCAAAAAAAGCATTCGCTTGAATGGGAAGCCGGCCGGTGAATTATGGCTTGAAAAAGATGATGGTGATACCTATAACGCTGATATAACCCAATTTCAAACAATTCCGGAAGCAACGATCACCGCATTGATCCTCCGGGAAGAACATCCAGAATATGCGAGACTCTCGTTGGAGCGAAAGATTTTGCATGAGGGGATTGTGATTCACACGCATGAAGATATTTTTATGAATACCACGCCTGTGGTCGCATGGAATATCTCAGTGACGTCAACAGGCAAGAATTACCGGCTCAGGTTTGCCTACGATACGCAAGACACTTGTTCGCGGGTGTTTGCCAAAATGCCCTATGATATTTACGAACGACCGCGAAAGGACGACAATTATTTCGGCCAGGATATCCCGACCGAATTAGAGCCGGTTCTGCTAGCCGCGCGAGAAATCGGTTCAGTGTCTGATTTTCCGTTCCAGGGCTTCGTTGCGTTATCCGATACTCACACGACAGACGCTGTGTTCGCCAGGGGATTACGAGAGTATGAGGTCAATGAACGCGGAAAAATCCTGGTGACGTTGAAGCGTTCGGTTGAATGGATCGCCCGCGATATTCGAACCCGAATTGGTGACGCCGGCCCCAACATGTATGTGCCTTCCGCCAAGGATGAACGCAGCACTCGATTTGAACTTGCACTCATAAGCGTAGATGCCGACGTTCGTTCTGTTGAATTTCTGAAGTGGTTTTATCTGTTTGACTATGGCTATCTTCTGTTTGAGAACACGATCTTTGAAGGTACATCCACCTCAACAACGTTTTGGGATGAACCTCTCCCCTGGTCGGGAATACAGACCATAGAACCGGGCAAAAGCCTGATCCGGGTGTATAACCCGTACAATCGAGACTATGCCTTTTCAAAACCGTATCTCAATACAGATCCGTTTGGAAAGAAAAAAGGAGAAACCGTTGCTCTTGCCAGGAAGAAAATCGAGCATCTTCTTTATACATTTGGCGATAGTGCCGGAACTCCTCTTCGAGATCGATTCAAACAGATCACCTCCGGGACTAAAGTAATCTTTTTTCCCGATTGGCCGGTAGGGGAAGGTAGAACCACGGTTGATCCCCGCATCCTCTCCGCGCTTGAAAACGAGATTGCGAGCTTACGAGCGGAAAAATATACCGCAGAACAGCAGCTTCAAGAACTGTCGCCAGGGTCAAAAGAGGAGCGATTGCTGTACCACAGAACACGACACACGATCCTCCGCTTGCAGAGAGAAATCCTTGAGTGGGAACTGTCCCTGCTTCTCAATGAACTCAAACAGCAAGGGAAATCGCAAGACCTTCAAGAAAAAATCAGGGAGATCGGGAAACAACTCAATCTTGCCCGTCGCCATCGCAGAACCTATGATTACATCCTGAGCTTATTCACAAACACGTTGTAAATGAATACTCAAGTCACAAGGCTTTACTCAGAATGCTCCATTCTGTCAGACGAATAACGCCAGTATGATCTGAGTTTAGAAGATCGATGAATTCAAAGAATATCCTGATTTACGGCGCGGCGCCGTAGCGGCTTTTGTAATATTCGCTGATTTTGGCGCGTTCTTCTTGACTCATTTCACCGGAAAACCATTTATGTTCCGGGCGCTGCATAATTTCGTCAGTCACGCAGGTTCGTAGTTCCGCCTTCAGGCGGAATTCTCCGTTAAAGCTGGAACTACAAACCTGTTAGTCATTTGACGGATTTACCGGTCATGGTACAGGGCAATGCTCGCTTGATCCAGGGCTGCCAGCACCATCTTAATCGCTTCTGCTGTTGCTCCGGTGCCCATATGACCGACTCGAAACACCTTGCCTTTCAGTTCTCCAAGGCTGCCGGCCAGCGCGATGCCCTGTTCTTCTCGCAGGTATGCGAGAAGTTCTGCGACTTTATTGCGCGGATCTCTGACCGACGTCACCCCGTGAGAAGCAAGCGTATCAGGAACGCACAATTCAAAACCACGTGCTTGAAGTCCTTGTCGTAATTGGCGCGTACACTCGCGATGCCGCTGGAAGCGAGCCTCAAGTCCCTCCTCAAGAACGCGATCAATCCCTTTTCTCAGGGCTTTCAAATTGTTCACGGCATGCGTAATCGGCTGCGGATGCCAATCCCCCCATTCTTTTTCATACTTTTTCCAGATTTTAAAATTCAGAAACCAACCCAGGCTGTTGACCTGTTCAATTCGTTCCAGGCCGTTTTTCCGACGGCCGCCAAACCAATTCCTGGCGGAGATTCAAGCCCTTTTTGCGAGGCCGACACGCACAGATCAATCCCCCAGGCATCCATTTCTAGCGGTTCAATGGCTAACGACGAAACCGCATCAACAATACACAACACCCCATATTTTCGGCAAAGCTGCCCCACCTCCTGAATCGGCGTCAGCATTCCGATTGAGGTTTCACAATGGGTAAGCGCCAGCGCATCAAACCGGTTTCGGCGCAGGGTGTCTTCGAGTTGATTGAGATCAATTTGCTGTCCGGTAGGAAACCCCAGGGTATGGACTTGCGAGGAATAGGTTCGCGCGATTTCTTCCAGTCGCTCGCCAAAAAATCCATTTTTCGGAATGAGCAATTTTCCATCAGGAAACACTGTTGCGGCAAAAGCTGCATCAAGTCCGGCGCTCCCGGAACCCGCAAAAATAAAGATGTCTCCCTCAGTGTGAAAAATCTTTTGAAGCAACCCTGAGGTTTCGTAATAAAATTCTGTCCATTCTTTCCCATAGTGTGGAACCATTGGTTCCGCCATCGCAGCGAGAACATCGGGAGCGACTTCAACCGGTCCGGGAATCATCAAACATAAATTTTTCATAGTATCTTCTATAAGGCAAAGTTCAGGGAACAGAAAGATACTTCCTGCAACTTGAACGTATTGTCTTTGTTGGGAATAAGGCTCGTAGTCAACGCTTTAACGAGGTTTTAAGCCTGTCCAGAAACGCTGAAGCGTTGACTACGATCCGATTTCGCTATATATCTATTCGTTTTCAGGCGCTATTCATAAATCCTTGCTTATAAGAAATCCTTGTAGTTCCTTACAAAATCTGACTCAAAAATCGCCGCGCACTTTCATGTTCGGCGTTGTTGAAAAATTCTGCCGGAGCTTTGGTTTCAACCAGTTGCCCCTGATCCATAAAAGAAATTTTATCTGCCGCTTCACGCGCAAACCCCATCTCATGCGTCACGACAATCATGCTTCTGCCCTCATTGGCCAAGCCTTTCATCACCTCGAGCACTTCGCCAATCATTTGAGGTTTTTCGTAAAACAGCAATCTTTTTTACGATATAATCTTCTCTACAGGGTTTTTGTCTTGACAATCCTTCCAGGATTTTGGTATATTTCTTTATCAGTAACGACAGGGATGTTTTATAAGCAAAGATTTCCTGGTTTTTGTCTGATAGGCGAGCTTTTTCCCAAATAAACGTTCAAAATTTATGTATACTTACTTAATGATCAAAATCTTTCTGACATTGCTGAGGAAAGCCCAATGGTGATAACGATATGACGGTAAAACTACTCCTGGTATATAATGATCAACAGTTATCAGAGCACCTGAAACACTATTTAGCTCATTATAGTTACGACGTGCACACAATAGATGATTCCGAACTTGTTGAGGAGATTGCCTGCCAATATCAGCCCGATCTGATCGTGCTTGATGCGCTTTTGCAAAAAATGAACGGTTTCGAATTGTGCCAAGTGTTGAAAAAGCATCCTCAATTAGGCGACATCCCGATTATCATGACATCAGCTATTTATCTTTCCCACGAAGATTTGGAACACGGGTTCCAGGTGGGGAACATGACTTATCCCATTTTGGCGGATCGTTGCTTGATGAAACCTTTCGCCCCCGCGGATCTGTTGAAACAGATTCAGTATATGTTGGGAACAGAGGAGGAAATTCCTTACGTTCCGACGGTTTTAATTGTTGATGATGAGAAAGATATTCGCGATCTGTTAAAAACCACAATCGAAAAACATCATTATGCTGCTGTAGAAGCCGCTACAGGCAGTGAATGTTTGAAGATCCTGGAGACGGTCACTCCGGATCTGATCCTGTTAGATTATAAGTTACCTGATATTTCCGGAATGAAAGTGCTGCAAGAAATCAGAAAAGCTCTTCCGGATGTCGGAATCATTTTTATAACTGCCTATGGCGATGAAGACATTGCGATTAGTGCAATTGCTTCACATGTTGATTCGTATATCAGAAAACCGTTTTTGGTTGAAGCGATGCTGAGCACGATCTCCCAAATCCTGGAACGCAGCCGGATCAAACTGGAACGGAAACGCTTGATCGCTCAATTACGAGAATCGAATCGAGAAATTATGGCCAATTATGCAATGTTAGATCATGCGAACCGTCGTTTGCGAGAATTGGATCAATTGAAATCTGAGTTTCTGGCAAATATCGGACATGAATTGCGTACACCGCTTAATTCGATTATAGGTTTCACGGAATTAGTATTACAGGGCTATAGCGGTCCAGTAAATCAGGAACAACACCGACAATTAAGCATGGTTTTAAATAGCGGTAATCACCTCCTCAGAGTCTTGAATGATGTGATTGAAATTTCTATGCTGAACGCAGGTCAAATCGTGCTGAAATCTGAATATGTATCAATCACTCAGCTTGTTCAGGAAGTGTTGCACGAACTTCGCAACCATGCTTTGCAAAAACAACTGCGGATCCTGGTGAATATCGAACAACAACTTCCCGATTGTTATTGCAGTCGTGAAAAAGTTAAACTAATTCTTTATAACTTATTGGATAATTCAATTAAATTTTCCTCTTCGGGCGATATTATTATTTCAGCTTTTCCGGCATCTCAACTGCCGAAAGATGCTTGGCGCCCAGCTTATCCCCGATCCCAGGATATTCCAGAAGAGAATTCTCTGGTTGTCAGTATTCAAGACCAGGGGATCGGGATTCGTCAGAAGAACTTTGATATTCTTTTTGATGAATTCCGCCAGGTAGACGGTTCTCTGACTCGAGAATATAATGGCACCGGGTTAGGGTTGGCGATTTCTAAAAAACTTGTTGAACTTTATGGAGGCAGAATCTGGTTAGAAAGTCAGATCGGCGTTGGAACAACCTTTTACTTCACAATACCTTTGAGCAAGAAAATTGAAAATTGAAGATTGGCAAATCTCAATTCTCAATTCTCACTTCTCAATTCTCGCTATGATGGTAATTCGTCGTATTTTTCGTTCAATATTCCTGACGGTCGGAGTTTTCTGCTGGTGTAATCTTTGCTTACAGATTTCTATAGCCAGCGCGCAATTTGTCCCCTCTGCCTGGCCCCAAAATACGGGTGCTCCGGTCAATTCTTCACCCGTTCTTGGAGATTTGGATGGCGATGGAATGTTAGAAATCGTCGTAGGTTCAGACAATAATAAAGTGTATGCCTGGAAACCAGACGGCACATTAATGCCCGGTTGGCCGGTGACAACCGGCGATTCTGTACGATCTTCTCCAGCCCTGGCGGATATTGATGGAGATGGACGTCTTGATGTGATTGTCGGTTCGTTTGACAATAAAGTCTATGCCTGGAATTTTCACGGCAGTTTACTGCCGGGATGGCCGGCAGTAACTGGCAGCGTGGTCTATTCTTCTCCGGCAGTCGGCGATATTGACGGCGATCAACTTCCTGAAATCGTGGTCGGGTCGTTTGATAATAAAGTCTATGCCTGGAATGCTGACGGCACGCTGGCGCGTGGATGGCCGAAACCAACAGGGTTATTTGTCTATTCTTCCCCGGCTCTGGCAGATCTGGATGGGGATGGTATACTTGACGTAATCGTCGGTACAGATAATAATCGGGTTTTTGCCTGGAAAGGGGATGGCACTGAACTTGAAGGCTGGCCTACGGCCACTGAACATGTCGTGCCGTCTTCCCCGGCGGTCGGCGATATTGATAACGATGGAAACCTGGAAGTCGTGGTTGGCTCCTGGGATAAAGTCTTTGTCTGGAACAGCCAGGGGGAACGAAAACCTGGCTGGCCCATAACTGCCGGACATCAAATTCCATCGTCTCCTGCGTTGGCAGATCTTAACAACGATGGGCGCTTAGAGATTATCATCGGGTGTAAGGATGGAAAAGTGTATGTGTGGGACGCCAAAGGCCAATTCTTGCCTGGCTGGCCGACTGTAACCGATGCCGAGATTTCGGCCTCGCCAGTCGTTGCTGATCTAAACGGTGATGGCCGCCTTGAAATCATCATTGGTTCAAAAGACCAAAAAGTCTATATCTGGGATGTCGAGGGCCGACTTCTGCCTGGCTGGCCGAAAGCCACAGGCGGTTCCATTGCTGCATCGCCGGCCGTGGCGGATCTGGATGGTGATGGCACGCTTGAAGTCGTGGTTGGCTCAAAAGATCAACAGGTTTATGTCTGGAGTTTTCCTCGTACTGGCTCAGTGACACCACGTATAGCCTGGCAAAATTTTCATGGCGATCCTGCGCATTCCGGAACTTACGGTTTCCGTCCTCCCACCATTATTGCTACCGTCGCTATGCCAATTCGTCCGACCGATACTCCTGTGCCCGTTACGTCAGCGCCTGACGTCCGCATCATCGCGGCTTATCCGGGGGCAACGCCACAAATCTCTGGCGGTTCCCAGGCCCCAAGCAGTGAAATCTTACCCGTAACTCAGACACCCATTATTCCGCGGGAAATTCTTGCGGGGTATATCTCTGACCTGGTGATCTCCGATTATCAGGGGAATACGGTCACTCTTACCTGGACCACGCCGTCCGGTGCGTATTCTCCGAACGCTGTGTATACGATCCGCTATGCAGCTCAACCCATCACCGAAGAGACCTGGGCCACAGCCGTGCCATATCCGACACAAATTCCTCTGTCGGCCCCTGGCTCACGTGAAGTCCAGCAATTAGCCGATTTGAAGGCCCCTGACGACCAGCCGATTGATATGATCTATCTGGCGGTCCGTATTATAGACGAGACTCAAGCCTTCCCACTCTCTAATGTGGTCCGCTTTGAACGACAGGATAGTATCCCGCCAACGCGGATTGTGGACCTGAAAGTAACTGAATTGAATGACGCTCTGTTAGAACTCTCCTGGACCGCTGTGGGTGACGATGGCCCCAATGGCACCGCCGTTACCTATGACATTCGCTATGCTGAGGTCCCCTTAACTGACCTGACCTGGATGCGAGCCATTCAAATTGAGGGTGAACCGGCTCCCTTACCCGCCGGAACAGAACAACGGTTTCAAGTGCCCAAACCCTGGAACGATCGCGAAATCTTTTGGGGAATCAAAGTGATTGACGATGCCTTAAATATTTCCGATCTGTCGGAAGTTGCGGTTTGGAGCCCTCGCGATACGATTCCACCCGCGCGCATTGTGGACTTACACGTGACGCATATCAGTGGGACGACCGTCACACTGAGTTGGACTGCCCCGGGCAGTAGCTTAAATATGGGGAAAGCCGCACGTTATGAAATCCGCTATTCAGATTTTCCAATCACGGATGACATCGAATGGCTGGCAGCAACGCTGGCTGACAATCCTCCCGAACCTACTGAAGCCGGCACGATCCAGTCCTATGAATTACCTGGCATCCCAATTGGCGAAACCGTGTTTGTCGGCATTAAAACAATTGATCATAACGGAAATGCTTCTACTCTCTCGAACGTAATTGAAACTGCGATGGATGATCTCATGCCTCCGGCTGCCGTAACGGATCTGAGCATTGAGCAGATGGGCAAAGACTGGGCCAGACTCTCCTGGACCGCCGTCGGTGGCGATGGACATCAAAACCTCGCGTCAGCCTACGTCCTGCGTTATGGAGGCACTGTTCGCGCTATTAATTCCTGGCATGAGGCGATTGATGTACCGGATTTGCCTGTTCCTGCGCACCCTGGAACGAAAGAGACCGCACTTATCTCCGGCCTCAATGAGAATACCACGTATTTTGTCGCCTTACGCGTCCTTGATAACCAGGGGAACACCTCTGAACTCTCCAATATTCTGCGTTTCAAAACCCTGGGCTATTCTACGCCAGCTTCTGTGACCGATCTGGTGATTGAAGAACTTCGCCCCGATAAGTTCACCCTGAACTGGACCGCTCCCCAGGATTTCGGCGAAGACTCGTCGCAGGTGAGTCGTTATGACCTGCGTTACGCACGCACAGAAATCACGGAAGAGACGTGGGAATCAGCAGAGGTTTTCACCCACAGCCTTTCTCCCTCGCCGCCGGAGACGCTGGAAACTCTGACCCTGACGCATGCAATGCGCGACACGACCTACTATGTCGCCTTAAAGTCTGTTGACGCCCTCGGCAATATTTCGGCTCTTTCGAATGTTGTCCAGGTGCCGCAGGTTGATACTCTTCCTCCGGATGCAGTGATCGATCTAGCGGTTGATGACACTGGTGAGGATTGGATCCGCCTTTCCTGGACTGCTACCGGCGACGATGGACAACAAGGTCAGGCCAGCGCTGTCCACATTCGTCTGGCGCCGACCCTGAATCAACTTAAAGGCTGGGAGCAGGCGATTGACATTCCTAATTCTCTGCAACCCTCGCTGGCCGGCACGAAAGATTCTTTCACCATCACTGGTTTAAAACCGGATTCAACCTTCTTTGTAGCTCTGAAAAGTGTGGATGATTTCGGTAACACTTCCGACATGTCCAATATTGTACGGGCCAGTACGAAAGATGCAGAACCTCCTGCACCGATCACGGATTTACGGGTGGTCAGCAGTGAAAGCGGCAATATTTTCCTGGAATGGACCGCTGTCGGGGAAGATGGCATGCAAGGTCAGGCGAAAACCTATGACCTCCGCTATGCTCCGGATCCTGTGACTCTTCAGAATTGGAATACGCTACAGGCCGCCTCCCTGGTCCCACGTCCAGCCCCGGCCGGTTCACGGGAAACCCTGAGCTTGTCAGATCCTCTGCTTCCAAATACCACCTATTATATCGCCATTGTGGTCAGCGATGCCAGCGGTAATCAGTCGCCTCTGTCAAATATGGTCACTGTGACAACTGCCGATACTATTGCCCCTCAACCGATTACAACCCTGGCAGCCGAAATGGTTGATCAGAGTTCCGTGCTTCTGCGCTGGAATTCTCCGGGCGATGACAACGTGCATGATACCCCCGCTGACTATGAGATCCGCTATAGCCAACAAACGCTGACAGAAGCCACCTGGCAGCAGGCGAATCTGCATCCTGACAGCCCCATCCCGTCATCTAAAGGTGAGCCGGAACAATTCCTGCTCTCTGGCTTGCAGCCCAATGTTCGCTATGAATTTGGGATCAAAGCGATTGACACCGACGGCAATGTGTCAGCACTTTCGAATATTATCCAGGTCTCGACCAGTCCGGAGAATGTGGCGGATCTGCGCATTCCTGAGTTTTCAGGCGAAAACGTTACATTTGCCTGGACTGCACCTGGCGGCGTGCTCTCAGGAGACGAACGCCACTATGACATTCGCTACGCAACTTCCAGGATCACAGACGCCACCTGGGATAAAGCCACATCGCTTGCCACGATTACGCCGGTCAATCAGCCGGGACACGCAGAATCTGCAACCCTGAACAACGTCCCAGTCTATGAGCAGATGTTTTTTGCCCTCCGAGTTGTTCAGCAGCAACCCGGCCCAATGGAGGGGAAACCGTCTCTCAGCAAACTTTCGAATGTTGTGGAACTTAATCGCTTGGATCTGATTGCGCCATCTGAGATCACGGATCTCGCAATCACGGATCTGGGAGATGCCTCCGCCGGAATTCGATCCCTGGCGTTTAGCTGGACTGCACCCGGGGACAATGACTATGATGGCACTGCGACCAGATACGAACTTCGTTATGGTACGCTTCCCCCGACAACAGAAAATTGGAATACCCTCAACATGATACAGGATGTTCCGTCCCCTGACATCAGCGGAACGCCTCAACATGCAACTGTGCAGGTACCTTATCACGAAGATAAGATCTATTTCGCTCTGCGTACTTTTGATGAGGCTTTAAACGTAAGCGATGTCTCGAATGTCGTCCAGTGGGGACCTGAAGATTTCACACCTCCGGCGGCCATTCTTGACCTGGCGGCATCACGCCTGCCGAACGGCGATATTCACGTGACCTGGACTGCGCCTGGTGACAATCGTGACCGCGGAGTGGCAGCGTTCTATGATATTCGCTATGCCCTGAAAGAATCAGATCTTAAAAAATGGGAGAACGCCCAGGTCGTCCCAGGTGAACCATTGCCTGAATCGGCCGGGACTCATCAGGAATATACTCTCACAGGACTTGAGCCGGGCCGTTCGTATTATGTGGCCATGAAAACGGTCGATCAAGCCAAAAATATTTCTGAACTTTCCAATATGGTGGAAGTGTCTAAAGTATTACCGCCGTCCGTTACGGATCTTGCCTTTGCCGGAGGAACTGAGACCAGTGTGACTCTCTCCTGGACTGCTCCGGGGACCCTGGGCGCAGATGGTCGCATCGCGCGCTATGACATCCGCTTCTCTGAAGATCCCGAGATCGTCGAACGTTGGGATCGAGCCACGAGAGTCCGACATAGTCTCACACCTAACGCGCCAGGCGCAACAGAAGCGATTACCATTGAGAAGTTGTCTCCGAACCGTCGCTACTATGTAGCTTTGAAGTCCATTGATGTGCGAGGAGAAACATCGCTTCTGTCCAATATTGCCGTGGCCGATACGGTTGATACGATTCCTCCGAACCCGGTGACCGATCTGGCAGTCACCCAGACGACCAAAGATTCTGTAACACTCGGATGGACTGTGCAAGCAGATGACGCCACCCACGACAGGCCCGATGTCTATGACTTGCGCTATAGTCTGGAGCCGATTGATGAAAACACCTGGACAACCGCACGTATGGCGGATACTATGGATCAAACTCTTAAAGCTTCTGCTTCGGGTAGTTTGATGAATTACACGATCACCGGGCTTGCTGAGAATACCCGCTATTATTTTGCTGTCCGTGCTATTGACAACAGCGGAAACCTATCGCCTCTCTCAGGGGCGGTTGTTGGACGTACTGCCGATCTGACGCCGCCGGAAGCAATCGCTGATTTGCAAGCGTTGTTTCCGACCGCAACGAGTGTTCTGCTGGCCTGGACTGTTCCGACGGATGCCACAGGAACTCAGGTAGGAGGCAGCGAGAATGAAACATCGGAAGTTGCGTTGTTTTCTGAGGATGCGCAGATCGCATCTTATGAGATTCGCTATCTGGCTCTGTCGGAGGAAGGCGCACTGTTGAATGACGCCTCCTGGGAATCTGCGCAGCCAATCCTGATACCGCCAACTCCCTTACTCCCGGGTGCTGTTCAGGAATTTGTTGTGACCAACCTTGCCCCTGCTACGACGTATACTTTTGCGCTTAAGGCCGTCGATCGTAGCGGTAACAGATCACTCCTTTCCAATGCCGCTTTACAAACCACACTGCCAGAAGAATTCGCATCCCTGCCGCCAACACCGACAGAACCACCATCAGAGGCATTGGGCTGGGAAATTGTGCAGGGTCAGGTTTTCGCCGATTTGCACCGCGATGAATTTGGCGTAATGGCTTTCAAATCCAAAAACACCGAACGTGCCATTCCAACCTCGCAAGCCATTACTGCTGTGTATCCGCGTAACAATCAGCAAGTCTCTGTCCACCAGGGAGAGTTCGTGTTGCAGGTGAAAAGCTCGCAAGAGTTCATCATTTGTGCGCAGGTGATCGCGGCGGCTGACGGTGAAATGCCATATACTCTTTGTTATACACCGTCAAGTTACCTGGCCCGGCAAGCCCAAACGTCGGAAACGCAACAGACCTCTCTGCTGCCGCGTAAACGGATCGACCAATATGTGTACTATGCCCTTGATCCGGATCTTACCGATGATCAATGGCATGATCTGCGCTTGAACCTGGCGCAAGATCTCCTGGCAGGCACAGGACTCTTGTACCAACGTGCGTTACGTTTTTCTGTGCGCGGCGCAGAACTCTCTCTGAAAAACATGAGCATGCAAGGTGAAGTACTCACCTCTGTTGATGATTTTGAAAAAGGCCTGTATCCGCTGGATACCGGATGGAAACTGCACTTCGGAGCCGGGGTGATCCGACTTGCGCAGGAGACAGATACGCCATTAATCCAGGGTATCGAGGTACGTGGAACCGGGGTGCCAAACAATTTTCTGTATGCCAAATCGGAAACGGATCAGGCCATGGTACTCACCTATCCCAGGGATGCCAGTGCGCGCGTATCGGATAAACCGATCTTTGTTGCGAATGTGAAAGCCAACAAAGACTTTAAAATGATTCTCAAAATCAGCACGAAAGATCAACGAGAATATTATTTGGCCTACGTGCCGCAGGCAGAATTCCAAAGCATGGCCTCCCCCGGTAATTATATTTATATGCCTCTGGATACCATGAGCGACTCGCAGCAGACCGGCTGGCAGCAGATCCGGGCAAATATTGCCGCAGATCTGCGTAAACACCAACTTGAATATGATCATACGAGCTGGATTTCTTTCCATGGTAAAGAATTCAGCCTGGATAATGTGGGATTTTCTACTGAACGACTGCAAACCAATTTACAATAAGCCGCGTCAAACATAGCAGACACAAAAAATAGAAAAAACCGAGTTTCTTTAAGAAACTCGGTTTTTAGTTCGAAAGATAAAGATATGGATATTTTTTATCATGCACTAACAGTGCCCCTGGGTTGCTTCACAATTGCCTGCTCGCAAGACGGCGTTGAACGTATCCTCCTGGGAACAGATCAGGCGCAACCGTTTACAGCCCTGTTGCGCAAATATTTTCCCGAAGCAGCATTGTTCGATGTACAGGAGACTTCTTGCTCTCCGGCCTGTTGCGCTCAGGCGCTTACGGAATTGCAGCAGTATTTTGCCGGAATCCGACGAGACTTCACGGTGCCCCTGGTATTGCGAGGTACCCCCTTTCAACAGCGGGTATGGCAGATCGTCCGTACAATTCCCTATGGCCTGACCATGACCTATGGTGAAATTGCGACATCCCTGGGCAACCCAAACTTAAGCCGTGCCGTTGGGTTGGCAAATGGCGCGAATCCTCTTCCGATTATCATTCCCTGTCATCGCGTAATCGGCAAGCAGGGGAAGTTAATTGGTTATGGCGGAGGATTAGCCATGAAACGTAACCTGTTGCAACTCGAGGGCGCTATGTTAGTCTAAACGTTCAATGTTGGATATTCAATGTTGCAATGTTCAATCATTCAATATTGAATAAAACTCATGCTTTCAAAATCTCTTGATACAGAATTTATCTGCCAGGTCTTACAAGAAAATCACTTACTTTCTGCGGAACAGGTGCAGCAGATCCTGGCACAGGGCGAAAAACATCGTAAGTTGCTGCAAACAAAAGTCTTGAAAGATGCAGGCAATGGGTCCGGCAAACCAATGAACAAAGAGGCCGCTCCAGAACAGATCACCATAGTGGATGTGTTGACGTCTATGCGGCTGCGATTGCCACTCAATGAGCAAGCGATTTTGACTGAAGAGATGATCATGAAAACTCTGGCGACGCATTGGAAACTGCCCTTTGTACGTTTAGATCCTCTAAAATTAAACCTGGATGTTGTGACCTCAAAAATTTCTGAGCCTTTTGCGATGCGGCATCTGATTGTGCCGATGACTATTGATGAAGATCAGGAACTACTGAGTGTGGCGGTCGTCAACCCGTGGGATATTGAGGCTCTGGATACGGTGCGCAAAGTGTCGGGCTTACGCGTGCGACCGGTGATCAGCACCAAGTCTGATATTTTGAAAATCATCAGAGAATTTTACGGCTTTCGTACTTCTGTCAGAGCAGCGGAAAAAGATCTCTCTCAACGTATTGATCTTGGCAATTTAGAACAATATACCGATGTGAATATCCGTTATACTGATAAACATATCGTAAATGCCGTGAATTTGCTTTTCAATTACGCCTTTGAACAGCGCGCCAGCGATATTCATATCGAACCAAAACGCAATTACAGCCAGATTCGTCTGCGTATCGATGGCATTTTGCACAACATTCATAGAATGCCGCGTTCGGTCAATGCGGCGATTACGTCGCGCATCAAAATGCTTTCGCGCATGGATATTGCCGAAAAACGCAAGCCTCAGGATGGACGTATCAAAACGCGCTTTCAAGGGCGTGATATCGAGTTGCGCGTTTCGACTATGCCAGTAGCTTTTGACGAAAAAATCGTGGTCCGGGTTCTTGATCGCGGGACCCTGGTGCAGGATATTGAAGATCTGGGTTTTACTCCGGAAGAAGTCAAAAAATACCTGTCCTTTATTTCGCATTCGAATGGAATTATTCTGATTACAGGCCCGACCGGCAGCGGGAAAACGACCACACTCTATTCGACCCTTGATAAATTGTCGACCGAGCAGATTAATGTGATGACGATTGAAGATCCCATTGAAATGATGCAGGAAGAATTGAATCAAATCGCAGTCCGTCCTGAGACAGGTTTAACCTTTGGCACAGCGTTGCGGAATATTGTGCGCCAGGACCCGGATGTGATCATGGTTGGTGAAATTCGCGATTATGAAACCGTGGAAAATGCCATTCATGCGGCTCTAACCGGCCATCTGGTGTTCAGTACCCTGCACACGAACGACGCGCCTTCGGCCATTGCGCGGCTGGTAGATATGGGCGCAGAGCCTTTTCTCGTGGAATCTACGTTAATTGCGGTGTTAGCCCAACGCCTGGTACGCAAAGTCTGCCAGGGCTGCGCTAAAACGTATACCCCGACTCCCCGCGAGCTTGCCGCGCTGAACCTCTCTGAGACCGACCCCTCCCATTTGCACTTTTTCAAAGGCGAGGGATGTACGAAATGCCGTGGGACTGGCTATTACGGACGTATCGCCATTTTTGAAATTATGCCGGTCAGTGATGAAATTCGAAAGATGATCCATACAAATGCCGGATCGCAAGACATCCAAAAACAGGCGATCAAAGAAGGAATGCTTACCTTACGCCAAAGCGCTATCCAAAAATTGATAAGCGGTGTCACAACTTTGGAAGAAGTTGTCCGCGTGACCGGAGGAAGTTGGTAAATTTGCTTTGAAAACAAGAACGTATCAGCCTTCCGAATCTCATTTGACAGATCTATGCTGCGTTTAAAAACCTCTGTCGTTGTAAAAAAGAATTATTCACGTAGCTAACATACACTCAACAAGGAAGAGATGTGGGGAAACGCTATAAAATTCTCTATCTGAATCACGCGGCCTACATCGGCGGGGCAGAAGTCGCGCTTTTGAACCTGCTGACATATCTGAATCGAAAGCGATTTCAACCGGTAATACTTGCTCCGCAGGGTGAATTCGCCCTGAAACTTTTGGAGCTTGATGTGCATTGGATACGTATTCCGCTCTTAAACGGCTTAAATCGCTATTCGTTTCCGAGGTTCCTAAGCGTATTGCCTTTTTTGCGCTCTGTTCTGCTCACAGAACAACCGGCCCTGCTGCATGCCAATACGAATTTCAGTTCAGAATATGCGGGTGCGCTGGCACGGTTGCTGCCGATTTCCACGATCGGACATATTCGCGATATTGAACCCCTCGGACGCATGGGACGCTGGACAATTCGGCAAAATACCAGGTTGATAGCGATTTCCGAAGCGGTCAAGCAGTATCTCATCAGTGAACACATTCCCTATCAACAGATTATTCGCGTGTATGATGGCGTTGATCTGCGGCAATATCAGCCGCGCCAAGATTCTGTTTGTGAAAAATCCGAAGTGATCATCGGAATTGTGGGACAAATTGGCGAACGCAAAGGACACCGATTTTTACTGCAAGCTTTCCAGTCCCTCGTGCACGCATATCCTGCGCTCAAGCTCTGGATTGTGGGAAAAGAATCAACACACAGTCAGGGGTGTTATACGGAACAACTGGAGCGGTATATCAAAGAAGCGCACCTTGAACCTTATGTGAAATGGTGGGGATTTCGAAGTGATATTTCCGAAATATTGGACCAGCTTGACATTCTGGTGCTGCCTTCGCTGCAAGAACCCTTTGGGAAGATCGTTATTGAAGCCATGGCCATGAAAAAACCGATTATTGCGACCGCGGTGGGAGGAGTTCCCGAAATTGTTGTGGATGGACAGACAGGGTTGCTTATTCCTCCACAGGATGCTGAAGCTTTACGGCAGGCTTTGGAACGACTTCTGCTGAATCATGAAAATTGGAATATTATGGGGTTTGCCGGAAGAAAACGAGTGGAACAGATGTTCTCGCTTGAGTTGAATGTTCAATTAACCGAACAGGTGTATGAAAACTTATTACAGCAACGTTAACTCAACCAGGAATTATTTTGCCAATGTGTGGAATTGCGGGTTTTACCTGTTTTAAAGAGAGGGCCACTGACATTCAACAGATGATTACCAGTATGACTTCTGCTCTTCTCCACCGCGGGCCGGATGAACAGGAAATCTATCTCAGTGACAGAGCAGCGCTTGGCAGTTGTCGTTTAAGTATTATTGATCTGGCTGGCGGAAAACAACCGATTCACAATGAGGATCAATCGTTATGGATAGTGTTTAACGGCGAAATCTATAATTTCCCCGAACTCCGCAAGGAATTGCTCGAAAAGAAATATGACTTTTATACACATAGCGATACAGAGGTCATCCTGCACCTGTATGAAGAATATGGCACCGACTGTGTGAAAAAACTGAATGGCATGTTTGCTTTTGCTATCTGGAATAACACCGAACGAACGCTCTTCCTGGCGCGTGATCGCTTAGGAATTAAACCGTTACATTATATGGAATACTCCGGGGGTCTCATCTTTGCCTCTGAATTAAAAGCCATTTTACATCATCCACTGGTTGAAGCGCAATTAGATGCTGATGGATTACGGAAATATCTGACGTATGAATATGTCCCGGCTCCTGCAACGATCTTGCAAGGCATTAAAAAACTACAATCGGGTAATTGGCTGTTTCATCACGAGCATGTGACGGAAATCCGCCAATACTGGAATATTCCTTTAAAAAAGGAGGGGCGCGGAAAAAGACGGATAGGCGACGACGCCGAAGAGTTGATTTTTCGCCTCAGAGAATCAGTGCGAAAACGCTTACTGAGTGATGTGCCTGTTGGCGTCTGGCTCAGCGGCGGACTTGATTCAAGCACAATCGCCATGCTGGCAGCTCAGGCCAGTTCATACCAGCTTCAAACCTTTTCCATCGGTTTTGAAGAACGTTCCTTTGATGAAACCCCTTATGCAGAGAAGGTTGCGCATCTTCTGGGAACCCGTCATCATCATGAAGTGTTGAGCAGCCAGAAAATGCTGGAGGTACTCCCCCTGGTATTCAAGAGCCTGGATGAACCGTTAGCAGATAGATCAATGATCCCGACGTTTTTGTTATCTCAGATGACCTCCAAATATGTGAAAGTTGCCCTGGGCGGAGATGGGGCTGATGAGTTATTTGCCGGGTATCCTACGTATCTCGCTCATAAATGCGCAACATATTATACTCTCCTTCCTCCGAGAGTACAATCAGTCTTCACGCGCCTTATCCATTCTCTGCCAGTATCTTTTCGTGATATGAGCTTTGAGTTTAAAGCCAAACAATTTCTGCGAGGAATCGGTCTGGCGTCTGAAGTTCGATTTTTTGCCTGGATGAGCGCATTTTTAGAACAAGAACAGCAGGCATTACTTTCTCCTGACTTCCAAGCATCGTTCCCTCAAAGCCGTCCGTTTGAAGATGTCCTTTGTTATATTTCTGAAAGTACCTTGTTGAAAGACTTCGAACGCCTCCTGTATCTTTCTTTGAAACTCTATCTTCAAGATGATATTCTGGTGAAAGTGGATCGGGCGAGCATGGCGAACTCATTAGAAGTGCGCGTCCCCTATTTAGATCATACTTTTGTGGAATATGTTGCCAAATTGCCAGATCTGTATAAATTACGTGGAGTCACAACGAAATATATTCTCAAACACGCGACCAAAAATCTACTGCCCAAAGAGATCGTGCAACGCAAGAAAAAAGGCTTCGGCATCCCCCTATCAAAGTGGTTCAATAACGAATTGAAGACGATGCTGCTCTCTTATTTAAACGAAGAGCGCATCAAAAAAGCAGGCATTTTTCATTATCCATACATCAACCGATTACTGGAAGAACATTTTGCCCGAAAATGCGATCACCGCAAACAACTCTGGACCCTGCTTGTCTTTGAAATGTGGCGAGAACACTATCTCGCGTAGATTTACGGAACCATTGCGCGTTCGCGCCGGACAATTCCAATGACATTAGGAATAGGATGAGCGTTGGTATATGGGTGCAAGCCGGCGTTATAGCCTCCGACAAATTCATATTGCTGATCGCCGCTGCGCACGAACAATTGTGCTTCCCCCCCGCCCTCAGTGTACATGGCGCGCTCAATCGAGATCGGCAGTTGCAATAAAATATTGATCAGGTCATGGGTGCTATAATGCGCACGAGCATGAATAAATAAGACCCGGTCCTGCGAATCCGTACCGATTAGGGCCGTGCTCCATTTCTGAGGCTGCTGACGCCAAACGTTACGTCTATGACACGAGATCATCCGAATACTTTGCACGAAGGTCGTATATTTTTTCTGCCATTCATCAAAATTTTCACATTGGCGGTCAATAATTTTTACTAATGGCACATCTGCGGTAAGTGCGCCAAATGCCAAAATGGCATTGTCTTTTGAAAGACGCGGATTATTGACATGATTAGCGGTACGCATCAGCGACACACTGGTCAGATAATCTTTTTGATACATACTGGCGTTAATGGCCGCAGTTAACTTATAGGTCTGACACCAGATTTTTGCTGAAAGTAATTGTTGAGCCTCCTTTGCTGAAGCGTTCAACAAACGCAACTCAAAAAACCGGGGATCGATTCGTAATACCTGGATTAATGAATCCCCAACCTCTGCAATCTGCGGTGATTCAAAGGTACCGAGTTCAAGTCCCGGTTCGAGTATCTGCCATCCGTTCAGGGCTTGAACGGCCACGCAGGAAATTTTGGGGAATAAACACGACGTTAAAGTAAAAACGCCCATTCCGGCCAGCATCAATGCTAATCTACGTAATATTCTCATGAATAAGATACTTTTAAATCCTCTTGTTCTCTCTATCAGAAAGAAATCATGATAACAAGCGGTCAAGAAATTTACTGACACTTACTTATTCCATCAAGCCTTAGCGGGTGTTCTGTCAGAGATAAGGAGTTTTGTCAATTCTTTTAAAACGTTTCTGTTTATGAAAGAATTCTTATAATATCAATTCCAGACCTTCCACCGCCAGAAGGGTATTGGGAAATTCTTGCCGGGCCTGTCGCTCGACAGCCCGTAGAAAATCATCGCTATGTTCAGGATCATGATGAAAAAGGATCAGGCGTTTAACCTGTGCCGCATTTGCCAGCCGAACGCCTTCCAGCCAGGTGCTGTGTCCCCAGCCGACCCGATGTCCTTTGAAGGGTAAAGGGTTGTTGCGGGCCTCTCCTCGATATTCTTCCGGGGTGTACATGGCGTCGTAGATGAAAATATCTGCATGATCGGCGATTTTTAGCACATTGACATCGAGTTCTCCGTCGTCATAATGTTCGGTATCAGTCGCATAGACCACCACTTTATCGCCGTGTTCATTTTCGATACGATACGAGAGGACACCGTTGGGATGTTTTAAATGTTGAGGGATAACAGTATTTTTGCCTATCGAGAGCGGCACTTCCTGGATTTCATGAAAATGGATCGCGGCCCCCATGTTTTCTAACTGGATAGGAAAATATTCATATTCCATCTGTCCACGCAGAGTATTTTCCAATCGTTCAAACACCTTTTTCGCGCCATAGAGGTGAAAGGTATTGGTTTTTTCCTTGATTTTCCGGTTTTGTTCATCTTTGACCCCAACAAAAGCAGGCACAAAAAACGGGAATCCCTGAATGTGATCCCAGTGGGTATGGCTGAAAAAGAGGTGTCCGACTTTTCCTCCCTGACCATATCCTTGCTGCAAAAGATAATGTCCTAACGCGCGGATGCCTGTGCCGGCATCAAAAATGATCAGCGTCCCATCATCTGCCTCAACGGAAACACAGGAAGTATTTCCTCCAATTTCAACCGTATGCTTGCCCGGGCTCGGAATAGACCCGCGAACGCCCCAAAAAATAACTTTCATCGTATTTTCCCTGTCTCAGTCAGTATTGGCGATGAATACAGAGTATTTGTATCATGCTCAAGCATCAATGAAGAATACCTCGGCCAGTTTTGATTCCACCCCCCTTTATCTCCCCGCAAGCGGGGGGAAAGCAGCGAACAGGATGACAAAGCGTTCTTCCCCCCGCTTGCGGGGGCACAAGAGGAGTCAACTAAACAATGTCCGAACTATTTGTACTTAGAAGACACACGATTATTCTAAATGTCTATTCTTTAGTTCTGGTAAAATTTTCTTTCTCTTTACGCAGATCGCGCAAAATGGTTCTTTTTACCGCGGAGCATATCCAGCGGCTGTATTTTTTCATTCGTTCGAGTTTTCAGGCCTTCCGCAGGGTACTGCCGATCAAATCGATCTGTTCCGGCGGCATGTCAGTTGGAATGGCGCACCCAGGGCCAAGTATAAACTTTTTGCCTCCGGTTTCGCGCACCGCGCTTTCAATCTGGCTTTCGAGCGCATCCGGATGAAACATATTGGTTAAATGTTCGTCAATTCCTCCTATCACGCATTTATCCGTCAGCGTTTGCGCTTCCTGTAACGACGGCCATGAATGTAAATGCGCCCAGCTAAAGGCGTGCACCGGATAATCCGTTATCTGGTCAAATAGAAGGTTATAACCATGAATATGGGCGACATTGAAAACGCCGATATCCTTGACCGCGCTGAGAACTTGCAGATCATAGGGTTTGACAAATTCCTGAAATTCCTCCTTACTGAACAGGTCTGAAGTCGCCCCGTTAACTGAATAGAAGATCCCTGCCGCGCCGACTTCAATCACGGCTTTAACGTAATTACACAAGCTTTCCGTGATGACATGAAGCCCCTGTTTAAATTTTTCAGGATGCGAGTGCAGCAAGTCAAAAATAATATCTTTGGCCGTGCGGCGAGCCACCCCCAGGGGACTGAATACGGTATCCAGCAAGAAGGCCTCCCCTTTCAATCGTTTTGCCACAATCTTGAGCAGTTTTAACTGCTCTGAAAAACAATAGTCTTCCACTGCGACCGGCTTCATCTGCATCCAGTCTTCGATGGTTCTGATGCGATCCAACCCTTCGGGCAAAGGATAGGAATAATCATTCATGACTTTGAGAAAATCAAAATCATAGCGTTCATAAAAAGCGATTTCAATGTCGGCGGCTTTTTCCGCCCGTAAGAATTGCGTACCAAAATGATACCAGAGACTGTAAGGAATATAATCAACTTCTTTGCCGTTCAGAGCTGCAAGGACACGTTCTTGTTTATTCATGATGGCTGCTCTCCTTTTTTCGATCATCTTGCTGTATTCAACAATAACTCAGCGTGTTAACTTCATGTTTGGTAGGAAAAGATCTGTCAACATTTTTTTCCTGACAATCAGCGGAGTGTTGCCTTTAACACTTGATACTTATTAAAACTTCGTAAATGAGGCAACAGTGGCGGCATCCAGGCGTTGCAATATTTCTACCAGAAGTTGCAGAGTATGCTCATAGTCGTCTAAATGCAAAAGTCCGACATGTCCATGAATATAGCGTACCGGCGGCGCAATAACGATGGTCGGGACGCCGTGCTGATGCACATGAATTTGCCGTCCATCAGTCCCACCACTGATACGGACAGCCACCTGATGCGGCAGATGACATGCTCTGGCGGTTTCGAGCACAAAGCGAACCAGAGCGGCATTGGGGATCATGGTAGGATCAAATAAACGGATTTGCGGCCCCTGACCGATAACGCCCTGACTTTCGGCCTTGACAAATCCCGGCGTGTCATCAGCCGGGGAACCTTCTAACACTATCGCTACATCCGGGTTGATGAGATCAACGGCAGTTTCAGCCCCGCGAGATCCAATTTCTTCTTGCACCGTGCCAACTCCATAGACCGTACACGGTAAATCCACATGAGCCAGATGCTGGATCGCATGGATAAACAGGGCGACCCCAACCCGGTCGTCAAACGCTTTGCCGCTGATCATTCTGGGATTTTTCATCTCCAGAAAAGGTGTATAAGGTACGATATGATCTCCAGGGAAAATACCAAAATCGTCCATCGCCTCTTGTCTATCTCTGGCCCCGACGTCAATGTGCATATCCTTGATCTCCATGACCGTATTACGTTCTTCCGGCCCGAGATGATGCACTGGTTTCGCGCCGATAACTCCTGGAACATCGCCTTTTGCGGTTTTAATCACCACGCGCTGCGCCAACATCGTATGTCCCCACCAGCCGCCGAGATTGTGGAATCTGATAAAACCGTCGTCAGTAATCAAACGTACAAGAAACCCGACTTCATCAGTATGTCCGGCCAGCATGACTTTCGGCCTGTCCTGCCCACCGTGTTTGCGGCAGATGATGCTGCCGGTGTGATCATACGAAAATTCTGCGACCCCTGCTAATTCTTCGCGGATAATGGTCCGAACTTCGCCTTCATTTCCAGGTGTCCCACTTGCTGTACTTAATCTGGCAAGTAAATCTTTTATAGTATCCATAGTGTCTCACTTACTAAGAAAATCCCTGTAACGGGCAAATTGAGTAAAGGCTTACGGGAGGGGTAACGCCTGGCTTTGACCGCCAAAGCCAGGTATTAACCCTCCTCATTTAAAACAGCTACTAAAAAATGGCAGCAAAAGGGAGTTGTTGTCAAGGTATTTCTCCTTTGAAAATCCCTGTACCCCGGACATCCCTGCTGACAGGAGTAGGTATAACGTGAGAGACAAGCTCGTGTGCCCTGTCTCCTGGCGATCAATCGCCAGTCTCAAAGCTGAAGCAGGCTGGCCTGTCTGCGCCTGCCTAGGCCGACAGGTGCAACGCACAGGAGGCAGAAGCTCGCTGCTGAATTTCGGAGGACGCTTCAGTGTTGGCGCTTGATCGCCAGGAGGCAGGACTTGCAGAGGGATAAAAAGGGGCGTGCGTAAGTTCTATGTTCCTGGAATTAAGCGCCTTCTCATGCTTTCCAAAATTTTCTTTTTCTTTTGACATAAATTCCTTGACAATAATTTAATTATAGAAAATATTTTTACAATAAAAGGCGAAAATAATTATATTTGTATATTGAGAGCATATCGCCGCTATAATTCGGATTAACTTCTTCCGGATATTATCGTTTTAACAGGACCCGGTCCCCCTCCCGGTTCCCATAAACGTGAGGAAGTTTAATTTCTGTCGCAAAGCCTTTGCATGTCCTTTCTTTACGCGCCTGGCGGGTTTTGCGAGAATATTTATCATCACTTATGTCATGAAAATATTGTTGAGTTGCTCGAGACTGCTGATTTTTTCGCAACCTTGAGGTGCTCAATCATATTTTTTGAAAAATTATGCTGGCCCTGAGACAGCTCCAGCACGTGAGTGCAAAGCAGAGTTTACAGACCTTTACGGCAATGTCATTTTTTGCCCTTCCGAATGAATGGCCGCAAGAACGGCCCCCAGAGCCTTCATTAGAATCGTGGAGAAAATATCGTGACACTGTTGTCTGGCGTTTATTGTGCCAGGAGGATCGGGTAGATGTTGATGATCTGTTGAGTTATTGGGAAATTTTAGATGAAATGATGGACATCTCGATTGAATCAGCGAGTCTGCTGCTGCACAATCTCGATGAATATCGTATCAGAAAACTGACACCTTTCGAGAAACAATGGTTATATCCGGGCGTAACGAATGATGTGTTTCGCCTGGAATATGACGACAGCCAGGGGGGGACTCGCGATATTTGTGCTGGAACCTTATTGCACGAAGCGATTGATCTGTTACAAGCCGAAGCAGATCGTTTCATCCGGCGATAAGGCAAAAAAGCAATAGAATGTCAGAGAATTTGCAATTCCGCTCATGGAAAAACGACATCCCCTTACATCCCACGACTGTTAAGTTCTATCTCCTCAGTCCTCAGCGAGCAGGGCTGACGAGGGGGAGGTAGAACTTAAGGCTCCATCTCCTGGCAATCAATCGCCAGCCTCAAAGCGAAAGGATGCTGATCTGTCTCAAGGCTATTTTCTGTAACAATCTGTCCTCTCTTCTCATTACAATAGTTCGGACAGTTTTTGTGTGCCCCCCTTTGTCCCCCGTAAACGGGGGAAATGAGCAATAGGACGTCTCATGTATACTTCCCCGCTTGCGGGGGGGGATTGAGAGGGGTGAAATCAAAACTGTCCGAAGTATTGTCATTAAAGAAAAGGGTTGTTTTCTTGCCATAAAAAAATTTCCTGGTTTCGAACTAATTAATGCTTGACCATAATAAAAAGGCTGTGTCAGAATTTGTTAGAATAAACCATCGCAGATACTCACGAAAAATCCGTTGCATGTATAGGTGCTGCTCATGAAAACACTAGCGTTTTTTAACATGAAAGGCGGGGTTGGGAAAACAACTGCCGCCGTGAACCTTGCCTATCTCGCCTCACAAGAAGGGCATAAAACTCTGTTGTGGGATTTAGATGCTCAGGGAGCGGCAACGTTTCATTTCCCGATCACTCCCACCGTGCAGCTGAATGCAAAAACCTTTCATAAGGAAAAGGAGCGGTTGGACCGTTTAATTAAACCGACAGATTATACAAATCTTGATCTCATTCCGTCCAACTTTAAGATACGTCATCTGGATGTTGCCTTAGGAAATTTGAAAAAGGGAACCAAACTGCTTTCACAATTTATCAGAAAGCTGGTTCCGCGGTATGATTATGCGTTTTTTGATTGTCCGGCCAGTTTATCGTTATTGGCTCAAAGCGTGTTTCGAGCCTCAGATCTTCTGGTTATTCCGATGATCCCAACAACGTTATCAGTCCAAACGTATGAACAGATGCAGCGCTATCTGGCACGACATCATCAGAAAAAACCGCAGCTCATCGGGTTTTTTTCAATGGTCGATCAACGCAAAACCCTGCATCGAGAAATTATAGGACAACAGACCAGGGAAGGCGTATTCTGTCAGGCAATGATTCCCACTCGGTCAGAGATCGAAAAGATGGGACAGCATCGCGCGCCATTGCCGGCATTTAATCCGGATTCTCAAGCAACACAAGAATTTCGGATGTTATGGGCAGAGATAAAAAGACGCAGCGATGATGTGACTCTACCGTGATAGCCGCAAAGAGACAGGGATATACCGATTGAATTCCTGAAAATCTCTCTCGGTGTGCAGGAAAAGTTTTTTTGTTTCTTTGTGGAAGAAGAACGTATGAATAAAGGTATTCTCCAGATAGCCCAGCGCATTGCTGCAGGCGGAAAAAACATTATCTTTACCGGAGCAGGAATTTCAACGGAAAGCGGCATCCCTGATTATCGCAGCGACGGCGGAATTTGGGAGAAACACCGGCCAATCTATTACGAGGAATTTCTGTCTTCAAAAGAGGCACGGATCGAATACTGGCGGCGGAAAGCGAATTTATATCCTGATCTTGTGAACGCCCGGCCGAACCCGGCGCATCAGGCCCTGGTTGATTTATATAACATGGGACTGCTTGAGGCCGTTATTACTCAGAATATTGATGGTCTGCACCAAAAAGCCGGACTGCCCGACGAGCGCGTGATCGAATTACACGGCAATTCCCAACGCGTGCGGTGTACGCGCTGCGGTCAAATATCGTCCCTTGATGACGCCTATCGCCGTGTCAAAGCTGGCGATTTGGCCCCGGAGTGTGAATGCGGCGGGTTTCTAAAACCGGATACGATTTCTTTCGGGCAGATGATGCCAACCGAGAAAGTCCGGCGTGCAGTTGAATTGTCGAATGCCTGCGATCTGTTTCTGGTGGTCGGCTCGACTTTGATAGTGCACCCGGCCGCGTTAATGCCGGACTATGCGAAACGTCACGGCGCGTTTTTAGCCATCATTAACCTCTCGGAAACCCCGTATGATGACGTGTGCGACGCACTGATTCGCGCAAAAGCCGGAGACATACTGCCCGCCATTGTTGAAGCGGTTCGAATTCTCAGGGGGAAATGCTGAAACACCCCGATAAATCGGGATGCTGACTTAACATGCTTCTCCCGAACTTATGTTAATGACATCAGAAGCAGGCTTCCCTCAGTCTCCCGCAAGCGGGGGAAGGCGATCCGTTTCCCCCCGCTTGCGGGGGGAATAAGGGGGGTACAAGTTTTCCACGAATTCGGAGGGCGAAAGCTCTGCTTACGCCTTTTTCAAGGCGCCAGTTTTGGAAAGGTAGGTTTGCAGCAGAATAAACACAAAGAGCAGAATCCCGACCACGATTTTAGTCCACCAGGAACTGAGCGTGCCCTGAAAAGTAATAAACGTTTGAATCAGCCCCAAAATCAGCACGCCGACAAGCGTGCCTTCGACATATCCGGAGCCGCCAGTCAACAGCGTACCACCAATCACGACCGCTGCAATCACATCCATTTCCAGACCTACACAGGCTAAGGGATAACCGGATAACGTATAAAGCGTGTACACCACCCCGGCCAGCGCACAGAGCGTACTGTTCATCGTATAGATCAGAATTTTGGTTTTTCCGACCGGCAGCCCCATCAGAATCGCTGATTGTTCGCTGCCGCCGATGGCATAGACATTCCGTCCGAATTTGGTGAAATGTGCGAGGTAAATCCCTGCCAGCACCACAACGAGAAACACCACCGCGGTACCGAAAGGAAGCTTGAGACGTTTTGTCAGCGGGATGCCGGTATAAGCCAGGCTAAACAGGAAGGGATTGTTTTGAATCGCGATCGAATCCAGTGTAATCTGAAAAGACAGACCACGCGCGAGAAACATGCCAACCAACGTCACCAGAAAGGCCGGAAGTTGAAAAAAATGAATCAAACATCCCATCGTAAAGCCTAAAACGGCTCCAAAGGCCAGTGCGAGCAAAATGGCAAAAATCGGATGCATCTGATAAACGACCACCAGTTTGGCAGTCATCACCGCCGTAAAGGCAATCACCGAACCAACCGACAGGTCAATGCCGCCAGAGATGATCACAAAGGTCATACCGACCGCAATGACGCCGACAAAGGCATTATCAATGAACAGATTGACAAAAACTCGCAGTGAAAAAAAATTATTATACATCAGGGATCCGATCAGATAAATTAGAAAGAAAACGCCAAAGGTGGCGATAATCGGAATATTGCGTTGGTTTAAGTGTAGTTTCATGGCATTCTCCCTCTTTAGACAATCCGGGACGATTTATCTGCGACCTGTGCAGAGACCGGCTCCGCTGCTTTACGTCTAAATTTGACAAAGTAACGACTAAAAAGTCTCCGAAAGTTTTCGGATTGAATTAACACGACCAGGATAATGACAATCGCCTTATACACCAGCGTTACTTCCGGTGGAACGCCGCGCGTCAGAATAGTGGTGGTTAAGCTTTGAATGATCAGGGTTCCAACCATAGATCCGGCCAGGGTAAAACGTCCGCCCGCCATTGTGCCGCCGATAATCACTGAGGCAATCGCATCCAATTCTAAAAAGAGTCCGGCATTATTGGAATCCGCGGCTTTGATG
This sequence comes from Candidatus Vecturithrix sp., assembly GCA_040772385.1. Lineage (GTDB taxonomy): Bacteria > Moduliflexota > Moduliflexia > Moduliflexales > Moduliflexaceae > Vecturithrix. Next base: position 2,143,260 of record JAXGYF010000001.1, on the reverse strand, counting down.
TTGGAACATAAAATGAGTCCTGCAATCCCAGCACACAGGCCGGAGAACATGTAGAGAAAAAGCTTAATCTGTCGCGCCCGCAACCCCATGAAACGACTGGCAGTTGGGTTCGCGCCGACGGCCTCAATAAACATTCCTAACGCAGTTTTACGCGTTAAGAAGTACGTGATCACGAGCACAATGATAACCAGGACCACAGGAAAGGGCAGGCCAAACAGAAATCCACCGCCGACAAACTCAAACCCGGTATGTCGAAAGATCAGAATCTGACCTTCAATGATCAATTGAGCGATTCCGCGTCCGGCCACCATCAAAATCAGGGTGGCAATAATTGGTTGAACGCCAACATAAGCCACGAGAAAACCATTCCATAATCCGGCCAGCATCGAGATCAGCAGCGGCACAGCGATCACGATCAGCATCGAAGTAGGCGGATCAGGGTATTCCAGGACGCCATGGATGTAGTCGGGACGAATTAAATAGGCCGCCATGGCGCCGGAAATCGCCAGAACGGACCCCACAGACAGATCAATCCCTCCGGTCGCATAGACCAGAGTCATTCCGATCGTAAGCAGCATCGTCGGAGCGCCGCGATTTAAAATATCCACCAGACTGCCGAACAGGTGACCATCTTTGATCTGAATATGAAAAAAGCCGGGCGTAAACAAAAAGTTAAACAATAAAATCGCTCCCAGGGCGACAACCGGCCACAGAATTTTTTGGGTTTTTTCATTTTTCAAACGAACACGCCATGTACTCATGCGGCTGCCTCCTTTGTCGCAATCGTGTGCATAATCTGATGCTCTTCGATCTGATCGCCGACAAGCTCCTCGATTTTTTGGCGATCTCGCAGCACAACCACCCGGTCGCTGCACCGAACAACCTCTTCCAGTTCGGAAGAGATAAAGAGAATCGCCATGCCTTCATGGCTGAGATCCAGCACCAGACGCTGAATTTCAGCTTTGGCTCCCACATCAATGCCGCGCGTCGGTTCATCCAGAATTAAAAATCGGGGATTTGAGGCCAGCCAGCGCGCCACAATCACTTTCTGCTGATTCCCTCCGCTGAGGTTCTTGACCAGTTGTTCCTGACCAGGAGTTTTAATGTCCAGAACCTGAATATATTTCTCAACGATTTCCGCCTGTTTTTTGGGAGAAAGGGTGTTAAATACCCCTTGATTCCCTTGCAGGGCCAGAATGATATTTTCGCGCACGGTCAAATCCGGGATGATGCCTTCAGCTTTCCGATCTTCAGGGCAAAATCCGAACCCATACTCAATCGCTTTGCGTGGAGACGAAAGTGCGATCTCTTTCTGATTTAACAAGGCTTTTCCGCTGTGAGCCTTATCAATGCCAAACAACAAGCGGGCTATTTCGGTACGTCCTGATCCGAGCAGCCCTGCCAGTCCCAGCACTTCACCCTGGCGAATATCGAGGTCAAACGCGGAAACCGAACCTTTACGTTCCATCCCGCGGATTTGTAAAAAGGCCTGTTGGCTTGCCTGACGTTCCTCGGCATCGCTCTCTTTTTCCCGGCCTTCAAACTCGGCTAATTGCTTTCCTAACATGCGAGCCACCAATTCTACCCGCGGTAATTCCTCCGTCTGGTATTCTCCGACCAATTCCCCATTACGCAAGACCGTGATACGATCAGAAATCTGGTACACCTGGTCAATAAAGTGGGTCACAAAGAGAATTGCCATGCCTTGTTCTTTTAATTTGCGGAGAATATTGAATAATTGATTGACTTCCGGAGTATCAAGACTGGAGGTCGGCTCGTCTAAAATCAGAATATTGGCGGAAATATCCAATGCTCTGGCGATCGCGACAAGCTGTTGAATTGCAACTGAATACGAAGAAACCGGCTGTGTCACATCTACATTGGCATCCAGTCGCTGTAAAGCGGCCCGTGCCCCGTCATTCATCGCTTTCCAATGAATCCGACCAAAACGCATCGGCTGCCGCCCTAAATAGATGTTTTCTGCGACCGATAAAGCCGGAATCAAATTGATTTCCTGATACACGGTGCTGATACCATGTTTAGGAGCATCCACCGGTGAAGAAAGTTGGAACGGCTTGCCGTTATACAGGATTTCTCCGCTATCCCGCGGGTATAATCCCGTGAGCACTTTGATCAGAGTTGATTTGCCTGCTCCATTTTCCCCCATCAAGCTGTGCACTTCTCCGCGCCGCATGGTAAAGTCAACATTCTTAAGGGCGTTGACTCCGGGAAAGGTCTTACTCAAATCACGTATTTCTAAGACAACTTCTGAGGAATTTTCCATCAGAAAAATACTTACAGACTGAAAAACCGAGTTTTTGAAAAAAAACTCGGTTTCTTTCTGCAAAAACCTCTCTGTTTAGTATGTGCGTTTCGGCAGCGTTTCTTCAGCCACTTCTTGTGGGAATACGCCTTCTTCGGTCACAATGCGTTTCGGAATTTCCTGTCCGGTCACCAGCATTTCAACTGCATCAAACATTTGTGGTCCAAGCAGTGGGCTGCATTCGACCGTACAATTCAGTTTACCTTCGATCATCGCTTCAAAGGCTCCACGGACGGCGTCGATTGACACAATAATAATGTCTTTTCCTGGTTGCAGGCCGTATTCTTCAATTGCCTGAACCGCGCCCAAAGCGCTGTCATCATTGTGTCCATAGACCACATCAATCTTGTCGCCTTCGGCTTTCAAGAAGGCTTCCATAACTTCTTTGCCTTTGGCGCGGGTAAAATCAGCGCTCTGAGATTTAATAATTTTGAAATTCGGGTTTTTCTCGAGAACTTCTCTGAAGCCGGCATAACGATCATTCGCTGGCGCAGAACCAACAGTACCGACTAATTCAACGATACGGACTTCATCCATAGATTTCTCAGGTTTCTTGACCTGTTCGTAATTATCAACTAACCATTGCGCAGCCCGGCGGCCTTCTTCCACAAAATCAGAGCCCATAAAGGTTACCCACAGCGAATCATCGCTGACGTCAACGGCACGATCGCTTAAAATGACCGGAATCCCCGCATTCTGAGCTTCACGTAACACAGGTTCCCAACCGCTTTCAACCACCGGCGAAAAAGCGATCACATCCACGCCCTGGGCAATAAAAGATCGGAGCGCTTTAATCTGATTTTCCTGTTTCTGCTGAGCATCCGAGAACTTTAATTCTATGCACTCGGCACGTTTTTCAGCTTCGGACTTGATTGATTCTGTGTTCGCCACACGCCACGCGCTTTCAGCTCCGATCTGGGAATACCCAACCACAATCTTTTCATCGTGTTGAAATTTACACTGCGCCGACGCATCAATCCCTATCAGCGACCATACCATCACCACCGTAATCACTAATGATAAAACTTTCACCCATTGTTTCATAAATGCGACCTTTCTGGCTGATCTGATCCATAATTTGCTCAAATTCTGAGAAGCAAACTACGCATAGATTGCCGTTCTCCTTTTTAAAATCTCCGATTGTGAATACCAGCTCAGGCACTCACTCTTTGACCATGACATCATCTTCTTTCTGCAAAGAGAATGCCAGTAAGAGGCTTTCAGGATAGTCAGGGGGAAAGCCGCAGCAAGAGAGGAGGTACAAACAGCAAAATTTTTTAAGACCTTTTAAAGAGTCCCCAAAATGGGACTGTTTTAGATCACTACAGTATGGAAAGGATACGTTTACATGATGGATTGTCCATGAGTCTCAAAAATAAGACTATTCCTATTTTTGAGACTCATGCAATGAATTCTTCGCATGTGTTTATAAATCAAATTTTGCCGCTTCTGACGGACCAAGAAACCGGATTTTTTCGAAAAACCCGGTTTCTAAATTCACTTTTCTTCTTCATTGTATAACTGATAGTCTTTAATTTTGCGAAACAGCGTGCTGCGCGGGATGCCTAACATTTTAGCGGTATTGAGCTTATGCTGCTGATTCTGAGCGAGAGCATCGGCGATATATTGTTTTTCAAAGGCTTTAACAGCTTCAGGCAAAGGAAGTCCTTGCAAAGAAAAGAGCATATCGCCTTGATCTGGCGATCTTCCTTGTAGCGAGCGTAAAAGAGGAATATCCATGTCAAGATGCCGGGTTGCCAGATAACGCTGCAGCACGTTCTGTAACTCTCGAACATTTCCCGGCCAATGATAAGCATAGAAGGCTTCCATGATATGTCCGGGCATAATCTGAGGAACTTCAACCAAATCTTCCTGACGCTGCTGCTGTTTACGACGGTATTGTTCCAGAAAATACTCTACTAGTAAGGGAATATCCTCTTTGCGTTCGCGCAACGGAGGCACGCGGATTTCAATTACGCAGATTCGGTAAAAAAAATCCTTACGCAGTCCTCCTCGCTCGGCTAATTCTTGCCAATCTTTGTTGGTGGCTGTTACCAATAAGACATCGGCCTGTTTGGCCAGGGTACTGCCAAGCGGCAGATATTCGCCATCCTGGAGTACACGCAGCAGCTTGGCCTGCATTCCGGGACTTAGTTCGGTCACCTCATCCAAGAACAACACACCCTGGTGCGCGCGGTCAAAGAAACCGGGCTTATCTCGATCCGCCCCTGTAAACGCACCCTTTTGGTGACCAAAAAATTCCCGTTCAAACAACGTATCGGGAATCGAAGCGCAATTGACCGGCACAAAAGATCGTTGTTTGCGAGCGCTGACCTGATGGAGGGTGTGAGCGATCAATTCTTTACCTGTGCCGGATTCACCTACAATCAAGACATTCACATCCGACGCCGCTGCGCTGACAATCAGTTCATATACCCGTTGCATGGCCGGGCTTTTCCCAATCAGTGATCCAAAACGATAACGTTCCATTAAGGTCGTTTTAAACGTCAGATTTTCCTGATGCAACCGCGCGCGTTCCTGTTCCAGGCGAATTTCACGTAATTTAGTTTGATGAATGTCTCTGACTGTCAGCAGAAGCGCAGGTTGACTATTCCAGAGAATCTGACTCTGTTCCATTTCGACCCAAAGCGACTGCCCTTCAGAAGTCCGCAGTTCCACTTCCCACTCTGCAGCGAAATTCATTGTCTCTTCCGAACGAAGCCAGTTTTGCCCCAGCGGCTTCATATCCTCAGAAAACAGTGCGCCCGGTTCCAGTTGAAACAACTCTTCTTTAGGACAGCCAACCATTAAGGTAAACCCGGCATTGGCGAAAACGATGTGCTCCTGCTGAATGATCACAATGCCATCTTTGACATGCTCGGCCAACAGGCGGTATTGCTCTTCACTGACTCGCAAGACTTGTTCAATCCGGGTACGTTCCGTAATTTCATCTTGCAGGTGGGTATTGGCCTGCGAGAGTTCTTGCGTGCGGTCATTCACCAGTTCTTGTAAATGGTCGCGATAGGCGGCAAGCTCCTGATTTTGACTCTGGAGCTGCTGCTGCATCATTCGCAAGGTCAGGTGGGTTTCAACCCGCGCGACCACTTCGTCTGTTTGAAAGGGTTTGGTAATATAATCCACACCGCCTGCATCAAAGGCTTTGACCTTATCAACCGGGTCGTCAAGCGCGCTTAAAAAGAGCACCGGAATATCTTGCGTCGCCGGATTTTTTTTCACTTCCCGGCAGACCTCATACCCATCCATGCCTGGCATCCTGATATCGAGCAAGACAAGATCAGGCGCCATGTTTTGCAAGGATTTCAGCGCAACCTGTCCGTTAATTGCCGTGCGTACACGATACCCATGCTCCGTTAAAATACGCGTCAACGCCGCCAGATTTTGCGGATTATCATCAACCAGCAGAATATTTGACATGTGTTGTTCTCACGCAAAGCCGCAAAGTACGCCAGGGAATACTATAGTTTTGCTCGATAAGCGGCATCACCATTCGACAACCCCATCCTTTGCGATCTTTGCGGCTTTGCGTGAGATTCTCTTGTTAAACTTCAAACATCGTTTGCAAAATATCAAAACGAAACTCCTGCACTAATTGGTGCAGAACATCGGCCAGATCGGCGTCATGTTCGCGCACTTTCAGGAGAAGCTGGTGCATCATGCCCGGATCTGTAACATTCACCGCCTGCTGTAAATCAGTGTACAATGCAGGTGGCAGCGTCGCCAGGATTGCTGGCGTCAGCAGATTTTCAATTGTGCGATCTGTTCTTTTTTCGCCTGACTGCAACGGTTCTTCATAGACATAGCGAACGCCGAGATGAGTGTGCAGCAAGTCAAAAATTTCAGTCTCCCGGAAGGGTTTGCGCAGAAAATCATCGCAGCCGGCAGCCAGGACATGTTCGCGTTCATCCTCGAAACTACTTGCCGTCAGGGCAATGATGATAACCGCCTTTTGCCCTTCCAATTTTCGAATTTGTCTGATAGCCTCATAGCCATCAAGCCCTGGCATACGGAGATCCATCCAGATGAGATGTGGCTCAAATTCTTTCCACAGTCGGATGCCATCCTGACCGTTTTCGGCTTCGCGCACATCAAACCCCAGGGGCACCAGGAGTTTGACGAGCAAACGGCGATTATGCGGATTGTCATCAACCACCAGAATCCGATAACGCGGCTGATCGGGTTGCAAGGCAATGACGCGCTGCGTAACCGACGATGCAACGACATCGCTCGCATTGGCAAGCGTGACGGGAATCGTAAATTTAAAGGTCGTTCCGCGTTGCAATTCACTCTCGACCGCAATTGTTCCTCCCAGCAATTGTACAAATTTTTGACTGATCGCCAATCCCAGTCCTGTCCCCTCCTGAGCACTTCGACCGGTTTGGGTTTGAGCGAACGCTTCAAATAACATCGTCATTTCTTCAGGCGCAATGCCCGGCCCGGTATCGGAAATTGAAAATTGAAGCTGCCCTTCGCCTTTTGCCCTTTGCCCCTCGATCTCTGCCTTCACGCCAAGCGTCACTCCGCCCGCTTCCGTAAATTTTACGGCATTATTGAGCAGATTAATCAGGACCTGACGCAGTTTCCCGGCGTCAAGGCGCACGTATTGCGGCACATCCTCAGCATAGTCAAACAGCAGGTCTAACTGCTTCGGGGCGGCCTTGACCGCGAACATCTCCTTCAACTCATCGAGCAGACGAAACAAATCAATACTACTCTCATTGATCGGGATGCGGCCCGCTTCAATTTTCGACAAATCCAGCACGTTATTGATGAGCATGAGTAAATGTTCGCCGCTGTGATGAATAATATCGAGATTTTCCCGTTCTTCTTTTAAAAACTGCGGATTGCGCGTCATAATCTGTGTCAGTCCTAAGATCACATTGAGCGGAGTGCGCAGTTCATGACTCATGTTGGCGAGAAATTCACTTTTGGCGCGGTTCGCTGCTTCAGCCGCGTTCTTGGCATGGCGCAGCGCGTCTTCCGTATGCTTCAATTCCGTGATGTCGCGTGAGACGCCAAAAGTTCCGATAATCTCCCCATGTTCATTGCGCAGCGGCATCTTGGTGACAAGCGACCATTCTTCATGCCCGTCAGGCCATTTGCGTTGTTCTTCCATGCCGATTAAGGGCGTCCCGCTGCGTAGAATTTCTTGTTCCTGCTCGTAACGCCGCTGCGCATCCTTATAGGGGAAAAAATCAAAATCGGTTTTCCCGATTTCTTGAGAAGGATCCAGAACTCCCATACGGCTGGCGTGGGCTTTGTTCGCCCTGGTAATGCGTCCCTGACAATCTTTGAAATAAATACGATCGGGCACGGTTTCCATAAAGGTATCTAAAATATACTTCTGACGCACCACTTCCGCGGTGCGTTCTTCGACCCGTTGATCAAGTTCGGCGTTCAAATGCTGCAATTCTTCGATTTTCTGTTGAATTTCGTCGCGCATGTGGGCAAAGCTCCTGGCGAGCGTGCCTAATTCGTCCTGACCGCTGGTGTCAATCTTCTGGTTCAGATCGCCTTGCGCCATGCGCAAAGCGGCATTCGTTAAGGTGATAATCGGTCCGGTAAATTTCGGCACCAGTACGCCGGAAACGAGCACCACGCAGATCAGAATGCCGACCCCTGAAATCGTGGACACCGCTTTGACAATTTTGGCAATTTCCTGCTGTTCGATCTCTTGGGAAAGATTCACGGTAATTGCGCCAATGCTTTCCTGTCCATTGTTCAGCGTGCATTGTCCCTGGTAATATTTATGCTCTTCTAAGGTGATAGGAATAACCGTGATGCCTTGATGGGTTGTGAGCATATCCTGGCATCGGACTTCTTGTTCAGGCACAAGAGGAGCCAATTCAGATTGGAACGGCAGGGTTCCAATGCTCAACGCCGCGCCGGAAAAGAAGTTAATCTCTGTGTTACTCAGCGACGCATATTCTTCGATCATATCCTGGGTAAAAAAGGTCTCGCCAATCAGAATTCCCATGACCTGATCGCGGCGATAGATCGGCGCAACCACACGGATGCCCAGTTGCTGGTGCAGCCTGAACAGGCCGACAGAAACCACATCCGGAACATCGCCGGCATACATGGCGCTGACACCTTGCGGAAATGGCGTTTCCGGTAATTCCGTATTTGTAACATGAATCGCTAAATTATTGCGTCTAAAGGTAATTTCCGCCTGCACAGAGAGATTATCCATCGGCAGATATTTATTGCCTTCCTCGGCTGAAACCAGATAGCCTCCTCTGGTTTCACGACCGTTGAGACGTTGATACACCACCAGGAGCCGTTTATTCGCGCCGTACAGCATCACCCGGTCTGCCAGGGCGACGCGCCCGAACTGCTTCAACTCTGCGGACACATCGGGAAAATGATCGCACAGAAACCGGATCGTGCCATCTTCGCTGTCATCCAGGCTATAGGTGTAGGTGGCCCACAACAGAGTCACATTTTCCTGCAAAAACTGGCGCACGCTCACAGCGTAGGTGTTAATCCGTTTGGCAAAATCATTGAGAAGAATATTGAACGCAATTTGAATCTGCTGGCGCGACGCCCGCTGTTTATCCTGTCTGGTCAATACGTAATAGGTAATCGAAATACCTGTCGTCGTCAGCAGCACTAAGGCAATGCAAATCACCAGCAATTTTGTGCGAATCGAAACGCGCATACCCCTGTTCTCCCTTCTCTAAATTTTTCAGAACATGACTTTTCCATCTGATTCTATAGTGGAAAAGGAGTCAACAAGATTTCTCAAAAAAACGCGAGTAACCTCTTGATTTTTTCCGTGCCAGAATTTATCAATGATTGTAAGTGAGTATCAATAAATTTTGTCAGTTTTGACTGGCTCAGAACCGGGTTTTTTTCAAAAAACCCGGTTTCTGATGTCCAAAGAATTTATTCATACTTACTTATGGATTGTCCAGAATTTCTGTTTAGATCAAACATTCTACTCTACAAAGGAGGGAGCGCTGCCCCTAGCGTCCGTCCGCCCGGATCCCCATCCGGATAAGAGCGTCATGTTGGGCGCATCGCTCGCACCACTATGATGTTCCCACAAACACGACGAGTGATCCTCAGTGTAAGCTGCTGCCTGCTGCTGGCGGCCGGCATGGCGTCGGTCAGTCTGGCCATGGACACGGCCTTCACCTATCAAGGCCAATTGAAAGGGAGCGACGGCGTGCCGCTCACAGCGACCTGTGACTTGACCTTTGCCCTGTATGATGCGCTGAACGCCGGCACGCAAATTGGGACCGTACCCCAGACCGGCGTCACGGTGACAAACGGCCTGTTTATCACCAACTTAGACTTTGGGAGCAGTGCGTTTGACGGCAGCGCCCGCTGGCTGGAAATCAGTGCCAAATGCGGGAGCGACGCCTCTTACACCACGCTTAGTCCGCGCCAGGAACTGACGCCGACCCCGTATGCCATCCACGCCGGAAGCGCAATCTTTGAAAACTATAGCGGCGTGGTACGCAACACCGGCACCCATGCCACGGACGATTTTGTGTTTGGGTCCGCGCAGTTGGCGAATGCCACCGGCACCGCCGACGACGCACGCCTGTTTTTTGACAAGAGCAAAGGCGCGTTCCGGGCCGGAAGGGTGGAAGGCACGCAGTGGAATGACGCCAACGTCGGCCTGTATTCCTTTGCGGCCGGCTTCGACACCATCGCCCGCGGCAATCTCGCTACGGTCGGCGGCGGGTTCCTCAATACCGCCAGCAGCGACTACACCACGATCAGCGGCGGGTCCGCTAACACCGCCAGCGGCGACTACGCGACAGTCGCCGGCGGATACATGAACACCGCCAGCAACATCAGCGCTACGGTTACCGGAGGGGACGGCAACACCGCCGCTGGCGAATACAGCCTGGCCGCCGGCCGGCGCGCGAAAGCCACTAATGCAGGCTGCTTTGTCTGGGGCGACTCGACCGATGCTGATGTGACCTGCAATGTTGAGAATCGCTGGGTGGCGCGCGCCACCGGCGGCGTCTATTTTTATACCACTGCCCAGCTGGCAACCGGGGTCTATGTGTCGGCGGGAGGGGGGAGTTGGGTGACGTTCAGCGACCGCAACGCCAAAGAACACTTTGCGCCGGTCAATCCGCAGGAAGTGCTGGTCAAAGTGGCTGCCTTGCCAATTCAGACCTGGAATTACAAAACCCAGGACCCCTGCATCCGCCATATCGGGCCGGTGGCCCAGGATTTCCGCGCGGCCTTTGGCCTGGGCGAGAACGACACCACCATCAGTACCGTGGACCCCGACGGCGTGGCGTTGGCCGCAATTCAGGGCTTATACCAGATGGTGCAGGAGCGCGATGCGACCATTGCGGCGTTGCAGGCCAGAATGGCGACATTGGAACAGCAGCAGGCGCAACTGATCGCGCAGCAAGCGACAATTGACCTGCTACTGCAACGGCTGACCGCGTTGGAACAGGCGGCGCACACGCCGGTTGCGCAGGTTGACATTCGACAATAATCGTCATGATTGAGAGGCCAGGAACCCACCCCTGCCCCTCCCAGGAGGGGAAAGAAAAAAGCTCCTCTCCTGTTTTCCCCTCCTGGGAGGGGAAAGAAAAAGCTCTTCTCCTGTTTTCCCCTCCTGGGAGGGGCAGGGGTGGGTATAGAAAATCATGACACATCATCTCATTACGGGAAGACCCGGAACGGTTTTCCGAAACCCTTCCGGGCGGCCTTACAAGGAGGTTCGCATGAGACGAGTATTATGTGTATTGATCAGCCTGGCGCTGCTGGGGCTGCTGCTGCCGCGCCTGAGCAGCGCAGCTTATGACCTGAGCTGGCAGACCGTGGATGGCGGCGGCAGCCAGAGCACCAGCAGCCCCTATACGCTGACCGGCGCGGTTGGGCAGCCGGACGCCGGCGCAATGTCGGGCGGGAATTATGCGCTGCACGGCGGGTTCTGGGTGATGGCGGCGCATATCAATGTCAAACAAGGCGCGACCACGCTGCCTGACGGCACGGGGACCTACGATTTTGGCAGCGTGACGCTTGGATCGAGCAGCGCGGCAATTACGTTTACCATTGAAAATACCGGCCTGGCTTTGCTTGGGGTGAGCAGCATTCAGCCGGATGGCGATTTCAGCGTGACGCAGGCAGCCAGCGCCACCGTCGCGCCGCAGAATTCCACCACCTTCACAGCGACCTTTACGCCGACCGCGACCGGCACGCGCACGGCGACGATCTCGATTACCAACAGCGACAACGCCAACGACAGAAATCCGTACACCTTTACCGTGACCGGCACAGGGGTCGCCTCGTCCGGCAATTCCTATCTGCTCTGGACGAAGTAACGCACATATCGGGCGCAGGGCCTCTTCATGCCCTGCGCCACCCTCGATGGTGCATGCCTCCCGGAGTCTCGCAGACTCCGGACGATAGCTGCTGAATTTTTGAACAAAACCGCTTGACAAAAACGACGTGCTGCTATTTTTCTCCCATGTAAATGAAATATTCATTCACGCATGTAAGAAACCGGGTTTTTTCGAAAAAACCCGGTTTCTATATTCGACTCTTATTGTCTCGCAATGTGTTGGCGCGTGCTGTGATCAATGCCGTGTGACAATCGCATCAGGAAGCGCGAGAGCGGATCGCCTGCGGATCGTGTCGTGCTCACCGTTCACCTTCACCCCATTCATTCGGTTGGGGGAAGATCGAAGAGGCTTGTTGGAACGCCAACACCACAACGGGTCAGGCAGGATCGGCGTGACAACTCACGCTTGCCTCGGTTGACCATCGTAAACAAGGAGTAATGACCATGTTAAACACGGAAACGATCAACAAGCAGTTGTTTTCAGGCCGCATGGATGCATTTTTATTGGGGAGATGGGGCATCATCACGCTGATCGCCATCTTCGCACTGTCGCAAAGGGCGCAGGCCGCGCCGGGCGACATAATCGAACAATTTGCCAATAGCTGGGCATCTAGTACGATCGGCCTGGGTTATGATCCCGTCCTCCACATCGTCCGTTACGCCCATGAAAGCCAGTCCAGCAGCCACCGAGCCACCATCTATGATGTGAATGTGTCCATCCCCCATGCGGTTGTTGGCAGCGTGGCCCTTTCCGCAAAGAATTCCGGCTGGCCCTGGCAGGTGGACAACCGCAACGGCGTAACGTATGACAGCGACACAGAAACCTATTTCCTGCCGGATTATCAAGGCGATCTGTCCTATCTCGACGACAATATCGTCGAGATTGATGCTGATGGCAAACTGCAGGCATATTGGGAGACCGACACGCAAGTCGGTGGGCCAGGCTGCACAGGCGGCACGGTGAACACGATTATTGACATCAGCTACGACCCGGATCACTCCCGCCAGTATTATGTCACCGCTGCCGATGATGGCAACAAGATTTACCACCTCGATCTGTCAGATAAATCCGGAGGAACATCCTCCAGAAGCGTATGCGTGCTGAAGAAGACGATCGTCCCCCCCGACCTGGATGGAATCATGTCGGACATTTTGGGGATTGAATGGGACCCAATCAGCGAGGGCTTCTGGGTGTCGGATTGGAAGTCTGATAATATTGCGCTGCTGGATCGGGACTTCAACGTGAAACTCGTGTTGTCCCTGAAGACTCCGTCCGGATATAGCAGCGGTATCACCCCGATGTACGGCGTGGAGGATGGCCCCTATCCGCTGTGGGTCACGGATTTTACGAGCAATAAAACAACGATTGTGGAATCCGGCTTTTCTACTGCCACCACCCCACAGGCGGATATGGCCGTGACCAAAGATGATGGAGTTGACACGTATTTTCGAGGGATGAAATTGACCTATACGGTGGTCCTCACAAACAATGGGCTGAACCCCGCCGAAAATGTCACGTTTGTAGATAATGCCCCTGCGAACACGAGCATTACTTCCTGGGAATGTCAGGCATTGGGGGACGTGACATGTCCGAATGAAAGCGGCGCAGGCGATATCAATGAAATCATTCCTCTGTTTCCGGTTGGCACGGAGTTCAGATATACCATCACTGTGCAGACCACCGTCCTGACTTCGGGAAACCTCACTAACACCGCCACCGTTACTGCGGATACTGAGGATCCTGTCCCTGTGAACAATAGCGCCCAGGACACCAACAGTGAACAAACCGCCACCCCATTCCTGCTCAACAGCGATGGTAGCAACACATACACACCCGGAATGCAAACAACCTATCATGTCATCCTGGCGAACCCGAATATGACGCCTTCGATCAACGAATTTACCTTTACCGATGTGGCATCTGCGGAGACGACCATGAGTTGGACCTGTCAAGGGCTTGGTGTAGGCGCCGCCTGTCCCGCTGCTTCCGGAACAGGCAGCATCAGTGCGGATATCAGTTCACTGGGCATGGAAAGCGCGTTGTATTTTATCGTGACGATAGATACGCCGTCGAGCTTTACCGGGGACCTGGTGCACACGGCTGCCGTTAACAGCAGCAAATTCACTCCCATGAGCGTTACCGACACGAACCAACAACACAGTCTCGCCGATCTCGCCGTCACGGTTGCCAGCAGTCAAACCACCTACACGCCCGATACGACCACCACGTACACGATCGCAGCCGCCAATGCCGGCCCCAGTGACGCCACGAATGTTATTCTGAGAAGCCTCGCGCCAGCGGAGACCACCATCACCAACTGGACGTGTACTGCCAGCAGCGGCGCGGTCTGTCCTAATTCCAGCGGCTCTGGTGACCTGAATGAAACCGTTGGCAGTCTGCCGGCGGGCGAGCATCTGGACTATGCCCTGACCCTGGCAATCGACGCGACTTATGGCGCGGAAGGCGGGTTAGGCGGCGCGCTGACCCATAGCGCATCGCTCAGCGGCGCTGAAGCTGATCCGGATACGACCAATAATTCGGCGAATGTTGTCAAAACCCGAATCACGTACACCTTGACCTATACCGCCGGGGCGGGCGGAACCATCGCGGGCGCAACGCCGCAAACCGTGGAACATGGCGCAGACGGCACGGTTGTGGAAGCCGTGCCGAACACCGGCTATCAGTTCGTGCAGTGGAGCGATGGCTCGATCGCCAATCCGCGCACCGATACGAACGTGACCGCGGACATCTCGGTCACGGCTCTTTTCGAGGTGACGCCGCCGTCCGACAACTCCTACTTGCTGTGGACGAAGTAAGGACGGCGTCAGGCTTCCCTGTCAGGAAAAGAACCTCTGGCAGGGAAGTTGAAGGACGCTGAATCGCTCTGTTTGTCAGCTTTTAGCGGGCTTTAGCCTGCTTCAGCTTTGAGCCTGGGCATTGATGCCCAGACCAGACCTTAAGTCAACAGTATTGGGAGGGGTGCGTAAGTCCTGTTGTTAATTGTCAAGTATTATGCTTTGAGGTTGCAGACACCGGCCCCGGCATTCCGGCTGAGAAATTGGAGCATATTTTTGAACCCTTTTACCAACTGCGCCGCGACCGTCAGGCCGCTGAAGGCGCAGGACTTGGGCTGGCGATCAGCCGCCAATTCGCGCGACTGATGCGCGGCGACCTCACCGTTCACAGCGCATCCGGAGCAGGTGCAACCTTCCGGCTTGAGCTGCCGTTGCCGGAAGCTGCGCCGGATGTTCAGCCAGGCTATCTTTCTCCCCACAGGATCGTCAGGTATAAAGGTCCGCCGCAGCGTCTCTTTTCGCTACTACGGAAAATCGGAATGGAATAGATTGCTTCGAGTAGATTATCATGGCGGAAAAGAAGTTCCCACAGGAACATGCCATGCAATTTTAAAAGCTGCTGGAATAAAAAAACTATCATGAGGAGGACATGATCCATGCTTGATTTGTCATATTCGCTCATTATCGAAGCCACAGATGACCCTGCGTTTTTTGGTTTTTATTCGCCTGATTTGGAAGGATTTTCGGGCATCGGACATTCGATTGAAGATTGTGTGTATCAGGCTCGATGGGGAATGAGGGAACATGTCGCCTTGTTGGAAGAACAAGGCCTTCCGGTGCCTCGTTTTGCGCGTCATCCCAGAATTCTCATTCAAAATGAAAAAAAACGCCGACAGTCAAATAAAGCCGTTCTTCTGAAAAAATAGGAAACCTCTGCGTGAATGCGGAATATGATTGACAATTCTCAGTACACCACGATTCTCATTGTTGACGATCAACCTCAGAATCTTCATATCCTGATTCATACGCTGGAAGCCGTTGGTTTCAGCGTGATGATGGCGTAAAGCGGCGAGGCGGCGATAGAAGAGGCGATGACCTTTCCGCCGGATTTGATTTTATTGGATGTGATGAAGCCCGGCGGCATAGACGGTTTTGAAACCTGCCGCCGCCTCAAAGCCACGCTGCACGATCACTATAAATTCGGCGAGTTGATCGACAAAAGCGCGGTCATGCAGACGGCTTTGTTGCGCGCCATTGAACGTCACGAATACACACCGGTTGGCAGCAACGCTCCCAAACGCGCCGATACGACTGGCCCAGCTACGAAAACGGCATGCTGCGGGAGTAAATGCGACGATTCAGAAAATCGCTTGACAAATTGAACAAAGCACATTACTTGTAAAATAAGCGAGAAAAAACAAGAACGCCGGAGCAATAGCTCGGACAGTGTTGCATTTACCCCCCTCAGTCCCCCGCAAGCGGCAGGACTGTGAAGTTCTTGCGGGGAGATAAAGGGGGCATACGAAAAATGTCTGAACTATTGTGGAGAAAATAACCATGCTGAATACATTTAAAATTTACGATGAGTTGACGACCACGATGGATGTTGCCGCCGCGCGGAAGATTACGGAAGTGATCACGCTGGTGTATGAAGACTTGCAAAATACCGCCACCAAACAAGAGGTGCAAGACTTACGCGATGTGGTCCATGAATTGGCGCAAGCACAGAAGCGCACTGAGGAACGCCTTGAGGAATTGGCGCAAGCACAAAAGCGCACCGAGGAACGCGTTGAGGAATTAGCGCAAGCACAAAAGCGCACTGAGGAACGCGTTGAGGAATTAGCGCAGGCGCAGAAGCGCACTGAAGAACGCCTCGATGCCTTAACTGTTCAGGTTCAAGAATTGGCGCAGGCGCAAAAGCGCACTGAGGAAACCGTGCGAATGTTAGTCCAGGAAGTAGGAAAGCTATCGCGAGGCTTAGACAATGTCAGAAGTCAGGTCGGAGGCTTAGCGCGAAGCGTGTCGTACGCCCTGGAAAATGAGGCGTACCGGAAATTGCCGGCTTACCTTCAGGCGCGTCACCAATTGATATTGCAAGAGCGGTTAATCCGCACTGAGATTGGCGGCCAGGAAATCAATCTTTTTGCGAACGCCACCCGTAAGGGCGAAACCGTCATCGTGGTAGGCGAATCGGTCCTGCGCCTGGATGATCCGTCCAAACTGGGACAACTCCAGGAACAGGTTGATCTGGTGCGTGAAATGTATCATCTGCCCGTGATTCCGCTGATCGTTACGCACTATGCCCGCCCTGCCATACGCGAACAGGCAGAACGGGCCGGGGTAATCGTTGCGCAGAGCTTTGAGTGGGATGCCTGAGCGCAAGCTAGCTCCTGCGCTCTCCCTCCCAAACTCACTTGAGGTTTTACGAATGGAGGAAAACAGACAGAATGAAACAGATACTCGCCACCCAATTAGTCATCAAGATAACTTCGTAGTTCCGACTTCAGACGAAAGAACTCGCTCAAGCGAAAACTACAAACCCGTTAGTGAGACCTTGAAGGAACACAATGGATATAAAACATCTGTTAAGCGTTTTGATATTTGTCTGTGGGTGCGGCCTGGCTGTTTGGGGCTATGCTCAGGAAAGTCAGCCTGGAAATACGGGAAAAGTTCACGAAATCATGTTGAACACGTTGAATACGCATACGATCACGCTCTATCAGCAGCGAAAGTTCGCAGAGGCCGAGCAGGCCGCACGCCAGGCGGTGGATTATGGGGAAAAAAACGTTGGCGCGGAAAATCCTGGAATTACGGATTCCTTAAACATATTAGCAACGATTTTGCGCCAAACAGGAAAGTTGACGGAAGCTGAAGAACTGCTGCAGCGAACGCTGCGGATCAAAGAAACGGCGTTTGGTCCTGAGGATGTCCGCGTGACGCAAGCGTTAAACAGTTTGGGAGATTTCTATCGCGTCCAGAACAATTTTAGCTCGGCAGAACCTATATTAATCCGTGCGCTCAGCATTTTGGACGCCGTTCCCAACGCCACCCCCGATGACCGGCTGCATACGATGCTGCAATTGGCAGATTTATATTCAGCCCTTGAACGCTATCCCGAGATGGACGAGTTGTATCAGCGCATATTACCGCTGCTCGAAGAGCACTGGGACAACGTGCGTCTCCAGTATGCAGTTACGATGGCGAGCCTGGCATGGAGGCAGGCGCTTCGGACAAAATATGCGGAGGCGGAAACAGGGCTGCAACTAGCGCAAAAGATGCTTGAAAAATCTCAGGGAATCGGACAATTCGAGTTTGCGAAAGTGTTGTATCATTTAGCCATGGTCTATGAGCTGCAAGGGCAGGGTCTTCAGGCCGAAACCTGTTATCGCCAGGCGATTGCGGCCGCGAAGCCGCTTGGAGCGCCCGGGGCCAAACTTATTGAACAGATTTTGCCGAAATTGTCGGATACTTACGCCGCGACCGGAGATGATGCTAACACAGCGCAGGCGCGACAACGCGAGATTGAGGCGTTGGACCCGCAATACGCGGCCGCGCGGCGCGAACCGTGCATGCCGCCGTCGGATGCGCGCCGGGTGATGCTGCGCGGCCGCGTTCAAGTGGGTGAGCTTGATTTTGGCGGCTGTCCCGCCGTTCTGGTCGCAACGCTCCAAAACCAAAACGGCGCTGGTAGTTATCGCTCCATCGTGTTTAATGCCCAACAACACGCCTTCTCCATGATTTTCGGTATTGCGGCTTCCCTGACGCCAGATACGCAGGTTGACGGATTTCAGATCATCCCGGACGCCGACGGGTTTTATGCGGTCTGTGATGCGGTTGATCCCACAATTACCCAACTGGCCTATCGCCTCGCCGGATTCTACTTTGCTTCCGGGTGCGCCGAGGGGAAGCCGAGTCTCAAGCTGATCCCGGTGAATATGTCCGTGCAAAGCAACCGGCCAGCCGAACAATTGAAACAGAGAAAGCCCGGCGAGGTAGAGATGATGAATTTTTACCCCTACCGGATTACGACCGTTCCTGGCACATCCAACATCAAAGCCGAGCCAGCTGAATACAATGTCGTTAAAAACGCACAGGAATATGATCGCCATTTTGCGGGACAGATCTGTGAATAAACTTGAAAAGGTTTCTGGTACATGATTTTGAAAATAACTATACACGAGAAACCAGGTTTTTAGGAAAAAATCTGGGAACTCTGTGGCTACAAGACTGTAACCGTTCTGCGGTAAAAAACCATTTTAGGTCACCTGTGCAACATGAATTCATTTTTTAATCTTCATCAGCGTCTTTCCGCTTTGACACTTAAAAACATACCAATATAGCAGAAAAAACATATCGCCCTCTCTTTTTTCTTGCTCAAAAATGAGGTTTCCGGCATTGGTATTCATAATTTCATGCTCTTTATCATGCGTGTGGTTGGGGCAGCTAGAGTTTTTCAGCACAAGACAGGAGAAAACACTATCATTATGTCAATAGCCGTTGCCGTTCATAAAGGGCAAGACCTTGTGATTGCCGCAGATACGCAAGATAGTTTCGGCTCAAATCGGGTCTCTTTTGAAAATTATCGTTCGAAGAAAATCATCAGCATTGGGGACTCTTACGTGGCAACCTCGGGCTGGGGCGTGTATGAAGATATTCTCAACGATTATCTGGCGACCCGTGAACATGTGTCGCTCAATACAAAACCTCAGATTTTTGCCTTTTTCATGAAGTTCTGGAAAGATCTACACGAACATTACAGCTTTGTCAAAGATCAAACGGATGAAGATGACGCCTCGCCGTTTGGCGAACTGGATTCCTCGTTTTTGATCGCCAATCATCGCGGAATTTTTTATGTGTCTTCGAATATGAGTATCACAAAGTTCGAACAATATTTTGCAATTGGCTCAGGCGCGAGTTTCGGCCTGGGAACCATGTATGCCTTATACGATCTGAATTATAACGCTGAACAGATTGCCCGCAAAGCTGTTGAAGCGGCGATCACGTTCAACGTGTATTGCGGCGGAAGTATTGATTTGTTTCGCATTGAGTCTTGAAGTTTTAAGTATCCAGGGGGTGTTATTATGGAAGAATTTGTCACGATGCAGTGCGAACCGTGCCGGGTTGGCGCGCCGCCAGCCACCGAGGATGAAATCCCAACATTCATGCAACAATTACCGGACTGGGTGGTCAAAGAAATTGATGGGATAAAGCGCATCGAGCGCGTATTCACATTTAAGAATTTTGCCCAGGCCCTGGAATTTACCAACAAGGTCGGAGAAATTGCGGAAAAACAAGGCCATCATCCAGCCATTCTGACCGAATGGGGACGCGTAACTGTTACCTGGTGGACGCACAAGATCAAAGGGCTGCACCGCAATGATTTCATCATGGCCGCCAAAACCGATCAACTATACACCTGATAGATACGAAAAAAACCGGATTTCTTCAAGAAACCCGGTTTTTAATGAAAAAATTCTCAGTGTTTCACATCCGGCGAAAGACTATCATCAAAATAGCCTGCCTTACAGGAACATGTGCAGTAATCGTTACACCGGTTTTATTCGCTACCGGTATTCTGCGAATGAATTATCCCGGTTCTCAACGTTTTCCAGTACGTGGCATTGATATTTCTCATCATCAGAAGATGATTGATTGGCAGAAACTTCGACAGGAAAATGTGCAGTTCGTGTTTATTAAAGCAACCGAAGGCGGGGATTTCAAAGATCCGCTGTTCCCTGAAAACTGGCGCAACGCGAAAGAAGTCGGATTGATACGCGGGGCATATCATTTCTTTACCTTTTGCCGTCCGGGTCAAGAGCAGGTCCAGAATTTTCTTGAGACTGTCCCAATAGAACCTGGAACCTTAGCGCCGGTGATCGATCTTGAGTTTGGCGGCAATTGCCAGGTCAGACCATCGCGGGCAAATCTTTTGCAAGAACTCACCGAGTATATCACAGCGATTGAGCAGGTATATGGACAAACGCCGATCCTGTATGTGACCTACGAGGTGTATAACGCTTATCTCACAGAAGAACTCGAACACCTTGCGCTCTGGATCCGCGATATTTTCTGGTATCCGCGCTTGCCAGATAACAGAACATGGCTCTTCTGGCAATACAGCAATCGCGGCAGATTACAGGGAATTTCGACCTACGTAGATTTGAATGTGTTTCAGGGCAGTGCCGAAGAATTCAAGCAATTTCTCAGGTAATGCACATCAAATCATTTGACAGAATTCCCTTTTGGCTATATAGTATCATTTTCAGAGAACCAGTAGTATAATGAAAGAATTTGTGAATTCTGAAGAAGGAGTCTTTATGGCGCGTGCACCGAAAAAATCTCGAATGCCAAAGCAGTTACCTGCACCGCAGCAACCGTATAAATTCTGGAAAGACCTGAGTTTTTTTGGCTGCGTGTTGAGCGGCATCTTGCTTGGTGTGATGGTACTGGCTTTGCTTAATCCGGACAGTGGCATTCCGAAAGTCCGCGAAGTTCAACAGATCAAACAGGAACTGGAGGCTGAAATCGAACAACTCAAAGTTGAGCATGAACAGATCCAGCAAAAAATCGAGGCGATGAAAACCGACCCTTTCTGGCAGGAAAAGATCGCCCGCGAAGAATTGAACCTGGCGCGCCCTGACGAAATCATTTATAAATTTTCTGAATAGGAACCCACGTGAATATCCAAACTCCGGAGCTTGCTATTACGAAAACGGTATTTGAAAACGGCTTGACGCTGTTGATTCTCGAAAAACATGACGTTCCGCTCGTAACCTCTACGATCTGGTATAAGGTCGGCTCAGCTTATGAGCGTAACGGGCAAACCGGCATTTCACACTTTCTGGAACACCTGATGTTCAAGGGGACCACGACCTACGCCAAAGGCGTCATTGACGCGATGACAGCGGCGTATGGCGGTTACAATAACGCCGGCACCATCTTTGACTACACCATGTATTATTTCAATTTTTCGTCGGATCGCTGGCAAATTGCCCTGGAAATTGAAGCCGATCGCATGCAGCACTGCTTGTTTGACCCGGCTGAATTTGAAGCGGAACGTAACGTGGTGCTCGAAGAACTGAAACATCAATTGGATTCTCCCTGGGGACGCCTGGCCATACAAATGGAAACCATGGTCTATCCCGAAGAACATCCCTACCACCATCCGGTAATCGGCTGGCAGGAGGATTTAGAACGCATCACACCCGCCGAGGTCAGCGCCTATTATCACACCTATTACACGCCGAATAATGCGACGATTGTGATTGTCGGAGATATTGAAACCCAGACGACAATCCAACAGGTCCACCGGCATTTTGCCCATATTCCGTCGAACCCGAATCTGCCTGCGCCTCAAGTTCGCGCCTCAAAACAAAAGACAGAACAGCGTTTCTTACTCTATGAAGAGACCAATTTAAAGCGCGTGCAAATCGGCTACCATGCCGCTGCGCTTGCGGATGAAGAGAATTATACGCTTGAAGTGATTGATTATCTTTTGAGTCATGGGAAAACATCGCGCTTGTATCAACGTTTAGTCGAAACCGATCAACTCGTCAGCTTTATTGATACCTGTAACCATCCACGCAGATTTCCGGGCGTGTTTTATATTTTTGCCGCGCTCCGCCCCGGAATGGAGATCGAACGGGTCGAACAGGCCATTGATGATGAACTCAAGCGATTGCAGCATGAACCGGTTCCCTCGCAAGAACTGGAGAAGGTCAAGAATGCTATTGCTGCTGATTTCATTTTCGACAAAGAAACCACCTCTGGCCTGGCCCATTCACTGGGTGAATATGAAACGCTCGCCACTTACGACTATATTTATACGTATGCCGATCATCTCGAACGCCTGACGGCCGACGATATTATGCGCGCGGCACAAACCTGTCTGAGTGAAAATAATCGTACGGTTGGCTGGTCTTTGCCGCAACAGCCGGAACGCGAACGGGAAGCCTGGGACGCAGAGGACGAAGACTTTCTACTGCCAACCCTTGAAATCGCCCACTACACGCCTGACGCCCCTATTCCGCCAGACGAAATGTCGCAAGCTGAACCGCCCGGCGCTGATGCTCCATACCTCTTTACACGCGACACGCAGCGATATCGTCATTATCGCTGGACCTTCGACAATGGATTGGTCGTGCTTTTTTTAGAACAGCATTCCTTACCTGTGCTTGCCATGGAAGCCTTTGTTGACGCCGGACAACAGTATGAAACTGATGAACAGGCCGGACTTGCGGTGTTAACCGGCCAGTTGTTAGATGAAGGGACAATATGCCGTTCGAGTTTTGAAATCGCTCAGGCCATTGAAGCAGTAGGCGGATCCCTGGAAACGCAAAGTCGAGGCGCAGCCGTGCAGGTACTCTCAAAAGACGGGGAATTAGCGCTGGAGTTACTTGCGGATATTTTGATTCATCCGGTGTTTGATGCGGGGCAGCTTGAGAAAAAACGTCAGCGAATTCTGACCAGTTTGGAAGGGGATGAAGATAATCTTGCGCTTGTGGCCTACAACCTGTTTCGTGAAATGGTGTATGGTTGCCATCCCTACCATCGTCCACACAAGGGGTATAAGCATACCTTGCAGCAGATTTCTCGGAATGAGGTAGTTGCGTATTTTGAGACCTATTTTCGTCCCAATCGAACAATTCTGGCGATTGTCGGCGACGCGGCCCCTGAATTTATCTATGATACTGTTCAACGTTGTTTTGGCGATTGGGAAGCTCATATTCTGTCTGAACCACCTCTGTTCGATATTCCTCGTCCGCAAGGCTGCGTGCGGAAACATGTGGAACGAGACAGAGAACAAGTCCACATATATTTAGGCCACCCTGGCGTCACGCGCCTGAATCCGGATTTTTATACCTTATTTACCCTGGATCATATTCTGGGGGTGGGCGCCGGATTTACCGACCGCATTTCACGGAAATTGCGCGACGAACAGGGCTTAGCTTATTCTGTCTCCGCCAATATTTCGTTGTCGGCCGAGATGGAGCCAGGGGTTTTCAGCGCGTATATCGGCACCTCGCCCAAAAACGTGCAGCGAGCTATTGAAGGATTTTTGGAAGAAATTCGCGCTATCCGAACAATACCGGTTTCTCAGGAAGAATTAGCACTCGCGCAGAATTACATCACCGGCAGCTATGTGTTCAATTTCGAAACCAGTAACCAGTTAACCCGCTACCTCATCAACATGGAACGGTTTCACCTGGGCGATCAATTCATCTGGAATTTCCCGCACCTGATCCAATCCGTCACGGTTGAAGCGATTCAGCAAGCCGCTCAACGCTATCTGGACCCGGAAAATTATTATCTCGCCAGCGTCGGCAAACAATCTGAACCAGTTTTGTGATGCGAAAACTCAAAATTGATTTTCATGTGCCTACCGGCGAAGATCCAAAGGATCGTTACATTTTATCCCACATCCTGTAACTCGCCCGTTAAGTCATTAGCAGTTAATAAAACGAGGTAGTAAATTTTTCTACTCCCTTGTCACGAAAACGCGCTAAGAATTTTCTGTGTATTTAGCCGTAATTGCGAATCACTTGAACTACTTTGCCCTCAATACTGAACTGGTCGGTATCCTGAACAAAAATATCTTCATAGTTCGGATTTTCCGACCGTAAGAGAATGCGCCCGTCGGCCAGCCGAATTAAACGTTTCACATACGCATTGCCATTCAATAAGGCGACGATGATCTGATTGACAGGCGGTGGATCTCCGACTTTCTCGACAATCAGGTAATCATCCTCGTTAATAAACGCATCAATCATGCTATCGCCTTCAACTTTCAGGGCATAGCGCCCTTTCTTATGGGTTGAGCCTGGAACTTCGACATAATCGCGGACATCGTCATAGTTCTGGACGCCGCCAGGACCCGCTTTGACGATCCCAAATAACGGAAGGGAATTCATGGGTTTTACGCCGAAAAATTCCAGGGCCAGTTCGGTAAGGGCAATTGAACGTCCGTAATTTTTGTTACGTTCGATATACCCTTTGGTTTCTAACTGTCCCAGACTTTTGTGCACCGTTGCCAGCGATTTTTTCCCGAAGTGCGTTTTAATTTCTTCAAGAGACGGCGCGGTTTTATGATCATCCATAAATTCCTTAATGAACTCTAACGTGGATTTTTCTTTTTTATACAGCGTCGGAAACTCTATCATAATGCTTTTCTCCCCAGATGAAACAGTTAAACATATCACTTAAAGACAAATTTAATACAAAATTAAGCAAATAAAGAGCAAAAGTCAAGAAAAATTTACTCTAAAATACATTTTTCAATCTTTTTTCTTCTGGGAAAAACATTTTTTGACCTTTTCGTACGAAAATAAGATGGACTTGTTGAACCAGCACCACGATTCAGCGTGGTGTCCGGAGATGTGAACCGCTGAAGCGGTTGGCAGGCGATCTCTCATCCCCTGAAACACCCCGATATGGAAGCAGGACTGTTAAGTTCTCACAAGACATACCGTCTCGACTTTGCTCGACGTACGGCGTTGCGGTCATCGAGCGAAGTCGAGATGACAAACATCCACAGAACTTAACAGTCCTGCCGTTTGTGGGGGAATGAGGAGGGTGCGTGCAATACTGTCTGAACTATTGGTTATAATAAGCGCGGATTATTTTTCAAGTCATCCAATGTGACTAATTTGCGCTGCTTGCGCCGGACAATGTCTTCGGCGATCTTTTTACGACTATATTCCGCGCCGTCAGGGGAATCGAGTTCGTCAACATAGACTTCGCGGCGTTCCTGCGAAGATTTCTGAATGGCGAGGGCCACGGTTAAAATCTTGCGCGCCTGCTCGCCTGATAATTGCGGCGCTTCTTCGCCTTTCATGGCGGCAATAAAATTATGTGTCGCCCCTACAAACCCTGCCGCCCAATCAGAATCGAGATGATCGTAATGTTCCCATTTCTCGCCTTTAAAAACGCTGACCGATGGTCCCGAATTGATCTTTCCGGTACAGCGATGAACCAGGATTATACCTTTTGAACCGTTGATTTCAAACCATTCGTCGTTGGCATAATAATCAGAGGGCACATGCATCTCGTACGCATGGGTATAATCGCAGAGGCCGTATTGAATGCCGTTTTTATACTTCCACATAATAGTAGACGGGCAATCAACGATATTATCATACGAGTCAATCCAGGCACACACCCGTTCGATTTCACCCATAAAAAACCAGGCAATCGCCCACATGTGGTGGCCGTGATCAAAAGTCTGCATGCCGCGGCCGGCGACGTTTTCTTCCATGCGCCAGGCCCAGGTTTCGGCTGGAACATCCCATCCGCCCGAGGAACCACTGATAAATTTAATCCGCATGTTGATCGGCGTGCCGATTTCTCCGGCCTCAAGCATCTGTTTGGCAAAGCGAATCGGGGGATAGTACATATAGTTCTCGATCACTTTATAGACTTTTCCTCCTGCTCTGGCCGCCTGAATCATGCGATCCGCGCTGTCCAAATCAATCGTCATCGGTTTTTGCACGAGGATATGTTTTCCGGCTGCGGCGGCTTCGATCACCATCGGTTCGTGCAGCTTTTGAGGCGTTAAAATTTCGACCGCATCAATATCCGGATCATCGAGTATCTCGCGGTAATCAGCATAGATTTTGCGAGCGCCCCATTCGTTTCCTTTTTTTGCAGCGATCCTGCTGTCTTTATCGCTGACCGCTGCGATTTCCGCGTCAGGGTGATTCCTGTACCCCAGGGCATGAAGATCGGAAATACGCCCGCATCCAATAAAACCAATCTGTAATTTTCCCATAATTATAATCCTATCCTATGTTTTTCCTGCTGAACCGTTTCACACCAATTGCCGACATTCCAACTGCCAAACACTCCCAAACCGCCCAGATCATCATCACCGCAATAGACCGGGATATAGACCAGCGTCAGACCATCATAGCGATAGGCTTCTTGCAGAACTGCTCGCAGTTCCTGGGGCGAGTATCCGCCATGAAAGGCTTTCACGCCTTTAAAGGCTTCACCCAATTGGAGATAATCTACTTCCACCATATCATCGGTCGCAAATTCCTGACCGTATTGCGCCTTTTGCAGACCTGAAATCGCTGCCATTCGGCGGTTATCAAACAGGGCAATCATTCCTTTGACATGATGCTGCACGCCGTCCAGAAGAATCTGCGGATTCATCAGAAAACTGCCATCGCCTGTAAACGCGAGGGTATATTGTCCCTGATCAGCTATGGCTGAGGCTAATAATGCGCTGACTGCAAAGCCCATGTACGATGCGCCGGTATCGGTAAAGGTTTTTCCCGGAACAAAATCTTCCACGGCCTGAAATCCGTTGGCCTGCACATCACCGGCGTCAAACAATTTCACGGCCCCGACCGTATCGGCGAAATCAATTACCGCTTTTATAGCGGCCGGTTGGGTGAGCAGATCGCATTTCCATTTTTGATCGAACAATACGGGGTGATGACAGCGTTCGGCCTTAAACTGATTCCATTCCTGTTTTTTGGCGGCGCAAGACTGCAACCATTCGCTTTCATCAGACTTTGAAGCGACGAGTTTTTCAAGCAGTTGATTGAGCACAGATCCGGCGTCGCCAATTAGAGGCAGCGTGCGGTTGTAATGCAGGGCATCCTCAACTCTGCTATTGATGTTGATGATCTGTTTGACGTTTTTCCAGGCTGTGCCGGAGCTATCCCACTGACACACGCCGCGCGCGCCGATTACAACCAGCAATTCACACTGTTCCATCGCATAATTGCCGCACAGCGAGCCTTTTGAGCCGCCGACCGTCATATTGCGTGGATGATCATAGGGAAACACACCGGGCACATTCGGACCATGCACCAAAACCGCGCCGGATTTTTGCAGAAATTCGCGTAGAATTTCTGGGGAAATTTTTCTGGCTCCGCCCCCTATTTTGACCGTAATTTTTTCGTATTCGCGGATCAATTCAGCGGCGTTTTTCAGGGCGGACTCATCAGCGCATTGTTGACTCGGAATGGGAATGCCTTCGGGTAGTTCTAACAGATTACAGGCAGTGAGCATCGCACTTTGCACATTCATCGGGAGTAAAAGATAGAAGGGCTGCTCTCCGGACGGATCTTGTGTCGCCTGCCAGCCCCATTTGAGCGCAGTAAACAGCGCATTGCCTTCACTGAGGGTATAACCTTTCCCCATGGCATTCACCAGCTTTAAGTAGAGATCTTGCTCTTGTTTCGGTATCTGCTGCATGTTCGGTCCTTCGTTGTGCGTGGTTTCATCGCCCAGAATATAATACACTCCCAGACCGTTTGACTGCGGCACAAGAGACCCGGCAAAGGCATGTAACGCGCCGGGACCGATTGAGGTCACGACCGCCGCGGTTTCTCCGTACTGCCATTTGAGCAGGGCTGCCGCGTGGGAGGCTTCGGTTTCATGGCGCACGTTATACATCTGCACGAGTCCGGCCTGCTGATAGGTGCACAGCACTTCCGCTAAATCGGTTGACCCGTGACCAAAGATGCCGATATATTTGCGCACATTCTGGTTCAACAAGCCTAACACCAGGGCTTCATTGACCGTGACATCGCAATACTGTTCCAAGCTCCCTGAGAGTACGGCCTGTTTCAAAGAGCCTGCCTTCCGTATAATCGCAGCTCGCTGCGTTCGTGCTTTATATACTTGACTCCAATCTCTCATTACACACTCCTTTTGATTTGAGAGAAACCGAGTCTTTGCGAAAAACCCGGTTTCTTTACCAGATTCCTTTGCCTTATTCCTTAATCGCCCCCATTGTTAAACCTCGAATAAAATATTTCTGCATAAAAAGAAAAATCAACAGGGTCGGAATGGTGGCGATCAGACAGGCGGCGGCCTGATTACCCCAGGCAAGGCCATACTGTCCGCGTAACTGCATAATTCCCATCTGGATTGTCATTTTGCTCTCAGTCTTCATCAGCACCAGAGGCCAGAGGAAATCATTCCAGATCCAGGTAAATTGCAGAATGATCAATGCCGTGATCGCCGGTTTTGCCAGAGGCAGCATAATATTGAACAAGATTCTCCAATCGTTGCACCCATCAATCATGGCTGATTGTCGCAGCTCATCCGGAATGTCGCGAAAGAAATTCGACATCATGAGCGTACAAATCGGAATGCCGAACCCGACATGAACAATCACTAACGCCGTCAGGGTATCCAGTAAATGGACCGCATTAAACAACTTAAAAAGAGGGATCAAGACAACTTGCGGAGGGAAAAACATCCCGGCAATAACGATAATGTAAATAACATTCTTCCATTTGAACTCTAATTTCCCAAAAGCATATCCTGTCAGACAGCCCATCAGAATAGAAAACGCCGTTGCAAAAGTGGTGACGATCACAGTATTGCTAAAAAATCTTTGGATTTTGCCTTCGCGCAGTACATGCAGAAAATTACTCACAGTAGGGGGATTCGGCAAGACCCAAAAGCCTTCCCTGATAATTTCTTTATTAAGCCTGAAGGCCATTGAGAAGGCCCCAAAAATCGGAACAAGAAAGAAAAAACAGATCCCAAGAATGATCATATACACGATCGTTGTTGTCAGAATTTTTCGATTTCTTTGCATGATGTTTTGTCTCTCTGTATGGGAACAGGCCGATTGTGCAGAAAACTCGGCTTTTCTGCCAGATTCCTTAGCCTTCCCTTTGTTTGAGTACACGGAGATAGAGCACAATCAGAATCAGAATCAAAAAAAACAGCATATTCGCAATGGCGCTGCCGTAGCCCATGCGATAGTTCCAAAAGGCTTCGCGGTACATCAGCGTGGTAAGTACTTCTGAGGCTCTGAAGGGGCCGCCTTTGGTCATGATATAGACAATATCAAAACTTTTCAACGAATGAATCACGGTTAAAGAGACCACAATAATTGTGGAATTCCGCAGTTGGGGAAGCACAATATGCCAGTACAGTTGTCGTGAATTACATCCGTCAATCCTGGCGGCTTCCAGCAAATCAGAACGCACCCCTTTCAGCCCGGCCAGATAGATAATCATGCACAAGCCGGTATGCTGCCAGGCCGCGGCAATGATAACGGACATGAGGGCTGTCTGAGGCTTTGCCAGCCAGGCGGTCGCCAACTGATCCTGACCGATCGCGCGTAAGAAAATATTGAGGATGCCAAGTCGCGGTTCATAGATAAAGGTCCAGATCATCCCGGCGATCACATAAGAAAAAATCATCGGCAGATAGATAATGGATTTAAAAAGCACTGATCCTGGCAGATCGCGATCCATGAGCATCGCTAACAGCAGTCCCAGGGTTGTCGGGACTAAAAGAAACACCACGACCCAGAGAAAATTATGAAAAATCGCATTACTAAAAGCAGGATCGGTAAACACTCGATAATAATTTGCGAAGCCAATAAGATTGAACGTTGTCGAAAGCCCGTCCCAGTCAGTCATACTGAAAAATAAAGACTGGGTAAAAGGAAGAAGAATAATTGTAGTATAGAGAAACAGTGGAATCGCCAGAAATTGCCAGGCTGCCAATTGTTTTTTCATAAAATAGGGAGAAACGTTGTTTCGGGAATTGCTCTTCGACAGGTTCAGGACAGGTCTTCAGGGCATTGCATTCCCGAAACAACAGATTCATAAGTTTATTCTAGTTCTTCGAATGCTGCTTTTGCGCCAGCCTGCGTTTCTTCCAGGATTCCCATGTAATCTTCTGGAGAATGAACAAATTTGGCGAAGGCATCCAGCCCTACATCCGCTACCGGCGGCGGAGTCGCCAGATCATAGTTAAACGCCCAGTTTGGAATTCCTGCTAACAGATCTTTCACCTTCAATTGTAACACGTTATAGGTCGCATCGGCAACGTTCTGATTAGGCGCCAGGGCTCCTGAACCTTTATTAAACGCGGTTTGAGGACCAACTTCAGCTAACTTCGCCAGCACAACTTTGCCCGCTTCTTTTGCAGCGGCTTCTTTTGCCAGCACCACACCGTCAATAGGACCGACAGCACAATCTGCAACTGCCGGATCGACCACCGGGAATGGGAAGAAATCGTAGTCTTCGCCTGCATTCCAGCCGATCTGCTCATCCAATTGCATGAACCAGGTCCCCATCAACGTCATGGCTGCTTCGCCCGTGCCGACCATTGTAGCAGCTTCGGCCCAGTCGTAGGCGTTCGGGTCGTCATTAAAGTACCCTTTGTCCAGGCATTCTTTCCACATTTCAAAGGCTTTAATAACTTCCGGATCAGTATAAGAGGCTTCACCGTCCATCAGTTTCGCGCGATATTCAGGTCCCGCAGTTCGAAGCAGCGGGTAATCCAGCCAGAATTGCGCCGGCCAGCGTTCTCTGGAACCGAGAGCAATCGGAACGATCCCGGCAGCCTTGAGTTTTTCACAGACCTCCAAAAATTCTTCCCAGGTGCTCGGCGGAGTGACGCCTGCTTGTTCAAAGGCGGCTTTATTATAGAAAAACGCGGCATAATGCACGGTTAAAGGCAGAAAGTATTTTTTGCCATTATAGATGCAGCCGCTATTGACGGCTTCTGAGAAGAGCGTATTTAATTCATTCTTTTCGAAGACATCATCAATCGGTTCCAACCTGTCAGCATCCACGATAAATTGTACTTGTGCTCCGGCCCAGTAGGAAAACAGGTCCGGGGGATTACCGCCGGAAAGCATCACTCGAATACTCGTTTTAAAGGCTTCATGGTCAACCGGCGTGTGCGTGAGTTCATACTGGGGATTTTCAGCATTAAAGGTCTTGACCAGATCATCAATGCCCCCAGCGAGTGTACCTGAGAAATAATGCAAAAAGGTCACTTTTTCAGCCGCCAGCCCATACGCTGGCGCAAGACACAAAACCAACACGACTGCCAACACAGACTTAAACTGCTTGTTCATAGTCTTTCCTCCTGATTTTTATAGCGATATTATGGTGTCTTCCAGGCTTTTAAAGAGCACTAATGTACTCACTACGAACGATTTTCTACTTTCCACTAACCCCCTATTCTTTTTTTCTGCCCCCTATCACCTCCTTATGTCGAAGATTCCCTCACAATCAATTCCGGTTCATACACGACTTGCGTATTCAACTCAGCCTGTTCATGTTGAATCATCTTGATTAAACATTCAGCGCTGTCAGCCCCTAACGTATATTTAGGCACCCGAATTGTTGAGAGTGAAGGGCTAAAATATTGAGCAGTTTCCACATCGTCATGACCGATCACGGCCACATCATCAGGAACGTGAACGCCCACATCATGAAAGGCCCGCAATACCCCGAAAGCCAGAGAATCGGTACTGACAAATATTGCATCGAAATTCGGCTTTGTCTTCATCCATTCGCGTATTCTAACATAAGCCGCTTGTGTAGATGGAAAACAGTGATGAATATGCGTGCCTTTCAAACCCAATCCTGCATTTTCAAGAGAGGCTTTATACCCGGACAGGCGGTCGCGATTACAGGAAATCGGGAGATCGAGACCGAGAAAAGCTGGTTTTTTTCGACCTGTTTGAAGAAAATGATCTGCCGCAATTTGCCCGCTTTTGAAAGAATGTAAGATAAAATACCCCGTATCTTCACTGCTTGCCTTGCGGACAATGGCGAGGTGGTGGGCTTTTACGGTGCGATAGTTCAGGTTATTTTCGAGATTACTCGCCGGAACCATCAGAATGCCCGCAACTCGATAAGAAGTCATCAACGCGAGAATCTCTCGTTCTTTTTCGATGTCCTCACTATTTTCCAGAATCATCGCGGTAAAGTCATATTTCGCCAGGGTATCATGAATTCCCTTCAGGATTCTGGCATAAAACGGATTGTCCAGATAAGTCACGATCACCCCAATCGTCTTGATGTTTTGCGAACGTAAACTCGCAGCAGCGGCATGCGGAACATATCCCAATTCTTCAGCGACTTTGCGAATGCGTTTCGAGGTCTCTTTGCCGATGTCGCTTTTGCCTTTCAACGCTCTGCTCACGGTGTTGACAGAAACACCTGTTCTCTCTGCAATGTCTTTTAGCCGGACATATCTCACAATACGAACTCCTTCCATTTACATGAACGATTACATGAACGTTCATGTTTCATTTCTTTTTCTCTGTCAAGAAAAATATGGAGACAATTTCAAACTCCTCAAATTTATCTTTGCCCGCTATTCATGAAAAGAGTCAGACTTATCCACAATTCATTCCTTGACAAAAAGCCTCTTCATGAAAAATATACACAAGATGAATCTTTTTTGTGGAAAAAAATCCTTCTCCTATATAACGTGTTGAAATTTGAATTTTCCTTATCAATAGAATGTTTTCAAGGTATGCGCTAACGTGATATTAGGCGGTGCATATTTACACAAAGTGAGCTATCTCCTGAAAATTCACAAAGTTATCCACACCTGTGGATAACTTTGTGAATAACTTTTATCTGTCATCCATTTATACCTTGGGCAAAAACTATGAATACTCTGTGGAATAAAGTGTTAGAACATATTGCCATGCAAATGAACCCCTCAAGTTTTCAAACCTGGTTTTCTCCGACCCAACAGCGTTCATTTCAAGATGGCATTCTTGAAATTGCGGTTCCGGATCAGTATTTTGTCAACTGGCTGAAAGAACATTACATGAACAGGATTCTCGACATTTTACGCTCTTTCACCCA
The DNA here is from genome assembly GCA_040772385.1 of Candidatus Vecturithrix sp. GTDB lineage: Bacteria > Moduliflexota > Moduliflexia > Moduliflexales > Moduliflexaceae > Vecturithrix. The sequence continues at coordinate 2,110,199 of JAXGYF010000001.1, read as the reverse complement.
AAGCGACATTAAAATTACGTTTACGATCGATCCCAACCTGACCCGAAGAAACTCTCCGGAACCGGAAAATATTCATACAGAATCTGTTGAATCGCCTCGATCCGAGATAAAAGAAACTGACACGGCTCAGATTGTTGAAGAACACGTTGGCTTGAATCCCAAATACACATTCGAAACGTATGTTGTTGGCGGAAGCAATCAGTTTGCCCATGCCGCTTCGCTTGCGGTAGCCGAACAGCCCTCACAAGCGTATAATCCTCTTTTTATTTACGGTGGAGTCGGACTTGGTAAGACGCATCTGATGCACGCTATTGGTCATGCCGTCAAGGCCGAGAGCACCTCGAGATTTCGCGTGTATTACCTTTCTTTTGAACGCTTTATGAATGAACTCATCAACGCGATTCGGTTTGATACCATGCAGCAATTTCGTCAAAAATATCGAAGCATCGATCTGCTGCTGATAGACGATATTCAGTTTATTGCCGGCAAGGAGCGAACCCAGGAAGAATTTTTCCATACGTTTAACGCACTCTATGACACCCAAAAACAGATCGTTATTTCGAGCGACTGTCCGCCGAAAAAAATTCCGACCCTTGAAGAACGGTTGCGTTCACGCTTCGAAATGGGCTTGATTGCTGATATTCAACCGCCTGATTTTGAGACTAAAGTTGCGATCTTAAAGAAAAAAGCTGAAACTGAACAGATCGAGCTTCCACATGAGGTGGCCATGTTTATTGCCACACAAATCAAATCAAATATCAGGGCCTTGGAGGGCTGCCTCATCAAAATTGCAGCACACTCCACCATTGTGAAAGAAAAAATTACGCAGGATCTGGCAAAGCGCGTACTCGATGACATTCTCGACACGAAAGACTCAGGTTCTTCGCCTCCTATTACTGTTGAGCTTATTCAAGAAGTGGTCGCCAGCCATTATAAGATCAAAGTGGAAGATATGCGCTCAGCAAGCCGGTTGAGAACTGTTGCCTTTCCCCGGCAAATAGCGATGTTTCTCGCTCGAAAGCTGACGGATTTATCATTACCTGCGCTTGGACAGTTTTTTGGTGGCAAAGATCATACGACCATTATGTATGCATGTCAGAAAGTCGAAGCAATGACTGAGGAAGACACCACATTAGCAAAAGAAGTCGAAGCATTGGAACGGGCGTTGCATAACAGATGATACAGATTGTGGATAAATTTGTGTATTCCTGTGAATTCAAGGTGTTTTGCTGGGGATAAACATGTGCATGCACGTTGATTTTTTGTGAACAACTTTGTGAACATCATGTGCATAATCTGGGGAAGTCTGTGAATAAAACAACGAGGGAGCGAAAAAACTTTTCAAAATACACATTTCTTCACAAGATATCCTCCATGTATTCACATTCGAACCGGGGGGGATCTATCTCTGAACAATGGGAGTTTCCTGATTTTTCCACAATATTCAGAGGCCCTACTACGACTTCTATATTAAAAAAAAATGTATTCTCTTTTATTTAAGTCATGTATAAGAAGTAACGCTTGCGTTTGTCAAATTCACGAAACCAGGATTTTCTTGAAAAATTTGGTTTCTTATGTGAACAAAAAGTGTGTGCCGCTATGTAAATTTTTACAACTTGCGCAAAAAGGAATTTGACAATTCTCACAAATTGTGACAGTATGTGTGCAAATACTATTTTCTCTCAAAGGGGCAATCGTTTTTTTATTTGACAAAAAAATAAGAAGAGGAGAGGAAAATTTTATCCAGCATCAAAATGATAATCGTCAGTTTTGTAAGGAATAAGAAAAAGGAAAGGGAAAAGAGATATGAAAATAATGATCGAAAAAAATACGTTTTTTGAAGGTGTTCAACGCGTTCAAAGCGTCGTTGACAGAAAAAATACGATCCCCGTACTTTCGAATATTCTCCTGGAAACCGAAGGAGAAAACCAGGTCAAACTTGTCGCGACAAATCTTGAAGTCGGAATGTCTACCATACTTCCTGCCAGCGAAGCCACAACAGGAAGTATAACTATTCCGGCGCAAAAAATATTCGAAATTTTACGCGAACTCCCGGAAGCGTCTCTGGCGTTAGAGGTGAATGAAAATAATTGGATTACGTTGGAATGTTCAAAAGCCAGCTTTAAACTGGCTGGATTACCGAAAACGGACTTTCCGGACCTCCCGGTTCTTCCCTCGCAGGATATGATCAGTCTCCCACAATCTGTTCTAAAGGAGATGATTACCAAAACAGCGTTTGCTGTGTCTCATGATGAATCACGATATGCACTGACAGGCATTCTTTTTTCAATTACCCAGCAAGAGTTTTCAATGGTCGCAACGGATGGGCATCGGCTGGCAGTTATTAAAAAGCCGCATCAACTCGACTGGGCGGAAAGTGACATGCGTGAGGTGATTATCCCGATAAAAGCTATGAATGAAGTCAAAAAACTATGCGATGCGGACGAGCAGATTTCCGTCAACCTGGGAGAGAGTCAGATTGCTTTTCGCAAAGAGGGGACAATGTTAGTCTCGCGGTTGATCGACGCGCAGTTTCCGGACTATCGTCAGGTCATTCCTGATTCCTCGCGGGTAACTCTTATCATAGAACGTGAGCAGCTTAATCGGGCAATACGCCGCGTAGCGTTATTATGTAGTGATACACGTTTGATCAAGTTTAGTGCTACCGCCGGACAACTCAGTCTTTCATCAAGTGATCCGAATCTGGGTGAGGCCGAAGAAACCATTCCAATCACCTATACCGGCGAAGACATTACGATCGGGTTTAACGCCCGGTATGTTCAGGATTTTCTTGCCGTGGTGAACGGCGAAAATGTGCACCTCGGACTTAATGATTCGCTTAGCCCTGGTTTGTTTTCGTCAGACGCTGAGGAAGATTCCGGATTCTCATGTGTCATTATGCCGATGAGAGTGTAATGGTCGTTCAATTGGAGGTCGCCTCCTGAAGAGAGGCCTCTAATGTAAGCTTTATTTCTGTGTATCTAAAATCAATTGACTTACATGGATTTCGGAATTTCGCTTCTGCGCAATTCGAATTCAGTCCAGGATTAAATATTCTTTTCGGTCAGAATGCTGTCGGAAAAACCAATCTACTGGAAGCTATCTGTATGCTTTCAAACTTGCGGTCTTTTCGGACCCATTTGATGCGTGAATTAATTGCCTGGGATGTCAAAGAAAGTTTCCTGCGCGGCATTGTTTCTGCCGGAAATGAGAGTGCTACAGTATTGTCGAGAACCAAAACGCTGGCGGTCAGGCTTAAGCCGAACGCCAGAGAAGTTCTGATCAACGCAAAACCCTGTACGTCTTCAAAAGAGTATTTACAAATTTTTCCGTCTATCGCTTTTCACCCTGACGACTTGACGTTTGTGAAAGGTTCTCCTGCCTCTCGCCGGTATTTTTTAGACAGGGCAACCTTTCACTTGTCTCCTCTCTATTGGACGCTTTTGACAGAATATAACAGAGCGTTAAAACAGAGAAATTCATTGTTACGAAAAGTGCAGGCAAAGCGACACCTGGGAACGTCTGAAAAAAGTCAGCTTGAAGTATGGGAATCCCAGCTGCAAACCTTTGGAACGAAAATTATTCTTCAGAGAATCAGATTTATCAGAATGCTTCAACAGTATGTCGAACAGATGTATGTGCAATGGATGGATGGCGCAGAATCAATTCGGATTCGCTATACATCAAGTATTGGAGCTGTGGAAACATACGTGCAGGAATATCAGGAATTGACTGATAAAGAGGTATATCAACAGGTTGTTGATCTTTACGCACAAGCCTTGCGACGCAATCAGAAACGAGAATATCAATATGCGACAACTCTGACCGGACCGCACCGTGATGATCTTGATATTGAAATTTCAGAGAAATCGTTGAAAGCCTATGGTTCTCAGGGACAGCAACGAACGGCCGTCTTAGCCGTTAAACTTGCGGAAGCGCATGTGTATTGTGCTCAATACGCTGAATATCCTGTGCTTCTTCTGGATGATGTTACCTCTGAGCTTGATATGTACCGCAACGCCAGATTTTTGGAATGCCTGCAACAGGGAATGCAAGTATTTATCAGTGCGACTGAAAAACCGGATGTCACCGCTGTTCACAATATTCCCTGTTCATATATTCAGCTTCCTCAACAGGTACAAACAATTTTAGAAACGCACCTGGAGGAGCAAAACTAGATTTTTGAGAGAAGCACAGGACTGAAAAATTCTATGTATCTTCATATCGGAATGAATGTCTATATTCTGTCGGAACGGATTATCGGAATTTTTGAGGCATCAGAGTTTCAGTCAATGATAGATCCGACATTTTGGCAACATATCAATCGTGTTGACCATCAGCTTGAAGCTCATACCGTTAAATCCTATATTTTGACGACATTGCAGGAAATTCATTGCTCAAATATTCATTGCCGGACCCTCAAGAAGCGTTGGAATAAAGACACCTGATTATTCAATTCAACAAGAATTTCTTGCACAATGAAAAATAACGTGGTATGCTGAAGGAAACTTGCTAATACTTGATAGAAATGTCACAAAAGAAATATGAGGCGGAAAACGACCTTCCTGGTAAATTTACTTGACAAGAGATAGAGGCATTGAAACCGTATGCTATCAGGAAGGAACAACAACCATCAACAAAGAAAGAGACGTGACCTTTGGAAACAGGGTGTTGCGTTTCATAGAAGTATTGATATAAATGGAATCAAAAAGCACTGTATATGATGCGAGTAAAATTAAAGTATTAGAGGGTTTACAAGCTGTCAGAAAGCGGCCTGCGATGTATATTGGCGATACAGGTGTCGCCGGATTACATCATCTGGTCTATGAAGTAGTTGATAACTCTATTGATGAAGCGATGGGAGGATATTGTACCAATATCTCTGTCACGGTTCATGTTGATAATAGCGTTACCGTCATTGATAATGGTCGGGGAATTCCGGTTGATATGCATCCCACCGAAAAGTGTTCTGCAGCTGAAGTCGTGATGACCAAACTCCATGCCGGCGGAAAATTTGATAATGAAAGCTACAAGGTTTCCGGTGGGTTGCATGGTGTCGGCGTCTCAGTTGTCAATGCGCTTTCTAAAAGGCTGGAATTAGAGATCAAACGTGACGGATTTGTGTATACTCAGAATTACGAACGCGGAATACCAAGCGATGAATTTCGTCAGGTAGGTGTTGCCAAAGGCACCGGCACAAAGGTTTGTTTCCTTCCGGACGACCAGATTTTTGAAACGACGGAGTTTAGCTTTAGTACGCTTTCTAACCGGTTACGCGAGTTGTCATTTTTGAATAAAGGCTTAACCATCGAAATTGAAGATGAACGTACAGATCGAAAGAACTCGTTCCAATACGAGGGTGGTATTCGATCCTTTGTCTCGCACCTGTCCACCAATAAAGTGTCTTTACATTCGGAACCGATTTACTTTGAAAGTGAAAAAGACGGAGTGATCGTCGAAATAGCATTTCAATATAATGACGGGTATGCTGAAAATATTTTTTCGTTTGCCAATAATATTAATACGTATGAAGGGGGCACGCATTTAAGCGGTTTTCGAGGTGCGTTGACCCGCACGATCAATAATTTTGCCACAGAAAAGGCCCCCAAAGGCCAGAAAATTTCGTTGAGCGGAGAAGATGTCCGTGAAGGACTCGTCGCAGTCATTAGCGTGAAAGTGCCGAATCCGCAATTCGAAGGGCAGACCAAAACCAAACTGGGCAATAGTGAAGTCAAAGGCATTGTCGAAACCCTTTCGAACGACTTTTTAGCTCAGCATTTTGAAGAAAATCCGGCAGTAATTCGTGCAATTGTTGAGAAAGCCATTGGCGCGGCCCGGGCGCGGGAGGCTGCTAAAAAAGCCAGAGAGCTGACGCGTCGGAAAAGCGTTTTAGAATCAAATACTCTGCCTGGTAAACTAGCTGATTGCTCTGAAAAGGATCCGCGTCAGTGCGAAATCTTTCTGGTTGAGGGTGATTCTGCCGGCGGTTCGGCAAAACAGGGACGTGATCGGCGATTTCAAGCAATTTTGCCCTTACGTGGGAAAATTCTGAATGTCGAAAAAGCGCGGTTCGATAAAATGTTGAAAAGTGCAGAGATTCAAACCCTTATTACAGCTATTGGGGCAGGCATTGGCGCAGATGATTTTGACATTTCCAAAGTCCGCTATCATAAAATTGTCATAATGACCGATGCTGACGTGGATGGCGCGCATATCCGCACGTTACTTCTGACCTTTTTTTACCGGCAAATGCGTGAAATCATCGAACACGGATACCTCTATATCGCTCAACCACCTTTGTTTAAGGTAAAACGTGGCAAACAAGAATGGTATGTAAAAGATGAAACCCAGATGAGCAAATACCTCATCGAACAGGGAACGGCCAAATCTGCCCTGATTCTGGATGAAAAACGCATCACCGGTAAGCGGCTTGAAACGCATGTGTACCAATTGAATGAGTTTTTACGTTACTTAGACACCTTTCAACGCCACCGTCAAAGCCGGGTGCTGGTGAAAACCTTAGCTCTGCATAAACGGTTAACTGCTTCTGTGCTGGCATTCAAAGATCTGCTGGAACAAGAAATGGAAGCGATTATCGCCACGTACCAGACTTTTTTCCTGTCCGAAAAAGATCGGTCAATTAGCTATGAAATTGTTGAAGATGTCTCCGATCGTTTCAAAGTAATTATCCAGACGAATGACACGTCGAACCCTCTCGTCGTTGATTATGAGTTTCTCACGTCTCATAACTACAAAGAATTGCAAAGACATATCGAGATTTTGGAACTGATGGGATTTCCCCCCTATAAAATTGAAGTTGACAATAAAATCTATGAAGGGGAACTCCTGGTGGACGTTGTTGAGACGATCATTAATGCGGGTAAAGCCGGGTTGGCCATCCAGCGCTATAAAGGCCTGGGCGAAATGAACCCAGATCAGTTATGGGAAACCACGATGGACCCGCAACGTCGAAACCTCCTGGCTGTTGAACTTGGAGACCTTGAAGAAGTTGAGACCACCTTCACTACCCTGATGGGAGATCAAGTGGAACCCAGACGCGTGTTTATTGAAAATCATGCGGCACAGGTGAAAAATTTGGATATCTAACGATTGGATGTTGAATGTTGAATGTTGAATGGGTGAACATTCACACCCAACATTCAACATCCAATTCACTATGAATCTTTTAGAACAAACTCTTGCCCCAACGCCGATTTTCATTGAAGATGAAATGCAAAATTCTTACATAGATTATGCGATGAGCGTCATCATCGGGCGAGCATTGCCCGACGTCAGAGATGGGTTGAAGCCCGTGCATCGTCGCGTCCTTTATACCATGCATGAAATGGGGCTTGATTGGAATAAGCCGTTTAAAAAATCAGCGCGGATCGTCGGCGACTGCATGGGAAAATATCATCCGCACGGCGATGCAGCGATTTACGATACGCTGGTACGCATGGCGCAGGATTTTTCATTGCGCTATCCCCTTGTGAACGGTCAGGGTAACTTTGGATCCGTTGACGGAGACCCGCCGGCGGCTATGCGGTATACCGAGGCGCGGCGCGCCAAAATCACAGTAGAACTCCTGGCCGATATTGAGAAAAACACCGTTAATTACCTGCCGAACTATGATGAAACCCTGGTTGAACCTGAAGTCTTGCCGACAAAACTGCCGAATCTGTTGATTAATGGAGCCTCCGGTATTGCTGTAGGGATGGCCACCAATATTCCGCCCCACAATTTAGGTGAAATTATTGACGGACTGGTGGCGTTACTCAACAACCCTCAGATGACAATTGACGAACTCTGCCAATATGTGAAGGGGCCCGATTTCCCGACAGGCGGCATTATTCATGGTTATCAAGGTATTATGGATGCCTATAAAACCGGACGGGGGCACATCCAGCTCCGCGCCCGGGTATTTGTTGAAAAAGAGAAACGTTCGGAAAAGGAACGCATTATTGTCACAGAAATACCTTATCAGGTCAATAAAGCGAAACTCATTGAAAAAATTGCTGAGTTGGTGCGTGAAAAGAAGATCGAAGGGATCGCGGATTTACGTGATGAATCTGATCGTGACGGAATGCGGATCATGATTGAACTCAAGAGGAATGAGTATGCTGAAGTCATTTTGAATCAGCTATATAAGCATACCCAAATGCAAGTGACCTTCGGTGCCATAATGTTGGCCCTGGTTGACCAGCGTCCTCAATACCTTAACCTGAAACAGATGATGGAGAACTTTCTCCAGCATCGCCGCACTGTTATTATTCGCCGCACCAGATTTCTTTTAAATAAAGCTGAAGCTCGCGATCATATTGTGCAGGGACTTTTAATTGCATTAGATAATATTGACGCGGTTGTGAGCTTGATTCGCGCCTCGCAAACCCCCCAAATTGCCCGTGTCGGCCTGATGGAAAATTTTTCACTTACAGAAGTGCAGGCTCAGGCAATCCTGGATATGCGCTTGCAGCGTCTCACCGGATTGGAACGCGAAAAATTGGAACAGGAACATCAGGATTTACTGGCAGAAATTCAACACCTCAACGCCTTATTAGCTGAACCCGCCCTGGTGACTGCGCTTATTCAAGAAGAGCTGCTGGCCGTTAAAAAGGAGTATGGAGATGCGCGTCGTACGGAAATCGTGGCCGATTCCTCCGACATTACCCTGGAAGATATGATTGTGGAAGAAGATATGATGGTAATGGTCACGCACGCCGGGTATGTAAAACGCAATCCGGTCACACTGTATCGCAGTCAGATGCGCCGAGGCAAAGGAGTCACAGGCATTATCGCGAAAGAAGATGATTTTGTGGAACATCTGTTTGTGGCGTCAACCCACGACTATATTCTGGTGTTTACTGATAAAGGCAAAGTTTATTGGCTGAAAGTGTATGAAATTCCTGAAGCCGGACGGCAGGCCCGGGGTAAAGCGATTATTAATTTGCTGCAAATCGAACCTGATGAAAAAGTTTCGGCCATTTTGCCCGTGCAGAATTTTGAGCCGGGGAAATACCTGGTCATGGCGACGCAAAATGGTGTAGTCAAGAAAACCGAACTGACAGAATACAGCAACCCGCGTTCGTCCGGGATTATTGCCCTGAATATTAATGAGGGTGATGCGCTGGTATCTGTGGTGCTGACCGACGGAAAACAGGATTTGTTGCTCTCTACCTTTAAGGGCAAAGCGATCCGTTTTCGTGAAACCGATGCGCGCGCGATGGGAAGAACTGCCACTGGTGTGAAAGGGATCTCTTTGACAAAAGATGATCGGGTGATCGGCATGGATGTGGTTCACAATGAATTCACCATTCTTTCGGTCACTGAAAAAGGTTATGGCAAGCGTTCGGCCGTGGATCAGTACCGGCTTCAAAGACGAGGCGGAAAGGGGCTGATCAATATGAAATGTACTCCAAAACGGGGGAATGTGGTCGGAGTGCTCCAGGTCAACGACAACGATGATATTTTGATGATTACAGCTTCCGGAAAAATTATCCGAATGGGCGTTTCGAATATCAATGTCATTGGCCGCAATACCCAGGGGGTTGCCCTGCAATGGTTAAGCGACGACGATAAGGTTGTCGCGGTCGCGCGCGTCGTTGAGAGTGATGAAGAATCTGAAGGTGATTTGAGATCCTGAAAGGGGTCGGAAAACCGTTCAGATTTTCAGCAAGAGGTGGTAGGATGAAAACATTATGCTACGGCAGACAACAGAAAATTTTCTTTATCTTGCTTTTCATCTTGACCATGTCAGGATGTAAAGAAGATATGCGCACTCTATATGAAAAAGCCATGAACGCCTATCGTGCTGAAGAGTATGAAAAAGCTGTCGAACTGTTTGAGGCGATTCTCCAAAAATATCCCACCCATGATTTGAGTCGAAGAGCACGTTATGAATTGGGGAATATTTACTTCTACCGGCTCAAACAACCACAGAAGGCGTTGAAACATTTACAGGATCTTTACGCGCAGAGCCAGCCCGGAAAATTTTCTTTTGAAGCATTGAAATTACTTGGTTATATTTATGAGAACTCTCTGAATGATTGTTTAAAAGGAGTTGACGTGTATCGCCTGCTGATTCAAGATTATCCGTTAGAGATCGCTCCTGACGAATACCAACAAGCGATTGCAGATTGTTATTTTAAACTACATGAGTATGACCAGGCTTGTTCTGAATATGAAACCTTGCTTGAAGCCTATCCTGAAAGCGCCTATGTTTCACGGGCAAAATTTCAAATTGCAAACAGCTATGCCTTACGCGAACAATGGGAGAACGCAATTGCGCTCTATGAAGAACTGCTTCTTTCTGAGTCGCTTTCTGAAGAGTTGATGATTGAAGCCAAATTAGAACTTGCGTTTTGTTATGAGCAGCAGGAGCAATTCGAAGATGCGTTAGCATTATATCTGACGCTTGAAGAAGCGGCTCCGCATACGGCGCTTATTGACGTTGATGTTCTTATGCGGAAAATTGAGCGAGTGGAAGAAAGCATTGCGGCGAGCAATAAAGGGCCTGCAGCGGTTGATTGGGGCCGGAGAAAGAACTAATAACACGATGAAAAGGATGGGGAAAAAAGGGCTAAAGCAGTACATGCGTGAAATCATCACGCAAGGCTGGCTTCAAGATGGCGAAGAAAAAAATCTGCCACTCACGGGTCATCTTGAAGAACTACGGTATCGCATCATTGTGGTCTTTGTAACTATTGGAGGGTGCTTTGCGGCGTTGTATCCGTTTTCTGAAAGTTTATTAGTCATTCTCAGACATCCGATTCAGGGAACGCAGCTTCATATGTTGGCGCCAACCGAAGCCTTTATTGTTCACCTGAAACTCTCGATATTTGCAGCCATTGTTGTCTCTCTTCCCATGACCTTGTATCAGGCCTGGGCTTTTGTCGCGCCAGGCTTATACGTTCACGAGAAGAAATATGTGATCCCTTTCGTCGTATCTGCGACCCTTTTTTTTGGGATCGGGGGGTATTTTGCCTATAAAGTGATGCTCCCTTTCGGATTGGACTTTTTGTTAGGATATGGCGGGGCCATGATTATCCCTCTTATTTCAGCGTCGAATTATGTGACCTTTGTCACGCGCATGATTCTGGCCTTTGGAGCAATTTTCGAACTGCCCATTATAGTGGTATTTTTGACACAGCTTGGTATCGTAACGCCTGCTGCGCTGAAAGCGTATCGCAAATATGCTATTGTGGGCGCCTTTGTGGTGGGAGCCATTTTGACGCCGCCGGATGTGTTCAGTCAAGCTCTGATGGCAGGCCCGTTAATCATTCTGTATGAGATGAGCATCTGGATTTGTCAGTTTCTTACAAAACGAAATATAGGATCAACAAATGATACACCAGAAGAACACAACAATTGACGCATTAGTTGATGCAGCGTTATCAGATCATAAACAAAAGCGAGTCGTTGATATGAGGATCGGTCTCGGGTATACTGCTGTTAAGCTCGATTCAGGGGAATGTGGAGTCGCGTGTACCTTGCGCCATCGCTTAGATGACGATACCTGTTCACTCTTACCGCAAGCCGGAACAATGACAGGTCTTAAGGCCGCTGAGGCGATTCCGCTGTTACGGTCTCAAAATATGCTTGAAGCTGCTGTCGGATTAGCGACGATCAATGCTGTTGCTGCGCCTGTCCGAGGGAATATGACAGATGCGTCGCTCTCTGAATTACTGGGGATCACTTCGGAAGATCGCGTGGGCATGGTCGGATATATTGGCCCGATTGTGAAAGAATTGCAGCGTTGCGCGCGCGAAGTGATCGTGTTTGATGAAGCCAAACCCTTGATGACCGGTATTACCGCGACAGATCAGGAAACGCAGATCCTTCCTGGGTGTGATGTCGTGATTCTTTCAGCCACAAGTTTGCTGAACAAGACCTTTGATTCGCTCATAGACATGACATTAAAAGCCCGAGAAATCTGTGTGATGGGGCCATCAACCCCGCTCTTACCGGAAGTATTTCGACCGCGCAGAGTTACCCTCCTGGCCGGACGTCATATTCTTGATGCAGACAAAATTTTGCAGATCGTAAGTGAAGCAGGTGGAACGAAAAGATTTGAAAAAGTAACGCAAAAAGTCTATCTTGCATTGAAAGCATAATGGGGAAACACATGAAAAAATAAGAGAAGAATCGGGGCGAGAGGATTTGAACCTCCGACCCCTGGCCCCCCATGCCAGTGCGCTAACCAGTCTGCGCTACGCCCCGATGTATAGAAGACAGTTCTAATTACTCTGAACAATTCTGTCAAGAAGAAAAAGTGTGAAAGAACGTGTGTATACAAATTTGTCTAACAACATGATCATAAATGCCTTCTCATAACATTATGAAGTCTGAAGAATATTTTCCAGAACATGATGGGGGCGAGCCAGCGGAGACCCCTGATTTGCCCCTTCCTCGGAAGCGATCGTGGGGAAGAAAGTTGTTGCGATTTCTGTGGGGAGCGTGGCTGGTCTCTCTCGTTATGTTGGCTGTTTCAGGAGGAGTGGCCGGCGGGTTCCTCTATACCATCTACACCGAACTTCCCGATATTGACCGCCTGGAGGAATTCCGGCCAAGCTTGGTGACAAAAGTCTATGATCGCCATAATGAACTGATAGGTGAATTTTTTATTGAAAGACGGGCTTTAATTACCTATCAAGAGATTCCTCAGAATTTTATCAATGCCTTATTGGCTATCGAAGATAAACGCTTTTTTGAGCACTTTGGTCTCGACCTGATCCGATTCGGAAAGGCCGTGCTCACCAATATCCAGGAGATGAGATTTGCTGAAGGGGCCAGCACCATTACTCAGCAGTTGACCCGCTTGTTGTTTTTAAGTCGAGAAAAGAAAGTCATCCGAAAAATCAAAGAAATGATGCTGGCTATTCAGATTGAGCAGAAATATCGAGTGCTCGAGCAGGACAGGCAAAAAGCCAAACAAAAGATCATGGAACTCTATGCAAACCAATACTATTGGGGGCATGGGGCGTATGGTCTGAGAACGGCTGCCAGAATTTACTTTGGCAAAGAAGTTGAAGAGATAAACTTGAGTGAATGTGCGATGCTGGCGGGCTTGATCCAGCGTCCTTCCGCTTTTTCTCCGATTACTCATCCTGAATTAGCTAAAAAACGCCAGAAAATAGTCCTCAATCGCATGGCCGCTGAAGGGTTTATTAGCTCTGAAGAGGCTGAGGACGCCTATAATCAACCATTTGAGAAAAAAGAACTTCCGGAGCGCCAGATCAATAAAGCCCCCTATTTCGTGGAACATGTTCGCCAATATTTAGAAGAAAAATATGGGCGCAATGTCTATCAAGATGGGTTACAGGTCTATACCACTTTAGATCTGCATCTCAATGAAACAGCCGAAAAAACATTGCAAAAAGGGTTGCGGACAATCCAAAAACGTCACGGATTCAAACTGTTTGACGCCGAGAAAACCCCCGAAGAATTGCAAGAAAGGCTTCGGTATATTGCTGAGGACGAGTGGAAAAATCCACCCGTCGTCGGCGATGTGCTCCATGCGGTTGTTACAGCAGTCAGTTCTAAACAGATCACTGTTCAAATTGGCGATTATACCGGGATTATTCCTTCAAAAGGATTTGAATGGACGCAAAAAACTCCAACAGCAATTCTCAAAACCGGGAATATTATTCTGGTGAATATTGATGCGATTGATGAGGAGAAAAAAACACTGACGCTGACGCTCAACTTAGAACCGCTCTTAGAAGGCGCCTTTGTGTGTATCGATCCGAAAAGCGGACATATTTTAGCGTTGGTCGGAGGGTATGATTTTAAGCGCAGCAAATTCAATCGAGCAGTGCAGGCCTTGCGGCAGCCAGGGTCATCGTTTAAACCTTTTGTCTATTTAACGGCTCTGGAGCATGGCTTTACTCCGGCGAGCATCCTTGTTGATGAACCAGTGGAATTTTTAATTGATCCACAGACTGGCCGCACCTGGAGTCCCAAGAATTTCAGCGGAGATCATAAAGGTCCGATGACGTTACGCCAGGCTCTGGAAAGTTCGACCAATGTGATCGCAGCCAAACTAATCGATCAAATTGGTCCTCATGCTGTCATTGAAACCGCTAGACGATTAGGAATTAACACCTATCTTAATCCGTACCCCTCGCTTGCGTTGGGCGGATCAGAAGTGTATCTGCTTGAATTAGTCTCGGCGTATGGGGCCTTTGCGAATCGAGGCTATCTGGTCGAACCAATTTTTGTCACAAAAGTGCTTGATAGTGAGGGAAATGTGCTTGAAACGAATGTGCCGCGCTCTCGACAGGTGATAGCAGAAGAAAACACGTACCTTTTGGTCTCTATGATGGAAGGTGTGGTGCAACGCGGAACCGCGACGGCGGCCAAAAAATTAGGGCGGCCCCTGGCAGGTAAAACCGGAACGACCAATGATAGCACAGACGCCTTGTTTGTTGGCTATTCTCCTTCACTTGTCAGCGGCGTTTGGTTGGGATACGATGAAAATCGTAAATCGATCGGATCACGAGAAACCGGTGGTCGCGCTGCGTTACCGATCTGGATCAATTTCATGGAAGAAGCCCTGAAAGATACGCCGATTGAAGATTTTCCAGTACCGGCAGGAGTGAGTTTTGTGCAAATTGACCCGCATACAGGTCTATTAGCAGCTCCTCAATGCGGCGAACCTTTTACCGAAGTCTTTAAAAAAGGTACAGAACCTCGCGAATACTGCTATCAGTCGCGCCGTGGAGCGTCTCGCTTTTAATCAGCCGGCATATCGCTGCGCAATGGACCTGAGCATCTCTAAACTGGAAAGAAGAGCTTCGACTACTTCAGGATCGAAATGTTTTCCGGCTCCCTTTTGCAGTTCGTGAATGACATCCTCTTCTTCCCAGGCATCTTTATAGGCGCGTTTGTTAGAAAGAGCGTCATAGACGTCGGCAACGGCAACCACTCGACCAAACAATGGTATTTCTTCTCCCCGTTTTCCTCGCGCTTTCCCGGTTTTTTCATCTTCATAACCAGGAAGGGGTTTGCCTGTGGTGATATCCACATGTCCGGGATATCCACTGCCATCCCAACGCTCATGATGATTTAATGCTATTTGGCACGCAATTTCATCGAACTCTGATTGCGAAGTCATAAATAACTTGGCTCCCATAAGCACATGCTGCTTCATAATATCATATTCTTCATCACTTAGCCGCCCTGGTTTTTGGAGAATTTTATCACTAATTCCGACTTTGCCGACATCGTGCAGCATAGCGGCCATGCGTAAAATATCTTTGTAGTTTTCAATCACTTTCGGCTCAAAGCCTTTTTTGCGGGCCCAGGTTTCATAGATTTCTGACGAATACGCGCCGACCCGATTGACATGAGGGCCGGTTTCTTGCGGATCACGTAATTCCGCCATACTGATCATACGCAACAACAGGGCACGAGTCATTTGAGCGCGTTCGATCGCCATTGCTGCATTATTGGCAAAAATCCGAATCAGAGGAATATCCTCCTGAGAAAAAGGGATGACACGATCCTTATCACTTCGAGCATTAATCAATTGCATTACTCCGATTGCTTTACCCTGAATATTTTTAAGTGGAATCGTTAGCATGGACTGAGAGCGATAGTGGGATTTTTCATCAAAGGAGGGATCAAAGTGATATGGCACCTCTGAAGAAAGCTGATACACATCAGAGATATTGAGCATCTCTCGTGTACTGGCGACATATCCGGCAATGGAATAATGATTGATTGGAACAGTAAACGTTGTATAAATCAGCTTTTTACCAGGCGCAAGTTGCTGTTGCAGTGTTTCGTTTTGGGTATGACTGAATTTCAAACAATTTCCTTCAGTGACATAAATTGAGCCTGCATCAGCATTTGCAAGTTTTCTGGCAACGCTTAAAATTTTTTCCAACAAAACATCAACATCTTTGACCTGTTCAATTTCACTGTTTATTTCAAGAAGCTGCTGAAGTTTCCCGTTTTCGTTTGACATAGCACCACCTCTTGTTTGGGTAATGTTGATCCGCACTTCTTCGTAAAAACCGTAAAAACCGGGTTACTTTAAGAAACCCGGTTTTTACGGTGATTTGTCTCTTATAAATGAAAATGGCAACATATCTTCTAGTGTTAGACGTGTTGTCATTTTATCAAACTGTCAAGGAAATTTGTATGAAATAAGGAAAGTACATTCATAGAGGGAAGATGGGGAGTGCACAAGCAGAGCTTGGGCACTCCGGTTGAGCAGATGACTCTTATGCTGTGGATAACTTTTTAGCCAGGCCGATAATCGCCTTACGGAAAGGTTCCATCGGAGCGTTTAACACCCCTGCGCCAACCTGTCCGACTCCGGCTTCTTTATGAGCAACACCCGTATCAATAAAAGGCAGGATGTTTTTTTCAACGACTTTAATCACATCAATGCCGGTTGGCGTCCCTCGGAAATTCAATGACGGGATTTGATAGGCTGTATTTTCACCTGCGGTGATTTCGTACATTGCCAGGGTATAATTCAACGCATCTCTGGCGGTTCCGCCCACAAACTGCACAATGGCCGGAGCCGCTGCAATCGCAAATCCCCCCAGGCCGCCGGTTTCGGTAATCGCGCTGTCGCCGATATCCGGGTTGGCATCCTCCTTCGTAAAACCAGGGAAAAAGAGCGCATCAGGCACTAGCGCAGGACCGATAAACCATTCATTCCCTGTTCCTGAAAGCTGAATTCCGAAATCCGTGCCATTACGTGCCATGACGGTCAACACACTGCTGTTCTCAATGTTTCTGGCCGCGTCCAGGGCGACTTTACATGCCGGCATGGAAAGATTAAGGAAAAAATGATCATTGCTGTGAATAAACTCTAAAACCTTTGCCGCCACTTCTTTGTTATCGCATGTTCTGACAATCGCCGGGGCCAGGAGACGATATAGCAGCGACGTACCGGCGCGGTTACGGTTGTGAACTTCATCTCCCATGTGCAATGCCTGGGCAATCAGATTTTTTAAATCAATTTTGCCCAGATGCGCAACCGCGTTCTTTAAAACCGGATACAACACATTTTCCATCCATTTCAGCCGTTCGATAACCTCTGCGCTGTAGGCGCCGTAGCGTAAGACTTTGCCCAGCCCTTCATTCAATGTGCAATAACTGTAATTGTCATATTTTTCGTTTTTCAGTACCCAGACCGGCATCGAAGATGACACAATCCCTGCCATCGGGCCGACAGCGGCATGTTCATGGCAGGGCGCATATTCAATTTCGCCGGAAGCGGCTAATTGCTCAGCCTCTTCCGCAGATCGCGCCAGTCCTTCATACAGCAAGGCTCCCATAATTGCGCCCCGCATAGGGCCGCACATGCGTTCCCAACCAATTGGCGGTCCGGCATGGAGAATCAGGTGTTTTTTCATACCGGGAATTACATTGAGAGCGGTATCCAGGCCGATCACAACAGGCTTGCTGGTCAAAATCCGTTTTAATGCTTCTGCATTGGCCTGTTCAATTTCGGTTGATGTCGTGCGTAAGAGGTTAAATGTCTGCTCATTGACGCCCTCAGCTCCAGGACGCCAATCAACCTGGATCGCTTTCGTGTTTACAGCTTCCAGGTTGTCTTTAAATGAATTTAGTCCAATATTGACAACCTGTAATTCCTGAGTAAAGAGATCTTTGATCGCCATAAATTTAAATGTTGACTGTTGAATGTTAAATGCCGAATCCAACATTCAACAGCCAACATGTGTTAACTGAGTTAACAAATATATCCTGCTAATTCACAGGCGGCCGCATTTGAGGGCATGACCAGCGCGCCGGCTGATCTGAGAGCCTGTTCGACTCGCATCTTATCCTGAGGATCCTCGTCTGTTCCTGTCACGGAACAGACCACTGAGAGATATCTGCCAGCTTCTTCTGCAGTAGTTTTTGCCTCTCGAATAAACGGTGCCAGTTCTTCTTCTGGATGAGGATGTGCGCCGTAGCCGAGCACGACATCGAGCAGCAGTACCGCTACTTCGGGGTCCTGGGCTTCTTCAAGAATACGGCCGTTACGTAAAGAATAATCAATCATCGGGTGTGGACGACCTACGGTAAACTCGTCATCGCCAAAGTCAATGACTGTATGTTCACGATTTTTCCAGGAATCTTCCAACTCGCATTCCGGCGAAATCGGTGTATTAGAATACACCTTGCTAAGAATAGGGCGCAAAATCAATTGCGCTTCATCACACAAGGTGCCTCCGCTGAACAGGCCGCTCAGGTATTTTTGCGATTCACGACGTTTCTCGGCTTCTTGCGCTGCCAGCATTTTGAGTTCCTGGGAGCGTTGTTCAAGAAACGTACTCACCTCGTTTGGTTCTTTTCCCTGTGACAGAGCTGCAGCAAGCATCCCGGCTTCTTCAAGCGTTCGCGCCGAAATGGCTCCTGCCGCTTGAAGAAGCTGGGAATCTTCTCCGATTAAACAAGCCACAACAGGTTTGTTGATCGTCTTGAGATCTGCGGCGATTTTCTGAAATACGTCTTGGTGCGGCGGCTTGGAGACAAGCGTAATAACTTGGGTTTGAGGATCGTCTTTCAGGGCTTTCAGTCCTTCCAGGAACATCACACCGCCGACCTGTTGGCTGACATCGCGCCCGCCTGTGCCGATGGCCTGGGAGATGCCTGCCCCCTGTCTGCTAATCACGCAACTCACTTCTTGTAAGCCGGTTCCGGAAGCTGCGACAATTCCGATATTCCCTCGCTTAACAACATTGGCAAAGGCCAGCGGTACTCCATTGATGATGGCTGTGCCGCAATCAGGCCCCATGACTAATAAACCGTGCTCTCGGGCATATTGTTTGAGCTCCACTTCCTTTTCAAGCGGGACGTTATCAGAAAATATCATCACATGCAATCCGTGTTCAAGGGCTTTCATCGCTTCTTTCGCCGCATACTTTCCAGGTACGGAGATCAAGGCAATATTAGTGTCGGGCATAATTTTTAAGGCTCCCTCCAAACTTTTAGGCAAAAAATCCTCTGTGTCTTCAATATGGCGACGGACGGTCGCAAGCAGCGCATCAACTTGCCGGAAAGCCTGTTCAATCCCGCTTTCATCACGAGCTTTGATGCCAATCAACAGGTCCGTGTCGCCAGCCGTTTCAAACTCTGGCAGGAGCATTCCGGAGTTTTTAAGAATGGCTTTGTTTTCGCTCGTTCCCATGACCACCGCGGCATCCAGTACAGCTTCCATTTCACTGAATTGGCGGGCGACGATCATCAAGCTGACCGAATCGAAATATTCTCCTTGTTTTAGAATTCCTTTGAGTACCATAGTCGCTATAAAAACGTGCTGCACACTTTGCTGGTGCGTGGTACGTTTCTATTGTAAAAGTTTCACGAAAGACGTCTTTTCTTCCTTCCTGCATGGACACGTTTATTTAGATATCTGTGAACAATGGCTATTCACAGATACGAGTCTTTTCCTTTATGCGTCTTCACGAAAGCAGTGTCAAGAAAATTAGCAATTCCGGGAACGTTGATGAATTTCTATTGACAAAAAAATTTCAGGCCCCAAAATATTTTTCGATTATATTCTTTGGTTACACAACTCAACATTTTTACAAGGCGAGCGAGAGAAAAGTGAATGTTGCCCGAATATTCATAGTTTACGCAGTTCGCTGTTTTTTGTTATGAAAAAGCTGTATCGCAATATCACCATAAGTATTCTGTTTTTCTGGTTCTCTCTGCCTGTATGCGCGCAACAACCGCTATATGGAGGCACATTATATGTCGGCATGTTAACAGATGCCTGGAGTCTTGATCCAATCCATATCCAAACCACAACCGGCATACGCGTGTATCTGGATGCCGGAATCGGGGAAACTCTTTATCGCTGGTCGGTTGAAGATGAGAAATACTTGCCCTGGTTAGCCCTGGAACTCCCGGAAATTTCAGAAGATGGCCTTACCTATCGTATCCCATTGCGTCAGGGCGTAAAATTTCACGATGGCACGTCATTTAACGCCCACGCCATGGTGTATTCCATTCAGCGTATTTTAAACCCTGAGAATAAGTCATACGTTTATCACAAATATGCGGATGTGATTGACGAGGTTGAGGCTCTTGATGATTATACTCTGCAAATTCGCCTTAAAACTCGTGATCATGTTTTTCTTGCAAAACTCGCCGGCCCCGAAGTATCGCCTGTATCCCGGCAGGCAGTGGAACAAGCCGGGCAGGAGTACGGAATAACTACAGCGGTTGGAACTGGACCGTTTCATTTTGTGGAATGGACGCCAGGGGATCGCATTGTGCTCGAACGCTTTGAGGATTATTGGCAAGCGGGAGTCCCTTATTTGGAAAAGGTTGTGTTCAAGATTATCCCTGAAGAAGCAGCGGCTCTTGTACAATTACGTCTGGAAGAAATTCATATTCTCGAGGATGTGCCGCGCAAAGATATTCATAACCTGATCACGGAAGCTTCAAATCTCACTGTTCAATTGCTGCTCGGTATTCAGCATGAACAGATTTATCTTAACAATGCTCATCCGCCGTTTAACGATTTGCGCGTGCGACAGGCCCTGGCTTACGCTCTTGATCGCCAAATGATTAGTGACGTCGTGTTTGATGGCCATGCTCTTGAGTCAGTCGGCCCTTATCACTCCTGGTCCTGGATTCATAATCCGGATTGGTCTCAGCCCTACCCCTACAACCCTGAAAAAGCCGAAAAACTCTTAACAGAAGCCGGGTACGGCCCGCAGAATCCCTTGACATTCGAATTGATGGCAACGAATCAGGACATGTTTGTAGACCAGGCGATCATTATTCAAGAGCAGCTTAAACAGATCGGGGTACAGGTAGACGTGTTGCCGCTTGACAAAAATGTTCTGTTTGATCGAGTGTATGTTCGTAATGCGTACCAGGGACAGCTCGCAATGTTTGCTGCTGCGTTGGAAGATTGGGGGGCAAGCGTGGATGACCCTGAAAATTCTGCGGAACGCGTATTTGCATCGAATTCCGGAGCTAATAAAGGTTTTTATAAAAACCCTGAAGTTGATCGCTTGTTTCAAACCATCAAGGCTGCCAAAACTCTGGACGAACAAAAAGCCTTCTATTATCAAACCGAAGCATTGATTGCCAGAGACTCACCGACCATCTGGATTTGTAATCCCAAAGACGCTGTTGCGTATAGTAACAAGGTGCAGGGGTTTCATCCGGACGCCCGTTATCGCCTGCCATTAGCAACCGTGTGGTTGGAAGAGGGGCGAGAGTAGAGAATGAGGGATTGTGCTGTATAAATATATTCTGCGTCGTTTTATTGCCTTAATTCCCGTGTTGATCGGGATTACCCTGACGGTGTTTCTCATTATGCATTACGCTCCTGGCGACCCGGTCACGAATATGCTCGGAGAAACCTATTTTGACCAGGAAACCTACGAACAGTGGCGTCATGAATTAGGATTGGATCAGCCTGTGCTGTTGCAATATGTTCACTGGTTAAGCCGTGTCGCCAGGGGAGAACTGGGGCGTTCGCTGATCCGTAAACGTCCGGTCCTTGATCTGATTATGGAACGCCTTCCGCAGACCTTGCTGCTAGCAGGCCTGGCGACATTTTTCGCGTTAAGCGTTGCTATTCCGCTTGGGGTAGTGACGGCGGTGTATTGTAACACCTGGGTTGATAATATCGGCAGAGTGCTTGCGCTTCTGGGATTATCCATGCCGGCCTTCTGGCGAGGGCTGATCCTGATGTTGATCTTTTCCTGGTATCTGAGAATATTTCCGTCAGGTGGCTCCATGGCAGAAAAAGGTCCGATAGCCATTGTGCTGCCAGCCATGTCTTTAGGAATTTACCTGGCCGCAATTGTTACGCGCATGACCCGCTCAAGCCTGCTGGATGTCTTGCGCCAGGAGTACATTATAACCGCTCGCGCCAAAGGACTTGCAGAAGTTCGAATATTGGGCAAACATGCCCTGAAAAACGCCATGATTCCGGTTGTAACTGTGATCGGTGTACAAATGGGCTATCTCATTGGAACCGGGGCAATTCTAACTGAAACCGTGTTTAGCTGGCCCGGATTAGGACGTTTGATTGTACAAGCCATCAATGAACGCGACATTCCTTTGATTCAGGGTGTGATTTTATGTGTAGCTGTGATCTTTGTCTTGATTCATCTGCTAATCGATTTGTTCTATGTGTATTTAGATCCGCGCATCGAGTATAAATAAAAGGAACAGTGTCGTGAAAAATTACTCCAGGGGACACCGCCTGAGTACAAGCCCAATCTTGCTAATCGGGGCCAGTATTATCATCCTGGTGATACTGGTTGGTGCTTTTGCGCCCTATCTTTCCCCGCATGATCCCTCGCAAATGTATCCGCGTAATCGTCGGGAAGGACCGAGTTCGCAATTTTTATTGGGAACTGACCGTTTAGGTCGCGACATTTTGAGTCGCATAATTTGGGGCGCGCGGGTTTCGTTGCTGATTGGATCGCTGGCTGTGAGTGTGTCAATGACTATCGGCGTGAGCATCGGCATGGTTTCAGGCTATTACGGCGGTTTGCTCGATGAAGTGCTTATGCGCCTCATGGACATGATTTTTGCTTTTCCCGCCTTACTGTTGGCGATGGCTCTGATTGCCGTGACCGGACCGAGTGTGCGCAATATTATTTTTGTCACGGCGTTAATCGGTGTGCCGCGTTTTGCACGGATTCTCCGCGCTTCGGTTCTGTCACTCAAGGCGCAGGAGTTTATTGAAGCAGCTCGGGCCTTGAGCAAAAGCGATGTTGGCATTATGGCCCAACACATTCTGCCCAATTGCATCGCACCCTTGACTGTGGAAACCTCACTCTCGGTTGCTACCGCGATTATCACCGAATCCGCCTTGAGTTTTCTGGGATTAGGCGTGCGTCCCCCTACTCCGAGTTGGGGGCAGATGATCGCCGATGGTCGCAGTGAAGTCTTTAGCGCACCCTGGATCGTTGTTTTCCCCGGATTGGCGATGATGATCACCATACTCGGCTATAATCTTCTCGGAGATGGCTTACGCGACGCTCTCGATCCTCGCCTGTAATGCCAGAAAAATACTCACATAATGTAAGTTCGGAAGAAGCTCTGACCCGAAATCGCTGATGAAATGGGCGTATTGAGCCAGTACCACGCTTCATCAACCGCAACCGCTCCGCGGTTCAGTAATGGGAAAATCCTGGCGATACAACTGCTGGAATGCTGCCGGGTCTTGTTGTGCCTGCTGGATTAATTCTTTTTCTTGTCTAACCTCGACTCTCTTCTGCACACAGTGTCTCCTGTGAAAATGTCGCGCAAAATAGTTTTTTTGTATTCACATACCGGAGTTTCGCGGCATTGAAGTTCATTGAACTCATGTTCATGATACCTCCTTTGAAATCAGGGATAATATTTTCTCGTCAATAAGTAAAACGTATATGGCTATCAAAATACTGCAAAAAGAGATGGCAATATGTGTCAAATTCCTCATTTTAATTTTCAAGAATTCTCTTGTCAAAAAATCATGAAGCAAGAATATTTGAAACTCACGATAAAACAATGAGTTGTCCCAGGGTCAAAGTAAGGCGAAACGATGAACCTGGAAAAATCTATAGAAAAATTACAGTAAATAAAAGAACAATCATGGCATTTACATATTTTTTTCGTGATATGCAAACCCTGGAGATGATTCGAGATCATGTTGTGCCGGTGCTGCGCACGCGCCGCTATATTCACATCTGGGACGCCGGCTGTGCCATGGGACCGGAACCGTATTCTCTGGCGATTATCCTCAAAGATAACATGGGTCCCATGATTTTCAGGAACGTTAAAATTCACGCCACCGACATTGATAACAGCAATTTATTCGCTGACATCATCCGGAATGGAATCTACCCGGCAGAAGAACTTAAACGTATTCCCCAGGAAATTTTTCAAAAATATTTTGAACCAACCGAATCCCCAGGATATTTTCGGGTGATTGAGGACATTCGCAAACGAGTGTTCTATCAGAAACATGATTTGCTCTCCCTACAGCCCGTTCGCACCGATTTACTCTTCATTCTCTGCAAAAATGTGCTGCTGCACTTTAAGCACAAAGAACGCGTGCAGGTAATCAACATGTTTTACAATGCGCTGGAAGACGGCGGTTTTTTTGCCACGGAACAGACTCAGAAAATTCCGCCGGAATTAGATGGTCTATTCGAACCTGTGGTCTCAAACGCCCAATTATTTCGTAAGGTAAAAAGGACATCATGAAAATTATCAACCTGACGGAAAAAAGTACAGTTTATACCGCAAACGTCTATTTCATCCTGGGAAGTTGGAACGCCTTGCCTGATGTGAATACCCTGATTGATGTGGGGCGCGACCCGGAAATCATCGAAAAAATCAACACCACCTCGACCGGGCTTGGCAAAAAGCGGGTGGAGCAAGTGATTCTGACGCACAGTCATTACGATCATGCCGGACTTCTTCCCATGATTCGCGCCCATTTCACACCCACAGTTTATGCCTTTTCGCCTTATCTTGACCATGTGGATAAGACGCTGAAAGACGGCGACACACTCAAAGCCGGCGATAGAATTTTCGAGGTCATCCATACCCCGGGACATAGCCAGGATTCCATCTGTCTTTATTGTGAAGAGGAAAAAGTGCTGTTTGCAGGAGATACGCCCTTAATCATTCATCGCCCTGGCGATTCTTACCATCCCGAATTTATTCTTGCCCTGGAGAAACTGGTTCAACGAGATATTCAAGCCATTTATTTCGGACACGGACGTCCCTTGCTCGAAAACTGCCATGAACGCCTGAGCATGTCGTTAAAAAATATCAGAAACAATGAATCCTAATATCTTGAGTTTTGTAAAACGAGGTTTATCCTCCAATGAGGCTTAGAGCCATCGTTTTACTTTCTGTTTGTAGTCCAACCAGTTTTTCCCAAAGGTTTGTTCAAGCATTTGTTCTTCAGCGATGATAAAGATCTTCTCCATCAGAATCGGAAATAGAAGTACGATCAGATAGGGAGAGAGTGATCCGACGAAAATCGCGATCCCGAACAGGATCAGAACAAAACCGACATACATCGGATTTCTGGTCACTCTGAACACGCCATCTGTGATGAGCGTTGTTGAGGTTTCATAGGGTTTCACGGTCGTATTCACGCGTTTAAAGGCATTGTCAGCAAGCATATTGATACCGACGCCAATGACGAACGGAATTAAGCCCAGCATATTCCAGGGAAATGGTATAAGAGAGGCAAGCGGCGCAAGAAAATGCAGCGCAACCATGCTGACAATCGCAATCAACAAAGATGATATTTCCCATCGCGTACCACAAGTTTCTTTTCTTTGATCCAGTGGGAAAGATGTTTTTGTAAATCCTCAGAATTTTCCGGGCAATAGCCCATGCCTGATAAGGCAAAAATCTTGGGAATGCGTTCACAGAATTGTTGCGTAAATTGCGCTTCCAGTTGTTCCTGGCTCAGCGGCCCATTTTGAAGCTGGTGTGAAAGCCAATCAAAAACGATCTTTTTACGGACTCGTTCCTGCGCGCTTTTCATAAAATGGGAGATCTGCGTTGGTTCATGTTCAGGTTTGATCAGTTCTCTGCTCAGTTCAACCGCGCTTTGCAGAATCAAGATCCCAATGATACCCGAGGCAACGGCATCCGCATAATACAACCAATGGCTCCATGCCGTGTGAAACGCCTCTGCCAGGAAGGAGAGCAGAATGCCTCCGCACACCAACAGCGACGTGAAGACATGATTGCGGGAATCAACCGCCTGACACATAATCGCGAAATTGGAAATCTGCTTGCCTACCGTGTATTGATACGCAGAGAGCATGAGCATGACAAGACCACACACAGCGGAGATGATAAATGCCGCCATCCCCTCGTGGATCGGTTCCGGCCGCACAAATTTATGATAGCTGGTGAGAAACACGCCTCCGACCGACAGAAACATCATGATGACAATAAAGAGCGACGCCAGGGTTTCTTTCCGAAACCGGATTCCCAACCATACGAATACCGAGGAAAGCGTATCAGCAGTGTTATCAATGCCATCTGCCATCAGACCGGCTGAGGCTGAGATGAATCCAAAAGCCAGCTTGATGACGGAAAGCAGCACATGTACGACAATAGTGGTCATGGATACGCTTTGCGCTGAAAAAAGCACCGCCATAAACGCCGGAATCATGAGCTGCGTGTGTTCAGCAAGCTCTCGGCCGGCCCCTGTTAACCGATATTTTCCTTCCTCTTCCCGGAGAACGTTGTGCTCAAGAGCGAAAGTAATCCCTTCATCCAACCTGACGCGCGACAACCTTTGCTTACGGTGTTCTCCCACGCGTATATTAATCTGTTGAAGCTTTTCCAGCAAATCGTCTCGTGACAGAGGGCCTTCCAGAAATTCAAGCATGAGGGCGTTGAAAAAATCCGGAAGACCATGAATAACCTGGTGCATTTCCTCGGAACTCTCCCAATATTCAGGCGTTTTATGAAGACTCTGTAAGGATTTCGGATGAAAAAACCTACGAAAATTCATGCGTAACCTTTGTTCCTAAGAATCCCCTGTTTTGTAAATTTGTTTATAGTAACAATTTTTTCACGATATAGGCGCAGAAAATAAGTTCTTTGTCTTCAGGCCCATTGTACACGAAAAATTTTAATTCTTTCAGCTTTTCAAAACCGGTGACATTGAGAAGATTTTCGATGTAGCTCCGGTTATGTATAAAGATGGCGATCCCTTCGCTGATCATGGTCGAGTACTCGTTATGTAAGCGATGAATCTTGCCTTCTGCTGCTTCAGAGGATTGGACTTGACAGGTGAAACCAAAACTCCCCTCTGGAGCGATGAGACGAGCAACCTCTCGAAAAAACGGTTCCAGGTTGCCAAAAAAATGCAACACGCCACAGGCTATAATGTGATGAAAAAAGCCGGCAGCATAGGGCCAGGGCGTCTGAGCAATATCAACCTGTTTAAGCTCTTTGACAATGCCTTTTGCCCTGCAAACTTTGAGCATTTCAGAAGATCCATCAATGCCAAACACATCCAGCCCCGCTTTCACAAAGGGCAGGGAACTCAGGCCGGTTCCGATCCCAATATCCAGGAAACGATCATGAGGTTTCAGGAATTCAAAGCTCATCCCGAACAACACTTCCGGGCCGTGCCATTGGCATATAGAGGCTTGTTGGTCGTATTCATACGCCCAGCGATCGTGAACACAGATACTCTGATGTTTGTTCATTATCTCAACTTCCGTCTCAAGGAAACTTACGATCTGAAACGTCTCAGATAAAATCGTTCACCCTGATATTCCACTTCTCGTAATTGCTCTTCATGCAGTAGTTTTTCGATAACCCCCCAGGAGGCTTGCGCTTTTGTTAACAAGGCCTGAACAGCATCGCTGCGCATGGGGTGAACCGCGGTAATCCGCAAGAGATCGTCTTCGATATTTCCGGTCCAGGCAAAGGCATTCCCTTCACAACCGAGCAGATATTCCACATCAAGGGATTTTTCTCGGAAACGTTGAAAGGCAACATTTAGTGCTTCGGCGGTTGGTGCTTGCACTCTCTTTTCAGCCGGCGGTCTGATAGGAATCGCCAGATAACTCTTCGCAGGATGCAGGGTGGTGATGAAATCAGCGATACGTTCTACTTCTTCAGGAACATCATTCAACCCTTGTACAAGCATGGTTTCAGTCGTGAGTTCTCCATTGAACACGCGGGCGAAATCTGTGATCCCCTGCAAAATGGTATCAAGCTGCAAGGCGCCATAAGGGCGGTCAATCATGCGCCAGATCTCAG
The DNA here is from genome assembly GCA_040772385.1 of Candidatus Vecturithrix sp. Taxonomy (GTDB): domain Bacteria; phylum Moduliflexota; class Moduliflexia; order Moduliflexales; family Moduliflexaceae; genus Vecturithrix. The sequence goes on along the minus strand of JAXGYF010000001.1, from coordinate 2,082,458 downwards.
GAGAGAGGGCATCAATCTTTACTGATACCCAGTTGGCCTGGCAGACTGCTTCGCGCACTTCCAGCCTCCATAGCAAAGAGGCATTCGTAATGATGGCAATCGGAATGTCTAAGCCTTTCAGAAGTTCAATTTCTTTATCAAGCTGAAGATCCAGCGTCGGTTCGCCGTCAGCCACATAGGTCAGATAATCTATGGCTTCCCCTTTTTCCCTGGATTGTTCGACTTTTTGCTCAACTTCTCTAAAAATCTCACCAGGATCATAAAATGCCTCGCGCTTGATCTGCATTTTGAAGGTTCGGCCGAGTTGACAATATACGCAAGAATATGAACATGTTTTCGGCGGAATGTTATTGATCCCTAAACTTTGTCCTAAGCGTCTTGACGGCACGGGGCCAAATGCGATATGTTGAGCTGTCTGTTCCATTCTTTACTCCTTTCCGTAACTCATTTTCTGGTCATACGCGCCCCGCACTTGGGGCAGATGAGTGTATTGCACGGAACCCCGCGCTGATGAGGCATTGTGGCCCCACACAGCGGACAAAAACATTCTCCTCCCAGTCCGGCTCCGGCGCTATTCCCGCCCATGCGTCCTCTGCCGCCGCCGCGACCACCGCCTCCCTGACCTCCGCCGCGGCCAGTTCTCGGTCCCTGGCCGGTCGGTCCTGTTCCATCTCCTCTTGGCATAATATCATCCTCCTTGAAAAAAAATTTGAGTTATCGTAATTGGTTTTTTATCAAATCCTGCATAAATTATACCAATACCAGAGAGATAAGGAGCAAGAGGTTTTTCCTCTGAATGCGAAAATAAAAAATAGTGCATTTTGCAACTCTCTTTATGTTTCTATCCGATAAAAAAGGGATTCTATTACGTTTTACAACATAATGCAACAATGTTGTAAAACGCATCAAAACGGTTCTATTCATCTCAAAGAAGAAGGCGAATGCAAATTGTCGGTTGACAAAGAAGTTGTTTTGGCAAAAATTCCGAGATGATTGGCAACCGGACGTTGTCTTCCCGGAGGAATTCTCCTGTGAATCGGGGAATTCAGAACAAGGGCTTTGCCTGGAGCGCCTTCCACAACAAGCGTACTTGATCCGCCTCCATCAAGGTTTAAGGCAGTATAAGCTCCATAGTCTATGGCAATTTCTCCCAACTCTGCTAATGTCATCCCTTCACTATAGTTGGGCTGGCGCCCATCAACGATGAGAAGTATCATTCGCTGACCTGATTGATCAATGGCGATAGCTGTTCGTGGACTTGGTTCGTTGGGATGATACCTTTGATCAACAATCTCCTGAACCTTCCCCTCTTTGACAAATATGTCATATCCGGAAAGGGCGTTATATACGTGTTCGAGAGGAGAAGCTATAGCAAGTTGATTGGTTTGGGAAATCAGCAAGGGGTGATAGCCGGATTCCGGCCTTGAGTACTGCTGCCCCTGTGATATAGTCAATCCATAGACGCTGACGGGATCGCCGGCATGAGGATAATACTGAAAAAACGTATCGCGAAAGGGAGAAAAAAAACTCCCATTAATCGCGACTTGAACACCAGATTCTTGTAAAAACTGTGAGGTTGTTTTGGCAGGAAGTTTTCCTTCAGTCAGGGTACTGGGAGTCACAAGAAAGCGAATTCCCGGCGTTGTCACATCAATCATCACGATGTGAACGACATTGGGGCGTGGCGACATAAAGATTTCGCGACTATACATCACCCCTTCAAAAAGCTGTTGTTGGACAATTGGATCAGGAAGAGGACGATGATGATACCAATAACTGTAACTGCCGCTGCAAAGACAGAGTATGCTGAAAGACCAGAGACCACATGAAATGATCCGCCGTGATCGAGTCTGCTTATACAGCAGCCATCCCAGTCCAATACCCAGGATTCCGCTCAGCAAGAGAAGTAATGTTAAATTCTGCAAGTCTTTTTTAGATTCCTCTTCAGTTCAGATTTTTCTCGTGATGGTATGAACCCATCAAACCTTCTCGTGTGAATCGGCTTTTAACCGTTTTTCAATGATTCGTATGGCTCCTTCCGAGTGAATTCTTGTCACACGACACGCATCATTAAGTTTTTCTTTTAAAAGGGGTAAGGATTGTTCTACCAATTCAGGTCTATATTTTCCGATGACTCTGAATATCTCTGGGGCTTCTGCTCTCACATAGTGCTCATCTTCATCATGTAACAGGGTTTCAAATATGGAGATATATTGTTCAAATAAGCCCGCATCAGTATGTGCGATATTCTCACATGCCCATATCATCGACATTCTGACCTTTGGAATGGGATCATGAGATAATTGGAGAATTTCATCTATCCGATTCTTCACGAACGCGATGTTCGCTCGTCCAGTTCGTCCTATCGCAAATAAGGCATTTTCTCTCACCTCCGCATTTTCATGATGAAGATCCTCAAATGCTCGTTCGATATATTCCGAGATGATATCTGGCTTTTTTATGCCAATCTGCCCAATAGCCCAATATGCCCGCGCCACAATTGATTGATCGCCATGATCTAAACATTCACGAATAATATCGAGATCGTCTCTTGTAATCGTCTCCGGTTCTTTAAAGCCTCTTCTTGATATTTCCTTGATTCTCTTCATCAACTCATTCATTCACATCCTCCTGCCGGACAGCCCAACCCTTCCCATCCACGATCTGAGAAATGCTATTCAGTTGAATCACTTCATCTTCATCTCCTCTTTCATAGCATCTCCGTTCACATGTCAATATTTTTTTCTTTCCTCTGAAAATTGGGGTGAGGGTTCGTCAGGCAATATAAGCAGTTTGATATTTTCCGTTGGTGTGTAAAAAATTTACAAAAACAGCATTTTTTTGTGTAATGAGTAAAATTTTTTTCTTGACAGAACAATAAAGCCCTTTGCATAGAGAACTATGGAAAAAATTTTACACATAAGCAAAGAGGTGCCCGAAGAAAATGGATCGAATTTACAAAATGGCGATAATTTCATTCGCCGATTGCAAACACGCTATTCGTTGCTGAGAAAATCAGAAAAAAGAATTGCCGATTATTTACGGCAGAATTCTCAACAGCGTTTAGATATGTCCATCACGGAATTTGCCAAATTTCTTGATGTGAGTGAAGCCACGGTCAGTCGTTTCTGTCGGGCTGTCGGCTTTCGAGGGTTTCAAGACCTTAAACTCTCTTTAGCCACGTCCATCAGTGCAACGGAAGAATTTCAAAATATTCCGCAAGATATTCATCAGACGGATTCGACGACTGAAATTGGCAAAAAATTGGCTGATACCCTTTCTGGCGCAATTGCTGAAACTCAAAGAAGTTTGAGGATAGATGATATTGATGCTGCGATCGATGCGCTGGCACATGCCAGACACATCACGCTGTACGGTATCGGCGGATCTTCGATTATTGTCTATGCCGCGCATCACCTTTTTGCTAAAGCCGGTTTGAGCTGCGGGGTGCATGTGGATGGCTATATGCAAACCGTAACCGCCTCGATGATGAACTCCGAAGGGGTTGCGCTGGGGGTGTCCAATACCGGGATGAGCAAACATGTCGTGGATGCCCTGGAAATTGCCGCATCAAGAGGGGCAACAACGATCGGAATCACCAGTAACCGCGACTCTGCCCTCGGCAGGGCTTCGACAATCTGTCTGGTGACGCCTCCCGGCCGGAGAGATGTTCCGCTGTATGGCGGGTCGATCGAGGCCAAAGTCTGTCAACTCTATATTCTCGACCTGCTGTATCTCGGTATCTTATTCAAACTGGGGAATATTACCAAAAAGAATCTGAAAGAGACGGCGAATGCGTTGAGAACCTATTACAATCCGATTAATTATATTGGAGACACTAAATAGAGATGTTTTTCTCAAAAAACAGAGTATAAAGGAGATGTCGCATGAAAGTGTTAGCCATTGGTGATATGTTTATTCCGGCGGAGTTTATGCATGTCGGTCTGGAAAAGTTGCGCGGAAAGGGATTTCAGGTTGATATTAGAGAATGGAAACATGCTACTCTGACAGATTTACAGCATGATAATCTGCTGGTCGAACAACAAGGGCCGGAAGCGCTCGACGTACCGGAAGAGTTAGTTGAAGGGATCGAGAAATACGAGATTCTGGTCATTCAGTTTTTTCCTGTGAGTAAAAGGATTATTGACCGGGCAAAAAAGCTCAAATATATCTGCGTACTTCGTTCAGGAACAGAAAACATTGATAGTGCTTATGCCGAAGCTCAAGGCATTGAAGTCCTCAATACCCTCGGCAGAAATGCGAGATCTGTCGCGGAATTTACACTGGGAATGATTCTGGCGGAAATTAGAAATATTGGCCGCGCTCACGCTGCTCTGAAGGCAGGAGAGTGGCGGAAGGATTTCCCTAACAGTGAGGCCATCCCCGAATTATATGAAAAAACCGTCGGTCTGATCGGATTTGGCAATATCGGACGTCTTGTCGCTCATTATCTGCACGCCTTTGGCAGCAAAGTTGTGGTATATGATCCTTATATCAAAGAACCGCCGGCGGGAATTACATTGGTATCTCTTGAAGAACTCCTCAAAAACTCGGATGTCGTCACAATCCATGCCCGACTGTGTGACGAAACCTATCATCTCATTGGTGCAAAAGAATTCGCCCTGATGAAACCGAATGCCATTTTCGTCAATACCGCTCGTTCAGGCCTGGTGGATGAGGCGGCGTTGATTCACGCCCTCGAAAATAAGCAAATCATGGGAGCAGCGATTGATGTCTTTGATAAGGAACCGATCGCGAGCAATCATCCTTATCTCAAATTGGATAATATCACGCTTATTCCCCATTTAGCAGGCTCAACCAGAGATGCGTTTGCCAACAGTCCTAAAATGATGGCGGAAAAATTGATCCAAAAGTTTGAGTTATAAACCCGATGGTGCATGGAAGGAGAGATGGCTATGTCGAAATATGTGTTAGGTATTGATAACGGTGGCACGGTTATTAAGGCAGCCCTCTACGATCTGACGGGTCACGAAGTCGCGGTCGCGAGTTCGAAGATTGAAATGAATATCCCTGAGCCAGGCCATACCGAACGCGATGCCGAGGAATTGTGGGAGGCGAATGTCCGGGCAATTGCCGGAGTCATCCAACAATCCGGGATCGACGCAGGCGATATTGCCGCAGTCGCCACAACAGGTCATGGCAATGGTCTCTACCTTGTGGGACAAGACGGAACTCCCATCTACCCTGGCATCTATTCAACCGATGCAAGAGCACAAGGATACGTTGACAGATGGTACGCAGACGGCACCTTTGATACGATACTCCCTAAAACCATGCAATCGATCTGGGCGGGACAGCCGGTCGCTTTGCTCGCCTGGTTTCAAGACCATAAGCCGGAAATCTTCGCAGAAATCCGCTGGATATTTATGTGCAAGGACTATATCCGTTATCGCCTGACCGGGGAAGCTTATGCGGAAATCACTGATATATCGGGATCGAATTTAATGAATGTCAGGGATGTGACCTATGATCGGGAATTACTGCAGAAATTCGGCCTTGAAAACTGTTTCGAGATGCTGCCTCCGCTCAAGTATTCATCCGAGATTTGTGGAACAGTCAATCAGGAAGCCGCCCAAAAAACCGGCTTAAAGGTGGGAACTCCGGTTGCCGGAGGATTATTTGACATTGACGCCTGTGCCATTGCTACAGGTATTACGGATGATGAGAAGTTCTGTATTATTGCCGGTACCTGGAGTATTAACCAGTATATCAGCAAACAACCTATCGTTTCAAAATCCCTGTTTATGACATCGCTCTATTGTGTGCCGGGATATTGGTTAACGACAGAAGCAAGCCCGACGTCGGCCAGCAACCTGGAATGGTTTGTGACGGAGTTTTTAGGAGACGATCACGCACCGATCTCCGGATCGGGCAAATCGGTCTATGATTTATGTAATGAATGGGTTGAAAGCATTGCTCCTGAAGAGACGCACATCATCTTTCTTCCCTTTCTGTACGGCTCAAATGTGGAGGCTGACGCAAAAGCCTGCTTTATCGGCTTAAAAGGATGGCATCACAAGGCTCATATTCTCAGAGCACTGTATGAAGGCGTGGTGTTTTCACACAAAATGCACATCGAACGATTACTGGCCTATCGGGACATGCCAAAAGTCGTTCGAATTACCGGAGGTGCGGCACGTTCAGAGGTCTGGTGTCAGATGTTTGCCGATGTCTTGCAAGCCCCGCTTGAAGTGATGAGCGGCACAGAGTTGGGAACGTTGGGAGCCGCGATGTGCGCCGGAGTGGCGACCGGTCATTTTCCATCGTTGGAGCGCGCGTCGGAAAACATGGTGCAGGTGGTGCGCACGATTCTGCCAAATCCCAACAACAAAACCATTTATGAGGAAAAGTACACCAACTATAAGAAGACAGTGGAAACGCTGGCATCGTTGTGGAAGCATGTCTAACCAGAAGAACTTTTTCGGAAGATCGTTCGCTTTCGAGGGCTGATGCCTATAAGTTCGGGAGGTGGTGTGTGGGAAGGAAGATTGATGTTTTTCGTGGTAAAGCAATTGTTCAAAAGAGCAGTGAAGATGTTCGCTCAAGTCAAATCACATCTTATGTGTGGTGTCTCTGACAATCGTAGCAGATGTGAGGACATCACCGGCATCGCATAAAAAGGAGATCAGTCATGAAAAAATTGGGTATTGGTATTGTGGTCGTATTTATAGTCAGTGCATTAGCTTTTTCAGTCTGTGCACAAGAAAACACATCACCGTTCATCGGTGATCCGGAAGAAACCTATTACATGTGTGTGATGGTCTCCGGGGTAGAATACTGGTTTCCGGTCTATGAAATGTTTAAACAAGCAGGGCAGCAATTAGGCGTCAAAACGGTGTATACCGGAACGCCGGAGTATGATGTCAACAAACAGATTGCGGTGTTTGACCAGATTCTTGCTAAAAAACCTGCCGGAATTTTGCTCCATCCAATGAATTCTGATCCCTTTATCGAGCCTATTAATCGGGCGGCTGAAATGGGGATTCCTGTTGTCACGTTCGCTGCTGATTCTCCTCTTAGTAAGCGGGTGTCGTACGTAACTTCAGATAACTACAAAGAGGCTGCCCTTGCTGCGAAGTTTATCGCAGAGGATATGGGAGGAGTCGGAGAAGTTGCTGTACTTGAAAATCCGGGCCAGGATAACCATGATCGGCGGACAAATGGTTTTATTCAAAGTATAGAAGCAAACTATCCCAAGATGAAGGTTGTGGGGCGGGTTGCGTGCAATCAGGATCCGAACAAAGGCTATCAGGCTGTGTTGACCCTTGCACAAGCTCATCCGGAACTCGGCGCGGTGTTTATGCCTGAGGCCGTAACGGCGATCGGAGCCGCTCAGGCTGCGAAGGAATTGGGTGGCAAGATCAGAGTTGTTTGCTGCGATGTGAGCGTGAAAATCCTGGATATGATTAAGGCCGGCGAGATTTTTGCCGCGATCAACCCAGATCAGGGCGTTCAGGGATATATGGGAATGTTGCTGCTCTATCTGGCAAAGCACTCTGATATGATCGATCCGATGAACGACTGGAAACAGGCCGGATATAACCCAATGTCTGTGCCCTACCTGGATAACGGCATGCACGTTGTCAACAAAGACAATGCGGACTTTTTCTACTGGGAAAAATACCTGGCGCGAAGAGGCACCAAAGGGATCAATGAGTAATATACGCGCATGAGAAGTGGTGGAATGCCACCGCTTCTCTGAAAGATCAGAGGAGTGCAAAATTTATCTTGTAGGCTTCTGAGGGCAAACTAAAGTTTGCCCTCCAATCCGAGAACGGGAGGGACTTCCCATGAGCGAGGAAATTGTTTTAGAAGTCAAAGGCATTGATAAAATATTTCCTGGGACCAAAGCGCTGTCCGAGGTGAATTTTCAACTTCGCAAGGGAGAAATTCATGCCCTGGTTGGGGAAAATGGCGCCGGAAAATCAACGTTAATGAATGTGATTGGTGGAATTCATCAGCCGGATGCCGGAGAAATTTTTGTCAACAATCAACATCGGCAGATTCGAAACCCTCTTGAGGCTCAACAATGTGGGATCGGGTTTGTCCATCAGGAGATTGCGTTATGCCCGCATGTTACTGTTGCCGAAAACGTGTATATGGCGGCAGTGAATACGAGCAGGAAGCTTTTTGTCAATTATAAGACACTCTACAAAAAAACCACAGACGTTCTCAAATCGTTACATTCGATTAAACCGGATATAAAAGTCAAGGATCTCAGCATCTCTAACCAACAGGTGGTGGAAATTGCCAAAGCCTTGACCCTGAATTGTAAAATTTTGATCCTGGATGAGCCTACGGCGGCTTTAACCGAAAATGAAACCAAAGCCTTGTTCAAGATTATGCAGGATTTAAAAAAACAGGGGATTAGTATTATCTATATCAGCCATCGTATGGCGGAAGTGTTTGGACAATGTGACAGAGTATCTATTCTCAGAGATGGACATTATGTCGGAACCTATGTTGTGGCAGAAAGCACGTCGCAAGATGTGGTAAACAAGATGGTGGGTCGAGAAATTGGGGATATGTACCCATCAAAAATGGATGAAGAGGCAGATGACACCCGGGTGCTATTGGAAGTCAGACATCTGTCAAATAGTGGCCGATTCAAAGATATTAATTTCAAGCTCTATAAAGGGGAAATTCTGGGACTTGCCGGATTGGTTGGAGCCGGAAGAAGCGAAGTTGCGAAGGCGATCTGTGGGCTCTATCCGAAAGAAAATGGAGAGATTCTCTTTAAAGGAAAGCCTTTAGAGATTACCCTGTATGAAGATGCTATCAAAAACGGGATTGTGTACTTGACAGAAGATCGCAAGGCGGAAGGGGTGTTCCTGGATTTGCCCCTCAAGCAAAATATCTCCGCGATGGATATCAAACAGGTATCATCGAAGGGATTTGTTGACAAGAAGAAGGAAAATCGCCAGGCACGCAGTCTCTTAGAAAAACTGCGTGTGAAATACAGTTCTCTTTCTCAGAAAGCCTCTTCTCTTAGTGGTGGGAATCAACAGAAATTGCTAATCGCCAAACTCTTGTCTGTCAAGCCTGCTATCGTTTTAATGGATGAACCTACTCGCGGAATTGATGTAGGGGCCAAAGCAGAGATCCATCGGTTGCTTCGAGAACTGGCGAGCCAGGGGATTGGCGTTATTATGATCTCTTCGGAACTGCCAGAAGTTATCGGAATGTGCGACCGGGTGTTAGTGATGCATGAGGGGACTCAATGCGGGATTCTGACCAGGGATGAAATCACAGAAAAGCGGATTATTCATCTCGCTTCCGGTTTATAAGAAGCATACATAACATAGAGGAGAGTTGTGTTATGGAGGGTATTATGGAACAAGAAGGACAGCAGGGATCACCAGAAGCACCTGGTGGAAAGCTGACAAATATCATCAGGAAATTTGAGAGTTTCAGAGAAGGAACTCTGATTTTGATCATCATCTTTGTTTGTGTGGTAATGAGTTTTGCGTCACCCTACTTTTTGACCTGGCCCAATATCAAGGCTATTTTGCTCTCGTTTTCGACAGAAGGGATTGTGGTCGTGGGGATGACCATTATGCTGATTGTCGGAGGGATTGATCTGTCAGTAGGAGCCGTCATGGCTCTTTCCATGGTCATAGCGGGTAAACTGTTTCTATTAGGGTTAAACCCCTGGATAGCCAGTCTGGTTTCTATTACGATCTGTGGTCTCATTGGAGCTGCAATCGGACTGTTTGTCACCCAATTAGGATTAAGCCATTTTATCACAACCCTGGCTTTTATGGGGATTGCCCGGGGCGCCTGCTATGTAATTACGGAGGGAACCCCGTTATCCCTGTACACCCTACCGCCGAGTTTCAAGTTTATTGGACAAGGGAACATTTTTAAAAATCTTCCTTTCGTTATAGTCATCTTTTTCATTATCGTGATCATCAGTGACTATTTTTTAAGAAATTCGACGCTTTTGCGGAAGGTGTTTTACACTGGCAGCAACGAAAAGGCGGCGATGTATTCCGGGATTAATGTGTCAAAAGTGAAAATCGCTGTGGCAATGCTGTGCTCGTCGCTGACAGGGCTTGCAGGTATTATCTTTATGTCGAAATTTGGGGCAGCGACTGCTAATTTTGGGGCTGGCCTTGAATTAACCGCCATTTCTGCGGCGGTCATTGGCGGCGCCAGCCTGACAGGTGGAGAAGGGACCGTCTTTGGCTCTATCCTGGGGATCGGTCTGGTTGCGACTATTACAGGCTCGATGATTCTGATGGATGTCTCAGTCTACTGGCAGGAGTTGATTAGAGGCTGCATTTTATTGACCGCGGTATCGCTCGATCATCTCCGTCATCACAAAAAATAAATAGGGAGGAAAAGATTTATGAAAACTCGTAAAATAGGAACAACAGATATTGAAGCGTCAGTTGTCGCCCTGGGAACCTGGGCTGTTGGCGGAGGAACCTGGTGGGGCGACTCCGATGATCAACAGTCTGTAAAAGCTATTCATGCGGCAATCGATGCCGGAGTGAATCTGATTGACACCGCTCCGGTGTATGGATGGGGACGAAGCGAAGAAGTCGTCGGAAAAGCCATTCACGACCGGCGCGAAAAGGTCGTACTTGCTACAAAATGCGGCCTCTGGTGGCACGATGATACTGGAAAGACCTTCTTTGAGATGGAAGGCCGTACTGTGAAACGAACGCTGCGCCCTGAAATGATCCGGCAAGAAGTGGAATTCAGCCTCAAACGCTTACAAACTGATTACATCGATCTCTACCAGACTCACTGGCCGTCACTCGATCCGGAACATGAACCGATTGCCGATACCATGGAGTGCCTGTTACAACTCAAAGAAGAAGGCAAAATTCGGGCAATTGGAGCGTCAAATGTTGATATTGCCATGATAAAAGAATATCAGGCGGTCGGTGTGCTTGATACCGTTCAACCTCGTTACAGCATGCTGGATCGTGCGATTGAACAAGAGTTGCTCCCCTATTGTATTAAACAAAACATCAGTACTCTGGTCTATTCTCCGCTTGAACAGGGTTTGTTGACCGGAAAGATTACAAAAGACCAAACGTTTAAAGAAGGGGAAACTCGAAATCAACTTATCTGGCTCAAACCGGAGAATCGGGGGAAAGTACTTGATATGCTGGCAGGTTGGCAAGACCTTACTGAAAAATATCACTGCACGCTTGCTCAGCTTGTCATTGCCTGGACCGTAGAACAGCCCGGAATCACATTTGCGCTTTGCGGGGCGCGAAAGCCTGAACATAGCATCCAGAATGCAAAAGCCGGCGATCTCTCCCTTGAACCAAACGACATTCAACGGATGCGTCATGATGTTGAAGCGCTAGGGAAACCAATAGGGGCGTAAGACGAATGTTTTCGGAAAAGACAAAGGGAGTGTGGTATGGAATTAGGATTACAAGGTAAAAATGCGATTGTGACAGGGGCAGCAAGTGGAATCGGAAAAGCGATTGTCCTGGCTTTGAGCGAAGAAGGAGCGAATGTGGCCATTGGCGACATTCGCGATGCCGATGATGTTGTCCGGGAATGTGAACAATTTGGCGTCAAAGCGGTGTCAATCCCAACTGACTTAACGAAAGCCGATGATTGTATCAACCTTGTCAAGAAAGCGGAAGAAAAGCTGGGACCGATCGATATTTTGATCAACAATGCTGGTTTATGGCCGACAAATTTAGTGAAGGATATTCCGTTGCAAGAATGGCATAAAACCGTTGATATTAATTTAACTGCCGTGTTTTTAACCTGCCAGACACTGGTGCAGAAAGTCCTGGCGGAAAAACGGAAAGCAACGATTTTGAATGTGACTTCGCAAGCAGCATTTAATGGGTCAACCACCGGACACGCCCACTATGCGGCGAGTAAGTCCGGCGTGGTCACATTTACAATTTCACTTGCCCGCGAAGTCAGCAAGCAGGGGATTAATGTCAATGCCATCGCATTGGGTCTTGTGGAAACGGGCATGTCGGCGGAAGCTCTGGCGAAGAATAGAGAATACTATGAAAAACGAATTATGATTGGCCGGATTGCGCGACCTGAAGAAATTGCGAAACTGGCGATCTTTTTAGTATCGGAACCGGCAAACTACGTGACCGGTTCGACTTTTGACGCAACCGGCGGAATGCTCTCGCGGTAATTGCCAGATAAATAGTGTGGAAAGTTTCTGGTAGAAACGAGATAGGGCGTTTGTGTATGTTGTTGTGTGGACAGTCCACATAACAACATACATATTTGATACACATACCCTGGTACTGGTTGATTTCTGTTGGAAGATCTGTGAAAACCAAAATATACCTGTTTTCCCACCCATTCAACTGAACCGGCGTCTCAGGGAGGAGGGAGAATTATGAAAAAGACACGACTCACTTAAGAAGTGAGAAACTGATAAGAGGGGTTATAGTAAGCTAAACTTGTACAATAAGAGCGTTTGTAAAAACTTCAAAATCGAACATCCATAATGATTATAGAGCAGGGAGGAAGACACTAATGAAAAAGATTATTTTATTACTCGTTATAGCAGCTCTGGTTGTTCCTGCCTCTTATGCGGCAGATAAACCTTTGAAGATCGCATTTTTTGTCTCCGATCTGAAGGTCGGATTCCATCAGGCGCAGGCCTACTGGGCCAAAATATATGCCAAGGAGCAATATGGGGCAGATGTCCAGGTTTTTGATGGAAAATCCGATGTTGCTACCATGACCGCGAATATTGATCAGGTCATTGCCCAGGGGATGGATATGGCTACTCTGCATGTTTGGCAGCCAGAAGCTGCGAAGCCCGGCATTGAAGCCGCCCTGGAAAAGGGAATAACTATGGCCAGTTTCTTCGAGACACAGGCCGTGGATATCCCTGTTGTCAGACATGATGAAGCCGCTGTTTCTTTCGAGATGGGCAAAATTGCGGCGGAACAGTGGAAGAAAGCTCATCCTGATAAACCCATCGTGTTTGTACAATTGGGGTGGCCGGATAATGAAGCGGTCGCTGAGGGACGGACGAACCCGTTCGTCGAGGGGGTTTTGTCGGTAGCCCCGGATGCGAAAAATCTCGGTTGTATGGATGCCAGTAAAGGCGCAGATGCCGCAAAGAAGATCATTCAAGACCTGGTTCAGGCGAACCCTGACCTTTGCATCATCTACTCGGAAGCGGCGAATTTGACGGATGGCACCATGCCCGGATTGAGAGCGGTTGGCAGAGGCAAGATGGAGAATGGTGTGCCGTTGACTGAAATCGTTGCCAGCGTGGACTGCCCGGAAAACGAGTTAATAGAGATTTACGATCCGAGTTCTTCCTTGAAAATGTCACTGGCTCTTCCGCCAAAAGAAACCGGCATGTTTCGAATTGACAATCTGATGGACATCAAGAAGGGAAACATTCCGCAGGTTGATCCGGCGAATAAGAAACCACTCTATATTCCGGCTTCTCTCGTTGGTTATTGGAGCATGAAACCGGAAGAAGCCGTGCAATGGTACAATGAGCAGTTCCAGGCCGATATCCAACTGCCTGAATACTAATACACGTACCTGAGACCTGTCAGGTTTCAAAACCTGACAGGTCTTTCAACAGGGAGTAACATGATGAGCGATAATGTCCTGGAAATTAAAAACCTGACCAAGGATTTTCCCGGTGTAAGGGCCGTGAATGACGTCAGTTTCAACATCAAAAGAAATGCCGTACACTGCCTGGTCGGAGAAAACGGGGCCGGGAAATCCACGCTGATCAAAATTCTCACTGGCGCTTATGATAGGACGAGCGGGACTATCTTGTTGAACGGGAGCGACTATGAGGCTCATAATCCCAGAGAGGCAAAACAACAAGGTATCAGTACCTTGTTTCAGGAGTTGAATGTGGTTGATCAACTGACAGTTGAAGAAAACCTGACCCTTGGCATGGAGGATACCTGGTTTGGTTTTTTGAAAAAAACAGATAAAATTAAAACTATGGTGAATGTGCTGGGAAGCATTGACCCGTCGATCTCCTCCAGGCAAAGGGTATCGAGTTTGAGCGTCGCCCAAAAACAGATGGTAGAAATCGCCAGAGCCGTTGCCTCGGAAGCTGATATTATTATTATGGACGAACCGACGGCGGCGATTTCCGAAGAAGAAACCCAGCGGCTCTTTACGATTATCAAAGGCTTGAAAGAGAAAAATGTGACTGTCATCTACATCTCCCACCGTTTAGACGAAATCTTTCAACTCGGCGATTATGTGACGGTCATGCGTGACGGAAAACATATTGATACCAGGCCGATCTCTGAGGTCAAAGATCGCGCCGAATTGATCAAATTAATGATTGGAAAAGCGGTGTATGAGCAATATGTGTCACGGGATTTGGAACGGGTGGAAAACCTGCTGGAAGTTAAAAATGTAGGCAATAAAAAGCTGAAGGAGATTTCCTTTACTCTCAAACGCGGCGAAATTGTAGGATTTTACGGACTCGTAGGGGCCGGAAAGACTGAACTCGCCCGGGCTATCTATGGCGCCGACAAATACACGGGCGAGATCACGTTCAAAGGGAAATCCCTGGGATGTTCGCCGGATAAAACGATCAGCGCAGGTATCGCTATGATACCGGAAGAAAGGCGATCTCAGGGGCTTTTCACACTTCTCACGATCCGAAATAATATCCCGGTGATGAACATGCAAAAAATCTCACATGCCGGATTTATCAATGCCAAAACAGAAAGGAATCTCACGGTAGAATATATTGATAAACTGGGGATTATGACAAACAGCGTTGAAAAAGAAACTGCCAAGCTTTCGGGTGGAAATCAGCAAAAAGTCGTTTTTTCCAAGTGCCTGTTCGCCGATGCCGATTTGCTCATCCTGGACGAACCGACCCGGGGGATCGACGTTGGAGCCAAAAGTGAGATTTATAAAATTATCCGTCAGTTATCAGAAGAAGGCAAATCAATTATCTTTTGTTCTTCCGAGCTGCCTGAGATTATGAATATGTGCGACAGAATCTTCCTGTTGTATGACGGAAGAATCAAAGCGGGGATGACAAATAGTAAAAATATTGATAGTGAAAAGATCATTCATATCGTGACAGGGGGCGAATAATGGCAGCAAAAAACATGGTAAAAGGAACAATGAGCAATGAATCGTTTATTACGCTGTCCATGTTGGGCGTGTTAGCCGGATTATTTATCGTGGCTTCGCTGTTTGTGCCGAGGTTTTTTGATATCCAGACAATTTCTAATCAACTTTCGCAACAGGCCGAACTTATTATTCTCGCCATTAGCGTCACATTTATTTTGATCAGTGGAAACTATGACCTGTCGGTGGGCGGCATTGTTGGTTTAGGCGCTGTACTTTCCGCATATTTTTGTCAGCGATCAACCGGAGCCGGGCTGGCCTTGGCTCGTGGACTGGGCATGCCCTACGGCGTTGCCATCGCGGCAACCCTTGTCTGCTGTATGGGCATTGGCGCCATCAACGCATTTTTTGTCACCAGGATGAAAGTCGCCTCCATTATCGTGACGCTGGGCACCATGTCGCTGGCACGTGGTATCGCGCTGATTATTACTCAGGGATCCCAGCGCAGTTCGGGTCTGCCCTACATATACAAAAAGTTTGGAGGATTTTCTCTGATCGGCGCCATCAATGGGTCGGTTGTTCTCATGATTATCCTCATTGGTATTGCACTGATTATTGAAAAAAAGACCGTGTTCGGCCGCCGGACATATTATATCGGCGCCAACCCGGTCGCGGCGAAACTCTCTGGCATCCAGGTTGAAAAGCATATCTCGCTCCTGTATCTGGTCAGTTCGCTTTTGGCCGGTGTTGTAGGCGTCATCATGGGGTCTATTCATAATGCGGGGATTTCCAGTCTCGGCGAGGGGGTCGAATTTGATGCGCTGGTCATCACATTACTGGGCGGAACAAGCATTATGGGTGGATTTGGCTCGGTTCTAGGCACAGTCGTCGGCGCATTTATCCTGGGTATCTTGTCCACCTCATTGAATATGCTGGGTTTGTCTCCGGATATTCAAACGATCGTGAAAGGCGTTGTCACGCTCATCGCGATTCTGGCGCAGCGTTTTGCTTTGGATCACAGAAAAACATAAGGGGTTTAACAAGGAGCAGGAAAGAATGGAAAGGTACATGTATATACAAAGAAAGTTCACCTGGATAGCCTTTAAGGATATCTTTGTGTATCTGGTCCTGGCAGCGATTGTCATCGGATTCAGTACAGTCTCATTAAATTTCTTAAATCCAGATAATCTTGTTAATATTTTGAGAATGTCCGTCCCAATCCTGCTAGTGAGTTGCGGAGCCACCTTAATCATGATTTCCGCCAATATCGATCTCTCGGTCGGCAGTATGGTCAGTTTAAGCGGTGTGATGTACTGCATCATACTAAAAAGCGGGCTTGGATTTTTCTGGGCCACTCTGCTCACTTTCCTGTTGGGAGTGTTCATGGGCTTCATTAACGGCCTTCTGGTCATGAAATGGCGCATTGTGCCGGTTATCGCGACGCTGGTCACCTTATATCTGTATCGTGGGATTGCCTGGACCTTAACACCTCGGCAGGTCGGTCTGATTAAAGGCGACATGCCTGATGGAATTAATGATTTTGGCCGCGCCCCGGTTTTTCTGGGCTTACCCTTGGCGTTTTATGTCACTGTCGTGGTTATCGCGATCATGATTGTTGTGCAGAGAAAAACGGTGCTTGGCAAATATACTGCGGCAATCGGCGGCAATAGAACTGCGGCGGAATTATCCGGCCTCAATGTCATCCGAACCGTCTGGCTTTTGTATATCATCACCGGCTTGCTCGCTTCTCTTGGCGGTATTGCCAGAGCAAGTTATCTGTCAATGGGCGACCCTCAGACAGGCAACCTGATGGAGATGGAAGCTATCATTGCCGTACTTTTGGGAGGAGCGCGTTTTTACGGCGGCGAGGGGTCTATCATTAAAACTGTCGTCGGAGCCTTGATCATTATGTGCGTATCAGTCGGAATGACCGTTTTATGGGTTCCACCATACTGGCAGTCTTTTGTCAGAGGCATCGTACTGATCGGCACGGTCGCGGTCTATACGCTGATCAAGGAAAAAGTTGAAGAATAAGTAACTCATGTTACGCAGCCACCCCCCTTGTTCCCCCCGCAGGCGGGGGGAGACGTTCAACGATCCAACTGCGCTGCCACGTTGAGCTTCCCCCCGCTTGCGGGGGGATTGAGGGGGGTAGGGCGTAACATGACTAAGTAACAAAATTGTTGAACCATGCAAGAATCTATTACCACGCTTAATGTAGGAGGAGAATATGCGTACAGTACAGGTCAAAGACTTAGAGGTTGAAGCGTTTTTGCCCTTTGGGTTCTATGCCACTATGATCGATCCAAACACTGAAAAAATAGGAGCGCCGCCGATCGAGTTTTTCAGAGATATGCTCCAACTGGAATTAGGGAATGCAGTCGGACGTGTTTCTTTTGGAGTCTGTCGGGTCGAACCACGAGAGCTGATTATTGATGCAGCGGAATACCATTCGACGTCCGGGGAAGGGATTCTGCCGCTTGACAATGATATCTTGATGTATGTCGCCCCGGCCACGCCCCCGGATGGGCAGGTTCCGTTAGAGAAAATCGAGGTCTTCCGGGTGCCGCAGGGAACCCTGGTAGTGCTTCGCCCGGGAGTATGGCATCATGGTCCGTTTACAACAAACGGGAAACCTGCGAATATGTTGATCGCACTTCCTGAACGGCTCTATGCCAATGATTGTCATACCTTTGAATTGGAGGAGCAGGATCAGATTAAAATAGAAGACTAAATAACGTGAGTTCGGGAGAAGTTCTGACCTGAAATCGCTGATGAGATGGGCGTGCTGGCTCAAAAAATTTATCCCGAACTCACATTCAAATGATACCAGGAATCCTGTATCGCTTACACATCTTTGTTACGTTTGGACAGGTTATCAAACACGACTGCAGCTAATAAGACTGCGCCGCGGGTGACCATTTGGTAGTATTCGCTGACATTCATGAGGATCATCCCATTGGCCAAAACTCCCATAATCAAGACTCCGACAAACACGCTTAGCAGTTTGCCCTGGCCGCCAAAAATACTCACTCCTCCAAGCACAACGGCCGTAATCACTTCCATCTCAAACCCCGTCCCTATTTTCGGTTGTCCGGTATTAATGCGCGAGAGCATAATAATGCTGGCAATTCCTGTCAAAAACGCCGAGAGCATATACACCATATATTTCATCTGTTTCACATTGATGCCCGACAGCCGCGCAGCTTCTTCGTTTCCCCCCAGGCCATAAATATAACGTCCGTATCGGACTTTATTGAGGAAGATCCAGCCCAAAATAAAGATACACACCATGATAATGACCGGGATGGGAATCTTCCCAATATAACCCTGTCCTAGAATCCGGAAGTTATCAGAAAAACCGAAGATCGGCATACCACCGCACAGAACATACGAAAGCCCTCGCAAACTTGTCATCATTCCCAGGGTGGTGATTAAAGGAGGAACGCTGAATTCATTAATAAAGATTCCGTTGACAAACCCGACCAGTACAGCCAGAATTAAGGTTAATAACACGGAAATGACGGGATGAATCCCAACTTTTACCATTAATGTGGCACAAAAAATGTTCGTGAGCGACATGAGTGAACCTACCGATAAATCGATTCCGGCAGTTAAAATCACACAACTCATGCCAACGGCAGAGATGCCTAACATCGCTACCTGTCTGGTGACATTCCAGAGATTTTCTGTTCGTAAAAATGAGTTCGTTGTGAGCGAAAAAAAAGCGATTAATACGATCAGGACAGCGGCTATTCCGTATTGTCTTAAGAATGCAAATTTATTTGAGATCATATTGTATTCCTCTCTTACGTGTACTGATAATTACTCTGCCGATGCGAGTTCCAGGATCGCGCGTTGCGTGGCTTCTCCTTTGTGCAATTCTCCAACAATTTCTCCTTCCCGCATCACCAGAATGCGGTCTGACATCCCCAAAAGTTCAGGCATTTCGGAGGAGATAAAAATAATACCCTTTCCTTCCTCGGCCAACTGTGAAATTAACTCGTAAATTTCCTGCTTGGCGCCCACATCAATCCCCCGTGTCGGTTCGTCAAAAATGATCACGTGACACCGGGTGGCCAGCCATTTCGCCAGAACGACTTTTTGTTGGTTGCCCCCGCTTAAATTTTTGACTTTTCGTTCAAGATCAGGGGTGGCAATTCTCAGCTTTTCTTTAAAGGACATGGCAAGCTGTTGTTGGGCTTTCCCGCTGATAAGACCATAGGATGTCAAACGCTTTAACGAACTAAAGGAGATATTATCCTTTACGGACATTTCCGCTAAAATTCCATGTTGTTTACGATCTTCAGGAATAAGGCCGATTCCATGTTCCACAGCCTGACTAGGGGTTCTATTGAGGACTTTTTTTCTCTCAATCAGCATTTCGCCATTTTTGATCTGGTCTGCGCCAAAAATGGCTCTGGCCAATTCGGTTCTGCCAGCGCCGACCAGACCGCCAAACCCCAAAATTTCTCCCTTATACAGCCGAAAACTAATATCTTTTAAACCGGTCGGAGTATTCAAGTGATTGACTTCAAGCAACACATCGTCCGATTTGAATCGTTTCTCAGGATAAGTTTCCCCAAGTTCTCTTCCAACCATCAATGTAATCAGTTCTCTCCGATCCGTTGTCTTCGTCTCCAGGGTCGCGATTAAAGTTCCATCCCTTAACACAGTCACTCTATCTGCAAGTTCAAACACCTCTGGCAGTCTGTGAGAAATATAAATGATTGTGACCCCTTGCGCCTTAAGAGTTCTGACCAGTTGGAACATATAGGTGATTTCATTTGACGTTAGAGGAGCCGAGGGTTCATCCATAATCAGGATTTTGACGTTTTGTGAGACGGCTTTCGCGATCTCGACGATTTGCCGGTACGCCACACTCAAATTTTTAACCGACGTTCTCGGGTTGATTGAGACTCCGAGTTTCTCCAGGATTTTTTCGGTTTCGAGCTGCATTCGTTTTGTATCAAGGAACACGCCTTTCTGCACTTCTTTTCCGAAAAAGATATTCTCGGCCACAGACAGTTCCGGCACAAGATTGAACTCCTGGTAGATTGCGGCGATTCCGAGGTCAAACTGGGCTTGATGCGGAGTAAACCCGGTATGGATAACTCCTTCTAATTCTATTTCACCACTATTCGCTTGAATAGCGCCTGTCAAGATTTTAATGAGTGTTGATTTCCCGGCGCCATTTTCTCCGGCAATGGCATGAATTTCGCCTTTCTTGAAATCCAGGGTCACGTTATCAAGGGCTTTCACGCCAGGATAGGTTTTCGTGATATTTCTGACTGCAAGTATGGTTGATTGTTCCATATTTGTGGCTGATTGCCTTTGAACACTACAACGAATTCGTTCTATTCTCGATTCGTTGTAGTGTCTAAAACGTTCTCGGCTACTTCAGATACTCATCAACATTTTTTATCGTCACCAGCACATTATTGATTTTTTGATGATGTTCAAACTCAATCCCATTGATCATGTTATACATCATCTCGACCTCGCGTTTTCCCGATTCATAAGGCGCCATATCCACCGTCGCTCTAAATATGCCGCCTTCCTTGATCCTTTTACAGGCTTCGCTGGTGGCATCGGTTCCGGAAATAAAGAAATCCGCACTCTCTTTCCCGGCTGCCCTGACCGCTTCATAAGCCCCTAAAGCGCCGCTGTCATTCATCCCGCAAATCACCTTCACGTTGGGATGGGCTTGCAGAATAGATTCGGTGACCGTCATTCCGGTTTCCGTCTGGAAAGCATCCTGTCGCGCCACTAATTTGGCATTGGGAGCCGCTGATAAAATACCGTCGCGAATTCCGTCACTTCTGGGGATGACAAAAGGCACCGCGTCATTGGCCAGCACGACAAATTCGGCCTCGCCGCCAAGTTTTTCCTGAATCCATCGCCCGGCTTCCTCGCCAGCAATGAACCCATATTGATATTCATCATTCTGTAATGACGCATCAGCGCCATCTAAGGGATGAACAGTTGCAACGACATAAATCCCTTTTTCCTGAGCTCTTTTCGCATAGGATTTGCTCGCCTCTTCATCAACACAGGCGATCATAATTCCATTCACCCCTTCTGTAATCCAATTTTCCCAGGCATTAATCTCTCGCGCCGGATCGACTTGAGCGTCAAGCACAACGAGTTCGATCCCTAATTCTTCGGCTTTTTCTTTGGCTCCACGGGCCTGGGTGTTCCAGAACGGATTGGTCAGGTCATGGACAAGAAAGCCCACTTTAGGCTTATCTTTCGCCAACACTGGGATAGCGAACACACTTATACAGAAAAGTACGACGATAATGTTTAAAATTTTTTTCATGGCGATTCCACTAGAGGTACATCATACGTCTAACTTGAGACGAATGCGGTACACATCATGGCTCCTTTGTATGGATACGTGTTTTATACTGATGAATACTTCATACGATCGGCCCCGACATACAATATGTCAGTATATCATCACCTCCTTTTGAGACTGATCTTCACGACTACAAAGGCCGTCTCGGATTTAGTTCACGGCAGCCTTCATAATTGTTTCCTGATCCGCCTCCTTTCTATCCAGGTTTGTGGTGATCCGTCCGTCGCGCATGACGAGAATTCTGTCGGAAATGTGCAAAATTTCAGGAAGTTCAGACGAAATCAGCAGGATCGAAACTCCTTCATCGGCAAGTTCGGTAATGATGCGATGTACCTCAGCTTTGGCCCCAACATCAATCCCTCTTGTCGGTTCATCAAGAATCAGCACGACCGGGTTCGTCGCTAACCATTTTCCGATAACCACTTTTTGCTGGTTGCCGCCGCTGAGATTTTTGACAACCTGCTTTAACGAAGAAATTTTAATCTGCAAGCGGTCAACGTACTGATGACAAATAGCGACTTCTCGTTTTCGATCAATGAAATTGAAAAGTCTCTTAATCTGCTTATGAATACTCATCGAAAGATTTTCTTGCGTGGTCATCGGCAGAATTAACGCCAGATTCTTGCGATCTTCGGGCAGGTACGCGATTCCACAACCAACCGCTGTCACCGGGCTATCAATGTGCACTTCCTGATTTTTCAAGATCGTTGTGCCGGTCGTTTTTTTCTCAGCACCGATAAGGAGTCTGGCAAGTTCGGTTCTTCCGGCTCCCATAAGACCGGCCAGGCCGAGAATTTCGCCGCGATGAAGTTGAAACGACACATCCTTCGTATTGGGGGGGCCAGAAAGATGGCGGACTTCGAAGATCACCTCTTGTCCCAGAGCAGCCTTGCGTTGGGTAAAAAAATGATTGAGTTCCCTGCCCACCATCAGTGAGATCAGTCGCTCTTTGGTCGCTTCAATTGTTGGTAATTCACCGGCATTCGCGCCATCCCGTAACACCGCAATCCTATCCGTAATTTCGAGCATTTCATCGAGTTTATGCGAGATAAACACCACGGAAATTCCCTGAGTTTTCAAATCTCGGACAATATCAAAAAGGTTTTCGACCTCTGAGAGCGACAGCGACGACGTGGGCTCATCCATGATCAGCAGTTGAGTATCATAGGACAGGGCTTTCGCAATTTCTATCATCTGCTGTTCGGCCACTCCCAATTTCCTGACCTCAATATCAGGATCAATATCAAATTTTAAGCGGTGGAAAAATTTTCGGGCCTCTTCGCGGGTTTTGCGATAGCTGAACAATCCTGTGCCTTTCGAGGTCAGTTCTTTGCCTAAAAAAATATTTTCCATTGCTGAAAGATTGGGACACAGATTGAACTCTTGAAAGATGATGCTAATCCCCTGACGATAAGCATCCCCGGTATTTTTCAGCACCAGAGGGGCGCCCTTATACAAGATTTCACCGGCATCAGGAGAGTAAACACCTGTGAGAATTTTCATGAGGGTGGATTTCCCGGCCCCATTTTCTCCGATCAGTCCAAGGATTTCTCCTTTTTGTACGGTGAAATCCACATTATTCAGAGCCAGCACTCCGGGGAACTGTTTCGTGATTCCTTTCATTTCAACCAGTAGTGGTTCCATGATTTCCTCTATTTATTTTTCAATCGATCCACGACCGCCGCCAGGATAATAATCGTTCCGATTACCAGGGTTTGCCAGTACACCGACACTTTCATAAGGACCAGTCCGTTGCGGATAACGCCCATAATCGCGGCTCCGATTAAGACGCCAAAGACGCTTCCGACACCGCCCATCAGGCTGGTTCCACCGATCACGGTTGCGGCAATGGCGTCAAGTTCCCACCCTTCGCCGGTTGACGGCTGAGCTGAGTTAAACCGGGCAACCAGCATAATCCCTGTAATCGAAGAGAGGAACCCTGAGATGCCATAAATGCAGAGTTTAATCTTGCGCACATTAATTCCGGAAAGTGCGGTGGCCTCCTCATTGCCTCCGATTGCAAACGTTCTGCGGCCAAAGATCGTGTATTGCAGGAGAATATGGACGCCTATCGCAATAATTAAAGCAATAATGACTGACGCCGGAATGCCGAAAAGATCGCCTCGGGCAATAAACAGAAACGACTTTGAAATTTCTGTGATCGGCCACCCTTTTGTGATCCCCCAGATTGCGCCCCGGGCAATACTTAACATGCCTAACGTGACGATAAAAGGGGTGAGCCCGACATAGGCCACAAGCATTCCGTTGGCGAGACCAAGCATGGTGCCTGCCATTAGACTCAGGATTAAGGCAAACGGCGTTGGAATTCCGGCCGCCATAGAAATGCCAGCAATCACGCCGCTGAATCCGACGATCGAGCCAACTGACAGATCAATCCCGGCTGTCAGAATCACAAACAGTTCCCCCAGTGCCACAATCGCCACAAATGAAATCTGTCGCGAAACCAGGTAGAAATTTTTTACCGTGGCAAATCGGGGAGCGATAATGGTAATACAGAGCGAGATGCCTACCAGTGCCAGAAAAATGGCGGATTCTCGTTTAGAAAGAATACTTCTTAGCATATTGTTCCTGGGTCTTGCTTCAGTTTCTGACATGCCTGCTGCATGAGAAACCAGGAAGGCGAAGAGACCCTCCTGGCATACCATACTCCTATTGGATAAACTCTTTTTTCATGTCTTCCATGTACGTATCAACATTCGTGCTGTTAACAATCAGAATACCGGTGTCAATATTCTTTGGAATCTCCTTTTCTTCAACAGCATCAAGGAGTTTTTCAACTGACAGCCAGCCCATTTTGAACGTTTTTTGAACCAGGCAGAAGGCAATGCTGCCATCGCGAATCCCGTCAAGGGTATCTTTCAAGTCATCAAATCCAGCCACAATGACCTGCCCGACTTTTTCTTGTTCTTTAATCACGGTTGCGGCTGCCGGGGCACCATACGCGGAAATGCCAAAAATAGCTTTGAGATCAGGGTACGTTTCAAGCAGAGCCTCAACTTTGTTCACTGCCTTGGCATAGTCACCCTCAAATTCTTCGATCGCCACCATTTCAATATCCGGAGCCAGTTCTTCGAGCGCGCGTTTAAACTCCTGGGTTCTCACATTCAGGTTCACGGCTCCCAGTGTAGCCTGAAGCAGGGCTACCTGGCCCGAGCCACCCATTAACTCTATCATCTGCTTGCCCGCTTCATAGCCGGCTGCTCCGTTATTGGTGCCAATATAGCTCAGAGCGCTGGTAGAGGGGGCTTCCGCATCAAAGGTCAACACCTTCACACCGGCTTCCATGGCTTCATCTACGACAGCCACCAGTCCGGCATCATCAAGCGCGGATAGGGCGATCCCATCAACGCCGCGAGCGATAAGGTCTTCGATGACTTTGACTTGCATACCCAGTTGCTGTTCCTGGGGCGCTTCAAATTCAACATCCACCCCGTACTTTTCCGCTGCCGCTTTAAACCCTTCATAACAGGGTTCATAATACGGATGGACCGCCTTCGGCACCATCACAAAGGTCTTGTTTGCTGCCAATGTCGATGACACGCATAGTATCATAATAAACGACAGAACAAGCAGAAATTTTACAGACTTCATCATGATTCACTCCTTTTGTGGTTAGACTCCAAGATTAAGTATGGATAGTTTTTTAACCTGTCATGAGCTGACGACAACAATATTTGCCATCTCTGCACGTGGGATTATCACCTCCCTGAAGAAATATGGGTTAGCACGTGTTTTTACAGCATCTCTTCATCTGAATACAGGAATATGTTAAGCAAGGAAGATGCCAACCTGAACGTAGGTGATTGAAGAAAAGCAGAACTACTTATATTACCCAGATTTATTCCGATCTAAAAAAATAAATCTTGACATTCCGTTCTGTAAAAAGAGATAAAAATGTCCGAATATCGAACATACTTTCATCACAAAAGATGTCCGAAAATACGACTCTCAAGCATGACAGAGCTTGAAAATTAAGAGAGCCCTATGAAAGCACATGTCCTCATTATTGATGATCAGGTAAAGGTGTACGCCAGTCTTGCTCGAAATTTCAAGCATTTTGGGTATCAAACCTTTCATGCCAAAACCGGGCAAGAAGCTCTTGAGCTTCTTGCAAAGCATCAGACCCATGTCGTCCTTCTTGACATCATGCTTGGAGAGGAAAACGGAGTTGATATTCTCCGGGAAATCTTGCATAGCTATGAAGAAACGCCGGTGATTATGATTACCGGACACGGTTCCATTGATACGGCGGTCCAATCGATCAAGCTCGGAGCGTTTGACTATGTGACCAAACCCTTGAACTTCAGTAAACTGATAAAAATCGTCGAGAATGCTGTTAAAGTATCAAATCTCAGTGAAGAGAATCGTCATTTAAAAGACCGGCTTATCGAGTTATCTCCCAATATCATCACGCAAAATAAGATCATGCTTGGGATCTGCAAGAAAGCGAAACAGCTAGCCAGGACGGACTTGCCTATTTTGATCACTGGTGAAAATGGAACGGGGAAAGAGATTGTTGCTGATTTTATCCATCTCAATTCGTCAAGACATGCCCGCAAGATGCTCAAAATTAATTGTGCCGCTTTTCCCGAATCCCTGCTGGATAATGAACTATTCGGCCATGAAAAAGGTTCATATACCGGGGCAGATTCGGCATTTAGAGGCGTGTTTGAACGCGCGCATGAGAGTTCACTTTTCCTTGATGAAATTGGCGATATGCCGCTGACGATTCAGGCAAAAATCCTGCGAACCCTGCAAAGTCGAGAAATTCGAAGAATCGGGTCAGAGCGGACGATTACAGTGGATGTGCGCTTTATTGCGGCAACGAATAAGGATTTGGAAGAATTGATCGACACTCGTCAATTCAGGAAAGATTTGTTCTATCGTTTGAATACAGCGATGCTTCACCTTCCTCCTCTTCGCGAGCGGAAAGAGGATATCCCCCTGTTTGTCGAGCATTTCTTATCTGAGTATGCGAAAGTGAATTCAATCGAAGTCAAGACGATCAGCGATGAGGTTATGGAAACCTTTTTAGAGTATCATTGGCCGGGAAATGTGAGAGAATTAAAAAATACGATGAATTACGCGACGAGCATATCGCAAGAACAGGTGATCGGCCCGGAAGACCTGCCGCCGCATTTGACTCCTACTGAAACTCAATACGTTTCCGGCAATATTAGAGAGGATATGGAAAAAACGCTGATTGTCAAAACGCTTCAGAAGGTCAACTATAATAAGAAAAAAACAGCCAGATTATTAAATATGAGCAGAAGTACGCTCTATCTCAAACTCGAAAAATATGGCATCTCAATCCCCCAATAGTTCCGGTGAGTTATTGGCATTACGTAATATTACCCTGGATTATGGTGAATTCAGGGCGCTCAATCGCATTCATTTCAATCTCGCGCCCTCAGAAATTCATGCCATCGTTGGCGAACATGGGGCCGGCAAATCGTCGCTCGGTATGCTTATCAGCGGAATTCTCAAACCTCAAAGCGGACAGATTCTGTTCGACGGGCATACCTATCGTACATTAACCTTGAAAACAGCCAGCAAAATTGGGATTGAGATGGTTCATCAACACAGCCTCTCGTTAAATCAGTATTTCAGCGTGGCTGAAAATCTTTCACTGCCTAATATGCCGCTGTTTACAGGACATAAAAAAAATATCCATGCAGTACAATCCTTTTTCTCTCATTATGATGTAACACTCGATCCGTCAGTCCTGGTTGAACAATTAAATGCCTCTGATCAAGTGTTTGTTGAAATCTTGAAGCATGTGTATCCTCAGCCAAAACTCTTAATTCTTGATGAGACCCTGGAGAAATTGACCGCTCCGGCATTCAATAAAATCGTGCATATTTTGACGCTTCTCAAACGAGAAGGCGCTTCTATTCTGCTGATTACGCATCGCATTGATGATATTTATAACCTGGCGGATCGGGTCAGTATTATTAAAAATGGTGAAATTCTGCTCACCGATGAGGTCAAGAATATTGATAAACTGAACCTCATCAAAATGGCTTATATCCAAATATCAACAGAACAGCATATCAACCACCTGAATACGGAGTTCTATCAATTTCTCAAGTATAACGAAGCGATTCTTCGGAACCTTCCGGTCAATCTGATTGTGGCAGATAATGAGCGCAGAATTAAAATGGTCAATAATTACTGCAAACAGTATTTCCACCTTCAGGAACACCTGTATTTCAACGTCCCGTTAGAACAATTTTTTTCAGGCAACAATGCCGGCACCCTCGCGTTATTAAACACAGCCTTTTCGTCTGAACAAGAAAAAGCCTTTTATCAGATTCCTCTTGTCATCAATACACTTCAAACCGTGAATAACATCAAGACCTTTCCGATCTATGACGGAACGTTTTTATTAGGACATATTATCATTATCGAAGATATTACCGAATACGATCAACTTCAAAAGCAGGTCATGCTTTCTGAAAAGCTGGCTTCTGTTGGCTTACTTGCCGCAGGCGTTGCCCATGAGATCAATAATCCCTTAGAAATCATTTACAACTCCCTTGATTTTCTCAAATATCACATTCACAGCAAACCCCTTGAAGAGGCTGTTGATGATATTCAGGAGGAAATGTCTTCTATCGCAAATATTGTGAGTAACTTGCATTCATTTTCAGACCAGAAACAAAGTATGAATGAGGAGATTCACGTCAATGAAGCCATTCGCAGCATCCTGAATCTCATTCAATATAATGCGAAATACAGGCATATTACCATACGATTTGAGCCATATAAGCACGAGATTTGCATCAGGGCCAATAAAAGCGAAATGAAACAAGTCATTTTAAACCTTTTAAAAAATAGCTTTGAAGCGATGCCCTCAGGTGGAGACATTTTTATCAAAACCATGCTCATGACCAAGAATGGTTCAGATTTTGTTCAACTGACTTTTCAGGATACAGGGACTGGGATTTGTGATAAGAATCCCAATAATGTTTTCCTGCCCTTTTATTCTACGAAAAAAGGGCAGGAAAGTAATTTCGGGTTGGGGTTGTCGGTCAGTTACGGAATTATTAAGAAATATAATGGAACAATTTCAGTCGAAAATATTGAGAATTCAGGTTGTCAGTTTATTATTCACATCCCACAGTCCGGGAAAAGATAGACAATTTATTTTTTCCGATCTCATTACCTGACATTTTCCACCGCAGAGGACGCAGAGTTCCGCAGAGTAAAGAAGTCTGTTCCTCTGCGTTTCTCTGCGCGCTCTGCGGTAAAAAGAGATATACACCACAAAACTCTGTTGGGAACTGAGTTTTTTCGATGAAAAAAATGTAAAAATTTCTTGACAGAAAAATATGGATTGCTTTTTTGTATGTTGTTATGTGGACTGTCCACATAACAACATACACATTTGATTGACTTGTTTACATCCGTAAGAAATTTCAGTGAAATCGCAAAAAGGAGGCAAACACATGGCAGATAGGATGAAAGCGGTCATGTATTACGCCCCGAAAGATATCAGGGTTGAAATGATCCCTGTTCCATCCTGCGGGGACGATGAAATCCGGGTCAAAGTTGACGCATGCGCGGTCTGCGGAACAGACTTGAAGTCATATAACAGTGGAAATCCCAGGATTAAAGCCCCGCTGCCGATGGGGCATGAGTTTACAGGACTGGTTGAAACTATCGGGAAAAATGTTCAGGGCTTCGCCCGTGGGGATCGCATTGTGATGGCCACGACGATTTCCTGCGGGGAATGCTACTATTGCAAACGCGGCTGGCGCAATATTTGTGCGAATCTTTCTCCCATGAGCTTCGGCTATGCCGGCGGAATGGCAGAATATACGATCATTCCGGCCAGAGCGTTACAAAACGGCCATGTCATCAAAGTTCCCGAAGGTGTGAAGGCTGAACATGCCGCGCTCTCCGAACCAGTCAGTTGTGCGGTGAATACCTGTGAGATCTGCGATATTCAAGATGGAGACACGGTTGTTGTGAGCGGCGCGGGGACGCTGGGGATGATTAATGCCTGTGTTGCCAGGGAATTCGGCGCAAAAAAAATTATCCTGATCAACCGCTCAAAACCCAGATTAGAACGGGCGCGTTCATTTGGCTTTGATGTGCTGATTCATTCGGAAGAACAGGATGTACGTCAGATAATTCTTGATGAAACCGATGGAATCGGGGCTGATGTGGTGATTGTTGCGGCTCCGGCTGTAGAACCGCAGGAACAAGCGATTGATCTGGTTCGGAAACGTGGAGCAGTCTGCCTGTTTGCTTCGCTCCCGGTGGGGAAAAATATGCTCTCCTTAGACAGCCGGAAAATCCATTATGGCGAGTTACGCGTGTTGGGAATCAGTGATTCGACGCCACGTCATGTGACAAAAGCCGTAGAGCTTATCAGCCAGAATCGCTTACCGATGGATAAATTGGCAACTCACATTCTGGGACTGGATGATATTTTCAAGGCCTTTGACCTGATGCACAGCGGAGAATCACTGCGAGTCGTGCTGAAGCCATAAACCGGTTGCTAACATCAATTAATAAATTGCACGATGAATATTGCCCTGATGTTCCACAAGGTTATTGGGGGATGTTCATTGCGGCATGTTGAGACGTATGAGTATTTCAATCCAAGAGAAAGTGTGTGTCGTGACCGGCGCCGCTCGCAGCATTGGCCTGGCTATTGCGGAAAAATATTGTCAGGAAGGAGCCAAAGTTGCGATGATTGATATTAATCCGGAAGTCACGAGCCAGGCAGATCGTCTTAGCAGTAAAGGCGCGACCGTTAAAGGGTATATCATGGATATTACCGATCAACAAGCAGTTTTTGCCTGTTTTGACGATATTGAAAAAAGCCTGGGACCGGTATTTGCTCTGGTGAATAATGCTGGCTTAGTAGATCAACGGCCCTTCGAGGAGAATACGCCGGAACAGATTGATAAAATTATGCGGGTGAATGTCAATGGCACAATTTATTGCTCACAAGGAGCGTTAAAAAGTATGAAAACCCTGGGAGATGGCCGCATTATCAACTTCTCCTCCAAATCGGGCAAAACCGGTTCGGCTCTGATGGCCCCGTATTCCGCAGCCAAGGGCGCGATTATCGCACTGACCCATGCCCTGGCCTTTGAGTTTGCCGGGAAGAATATTAAGGTCAATTGTGTATGCCCCGGTATTACCGATGCTACAGGCGTATGGAGCGTTGTCAGCGAAGGGTACACCAAAAACTTGCAGATGCCGCGCGAAGAGGTGATTAAAAAGTTTACAGCAAAAATTCCGCTGGGCAGATTGACGGAAATCGAGGATCTTGTTGAATTTGTTTATTTCTTGACAGTACACGGCGATTATTGTACTGGTCAGGCTTTCAATATTACAGGCGGGCGAGAAATGCATTGAACCCATGTCATTCCCGGCTTCACGTGAATGCAGAGAACGTATTGCCGCCGGGACGACAATCACAGAAGGGGAAAGAACTATGTCAGTTGATTTACGCACTTATGTGTTTTTAGATTCATTACAGTACCAGATGGCGTCCTTTATCGCGACCATCTCTCGTGGATATTATCCGGTAGCTGAGCAAGCCTGCTGTGTGATTGAAATTGCTCCGGGCATTGAAATCAACCGGCTTACGGATATTGCGTTGAAGGCGACGAATGTGGCGCCCGGATTGCAAGTGGTCGAACGGTCGTTTGGCTTGTTGGAAGTCCATTCCGATGAACAGGCCGATGCTCGACAGGCCGGGGAAGCGGTGCTGCAAGCCCTCGGGAAAAGCGAAGCGGATCGCATGAAACCCAATATTTTGACGAGCCAGTTAATCCGCCATGTCACGGATCATCATGCGCAATTGATCAATCGGACCCGTTACGGGAATATGGTCTTGCGGGGGGATACCTTGTATATTCTCGAAGTGGAGCCGGCCGGATATGCCTATTATGCGGCAAACGAAGCCGAAAAAGCCTCACATATTAATATTATTAATGTGCAGGGCTTCGGAAAATACGGCCGGGTGTATATCGCCGGCGATGAGGCCGAAGTTGTCGAAAGTCGCGAAATTGTCGAGAACCGCCTGGCGATGCTTTCGGGCCGGGAGGAATAAGTCTGAATATTTTACACGTAAAGATATAACCCTTTTGTTAACACAATATAATCGAGAAGAAAGTAAGGAGAAATGTTATGGCAGAACAATATGCAGATGCTCTTGGAATGATTGAAACACGTGGTTTTACTGCGATGGTGGAAGCGTCGGATGCGATGGTTAAAGCGGCAAAAGTTGAGTTAGTCGGCTATGAAAAAACCGGCGGCGGATTTGTGACCGCGATTGTCAGAGGCGATGTCGCTGCGGTTCGCGCCGCAGTTGATGCCGGCGCCCGCGCCGCAGAACGCGTTGGCGAAATCGTCTCGACTCATGTGATTCCACGGCCTCATGCCAATGTTGATAGCGCGTTACCATTGGGACGTCAAGGAAAAGAATAGGATAGAGTTATCATGAGCTTACGCTCATTCGGCATGATGAAACTACAAGGATTTCACATAACCAGGGATAAAAAATCCTTGCTTATGAGGAATCCTTGTAGTTTCATAGGAGTTTCATAGGAGAAAACATGATACTGGCACGCGTAAAAGGGTCGGTCGTATCTACTCATAAGAGTAAAAAAATAGAGGGGCTCAAACTATTACTCTTAGAAACCTTAGATCCAATGACCATGCAAGGCAAGGGAAGCTATGTTGTCGCAATGGATGCGGTTGGGGCCGGGATCGGAGAGATCGTATTTTACGTGACCGGAAGCAGCGCCCGGCAAACTGCCGTGACTGAGGGTAAACCAACAGATGCTTCGATTATTGCCATTGTTGATAATATCGAAATGGACGGGCAGTATGTCTATCAAAAGGCAGTGAGCTAAAATGCCTAAAGTGAACTAAAGTATCTTAGTACACGACCAAATTAATTTTGACGAGTTGAAATAACTGAGCAGAAGGAGTGCAAACTAGCGTTTGCTGCAAACGCTAGTTTGCACTCCTGGGGTCACGTATCAAAATTTATTTGTCACGTACTCGTGAGTGAAAGTCTTTTAACTTCAGGCACTTTAGGCATTTTAGGCACTTATAACTATGATCCTGGGAACAGTAGTAGGGACAGTGGTTGCTGAAAGACGCGCCGACCAGATTGAGGCGGCGAAGTATTTGCTCATCGATCAATGCTTACAAAATGGGACAGGAAAGAACAACTTCCTCGTAGCCTTAGATATGATCGGCGCAGGACCTGGAGAAATGGTTCTCTTGAGTCAGGGAAGCGCTGCCCGTCAGACAGAACTGACAGACAACAAACCAATGGATGCCATTATTGTAGGCATCGTCGACCAGATTGACGAACAAGGGACTGTGGTCTATAAAAAGTCCGCCCAGCCATCAATGGCCGGTCTCAAAGCTGAAGCCCGCTGCTGAATTTCAGAGGGCGCTTCAGCGTCCTTTCGTTTTGAGACTGGCGATTGATCGCCAGGAGGCAGGGCACACGACCCTGTCAGCAGGAGGGATTAGGGGTGGGTAAAAAGCTCAGATTATGTTGCTCGTCAGCATAAAATGAAGAAACTTTCAACTTTAGGCACTGAAAACATGGTGGAATTACTTGAACAGAATATTCGGGTATTAGTTGAGGATATTGTCAGTAAACTCAATGTAGAGGAATTCCTTCAGGAGCCAGACAACCGTTCAGGGCATGGAATCTTCTCTGAGATAAACGAGGCGATTACCGCTGCCAGAATTGCCCAGCAGGAACTCATGAAACTGACGCTGGAGACGCGCAAAGCGATCATCAAGAACATGCGTGCAACTATTCTGGCGCACAACGAACAGTTGTCCCGCGATGCTGTCGAAGAAACCGGCCTGGGCTGCTGGAGGAATAAACTGATCAAACATGAACTGGTGGCTCTCAAAACTCCGGGAGTGGAAGATTTAGAGGCCGTATCCTATACTGACGACCACGGCCTGACTCTGGTTGAACGCGCGCCTTACGGGGTCATCGGCGCGATTATTCCGGTCACAAACCCGTCCTCGAGCGTCGTCAATAACAGCATCGGGATGGTGGCTGCCGGCAATGCCGTCGTGTTCAATCCGCATCCCTCAGCAAAACAGGTTTCCTGCCTCACGATTTCCTTGTTAAACGATGCCATTGTGGAAGCCGGAGGGCCGCGTAATTTGTTGACCGCCGTCGCCCAACCGACGATTGATTCGGCGCAAGTTCTGATGAAACACCCGCAGATCGATTTGTTAGTCGTGACCGGGGGACCGGCAGTCGTGCGCGTGGCAATGAACAGCGGCAAGAAAGTGATTGCGGCCGGACCAGGGAATCCCCCGTGTGTTGTGGATGAAACGGCGGATATTGAGAAAGCCGGGCAGGATATTGTCAACGGCGCGAGTTTTGATCACAATATCGTCTGTATCTGTGAAAAAGAATTGCTTGTCGTGGCATCCGTGGCTGATCGCTTAAAACAGGTCATGCAGCGTCATGGCGCTTATGAATTGACGAAAGACCAGATCGAAAAGGTGACGAAATTAGTCATTGCCGAACCAGGAAGCCCTGGCAAAGAAGGTGTTCCCAATAAAAAGTACGTCGGGAAATCCCCGCAAATCATCGCACGAGATATTGGGCTGAACGTTCCGGAATCTGTGAAACTCCTGCTCTGTGAAGTCGGACGCGAACATCCTCTGGTCTGGACAGAACAATTGATGCCGGTTTTACCCCTGGTACGCGTGAACAATGTAGATGACGCCATTGAACTGGCCATAGAATGCGAACATGGTTTTCGACATACGGCCATCATGCATTCTCTGAATGTGAAAAAACTTTCGAAAATGGCCCGTTGCATGAACTGCTCGATCTTTGTCAAAAATGGTCCCTGCTATGCAGGGCTGGGGCAGGGAGGCGCCGGATTTACCTCATTTACCATTGCCAGCCCGACCGGTGATGGTCTGACCAGAGCGCGAACTTTTACACGAGAACGACGCTGTATCTTAGTCGATTATTTTCGAATTGTCTAGTGTTTTTTCATGATTTAGCTGACGGGTGACAGGAGTGCAAGCTGGCGTTTGCATGCAAACGCCAGCTTGCACTCCTGTCGGGTAGCTTTGTACCCCGGACAGCCTTGTCCGGGCAGATGCGGACAGGGCTGTCCGCGGTACGAACCTTTTTATGAAATTAGGAAAAGTCATCGGACGAGTCGTATGCACCCAAAAATTGGAGTATTTTGACGGATTAAAATTACTCCTCGTGCAGCCCATTGATGAACACCAGCAAAAGACAGGTGATCCGATTGTGGCCTTTGACGCCGCCCAGGCCGGAGAAGGGGATCTTATTTTTTACGAAACCAGTAAAGAAGCGGGCTGGGCTTTACGGGAATGGTTTACGCCGGCCGACGCTGCCATACTTGGAATTGTTGACCATCTGGACGGAGGAGGAACAACGCAATGATCCTGGGAAAAGTTGTCGGTGATGTCGTCTCAACCATGAAACATCCGGATTATGATGGTTATAAAATGTTGATCGTTCAGCCGGTGGATCATCAAGGACAAGCCGTCGGAAAATCCTTACTGGCCGTTGATTCGGTTCAGGCCGGCATTGGCGATATTGTCCTTGTGATTGATGAAGGCGGCTCCGGGAGAGCGATTCTAGACGCTCCGGAAAATCGAACAGTCCGGACGGTCATTTGTGGTATTGTGGATGAAATTGGAACGTAATTCCTGATTATGTCTCACGGAATATCTGGAGACATGACGTAGTAATGTATACAAATCATGGCACAAATAGATATTGAAAAAATTGTTCAGCAGGTCGTGAGTCAGATTCTTTCGCAGAACGCTCCTGAACCCTCTGAGAGCGAAACTCCTCCCCCGCGCTCCGTGAACGAAAAAGATACGGTGCGCCGTGTGGCGATTGGGTCGGATCATACGACGGTCGAGCAGAAAGAGATTCTGAAAAACTATCTGCAAAGCATAGGGTACACAATGGTAGATGTCGGTCCCTTCTCCAAAGAACGCGTCGATTATCCGGATTACGCCGCCGCTGTTGCCCGCAAAGTCGCAAGCGGCGATTGTGATCGGGGAATTATGCTGGATGGTGCAGGGATCGGGTCTTCGATGGTTTGCAATAAAGTGCGCGGAATTCGAGCGGCCTTATGCTATAACCTGAAAACGATTGTAAACAGCCGAGAACATAATAACGCCAATGTGCTGACGCTGGGAGGCCCCTTGCACAGCGGGGCTGAACTGTGCGAAATGGCCAAAGTCTGGCTGGAAACCCGGTTCGGGGGAGGGCGGCATTGGCCGAGAATTAATAAAATGATGGCAATTGAACGCGAGGAACGACTCTATGGATCAAAATGAACTGATTACTCAAATTACGAACGAAGTGATGAAGCGGCTGCAAGCTGAGATGAGCAGGCAGAGCGCTCAAGCTGGAGCCGCTGCCGGCGGCGGTGGAAAATTCACGGGTGCGGACCCGGCGTCGCTGGCAAAGTATATTGATCATACCATGCTCAAACCCGATGCCACCCTGGCGGCGTTTGATAAGCTGTGCGATGAAGCCAAACAGTATGGCTTCAAATCGGTGTGCGTGAACTCCTGCCGGGTACCCTATGTCACAAAAAAACTTCAGGGGACGAATGTCAAAATCTGTTCAGTGATCGGCTTCCCACTAGGTGCGATGGATAGTCGGGCCAAAGCCTTTGAAGCGCGCCGGGCCATTGAAGAAGGGGCGCAGGAACTGGATATGGTGATCAATGTGGGGGCCTTGAAATATGGCGAACTCAAGTATGTGGAAGATGATATTCGTGCGGTACGACGAGCGACCCGCGGCACCACCATCTTGAAAGTGATTATTGAAACCAGTCTCTTGACGGATGAAGAAAAAGTGCTGGCGTGCGAAATTGCAAAAAAAGCCGGGGCGGATTTTGTCAAAACCTGTACCGGTTTTGCCGGCGGCGGGGCCACCGCCGAAGATCTGCGCTTAATGCGCCGGGTGGTCGGCCCGGATATGGGCGTCAAAGCCAGCGGCGGCATCCGTAACTACGATAAAGCGGTGCTCGTCCTCAACGCCGGCGCGAATCGCATCGGCTCTGTATCCAGCGTCCCCATCGTGACCGGCGTACGGGCTGAAGACGCAGGATATTAAGCCCTGGGCATCAATGCCCGGTCTCAAAGCTGAAGCAGACTAAAGTCTGCTAAAAGCTGACAAATAGGGCGCTTTAGCGCCCTTCAGCTTTGAGACCGGCCATTGATGGCTGGGTTAAAGTATGGATGACTTATGCTCTTAAAGGAACCCCTGTATCTCCAGTTAGCCAAGAAGTTACGAGTTGAAATCCAGAAAGGAAATTTTGAAGAGGGCGATCAATTTTACGCAGAACGGGAAATTTGTCAAAAGTTTGATATTAGCCGGATCACTGCGAATAAAGCCATCTCGATTCTGATTACGGAAGGTTACTTAGAACACCGTAAAGGCAAAGGCACATTTATTAAAAGCAGCGAAAGCCTCTGTAATATGAGTGAGCTGATGAGCTTTACCAAAATGGCGGCCTTGATGGGGCGAAACGTCTCAACGAAGGTGTTGGAATTCCGCAAAACCCAGGTCGCAGAATTCCATGAAACCGTCGCCAACCATCTGAACGTCGGCAAAGAAGAAGACGTGTTTTTTATCAGACGCGTCCGCAGCCTTGAAGAGAAACCTGTAATCTTAGATCGACGAGTTATTCGCGCCCGGTTTTGTCCAGAATTAGATGAAACCATGCTCAGTGGTTCTCTCATCAGCGGTTTGGAGAATCGCTTCGGGCTTTACATTGCCGGATGGGATCAGAAAATACAGGCCGTATCAATTGATCAAGAGGAAGCGCAGTTGCTCGAGATGAAAGCCGGCGATGCCTGCCTTTCGCTGAAGGCTGTCGGACTTTTAGAAGATACTTCTCCCTTATGGTATGAATGGTCTTTGTTCCACGGTCATCATTTTATTTTCAGTAATCGAGTGAACATCCATACCCCCTCCCAACCCGCTGAAAGAGTGTATATCGAATCCTGAAACATTGAAACCTATCAAAACCTGAACATTGTCGAATTACTCCGCCCACGAAAGATACGAAAGAAAGAAATCTACCATTTTTCAATTCAAATATACCATGAAACTTTTTCCTGTTTGTATGGTCTGTCCCAAAGTTTTACCGGAAAAAACATTGACATGCTTCTCTCGCGAGATCATACTGCATTATAAAATGCATTCAATGGATAAGAACTGCAATAAGGAGAAAAAACTATGTTTGGCACACATCGGAAAATATGGAGTCTCATGCTCTTTTTGGGGATATTGAGTATTTCGATAGCCGGCCGCGGCCAGAATACCGTGTTTGATGATGTCAGATTCGACCCTCCTGAGCCGCAGCCGGGCACGCCCTTAAAATTATCCGTATGGCTGTTGCCGGCTCAGGAAACAGGGCGGGAAATTTCGATTCGTCTCATGACCTGGACGGATAAAAACAGCGATTGTGTGTATCAGTCCGATGAAGAAGTCACTTATCCGGTTTTACAAGTAAAAGATAATGAACCGGGGCAAGATGAAGAGGAGTTTGAGGATGAACTCCTGGTAACGCTTTACGATGTACCACAATTCCAGACGCCGGAAAAATATACTGCGATTGTTACCTGCGGGAACGAATCGATTTCAACTTCCATTAATGTCCCGCCGACCACACCCTGCCAGCCCGATAAGATTACCCCAAATTCATTTTTCGACAAACTTTTTGACAAATGGAGCAGGGTGCCGGATATGTTCCGTACCTTGAAATTTGCCCGTTCCGGTGGAGAAACCGAATATAGCGGCGCGCCGAACGTCTATATGTATGATTTGAAAGCGAATTTCCTGGCGCGTATCGCCGGCGGCGAGGATGCGTTATATCTTACGCCGAACTGGTCAGCCGACGGACAAAAAGTCGCGTGTGCGCTTGATCAACAAAGTACGCAGCGCATCGCCTGGATTGATGTGCCGCAGTCGCTTCTCTCATCCAAAGGTTCAAAACAGGGGTACCTTCTGCCGCAGATTGTCACTGACGGCCCCGCTGATGCCAATCCGTTCTGGCTGCCCGATAATCAGCATATTCTTTTTCTCAGGGATCAGGAACTGCATCTTGTGGGTGCTCAGGATCAGACGGTTCAGGTTTTGACGAAAGGGACGCAGATAGAGCGGATTATCACGGTATTCGAGGGTAAAGCCGGAAATATCCAGGTGATGTATGAAGCCCCCAGATATGTGCGTGACGGCGGCATGGCCTTGAAGACAACCAGCGCGTTTTACCTCCTGACATTGGATCAGCAGTTGCAGGTCGTGAATGAGGAAGCGCGAGAACTGGTCAGTTACCTGAACTGGATATCTTTTAAATTCATGTCCCCTTCCGGTGAGCAGATCGTGTACAGTCAGAAAAGGGACTCCTCAACCACACTCGTGCTCGAAACCACTGAAGGTGAGCGCACTCGGCTCTTTGACGACGAATACAACTATTACGACCCGGCCTGGTCGCCCGATGGAGACCAAATCGTCTTCGTCTCCGACCGTCCATAAGATAGCCTTACAAGCCTCTGGGGGGAGCATAATATTGATGACTTAAACTTAAGCGTATGTATCCCTTTCAGGGAATGGTATTCGGGGCCTTTCGATCCCCAGGGTGGCAACCCTGGGCTAATATATCCAGCCCTTTCAGGGCAAAGATCCTTCCCCCGAAGGGGGTACATATATTAGCCCAGGGTCAGGAACGCCACCCTGGGGGAAGAAGAATCACAGCACCTCCCCATATTCCCTGAAAGGGATAGATACCTCTTAAATCAACAGTATTGGGAAAGGGGAAAATGACTATGGGCGAACAACACCAGATCATTCAGAACATTGTGAAGTTCTTCGGCTGGATTGCCGCAATTACGGCCGGAGTTTCTGCGCTGTTATCCGTCACAGGCTTTATGCTGCTGCAATCCCACGCCCATCTGTTAGGCGTGTCCAGGGTCTTTCATCACACGGTCGAAGATTATCTGTATCAGGGCGGTAATTTTTTCATCACCACCCTGTTCTGGGCGCTGCCGGTCGCGATTATCGGGAACATATACATCTGGTTTGCCGCCGGGATCATTGCACTCTACCTGTTGGGCAAACGCTTCACATGGTTTGATGACATCACTCAACGCCTGCACACGCAAGAGGCATTGCAGCAAGCCTGGGTGCGCTGGGTGGCAATTCTTGCCGCAGCGATCCTGTTTCTCCTCTTCATCAATCACATCATTCCTCCATCCAACGCTCAGGACTTACTTTTTGCCGCCAGACATCATCCGGAAGTTGTCAAGCGAGCAACTCCTCAAGAAACAGAGATGTTGAAAAATCAATATCTCCTCTCAATGCTATACGTCATCCTCTCAGCCCTGATTCTATGGTTCATCACTCGCATTCATCGCGATCCTGCAAAGAAAACCTCCACACCCCTGCTCTATGTCTACGACCGACTCACTGGAAAAACCGCTGAACACCAGGTTACAGAAAAGACCTCAGGGCCACACACGGAGTTGTTCTCAGCCATCGGTCGTTTGTTCCTTTCCCTGCTGTTCCTTGTGCAACTCGTCGTTTTACCTGTCCAATACGGGAAAACCCTCTATCCCAACACCTTCCACCGCATCTCACATCTTGTCTTCGATGAAACACTTCAAGGCCAAATTTCTCAGTCAAAAAACATGTATCTGTTAAACGAACGTTCGGGAGAATACGTCT
Organism: Candidatus Vecturithrix sp.; assembly: GCA_040772385.1. GTDB lineage: Bacteria > Moduliflexota > Moduliflexia > Moduliflexales > Moduliflexaceae > Vecturithrix. Next base: position 2,042,265 of record JAXGYF010000001.1, on the reverse strand, counting down.
TCTATTTCAGCGACACGCAGGAAGTGTCTTTGGTGAAGAAAGCCAACGTGTTGAATATCGCCATCACATCAAGAGGCAATATTTTCCGATAAGGAGAATACTCTATGCGGACGCATAAAGTGCAGCTCATGACTTCTATTTTCGCACTCATGCTTCTTTTGGCTGCAACGGTAAGTGGACAGGAAAATCAGTACCCTCCTCAGAAAGAACTTCAAGGGTTTTTAGATCAATTTTTGCCTGCTTTTCAAGAGGGAAACACCCGGAAAACAGCACAACTCGTTCGAGAAAATAGAAAACTTGCCTGGATTGTCGCAATGCTGTTAAATAATCAGGGCATGAAAGCACTCGGAACAGCGAACTATGACACGGCATTAAAAAGGTTTATGATTTCCCTGGAGATTTATCAGATTCTTGGCGAGCATGAAGCCGTGGGGATAACGTTGAATAACATCGGAGGGCTTTATTGGTCAATTGGGGAATATCAGCGAGCCTTAGCTTATTATCGGGAGGCATTAACCATTCACAGGGAAATGAAGTATCCTGAGGGTGAAGGAACCTCTTTGCATAACATTGGCTCAATTTACGGGGACATCGGAGAATATCAGCAGGCATTAACCTATTTTCAGAAGGCGTTGACTCTCCAAAAAGAAAGCGGAAATCATGCACGTGTGGGAGCAATTTTACATAATATGGGTGTAATTTATGAGGCAACCGGGGAATATCAACAGGCCCTGGCCTATTATCAGAACGCCCTGACTGTTAGCAGGACAATCGAGGATCGCGCTGGTGAGGCAAAAACTTTGCATGACATCGGCGCAATTTACTACGCGACCGGAGATATTCGACAGGCTTTCACCTATTATCAGGAAGCATTGACTATCCAGAGAGAGCTTGGCGACCGTGCGAATGAGGGAGTAACTTTACATAGTATTGGCGTAATTTACCGTGAAATGGGAGCGTATCAGCATTCCATCGCCTATTTACAGGACGCATTAGCCATTCACAGGGCTATCGGAGATCGTGTGGAGGAAGGGACAACTTTGTATGGCCTCGGCGCGACTTATTACGCAAATGGATCATATCAGCAGGCTTTAGCCTATTATCACGAAGCATTGAACATCCACAGGGCTATTGGCAACCGCGCAAGTGAAGGAAAAACCCTCAATAGTATTGGCGTGCTTTATCATTCAATCGGGAAGTATCAGCAAGCCTTAGCCTATTATCAGGAGGCTCTGGCCCTTCATAAAGTGATCGGTAATCTCACGGGCAAAGGGGTAACACTTGCAAATATCGGAAATCTATATGAACAACAAAAGCAGTGGAAGAAAGCAGTGGAATACGATTCCCGGGCCATCGCTCTCCTGGAAGCGATCCGAAGCAAAGCTGGCGGTAATGAAGCCAGGGAGGGGCTTTTGGAAAAGCAGATTAGTGTCTATCGCCATATTGTCAAACTTCTCTTCCAACTCAATGCTCCTGAAGAAGCCTTTGCCTATACTGAAAGAAGTAAGGCGCAATCTTTCCTGGAACAACTTTACGAAGCATCTATACGAGTGAAACATGGCGTAGATCAACAATTGTTGATGGAAGAAACACACCTTTATGACAAACTTTTTGTGATAGAACAAAATTTGAGAAAAGCACCCAACAATCAAAACCGTGAGCAACTCTTGAAAGAACGACACTCGTTGGAATATGAGTTATCAGTGCTTCAAATGACGCTTAGAACCTCGGACCCTCGCTATGCTGAACTCAAGTATCCACAACCTGTCACGGTCGAGCAGGTTCAACGGGAGATTCTCAAAGAAGGAGAGGTGCTGGTGGAATACCTTCAGGGGGAAGTGGGTTTTTACGTTTTCATCATTGGAAAAACAACATTTTATACCCGATTTCTCCCGAGAAACAAACAAACAGCTTTCAGGATCACGGAACTGATGAATAACAGTGTTGCCTATAATCTCTCTAATCTCTTATTTCAGCCATTAGAGCAAACAATCGTAGAGGCAAATCAAGGAAAAAAGCTGAAAACCCTTATTATCATCCCAGACGAAACCCTCTTCTATCTCCCTTTTGAAATGTTGGTGACAAAAGAGGAAGATCCCCCTGAATATCTCATAGATCGCTATCCTATTGTTTATGCTCCCTCTGCTTCTGTCTTGAAACCAGAGATTCTCCACGCTCGGAAACCTGAACAATACGCCCAAGACCTGTTAGCCCTTGCGCCCTTTGGTGAGGAGGGAACTGAAACAACCACAGTCGCTCTGAGATCTACGGAAAATTTACTCCTGTCCGATACGCTGCGTTCCGGGCTTGAGGGCGTGCAGCCGCTGCCTTATTCTGCCGGAGAAGTGCAGACCATTAGCAGCCTGTATCCGCAATCGGTCTGTAAAATCGGCGAGGACGCTACCAAAGCCTATTTCAGAGATCACGCCAAAGGCAACCGCTATCTACACCTCTCGACACACGGCTATTTGGACAACGAACACGCCATGTATTCCGGCCTGCTCTTCAGCGACGGGATGCTGCAAACCTACGAAATTTTCAACATGGATATTGATGCGGAATTGACTGTCTTGAGCGCGTGTGAAACCGGACTCGGTGAATTAAAAGCCGGCGAAGGTTTAGTCGGCCTGACCAGAGCCTTTATGTATGCCGGCAGTCCCTCGGTGCTGGTCAGTCTGTGGCCGGTGTCTGATCCTTCGACGGCGGCCTTCATGAAGCGCTTTTACCGCAACCTCAACCGGGGGATGACCAAAGCTGAAGCCTTGCGCGAAACCAAAGTCTGGATGAAGACGAAATCCTACCACACCGACGAACATGGCAATGTCATCAAACACAATGATCCTTTCTACTGGGCGCCGTTTATTCTGGTCGGGGCGCATGAGTGATGTTGAGACATCAAAAATCTTATTTTCCTTTGACAAATTCTCGCTTGCAAGCGAACATATTCCATAAAATACAACATAAGAGGTGATTACGATGCAAGCATTGACGATAACCCCAGAAGATTTGGTCGCAGCCAACTTATATCCTGATGAGGAAACCGTCTTGCATGATGCGTTACGGTATCTTTTCCAAAATCGTCCTGATGTCCGGATCGATCTTGCCGTCTATCGCTATCAGCACGACCATGATCTGAGTTTGGCAAAAGCTGCGGCGTTAGCCGGAGTCAGTTTTGAACGTATGAAAGATATTTTAGGCAGCCGCGGCGTCGCATTACGCCTGGGACCTGAAACCCTTGAAGACGCTCAAGCAGAAATTGAAGCGATGGAGCAATGGTCTGATGAACGTCCTGATTAATTCTACTGTCCTTTCTAACTTTGCAGCCACAAAGCGATTATCCCTGCTTCACGCCTTATACGGCCATGACTTGCTTGCTTTATCGGAAGCCAACCAGTTATTGAGTCAGATGGAGACGCTGGCAAGATACCACTCGCCAGTCAAAAAAATAGATTCTTTGCTGAATTAAATGAATATGTCGAACCAACCATTGTATGAGGCGTTGTGGAATTTAGACGCGACCGGTCCTGATGGTTTCGAAGGATTAATTGCCCAATTGTTGGAATCTCTCACTGGCAAACATTTCTTCCTGGCTAAAGCTGGTTTCCAGGGCGGCCGGGATATGAGCACCGGTCATAGAAACGCGAATGCCATTGAATGTAAGCGGTATCAAGCAAGTACGGATTTGGATGACAGACAACTTCTGGGAGAAGTACAGCAAGTTTCCTGGAGTACGCCTGATTTAGACCTCTGGGTGTTGGTGACAACTCGAGCTGTTTCCGCTCAACTGATTACGGATCTCAAACGGTCAGCATGGGAGAAAGGCTTTGAAATAGCCGTTATTGATACATCCAAAAGGAATGGTGGCCCACCAGGTTCACTGGCAGCCCTTTGCGCACATAACCCTGATACGACTCTTTACTTTCTTCAAAAGAAGCATCCCAAATGTAAAATAACAGACATCAGGAAAATTCTGAATACTATCCGACAACACCCTCGCTATCAGGAGACGCTGGAAGGATTACGACGCGAGTTCTCCACCGCCATGATTGGCTACGACAATTGGCGACAGCATCAAAATTCCTGGTTATTGGAGAAATTTCAATCTCAAAGCGGATCTCGCGCCGCCTTCAATCAGGTCATCAATGTGCTTGATACCTCAGCATGGAGAATTGAGCGAGAACGCATCAATGCAAAACTTGACAACTGGTTACGTGTTCGCTGGCCGAATAAGCAGGAATTTGTCGCGTTGCTTGGTGAAGAAGGAGATGGAAAAACCTGGGCGGTGGCGTTATGGCTTGCCCGAAAGCTGAAAACTGATCCTGATTTCCCTGCTGTGCTTTTTTTGACCTCGAATGCTCTTCCGGTAACACCTGAACCGCAAGAACTGCTTGCTCATGCAATTGCGCTTCAACTCCGAGAGTTTAATGTTCACTATTGGGAGAAGCGGGTCTGGAACTGGATGCAGCGGACTCCCGGCGAGCTTCCCCAAATCATTTTGGTGTTAGATGGGATCAATGAGCGACATGATGTCGCATATTGGCGATCCGTACTGGAAAAGTTCAGTGCTTCACCCTGGAAAAGTCAGATTGGCGTGATTCTCACCTGCCGGAATATTCCCTGGAAACACTCGTATGCTTCCCTATCTCATCTAACGGTCCAATCATTGACTATCCCGCCTTTTTGTGACGATGAATTGACTGCCGCACTCTCGCTGCATAAGATGAGACTTTCAGACATTGAGCCTGACCTGCTTCCGCTTATCCGCAAACCGCGTTATCTGGATCTGACGCTCCAACATTATCAGGTCATGCTTGAAAGCGGCGATCCAACAGTCGAACGACTTCTTTATGAGGATTGGAAAGATCGCTTCAGGCGGAAATCAGGCATGACGCTGACGCATGAGCAATTTCATGAGCTTATCAGCGTGTTAGCGGAAAAGACCCTCGCCGGTTCGCGGTCTTTTTCGCAGCGAGACATTGAAGATGTGTTGCCATCCAATGCAAGGCAGGTCGTTGATGAACTTATCAGCGGAGGAATCCTGACTCCTGACCCGGTGCGTAAAGTCAACTATGTTGTCGAACCTCAGCGATTGGTTCATGGCTTCGGATTGTTGTTAAAGCAGGAAATACACGAGGCTCTCCTATCAAACCTGCCGGTACAAGAATGTATCGCCAAACTCGTTGATCCTCAGAGAGACATGGATCTCAAAGTGAAGATCTACGGCGCGGCAGTCGTTCATGCCATCATGGATGACGAGTATCCTGAAGAAGGAAAGTATCTCCTGCTTCAGCTTTGGGTGGAAAGCAGAAATTTGAATGAGGACGCGCAAGGGAATGTCACCGCGTATCTGCCATGCTGTCCTCAAATTTACGTCCGACTGGCGGAACATCTCTGGTCTGACCAATATAACAATCCCTTTGCCCAAACTCTTCTGATGCAGGGATTTTTGAAATGGCGCGCAAGTCCAACAGTTCAGACGTTACTGCCGGCGATGTGTGAGCGGTGGATGGGCTTTTTTCATCCTTACGGCTTTATCTTCCAACGTGGGAGGACATCTGAGGAAACGGAAAAGCTCAGAGAAGAGATTGAATCCCGTGCTAGCGTTCAATTGCAACTCGGCCCGATCAGCTTTCACGGATATGAGCTGACTGTGGTTGAAGATGATGGCTTATTGCGTTTAGCGAAAGTCGCCCTGGCCATTATGTCCCATTCTCCCCGTCGGCCATTTCTTCGTGCCCTGGTGAAATGGTCGTTGAGCCGGGCGATCATGGGGCGTCCTGATGAATATGACCTTGTTTCCTGGACCCTGAAAACGGTACGAGAAGATCTGTGGGAACCCTTCAAGACGGAAATAGAGCGTCTCATCGCTCTGGATGAGACTGTAACCAAACAGGCTGCCTTTCGCTTGCTTTCATGCCTGGGGAGTCAGGAAGCCTATCGCCTGCAACGCCGCTTACCGAATGATCTGTTTCCGCCCCATCCGCTGCAAGAAATGTATGCACAAGATCCCTGTTCACAAGGTTTTTATCTCTGGTCGCATGAACACTATCTGAATTGCCTGCAACGAACAGACCTTGAATCTTACCATGTTGCATCGAAGATGAAAGAACTTGCTCTTGAGCCGGGTCTGCCGGTTCCTTCAGATTTTGGAGAACGTCTCACATCTCTGCTCGGAGACGATTTTTCGCCGGAAGGTTTCTGGAGATCGCTAGGCCAGACATCCGACGATCATCAGCTAAATGAGGTCGAAACGACTCTGGCAGCCTTTGCTCCTGAGGTTCTGGCGAAGATCTTCAGAAATATTATCCGCGATGCGCCGAATCGCCGGGATATTGCTCTGAAACAGCTTGCGTTACAAGTTGAACGAAATCTCCTGGTTTTGAGAAAAGAGGAGCGCGAAGTTATCGAACAGGTCTGGAAACGGCTGATTACTCAATGGGAAGAACTCAATGATTCAGAACGAAAAGCTGAAGATTGGCTTTTCCCTTCGATTTTAGCTGATTTACCAGCCAGAGAGCAGGTGGAGGCTCTGCTTGCCAGACCGGACGAGGCCCTAGATTTAGTCCAGTACAGATACCTTTTCAGACCATTAGCGCCCCGGGATGCTGAAAATCTTTTGCAAGACCCTTCAAATACGAGCAATCCAAGACGATTACAACGCATCCTCTGGTTTCTTTTTGTCAATCCGATTCCTCTTCCTGCATCTGTCAGCACACAACTCGCAACATTTCTAACGCGTGAGGAAACCGAAACCCGGCGGTTCGTGCTTGAATTGATCTACAAATCTCAGGATGAAGAAGCCCTCCGGTCTGTGATCAACAGCGCATGGGGCTGGCATCCTGAGCACTGGTTCAAAGAGGATCAATGGGGCAGTCTATTATTGAGCAATTTCGGCGCGTCATTGTCATATCAAGAAATCCGCACGCGGGTTCATCCGGTCTATTGGGGCTACGCTGTCGAAAAAAGAGGACTGATTGACGCAGAAGTCAGACAATATGCTGAAGACATTCACTCCGTCTGGCAGCGTATCAAAGAAAAAGGGATCTCGCTCCCGGAGAATTTCCCCAACACTGAGGTTCGCTATCATGATGGGCAGGACACTCCGTTGTTTGATGGGATTGGAATTTCGACAGATTTTTTAAATACCTCTTTCACATTAGGCCCGGAGGATTCATGGGGAGGAACATCTTCTGCTGAACAACTTGATGATGGGCGAGACGCGCTCTTCCATCTGAAATTTGATCAGGTAGACGCTATACTCAAACAACGCAACGCACTGCTCAAACAGGTGCTCCGACAACAATCCGCTGCCGGTAATGACTGGTTTACCAAACAATTTTCCCCCCATAGTCTCAAAGAGGTATTGGCAGCCCGACCGGATCTGGTTCAACAGTGGCTGCAAGCCGTAGATGAAGAGACAAAAACAGCCTCTCGTCTGTTGTGGCTGTGTGGAAGTTTTTATGAAGTCCTGCTAAAAGTCTTATTTGAGGAGAAGCCGGACGAGGCCCTGAAACTGTGGCGCAGGTTGGATTCATCATCCGGCGGCATACACTTTATCGATTCGAATACCGGTCTGCGAATCATGGAGAAGGCCCTTTTTCAATGTCCTGCTCATGCTCAGGTTCAACCTGTTTGGCAGGAGAAATTGGAAAACTGCTCCAATGATTTGGAGCTCTTTGAATTGGCCCTCGTTGCCCAACATACAGGGAATACGCCCTGGGTGAAAGCGATCATTCAAGAGGGCGTCAATTCTCCCTGGCAGTTTGAGCAGGCCAAAGCAATGATCTTACTCGGCTTTTTAGAAGACAGCGAGAGTGAAACCATTTTACAGCAGTATAATGACATGCCTCAATGCTGGACACAAAAGGTTGCGAAACACGCGCTTCAGCACTGCAAAAAAAATCTCTGGGCCAAACAATGGTTTCAGAGATTTCTGGAAGATGACGATACGGTCAAAGCCTGGGCCTGTTTCAAACTCTTCCTCAAATGCGTTGACCGCCGCTTCTCGATTTGGGAACCAGAATTTGTGAACGAAGAATCACTGAAAAATAGGCAAATAGAAGAACGAGTACGATTTCTGCACTTAAACCAAAATGAACTCCAGAACCACATCAAAGAGAACGAAAAGAAAAGGAAAGAAACCTTTCTTGGAGAAAAGGTGCTCAAGGATAAAATCTGGCCGTGGATGAATTTTTGAGAATACAATATGAAAAAACACTCACAGCCCAGACGAGAACGGTAACGTTATCAAACACGATCAGAACTTTTCTGCTGACCGTTGTTTATTCTGGTGGGGCGCAGAAGTGAAGTTTTAATCAGTGAAAACCCAGGAAACTCACAGCATGATACGCACTTGTAAAATCAAAATTATCGTCTTCACCTTCATCTTCTTATTCTCTTTAACCTTGTCAGCAATTGGTCAGGAAAACCAGCAGCCTTCTGAGGAAGAACTTCAAGCATTTTTTAAACAATATGCGTCTGCTTTTCTGGAAGGTGATGTTTCAAAGACAGAACAATTAATCCATGAGAATCAAGAATATGCTCAGATTGCAGCCAAACGTTTTCTCAATTATGGTATTAAAGTTGCTCAAACAGAAGGATATGAGAAAGCATTACCTATTTTTACATTCACACTCAAAAATTTTCGGCAACTTGGAGATCGACAGAGAGAGGCAGAAGCCCTTCACTTTATTGGTGTCATTTATCAATATCGTGGTGATTACCAGCAGGCATTGGATTATTATCAGAATTCTTTGAAGATCAATAGAAAAATCGGAAATAAAGATGGAGAAGTAGATACTCTTCACAATATAGGAGTAACTTATCAACGGATGGGGAAGTTACAGGAAGCATTGAATTATTTACAGGAGACCCTGGAAATTGATAAAAAAAGCAATAATTTGTCAGGGATACTCTCGGATTTGACCGCAATTGGAGCCATTTATCGACAAATCTCCGAGTATCAACAAGCATTGAATTATTTTCAGAAGGCGATAAAGATTGCAGAGGAACGTGGAGATAATCCCCAAATAGGATTTATAGCACGGTCTATTGGAAAAATTTATAGATTTACCAGTCAACATGAACAGGCATTAAGCTATTTTCAGAAGGCATTGTTAATTTTTCGGGAGATTAACGATATAGAAGGGCAATTAATAACTTTGAACGACATGGGGCCGGTTTATATAGTAATGGGTAAATACCAACAGGCTTTGAAATATCTATATCAAGCGCTGCATATCAGCCGTAAAAATGGTAATATAGCGGAAGAAGCGAATGCGCTCAATAACATCGGAATGGTTCATGAGATAACTGGTGAATATCGAAAGGCATTGTCCTATTTACAAGAAGCCCTGAAAATCTGGAACATGAAAAAATTTGAAGATAAGGAAGATCAAGGAACAATGTTGCATAACATTGGGCTGCTTTTTCGGCGTTTGGGCGAGTATCAACAAGCATTATTTTATTATCAGGCATCCCTGGAAATAAGCAAGAACATTGCTGATAAATTTGGAGAGGGAAGAGCATTGAATAGTATCGGGATAATTTATCAGCTTACTGGTGACTACGAGCAAGCATTAAGCTATTTTCAGGAGGCATTGCAAATTGAGAGACAAATTGGTAATATATCGATAGAAGGAAGAGTTTTGAATAACATTGGAGATACTTATTTGCGTAGTTACAAGAATCAAGAAGCGTTAAACTATCTTCAAGAAGCTCTGAAAATCAATAGAAAAAGTGGCGATAGAGATGCAGAATGGGGAATCCTTCAAAACATTGGAGTTCTTTATGAAAGAGAGGGGAAATGGGTAGAAGCTCTTCAACGATATAAGGAAGCAGTGGAAATATTCGAAAAAGTTCGTATGGCCTTCGGTTCTCAAGAAATGAAAGAAGCTTCCATGGAACAGAATGTCTATTTTTATCGACATATAATAAGTCTTCTGCTTGAACGGGGTTTTTTGCGAAGAGCCTTTACATACATGGAGCGCAGTAAATCAAAATCATTTCTTGAACAACTGTACGAAGTTTCTACAGGAATGAATTACGGTGTGGATCCCAAATTGCTGGAAGAGGAGACCACGTTGTATAACAAGCTTTTTGTTATCGAACAACACCTGAAACAGCCACTTCCCGACGAACAGCGCGAACAACTTTGGGAAGAACGACACTCGCTGGAACATGAGTTATCGGTGCTTCAACTGAAATTCAGAACCTCAAATCCTCGCTATGCCGAACTCAAATATCCACAACCTGTCACGGTGGAGCAGATTCAACAGGAAATTCTTAAAGAAGACGAAGTTATTATTGAATACCTCCAAGGAGATGAAGAGCTTTATGTCTTTATTATCGGAAAAAACAGCTTTTCTACTCATACAATTGAGATTGGGAAGAAGGATTTATCTAATAACATCGAGAAATTTCTCAAGCTACTTCGTAGCGCTTCTCATGAGAAGCTGAATCATGAACTTGCGAATCAACTGTATCAACTTCTTTTTCAGCCGTTAGAACAAAAGGTTGTAGACGCAAATTCGGGAAAGGATATTCAACACCTCATCATCGTTCCTGATGGAGTCTTATTCTATCTGCCTTTCGAAATGTTGGTCACACAAGATGGGAAGACACCCGAATACCTTGTAGATCGTTACTCGATCTCCTACTCTCCCTCTGCTTCTGTTCTAAAACCAGAAATTCTTCACGTTCGTCAACCCGACCAATACATGCAAGACCTGTTAGCCCTTGCGCCCTTCGGCGAGGGAAATCCCGAAATAACTCAAGTCGCTCTGAGGTCGACGGAAAATTTACTTCTTTCCGATACGCTGCGTTCCGGGCTTGAGGGCGTTCAGCCGCTGCCCTATTCAGCCGGAGAAGTGCAGACCATCAGCAGCCTCTATCCGCAGTCCGTCTGTAAAATCGGCGCGGACGCCACCAAAGCCTTTTTCAAAGAGCATGCCAACGGCAATCGCTATCTCCACCTTTCAACGCATGGTTATTTGGACAACGAACATGCCATGTATTCCGGTCTGCTCTTCAGCGACGGGATGCTGCAAACCTACGAAATTTTCAATCTGGACATTGACGCCGAACTGACGGTGTTGAGCGCCTGTCAGACCGGACTCGGCGAATTAAAAGCCGGGGAAGGCCTGGTCGGCCTGACCAGAGCCTTTATGTACGCCGGCAGCCCCTCGTTGCTGGTCAGTCTGTGGCCGGTTTCCGATCCTTCGACGGCGGCCTTTATGAAATGCTTCTACCGTAACCTCAACCGAGGTATGACCAAAGCCGAAGCCCTACGCGAAACCAAAATCTGGATGAAGGAAAAATCCTACCACACCGACGAACACGGCAATGTCATCAAACACGACAATCCCTTCTACTGGGCGCCCTTTATTCTGGTGGGAGATTGGAAATAATTTTCTAGAAAAAAAGATTTTCATTCACGAATAACGATGAAGTTGTTTTATTAAATTCGTTGAGCTCATCGTCACCATATAACAGAAGGATGATTTGCTTATGACAACAATCACTGTAGAAGTTCCGGATGAACTTGCGGGGCAATTACGTCCTTTGCGCCACCAATTGCCCAGATTGTTATCGTTTATCGTGCAGGCGTTTCCCTTTGAACCTGTATCTGTACCTTTTGACTCGACAACCAGCCATCCGGCGAAGGAAATGCTAGATTTTCTCATCAACAGACCGACCCCCGAACAAATCCTTGTGTTTAAGAGTTCTCCTGCGGCACAAGTGCGACTTGAAACGTTATTGGACAAAAATCGCGAAGAGACCTTAAACGAGGATGAAATGCTTGAGCTGGACATGTATCAGGAGTTGAACCATTTTTTTATTTTACTCAAAGCTCATGCTCGCTCCGTGTTTTTTTCCGAGAATTAATCTGCTATGAGCCGCGTCTATATTTCTTTTGAACTGCGCCAGATGGCGATCAAACGAGCCAACGGAAGATGTGAGTATTGCTTGCTTCATCAGGACGATACGCCGTTTTCTCATCAGATTGACCATTTCATTTTTTCAATCCCCGTGTTCAAGTATGGAAAGAACATTTTATGTTTCAAAATGTCCGGATTATCGGACAAACACCAACAGGGCGAGCAACCGTGTCACTCCTTCGATTAAATACACGAGAGCGTCTTGTCCAACGTCAAGTGTTAATGCATGTTGGTCGGTATGAATTTCTTACATGATCCGAATCTGAATGACGGATTCGTCACGCGAGTGCGAAAATTTGATGTCAATTCAAGTTATCCTGCTAAAGAAAAGGCTTGACATCACAGGGGCAAGCATACATGCTCTCTCCTGTGAGAATAATTCGCTTACAGACACGCCAACCAGCATGAAGAACACGTTTCTATCAAATTATGGGGAAATGTGAAAATCCGGGGGCAAGATTCAAGGGAGGCTTCATAAAAAAATGATGTTAATCTCTTGTTGAACAGCTTTGAAGTCCTGATCCATTGTGACAAGCGTGAAAACATTTTCTTCTGCGATTTTCCACTGGTAAGTATCATCGAAATCCATCTTTTTCCGATCAGCTTCCTGGGGCAAGGAATCATAGCCTGGAGTGGAGAGGGTCACTATCGTCACGTTCGGCAGTACATCGCGCACGAACATCTCAAAGACATCTGTTTTGCCACTCCGAAATAGAATAACTCCGATGGAATGCAGCGAAAAATCAGAAATCTTCAGCTTGCCGGAATGATTTGCCAAAAAGTGTTTACAGGTCTCTTTTTTGGCTTGCTCTAACAAGATCTCCAAAAAGATATTCGTATCGATCAAATACATTTATCGCCACTCTAACGCCTTATGTTGTAATTCAACAGAAGTATACCGCGATTGTAATTTCGACAGTCCCCCTTCCCAATCAAACCGAAGCGATTTCGGCTCAGAAGGTTGCGGATATTTGGCTAACAAAAATTCAATGTAATCTAACACTTCTTGTTGTAACTGCTCGGATAATTGTCCGGCTTTTGTTTGAATGACATGGGCATACATGGGGTTCACCTCACTTCGTTCACCGAATAGATCAACATCCTCATAGTACTTTTGACCTGATAAATAAATTTGTCAAGAAGTTTCTTGGTGGTTATGGCTTTTCAGTTCAATATTCGCGCCCCAAGGAACTATTCATTCGACCAAAGATATCTGGCAAGAAATTCTCTGGATAAATAATCATCCGGGGGATTTTATGCAATTGAAATTTAATCTAACTCAAGACTGGCATAGAGAAAAGCCGCGACCCCTTTAAAATCATTGGTACGGCGCTCAGTGGTGACGTAATATTCGTAATCGGCGTTGGAACGTAAACTGCCGACGCTCACGGTGTCCGTCAGGTAAAATCGTCCTTCCTGATCGAAAAACACATACTGGCCAATCAGCCGTTGATAGGCCTGTTCAGCTTTTATTCGAAAGACGGGATCAAGATAGCCTTTTCTGACGCCTTTGGCAAAGGCGTAGGCAAACATGGCCGTGCAAGAGGTCTCAGGCCAGTTGTCGGGACGTTCACGCTTATCAAGCACTTGAGACCACATCCCGGTCTCAGGGTGCTGATATCTTGCCAGGCTGTCTGCGAGATGCTGAAAGATCGAGAGCAGCCGTTCATAGCCGGCATGGTCGGCTGGCAGCCAATCCAGACAATCTGCCAGAGCCATGCAATACCAGCCGATGGCGCGGCCCCAGAATTCTGGCGATGTGCCGCGTTCGGGGTGCGCCCAGACCTGAATTTTGGCTGCATCCCAGCCATGATACAACAGGCCGGTGTGAGGATCGTACGTATGTTGATGAATTAAGGTGATTTGATGCACCGCTTCATCAACATAGTGCGGTTCATTGAATATACGGGCAAATTCGACCGAAAACAGTTCGGCCATATAAATTCCGTCCAGCCACATCTGATGCGGATAGATAAGCTTGTGCCAGTAGCCGCCTTCGCTGGTGCGCGGCTGGGTATCAAGCTGCGCTTTCAGGGTGTATGCGGCGGTTTGATATTTTTCTGCCCCTGTTTCCCGGTAGAGCGCGAGCAGCAGCCGGCCGGGCAGAATATTATCTAAATTATAGGCGGCTTGTTGATATTTTGCGGGATCAAATTCACCGGCCTGATTGATGAACAGATCGACCCAATTCACAAGATACTCCCAATAAGTCTGCTTACCGGTTTTCTGCCATAAGGCAAACAAGGCATTCACAAAAAACCCGTTTTGATACACCCATTCGCCCGGATGATGGTTGTGCAGGTCTTTGGGATCAGGATAGGTCGCTAACACGGAATTTGCGACGATTTCCGCCCAGGAGTGGATGAAACCGGAACGGAGGATATATTCGTAACTTGTCATCATAGTCATCCCGGACATCAATGACCGGTCTCAAAGCCGAAGCAGGCTGAAGCCGGCTGCTGAATTTTTGAGGGCGCTTTAGCGTCCTTCCGCTTTTGTCAAACTCAAGAAACCAGGTTTTTCGGAAAAAACCTGGTTTCTCATCGGTAAACTTATTTTTTACACGTTACTTATCAAAAAAAATATCGAGGGTTTTTTGTCCTTGAAGCTGAATAAAATTCTCATTCAGCATCCCTTGCGGACAGGCTTGAATACAGGCTTTTTCTACCTGATTCAGAACGATTCCCGGGGCGTCTTTGCGAAAATTTTTCAGACTGAACCCATAAATTTCAATATCCCGGCTTTCTTCCAGAAAAAGCCCTTCGCCCTGCTGCGTCTCAACACGCACATGCGCAAATTGCACTTCTTGCAGATATTTGCCCCAAATGCCCTTGCCTGCCATTGGTTTCAGTCCAAACATCATGGCTGGCGGTTCTGTAATGTCTTCGAGTAATGGCGACATTTCAATCAACATGTCGTGAAATCGGACTTCCTGAATGGGCATTTCCGGCAGACCGTGCAGAAAACCAGCGGCAGCGCGGACTTCTCTGGCCGTAATATTCGCAAAGGCAATATTGCGAAATACCGGCGTAGTTTCCGTTACTGGCTGCGGTTCAGGGGAAAAATACCAATCCTCCGGCTTTGCTCCGCAGCGATAAAACATGTTCATTACAATCGGACTTAACACGCGTTTCATCAGAATGTTGTTTACGCGCAGATCTTCAACCGTGCCCCCTCTGCCGCGGCGGGCTTTGAGCCTGATGCCTCGATCCGTGCCGAGAAAGATGCAGTTTGAAATCGTCACATTCCGCACGCTGCCGGCGATTTCACTGCCGATGACCACTCCTCCGTGCCCGTGCAGCATGGTGCAGTTGGTAATATTGACATTTTCGGTCGGCTTTCCCACGCGGCGTCCGTCCGCATCCATCCCGGATTTCAGACACAAACAATCATCGCCGACGTCAAAAGAACAATCGGCAATCCTGACATTGCGACAGGAATCAAGATCCAATCCATCGGTATTCGGAGCATTCGGAGGGTTTTTAAAAGTTATGCCACGGATCACCACATTTTCGCAATACACCAGGTGCGTGTTCCAGAACGGCGAGTTCTGATGGATTAACCCTTCTAAATGCACATTGCGGCAATTCATGAATTGCACTAAGGGTGGGCGCAAAAACTGAGTTTCGCGTCCGCCGCCGCCCGATCCGCTCGATTGATAGCCTGCATTTAAACGCGCCAATTCGCGCTCGAGTTCTGTTTCAGGGCCGGTTTTGCCTTGTTCGCGGCGTTCTTTAAAGGTCTTCCACCACACCGTTCCCTGTCCATCCAGGGTTCCTCGCCCTATGAGACTGATATTGTCGAGATTATTTCCATAAATTAACGGAGAAAAGCCATAACACTCAACCCCTTCCCAACGCGTTTGAACCGGGGGGTAATCCTCAAAATCAGGGCTAAACAGCAAGATTGCGCCAGCGTCAAGGAATAGGGTAATAAAGCTGCGCAGGTGCAGACTGCCGGTCAGGTAGGTTCCGGCAGGAAAATAGATTGTTCCGCCTCCATGTTCAGCGCACCGGTCAATGACATGTTGAATCGCCTGGGTTTCTTTTCTGATCCCATTACCAACCACTCCCAAAGCACGCACATTATAGGTGAAATGGGAGACAGTGGAAGGGGATAAACTGTTGTAGATGGGCATTTCCGTAACTTCTCCTGTGAAAATAGTTGTACCGACGAACAACCTTGTTCGTCGAAACCCTCTGCGAACAAGGTTGTTCGCAGGTACGTGCAAGAAACCGGGTTTTTTGAAAAAACCCGGTTTCTCTGTCTGATTGCTTTTCACTGTTCAACCTTTCAACCCTGACGTGCTGATTCCCTCGACAATGTACTTTTGGAACAGGGTAAAAATGAGAAACACCGGGAGTAAAGAGAGCGTGGACATCGCAAAGATTGCGCCCCAATCAGTTTGTCCCGAGGGATCCGCAAAAGTGCGTAACGCCATTGAAATGGTATAAAGTCTTGGATCATTCAGATAAATTAACGGCGTGAGAAACTCAGACCAGGTCCAATAAAACGAAAAGATCGCCGAAGTAATCAAAGCCGGCTGAATCAAGGGCAGCATAATTTGAAAAAAGATTCCGGTTTTACTGCACCCGTCAATTTTCGCGGCTTCATCTAATTCTTTGGGAATGCCACGCATAAACTGTACCATTAGAAAGATAAAGAACGGATGTCCGAAAAAGCGAGGGACCAGCAAGGGCTTAAAAGAGTTCAGCCAGCCTAATTTGCTAAACATGATATATTGTGGAATAAGCAGTACTTGCTGCGGCAGCATAATGGTCAGGAGCATCAGCATAAACCAGACTTTGCGGCCGACAAATTGAATGCGGGCAAAGGCGTACGCAACGACAGCGGAAGAAGCGACCTGGGCGATGGTGCCGACGCCGGTATAGAAGAAGGAATTCTTAAAGAAGGTGGCAAAGGTAATGCCGCCGAAGCCTTTCCAGCCATTGGCATAGTTTTCAAACATCAATTGTTTCGGCCACAAGGAGGTCACATTGGTCCAGATTTCATGCGGCGCTTTAAAGGAACTGGCAACCAGCCAGAGAATCGGATACATCATCAGAAACCCAAACACCCAAATTGAACCATGATAGAGAATCGACTGCGGAAGCGTTTTCGTCCAGGGTTTGAGAGATGTGGAGCTCATTTCCAGCGTTGTTGTGCGCATCACATTCATATTTTCCTCCTATTCCTCTATCTCCGTTTCGTAATAGACCCAATATTTTGAGGACTTAAAGACCAGAGCCGTAAAAAAGGCGATCACCGCGAGCAACACCCAGGCCATCGCCGCGCTGTAGCCCATTTCCAGGGTCACAAATCCACGCTGATACAGATAGAGCGTGTAC
The DNA here is from genome assembly GCA_040772385.1 of Candidatus Vecturithrix sp. GTDB lineage: Bacteria > Moduliflexota > Moduliflexia > Moduliflexales > Moduliflexaceae > Vecturithrix. The sequence goes on along the minus strand of JAXGYF010000001.1, from coordinate 2,024,978 downwards.
ATCAACAGACGATCGCGGGGCGCGCCATTGCCGCCAGATATAATAAAGGCTTGTGTAAAAATCAGAAAGCCATGAATCATTTGCATCACCAGATTAAACAAGATTACTGGCGTTAACAGAGGCACCGTAATATTGCGAAAGCGGGACAGGTATCCGGCCCCATCAATGGAGGCCGACTCATACAGTTCCGTCGGAATTTGTTTCAGTCCGGCCAGAAAAATCAACATGGGCGAGCCAAATTGCCAGGCTGCCAGGATAATCAGGGTCCAGATTGCGGTTTTCGGGTTGCCTAACCATGCAGGACCTGCCACGCCGAACCCTGCCAACACAAAATTCACGACCCCTTCTTTGCCGAAAATCTGCCGCCACATCACCGCCACTGCCACGCTGCTGCCGACAATGGACGGCGCGTAAAATAGAGCTCGATAGACAGGAATCATGCGGCGTTTAGTATTCAACAGCATGGCGACGAGCAAAGCAAAGGCTAAACGCAGGGGAATGGCCGTGACCACATAAAAAAACGTCGCTTTGACAGAGCGCCAGAAGCGGAGATCCTGAAAAAACATGCGCTCAAAATTGTCCCATCCGATCCATTTGGGCGGCGCCAGAATATTGTATTCCGTAAATGCCAGCACCAGGGAGGCAAGAATAGGCAACAGCGTAAAGGTAAAAAAGCCAATCAGCCAGGGCGACAAAAACAGATACCCGGTCCAGGCATCCTGCCTGAATAATGAACCGGGTTTTTTGGCAACCGATTGTTGGAGAATTTGTCCCATAACGTCTTCCTCACGATATTGTAAAAAAACCAGGTTTCTTGAAGAAACCTGGTTTTGGGTCTTGCTTGGCACACCGCTTGACTATTTGCTGAGAATTGGGGTTGCCATGGTTCTCAGGTTTGCCACGCCCTCTTCAGGCGAGATTTCCTTTAACAGAACAGGGTCGGCAAATTCCGGCAGATAGACGTTATTATACACATCGCTGTGAGCAGCAGGATCAGCCGGCGGCAGGGGGCTGCCGTCAGTTTCGACGCGTTCAAGAAATGCAAACGCTTCTTGTTCTGCTTTGCTTAACGTTTCCTTAATGCCATTCCGTACGACAGAAGAGATCGGAACGCCGCGATCAGCCAGCAGAATTTGCCCGGCTTCAACGGAATTCACAAAGAAGTCAATAAACATGGCGGCTTCTTTCGGATGCTTTGCGTCTTTGGTGAGAGAGAAGAACATTGAGGGTTTGATATAGTTAGACGAGCAGCAGCCATCTTTTGGCCGCGGCAGATGTACAATCGCCAGGTTGCGATCTTCTCCGGCTGCTTTCCAAATTGCAGCAAGCTGGTTGCTCCAATAGGCGACCATAGCGGCTTTTCCCTGCACAAGGGCGCTGCCTTCGGGACCAGTCGTAAAATATTCCGCCAGTTCAATATCACGCGGAATGTACGCACCGGCGTCAATCAAGCGCACAAGCATACTCATGTGATTCATAAGAGGTTGATCATCGGTATATCCGAGGGATTTGCCATCAGCGGAGTAATTATTCTGTCCATAGCCCAGATACAGAGATTTCCAGATATTATGATCAGCAAGCGTGCCGCCGCCGCCCCACATCCCTAATTTTTCATGCAGTGCGAGCGCAACCTGTTCGTAGTCTTCCCAGGTCCAATTCTGGGCAGGCAGATCGATCCCGGCTTTTTGAAAAGCCTCCACGTCCAGAATCATTCCCAGTGAGTTCGTTCCCAATGTCACCCCGTAGAGTTTCCCGTCAACTTTCCCTCCTTCAAGGACGGATTCTGACACATGTGAGAGATCGAGCGTCCCGGAAGCCACATACTCATCCAGCGGCAGCAGCAGGCCATTGCTGACCCATTCTGCGATTCTGGCGTAATCGTGCTGCATAATATCCGGCAAGTTTCCTCCGGCGGCCTGTGTGGTCAACTTGGTGAAATAATCGCGCCATCCGCTGAATTCATAGACGACTTTGATATGAGGATATTTTTGTTGAAATAACTCGATCACTTCAATCGTCAAATCGTGCCGCTGCTGGGATCCCCACCAGGTCAGGCGCAACTCGATCGGCTCCTCAGCAGTTGGGCTGACAGCATTCAACACCAGAAACAAGCCGACGACAGCAAGCAACACCATACATTTTCCCAGTTTGTTCATGATACACACCTCCATGTTAAAAATGAGCCTTACAAAGAACATTGAACGTTTGTGACCTTTTCAAGGTACGATTTATTTTAAAAATTTGTCAAGCCTTTTCTGTAAAATTATTTATTTTTCATAATAAGTTACATGTAAATATTGATATTTTTTGATGTAAATAAAAATAGAAAGATTTTTCTTGCAACTTTTTATGACCGTCGCTATTTTATAGTGAAATATGACGTACAAAGAAGAAACCAGGTTTTTTCCTAAAAACCTGGTTTCGCGTGTATAGATTTTTATAAAAATTGATTTGACGTGAATTGTACTGTAAATATAAATGAAAATATTATATTTACAGTACAATTTTATATATTAAGAGTCTCATTATGAACACAGAAAAAGCCAATCCGACGCTGGAAGACATCGCTTCGCAGGTCGGAGTATCTATTGCCACGGTTTCCCGCGTCATCAACGCTTCGGGGCCAGTCAGGAAGGAAGTCGAAGCACGCGTAAAACAGGTTATCGCAGAGTTAGGGTTTGAACCGCGGCGTAAACGCGCAAAAAGCCGCGCGAAACCTGCGATGATCGCCTGTATTGCTCCGGAATTTTTAAATCCGGCCAATGCCCAGATTCTGACCGGGATACAGGAAGAATCCGAAAAGATGGAGATTCAATTATTGATTGTGCCGGTCAGCGAGAAACCTGGCAGCCGGCGTCAGAATTTGCGCGTATTGAAGCAGGTGGCTGTTGATGGGGTGATTCTGCACCATCTTGGGGTAGAGCCGCAAGAAATTTTTGACGTGTGCAATCGTCAGGATATGCCGATGGTAGTGCTCCGAAGGGATTTTGCGACCCCTCGTATCCATTGCATTGATACGGATCGCGAAAATGGGATGTATCAGGCCGCGAAATTTCTCCTGAATCTCAATCACACGCAGATCGCCTACCTGTCGAGTTCTCCGGGTTCAGAAGTTGCTCAAGCCCGCTTACGCGGAGTGCGACGGGCATTACATGAAGCAAATTTCGCGCTGAAACCGGAGTTGCACCGCGAATGTCTCTCGACGGTTGATGATGGCTTCCGCGCCGCCAATAATTTGCTCCAACTGCCTGTCGGAAAACGCCCCACTGCCATTCTCGCCTACAATGATCTGGTAGCGATCGGGACCTTACACGCTATTCGTACTGCTGGTCTGGCGATCCCGGAGGAGGTTTCCGTGGTCGGATTTGATAATATTCCGTTGACATCGCATACGAACCCGCCGCTAACCACCGTCGCTCAACCGCATTACCAGAAAGGACAACTGGCCGTCCAAAAACTCTATTACAGCTTAAATGGGAATGATGAAACCGACCGCGAAGGCTTGACGCTGCTGGAATGTTCTCTGGTGGTACGCGAATCTACCGGTCCCTGCTGCCGCAAAACGAATTAAGCCATGTGTGGCAGGAAGAAGTTCGTAATTTCGCCTTCAGGCAGGAATCCGTTTGAGAGTATTCTGTTCTTTTACAAAATCCTTCTCGTCCATCATCCCTGCTTTCATGGGAGACAGCGGATACTATGACCCAACGTCAGCAGTAGGTTCCTGCGCATTCATAATCGCCTCCAGCGAGCGTTTCCACTCCGACAACGGGCATGAGGCCGGAACCACCTGGTACTGGCCGTCCTTCAAAATGCTGATAATGTCTCTCAAAGTATTCTCCACAAAGAGAAAGATCTTGATCTGCGGATAGGAGGTATTAAGAAATTTCAAAAATTCAAGATCAGCCAAAGTCCGTAAGGTGAAAATCGCTGCATCAATTGATCTGGATACCAGAATAGACACTGCCTCAGCCTGTGATCTGGCGGCATGCACGGGTACATTGAAAATCTGCATCATTTCGCAGAGATCTGAAAAAGCATCACTATCGGAATACAACAACAATATGTTCATCTCTCTTCTTTCCTGCTCTCTCTCAGTTCATCCTCTAAACATGGTTCCTCGTGTTTCAACTTGTAACCTGGAAGAACGATAGAGCAAAATCTATGCCATTGTTGTCAGGCAGAAAAAGAACGGAGAATGAGAGATAATTTACAAACTATTCTGCTGCCCTTATTCAGGAAAACCAACCGATAGATAATTGGAATAATATCATGCTGTCTTGTATTTTTCAAGGCGTCGCTCAAGGGATTGACGCGAAATGCCGAGAAGTTTGGCGGCTTCGGATTTATTGTTTCCGGCTCTGCGCAGTGCAGTCAGGATCGCAGTTTTGATGAGGCGATCCAGGTTGAGTGAATCTGCCTTATCCATATTGTCCATAATTCTTGAGCGTGGAGAGGTGGTTGGTACAGTGGGAAACGTCAGGTAGCGGGCGGTCAGACGCCCATCATCGCACAAGATCACGGCGCGTTCTACCAGATTTTTTAATTCGCGGATATTGCCCGGAAACGGATAATCCAGGGCAGATTCGACTACCTCCGGCTCGATCCTGCGAATCGGCTTGCGCAGTTTCTGTGCAAACACATTGGTATAGTAGTTCAACAGCAAAGGAATATCCTCCGGACGTTCCCGCAACGGAGGTACTTGGATAAGGAAGGTGTTAAGACGGTGCAGCAAGTCTAAACGGAAACGTTTCTGCTGTACCATCGCATCCAGATCGTGATTCGTGGCGGCAATGACGCGCACGTCAACAGTAGTTTCCTTATGAGACCCAAGCCGTTTGAAGGTTTTGTCTTCGATAACTTTCAGAAGTTTGACCTGATACATCAGGGGCATGTCGCCGATTTCGTCTAAAAAAAGCGTGCCTTTATGAGCGGCTTCAAGGTACCCGATGCGATCTTCAACAGCTCCTGTAAAAGCTCCTTTTTTATGCCCGAAGAGTTCGCTTTCGAACAGGCTTTCAGGGATGGCCGAACAATTGACTTCGGCGAAATATGCATCTTTCCGGCAGCTGAGGGCATGAATGCCGCGCGCCACCAGGCCCTTTCCGACGCCGCTTTCGCCGGTAATCAGAATCGAGGTATCATCAGTTTGCGCCACATTGGACATGAGCGTCAGGATATTTTTCTGCGCCTGACTTTCTCCGATCAGCGGATGATGCAACTGGTGCTGCAACTCTTTGAGCATCAGCGCGTACGTAGGACCCACCGTTTTCAAACGCTGCTGCAAGGCTAAAAATTTTTGCGTGCGTTCAATTGCAGCCTGAACGTCAACACTGCGAAAGGGTTTGGTAAAAAAATCAAGGGCTCCCAAACGCATGGCCTCGACAATATTGCGCGTGTCGCCGTGGCCCGTGATCATAATTATTTCGATGGCCGGCCATTCGGCTTTAATGCGTTTTAAGACTTCTATCCCATCCATTTCCGGCAGCTTAAGGTCTAAAATCACGATGTCAAACTCTTGCTGTTCCAGGAGTTTCAAGGCTGTCGAAGGCCGTCCGGCTTCGAAGACCCTTGCCCCTTGTTTCACAAAAAAATCGGCCAGATCTTGTCTGATTCCTGGGTCGTCGTCAAGAATAAGCATCTGTAGTTTCATCACGGTTTGCTCCTTGTTGTTCGTGGATGCACGGCAACATGATCTGCATAACCGTGCCGACACCTATACGGCTGGTCGCCCTGATTCCGCCATGCATGTCTTTGATAATGCCGTAAGAAATAGATAACCCTAAGCCGGTACCCTTTCCTACCTCTTTAGTGGTAAAGAAAGGATCGAAAATATGGGGCAACTCATCCGCAGCGATGCCTATTCCGGTATCGGCAATTTCGATTATGATCTGATCCGGCGTATGAAAGGTGCGGATGGTAATGACATCCTCCTGAAAAGCAGAGGTAATGTCTCTGGTTTTAGCTTGGATGGCGTCTTTGGCGTTGGAAAGAAGATTTAAGAGCACCTGTTCAAGTTTGTATTGATTCCCTATAACCCACCCGATCGCTTGCAAATCGGTTGTCATTACGATATTGTGGTGCTGGTACTGGGTTTGAATCAGCGAAAGCGCATTGTCAATCGTGGCATGAACGTCAATCCGTTCGGCGTGTACCAGGGCCTGATCTCGTGAAAACGTTCTGATATGATCAATAATCCGACTAATGCGATCAACACTCGCCAGGATGACCTGACATTTGGTTTCCAGTATGTCAGGATCAATCACTCTGTCATTGATAAGCTTGAGCAGAAGGCTGTCTGCACCAAAGGCGATTCTGGTTAAAGGTTGGTTAATTTCATGGGCAATGCCGGCCGCCATCACGCCTAAAGACTCTAACTTCGATTTTTGGATCAGCACCCGTTCCTGTTGCTGGCGGGTCTTCACCTCTTCTTGTACCCGTATTTCCAGTTGTTCCTGATGTTGTCGGAGTTCTTGAGTGCGTTGCGCAACAGTGCGTTCTAACACCACATTTTGTTCGCGGATAAGCTGTTCCTGGGTCTGTAATGATTTCATGGTCTGCATCTGGGCGGTCTCTTTTTCTTCGCGCAAACTATGAATACGATCGGTCAGGGAACGCGATAATAATAAGGCCATCACAATAACTCCGAATTGATAGCCGTGTTCAACCAGAGGCGAGCTTGGCACTAATCCCATCCGCAGCAGAGAAAAAAGTAAGTTAGTCACAATGATAATCAGCCAGGCCCAGAAGAGATAGCGCGCCGGTTGATACCCCCGTCGCCAGATGAGAAAATTGCCGGCGACAAGAGCGAGCGAAGCGAAGATGCGCACAGGCGCTGTCACCCGAATCAGCGTACCATAGCTGATGAACGGAATGAGCAGCAGGATGATCACCCAAAACAACAGAATGGCAACGATGATGGCATGATAATACGGAGCGCGTTCCCGAGTGCCCAGAGCAATCATCGTGAACATGTGGCCCGTAATGCCAATGCAAGCAATACACACAAGTACCGCAGCTTCTTTCCAGGCCAGGGCGTCAGGCCAGAAATACTGTGCGGCAAACCCATCATACGACCACTGCATCAACAGGATGCTGAGGATGAAACTTGCATAGAATAGAATGTTCCGCTCTCGTAAGTCCAGCCACAAAAAAATATTATAACCAATCATCACGAGCAGGGCGCCATAGAAAAATCCGGATAGGAGTAACGTCTGCTGGCTGTGGCGCATAAAAGCTGACGCCGACCAGAGTGTCAGCGGCAGAGTCATCGAAGCTCCGTTGCGAAAGCGAAGATAGACGGTCTGCTTTGCGTCAGACGGCAGCGATAAGCTGAACACAAATTTGTGATAGGGAATGTCCCGCGTTGCGAAAGGGCGAGTCAACCCGGTGCGGATCACATCAAAATCGGTTTCAGGGCCGCGGAAACGATAAAACGTAATATCATGCATATTGGCAAATTCTAATTCCAGTCGCCATTCTGTGATCCGAGGCGCAGGGTTATTTACTTGAAAACGTACCCAATAGATAGAATCAGTATAGCCAAAATTGAGAATCTCCTGTCGGCTTTGCTTAAATCGCTTCGCATATTCCGGCGAACTGACATCCGCAATCGTCAAGTTTCCGGCTGGATCTTCCAGATACTCCAAAAATTGTCCGAGCACATACTGCTCCTGTTGCTCATTCAGGATAAGCGTGCGCTGCGCCTCCGCTGACTGCCCGGAACCCAACAACCAGAGCCAGACGAGTTGAATCTCTATTATCACAATCTTACACGGAGATATTCTCATAGAATCACTTAGTGAGTTGTCTATTATCTGTTTTTTAAGACTCTTTGCCTGTACACAGGGTTGTCTCTTGTAGTCCGGAATTGTCAATGCTTTTTTTGATGATACTATTAATGGGCTTAAAGGGTGTCCGAAATCGGGCGTCCGAAATCGGACAATCGTTCGGTTCCGGGTGTCCGCCTATCAAAAAAATCTGAAAAAACGAGATGAACCTGGTTGGCATAAGAGTTGCAGTTTAAGCGCTATTGATCGCTCATTGCCATTTCTAAATCACTCGACAATAGTCCATTCGAGTTTGTCGAGAAATCCGCTGCGTTCCATTCTCGGAACAATAAACATGATAAAACAAAATTAAACGTCAATATCAACATGGCAAAACGAATTTTTCGCAAGGTGGCGTTAGAACGGCTTTCCTCTCCCGAACAATTAGATCAATTAATTACCATAACAACCCCGATCGGCTGGATGTCGCTGCTCGCTATTGGTGGATTGCTGATGTCGGCCGTATTATGGGGGATCTTTGGCAGTGTTCAGACGAAAGTGCAAGGGCAGGGCATTGTTCTCAAACAAGGGGGGATCATGGCGATCCAGGCTCAACATCCCGGAACGATTACCGAGATCCTCATCGAACGCGACGACCTCATCAATCAAGGCACCGTGATTGCCCGCCTGCGTCAGGATCAGATTCTGGAGCAGATTCAGCAGGCCCAGAGGGAATTAAAAAACCTTGAAATCGCGTTCCAGGAAAAAAACAAGAGCCAGTTGGAAACCATGCAACTCCAGTTAAAAAAGTTACAGCAGGACCAGCTCAATCTGCAACAGGATATTAAAAATCTGGAAAGACAGGTTCAAACCCAATACGCGCTCAGACAACAAAAACAGGAATATCTGGCCGGCGTGAGAACTTTGGTTGAACAAGGGATTCTTAGTAAAAATAAAGCCTTAGAGACGCAAAATGAGATTGTGGGGATTGATCAGCAGATCAATTCATTACAAGCTGAGGTGGAAAAAGCGAAGAATCGGCTCAACAGTATTCAACTGGAAATAAAACAATTGAATGACTCGCAAGTGCTTGATGCCTTAGATCAGCAGCAGCGTATCGAAACTCTGGAAATAAACATTCAACGTTTACACAAAGACTTTGAGGAACATTCTCAGATTTCCAGCCCTTATAGTGGTCGAGTCCTGGAAATCTCAGTCATGCCGGAAACTCTGGTGAGTTCCGGAATGTCAATTGCCCTGATCGAACGGCAAACCCAGAGTTACGATCTTGAAGTGGTTGCCTATTTTTCACCATTAGTTGGCAAACAAATTCAGCAAAGCATGGAGGCGCAAATTACGCCCTCTATCATCAAACGCGAAGAATACGGCTTTATGGAGGGCATCGTACAGCAAGTTGATACATTTCCTTCGACCTTTAATGCTGTCTTAAAGGATGTGCAAAATGACACCCTGGCCCGGATGTTAACGCAAGATGCCGCCCCGATTAAAGTCGTGATTAGTCTGCTCCCTGATCCGGGAACGTTAAGCGGTTATAAATGGTCATCGCGGCAAGGACCGCCGATCGACATTCAGAGCGGCACCATCTGTACGACAGAAGTGACCGTGAAATCGCAGCCGCCGATTACCTTAGTGATTCCATTATTCAAAAAATATCTTTTTGGGAGCATGGAACCTGAAGATCAACCGTAGTTTGATAGGAAGCTCTATGGTCAAACACCCCAATCCTCAAACCCGTCAGCGACTTTGGAAAAATAAACGCGTCAAAGTTCCCTTAGTCTTGCAAATGGAAGCCATTGAATGCGGCGCAGCGTCATTAGCAATGATTCTGGCATATTATGGCCGCTTTGTTTCCTTAGAGAAATTGCGTGTGGAATGCGGCGTGAGCCGCGACGGCAGCAAAGCCAGCAACATGCTGCGTGCGGCGCGGAAATACGGACTAACGGCTCAGGGCTATAAAAAGGAAGATCCTGAAGAGGTCAGGCAATTTTCGCTGCCCCAGATCGTGTTTTGGAACTTTAATCACTTTGTCGTGCTGAAGGGGATCAAAGGGAACCATGTGTATCTCAATGATCCGGCCGTAGGCCCGCGCAAAATTTCACTCGAGGAATTTGATCAATCTTTTACCGGAGTGATTTTAACCTTTGAACCCGGACCTGAGTTTAAACGAGGCGGAGAAAAATTCAGAATTCTGCCGGCTCTTGTCCAACGCTTAAAAGGAGTAAAAACCGCCCTGCTGTATGTGGTGCTGGCCGGATTGTTTTTGGTGATTCCGGGCTTAGTGATTCCGACCTTTTCAAAAATCTTCGTGGATAATATCCTGGTTGGACAAATGTATGGATGGGCCAAACCGTTGCTGGTCGGAATGGTCGTGACCGCTGTGCTGCGAGGGGCCTTAACATACTCCCAGCAGCACTATCTGCTGCGCTTTGAAACAAGGCTGGCTTTATCCTGGTCTGCCCGGTTTTTTCGCCACGTGTGTTATTTGCCGGTCCAATTCTTCTTTCAGCGCCATGCCGGCGACGTGTCCAGCCGCGTGACGCTGAACGACACGGTGGCGCGTTTATTATCCGGCGATTTAGCGGCCAATATGGTCAATGGCGTGATGATTGTGTTTTATGCGTTCTTGCTGTTTCAATACGACATGCTCCTATCTAGCATCGGCGTCGCGGTCGCTGTACTCAATATGCTGTTTTTACGCTATGTCTCGCGCAAACGCGTTGACCTGAATCAAAAGCTGCAGCAAGAACAGGGGAAACTCATCGGGGCCTCAATGGGCGGGCTCCAGATGATCGAAACCTTAAAAGCCACGGGTGCGGAAAATGACTTCTTTTCCTTATGGTCCGGTTATCAGGCCAAAGTCTTGAACGCTCAGCAGGAGTTAGGGGTCACAAACAATTTACTCACGTCCGTGCCTCCGTTTCTCTCGGCCCTTAACAGCGCAGCTATCCTGATTGGCGGCGGTTTACGGGTCATGAACGGCCATTTGAGCATGGGAGAGCTGGTCGCCTTTCAAAGTTTAATGGCAAGCTTTATTACCCCAATCAATGAAATGGTCAATTTAGGCGCGAAAATTCAAGAAATGACCGGAGGCATTAAACGGCTTGACGATGTGTTCCAGCATGAACCGGATTCCCAATTCAAATCCGACTCATCCGGCAGAATTGAAGGAACCGACTCTGATAGTGAAGCGGAATTCGGGAAACTGGAAGGGTATGTGGATTTACGAAACATTTCCTTCGGGTACAGTCATTTGGAACCGCCGCTCATCAAAAATTTTAATTTGAGTTTAAAACCTGGGACAAAGGTAGCACTCGTCGGCGGCTCAGGTTCCGGGAAATCAACAATTGCCAAACTTGTCAGCGGATTGTATCAACCCTGGGAAGGCGAGATTCTTTTTGACGCCGCGCCGCGCCGCGCATACCCTCGCCGGGTCATAACCAATTCCGTGGCAATTGTGGATCAGGAAATCTTTTTGTTTGAGGGCGCTGTACGTGAAAATTTAACGATGTGGGATAAGACCGTGCCGGACGCGCAGATGATCCAGGCCGCGAAAGACGCATGCATTCATGATGATATTGGGTTTCGCCCGAACGGATACAACAGCCTGGTTGAAGAAGGAGGGCGGAACTTCAGCGGCGGCCAGCGTCAACGGATTGAAATTGCACGCGCCTTAGTCACCAATCCCCGCATTGTGATCCTGGATGAAGCCACCAGCGCCCTTGATACCAAGACTGAAAAACAGTTCAATGATAACATGCGGCGACGCGGCTGCACAACGATCATTATAGCTCATCGCTTAAGTACGATCCGCGACGCTGACGAAATTATTGTGCTCGATCGCGGGAACGTGGTGCAGCGGGGAACCCATGAAGAAATGATCAAAGACCCTGAAAGCCCATACTCAAAGCTGATTCAATCTCATTGAGGAAATATGATGGCATTTGAGGAATTCGAACTTGCTGAGCAGATGTTGGCCCAGTTGGAAGCCGACCAGGACATTGAAAACATCTTTCACAACGAAGGCGATCCGGTAACGATGACAGGTAATCAGTTCATCGTGCTGAATGCGAAAGCGTTCGTGTGGATGGTTGCCTCCGGAAGCGTTGATCTGTTTTCAGCGCCTCTGGAACATGGAGAGCCTGTGGGCGCAAGAAATTATGTCATCCGGCTGAACCCCGGACAAACATTTCTGGGAATCCCGGACGCGCCTGCGCATCAGGGACGCGGTCTGTTCGCCATCGGTGATGCTGAAACAAAGCTTTTGCGACTGCCCCTCGATCGCTTACAAGTAGCAGCACGGGAATATGAGTTTTCGGCGATTGGCATCAGCGAATTGAGCGACGAGTGGGTTGCTGCGTTATTACGCCGTTTTAAAATCGCGATGATCCCCCAGAATTGCCAGGATCTGCAAACTTCCACGACCCTACGATTTGAACAGCAGAGCGCATATAAACCCCGCAGAGGAGTAAATTGGGTGCGGCATACCGAAGGAATAAGCCGCGTGATGGGTCTGGATTATTTGCCGATGATAGATGTCAACGGTTATTTCCCGGTTTCTGAAAAAACCTGGCTGCAAGCCGATACTCATGTTGCTGTCGAAGCGACCGCCACGATAGATTTGATTGCCCGGGATGAGTTTTGGACCTATTTGCAGCAATTTCATCGCTTTATTCTTGAAAGTTTGAACATTACCGAACAGCAGGCGGACGTCAGAGAGCGCGAACGTTTGCGAGAGAAAGCGCAAGATGAAGCCCGATCGTTTGAAAACGCCCTCTTAAACCTGGCAATCGCCATTCAACCTGAAAAGGCTGATCGGACGCCGGCGACCACAAACCCTTTGCTGGCAGCATGTCGGATAGTTGGAAAACACCTGAACATGATGTTTGTCGAACCTCCTGGCGCAGCCGGCGTTTTCAACCTGGAAGATATTGCCCGGGCCTCACATATTAAAACCCGTCCGGTCTTATTACGGGGAGAGTGGTGGCGTTGCGACAACGGCTCCCTTGTCGCCTACCAGGGGGACGAGAAACGCCCTGTCGCCTTATTACAGGATTCTCCCAAAAGTTATATGCTGGTTGATCCTGTCAGGGGAACGCGTCAGCACGTGGCGGCAAAGGCGGCTGAGTCCCTGGAGGCTGTGGCGCACATGTTTTATCGTCCTTTTCCGGCGCGGGTACTTGCGGGAATTGATTTATTAAAAATGAGCATCTCCGGCATGAAAAACGATCTGTCTATGGTTGTATTGATGGGGATCTGTGGGGCCTTGATCGGGATGATCACGCCAGTGATGACCGGTATTCTCTTTGACAAAGTGATTCCGGCCTCTGACCGAACGCAACTGCTCCAAATTGGCGCGATTTTGCTGGTGTGCGCGATTGCGAATACCCTGTTTGGCGTGATTAAAGCCATTGCCATGCTGCGCATTGAGGGCAAAGCCGACTCCAGCTTACAGGCTGCGGTCTGGGATCGGCTGCTTTCGCTGCCAGCCAAATTTTTCAGAGATTACACCTCCGGCGATCTGGCTGTGCGCAGCACAGGGGTGAGCGCCATACGCCAAATGCTTAGCGGCGCAACCGTACAGTCACTTCTGGCCGGGATTTTTTCCATCGGGTACCTTGTGTTATTATTTTATTATGATAAACGCTTAGCCGTCTATGCAACGTTGATTTCAGTGGTGAACGTTGCTATGGTTACAGGTTTAAGTTATGTGTATGTTTGTTATCAGCGACCGTTAAGCGAAATCGAAGGGAAAATTTCAGGAGTACTGCTTCAATTGATTACAGGAATCAGCAAATTGCGCGTGACCGGTACCGAAGATCGAGCCTTCGGTCTATGGTCGCAGCATTTCGGAGAACAACGGAAATTATCGTTCAAAGCCGGGATTGTGCAGAATATTCAACAAACACTGAATTCAGTCGTTCCGGTTCTCGCTTCGCTCATTATTTTTTATGCCGTGTTGCAGAAACTCATGTCTCCTGATCCGAACGCCAAAGAACTCGCGCTCACCACTGGTACATTTCTTGCCTTTCTCGCGGCGTATGGAACCTTTCAGGATGCTCTGCTCCAGATGAGTTCCGCATTCATGTCCGTCTTGAGCATTGTGCCTTTATACAACCGGTTACAACCGATTCTTCAAGCCATGCCGGAAGTTGACGATACCAAAGCCAAACCCACGCAGTTGACTGGTGACATCGAAGTGTCGCATGTCAATTTCAAATATCAGCCCGAGGGTCCTCTGGTTCTCAAAGATGTGTCCATGCACATCAATAGCGGCGACTTTGTGGCGATTGTCGGCGGGTCCGGGTCCGGGAAATCCACCTTAATGCGGCTCTTATTAGGATTTGAAACGCCGGAAACCGGTTCAATTTACTACGATCGGCATGATCTGGCGACAGTTGACGTGACCGAAGTGCGCCGTCAGATGGGCGTTGTTTTGCAAAACAGTCAAATTATGGGAGGAACGATTTTTCATAACATTGCCGGAGCCTCGAATTTGACCATTGAGGATGCCTGGGAGGCCGCGCGCATGGCCGGGTGTGATGCGGATATCCGGGAAATGCCCATGGGCATGCATACCGTGCTTCCGCAGGGAGGAGGTTCTTTATCCGGCGGACAGCGCCAGCGGATTGTGATCGCCCGGGCGATTATCAAAAAGCCTCGCCTTCTGTTCTTTGACGAAGCCACCAGCGCGCTGGACAATCAAACGCAAGCCATTGTCAGCGAAAGCATCGAACGATTACAAGCAACCCGCATTGTGATTGCCCATCGCCTGAGTACGATTATCAATGCAGATCGTATTTATGTCTTAGATCAAGGGAAACTTGTCCAATCCGGCACTTATGAGGAATTAATCAAGCAAGAAGGGTTATTTGCCGAATTGGCGAAACGCCAGATGGCCTAAAGGAATCGTACCTGTGAACAGATCTGTTCACAGACGTCAGAAAAACTTCAAAAGTTTTTAAAACTTTTGAAGTTTGACTTCCATTGGAGAAGTGATATGAGTGATATTATATTAGCAGCTATGCCGTATATGAGTCTGAATTGGCCATCGCTTGCGCTAGGGCAGCTCACTGCTGCGGCCAGGCAGTCTGGATTGGATCTGGAAAATATGTATACCATCTTCGATTTTGCGGCGGATATCGGATCACAGATGTACCATATCCTGGCTAATGTTGTTGGGGCCGAGCAATTACTCTCGGAATGGATGTTTGTGCGGTCGGCGTATGAAGATTTTGGACTGTCAGATAAACATGCGCATTATTTGACAGAGTACCAACAAACTCCTCTCATGATACAATATTTCGATAAATGTATTGCCCCGGAATATGGTCGAGATCTTTCTGTGTTTATCGAAGAATGTCAGAGCGTTCAGCAGAAGGCCGAGCAATTTATTCAGCGTACGGCTGAAAAAATCGTCGCGAAACACGTCAAGATTGTGGGTTGCGGCACATCCTGGATGCAATACACCCCGGCAATTGCTCTGCTGCGCCGCATCAAGCAGATCGACCCTGCAATAATCACCATGCTTGGGGGTATCAATTGCGAAGGGGAAGCCGGGTATTTCACACAAAAAAAGTTTCCCTGGGTTGATTTTGTCGTGTCGGGTGAAGCGGATCATCTGTTTCCGCAATTGTGCCGGCAAATTTTGACTGATGGCTTCGATATCCCGGTCGAAGCGATTCCCTATGGCGTCTATTGTCGGCAGAAAGCTCCTGTCAATGGCCACCGCCATCTGTCGCGCCAGGACATTGAAACTCTGGCTGAAATCGCGATCGAACCAAACTTGGAAGAAATCCCTATACCTGATTATACGGATTATTTCACGGCCCTTCATCAAGCCGGCTTACGCCGCTGGATTTTTCCGCATTTAGTAATGGAAACCTCGCGGGGATGCTGGAAAGGGCAGAAGCAGCCTTGCACATTTTGCGGGTTGAATGGCAAACGGATGAACTATCGCACAAAATCCGTCGCGCGGGTGCTTGCTGAATTGGAGATGCTCTCGACCCGCTATGGGATTACGGATTTCCTGACCTCAGACACCGTGCTGAATATGAAGTTTTTTGACACGTTGTTTCAGGAATTAATCAAGCAAGGAAAAAACTATCGCTTTATGTTCGAGACCGTCTCTTTGCTCAAGGAACACCATGTCAAAACCATGGCCGCTGCTGGTGTGCGCATTATTCAACCTGGTATCGAGAGTTTGCACGATGAATTGTTACAACTTTTACACAAGGGGAATTCGGCCATCCACGGAATTGCGCTGCTCAAATACTGTCTGGAACAGGGCGTTCAGGTGAAATGGAACCTTCTCTTCGACATCCCCGGTGATGAGGATCGGCACTATCATGAAATGGCTGAATTTTTACCGGTTTTGTATCATTTCATTCCGCCAAAATTCGCTCATATCCGCTATGATCGTTTCAGCGTCTATCATCAACATCCGGAGTATTTCGATCTGTCATTAACCCCATTGAAGTCTTATAGCGATGTTTATCCTTTCGATCTGCGTGAATTAAAGCATGTCGTCAGTTTTTTTCAGAAAGCTGGCTATGATGAAAACAGGCAAACTCCAGGCGTTCAGAGAGTCGCAGAATTGGTTACGAAGTGGCAAGAGCTGCATGATCGTCCGCAAACGACAAGACCAACCCTATCGATTAGGGAAACCGCCTCAGAGTCGAAAATTGTGGATACCCGTCCATGCGCCTGTTCGCAACAATTCTTTCTCACCGGTATCGAACATCTTCTTTATCAAGGTTGTCGCGCGCCGGCCACGCAAACCCAGATCCTTCAGTTTGTAGAAACGCAGATGCCTGGACAACAGGTTGACCAGCAGCGTATTGCCCACAGCCTTCAAGAGTTGGTAGAGAAACGGCTGCTGCTTCATATTCAAGATAAATATCTGGCATTGGCGAGCTATCCACCAGTTCGTCCCATGGAAAATGTTTTTACCGTAGGCTCCAAACCATTTGGAAAAAAGGAGCGAAAAGTCCTTCAAACCGGGTCGGTGTTCCAATCAATCAAAATTTGAAATGATAAACATCAAAAACATGGATCATACTCTGAAATTGAGAACGCAGGTCTTAAAATATTTTGATGCAACTGGCACGGCGATTGATGAGTTGCTGGCATACAATACGAATGTGTTTGATCATTCATTGATTGCTGAACAGCGATCGTTGTTACTTGAGGATGAACCGTTTGTGCAGACATGGCAGGCATACGCGGCAGAGTCCGAACAAATTGGGGTCTTCGAAGCGCTGCGGAAACGCATCGTGCAATTGAATTTCCCGATTGCCGAAGGCGTCAGCGCAACGGAAGCCTATCAACGGGCAGTGAAAAAGGGCATTGTCGAGGAATCGTTTTTACAAGGGTCGGGTGTCCAGCTAAAGCGTCCCGAAGCCCTAGAACTTTTGATCCATCAAACCCCGGCCGGAAAAATTCCGATCGTGATTGCCGCTGAGAAGGCCGATTTTATCGCACTACTGCGGGCGATCATGCTGAGAAATGAACCGAAAGATGTGCCTGAGACGCAAGGCGGGTCTATGATCGCCGGCTACAATAACTGGGATCGGGTATGGCGACTCAAAGAGCGCGTCAGACAGACCACTGAGGGATCGTTCACCGAGGCGTTGTGGGCGCAGGAATTTAAGAACATTATTCTACAAAAGCATTTGTACCAGGATACATTTATCCTGCTCAGCCAGTCTGATTATAGCGGAATTTCCTCTGAGCAGATGCAGTGCGAGGCCGCAGAATGGCAGCGGCTTTCGCTGATTATTCGCCGGGAACATGAGTGTGAGCATTATTTTACCAGACGCGCCCTGGGTTCGATGCGCAATAATATGCTGGATGAATTGATTGCTGATTATGCCGGGATCACTGCCGCACTCGGACATTTCAGCGCGGAATGGTTTTTAACCTTTGTGGGGTTGGAACAGTATCCGCAATACCGGACAGGGGGGCGGCTGCAAAACTATCGCGGCAATCCGCCGTTAAGCGATGACGCGTTCAGAATCTTGCAAACTCTGGTGTATCATGCAGCCCAGAATTTAGAGCACTGCGACCGACGTTTCAGGTCACTCACGAGTCAAACAAATTATTTGATGCTGCCGTTAACATATCTGACGTTAGAAGAATTAGCCTCCGAACAGGCTGCTGAGTTGCTAGAAGAATATGTATCTAAAGAAGATTGACGTCCTAAAAAAGAAAGGAAACCTATGGATATTCATTATGTGATGGACAATTTAGCGCAGCGCTTTCCGTTTTTATTGATTGATGAAATCGTAGAACAGACTGACACGACCATTACAGCGAAAAAAAACGTAACCATTTCAGAATTGCCGTTTATAGGCCATTTTCCGACGCATCCCATCTATCCTGGCGTGTTATTAATCGAATCTATGACCCAGGCCAGTTCTTTATTGATGAAAAAAACGACGCCTGAAGATCTGTTAGCGGAAGTGGAAAAGGTCAAATTTTATACGCCGGTAAAACCGGGCAATACCTTACTCATCGAGTCGCGTCTGGTTGAAAAAGTTCTCGGGTATTACAAATTTACATGTCTGATTACGTGCGATGGCAAAAAAGTCGCCGCTGGCAAAGTTACTCTATTCGGAAGTGAAGAGTGAGGAAGTAAGGGGTATGGAGTAAAGAAGTAAGGAAATAGCTGATCACAATATTTTCTTACTCCTTACTCCCTACTCCCTATCCATTTTGCCATAGAGCTATGTCTGATAAAGTACGGGTATTTATGACCGGCATTGGAGTTGTCAGTCCTATCGGAATCGGGAAAGAACAGTTCTGGACCTCGCTGCTGGAAGCTAAGGATGGTATTGCGCTCTATGAACCGTTACAAGCGCGTAACGCCGGAGCGCAAAAAGCCGCACTGGTAAAGGATTTTGATTCGGCCCGCTGGCTGCAAGGCTATAATTATCGGCGTTTATCCCGTTACGGGAAATTCACGACAGCCGCGATTGAATTGGCGATCGAGGACAGTGGACTTGATCTGATAAACATTGAGGCGACCCGTAAAGGTCTAATCTTTAGTACGGTGCATGGCGCGTTCGAAGATTCGGTCGCCTATATTCAGAAATTACTGGAACTGGGACCGTCCGGAGTCAGTCCGTTAAAGTTTGCCCAGACGGTTGATAACGCCCCGGCGACCCTGGTTTCGATTAAATACCAGCTTAAAGGAGTTAGCACGGTGGTGGAAGGCGTCTCCGCCTGTGCGGTCGCGTATGACTATTTAACCAATCAACAGGCGGACATAATTATCTGCGGCGGGGTTGATGTCATCGCCTCTGTCGAGCAAATCATTGCGTTGGAACAAGCCGGCGTGTTAGCGCATACACAAGATGGCCTTGAAGAAACCAGCCGTCCTGGCGACATCCTTCGGAATGGCATGGTTTACGGCGAAGCGGCGGCCTTTGTGGTGCTGGAAACCGAACAAAGCGTACAGCAGCGTCAGGCTGACGTATATTGTGAGATCGCAGGTTATGGTGCAGCGCATGACAACGAGGCCATAACTCTTCTGAATCAGCGTAACACCGAGCCGATCATCGCTGCCATGCAAAACGCTCTGAACGACGCCGGAATCGCAGCACAGCAAATTGAGTATCTCAACAGCCTGGCCAATTCTACGCCGGGCATTGATGAGGTCGAAGCCCGCGCCATTCAGCACGTGTTTGACGGCGCGGCGCGGCTGCCGGTCAGTACCTGCAAAGGAGCGACCGGGGAAACCTTTGGAGCCTCGGACACCCTGGGTCTCATTCAGGCGGCGTTATCGCTGAAACATCAGACGATCGCTCCAATCGCCAATTTGACGGAGATCGATCCGGCCTGCGGCCTGCAATATGTCACGCGACCGCCGCAGCCCCATGTGATGGAATATGCCCTGGCAAATTCCTTTGAAATGGGGGGAAATGTGCAATCCATGGTATTAAAACACAAGTAAGAGGCGTGTAGTTCCGCTTTCAGGCGGAAAACCGCGCTAAAGCGCGTACTACGAACCTATCCATGCGAAGAATATGAACGAAATACTCCAAAAAGCTGCAATTATTACTGGCGGAAGCCGCGGCATTGGCGCGGCGATTGTCAAACGCCTGGCGCAGGATCAAATCAATCTGCTTCTCAGTTATCGGACCAATGCTGAGGCAGCCGAGAGCGTAATTCACCAGATCAAAGATACCGGTTATACAGGCGACATTATAGCGCGAGCCTGCGATGTCAGCCACTATGCCGAATGTGAAGAACTTGTCCGTCTTGCCGTTGATACCTGGGGCCAAATTGATATTCTGGTCAATAATGCCGGGATTTCGCACGGGAGTTTTCTCATGACCAGCACGGTTGACCAGTGGTGGCAGACGCTGCATACGAATCTGGGAGGCGTGGTGCATTGTACCAAAGCCGTGCTGCCCTACATGATGAAGCAAAAGTCTGGGAAAATTATCAATATCGGGTCGGTCTATGGCACACGCGGGGCGATTGGCAACAGCCATTATGCAGCCTCAAAAGCCGGCATTGAAGGGTTTACCCGTTCAATGGCGCATGAATTGGGGCGCTTTGGCATCACCGTTAATACGGTCGCCCCGGGATTTATTGAAACAGAGATGACTACCGATATGTCCGATAAAGAACGCAAAGCGATTTTCGAGCGCGTGCCCGGCAAACGGTTAGGGAAACCGGAAGAAGTGGCTGAAGCCGTAGCCTTCTTAGCCAGCGGCAAGGTTGACTATATTCATGGTCACACGCTCGTCATTGACGGCGGCCTGTCGATATAGGTATTATTGAATTACGCGTGTAGCCTGGAGTTTGTAGTTCGCGCTTTAGCGCGTTTTCCGCCTGAAGGCGGAACTACAAACTAATGCTCTGGGACATAAGTTTGTACCAATACGTACGCAGGAGTGCAAACGAGCGTTTGCACCAGGGCGAAGCCCTGTCAAATTGTCGCGGCGAAGCCGCGAAGCAAACACTCGTTTGCACTCCTGAACACGTGTAAAAATTTCTGTCCGTTTACATTGGAGTACCTATGCCAAAAGAAACGATTGTGGTAACAGGGATGGGGGTGATAGCCCCTATCGGAGAGAACGTTTCGACTTATGCCGAGGGATTGAAAAATGGTCGGGACGGCTGCGCGCCGGTGACGCGCTTTGATGTGTCGGCGGACGTGTATGCCACTCGCAATGGGATGTGCCTCCAGATCGAGGATGACGTATTAGAACGCTTTGATCCCTCTAAAGTGGCGTATATTGCGGTGCAAAGCGCGCAGGCTGCGCTGGCGGATGCGCAATTGTCTTTAACCGATATGAATCCCTATCGCATTGGGGTCTCGCTCGGTTCGATTTATGCGCGCAGTCACGCGCTGTGTAAGTTTTGTAAACAGCAGGCGCATGTCCTGGCGGAACAGCCGGACTATGCCCTGCTGCGTTCGACGCCGCCCTCTGTTTCCGGCCTCGTGTGCAAATATCTCGGTCTCGCCGGACCGAGCATTATGGTCTCAACCGCCTGTTCCAGCAGCACGACGTCCGTCGGCTATGCGATGGATTTGCTTCGAAGCGGACGGGTGGATGCCATGCTGGCCGGCGGCGCGGATTTGATTGATGAAGTTGCGTTCAGCGGATTTAACAGTTTGCAGAATTTAGCCAAAGACGTGTATCGTCCCTTGAGCAAGACCCGCACCGGACTGCTGCTTGGCGAAGGGGCAGCGATCTTTGTGTTAGAACGAAAAGCCGACGCCTTGCAGCGTCGCGCACCGGTATATGCCGAATTATTAGGTCATGCGATTTGTAATGAAGCGTACCACCCCACTGCACCCGATAAATCCGGGGCCGGGATCATTCAGGTCATGCAGACCGCGTTACACAACGCGGGTGTCACCGTGGACGATGTGGATTATATCAATGCCCACGGCACGGGCACGGATACGAATGATCCGCTTGAATTGGAAGCGATCAAACGGCTGTTCGGACACCGCCTGAACCAGATGTGTGTGTCTTCGACCAAATCCATGATTGGTCACGCCATGGGCGCGGCCGGCAGTCTGGAGTTAGCGGCGACGATCCTGGGAATGAAATACGGGTTTACGCCTCCCACGATCAACTTCGAGGCCCCGATTGAACAGTGTGAACAGATTGACGTCGTACCCAATGCAGCGCGTATGCAACCGATCAACATCGCTCTTTCCAATTCGTTTGCTTTTGCCGGTCACTTAGCGGCGATTGTTGTCAAAAGATGGAAGGACAAAGACCGAAAGGAAGAGGAATGACTCACTTAGAACAAGACATTCGTGATCGCCTGATTGATGCGTTAGAATTGATGATCGACTCTGCGGAAGTCCATGCGGATACTCCACTCTTTCAAGAAGATGGGGGCCTGGGACTGGATTCGCTGGAAGCATTGGAAATTGTCACGAGTCTTTCGAACGCGTATAAGATCAACTTCGAAGGCGCGGAAAAAAAAGATTTTCAGACGATTGCGACCTTAGCGCAATTCGTCGCAGCACGGAGAGATGGATAAGCTATGGATGATCTGTTTGTGATTGAGCAGATTACCTCAGCCAATGCGTCGAAATTTCTCGGTCTGACGTATTCGTATCTTGCCTCGAAACTTTCGCAGATCGAGATAAATGACCGGCTTCATGCCTTTGGAGTCTCGTTCTTTGACACGCCGATCGGATTGATTTACGCGGTGATCCGGCCCGATGAATCTGTTGGAAAAATCGAATCCTGGTATGTGGCAGAGGAATATCGGCGGCGTGGAGTAGGAGAACGTTTGCTGGCCACGTTGGAACAGGTGCTGAAAGACCATCATTGCCGGAACCTGGAATTAAAGTACGTCAAGCCTGCCAAAGCAACCGAGGACTCGCCGATAGAGGCACTGCTCAAGAAGACTCGGTGGGACGCGCCGGTTCCTCGAAGTGTGATCTTTCGCTGCCGAAATGAACATATCAAACATGCCAGGTGGTTAGAGATTGCTGCCGCTTTTCCTTCGTTTCACGTCTTCCCCTGGCGTGATCTCACTGATGAAGACTACCAGCGCTTGCAGCAGGAGCAGGCGCAATCATCCTGGTACCCTGAGGACCTTTCTCCGTTGATTTCAGATGAACTGGGGTTTGAAATCGATCCTGATGTCAGTATCGGCTTACGCTATCAAGGTAAGCTTATCGGATGGATGATCACGCGGCGATTGCCACAGAAGACGCTGCTGTTTTATCGCACCTTTATTTGCGAAGAATTCCAACAAACAGGCAAAGGCATCATTTTATACGCAGAATCCATTAAGCGTATGCTAGGCGCCGGCTATACCCAGGGTATGTTTTCGATTTACGCGGACAAAACCGAACTTTTACGCTTTTTACAGAAGATGTTAGGGGCGTATATCAGTGAAACCAAAATCGAATATTCTGTCAGTAAACAAATTTGACCATCATATCAGGTGATCTCCTTGAAATGCGGAAAATCCTTGAGGAAACATACAGATACGGTGGAGCGCTGACCTTCCCGGATGTTGCCTGTGCCAGAACGTTTATTCTGGTGCAAGAGCATCAAACTTCATGCCGATATGGTGTGAAGAGTCAGCGATGACGTACAAGGAACGAAGTAATGGATTAACTAATCGAATGATGAATAGTTTGATGGAGTGGGTATTGTCGGTTTGCAAGGGAATGCGACACTAATAGCACGGTCGCGGTCCGGGTATGGCATGCCTCACTTTTATCAGCTATCATCGAGTAGGAGAGAAGCTCTATGGCCACATGGACAGAAGCAGAAGTTCAGCAAATAGTCAAGGATGTAACTACCAAAGCCACTACTGACCAGCAATTCCGAAAAGCATTAATGGCGAATCCCAGGGCGGTGATCAAAGAAGTTGCAGGCAAAGAGGTGCCAGAAGGTTTTAATTTAAAATTGATTGAAGCCGACCCTGGCGCGGATTTGACGGTCGTGATTCCTCCGCTTGAGACTGATGAATTATCAGATCAGGAGTTGGATCAAGTGGCAGGCGGACGAGGTTGCAGAGGTTTAGGAGTCAGCATCGGAGTATGTTTTAGTATCGGATAAAGAGGGCTCCGTGCGTAAATTCTCAATTTGCGCACGGACCAGTTCACACGACTAACCCGGAGAAGGCGATGCAATGGTCAAAATATAATCTTTTATTTCGATCCGAAAAGTACGGCTATCTGCTGTATAATACGTTAACCAATGTTTTTGTTGAAATAGACAGAGGAACCTATCGGGAGTTAGAAAAAATTCGACAGTCGCCGAAGACCTATGATTTTACGAACGCGCCAGCGCTCTATCTGCAACTGCTCACAGCGAAAATGCTGGTAGAACCACGTGAAGAAGCGACGCTGCTCAATGTGATCAAACTCCAGCGGATGGGGAGGAATTTTTCCGAAACTGTTCTGAACTTGACCATTGTCCCAACCCTGGCCTGTAATTTCAATTGTCCATATTGTTATGAAAGTCACCGGCGACCAGTGCATATGACTGAACAGACGGAGGCCAAGATTATTGAGTTTCTCCGGCGTTTCAAAGCTGTGCGCGTATTATCCCTGACCTGGTATGGCGGAGAACCCTTATTGCGCTTTGAGACGATTCGCCGCCTTACTGAGCAGATTCAGACTTTAGACCTTCGGTTTCACGCGAAACTGATCACCAATGGCTACCTGCTGAACGACGAGGTGATCGCGCAATTGGACGCGCTCAAGATCACATCCATTCAATTGACGCTGGATGGACCGGAAGACGTGCATAATGTCAGGCGACCATTGGCTTCCGGCGGAAAGACGTATCGCAGAATCATGACAAATCTGGAAAACCTGCTGGACACGTCCTGGAAAGGCCGGATAGAAATCCGTATCAACGTGGATGCCACCAACCATGCGCAATACGCCGCGCTCTATTATAAGCTGCTGGAGCAATTTCCGGACAAAAATTTACTCATCTATCCAGGCATTGTCAGCGATTCTCAGGCCGGGAATCCGGATATTCATTGTCAATTTACCAAAGATGAAGAAGCCCGGTTTCTTATTGAATTGTATAAAGCCTACGGCATTGATAATCTCTTATGGTATTATCCCCGCAATAGCTTTGGCTGCCTTGCCACTTCTCGCAATGGGTTTGTGATCGGACCTGAAGGCGAAGTGTATAAATGCTGGTACGATGTGGGGGATCCGAAGATGATAGTGGGGAGCATTTACGATGAGCAGTCCTGGAATGTTAACATGATTGCCAACTATATGATGGGCACGAATCCGTTTGATGATCCTATGTGCCAGGAATGTTTTTACCTCCCGGTTTGCGACGGCGGCTGCGCGCATTTTCGCTTATTAAACAACTACTATGGCGGGCATTTTAATACCTGCGCCAAGTTCAAGCACGCCTTACCCGAATTTCTGGAAATCTACTATGAACTGAAACAAAAACACGCCAAAAACAATTCAAAGGACAAGAAGGAAGAAGAAGGACTCACAAATAATGCCTGACATTCCGCTTTTTTTACACGAAGAACACCATGAGGCTTTTTTGATCTGGCACTACGCGCTTCAGCGCGGCCTGCTCTCTGTGCAGCAAAACACCCTGCTCCATGTGGATTCCCATGCTGACATGGGACAGCCGTATCTCAGAACTTCAATTCATCAGTTTCCGCAGACTATGCCGGAGATAGAGCGTTTTACATATAACGAACTAGGCATCGGCACGTTTATTCTGCCGGCCCTCTATCAGCGCATGTTTGACACAATGTGTTGGCTGTCCCCAAAAGCGAGGGAGACCCGGACCGACCAGAAGTATGTGCGCACTCATAAACAAGCCGGTTACTATTTTATCGTCGGCCCGGATTTTTCCCCCTGGCCTCATAATAAACCCTGGCAGGATCGGGTCTGTTTCACGCAGCATATCATTTCGATGGAAAACTCCATACCAGACGCGCAATCCCTCGTGTTGGATATTGATCTGGACTTTTTCTCGTGCGAGTTTTTTATTAACCAGACGACAAAGGTCGAGATCACCCCGCAGGAGGCCGAACGCTTCCGGCAGAACAGATATTATCCATTACGCTTGCACAACACTTGCTTTCTCGAAGAACAGGATCATCACTATTATCTGGTCTTTCATGTCAACAGCGGCGAACAGATCGAAACATCGGCCAAATTGTCTGAGGAAGCCATTGTGCAGCGTATTGAGCGTTTCGGAAGGTTTTTGCGCGACAACAAGATCAGCCCGGCGCTGATTGATGTCTGTCGTTCACGCTTCAGCGGCTATACGCCCGCTGACCAGTGGGAATTGATCGAACAGCATCTCCTGACTACACTGCGCGAACTTTACGCCATCAAACCCAGTTTTTATCAACGATGAGAGTTTTTCCTTTTCATGAACGACAAAGAAACCAGGTTTTTTCCTAAAAACCTGGTTTCTCGTGTATAGTTATTTCTGAAATCATGTCCTAGAGGTCTTCCTGGGTAAATTTGTGTAAGCGTAACGCTTCAAGCAGGACGTTGAGTTTTTCATTCGAGAGCGGCAGAAAGGGCGGACGCATTGCCAGTCAGTCTTGCTCTCCGGTGATGTGAGCCAGATACGATTTTAAGCCTGGAATAAAGGGATAGTGTTCGAATGTGGCCCGAATGGCTGTCAGATACGTCTGAAGTTCTCGGGCGCGATCCAGATCTTTTGCCTGCCAGGCGTCAAACACCCGGGCGGCCAGGCTGCAGGTGACGTTCGTCGTGGCAGAAATGCATCCTACCCCTCCAGCTTCCAAAGCATCCAGCAGGTATTTTTCAGTTCCGGCATACAGGCGAAAGCCCGGAAATTCTTCACACATCAATTGAATATGCTTCCAATCGCCGCTCGAATCTTTCATGCCAACAATCGTATGCGGATAGCGTTCGAGCAGGCGTTGAACAACCTCAACACTGAAAGGCACCGCGCTCATGTTAGGGAAGTGATACAGGTAAAGCTGTAACTGATCGCTGCCGATTCGTTCGATCACTTCCGCAATTGAACGAAAGACGCCGTCATCGCTGATGTTTTTATAATAAAACGGCGGCAGCATGAGCACATTTGATACGCCTTGCGCCAGAGCATGGCGGGTCAGTTCGACGCTATCGGTCAGAGCACTGCAGCCTGTTCCAAGCATAAAAACCTCTGGAGAGATTCCCCCTTGCAACAGGGCGTCCAGAAGTTTCATGCGTTCTTTGACGGAAAAAGAATTCGCTTCTCCGGTCGTGCCCATCACAGCCAGCCCATTGCAGCCATGCGTGAGCAGCCAGCGGCAATGAGCACATAATTTTTCAGCATTGACGCGTAAATCCAGGTGTTGAGGGGTAAGATTTGCGGCAAATACTCCGCCGGGCAATGTCTGTTTTGCGGGGTTCATGTTCTCCTCCTCGACTTTTGTTGTTTCGGGAAATCCGCTGCGCTTCATTCCTGAAACACCTCAGACGCAAAATTCAACAAAAAATATTGATACTTATTTACATCAAACAAAAGTCAAGGAAAATTCTTGAACTTCATGGCTGCTCTAAGAAATTTTAGACAAACAACTTTTTTTTTCTTGTGTCAAAACATAGAATTATCAACATTGAACAGATTCGCTGTTGACAGTTGTAATTAGCCTTGTCAATTGTGTGAGTAAACTCGACATTTAAAGGAGATTCAGACGTTTTGTACAGAAATATTCTCTTCATCACCATCATTTTTATTCTGGTGCAGCTTATTTTGATTATTATTTTGTGGTTGAATATTATGCGCCGAAAAAACGCCGAGACCTCTCTGCTTCAAGAAAAAAGCCTGATCGCGGCGATGATGGATGCCATTACCGACCATATTTATTTTAAAAATACTGAAAGCCAGTTTATCAGGATAAATACAGCTCTGGCGGAATGGTTTAACCTGGCTGATCCGTCAGAAGCCATCGGAAAAACGGATTTCGATTTTTTCAGCAAAGAACATGCACAAAAAGCCTATCAAGATGAGCAACAAATCATCGAAACCGGAGACCCTTTGATTAATATCGAAGAACGAGAAACCTGGCCTGATGGATCTGTAACCTATGTGTCCACAACGAAATTTCCGTTGCGGGATTTCAGGGGAAAGATCATGGGAACCTTTGGGATTTCCCGCGATATTACTGAACGTATTCACATTGAGCAGCGGATTCAGCGTCAAAACGCCGCGCTTATTCGGCTTGCGGCTCATCCACCCTGGAAACCGGGACAACTCTCAGAAGCGTTACATGCCATCACAGAGGCGGTGACCAGCACACTTGAAGTCCAGTGGGTGAATATCTGGAAACTTGCTCCGGATCAACGCGCGATTGTCAATATAGATGATTTCAATCGTGAGTCAGGGCTCCATACAACCGGACGGGTCTTTTCGCTTGCAAGCGCGCCGCATTTTTTTCAAGTACTCATGGCTTCTCAGGTGGTTGATGCTTATGATGTCAGGACTGATCCGAGAACCCAGGAGTTAATCGAAGAATCATGGATTCCCCGAAATATCAGAGCTAGCATCACGGCTCCTATCCGTTTGCATGGTGATGTTGTCGGATTTATCTGTTGTGATCACGTGGGAACCACAAGAAACTGGTTTGCGGACGAGGTCAATTTTGTCAGCCAGATGAGCAATTTAATCGCGCAGGTATTGTTGAAGGTTGATTTACATCGTCAGGCAGAAGAGATGGCGGCTATTATCCGTGTCAGCCACGAAATTACCTCCTTATCGAATTTGCAGCGCATTTACCTCTTAATTGCCCGGCATGCATCGGAACTCTCCCGTTCGGACGCCAGCGCAGTGTTTACGATTCGACCGGATGGACGCTTATATATCGCCTTTGGTTATGGCGTTCACCAACAATTTATTGATACGCTGAATGTACATGGTCTTCTGCCTGGCGAAGGCGCTATGGGTCGTTCAATTCTTACCTGTAAACCAGTTCAGATTGTGGATGTGCTGGCAGAACCAAATCAACCCTATATAGAGGAGACCATAGAGGAAGGCATCCGCAGCGTTCTCGCTGTTCCGATGCTGCGCGGGAAAGAAGTCATCGGTGGAGTCGTGCTCTGGCATCGTTCCCCTCGTCATTTTACTCCGCAAGAAGAGACCTTTCTGCAAGCCCTGGCTCAGGAGTGCGTGAACGCCGTGGAAAATGCACGGTTATTAGAAGCTGAGGCTCGCCGCCGGCAGGAAGCCGAAACCTTACGCAGCGCAATTCAAGCATTAAGCTCTAGTTTGGAGCTTCAGAAAGTTCTTGACCTCATTTTGACAGAATTACAGCGGGTGGTGCCTTATGATAGCGCGTCAGTACAGCAATTGAGCAGCGAATACCTTGAGATTATCGGAGGACGAGGATTTGCAAACCTTGAAGATCTGCTTGGAGTTCGTTTCGATCTGCACACCTCTGACAATCCAAACCAGATTGTCATGAAAACCCGCCAGTCCCTGATTCTCGATGATGCGCCGCAAATGTACTCGGAATTTCATCAGGAACCTCATGTAAAGGCACAGACGCGCTCCTGGTTAGGGACGCCGTTGTTGTTTGGCGATCGTCTCATCGGTATGATTGCCCTTGATAAGCAGGAATCGAGTTTTTACACCCGTGAACATGCCCAACTCGCCCAGGCCTTTGCCGCGCAAGCCGCGGTTGCTATCGAAAATGCGCGCTTATTTGAATCCGAACGCGCCCAGTTACATCTTGCGCGCACGTTGCAACAAGTCGGAGCCTTGTTAACGACCCGTATGAGCCAGGAAGAAGTCTGTGAACGCATTTTTGATCTCCTGGCCCAGGTAGTCAAATACGACAGCGTTTCAATCCAGTTGCTTGATAAAGGCGGCGGGATGGAATTGTTGGCCGGCCGGGGTTTCTCTGATATCAATGTCGCACGACGGATTACCCGCAAAATTTCTCCGCGCCGATTTGAAGATTTTCAGGGAAAACAATATGTGTTTGTGCTCCCTGATACCCATGCGGATCCCCGTTGGAATAAAGATTTGGGACACGATTATATCCGTTCCTGGATCGGAGCCGCCTTATTAGTCAAAGATGCCTTTATCGGGGTCTTAAATGTGGATAGTGCGACCGTTAATGCGTATAATGACGCTTTGGGGCAGACGGTGGCGGCCTTTGCCAATCAGGCCGCCATTGCAATTGAAAACGCTCGCATGTTTACGGAACTGAAACATGCAGAAGAACGGCTGCGAACGCTGAATGAAGAATTAGAACAGCGGGTAGAAGCCCGAACTCTTGAGCTGCAACAGGCCAATACGGCCCTCAAAGAATCCTTTGCAACACTGCAAAAAACCTCTGAACAATTATTGTTGAGAGAAAAAATGTCTGCCCTGGGGGAACTGGTCGCCGGAATTACTCATGAAATCAACAACCCTATCAGTGTTGGGGTCACAGCGGCGACGCACCTGGAAGAGAAGACCTGTGAGTTGATGCAGCACTATCAGGCCGGTGGCATGAGACGTTCGGATTTAGAGAACTATATCAATACAGCCAGTAAATCAGCCACAATGATCCTCGAAAACCTGCAGCGGGTATCTGAACAAATTAAAAGCTTTAAACAGGTGGCTGTTGACCAGACCAGCGATCAACGCAGACAATTTTTTCTGAAACCCTACCTTGAAGACGTGTTTTTAAGTTTACATCCTGCCTTGCGCAAAACGTCGCCTCATGTCAGCATGTCCTGTCCTGAAAATATTGAAATTGACAGTTATCCCGGAGTGTTTGCCCAGATTATCACGAACCTTGTGATGAATTCTCTGATTCACGGATTTGAGAGTAAGGAACATGCTACAATTCTCCTGACCATCACGGAAGCAGACGAAACGCTCCAAATGATTTATCAAGATAACGGGAAAGGCATCCTGCCTCAAAATGTGTCAAAAATTTTTGATCCTTTTTATACCACCAGGCGCGAACAGGGTGGGAGCGGTCTGGGGCTTAATATTGTCCATAACCTGGTGACGCAAAAACTGCACGGAACCATCGAGTGTGAAAGCATCCCGGAAAAGGAGACCCGCTTTATTCTCCGCATCCCACTGAAATAATTGTTCTTCTGGGAAAATGAACTGCTCATTCATGTAAGAAACCGGGTTTTTGAAAAAACCCGGTTTCTATGCCCGGCTGCTTTGAAACTCCTGCTTTTACGCTCAATGTGGCGATGGGGTTACGCCAGTCGCGTAAACCAGGCGATGGGACGGCGCAGACTGACCGGTTCAGGGTAAGATTTGAGATACCCGGTTCTCAGAATAAATTGCACTGACTCGTTCAATCCCAATTCGCAGGCGATTTGCATTGGTCCTTCAGGTGTTTCTTCTATCAATTGGGTCATCGGATGAATGGCGATCATGCGTTCACGAACGCTCAAAAACAGACGTTGAAAACGTCGTCCTGTGTCCAAAAGCGTCGGAATACTCGAATCTTGACTGGTCAGCACAAGCCATCCGCCATTGGTTTTCATCTGATCAGCGACTTTTTTTACGGTCGCTTCTCTGAAAGCTTTTTTTAATACATCGCTGCGGTCATAAAAAGTGCGGACATACCACCCCGTGAATCCGGTGATTCCCAACGACGCCGGGGTAAGTCCGTCGCGATGAGTACGCGCCTCATCATTTGACCAGCGAATCCAATCCGCAAGTTCTTCCTGAGCCGGGTCACGATATGCCTGAATCCGATTGGTTTCAAGCGTTCCTTCTGCCAGATATTTCCCCTGGGAGGAAGAACGCGGAAAATAATGGACTTGCTCTGCATTCCCCGCGCTTATCTTCGCCACATCCTGAGCTGAGAGATCTTTGGATAAAAAGTTATTTTTTGTGGTTCTTCTCTTTCTCAGGCATTCAAGCGGATATATTTTGGGGGAAGTTTTGCGCAGGGCCAGTTCCGCGATTTGCAATTCTTTAGCCGACTGGGCGATAACATTGAGATCCACTGCATAGCCCTTATATTCTGCTGCGATGACCAGATTTTCCAGAAATGCGCCAAGCGAAAGCAGCATCTCACGGTTAGCGGGGTCAACTGCGGGCAGCCAGCGCGTCTGGTCCGAACCGAGAATCCAGGTCGTTGGGTCAACAATCGTGACTGTCCAGGGCTGCGTATTATGTCCGTTTGGCGCCAGCGACGCCAGCCGCAAAATGTCGAGTCCATCCTGTCCAATCAGCTCTTTTATCTGCGGCGCGTTAATCGCTATGTCAATGTCGTTACGCGCCACTGCGCCACAGTTTGTCAATAGTGGTACACTCGATAACACCAATCCGGCGGTAAGAGTCTGTCGTAAAAAAGTTCTTCTGCTTGTTATCATTGTTCTATTCCTCCATCTCTGTATAGATCTTTTGCAACTAAATTCAAGAGATACACAATTGCCTTCTCGATGCGCTGCCAACCTTCGTCAGAGGTCAGATTGATGCCGCTGTAAGTATCTACGCTGCGAGAACGCAGCACTAAATAGTAAATTCCTCCGATGATCAGATTCCCAATCGCCGGAAAATCTACAGCGTCAAAATTTACGAATTCTTCCATCTTTTGAAGTACGGCCCTTCCCTGGGTTTCTCTGGCTTCTGCCAAAAGTTCTGTCAGGGCATTTTTCTGATTTAATTCCCACAACAACACTTCCTGCAGCTCCTTGTTGTGAAGCACCTGGCGCAGTTGACCGGTGAAGATGCGCTTACTGAGTTCGATAGTCTCAGCTTTATCGGAGAACGCGAGGCTGGCTCCGAAGAAATTTTGAAGGTTACTAAAATAATCTTTCTGAGCCAGGAAGGTCTGAAGCAATCCTTCCAAACTATCAAAATAACGATAGATCAACACTTTATCCACGCCAGCCTCTTTGGCAATTGCATTTACGCCAATGTTCTGAAAGCCTCGTTCCGCAAGAATCTTTCCGACCGCGTCAATCAATCGTTGTTTTGTTGCTTCTTTATCTCGGATCACTGCGTTTTTCCTCTCTTAAAAGGTTATTTATGGGTGTCACCAACAAGTGACATTAATTTGTCACCATATAGTGACTGTCAAGTTTTTTCGATATTCTTGAAAATTATTTGTCCAAAACTGCAAAAGTTATCTCTATTATTGTTTCACCAAGCGTGAAAAAAAATATCTTGACAAATTCATCACAATTTTTACCGGTTAAGGTGAATTTGTCTCAATAAGATGCGCAGGGAATGCCATTACACTCTTTCAATACCATAGAGATGACAGTATGAATCCATTATTGCACCAATATATCCCGATCATGAAAGCCATTGCCAAAATGTTTGGTGATGACTGCGAAGTGGTCTTACACGATGCGTCTGATTCGGAGCATTCGATCGTCGCGATTTGTAATGGGCATGTAACAGGGCGGAAGGTCGGTGAGCCGTTGAATGAGGTTGGCCGCTATTTGCTCACTTCAGATTTTTTTACTGATGTGGAATACGTCACGAACTACCATTATAAAACGATTGCAGGCAGAAAAATTAAATCGAGCGGTATTTTCCTCAGAGATGAGCAGAAAAGGGTCATCGGCCTGATGTGCATCAACTACGATTTGACCTTTATGGAAGAAGTCTTTAAGCGAACAGAGCAATTTTGCAATGTGAGTAAACCCACCCCGGAAGATGAACTGAATGGCAATAAGCATTTTTTTGAAAATCTGGAAACCCTCTTTGATGACGTCTTCAACGAAGCGGTGAAACAGACCGGCAAGCCGATCAGTGTCCTCCAAAAAGATGATAAATATAACATCGTGAAGTACTTACACCAGCAAGGCGTCTTTCTGGTCAGCGGCAACATTGATATTGTCGCTGAACGGTTGAATGTCTCAAAATACACGATCTATAATTATTTAGCGGATATTAAGAAAAAGTAAGCCTGGCGAGTATGAACATGTCCCCACCCCGGCCCTCAATACTGTTGACTTAAGCCCAGCCATCAATGGCCGGTCTCAAAGCTGAAGGACGCTGAAGCGCCCTGTTTGTGAGCTTTTAGCGGGCTTTAGCCTGCTTGAGCTTTGAGCCTGGGCATTGATGCCCAGACCTTAAGTCAACAGTATTGACCCCGGCCCTTCCCCTGTCAGCTCCGGCGGTTGTCGCATGAAATTTTTGATCTTCATCAGCCGGTTTCATCTCAATCAAACACCAACTTCAGTCGCTTCATGCGTTCTTTCATCTCCTCGACAATCGCCTGCTCTTGCGCAATCGTCTCGGCTTCAAACGTGACCGAGAACCGAATATACTGTCCGGCGTCATCCCAGGGTACGGTCGAAATCACAGCTTCTTTCAGCAGAAATTCCGAAAAATCAGATGCACTTTGAAAACGCCCCCCGGTTTCTGTGCCCGACGGACACTTCACGTAACAATAAAAGGTTGCTTGCGGCTTTCTGGCTGAAAAGCCAAGCTCGTTCAAGGCACGGGTGAGCAGGTCGAAGCGCCGTGAATATTTCTCACAAATCCCCTCTGTAATCTGAGGATGCCGGAGGGCAAAAATCGCGGCTTTCTGGATTGCACGAAATTGACCGGAATCGGTATTATCTTTCACCACGCCATAAGCTTTCACAATCTTTGCATTGCCCGCCAGAAAGGCCAGACGCCAGCCGGTCATGTTGAAGGCTTTGGATAACGAGTGGATTTCAACCCCCACCTCTTTTGCCCCTTCAACCGAGAGAAAACTGAGCGGTTGATACCCGTCGTACGTGAGCGCGGCATACGCAGCGTCTTGAACGATGATCACCTTGTGTTGCAGGGCAAATTCAACCAGATCTTGAAAAAATGCTTTGGTGGCGACCTGCCCGGTCGGGTTATTCGGATAATTCACATAGAACAGTTTGGTTTTTTTCAGGATATCCTGAGGAATGGCGGTTAAATCTGGCAGAAAATCGTTTTCTTCTCGCAACGGAAGCGAATACACCTTTCCCCCTAAATATTGGGTATAAGTGCCGATGACAGGATACCCCGGACTAGTCGTCAGGGTAATGTCGCCGGGATTAACCAGACATAAGGGTAACAGCGCGAGAATGGGCTTTGATCCGATGCCGTGCAGCAGATGTTCAGCAGGATTCAGCCCATCAACCTGATACACTTGTTGTAAATACTGAGCAGCAGCTTCTAAAAATTCAGGAATGCCATTGTCGGCATACCAGCGATTTTCAGGTTTGCCGGCTTCTTGAGCCAATATCTGCACGATTCCTGGATCAGCAGGACGATCCGGTTCGCCTACACCCATATCTATCAAGGAAATATGTGGGTATTTTTTTTTGGCTTCTGCTTTGGCGCGTTTGATTTTTTCAAATTTATAAATCTCTGTGGATTTGCCAAACTGTGCCCCACCTAATCTTTCGGCAACAATAATGTCCATAAACCCCTCCCATAACCATAATCGCAAGTTGTCATGACATTCATTATGAGCGAATATCTTCTTTGTCCATCATACCTTACGATTATCAAGTATTCAGGCGGGGTGTCAAGGAAAAATTCTGGCAACAGGCGAAAGAGCGGTAATTTCGTTGTTTATTAGGCAAACCCAGGACAAAAAGAATAGATAATTATTAAAAAATTTGAAAAATCAAAAAAACTACTAAAAAATTTTTGTAATTTTACAAAATTTTTTGTTGCAAAGTTTGCCCTCAATATTTTAATGTGCCACCCATCTGAGTGCATGACTACCATGAATGTGATACATTCCTAGGGTATGGGGTCTTGTGCGAGATAGGATTATCTTATATCAACGAATATTCTGGGAAAAAGCGGTTGATAAAAGGAGGCGGTTGATGAAAGAAAAGGTTTTTGTTAGAGATCTGGTCGGGGTGTTGGACAAAATTACCGGGGGAAGGGTGTTGAAGTCTCCACAAGACCTGGCAAGTGGAAAGAACCCGTTTGTTGTCACCAAATCCTCGAACATTCCCGGCAAGGCGGTGACTGAAACGCCGGGACTCGTGTGTGGTAATATGGACCAGGAGATTAAAAAAATTGCGGTCTTGATGACGCTGACCGAAAGCGGGATCGAACTGGCTGGGGCAACCGGAGTAGGTGCCCTTGTCGCTCACCATCCGATTGCTGATGCGACGAATACAGGCGGTGTGCTGCTGAAGACGTATCTGGGGTTGTACAATATAGCTGCTCTGGAGCTTCATGAAGCCTTCCATGGTCTGCATCCCGGTATTGCCTATCTTCACGGGCACAAGGCGTATCATGTTGACATTAAATACGGAGGAATTCCGGGAAACATCTTGTATGTCGGCGAGGCTTTACCGGAAATCAAAACCGTAGGAGACATGCTCGCTCGTTTGGATACGCTTATGGGGACGAAGGTAGAAGAAAACATGCTTCGGATGGAGCGGGAAATTCGAGGATGTCAGGAAATTCAGGAGACAAGTGTGAGCGCAAGAGGAACTATCCTTGTCGGCAGTCCTGACAAACCTGTGACAAAAGTAATTCATATTTTCCCGCATACCGGTTTTACGCCCGAACATCTGGAAAAGGTCGTGAGCGAGCACCCCGGCGCAGACACGTTACTGGCAACGATCAGCAGAGCGTATCCCGGAAATCCATTGATTGAAAAAGCCCGCGAGCTTGGTCTGAATTTTGTCTGCGGGAATTCACATGCTTTGGAGATTATGGAAAATGGTCTGCCTCTGGCCAGGGCAATCAAAATGCACCTGCCGGAGTTGGAAGTAGTTATCTTCCGTGAACGGTTGACCAGTATCCCGCTGGACAAATTCGGCACAAAAGATGTGCAGGAATACGCCAGTTACATTGTTCAGAACTTTTTGGTAAAAAACAAGTAACGGCAGGAAGAAAGCATAAGCAAGAGTTTTTCGGTTTTTAACTACATAACAGCAGTTCTCATCAACAAACATGGATGAAAAGAAAGGAGAATTACGCAATGAGTCTTGAAACGAAAACCGAAGCCAGAGAACGGAAGATGAAGACGATCGAAATCGTCGGCCTGGTTCTTGTTATTTTGTCCCTTGTGGGGCTTATTTTCAGTCCCGCGTTTATTGCCGGTATTTTTGACGCCATGGTCAACAGGGCGCTTCCCATTATTGTCAAGACAACCTTGACAGGCACGCTCGCAACGGCCGTCATTATCAGCGTTATGATCGGTCGCATTTTGGAACGTTGCGGTTTTACCGACGCGCTCATGCGGATTTTTATTCCGATTACCCGGTTGATCAAAGTGAATTCAGCCGTGTTGATTCCGGCCATTTATAACATCTTAGGTGATATCAACGCTGCCGGCAGAATAGGAGGACCTATCCTGGTGAAGGCCGGGGCCACCAAAGATGAGCAGAAAATTGCCATCTGTACCATGGTGCAATCGCAACAATCTTTTTCCACATTCATGTTTGGCCTGATCGCGTTGACAGCGGTCGGCGCCAGGGCATTTCTCGTCATCGTCATCGCGGTATTTGCGCCGCTGGTCATTGTGCCGTGGATCATGAGGCTGACCATTTGGCGCGATACCAGGGCTGTCTCGCTCGAAGAAATGCCTAGCTTCACGCCGACCACTGCTCCACTGGCGACGGTTTTCGGAGCGGCCAGGGAAGGCGCGGAACTGGTGTTTCTGCTGATTATCCCCGCCTTTGCTGTTGTATTTTCCATTATCGGCGGCCTGGAATATATCGGTATCTGGCAGCCCATCCAGAGCGGACTGACCTCTCTGCTCTCGGCCCTGTCCATTGATCCTGAGAGCGGGATGGTCAGTATTCTGGCCTCGCCCACACTCGCCATGTCTCAGTTAAAGGATGTCGCTGCTGGCATGTCGCCCCGGCTTGTGATCGGCTCTTTTGTCCTGGCAGCTTCAGGTTTCCCATTATCAGTAATTTTCGGGCAGATCCCGGTAATCTGGTCCGGCGCGACAGACCTGAATCACCGCGAAGCTAT
This sequence comes from Candidatus Vecturithrix sp., assembly GCA_040772385.1. Lineage (GTDB taxonomy): Bacteria > Moduliflexota > Moduliflexia > Moduliflexales > Moduliflexaceae > Vecturithrix. The sequence goes on along the minus strand of JAXGYF010000001.1, from coordinate 1,987,339 downwards.
GAGCGCCGCGGTGCTCGGGGCTGTGATGAGATTAATTACCGCCGGATTGGTGGCGCTTTTACTGACGCCTTTACTGGCGTAAATGTCAGTATGAATGACAGGGTTAGTAACGCCATTTTCTGGGCGGACCGCTCACAAAAACCAGGTTTCTTGAAGAAACCTGGTTTTTAGCCGGCCAATCATTATGAAGAATGCTGTACCATAAAAAAAGGAGGAGCGTAAAATGGCAAGAGTGATTATCGTTGGGGGCGGCTGGGCAGGTTGCGGCGCGGCCGCAACCGCAGCAAAAAAGCAGGTGGAAGTTGTGGTATTAGAGCGAACAGATATGCTCCTGGGAACCGGACTGGTCGGCGGTATTATGCGCAATAACGGACGGTTTACCGCCACTGAAGAGGCGATAGCTCTGGGGTGCGGCGATCTGTTCCGGCTTACAGACCAGCAAACCCGGCATAAGAATATCGAGTTTCCGGGCCATAAACATGCTTCACTCTATGATGTTGCTGCCATGGAACCTGCCGTGAAAAAATACCTCCAGGATCGAGGGGTGGAACTCCATTTTCAAGCAAGGGTCACTGATGTTGAAATGGCAGGAAAAACCATGAAACAGGTGAAGACTGCCAATGGAGACGTTTTTCATGCGGATGTTTTTATTGACACCACCGGAACTGCGGGTCCCATGAATAACTGTACGCGCCATGGCAATGGCTGCGCCTGCTGTATCTTGCGCTGTCCCAGCTTTGGCGGGCGAGTGAGTTTGACAGCCAAAGCCGGCGTGGAAGAGATGATCGGCGTCAAAAAGGATGGCTCGGTCGGGGCCATGAGCGGTTCCTGTAAACTGCTCAAAGAATCCCTGGCTCCTGCAATTGTGGAAGAGTTGAATCGAAGCGGTGTCGCAATTATACCTATTCCTGCAAATCTGGCAGCGAGTGAGGAAAAACTGGCAATGAAAGCCTGCCAGCAATATGCGCTAAAAGAATTTGCTGAAAATATTATTCTTTTAGATACCGGGCATGCCAAGCTGATGTCGCCCTATTTCCCTCTGGAACTTCTGCGAAAAGTGCCTGGGATGCAGAATGCGCGTTATGAAGATCCTTACGCCGGCGGTCTGGGAAATTCCATGCGCTACATGGGCATGGCGCCGCGCAATGATGCGCTTCAAGTCGAGGGGGTGACTAACCTTTTTTGTGCCGGAGAAAAAGCCGGTCTCCTGGTTGGACATACCGAGGCCATTGTCACAGGCAGCCTGGCCGGGTATAATGCCGCTTGCCAGGCCAGGGGCGAAGAACTCCTCACTCTTCCGGATTCTCTTGTGATTGGCGATGCCATCGCCTTTGTTCGCACCGAGATGCAGACTGAGGAAGGCAAAACCAAAAAATATACGTTCTCCGGATCAGTGCTCTTTGACAGAATGAAACAGAAAGGGTTTTACAGCACCAACCCGGACGAAATCAGAGGTCGGGTTGCAAATGCAGGGTTGCTGAACGTGATGCTTGGATAATGGAGAGCGAATAAATTCGTACCTGCGGACAGCCTTGTTCGCAGAAGATTTCGACGAACAAGGCTGTCCGTCGGTACGGGTAGTTTTATAGGAGAAACAAGACTATGCGGTTTTGGAAATACCACGGATTGGGAAATGATTATCTGGTTATGCATCCTGACGATCTTTCTCAGGAGCTGACGCCGGCGCAAATCCGCTTAATCTGTCACCAGCATTACGGCATCGGTTCGGATGGATTGCTGATCGGCCCGTTTGCGACAGAAAAAAGTGCTTTTAAATTACGCTTATTTAATCCTGACGGCGGCGAATTCGAAAAAAGCGGCAACGGATTACGTATTTTTGTCCGCTATCTCTGGGATATGGGATTAGTTCGAGATAAACCGTTTACGATTTTGACGCCGGGAGGGATCGTCACGGCGCAAGTCCATGAAAACGGACGCAGGATAACGGTCGAGATGGGGCAGGTGAGTTTTCACAGCCGTGACATTCCGGTCGCTGGTCCGCCGCGTGAAGTCTTGCAAGAATCAATCGTGGTGCAAGGTCAGGAGTTTCGTTTTTGCGCAGCGACGATCGGGAATCCGCACTGCGTCATTTTGTGCGAGGACATTTCCCGGGAACTCGCTTGCCGCATAGGACCGCACGTTGAAACCGCTCCGCGCTTTCCCAACCGCACCAATGTGCAATTTTTGAAAGTGCTCGACCGGGCAACCATTCAGATTGAAATCTGGGAACGCGGCGTGGGGTACACACTTGCTTCGGGCAGCAGCAGCAGCGCCGCCGCTGCGGTCGCCCATAAATTAGGATTGTGCGATGCCCATATTACGGTCAAAATGCCCGGCGGCAAACTTGATATTCAGATTGATCCCGATTACGCCATCACCATGACGGGCGCAGTCACGAAAATTTGCGAGGGACAATTTGACAATGAAGCCTTTGAGGCTCTTAACGTAATTGACAATTGAGGACAGCGACAGAAACCGGGTTTTTTGAAAAAACCCGGTTTCTAAGAGAGGCAAATACGATGGATCCTTACGCGAATAAGATGTTTTCCAACGATCCGTATTATCAGAAAATCGATCTGGTGAGCCATGTGGTCGCCATTCTGGACGCCACGGTTGAAAAACGCGGACTTGAAATTATCCAGCCTCCCACGCGCGTGGTAAACAAGGATGAGGTGCATGAATTGATCCTGACCGATCAGACGACGTTAGCTGAAGACCGGCGCGTTGATCGCATTGCCTATCTGGCGTTCGTTTGTTTTGAAAACAGTGGGGTCCTTCAGCGTGGAGATAAATTGATGTTCGGTGATGTGGAAATCGGAACAATTTTAGGATTCGATGAGGCCCACATGCCGAATCATCAAAATATTGTTTTACAAACCAATAACTTACAAACCGGGCGTGAATGGGGTCTGAACCTGCACGCCCAAGTAGTGTTTCATAAACCTGCAATTAGGAGTGCAAACTATCGTTTGCATGCAAACGCTAGTTTGCACTCCTGTCACTCGTTGGCTTAACCTTGACAGAACATGATGAATAACTTATAAAACCACAAGGAGTTACACGATGAAAAATTACAAGTTCAAATACGAAATGTACAAAGCGTTGCAGTTAGCCATCCCGGAAATCTACAAAGAAGCCGCGGAAGCCGCAGATGAAATCGGCATTCCAAAAGAGGAACGCGGGAAATTCGGGTTGACCGGCGCCATTTCCGGTTGTCATGGCATCCCCCACAAAGAAGTGCGTGAAGCCTTAGAAAAGACCTCAACTCAGATTATTCCCAACAGCGTGCTGGATGAAGAACTGCGAAATGTGGTCAAATCCTATTATGGCGATGAATACGATGGGTTGGCTGTTAATACCTGTGAAGCCGCATTGTGGGTCTCGTTTGACACGTTGGCCACTCCGCCGATGTGCGGCAGAGGGGATAACTATCGCGCCCGGTACATCATTCCTTATGAAAAACATCTGCACCATCATGGCGGTTATGGCAGACCATTTCCCGGGCGCTATAAAGACATCTTTGCCGACCGAGGCAACACTGCCGGTGAACTTGGATTCTACGGCAAACGCCAGAATAACCTTGATATGATTATTGCCAAACTGGTGGGCGCCGATTATTCCTGCCATGGCATCAAATATCATCCGGCCGTACAATTAACTCGCGTTGATGCCGAAGCTTCAGCGAAACGTATTCGGAAAATTGCGAAACAGCATGTGTCATTACTCACCGCGGTTGCTTCGCTTGGTTACGATACCCCTGGTTATGGGTATAAGGAAAAGACCTCTGACGGCGTACCGTTGCTGCAAAAACTGTTAGGTGATGTGGCCGCGGAGTTCAATGTGCCTTATATTGTAGACAACGCCTGGGGCGCGCCGTTTATTGGTACGGATATTCGCAAAACCGGCGCGGATGTGATCCTGTACAGCATGGATAAAGCGGCCGGGAGTGTGACCGCCGGACTTATCATCGGCAAAGAAGAAGCTCTGGTCCAGCTACGGCGGGCTTTAGGAACCCACGGCGACCGTTGGGGCACTGGCACTTCGCACGGCAAAGCTGCTTATGTGACCGTTGATCCTGGCAAAGAAGGGTTAGTGGGGGTTATTGCCGCGCTTAAAGTATTGCTCGAACACCCGGAACGTGTCACGAAGCCGGTTGACGAACTCTATCAGATTGTGGTGGAAGAATTTGGAAAGATCGATCCTAAAATTCGCAAAGATTTCAGCTTTGCCAAATCCTATAACTCCGGCGCAGTGGAAATCAACTATGAAGCCAGTTGGCAAGAAGGCGGCAACTGCATCCCGATTTTTTCCATCGAGGATATGTACTCCGGCACCAATATTTTCCAGACCGGAACAAGCAAAATGGGAATTATCCCCACGATCGCGTATGACGGGAATATTTTCATCTCACCTGGCTTAGGCACGACGGATTTGGATGGCAATCTGATCGAAGAAAAAATGCGCTGGGCCGTGAAAGGCATGGTGAAACTGATCGAAATCGTTTGCCGCAAAGTTGGCATTATCTAAGTTTTAAAACTACAGGAATAGCATATAAACAGGACTTTTTAGTAAGATTCTCCGAGAGGAGCAGGAGCGCAAACTAGCGTTTGCGTCAACGCGAAGCGTTGCAATGACGGAATCTTCGATTCCGTTGCAAACGAACGTTTGCTTCGCGGCTCCGCCGCGATAATTTAACAGGGCTTCGCCCTGATGCAAACGCTAGTTTGCACTCCTGTTTGCGTACTCGTAAGAATTTCTGCCCCCAGGGCATTTGGAGTATTCTATCCTCGCTTATATGTCATTTCTGTAGTTCCACCAATATGTCGGAAGAACCCAAACTGGCTGAACTAGACCCTTTTGCCCACATTGTTGATGTCATGGATATCGAAACCTTTTTCGCCTGTTCCAGCAAGGAAGAAGGGGAACAATTAGCTGCCGCTCTTATGCATAAGTTGGGCTTGAAAAATTACGACATTGTTTCCTTTATCTTTCATAAAATGGGAGCGCGCGTTCGAATTCGTGCGACCTTCAATCGCCCGGGCGAACAATACCCCTGGCTGGGGAGTGAATTGAGAATAGAGAATTATGGAACATAACTCGATAACACGTATTCTATTAGTTCCGCTCGATCCCGTACATGATGTCGCCGTGAAAATTATCAACCGAAAGCTGTTACAACGCAACTTTAATACCTTGCTGCTCGAACCGGATTTACCGATTGAAGAAATTTGCGCGACGGCCGGAAAGTATCAGCCTGATTTTCTGCTGGTAAGCCGCACTATCGGCTACGGTGTGGGAGAATTATTGAGCAAATTTATCGATCAGCTTGAATTGGCAGGTGTCCGCCAACGCGCGCGAATCATTCTCGGAGGAAAAGCCATTAAACCCGAATTAGCAGCGGAACTCGGTTTTGACGCTGGTTTTGGCAGTAATACTGATTACGATGAAGTGGTGGCCTTTATCGAAGGACGCGAATTTGTACGTCCCAATCCGGCCTTGCGCGTCAAAAAGGACATTCCGCGCGGCTATACCTACCGCGTGCAACATGCGGTTATTCGCGGGTATCTGGAAACGATCACGGATCAAATTCTGCAATGGGCATCCGACTATACATCGCCCGGCGTGGAACGCGCCAATCTCGTGCAGGGGTATTTGCAAAAGCACCGTGACTGCCTTGAAGATGTCCGCTTAGAAGGCGAAACCTTACGACAATATCTGGAGTTCAGTGATGATTTGATCCAGGTGTATTATCAGTCCGGCACCATCCCGAAAACCGTCAAAAAAATTGACAAACAGGTGATTCGGGAATTCGTCGCTTCGCACAAGCAGATGAATGCGGCGATTGATTATTCCTATCGTCCCATACAGTGTAAGGGCGCTCCCTTTCAACGCGAAAAACCCCTGGTGTTTGTTCAATACGGCACCGGTTGCCCGTTAATGGATATTGAGCATATTAAGGCGTGTGAAAATTGGGGGGCCGATGGAATTTTTCACTTTGATCCTGCCTGGGGGGCGCGTACTGAAGGGTTTATGTCGGGCTATTTAGGGCATGAAGCTGATGGCACGATTCTGACCAAAGAAAATCTGGCCAGCATCAAAAACGTGATCAACGACTCCACGATCTGGTCGGTGCGCGCGCATCGCGGCTTGAATACGCCGGAAACGGTGGTGCTTGCCGGTGAGCTCGGGGCCGATTTGACGAAAATTAATATTGTCTATGGTTCGTTAAACGGCGGCACGGATCCGGCGCGGCTCACGGTGGATGGGGTGAAAAGCATCAAACTGGCGGCCGAGTACGGTTTACCTTTTGATGTCGTTACTAATGAAGAACTGGGCGGCGTTCCGGCCTTTAAAGCCTTTGCCGGCATGTTGATTGTCAGCTATCTGGCGTTGAAGTGCGGTGCGCGGCCGATTTTGAAACCGCTCTTCTGTTATTCCCCGGATGTGATGATTCAAGGCTACATGGAAGAAAACTACCTCGATTATAATGCCGCGAAAATTTTGGCCCTGCGCAGCATCATTGACGCTCCGATCTGGCCCGGAGAGCCGATCGGCTTTATGACTCATTCCGAAGAACGGGTACAATCCGCGATGGCTACAGCCTTACATGCCCTGCTCAGCATCAGCCTTGATGTGGATGCGATCACGATCGCGTCCACCGATGAAGCCTATTCGCGCGGCCCCATTTCAGCCCATGCGCGTCTCGACACCTTAAACGCGGTCAGAGAAGTTTTTCGTTTCTGGGGCAGCAGCCGGATCCAGATGAACAACACGATTTTGAGCATGAAAGATCACTTATGCGATGGCATTGAAAAAACCTTAAAAGCCGTTTGCGAACACGGCGATTTTGTCTCGGCGTTAAATACGGGATTGTTAGGAACCAGACAGGATGGCGCTAATCCGGGACGAGCCGGACGCAACACCTTGATTAAACGATGAAGACGATCGGAATTGTCGGTATTGCCAAAAATACAGGCAAAACTACGACAACGAACGCACTGATCGAGTATCTCTATCGAACATCAACGCCTTTCTGCGTCACCAGCATCGGCTACGATGGCGAAGAAATTGATAATATCACAGCCCTGCCCAAACCCCGTATCAGTTTGAATAAGGGCACTCTGGTGGTGACAGCCGCAGACTGCATTGCGCCTCAGGCCGAAAGCTATCGGATCTTACGGCAAACGGAGATTCCCACTGTTTTAGGGAACATTCAGATTTGCCAGACGGAAAAACCAGTGAACGCCGTTGTCGCAGGTCCGAAAACCGGCGATGATCTGCAGCGCGTGATGGAAATGCTTCAGGATTTTGTGTGTGACGTTCTGCTGGTAGATGGTGCGTTGAATCGCGTGGCCCCGTTTGTCAAAGTTGAAAACCTGGTGATCGCTGTTGGACCGTCTGCCAATCATAATCTCGACGAACTCGCTCAGGAGATCAAACTGATTGTTGACCTGACCAGAGTGCCAGTATGGCAATGTAAGGGCGCTCCCTGTAAGGGCGCCCCCTTTCCTTTTCCGGGGAAAAGCGCGGCAGGCTCACAGAGTGTGAACGTTGATCCGCAAAAGAAAGCCATTTGGGTGCATGGCCCGGCGTATGCGCGTACTCTCCGCAAAAAGATCGAGGATTTTTGCCGAAATACGCCTGTGTCCGCGCTGATCATCGAATCGGCTCTGCATCTGTTAAGCGGCAGTGAATACCGCGACATCCAGCGGTTCATGCAATATCTCCGCAAGGTCGGCATTGATCTCTATACACAAAAGCAGATTCGGCTCTCAGGACTCACGATCAATCCGGCCTATCCGGTTCCTCTAAAAAAGGGACTGAACGATTATGAATTGCGCTATGTGGATGAACAGCTGTTCAAACAGAAATTAAGAGCCTGGCTCGATGATGAAACGCACATTTTCAACGTCAAAAAAGAGAGCGTGCAACCCCTGCTTGAACAGGCGGTGTAAAAATGGGTGAAAACGGGCGGCATGGCAAGTGACGTTCGTTTGTTGAGCGAATCCGAAACGAAGCGTTGGTTTAAACAGTTGTGATAAAAAAGAGGAAAGACAGTATTTCTTGAAAGATTCTTTGACAAAAATTTGTGCTTTTGCCTAACATTCCTCCTAATCTCTTTAAACAGACGAGCATGAATTATTAGGAGCATCTGGTCGTTGCATTTACGCAAAGACGGCATTATGTCTCCTGTTTTTGAGAAAGTCATGACAGGAATGTTCGTCAAGGAGGCCGTATAATGTATGCTCACAAAGAAATGACTCCCCTGACAAACCAGGCAACTGCGCAAACCATCTTGTTGGTTGAAGATGAAGCCCTGATTGCACTGAGTGAGAAAGCCCTGTTGCAGAAACATGGCTTTATCGTGTTGACCGCCGCGAACGGCACAATGGCGGTTGACCTGGCCCTGCGCACGCCGCAGTTAGATCTGATTTTAATGGACATCGATCTGGGAACAGGCATGGATGGCACGAAAGCTGCGCAGCAGATTCTTGCTCAACGCGATGTGCCCATTGTGTTTCTTTCCAGCTATACGGAACCAGAAGTAGTGGAAAAAACCGAAAAGATCACCTCCTACGGCTATGTAGTAAAAAATTCGGGAGAGACGGTGTTGATCGCGTCCATCAAAATGGCCTTCAAGTTGTTTGACGCATATCAACGGCTCAAGCACCAGGAAGCAGCGTTACGAAAGACCAAACAAGAACTCCAGATCCTCTTTGATACGGTCCCGGCGTTGATCTGGCAAAAAGATTGTACCGGCAGGTACGTGCAGGTCAATAAAGCCTATTGCGACACGGTTGGACTCTTTGAAGATGCTATTCTCGGCAAAACAGATAAAGAACTGTACCCGCCAGAAATTGCCGACCAATACATGAGTACGGATCGGAAGGTTCTGACCTCCGGTGTTCCTGAATTTGGGATTGAACAACCGTATCAAAAGTCTTCAGGAGAATGCGGCTGGAATCGAACTGACAAATTACCATACTATGATAGCCCCGGACATATCGCCGGAACAATAGGGTTTGCTTTGGATATTACCGATCACAAGCTGACGGAGGAGGCGTTGCGAGAGAGTCAAAAACGCTTCAATTTGTTCATGCAACATTTGCCCGGGCTGGCTTTTATTAAAGATATTGAGGGACGATTGCTCTTCGTGAATGCCTATCATGCCAGGCTTTATCCTCTGGATTCAAACGAGCTGGTCGGTCAAAATTTAAAGAATTTTTGGAGCCCTGAGTTTATCGCGCAATTTAACGAACAAGACCGGGTTGTTCTTGCCAGTCGCCAACCGTTGACAATAGAAGAATCGTATCCTGATCGCGAAGGGTTGAAGTGTTGGTTAACATGTAAATTCCCTATTTTTCAGCGAGACCAACTCACGCTGATTGGCGGAATTTCTGTGGATATCACCGCTCGCAAGCGAGCTGAAGAGGCGTTACGAGAGCGCGAACGGCAACTGCGGGAACACAACGTGCAGAAAGATAAATTTTTTTCCATTCTGGCGCATGATTTGAAAAATCCTTTAATCGGTTTTGTGTCTTTTGCAAATCTCCTCGAACATGATTTTGACAAGATGGACTCTGAGGAGCGTCAAATGTTGATTCAAAACTTTCACACTTCAACGGAAATGCTCTCTGCCCTTCTGGACAATCTGCTCACCTGGGCGCGGATGCAACAGGGACAGGTTGAATGTTCTTTCGACCAATTTTCGCTCGATCAGATTGTGGCCCGCGCGATCGCTCTATTAACCCCAATCGCCATGCACAAGCAGATCACCCTGGTTAATACGACACCGCCAGTTGACGTGTATGCGGATATCGAGATGGTGGATACTGTTGTGCGTAATCTGCTCATAAACGCGATTAAATTTACGCCGGCCGACGGCGAGATAACGATTACGGCTGTGCAGACAGCGCATGACGTCTGCGTAACCGTGGCCGATACCGGCATCGGTATCTCACCGAACAAGATCGCCCAATTGTTTCGGATTGACGAGAGGATACAACGCGATGGCACAAACGGCGAAAAGGGAACCGGATTAGGTCTGATTCTCTGTAAAGAATTTGTGGAAAAGCAAGGCGGCGCCATTTGGGCGGAAAGTGAACCTGGGAAAGGCACTCGGGTGATGTTTACGCTTCCTACGCAATCACCTGAGATAAAATGCTGACCAGGAATCTGGGTTAAAAAAGAATTCGTCAAAACGGTTCAATCGCAGATATTTAAGTGGAATGTATCGTGATAAATGGCTTAACATGGTTTTATCTGTATTCACGTATTTTCTCAATCATTATCCTACTGTTTTGTCAAGGTTGAATTGACGGATAGGTGTTTAGCCCGTTGATCAAACTTTGACAAGACACGATTCGCATGAAGGAGGATTTCACATGATCGAAATTCGCTGGCATGGCCGGGGCGGACAGGGCACTGTGACGGCAGCCAAAATGCTGGCCGATGCGTCGTTACAAGGCGGCAAATATGTGCAGGCGTCGCCGGAATACGGCGCGGAACGCATGGGCGCGCCGTTGCGCGCGTTCAACAGAATCAGTGATGAAGAAATTTTTCTGCATTGCAGTATTACTCATCCAGACATCGTCGTCGTGGTTGATCCCTCGCTGGTCAAACAAGCGGCTGTCACAGAGGGTGTGAAAGATTCGACGACCTTTGTGGTAAACAGCCCCTTATCAGCGCAGGAAGTTCGTACAATGTTAAAACTTACTGCGGGCAAGGTATTTACCGTTGACGCCACCAAAATTGCCCTGGAAACCTTCGGGCGCAATATCCCCAATACGCCCATGTTAGGCGCGTTGATCCAGGTCACGCAGATTCTTGAAAAAGACACGCTGTTAACGCAGCTTAAAAAGAGCTTACAAAAGAAGTTTGGCGAAAAGGTGGTTCAACAAAATATTGATGCTGTAGAACGCGCATTTCAGGAGGTAACAAGCGATGAATGAAACCTGGCAAGAACTCCCGATTGGCGGCTTGATCGTTGAGCCGGGCAATGCTTTGCGCTATCATACGAGCGGATGGCGCGCTATGCGTCCGATTTACGATCCCGAACACTGTATTCAGTGTTTTAGATGCTGGGTCTTTTGTCCCGATGCGGCGATTGTGGTAAAAGATGAGCAAATCGTCGGGATAAACCTGGATTATTGCAAAGGCTGTGGAATTTGCGCTTATGAATGTCCCGGAAAAAAAGGGAATAAAGCGATCACAATGGAAGAAGAGGCCAAATTTTTACACGAAGATTGAGGAGATAAATTATGCGTGAAGTAGTAGCAGTTACAGGCAATGGTGCAGCAGCCCAGGCCATGCGGCAAATCAATCCTGATGTATGTGCGGCGTATCCGATTACGCCTTCGACGCAGGTGATGGAGGATTTTTCGCAGTTTGTGGCTGACGGACTGGTGGACACCGAATTAATTACCGTCGAAAGCGAACATAGCGCGCAGAGCGCGTGCGTCGGCGCGGCTGCGGCCGGCGGCCGGGTGATGAACGCTACGTCGGCCAATGGCTTAGCTCTGATGTGGGAAATTCTCTATATCGCCTCAGGCAGCCGCTTGCCGATGGTGTTAACCGTCGTAAACCGCGCGTTAAGCGCGCCGATTAATATTCATGCGGATCACGGCGATCAAATGGGCTGCCGCGACGCCGGCTGGATTCAATTCTATTCCGAAAACGCCCAGGAACACTATGATAATCTGATTCAGGCCGTTCCAATCAGCGAAGAGATGAATGTGCGTCTGCCAGTGATGGTCGGTATGGATGGTTTTATCATTTCCCATTCGATTGAACGCCTGGAAATGCTGGAAGATGCGGAAGTGAAAAATTTTATTGGCGAATATAAACCGCATTACCCCTTGTTAGATATTCACAATCCTGTAACGTATGGACCGGTGGCTTTTCACGATTATTATTTTGAATGCAAACGCCAGCAGATTGAGGCCATGCAGTGCGCCAAAGATGTGATTCTAGAAATTGGCAAAAAATACGGCAGAATGAGCGGACGGGAATATGGGTTCTTTGCCCCATACAAACTTGAAGACGCTGAAATTGCGATTGTGGCGATTGGCTCGGCCTGCGGCACCACACGCGTGATGGTGGATCAATTGCGGCAAAAAGGGATCAAAGCCGGACTCTTGAAACTCCGCTGCTTCCGACCTTTCCCGGCGCAGGAAATCGCTGAGGCTCTAAGTTCAGTCAAAGTTGTCGCTGTGCTCGATCGTTCCGATACTTTCGGCGGCCAGGGCGGCCCGCTCTTTTCTGAAATTCGTTCTGCCTTGTATGACGCACCTGTTCGGCCTCAAATTCTCAATTTCATCTATGGCCTTGGCGGTCGAGAATTAGATCTGGCTCTGGTCGAAAAAGCCTTTGCCAAAGCCAAAAATGTTGCGGAAGGCGCGGCAAGCGCGCCAGTTGTGGAATATCTTGGTGTCAGAGAGTAAGATGTACAGCGAAATTTTATTTCGCGGCCTTGCTCGAAGAAACAACTACGTGATGTATGATGCGTTTTAAGTAAGTGCAAATAATTTCTTTGAACTTTTGTGTTGCGAAAAACATTATTATTCGGCAAAAGTCCAGAAATTCTTGCTTATATATCAATTCTTGTAGTGGCTTAAACGCATGACGCATGACGTATTAATAAACATTATGGCAATAGATGTGAACAAAGTCACGCTGAAAGAAATCAAGAAGATCGCTTCAACTAAAGCGGATCAGTTGACGAGTGGTCATCGCCTGTGCCCGGGCTGCGCGGCTGGCACGATTTTCCGACAAGTTCTGGCTGCGGCGGAATATCCGCTCGTTGCGGCGGTGGCAACCGGGTGCTTTGAGGTTTCGACCACGATTTATCCGTATACGGCCTGGAACATTCCTTATATCCACAATGCCTTTGAAAATGTGTCGGCCACGATTTCCGGAGTTGAAGCCATGTATAAGTCGCTCAAAAAACGCGGCAAACTGCCAGTGGATGAAGAAATAAAATTTCTGGCGATCGGCGGGGACGGCGGCACTTACGACATCGGGCTGCAATCTCTTTCGGGCGCGATTGAGCGTCGCCACAATTTTCTGTATATCTGTTACAACAACGGCGCGTACATGAATACCGGCATTCAACGCTCCAGCGCGACGCCTTTCGGAGCTCATGCCACCACCAGTCCGTCTGGCAAAGTGCTTCCGGGCAAACTGCAATTTCCGAAAGATCTGACCGAAATTATTATTGCCCATGAACCAGTGTATGCGGCCCAGGCCAGTCCGAGTCACTGGCAGGATTTGATGACCAAAGTCCGCAAAGGGTTGGCGGCTGAAGGTCCGGCGTTTATCAACGTCATCTCATCCTGTAACCGCGGCTGGCGTATCCCCGCAGAGCAATCCGTTGAAATCAACCAGAAAGCTGTTGAATGCGGGTTCTGGCCCCTGTACGAGTATGAAGACGGGCAATATACCCTGACCTATACTCCCAAAACCAAACAGCCAGTTGATGAGTGGATGCACCTGCAAGGCCGCTTCAGCCACCTCTACAAACGCGAGCCGAACAAAGCGATCATTGACCAGGTGCAGGATTACGTTGACCAACGCTGGCAACGCCTGCTAAAGCGCTGCGGCAAAGCCTGAGAGAGGCACCGGTTATCAATACTGTTGCCTGGCGATCAATCGTCAGGCAACAGATGTTCGGAAAGTATTTCCCGCGCAGGCAAAAGTCTCATACGAATCCGTTTTTCTTCAATAACTGAAAAATGACCAGGCCAATCGGTACGGGATTGTATGGCTGTCAACGTAATATGAGCGACATACGAAGACGCTGGGGCAGGAATTCGAAAGAGGATAATACCACATGAGGCTGGCAGTTTCCTATGAAACGCTGATTCTCCAAAATCCTTATCGAATGTGAGCACAATCCGCTCTTCAATTTCAGCCCGATTCAGGACTTCTTCGTCATCAATGCCCGGAGTACTCTCTCGTATCCAGACCACATCATGTCCTACATCTCTTAAAGCGGAAACTGCATCAAAAGGAAAATTTTCGTCAGCAAGAAAACGCATGGCTCCCCCCGTATTATGCAGCCAGTGGATAGACTTTCTCAGCGTGCAGCATTGCACTGGTGTACATAAGACACGCCCGAATATCGTCTGCGGTAATTCCCGGATAATTTCGCAGAATTTCAGATTCCGGCCATCCTTGCGCTAAAAGATCAATAATGAACTCCACCGCCAACCGGGTTCCCTTAATAACCGGTTTTCCTGCGACAATTGCAGGATTAATCGTAATCCGATCTTGCCACTGCATAACGCCCCTCCTTACAAATATATTTCATCCACTTTCAGTGAGTGATTTCTCGACGCATGAATCAGGTCGTTATGATTCATGGTGTCCTACCTTAGTACCTCTCGAATTTCTCCTGACCATTTCAGCGTATCGGAAGATCAAAAAATGTCAAGTATTTCTTGCAGTGACCTCATTTATGCTTGCTTTGTATTCCAATGTCAATGGTCAATTTCATACAAGAGCACTCCTTTTTGTCGAATCATTTTTGCAAAGGCACTGTTCTGTTTAACACTACAACGGATTGAAGAATGGAACGGATGTGAATGAGAAATCCGTTCCATTCTTCAATCCGTTGTAGTGTTTTGAACTCATCCTTCACCTGCTTCTCTCAAAGCGAACTCGACAATCCGGTCATGAAAGCGATACCCGCCATTGCGCATCCCGATAATCGCCTCATTCACATTCTTGATTACCCCGTGCTGTTTGGCGTTAAGAAGAATGCCGATGGTTCCGATGACACGTAGATCATACACTGCGCGTGCCACCTTTCGCCCTTTCCTTTCATCAATCAGAACCAGAGGGATGTTATACTCACGCGCAAGCTGAATGACCGATGCTTCTCCAACATCAAGAGTTGCCAACAGTGAGAGTTCTAACTGAGTAGAAAGTTCTTTGACGTGAATCCATGAAGCCTGTTGATACGCACTCACTCCCAGATTATCGGCCCCGCCTTGTAACACTTCCTGGTGAACCATGTCAGGAACAAGCACTTCATGATACAATTGTTTCAAAATGTCTAATCGATCAATGATTGCCAACGCAATCAATGGACCAGTGTTCGAAACAATTCTCTCGCTCATCGGTGTAATTCCTCAGCCTCAGCGTGTAATTCAGATTCATCCCAATCAACGCTGTAGGCTCCAAAATGTTGACAGCTCAATAAAAATGTCACACGCGGGATACCGGCTAACACTGCTGCTTGACCGGAAGTTAAACGTCCGATCTCATACAACTTCATCGCCATTGCCAGCCGCGCCTCTGCTTCGAAAGCTTCCGGACTCAAATTACTCATCGCCGGAATCGTTTCCGAGTAGGTCACAGATAACGTTCGCATCGTTTTCCTGCCTCCTTCTGTTAAGTTCTCAAACAGGCATTCTGCCCGTATGTTGCATGTTTTAACAAGCCTGTTGGAACGGTGACCTGATTCCCTCAACGGGTCAAGAAAATTTTATTCCGACACAAGTTTCCCAAATCGCTCCTTAATGTCTTTATTGGTTCTCACAAGCCGATCAATTTTGCTTTTGGGCCAATATTTGATCTTCATGCCAATTTGCTGAGCCAATTCGTCACCTTTGACTTTTGTTTTATCAGTGATTGCCGTCGAAATGAATAATACATATACATCTGGCTTAATCGAAGGATCGTCAGCAACATATTGAGCAAATATTGTCAACTCCTCCTTGATGTCAGAGGGACCAAATTGTTTTACATGCTTGCATTGAAACACATAATGTTCACCTGTCGCGATTTCGACGGCTAAGACATCCCGTCCGCGTTCACTTCCACCATCTTCATTTAACCACAAAACATCTGTAAAACGGGGATCTGCTTCGACAATCCAACAACATAATCGTTCAAATCCCTTTTCATCAAGTTTTTCGAGAGGGATTTCGTACGGCTGAACTAATTCCCAAGAAGAAGGCGGGATTTGTTCGATCCAGTGACCGACTGACTTTGCCAGAATGTCAAAATCATACGAACGGCTAAACTTTTTAAATGAGAAGATAACCTTGATGTCTAAATTAGGAGATTGTCGCTTGAGAAATCCTAAAAATTCAGGAACTTCCTCAAGAAACAGATCATAGATCTCATCAGGAGCAACAAACCGTGACAATTCTCCAAGTTCAAATTCCTCCTCGCCGACTTGAACACGAACCGTAGCAGATGGCAGGCTTCCTAATCCTTCATTGGTAAAGGTGATTTTATTTTTTGTAAAAGAAAGTTTATCTGGTTCGATAAGTGGAAATAACGGTATTCTGTAGTTGGTGAATAACCATTCATCATATTCCAGGGCGGTTAATTCATTGCCAAAAAATTGTGTTGCATGTTGCTTCGTATAGCGGATGTGATTGAGAGTAAAGGGAAGAAGAGCGGTTTGACGAGTTAATTCTGAGGAATCAAAGTCTCGTAGCAGCCCAATTACTGCATTCAGACGTTGAATCACAGATGGAAAATCTTGAGGCTCAGGCAAGGAAGTCGTCACCAGGAGAGAAACATATTTTTTCAAAACAAGCTGCAATAATTCAAGTCGAAGGTTTGGGTGTATAAACGCTATTGGCACCGCAAAACTTTTACCATCTGATGCAACACGTAAATTTTGCCCACCTTCAATACTGATGAATTGAGCCAACCTGTATCTTAGGAGAAGCTCAAAAAGAATCTTCAAAAACTCTTCATCTTCATGTTGAATATAGATGCCAATTAAAACAGTTATAAGTACCTGTGCCAATTCCGGCACATCATCTTCTAATGTTCTAACAGCAAAAAACATGAAGTATTGCTGCCCTGTTCGTCCTTCCAGATATAACTGAGGGAGATAGTTATGTAACAAGGACGATCTGGCAGTCTCGTACTTTTGAAGAAACATATTCAGTTGTCGAAACGCCTCTGGAAGTTCGTCAGCAAACTCTCCTTCCCGAAGTCGTTGGAGAAACTGCTGTAATTTAAGAATCACGTTGTCAGAAATTGAGGTCATAAATGTTATCCAAATAAGTCTAATTGGGAATCTTGTGGAATTGGCTCGTAAACATACTCTTGACCAATAATCTGGTTGTAGATATACCTGGCAAAATCGTAAACTACTCGTTCATAATCCACATCGCTATATGAGGCTGGCAAAGTAAGTTCAGGAATTGTGAGATTAATGCCGCTTCGATCTTTTAGCAAGCTAAACTTTACGTTATAGAAATCGCCTAATGACTCAATGCGTTGGTTTCGCAATACCGATTTGAAGGATTTAATAATGATATTTTCGTTTTCGCGAATCTGTTGCATGCGTTCCACAAAAGGATCAATGAATTGACCACGTTCCGATTTAAAGTCTGCGACATCTATCGTTCCCCATCCTTCCTGATGCAAAGGTTTAGAGGTAACTTGATAGAGTTGCTCAAAAAATTTCTCACATAAACGGCGTACTCCCATGTCGGAAAATTTTAATTCAGTTGGCTTTTCGATGATTCCAAAATGTTCCTCCAACATCTGTTGAAATTCCTGATAACCTTGATTCCCTCCATAAATCAAAAATTCCAGACACCCTGAATCGAGATCAACGAGAAATTCAACCATCATGGTCGTTTGCAAGACATGTTTAAGACCAATATACCTCAATTGATTAGAGGGATATAACAATACCAAATTTTTCTCTCCAACTAGTCCGCATAAAGCCCGAATAGTGTGTTCTGGGTTTTCAGTGTCGTATGTTTGGACAACCCCAAAATCCGTTCCAAAGACCAAACGGCTTTTTTCAAGACTTTCTAAAATATATTGTCTCTCAAAAGAAACTCTTGTTTGATACTTGCGTACAGAGAGGGTACGTAATTCAATGTCACGTGATTTAAGAATAACGTATTCATTTGGAATGATTGGTTCGTAAGTTTGAGACATAAACTTCTCCTCAATTGACTCAATACTCATCATATTTTGTAAGCCTTATTTTTAGGGTTGGTAAGTCAATTTTACCTTCAAAGAAAGCAATAAATTCATGAGCAACCTGTTGTACTTTTGAATCTTGACGTTCAATAGCAGGTATCATCATGGAAAAATCCCAGGAAAATCGAACCTTTGAAGATAATTTACTAGTCGCCATCAGCACCTCTTCCCACCCTTGCGATGGTTTTGTCAGCCATTCATAAAATCTAAGGATAGCAAAAAGTTGATTGTCAGGTTTGGCCAATGGAATTGCAATCGCAATCCTTGTTTGACAGCGAGTTATATCACCTTGTAACAAAGCCAATTCAGCATCACTACTCAAAAGTAAGAGGTCATCAGGGTATGCATTTAATCCATTGGCAAAAGTAGTGGCTGCTTGGCTTAATTCACCTTGTTGCCATAACATACGACCTAATTTATTCCAAATATCTCTATTAGGCACAATCTGAAGTTGTTTCTGATACTGAGTAATTGCTTCATCCAATTTATTTTGCTTATATAAAACACCTATCAAACTATTCCATACATTCATATCATGTGGAGTGATTTCTGTTTGTTTTTCATAGGCAATAGCGGCCTCATCAAGTTTTCCAAGGTTGTATAAAGTATTCCCAAGATAATTCCAAGCCTCTTCATGAGTTGGATTGATTTGAACAAGTTGTTGATATACTGTAATTGCGTCTTCTAAATTTCCCTGATTATACAGCGCATTTCCTAATCGGGCCAAAATCACTTCATTTTTCGGACTCATTTCAAGAATGTTTCTATATATTACGATTGCCTTTTCAAGATTGCCTTGACTATAAAAACTCTCTGCTATATTGTAGATGGGAAGCCAGGTATGCTGGTGATGTGGATTTACTTTCAAAAGTTTTTGATAAATAGTAACGGCTTCATCTAATTTTCTTTGCTGTTGTAAAATATTACCCATTGCATTCAAAGCCCATTCATGATCTGGTATTATCTCAACTTGTTTCTGAAAAGCGGTAAATGCGTTGTCTAAATTTCCCCGTGTTTGTAAGATAAGTCCAATTTTATACCATCCCCATTGTCGGTCGAACTGATTCTTGATCTGTTCTTGGAATACGTTTAATGCTTCATCTAATTTCTCATGTCTTTGCAAAGCACTAACCATATTATTCCAACCCCATCCATTGACAGGATTATTATCAATCTGCCTCTGATAAGCCTCTATTGCCTCAAGTAATTTTCCTTGTATCAGAAAAAGTTCTCCGATATTACCCCAAATCCAATTATCATCAGGTTTAATCTCAAGATGTTTTTTGAATGCAGTAATTGCCTCTTCTATTCTTCCTTGTCCATGTAAAAGGTAACCTAATCTATTCCATGCTGATTGGTGTTTTGGATTGATGTTAAGCACTTCTTGATAAGCTGCGATAGCTTCTTCCAGTTTATCTTGAACAGTTAATATCGATGCCATATTAAGCCAGGCATTTTCATAATCTGGACTAATTGTGATAGCTTTTTTATATGCAGCAATTGCCTCATCTGATCTACTTTGGGCGTTTAAAACAAGCCCAATATTGTACCAATCGGCAGCCTTATTTGAAATATCAGCTTGCTTTTGAAAAGCTTCTAATGCTTCAGCGTATTTTCGTTGATTATAAAAAGCACTTCCTAAAAGATTCCAAATCGATTCATGTTCTGGTCTAAGTTTTAATAATTCTTTATATGCATAAATCGCTTCCTCCCATTTATTTTGTTTATAATAAGCATTACCTAATCTGTACCAGGCTTCATCGTATTCCTGATTAAACTCCAGAACTTTTCGACAAGTAGCAATCACTTCTTCTGGTTCAAGATATGAAGTGTATTTGATTTGTTCCTGAAAGGCAGAAATGGCTTCTTTTAGTTTTCCCTGTTTTTCCAATATAAGTCCCACATTATACCAAACCAATTGATACCAGGGACTAATTTTGATTTGTTTCTCATAAGCCACAATCGCTTCATCTAATTTACCTTGTATTTGTAAAATATTTCCAATGTTAAACCAGGCTTTCTCATGCTCTGGTTCGACGTGAACCTGTTCTTTAAAAGCCACCATTGCTTCATCAAATTTGTCCTGTCGTTGTAACAAGTTACCAAGATTATACCAAGCATTTTCATGTTTTGGATTAAAGTGTACTTGTTTTCGGTAAGCATCGAGTGCTTCATCAAATTTATTTTGTCGTAAAAGAGCATCTCCTAAGTTATTCCAGGCGAGTTCATGGTCTGGAACAACTTCTAATTGTTGATAGTAAGCAACAATAGCTTCATCAAATTTAGCCTGTTCCGATAAAGCTTTTCCCAGATTGTTCCAGGCTTGTTTATGTTTTGGATTAATCTCTATTTGTTTACGATAAGCTTCGATTGCCTCGTTTCTCTTATATTGCTTTAAAAGAATATTTCCCAGATTATTCCATGCAGTTTCACTATTTGGTTGAAATTCGATTTGTTTTTGATAAGCAATAAGTGCTTTTTCAGAATCCCCATATTTTTCACTAATCTCACCTTGTTTTTGAAAAGCCTCAATAGCCTTGATTAACTTGCCTTGTTGATAGAGGAGAGTCCCGATATTATACCAGGAATCTTGATAAATTGGATTCATTTCAACTTGTTTTCGATATGCTGCAATGGCCTCATCTATTCTCTGCTGTTGCTGAAGGATATTTCCTATATGATACCAGGCTGCTTGATGCTTTGGATTGACTTCAACTTGTTTTTGGAAAGCTAATAGAGCTTCATCTATTTTTCCTTGTAATTGTAAGTTTTGTCCTAAATTATACCACGCCCACTCATGATTAGGAGTAATTTTGATCTGTTTTTCGAAATTCACAATGGCTTCATTTAACTTATTTTCCCTTTGTAACTGGACTCCCAAATCATTCCAGGCATCTACATAAGATGGCATACTTCCTAGACCATTTGCCTTGTCATTTTCAAATTCTCCTTCATATCGGGTACCATCTGACCATGTATATACCCCTGAACCTTGCATGTGGCCTTGTAAGAAATACCCTTCATAGGTATTTTTCCCGATTGATTTGCCAAATCCATAAGCTTTATCGTCTTGACATTGTCCCTCATAAATTCCTCGAATATTTTTATCAGCTACAAAACAACAGTTATCCGTCATTTCTAAAAAAAATTGTTGGCGTTCTTCACAAGTCAATTGTTTTGGAACTACTTGGAGAGCATAATCTATCAGGTGTTGAGTTGTCAGGAAAATACGCCATATTCGGACAGTTCCATCTGAGCCGGCAGTAATTATTCGTTCTCCATCAGGACTGAATTCTGCATGTCTAATATAACCGTTTTCGTGAGACAACGTCACAAGCGATTTTCCTGAATGGATATCCCATAAACGCACTTCTCTATCGGATTGAGTAAGAACTCTTTGTCCATTCGGACTGAATAAAACGCGTTCGATATTGTTTTCATGACCTTTGAAGAGTACAAGTTGTTTACCTGTTTTTACATCCCATAAACGAGCCGTTTTATCTTGTGATGCTGTAACAACTGTTTGGCCATCAGGGCTAAATTCAGCATAATTTACTCCCCATATATGCCCAAAAAAAACGAGAAGAGGGTCCCCTGTCTTTACTTCAGACAATCGAGCAGTTTTGTCGTTCGATGCTGTCACAATATACCTTCCATCTGGACTAAAAGCAGCATGATTCACAGATCCTTGATATGTTCGCAATATCGCTACCTGCTGCCCTGTAGTAGTATCCCATAATCTGACTGTATTATCATCGTTCTCCCCTGACACTGTCACAATATATTGACCATCAGGGCTAAAAACAGCATCATTTATCCCCCCTTTATGCCCCTCCAATGCTGTTAACAGTTTGCCCGTGTGAATATCCCATACATTAGCGATGTTGCCAGATATTGTTATAAGGCGTTGACTATCAGGACTCAAGATGATGTGATCGGAATATGGGTATTTATACTCTTGTTTTAATATAGTGATTTGCTTTGTAGTTTTCGTATCCCATATTCGGACTACATTCGTCGCTGTTGTGATCAATAATGTCCCATCATGACTAAATTTAGCATAACGGGCTGGAATCTGGCGACTTATCAACATACGCTCTTTTCCAGTTTTTACATCCCATGAACGCACTTCAGCATCCTTTCCTTCCCAATCGGTTGATGACACAGTTGTAACAGTTTGTCCATCAGGACTGAACGTAGCATAAGCATAATAAGAATCCATCATTTGATTTGTATGGGGTTTGAGAACGATTTCTTGTCTTCCAGGAGTTAAATTCCACAAGCGAGCCGTATTATCCTGAGAGGTAGTAACAAGACGTTGACCATCTGGGCTGAATGCAGCATGATACACCTTATCTGTGTGTCCTTCTATAACAGTAGATTCTTGACCTGAAACAACATCCCAGAGACGAGTAGTATGATCAAACGATGTTGTAACAACCCTCTGTCCATCAGGGCTGAAAGCAGCATGAGTAATTTGAGCATCATGCCCTTTTAGAACAACTAACTGTTTTCCCGTGTTGGAATCCCAAACTTGAACTCTGTTTCCTGCTATTGTGATCACTTTTTTTCCATCAGGACTAAAACTTGCGCGGGCAAAAGAATCAGGAGGTTGATAGATCTCTGTCTCATAAACAGACATTTGTTGCCCACTATACGCATTCCACAATCGAGTAGTACCATCGTAAGAAGATGAAGTAATAATATATTGACCATCAGGACTAAATTCACAATTTCTTACGGAATCTTTATGTCCCTCTAAAACAAGTAATTGCTTACCATTATTGGCATCCCATAGACGGATAGTATGATCTCTGGATGCTGTAGCTATACGTTGTCCATCAGGGCTAAATACCACATGATTGATATGGCCTTCATGTCCTTTTAGGATGAGTAATTGATCTCCAGTCTTTACATCCCATATTCGTGCTGTTGAATCGGTAGATGCTGTAACCAAGTGTTGTCCATCAGGACTAAAAGCAGCATGCCAAACTTTATCCTCATGTCCGGTCAATTCGTTATGCAATTTTCCAGTATTAACATCCCATATACGAGCAGTTTTATCATTTGATAGGGTTACAACTTGTTTTCCATCCGGGCTAAATGCAGCATACACAATGCTCCCTTTATGTCCTTCCAATATCGCCAATTGTTTCCCTGCTTCGTTAGCGTTCCATAGACGGGCGGTATTGTCTTTTGAGGTTGTCACAATATATTGCCCATCAGGGCTGAAAGCAGCATAATAAACGCTATTTTCATGCCCTACCAAAACGGATCGTTTATTCAACGTATAAACAGCTTCATATAATGCTTCTTCCGCCTCTGGAACATAAGGTCGTTCTGGTTTTGATATAGACTTCGGCAAAGCTTCTAAAGCTAACAATATTCCCTGAGTCGGATAAAGCTTTTCTGTTTGGTTACGTGATGAAGTCGCTAAGAATAAAGATTGTGTCTTCAAAGCCTCATTTTTTTCTTCATTAGCAGCTTTCTCTTTTTCGGTAGCCTGCCAGAAACCCAAAATAGCTATAATTGCTGCTAATGCTGTCACAATGAACCATTTACGGAGCCGTTTAGCGGCTTTTGCTTGTTCAATTGCATATCGCCTCTCTTTTTCTAATTCTCTTTGCCGTTGCCTTTCTTTTTCAAAGATTTCTTTATCCCTTAATTGCAGACTAATTTTAATGAAACGCTGTTCCTCTGGATTTATGTTTTTTCCTTTTTGTTCAAGCCATCTTTCTGCCTCCGCTAAAACCGCCCCTCGTAATAATGCTCCTTCATCATTATTGTTCTGTTTCCATTGATTCATTGCTACCCGCAAGCGTTCCTGCCACATGCGAAATTCGCGAGCCGCGTCCATCCATGCACGAAGCCGCTGCCAGCTTTGAATCAGGGCTTCATGGACGACTTCAACCATCTCGCCAGTTTCTTGAGCTCCGCCTGTCACCACTAATCGCTTATCCGCAAGCTTCGTAACCAGTTCCCAATTCTCTTCACCGACATCATCATAAGTAGCGACGCGGCGGGTGTCTTCGGTGCCTTCGCCGGGGCGGACGAGTTGAGTGAAGATGCGTTGGGCGCGAGTTTGTTCCTCTTCATTCAGATTGAGGTAGATGTTTTCGGCATACGCGGCCAATGCCTGTTCCACGCCGCCGATGGTTTCGTAGGCCGCGTGGGTTAAGATGCCGTTGGTCTGACGATTCCAGAGTTCGGTAAGGGCAAATTCCAGCAGCGGCAGGTTGCCGGGTTCATGGCTGACCGCGTCTAAAATCCGGTCGGTTAGACCATCGTCAATTTGAGCGTTTTGAGCTTTAGCTGGTTCTTCGATGGTGGTGCGGAGTTCCTCTCGATTCATGGGACCGAGGACAATATCAGAATTCTGGAAGGCATCGGCAAAGGGGCGATAGGCGAGGGCTTTGCCGAGAAAATCGGCACGGAGGGTGAGGATGATTTTGCACACTGACGTTTGCACTCCTGATGTTGCGAGGAATTCATCTAAAAAGCGACGGCGATCATCATCATTTTGATTGGGAGTGTAAAGCTCCTCGAATTGATCGGCGAAAAGCAGAAATTTTGCAGTCTGCCCATTCTTTTCTATGATCCGCGCAATAACATCAGATAAGGAAATTTCGGCAGATCTAAATTGTTCAGTGAGTTTTTTCGTTTGACTGAGGCGTTCCAATTCATCGCTATAGAGAAACGGAATCAGAGATTTTGCGACTGCCTGGAAAGGATTGTCGCCGGGACGAAAAGATGTTATCAACCAATCTCCCTGCCGCCGTAATTCAGGAAACACGCCGGCATACACCAGCGAAGATTTCCCGCTGCCAGATAAGCCGATGACAGCGATGAAAGTTTTGCTTTGCATAGTTTCGAGTAATTTTTCGATGTAGGCGTCGCGTCCAAAAAAGAAGCGTTCATCCTGTTCTCGAAACGCGAAGAGACCGCGGTAGGGAGATATTATTGCCAGACGTTCTTTGCCTTCAAGTTGGTGTTCAATCTGTTTTTGTTCTTGTTCGGCGGCTTCAATTTGTTTTTCCAGTTTAAATTTGACCGCCGCATCGGTTTCGATGATCAGAGCGGTTCGCAGGCGATGAATTTTTTCGCCAAGCAGATCATATTGCTGTTGCAGTTGTTTGAGTGAAGACATGGCGACTCCGGTCATTCTTCTTCGTCAATTTTCATAAACTTCACAGAAAACTCAATGTATACCCTGCGGATTGTCCCTTGTCAAGTCAAGTAAAATGTTTCGTCAGAGGGAATCCACGTGGCCCCTTTGTTGTCTGCTTGCTCTCTTTTTTCTTGACGATTGGGTAGGGGTTTCGCATAATGTGAGGCATGAGAGAAGTAACTATGAACCTATCCTCTGAAGAAGGGTGTTTCGGGAATTTCGAAGGCTCGTTCCCGAAACACCCTGATGGATCTTGATCATGAAAAAACAACCTTGTTCTCGAACCTGTTTTGTGTGCGGACGACAGAATGATATTGGCTTGAAAATGACCTGGTATGAAGACCACGAGGCGCAGCAGATTCGCGCCGCCGTGACCGTGCCCGAACATTTTAACGGCTATCCGGGCATTGTACACGGCGGGATTTTAGCCACGATTCTCGATGAAACTTCCGGCCGGGCGGTGATGCTCAAAGGCGGGCCAGATATGCTCATGGTCACCATGAAACTCGAAATGGCCTATCGTCGTCCGACGCCGACCAATACACCCTTAACTGTAGTAGGATGGGTGCTCAAACAAACCTCCAGCCGGGCTCAGGTCGCCGGAGAAATTCGTCTGCCTGACGGGACTGTCACCGCAGAGTGCCAGGCGATAGTCGTGCGTCCGCCGCAAGAAATTGTTGAACGCTGGGAAGCGGAAAAATCCCACTGGCATGTTTATAATGATGAATAGTTCTCAGGAGTGTCAAAGCTCTGCTTTGACAGCGAAAACAGAGCTTTCGCACTCCGAAATATCATATTACCCTTTACGAGAAAGGTCTATACTGGTGAAAAAACGTGTTGTTTTTCTGCTTGTCTTTTTCTTTTTTGTGGCCTTCCAGGTTGAGGGGGCGGAGACGGTGAAACGTTATACGGTTCAGATTCTCAATACACTTCCGCACAGCACCGCAAGCTTTACGCAGGGCTTGTTGTATCATGAGGGTGTGTTGTATGAAAGCACCGGTCTGTACGGGCAATCAACACTCCAAAAATTGGAGGCTGTCACCGGAAAACTGCTGAAAAAGATCGCGGTACCCGAGGTGTTTGCCGAGGGTTTAACCCGCTGGCACGACCGGTTAATCCAGATCACCTGGAAAAACCGCACGGCCTTTATCTATGCGCTGGCGGATTTTTCGCTCCTGGAAGTATTTCAATACGAAACCGAAGGCTGGGGCCTGACCAATGATGATCAATGGCTGATTATGAGCGACGGCACCAATGGGCTGACGTTTCGCAATCCTGACACTTTTGCGGTGGAACGACGGATTGAGGTGACGGTGCAGGGCGAGCCTGTGCCGTATTTGAATGAATTGGAATACATTGACGGCCTGATTTACGCCAATGTCTGGTATCAAAATTTTATTGTCCAGATCGATCCCGCTGATGGCGAGGTAGTCGGCGTGATTGACGCCGTGCCCTTATTTCAACAGTTACCGCCGTTGAACGACGACAGCGTTCTAAATGGCATCGCCTATAATCATCATCGTAACACCTTGTATCTCACCGGCAAAAACTGGCCGAAAATCTTTGAAGTCACGCTGCGTCCCATACCATGATAACAATGGAGAGCATGAAATCACGGTGTTTGCAGATTTAACACCTCACAAATAGGAGCAAAGTGAAAATCGCGCAATAAGCGCCGCAATTTGTCAGCCGTCGAGCGCAGGTTAACATAATGACGAAAGCGCGTGGTTACAGGAATATTTTGAATCCGAGGCTGGTCCGGATCGAGTTCCCAGGGATGGAGATAGAGGATGCCGGGTTTGTGCTGCCGATTCAGGGAACGCAAACTATATTTCAGCAGCCAGTAGGGAAACAGGCGTAAATAGCCGCCGCCAGCGATCGGGAAATTCCATTTCCAGAGCCGCAGAGTCGAAAGGGGAAATTCCATAATTGATGCGCCATGATCGCGCTCGACCCGGTAGGGAAAGCGTTCACTATTGGGCACCCCATAGCGATCGTGGGTAATGGGAAAAATACTGGAATCATACACCAGATGATATTTTATCAGCGTATCAAAGGCCCAATAGGAATCTTCAATAATAGAATAGGTTGGGGCGCGATACCCCAAAATTTTCTTGCCTGAGAGACGTTCAAGCACCTCGATTGATTTTGCCAGATCCGCTTCAAATTCAGCAGGAGTTTGCTTGTATACCATGTGATGGGCGTATCCGTGGGTGGCAAGCTCATGCCCGCCGTCAATAATACGCGTTACCATCTCAGGAAACCGTTCCGCAATCCATCCCAGGGTAAAGAACGTCGCTCTGGCGTTATATTCAGCTAAAATATCCAAAATTTTTTGCGTATTTGCCTCTACTCGACTCGGATACTGCGGCCATTCTTCAAAGGTAATATAATTTTTAAAAGCTTCGACCTGATAATAATCTTCAATATCAAACGTCAACGCATTAATCATGAATACTTCTCCATTACGAGATGCTCAATATGCGGCATTGTTGCTTATCAATAGTTCGGACAGTTTTCGTGTGTCCCCCTTTGTCCCCCCGTAAACGGGGGAAATGAGAAATAGGACGTCTCATGTGTACTTCCCCCCGTTTGCGGGGGACTGAGGGGGAGCGTGCGTACCTAAGTCCTATTAAAGTTATTATAGAATTATACAAAGAAAAGTCAATAAAAGAAAAGAGGCAAATTGTCAGATAACCTTTACGGATCACTTTACCACCATCAGGAAAGGGTAATGAATCGCGCAAGGCTTGCTCGTGTACACAGGGCAAGCGGTGAGATATTTCCATGTGAGCACGTCGCTCATTTTTTACCAGGAATACGACGATGTAAGGTTTGACGCGTAATCCCAAGTAAATCAGCCGCCAGGGTTCGATTGCCTTCCGTGCGTTTCAGGGCTTCCTGGATAAGTAGGTTCTCTGTTTCTTTTAATGTCGGGAGCGATTCCAACAGGCCAAGCAGGGTATGGATTGACAGAGTCGCTTCAGGCGGCACACTGGTTTCGACGTTCGGCTCCTGATGGATCAGTCCTTGAAAGCTGTGCAGCGATAATTTTTCGGACTCATTGCGGCTCATCGCGTCAAACACCATAGCCCGCAGTTCGCGGATATTTCCAGGGAAGTCATACACTGAAAACAGGGCCAGTAATTCCGGCGGCGGGGTCGGCACAGGTCGGTTCAGGTCCTCTGCCGCTTGGTGGAGAAAAAAGTCGACCAGCAACGGAATATCATCGCGTCGCTCACGGAGCGGAGGGATATGGATACGATGTAAAAGCAAGCGATAATACAAATCTTCGCGAAATGTGCCAGTTTCTTGTAATGTGAGTAAATCGCGATTGGTGGCGACAAGAATGCGGGCATTGGTTGAACTGGGAACATCGGCCCCCAGGGCATAATATTCGCGCTCTTGCAGCAAGCGCAGCAATTTCACCTGCGATGTTGGGGCTAAGTCACCGATTTCATCCAAAAAGAGCGTTCCATTGGCGGCTTTTTCGATCAATCCGACCCGCGATCGATCCGCCCCGGTAAAGGCCCCCCGTTTATGTCCGAACAGGGTATCAGAAAAGGTTGTGTCATCCAAACCAGCGACATTAATGGCAATAAAGTCGCCTTTCCGGTTACTGAGCTGGTGAATCGCGCGCGTAATCAGTTCTTTGCCCACCCCGGTTTCCCCGGTAATCAGGACAGGATGAGAGGTGACGGCAATTGATTCAATATAACGAAAAATAGAAAACATGTGTGGATTTTGCGTGATGATAGGTGCAAATAATTCAGGATGTTTCAGGTTCGTATCCAGGAATCGCTCTTTGAGCCGCGCATTTTCCTGACGCAGTTCCTGAAATTCAATAGCGCGGGTCACGGTTGTGACCAGACGGGTCGCTTCGACGGGTTTGACAATGTAATCGAAGGCGCCGGCTTTCATACAGCGCACAACGGTTCTTACTTCATCAATCGCTGTGGTAATGATAACCGGAATTTCAGGATATTGTCGGCTGACCACAGCCAGCACATCCTCACCCGACATCTCTGGCATGTGTAAATCTAAAATCATCAGCGCAATTCGTTGTGAGACAAGCACGGTGAGAGCCTCTTTTCCGCTTTGGCAACAGAGGATATTTGTAATTCCCCGGCCTTTCAATTGAAGTTCACAGACCTGGAGCGAATACAAATCGTCATCTACCACAAGTATCGGTAAGGTTGGGTATACTTTGACATTTGTTTCCATTGTTCTCTGTTGTTATTCCTTGAATTATCCACACAGGGCAGACAGGTTGTTTTTTTGTTGTTTCGGGAAAAGTTTTACAGATTCCCGAACCAGACAGCGTATCCATGTTTCGGAAGATCGCTGCTCTTCTCCCCGAAATACCTTAAAACAACAATAAAGGAAATACTATCAGGCACTAGCGAGAGAAGTCAAGGATTTTTTGTGAATTTCAGGTGAGAGAAAAGAGTCATCCATGTGAACAGTCTTGGTGATATACGCATAAATGGATCTGTCAACCCGGCGTGATGTCAACAGGGCCGTTGATATATACACAAGAATGGGGTGACTTATCAGAGGTTTCCAGTTTTTTCTTGACATTCCTCCGATCATGTAAAATCTTTTGACGTAGTGAGTGGGTGTCCCCCAAACAATCGTATCCGGAAAAAAACAGGCGGAAATTTGTGAGGGTGCTCCTGTTACTGTTTTCCGGACAAGGATGCCGGAGAAAGAAGGGCTGAAGAGCTTCCTATTTTTCGATCTTGAATTGTCAGACAATACCTTGAGGAGCGGTTCATGGCTTATACGATTCTTCTGGTTGATGATGAATTGGAAATGTGCCTGTCGCTATCGGAATTACTTCGCGACGAAGGTTATGCCACGCTGTATGTCACGAATCCGCTCGATGTGCCTTCGCTCCTGCGCCAGGAACAGATCGATCTGATTCTCATGGATGTGAAAATGCCGGAAATCGGAGGGATTGATCTGCTAAAGACTGTGAAAAAAGCTGACGCTTCGATTGCGGTCATTATGATCACCGGCTATCCGACGGTCGAGAATGCCGTGCGAGCCATGAAATACGGGGCTTTGAATTTTTATACAAAACCCCTCAAATTGCCGGAACTGCTGCGTGAAATTCATGAACTCGCTGCCACACGCGCCCGGCATCGCTCCGTCGCTCCAGACCCTTCCTGCCAATTGATTACCCGTAACGCGGGAATGCAGAAAATTCTCAAAACCATTGAGAAAGCTGCGCCAACCGCGGCTCCAGTGCTCATTACCGGGGAAAGCGGCACAGGCAAAGAAGTGGCGGCGAATGCGCTGCATCATTTCAGCCAGCGCGCCGATAAACCGTTTATTCGCGTCAATTGCGCGGCTTTGCCGGATGACCTTCTGGAAAGTGAACTCTTTGGGCATGAAAAAGGGGCTTTTACCGGAGCGGTGAAGGAACGCAAAGGACGTTTTGAGTTAGCGGATACAGGGACGATCTTTCTGGATGAAATCGGAGACATGAGCCTGAAAACGCAGTCCAAGATTCTGCGGGTCATTCAGGAACAGGAATTTGAGCGATTAGGAGGGACAAAAAGTATCCACACCGATATCCGCATTATTACAGCCACGAACAAAAACCTGAAAAAACTGCTGGCGTTAGAAAAATTTCGTGAAGATCTCTATTATCGCCTCTCTGTGATTACCATTCATTTACCTCCGCTGCGTGAACGCAAAGACGATATTCCGTTACTGGTGGACTATTTCATTGAACATTTCAATCAGGTCTATCAGAAACAGATCCGCGGGCTTCGTGAAGATGTGCGCGGGTTATTCGAACAGCATGAATGGCCTGGTAATGTACGTGAACTGCGCAATTGTCTGGAACGCGCGATCATTTTTTGCGAACAGGATCAAATTGGCGTAAGCGAACTGGCCTCGCAATATGCCGAATTGATCGAACGCCAGCCGGTTAACACCTATGAAGAAGCCTTTGAGAGCCTCAACCGCGAAATTATTCTCGATGCGCTCGATAAAAGCCAGGGGGTGAAGAAAAAAGCAGCGGATCTTCTGAATATCAGTCGCAGAACTTTATACAATCGCATGAAAAAACTTGGCATATAGCTTTTTAGAAATATATGTGCGGAGAAAAGCCGGGTTTTTTGAAAAAACCCGGCTTTTAAGCCTTTTATGACTCATTCACATCCGATTCCCATTCTTCAGATGCGTAACATTCATGTCAGTTACGATGCCTGCAAGGCCTTGCAGGGAGTGGACTTTGACGTATTCCAAGGTGAAATTCACGGCCTGGTCGGGGAACATCGCGCCGGCAAATCTAGCTTAGTCAAGCTGCTAAGCGGAGCAGTCGTCAAAGATAAAGGCGACATCTTGTTCAAGGGCAAGCGGATTGACTATTTCACCCCGAAATCCTCTATGCAGCAGAAGATTGGGATGATGTATCAGAGCATCAATGTCATTCCGACGCTGAATGCGGTTGAAAATATTTTTGCCGGTCAAACGATTACCAACTGGTTCGGAGGCATCAAATATGATGTGATGCGCAAAAAGGCTGAAGAGATTTTTGCAGCCATGCGGGTTGATATTCCTGTGGATGTGCCGCTGGAATTCCTCTCCCAGGATAAACAGCAGATGGTTGAGTTGGCAAAAGTGCTTTCCCTTGATCCGGAAATTATCATTTTTGACGAAATTTCAAGCAAGCTCACGCCCGAAGAGATGGAATACGTCTATAAACTCCTGCCTGAATTCAAACGCCAGCAAAAAAGCGTGATTTATATCTCCCACAATATGGATGAGATCTTTGAAGTCGCTGATCGGGTCACAATCCTGAAAAACGGCTATCGCCGTGGCACTGAGGAAGTGCGGGATCTCGATAAAATCAAACTGATCAAACTGACCTATTCGTATGTCTTGAGTCGTGAAGAGCTGGAAAGCGATAACCGGGAATTATATCTGCTGAAAAAATATAATGAAAATATTATCAAGAACCTGCCGGAGGGGGTGATTATCCTCGACCCTGACAATTGCGTGTATATTATTAACTACGCGGCGGTCCGGATTCTTGAGATCGAGGAGCTTGACCTGAGCCGCCAACACATTGAAACGATCTTTACTCCACAGGCGATTCACGAGGCTGAGGATATTCTGTTCCGAATTCGCGAAAGAGAAGAATGGTCATGGGATGAACTGGAATACCGGCAGGAGAAAATTCTGAGGCTGCATATCTTTCCATTTAAAGACGAAGATTATAAATTTCTCGGTACAATTCTTCTGATCGAAGATGTTTCCAAAGATCGCTATTTTCAGGAATATTTTTTACGCGCGGAGAAAATCGCGTCAGTAGCGGAACTGGCGGCCGGAGTCGCACATGAAATAAATAACCCCCTGGGGATTATCCAGAATTATGTCGCGCTGTTGAAACGTAAAAATCATGATGACGACAGCCTTGAAAAGTTGGATAAAGTGGAAAATGAACTACGCCGGATTGTCGAAATTATCGGGAGTTTACTGTCCTTTTCAAAACTCAAAAAACAGCCCTGGAAATCCCTCAACCTCGTGATACTGCTCGATGAGATCGTTCTGCTGCTCAGTCACAAAATCAAAGAAAAATATCTGCATCTGATCTGGAATCATCAGGAACAGGATATTCGAGTTCTCGGCGATGAGAATAAATTGAAACAAGTGTTTATTAATCTGATTGTCAATAGCATCGAAGCTGTCATGTACGACGGGAAGATCGAACTTGCGATCCAGCTTCCCGAAGATGAAAAATATGTTGAAGTCACTGTGACCGACAATGGGTACGGCATTCCTGAAGAGATCGTGAAACATATCTTTGATCCCTTTTTCACTACGAAAGTCGGCAAGCACAATTCAGGCCTGGGACTTTCAATTTGCCAGCATATTATCGAGTCGCACCAGGGCATTATCACCTGTGAAAGCGGAGAGAAGACCACCTTCCATGTCCGCCTGCCGCTAAACAGACCCGCATGACATGGTTTCAATGCCAACATTTCGAAAACGCTCGCCTTTGACGATCAAAGACGAGCGTTGACACTCCTGTGCCCTTCTCTCGAAATGCTGGTGACATAGATTTTTAAAACCGCTTCTAACAGGCTTTGTCGGAGAGGTCTGCGTTGTTTGACAAAGCCACCGCATCCCTGTATTCCCACTGACAATTTCGCCAGAAAATGGGAAGAATTTTTCCCACATACGCTCGTTATGAGAAAAGAGCTTCACATGTGCTTTCCCTTTCAAGGCTGTAGATTGGTTGAATCTCTCCGATACACAAAGCAAAAGGCCGGGTCAGCCGGGTCATTCGGTGAATCTCTGTTTTTTGGCATAAGACTTGCTGTAGTCAGGATATATATGCAACAAATTGTATCAATGGGGAAAACCGGAAGATTTGGACGTTGAGGGCAGGTACATGAAACAGAACCAGAATCCGAGTTCGCCTCTCCCAATCGTACAAATGAAGCGTATTTGTAAGAGTTTCGGGCGGGTGCAGGTTTTAAAGGATGTCGAATTGGTAATTTTCCCGGGTGAAGTGCATGTTGTAGCCGGTGAGAATGGCGCGGGCAAGAGCACGCTGATTAAGATTTTAGCCGGAGTCTATCCGGATTTTGAAGGGGAGATCGAGATCGAAGGAAAGACAGTCCATCCGCATTCGCCGCAAGAAGCGACTGCCCTGGGAATTGCCGTCATCCATCAGGAGTTATCCCTTGTCCCCTCTATGTCTGTCGCAGATAATATTTTTCTGGGGCGTTCAATCACCCGTCATGGCTTTGTGCAGGATACGCTGCAAAAAGCAGAAGCCCGGCGGGTATTAGACCAACTGGGTTTAGATCTTGAGGTTGACCTGCCGTTAGACACCTATCCGATTGCCATCCAACAACTGGTGGAAGTCGCTAAAGCCATGAGTATTCAGGCCAAAGTGATTATTATGGATGAGCCGACCAGCGCCTTGAATGCCCCGGAAGTTCGGAAACTGTTTCGCTTGATTACCGAACTCAAAGCCAAAGGCTATGGCATCGTCTATATTACCCACCGCATGGAAGAAATTGAAGAAATTGCCGACCGAATTTCCGTGTTGCGAGACGGACAGTATATCGGCTCAGCGCCTGCCGCAGAATTGCCTATCCCCAAATTAATTCAGTGGATGGTTGGGCGTGCTATGGAACAGCACTTTCCTCGCCATTTGCCGCGTGTTGGCGACGATCGTTTACGTGTCGAAGAGTTCAGCGTGACTCCTGACCAACACGGGGGCAAGTCGCTGGTGAAGAAGGTGTCCTTTTCTGTTCGCGCAGGTGAAATTCTGGGAATTGGCGGTTTGCGAGGATCGGGCGCAAGCGAACTGCTGTTGGGCCTGTTTGGCGCGTATGGTCATGCTGCCCAGGGAAGGGTTAAATTGAACGGACTATCGCTGCAGATTCGCGCACCGCGCCAGGCTATTGATCATGGAATCGCTTTATTAACGAATGATCGCAAGGCCACCGGCCTCGTGCCCTCGATGTCGGTGATCGCGAATGTGACCCTGGCTGATCTGAATCGCCTGTCGCCTCGCGGCTGGCGTCAGGTCGAACGCGAGCGGCAAGTAACTGCCGAACTCGGACAGGCATTGAATCTTCGCGCCGCCTCCCTGGATATGGAAGTCAATGAACTGTCCGGCGGGAATCAACAGAAAGTCGTGCTCGCCAAATGGCTTCAAACCAATCCCCAACTGCTTTTATTAGATGAACCGACGCGCGGTGTGGATGTGGGCGCCAAACATGAAATTTATCAACTCATGAATGAATGGACGGCGCAGGGGATTGCGATTGTATTAATTACCTCTGAAATGCCGGAATTATTGGCAATGAGTGATCGGATTGTCGTGATGCATCGCGGACAAATTACGGCGGCCTTTACCCGTGAACAGGCGTCAGCAGAAGTGATCCTGGAAGCTGCTATGGGAAAAACCTATCATCTGAAGGGTAATCATTTTGGAAGGGAGAACAAAGTATGAAGCCGGAAACCACTGCTGAAACAAAAAAATCCAACCGACTGAACCAGATGCTCGCCAGTTCTGCGGGCCGGGCTTTTATCGCGCTTATTCTGGTGCTGGTGTTAGGGATGATTTTCAACGCGGATGGCGCGTTTTTGAAAACCGGAACGCACCGGGACACCCTGCGCCAGGCATCGGTGTACGGTATTCTGGCCTGTGGCATGACCCTGGTCATTCTCACCGGCGGGATCGATCTTTCGGTCGGAAGTGTGTTGGGGTTTATCGCGGTTTGTTTTTCATTGATGAGCATCCATTTTTCCTGGCCGGCCTGGGTTTCGATTCCGTTGTGTTTGCTGATTGGCGCAGCCTGCGGATCAATCTCCGGCGTCTTAACGGCCTGGTTTAAAGTGCAGCCCTTCATCGCCACACTCGCCATCATGTCGGTTGCGCGAGGAATGGCAAAATATGTGAGCGGCGGCCGGAAAATCGCCACGGCGGTGCAAAATCCTGACGGCACGTACCGCTATGTCGATCTCCCGAACATTTTCCGTATGATCGATTCCCGCATTCTGGGGGGCAATCTGGCGGTCGTAACAGTGATTTTTTTCATCTGTCTTGCGATCGTGTGGCTGTTCGTTGCCCGTCATCGCTGGGGCCGCCAATTATTTGCATTGGGCGGCAATGAAGAAGCCGCGCGCCTATCCGGCGTCCCAGTGAACTGGGCCAAACTCATGGCGTATGCGGCCGCCGGTTTACTTTCAGCTGTCGCTGGAATCTGTCAGGCCGCGCAGGAACAGCAGGGCGATCCTGAAGCCGGGGCCACGTATGAATTAACCGCGATTGCAATGGTCGTCATCGGCGGTACGAATCTGGCCGGCGGACGCGGTGGAATCGGCCTGACCTTACTCGGTATTCTCACGATTGGATACCTGGAAAAAATTCTGAGCATTAACGCGGTTCCCGAAGCCGGACGGCTGATGGCGACGGGCGTCATCATTATCCTGGCAGTACTCACGCAAGGAAGACGCCGCAAATAAATTCAGCCGCCTTAACAGCTCTGAGGAACTGAGGGGTTTGGTGGGGTATAATCGTAAAAATCAACTGCACAAAAGAGGAGTGCAAAGGGGGTGAGAATTCCAGAGAAACACGAGTGTTTGAAAAATTCAGCGGAAAGACCTGGATGGGGTGAATTTGTTAGACAACTCAGACCCGTCTGACAATATCCGACAAGTCCTGCCAGGCAGAACTTCTATTATTATCGTTTTCAAGGGAGGTTATTACTATGAAGAAGTTTTTGACAGTCATGATCGTCACAGTGGTCGTATGTACGTGTGCCTTCTCTGCACTGGCCCAGGACAAATACACGATTGGCATGAGTCAGTGTAATCTGGGCGAACCCTGGCGTGTGCAGATGAACGCGGATGTCAAAGCCGCTGCAGATCAGCATCCGAATCTGGAAGTCGTGTATAAAGATGCGCAGAATGATACGCTGAAACAGCGCGCACATGTTGAAGAGTTCGTCAGTGCCGGCGTTGACTTGCTGATTATCAGCCCCAAAGAAGCGCAACCGCTGACCGAACCGGTCGCCAAAGCCATGGATGCCGGGATTCCGGTCATCGTGTTAGACCGGCGGGTTGTCGGCGATAAATATACCTGTTTCATCGGCGCCGATAACAAGATCATTGGCAAAGCAGCCGGTGAATGGATTGCGAAAACCCTGGGAGGGAAAGGCAAAGTTGTGGAATTGAAAGGCTTGATGACCTCAACGCCCGGACAGGATCGTAACTCCGGATTTCGTGAAGGGATCAAAGGCTCGGAGATTGAAGTGATTTTTGAAGCAGATATGAAATGGCTGGAACCCGATGCCCGGAAGGAAATGGAGTCAGCCCTGGCGCGGTTCGATAAGATTGATCTGGTGTACGCTCATAATGATCCCGGCGCGCACGGCGCATATTTAGCCGCTAAAGCAGCCGGACGCGAAAAAGAAATGAAGTTCGTCGGCATTGATGCGTTACCGCATGAAGGCATCATGTATGTCAAACAAGGCATTATGGACGCCACCTTCCAATATCCGACCGGCGGCGCAGAAGCCATTGACATCGCGCTGAAAATCCTGGCCGGCGAAGAAGTGCCGCATGAAATCACTCTCGGTTCTCGCGTGTTTACCGCTGAAAACGTGGATAGCGGCGGTGAAGCCATCGAATAAGCTGCCCCCTCTCAAAGACCGGGTTTCTCCCAGAAACCCGGTCTTTTTCTCGCCATGGCCGGGCCGATGCTCGTTTGTTCAGGATCGATATTTGCGATACAGTTCCTCGAACCACTTCTGCTTAAACATGGCGTTGGTATCGGGTTCGGTCAGTTTTTTATACAATTCCAGTTTGTGAAAGACAAATTCCAAAATCAGCGCGTCCAGGGCCTGATTGAATTTATAGCGGATCGCTTCGAGCGTATTGTTCCCGGTAAACACGCTGCGCAGCTCGTCATTGCTCTCTAACTTGATTTTAATGCGTTCAAGATCCACTTTGTCGTCATCGCTGAGATTAACGCCGTAGGTTTCATTCAGGAATTCGAGAATGCGGGAAAGAAAATCGGTTTCATGGCTCGGATGAGGCATGCCGCCGTCGCCAGTGGTGTAAATTTCGGCGTTATCTTTAACCAGATCGATTGAGCCGGTAAAGGTTTGTTGAATGCGAAAGGAATCCAGATCAACGGCGTCCAGGACTTCATAGGGCAGGCGGTCGCGGCGGCGATCCAATTTCCGGTTGAGATGGCGGGCAAACACATACAGCTTTTCCAGATCCGCATCTGTGAACGTGAGAATTTGCGACAAGAAACCGTAAGCGCGGATATATTTCTGCAAAATTGAGCGAAAATCCTCGCGTTCCTGCTCCGGTAGTTCGCGCCAGTCGGACACAACCTGATCCAGAATCGGCTGGAGATGTTCCTGGGGGTGTTTCTTATCAAAAAAGATCGTCGCAAAGGCATTGAGCGTTTCTTCCGTAAACAGGTTGAACGCGGCTAACTGGCCTTGCAAATCGTACAGTTTGTTCTGATCGGTCTCCTCGTCTAACATCGTGGTCTGGTAATAATCCTGAAAAGCCTGCTGAATGTCTTCGGCGTCATTTTCAAAGTCCAGCGTCATGGGGTCTTCTTTGCCTTTTTTGAAACGATTGAGACGGCTCAGGGTTTGCACGGCCTGCACTCCGGCCAGACGTTTATCCACATACATCGTGTGCAGCAACGGTTCGTCAAACCCGACTTGAAACTTGTTCGCGGCAATCAACAGCCGGTACTCCGGCGTTTTAAAGGCATCCTCAATGCTGAGTTTCGGGGGCAGCTTGTTCAAACTGTGTTCCGTGTGTTTTTCCTGGGTGTCCGGGTCGTTGACTTCGCCTGAAAAAGCGACTAAGGGTTTGAATTTCAGGTGTTTTTCGGCCATGATGCGCTGGAAGGTTTGGAAGAAGCGCACGGCGTGCAGACGCGAGCGCGTGACGACCATGGCCCGGCCGCGCTGGCCGATGGTTTTCACGGTGTGCGCTAAAAAGTGATCCAGCATGATGCGGGCTTTCATCTCGATGGCGTGCGGCTGCAAATCCACATAAGATTTCAGGAGCCGGATCGTTTGCTTTTTCTCATGCTCGCTGTCGCCTTCAATGGTTTTCACCAGTTTGAAATAGCGTTCGAACGTCGTGTAATTTTTGAGCACGTCCAGGATAAAGCCTTCTTCAATGGCTTGCCGCATGGAATAGATATGAAAAGCCACATGCTTGCCTTCAGGGCTGCGGCGCCCGAACAGTTCCAGGGTTTTGCCTTTGGGCGTGGCGGTAAAGGCGAAATACGAAATGTGCGGCTGGCGGCCGCGAGCTTCCTGCTCCTGGTTGACCAGGTCTTCCAGATCAAAGTCCTCCTGATCTGCGGCTTCCGCCTCTTCTAAGTTCACGGAGAGCACTTGCTTCAACTGTTTCGAACTTTCGCCGGATTGGCTGGAATGGGCTTCGTCAATGATCACGGCAAAGCGTTTGCCTTTGACCCGCAGTTCGGCCAATTTCGCGGCAATGACCGGGAATTTCTGCAAGGTGGAAACAATAATATCTTTGCCGCTTTCTAAGGCCTGGCGGAGTTGATCGGAATGTTTGTCAATGCAGTTAACTACCCCGGCGGTTTGCTCAAATTGACTGATAGTTTTTTGCAGTTGTCGGTCTAACACGCGCCGGTCGGTCACCACGATGACTGAGTCGAACAGGCGTTCCGCGTCGGCGTCGTGCTGGTAGAGTCCGGCCAATTGGTGCGCCAGCCAGGCAATCGAATTCGATTTGCCTGATCCGGCGGAGTGCTGCACCAAATACTGCTGTCCCACGCCTTCGGCGCGTACGGCTGCCAGAATGTTGCGCACCACGTCTAATTGATGAAAACGCGGAAACAGCAGGCGTTCTTCGGATACGGTCGTCACCTGTTTCTGACGTTCGTTGTAAAGTTTCTCTTCTCTGGTTTCAAAGCACAAATAGCGGTCGAGCAGCGTCAGCAGCACCGGCGGCTGCCACAGGTCTTCCCATAAATACGCGGTTTGATGTCCGTGCGGGTTGACCGGGTTCTCCGTATCCTTATTAAAAGGCAGAAAATGGGTGTGAGCTTTTTGGAGGCGCGTGGTCATAGAGACTTTCTCGCTGCCCACCGCGAAGTGCACTAAACAGCGTTTGAATTTGAGCAGCGCTTCGGCCGGATCGCGGTCGCTCTGGTATTGTTTAATCGCGTCTTCCACAAACTGCCCGGTCAGGGAGTTTTTGAGTTCCGCCGTGATAATCGGCAGGCCATTCAGAAAGAGCACCAGATCAAGGGAATTCTCGTTTTTGCGGCTGTAGCGCAGTTGGCGCACCACTGTAAAGCGATTGAGCCGGTAAAGGCGTTCATGTTCCGGATTCAGACCGCTCTGCGGTTGGTAATAAGCCAACCGGAATTTTACGCCGCGATCTTTGACGCCTTTGCGCAAGACGTCCAACGTGCCTTTTTGACTGATTTCATGAGCGATCCGGGCGCAGAGCTTCTGCGGCGTATTCGCGCCGTATTGCTGCTCCAGTTTGGCGTATTCGTTGGGCTGGGTGGATTGGAGAAAACGGATGACTTCTTCCGGCATCAGGCACAGGTCTTTGTCATACTCCGCTGCCAGGCCTTTGCGATAGCCGGATTGCAGCAAATGTTGCTCGATATGGTCTTCAAAGTGCTGTTCACGGTAGTTTTGCGGCATAATTTCCCCCCCTTCTTGAGATTTCTTGTTAGTC
Organism: Candidatus Vecturithrix sp.; assembly: GCA_040772385.1. Lineage (GTDB taxonomy): Bacteria > Moduliflexota > Moduliflexia > Moduliflexales > Moduliflexaceae > Vecturithrix. Next base: position 1,946,955 of record JAXGYF010000001.1, on the reverse strand, counting down.
TGCTGCAATTTTCTCATCTTGTCAAGGCTATTTTCCTGCGAAATCATCCCTACTCGGAAAAAGTTCTTGACAATTCACGGCAAAGGACAAAATTTGTATAGAGGAGGAATGAAGCATGTGCATTCATTTGAATTTCGATTATCGGAAAGCGACGCAATCGCTTGGGTTTTTGGCAGAACAGGCGGGCGGCGCAATTAATAAGTTGAAAGCCCTGAAACTTATCTATTTTGCTGACCGCTATCATTTACGCAAATATGGCCGCCCCATCACGAATGATGAATATTTCGCCATGAAATTGGGCCCGGTCGCTTCCGGGGTCAAAGATATTGCCGAGATGAGCGATTTTCTCGGCGAGGACGAACGCGCGTATGCGACGCAATATCTGCGTCTTTCCGATGATCGCCTCTCTATTTGCCTGCACGCCCCGCTTGACGTTGATACTCTTTCACTCTCGGATCGAGAGGCTTTAACCTTTGTATGGGAACAGTTTGGTTCTTACAATGAATTTCAGCTTGCCGAATTCACGCATGCCTATCCGGAGTGGAAGAAGCATGAAGCGCAATTACGCCTCTACAGCCGGGTAAAAATGCAATTGGAAGATTTCTTCGCTGATCCCACCGATCCTGCGGCTGATCCCTGTTTTTCCTTGTCGTTGGAAGGAAAGCAGGATAGTCTTGCGGAATTCCAGGAACTCTCCCGGCTTGAAGGGTTGTGGAACTGAGTGACCTATGAATATTCCGCCGGAAGTCCAGCTGAAAGCTACATTACGTTCCGGTTCAGTGTATTATTTTATCGAAACGACGTTCGCATCCCGTGAACCCCACTATTTTATTGTCCTCAACCATCATCCCGCCACAGATGACGTGCTGATTCTGGTGTGTTCGTCGTCGCAAAAAGAACGGGTGAAACGGCGGCGGCGCGGTCTGCCGGCGGCGACGCTGGTAGAGATTTCGCAGGCCGAATACAAAGATTTTCCCACGGCTGCTTCAATCGTGGATTGCAATTATGTTGTGCAAAAAACGGTCTCACAGTTACTCGCGAAAATTGAACAGGGGGAGCTCAAATTCAAGTCGGTAATGGACAACGCGCTTGTTGACAAGCTCAGAAACGGCGTTCTCGCAAGTCCGGTGGTTGCAGAAGATATTAAGAAACGTTATTTCCGTTAAGACGACATGACGCCCCCGCTGTGTTGCGCACGTCCAGCTTGCCGGTCACCACATCCGAAATCAGGGCCGTGCGGTAGGCGTGCAGACGCTCAAGCTGGCGTTGGGTGGCGGCGACCAGTGTGTCTATTTTGGTGGTTTGCTTCTTAATATAACTTGCAATATTTTGTTGTTCTACCTTTGGAGGAATGGGGATGATAAGATTTCTTATAGTTTCTACAGCCAGACCAGGCTGGGCCGCTGCTAATGAATATTGATTAAGATTCATAGCTCTCAATAATTCTCCAAACCAGACCTGCTCATAGTCAGTTTGCAGATAAACAATAATTGCATGTTCAGAAGCCCAGAAACATCCTTTCGCATAGTGGATATTTCCACAAAGTGCTCCTTGACGGCCAATAAGAATAAAATTGCCGTTATGAGTAAATCTATCAGTATACCCACGAATGCCATTTCCACCATAAACAGGGAAATATCCTGTCTCATTAATATCTGTAGCAGTTATTGAGTCACCACTTTTAAAATTAGCAATATGTTTCAATTTTGCTCTTTCCCAATGCGCGGGGATGTCGCCTAACCACTCGATGCCGCTGGCTTTCATGGGCGCAGCCGGGTTCAGGCCTTTGGTGACGGCCTGATTGATGAGCGCGGCTCGGTACGCCTGCCAGCGTTCGACCTGCTGCTGCTTTTTGGCGATGTAGGTGTCAATCAGGCGCGTTTTGTGATAAACAAAATCTAAAATTTGTTTCTGTTCATCAGGAGGAGGGACCAGGAACAGTAAAGATTTTATAATAGAAGAATTTAACCCCTCCATTATTGAACCTCTACTTTGAAGCTTGGTTTGAGTAAAAATATAATTGGAATCGTTAATCAAAAGAGAAATAAGTTCAGGGTTAAAGTATGCTGGATTTACCCGGATTCTGATAAGATGGGAGTCCATAATCCCTTTCTCAATATTTTGAGGAACTACTTTTGATTTCCCCATTGTTCCCATCATGGTAATAACAATATCTCCAGAAAAAAGCTCATAAACATTCAGTTCAAGAAATTTATCATCGTCAATATACCGATGTCCTGCGGTGAAATCATTCTTTATGACGTTCTCCTGACCATAGACTTTAAAGCCTTCTTCTTTGATTATGTCAGATTTTAAAGAACTCCCAAACGGTCCTATTTTTATGCCATCATTCCCATCTAATAGAAGATGTTTCAGCCTAACCATCTCCCAATGCGCCGGAATGTCCCCTAACCACTCAATGCCGCTGGCTTTGTAAGCCGGATATGCTTTCATGCGGTGAAACTACAGGGATGGCTCATAAGCAAGGATACAGAATCCCTGTTTATGCGTCATCCTTGTCGTTAGTGAACTACAGGGAGTTCTCATAAACAAGGATAACGAATCCTTGCTTATGCGTCATCCTTGTAGTTAGTGGAACTACAGGGAGTTCTCATAAACAAGGATACCGAATCCCTGCTTATGCGTCATCCTTGTCGTTAGTGGAACTACAGGGAGTTCTCATAAGCAAGGATACAGAATCCCTGCTTATGCGTCATCCTTGTCGCTGGTGAACTACAGGGATTTCTCATAAGCAAGGATAACGAATCCCTGCTTATGCGTCATCCTTGTCGTTAGTGGAACTACAGGGATTGCCCATAAGCAAGGATTTTCTTCATCCCTGCTTATGAGAACTCCCTGTAGTTGTATAATCCCTGTAGTTATAACTTCATATATCGAAAGTCCAAATGCATGGCGTTAAAGTTCATGAGCAATCCGCGTTTCAAGCGATAGTAACGAAGATAATGCTGAAATTTCGACAACAGCAGGTCATCTATGGACTGCACGGCAACGGCTGAAAGCAGCAAATCTCCGATGATAAAGAAGCGCACCTCTTTGGAATCCAGAGTTTTCTGCCGATAGATGGCGTACACTTGTTTCACCACCTCGAACGGGATATTGGCTTGCTGCAATTCATAATACAACGCCCGACGATACACTTGATGGAAATAGCCCGGTCCCAACGTTACCAACACGCGATTCGCCATGTACAGTATTTCTTTGATTTCATTTTTGCTTTCTAACTGCATTTTGTCAAAATCAAAGTGATCCTGCATGGCCTGCTTTTGTCCGAGTTTATTCGGGAATGTCCGGTGTTCTAACTTCACTGCACCGAAATTCGCCAGAATGCCTAACGGTTTATTAAACCCTTTAAGATAGGAAATCAACTGCGCCTGATGCAGCGGAAATGTTTGGGGAACCGCTTTTAACTCAACAATTACACTATCTTCGACTAACAGATCGATCCGATACTTCCCAACCCGTTTAGTGAAATACCAAACCTCGAACTCTTTCTGGTGTTCCGTTTTCAACCCTTGCGCGATGAGTTCGAGGCGGAGGGCCTCTTCGTACACCTCTTCCCACCAGATGTTTTTCAATTCGTTATACACCGCGAACAGGCAGCCGTTAATTTTGTAAGTTAGATCTTCGTACATAACAACTACAGGGATAGCGCATAAGCAAGGATGAAGACAATCTTTGCTTATGCGCGTTCCCGCACGAGAACTACAGGGATTTCACATAAGCAAGGATTTTCTTCATCCCTGTTTATGAGCCATCCCTGTAGTTCTTTCATCCTTGCTTATGTGTTATCCTTGTAGTTACCCCAAGATTTCCTGCAATAATCCTTCGGTTTCGGCTTCCAGGCGCAGGATGTCGGCTTTAATCCGTTCCAGCGGCTCTAAGGGCGTGTATTGGTAGAAATATTTGGTAAAGTTGATTTCATAACCGACTTTATCCTTGCTGCGATCCAGCCAGGCATCGGGCACGTGGGGTTTGACCTCGCGCTCGAAATAGGCGTCAATATCCTCTTTCAAGGGGATTTTCTCATAATCCCGCAATTTGCTGTCCGCTTTGGGCTGGCCTTTGCTGTCGGTCACGATTTTGCCGTTTTCATCAGGGGCCTGCCCTGAGCTTTGTCGAAGGGGTCGTTCAACCGTGACTTTGGTAAAGCCGAAGTCGTTGTTGTCGTAGATTTTGCAGTAAGGGCCGGCTTTGAATCCGGTATAAATCGCGCTGATTTCAGCGATCTGCTCAGCGCTGATGTAATGGCGTTTGCTGCCCAGGCTCTTACGCATATTCTTAAAAAATCCGGCCGCGTTGATCAACTGCACTTTGCCAGCGCGATGCGGAGGTTTCTTGTTTGTGACCAGCCAGATATAGGTGGCAATACCGGTGTTGTAAAACAGATCGGTCGGCAGCGCGACAATGGCTTCGAGCCAGTCGTTCTCAATGATCCACTTACGGATGTCGCTCTCGCCTGAACCCGCGTCGCCGGTAAACAGGGGCGAGCCGTTGAACACAATCGCAATGCGGCTGCCGCGCGCCTGCACTTTGGAGAGCTTATGCTGCAAAAACAGCAGCGCGCCGTCGCTGCTGCGCGGCAATCCGGCGTGAAAACGCTGCTGCGGATCGTGTTTGATCAGGCTCTCTTCTTTTTTCCAACTCACGCCAAAGGGCGGATTACTGAGCATGTAGTCGAACTGCCTGCCGACAAAGCCGTCCTGACTGAAACTGCTGCCGAGTTTGATATTCTCAGCGTTCTCGCCCATGATCAGCACGTCGGATTTGGCGATGGCGTAAGTTTGTTCGTTAATTTCCTGGCCGTACAGCACAATCTCCACGTTGGGGTTGATCCGTTCCTGAATGTGCGCTTTGGCAATCGTCAACATACCGCCTGTGCCGCAGGCCGGGTCAAACACGGAGCGCACCAGGCCTTTGCCCTGCAATTCCTCGCTCTGTTCGGCAAACAACAGATTCACCATCAGGCGGATGACTTCGCGCGGGGTATAGTGCTCGCCGGCGGTTTCGTTGGACATTTCATAAAACTTGTAGATCACATGTTCGAAGATCAACCCCATCTCATGATTCGAAACTTCCGTCGGATTCAAATTGACTTCCGTAAACTTGCTCACCAGCATAAACAGCAGGTTGTTGCGGTTCAGCTTGCCGACGATCTTGTCAATCTGGAAGTGTTCGATCATGGTCCGCACATTTTTGCTGAAGCCGTTGATGTAGGCTTTGAAGTTCAATTCAATGTTATTGGCGTCCTGGGCCAGGCGGCGTAAATCGTACAAAGAGGTATTATAAAACTGCCGGCCCTGCGCGGCTTGCAGCAGAACCGGGTGCACGGCGTCTTCGTCTAACTGATCTTTGAATTGCGCGTAGATAGCGATGACCTGGTCCTTAACCGGCTCTAATACGCAATCCAGACGCCGCAGCACCACAAAAGGCAGAATCACATCGCCGTATTCATGCGGCTTAAACGCGCCGCGTAAAATATCATCGGCCACCTGCCAGATAAAATTGGCCGTCTCCTGAAAATTTGCCATCGTTGTTTTTTTCTCCTCAGTCTCAACGCGAAAGGACGCTGATGAAGATTCAATAATTCATTCGGGAATCACCCTGCGAAACCTCCCCCCCTGCCCCCTTCGAGGGAACAGGGGTAGGTATGGTGTGCTGATGCCTCGTCCGCCCAGCCATCAATGGCCGGTCTCAAAGCTGAAGCAGGCTGAAGCCCGCGGCTGAATGTCAGAGGGCGCTTCAGCGTCCTTTCGCTTTGAGACTGGCGATTGATCGCCAGGAGACAGGGCACACGAGCGTGTCTCTCACGTTATACCTACCCCTGCCAGCCCCTCCGAAGGAGAGGGGAGATCGGACGTCCCTTCCTTTCGGGGAGGGATTGTTCTGGGATTCATTAAGAAATGTTATTGCGCCATGTATTTGGTTTGCAATTCCTCAATCGTCATTCTGGCTTTGCTGAACGCTTCTAATGCGAGTCCGGTTGAATATTGAGTCACGTACTGCATCGCGAGTTCTTTATCAGTCTCAAAGAGTCCGATCGCTGTTTTTTCGACATCCGCTTGTAATGCGAGTGCTCTTTTTTCCATTGCCTGCCATGTTGTTTGTACTTCTCCGATCTCATCTTTGTAATTCTTGTCAAGAAGGTACTCAAGCTCACAAAACGTGTAATACGCGGACTGTGGATTAAATTTCAGCTTTTCTGCCGTTGGTTCGAAATGATACTCAAGAAACGGACGTTTTGTATTGAATGGGGTTTCGTCCGCTATCTGCCACTGTTCAGGAAGCGCAACCATGCCTAAATACCAGGGAACAAATACGGATATACAGGGGCTGCCTGTGGCCAGCCAGTAAATGCAGCCGATTTCTTGCGGCATATTTGCCCGTAATTGAGCGATAAAGGCGGTATTCGTGCTCCTGACACAGATTTTGCGCTCGCCGACGCTATGAGGAGTGCCTTCTTCATAGCCAGGGTTTACTGACAATGGGGTATCTTCATAGTGATAACGCAAAATTTGCGCCACATCTTCCACGCCAATTTTCCGGTTTGGTTTGACTGAAAAAGGCAGTTTCCATTCACCAGCTAAGAATTTCGGTTCTGTTCCGGTCAGCAAAAATTGTGCACCCCATTGACGATACGTATTGGATTTGGCAACCAGGCTCTCAGGGTCAGCAAACACTTCAGCAAAATCAAAAGGCTCTTCAGGATTATACCAACCGTGTTCAATAGCATACTCTTTCAGCCCGTCAGAGGCAATGTAATTTTCATGGTCTTCAAAGTCAACCTCGTGGATGACATACACGTTCGGAACAAAATAGACTTCATCATCTGGGACGCGTTTGGCGACATAGTGTTTGCCCTGGATCGCATGGAGTACCCATCCTTCTTGCGGATCAGCAATCTGATAGGAACGGCCGGGATGAGCATACCCGAACTGCGCCAGTAATTGTGTGGCGATTTCTACTCCTTCGCGAGCGGTTTTCGCTCGTTGCAGAATTAAATGGCGCAGCATATACCCGATGCCGCCGTCAGTGAATTCAGCTTCCTCTGGTTTGACCCGTGAACCAGCCCAATTACTGCCCAGCGCGACGCCAAATTCATTTATGCCGCCATCGCTCCACTCAATCCCGACATTTTCAGACCAGGTATAAGCATACGTGACTTCAACCTGAGGCAGCGTTCCTCCGCGTTTCAGATGAACGACCTCATCAGCGCTGTGTTTTTGTCGAGGAATCTGCCAATGCAGCGTGTTCCGCGTTCCGCCGTTATCTTCATTGTGCCCTAATAACACGGCCCCGTCTTTGGTTGCGTTCTTTCCGGCAACCAGAGTCGAACAAGCGGACGCAAACTGCGACTGTCCGGCCACAAAAAGACAACAGACACATACTACGACAAGTACCTGTGAAAGAAGCTTTCTCTCTCTCATGGCGAACCTCCCTCTGACACGATGTTGATATTTTTTATGATTCCCCATGCAACGTGTGGCGAGGAATCATAAGATAACTGTAACGCTCAAGTTTTATGTATGAAAATGGAATGCTGTCAAGGTTTTTTACTCTATTTTTGATTTTTGTGGCGGATGGGCGAACATCGTGAAAACCGGGAATTTCTGAGGTCTCTGGCAATTTATGGTCAGACAGACGAAGCGGCAGGACTGTGAAGTTCTACCCCCTCAGTCCCCCGCAAGCAGAGCTTTCAGGGCACAAGCCGCCCAAACAGAAAAACGAAGGCGACTTGTAAACTGCTCTTGACGTTTTCTCTTGACAGGACGTATAAAGGATAGTGACGTGAAATAGATTGAACATGCAAACATAAGGAGTGTCAAAGCTCTGCTTTGACTGCGAAAGCAGAGCTTTCGCACTCCGTCCAGGAGATCGAGGTGATTTTATGCGAAAGCATCTAATAATATTGATTGGTTTGATCGTGATAATGGGCAGTCTCACGCTCATTGCCGAGGCGCAGGTGACGGTATCCCATGCGATTGGGATGCGCGGCGAGCCGAAATATCCGGCGGATTTCACGCATTTCGAATATGTGAATCCCGACGCGCCCAAAGGAGGCACGCTGGCACTGCACACAATTGGCACGTATGACACGTTTCACCGGTATGCCCAGCGCGGCAATGCGGCGGTCGGCAGCGGCGAATTGTATGATATGCTGCTTGTCGCGTCTGAGGATGAAGTCGAAATGTATTACGGCTTGATCGCGGAAAAGGTCGAATATCCCGCAGACTATACCTGGATTATTTTTCATCTCAATCCGGCCGCCCGTTTCCAGGATGGAAAACCGATAACGGCCGAGGATGTGGTGTTTTCCTTTCACAAATTTTTTGACGAGGGCGTGCCGCAATTCAAACAGTATTACAAAAACGTCGTCCAGGTTGAAGCGCTTGATCCGCAGCGCGTCAAATTCACGCTAAGTGAAGGCAGCCAAGAAATGGTGATCTCCCTGGGCGGTTTGCGCGTTCTGCCCAAACATTACTGGCAGGACAGGGATTTCTCACAGCCCACAACCGAGGTGCCGGTCGGCAGCGGCCCCTTGACAATCAGCGATTATAAAATGGGGCAATATGTGGTGTACAAACGTCTTGACGACTATTGGGCCAAAGATCTGCCGGTGATGAAAGGGCAGCAGAATTTCGACTTTATCCGTTACGATTATTACCGCGATGAAACCGTGGCGTTCGAAGCCTTTAAAGCCGGGGAATACGATTTTCTCCAGGAAAGCATCGCCAAAAATTGGGCGACCCAATATACAGGACCGCAATTTGATAAAGGCGAGATTATCAAAGAAGAGATTGCGCATGAGATTCCGGTGGGGATGCAATGCCTGGTGTTTAATGTGCAGCGCCCGCTTTTTCAAGATCGGCGTGTGCGTATGGCTTTGAACTACGCGCTTGATTTCGAATGGATGAATAAAAATCTCTTTTACGACCAGTACACCCGTACTCGCAGCTTTTTTCAGAACACGAAATATGAAGCCAAAGGTCTGCCCGGCGAAGACGAGTTGAAGATTCTGGAACCCTTTCGGGGCAAAATTCCGGAGGAAGTGTTTACCCAGGAATACAATCCTCCGATCACAGACGGCAGCGGCAATATCAGAACCCAACTGCGCGAGGCCCTGGCGCTCCTGAAAGAGGCTGGCTGGGAAATTCAGGACAAAAAGCTGGTCAACGTTGAAACAGGCCAACCCTTTGAATTTGAGCTGCTATTGTACAGTCCTTCGATGGAACGGATTGCGATTCCGATCCAAAAGAACCTGGAACGCATGGGCATTACCATGAGCATTCGCGTGGTGGACGATACCCAATTTATCAACCGGATGCGCAGCCGGGATTTTGACATGATTTCGGGCAGTTATTCTGCCAGCCATTATCCCACGAGCGATCTGAAAATCGTGTGGCGTTCCGATTATCTTGATTACACCTGGAACACCGCCGGCGTGCAGGATGAGGTGGTTGACGCGCTGGTGGACGGCATTGAAGCCAGCCAGAATGACGACGCCGCACTGCTGGCGTACGGACGTGTCTTTGACCGGGTGCTGACCTGGAATCATTACGTGATTCCCGAATGGCACATCAGTACCTTCCGGGTCGCCTATTGGAACAAATTTACCCGGCCGGAAATCCGGCCCAAATACGGCTTAGGACTGTTTACCTGGTGGATTGACGCCGAAAAAGAACGCCAATTGCCTGCGCGCAATGTCAAAAAATAATCACGATGCCTGAAGCGAGGTGTGAATGTTCTGAAATTTTATGTTTCCGTCATATCTTGCTTCAGGCGTAACGCATTTATGATTCAACTTATTGTGAAATCAGAAAATAAGCGTTCTGCAACCGCTTTACTCCTATCAGTGATTCATAGGCAGATGAAAATGATCACGACCGGAATTCAAAGAACGCAGCAACGCTTGAAATACTTTGAGGAAAAGTATCACTATTCGACTCAGAGCTTGCTTAAACGAGAAGCAGAAGGAACACTTGATGACAATAATCTGGACATAATCGAGTGGTTAGGGGAATCCAGAATATTAGAGCGACTTGAAACCGAATACCAGGACTTGGTGGGAATTGAAATATGTTCGTAGAAGAGTACTTTGATCATTTAGAGAAAATAATTCAGAGCTGTGGATATATCCAGTCCAAAACACTTACCAGAGACAGTCGTTCAGACTATATCGGATATTTTAAAGCTGATTTGTATTTTGGCGATGGCTCTGTTTTATTTGTCAGAGAATTTGTTTGCACAAAAATCGAGGTAGAGAAAGATATGTATGCCTATCACTATCAAAATGCCCAGACGCAGCTTATTTTTCGATATGACAATACTCGACATTTTCCAGATTTAGCGACTTTCCCTCATCATAAACATCTTCCGGCGCAAGTTATTCCATCTGAAGAAATGGACCTGGAAAGAGTTATTCAAGAAATCGTTACGTATATTCAATTATAGCCCAAAAGGATATTGATGTAAGATGTTTAATTATGTTATTCGCCGCCTGTTGTTGATTCTGCCGACCGTGTGGGCGATTATTACGATTAATTTTTTCATTATTCAAATCGCCCCGGGCGGCCCTGTGGATCAGATGATTGCCGAGATGCAAGGCATCAAAGCCAACATGATCATGGAACGCATTTCCGGCGTCGGACGCCAGGAGGTCGGGCAAGACGCCAGCGCGCTGCCCAAAGATCAGGAAACCACCTATCGCGGCGCGCGCGGCCTGGACCCGGAAGTGATTGAAGCGATCAAGCAGCGTTTCGGGTTCGATAAACCGCTGTCCGTACGCTATTTCGACATGTTGTGGCGTTATATCCGCTTTGAATTCGGAGAAAGCCTGTTTCGCGGCAAACAGGTCGTCACGCTCATCCTGGAACGGATGCCGGTCTCGATTTCTCTGGGACTGTGGAGCACTTTGATCATTTACGCAGTGTCCATTCCCTTAGGCGTCAAAAAGGCGGTGCAGCACAGCAGCCGCTTTGACGTGTGGACCAGCACGGCCATTATCCTGGGCAATGCTATTCCGGTATTTTTGTTTGCGATCTTTCTGATCATCCTGTTTGCCGGAGGCACCTATTTGCAATGGTTTCCGCTGCGCGGTCTGGTTTCGACCAATTTCGACGAACTCTCTCTGGGACAGAAAATCCTGGATTATTTCTGGCATATCACTCTGCCCGTGATTTCAACCGTGATCGGCGGATTTGCCACGCTCACGATGCTGACTAAAAATTCCTTTTTGGATGAAATTCACAAACAATACGTGCTCACAGCCCGCGCCAAAGGGTTGACCGAAAAAGGGATTCTGTTCAAGCATGTGTTTCGCAATGCCATGCTGCTTATTATCGCCGGATTTCCGGCCGCCTTTATCAGTATGTTTTTTACCGGATCCTTGCTGATCGAGGTCATTTTTTCTCTCGAAGGGCTGGGTTTGCTCGGGTTTGAAGCCACCATGCAGCGCGATTATCCTGTGATGTTCGGAACCCTCTACATGTTTACGTTATTAGGATTGGTGTTGAGCCTGATCAGCGATTTGACTTATACGCTCGTTGATCCGCGCATTGACTTTGAACGACGATAATTATGAATGCCATCAACCAGGAACGTTGGAAACGTTTTAAAGCCAACAAACGCGGATTCTGGTCTCTGTGGATTTTCCTGGGGCTGTTTGGACTGACGCTCTTTGCCGAAGTGTTAGCCAATGATAAACCCCTGTTGATCCGTTTTGACGGCAAGTGGTTTTTCCCGATCCTGCGCCAATACTCAGAGGTGGCGTATGGCGGAGAATTTGAGGCCGAAGCGGATTATCGCGATCCCTATGTGATCGAGTTGATCAAAGCAAAAGGCTGGATTCTCTGGCCCCTGATTCCGTACAGCTACAATACCATCAACTACGATCTGCCTTCCCCTGCACCCTCGCCGCCCACACGCGAAAATTGGCTGGGTACCGACGATAAGGGGCGCGATGTGCTGGCGCGCTTAATCTATGGTTTCAGAATTTCGATCCTGTTTGGGCTGACCTTAACGTTGTGTTCCTCAATCATCGGCATCATCGCCGGGGCCTTGCAAGGCTATTACGGCGGCTGGCTCGATTTGCTCGGACAGCGTTTTATCGAAGTCTGGTCTGGTATGCCGACCTTATTTTTACTGATAATCATGGCGAGCGTGGTGCAGCCGAATTTCTGGTGGCTGCTGTTGATCATGTTATTATTCAGTTGGATGAGTTTAGTTGGGGTGGTGCGGGCGGAATTCTTGCGCGGCCGCAATTTTGAATACGTCCTGGCCGCCAAAGCCCTGGGCTTATACCACTGGCGCATCATGTTCCGGCATATTCTGCCCAACGCCATGGTGGCTTCGCTGACCTTTATGCCTTTTATTTTAGGCGGTTCCATTACCACCTTAACCGCCCTGGATTTCTTAGGATTCGGTCTGCCGCCGGGGTCGCCCTCATTAGGCGAACTCTTAGCCCAGGGCAAAGCCAATTTACACGCGCCCTGGCTGGGCCTGACCGCTTTTATCACCATTGCCGCCATGCTCAGCCTGCTGGTCTTCATCGGCGAAGCTGTGCGCGACGCCTTTGATCCGCGGAGGGCATATTGAAGAAACTGGCAGACAGAATAGGAGGATGTCATGGGAGAAATGTATTTAGAATCGAACATTCGGAAATAGAACACTGATGGGACTGATTGGGCTGATATTCACTGATATAACGACGAATGCAGTACCAGGCTCGCGGTCGTGATTACGGCGAGGAGCGCGCGTCGCTGTTCCTGGAAAATCAGTGGAGATCAGTCCAATCAGCCGAATCAGTGTTCTATTTCCCATAATCTCTATTATGAATTTAGTAGATGTTCACAATCTGCACATCGGTTTTAAAAAAGGAGAACAGCTTCAGACGGTCGTGCATGGGGTTGATTTCCACATCAACCCGCATGAAATTCTGGCCTTAGTCGGGGAAAGCGGGGCCGGGAAATCGTTGACGGCGCAGGCCTTGCTGCGCCTGATTTCCGAAAACACGATTACCTATCCCCAGGGAGAAATCCTGTTTGAGGGGCGCGATATATTACAACTGAGTCCCGACGAATTACGCCGGATACGCGGCAATGAAATCAGCATGATTTTTCAGGAACCGATGTCGTCGCTGAATCCCTTGCACACCATCGTAAAGCAATTGAATGAAACCCTGTTCCTGCACAAAGGTTATTCGGGGAGTCAGGCCGCGCCGCGCACCCTGGAATGGCTGCACAAGGTCGGCATTCGCGATCCTGAAAAACGCCTGAAAGCCTTCCCGCACCAACTCTCCGGCGGCGAACGGCAGCGTGTGATGATTGCCATGGCTTTAGCCAACGAACCCAAACTGCTGATTGCCGATGAACCCACGACCGCACTGGATGTGACCATTCAATCGCAAATTCTGCACCTGCTCAAAGATTTGCAGCAGGAATTCGGCATGGCGATCCTGTTCATCACGCACGATTTAGGCATTGTACGACGGATCGCGGACCGCGTGGCCGTGATGCAGAATGGTAAAATCGTGGAAACCGAAACCGCCAAAACCTTGTTCAGCCGTCCCCAGCATCCTTATACCCAAACCCTGCTGAACGCCGAACCCAAAGGCGAACCGCCTGAAACCAATCCAAAAGCCGAAGCCATGATCCGGCTGCGCGATTTGAACGTCTGGTTTCCGATTCAAAAGGGCCTCCTGCGGCGCACAAAGGATTATGTCAAAGCGGTTAACGGTCTGACCTTAACTCTCAGAAAGGGACATACCTTAGGCGTGGTCGGCGAGAGCGGCTCTGGCAAAACCACGCTGGGCAAAGCGATTCTGCGCCTGGAAAAGAGCAATGGCGCGATCGAATTCGAGCAGAACGCGCTACACGCGCTTGCTGAAAAACAGTTGCGCCCCCTGCGCCGCGAGATGCAGATCATTTTTCAAGACCCGTACGGCAGCCTGAATCCGCGCATGTCGGTGGAACAGATCCTTGGTGAAGGCTTGCGTTTTCACAAGATCGGGACCGAGGCAGAGCAAGAGCAACTCATCATTGACGCGCTCAAAGAAGTCGGCCTGAATCCTGAGTGGCGTCATCGTTTCCCGCACGAATTTTCGGGCGGCGAACGCCAACGCATCGCTATTGCCCGCGCCCTGGTGCTTAAACCGAAATTTATCGTGCTGGACGAACCCACTTCTTCGCTGGATCGTTCGATTCAGTTTCAGGTGATCGAACTGTTAAAGCAGATTCAGCGCAAATATAGCTTAACCTACCTCTTTATCAGCCACGACCTGAAACTGGTTAAAACCTTCTGCCATGACATCGTCATCATGCAGAAAGGCGAAGTGGTCGAATCCGGTCCGACTCGCGACATCCTGCGCCATCCGCAGCATGCGTATACGCAGGAACTCTTGCGTACTGCTTTTGAGAATTGAACTTTATGCCTCAAGCTAAGGATTTTACTCCCCCTTTATCTCCCCGTAAACGGACAGGGTTGTGAAGTTCTTTGCTGTTCAGGAGGGCAAACGAACGTTTGCACCAGGGCAAAGCCCTGGCAAGATTGTCGCGGCACAGCCGCGAAACAATCGCTCGATTGCCCTCCTGAACACGCGGTCTCAGATCCTCATCCAGGAGCGTAAGTTCGAGAACTTCACAGCCCTGCCCGTTTGCGGGGGGATTGAGAGGGTCTCTTTGCTTAACTTGATGCGTATGGTCGTTCATCCGACATCATGAAACTACAGACATCTTTCACATCATCAGAGATAAAAATCCTTGCTTATGAGGAATCCTTGTAGTTTCTCAGGTGTCAGCAGAGAAACCGGGTTTTTTGGAAAAACCCGGTTTCTTTCACGGACGAATGAAAACTGTATGTTCATTGATAGAATTTAAAAAATTAAGTCATCTTAAAAAATATATAAAATTTAAAAATTTAATCTTGACAAAATTTTATATAGTTCTATATTTATACATTATCATTAAATTATGGGGGCAGCTATGGAAAAAGAATACTCTTTGTCGTTACGGGAACGGAAACATGCGCAAACCAAGATTGCGCTCGCTGAGGCGGTGATGGAACGGTTAAAGGCCAAGCGTTTGGAAGATATTTCGGTCAAAGAAGTGTGCGAAACCATTCCGGTATCAGAAGTGACGTTTTATAATTATTTTCCTCAAAAAACAGACGTCCTGGTGTATATCTTGCAGCTCTGGCGTCTTGAAATGGAATGGCATTTGTTGTCGTGGGAAGAGGAAAAGACGAATCTTGAAATGATCGAAGCCTATTTTAATTTTGCCGCACAGAGCTTTGAGGAATATCCCGGAGTGCTTTCTGAGACCATCGCGTATTTTACCCAGAAGCGCGGCTGTATTCATTTTGACGATTTGAGTATTGCTGAAAAGATTTTAGCGTTTCCGAAACTCCCTGGAATTGAAGAGATTCAACTGCCTTCAAATCTAAAGGATAAAAAATTCTTTGAGAAATACGTCAGACGAGCCGTTGCTGCTGAAGAGCTGCCCTTGAACATAGATACTGAGTTGATTACCTACGCAATTGAGTCACTTTTTATTGGAAGCATTATGGCCTTTCATTTAGAGCAACCAGCGGTTATTCGTCCGCTCTGTCAAAATACTTTGAAAATTTTCTGGAAAGGCTTGTGGCAAGATGCGCGCGAGGACGTCACTGCATCTATGCCCGGTAATTTGCAATCGGCATTTAATTAAAAAGGAGTCGTCGATGTACCCCGAACATCCTTGTTCGGGCACACACATGGAATAAAAATCAGTTCGTAGTCCCGCCTTCAGGCGGAAAATCTCGCTAAAGCGAGAACTACGAGCGGGAATTTACATGGGAGAAACTGTATGCTCAAAAAACTTATTGCAGGAAGTGTAATTATGATTGTTGCCCTGGCGGTGGGCTATGCCGCCTATTCATTTGTGTCGCCCGATCATAAGACCGTTGAACAAACGGCGACCATGGCGCGCAGTATTGATGATATTCAAGCGGAACAGGGGAAACCTGTCAAAGTAGAAACGATCACTCAAGAAGATATTGAGCTGGCGCAAACCTTTTACGGTACGGTAACGCCCTACGCTGAAGCTAACGTCCAGGGAGAATATGGCGGCAAGCTGATCTTGTTGAAAGGCAAGGAAGGCGACAGCGTTACTAAAGGCGAAGTCATTGTCCAATTTGACGTCAGCGATACTCAATTGCAAATCCAGCAAGCCATGGCCGGGAAAAATACGGCGATTCAAAGCGTCAATCAGACGCAATCGAATTTTGAAACCATCCAGGCCAATGCCAAACGCTATGAGGAATTGTTTAAGGGTGGGTTTATTGCCAGGCAGCAGCTTGATGAGGTTCGCAATCAAGTGCAGGTCGCACAAGCAAGTTTGGGCAGCGCCAGAGAACAGGTGAAAAATAGCGAGGTCCAGATTCAGTTGCTGCAAAATACCTTGAAGGACCTGAAAATCGCCGCGCCGATTAGCGGTATCATCGATGAAAAGCATTTTAACCTGAATGAAATCCCTGGGGCAAGCGATGTGATTTATCACATCATTGATATTGCTCAGGTATATGTCGAGGTCGAAGTGCCGGAAACGTATATCAGCAAGGTGCGGGAGCAAATGGCGGTGCAGGTCACGTTTGATTCGCTGAACCCGGAAGAACAATTTAGTGGAACGGTAGAACGCATCATTCCGACCGGCAATGCCCAGAGTCGAAACTTCATTGCCAAAGTGCTTGTGGACAATCCGGAACAAAGAATTAAACCTGGCATGTTTGCCCGCATAAATCTCTGTTTAGAGCAGATTGAGGATGTCTTTGTGATGAACAAAAAAGCCTTGCTCAAAGAAGGCGATGCCTATTATGTCTTTAAAATCGTGAATAATGAAGCGCAAAAAGTCCCTGTCGAAGTCCAACATCGTGACGGAAATCTGGTAGCTGTACTCTCAGATGAACTCTCGGCTCAGGATCGCGTTATTATCGAAGGCGTTCGTATGGTGCAGCCCAATGACCGCGTGAAGGTGCTCTAGCATCGAGGGAAGCAACTATGAACTTTATTCGTCTTTTTACCCGTCGTCCGGTCACGACAATCATGTTCTTCAGCATGTTGCTGATGTTCGGCATCTATTCCTATCTGAATCTGGCAAAAGACCAATTTCCCGATATAGAAATTCCTTTTGTGCTCGTGACGACGGTGTATCCGGGCGCCGGGCCGGAAGAAGTGGAAACCCAGGTTACCGAGAAAATTGAAGAAGCTGTGGCTTCTGTGAGCGGTCTGAAAAGCCAGGAATCAATCTCACAAGAAAACCTTTCGATTGTGGTGGCGGAATTTGAATTATCCGTGGATCCAGACATCGCCGAAAACGATGTGCGTTCTAAAATTGACCAGATCGTCAGCGATCTGCCAGATGACGCTGAAAAACCGGCGACCGCGCAATATGACCTGGGCGCAGAACCTATTGCCCAAATTGCTGTGTTAGCGCCTCGACCGATTGAAGAAATTTATCAACTGGTTGATGACAAGATGGTGGATCGTTTTACACAGATTAAGGGACTGGCCAAAGTGGATGTCTTTGGTAAGAAAGAGCGAGAGATAATAATCTCTGTATCATCCAAAAAACTGGAAGCCTTTGGCCTGAGCATCGTGGATGTGAATAACATGATCGCCGCTTTTAATATGAAACTTCCGGCCGGGAGAATTGTTGAAGGAGAGCAGGAGATTAACGTCAAACTACAAGGCGATTTCCCCTCCTTAGAGGCGATTGAGTCCCTTGAAATTCCGACGTCAAACGGAATCATCAGGCTGTCAGATGTTGCCACGGTTGAAGATTCTTTTGAAGAAGTGCGCAGCATGGCCCGCATGAACGGTGAATCCGCCATCGGAATTTCGCTGACCAAAGCCAGCGATGCCAATACGCTGGAAATCATGAAACAGGTGAGAAAACTTGTCCAGCAGCTCCAACAAGAAATCCCGCCAGACTATCAACTGGTCATCGCCAAAGATAAATCTACCGTGATCAGAGACTCTGTAAATGATGTGATTTCCAACCTGGGTTTAGGCATCTTGATCACAGCCGGCGTCTTGCTGCTCTTTCTGCATGATGTTCGACTGACCATGATCGCCACCATTACCTTACCGATGGCTGTGATCGCGACGTTTACACTAATGTGGATGTCAGGCTATACTGCCAATATGGTCTCATTGATGGCTCTGGCGCTCTCTGTAGGCGTGCTTGTTGCGAATGTGATTGTCGTACTGGAAAACATTCAACGCCATCTGAAAGAAACCGGAGAATCACCGTTAAATGCCTCAGAATCCGGCACCTCTGAAATTATGCTGGCGGTGTTCGGGTCCGCACTCACGAATATGGCCGTGTTTATCCCGATTGGCACCATGTCCTCAATGGTTGGGCGTATCTTCAAAGAATTCGGATTTACGACCGTCTATGCCACGCTTTTTTCCCTACTCCTTTCCTTCACGCTCACTCCCATGCTCGCCTCGCGAATGCTGAAAGAACATGGATCTCAGAAGGGTATAATGACGTGGTTTGGAAAACACTGGGAAGCCATGTACGGGTTTTGGGAACGACGTTATGCCGATACGTTAAAAATCGCGCTGAGGTTTCGCTGGTTAACGGTTTTGGCGGCTGTCATCCTCTTTTTGGGATCCTTTATCTCGGTGAACTGGATTGGCGCCGAATTCATTACGGAAGCTGATGAAGGCGAAGTCTCCATCTCAATCGAAAAAGCGGTGGATGAATCGCTCGAGGGCACAAGTTATACGATGATGCTGCTCGAAGAACGCCTCAAAACCTTACCCTATATTGATCGCTTTTATGCCACGATGGGAGGCGATGAAGGCAGTACCACGGGCGTGAATGAAGGCTCGATTACCGTAACGCTGATCCCACGTGATCTGCGCGCCATCACGACCGAACAGGCGGCCGTGGAATTTCGCCGACTGTTTGCCGATATTCCAGGAGTGAAATTGACCATCGAACCGGTCTCATCATCTCCGGGCGGCGGCGAAAAACCGGTTTCAGTCGATATTATCGGACAGAATACAGACGAGCTATTTGCCGTGTCTGACCAATTGATGGCAATCCTTAAACAGATTCCCGGCGCGGTGGATGTGGATATGAACTGGCGGATGGGGAAACCGGAAGTGCGGGTAACTCCTGATTATCGGCGCTGCGCGGATTATGGCATCACTTCCGCCCAATTGGCGGCGATGCTGCGCACCTCCTTTTCTGGAAATGTCGGGTCAACCTATCGCGTCAGCGGCGAAGAATACGATATTCGCGTGAGGCTCTCGGAAGAAGATCGCACCGATGCCGCTGCAATTGGCGCGCTGCCGATTCAAACCCCTAAAGGCATGGTGCGCTTAGATGCTCTCAGTAAGATTGCCTTTGTTGATGGCCCAAGTAAAATTTATCGGACTGATCGTCAACGCTCTGTCACGGTAGGGGCCAATGTGGCTGCCGGCGCGAACGTCGGAAAGATTGTGCAAGGCGTCCAGGCCAGAATGGAGGAAGTCAGCGTGCCAGCCGGGATCACGATTCAATGGGCTGGCGATACGGAAATGATGGTTGAAGCTGGCATTGACATGGGTGTCGCGCTCTTTCTGGCGATTGCCATGACCTACATGCTGCTCTCAATGCTGTTGGAATCAGCCATCCACTCGCTGACCATCATGTCCACTGTCCCGCTGGCTTTGATTGGCATTCTCGTTTCGCTGGCGATTACAGGCAAAACTCTGAATATTTTTTCGGTCATGGGCACTATTATGCTGGTCGGCATCGTGGTCAATAACGGCATACTTATGATTGATTACATTGAAGAATTGCGCCGTCGCGGGCAGCGTTGGCGCGACGTGCTTGTTCCGGCCTGCGCCGTGAAACTCCGTCCGATTCTGATGACGAATGTGGCGATTATGTTCTCCATGCTCCCGATGGCTCTGGGATTAGGTCAGGGCGGTGAAATGCGTTCGCCAATGGCCATCGTTTCGATCGGAGGTATGTTTTCTTCAACCTTCATGACGCTTTATATCGTCCCGGCGCTTTATTCCATGGTTGAGAGTTTCAGGGAATATATCGCGCGCCGTCATCGCAGGGAAGCGGATGATGAGAAAAGGCTCCAGAATTATCCGAAAGAGTTTCCGCAGCCGGAGCGAGAACTGTTTCCCGAAAACCTGTAACCTATCTAACATACCACCTTCTCCTTGCAAAGCGAACCTATCAATTCTCTTCGCAAGGTTTATCCTCGTTCCCACAACACCTTGTGGGAACGAGACCTGATATTGAGAAAAACCATGAAGTACGTGTTACAATCGCTGCTCATTCTTTGTATGTTTCTTGTCAACCTTTCCTCCACCAGTCAATGTAATCCGTTGTCTTCTCAGCATCCTTTTGTTCCCGGAGAAAAATTAACCTTCACTCTGAAATGGGGGAAAATTCCTGCCGGAGAAGCGGTGCTTGAGGTGCTGCCCATCGAAATTCTGAATGGTGAACCGGTGTATCATTTTGTCATGACCGCCAGAACCAATTCTTTCGTAGATGTTTTTTATAAAGTGCGCGATAGAATTGATGGCTATGCCAGCCTGGACATGACCCGTTCCGTGCTGTATAAAACTAAACAGCACGAGGGAAATCATAAACGCGATATTGTGGTGACTTTCGATTGGGAGATGCAACAGGCACAATATACGGATCGTGGCAAAACGAGAGATCCGATTACGATTGCAGAAGGCTCGTTCGACCCATTATCTGCGTTGTATTATACACGCCTGGCCGATATACGCCTGAATGAAGACATTACCCGTCCGGTCACAGATGGCAGAAAAAACACGGTGGGCGTGGTGAAAGTCTTGAAGCGCGAGACGATTGAGGTAGCTGATATTACCTACGATACCTTTCTGGTGGAACCGGATACCAAAGATATTGGCGGCGTATTCAAAAAAAGCGACGACGCCGCGATTCATTTATGGCTCACCGCAGATGAACGCCGGATTCTGGTGAAAATTAAAAGCAAAGTGGCGGTCGGAAGTTTTGTCGGCGAACTGGTGGACAAAACAGGCCTTCGTCTGCCCAGCCATCAATGGCCGGTCTCAAAGCTGAAACAGGCTGAATGAAGCCTGCTGCTGAATGTCAGAGGGTGCTTCAGCGTCCTTTCGCTGTGAGACTGGCGATTGATCGCCAGGAGACAGGGCATACGAGCGTGTCTCTCACGTTCTACCTCCCCCTGTCAGCCGCTTGCGGGGGGAAATAAAAGGGAGGCAAGTTCTTCACGAATTCGGAGGGCGAACGCTCTGCTTTCGAGGCCAAAGCAGAGTGTTCGCCCTCCGAAGAGCTGTGGTCGCAACCAGCAATTGCGGATTATACGTCAATCAGCATATCAGCGGTGAGCATCGGAACAGGGTCCTGATGATTTGATTCAGAATGTTCAACATCATCGAAGGAATAGTGAATTTTCTGGTAATGTTGTCGAAATTCTTTCACTTCATTGCCCACGTACTTGCCCTCAATCAAGCATTTTTTCAAGAGGATGGCAATGGTCTCCATTTCTGCTTCTTTCATGCCAAATCGGGTCATTTCCTGGACACCGATCCGGATTCCGGCAGGACTGGTAACGTTCGCTAAGGGTTCAAAGGGGAGTAAATTCATATTCAAGATAATCGAATTATCCTTCAGGTGTCGAGCGACTTCGTCGCCGCCGCCATATTGATTGACGTCAAGGGCGATTTGATGGCTTTCGGTAAAGCCAAAATCCGGGGCCTGAACCTTGAAACCCAGGTCATAGAGGTTTCGTCCAAGGACTTTCGCATTGGCAATGACCTGGCGGGCATATTCCTGGCCGAATTCCATCATTTCGTACGTTGTTATCGCCAATGCGGCAAGCGTATCCAGATGATGGTTTGAAGAAGATCCGGGAAACGCGCCTTTATCAATTGTACGCCAGTCCCGTTCCCCGGCATTGCTGAAAACAAGTCCGCGCTGTGAGCCGAAAAATGTTTTATGCGTGCTGCCAGTCATAATAAAGGCCCCTTCTTTAAGAGGATCCTGGAACTGGTGTCCGGCGATCAGTCCCAACACATGCGCAGCGTCATAAATCAGCACGATATTGCGTTCTTTGCAAAAACCAGCGAGTTCTGTGACTGGTTCCGGAAACAGAAACAGGCTTTTGCCCAGGATCATAACTTTCGGATTCAAGGCCCTGGCGTAATCTATGGTTCGATCAACATCCGTATGATAGCCGTCGGCAGTGAGAGGAAAATTGATGATATTCGCAGTATATTTTCCGACCGACCCGGCCTTATGGTGGCTGATATGCCCGCCGCTCGGCGTGGAATTTACCATGACGACATCACCTGGCTTTATGTAGAGGCTGAAGACCGCGTCATTCGATATGGTTCCGCTGATCGGACGGACGTCTACCTGGCGGCAGCGAAATAACGATTTCAGGTGTTTTTTCAAGCGAGCTTCGATTTCATCTATAATATCTGTTCCCTGATAATACCGTTCACCCGGATGCCCTTCCGCGTAGCGGTGAGCAAAATCCGATCCCATAATACTCCGCGCTCGCAGGCTTAACACATTTTCACTGGCAATCAAGTTCAACGTATTCATACGCCATACATTCTGCTGCTTTGTCAGTTCTTCTATTCTGGTCACATTATTTTCGTACATACAGTTTCTTCTCCAATGAAGTTCTTATAATCGAACGGATTGAACTTTATTCTCACCTACGAAGGTTTACAGGATTGTCAAGGGATTTCACGCTTGAATTAAGAGCGAGCATGATATTATTCAGGGCATGTTGATTTCTCCTTGACATTTCTGTTCCTGCAACAGAATCTTATAGTGTAACGGTGCTGGCTTGTTAGCGGTTTTTGTAGACGATTGACAAACATTATGTGGTTTCATTACCATCAGGAGGCTTTTGGAAGAGTTAAGGTATGATGCGTCAAAGTATGAGAGGCTTTTACGCATGGTATTTTATCCGAACGGTATGAACAAAAAAATTTTTCAGCCCCAGATCTCATGGTTCTGTTTCATGACAGGAATGATCGGAATATTGCTGTTTGCGCCATTGGCTGGTCTGGCGCAGCGGCCGACTGCGACAATTACCTCTCTTGGCGGCGAGGTGATGGTTTCGATTCAAAAGGGAGCGCTTGCTCCCGGAATGGTCGGCAATGTATTACGTGCAGGCGACGAAATTCGCACCCATGCCGGCGCGCTGGTTGCGATGACATTTTCTGATGGAAGTCAAGCCGAATTAGGCGAGAATACCAATATCAGCCTGTCAGCGCTGGGTGAAGCTCCGCAAACCGGAACGCGCACCTCGCGCCTGGATCTCTGGCGCGGCAGGATTCGTCTTTCTTTATCCTCAGCTACTCCTTCTCCCGGTTCTTCCTTTAGCATTCAGACCCATAATGCCCTGGTTGTCACCCTCTCTTCTCCGTCAGACTGTGAAGTCGTGTATGATCCGAATACGAACAAAACGTCAGTGCTTGCGCACAAAGCTGAGGTGATTGTCACGAATTTGTTAACCGGAATTTCTACGCAGATTCCGGAAGGACATAGCGGTATTATTCGTGATCGGGTGATTCAGGAAATTGCGCGCATTGTCCAACTGCCATCGTTAACGGAATTAAAACAACCGACTGCCACAATTCGTGAACTGCATGAACCGGTCTTTATCTCTATTCAAGGCGAGGCTCAGACTCCGGCCATTGCTCAGACCGTCTTACGAACAGGGGATGACATCCGAACGGATAGCGGTGCAAGTGTAGTCCTGATCCTCTCCGACGGAAGTGAATTGACCCTGGGCGAAAATACCATGATCAACCTTTCATCTCTGGTTGAAGATCCGGAAAGCGGGACCCGTACATCTCGTTTTGAACTATGGCAAGGTTCGCTGCGTGCTCTGCTTTCAGCAGAACATCAAAAGCCAGGGTCTTCATTTACGGTGCAAACGCCAAACGCCCTGGTAGGCGTAATCTCTTCCGAACCTGATTCTGAAACCATGTATGACGCCAGTTCCAATACCACGATTGTGAATGCGCACAAATCCGAGGTAGTCGTGACCAATCTGTTAACCGGATCATCAAAAGTCATTCCACAGGGGCACAGCGGGATCATCCATCAGCGCGTCATTCAGGAACTGGCCCGAATCGTTGCGTCGCCGGCTGAAGTCCTGATGCTTCCTGCTGATGCTGCTGAGACGCCTGCGGAAGATCAGCAAGACGCCGGGGAAAACGCAGAAAATCAAAAGATCGATTAGAGAGAGCTTGACAAGGGAAAACCGGGTTTTTCCAAAAAACCCGGTTTTTATAACACACGAAAAATTGTCGTCAGACGCGTATGTCAGTATCTGGAAAAATATCGTCGTTGTGTATAGTTGGATTGATCGTCGGCTGCCTGTGGGGAAGGTCTGCGCCTGTTCACGCTGAAATCAAGCAGCCAACCGTCAGAATCGCTTCTTTAAGCGGTGAAGCGCTGGTGTTCTTTCAGGGAGGATCACCGCTGCCCGCCAGTAAAGATATGTTGCTGCGAGAAGGCGATAGCATACGAACTCATGCGGGAGCCACTGTTCTCCTGGAACTTTCCGATGGGAGTGAAGTGATTATCAGTGAAAACACGAATCTCAGTTTTGCGAAATTGACAATTGATCCCCAGACCGGCGCGCGGATTTCGCGTCTGATCTTATTATGGGGCAAGATGCGGTCTCTGGTATCATCCGGGCATCAGGTTGCAGGGTCATCTTATACGATAGAGACCCCCAATGCCTTCAACGATATTCAATTTTCTCAGCCGGATTCCGAAGTGCTCTATGATCCTGGGACCAGCACGACTACCGTAATGCCGCATAGGTTCGACGTGGTTGTGACAAATCGGGTGACCAATGATACCGTTCGTATTCCTGAAGGATTCATTGGCATTGTTCAGGATCGAGGGATTCAAAAATTGGCCCGGACGATTCCGTTTACTACCGGCAGCACTGAAATTGATCCGGTCGCGCAATATCGGCTGCACAGTTTGGCGATGATTTTACGAGAATTTCCGGATCAAGTGATTATTTTGGAAGGACATACAGACAGTGTGGGATCAGACAAAACAAACCGGCGGCTTGGGCAGGAACGGGCGGAGATTGTCAAGTCCTATCTTGTGCAGCAATACGGATTTGAGCCTGAGCGTATCAAGACCTTTTCTTATGGAGCCGAACATCCGTTAGTTCCGAACGATACGGAGGCCGGACGCGCCAGGAATCGCCGCGTCAGCGTGTCCAAAGATTTATGATGACGTGATATGACACGCCCCACCTCAATACTGTTCATTAGCGCCTCAAGCTCTTTGTCCCGGAGGGACGGCAATGTTGTTGACTTAAGCCCAGCCATCAATGGCCGGTCTCAAAGCTGAAGGACGCTGAAGCGCCCTGTTTGTGAGCTTTTAGCGGGCTTTAGCCTGCTTGAGCTTTGAGCCTGGGCATTGATGCCCAGACCTTAAGTCAACAACATTGAGGGACGGGGGGAGGTGTAACGTGAATAATTACTGTTCGATACTGGCGAGGTTACGGCGTGAGTCCAAGTTCAGACAGGACCGCATGATAATTGTCGCGCGTCACAAGTATTCCGGTTGTCCAGGTCTCTTGGGGAGGGGTGATGCCATTTTGAATCCACTTATGAAGAAGTTCAGTTGCATGATAGCCATGAGAGTATGGCGTAATCAGAAATGTGGCAAAATATCCGGTCGGGGCAGATCCCTGAAATTCCGCGAACCCTGAGCCGGTTCCAGGGCCGATGCCGATGATTGTTTCCGCAGTGAAGCCTTTGAATTCCAGCGCACGCACGGCGCCAATAACGCCTTCTTCGTTAAAGGAATATACCAGCCAGCGTGTGACCCCAGGATGATCGAGCAAGATCGCGTTGGCAGCTTCAAAAGCTCCAGGAATATCTGTCGTTTCTTCCGGGGCAACATAAATGCGCTCTGACGGGAACCCATGCTCGATAAGCGCGGCCGTCGCAGCGTCGGTTTTTTGTTTGGCCGTATACAGTTCATCAAAGGTAACAGCCAGTGCAGCGGTTTCGGTCAGGGGCCACTGGCGCTGAAGAAATTCCTGGTGCAGGGCGTCGCCGACTGACGCGCCAACGCCAGACATGGAAAGTCCCATGTACGGAACATCCATAAAAGTGCCGTCGGTATCGAGAAAACGATCATCAACATTCAGGACGTTCAAGTTGTATTGCCGGGCACGAGCCATGACGGCAGGACCGAGAGCTGGATCTGGCGGACAGATTATGAACCCTTGTGCTCCCTGCGCCGCCAGGTTGTCGATGGCCGCAAGCGTTTTTTCAGCATCAGGAATTCCGATGGGAATGAACTCGATACCATTAGCGTCGGCGTATTGCTGCGCATAGGCCCATTCTTGTTGAAACCAGGTTTCTTCCGGGAGTTTCACCAGGAATCCGATTTTGAGAGTTTCCGCTATGCCCTGAAAAGGAGCGGACATGAACAGATAAAGCAGAAGAATAAGGCATGATTTTTTCATAGACATTCTCCTGTGAGACTGCCGATTTCTTAAGTTATCATTGACGGGTTTGTCGTTCTCGCTTTAGCGAGGTCTTCGGGACTACGAACGTCGCGAATTTTGTGAATTCGGTTACACCATGAATGTGACAGGCATATTTGTCAACGACATAATGTGGAAACCTTTGCGTTAATACAAGACATGGCGATTTTGAGCAGGAATCTATTACCCAAACGCTGGAGACACTCCGTATGGCGGTTGCTTTTTGCTCTGGGCTTCCTGGCTTTCCATGGCGAAGCTTCTCAGAGTAAAGACATGACAGGGCTGCGTCATCCGCCAATGCCATTTGAGCATCTTTCTGTTGAACACGGGCTTTCTCAAAATACGGTGTTGTGTCTTCTTCAGGATCGCAAGGGATTTTTATGGATTGGCACTGGTGAGGGTTTAAATCGCTATGACGGTTATACCTTCAAAGTTTATCAATACGATGCGCAAGATCCTGCCAGTCTAAGCCATAATGTGATCTATACGTTATATGAAGATTCGCTCGGCAACCTCTGGATCGGAACCGGAGGAGGGCTGAGCCTGTTTGATCGAGGCTCCGAACATTTCATTCGTTATCAGAATCATCCCGATGATCCGGCGAGTTTGGGCCATGATGTTGTGCGAGCCATTTACGAAGATCACGCCGGTCGGCTCTGGATTGGTACAGGAGGCGGAGGGTTGAACCGTTTTGATCGGGAGCGAGAACAATTTATCCGTTACCAGGAAGATCCCGGAAATCCTCAGAGTTTAAGTCATAATATTGTGTCATCTATCATTGAAGACGATGCCGGACAACTCTGGATTGGTACCGGTGGGGGCGGAGTCAATCGTTTTCATCCTGAGACGGGGCAATGGATTCATGATCAGGCGGATCCCGAAGTGGCTGGCAGCTTGAGCCATAATGTCATTACAACCATGTATAAAGATCGGGCAGGGACGCTCTGGTTGGGAACTCCAGCCGGACTTCACTGTTATGACCCGGCAGCAGACCGCTTTGAACGTTATCAGGCAACTCCTGATGTGCCTGGCAGCCTGAGTCATAACCATATTCTCTCACTTGCTGAAGATCGCTCAGGAACGCTCTGGATCGGGACTTACGGCGGCGGGTTGAATCGGTTTGATCCTGAGCAGAACATCTTTTTCCACTACCGCTCGGTTCCTGATGCCCCTCACAGTTTGAGTCAGAACGATATTCTGACAATTTATGAGGATCGATCCGAAGTGCTCTGGATCGGGACCGGCGGCGGGCTGAATAAATATGATCCCGGCAAAACCAGATTTGCTCATTATCAAGCTGATCCCAACAATCCAGACAGTCTGAGTCATAATGAGGTCTCGGCCTTCTATGAAGACCTTTCAGGGAAACTCTGGATCGGGACCGGCGGCGGGTTGAATTATTTTAATCCCGAATCCGAAACATTTGAGCATTATTTTCATGATCCCGGTGATTCGGAGAGTGTGAGTTCCAATATGATTTTCTCGATCTATGCCGATCATCAGGGTGTGTTGTGGCTTGGAACCTATGGCGGCGGGTTGAATCGTTTTGATCCCGAAACGAAACGCTTTCGGCATTATCAAACGGATTTGAACGATCCTCAGAGTGTAAGTCATGATATTGTCTGGCCGATCTATGAAGATCGTTCTGGTACGTTCTGGGTCGGCACGTGGGGCGGCGGACTGAACGTCTTTGACCGGGAAACGGAAACCTTTACGCGCTACCAGTATGATCCTCAGGATTCCGAAAGCTTGAGTCACAACCGCGTGGCGACCATTTATGAAGATCACAGAGGCAATCTTTGGATTGGGACAGATGGCGGACTAAATCTGTTCCGACCAGAACATGGTCGCTTTCAGCGCTATCAACACGATGCTGACTCCCTCGACAGTTTGAGCCATAATCGTGTGCTCTGCCTGCACGAGGATCGAACGGGAGTTCTGTGGGTTGGCACTGCCGGCGGGTTGAATCGTTTTGATCGGGAGACGCACACTTTTCATCGCTATACTGAAAAAGACGGCCTGCCGAACGATGTGATTGCCGGTATTCTGGAAGATGAGCACGGGCGCCTCTGGCTCAGCACAGGAAAAGGACTTTCCCGGTTTCACCCAGGTACAGAACAATTCACCAATTATACGGTGCGCGATGGGCTGCAAGGCTATGAATTCCATACCGGCGCGTATTTGCAAGGACGAGACGGACGAATGTTTTTCGGCGGGGTCAATGGCTTCAATGCCTTTTATCCGGATCAGATCATGGAAAATCCTCACATTCCTCCCCTGGTGCTGACAGATTTTCGTTTGCTGAATACGTCGGTGGTTCCTGCTGAAGAAGGGTCGCCGTTACGGCAATCTCTGATAGAAACGCAAGAGATCTCCTTATCTTACAAACAGAATGTGTTTTCTTTTGAATTTGCCGCCTTAGATTACAGAATTCCGGAAAAAAATCAATACGCCTGCAAAATGGAAGGCTTTAATAAGGAATGGATGGAACTGGGGACCAACCGGTTTGTGACCTATACGAATTTAGATCCGGGGAAATATGTGTTCAGAGTGAAAGGCTCGAATAATGATGGGATCTGGAATGAAGCCGGCCTCGCGATTCGTTTAACGATCATTCCTCCCTTTTGGAAGACCGCCTGGTTTAAAGGCATGCTCGTGCTCGGTTCCATCGGCATGGTCTATGCGCTCCATGCTTTGCGAGTCCGCAATATTGAACGCCAACGCCGGCGATTGCTCTATCAGGTCAAACGCCGAACACAGCAGCTTGTCGCGCGTAATCAACAAATCACCGATCAAAAACATCAATTGGAAGACGCACTCTACACGTTACAAACAACCCAACAGCAACTGGTCGAATCGGAAAAAATGGCCGCTTTGGGCCAATTGATTGCCGGCATTGCGCATGAAATTAACACGCCCCTGGGAACGATTCGCGGGTCAGTGGAAAATATGTCAACTGCGCTGGAAACCTCACTGCGCCGTCTGCCTGAACTCTTCCAACGCCTTTCGCCGGAACTTCAGGAACTTTTTTTAGAACTGACGCAACGGGCCCGACAAGAAAAGAAACCACTCTCTACCAGAGAAGAGCGCCGCTGTAAAAAAGCATTGCTGGCTGAACTTGAAACTCATGGGATTCAGACGGCCGGTGAAATTGCCGACACCTTTGTTGATATGGGTATCTACGATCACTTCTCTTCGTTTCTTCCGCTTTTGCGAACACCCTGGCGACAGGAGATTCTGCAGGCAATTTACAGTCTGTCCGTCCAACACCAGAGTCGTGATCACATTTTGACAGCCATGGAACGCGTCTCGAAAATTGTATTTGCATTAAAAAGCTATGCCCATTACGAGAATTCTGAAATGATGTATGAAACCGACATCATCAAAAATATTGAAATGGTCCTCACCTTATATGAGAACCGCTTAAAACAAGGTATTACAGTAATTCGCCGTTATGAGGATGTTCCGAAGATTTTTTGTTATCCCGACGAACTGAGTCAGGTTTGGATGAACCTGGTTTTTAATGCGATTCAGGCCATGGAACAGCGAGGCACTCTGGAAGTTGCTGTATTCACGCCTCCAACCACTGCTGATATGTCTTTGCTGGAGAACCCTGGCATAGAAACCGGGTTTTTGCCAAAAACCCGGTTTCTGTCGGACCCGAATGAACATCAGATATCGCCAGGAGAAAAACTGGTGGTACAGATTACGGATTCAGGCGGTGGAATCCCTGACGAGTTTCAGGAACGGATATTTGAGCCGTTTTTCACGACCAAACCTGCGGGCGAAGGCAGTGGCCTGGGTTTGGATATTGTACGAAAAATCGTGACAAAACATCAGGGCGGTATAAAGGTCGAGAGTTGCCCTGGCCGAACGACGTTTAATGTGTTCTTACCAATACGGAGAGTAAAATAATCATGACAGCATTAAGGAACTACTGCTTTGTCAACATTGAGTTGACGGGTAGGAGTGCAACGTAGCCGTTGCATGCAAACGCTTGTTTGCACTCCTGTCGATTATCGAGAAAACCTATGAAAAATCCGGTCATTTTATGTGTTGATGATGAGAAACACATTCTGGACAGCCTCAAAAAACAGTTAAAATTGCATATAGGCAACGCATACAATATCGAGATTGCTGAAAGCGGTGAAGAAGCGTTGGAGCTTGTGCAGGAATTTCGAGAAAATTCTATCGAGTTGCCTGTTGTGGTGGCTGATCATATCATGCCGGGTATGAAAGGGGATGAATTGTTGATCGAGATTCATCGCCAGTTTCCCAGAACCCTGACCATTATGCTCACTGGTCAGGCCAATGCTGATGCTGTGGGCAACGCGATTAATTCAGCCAATTTGTATCGTTATATTGCCAAGCCCTGGTCCCAGAAAGATCTCACGTTGACGGTTGAAAAAGCTATTCAAAGTTACTTTCAAGAAAAAAAACTTGCGGAACAACATGAAACCCTGCAGCGGGTGAACCGGGAACTCGAACAATTTAATACACTCCTGGAAGCTCAGGTAAAAGAACGCACGGCCGAATTAGAAGCGCAGAAAACCAAATTACAAGAAAGCGAAGCCAGCATCCGCATGATTTTAGGAGAATTACAGGCTGCCAAAGAAGCTGCTGAAGCTGCCAACCGCGCCAAAAGTGAATTCCTGGCCAACATGAGTCATGAAATCAGGACCCCGATGAACGCCATTTTGGGGTTTGCGGAGATTCTGGGAGAATGTCTGCAAGATGACGAACAGCAGCAATATATCGCCGCGATTACTTCGGCCGGGAAATCGCTGCTCGTTTTAATTAATGACATTCTTGATTTGTCAAAAATTGAAGCAGGCAAGCTGAAACTTGAATATCGTGCGGTAGCTTTGCGGGATCTGCTTTCTGAAATCCGGCAAATATTTTTACCAAAAATTCAGTTAAAGGACTTACAGTTTTTCCTTGAAATTGACCCCTTGGTACCCAACTATCTCTTCCTCGATGATATCCGCTTGCGGCAGATCTGTTTTAACCTGGTTGGGAATGCCGTGAAATTTACGAAATCCGGATATATTAAAGTTTTAGCACATACGCAAGAAGAGCAAAACAATCATGTAAC
The DNA here is from genome assembly GCA_040772385.1 of Candidatus Vecturithrix sp. Classification (GTDB taxonomy): domain Bacteria; phylum Moduliflexota; class Moduliflexia; order Moduliflexales; family Moduliflexaceae; genus Vecturithrix. The sequence continues at coordinate 1,915,292 of JAXGYF010000001.1, read as the reverse complement.
CCTCTCGCTTGCCGTGCAAGATACCGGCATCGGTATCCCTGAAAATCAATATGAAACGATTTTTGGCGCGTTTGAGCAAATCAAAGGCCAGAGTAATTCTCAATACGAGGGCACTGGCCTGGGCTTAACCATAACAAAACGCCTGGTCGAAATGATGGGTGGCGTCATTACAGTGACAAGTGCTGAACACGCCGGAAGCACGTTTACTATTACCTTGCCCAATATCCTGGTGGCGCACCGTTCGGAAATCTTCAGGTTTACATCGCAGCAAGCCTGGGATATTGAACATTTTGCTCCGGCTACGATCCTGCTTGTTGATGATATGGATGATAACCGGATGCTTTTACGGGAATATCTGAAAAAGGGAAATTTTTCCATTCTGGAAGCGAAAAACGGGTATGAAGCTATTCAACTGGCTCAGCAACATATCCCGGATCTCATTTTGATCGATATGAAAATGCCCCATATAGATGGATATAAAGTGAGCGACATCCTGAAACAGGGTGATCAGACCAGGTCCATTCCGATTATTGCGGTCACGGCCTCGGTCATGCAAGAGGATGAGCAGAAAATTCGCAAGATCTGCGATAGCTACTTACGAAAACCTGTCAAAAGAGGAGAATTATTAGCAGAACTCATGAAATTTTTGCCTTGCGTTTCTCATGATGACCCCATAACATCGGCCTCAACCGGATTTCAAACCGTGGAACAGGATATGCCCGAATGTGTTGACGCGCGTCTCAAGGAGAAACTGACGAAACTTCTCTATCTCCTTGAAGAGACGTTTCTTCCGCGTTGGAAGGACTTTCACGACATCTTAGTCATGGATGACGTGAAACAATTTGCCAGCGATTTATACACGCTGGGAGAGGTGTATGAACTTCAGATCCTTAGTATATACAGCGAGGACTTGCTGAAACGGGTCCAGGCTTATGAAGTTGATGCAATCGAACGGCATATTCAGGATTTTCCGAACATGGTTGACCGTATAAAGGCACTCGTCACTCCTGACAAGTGAATGGAACAGGATGAAAACCTTGCAAGAAGCGTTGATATTACTTGTTGATGATAATTCAAAAAATCTGCAAATATTGGGACATTTGCTTGCTAAACACTATAAAACCGCGTTTGCGCGCGATGGACAAAAAGCGCTGGAATTTGTGAAGAAACTCCATCCTGATCTAATTTTATTGGATGTGATGATGCCGGGCATGTCTGGATTTGAAGTCTGCGCTCAATTAAAATCCTCTCCGAAAACCCAAAACATTCCGATCATCTTTTTAACTGCAAAAACAGAAACTGAAGATATGGTGAAAGGCTTTGAATTAGGAGCGGCTGATTATGTGACCAAGCCTTTTCGTAAAGAAGAATTGCTGGCGCGAGTACAGACCCATATTCGCCTCAAACATGCAGAAGATTTGTTAAAACAAGGATTTAGTGAAGCGCAACGCCTGGCCCGCATGGGCAGTTGGATTTGGGATATTCAGCAGAATACCCTGACCTGTTCGGATGAAGCATATCAACTGTTCGGCCTCGCTCGCCATGAATTTGATGTCACGACTGAAACCTTTATCGCCGCTGTTCACCCTGATGATCGCGCATTTGTCAGGCAAGCTGTAAATCAAGCCTTATCCAACCAGGCACCCTATAATATCGAACATCGGATTGTGCTCCCCAGGGCGGGTGAACGAATTGTCCATGAACGCGCAGAAGTCATTTTTAATGAAGTTGGGGATCCCATTCGAATGCTCGGGACAATTCAGGATATTACGGAGCGCAAACAGCTTGAATCTGAACTCAAAAAGCTTTCGCGGATCATCGAAGAAAGCATTAATTTTGTGTTCATTACAGACGCTGAGGGTACCATTGAGTATGTCAATCCGACTTTTGAACGGTTCACCGGTTATACTCGCGAGGAAATTATCGGGCAAAATCCCCGTGTCCTGAATTCCGGAGAAGCTTCCAGGTATTTTTACGAAGATTTATGGAAAACTATCACATCCGGGCAAACCTGGAGCGGAGATTTTAAGAATCGGAAAAAAAACGGAGAATTTTACTGGGTTAAAGGACTGATTTCGCCCATTAAAAATGAAAAAGACCAGATTACGCACTTTCTGGCGATTCAAGAAGATATTTCTGAAAAAATTCTGGCCCAGCAGCAGGCGCAATATCTTGCCACGTATGACCGCACAACGGGCTTGTTGAATCGTGAAAAATTTATTGAGGCTCTGAATAAGTATACTTCCCAGGGGGATAGCGGTATTTTGATTTTAACTGATGTTGATGGTTTTAAAATAATTAATGAAGTCTATGGTCATAACATGGCAGATGAATTTTTAATGCACCTGAGCAAAATTATTATCAAAACCATTGTAGAACTATATGGAAAAAATCAAGCGATCCTGGGGCGCTTAGGAGAAGATGAGATCGCAGTCGCTATTCTCGGCATATCAGGGGAAAAGGGCTGGGAGATTGCTGAACACATTCGCAAAACCGTTGAGTCAGTCACGTTTACCGACGAAGCGATTCGTACCACTCTATCCGCCGGTATCATTGAATTTCCCAAACATGGGCTGACCACGCAGGAAGTATTAAGCCGGGTTGATGCTGCTGTTTATCGCGCTAAAGAGCCGGGCAAGAACCGCTGTCATCTCTTTCTCCCTGAGGATCGTGATATTGAAAATATTCACTCCCGATTTCGTCAGAAAGAAAGGATTATCAGGGCCTTAGAAAACGATCGTCTCACGCCATGGTTTCAGCCCATTCTCAATCTGCATGATCAGCAAATTCATCATTATGAAAGTCTGGCGCGCATGTATGACGAAACAGGCAATATTATTCTTCCGGGTTCCTTTATTCGACCGGCTGAAGAGATCGGTTTGATCAATGCGATTGACCGGCGCATTATTCAGCAAGTGATTGACTATCAGGCTAAATACAAACAGCAGGGTCAAAATCTCTCGTTTACCATGAATATTTCCGGAAAACATGTCGGCGACGAACAATTCCTTGATTTTCTGAGCACGACCATTGAACAATCAGGAGCAGATCCGCAAAAACTAATCTTTGAAATTACGGAAACAGCCGCAGTTCGTGATCTGGATCAAGCGATCAGGTTTATTACCGCTTTAAAAGAGATGGGTTGCCGCTTTGCGCTGGATGATTTTGGCGTGGGGTTCACCTCGTTTGTCTATCTCAAAGAAATGCACGTGGATTTTATTAAAATTGACGGGTTTTTTATTCGCAAACTCCATGAACACCGCTATGATCAGGGGATTGTCAGAGCTATGACCACTGTGGCTAAAGAAATGAAGATCAAAACCATTGCAGAATTTGTTGAACACGATGAAACCATGCGCTTACTCAAACCCCTGGGCGTGGACTACGCTCAGGGGTTTCTGATTGGTAAACCCGCGCCGCAGCCTACATTCATTCGTAACTACAAGGATTTCTCATAAGCAAGGATTTCGGGGGATTGGCACTGGAAGGCGTCTCAACCCTTCGATGCCGCTCAGGCCATTGCTTCGCTCGACTTCCGGGGTTCCGCTCATCGAGCGAAGTCGAAAGGAGTGTCAAAGCTCGACTTTGACAGATAGAGATGAACTTTGGCACTCTTTTGAAAATGTAGCGCGAAACTGGAGTTTCGCGCTACATCTTGTTTTCATTGCGCCGGGTGAGCGCCCGTTCATGTTAATTCCTTTGAATATGGGCAAGGCTGATGAATGCTGTTACTCAACGACCGCCTTTTCAATAACGACCGCCTTAACCGGCACGTCGCGCCAGCCTTGTTTCGTGGTGGTCGGCACTTTTTCAATCGCTTCGACCACGTCCATGCCTTCCACGACTTTGCCGAACACGCAGTAGCCCCAGCCTTTGTCGGTTTTGGCCTGATGATCCAGATAGACGTTCTCGACCGTATTGATAAAAAACTGGCTGGTGGCAGAATGCGGGTCAGAGGTGCGCGCCATCGCTACTGTTCCCCGCAAATTGCGCAATCCATTACCTGCTTCGTTTTGAATTGGCTCGTGCGTCCGTTTTTTATTGAGTTCCGCAGTTACACCCCCACCCTGGATCATAAAATCCTGAATCACACGATGAAACACCGTGCCATCATAAAAACCCTCGTTCACATACCTCAAAAAGTTTTCTGTCGTCAGCGGCGCGGCCTGTGCATTCAGTTCTAAAACAATGTCGCCGTAATTCGTTTGCAGGCGAACCCGTGAATTCGATGTTTCCGCTCGGACATTGAACGCACTGCAAAGAATGAATAACCCGATAAATCCTAACAGTTTCAGCATATTTCTCCTCCAAAGAAATTGATAAAAGAAATATCTTACCCTATGATTTCATGGATAAGACATATCTTAATTTTCGATCCTATCCCAGCGCCAATTCGCGTTTGACTTCACTGTAAATCTTTTCTTCAACTTCTATCCGCTCTCGAATAATGTGCATAAGCCACTCTTCGACATGTTCGGCTCGGTGCAAACGAGCGATAAACGCTGCACGTGCGGCAAGTTCGGCGGGCAACGATAATGACGTAAATATTGTTGGTTGAACTACTATCGGTTCCTCCCATGCAGCGTTATCATCGGCTTGCGCCGTCACAATCTGATCGATCTCTTCCTGAAAATGTAGCTTTTTGCTCTTCTCCTTTGTCTTCATATATCCCATCCTGGCATAAAAAGTCAGTTCCAGGGCAGTTTACTCAGATCAACATTGCCGCCGGAGAGAATCACGCCGACGCGCTTGCCGGAAAATTGGTGCGGATGGCTCAGAATCGCCCCGAACGGTACGGCGGCGGAGGGTTCCACTACGATTTTCATGCGTTCCCAGATAGCGCGCATGGCCTGAATAATCATCTCCTCACTGACAGTCAGAATTTCAGCCACGTGCTGCTGAATAATCGGAAAGGTCAAATCTCCGAGGGAGGTACGCAGCCCATCGGCAATGGTTTGCGGATTGCCGGAGGGGATAATTTCGCCAGCTTGCAGCGAGCGATAGGCGTCGTCAGCCATTTCAGGTTCGCCCGCCATCACAAGGGTGTGAGGAGAAACGGCTGAAACCGCAATGGCCGTGCCGCTTAACAATCCCCCGCCGCCGACCGGAGGGATGACAATCTCTAAATCCCGAATCTCTTCGCACAATTCGAGCGCGGCTGTGCCCTGGCCGCAAATCACTAAAAATTCATTCGACGGGTGCAGGAAGGTGGCGCCGGTCTCCTCAATGATGCGTCCACAGGTGACTTCTCTGGCATTGGGCGCAGAAGTGGAAAATGTGATCTGCGCGCCGTAACCGGCGACCGCTGTTTTTTTGATAGCCGGAGCATTTTCCGGCATGACCACATAGGCCGGAATGCCGCGCAATCTGGCCGCCAGAGCGACTGCGGCCCCATGATTGCCGGAAGAGTGCGTAATCACGCCTTTGGCCGCATCTTCGTCGTTCAGGGAAAACACGGCGTTACAGGCCCCGCGAAATTTAAAAGCCCCGACTTTCTGAAAATTCTCACATTTGAAAAACAATTCCGCCCCGCTCATGATATTGAGCGCCTGGCAGGTGAAAACAGGCGTCCGGTGCGCATAAGGACGAATACGTTCGGCCGCCTGCCGAATATCCTCAATTGTTGGAAAGCGTTTCATAAAACTCCGTCGTATGAAGTTCCCGTTTTCTTGGAAAAACGCATAATCGCGCTCAAACAGGGACTTCATCCCCTTTTGCGTCTTTGGTCAATGTGATCTTGCCGCGAAAGCCTCGCGGATGTTTTGATGCGCCGGTCATAACATCGGCATAGCGATCTAAGATCAAGTCAAAAGAATCCGGCGGCCAGGTTGCTTGCGAAGGATGAGAGCACTCAATCTGCACGTGATCGCCCTGAACCACAATAGCAGCCTCTTCGGAAAGCTGAACATTGTCAAGCAAAAGTCGTCCGACATATTGCCCTGCTTCGATTTTCCGGAGGATCTCAAGCTGGCCGCTGCAATAGTTCAAATGTGGTAAATACCATTCGCAGCGCCACCGTCCCAACAGCCTCCGATCTAACGCACTCTGTTCTGCGGCGTCTGCGACAACCAGGGACTGGGGATTTTCAGCTTTTGCTTGAATAACCTCTTCTTCTCGCACCTGCTGGCTTAGATCAAACATCAAGCGCAATCCCACGAGCAGTTCTAACGCAAAATCAAACAGGTTTACCTCCTGCTCTGTGCGCATATTCGCATATTGACGCAAATATTGCTGAAGCAAGGTTAATTGCACCTCTGCTCTGGAAGCGTGCGCGCCTGTGCTCTGTAAAATCGTAAGCAGACTCTCAACCAGATAGGCTTCCTCCGCTTGCAGGCATTGGAGCTTTTCAATACCTTTCAGCAGCGGCGCGTCGAACATCTGAAGCTGCTGTAAGTCAACTGCGGGAATTCCCTGAAACAACCGTTCAATCAAAGCAGGATAGGTTAAAAGCGACTGGAAAAAGTCCCGGGCGGTCAGTGTGCCTTTGACTTCAACGCCTAACTCAGCAAGCGTAGCCTTCAACACCATCAGATCGCTGGTTGACCAGACGCCCTGCGTGCTTTGAAAAAAATCGTTCACCACACAAACGATCCGGGCGTTCTGCGAAAGCTCTGCATATTCGATCCCCTGATAACGCTGGTAGGCGATGGTATGGCTCCAATGCAGCAAATTGACATTCCGTTCGAGATGATCGAGCTGTTCGTGAATGCTGACCAATTCACTTCGCATGGATGCGAAAAACTCTTTTAACGCTTCATACACACGCAGGAGTTCCTCTTCCAGGTCGAGCGTCAGCGTGTTTAATTTGTTATTGACCGCTGTGACCACGTCAAAGGTCAACACATGCTGTTCCGCCAACTGCTGCAAAATCCGCTGCGAGGCATATTGCGCCTGCGCCAGTTCAAAGGCGATCTGCGTTTGCGCGGTCAGATTTTTCCCGGTTAAATGCCGCCACAAACGTTGAAAAAACCCCTGCCGCCGCAGTTCTTTCGCTCTGGCCTCGCTTGCGGTCAAAGCCGTCACGCTTTCAAGGGTTAATTGCGTGATCATCCGGCGATTCTGACGATGGATTTCCAGACAACGCGTAATCACCTCATCAATCGTTGCTTTTTCTGCGGATGAAATCTGTTCAGCCGATGTCAGTTCAGGTAGTTTATACATAATGTTCGAAGTAGTATTTGATGAAAACTGTCGTTATTCAGCAAAAGTCCGAAAATTCTTGCTTTTATGCGATTCCTGTCGTTACTTAGCGCGTTCCCCCAAAATTGTCAACCAGAATTGTTCCAGGCCTCATTGCAGCCGTCCTGTAAAATCCTATGTTCTCCTGAAGAGTAACACAAATAACCTGTCCTGAGGCGGCGATGTATGCGGAAAAAACAAATCATATATGATTCTCCTGTTGATGCGCTGGTGGCTTTAGCTAAACGATTGAGCGTGTACGAAACACAATATCGAATGGAATCAGAAGAATTTTTTGATCAATATTCGAAAGGACAGCAGGAAGACTCGCTTGATTTTGTAGAGTGGTCGAATAACTATCAACATTATCTCGAAATGAAACTCGAAATTGAACGCCAACTCCGCCATGCTGCATAATCTGTTGAAACGCTACCTTCATGCCCTGGAAACTTTCCCGAATCTTCACAACTTTTCCTCATCATAAACACCTTGCCGAGACGGTTCTTGCTATGTCAAAACCAGACATTCTTGACGTGATCAAAGAAGCCAACGAATTAGCGCAATAATCTTTATTGTCACACAACGCTTCAATTGTGCGTTGAATATGCTGTTGCGATTTTCGACATTCATCAAAGATAGGTTTTAATTTTTCAGGATGAGCTTTTTCTATTTTTTCTATCCACTTTTCCCCATACTTCGGAATGCTACAGTGGGCTTCAGTCTGCTTCAGTTTTGAGACTGGCGTTTTGATCGCCAGAACTTCACAGTCCTGCCGCTTGCGGGGGAAATAAGGGCTTACAGATATGGGTTTTGGGGTTGTGCCCTGAAAGGGCAGCGGCATAGAGCCAGAGGATTCATCCTCTGGATGAGGGGAATGCCCAATTTTCCGCCCTGAAGGGGCGGTGGATGGGGGCCCTTCCGTCCTTTCAGGGTGGATCGTCCTCGACATGCGTTTCCTGGGGATGAATCCCCAGACTGTATGCCTTCGCCCTTTCAGGGCGAGAAATCCATACCTGTAGGGGGAATAAGGGGGGGACACAGGTTCTCTCTGCGAGAGGGATCATCGCTTTGTGACTGCAAAGTTAGAAAGAACTGTAGAATTAATCACGACACAACATGTACATTGTTATCATGCTCAGGTGGACAACGCTTTCACCCACGCTTCGAAATCAGCAGTGACGCGCTGCCATGTCACAGGCGTTGCCATCTGTAATTCAGGCTCACGTTTCGCGTCTTCGAAATAGACCAGACTGCGCACAACATGTCCAATGTCGTGCGTCTGATATTTTTCCTGATATCGGTCAAGATACGCTTCAAGTGATCTGTGCCGGGTAATCAGAGCATGTAAATCGATGAAATCTTTACGTGCGCCGCGCGAACTGATCGCTGACTTCATGCAGGCAATATCATCTAATCCGGCCATGCGCAGACCAGATTCAGGCCAACAGACAAAAGGCTGCAGCAGAGGGTAGTTATATCCGATAAAACTGACCTGTACCGAATCGATCAAAAGATACACGGTTTCAAAGCGCATTGTAAGCACCGTGTATTCAACGTGTTCAGTGTTCAGCAGTTGGAGTAAACGGTCAGGCTCCCCGACCTGCGGGGCGAACCAATCGAAATCGACCGACAAGATTTCAGTGTGTATAACGGGCATTCCAGATGGTGTTGCGGGACTGAGACTGTTGCAGCCAGCGCATTGCAGCCCAATCGCCATGTTCCATGAGCCGTCCAATAATCAGATCCGCATGCTGTACCACATCCAAAGCATGCGGATCGTATTCCCAAAAAAAGCGAGAGATAACATCAGGAATTTGAACGGTTTCAGGTGATTGCTGCATCATTTTTGTAAACATCAGTTCTTATAGAACGTGGCTACAATCGCTGTTTTGTGATGATGATAGGTGCATCAAACCAACATTACCATATTCGCAGATTCCTTGAATTGTGTCCACTACTTTTTACAGGTTTCCGAGAAAATTTCAGAGGAGGCGTCATGAGCGTCGTTCTCATGAAAATGATTGATCATTCGTATCACGGACAGGGCTGTTCATGGCTTGTTTTCAGGGAGTTTTTAGGGTTTTTTTGATCTCTGCGCGTTGTTGCTGCAATTCTTTACGTTTTTGTTGAAAGGTTTGCTCGTCGCTGCGGGCTTGTGTCAGTTGCGTGTTGATCTGCTGCTGAAGGTCGCGCAGGGCGGCGACGGGCTGCAAGATGCGCAGGGCATCGGCATAACCTTGTTGTACGCGTCGTTCAGCCCCTTCACGGCTGAAATCGAGTGTGCCGCCCCAAAAACCGCCCTGGGCATCCTGGGGCGCAATCGTCAGGATCTCGGCGTCCGGAAATTGGTCGCGTTCAATCAACGCCAGGGGATCGAGCTGCACTACAAGAATCAGATCGCATCCTTCCTTATAGACGGGCCTGACGGGAATATTATCCACTAAGCCTCCGTCGTAATAGACGCGCCCGTCAATCTGCTCGGCCTGGAATAGAATCGGCAGGGCAGACGAAGCCAGCAGGATGTGACGGATATGCGCGACATCATAGTCATTCAGTCGAAAATACATCCTGTCGCCTTCAGGAATACTTTGCTCAAAAAGATAGTGGGTCAAAGCTGAAACCGGGCGCATGACGCTCGGAATATCCGTGACATCCGTACACGCGGCAAAGACGGTCATCGGCGCGGCCGCCATCGCTTCAGCGTCAATGGCCGTCTTGAGCATACGAATTAAGCCGTCACGCGACCAGATTCCGCGGCTGCAAAAAAAATTTAAAACTTTTTCAAGCATCGCCGGCGGAATGGAGATCGGCGCCTCGCGCAGAATTGTGGCGATCAGCTCAGGATCGATATTGAGAATATCTTCCGGCCGGATGTGAAACCAGAGATGCTCTGCCAGTGCGTAATTCTGCTGCACAAACAACAGCGCATTCAAGGCTCCGACCGACGTTCCGGCCACGACCCGCACCTTCTCGGCCAAGCCGAATTCTTGTAATGCCCGCCAGACGCCGATCTGATACGCGCCTTTTCCGCCTCCGCCTGAAAAGACCAGCCCTAATTTTGACACAGTCGCTCCTCAATGGCGCGATAGATTGCTTCAGTCGCTGGCGTTGCGACGCCGAATTTTTTGCCCAGGCGCAGAATGGTGCCGCCAAACAGATCGCCTTCATTTTTCTTCCCCTTGGCTGTCACATCGCGCTGATAGGAGGTGGTAGTATCAGAAGGAAAGACCTTTGCCTTTTGAAATGCGCTTTCGATCACCTCTTCGGAAAAACTGACGCCGCTTTGGTTGGCAATACTCCAAATTTCCCGGATGATATTGCGGGTGGTCGCAGCCAGTTCCTGATCATCCATCACTTCGCCTAAGGTTTTGTCTGAATAAGTTGTCACCAGGCCATACGAGGCGATAAACATATATTTTTCCCAGATCGCCGCCGAGGGGTCAGCCTGCCAGGTACAGCGAATGTGCATCTGTTCAAAAAAGGCAAGTAAGGGGTGCGGATCGAACTCCGGAACCCCGGGATCGTAGCCGCAGATAATCTGGCCTCCGCTTCCGGTTTCGGCGACCACACCCGGTTGTTCGATATAGGCGCGAATATAGACGCACGAGGGCAAAATAATTCCGTTCGAAATATGCCGGCGCAGGCGCTCATAAATATCCACGCCGTTTAATAAGGGCAAAATGATGGTTGAATCCTTGATATGACCATCAAGAGCCTGCGCCGCAGCATCCAGGTCATAACCCTTTACACTGACAATACACAAATCCGGAGTGGGAATCTCCTGAATCCGTTCGGTTGCTAAAGTCGGATAACATCGCATTCCCTGCTGTTCAGAGCTATTTAATACTAATCCTTGTTGTTGAATGGCGGTTAAATGGGGGCCGCGGGCGATAAAATAGACCTGCGTCTCTTTCTGCTGCTGTTGGATTTCATAAGCAATTTTTCCGCCAAAATATCCGCCAACGCCGCCGATCCCGTAGATACATATCTTTTGCATTCTCTGCTCTCCTTTGTCAATAGATGTATTGGCGAACAAGGCTGTTCGCCAATACAATCTCATGTCAGATAAAATCACATCAGAAGAAGAGGATATGTCAAGCCCAAAATGCTCATCTTATGAATTAATCTCTTGACTCAAAAGAACAAACTATATTTTAGTGGGCAATTATTTTTCGAACCCATTGAGCGCGTTAACAAAAACAGTGCTAAAATTCTGATTTGACAGGAAAGATGATATGACAGAAGAGAAATTGTTCCTAGCGAAAGCTTGCCCCTCTGCCTTGCCATCCTTTTTTCAACGCATTGATTGGCTCTCCCTGGCATTTTGGGGAACTGTGCTTCTAGCCTGTTTTCTGCGGTTTTACGATCTGGCCAATATGCCGTTACACCATGATGAGAGTTTGTATGGCGTGTATTGCTGGCGTTTTTTTACGGGTCAGGGGTATCAATATGATCCGATGATGCATGGACCGTTCATGTTTCATTTTCAACTGCTCATTTTTTTTCTGTTCGGCGTCGGCGATTTTTCGGTTCGGATTGCTCCGGCGTTTTTGGGATGTTTGTTGATCGCCAGTACCTATTATCTCAAAGATTTCGTAGGAAAAATCGGGATTGTGCTGATCGCTATTTTTCTTACATTTTCACCGACGCATTTGTATTTCAGTCGGTTTATGCGGCATGATAGCTACGTCGCGTTCTTTACGTATGCTGCTGCCGTGTTTGGGCTGCTCTACGTTCGTTACCGCCGCAAGTCCTCTTTGTATCTCTCCGCCGCGTCTTTAGCACTGATGTTTTGTGAGAAAGAAAATTCCTACATCCATGCCTTTATTTTTGTCACGTTCTTCCTGTTCAAAGAATTTTCCCAAACCTTTGTGTTTCGCTTTCCTGAATATCAAGGCAACCTGGGGAAACGATGCAGCGCATTCTGGCAGGAGCAAAAATATCCGCTGATTCTGGCTGGTTTTCTCTTCACCTGGATTTATCTTCTCCTTTATACCACGTTTTTTACCAATCCTGGCGGATTTCTGGATGGCCTGTATCGTAAATCCCTGGTTTATTGGTGGAATCAGCATAAAATCCAACGCATTAAAGGCCCCTTTCATTACTATGTGCCCTTTTTCTTTTTGTATGAACTTCCGGTCTTTCTGATCGTTTTGGGGGGCATTCTGGTAAAAATTGCGCGAACCGTGAACAAGGCGGTTGTGGCCGCCTGGGCGACAATTTTTGCAGGCGTCCTCACCGTGTTCTATGGGCATCGTGACTTGCCGCTCTGGTTTGCTTTTACCCACATGGAAATCTGGTTTGATCTGATTATCACGCTGTACGTCCTCTTTATCGGGCTGTGGGCGGTGCTGTATTTCCTTAAACAACGGGAAACTCTTGTGGCGTTTTTTACCTATTGGTCAGCGCTTGGTTTCTTAATTTATTCCTATGCCGGTGAAAAAGTTCCCTGGCTCTTTTTGCACATTATATTACCCATGTGTGTACTGGCAGGGATTTTTTTACGCGATTTTTTCAACTCGGCAGTATGGAAAAGTCCTGCTACACTTTGCAAAAATTTACGCTACGCAGCCGTTGTTATTGGGATCATGGGGACGCTCTATCTTCTGCACACGACCATTTTGTTAAATTACTATAATCGCGCGAATCCGGCTGAAAGGATGGTGTATACCCAGACTTCCACTGATATTGTCAAAATGGTGAAGGTGATTGAAGATATGAGTTTCAGTCTGGGACAAGATCCCAAGCGCGAACCGCTGGTCGCTGTCCAGGGGAACGCGGTCTGGCCCTTACACTGGTATCTGCGAGATTACGCCGGATGGTACGTTCCCGGAGATTTACACGGAAACCAGCGTCCGATGATCGTGATGGACTGGGAAAAACGCGAAGAATATCACGAGGTGTTTGCCAGCGACTATCAGGAAATTCGAGTGAAACTCCGTGAATGGTGGATTCCCGATTCAACCGGCACACCGAAACAGTGGTGGCGTTACTTTATGTATCGAGAGGTATTTAATCCTACCGGTTCATCGGATATTGTATTTTACATCAAACGGTAAACAAAAAAACCAGGTTTCTTTGAGAAACCTGGTTTTTAAAGGAAATTCAGGGTTAGAAGAAGAAAACTAATCCGCCATAAATGCGTTCGAGATCCTCGATATCGCCGCTCTCGCTAATGAAAAATCCTCGAAAATCTATACGAATGGCAATGTCTGGCTCAACAAATAATTTCAGCCCGAGTCCTGCATTTAAGGCAACATCAGTGCCTCCATTCGTTAATATACCCGCGCCGCCAATCAGATATGGGACAATTGGGGATGTCCCTGTGCCAAAATGAAACAGGACATCGGCATTCAAATTGATAATCGTCTCGTTTGTAAAAATCGCACTCCCTTCGCCTTCAATCCCTATGCGCGGGCTGATATTCACTGCCAGGGCTGCCCCTGCGGTTCCCTCATCTGCTCCGTTAAACGTCATTCCGCCAAACCCGGTAAACTCTCTGACTGAGGGAATAAATTGGGCTGATGTATTCATCGCAAACCCTGCAATCATGACCACGATCAACAAAACTCTCGTCCATTTTTTCATTGCTTCACCTCCTCTACTCACGATTACACCATTACCGATTGTTTTTGTGGCTGTTCTTTCTTTTTTGCCTGAAAGGCACGTTTTTTTAATTTTCGTTTGATCATATCCCGTCGAAGTCGTCCGAGATGATCAATGAATAAGACGCCATCAAGGTGATCAATTTCATGTTGCAAGACAGTTGCCAGAAACGTATCTGTGTCAATTGTCACCGGTTTGCCGTTTTCATCAAAACCTTCGACATGAATTCGCGCCGCCCGTACAACCTCTGCCGCAAAGCCGGGTACACTTAAACAGCCTTCTTCATAAACCGATTCCCCTTCACGAAAAGTAATGACAGGGTTCACCAGTTTTATCAATTCCGCGTGTTCATCACGCGGGCTGGCATCCACCACAATGGCTCGTACGGATACGCCAACCTGCGGAGCAGCTAACCCGACTCCCGGAGCGCTATACATCGTTTCAGCCATATTATCGAGCAACTTTCGCAGATTCCGATCAACGGTCTTTACTGGTTCAGCTTTATGGATTAATACCGGATCAGGATAAGTATAAATTTCTAAAATTGCCATAATACGATTCTTTCAATTCCCTTACATGCATGATTTCGATTGTTAAAAATACCATCACCTCTGTTTCTACGTTCAATTATTAATTTCTTCTTAAAAAAATGCAAGGGGGAGAAAGCAAAAAAGTGCATTTCTGACCTTGCTCTCCCCCCCTTTGTTTATTCTGTTTGCGGGCGAGGCAGCACAGGTGAAAGCTTTTCAAAATCAATGGCCAGGAAATCCTGGGCTAAGGACCCCAAAAAACGTTCACTGATTCTTGCTGCCAGTTCACATTCTTCATTATCAGGATATCCACCTTCAAGCTGTATCCGATTTTTCATCATCAGAATATTATTGCGAATTGATTTTGATCCGGCCACAGGCTTTTGAGTCTCTTCCTCAATACTTTCAAGCAGCAAGTGAAACGAAGCCAGGGCCGGATTGCAGGTTTCATATTTTGAGGCGACAGCTTTCAAGGCAGTTTCAACAGCTGTAAAATACATCATCAGGGCCAGCACGTTATCACTCATGGTGTGTTGCGTTCGATAGTTTTCACCGCGGTGATAAAAATATTTGGCGAGCACAAGAAACCTGGTCCACTCATCAGAAATGACCTGGAATTGTTCTTCCTCAACTATTTCCCCTGTCATTGGCTGAAATTCATCGTCATGCCCTTCTTCGTCGCTCGCAAACAGATCTTCGCTGGAGAGTTGTTCAAGTTGTTGCTCAAACGGCGTTCCGCTAGAGATTTCTTCTCCGACCTGCATCTCAAATTTCACGCTGTCTGTAATGCGAAAATCCGGAAATTCGGTCTCTTGTGTTTTTTGAGAAAAGGTCTTTTTCCCGTAGGACCCGCCAAATATGCTGTTCTCTTCTCCGAAAGCCCCCTCCAGATCTTCTCCCGGCGTTTCCGAAGCTTCTTCATCGAGAGTAAAAGACACCAGCTCCTCGTTACCTACATCATAAGATGCTGATTCACGGCTTTTAGCCTCATCATCCAGACGAAACGCAGGAAAATTCTCGGTTTCAAGGTCTCCTTGCTCGTCTTCCCCAAAAGTTAAATCCATTTCACTTTCAGAGATATCTAATGTTTCAATCTGTCCTTTTGCAGTAAATTCTTCCTCCACGACGAATTCGGACAACGTCTCATCTTCTTCATCTGTTGTGAGCGCAATATTATCCAGATCCAAATCGGCTGATAAGAAATCAGTTTCACTTTCAGCAGGTTCCAGGTCATAAGCAAACGACTCTGCGCTGTCAGGTTCCTCTTCTTCCAGAGAAAATGTGAGATCAGCATCAGATGCCTGGGTATCTAATGTAAAATCCAAAGATTCCTCGACTTGTAACGCTTCTTCAGGGGACAGAAAACCTCCTGCTTCAAATTCTTCTGATGAGGCGTCATCATCTAAACTCATATCTGCGGAGAATTCTAATACACTGTTCTCTTTTGCCGAAACAGCTTTTTCCTTTTCAATGATATTTTGACCAGGAGTGAATGAGGTAAACTGCTGCTCCTCATCCGGAGAAAGAGCGTCATCGTCGCCAGGTTCTTCATCAAAAGTAAATGTTGAAAATGCCTGCTCTTCCTCAGCAGGCGTTATGGCAAGATCCGAAAATTCTGTGTCTTCGAAATTTAAGAACGCTTCTTCGTTATCAGACTTTCCTTCTAAAAAATTATCCAGCTCACGCAGCGCTTGTTCTTCAACGTCTTTCAAGTCAAAAAATTCAGATTCTTTAAGCGTTCCTGTTTGAGCCACTTCGTCATCGCGAATTTCAAATTCTTCAAGTGGAATGTCATTATCGTAGCCAATCGGTCTGGTTTCAAGGCTGAATTCGGTCAGGCTTTCTTGGGGAAACTCTTCATTTAAATCAGATTCTAACTCCAACGAACCGAGATCCTCATTGGAGAAATCAATTTCTTCGTCTCCGGTTAAATCCATCAAATCATCTGAGAGCGTTAATTCTTCACTTTCTTCTTCCTCTTCGACCGGTGAGCTTGCGGTTAAGCGTTGCTCCATATCCTGCAAGGCTTGTTTTGAGATGGCTTCAAGGCTTTCCATGACGCCCACCCCTTTTGTCGCAATCGTGGGGAAATACGGAGAATTGGCAAGGTTGAGATCCTTATTCAGATCCTCTATCGAGAGAATGTCTGCTAAATCGCGTTTATTGAATTCATAGACCAGGGGAATACCTTCCAGGCGTCTGTTTTGTTCTTGCAAATTTTGCTGAAGGTTTTTAAAGCTTTCGATATTAGCTTCGCGCCGGCTTTTTTGAGAATCTGCAACAAAGACAATGGCGTCGGCTCCTTGCAACACTAATTTTCGTGTTTTGTTATATTTGACCTGACCTGGAACCGTATATAACTGGAAGCGAATTTTGAAACCGCCGATCTCGCCCAGTTTTAAAGGGAGTAAATCAAAAAAGATCGTGCGATCTGTTTCAGTGGCTAGCGAAAGGAGTCGTCCCCGTTGTGAGGGAGCGATCCGTTCGTGAATATATTCCAGGGATGTCGTTTTTCCGCATACTCCCGGACCATAGTACACGATTTTTGCTGTAATTTCTCGATTTGCGTAATTAAAAAGTGCCATAATATCATTGCCTCAGGAAAACATTGTCAAAACTATCGGGCTTTTGCTCCGCAATGCGTACAGAATTTTTCAGAAGCCGGGGTCTGGCGACCACATTTTTTACAAAGGATCATCTCGGCTTGAGCGGTCTCTTCTTCCTCGAAATCTTCCTGTTCTTCTTCGGGCGTATCTTCAGCTAATTGTTCAGCAACTTTTGATAGAGCGTCAAGATCAAAATCGTCTTCATAAGAGCCTTCAAAAAATTCTTCTTCTGTTTCTGGTAGCTCAGGCATTTCCTCTGAGAGGCTTTCTTCGTCAGGTAAGCTTTCTTTCATATCCTGGTCAACAAAAGCTTCGTCTGTTTCTTCAGGTTGTTGTTCGTCCTGCCAGTCTGAAAATGCTGTTGTTTCTTGTTGTTCAGCCAGAGGGGCAAGATCCGATTGTTGTTTTTCTTGTTCTGCCCGCAGCGGATTTAAGGTGTGTTCCGCTTCTAATTGCTCTTGATATCGGCTAATTACGCGTCCGATCGTCTCATTTTTGTTCTTCCACAGAGCGATTTCAGTCTTTTGAGATGTTTGCTTTTCATCGAGAGTTCTCTGGTCATATTCACCAACCAGATGCCGTACGGTAATTTCTTCAAGCTCTTCGTTCAAATGTTCCACCGTTGAAGCAAATTCCGCTTGTTTCGCAAGCATATCTTGTAGATCCTGATGCACATCCGTAAGAAGTGTTGTAAATTCCGGCGCACGAAAAATATCTTTCTGACGTGAGATATACTCATCTCGGAGTTTGTGATAAATTTTTTTCTTGATCTCAGTTTGGTGAGTTTCTAACCCATCCAGATAGTTTTGAAGCGTTTTCGCCTCGTGAATCATCTGTTCAAATTCTTCCATTTGCTCACCGCTTAACCGTAAAGGCAGGTCAAGAAGTTCAAGTGCATCGTTTTCAAGGCTGACCGGTTCTTCTGCTTTTTCTGGAAGATAGTCAGTTTTTTGCGGCGTTTCAAGTGCAGGAGGGATTATTTCTTGTAATTCTTCTTCAATGCGTTCTTCAGTAAATTCCGGAGCTATTACGGAGTCAGCGGCGTCCTCAACAAGAGAAACCACATCCACATCTTCTTCATCCATCTCCTCGTCCAGATCCAGATCAAAGTCGTGTTCCAGTTCGATCTCAGTTTCAGGAATTTCGCCAGTCAGGTCTACGCGCCCGAACCGTTCCATATCTTCGAGGCTCTTTGTTGCTTCAGCCTCTAAATCAAGATCATCATAGGATGCAAGAAATTCCTCTTCCTGATCTTGTTCAGCAAAATCACTTTCGAATTCGGTTTCAAAGGCTTTTTCTTCTTGCTCAAGATCCTCTGTATTCCCCAGATCAATGACTTGATCTTGCCCCACGGTAATGACGGCGTTTCCTTCAAATTCATCAGATTCAAGTTCAACATCTATTTCAGGTATTTCCTGTGCGAACAACTCTTGATCCTCGGTGCTCATCTCCGATTCAAGATCAGCAAAGTCTTCTGCGATTTCGATGGCCTCGTCGCGTTCTTCACTGACTTGTTGTTTGTCAGGGCGTTCAATGTCAGAAAAATCTTCGAGATCAAACGACTCTTCCTGTTCCTCAAAATCGCCGCCGTATTCGTCTTTTTCTTCCAAACCAAATTCCAACAACGCCTTCTCTGAAGCACTGGCTTCTTCAGCGTCTTGCTCAAAACCAAAGGAAGCTTCAAACTCTGCAGCGCCAGGTTCTTCCTCTTTTTCCAGATCCGCTTCGGAACTGAAGGCTAGCTCGGAGAATTGTTCGTCTTCCTCATTGAGATCAAGGACAAACGAATCTTCTCCCAATTCTGCCTCCCCCATGTCTGCTTCAAACGATTTATCGAAGTCGACGTCAGAACTTTGGTCCAGAAGTTCCTGTTCTAAGCCGGCGCTCATTTGTTCATCAAAATGAAAACCGCTTTCTTCATCATCAAGGATCGCATCTTCATCATCTAAGGTGATTTCAATCATGCGATCATCTTCGACGGCCTGATCTTCTTCAAGAGATTCAGCCTGGTCCATGTGCTCAAGCGCATCAAGCAGTTCAAAATCTTCATCCTCCTCATTGTGTGGGAAGGATCGATACGAGGCCGCGTCAAACGCTTCAGGAGCCTTCTGTTCCTCAGGTTTTTGCGCTTTTTTGTTTTGTGACAAATCCTCTTTCATGGTTCACCAACTCCTGATAAATCAGATTTATAAGGGGAGCTATAATACATCTTTCTTATAATTAACTATAAATTTGATTATTGTCAAGAAAAAAGTTATGACATCAGAGTGTCCTAAATGCAAGCTCTTCCTTGTAAAAAACCTGAGGAAACGTCAGCCTTCTCAGGTAAAATCCCTGAAATTCTTAATAATGACAACTTCTTGACTATATTGATGGCAGCTTTATTCTCGATCTCAATATAAAGAGAAAAAAGTCCAATGGAATTTACTTGACTTCTTCAACTTTTTTAGGCAAGAGTCTTCATAGAAAAAGATAACAGGGGATATGCAGAATATAACTTGTCATTTTACGAGTAGATGAGGTGCTGGTATGGGGAAAAAGGGGAAAGTTGGTGCATTAGTATTTTTGCTCGCTTCAGCCACAGCAGGTGGGGGATATTATGTTTTTGATACGATTCAGCAAAAAGATCAGAGTTTGAACCGGCAGCAACTTGAAATTGACCGATTATCTACGGCCTATAACGAAAAGGTGACGGAGCTTGAGGAACACATTAAACAAGCTGGTGCTGAAAAGAAACGTTTGGAAGATCTGTCCAAACTACAAACGTCACGGGATACCTCCCTTGAAGTTGGCTATCAACGAAAAATCGAGAGTCTTGAACAAGAGCTGCGGAACACTGAACTCAAGCACAAAACCGAATTGAAAGATCTGGAACAATCGTTACAAGACCACGCACGACAAGTCACGGAACACACAGAGCAGATCCAGATCCTCAAAAACGAATTGGCGCGCCGTCAGCAGATCATTGACCAGACAACCAGGGAGCTTCAAGCGCAACAAGCGGCGATCCCTGCGGAAATCCACCAGGAAAAACACGCCCTTGAGCACCAAATTCAGGTGCTTGAGCAAACATTACAAGATCGCGAACAGCAACTCAACACCCTTAAACAAACAATTCAGGAACAGAATCAGCGCGTAGCCACGCTGTCGGAGAAAATTCTCGATGTGGGACCAGAGTTGACACACTACGAGGGGAAAATATCTCAACTAACCACGCAACTCCAGGAACAAGAGCAGCGCGAAAAAAATGTGATTGCTCAAAAAGAGGCAGAAATCCTGGCATATCAGGAAAAACAACGCGAATTTGAACAGAAAATTGCCGAATTATCAGCGGAACAGTCGCACCTGAATGAACTCTTTGCAGATCAAACTCGCGGCAGCGATGCTGAACTGGTGAAGGAATTACAAGGGCAGCTTGCAACCGTGTCGCAGCAATTTCAAGAAGTTCAACGCGCTCATGATGAATTGACGCATACCCTGGCCGAGAAAGACACTCAAATCCAGACAGAGCAGACTGCAAAAGTATATCTGACGAGAACGATTACGGAAAAAGAACACCTCATTTCTGAAAAAGAAGCGAGAATTCAGCAATTAATCGGACAGGTTCGCGAGAATAGAGTTATTATTGACGGATTAGAAACGCACATTCAGGAGATGAAAACGCTGCTGGAAAAAATCGCTGATAATCGCACGCTCGAAAAAAATATCGGTGAACTGACCACTCTGATTCAAAAAAATGAAGCTGATTTAAATCAAACGATTCAGGGACAATTAATGCAGCAGGTTCAGGAATTAACCCAAGAACTGGAAAAGACAAGAAACAGCCTCTCTTTCCAGGATCAAATTGCGCAATTAACGGCACAACTCTCGGATAGTGAACTGAAGAAAATTGAGCTGCAAACGCAGATCCAGGAAATGAAGATTAAACTGGGCGACCTGGCCCGTGAACGTGATCAATTTGCTGAACAGCTCACTCTTATGCAGGAAGCGCTTCAGACACAGCAGCAACAATCTGCCCAAATAGAGGAGAAAGTGCAAGAACAAGAACAACTGACTGCCCGGCTTGCGGAACTTCAGGAACAGTTACAAGACAAGGAGCAGGAACTACGCGCTGAAAAAGCAACGATTCAAGATCTGACAGGTCAGGTGGCCGGCCTGCAAGAAGCTGAAAAGCAGTTACAACAACAACTTACGGAAAAAGAACAGTCCTTAAAAGAATTACAGCACACGCTCGAGCAAGATAAGACCGCGTTAGCTCAACAGATTGCAGATTTTGAGACCAAGATCGCGGTATACGATCAACAACAATTAGCTTTATCCCAAACTCATGAAACTCAACTAGCCGACATGCAGAAAACCATCGGAAGTTTGCAAACGCACGTCTCTTTATTTCAACAGCAAATTGATGCATTGCGACAGGAGAAAGATCTGGTTGAAAAGCAGAATCAGGCACTGAATACCTCCATGGCGCAATTGCAGCAGACTTTGAGCGAAACGCAGGCCAAAGCGAATGAGTATCAGGTGAGAATCTCATGGTTAGGGGAAGATCTGAAAAAACGTGAAACCGAGTATCTGCAATTGAAAGAAACTCATGATCAGGCTCTGAACAATCTAAAAGCTGAGATCGAAAATGAGAATCTTGAAAAAGAAACGATTCAAAAACGCTTACAAGAACAGCTTGATCGTTCTAATGAAGAATATCAACAACGGCTTGAAGCGCTCACAGTTAAAAAAGAACAGGAAATTCAGGAATTAAAATCCCTGGCGACCAATTATCAAAATCTGGTGCAGGATTTAAAGAAGGAGATTGACGAAAAAACCATCACCATCGAGCAAATTCAAGAACGCTTAACTGTGAAAATCGTGGATCGCATTTTATTTCCTACAGGAAGCGCGCAGGTGAATTCAGAGGGAATTCAAGTGTTGAACACGATTGGGGAATCATTGAAAAAAATGTTAGACGGAAGGCAAATTCGAGTGGAAGGCCATACGGACAGTCGTACAATCGGTCCCGATCTTGCCCAAAAATACCCGACCAATTGGGAACTCTCTGTCGCAAGAGCAACAAATGTCGTGCGGTATTTAGCTGAAAAGGTCAAAATTCCAGCGTCAAAGTTGTATGCTGTTGGTTACGGTTCGCATCGCCCTGTGGCGGATAACGACACAGAGGAAGGGCGGTCGCTGAACAGACGGATTGAAATTGTGCTGACGCCAGAATTGGAAGAACAACCTCTGTTACCATAATCTGAAATCTGAATCGAGAAAAAGAGAATAGGAAACGCATGAAACGAAGAATGAGAAAATTAACGATCCTGGCTGCGATCAGTCTGATCGCGCTGTCAGGCGGGTTGCCTGCCCGTTGTGCAGACGTTCCTGCACTCATGGCGGTTGATGATATTCGACCGGGCATGAAAGGCATCGGAAAAACCGTGTTTTCCGGTGTCGCCATTGAGGAATTCGAGGTCGAAATTTTAGGAGTGCTGAAGAATCAAACCCCGCATGGCGATGCAATCATGGCAAAAGTCTCTGGAGGGCCGCTGCCGCTGGAACAATCAGGAGTCTTAGCCGGGATGAGCGGTAGTCCGGTGTATATTGATGGCAAACTGATTGGGGCGTTGGCCTATGCCTATGCTTTTGCGAAAGAACCCATGATTGCCGGGATCACCCCGATTCATGAGATGTTGCGTGACGCCGAACGCGGCATGGCGGCCTCTGTGATTAAGCAAAGTGCTGCTCTCTGGCCTTCCGGGAAAACGCCGCTGGCTGCAATGAATACACACTTGCGTCCGATTCAAACACCTCTGACCGTTTCCGGAGGCGACGCACGCGTCCTGGCATTCCTGGAACAGGAATTGAACGATTTTTATTTGACGCCTCTTCAGGGAGGAGGGGTGGCGCAGACTGTTGAACCGTTTCCGAATCTTGATCTGGAACCCGGAGCAGCAGTTGCTATTCAACTGGTACGAGGCGATATGGATATCAGCGCCGTCGGCACAGTGACCTACCGGGATGATAAGACGATTCTGGCCTTTGGGCATTCGATGTTCCTGGCCGGACAGGTTCATCTCCCAATGAGTTCAGCGTATATTAATTTGATCGTCTCAAATTTGATTAATTCCTTTAAAATGGCTTCGCCTTTGCAAACCGTCGGAACGATCACTCAGGATTGGTACACTGGAATTGCCGGGATAATTGGAGATCCCCCGCGCATGGTGCCGCTCAATGTGACCGTGCAGTCTGAGGGCACGCCTGTAGTAGCAACGTATAATTTTGAGGTCATTGATCACCAAGATTTTACTTCTCTTTTCATGAAAGTCGCCAGCCTGAATGCATTGCTTGCCACCGAAAAAATGATTGGTGACACCACAATTCACACGAGAACGACCATTTTGCTCAATGAAGCAGAACCGTTAGTGCTTGAAAATTATACGACCGGCCAGGCAAACCTGATTCCTGCAATTCTTCAAAGCTTTGCCCCGTTAGACGCCTTAATAAACAACCAATTCGAGCCGATCGATGTGGAAAGTGTGGCTGTAGAAATTTCGGTCAGCGATGCCATCCAGGCGGCTGAACTTCTTGGCGTCAGAGTGTCCGATAGTATGGTTCGTCCGGGTCAACCCGTAGAGGTGACTCTGATTTTGCGGCCGTATAATAGCGAAGTAACTACGATCACTGAAACGATTACGATTCCTGAAAACGTACGGCAAGAAATTTTACAATTAATTGTGTGCGACGCTACTATGAGTACGGCCTTTGAAAATGCCAGAGCCCAGGCTCGATTTCAACCGCAGAATTTAGCACAATTAAAGGAATTGCTCAAAGAGCAGCCTGGCCGGAATACGATTGTGATGGCGTTATTGCAATTACAACTCGGAGCAGTCATTCAAGGGAAGGAATTGCCTTCTCCCCCGATCTCCATGATGACACTCCTTACTTCAACCGATCGTTATACCGGGAAGAATAATGTGACGCGCGGACGAATTCTTGCTCGCGCGACCGTGCCGACCCAATATGTGGTCACCGGGTGTACCGCCTTAGAATTAACCGTTGATCATAGTGTCGCCGAGCAGAATAATGAGGATATTGAAGAGCAAGAGCTGATAGTGGAAGAAGGAGATATAACACCATGAAGAAAACAAGTAAACGACAGTGGAGACGAGGAATCATCCTGGGGATGCTGATCTGTTTAGGAGCTTCTCCGGCAATAAGTACGCAAACAGAAATTTGGACGTTAGGGACGTTTGAGGACTTTCACGGTGGAGAAGCCGACGCTCTTTCACTTTCTAGAGCAGGCCAATTGACCCTGGCTCCTCACATGGAAGAGTTGTTCAAGCTGAGTGGCAATGATTTGTTGGTCTGGTCAATGGCAGCAGATTCAAAAGGGAACATTTACGTGGGTACCGGCGATCAGGGACGCATTTTTAAGATTACTCCGGAAGGCGAGTCATCGGTTTTTTTTGATTCTCCGGAGATCAGTATTCTCAGCCTGATCGTTGACAGCGCCGATAACCTGTTTGCCGGAACTGCGCCTGACGGGCTGATTTATAAAATCACAGCGGAAGGAAGTCAGACAACTTTTTTTATGACGGAAGACCATTATGTTTGGGATCTGGTGTTTGGGGCAAATGATATTTTGTATGCGGGGACCGGCAGCGCTGGTAAAATTTATAAAATTTTACCTGACGGAACTGGAACAGTGCTTTATGATTCTTCCCAAGCACATGTGATGTCGTTGTTGTACGATCCCCAGGGGTGGCTGTATGCCGGCACCGAAGGCCAGGGTATTATCTATAAAGTTGATCTGACAGGGAAAGCTTTTGCTTTGTATCAGGCGAAAGAAGAAGAAATTCATGCGTTGGCGCTCGATAGCCAGGGCACTCTGTATCTGGCTGCCTTAAGTAATAAAATTTACCCCAAACCGCCAGCCCCCTCGCCTGAGGAACAACCCGTGGGACTAAAAGAAAAAAGTTTGAAAATTTCGAGTATTTATCGTATTACCCCCCAGGGAATCGTGACAAAAATCCTGGAATTATCTGATACCCTGGTGTATGCGATGCTTGTTGATCCTCAGGATCATCTGTTATTAGGTACAGATCGTCGCGGAAAAATTTATCGTGTCTTTCCTGATGGCGAGTATCAGCAGGTGGTTGAATTGAAAAGCGGCAAGGTTCTGAGCTTGAATCAACGGTCTGATGGCACTCTGTATATCGGTACCGGTGACGCCGGATCGGTTGCGCGGCTCTTTCCTCAAACACCTGTCAAACAAGGGCAATATCTTTCGGTCGTCCATGATGCTCTGACAACCTCTGCCTGGGGAAAAATTTTTTGGCGGGGGACGGTCCGCAACATAGCGTTATACACCAGAACTGGCAATACTGCTGCACCTGACGATACCTGGAGCCAGTGGTCGCCAGCACTCCAAAATAAAGAAGGTGAAGCCGTCCCCAGTCCATCGGCTCGTTTCATTCAATGGAAGGCGATTTTGCAATCGCAAGAAGACGATCGCCCTGTGCTGGAAGAAGTCTCAGTCGCGTATTTGCCGTACAACCTGGTTCCGGAAGTCAAAGATGTCGTCATTTATTACGCCAGGCAGCAAGAACAGGACGAACAAAGCGAATTAGCGCACCGGTCCTCAAACTCAGCCTCTTCATCCAATCAAACTCCCGCAGCCGATATGCAAAGCAAGAATAATGGGCCTAAAGCTCCCAAATTTATTCCGCCCGGTTATATCGCTATCGCCTGGGAAGCCGCCGATCCGAATAAGGACAGCCTGTTCTATACAATTGCTTTGAAAGGAGCAGAGGATGCGGTCTGGAAGGTGTTGGAAGAAGAGGTCACATCACTTGTCTATCTGCTCGATATGAATACTCTGGCCGACGGGGAATATTATGTCAAGATCACAGCCAGCGATCGCCCTGATAATCCGCTGGATCGGGCATTTACTGCTGAAAAAACCAGTAAGCGTTTTGTGGTAGATAACACCGCGCCGCAGATTTCAATCGCGCTGGGGCAGAAACTCGAGGACGAGAAGTTACAAATGATCGTGGTGGCACAGGATGAACTGAGTCGTTTAAAAAATGCCCAGTATGCCGTGAATGCCGGAGACTGGGTGCCAATTTTTCCTGATGATCATGTTACGGATTCACGAGAAGAAAAATATTCGATTACCTTATCGGATCTGGAAGCAGGGTCCCATATTCTGACCTTCAAAGCGATGGATCAATTTGGAAATATCGGCGTGGGCAAGATCCAGTTTTCGACCGATGGCGAGCCGCCACAGCCGCAAAACTGATTTACTATTAAAAAAACCGGGTTTTTTCAAAAACCCGGTTTTTTTATTGTGCTTAACGAAAAGATATAAATTAAGCGACCATTACGCGCTTACGACTTGTTTGGCTTTACGTGCAGCCGATGGACCGTCAGGCGCATAAATATCAGCTCCAATCTCATCCGCGTAGTTTTGTGTGACTGGCGCTCCGCCGATCATGACCTTGACTTTTTCTCGTAACCCCGCTTCTTTCAATTTTTCAATGACTGCTCGCATCGAAGGCATCGTGGTCGTGAGCAGCGCGCTCATGCCCAACAATTGCGCTTCATGCTTGGTCAGGGCGTCCGTAAATTTTTCCGGAGTCACATCTGTTCCCAGATCAAAGACTTCAAATCCGACTCCTTCGAGCATCATGGCGACCAGGTTTTTGCCAATATCGTGTAAATCCCCTTTCACAGTGCCGATGACAACCCGTCCGATCGGTTTAACGTCATCTTCAACTAAGCGCGGTTTTAAAATTGCGACCCCCGCTTGCATTGCCCTCGCTGCAACCAGCATTTCCGGGACAAAGAATTCGCCTTCTTCAAACAATTGACCCACCTGAGTCATACCGGAAATCAGAGCATCATTTAAAACTTTTGCCGGTTCAATCCCGTCCGCCAGAGCTTGATTGACCCCTTCTTTCACACCATTCATATCGCCGTCAATTAAATTTTCACGAATATCATCCAATAACGCCATAGTTTCCCTCCTGATGATTTCGGCTCATAGGCATAAGCTTACTTTTATAGGTTAACAAATCAGAAACATCCCTCCGCGTTTTGCAAAAAAGATCAAGTTTTTTCTCAAAAACTCTTCATATTAAAAAAACTCATATTACGCAGCAGTTCGTTTCTTCTGCCAGAACCAGACAATCACCGCCAGCACGCCTCCGATGAAATTGGCAGGCAGGTTGAAAATTAACAGGCAGAACGTCGCAATTGCGAGCAAGAAATAATCGGCAATTTTATTATGAGCATAAAAATAGCCTTGCAAAAATGCGCCAAACGTGACTGCCCCGAGGCAGACAAAGATTACAGATTGCAGAGTTTGTAAAAAGGTCCATTGCGGATCGAGCAAAATCGGCGTATAGGCAAACAGGAACGGCATCAATACCAGGAAAATCGAAAATTTGAGGGAATGGATCCCGGTTTTAAAGGGATCTGAGTTGGCAATGCCGGCCGCAGCGTAAGCGCAGAGACACACAGGCGGCGTGACATTGGAGAGCTGGCTGTACCAGTGTAAGGTCAGGTGCGCGCCGACTAATGGAAATTGCAACTCGATCAAAGCCGGCGCAGCTAAAACAGCGAGGATCACGTAGGACGCTGTGACTGGCACGCCGCAGCCGAGAATAAAGGCGGCGATCCCGGCGAGAAAGATCGTAAAAGGCAGAGATTCGCCGGAGAGCGAAAGAATCATGTCGGAAAAACTGAAGCCAAGCCCGGTTAAAGTCACACCTCCGATAATAATACCGATAGTACCGGCGGCTGCACCGACAATAAGCGAACTTTTGCCGGCCTGACTCAAGGCGTCATAAATTTCGCGAGGTCCCATGCGCGTCTCTTTCTTGAACCAACTGACAACGATGCACGTGATAATTGCCCAGAACGCGCACATGTTTGGGGAGTATCCTTTGATGAGGAATCCGATCAGCACGAACAGCGGCAGCGCCAGATACCAGCCGGACATTAAGGTGTGAAAAGGATCGGGCAAATCTTCTTTGGACAAGCCTTTGAGATTGTGCTTTTTGGCCTCAAAATGTACCATAACGAACACGCTGAAAAAATAGATCAACGCCGGTATTACTGCCAATTTGATAATTGTGAGATATGAGATCCCTGTGATTTCAGCCATGATAAAGGCTCCTGCGCCCATTACCGGCGGAAGAAACTGTCCGCCAGTTGAGGCGGCTGGTTCGATCGCTCCGGCAATATGGGGTTTGTAGCCGCCTTGTTTCATGAGCGGAATGGTAAACGTGCCGGTCGCCACCGTATTCGCGACCGCACTGCCTGAGACCGATCCAAACAATGCGCTCGCCACAACCGAGACTTTTGCAGGGCCACCGACCAGTCTGCCGGCAAGCGAGTAGGGCAGGTCGATCAGGAATTTGCCCACACCGGATTTTTCCATAAATGAGCCGAAGATGATAAACATGATCACATAGGTAGCGTACGTATTGACCACCACGCCTAACAAGCCGTCGAGCGTACTGAACAGATAGCCGCTGATTCTAGTGATGCTGAACCCTTTGTGCAGTAAAAACTCCGGCATGTAAGGTCCGAAATAGACGTAGATCAATGCCAGAATCGCGAGCACCGGCAGGATGTTTCCCAGTACTCGGCGCGTCAATTCCAATGCCAGGATTGTCGCGATGATCCCGACAATCACATCGGTCCGCGTGTATGCTCCGGCGCGATAGGCCATTTTGGGGTATTCGCATATAAAATATCCCACGCAACTGATTGTCAGCGCGACCAGCACATAATCAACGTTGGAAATCCGATTTGCCGGAGACGTTGTGCGAAAACGGTAGAGCATGAACCCCAGAATCATCGTCATGCCAAAATAGACACCGCGATGAATTTCTGGAGCCGCCATCCCAAAACCGGAGGAATACACATAAAATCCGGCAAATAGAGCAGCGGTAACATCTACAAGCCTGACTTCGAAACCGCTCAATTGGCGTTTTGTTGGAAGTGCGGTCTCGACCAATGTGCTAAGCTTTTTTTGAAATGTTTCCCAGGCGCTCATGGAGAGAACTTGACTGACAGGGTGCAAAACGCCTACCATCATATAGCTTTTGTCTGAGCGTCATGTATCCTGCTGCAATGATGCGGCTCTTCACCTCTTTCAGCAGGGGTGAGAGGCTGCGGTTAGGAGTTACACATCGGAAATTCAGGTATTTGGCCAAAGCGTTTCAATCTGCTAACAACCGGGTTTTCTCAAGAAACCCGGTTGTTTCCCAGTTAAAAATTATTCTATCGGTTGGGCCGTTTCAGGAATTTCACGCCCTTTCTCCTGCCAGAATTTGTAGGCTCCTTTGTGCATCGGGATTATCGCCCCAATCACGGCATTTTCCACGCTCATTTCTGTAGCAGCCTGATGAACAGTTGCGAGATATTTTAAGCCTGCTTCAGCATACACGATCGAGAGCATTTTATATAACAGATCTTCATCAAAGTCCTTATTCACAACCCACATCGTGGCCGATTGGATTGTCGCAACCGATTCATCCACGCCTTTATATGTGCCCGGCGGCACCATCCGTTTGGAATAGAACGGATATTCTTTGAGATACCCGCATTGCTCGGCGGGAGTAAAATAATCAAGAATACGAATCTGGTGTGTTGAGGCAGTGTCTGTCACGGCGGCGGCAGGCATCCCAGCGCACCAGTTATACGCGTCAATATGGCCGTCTTTCAGTTTGGTAGAAGCGTCCATGCTGGGCAGGTATTCACTCTTGATCTTTTCCCACATCCCCAGCATGGTGAAAAAACGTTCCGCTGTAACCGCTGAGCCTGAACCGACCGACCCGATCGCCACTTTTTTACCGGCAAGATCTTCGACTTTTTCGATCCCGCTGTCAGCGAGCGTCACAAGGTGACATACCGTGCCATATAAAAAAGCTACGACTCGTAAATTTGTTTGCGGATCACCTTCGAATTCCCCTCTGCCATAATACCCCTGCGCCATGTCAGAAGCATGGACAATGCCCATCTCCGATTCTCCAAGGTGAACACGGCGGACATTTTCAAGCGACCCGGCCGAACTCTCTGAGGCAATGCGAATTTTTTGATCAAATTGTTTCGGAAATTCATCAACTAATAGGTTTGCAATCCCCCCGCCAATCGGATAAAAGGTGCCGCCAATACTGCCGGTGGTGAATGACAGTAAGACGGTTTTGGCCTCAACCACATGAGGGGTACACAACACCATCACAAGCAGCAGAACTACTGACGACATCCCCAGGAACTTTTTCATAGTGTTTCCTCCTTTGAAACTACAAGAATTACCCATAAGCAAGGATTTCTGCATTCAGTTTCATCATACCAGGTGAGCAGCCTGCTCATGTCAACTCCTTTGTACATAACATGCTTATCCGTGCGGGAAATCGGCGTTATGTCAATAACCCGGTCTCTATGACGGACGCCTTAAACAACGACATGCCTGAACAGATATGATGAATCATAACAACTATATAAATCGAAAAATCGGGATGATGTCAAGGAAATATTACGTTAAAGAGAGAGTTTTCGACCTGGTTAGCAAATTTCAAAACGCTTGAATTCGCCATGTTCAATCTTATTCATCAGATACCCATGTTCGAAAGGATATGGCAAATGGAATTCACCGTTTCCGCCAACTTCGGATGGGTGGTTTCAAAGCCACTTACTGACGATTGCAGCCCTTTTAACGATAAATTTAATAGATCCGGATTTTTCTCCCGACGGATAGCTTCGTGTGCGGAAACTTGAGCGAACCCGGTAATGCTTTCTGCTTTTTCGTTTTGGGTTTCGGAGAGCTCTCCTATTTCTTCTTTCAGGATGGATAATAAACTCAACAATTCGGTTTTTACATCAGTCTGCATAGAATCCGTCTGCTGAATTTTTTTTTCTATCGCCGCAATGGTTTTCCTGAGCATGATGGTTTCTCCTGTGAAACTACAAGGATGACTCATAAGCAAGGATGTGTTATCCCTGGTTCTGTGAAATCCATGTAGTTTCATTGTGTCGGGTGAACGTGAGGTTATGGCTATTTTTCTGTGCCTGCCTGGCTCCTGGCTTCGCTTTCTTCTGTCGTGTATATTTCTTCAGAACCAATTTGTGCCATTCGTCTCCAGTCTTCACGTAAAATATCATATAGTTCTTCCGTGACAGAATCCAGAGCTTCATGTGTGAGGACGAGCTTTTTTAATAAAGCCCGTGAACGCAGAATGCGAATCGCCTTATTGGCAGAGCCTGGCCCGAAAACATTATCGAAATCCGCCATGGCTTCTTCATAGCGATATTTAGCCAGGATGAGTTCTCCGCGAATACGTTCTAACTCTTCTAATTGCTGCCGTAACTGTTTTCTATCAAGCATGAGGAGCTTCTCCCTCGTCAACCAGGCGTGTAAGCTAGAGTTTGCCGGATTTACAAAAACGCCTCAAACAGAAGTTTACACTCTGATGCGTTTGACGTTCTTCAGTTCAAGATCAAACGTGTGTATCGGCTCTTCGTCAAGAAAATAATGGGATTTTTCATGTAAAACGCTTTCGCATCTGGAAACCTGACGATTGCTCGTCAGGTTTACTTATTTTTAAATTCTGGAAACAGGGTTGTGTTCAGCAAAAACTTGGCGGAATCAGGACTTCCAGTCTGAAACGCGCTTGTATATAAATCGCGATTTTTCTCGATGACCGTCGGTTTCACGTGCCATTGTCCGTTGCGATACTCGTACTGAATAATCCAATAGCCATAGAAAGAGCCGAATTCATGGTGCGTCGTTGTAGTTGGCAGACGTTGCAGTTGGGCAGAGTTACAGGTCCCTTCAGAATTACCGATGCGGATGTCTTGCTGAAATGGAATTTTGAATTCTGCCTGATATGGGATGAGAAGCGAATTGCTGCGGACGATATCAAAGGTGGTATATTTGGCTGTAAATGTTCTGACTATCTGGGCATAGACGTCCGTGCTTTTGCCATCAAGGAGAATTTGACGCGAACAGTCTGCTTGTTGTTGAGCGTTTAGGCTGGCTTCCAAACTTTGAGCGTGGCGGGTTTTGAGTTCTTCAAAGGCTGATATAATAGCTGCTTCGGCCGGCAGAACAGTGCCTGGTTCCAGAGATGGCGTGATTCCGGGCGGTGTATGGGCTGGCGCCTGGGGAGCTTGACCTGTGATCTGCGCATTTTGCCGGGTCAGTTGCTCAATTTGCGCCTGCTGTTCCGCAATTGTAGTTTTTAATCCGGCACTGTGTTGTTCGATTTGCTGGGCGACTTGCTGATCATACTGCTGAATGCGGCGTTCGGTTTCTCTTTCACCTTCCCGTTGGGTTGACCGAATAGATGACCAGCCCCATACCCCCATGATGGTCGCGCCAACTAGAAAACCGATAAGCGCAGGGAAAAGATAGCGCAAGATCTGATCTGAGTTAGCGATCTTCTCCAGGCGTTCTTCCTCGATTTCCGTCACTTGCTGTGCTGCGGTTTCGGAATCAACGTCTGGTGGTGTTTTCCGCAAAACAGACGAGAAAAAGGATGCTTTCTTTGGCTCGTCTACACGGGTTTCTCTTGGTTTTTTAACTGAGAACTTTCCGAATTTTGGCAATGAAAATGAGGGCAGCGTCAATTTTTTCTTTCTCTGCTTAGATTCGTTGGCCTCGTCTGGTGTTGTCTGTTTTGGCCCTTTGCCTTTTAACCACCGTGTAAAGAGTTGCAAGATTTTGCCTCCAGAAGCTCCCCCGCTTTCTTTAATTTCTTGCTCTCTATCATACTCGTTCTGTTCCTCTTCATCCATTTCGTCGCTCACCCGTTCGAAAGGCGCGGCTTGAAAATCTCCCATCAATTCCTCGTCGTGGGTTGAGGTCTGCGGAAACGTGTCCGTCAACCAGTCATCCTCGCGCGGGGGTGGAAATTCTTCTGGCAATGTCTCATCTGCACTTGATGAGGCAAAATCCTCTTGTTCATCAGTTGACGCAAAATCATCCGCTGTTTGCAGCCCATCTTCTTCGTCGGCTGCCACAGGAAGATCCTCGGCAGAAAACAGGACGTCTTCACTCTCAAGCAGGACCATCGCCCCGGCCTGTTCCAAAAATCCTTGAAGTTTTTCAGCAAGATGTCGCGGGACATTGGCTGCGATTGTACAAGGAGTCGAATTCACGATCTGCTCAGGGGCCATATCCAACCCTTTGACTTTTGAAAGTATATGAATTACCCGATCCTTATGATCTCCCGCTTCTATTAGTGCCAGACTGACACGATCTTGTGCATCGGTCATTTCCCCTCACCTCCGGTGAACATCTGTTTATGGTTTCTCATAAATTTCATCTCATCCTTTATAACTCAGGTCAGAATCTTATGCAAGCTTTTTCTGAGAAAACTCTTGAAAATAAAGCTTTACATTCCTTGTTTTTTGTGAATGTATGGTTCGTGTCACGATAAGGGTTTGCATGATTAAGGATCGGATTTTTTACAATATCTGTGACAAAATAAGAAAGGATGAGAAAAAGGAGGGACGTATGAGTAAGATTCTCGTCATTAACCCGGGATCAACGTCAACGAAAATAGCTGTATATGATAATCATGAGTTACTCGTTGAAGAAACCCTGCGACATAGCCCCGAGGATCTGGTAGGTTTTGAGACGATTACCGACCAGTATGAATTTCGGGAAAAAATTGTGCTTGACGTGCTTAAGACGCATGGCATTCAGGTCGCGGAACTTGACGCCGTGGTTGGGCGCGGTGGACTGGTGCACCCGTTAGAAGGCGGTTGTTATCGCGTTAACACCCGGATGATCCAGGATTTGAAGGCCATGATCATGGGAGAACATGCGTCGAATCTGGGCGCACTGATTGCCAACGCGATTGGCGACAGCATCGGCAAACCAGCATTTATTGTTGATCCGGTGGTTGTGGATGAATTGGAACCGCTGGCACGCTATTCAGGGCATCCGAAGCTCCAGCGGATCTCAATTTTTCACGCACTGAACCAAAAAGCAGTGGCTCATCGTGTTGCTCAGGAATTGAACAAGCCATATACGGCATGTAATTTAATCGTTGTTCATCTGGGCGGAGGAATTTCGATTGGCGCTCACAAACACGGGAAAGTGGTGGATGTGAATAACGCACTGGATGGCGATGGTCCTTTTAGTCCTGAGCGGAGCGGAGGACTGCCGGTCGGACAACTGGTGACTCTTTGTTTTTCCGCTCAATATACCGAAGCGGAGATCAAGAAAATGGTGAAAGGCCAGGGGGGACTGGTCGCTTATATTGGAACAAATGATGGCCGTGAAACGGTGAAACGGATCAAGGCCGGGGATTCGCAAGCCCGCGAGGTATTCGAAGCCATGGCGTATCAGGTGGCGAAAGAAATCGGAGCGATGGCAGCTGTGCTGCAAGGCAACGTGGATACAATTGTTCTGACTGGTGGCCTGGCCTATAATCAGATCTTTGTCGAATGGATCACGCAGCGCGTGCAATTTATTGCACCAGTGAAAGTGATTCCTGGAGAAGATGAGATGGTCGCCTTGAATGAAGGCGCCTTGCGTGTGCTCACTGGCGAAGAAGAGGCCAAAGAATATCAGGGATAACGATGTGATACTCACATACAGAAAAAATCCAGACCCGAGAGGACAAGCTTCAACTTGTAAAGGCCTGAAAGCCCTGATATTTTTTGATATGTACGTTATGCAGCTACAGGTAAATAATAGTGATCAGGTGACAATTATTGGTATTGTCGGAGAGATCGATTGGGCAACCTCAGAGGAAATTCAAGCACAGTTTGGAGAGCAGATTCATGAAGGCTCGAAAATCGTCCTGGATTTGAGCCAGGTAGAATTTATGTCCAGCGCGGGTTTTCGGATGCTGCTCTCCATGTATCGTGAGATCCAGGCGAGACATGGTCACCTGGTTTTAGTGAAACTTTCGGAACAGATTCAGGATCTGATGGCGATTACCGGTTTTCTTAAATATTTTCCGATACTCCCCTCTGTAGAAGATGGAGTGAGTGCCTTACAACAAGTTAATTCGCAGGAAGGAGGGGCATGAAGCGCATAGACGTGTATCCGACCCACCATTATAAGGATTTTCTTCTTCGACGTGGACGCCCCTATCCCTTTGGCGCAACAATTGTACTGGGTGGCGTGAATTTTGCTATTTTTTCGCAGCATGCGACGAATTGTACGTTAGTGTTGTTTGAAAGAGGATGCGCTTCACCTGTGATTGAGATTCCTTTTCGTGGCATGTTTCCAAAAGTTGGAGATCGAGATTCTGATTGGGTTGATTTTCGTCTGGGGAATGTGTTCACCATGACCGTATTTGATCTAGACTATGAAAATCTGGAATACGGGTTTCGCATGCAAGGCCCGGGACCGAGAGTCAAGGCGGGAGAGCCGGCGATTCATCGTTTCGACCCGCAGCAAATTTTGCTCGATCCCTACGCCAAATCCATTGGTGGGCGCGATGTGTGGGGACAACTGCCAGAGAAAGAAAATCCGTATCAACACCGCGGCCGTCTGGTCTATGAAGATTTTGACTGGGAATCCGATCGTCCCTTAGAAACCCCGATAGAGGATCTGATCATCTACGAGATGCACGTGCGCGGCTTGACGCGGCATCCTTCTTCGGGCGTGAAATATCCGGGTACCTATGCAGCTATTCGGGAGAAGATTCCGTATTTGAAAGATCTGGGCGTCAATTGCGTGGAATTGATGCCGATTTTTGAATTTGATGAACTGGAAAATTTTTACCATAGTCCCGATGGCAGTGAATTTCTGATGAATTATTGGGGGTACAGCACCATTGGTTTTTTTGCGCCTAAAGCCGGATATGCTGCGACCGGCAGGCTGCAAGATGGTACGATGATCGCGGATGAACTCAAAACCCTGATTAAAGAATTACACCAACATGAGATTGAAGTCTTTCTGGATGTGGTGTTTAACCATACTGGCGAGGGCAATGAGAAGGGGCCGACAATTTCTTTGCGTGGTATTGATAACGCGACATATTACATGTTGACCAAAGACGGTCGTTACGAAAATTATAGCGGCACGGGTAATACGCTCAATTGTAACCATCCGGTGGTACGTAACATGCTGTTGGATAGTCTGCGTTATTGGGCGTCGGAATACCATATTGATGGGTTTCGTTTTGATCTGGCCACGATTTTAGGGCGTGACCAGCAAGGCGCGCCGCTGGCAAATCCGCCGTTATTAGAACAAATGGCTTTTGACCCGATTCTGGCAAAATGTAAGTTGATTGCTGAAGCCTGGGATGCGGGCGGTTCATATCAGGTCGGCGCTTTCCCGGCGTATGGGCGTTGGGCGGAATGGAATGGGAGATATCGCGATACGATTCGGCGTTTTCTCAAAGGGGATCCCGGGCAGGTTGCCGAAATGATGCAGCGGGTCATGGGATCGCCAGATTTGTATGCCGGTCGTGGAGCCTCGGCCTCGATTAATTTTATTACCTGCCATGACGGCTTTACCCTCAATGATCTGGTATCCTATAACGAGAAACATAATGAAGCTAACGGCGAACAAAACCGTGACGGAGCCGTTCAGAATGACAGTTGGAACCACGGCGTAGAAGGTCCCACCGATGATCCGAATATCAGGGCGTTGAGGCGGCGGCAGATGAAAAATGCGATTGCCATGCTTTTGGTGAGTCAGGGCGTACCCATGATCTTGATGGGAGATGAGGCCGGGCAGAGCCGGAAAGGGAATAATAACCCCTATTGTCACGATAATGAACTGAACTGGTTCGATTGGACGTTGGTGAAAACCAACGCTGAATTGTTACGCTTTGTCAAACATTGTATCGCCTTTCGCAAGGCGCACCCGGTATTAAGAAATCACGAGCATTTCACGCATCAGGATTATGTGGGGAGCGGCTATGCTGATATTACCTGGCACGGCGTCCGGGTCGGGCAGCCCGATCTTTCGCCCCACAGTCATACTCTGGCGTTTCTGCTGTGCGGCAGACACGCCAGAAAAGGGGAACATATTGATAATTACATCTATGCCGCTTTCAACATGCACTGGGAAGCGCATACATTTGAACTCCCAGCCCTGCCTGAGCAACTGCGCTGGCGCCGGTTTGTTGATACCAGCCGCCCTTCACCCTCGGAGATCTGCAAACCGGGCAGTGAGCCGCTGCTTGCGGACCAGGAACACTATGAAATCTCTGATCGCTCAGTCGTCATTCTCGTTGGGCAATGATCAAAAAAACCGGGTTTCTTCAAGAAACCCGGTTTTTCGGTTTTTGGTAATTTAACCGCGTTTTTCCGCTTCGGCCTCCAGGCTTTCGACATACGATTGCAGAGCTTCGCGGGCCTCGGCTTTCAGTTGGTCCATTTCCTGGCCTGACATCCCGAGGGAGGCGTCTTTTCTGATGGCTCCATAGTATTTGATTTTGGGTTCTGTTCCGGAAGGGCGGATAGTGACGCGAGTATGGCGATCTTCCGAAAGCACAAAGACGAGCACATTGCCTTTTGCGCCGGCAATGGGTCGCAAGGTTTTGCGTGTTTCAGGCGCAAGAGCTATACCTGCCCGGCGGTCAATGACTTCGAATACGCGTTTTCCCGCGAGGCTGAGCGGAGGTTGAGCGCGTAACCCTTCCATCATACGGGTGACTCTGGCCGCGCCTTCTGCGCCGGAGACATACACATTTTCCAGCATTTCCAGAAAATAGCCATATTTCCGATACAGGCTATTCAATTGATCGTGCAGGCTGCGTTTCTGCGATTTGAGTTCTGCGGCCATTTCGGCCAGCAGGATCGCGGCCGTCGCCGCATCTTTATCGCGCACAAAGGTGCCGCGCAAATATCCCAGGCTTTCCTCAGCGCCAAAGATAAAGTGATGATCTTCCGGCAGATTGCGGATGACTTCAGCAATATATTTGAACCCAACCAGCAGATCATCAATCGTCAGCAGACCGTAATCTTTGGCGATTTCGCTCACCATGTCCGTCGTGACCATGGTTTTCACAACAACACCCTTTTCAGGCAAGCGCCCTTGATCTCTGAGTGTTCGTATAATAAAATCCGTTAATAATACTCCGACCTGGTTACCATTCAACAAGATCCACTGGGGCTTTCCCTCAGGATCACCATGTTTGCAGAACACCCCCAGTCGATCGGCGTCAGGATCAGAGGTGAAGCCGAGATCTGCGTCCACTTGCTGCGCCAGTTCCATTGCCATCGCTGAGGCCGCCGGGATTTCTGGATTGGGGAAATGATCGTGAACGTTCGGAAAATTGCCATCGGGGGGCATTTGGGCATCTACAAGGCAGAGATCTTGAAACCCCGCATACCGTAGCACTGGGAGAATAGAGGTCTGACCGGTACCATGGAGGGGACTATAGACAATACGCACACTGCGATGGGGAATCAGAGATAATGCTGCAACTTGCTTAATATAGCGATGGTCAATGTCGTCGTTGAGGTATGAAAATAACCCCTCTTGTTCAGCTTCCTGAAGGTTTTTTATGTGCAAGGTTCTCACCTTGTTGACCTCCGCAATAATTGCCTGATCATGAGGAGGCACGACCTGACCGCCATCTTCCCAATAGACTTTGAAGCCGTTATCACTCGGCGGATTATGGCTGGCGCTAATCACGATGCCGGCCATTGTTCTCAATTCTCGCACGGCAAACGAGAGTTCCGGAGTTGAGCGAAATTCCCGAAATAAATAGGTGGTAATCCCGTTTCCACTCAGGACTTGTGCGCTATATTCCGCAAATTCTCTGGAATTATTGCGGGTATCATAAGCGATAACCACGCCGCGTTGTTTTGCTTCTGAGCCAAATTGGCTGATATATGCGGCTAACCCCTGAGCGGATTCGCCAATCGTCCGTGTATTGATTCGGTTTGGCCCAATGCCGCAAGTGCCCCGGCGTCCACCGGTGCCAAAGGGGATCATTGTATAAAACGCATCGTCAAGTTCGTCAAACCGTTCCTTCTGGATCAGGCTGACAAGCTGCTCGCGAAAAGGAAGGAATTCCTGATCCGTCAGCCATTTTTTCGCATTTTTATAGGCTGTATCACTTATTTTCCCGTCGGTATGGGCTTGTGTTAAACGCTCTATCATTAGTGGATGTTTGTCAATGGATCATTACCCATTGGCAGCGATGCATTGACAATAATCATTTATCAAGTATGATATTTCAACTTTATCGGTTTGAAACTCGTAAGACCCATTCGATAATTTTTTTGGCCTTTTCAATATCCAGGGGTTTGGAAATAAAATGTTCCGCCCCGGCACGTAAAGCTTCTTCAATTACTTCTTCATGGGGAATGCCGCTGCTCAGAATAATCAGGGTGTTGGGGTTGACACTCATCATTTTCCGCACCAGAATAATTCCATCCACATCCGGCAAAGACAGATCCATGGTGACCACGTCTGGCTGAAGTTGCTCATGCAGTTCCAACGCTTCTGCTCCGGAAGCGGCCTCGCCGATGACATCGCCGCCCAGTTGTTCTACCAGTTTCACCATGCTGCTGCGGGCAAACCGCGAATCATCTACAATCAGAAAGGTAAACAGATTTCCGTCTTTTTTTACCATACTCCCCCTTTACCCAAATACGCTCTGGATAAGTGCCGGAACATCCAAAATGAGAACAACTTTGCCATCGCCAAGTTTTGAAGCGCTTGACGTAATTTCCGATCTCATGATTTTATTATCCAGCGACTTAATAACCAGTTCTTCTTTTTCTAACAATTGGTCGGCTAGAATGCCCACTAATTGACGATCTGAGGAATGGACCACGATCACCGATAATTTCTTTTTTGAGGCGGACGGCTGCGGAATACCAAGAATGGCGTGCGGGCGTAATAAATTCACGACTTCGTTGCGCAGTTCAAACACTTCACGGTTGCCAACAACGGAAATATGTTCGGGCTGAAGACGAATGGCTTCCACAACGTTTGACAGCGGAATCGCAAAGGTTCGATTCCCAACCTCAAAGACCATAGCTTGAATGATCGCCAGGGTCAGAGGGAGTTTGATAGTAAAAATGGTCCCCTCACCTAATCGGCTATCCAACTCGACCGAACCGTTTAAGTTTTCCACGGTTTGGCGCACGATCATCATGCCGCTGCGTTCTCCGGCGAGACCGTCGGCACTTAAATTTCCTGAGCTATCCAGAAATAAGAGGTTGAATGTTTCTGCTTTTGACAGCTTTTGCAATTTTTCTGCCGTTATCATGCCGCTTTCAAAGGCGTGACGTTTGATTTTTTCCAGATCCATCCCGCGTCCGTCATCTTTCACCATAATTACGATCTGGTTTCCTTCGCGAAACGATATCAACTCGATTGTCCCTTTTTTGGGTTTTCCTAATTGCTCACGTACCATCGGCGGCTCAATACTATGATCAATGGTATTTTTGATCAAGTGCAGCAAAGGCTCATCAATCACATCAACCAGGGTTTTATCCAGATCCGTTTCTTCACCGCGCACCTGGAGTTTAACTTCTTTTCCGCTTTTCAAAGCCAGATCGCGCACAATTTTGGGAAATTTACGAAACACAATATCAATAGGAGTCATCCGCACCTCCATAATATTTTCCTGGAGGTTGAGCAAATTTTTGCGGATATTCGCGCTGGTTTTTTGGAGTTGATTTAATAATTTGGCAGGAGTTTGGACTCCGTCAAGGGAGTCGCGAACTTCATTCAGGCCACGCGCTAAAGTTGAACCACCAATGATCAATTCTCCGATAATATTGACGATGTCATCTAGTTTTTTATAATCGACACGCAGAGTTCGGGATTTGGTTTTTACGCCGAATGTAAACGCCTCTTCGCCGGTCGCAAATTCTTCTAAATATTCGGAGTCTTCCTTTTGCACTACCAGAATTTCCGGAAGGGTGAATAGACTCAGATTTACGGAAGCTACAACCACAGCGACATTTGCGGCATTGAGGATACAGGTTTTATCAACATCCGTTGTATAGAGGAGTTTGACTTCATCAGCCGTTTTGAAGTCTTTACTGCCCAGGGGTGGAACGACTTTCACGACTTCGCCATGGAGTCCGAGTTTGCGGATAATGATGAAAGCCCCGGCTGATTTCATCTTCCATTCGACATCGAAGCGAATGTCCAACTGATAAATAGACTTTCCTTTTTTTTTTGCTTCGCGCAATTTTAAGGCTTCATAGCCGGATAATTCGATGCCGCCATGGGGGACAGGAACCTCAACTTTTTCTTCCAATTCAGGAGAAAGCTGGGAAATCCGCTGTTGGAGGACGGAAATGTCAAAATTGCTGGTCCGTGTGTCTTTATAATCTTTGACCAGGGTCTTCAGCACATCGATAGCGTAAAAAATCAGAGAGATAACGGGTTTCGGCACTTCCAGATCTTCCTCTAACAAGAGTTTTTTCAAATATCCTTCAATCTGTTTGGAGGCCGTCGTGATTTTTTCAAATCCCAAAAAACCTGCATTCCCTTTTAAGGTGTGAAATGCTCCCGTAATCGCTTTGAGTCTGGCTTTTTCCTGGGGGGCATTTTCCAGAGCGACTGCATCATTATCTAACTTTCGCAGAATGTCATCAACTTCATCAAAGAAAATGGTAAGGTATTCCTGGAGTTCTTCATCTTCTTCCACAGTTTCTTCTTCAATCAGAACCAATTCTGGATCAACACTTTTCAGGAATTCAGTGACATACAGATCCGTCTCCAAAGGTTTTGAAGAAATCACGCCGTTTTGAAACAGTAATTCTCGAAACGAGAGCAGTCCGATTTTGAATAAATTATCCATGGTCATGGAATATTTATTCAGCGAGAGGATCTGTTCCAGTTCTTCTTTTTTGAGCGCAAGCGGAGTAGCCAGGAGAGCAGCGGCTTGATCGAGGTGTTGATTAATAAACGTGGTCGCCTTACAGAAGGCACGAATCACAGCCTGTACTGTGTGTGGGTATTTTTCCAGATTCTCTTTGAAGGTCATTAAAACGCTCTGATCCACCAACCAGTTGATATTCCCTTCATTGTCAGGGATTTCGGAACGTGCGCCTGAAAACCAGAATTGTCCGCCAATAGCTTGAGCTTTGCTGGTCCAGGGCTCCCAACAGGCGATAGCATCCACTTCACCTTTTTCCATAGCCTCTAGCTGTTGAGCCGGGAGCAGGTACACAAATTCCACGGTTGAAAGGTCGATTCCAAATTCTTTGGCCATACCTTGCACGGCAATATGCACAGCCGCGCCTTTTGCCATACCGATCCGTTTGCCTTGCAGATCCTGAGGTTTACGAATGTTCGCATGTTGATGAACAACAATTTGCTGGGTTCCGGAAATATCAGCGAGGGGAGCGACAATCTTGACATCCAGGCCCTTTTCTTGTAAAACAAGGGTCGTGATCGGAGTCTGGGTAAAAGCAAAAGGTTTTTTGGAGGCATTCATGATCTCTTCAGGCATAATTGTGCCCGAAGAGAGCAGGCGATACGACACATCCAGCCCTTCTTCCTGAAAAAACCCTTTTTCTTTTGCCAGAATCAATTGTCCCGAAATATTCGGGTCGCTGACTCCATATAATTCTATTTTTGTGAGTTCCGGCGTTTCTGATGGCATTCTGGGAAAGAAACAAAGATAAAGTAAAGGAACTCGCAGACCAGTTTCTTCTCTGTCTTCATTTCTTTATCCTGATCCTGATAACACATAGCTATTCTATTTTCTGATCACACGGCCAGAGGTAATTTGTGTCTGTTCCGGAATCGTTACTCCGGACCAAATGAGCACATTACGTCCCACGTGTACCTTATTCTGAATACACACTTCCTTGCCAAGCACTGTAAGGCCAGAACGGAAATCTTGGGGAAATTCTTCGTTGGGAATTGACGACT
The DNA here is from genome assembly GCA_040772385.1 of Candidatus Vecturithrix sp. Lineage (GTDB taxonomy): Bacteria > Moduliflexota > Moduliflexia > Moduliflexales > Moduliflexaceae > Vecturithrix. Next base: position 1,872,537 of record JAXGYF010000001.1, on the reverse strand, counting down.
CGCCTCTGCCGATCTGCGACTCTTCGCCGACAATGACATCCTTATCAGCAATCACAGAATCTAAGATCGCACGTTGTTTGATCAGACCTTCATGAAAAATAATGGAGTTTTGTACAACCGCACCTTGTTCTACGGTGACGCCGGGAAAGAGGATGCTGTGCTCCACGGTTCCGTCAATCATGCAGCCGGAAGCCACCATAGAGTTTTTCACCCTGGCATGGGGAAGGATAATCGCTGGTTGATGACCGCCGATATTGCGATCTTCGAGATTGGTTCTTACATTCCAATTCCAGATATCAATGCCCGGAGAATCTGATAATATATCCATATTGGCCTGCCAATATTCTTCAACCGTACCGCAATAGGCCCAATAACCTTCAAAGGGATACCCATAGAAGCGATTCCCTGATGTGAGCATATCAGGGACAATATTATCGGCGAAATTATGTTTTGAGCCAGGGCTGACCGCATCGGCTGCTAATTTTTCGAGCAGAAAATCGGTATTAAACACGTAAATTCCGGCTGAATAGTACTCTCCTTGAATGATTGTGGGCTTTTCCTGATACGACACGACTCGGCAGGTCTCATCGAGACTCATAATACCAAAACGGTGTGGGTTCGGAGCCGGCAGTTTATTACAGACCAGGGTACATTCCGCGTTCTTTTCGCGATGAAAGCGCAGAAGTTCATGGTAATCCATCGAATAAATATTTTCTCCGGCCAGAATCATGACTTGCGCCGGTTGATGATCGGTGATAAAATTAAGGTTTTGGTACACGGCGTCAGCCGTGCCTTTATACCAATCGGAATCGTCTTTCCCTTTGTATGGTGGGAGAATTTTGACGGCGCGCGTGCGACCATACAAATCCCAGGGGATGCCTACACCAACATGATCAATGAGTGAAGAGGGACGATACTGGGCCAGAATTCCGACATGTTCAATATCGGAATTTGTGAGGTTACTCAGGACAAAATCAATAATTCGATACATTCCTCCAAACGGGATCGCTGCTTTTGCTCGACGTTCGGCAAGGATTTCCAGTGAACTGAAGGAACCGCCTGCTAAAACCATTGCAACCACTTTTTCCATAGGTTTTTCTCCCTCCAAGGCTTTATCAAATTTTATGACTTTCTCGTTAACGTACAATTGACAAGAAGATCTGTCAAGGAAAAATCTTGTCTCATATCTGTCATAGGTCTGGATATGAAGAAAAAAATCTCCTCGTTCTTAAGAATCGAGAAGGGTAAGCGAAGAAATTCAAGTGGTTTCAGAAACAAGGGAGGATGCATTCTCTCAATCTGATGACATCAATATATTATTTAGTCTTGACAATTTTGTGCTCTCTCAATACAGGTTCTCAGGAATTTCATGCATGAATAGATCTGGCACGTTGTTATAAAACATTCTATTTTGAATGGGGTTGAAAGCAAATATCTTAGAATTTGACATTAAAAAAATAGGACAGACTGATGAAACGATTAATTGCGTTTTTTCTCGGAATTTTTAGCGCGTTGGTTATCCTAGGGGTTTATTATGCAACCATTCCGTCTTTATCGCAGTTTCTCAAAAAAATCGAACTTCAATGTTTCGATTATCGGATGAAATATGCGAAAAAAGGTCCTGAACTCTCAAACGCCATAAAGATCGTTTTAGTCAATGATGCGACAAACTTAAGTGATAAACTGGCGGCGTTTACCCGGCTTATTACAACGGCCCAGGAGGGGACCTTAAAGCCGAAAGTTATTGGGTTTAATTACCGGTTTGACGCGTCAGAGCATGAAGATCTTATTAGTATCGCATCAACGGCAGGTAATATCTATTACGGCTATTCATTTCAATTTCAGGTCAAAGAAGAACCTCCCAACCAGGACATTTTACCTTTTCGCCTTGAGATTACGAATATTGGCGATGACAACGCGAATGTCTTTGAGGCCCAGCAAGTGCAGCTTCCTTCTCATAAATACCTGACCACCGCCCGCGGTATCGGTTTTGTGAACACTCTTCCGGATGTGGACGGAGTGTTTCGCCGCATCCCGCTTTTTCTGAGATACCAGGGTAATTGGTATGGCTCCCTGGCGCTCCTGATCGCTATGGAATATCTCGATGTCGGGAGTGTTGACCTGACGTTTTATCCCGGCCAATATGTGGAAATTACGAAAATTGACGGAACATTTATGAAGATCCCGGTTAATCAATATGGTGAAATGTTGATTGATTTTGCCTATGATCCTGACAAAGAAAGCGGAGTTCCCTTTGAGGTTCTTTCAATGGAGGAAGATATTCTGGCCTATGAAGAGCAAATCCTTCAGGGAGTAATTCCGGAAGCCTTGGAATCGCTGAAAGGAGCGATTGTGTTGGTTGGCTCAGGAGGTCACTATCCAATTCCGCTCAGCACATCCTATCCGTTAATAGGGATTCATGTCAATTTTATCAATACGATTCTGACAAACCAGTTTATTCGAGAATTATCGCCAGTGTTTTTTGTGGGAATGCTCGTGTTGTTTGGGATGGCGACCGGACTGGTCTGCGGCACGCACCGATGGTGGACGAAAATCCTGCTCGCCTTGCTGTTGGTGATTCTCTATGTTCTGGCAGCTTTTGGCGTGTTTTATCAGTTTAAGCTGTTACTGCCTGTTTTTCCCGTACTCCTGACAATCTGTCTGACGACATGCAGCACGGGGATCGTCGTGCGCCATCCCTCACAGCCGAAAGCGGCGAAAGCGCAGGTGCAGCCGGTGAAAGAAAAGAAACGTAAAATCAAGGCATCGCCGGATGACATTGTGGAATTAGAAAATAGGCTTGTCGAAACTCGTGAAGATTTAGACCGTAAAAGTGTACGGTTACGGTCTAAAATAGAAGAAGTCAGGGTTCTTCAGGAACAGGCAGAAAGCAACCATTATGATTATAGCCGACAAATAGTCTCGTTACAAAAAGAAATCCGGGCCAGAGAAATTGAAATTAAGGGGTTAATTGCCAAAGAAGAAGACCTGCGCCGCCAATTTGAAAACCTTCCTGCGCATGCGCCAGATGTAGTGCAGAACAGATACAACCCGGAATCCATAGTTCAACTTTTTGCTCCCTATGGGTTTGTGACTAATAATGAGTATATGTTACGGACTCTCGCACGTGCAGAAAAATTAGGAAAAACATCTGTTGCATTGTTAATTCAGGGAGAACCGGGCACAGGAAAAAAACTTTTAGCGCATATCATCCGACAATTGAGTTCACGCCATAACCGCCCGATGATTGAAGTGATCTGCGCCGGAGATATGGATTTATTGGAAGATGATTTATTTGGACATCGAAAAGGCGCGTTTCCTGGGGCGGATGAGCATCGGGTCGGATTTTTTCGCAAAGTTGATGAAGGCACGTTAGTCCTGGAAGAACTTGGAAATCTGTCGCTGGAAATTCAAACCCGCCTGATCCAGACTGCGAGAGGTAAAGCCGTGCGACCCCTGGGTGAAGATTTGGGATATCCTATAGATGTCAGAATTATAGCTACAACGAGTCAAAATTTACAGGATCTTGTGGCAAAAGGGATATTCAGGGAAGATTTGTATCATTATTTTTCAGCTTTTCCCCTTTATCTTCCGCCATTACGCGATCGCAAAGAAGATATTCCTTTGCTCGTGAATCATTTTATCGCTAAATATAACCCCATCCATAGTAAAATTGTGGAAAGAGCCTCTGACGATGCCTTCAATCGTTTATTTCAGCATCAATGGCCAGGAAACATCATCGAATTGGAGAAAGTCATCGAACGCGCCATGGCCGAAGTCAATCCGGGAGAACAAGAACTGGCTGCTCAAAATATCAGTTTCGAAGAGGCTAATCTGAATAGCGGTATGACTGATCCGGGCATGTTGAATTATCTCCTGGCGTTAATGGATGATCATCGAGAATTACCGGCGTACCAACCCTTGCGTGAAAAAGTTCTGGCCGAAATTCAACGATTATATTGTGTGCGATTGCTGCGTTTGCATAGGGGGAGTGTCAAAAATGCCTCAATTGATGCGGGCTTGAAACCGGAAACGTTTAAAAAAATGCTTTCAGAATTAATGATTGATCCGAAAGATTACCAGTATTAACATTCCTTCATGAGAGCCTTACGAAGTCACGAAAATATAAACATTTTCGAGACACGCGCTTCATTCCTGTTACGGCATGATTCATAACAATTGACACGGCTGAAACCTGGTTTTTGTGACAGGTATCAGGTTAATGGTTCTGCATAATGCTGTACACATCAAAAATGTCGGATATATGGATTTAACTACTGACTACATGGAGGTGTCTCTCTTGAAAGAAACACAAATATTTCATTCAGGGTTCATTACGATTATCGGCAGAACCAATGTCGGGAAATCAACATTGCTTAATCGTATCCTGCAACAAAAGGTCGCAATTATGTCTGATAAGCCTCAGACCACCAGAAACAAAATTATTGGGGTTTATCATGGCGACCGTGCGCAGATCGTGTTTATTGATACTCCCGGGTTTCATAAACCGAAATATCGGTTAAACGAATTCATGATCAAAACAGCGATCAAGACGCTGGAAGGCGTTGATGCGATCTTGTATCTGGTTGAACCGGAAAAAACGATTGGATCGGGCGATCGTTCTATCATCAATTTGCTCCAACCGGTAAAAACGCCAGTGGTTTTAGCAATTAATAAGATCGATCTGGTACAGAAAGAGCAGTTATTACCAGTGATAGATGTATATTCTCGGGCCTTTCCGTTCGCGGACATTATCCCGATTTCCGCGCTGGGCAACAAAAATATTGATCATGCTCTTGGCACGCTGCTCTCGTATTTACCGGAGGGACCGCAATATTATCCGGAGGATATGGTCACCGATCAACCGGAACGCTTTCTTGCGGCAGAATTGATTCGAGAAAAGGTCCTGTTATCCACGCGTGAAGAAATTCCGTACTCAATCGCCGTGGTCATTGAGCAGATGAAAATTCGGGAAGAAAAAGCGATTATTGATATTGACGCCACGATTTATGTTGAACGCCCTTCCCAGAAGGGGATTTTGATCGGGAAATCCGGGGCCATGCTCAAACGGATCGGCGCCCTGGCTCGCAAAGAGATCGAGACCCTGTTGGGGAGTCAGGTGTTTCTTACCCTGTGGGTCAAAGTGCGCAAAAATTGGCGCATGGATGAGCATGATCTCCGCATGTTTGGATATGATCAATCATAATACTGGTGGCGTGTTTATATCATGCACAAGTTCTCACAATTTGATCTCCATCTTAACATCAAAAGACTTCCTCTGACATACTCATTGGGAGATTTGACGACCATCCGGGAAATTTTTACGCCTGAAAATGGTGATAGCGGGCGTACGCAGCTCCCGAACCTTCCGCCGACAGCCGAGTCGATCTTCCAAAACGGCCATGAAACCGAAGGTTATTTTGTGCAACACTCTGCGGCACTTATGGTTGTGATCCGAAAGTTTCTGCAAGAAATTACCGCCCAAATTAAGCTCAAAGAACAATCCGGAAAGCCTCAGCAGGCTGAACTGATCCAGAATTATCTCGACATTCGGCGCGAGTGCATGAGTCGGGTTGGCAGTCACCTCGTGGAAATCATTAAACAGGAACGTCGCCTGGGGGTATATAATCTTTTCTGGTTGGTGCTCTCAAAATATCTTGTCAACCTGTTGGAAACGGTGATCACTGAGAAAGGGGATAGTAAAATCCGTCTTAAATTAAGCCTGCTCCCGATTATCACGCAAGCTTTTCTGGAAACGATCGAACAGGTCAAACGCTATTTTCAAAAATATAATGCTCAAAACCGGCGATATTCTCAATATATTGACGATACTATGACCTCTCACCTGGGGGCGGCGTTTAATTACGAATTTTCCCGGGCGGTGATCACCGAACAGATCCATCTGGTTTTTCCTATGCTTTCCTCGCATAATTTGCTGGAGTGCGCGCAGGCGATTTTCGTTCCTGAAAATAACACGTATCATATCAGCTATCAGGAATTTTTTGAAATCTACTCCGGTATTCGAACATATATGGAAAAACAATTGGATCGTCAAAATACCGGATTTTGCGATATGATTGCGACGGTTTTGAAAATTCCGTTTCAGATTGTCAAGAATATCCCGATCGAGGCGCTTTTATTTCATCCGACTATTATTACGATCCTGGCCGAAGAAATCAAACATTTGCCGGTAAAAGGTCCGAACCGCAAGAAGGTCTTGTTTAAAAGCTGGATACCTCAGCTTGGGAATATGATTGGTGAAGACTCCTGGGAATTCGCGATCAATGATTATCTTACCTTTGCCAAAGATCTGCGGCGTTCAGAAATTATCCTGCTTCTGCGACAGCGGATTCGATTCATCATGCCGACTGCAACCAATAGAAATCCGGTCGGCAGTTCAACACACGGAACAGATCAGGAAATTGCTGATAAAATCAGCTATCAATTTGAAAAAGGAAAAATCATCAACGACTTACGTCATGTCACCTTGCTCTTTCTTGATTTACGAGGCTTTACAGAGCTTTCAGCCGGAGATATTAGCGATCATCAATTGAAAGAACATTTATACAATTTTTTCGATCCGACTGTAAATATCCTTAATCATTTTGAGGGAACCATTAAAACGTATGCCGGCGACGGGATTTTAGCTGCATTTGGTGGCCGGAAAGATCATGCGCTGAACGCGGTGCGAGCTGCCCTCGAAATTCAAAAACTGTTTCATCGCCTTAAACGCGATCAGAAAATCGCATTTACAGGAATGGGGATCGGCATTCATACTGGACTGGTGGAGGAAACCTATTTTTTCCCAGATTTGGAATCCCCCAGCCAGAATACGGTGATTGGTCTCACGGCGAATCTGGTGAGCCGCCTGTCGTCAGGGAAAGCTGAAAAAAAGGGAGGACTTGATAAAGAGGCCATTCGCGCTCTTAATGAATATCTACAAGTACAGACTCAAGATGTGGATATAACGCCGGCTTCTCTGGCGATTTTTGAAGATCGTTTATTTCAAGCCCTGGAAACGCTGCAACATCAACAATTCATTCAATCGGTAAACGAGGAATTTGGGGCAAAAACTCCTGTGAGAATCGTACATGGCGTGCTAAATAATAATGGCATTGCGATCAGTAATTCAACGTTTAAACACATTCATGCGCTTGAGTCACTTGAAGAAATCGAATCCGAAGGCAGCGTCAAATACAGCTATGTTGATCACGTGCTTCAAGAACAGATTTTTTTGATAAAAGCCGGAGATGCCATGTTTAAAGGCATTGAAGGAAAATTTCCGGTCTGGGGCGTATATGTGTACCGGAAACCTTCGACAGCCAGGAGCAAACAACCTTTATTGTAATTGAACGGCTTCTTTCAGTTGGACAATCTCTGCATCTGTCAAAAAGCGAAATTGACCACGTTCAAGTCCTCGTAATGTAAGCGGTCCAATCATAATTCGTTTCAATTTTGAGACTGGTAAATGCACTTTCTCGCACATTCGGCGAATTTGTCGCTTTTTGCCTTCAACGATTGTGAATTTTAGCCAGGTATTTTTGCCTGTGGTTCGAATAATTCTGACTTTTGCCGGTTGAGTGCGCCCATCTTCCAGATTGACGCCATGAGATAAAATATCAAGAATTTTCTTTGATGGCAGGCCATGCACTCTCACTTCATACGTTTTAGGTAATTTAAATTTCGGATGCGTCATCCGATAGGTTAATTCCCCATCATTAGTTAAGAGAACCAGCCCTTCAGAATTTATATCCAGGCGCCCTACGGGAAAAACGCGAGTTTTTGGTTTCCGTTTGAATAAATTCAACAGTGTCGGACGCCCCTCCGGATCAGGCTTCATCATGGTTAAGACACCCTGGGGTTTATGCACGATCAAGTATTGATAGATTGACGCTGTCTGAAGTAATTTGCCGTGAACTTTAATAGCCGTTGTGTGCGCATCCACTTTTATGCCCAGGTCCGTGATCACTTCTCCATTGATCGTGACGCACCCCTGGGTAATCAATTTTTCACACTCGCGTCGGGACCCTATCCCGGCAGAAGCTAGAATTTTTTGTACACGTTCTTGCATAAAAACAGACATGCGTCATACGCTCTTATCTCTCCGCGTATGACGCATGTTGAAAATTTCGAGGAGAAGAAAAAATGAATTCGTGTTTCCGCTTGAAGGTGAAACGCTCGCGCTGATCTTCCCCTATTCTGTTGTTGGTTGTTCTTCGTTTTGTGAGCTTTCAGAATCGGATTCCGGCGCAGGCGATGATTCCTGTTCCTGCGAACGTTCATCAGGTTCGGCCGTCTGGTCAGACACAGGAGCCTGAGTGTCTTGCCCCTCCGAGGTTTGTCCTTGCTCCACTGGTTGCGTTTGACCTGTTGGAACAGCGTCTAAGACTTTTGATGCTGTTCCGCCGCGGCTCGACAAGATTGCCAGGGTGAAGGAGGTAAACATAAACACGACCGCCGCAATGGTTGTAATCTTATTCAGAAAGCTTGCCGGCCCTGCTCCGCCGAAAAGAGTGTTGCTTGCGCCGCCAAAGGCCGCTCCCATACTGGCACCTTTTCCTGTTTGAAGCAGGACAATGCCGATGAGAATGAGACACATTATGGTATGTAAAATGGTCACGAATATTAACATAGATTGTCACCTATTGACTAAAACTTAATGATTTGTTCAAAAGACTCGGCTTTGAGGCTCGCGCCGCCCACCAGAGCTCCATCAATATCCGGTTGGTTCATAAGCTCTGAAGCATTATCCGGTTTAACGCTCCCGCCATATTGAATTCTGGTCGCTTCAGCGGTTGCGCTGCCAAACAAGTCTTTCAACAGTTTACGGATAAACGCATGAACTTCCTGAGCTTGAGCCGGCGTCGCCGTTTTGCCCGTACCAATAGCCCAGACAGGCTCGTAGGCCAGAACCAGGGAAGTCATTTGTGCAGCTGAAAGTCCGGATAAGCCATCGTTCACCTGACGTTTGATTACTTCAAACGTTTTATTCTGTTCACGTTCTTCCAGGGTTTCGCCAATGCATACAATTGGCTTCAGTCCGCCGGCCAGGGCCGCAAAAATCCGTTTATTCACCGTTGCATCGGTTTCTCCAAAATAGGTCCGCCGTTCGGAGTGTCCGATAATCACGTAGGAACATCCAGCAGACGCTAGCATCGGTGCGGAAATTTCGCCGGTAAACGCTCCTTTGTCTTCCCAATAGAGATTTTGTGCGCCAAGAGCAATATTGCTGTCCCGAATGACTTCATGGACAGTTGCCAATGAGATAAAAGGCGGACAGACCACAATCTCCACGCCAGAGACGTCACGTACCCGGACTTTTAAGTCTTTAACAAGGGCTTTAGCCTCTTCTACGACAGTAAACATCTTCCAATTTCCAGCAATAATCGGAGTTCTCATACATTCAGAAGTGGCTCACGTGATTAACGTTTCACGTGAGCTACAGTGGCTGAAAGCATGAGGAAAAATCCTCAACTTTCGTCACCTTCGTTCACGTTAGACACATTAGTCACGTGAGTCACTTTTTCGCTCACGTTCACTCACTTATTGGTGAGTGCCGTAATTCCGGGCAGTTCTTTTCCTTCTAACAGTTCTAGCGAGGCTCCGCCGCCGGTTGAGACAAACGAAACTTTCTCACGGACTCCGGCTTTGTTAATGGCTGAAACCGTATCGCCGCCGCCAATAATTGAGATCGCCCCAGAATCAGCAACAGCATGCGCCAATTCTACTGTGCCTTTGCTAAAGGCGTCCATTTCAAACACGCCCATGGGGCCATTCCAGATTACGGTTTTCGCGCCTTGTAGAACGCGTTTAAAGTTTTTGAGCGATTCAGGGCCAATATCTAATCCCATCCAGTCGGCCGGAATGTCTTGAATGCGAACCAGTTTGGTCGCAGCAGCAGCCTCAAATTTGTCGGCTACAATACAATCCACTGGTAAGTGCAATTCAACGCCAACCTTTTTAGCCTGAGTTAACACATTTTTCGCAGTTTCTATCAGATCTTCTTCGACCAGAGATTTTCCGACTTCAAGGCCCTGAGCTTTAAGAAACGTAAACATCATACCGCCGCCGATAATCAATTGATCTACTTTGGTGAGCAGGTTATTGATCACTTCCAGTTTGCCGGAAACTTTGGCGCCTCCAAGAATCGAAACAAAGGGGCGCTGCGGATTATCCAATGCCTGGCCGAAATAATCAATCTCCTTTTCCATAAGGAACCCGGAGACCGCAGGCGAAACATATTGGGTGATGCCGACATTCGAAGCATGAGCGCGGTGCGCTGTTCCAAACGCATCATTGACCACGCAATCTATCCCTTGCGCTAATTTTCGGGCAAATTCAGGATCATTTTTTTCTTCCCCTTTATAAAATCGAAGATTCTCCAATAAGATAACATCCCCTGGCTTTGCCGCAGCAAGGGCGTTTGCCACAACCTCCCCCATGCAATCATCAAGGAAAGTTACGGTTTTTCCGAGAAGTTCTGAAAGACGTTTCGCAACGGGAGACAGGCTGAATTCCGGTTTTCGTTCCCCTTTCGGTCGTCCAAGATGAGAGGCTAACACTACCACAGCGCCTTTTTCCATGGCGTATTGAATGGTAGGCAGGGCTTCGCGGATTCTCGTATCTTCGGTAATCTGCTTCTGAGCGTCTAACGGAACATTAAAATCCACGCGAATAAAGACCTTTTTTCCAGCTACGTCAAGATCACGAATGGTTAACTTTTTTTGCATACCTTTCCCTCTTTTCACAATAAAATGAAACAACAGACATGTTTTTCCTGATTGTGAAGATACGAATGAATGTGTAGAAAAATAGTCAAGCTTTTTTTATCAAGGCACGATTTCTTGTCAAGATTTGTGTTGACAGAATTCTCAATATTTATGCTTGTAAACAGTATTTCCGTTATTAGAGTGTCGAACACGGCACTGATTTACGAGATCTTATGCAGAGACAGGGGTAAACAGTATGAAACAGCGAGCGCTTTTAACAGGGATTACCGGTCAGGACGGATCGTATCTGGCCGAATTTCTTTTGAAAAAAGGATATGAAGTTGCCGGAATTATCAGGCGTCTAAGCATCCCTAACACCAGAAACATTGAACATATTTTGGGTGATGTCACCCTGTACGATGGTGATTTAAGCGATCAAGGATCTTTGGATCGCATTGTCAGAGAGTTTCAACCGGATGAAGTGTATAATCTGGCTGCGCAATCGTTTGTCAAAGTCAGTTGGCAGGAACCGATTTTGACCGGTGATATTACCGGGCTTGGGGCCGTTCGTTTGTTGGAAGCGGTCAGAAATAATAGGCCGGAAGCCCGGGTCTATCAGGCCTCGTCAAGTGAAATGTTTGGGAATAATCCACATGAGTTTCTCGATGAAAGCAGCCGTTTTTTGGCAACGAGTCCCTATGCGATTGCCAAACTGTACGCGCATCGTATGACGATTAACTACCGTGAAAGTTATGGCATGTATGCCTGCGCCGGTATTTTGTTTAATCACGAATCGCCGCGTCGCGGGATCGAATTTGTGACTCGCAAAATTACTTATGCTGTGGCCTGTATTGCGCAGGGAGTGAAACAATCTAAGATGGGAGGAGAGATCAAAGAACCTCTCGTGAAAGAAGGTAAATTCAAGCTAGGCAATATGGATTCTTCGCGGGATTGGGGCTACGCGAAAGACTATGTTGAAATGATGTGGTTAATGTTACAGCAGGAGAAACCGGATGAATATGTTATTGCGACTGGCCGCAACACGACCATTCGGGAATTTTTGGAGATCGCATTCAAAGTGGTGGGGATTGATGACTGGCAACACTATGTTGAGCTTGATCCACGCTTTCAACGTCCGTCAGATCTCCGATATTTGCGAGGCAATAGTTCCAAAGCGCAGCGAGAACTGGGGTGGCAGTCGCAAACCACGCTGGAAGAATTAGTGCAGATTATGGTCGAAGCGGATATCGAACTGGTGAAACACTACGAACTGCGTTAAGATTTGACTTCACCCTCGGCCTCCAATGCCGTTGAATGAAGGATCTTGTTTATCATTAGTCATTGTTAATTCAATGGAATAGCAAGGCAGCAGCATGAATTGTCAATGCTCAATGGTTCATACGTAATTCAACAAGATTGGAGCCGAGGATGAGAACAAAAGCTCAAATCATGCCGCCTGATAAGGAAAGGTAATTGTCACGGTTGTTCCTTGCTGTGGTGTACTTTCAACGGTTAATGTTCCTCTGTGTAATTGGACTAAAAGCTGTACAATCGCCAATCCCAGGCCTGATCCTCGTTGAGCGTAATAGGTGCGTTCAAATTGGATATATGCACCAATTTGTTCAATTTGTTCGGCGGTCATCCCGTGTCCTTGATCCGCAATACGACATACCCAGGTTTGATCTTTAAGGGCAGAGGTGATCGAAATCGGCGTTCCAGGTTGAGAAAATTTGAACGCATTATCGAGGAGTTCCTGGATGATTTTTTGTAAACACGCCCTTGATGTGTGGAGGATAACATCGTTCAGGTGAAAGCGAAGATCTGCCTGTCGATCAAATTTTTCAGCATAGGCGTGGGCAACAGATTGGATATGGGGTTTGGTGTGCAATTTCTCGTCGCACTGCCATTCTTCAGATAGTTCCGAGTCAGGGGTGGCAACCATCATTTGTAATTTTGCGTACAAGAGATAATTTTCAACAAGATGGTGCATACGCAATGCACTTTCGTAAATAAACGCATAGATTTTAAAAATTGCCTCAGAATCGTGGAGTTCCTCGGGACTTTGCGACATCAGATATTGGGTGAAACCAAGTATGGCATTTAGAGGTGTTCGTAATTCATGCGGCAGTGTCAGGCTTAAATTGAAGCGTAACTCATGAAACTGTTTCGCCATGAACGCATAATTTTGTAAAATTTCTTGCAAGCGTTTTAATTCATTTTGTCCGTTTTTTCCAGAAGGTTCTTGCAGAATGTTTTCAGATGCGGTCAACATAGCACGCTCCTTGTGCAAAGATTCTATCAGGGTCGTTAATTCTTTAAGTTGTTGCTCAATTCCTGCTTCTTGAAAAAAATCAGCGTTCATGCCTCCTGCTCCTTCTTGAAAAGACAGCCCGTACCCCTTTTAACTTTTCAATGAAAGATCTTCTTTCTTTCTCATTGTGGACGTCGCATTCATCTGTCAAGTGCCAGAATGAATTCTGTTTGTGCAAAGCGAGAAAAAAAAGACTTTTTCTTGACAAAGCTCGAAGACGGAATAATCCTTTAAAACTAGGACATGGTGATTTTTCTCTGTCATTGGATATGTGTAAAACTTTTATCCATGAACTTCACAGGAGGGACATTATGGCAAATTTGAAGACGACCTATATGGGGATCGCGTTAGAAAATCCGATTATTGCCGGGGCAAGTGAGTTAACTGGTCATATAGAGAGCATTCAGAAAATTGAAGAAGCCGGGGCAGGAGCTTTGGTCCTTAAATCGTTATTTGAAGAACAGGTGCAGTTAGAACGCTTTAAGTTGGAAGAAGCGGCAGAACGTTATGAGGAACGCCACGCCGAGATGACCAGTTTGTATCCTAAGATGGAGCATTCTGGGCCAAAAGAACATTTGATGTGGGTTAAGAAAGCGAAAGAGGCGGTCAAAATACCGGTTTTTGCCAGTTTAAACTGTGTGAATCACGGTACCTGGCTGGAATATGCCAAAATGCTTCAAGATACTGGCGTGGATGGACTTGAATTGAATTTTTACGCCAATCCGCATGAAATGGATGTCACGGGCGCATCAATTGAAGATGACCAGATCGCGGTAGCTGAAAAAATTGTCAAGGCCCTCTCTATTCCGGTCAGTGTGAAATTGAGCGTGTTTTATTCAAATCCACTCCATGTGATTTCTCGCTTCGACAACGTGGGGGTGAGAGGATTCGTGCTGTTTAACCGTTTGTTTCAGCCGGATATTAATGTAAATCAAGAAAAACACATTTCCCCGCTTAACCTGAGCAACTCTATTGATCATCGCCTGCCTTTGCGTTTTGCCGGATTGCTGTTCGGGAAACTGAACGGCGATATTTGCAGCAGTACAGGAATTTTTTCCGGCAGAGATGTTGTCAAAATGCTGTTAGCCGGAAGTACGTGCGTGCAGGTGGTGAGTGCGTTATATACGAACAAAATCGCCTCGATTCAAACCATGCTTCAGGAAATAGAGGAGTGGATGGGCGATAGAAAATATACGAAACTGGAGGATTTCCAGGGGAAGATGAGCAAAGAACAGAGCAAAAATCTCTGGGCCTATGAACGCGCTCAGTATGTGAAATTACTGTTTGAAGCCGAAGATATTATCAAGACAGCGCCGTTGGTGTAAAAACGATAGATGAGATAGACAGAGAGATTGCCCGCGAAACCCGCGAAAAAAAACGACAACGGATAAATTCTTCAATCCATTGCAGCCCTCTCTCGCGTGTTTCGCGGGCTGAGTAGTGGCTGAACGTTGAAAGGAAAACATACGTGGAAAAAAATGTTGTCACCGGCCAACAACTCGGATTGCTAGGCGGCCCGCTTTATACAACCTACAAAGTGCTGGGGGCTATACATTACGCCCGTGAAATCAACGGGAATCATATCTATTGGTTAGAAAGCAATGACGCCGATTTCAGCGAGATCAATCATATTGACTATCTTGATGCTAACAGTGAGCTGCGCACCTTAAGCTGGGATATTGACTCGCAAGGTTATTCCTGTGGATTGATTGAGATAGATTCCTTGCTGGTCGCGCTCCTCAACGAATTTTTTGATACACTGCGTCAAACCGAATTTACACCGACTTTACGCGAACTCGTTTTACGCTGTTATGTTCCGGGATATACGTTAGGCAAGGCTTCATGTTTGCTTGCCAAAGAACTGTTTGGGCGTTTCGACATCGAATTATTCGACCCTTCCAAACAGGAATTTAAAAATTTTATCAAATCCTTTTTGCTGCGAGAAGCTGAGCATACCCCGATCGGTGAACAGTGCAACCTTTTTTGTATGCAGGGTAAACGCCGTGAAGCCGTGTTTAAAACTGAAGACGGGTATCGTTTGCGCGACGGCAGCCGGGTGAGCCTGGATGAGCACGATCTGGTGCCAAACGTGAAAACGCGTAATGTGTGCCAGGATGCCTATTTTGATACGCACACGTATATTGCCGGCCCCGGAGAAGTGAAATATATTCAGGAACTTGATCCGGTATATGAATTTCACGGCGTGCGCAAAGCCAACGTGGTCCCCCGCATGTCCATCACTCTGCTTGAACCCAAAACGCTGCGCTTCTTAAAGAAACACGCGATTGACCTGCAAGATGCGCTGCTATTGGAAAAACCGAAACTTGTGAAAAAGGTGTTGAAAGAACAAACCGGGTTTGACTATAAAGATTTGACCCAAAAATCCCGGCAATTGACCAAAGAGTATTTAACGGCGGTTCAGCAGCTTGGCGTCAATATTTCGAAAATGGAACGCTGTTTATATGAGGCGATTAAAGAAGACCTGGGCGAACAACGTGCACGGGAAAAAGCCAGACTGGAAAGAACCCTCAAAGATGCCGAAATGCTTTCTGATCTATTAAAACCCTTCGGAAAACGCCAGGAACGGGTGTTTAACATCTTTTATTACATGAATTTGTACGGCGGTTTGACGCTGATTGACTGGCTGAACGAACGGTACGATCCGTCGCTGGAAACGTTGGAACTCTTATCATAAAAAAAACGGAAGATTTTTCTCTTGACATCTCTTGCGCTGACAGAACGAAATCCTTTCTTACTTAGTTTATGATTCCTGTAGTTTTTATAACCCCTGTGAAGGAATGACATTATGGCACAGAAAATCACAAAGCAGAGTGAAGATTTTTCAAAATGGTATATTGACACGGTTCTCAACGCGGACATGGCCGATTACGCTCCGGTGAAAGGTTGTATGGTGATTAAACCCTATGGATACGCGGTGTGGGAGAATATGCAGCAGGCTTTGGATAAAATGTTTAAAGAGAGCGGCCATGTCAATGCCTATTTTCCGTTGTTTATTCCTGAAAGTTTCTTGCATAAAGAAGCCGAACACGTGGAAGGGTTTGCGCCAGAATGCGCAGTTGTCACGCATGGCGGTGGAAAAAAATTAGAAGAACCGTTGATTGTGCGCCCTACTTCCGAAACAGTGATTTGGGCGATGTACGCTAAATGGATTGATTCCCACCGGGATCTGCCGATTCTGATCAATCAATGGGCCAATGTAGTGCGTTGGGAAATGCGGACGCGTTTGTTTCTGCGGACAACCGAATTTCTCTGGCAGGAAGGGCATACGGCCCATGCCACTGAACCGGAAGCTGCTCAGGAAGTGCAAACGATTCTGGATATCTATGCTAAATTTGCCGAAGAATATGCCGCTGTGCCCGTGTTGAAAGGTCGCAAAACCGAAAAGGAAAAATTTGCCGGAGCTGTCTATACCCTCTGCGTCGAAGCGTTAATGAAAGATAGTCGCGCCTTACAATGGGGGACCTCTCATCATTTAGGACAGAACTTTGCCAAAGCCTTTGATGTGACCTTTCAGACTGAAACAGGCGAACGCGACTATGTTTGGGCCACCAGTTGGGGCGTCAGCACCCGCATGGTCGGCGGTCTGATTATGGTGCATGGCGATGACAAAGGTTTGCGCTTACCGCCCAAACTCGCGCCGTATCAGGTGGTCATTGTCCCAATCTATTACAGCGATGAAGAAAAACAGCTTGTGCTCCAAAAAACCGAGGAGTTTGTGGCGCAGTTACGACCGGAAATCCGCGTCAAAGTGGATGACCGCGACAATTACAAACCAGGCTGGAAATTTAATGAATGGGAAATGAAAGGCGTGCCTTTACGGATCGAAATCGGCCCCCGTGACGTGGCTGAAAATCAAGTCATGATTGCCCGGCGTGACAAAGGCCCGAAAGACAAACAAAAACTCGCCTTTGACAATCTGAAAGCCTCGGTTCAGACTTTACTGGATGAGATTCAACAATCCTTGTTCGACGAAGCTCTGAAGTTTCGGGAAGAGCATTCCTATAAGGTCAATACCTATGACGAATTTAAGGATGTTCTGGAGAATCAGCTCGGGTTTCTCTATGCGCACTGGTGCGGAAATGAGGCTTGTGAACAGGCGATTCAGGACGAGACCAAAGCCACCATTCGGTGTATTCCACTGAATCAGGACCAGGAGGAGGGAACCTGCGTCTATTGCGGTAAACCGTCGCATGGCCGTGTTCCTTTTGCCAAGGCCTATTAATATGCTCGAACGAACATTGATCATCATTAAGCCGGACGCGATCAAACGTGAACTGATAGGAGAAATTTTGCTGCGTTTTAAAAATGCCGGATTGCACGTGTTGGCAATGAAACTGGTGCAGGTGAGTACACGGGACGCTGAAAAATTTTATGCTGAGCACAGCGGGAAGCCATTTTTTGAGAAGCTTACCACCCTCCTGTCGTCAACGCCGATTCTGCCGGTCGTGCTTTCCGGTGAAAACGCTGTAGCCCGCGTGCGAAAAATCATGGGTGCGACGAATCCTGCTGATGCCGCGGAAGGCAGCATTCGCCGTGACTTCGGGCTGGATGTGACTCAAAATTCGGTACATGGGTCAGATAGCCTCCATTCTGCTGCCCGTGAGATTGCATTTTTCTTTAATGCCCTTGAAATTTTCGAAACTTGATAGAGATAAACAGTATTGCCAGGAAGTCATCGAATAACACGATGACTTCTCCCATTCGCAGTTTAATTGGTGAGACGGGCGATTTTACCCTTGATAATTTCATGATTCAGTAAAAACTCGTAGTGTGCTTTAATATCACCAAGTTCGTCTTGCGTATATTCCAACGCTTCGTCAGGGTAAGTCTCAGCCGCTGTCTCTAACGCCGATTCGATGGATTCCCCGTCATACAATTCCTGAAGGATTACCGTATCATAGGCCACTTCGTTCGGGGTACGCTGTCGTAGTTCTTCCTCAAATTCCTCTGAAAATTCCTGATAAAATTCAATAAGTTCTTTCATAAAGGGTAGTCGTTCGGATATTTTTTGGTTGCCCCCTCAATCCCTCGGCAAGCGGGGGGAAGAAGTCTTCTTTGTCGTCCTGTTCGCGGCTTTCCCTCCGCTTACGGAGGGATAAAGAGGAGGAATAAGACAACTGTCCGAAGTATTGCGCCAGGAAAAAGTTTGTCAATCTCTTTTTGGAACTTCTGAGAAAAATTGTTATGCAGTAAAGTGACGTCGTTACCTGAAAGGGCACGTAGTCCTCCGGTTTTCAGGCGGAAAAACTTGTGAAAGCGAGGACTACAAACCCGTTGATTCTCTCATGGCAGGCCAGCAATTTCTTACTTTATCAGGTTTGGAAGGAAGGTCACGATTTGCGGAAAGGCCAATAAAATCAGGATGCAGAACAGATAGGCGGGTAAAAAGAAACTGACGCCTTTAAAGACCTCTTCTAAGGAGACACCTTGCGCCATGCCGCCAACTACATAGGTGGTTGCGCCGACCGGCGGGGTTACAGCGCCCAGGGTGGTGACGACTGTAATTGTCACGCCAAACCAGATCGGATCATACCCCAGTTGTATAGCGACCGGGAAAAAAATCGGAATGGTGATCAGGAGCAAAGCGAGTGAATCCATCACCATGCCGCCGAGAACGTAAATCACAAAAATGACCATCATAATTCCAATCGGCGGAATTGGAAGTTCTACGACCCAGGCTGCAATGTTAAAGGGAATACGGGTTACTGTCAGGAACTTTCCGAAAATGAGAGCGCCGGCGATAATGACGATCACCATGCAAGAGACGCGCAAGGTGTCCACAATCGAAGCAATAAAGCCTTTCCAGGTCAGCCGACGCTGAAAAATACCGATCAATACGGCGCACAACGATCCGACCGCTCCGGCTTCAGTCGGGGTGAAAAATCCAAAATAAAGGCCAAGCATAACCAGCAGAAAGAGCACTAGCATTTCAATAGCTCCAGACAGCGATCGGACTTTCTGGCGGAAATCAGTTTTCTGTCCTGTGGGACCCCAGGTTGGGAAAATACGACAGATCACATAAACTGAAAGTGTCAATAAAATTGACAACACAACGCCGGCCCCGATACCGCCATGGAACAGTTTAGCAATAGATTCCCCGGTAGACAAGCCAATCACTATTAACACCACGCTGGGCGGAATTACCACCCCCAGGGTCGAACCACAGGCGATCGCGCCGGTGCTCAGGCGAGGGTGGTACTGGAATTTATTCATTTGCGGCAGAGCCACCGCAGTCATTGTCGCAGCAGTGGCAGCATTCGAGCCGCAAATCGCGGCAAAGGCCGAACAAGCCATGACGGTCGCCATGGCGATACCGCCGCGAATGTGTCCTACCCAGCTGTAAGCTGCATCATACAGACGTTCATTCACTTTGGAATAAAATGCCACCTGTCCCATAAAAATAAACAGCGGAATCACGGTCAAACCATAACTGGAAAAGGTTGACCAGATTTCCGCACCGATCATGTTAAGGCCGGCTTTCAGCGAAACCAGAAAAGAAAACCCTATAAAGCCGACAATACCCATAGCAAAGCCGACCGGCGTGCCTAAAAAGAAGAGCATAAGCAATAAGATCAAAATGCCTGATAGACCAATAATTGTTGGACTCATGATATTGTTTACTCCTGTTACAATTCTTCAACCATATCCTCATGGGCGATATACACGTTATCAACGGAAAGTGGTGGAGAAACTGTTCGTTTTTTGATAGAAAGCACCCATTGGCTTAAGTCCTTCCCAAAAACCAGGGATAGCGCGATACACCCAAGGGCAATACCATACATGAAAGGATAATAGATAATTCTCAAGGTCTCGGTCACTTCGCCGCTCTGTCGTAAAATCTCTGCCTTGTTAAGCAACTGCCAGGCAACCAGGCCAAAGAATAACAAACAAAGTATATTGTTGATGGCCTGCAAGATGTTACGCGTCCTGCGGGAAAATGTGTTAATGAGCACGTCAACCGCGATATGTCCGCGTTTGATCTGTGTATAACCCAACGCACAGGCCGTGACAATCGCGCCGAAAAATCCCATCAGCTCAACCGTCCCCTGAACTGGCAGCCAGACCAGGCGCAGCAGGATATTCGCACAGGTCAGGAGAACCATGACAACAAGAAACGTTCCGCCGATAAGGATGAAAAGGCGATGTAATTGATCAATGTAATTTGAACGGTTCATAACATGTTTCCTTCTAATTTAGGAGCAGCAAAACCACTTCCTTATTGTCTGACTCAGTCCGATTTGTCAGACAAATCGGACAAGTCAGTCTATAAAGATGAGCTTTGCCACTCCGGAATATGGTTACTGGGAATATTTGTGGATGAAGGCTTGAATATCATTCACAATTGCCTGAGCCGGGAATCCTTTTTGTTCGACGTCTTTAATCCAATGTTCAATGATCGGGTTCAACCGCTCATCCCAGCGCGCTTTCTCTTCTTTGGAAAGTTCAATAAATTGAACCTGATGCGTCTGTTTCGACCACTCAATTGCCTCCTGTACGTGGTTATCCATATACACGCCAGTCCATTCAGACTGTTCTTCAATTAACTCGTCCATCACTTGCTGCACGTTCGGAGGCAACTCATTCCAGGAATCCAGATTCATGACCACAGCAAAGGGATAAATCACCTTATCGGTCATGGTCACAAACGAGCAGATGTCAGCGTATTTAAAATCTTTCATTACTTCCAATGAAGAAAATACTCCCTGGATTACCCCCTTTTGCAAAGCTTCGGGTGTGTCAGACATTGGCATCCCGACCAGGTTTGCCCCCCAGGCTTTTAGAAGTTCAGCCGCACCGCCTGAGGCTCTGATGTTCATGCCTTGTATGTCCTCTAAAGTGCTGACAGGTTTACGCGTCATAATATTCGAAGGCGCAGAGGTAAACATCGCTAACACTTTCACCTGTTTAAACTCCTCGGGCTGGTATTTCCGATATAAATCCAACAGCGTCAGGCTTCCGACTCGCGCATTTGGAATGTTCAGAGGCAGACCGGTCGCGTTGGTGACAAGAAAGCGTCCCGGTTGATATGCCATACACAGGCAGCCTATATCGGACTGGCCTGCGATCACGCCATCCATCATATCCTTTGCACTTAATAGGGTTTCACCGGGAAAGGTATTAATTTTCACCTGGCCGTTTGTGCGTTGTTCTACTTCTGTTTTCCAGCGTTCCATTTGCACGCATGGAAAGGTCGGCGCAGGCGGAAAATTGGCGTAATTCAAGGTGATGGTGTTGGCCTCGGTTAAGCCTGGAACACCGGGGGTTATAAACAAAACTGTCAGAAAAACCGTCATTATCACTCTTAAACTCATGTGTTTCATCTTGTCGTTCTCCTTTGAAAATATTCGTACCCCGGACATCCCTGTCCGGTCTTCGTTTACGTTCTCCGGACCAGGATGTCCGGGGTACACATCGGTTATTTTCATTGTGTTGGGTGAGCGGCTAACTCATGTTAACTCCTTGAACATGAAATGTTCATTCGTTCGTGAAAGAAGCCGGGTTTTTTCGAAAAACCCGATTTCTATGCCTGACTCCTTAGGATCGAACTACAACACCATTTTTCTCCTGGTGTTGTGAGCTTCTGTTATGCATTTCTATGATCAAACACTCGTTTACTCTTTTTAATTGTGCGCGGTAGCATTCCGTAATCGAGAATTTCAACATCCACCCGTACCAGTAACTTGTGCCGGATGTGTGTGGCGATTGTTCTGGCCAGGTTCGCATCCTCTCCGCTATCTGTTTCTGCTGCTCGTTCAATTTTCAGTATCATCATGTCGCGCCCGTCAGCGTGATGTTGCAGATGAATTTGAAATTCGCTGCCAATGCCCTGGATCTGGCTGAGGAGATGATCGATCTGGCTGGGATAAATATTGACCGCCCGGTAGATAAACATATCATCGGTCCGGCCAAGAATACGATCGTGACGCGGAAAAGGCGTTCCACAAGGACACTCTCCATCTAACAGGCGAGTGACGTCGTGCGTGCGATAACGGATTAAGGGGCTGCCTTCTTTACACAAGGTTGTTACCACCAATTCCCCTTCCTGTCCAATCGGAACCGGCTTGAGCGTCGTCGGATCAAGCACTTCGAAGATAAATACGTCGGCCCAGTAGTGGATGCCGTTGTGAAACTGACAATCAAGCCCTGTGCCGGGGCCGTACAGTTCAGTCATTCCGTAAATATCAAAAACATGTTCAACGCCCATCAGTTCCTGAATGCGCGCTCGCATGGCTTCGCTATGGCGCTCTGCGCCCAGAATAATCTTTTTGATCTGAATTTTCGAACGGAGATCGCGCTGCTGGATTTCTTCAGCCATCAGCAGCGCCATTGAGGCGGTTGAACAAAAAACCGTTGCTTCCATATCTACCAGCATTTCACAGTGCATCTCTGTGTTGGCGGGGCCAAGCGGCAGAACCATTGCCCCAAATCGCTCGCATCCAGCCTGAAAACCGACGCCGGCAGTCCATAAACCATAGCCAACCGCCAGTTGTACCCGATCTTTGCGAGTCAATCCGGCTAATTCATAGCAACGAGCAAACATATTCGCCCAGACATCAATATCCTTTGCCGTATAACAGAGCACTTTGCGTTTGCCGGTGGTTCCGGAAGAGGCATGTACTCGCACGATTTGTTCAAACGGCACAGCTCGTAAGGGAAATGGATAACCATCTTGTAACTCTTCCTTATCTGTTAAAGGAAGAAATTGCAAATCCTCGAGTGAATGAATATCTTCAGGGTGAATCCCGGCATCTTTGAATTTCTTTGCATATAACTCGGAATGCTGGTAACAGTGGTTGACAGTAGCAATCAGTCCTTCAAGCTGAAGGGACTGAAGCTTTTCCGGTGGTAAATGTTCCGGTATAAACCGCATATTATGATGTCCTCCTAAACTCCTGCTCTGTAAGAAACCGGGTTGTTGTCAACAACCCGGTTTCTTCATTTCTTATGCTTGTTTTGAAATTGATGGATGGTGTTGAATAACGCTGTATGCTTTATCGAGTTCTTCTTCAGGTAAGGCATAGTCTTGCAGTTTGCCTGCCAGAAACGCATCATACGCGCTCATGTCGAAATGACCATGTCCGCTCAGGTTAAACAGAATCGTTTTTGAAGTCCCTTCAACCTTCGCTTTGAGAGCTTCATCAATTGCGCCGCGAATCGCGTGAGAGGATTCTGGGGCCGGAATAATTCCTTCTGAACGGCTGAACATGAACGCGGCTTCAAAGACCTCGAGTTGATGATACGCTCTGGGTTCGATCTGTTTTTCTCTCACCAGATGGCTAATCAGCGGAGCCATGCCATGATAGCGCAAGCCGCCGGCATGAATACCGGGTGGGATGAAGCTATGACCAAGAGTGTACATGGCCATTAAAGGGGTCATCTGGGCGGTATCGCCGAAATCATACGCAAAGTGACCGCGTGTGATCGTTGGGCAGGCATGTGGCTCCACAGCAATCGCCTGGATTTTTTTTCCCTGGAATTTTTCGCGCAAGAACGGAAAGGCGATACCGCCAAAATTACTGCCGCCGCCAACGCAGCCAATTACGATATCAGGATAGTCGCCGGCTAATTCCATCTGTTTCTGTGCTTCAAGTCCGATAATCGTCTGGTGCAGGAGTACGTGATTCAACACGCTACCCAGCGAATATTTGGTATCATCACGCATCACAGCTTCTTCCACAGCCTCGCTAATCGCGATCCCCAGGCTGCCGGTCGTATCAGGATCTTGCGCTAAAATTTTTCGTCCTGCTTCCGTGTGATCGCTCGGACTGGAAAGGACCGTAGCGCCCCAATTCATAATCATTGACCGGCGATAGGGTTTTTGTTCAAAGCTCACCCGTACCATATACACTTTACACTCAATGCCAAAAAATGTACACGCCAGACTCAATGCGCTACCCCACTGTCCGGCCCCGGTTTCAGTGGTAATGCGTTTGACGCCTTCAATTTTATTATAGTAGGCTTGCGCTACGGACGTATTGGGCTTGTGGCTTCCCGCAGGGCTGACCCCTTCATATTTGTAATAGATTTTGGCGGGGGTATCGAGCAGTTTTTCCAGGTTCCGAGCGCGATAGAGCGGGGCAGGTCTCCAGAGTCGGTAAATGTCAAGCACTTGTTCAGGAATATCGATCCAGCGTTCCTGACTGGCTTCTTGTTTGATAATTTCCATTGGAAAAATCGGTGACAGATCATCAGGTGTAATTGGCTGCCTTGTGCCCGGGTGCAGGACTGGCAGCATTGGCGTCGGCAAATCGGGAACAATGTTGTACCATTGACGTGGAATTTCATTTTCTGAAAGCACATATTTTCTTGTCTTCATAATTCCTTTCCTCCTGTTGGGCAAAAAAAAACGCCCACTCTAGTTTGTCCTAGAGTGGGCGTTCGGTGTGTTTATGAGGATTTCGCTGTCAGCGCATCCTCCTCGACACGAGTGCAGATCTATCCCACTCGCAGACACACCACCACCAACCTTGTGCAACGTATTGCGAAACAATTGATGATGTTTGGGGGACAGATTTACTCATGATCAACTCCGATAAAAGATTCTTTTCTTGTACCTGTTACAAAACGTGAGAAGCCTATCAGGTGTTCAGATGTTTTTGTCAACAAAAAAAACGAACATTTTTCTATTCTTCGTAGAACTGATGAGGGTGTCGTTCGCGCTTTAACTTGTTTTCCGCCTGCAGGCGGAGCTAGGAACCGATCAAAATTTATCGGCTTAGAGTACTCCTTTTTGCTCTAATTCACGAATTTTCTCGTCAGAATAACCCAACAGAGTGCGCAGAATTTCGTGATTATGTTCGCCTAATCGCGGCGGTGGAGTCGGAGTGAGATCCGGCATTCCGTTCAATTTGAAAGGATTTCCTATCAATTTTTTGCGACCAGCCACCGGATCGTCAATATAAGCAAAGGCTTTTCGTTTTTCAAGATGTTCACAATGTGAAATTTCTTCGGCATTCTGGACGGGTCCAAGCGGAACCCCGCACTCTTGAAAACGAACGATCGCTTCTGCCTTTGTGCGTTGGGCAAACCATTCGTCAAGAATCGGACCGAGAAAATCCATATTAGCCGCTCGTTTGACCCCGTTGCAGGTTTTCGGGTGCTCAATCAAATCCTCGCGCTCAATGGCTTTGCACATACGCTGCCACATGTCTTCCGTGGGGATCCGAAACGCCACGTATCCATCTTTCACCTTGAATGCCCCAATAGGAGCAAACACTTTTTCTTTGCCGCGTTCCGGGCTTTCGCCGGTAAAGGCATACATCATGATCGATTCTTGACACATTGTTGTCATGGTTTCATACATGGAAACATCTACGAAACGGCCTTTGCCGGTTTTTTCCCTGTCGTACAGGGCAAACATGATGCCCAGGGCTGTAAAAACCGAGGTTCCAATATCAACGATATTGGCTTCAACCACTAAAGGTTTTCCATCTTTTAATCCGGTCAGATTCATGCTCCCACCCATCGCTTGCAGTACGGTATCGAAGGCCGGCCAATCCGAATAGGGGCCGGAGTATTCGTTCATGCGGCCGAAGCCACTTAATGTGGCATAAATCAGACGAGGATTCAGTTCTTGCATGACTTCGTACGTCAAACCCATGCGTGGCAAGGTATCGGGACGGAAATTTTCAAGGAGCACGTCAGAAATCTTAATAAGCTCTTTTAAAATGTGCAGTCCGTCCAGGGCTTTGGTATTCAGGGTCAGGCTTTTTTTGCTGCGGTTAAAACACATGAACCCTCCGCCAATTTTTTCTCCGCGGTTATTTTCTGCAAACGGAGGAAAATGGCGGCGCGGATCTCCGACTTTGGGGCGTTCAATTTTGATGACCTCTGCCCCCATATCCGCTAAAATCATGGAACAGGATGGTCCGGAAATAAACTGTTCCATCGCCAGTACACGAATGCCATCCAATGGTCTTCGAGTTGTGTCAGCCATAATTTCCCCAGGAACACACGACAATGGAAATTTTACCATATACGCGTTCTGGCAAACAGTCCCTTTTGCCGCATGTTCTTTACTTTTCAGGGTTAACGGATTAGTTTTACGATGACAGCGACTCCATTTCCCCCGCCGATACAGAGGGTACAGAGTCCGAATTCTTTTCCCTGTCGTTTGAGGGCATATAAGAGGGTTGTCAGGATTTTCGCGCCGGTCGCGGCAATCGGATGCCCTAAGGCAATTGCTCCGCCATGGACGTTTAACTTGTTGCGATCAAGGTGCAATTCCCGATCACAGGCAATGACCTGAGCGGCAAAAGCCTCATTCAGTTCGATGAGATCCATGTCTGCAAGCGACAGCCCTGATTTGTGCAGCACTTTTTGCACCGCTGGTACGGGGGCCAGGCCAAATTCTTGCGGGGCGATTCCCACGAACGATGTGGCGACAATTTCAGCCATGGGGGATACTCCCAATTCTTGCACCTTGTTTTCAGACATGAGAAGCACGGCTGCGGCCGCATCGCACAACGCACTTGAATTTCCTGCTGTAATCGTGCCATCGGCTTTGAAGGCAGGTTTTAGTTTGGCTAGTTTATCAACCGTGATGCCTTCACGCGGGATTTCATCGGTATCAAACATGACGGTCTCTTTAGTTTTCCGGTTCACCAATTTGATCCCCACAATTTCTTGTTTGAATACGCCCTGTTTAATGGTTTCAACTGCCCGCTGCTGCGTCATACACGCATAGGTATCCTGTTCTTCGCGTGAGATCTGATATTTCTCGACCAGACGTTCGGTAATTTCTCCCATTAAACCTTCTGCCAATGGACAGCGGAATCCATCGTGGTGTAAAACGTCAATAAGTTCTGCATTGCCCATACGGTAGCCCCAGCGAGCTTTTTCTAACAAATAGGGAACCTGGCTTGCGCTTTCTGCGCCCCCGACAATAACAGCGTTTTCTTCTCCGGAAAGAATCGCATGAGTTCCCATAATAAGGGCTTTTAAGCTCGAACCACAGCGTACATTGACTGAGACTGCCGGAACCGTTACCGGAATACCGGCTCCCACGCTGCACAAACGAGCAGGGTTCGGACCGACACCGGCCTGCCAGGCATTACCAAAGATGACCTCGTCAAATATATCTCCTGAGACATTGGCGCGGTGTAACAGTTCACGGATAACAATTGCGCCTAATTCAGTCGCTTTTTTTTCTTGTAAGCTTCCGCCATAGCTTCCGCCTGCACTACGCACTGCGTTTACAATATAGATTTTTGGCATAACCACTTTAGGTCAGACGTTACGCGTACAGCATGGCTCAAAAACTGTCATGAACTATAGCAATCCATCCGGTCACTGAGCGAAGTCGAAGTGACATGTGATCAATGAGTGAGGATTGTATATGCCCCATTTCCATCCACGCTAAACGCTTCTCATCTGACGTCTTAAATCGCATAAGTGTCCAAATCCTTAAAACTTTTCTCTAGCCGACTCAGCACTTCAACGGTTTGCTGCTTCTGTTTCAATGCGACTGCTGTCACTAATGCATTTACCAGACTCATGGAAACCACCTGGGATTCTATAAAAGTGCTGACATCGCTGCGAATAATAAAGCGGATATCTGCTAATGGGGAGAGTGGAGACATCAGGTTATCAGAAATAGAAATAATTTTAACGCAACGTTGTTTAAGGTGGCGTGCCACTTCAATTGTCGGTTTAGCATAGCGTTTGGTGCTGAAGCCGATCAGCACGTCGCGTTCGTCAGCATCCAGCAGTTGCTCTGCCAAATCCCCGATCCCTGGGCTGACAAGATGAACATTGTGCAGGAAAAATCGCAGCGAAAACCAGAGAAAAAACGCAATTGAATATGCGCTGCGCAAACCGCAGATATAGACTTTTCGCGCCTCAACGATTGCGTCAACAGCTTGCGAAAAGGTCTGGTCAGGCGTATCTGAGACAAATAATCCTAAGTTTGCCTGATCCGCCTGAAGAATTGCTTGCAGGATTGACGTTTCTCCTTGTTCCAACTGGAGTTCTGCTCGTTTTTCTAAACGGGTAATCGTTGAAATATCCTGGCGCATCATATTCTGGATGCTTGTTTGAAAATCAGGGAAGCCACTATACCCTAATAGCGAAGCGAAACGAACGACCGTCGCCTCACTGACCCCGACATTCTTTCCAAGCTGGGCGGCTGTCAAAAATGCCACTTCTTCAGTGTGACTCAGAATATATTGCGCTACTTTTTTTTGTCCGCGTCCCAATTCGGGAAATTTCTGTTGAATAGCTTGTAATAACTCACTCTTTGTATGATACATAAGATATTTTCGTCTGTCTCTAAGTCGCATTTCTGAAAAAATGTTCTGCAGGAAACGTAATAGGGTTCTGCCAAGGTTGTTGACTCAACAAGTCTCTTTCGTCAGCGATTTCGGATCACAGCTTCTCCCGAACTCACGTTAATTATTTAGCTCTACGTCCTGGTGAACAGCCCTGCCTCTGCCCACCTGTTCACCAGTATGTAAATACACCTATGGATAGCTCAACCAGCCCGATACAGCTCTGTCAAGTTTTTTTACATTTTTTTGAAATATTTCTTGCACAAACGGTGCTATGAAATTTTTTAGTGGGTGGCAGTGTTGTGCCCTCTTGTCGAGAGTATCTGGAATTGAAGAGAAATGTCCTGGGAGCAGGAGGGAAAAACTAGAGGGATGGAGCTAAATCTCGATTCATAAAAACAGGTCTTACGCAATACCCCCCTCAGTCCCCCCGTAAACGGCTGACAGGGGTCGGTATCACGTGAGGGACAAACTCGTGTGCCCTGTCTCCTGGCGATCAATCGCCAGTCTCAACGTTGAAGGACGCTGAAGCGCCCTGTGGAATTTGGGAGCGGGCTTCAGCCTGCTTCAGCTTTGAGACCGGCCATTGATGGCTGGACGGACGAGGCATCGGCACACCATACCGACCCCTGTCAGCCCGTAAACGGGGGGAAGTTCACAAAAGAGTGCGTCACGCCTCTTCCCCCCGCTTGCGGGGGGAGAAAGAGGGTGTGCGTAAGTCCTGAAAAAATAAGCCAGAGAAAAATTCTCTGGCTTTCGACCGGAGCGACATACTCAGATATGCAGTGAAGAGCTTCATTCCAGCTATTTGGACTCTCCAGCTTCTTTCTCTTTGAAATCTATCACCCCATCCAAAAATTCTTGCAAAGCATTATTGAAATACGAATCATGAATTTTTGAACCGAGTGCATTGGCTCCATCTGCCAATTGGTGCATTCGCTTCGATAAAATATGGACGAGGAGAAATTTATTTTGTTCTTTTTCCATGGCTTTTGAAATAAGATCAAATCGAAACATGAGGTATAAAATACCACAACGAAAAATACATAAAACCCCTTTCGTCTTTAAAGAGGATCTGATGTCTTTTGTTGGGATCTGTCATTTTTATTTAATAATACAAATTCTCTGGCGGAAAATAAAACCGTAATAGAGAAAAAAAATGTCAAGGAAGAAATGTCGAGATTTATATTTTTTTTCTCTTACTCCAATAATAAAGCTTGCACCTGTTCCATTATCTGTTCGGTAAGCTGCTGTAAAAAAACTTTATCGCGTGAATCTGAAGCAGGCACGTAGAGTGGTTTCCCAAAATTGATGCTAATTGGTCGCGGCCTGGGAAACCATTGTTTGAGAGCAAGTGCTTTTGACGCGCCAATAATCCCTACCGGAACAATGGGCGCATGAGTATGTAAGGCCAGGAGTACGGCCCCATGCTTCAGACCGTGCGCTTTTTGTTCTCGACTAATGCCGCCTTCAGGAAATACACATAAGATTCGTTCATGGATAAGCACTTGAAGGCAATGTTTAAATGCTGTTCCTCCAGCAGCACTTCGCTTCATGGGTATGCACGGAAGACGGCGAAATAACCAATGGAACCAGGGATGATAATAGTGCTGGTGCAGCATTAAAAAATAGATAACGCGCGGCACCGCTGAAGAGAGCAGCGGCGGATCAAGAAAACTCGCATGGTTGGGCACAAGAATCACCGGACCAGTCGGCGGAATCTGTTCGACACCTGTCACCTTCAAGCGAAAATACATACGAAAAAGCGCGAATCCATACGGTCGGGCCGGAAGATAATATCTTTTTGTGAAATCATCAAAAAGTTGAGGGGCTGCTTCCATAGTCGTTTTTCGTCAATCTTGCAAAGAACAAAAGAAACCGGGCTTTTTTGAATCCCCGGTTTCTTAAGGGTTCATGCATACCGCATCATTCAATATAACGTGACTACAGGTGGTTCGAACATACCGACAGAGGCATTTTCAGAATACTGTACTCCGGACGGATGATGCACGTACTGGCCTGACATATTTGACAATGCGCCATCAAACCCATAGGCATTAGGATTATTGGTGATCATCATACTCGCCGCAAATTTTGACAGGTATGCGCGTGCTGAGGAAGAATAGGCCACAATCCTCTGCGGATCAGAGGATCCTACATAGTTGACAGCTCCTCGCAGAGCATTATCTCCGAGATGATAGCCCAGAATTGCTAATTCCCAATTTCCGAAACGACGCTGCAAGTCTTTGATATAGCGGGCGAAGGCACGTGTTGAGGCCGTGACAGACAGGCGTTCATCAGAAGAGGAAGAGGTGTTTAAGCCATAAGCTCGGGCGACAGATTTTGAAAGCTGCCATAATCCTGCGGCTCCCGATGAAGAACGAGCGGAGGGTTGATAGCCGCTTTCTATGAGAGCAATGTACGCCAATTCTTGCGGAACCCCTTCCTGGCTAAGAATCGAAGTGACCTGAGGAAAATGCTGATTGGCCTGCGCAAGACAACTGCGGAAGTCGGCTGCTCTCATCCGAAATTGTTCGATTGCTCGATCAATATCTTCTGCCGGAAGCCAGGAAACGTTGAGCCATGAGGCGGCAGGCATCGTGGAAGAGATTGGACGCGGTTGGAGCAGAACACGAGAAGATGAAGGAATTCCTGGGACGCTGATAGGCTGAGTTTTTACGATATTTGTGCGACGAAGGGTTTCAAATTTCTCTTCCGCGTATTTTTTCTGATACATGGTCTCAAAGTCATAGGACTGATTGATCCGCATTAACAGGGTTGTCTGTTGATCTCTGAGGCGTTGGATCTCGGACATCGAGAGAATGCCGACTCCTCCCTGGATTGTTGATTGCTGTTCAATGTACTGGAGAGTGGGGCCGAAATCCTGTTCAAGTAAAAGACGCACGCGTTCAAATTCCCTGATGGCTTCTAAAGGATTTTGTTCCTGCAATCGAGCTTCCCCGGAAAGCATCAAGGCTTCCGCTTCCCGCATCGTTTCATTGAGTTGGAGCACCAACCGATTATCGTTATAGGAGCCGGCAAACGTTTGAATGCTGGCCGGTTGCCCAGAAGTGTACTCAACTGATGGTTGAACCACTGTAGGCTGCACCAGGGGGGCGCCTGCGAAAGTGGCCGGTTGAAGAGGAGTAAACTGTTGCTGCAAAGAGGTCGTTTGAGCAGGTGAGGCATCCTCAAAGTTCGGGTTGGGACTCAAAAACACATCCAGGGATGGAGGCGCGCACGAGGAGGCGAGGAACACGAGCGTTCCGAGCAGAAACAGCATCCTCCACGTTGTGCGTTGGTTTTTCATAGTATTTTTTCGCCAGAAGGTGCTCGGCATTGCCGCATCCCTACTGGCTCTCCATAGAGAAGAAAAGGTGTTGGTATTCATGATATAGTTGTTCATTCGATCCCCCGATCTGCAAATGATTCCAGGGAAAATATTCATCCTCTGTTCTCGTTCTGTGGACATAAAAACCAGGGTCTAAACCGAGATCCTGAAAAGCTTTTTTCCAATTACCCTGCAATTTCAGGGTACGAAGTAACACCTGTCCGAGTTTACGATCCCCTCTGGCAAGAATTCCCTGCCAGACTGCCCACTTTGGTGCTTCATGAATCACCTCCACATTTCCCAGGCGTTGTAACGCACGTTGTAATTTTTGTATCTTCCGTTTTAATTCCGCTTCGGTTTCCATCCGACACCATTGTAATGGTGTAAAGGGTTTTGGTACAAAGGGGTTGACACTAACGGTCATTTTCCCCATTTTCCCCAGAGATTTTGCTGTGTTCAACATCAATTCCCGGCAACGAGTGCACAGGGCGATAATTGCCTCAAGGTCTTCTTCAGTTTCTGTAGGAAGTCCAATCAAAAAATAGAATTTGAGATTCGGAATATGGTGACGAATGACATATTCCACTGTCTCATATAACATCGTATCTGCCAGAGGTTTCCGAATCAGTCGTCGTAATCGTTCGGTTCCTGCTTCAGGCGCCAGGGTTACTGTTTTTTGTCCGGCTTGCACTAAAGCTTCTAACAAATGCCTGGCGCGGGCTAACGCGCTTACACGCAGCGATGAAACCGAAAGTTTGCCCCCTTCTGCTACGATAAGATCGCATAAATCTTGCAGGGACGGATAATCTGCAATCGCGGCCCCGACTAACCCGATTCGTTCGCGCTCCTGCAGCCCTCGCCGGACTAATCGCGCTGCCATGTCATACGACAGATGACGCACCGGTGTCTGGGTATATCCCGTATGACAAAACCGACACCTGTAAGGACATCCCCGATTAATTTGCACCAGAAACATGTCGCCGAACTCCGTCTGTTCAGTCAAAATTCTGGAATGTGCTGGATGGTGATCAAGATTGACTATCGGGCATGTTCCAATCGGACATGGCGCTCCTGCTATCGGCGCGATATCTATGATATATCCTTCCTCGTTATAATCAATGTCATAGAGCGATGGAACATACACTCCACGTACCTGAGCCAATTGTTTCAAGATCTCGTGTTTTGGTCCCGTCTCCCTGACTTTCTGATACATGTCAAGCAGGCTGGCGAGAACATCTTCCCCGTCTCCCAGAACAACCAGATCAAGAAACAAAGCCACTGGCTCAGGATTAATCGTAGTCAACGCCCCTCCAAGAAGTACGACGGGATCATCGTTATCTCGGTCTTCTGCCTTCAAAGGAACGTGCGCGAGTTCCAGAATTTTCAGGATATTGAGCTCGTCATTTTCAAAAGAGATCGAAAACGCGAGCAGCTCAAACTCCGACAGCGGAGTTTGGGATTCCAGGGAACACAACGGTGTGTGCGTCCGTGTGTACAGATCGAGAATGGGCGCCTCAGGTAAAAACGCCCGCTCACAACACACATCTTCCCGTGCATTCAAAAACCCATAAATCGTTTGCAGTCCCAGGTTCGACATGCCGACATAATAGGTATTCGGATAAATTAGAGCAATGCGAATCTTTCCCTGCGCTGCTTTAAAGATAGTTCCTTTTTCTCCCTGGAGTTTCCTTTCAATATCCTGGCGTATACGATAATCCATCCCGACATTCGCTCATGATCTGATGAATACTAATCAACTTTTTTTCGGATAAATGTCGGAACATCCAGATCGTTTTCAATCACAAAATCTCCGCTGATCGGCTCCACTTTCTTTCGGAAGGGCGACACATAGGATTTCTGTGAGCTTGCGACCTGGCGATCAAGTTTTCGGTACACTGGCGCGCGTTCTGTGCCGAATTGGCGTTCCATGCGTTCTTTATCAATTTTAGACTTCGTATCAAATCCTGTGGCGATTACGGTAATACGAATTTCATCAGCCAGACTTTCATCAATAACAGCTCCGAAAATAATGTTGGAATCAGGATGGGCCGCTTCTTGAATGATTGAGGCTGCTTCGCTGATTTCGTGCAAACCGAGATCTTTACCACCCGTAATATTAATTAAGACTCCTCGGGCGCCATCAATTGAAATGTCATCCAACAACGGGCTGGAAATCGCTTTATTGGCTGCTTCAATAGCGCGTTGATCGCCGGAACCGCGCGCCGATCCCATCAAGGCCACGCCCATATCAGCCATAATCGTTTTCACATCGGCAAAATCCAGATTGATCAACCCTGGAATGGTAATGAGATCAGAAATGCCCTGCACGGCCTGAGTTAACACATCATCGGCCAATGAAAACGCTTCTAACATGGATGTTTGCTTGGTCACCATGCTCAATAAACGTTGGTTGGGAATAGTAATCAGTGTATCAACCA
Organism: Candidatus Vecturithrix sp.; assembly: GCA_040772385.1. Lineage (GTDB taxonomy): Bacteria > Moduliflexota > Moduliflexia > Moduliflexales > Moduliflexaceae > Vecturithrix. The sequence continues at coordinate 1,838,458 of JAXGYF010000001.1, read as the reverse complement.
CATCGTTTAATTCGGCCAACCCAATTTCTGCCTGCCTGGATCGGAAGCTGCCTTCAAACATAAATGGTTTCGTCACGACGGCAACGGTTAACGCGCCCATTTCTTTTGCTTTCTCAGCAATAATTGGCGCTGCCCCTGTGCCGGTTCCGCCACCCATGCCAGCGGTAATAAAGACCATTTCAGCATCCTGAATCATCTCTGCAATGACGTCATCATCTTCAAGAGCGGCTTTACGACCAACTTCAGGATCAGACCCCGCGCCCAGACCCTTCGTTAATTTGGCTCCAAGCTGGTATTTAAAGGGGGCCGAACTCTGTTTGAGCGCCTGCACATCGGTATTGGCAGTAATAAACGTGACGCCATCAAGGCCCGAGTTAATCATCCGATTGATGGCATTGCCTCCGCCTCCCCCAACCCCAATCACTTTGAGTCTTGCTTTTGTCCCACTATCATCAACAAACTCTTGCATCATACTATCCTCTTCCTTAGAAACAAGAACACAGGAACTGAAAATCACTCTCCTTTTCCTTACGTCTTGTTCTTCGAAGCGCCCCTCTTACGCCTAAAAAAATTCTTTAAACCATTGTTTCATTCTCGCAAGAATTCTCGGAAACAGATGTTCTTCACTCGTTTTTTGAAAGGTATTCAAAGAATCGAATTCCATGCCGTATTGGACAAGGCCAACTCCGGTTGAATAAATCGGGCTGTTCACCACATCAATCAGTCCTCCGATGTTAGTCGGCATTCCTCGTCGCACGGGAAGATCAAAAATACGCTCCGCCAGTTCCGGAACGCCTTTCATAATGGCTGCTCCTCCGGTCACCACAACTCCGGCGGCTAAGAGGGTTTCATCATAACCAATATGCTTCAGATCGTTTTTGACGAGGGTAAAAATTTCTTCCATGCGCGGCTCGATAATTTCACTGAGGACCTGCCGCGACAGTACCCTCGGCTTTCGCCCGCCCACACTCGGAACTTCAATGGTTTCATCTTCTTCGACCAGATCCGTGCAGGCACATCCATATCGGCATTTAATTCGTTCGGCCTCACCCGTTGGCGTGCGTAAACCAACCGCGATATCATTAGTCACATGATTCCCCCCCAGGCCTAATACCGATGTATGGCGAACTTTGCCATGCACAAACACAATAACATCTGTCGTTCCGCCTCCAATATCAATCAACACTGCGCCAATTTCTTTTTCTTGAGGAGTTAACGCGGCTTTACTCGAAGCAAACTGTTCAAGCACAATATCCTCGATATCGAGTCCGGCGCGTTTCACGCTTTTAACCAGGTTTTGGGCTGACGTTACCGCCGCCGTAATAATATGGACTTCCACCTCCAGGCGTACGCCCGACATGCCGAGCGGTTCAATAATACCATCCTGGTCATCAATAATATATTCCTGGGGTAAAATATGAAGAACTTCCCGGTCCACAGGAATCGACACTGCCCGTGCAGCATCAATGGCCCGATCAATATCATGTTTGCTGATTTCCTTCGTTTTTCCTGAAACTGCGACGACTCCGCGACTATTAATTCCTTTAATATGACTTCCGGCAATACCCACAAACACCGTATTCAAATCTACTCCTGCCATTAATTCGGCTTCTTTAATGGCTTTTTCAATTGATTTGACGGTGCCTTCTATATTGACAACAACCCCTTTGCGTAAGCCACGTGAAGGCGCGCTCCCAATTCCAATAATATCAATCCGATTCTCATCATTCACTTCTCCGACAATGGCGCAAATTTTAGTTGTCCCGACATCGAGTCCCGCAATGATACTCCCCTGTTTCACTGCCAAATAGATTCACCACCTTTCAGATGAGGTATCGGTACCCCATCATCCACCGTTTCATGCACCTTCACTCTCATATTCTTTGTCACTCAAGTTGAATACTTTCGTTCTTGTCAAATACATATCATAAAATTTTATCAACGTCAACTTTTATTTGGAGTCACAATAATTCTTTTCTCAAATCGTAAATCAATAGCAGCAATCTGTTCAATTGCCAACTCCGGGTAAATTTTGTCAAGTCGTTGGATTCCTTGCTGAATATCTGGCAAGGATACGTATATTTGCGGCAGAGCGTCGTTGCTGAAAATGATCACGTTTTCAGGGCTTTCAATCTGTATTTTTCGAATATGGTGAAATAACGGGTGTGCAGAAAGAAGAAGCGTATTCAAGGCATGAAAGGCTTGTGCGAGTTCCGGATTTTTTCCATTCAGATGAATACGTTTCACAAACGCTCCGGTGATAATAGGAAGGCGAATCGCACTTCCAGACGCCAGGGCTCCTAATACAACCCCATCCATATCAACAAGATAGAGTTTATCAACTTTCACCAGCGCAAAAGGAATTCGTTCTATGAGCTTAATACTGAGCTTATCAGGAAAATTTCTATAGACTTCTACGGATTTGATCCATTGCATCGCTTCTAATTTTTGTTTTACGGCGTCGAGGTGAATTTGAAAAATATTGGTGCGAGGTTCGATCTGAAGAGCTTCCACAATAGCTTCGGGCAGAATTCGTACATGACCTTGCAGCCCGATTCTGCTGATCTCAAAGCGCGGAGATGTTTGCATATAGAACAGCATCGCGCCACATAAGCTCAGCATCACAGCAATACAGAGTAATGGAACTATCGTCTTTATCATTTCTCTCAATTGGCGAATTCACGCATTGTCAATAGATCACGTATGGCATCATCGGACAAAATCAAGATCACTCACGCTATTTTATGATGAAAACATCTCTGTCTCAGTAACGATAAAAATTTCTGGTAATGGTGACATCGTAAGTGAGGTCCGCTCATAGAGCGAAGTCGAAACGAGCCGTTCACTGTTCTCTTCGACTTCGCTCAGGGAACAGATCCCATCCCCTGTAACCACGACAAATTTCCTGGCTTGTGCCTGATCGTCCCACTTTTTTCCAAACAAAAATTTAAAAAATTCTCTCTACTTACTTAATAACGAAAAAATAAATTCAAAATGGTTGAGAATAATCTCTGAATATTTTTGCTTCTTCTTCTAATTCCTTGTCAACAAAAATCCTCTGAATTTCCTGAGATTTTATCTCTCATTCTCGAATACGTAAAACCCGGTCGTACGATCCACCCAAAATCCAGGATGGCCAAAAGAGATGATGAATAGTATGAGATTCTTCTTGTCAATATATCAGCCATTGAAAAAGTTGTCAAATGGAAATTTTTGTGAAAAGAGCAGTCTCCCGATTTTCATAAGAATTTTCTATGCCAGGGAAATTCTCACAGTTTTTGTTTGACAGAATTGATTTTTTCTTTTGGAACGTTTCGAAAATGAGGATTGACAGAAAATGTCAAGTAGGAACAAGTAGCAATAACCACGGTATGTGGTTTGATGTACGGGAGAAAGGGAAACAGAGGAGATGAGCAGAGGAGATGACTGTATGAGACGAGAGTTGAAAATATTTTCAGGCAGTTCACACCCTGAACTGGCGAAGGCGATCTGTGAGTATAACGAAATTCCGTTAGGAGCCTCGGAAACCATCAAATTTAGTAACGAAAACATCATGGTGCGATTACTAGAAAATGTACGAGGCTCCGATGTGTTTGTCGTTCAGACTTCATGCCCACCGGTGAATGAGGGCATTATGGAAATGCTTATTATGATCGATGCGTTACGCTATGCCTCCGCTGAGAGGATTACTGCGGTACTTCCTTATTTTCCTTATGTGCGTTCCGATAAAAAAGACAAGCCCCGTATTTCGATTACTGCTCGTTTAATTGCGGATCTTTTACAAACTGCGGGAGCGCACAGGGTCCTGACGATGGACTTACACTCGCCCCAGATTCAAGGATTTTTTCATATTCCGATTGATCAACTTATTGCTGCGCCGTTAATTTGTGACTATTTTCGTGCCCAGGACCTGAGTAATACAGTGTTAGTTGCCGGGGATGTCGGGGAATCAAAAAGTATCGGACGCTATGCCAATCGCTTAAATGTGCCGATTGCGATTATTGATAAACGTCGGGATGGTGATGATGAAAAGGCAAAGGCCGTGCATTTGATCGGTGATGTGAAGGGGAAAGACGCGTTGATTATTGACGATGAAATTGCTTCAGGCGGGACTTTAGTCGAAGCCGTGCATTTCTTACAACTCCATGGCGTCAACAAAGTTTCAGCCGCAGCTGTGCATCCGGTGTTAAGCGGCAAGGCTATGGATCGCATCCGAGAGGTTGACATTGAAGAGTTGGTCGTCACAGATAGCATTCCCTTACGAGACAAACAGCAGGAATATGACAAGTTCAAAGTTCTGTCCGTCGCGCCGTTGCTAGGAGAAGCGATTATGCGCATTCACAACGGCGACTCTATCAGCAAGCTGTTTCGCTAAGGCTTGAAGCACCTGTGACAGCAAGCGAAGATTATCACAGGTGCTTGTCGCAATTTCGCTCTGTTCACGTTGACTGCATAAAATCGAGGCTTCAAGGATCTTTATAACTCTCTTGTCAGAGATGAAATTCTGGTCATTGCGCGGCACTTTTTGCACAGCGAAACCCAATGTGGCCTAATTGATAGATGGCTTCACCGGGCGTTTGATTTGCGCCACGGGCTTCAACGGGATCTCCGTTCCATGAACTTCCTTTGAGCACAAAAAAATCGCGAGAATCTTGATAGGGCGTCATTGTCCATTCCATGACATTTCCGCCCAGGTCATATACGCGATATTCACTCACATCATCAGGATGGGTCCCGACAGCCGCCGTGCTGCCGTTTTTCTTTCCGATATTCACGTTTTGTTCTGTAAACGTGTTGCCCCAGGGGAACGATTGTCCGCGCAGGCCTCTGGCGGCAAGTTCCCATTCTTCAGCGGTGGGAAGCCGTTTTCCAGCCCATTCAGCATAGGCCTGGGCCTGATCCCAGGAAATATAGGTCACAGGATGATCCGCTGTGCCATCAGGATATACCCCATTATGCCAGTGGAGCGGCGGCGGATAGCGAGTCGCTTCGACAAAGGCTTTATATTGGGCATTCGTGACTTCATATTGATCAAGATAAAAACTTTGAATTGTCACCATTTTCCGGGGAATTTCATCCTGGAACATCTCGGACGACACCTTCCATGCGCGCGCAAGAACGTCAATTTCCTGCGGATCGCTTCCAAGAATTGCTGTACCTCCTGGAATCAAAACCATGGCAGCCAGAGATGGTGTTGCTTGTGAAGCTGGGGCTTCCTGGCGTGAAGGCAGCTCAAGACCTCGCCTGGAAGGGATTGACGGGGATTCACTAACGGGCGTGAGTACCCTGGCTGAAATCCAGCCTTCCTGCCCATCTGGTAAGCGTACTTGACACCAGGTTCCCTGACGAGCCACAATTGTTACCCGGGTGTTTTCAGAAACGGTGCTCAGAATATTATCGGCTGAGGCTGTCGGACTGGAACGTAAATTCACCCGTGTGTTATTCACAAGCATGATCTGTTCCGCTATGCCTGCCTGCGCAAGCATCCAGGTCAGGATCAACATACATAACACGCTAAACAGAATGTTTCTAATGACTCGATCTATCATAGATATCTCCTTAATCTTGAAAAAATCAGTTCACTGATTTGCAACATCATTTCAAAGCCCAATATGCGTATGATATTCGTATGATAAGTAATTATCAATACTCCGCCCGTTTCGATAGAGTGAGCGGACATCATGTACCACGTAACTATTACCAAAATTTCAGAGAATGTCAATGAAAAATTTGATCTACATTTATCTCGCGACAGGTAAAAATTTCCCTTGCCAAAAAGAAAAACGAACAAAATAATACATGCGGAATGTTTTCATGCTGATGGAACGTTGTAACGTGAATCTCAAAGAATATTCAAAAGGGAGAATGTCGAGCCAGCAAGAAAGGCATTGCATGGAAAACTTATCTATCACCCTGTTATTCGTTGAAGATAATCGCATCGACCAGACCATGTTCACCCGATTTGTCAAACAAGAGCACCTCCCTTATGTTTATACTCTCGCGGGATCGGTCCATGATGCTAAACACCTCCTGGCGACTGGACAGCAGTTTGATATTGCGATTATGGATTATATGCTTGGCGATGGTACGGCCTTTGACATATTGGAGAAACTTCAGAACATTCCGACGGTTCTCATTACGGGAATCGGAGATGAAGAAATCGCAGTACGAGCAATGAAGGCCGGAGTGTATGATTACTTGATTAAGGATGTTGACGGAAATTATCTCAAAACTCTTCCGGTAACTGTGGATAAAGCGTTACATCGCAAACAGACAGAAGAGGCCTTAAAAACGTATCAGAATCACCTTGAAGAATTGGTCAAGGCCCGAACGGCTGAGTTAGAAGCAGAAATTTTGGAACGGAAGCGGATCGAAGAGGAAGTCAGAACACTGAATGCAGAACTCGAACATCGCGTTGAAAAGCGCACGATTGAACTCCGTATAGCAAATCAGGAATTACTCCAATCCTTGGAAACGTTACGAAAAACTCAGGAACAATTGATTCAATCGGAGAAAATGGCAGCGCTAGGAGGGTTGGTAGCTGGAATTGCCCATGAAATCAATACTCCTGTGGGGGTGAGTATTACTGCAGCTTCACATCTTGAGGAGCAGACCAAAGAGATCGTCGCCCGCTATCACCATGATACAATAAGACGTTCAGAACTTGAACATTACTTACATGTCGCTGATCAAGTCTCACGGATGCTGTTGCTCAATTTACAGTTCGCGGCTGATCAGATCCAGATTTTTAAACAGGTGGCTGTTGATCAAACGAGTTCTGAAAAACGACGTTTTCATTTAAAAAGTTATCTCAATGATGTGTTTCTCAGTCTTCATCCGAAATTGCGCAACAGCCGGCATATTATCACGGTAAACTGTCCGGACACCTTGTACCTGAATAGTTACCCCGGAGCCTTTTCTCAAATTGTGAGTAACTTCGTCCTCAACTCCCTCGTTCATGGATTTGAATTCAAGGAACAGGGGGAGATCACCCTTGATATCACCATGCAGGCAGATTGCCTGCAAATGTGTTATGCTGATAATGGCAAAGGTATTAGCAGCGAGGATCTTCCCAGAATTTTCGAACCTTTTTATACAACAAAGCGTGGACGTGGAGGCAGTGGACTTGGGTTGCATATCGTATACAATTTAGTCACCCAACAACTTCAGGGAACTATTATATGTGACAGTCAACTAGAGGGCGGAACCAGGTTTCTTATTCGCATCCCATTATCAGGGGAGAACTCGACAGTTCGACGCTGAACCGCCTTCAGGAACATATATTCTGATATGGGAGGAAGAGTAATGATGAGAAGTAAAAGACCCATTTTATTGATAGAGGATGATCAAGTGGACGCTATGACAGTGAAACGATCATTGCGGGAAATCAATGTGGTCAATCAATTGCTTGTTGCAGGAAACGGAGAAGAGGGGTTGCAATTTTTAGGAAATCCGGATCAAGAAAAACCTTGTATCATTCTGTTAGATTTAAATATGCCGAAGATGAATGGGATTGAATTTTTACAGATCGTGAAAAATGACGCACGATTTAAAAGAATTCCTGTTGTGGTGCTTACAACTTCGCGCAACGAACAAGACCGGGTTGAAAGCTTTAATCTGGGCGTCGCCGGTTATATGGTAAAACCTGTTGATTATCAACAATTTGTTGATGTGGTGAAAACGATTAACCTGTATTGGACCCTGAGTGAATTCCCGGACGAGGAGTAGCGTAGCATTTCATAAATCAGTTTCACATGCCTATTGGTTTGCGTAAGAAATCGAAGGCTTTCAGAAACCCCTGATTTCTCAGAATTACCCATTTTCTGCAGGTGTTGTTATTCACAAAATGCTGTGTCAGAGTATTGTCAATAGATTTGTGAAAGGTTTTCCCTCTGGAACCAGTCGTAGCTGGGAGTCGTTATGGAGCATTTTCCGCAAAAAATTTTGTTTGTTGAAGATGATGTGATTGACCAGATAGCGTTTGAACGATTTGCGCAACGGACAACATTTCCCTATGCGTATGTGCTTGTAAGCTCAGTGCAAGAAGCCAAAGAACAGATTGACGGAGGCTATTTTGATGCGGCCGTCATAGACTATTCCCTGAAAGATGGCACTGCTTTTGATCTGTTTGAAAAATTACCGAATACCCCTGTTATTGTTGTAACCGGGCTTGGTAACGAAGAAATTGCTGTTCGAGCGATGAAAGCTGGCGCCTACGATTATTTGATGAAAGATCGGGAAGGTCATTATCTCAAGACGCTGGCATTGATTATTGAAAAAGCGATCAGACGCAAGCAACGCGAAGAAGAGTTAAACACCTATAAAAAGCATTTGGAGGAACTTGTGACCCTCCGCACCGCAGAACTTACCAGAGAGATCGAAGAACGAAAACGAGTGGAACAAGCGTTGCAAGAAGCTCAAAAGCAGCTAGAGCGACGTGTTGAGGAACGCACAGCGGAGTTACAACATGTAAATGCGCAGCTTGCGCGGGCCTCCCGTCATAAAGATGAATTTCTGGCCAATATGAGTCACGAACTTCGTACGCCGCTGAATGCGATTTTAGGCTACGCTCAAATCCTTAAAAATGCAGAAAATTTGACCGACCGACAACGAGAAGGACTTGAGACGATTCAGAGCAGCGGTGAACACCTCTTGACCATGATTAATGAAATTCTGGATCTGTCTAAAATCGAGGCAGGAAGCCTGACATTACAAATCAACGAGTTTCATTTCCTTGACTTTCTCACATATATTGCCAAAATCATGCATATTGGGGCTGAGCAAAAAGGGTTGTGCTTTCTTTACGAACCTGATTCGCGCTTGCCAGAAAGTGTGTGTGCTGATGAAAAGCGTTTGCGCGAGGTCTTGATCAATATTCTCAGCAATGCCGTCAAATTCACTGAGCAAGGAAACGTCATCTTCCGCATCAGCCCAATTGCTCACGCTGATCCTCAATCTTCAGTCGTCAGAGTTCAATTTTCAATCGAAGATACCGGTATTGGCATCCCCTCCGATCAATTGGATGAAATTTTTCTTCCATTTCGCCAGGTTACAGAACCTCATGGGGCTGTAACTGAAGGAACAGGCCTTGGCCTGGCAATCAGCCATAAACTTGTTGCTCTCATGGAGAGTGAACTCCATGTGACTAGTATCGTCGGTCAGGGAAGCCGATTCTGGTTCGATCTGGATTTACTCGCAGTGCCTGGAGTTGTCAGTCAAAAACAGGAGTATAGCCGCCGGATTGTCGGTTATCGAGGGGTCTCGCGTACGGTATTAGTTGTTGATGATGACGCCCATAATCGCGCTATTCTGGTTGGGATGCTGCTTCCTTTAGGATTTTATACGATTGAGGCTGCAAATGGACAGGAGTGTCTGGAACAGGCCGTCAAATCTCATCCTGACATTATTTTTTTGGATTTACGAATGCCCGTGATGGATGGCTATGAAACGGTCAGCCGCTTGCGCAAGATCCCCGCGCTTCAACAGATTGCGACGATGGCGGTTTCAGCCAGTGTGTTTGAAGAAACTCGACAGCGCGCCTTCCAGTCCGGATTTCAAGATTTTTTGATTAAACCACTTCAACGGGAACACCTGTTGAGACTGCTGCAACAATATCTTCAACTCGAATGGATTTATGACACTACTCAGGATACTGTTCCTCAGATGACACCACTCCCAGAAGAAGACCTGGCGATATGTATGTCCCTGCCTCACACAGAGGCTGAGAATATCCGTCAATTTGCGCACCTTGGTATCACACGCCATATCCTTACCACCCTGGATCAACTCGAACACCAGAATGTTGTGTATCGTCCGCTTGTCAACACGTTGCGGCAACTTGCGAAAACCTATCAATTCGACCGAATTCTTCAACTCCTGGAAATCAGAAAATAAATCATATTCACTCAAGAGTCTCACTTTGAAAAGCCAATGGAATCATCCTCTGGTGCGAGACAGAGAAGCCATCAAGGTGTATTCGACGAATTATTTTCTTAGCTGCACCTAAAAAATTTCTGTAATTAAAAAATAATACTTGACAAATTTTATTATCATTAATTGATTATTTTAATGTTTAGTATAGACTAATATTTTAAGTAAGGACGAATTATATAAGGTCTATGATGATAAATGAAGGAGTGATAGGAACATGATGAAAAATGAGGTTAGTGTGCAACAGCTGAGCGTTATCGCTGCCGGAAAAACCGGAACGGTGGTGGCGTTGACTGGAGGACGGCATTTTCAACACCGTCTCGCCAGTATGGGCATCCATGTCGGCTGTGACATTGAAATTCTGCACAGCAGCAATGACCGACACGGTCCTATACTCGTCGCTGCCGGTGAAACCCGCCTGGCAATCGGACAAGGGATGGCTGACAAAATTCTGGTAGCGATTACTGCTCAGGAATGTCCTTCAGGGTTCTTGCCGCTTACGCGATTTCACAAACGCTGGTTCGGGCCATTCTGTCGTCGAATGAGAGCTATTAGGAGGTTTGCATGAAAACAAGTTTACGTGAGTTGCACGTTGGCGAAAAAGGAACAATTATCGGATACAACAAAGGCGCATCAACATACCGGGAACGGCTGTTAGCGATGGGGTTGACGCGCGGAACCGAATTCACGATAAAACGTGTTGCGCCCTTAGGCGATCCGGTGGAAATTTCCGTTCGCGGTTTTGCCTTGAGTTTACGGAAAGATGAAGCTGCAGCAGTGATGGTCGAAAAGGAGGGAGCCGCATGAAGACGTGTACGATTGGGGTGGTGGGTAACCCGAATTGCGGGAAAACCACCTTATTCAATGCTTTAACCGGGGCCAAACAACGGGTTGGCAACTGGCCCGGCGTGACAGTGGAACAGAAAATCGGAGAATATACATACAAGTCCCAGAAAGTCCTGGTAGTTGACCTGCCGGGCATCTATTCTTTATCTGCACTGTCGGTTGATGAGCAGGTCGCCCGCGATTATATTCTTTCCGGCGAACCGAAGGTTATTCTGAATATTCTTGATGCGTCAAATCTGGAGCGCAATCTGTATTTGACGGTACAATTGCTTGAAATGCGCGTTCCTGTTGTGATCGCGCTGAACATGATGGATATTGTCAGGAAACGCAAAATGGAGATCGATCTTCCTGAATTATCCCGTCAGTTAGGATGTCCTGTGATTCCAATTGTCGCCAGCAAAGCCGAAGGGATTGAGGAGTTGCGGCAGGCGTTGGCGCTAGCCATGCAAGACCAGCCTTTGCCGTCGGCAGCCGTGCCGTATCCGCCGGAAATTGACCAGGCGGTTCAAAAAATCCTCCCAGCGATTGAATCTCAGGTCAATGGAAAATTCCTGCCTCAGTGGGCGGCGTTGAAACTCCTGGAAGGGGATGAACTGACGACGACAGCGGTCGGATCGCCTGCCCAGGAACTCGTGGCCCGACAGCAGGCACGGATTGAAGAAACCTTGCACGCAGAGGCTGATATTCTCATTGCTGATAGTCGCTATAGATTCATTCAAACCGTCGTTGACCAGGCCATGAAAAAAACCGCTCAGGTGCGTAAAAATGCTTCAGACCTGATTGATCGCCTTGTTCTGAATCGCATCCTCGGCATTCCGATTTTCCTGGCGATGATGTATGTGATGTTCATGTTTACCATCAATTTCGGCGGGGCTTTTATTGACTTTTTCGATATTTTTGCCGGGACAATCTTTGTTGATGGTTTCGGGGATGTGCTGGAATCGGTTGGGAGTCCGGCCTGGCTGAAAACGCTGCTGGCAGATGGCATCGGCGGCGGTATTCAAACGGTGGCGACCTTTATTCCGCCGATTGCCTTTATGTTTCTGTTTCTGTCGCTGCTTGAAGATTCCGGTTACATGGCGCGCGCGGCGTTTGTGATTGACCGTTTCATGCGCTATATCGGCTTACCCGGTAAATCCTTTGTGCCCATGCTCGTTGGTTTTGGGTGTACAGTGCCGGCCGTGATGGCGACACGGACTCTGGAAAATCAGCGCGACCGGACCATGACCATCCTGATGGCTCCTTTCATGTCATGCGGCGCGCGGCTGCCGGTTTATGCCTTGTTCGCTGCGGCGTTTTTCCCGACCAGCGGGCAAAACCTGGTTTTTGGTCTCTATGTGATCGGGATTGGTTTTGCGGTCGTGACCGGATTGATTTTGAAACACACCTTATTGCAAGGCGAAGCCTCACCTTTTGTCATGGAACTGCCGCCCTATCATTGTCCGACGTTGAAAGGCGTGCTGCTGCGTACCTGGGATCGCTTAAAATCTTTTATACTGCGGGCAGGAAAGATGATTATCTTGATCGTCGTGATTTTGAGTTTTCTCAATTCCGTAGGAACTGACGGTTCTTTTGGCAACGAAGATTCCGATGCCTCAATGCTGACGGCCATCGGAAAGACGATCACGCCAATCTTCGCGCCCCTCGGCATTACAGAAGAAAACTGGCCTGCCACCGTCGGAATTTTCACCGGGATTTTTGCCAAAGAAGCGGTAGTCGGCACTTTAGACGCCTTGTATGCTCAGCTTCATACCAGCGCAGAAGATGAAGAACGTGATGGAGACGAGTTCTCCTTCCGGGGCGGTATCAGTGCAGCCTTTGCCACGATTCCGGAAAACCTTGCCGGGGTAATTGATACGGTGCGCGATCCTCTCGGTCTTTCAGTTGGCAGTGTGGAAAGTCTCGAAGCCGCCGCCGAAGATCAGGAAGTCAACCTTGTCACCTTTGGGGCTATGACCGCCATGTTTGACGGCAAAATCGGCGCATTTGCGTATCTGCTCTTTGTACTGCTTTATTTTCCGTGTGTGGCCGCAATTGCGGCGGTCTATCGGGAGGCCAACTGGCAATGGACTCTGTTTGCAGGGTTGTGGACAACCGGCCTGGCCTATCTGGCCTCAACCCTGTTCTATCAACTGGCGACTCTTTCTCGCCATCCGTCCTCGTCATTGGCGTGGAGCGGAGTTGTTGCGCTTGTGTTTGCGGCGACGATGTTCATGTTACGCCGAGCAGGGCGGAAAAATCAGCGTTTTGGACCAGCGGTTTTGCATACCGCCAAAGCCTATGAGTAACCTAAGTATTGAGTTAAAAGTTTTTGGGTAGTTAAAAACCAGGGTTTCTTCAAAGAAACCTGGTTTTTCTCCCTGAAAATTTATGGTCGCTTACTTATTTGTTTTTCAGAAATATGCCTGGCTATTTCGGCTTCGCTCAGTGCATGTTGCATATCGAGCGGAGTCGAGACTGGCACGAGGAACAACATGATGGTTGAACACATAGTTCTTACAATAATTTTTATTGCGGCCGTGAGTTTTATTGCTCGCTCTGTGTATAAGACATTTACCGGCAAAAACAACGGATGCGCCAATTGTCCTGGAAACTGCGGACAGAGCTGCGGGTATTTTCGGGACTCCCAGAGTACTGAACCGCTGGCAGATGATGCGTCTCATCGGGAATGTAAAGCATGAAACCTGTTATTCAATCGCTGAACGAATTGAAAACAGGTCAAACCGGGACGGTCGCAGCGTTTCGCGGCGATTACAAATCCCGAGAACGTCTTGCCAGTATGGGGATCACGATTGGATCTGATGTGCAAGTGCTGATGAATCATTCCGGGCGTTGCCTCGTAGCGATTCATGATACGCGCATCGCTGTCAGCCATGAGGCGGTGCAAGATATTCTGATTGCGGTAAAAGAGCCTGAAGATGCCTTTTCACAGGCGGTCAGCCGGCTCAAGCAGATTTGGGCGCGATAAATATAAAATTTTCTTTGATAGCTACGAAAGGAATATGGACGAAGCAGATTGTATGCTAACAGAAAATCTTCTTACCTTAAGTGATATGAAGGCAGGACAGAAAGGGACGGTTGTTGCCTTAAATGGCGGTTATGAGTTTCAAACTCGTCTGGTAAGCATGGGAGTCCACATTGGGTGCGATATTGAAGTACTTCACAGCGGTAATGGACGCGGGGGGCCTAGGTTGGTGGCAATTGGGGATTCTCGCCTTGCCATTGGATATGGGATGCTCGATAGGGTTCTGGTTGCTGTCGATCCGGAGTGAATAGCTGGATCAGAGAATTGGAAGGGCTTTTTTTGGGGGATTGTCCGAAGGAAGGGAGGTTTCTTTTTTTTAATATAAATTTTAATTTAGACTAAAAAATATAGGTAATACGAATGAAATTAGATGAAATAAAACCTGAGCAGGAATGTATGATTCTTGATATCTTGCTGGAAGGCGCGGAATTGCAACGCTTGCTCGATATGGGCTTTATTGAGGGGACGCGCGTCAAGGTGATTCGGAATGCGCCCTTAATGGATCCGCTTGATATTGAGATTCGAGGGTATTTGATCGCCCTGCGGCGTCATGAAGCCAGAGGCGTGGAGGTGGAAATGATATGAAACACGATCATGAACGGATTCTGGTGGCTCTGGCCGGTCAGCCTAACTGTGGGAAATCCACAATTTTCAATATGCTCACCGGCGCGCGCCAGCATGTGGCCAATTTCCCCGGGGTGACCGTGGAAAAGAAGCAGGGGAGCTATCGCCACGGCGAACACCGGATTGATATTGTTGATTTGCCCGGGACCTATAGTTTAACTTCTTATACGCAGGAGGAGCGGGTCGCCCGAGATTTTATCCTGCTGGAAAAGCCGGAGGTCGTTGTTGTCGTCGTGGATGCGGCGAATCTTGAGCGCAGTTTGTATCTGGCGTTTCAGATTCGAGAAATGAATGTGCCGATGATTCTCTGTTTGAATATGATGGATGTCGCGGAGCGGCGAGGCTTTAAAATCGATAGGTCCAAATTGCAGGAGACTCTTGGGGTATCGGTTGTTTCAACTATTGGAACAAAGGGGATTGGGCGCGAAGATCTCAAAAAGGCGATTATTGAGGTGTGTGGCTCCGCCAATCATGAACTGAACGGTTGGAGATTGGACCATGGCGAATTGTTGGAGCCTGCCCTCGATGCCCTGAGTGCAAAGTTGGCCAGTCATGAACATTTGATGGAGGACTTTAACGCCCGCTGGCTGACGGTCAAATTGATGGAAAATGACGCTGAGGCGCGGCGTATTGTTCAGCACCATACTCACAATGGACATGGACTGGCCCTGGCGGAACAGGCGGACGAGATGCGCCGGACATTCCAGGAAACCCAGAAGAAGTCGCCGGAAAAAATTATCGCCACCCAACGTTATCGTGCGGCTGCTGACATCGTTTCCAACTCGATTGATCGTCAACGGGTAAAATCCAGAACGCTGACTGATATGATTGATGCAATTGTGCTGCACCGTGTGGCCGCGCCTCTTATTCTGGCCGCATTTCTGATCGTATTTTATCAGGTGACGATGGTCTATGGCACAAAACTGGCTGACTGGTGTTTTCCTTATGTCGGAAAATTAAAAGAACTCGCTGCGACTCTGTTCTTTTCCGGGGATGTCCTGCGTGACGGCCTGCTGCAATCCCTGATTGTGGATGGGATTGTGGGCGGCGTTGTCGCAATTCTGTATTATGTCCCGATTTTTGTGGTATTGTTTGCGCTGATTGCGATCCTGGAGGACACCGGCTATATGGCCCGGGTGGCCTTTATTATGGATCGCATCTTGCGCAGTTTCGGTCTGCACGGTCAGTCAACGCTGCCGTTAATCCTTGGCGGCGTGATTGTGGGGGGCTGTGCGGTGCCAGGGGTGCTGGCGACCCGGGCGATGAAGGATGAAAAGGCGCGCCTGGTGACAATCCTGATTATGCCGTTGATGAACTGTCTGGCGAAAATTCCGTTTTACATTCTGATTGTTGGCATCTTTTTTATGCCGCAGCAGGCGCCGTTCGCATTGTTCGGCGTGTCCGTGTTCAGCTTTTCCGTCGCCCTGCTTGTGGCGAAACTTTTCAGCCGCTTTCTGGTCAAAGGGGAAACTGCGCCGTTTGTCATGGAATTGCCGGCCTACCATCTCCCCACGGTCAGCGGCGTTATTCGCCGGACAATTGAACGGGTGTGGCTGTTTTTGAAAAAAGTCGTCACGGTTATTATCGCGGTGCAAATTCTGGTCTGGTTCTTTGTGACCTTTCCCGGCGTCGGTTTGCAGGGCGAGATCGCGTTTGACCGGCAGCTTCAAGAATCGCGGAACGAGGCCATCCGGCAGGTCGGAATCTCGAATCCCTATGCTTTTTTGTGGCAGGGGACGAACGATTACGCCTATCAGCGCTTTGAGGATCGCTTGAAACAGGCGCAGCAGGCGAACGGAGAGGATGCGAATACCTTACGCGAAATTGAAGCGATGTTTGCAGCGGGACATGCCCACTTTTTTCTGGTCGCCAATCAAGGAAAAACTCCGGATGGCAATGCGGATTCTGAGGCAAAACAGGCCGCCGTGTTCATGAAGAAGTATCTGAGAACGGCACAGTCCCTCAAACACGAACGCAAAAAGGAGCAGGTCAATGCGAGTTATGCCGGCCGATTCGGCCGATTTTTGCAGCCAGTCAGTCAATATGCCGGTTTTCGCTGGAGACTGAATATTGCGATCATCAGCTCCTTTGCGGCCAAAGAGAGCTTAGTGGGCACATTGGGTACTTTATACAGCCTGGAAGAGGGGGAAAATGGCAAGGGGGCAGCCCTTGGCGAGGCGATCGCTGCGACAGAAGCCGGACTGACGATCTGGCATGCCCTCGCTATTCTGGCGTTTGTGGCCCTGTTCCCTCCTTGTATCGCGACGCTGATTGTGGTCAAGGCTGAAACTGGCAGTTTCCGTTGGATGGCGTTTGCAGCGTCTTATCCAATTGTCATCGGATTTCTGATTGCAACGATTATTTTTCAAGCTGGAATGTATTTTGGGTAAGAAGAACTACTGCTTTGTCAAGGTGACATTGACGGGTTCGTAGTTCGCGCTTTAGCGCGGAGTGCCGTCTAAAGGCGGAACTACAAACCCGTCACCTAAAACTTGCAAAAGTACTACAAGGATTTCATGGAAGAAAGGATACCTACAACGGATTGAAGAAACCAGGAGTCATCCGTTCCATTCCTTCATCCGTTGTAGGGATTCAAAATAAAGGAGAATATCGTGATGAAAAGAACGCTGAGTGTTTTGCTTACTATTGTTGTATTGTGTGCGCCCTCTGTCGTATTGGCGCATAAACCTTTGTTAACAGTCGAAGATAATGGCGATGGAACTATCTACGTTGAAACCGGTTTTTCGGATGGCTCATCCGGGGCCGGTCATAAGATTATTCTGAAAAATAAAGAGACCGGAGATATCCTCTCGGAAACGACGATCCCGGAAGAAGGGTATATCGAGGAAATTCCGATGCCGAACGTCGCATATACAGTCATTTTTGACGCCGGACCGGGACATGTTGTGGTGAAAGACGGACCTTTTTCGGAAGAAGCCGCAGCCTCGGCAGAGGAGGCTCCGCCAGCCGAGGAAACTGCGTCAGCCAGCGAAGCCGAGCCAGCAGTCGTTGAGGAAAAAGCCGTCGAAACTTCGGATGTTCCCGCCCAGCCCGCTCTCGCCCAAAAAGCGGAGACAGAAGTTCCTCAACCGATTCAGCAGCCTGTTGCGGCTTCCCCGTCAGTTGTTGCTGCGCAGCCGATTCCCATGCAGCAACTGATGATGCCAGCAACAGCGGCCATGAGCCCGGGGATGGAAATGGCGATGAAGATGGCGGTCACGTCGCAAATGATTACTGCACTGGCCGTGCTGGTTGTACTGGGGGCAATTATGTTTCTGATCGGCTATATGATGGGAAAAGATACTGGCAAAACCAGGGTATAAGAAAAACTACTGCTCTTACAAGGTTTAGGTAGCGGGTTCGTAGTTCCGCCTTTAGGCGGTACTCCGAGCTAAAACGCGAACTACGAACGTATGAGTACTTACGTGAAAAAGGAGGGATGCCTATTACTACTTTATTAGATTTGAATATACGGCTCTTTGCCCTGAAAGGGCAGGGGAATACAGCCAGAGGTTTCAACCTCTGGAACGGATTCCCCTCATCCCCGCCCTGAAAGGGCGGCGGGGAACATCTCTTGCGCCCCTTCAGGGCGCGGGACAGGGGCGATGACCTTCCAGAGGATGAATCCTCTGGCTCTATTCCCCTGCCCTTTCAGGGCAAAATCCGGTACGTTTGAAATTTAACAAAGTAGAACTATAAGTAAAAATTTGTAGAATTTTCGGCTGCGAGAAGAATACTATGAAGATGCTGTTGTAAATAATCAGCGACGCTTCCACGCCGCATTCACAGTATGGGGAAATTGCCTGGCGGGGCATCCGGAGGAATGCGACGCAGAGCGCCGGACACAATACGAATATTTTCATTATAGAGGAGTTTGTCAATGAAAAAGTTACTTGCAAGTCTGATGATGATGTTGATGGTTCTGTGCGCGTCCACAGCGTTTGCACACTTTCAAATGATTTATACGCCGAAAGCTGCGTTAGGCGAAGAAGATGCCAGTAAAATTTGGTTGATACTGGTCTTTACCCATCCTTTTGAAGCCGGACATACGATGAATATGGGCATGGACGCCGAGGGGAAAATTCAGCCTCCGGCTATGTTTTCGGTGATGAATAAAGGCGAAAAGGCTAATCTGCTTGATACCTTGAAGCCGATCACCTTCAAAAGTCTCACCAACGAAGGTCAAGGCTATGAAACCGAATATCGTCTCAAAGGCATGGGTGATTTCATCTTCTGTCTCGATCCGGGGCCGTATTATGAAGCATCGGAAGATATTTATATTCAGCAGATCACCAAAGTCGTCGTGAACAAAGGCGGCGCGCCGACGGATTGGGATGCTGAGGTCGGGCTGCCGGTGGAAATCGTGCCGCTCGACAAACCGTATGCCCTGTGGACCGGAAATGTGTTCCGCAGCATGGTCATGCGTAAAGAGGGCGACAAAATGGTTCCGGTACCCTTTGCGGAAATCGAAGTGGAATATATGAATCATGACATTGACGGGTACAGCTTTGTTGAAGCCGCGAAAGTCGAAGCGCCTAATGATGCGCTTGTGACGATGGGCATTAAGGCCAATAAAGACGGTGAATTCAGCTTTGGCATTCCTAAAGCCGGATGGTGGGGGTTCTGCGCTCTCGGCGCTGGCGGCGAGTTAGAACACAGTGGCAAAGAGCTTTCGCTGGATGCGGTTATCTGGATTCAGGCCGTGGATATGGAATAAACTCCTGGAAGTGATGGAACAGAGTGAGGATTTCCTCAAGGGGGAATTCTCACCCCCCCCCTTTTTTTTGATTATGACAAAAGAACTTGTAATTGCCAGTCTTGCTTTTAGCCTGTTTGTTGTGTGTCCAAGAATGGCAGGCATGATGCAGATTATTGCAAAGCATTGCCAGACATCGCTGTTGGCAACGGTACTTGGCGGGACATTGATTTCAATTCCTATTTTAGTCGTGATGGTGTTTACATTTGAGAAATTTGGTCTGTGGGGCGCCTTATTGTTCTGCGTCCTGACCGATGTAGGCGCCGCTGGGATCATGAGTGCGATGAGCTTTAAAGCCGCGATTGAAACAGCAATTATCGCACTATTTGTCATTCTCGGAGTGAAAGTCGCTCCCTTTGTATCAAAACTTGTGGGAGGATAGGTGTGGAAAAAGCGATTGAACTCAGTCCAAGTCTTGAGGATTATTTAGAGGCGATTAACTTGCTGCAGAAGCGAAAACGCGCAGTTCGAGTCAAAGATATCAGCCATCAGCTTGGCGTCAAAGCCTCAAGTGTTAATGGCGCAATATCCGCACTTTCTCAGAAAGGACTGGTTCTGCATGAACATTACGGTTACATCGAATTGACGCAGGAAGGCCGGAAGCTTGCGCAAAATGTCCAGGAGAGGCATACTGCCTTATTGACATTTCTTACGGATATTCTAGGCATTCCGCGTTATATTGCTGCGAAAGAGGCGTGTGCAATGGAACACCATATCAGCAATCAAACCCTGGAACGCTTGTCGAAATTTATTACATTTGTCACCGCCCCTGCCACCCAGGAAAATACTTCTGCCTGGCTGCAACGCTTTCATCAGATTCTTGTATGCGGAGGGCAGCTAGAAAAGGGCGAGGAACAGCGATAACCATTAAAGGGGCGTAGATGAATGAATACAAAACAGCTTGCTGAAAAAGCGAAACGCGCCCCTTGTGACCATTATGCATTGTAGGAGATATGGCAGCATGATGATATTTTTTTTACATATAGAATTAGTTAAGGCTAATTTTATATGTCTTAACTAATTATAGAAATTCTTATGCAAAAGAGAATCTGGGAAATTGCAGAAATATTTTATTGTCCGATTGTTGGTATTTGCTTATCCATAAAAGAACAGCGGCAGTTTCTCAAACGTTGTGGCGTGAACGTCAGGGGAGCGCAGGATTACGCTATCCATGTCACGCTCATTGATATGCTCAAAAAGGAATCTGCGCCGGCAAAACGTTTTGAGAAACTCCTGAATCGTAAATATCGTAAGGAAATTACCGCATGGCAATACGTTACGCCGGAAGAATGGATGCCCTTTTTTGATCGCCATCTTTGCCCTGCTACGGCCGGGGCGCTGCTCTGGTTTTTGGCAATTTATCTGGAACTTTCGGAGCGACAGCAGGTGGAAGTGTATGGCGCTCTGCACATGTTCATGCACGCCCAATTTTTCAAGCAAGCCGCCCTGCTGAATCAACTTGCTCAAAAAACGGACATGTATAAACAGATCAAGGAGAAATATCATGCTCTGCAAATTCAATTTCGACAGGAACGACATTCTTTTCAGGAGCTTGAACGTCGTTATGCCCTGCAGCAAAAGGAAATTTATGCTTTGCAAGCCGAAGTTCTCAAGTTAAAACAGGCCACGCCGGTCGAAACGGTTCAAACTGAGTGCGATCTGCTTCGACAGAAACTTCAGAACAGCGAGGAAAAGCTGCGTACGCGCACAGTCGCTGTCGAAAACTTGAAAATCGAGAAAAGTCAGATTAAACAGCAGCTTGACGAATATCAGACAGTGGTCGAGGACATGCAGGGTGAATTAGTCAAGATTTTAGATCAGTTTACCCGCGCTGCCTCGCAAACCGAACATTGCCCAAATGCTGCGCTCTGCAATCGTCGCATTTTGATCGTGGGCGGAATAACAAAATTGCGCGCCTTTTACGAGCAGCTTGTCATTAAAATGGGCGGGCAGTTCGAGTATCATGACGGTTATAAATATAATGGAGCCGAGACCCTGTCGCACCTGGTTGGTCGCAGTGATGTTGTTATTTGTCCGGTCAATGTCAACAGTCATTCGGCCTGTCTGCACGTGAAAAAATGCTGTAAAGAATTCAACAAACCTTACTATATGCTGCGAAGTTCCAGTCTGAGCGCGATTCACAGCACCTTAGCAGAAGTGGCGCGTATAGGAGAAGGGAAGGCTTTAGCCTGATATTCCAGCGTATCTTTTTTTGCATATAAAATTAGTCTAATCTAAAAGTTTAAGTAGTTATAAATAAATTTTTTGAACTTTTGAATGAGCGAAACTCTTGAATATCAGGCAACACGCATGAAATCCTTCTTAAACAAAATTTTTGTAGTTACTTGAGAGGAGGTGAATATTTTATGTAAAAAAATGAACACCATACCAAAGACGCCGCCGATTAAAACTATAACATCCATAAGTCAGGAGAGATTGTCCCTTGCAGGGTAAGCGATCCTGAAAAAACAAGGAGACATTGAGTTATGAAAAAGCATAACGTATTCATTATGATGATATGTGCGATCAGTACAGCACTATTCGCCCTGAGCGGATATGCTGAAGAAAGTTCTTTATTCGCAGGGTGGGAAGGAAAATGGGTGAGTTCTCATGCCCTTAACAGCGATCCGGCGATGGAGCCGGGGTTTGAAGCTATCGCGAAAGCAGCCAAAAATAAAACCGCGGAGGATGTTAAGACATTTCTGGCCTCGATGTATGCTTCAGATTTCGGAGCGATGGAACTGATCGGGAATACCATCACCTATTACGACCTTGGTGGCGCAACGGTTAAGGCGACCTGTGAATACAGCGACGCAGGAAAAGAAAGTACGACATTCACAAACAAAGACGGGAACAAACATGAATTTTTCTGGTATATGTTCTCGCTGAAATCAGGCGATGCTGCCTGTAAAGAGTATAGCAACCTGATTATGACCGAAATCCATGGGCACGAAGGCGGAATGGACCACTGGCACATGCGCTACGGGGAGATGGGACTGAAGAAACTGATGAACTATCCCAATGCGATGTGGTGGCCAACATTGCTGCGTGGCGATACAACCGTTGAACAGGCACTGGACAATACACTCAAGAATGCTGAAGAAATGGCTTCAATGCTCGAATAGTTCGTATTCTGATGCCCCCGATGTCCAGCGTGGGCATCAGGACATATCAAATTAAAATTTTTAGGGAGAGCCATTATGAAAAAATACCGGAATGTTCAAATTTTATCCAAGAGCTTGACGTTCGTCGGCTTCATTGTAGCGTTCTTGCTGCTGTCGTCGTCGTTGAGCTTTGCGCACAGCCCAATTCTGCTCATTGAAGACAATGAAGATGGCGCCATTCTCGTCATGGCCGGATTTTCAAACGGGGATTCAGCGGCCGGGAAGCAGATTCAACTGAAATCTCAAGCTTCCGGTGCGGTGCTCTGGGAAGGGGCGCTTGATCAGAAGGGTGAATTGATTTGTCCGAAACAAACTGAACCCTATACAGTATGTTTCAATGGGGGGCCAGGGCATACAATCGAAAAACCGGGGACTTTGCCGCGCGAAGGAGAAACGGTACCGGCGCAAGCGACTCAGACCGTTCAAGCAAAATCTGACGCCGCAACCGGAGCCAGCTCAAAACATCCGGAAGAGGCGATTCAGCCAATTCCTTCGGATAAATATCTCGCGTTGTCAGCAGATTTTGACGAACAGGTCAAATCGCTGTTGCCAAATTCGCCGCTGACGCTCCGTCAGGAAAACGGAGAACTTCGCACCACAGATATCATGCAGGGCTATCAATATCATCATCAATCCGGCTTGAAAGAGATTCTGGCGAAACTTGAAGAAAAGAAGCAAGTCGGCAAAAAAGTGGAAATGGCGATCAATCCGGTCGGCTTATGTTTCGGGGTCACTACCGGGTACCTGGCGTTAGAATACGCCATTCGGGAACTCTATGGCGATGAAACTCCGGCAGTCAATGATTTCACGATCACAACCAAAACGAAAATGGGCGGGGTCTGGGATACGTGGGATATGTGTTTTGGAAAACGACGTTCGCGGCAAAACGCAGAGTTCGGGATTGCTCCGAAAGCCTATGTTTTTACCGCCGAACGTCTTTCCTCTGGTCATAAGCTGGTTTTCGCCTATAGCAAGACCCTGAGCGAAGAAATTAAGCATTTGGGAGAAGCCCAGCAGAAACCGGAGAATTTCCCGGCGCAGGAATTCCAAAAGGTGAAACAGAAGCTGATTACGACGTTGCTAACTCGGCGTTCACAAGGCGACTTCGGGTACTTTGAAGTCGTTGAGAAAAACTATTAACACTCTCTATCCTTACGCAAGGAATTGCAAGCTTCTCAGGTATTTCCGGCCAGGATAAGCCTGACCGGAATGCTTGAAAGAGCATGGCATAGACGAAATATGGCAAATATTGGCATTTTTTACGGTTCCACAAGCGGCAACACGCAGAAAGTTGCGGAAAAAATTCAAAAACTGTTCGGCGGTGACGCTGCCAATCTGTATTCAATCCAAAAGGCATCAACTCAGGATTTGAACAAGTATCAGTATCTCTTGTTCGGTACATCCACCTGGGGTATCGGCGAATTACAAGATGACTGGGCCGATGGGCTTAGTAAACTCGATCAGGTTGACTTTGCTGGTAAAACGGTCGCGCTCTTTGGTTCTGGCGATCCTGAGAGTTACCCTGACAGCTTTGTTGATGCGATCGGGATTTTATATGAAAAGGTCATGGCGAAAGGCGCAGCCGTCATCGGTTTCTGGCCGACTGACGGCTATACGTATGAGGCTTCCAGAACGGAAAAGGACGGTCGCTTTGTCGGGCTGGTCATTGATGAAGATAACCAGGGTCATCTGACGGATGAACGGATCAAAACATGGGTTGAAGAGTTGAAAGCAACCATGCAATAACAACAGGCATCGCTCTCGTTTCTTCCCGTTGCGTGGGAGAACGAGAGCGTTAACGCCATGCGCTCATTTTATGATGGATTTATTCGTATTGGATCAACGCGAGGGGGAAGATGAAGAAACCAAACAGTGGATGCGGGATTTTGTGACCTTTGTCCGCTCAGAAAATACACATGTCTTTTTGCACCATGTATATGAATACAAAAAAGGCTTACGCAATTTGATTTTGCACACAACCTCACGCGAGAATGATTCCAGGATTCGAGAACGCCTGGAACGAGAGCATATTGCCTACGCGATTTATCCACTGGGAAAAGACAAAATGAATGTGTTCTTTGGTGCGTCCATCTGTATTGATGTAATCAAGCAGATCGGAAAAAGCAATCTGTGCGATTACACGGATGAAGAAGATTTCCTGCTCGGCATTATGCTTGGATACGACCGCAAAAAGCAGTGTGAACGCTATCTACAGCGCAAACGGCATGCTATCAAAGATCAGTTGCTTGGATAAGGTTCACTTCGTGAGCAAAAAGAGGCGTCACATTTGCGTTTCTGTAAACGCTCATAAACACACATATCGCAATTCTACGTAAATTGTAACTTTAGGAGCGCAAAGTAGCCTTTGCTACAAACGCTAGTTTGCACTCCTCATAAGGAAGAGAAAGATGGAGAATACGCATCAGAAAAAAACAGGAATTCGGCGTTTATTGGAAATTGCCGGAACCAAAAAATGGTGGCTGTTCGCCTCAATGTTTCTGGCCGTCATTGCCACCGCCGTGCAATTTGTGCCAATGGTGTCGGTCTATCTGATTATCGAAGAATTGGCCGCCCATGCCGCCGATATCGCCGCGATTAACCGCGCGCGCGTTTACCGTCTGGGCTACATCAGTTTAGGATCGGTCGCGGTGTTCGGGGGCTTGCTCTATGCCGCGCTGATGCTGTCGCACATTGCGGCCTTCAATATTCTGTATGAAATCCGCGTAGCCATTGCCGAAAAGTTGACCAGGCTCTCGATGGGCTTTTTTACCGAGAAAGCCAGCGGCGAAATTAAAAAGGTGATGGTCGAAGACGTGGAACGGATCGAATTATTTGTCGCCCACCATATTCCCGACATCATCAGTGCGATTGTGTTTCCGCTGTTCATTATTGCCTATCTGTTTGTGATGGATTGGCGATTGGCAATCGCTGCGCTGCTGCCCTTTCCGCTGACACTGGGGATTATGGCGGTAATGATGATCGGCGGGAGCGCCAAAATCGAATATCGCAATTATCATACGGCTCTGGAACGCATGAACGCAGCGGTGGTGGAATATGTACGCGGTATGCCGGTGGTGAAAGTGTTCGGTACGGCCCTGGATTCGTTTCAACGGCTGACAGAATCGGTGCTGTCTTATCGGGACTGGGCGCAAAAAATGACCACCGACTACGCGAAAGCCTATCCGGCGTTTCTGACGGCCGCGTCATCATCGCTGGTCTTTCTGGCGTCGGCCGCCGTGTTTCTGCTCAGAAAAGCCGGACCGCACGCGCCTTCCATTCCAACCGTCCTGCTGTTTATGATTGTCGGCGGCGGGTTCTTTTTCCCACTGCTCAAGCTGATGTTTATGGTTGGCTATTTGAATCAGATCAGCATCGGTATGGAGCGCATTGACGCGATTCTACGCAAAGATGAAATTGTGAATCGGGAGACGGGCAAACGTCCGGCTGACGCCTCAATTGAATTTGATCATGTCAGTTTTGCGTATAATGAGTCTTCGGTGCTGGATCGCGTGTCGTTTGCCGCGCAGCCGGGCACAGTGACAGCCCTGGTCGGACCGTCCGGCGCAGGGAAAACGACACTGGGACTGCTGACGGCGCGTTTTTGGGATGTACAATCCGGCGCAATCCGCATCGGCGGCGTGGACATCCGGGACATGAGCACAGAGACCCTGATGAACCATGTTTCATTTGTGTTTCAGGACGGCTTTTTGTTTTTTGACACCATTGAGGAGAATATCCGCATGGGCAACGCCGCCGCCAGCAAAGCCGACGTGATTCGGGCCGCGCAGGCTGCCCAGTGTCACGAGTTTATCGAAAAATTGCCGCACGGCTATGCGACGTTAGTCGGTGAAGGCGGCACATATTTGTCGGGCGGTGAACAGCAGCGCATCGGGATTGCCCGCGCCATTCTGAAGGATACGCCGATTGTGGTGCTAGATGAAGCGACCGCATACGCGGACCCTGAAAATGAAGGCAAAATTCTTCAGGGCTTCGCCACGCTGCTCAAAGATAAAACTGTGCTTGTCATCGCGCACCGGCTTTCTACCGTCACCAATGCCGATCAAATCCTTATGATTGATCGCGGCAAAGTGGCGCAGCGCGGGCGTCATGCTGACCTGATCAAGGCCGGCGGTTTGTATAAAAACATGTGGGAGACCTATTCCCGCGCACGGGAATGGACGATTGCCCGCAAAGGAGGAAACATCCAATGAATATTCTCTCGATTATGCGAGCGGCTACGCTCGGCAATATTCAGCGCTTACGCCCCATGATTCTCTGGACCATTTTTGAGTACCTGCTGCGCGGCGCGCCCTACGGCATTCTGCTGGGCGTCGTCTGGGAATTATTCAAACCCTTGCAGCATCCGGGTGCGCCGCTGAATGTCCGCGCCTTGCTTGGCCTGAGCGCGGCGCTGGCGATCTCCCTGGCGCTTTTGTTCCTCGTGAGTAAGAAAGCGTACCTCAAAATGTATTACGAGACGTATGACTTGTGTACGGATGGGCGGCTGGAGATCGGCGATCACCTCCGCAAACTTTCGATGGGTTTTTTCAATGCCCGCGATCCAGGGATGATCGGTTCGTATCTGATCGATGATTACGCCAATGTTGAATTTATGCTCAGTCATCTTGTGCCGCAAATCGCCGGGGCAGCAGCCATGCCGGTACTGCTGCTGATCTTTTTGGCCTTCCAAAATTGGCAACTGGCGCTGGTCTCGGCGCTCGTCATTCCTGCGGCGATCCCGTTTAGTTTTCTCTCCCGTGCCTTTATCAACCATTTTGGAAAAAAGCATCAGAAGGCGCGAATCGATGCATCGTCTCGGATGCTTGAATATGTGCAAGGTATGCGGCTCATCAAAGCCTTCAACCTCACTGGCGCGAAATTTGAGCGCCTGGAAAAAACATTTCGGACCTTCAAATCACTCAGCATCAAACTCGAAGCCGGCGGCGGACCGACGATCCTGCTCTCCGGGTTTGTCCTGCACGCTGGTCTGGCGCTCATCATCCTGTTCGGGTTGACCTTTTTATTTGCGGGAACGATCACGCTGCCTGTCTATATCATGTTTCTGATTCTCGGAACCCGCGTCTATGAACCGCTGATGCAAGCGCTGACGTTTCTCGGTGAGTTCAATTATTATCAACTCGGCGTGGAACGGTTAGAACACTTGCGGAAAACTCCGGCGCTGACTGGTACGAATCCGGAAGTTAAACCGAAACGCTTCGACATTGAGTTCGAAAACGTTCGCTTCCGCTATCATGAGACCGATGTCCTCAAGAATATCAGCCTGACGATTCCGGAACGTTCACTGGCAGCCTTTGTCGGCCCGTCCGGTTCGGGGAAAACCACGCTGACGCGCTTGATTGCGCGTTTCTGGGATGTGACCGAGGGCGTGATCCGCTTAGATGGGCGCGATATTAGAGTGTATGCTCCTGATGATGTGCTGGCGTCGGTTTCTATGGTGTTCCAGGATGTCTATCTGTTTAAAGATACGGTACTCAACAATATCAGGGTCGGCAAAAAAGACGCGACCATGGAGGAAATTATCGCTGCGGCCAAAAAGGCGCGCTGCCATGAATTTATCGAACAATTGCCGGACAGCTACGAAACCATGATCGGCGAAGGCGGATCCACCCTGTCAGGCGGAGAAAAACAGCGCATCTCCATTGCGCGCGCCATCTTAAAAGATGCGCCCATCGTGCTGCTGGACGAAGCGACGGCGTCGTTAGATCCTGAAAATGAACTGTATATCCAGGAAGCCATCAACGATCTGATGCAACGCAAAACCGTCATCGTCATCGCCCACCGGCTGAACACGGTGGTGCAGGCCGACAATATTGTAGTACTGGACAACGGATCAATTGTTGAACAGGGAACCCATGATGAATTAATGCGCGCTGAGGGGCTGTACTGGCGGATGTGGGATGAACAGCAGAAAGTACGACGCTGGAAATTTTAACACATATTAGAGTATTGGAGTGTTAAAGGACAGGGAACACTCCAATATTCCAACACTTCAAGGAATTACAAATCATGACATTTACTGAAAAACGCAAAGCATTTATTGACAGAACGGCCAGAAAGCCAGGAGGGAAGACGGGCGTTAAAATGTATAGCAATCCGAAGGCGCATTTCAAAGGGTTTCGGCTGATTATGGACAGGCTGAATCTTTCGCCGGAGGATGAATATTTCGAAATCGGCTGCGGCGGGGGCCAGCTTTTGGGGATGGCGCTGGAGCGCGTCAAATTTGCCGCAGCCGTAGATCACAGCCCGGACATGGCTGTGCTTGCAACAAAGAACAATCAGCGGCATGTCAAGGAGCACCGGGCTGAAATCCTCGTCGGTAACGCAGAACAATTGCCCTGGGCCGATAACCGCTTTACAGCCGGTGCAAGCGCAAACATGTTCTTTTTTGTGGAACGGCCAGAAAAGGTTCTGAGCGAAATATACCGCGTCTTACAGCCGGGAGGCCGGTTTGCTCTGGTCACAATGGGAAATGGTCTCCTGGGAAAGATCTGCTTTGGGTGGCTCTATTCATTACGAACCTATTCAGATGCTGACATGCGAACAATGCTTCGTGACGCAGGATTCTCGAAAATTGAGGTTACATCAGGCTATTCTCAGGTCTGTTATGCGGAAAAACCACATTAATTCCCCACACTCTGGCAGGGTGCAAGAATGTATGCTTTCTATAACAAAGGAGTTGCCATGAGCGTAGGCTCACCCGGCATCATGAAAATGAGATGTACCGCGAAACTCCAGTTTCGCGCTACATTTTCAAAGGAGAATGCTGTATGGAAAGATTGAATCTTCTTGATAGAATGCTCATTGTCAATCCAGCAAGGCGAGGATTGGTTGAATGGGCGTGCATGGTGATTGTTGGAATTACCGAACTTTTCTTTTCCTGGTCAAAAGTCCCCTGGATGCCTTATGTGAATATTATAGGAGGTTTGCTTTTTGGTCTCGGTTTCTTACTGCATGTCTCCTGCGAAAAAACCCATACACAGGCGCATGAGAGTGCAAAAGATATTTACGCAATTGTTACGACCGGGATGTATGCGAAAGTCCGCCATCCGATTTACCTTAGCTTAATTATGATGCATATCGGCCTGGGGCTTGCGTTTGGGATCGTGATGACTGTAATATTATCGCTCGTATTTTCGGTCATCTGGGTGCTGACAGCCCTGACAGAAGAAAAATTCCTGTTGCAGAAATTCCCCAATATCTATCAGCAGTATATGCAAGAAGTCAGGTGGCGGATCATTCCGAATGTGTTGTAGAGCTTAAAAAAATGACAAACAGGAGAATACCTATGCACAAGAAAGGCAGAGCATTTACAGGAAAGAAAGCCGGCGCGCATTACAAACGCTGGGCCGGATTATTCGGGTTTAATTCCGCCTATTACCACCGCGCCATCGGCAAGATTCAACTTGAAGAAACGATGAAAGCCCTGGATTTAGGATGCGGGCCAGGAGCGTTGTGTTTTGCCCTGGCAGAGAAGGCTCGTCCGGCCTCGGAAATTTATGGCCTCGACATCTCGGACGATCAACTTGATTACGCCCGGCAACATGCTGATAAATATCAATGCACACTCACGTTTCAGCAGGGATCGATGGATGAATTAAAGTTTCCCGACGGACATTTCGATCTGGTGATGACTTCCATGGCGCTGCACGCTACTCCGCCGGAGGTCCGCCGCGCCGCGATTGTAGAAACGGCGCGGGTGTTAAAAAACAACGGGCGATTTTTGCTTGTTGATTGGAGCAAACCGAAGTTCGGTCTGTGGGGGATTCTCTGGTTTCCTTTCATGCGTTGGGGCGAGATGAACCAGGATAACTGGCGCAATACCTACCGGCAATTGTGCGAAAAACAGGGCTTAACGCTTGAAGAAGATGCGTATATTACATCTATTGCCCGTCGGCAGGTATTCAGAAAATGAATGAAGAGATTTTGGGGCATATCGGTCTTATTGATACAGTTGCTCATCATCATTTCCTTGAAATTTTGAAGATATCCACAATAGATTGAAGCAATTCTGATTGTTGCACAAGATGTTTAACGTTCTCTTCGGAGATTTTTGCCGTCTCGCGAGAGTTCTCTTCTGTCGTAGATTTTATAAATTGGATGGCGCTGACAATTTGTTGCACATCTCGTTGCAAAGTATCCGTTTGCTCCGAAATATCGCTGTATTTCATGGTTACATCGCCCATGCTGCGTTCGATTTCCTCTGAAGCCTGTTTTTGCTCCAGATTGGCCCGGTTGACTTTTTCGGCCATTCCGCTGATATTTTCTACCGAACTGACGACTTGTTCAAACTCTGTTGCCCCTTGCTGTAATGCCTGACGAATGGTAGAGATCATTCCGGCGATGTCGGTAATATGCTCGCTCACATCCTGGCTGTTCGCAAGGGTTCGTTGTACCACCCCGACGTTATCCGTTGCTCGGTCGGAAGATTGGGTGGCGCGTTCTAGAATTTCCTGTAAATCCATATTCACAGCCTTTGCCAACTGCATTCCTTGTTCTGCTGTGAGTAATCCTTCCTGCGCTCGCTGTACTCCATTTTCTGTGTTTTGTTGAAGTTTATGAATCAGAACGCTGATCTTCCGGGTAGAGGATTGGGTGCGCATAGCCAAACTTTTGATCTCATCCGCAACCACGGCAAAACCGCGCCCATGAATGCCGGCCTGCGCTGAAATAATCGCGGCATTCAACGCCAGTAAGGATGTTTGTTCGGTAATGTCATCCACAATGCCTAAAATACCACTGACTTGCTCGCCCCAGGAACTGATGTCTTGCATAATCTGAGCAGTATCGGTTACCACATTTTTAATAGCCGCCATTCCCTGAAGCGAAGCTTCGACGGATTTCTCTCCACGAGTCGCCGCATCCATAGTCTCGCGAGCTAAATATTGAGTACGTTCTGCATTTCTGGAGACCTCCTGAAAGAATTGGCCGATCTGTTGCATTTTAGAAGTCGTATGCTGGGCAGTTTCTTCTAATTTTCCGGTATAGTCGGAGATCTGCTGTATACTCTGATTAATATGATCGACTGCCGTTAAAATTCGCTGGAAATCCAGGGCAAGGACGCCAGTACTTTGCGTAATCTCCGCAATACTAGCACGGGTTTCTTGAATAGATGCGAGAATCTGGGAGGAGGCGGAAAACAGCACAGAGGTGTTTTCAACGACGTTATGCAGAAATTGCGTAATATTTCGGCGTTCTACTCTCAGATAGATTTTAGAACAATTACGTTTAACCACGATTCCCTGGAAAATTCTCATGTGTCAAGCAATTTTTGGTTGATACTTCGCAATCCAATCTCACGAAAACCTTTTACGATACTGCAATTGGAACGTATCAAGCGACGCTTTCGTAAAATTATGTTTTTTGTGTTCTTTGAGTCTTTGTAGTTTTGTGATAGATGTTGTATAACGCAACAACGTTGCATTACGTTGCAATATGATAGATGACTTATGTTATAAAGAGGAAGCCGTCAATTGTCATGCAAAATGCAACAGCTCTTTGACGAATTACCTGCTCCCCCAAACGCCTGAGAATACATCTTCCCCTGATTTCACGTTTTTCTGCCATGCCGAGCTTCTGTTGGTACGTTTTATGCTACATGCTCTTTTTAGTGAGGAAAAAATCACATCAGAAAAGAGGTGTTCCATTATGAAAGATGAACTTATTATCAGCCTGATGATTCTCACCATGGGCATCGGCCTGCCATTGCTGATCACGACGGTGAGAGGAAAGGAGGAACCGAATATGGCGCCGGTAATCAAACAGACCTTCAACGAGCTTACGGTGACGGTCATTTACGATAATTATCCCGCGCAAGCCGGGTTCACCACAGCCTGGGGATTTGCCTGCGTGATTCAGGGAACGGAGAACACGATCTTGTTCGATACCGGGGGCGACGGCGCTATTTTACTGGCGAATATGGCAAAGGCAGGCATTGATCCGGAAGCGATTGATCTGGTCGTGCTGTCCCATCAGCATTGGGATCATACTGGCGGGATTTACCATGTTCTGCACACAAATGCCCGTGTACAGATTTTTCTGCCGCAGTCGTTTTCAACCCATTTCAAGCAGGATCTGCAACGTTACGGGGCAGAGCTTATTGAGGTGCATGACGCGGTTGAGATATGTCCGGGCGTGTCTTCGACCGGCGATCTGGCAGGTCCAATCAGGGAGCAATCTCTTGTGTTACAGACGCCGAAAGGGATAATCGTCATCACTGGCTGCGCGCATCCCGGCATTGCGCACATCATTCAATGGGCGACAGCCCTCTTCCCCGGCGATCTGCTGCTGGTTATGGGCGGCTTTCATTTGATGAACGATAATGAAGCGCTCATCAGGAATGTGGTATCGCAGTTCCGGGAATTGGGCGTCCGATACGTGGCCGCGTCGCATTGCACCGGCGACCGCGCGCGTCAGATGTTTGCGCAGGAATATCAGCATCACTATCTGCCTGTTGGCGCAGGTACAGTCATCACACTCAAAGAATTGCCATAATACAACGACAACATCGCCGTAGCTGCCCTTCTGGTTCTCGCTTCTTTTGCTCAGGCCGAAAAAATCAAGCTGACCATGCTGGCGATGGAGGACCCCGGCACAGTTGGCGCGGAGGCTTTTAAGCAAACAGTCGCGAAATTCCGAGAAACCTATCCTGATATTGAGTTGGAAATTGAAGAAGTGGCGCATGAGCCATTTCACACCAAACTTCAGGTCATGGCGGTCGCCAAACAACTTCCTGATCTTATTCTATTATGGCCCGGTAAACGCACTGGTTATGTTCCTGCTGCCGGATTGATCAAAGATCTGCGCCCATGGATCGAGGGAAAAGAGGATCTCTTCTTAGAAGGGATGTTGGCTGGCCAGGGACCGAATGGGCTGGCGGATTGGAATGGTTTGATAAAGCCATCGTCGGCGATGGCGCCTCTTTCGCTGATCCAGAATTTGTAAACGCTCTGAATGTGTTGAAAACGCTGGTTGATAATCAGATGTTTATTCCCGGGATGAATCAGATGGATCGTACTCAGGCCGTCGAAGTGTTTGCCCAGGAAAAAGCAGTCTATTACATCGAAGGTGACTGGCGCATCACCGATATGCAGCAAACCTTAAAGTCTGAACAAAAGGAATATATTTCGTTAAATGTGTTTCCGGAAATCCCAAATCAAAAAGGGATGGCCGGTTCTCAGTCAGGCGTAGCAGGCACTGGGTATATGGTATGAACGCGAACCTGGAAGGCGTCAAAGCGGATGCTGCCTGGGAATGGATCTGGTTCTGGGCCGGACCTGTCGGTTCTGAAATTCGATTATCTGTGGCGGGCATAGTGCCAGCCTATAAAACCCCCGTCCCTGATGGCGTTGATCCGTTGCTGAAAAAACTCATCGTTTTTTTGGCTGAACATCCGATGACCTATGTGCTGGATGACAAGCTGGATGCGGAAGGAATGATGAACGTTTTGAAAAAGTAAATTCCGATCAGGCTCCACTCCAGACGTGGAGCCTTTTTTCGTATTGTAGTACCTCATATTACGTATTCTCGATTGTCTCGTATCGTGCAGGACCTCCATTATGACTGACAACACCTTTCTGTCAAACTGGAATGAATTTGTATTAGTGTTTACGCTGACCAGCAAACCCTTCCTGCGCAGCCTGCCAGTCGGGATTAATGCGTTTTCCGAAGGATTAGTGATTGATTTTGGATTACGTTTTGCCTCGCTTTCGATAGGCACTGTGCCGATGGTGGTTTTTTATCTGATCTTCAGAAATCAGATCGAACGCGGCTTTGCCGGGGCAGCCGTAAAAGAATAAAGAAGAAAAATTTCACCACAGATTTCTCAGATGTGAATATCTGTGAAACCCGAGAAATCTGGGGTTGATTTTCAGGAGAGATAAAAATGAAAATTTTTGACTTAGGCGGGCAGTGGTATGTAAAAAAGCAAGAGGATCATGAAACGATTCCGGCAACTGTGCCGGGCTGTATTCATACGGACCTGTTACATGCTGAAAAAATTGAGGATCCCTTTTACCGGGATAATGAAGCCCGACAGATGTGGATCGGCGAAACCGATTGGATGTATTCACGTACCTTTACACTTGATTCCTCCTGGTTAGACCACCAACAGATACTTTTACAATGTTTGGGATTGGATACGTTAGCGACGATCACGATCAACGGCGCGGAAATTGGCAAAACCAATAATCAATTCAGAACCTGGGAATTTGACGTTAAACCCTATCTCAAAGCGGGTAACAACACGATTGAGGTTCTTTTTGCCACTACCATGCCCTTGATTCAAGCTGAACAGCAGAAGCGTTCCCTGAACCTGACCGGCGTGGGGCAGCATCGCATTGACGGCAGCAATCGCATCCGTAAAAGTCAATGTAATTACGGCTGGGATTGGGGCCCGATGTGCGTCACCGCCGGAATCTGGCGGCCTATTCACTTGCTGGCCTTCAATGCGGGCCGTATTCAGAACGTACATATCACCCAGGATCATTCGCAGGCCGGGCGGGTTGATTTACAGATTTCTGTTAATCTTGAAGCGAAAGAAACCTCTGCCCTGAAAGTAAAGATGGCCGTGTTGTATCAAGGCGACTTGGTCTGTGAGGCTCTTGTGGACGTGTTGGACGAGTCTGACCAGTCCGAAAAGTCAGAAACTGCCGTAAAAGCTTCTCTGACAATTGAGCAGCCTAAACTCTGGTGGCCCAACGACCTGGGCAAACAGCCGCTCTATGAAGTCAATGTAGGCTTATTGCAAGGAGAAGAGGTCATTGATTCAACCTCCAAACGCATTGGTTTACGAACATTGGTGCTCGACCGACATCAGGATGAGTGGGGCGAATCCTTCCAATTTGTGGTCAATGGCACGCCCTTTTTCGCCAAAGGCGCCAATTGGATCCCGGCTGATACCTTTGTGACGCGCCTGAGCAGCGAACATTACGAGCATCTGATCAAAAGCGCGGCAGACGCCCATTTTAACATGCTGCGCATCTGGGGCGGCGGCATTTATGAAGATGATGTGTTTTATGAATTGTGCGACCACTACGGCGTCTGTATCTGGCAGGATTGTATGTTTGCGTGCAGCGGGTACGCGGCTTATGATGACGCTTTTGTGGCCAATGTCAAACAGGAAATCGCCGAAAATGTCAAACGTCTGCGCCATCACCCCTGTATAGCCCTGTGGTGTGGCAATAATGAATTGGAACACATTTACCAGATGTTTTTGAGCGATACACCGCAACCCGGATTTATGACCTGGGATGAATATACCTATCTGTTTGACGACGTGATAGGAAGGATTGTCAAAGAACATGATCCCGAACGGGCGTATTGGCCTTCCAGTTCGCATTCGCCGCTTGGCGACCGCAAAGATCCGAATAACCCGACCTGCGGTGATGCGCATTTGTGGGAAGTCTGGCACGGACGTCAGCCTTTTGAATGGTATCGCACCTGCGAACATCGCTTTAACAGTGAATTCGGGTTTCAATCGTTCCCGGAGCCGCTGGTGGTCAAGTCCTATACCGCGCCCGAAGATCGCAATATCACGAGCTACATCATGGAATGGCACCAGCGCAGTCAGATTGGCAATGATGCGATTATCCAATACATGCTCTCCTGGTATCAATTGCCGACCAGTTTCGACATGCTGCTCTGGCTCTCCCAGATTCTGCAAGGGATGGCCATGAAATACGCGGTTGAGCACTGGCGGCGTTCCATGCCGCGCGGCATGGGTACCCTATATTGGCAGTTGAACGACTGCTGGCCGGTTGCCAGTTGGTCGTCCATTGATTATTACGGCAACTGGAAAGCCCTGCACTACATGGCGCAGGATTTTTTTGCGCCGCTGCTCATTTCGGCGGTCGAAGATCAAGAATCTGGAACGGTCGAAGTCCATGTCACCAACGATCTGCTTGAACCTGTTTCCGGAGTGATTCGCTGGACTTTGACTGATACGTCCGGGAAAATCCTGGCTGCGAATACGCTTGTTCACAGCAAAATCGCCGCAGGAGCGAATACGAAAGTCTGTTTGTTAGATTTTGCCGACCATCTCAAAGAAGAAGGCGGGCGCAGGCTGTTGGTGTGGCTGGAATTACTGGTTAGCAATGAAGTCGTTTCCCACAATCTGGTCTATTTTAGCCGTCCGAAACATCTGGAACTCTACGATCCGGAACTGACGGCTCAAGTCAAAATTCTTCCGCACGGTTCCTTTGCTGTGACAATCAACGCCAAACATCCGGCTTTATGGGTCTGGCCTGAAATTGAAGGCGTTGAAGCAACCTATTCGCACCGCTTTTTGCATCTTATGCCCGACAGAGCCGTAGAAGTCCACGTTCACCCCGAACGCGCCATGAGCCTGCAAGAATTTGAGCAGAAACTCAAACTCTACAGCCTGGTTAATACCTACCGTAGTTGAGAAAAGTTATGCGGAATCGAAAAATCGGGTTTTTTGAAAAAGCCCGATTTTTTTCTCCCCGTCCTTCTCCGTCAAGACAAAAACAGGGGAGAACACGAATCTTTTCATCTCTTAGTGATGAGAGGTGGTATTCAGCACATCTGCATAAATTCTCTGTTGACAAGGTTTGAACCTTCTGAAATGTTAGCTCAAAATAATGCTGTAATATTGATTGTTAAAAGAGGAGAACATTATGAAACGCAAAAAATCAACCTTTGCTTTGTTTTTTGGAAATCGCGGGTTTTTCCCGGCATCGCTGCAAGCTGGCGCTCGTGAAGAGTTGCCCAAAATCCTCAAGAATTTGGGACATGAAAGTATCATGATGGAAGCTGAAGCGACCCGCTACGGCGCGGTGGAAACGCCAACTGAAGGGGAAAAGTATCGGAAATTTTTAGAGGCGCATCGCGGCCAATACGATGGCGTCATTTTATGCTTACCGAATTTCGGCGATGAAACCGGAGCAGTCGCGGCCTTGAAAGAGGCCGGAACGCCAATTCTGGTGCAAGCCTATCCGGATGAAATGGACAAAATGGCCCCGGAAGTGCGCCGGGATGCCTTTTGCGGCAAATTTTCGATCATGGATGTGTTTTGTCAGTATGGCGTCAAATTTACGGCCTTACAGCCGCATGTGGTGCATCCGGCCAGTTCGAAATTTGCAGAAAATATCGCCTATTTCGACCGTCTCTGCCGCGTGGTCGGCGGTATGAAAAACCTGGTTGTTGGCGCGATCGGTGCGCGCACCACCGCGTTCAAAACCGTGCGCATTGATGAACTCACCCTGCAAAAACATGGCATCACCGTGGAGACCTTTGATCTCTCTGATCTGTTTGCCAGAATCAAAAGCCTGGATAATACCCATGCTGACGTGAAAGCCAAAAAAGAATATTTCAAAACCTATACCACCTGGGAAGGTGTACAGGAAGAGACCTTTACAACTTTGTGCAAAATGGGAGTGGCAATTGATCATCTGATCGCCGAAAATCATCTGGATTGCCTTTCACTGCGCTGCTGGATTGAGATGCAGCAGCAATTGGGCGTATCGCCCTGCGTCGTACTCAGCGAACTGAACGATCGCGGCATTGCCGCGGCCTGTGAATTGGATACCGGCAATGCGGTTGTCATGCACGCGCTGTCGTTAGCTTCAGGCCGACCGGCCACTCTGTTGGATTGGAATAATAATTATCAAGATGATGAGGACAAGTGCATCCTGTTCCATTGCGGCCCGGTGCCGCAATCGTTAATGACCGCCAAAGGACATATTACGGATCATGCGATTCTCTCCAATTCGGTTGGGGCCGGAAAAGCTTACGGCTGTAACGTAGGACGCATCGCGCCAACACCATTTACTTTTGGCAGTATGCTCACCGAAAACGGAAAAATAAAATGTTATCTGGGTGAAGGGCGTTTTACCGCCGATCCGATTCCCGACGATTTCTTCGGCTGCGCCGGAGTCGCCGAATTTGATAAACTTCAAGACAAACTGCAAACCGTCGGCTACATGGGATTTCGCCATCACGTCAGCGTATCGCCCGGACAGCAGATTCTGGAGCCGCTCAACGATGCCTTTTCCCGCTACCTGAACTATGACGTGACCATTGTATAGAACAGAATAGACAAAAAACTCCGGCTGAAGCCGGAACTACAAGCCCAAGAGATGCCAGGGCATAGAGTGTTGGCATCTCTCGGGTTAACACAATACGATGAGAATTGCGGTACAATTCGGAGCCGGAAATATTGGCCGGGGCTTTATGGGCCAATTGTTCTGGGAAGCCGGTTATACAACTTGTTTTGTCGAATACAATTCGGATCTGGTTGTCACATTGAATGAACGCAAACAGTACCCGCTGCGCTTACTGGATGCTTATTCGAAACAACACATTGATCTGACCATCACGCAAATTCACGCCCTCACGACCGAAGAAGTGTCAAAGGTGGCCGAAGTATTCAGCCAGGCTGACATCATCGGGACGGCAGTAGGCGTGAAAAGCCTGGAACAGATTGCGCCGCTCATCGCCGCCGGCGTGAAATTACGCTATCAGCAAAAGACTCCGCCAGTTGACATGTATCTGTGTGAGAACCTCTACGAAGCCGCCAACATGTTAAAAAAAGCGGTGTGGCAATGCCTTGATTCTGAAACTGCGGCGTGGGCTGAGGGACACCTCGGCTTTGTCGGCACAAGCGTGGCGCGCATGGTGCCAGCGGCCAGCGGCCGGTTTGGCGTGCAAGACCCGCTGTTTGTGGTCGCCGATTCCTATCACAAACTTGCCTACGACGGCCCGGCCAGGCGCGGCAAAGAACCTGATATTCAAGGCATGTACGCGGTAAAGAATTTTCGGGCCGAAGTGGAACGAAAACTCTTCACTCATAATCTGGGACATGCGGCGTTAGCCTACCTTGGCTATTTGAAGGGCTATACGTATGTGCATGAACCGTTCGACGATCCTGAACTCTGTGCGATTTTTAACGGCGCGCTCGCTGAAACCACAGAAGCTCTGTTAAAGAGATATCCGGATGATCTGGATGCCCGCGAACATGCTGACATTCGCAAAGATGTTAATCTTCGCTTTGGCAATCCGCTGATCCTGGACACAGTGCAGCGCGTGGCCCGTGACCCGATCCGCAAGTTAGGTCCACACGACCGCCTGATCGGCAGCGCAACGTTGTGTTTACAATACGGAATTTTTCCAAAGCACATCGCCTTAATCTGCGGCGCAGCTTTATGTTATCATGAGGCTCATGATCCTGACGCGGTAAAACTTCAGACAATGATCGCTGAAATCGGCGCAGCGCGCACCTTACAGCAAGTCTCCGGCGTTGACGCGGATTCTGCCTTTGGACAAGAAATTCTCAAGGCTTACGAAGAACTTCAAAAAAATCAACTTTGTATTCAATCCTTGTAGGTGGGCGATACCTATTTCGCCCGGTGGGGCTATTCGGGCGGAAAAACTTATCCCGAACTCACGTCAACTACGTGGATACACCAGCCAGTGCATGCGCCAATCGGTATTGGGCGTTCCGGTCAGGCGCGGCTGCGGATTACGGGCGTACAGAGCTTCTGCCATAGCGATCAGATCAGGGCATACGCCGGGTTTGACCGGTTTGCCGAGAAATTCGCGTACCTGCGGGTGTTCCCACTGCTCCACCACAAACAGGCGCCGCGTATCGGGGGGCAGGCTGAACACCTCGCGCACATACTCCGGGGTGGAAAACAACTCAGCGCGGGGCAGCGTATCACAGAGGGCAAACAGCAAAGCGACCAATTTTTGTTTGTCCTCGTCCAGGTCGAACGGATGTCTGGCAATCAGCGCGTTTTGTTCCAGCACGATGGTGAAATCGGTGCTGCGCCCCTGAATGTGGATTGTATCGCCGTAATGTATCAGCACCTGCCCGGTTTCCGGATGGGTAAGTACCTCAGACGGCACATCCACCCCATTACCATAATGCCGCGTTCTGACCGGCAGTGGAAATGTCGCAAAACACCAGGCCGTGGATTCCATCACGCCCTGCCGGACATCATATTCGAACGTTTCGAAGACAATGACCTCGCCCATCTTGGACGTATAGCCCCCGGCACGCATAGCCCCGATAAATGTATAATCCGTTTCGAAACACCACAATGGAAATTGATCGTTGGTGGCGGCCGCATCAAGAGCCTCTAAAAGTCTGTACGACGGTTGATGTGACATGGTGTTCATATTTTCAGCATGGCTAATAATACCCATGACACACCCAGCCGGTTTCCGGCGTATATTCGCAGTCATTCATCCCCGGACCTTCATACGAGAACCTCAGCCAGTAGCTTGATGATGTTTTTTTATATCGAATCGGAATACCATTGACCTCCTGCGGAATCTCGGTCAGATAGTCCGGTTTTAAAGCGTCCAGATTCTCAGGATACGCGCCGGTATCGGCATGGTAACTGGCCAGCGCGTCAATAATCGGTTGGCACACTTGATAGCCGCGTTCCGCCTTATCGCCTTCGCCGGGTTTCTCGCAGCCGGCAAACAGGAGCCCCAAACCTAGCAACGCGGCTATCATCAGCCGTACTACGATTTTTTTCATGATAAAATCCTCCTTGTTATGCGGGTTCCCTCAGATAATACACCTCATGAATCCCCATCGCGATGACCTGCCGATAGATGCACACGGCAGCAGCCAGATTCTCGGTCACGAGGCAGACTTTTTTCAGCGTCCGTCCGTCTGGCAGTTGCCCCGCCTGTTTCCAGGCGAGCAATTGTTGCACCATTGCAGTATCAAATGAACCATCCGCCGCGACCTGGATCAGTTTGTAGCCGTACAGATCCAACTTTGTCTGGTACCAGGTGACATACGGGGAAGCATCTTCCGGCAGATCGCCACGCAGGGGATCGAGGGGCGCGTGCAGCACGTCAATCAGCCATTGTTCCTGCATCGCGCAGCGCGCGAGAATATGCTGGGCGTCGCGCAGATCGTCCACCCATTCGATGATACGCAGATCGTCATTGTGCCACGCACTGCGCACGCCCGGCGGAACCGGAGCATTGAAAAAGTCTTCGATCTTCCGCTGTTCGTCATACCCCAGCAGCGCCTCGGCATCGTCAGGATGCTGTTGATAATAACGCCGTGAGAAGACATCCAGCAGATTGCCATACACAAACCAAACGTTCTCGCGCGGCGGCCAGACCCGCGGATGATGACCGTGATCGGTGGTCACGAACTGCACATTCACCTCGCGCCCTAGCAGACCATCTGCCGCGAATTCAGCGTACAGATCAAGGATAAATTGCTTACTGCGCGCCAGGAATCCGTCCGGGCCGGCATCTACGAACGCCGGCGAAAAGACGATGAAAAAGTCAAGGGCATTCCACCGGGGATGAAATGAGGCATAGATTTCAGCATGATACGACTCATCCATGTCCATCTGATTGGAGAGATGCAGGAGCGATTTCCACCCCTGCGTGCACGGGATGAAATCGTCCAGTGAAACGAATGGACGTGGTTTCCGGCCGTCGATTTTGTAGTACGTACAATGTTTCAGCCACCCGGCGTTGTCAATCACCGCCAGCACCCGCGCCAGATAGGAAGTATCCTGATTCCACGGCGGCTGCGGCGCGTTGGTAAAGCCGAGATCGCTGATTTGCACAATGTATTGGAGGATGTTCATAAAAAGTTCCTGGCTCACTCCGATAAATCGGGGTGCTGACCGAAATTTGCGGCAAGCTTGTGGCCGTCCGCGAAATCTTTATTGACGATCACTGCGCCCTCTGGCGTTTCGACGATGTACTCATAGATCGTGATGGCGGATTGGCCGTAGGAG
Source organism: Candidatus Vecturithrix sp. (assembly GCA_040772385.1). GTDB lineage: Bacteria > Moduliflexota > Moduliflexia > Moduliflexales > Moduliflexaceae > Vecturithrix. Next base: position 1,796,356 of record JAXGYF010000001.1, on the reverse strand, counting down.
TCGTGCTTATACATCAGGATCAACCGATTCTGCTCGTCGTAATAATAGGTGCTGACGCTCGAAGAACCGCGTGAGAAGGTTTCTGTGATGGTGTGCAGCCGTCCCTTCGCATCGTAGGTGAAGCGATAGTCGCCTGTCGCCGAATCATCGGCATTCAAATACAGCTTATAGGACGCCACGACGCGGTCCTGGTCGTCGTAGGTGAAGGTAGTTTCGGTATCGGGGTCGTCATAATTTTCGTAATATGATCGTTCCAGCGTCATGCGGCCGGCGGCGTCGTACGAGAATGTGTAAACCGTCGGCGGATTGGGATCGCTGGCGTCCACCGGCGCGTGGGTGCGGCGAATGATCCTGCCCGCCGCGTCGTAACTGTACGCGCACTGAAACCACTGGTCAGCTTCTACGGTTTTAAGCAATCGCCCGGCCGCGTCGTATTCGTAATTGTCAATGGTATCGAAATTCGCGCCGGATTCGTGATACCAGCGGCGGCGCACGCGGGCCGCGCCCTGCTGAATGACAAACCCCAGCGCGAGCATGTTTTTTTGATACAGGTCGCTGTAATTGTCCATAATGATGACCTCCATGTAAACCTCATTGATTATTGAGCAGCCGGAATGATGATTTCCCGGTCAGCCTCCTTGATTTTGACCTCTACAATATGCTCGAAAAATTCGGCATACGACGTAAACAGCGTGTTCACGGCTTTCGAGATGTACGGCGGCCCCAGTTCCGGGCTGTCCAGATTTTCCGGGAAGTAGGCGTAGACCCGCGTGTCTTTGGCTCCGGAAACGTTGATGGCCAGGGTCAGGTCCCGGTGCTCGGAAGTCGCAAAGCCGTACGGCAAAATTTTGGCATTTTGCGCGGCGAGCCGTTCGCGGTCGTAGCGGCTCATATCGGTCACAGAAAGCCTGAACCAGACCGCACTCCCTTCCCAATGTTTCTGCTCGGTTTCCGGGTCGAAACGGATCAAGGCATCACGATGCGGCTCCACAGATGTCAGCGTCTGCCGCATGTTCACAAATTGCGGCGGTAAGATCACGCCGGCTTTCCTGGCGTCGCGCTCGATGGCGTCTGCCGGCTCGCGGAAATAGGTCAGCGTGGGGAAGCGTTCGACAAAATGGCTTAAGGCGGATTTGATTGCGGCGGGCAGGTCGGCGGCGTCAATCCACGTCAGCGCGTGCTGCTGATTGCCGATCTCGCGTCGGGGCGTGAAGTTCAACTGACGAACGCCCGGATTTTTCTTTAACGCCACCCCGAATATTTTCTGCAATAATTCCTCCCGGTCGTCATTCGGTCGCCGACTCAGGGCAAACAACAGATCGGCGATATCGAACTCGTCATCGGTGACAAAATCAACATTCCCTTGCGTGTATTTGGGAATTCCGGGCCGCACCGTGACGCCGCGCACACCTTCTAATTTCCCGTAGCATAGCGGCTGCGTGTATTTGTCGTGTAAGCGGCGCGTGCATTTCCAGGATTCTTCGTCCGGGCCAAGCAGCATCCTGTGAAACTCAGCATGGTCGGATGCGTTAAGCAACTGCGGCAAACATTCATGATAACAGGCATCCGATAACGGATTCCCAATCACGATTCCCTGTTGTAACTCCGGCAGATCACGCAAAGGAGCTAACTCGCGCACGTACGTGAAGGCCAGGTTAACCTGTTTGAGATGGCGGCATGTGGCTAACGCCTGAATGTCGGCCAACGGCACGGCATAGAGTTTCAACACGTCTAACGCTTCAAGCGTGGCGACAAACGCGATATCCGTGATGTCGCTGGCATAGATTTCCAATTCCTGTAGATTGACGCAGTGCGAGAGTTCCGCCAGATGCGAGGCGTGCCAGATGATGAGGCGCGGCACAGCCTGAAGTTCTTCCGCGCTAAATGGCTCCGGGTGAGCCACAACCTGCTCGATTGCCCGACTGATAGCTTTTTCTTGAAATATGATCATATTCATCTCCTGTGAAACTACAAGGATTTCACATAAGCAAGGGATTGTGGGGAGCAACTTCTGAAAATCCCTGCTTATGTGAAACTCTTGTAGTTCCATGAGTTCGAGTGAGCGATTGTGCTCATGTTAACTCCTGTGCCCGTTCCGGGCAACGCCATAATGCGCCAACACTCTGGCGACAAGTCCTGGCGTGTACGTTCCTTGTGTGTTTGGTACCTCGTGATAATTCCAGCCGCCCTGGGGATCTATCGCCAACTCTTTGTAGGGCGTACATTGCTGCTTGCCAAAATCCCAGCGGATGACGCCTTTGTAGTGGGCGCTGTGCGTGAAATTCCCGGCGGCGTCAACGGCGATCCAAGCGGCGTCGAGCTATGATCGCCTCCAATTCAGCCCTCGGTTTGCCCTTTTCGAAATCAATTTTTATGTCATAACTCATGGTTGAATCCTTGTTATGATTCGTTCCACAACCGGGCAATGTGCTGATTCATGCGTTGCACCCGTTTTTCCAAATCGGCTTTCTGCTCCGGCCTGACCCAACATGCGACCGTTTCCTCGGTTGCGGTCGCGGTTTTGAAGTTACGAAAGATCGCCGCGTACCCGCGCAGCGCGACGTCTGGCACGTCGAATTCGACAATTCGGAACAACGCCGTTTCCGCTAACATCCCCGCCTGCCCATATTCGTTCGTATAGTACATGGGCGCGGCGGTGTCAAGTTCGATGTAGCCCAGTTTCAGATCCGATGGTTCACCTCCTGTGAACCGCTCGGTTTCCAGGAATTTTTCCAATTCCAAAAACCTGAAACTTGGGGTTTCTACAATCATTGTGGCAAGTGTATCGGCTGTGATTTCCATATTAGAGTTGTTGCTAAATAAACGGCGTCACCGTTCGTCCTGAGCGTGTCGAAGGACAGACCAGACGTTTCGACAAGCTCAGCGCGAACGGAAGATCTCCCCTGCGAAATCAATTTTTCAGGGTGTTCACAACGGCTCTGCGCTGATTTCGCAGAGCGCCTGCCAGAACATTTCTACGACGCGTTCCTTGTCTTCAGCCGAGGGGCGGAAGTTCGATGGTCAAATCCAGCCCCCCTGAAATCCCATCGGCCAGCATGCTTTTCAAGCGGGAGAATCTCATAAGGATTGATCTGACATAACAGGCAGGCCTTGATTTGCTGGGCAAGTTCCTCCAATTGACTATTGGACAGACTTTTAGAGAAAATTTTGTAAAAATAATTTGAAATCGTTTTGGGTCAGCATGTTCGAAAATAACGATTTCGTTACAAATTCAGTTCTAAATCAGGTTATTAACAGCTTCAATCTTATCTTGAAAAAATTTCAATTTTAAAATTATTAAGTCTCAATTCTTCTTGTATGCCATTTGAAATATGTATCCCATATGTTTTTTTTCTTGACAAGAGTGATGATTATTTTAGTTAGTAAAGATGCTTGGTATTGGTTGAGTCTCAGTAATGCACTCAGCGGTTTTGCTGTGTGCAAAAAAAATGGAGTCATCTCCGTCCTGACAACAACATGGTCGGAGAACAAAAGCAGGTGAAAACGTGAGTGCACCTGGCTCAGGTTGTGGCAATTAAACAAGGGAGTTTTGACCACAGCTATACTATTAATCTGTTGATCTAACACAGGAGGATTGACATGAAAAAATCTCTAAAATTTATGGTTGTGTTAGCCATAATTGCGCTGGCAGGTACATTTGCTGGAGGTCCGCAAGAAGCAGCAGGAGCGGAGCTGATCAAGGTCGGTATCGTAAATCTGCCGCCGGAAGAATCCGGCTACCGGCAGGCCAATGTTGACGCCATGAACAATGTCTTCTCAAAGGAGAACGGCTATGACGCAAAACAGACCAACACCGCTGACAACAGCGAGCAGATCGCTGCGGCCAAAGGGTACATTCGAGATGGCGTGGACTATCTCCTGATCTCGGCCCAAAACGCGTCTGGATGGGACGACACCTTAAAGTCTGCAAAAGCCGCAGGCGTTACGGTTATTCTCTTTGACCGTGGGATTGATACGGATGAATCGAACTTTCAAGCAGCACTTCTGTCGGATATGGCGTATGAGGGTGATAAGGCAACAGAATGGGTGTTGAGCCTGGGTCTGGATCCGATTAATCTAATCCTTATTCGTGGTGCGATGGGTTCTGCGGCTGAAATAGGTCGTAGCGCCGCAGTGCTCAAAGCCGCAGATGAAGGTAAACTCAACATTGTGGCCGATGGAACAGGTGGAGACACTTGGAGTCTTGAGGAAGCACGTAAAGTGGTTGAAGCCGCTATTGCTGCCGGCAAGGATTTTAACGTCATCTACGCGCAGAACGACGGTATGGCGCAAGGCGCTGTTCAGGCGCTCGAGGCGGCCGGTATCAGCCATGGCAAGGACGGCAAGGTCAAGATTATTGGTTTTGACTTTAACCGTTTTGCACTTCGGAACGTACAGGCCGGTTACTGGGACGCTAACATGCAGTGTAATCCACGCCAGGCAGCCCAGATTTCTGAGTGGATCAAAAGTGGTAATCTCCCCAGTGGAATCCAGTATCAGGAAGAATTGCTCTTAACGACTGACACGATAACCGACGAACTCATCGAAAAATGGGGGATCAATGCTGATCCTGGCAAGGGTGTGATAACAAGGTAGTTGTTTTTTTTGGTAAGATTTCACAATCGCTATGTTGCGCGCGCGGTGCGGTGTGCGGATCTCTTCCGGCACATCGCACCGCGATTAGTTTGTATGACACGAGAAAGAGGTCTTTGATTGCAGTCGGAAAACATACTCGAAATGGAGGGTATCTGCAAATCCTTTCCAGGGGTTAAAGCTCTGGATAACGTAGACTTCACGCTCCGAAAGGGTGAGATCCATGCCCTTATGGGCGAAAACGGAGCGGGTAAGTCCACACTGATAAAGGTCGTAACCGGGGTTTACGAAAAGGACGCCGGCCGGATTATTTTAAATGGAAAGCCGATCCACTTCAAGTCGCCGCAGGAAGCGCAAAACTCAGGGATAGGCACGGTCTATCAGGAAATATCCCTTTGCTCCAATCTGACCGTGGCGGAGAATATGTTTATCGGCCGCGGCCAATACGCTTTCGTTCAATGGAAACAAATGAACGCAAAGGCGGCTCAAATGCTCGACTCCCTCGGTATTCCAGCGAGCCCGACCCAGGAACTTTCAAGCTGTTCGCTTGCGGTCCAGCAGATGATTGCGATTGCCCGCGCGATCGATATGGACTGCAAGATTCTCATCCTGGACGAGCCGACGTCCTCACTTGACGAAGATGAGGTAAAAAAGCTCTTCGAGCTCATGCGCGAACTGAAAGCTCGGGGCGTGGGAATCATCTTTATTACCCACTTTATCGATCAGGTCTACGAGATCAGCGACAGGATTACAGTGCTTCGTAATGGAGAGCTGATCGGCGAATACGAAACATCTAAGCTTTCCCAAATCGAGCTTATCTCGAAGATGATGGGTAAGGCTCTGGATGATGTCACGAAAATAAGAAAACATGAGCCGCTTACATCCGACAACAGCGTACCGGTTTTCGAAGGGGAGGCGCTTTCGAGCGCCGCCGGGGTAAGACCCTTCAACTTTACAATAAAAAAAGGCGAGGTGAACGGGTTCGCCGGGCTGCTCGGTTCCGGGCGCAGCGAAAGTGCTCGCGCAATCTTCGCCGCCGACAAGGTGACAGGCGGTGAAGTAAGAATGAAAGGTAAAAGAGTGAAGATCAAGACGCCCCTGCACGCCATGAAACAGGGAATCGGCTATCTACCAGAGGACCGCAAGGGCGACGGAATTATCGATGAGCTTTCGGTGCGCGACAACATCATTCTGGCCTTGCAGGTCATGAAAGGCTTTTTTAGGCCTCTTTCGCGGAAACAGACGGAGGAATTTGCCGACGAGTATATAAAGAAACTGAATATCAAGACCCCGACCATCAACACGCCAATCAAATCTCTTTCTGGCGGCAACCAGCAGAAGGTCATTCTGGCCCGCTGGCTGCTCACGCATCCTGAGTACCTGATCCTCGATGAACCCACACGGGGAATCGATGTCGGAACCAAGGTGGAGATTCAAAAACTTGTGCTCAAGCTCGCCGAAGACGGAATGAGCCTGACATTTATATCTTCGGAAATTGACGAAATGCTTCGAACTTGCTCTCGATTGATCGTCATGAAGGATCGTAAAATTGTCGGGGAACTCAGTGGAATGGATGCGACGGAACACGATGTCATGCATGTGATAGCCCAGGGGGGAGATTGATTATGTCCAGGTTGAAAGTACACTTATCTCATTTATTCCTTCCCCTCTCGGTTCTGGTGTTCCTCATTATCATTAATCTGATAAAGGGCGCCGATTACTTCAGCGTCACCCTGGTAAAAGGAGCATTGTACGGGAACATACCGAATATCCTGTTTGGCGCCTCGGAGTTGGTTATCCTGACAATAGGTATGACCCTGGTGACTGCGGCCACGCGAGGGCAGGACATAAGCATAGGTGAGAGCGCCACCATTACTTCCGCCATATTTGTCTGGTTCGTCCTAAATGCCGGTGATGCCACGTTGTTGACCATACTGGCGGGTTTCCTCATAAGCTGCGTGGCCGGGTTAGTCGTCGGCGCATTCAACGGTACCCTGGTCGCGGTATTCAAGGTTCAGCCAATGGTTGCGACCCTCATACTGTTTATGGGGGGCAGGTCCATCGCTTTTATGATTGACGGCAAATTATCTCCCATACTGTCGAACGATATATCGAATCAAATCGGCACCGTAATACCGGGAGTGCCGATACAGACTCCAATAATCCTGACCGCCGTCTTCATCGGACTCGTTGCGGTGGTACTCAAGACCACGAATCTCAGGCTCTATGTGGAGTCTGTGGGAATCAACCCCAATGCTGCTCGTCTGAACGGTATCAGCCCGAAAAAGATTATATTCCTGACCTTTTTGATTATGGGAACCTGTACCGCGGTCGCAGGTTTCATCGCCGTTAACAAGGCGGGGCGCCACGACAGTGTCAACCTGCTCAAGTTTATCATGATGGACGCGATTCTCGCCGTAGCAATAGGCGGAAATTCGCTGGGCGGCGGAAAGTTCAGCATCACTGGTTCTATTATCGGCGCGTACACTATCGAGATGCTGAACCGGACCCTGCTCAGGCTGGAGGTAAAACCCGAGACCATTCCGGCCTTCAAGGCGGTTTTCATTATCATTCTTATGGTCGTTGCATCGCCTGTGGTCAGGGTTTTTGCCGGGAAAGTCATGAACAGGGTTCGAACCATGGCTGCCAGAACCGCACTCAAGACAGATATACCAAACGATGCACAGGTTTCCAACACGGACACAACTGGGAAGAAGGAGGCGTAGGATGGGATCTCTGAACGCAACCAAACCAAAAACAAGACTATCGAATTCGAATCTTCTGTTTCTCATCGCCGGGATCATATTTGTACTGATGTACGTGTTTGCCATTATAAGTTTTCCGGGCAGTTTCCTGCAGTTTCAAACCTTCTTTGACCTGTTCAACCTGAACGCTCCGCTCATCATCATAACACTTGGTCTGTGCGTAGTTATGATCGTAGGCGGCATCGACATTTCCATCGGCTCATTATGTGGCCTGGTAACCATGGCTTGTGCCGTATTGCTGGAATCCGACGTGGGGAGCGTTTGGGGTGCCCTGCTTCTTGCGCTGGCCATAGGTAGCGCGTTTGGTCTCTTGCAGGGATATCTCATTGCCTATCTTGAGATACAGCCCTTTATCATAACGCTGGCAGGGTTGTTCTTAGCGAAAGGACTGCTGACGACACTCCACAAAGATCCGATCAACGTGACCATGCAGGCTTTCGTGAAACTGAGGGATTTTAAAATGGTGATTCCCTGGCTTGGCACGCAAAACAGGCTGGGCGTCTTCATTCCGTGTGAAATCAAACCAGGCGTCATCGTTGTGGTGGTCCTTGTTGTCCTCTTCGCCGCCCTTATGAAGTGGACGCGTTTCGGGCGTAATGTTTACGCTGTTGGCGGCAACGAACAGAGTGCCATGATGCTCGGTATCAACGTAAAGAGAACGAAATTCTTCTCATACGTGATATGCGGATTGACCGCCGGTATCGGGGGCTTTGTGTTCATCATGACAACAGGAGCCGGCAATATCGGAAACGGGGCGTTGTTCGAAATAAAGGCAATCGCCTCGAATGTAATCGGCGGTATTCTCCTCAACGGCGGCGTGGGGAACCTGCTTGGCGCACCAATAGGCGCACTGACCCTTCTGGTAATCAACGAGCTGATCCGTGCGGCCGGTGTCCAATCAAACTATCAAACGATCGTAAGCGGGCTCTTGCTGTATCTCTTCATTGTGATGCAAAGCGGCGTTATGTCATTACGTGGCGAGGGGAAATTCAGACTTACTATAGTGCCCTGGCTACGGCTGCCGGGCATGAAAAAATCCGAGAACTAAGCCCATCTTGACCACTATAAAATAAAAGCAATCCCTCTAAAAGAACAAGAAATATCCCCACAGCAAGTGTCGAAGAACCGGAATAGTCTACAAATGGTTGCGGTGTGCGTATATCTATAGCAAGCCTAAATCAGTTGTGTCATGGCAATGACAGGTTACAAATCATTTAGGCCTGCTATATAATCTATTTTGCTAGAGATTGTTTCTGTCAACCTCGCCTATATACCGGGCCAATGCGGCGGCCAATGAATCGGGTTGGATGGCATCGCACACTTCCGCCGACCTTCTCGCTAACTCACACGGATATTCGCCAGGCGCCACCGTGCCCAGGGTGATGGCATTGCGGTCGCCTGCCGCAAGTCGTCAGGACGATCCTTGAAATACCGCGCCATCCACAACCAGAGTCCCGTGGGCAAGCGCGTCAGGTCAGCGCATACGAACTGTATGCGTTGGGTGTCCGGGTCAAGATACACCACCGGCGACTGTTCAATTCGCCGCGCCGGATGCAGATGCAGCGCCAGAACCTGAGAATTGCTGTCGGCAAACGGCAGATAGGCCGGCGCGGCCACGTCACTCAACTGCGCCAGATACCAATCCAATTCTTCCGGCGCAATGGGTGTAAACAGCAGATCCGTTAGCGGCTGACGGCCGATGGTCTCCAAGATCGCAGTTAAACTGGTGTGAAGTACGGTTCTATTATCTATCATGAAACCTCTGTCATGGGCTGAATTGTTATTTATAATGCGGAAAGAGCATCATATAGCCGCACGCCCGAGTTATACAAGAGTGTTACCGTCGTTTCCTCCGCTGTAATGCGGATCGCATCTCGTCGAGGCTCCACCTCAGAACGGTTTCCAACTCCTGCCACCCCTGCGATTTGGCTAACTCATGCGCCAGCCCGATGGCCTCCGCACAGACCTTATGCTTTGATCTGTAGAGATAGGCGACGGCATTGGCCGCGTGCGTATAGGCGGAGACCGGATCATCCGCGGCGATGGCTTGCGCGTATTCGAAATGAAGCGCGCCGTCGTATTTGTTCCCTTTAGCTTCATAGGCCATTGCCGCTTCCCACAGACGCGAGTCAACCGGGATGTCCGCCAGATTCTGCTTTTTCAGCCAATGCAGCGCCACCATCAGCGGTTTATTTTTCCATAAACCCATCACCGTCCCTGGCCGGCCGACTTCATACGTGCAATCGAAGACATCATCGCGCCGGATCAGCTCCCAGGCTGCTTCCGTAATATCAGCGGTGTCGTCTTCCCGAAGAATCGACGCGTACATGCGCCAGACGATATCCGCATCCGGTCGCTCCCTGATGGCCTGTGTGACCCACGCAATTTTGTCTTCGATCTCGAGATTCGACTCCGCCACGCTCAAAATCGAGAATAACGGATCGTGTGGGTCGATGAGGCCGCGCAAAAACGCGCACCGTTCGCAATAGTCTTGCGGAACTGTCTGCGTCAGCTTGATCCTTGCCGACCGCCGCAAACGGCAGACACCCCAAATACCCCCGGCTGGCGGCTAAGGCGCATCCCGGCGCAAACGCGTCGGGCGCGTACGGTGTGAGAAACAGGACATCCCGAAGATCTTCCGAGACATCAGGCAACGTGTGGCTGAATGCTTCAACCGATGTATAATCTACCATGTTCGTTCCTCCTGTTGGTGCCGTAGTTTTTTACACTGCTTTCGCTTTGATCTTCCAGGTTTTTTCGCCACAGACGATCCGCATGACACGTAGACCCGCCAGCATCTTCGCGTAGCTGGTAAACGCCACGTCCAGCCCTGCGTCGAGTTCTTCATACTCCGCATCCATCTCACGATCATACGAGTAAATCGCGGTTCGCGCCGAAGCGGCGTCAATCGCCAGGCCGGACGTTGACCCCTCCGTTCCCTCGGCAATCGTGACGGGACGCATCGAAGCCCCGGCGTTGGCGAATTCATCATACCGACTCGCATTGAATGTCAGCGTTGACTGGCACAACGGTAACCCATACGATTGCAATGTCAGCGTGTTGCGCCAGTCGGTTTCGCTTGAGAACATGAACGCGCGCGGCCGCTGCTTGCCTGGAATCAGATTCAATAATTCCGGGATAATGGTTTGCCGCGTGGACAGTGACCACGGATTGCCCAATATCACGCCAGAAGTCAGGCGGGGTAATTGCAGCGCGGGCGTCAGATCCGCGACCAGCGTGAAACACAGGTCAAGGCGCGTGAGTTGTGGACAGTGCGTGATCGGCTGCACGTCGCTCACCGGAGCGCCATAGATTTTCAGCGTTTCGAGGTGGGGTAACGCCTCCACAAACCGCAGATCGTGAATGTCGCTGTTGGAAATTTCAAGCGAGCGCAGATTCGGACACCACGCCAGATCGGAGATTTCGTGACAATGGGTCAGCGCTAACGCCGTCACGTCCCGGCATTCCGATTCTGAAAACGGCGCGGCATGACCGAGACTGTGGGCTAAGGCCGCTGTTAAGGCCTGATCACGATGGGTTCCGTTCATCGGTTTCCTCCTGTGCGTTGAGATTGTTATTTCCGGCGTTCCGAGAAATTCAGCGTGCCGCCGTGGTGCTGGCAGATTTGAAGCACGCGTTCGGCATACGGCGAGCCGTGAGCGTAGAAGTCATCATCAAATTCCCCTAACAGGATGTGAAGTTGGGGGTATTTGTTCAGCACTTTCGTGTAATGGAACACCGGCTCGCTGAGGGACGATGCGCGTTGCATCTCCTGGAGCGCGGCATCGTGTAGAATCGCCTGCTGCGCGTGTTGCATGGATGTTTGATTTGCAAAATCACTCACGGCCAGACACATCACATCACCGACAGGCTCTTTAATCCAATCTTCGCCAAAAAGATCGGCCTCGCGCCAGGGAATCACCGGGCGGGGTTGACGTTTGCGCCGGATGGGCCTGGCAGTGGTGATGCGCACGTCCCAGACAATTTGCCAGATGTCTCGCCAATCGGTGCTATCCGGGTAATCGGTGTAATACTTCGACCGGCAGCACGTGATGGTCCACTGCGCAGGCGTTTCATCAACCTGAAGCTCATGCAGCAACGCCGCAATGGAATCATAGTCACGTGCAATTCCAGGCGTATCGCACGTGGTTACGACACATTCCACGCTGTTTGAGTTCTTCGGAATGGATGGATTCCACACATAAAAGGCGCTCATTGTATTCTCCTAATGGACTACTACGATGTCTTATCCACACAATAAAAAATATCCGCTGTACATCCCAAAATCAATCTTCCCAGCAGTCCCATCGTGAGTTGATCGAATCCGAACAATTGCACAGATGGGCGTCATTCTCAGCGATGGCTTGCGCCAGGCTTTGGAAACACGCGGTATGGCTCGGCAATTCCCCCTCGTAGATATTGGGATGGTGCCATGCTGTAAACTGCATAAACCTGGCCAGATTCGCCCGGTTGCACGCCTTAAGCATGTCCCGATCGGTGGCGAAGAATTCCCCAGGAAGGAGGTGCGTGATCAGGCGCAACATTCGCAACTCCGGCAGCATGTCATCTGTCGGGTCTAATTTGGCCCGTGCATAGTCCTGCGGAGTGACTGCAAAGGTCCTGGCGACGCCATTCACCATGATTTCAAAGTTCCATATATCCAGGATGAACTTCCCGTTGTCATCCCAGATTGGGGTGCGATCGGTGGCGCTCAGGATGTCAAGGGCTGATTGGTAGCCCGGATTGGGAATTTTGTTGCCAAAAGCATAAATCATGTTCAGGAAAACCGATTCGTAAACGCCGTAGGCAATTTTCTCAAAGAGGATGAGCCATGCCTGGGCATCGCGAAAAACCGTGAGGCGCATACTCGCACAGGGAAAATTTTCATTCCAAAACGTGGGTAAGGTCGCGTCTTGTGCGCCCTGATCGAGTTGGCGCAGAATCTCGTTGCGCCAGGCGGATTGCGCCAGACGGCGTGTCTGAGCGTGCGTGTTCATAGGTCTTGCTCCCAACAGTACCAGCAGGTATTCATCGGTTCGGGGCAATGATAGCGATCGCGGTCATTTTCCGCGATGGCCTGCGCCAGATTTTGGAAACAGGCAAACTGGCTGGCGACTTCTTCCGCGATGACGGACGGATGATGCCATGCACTCAATTGGAGAAGTTTCGGGATGTTCGCCCGGTTACAAGCTGCCAGCAAGCGTTCATCGGTCAAAAAGAGTTGATCGGGGATCAGATCGGTCAGGAGCCGGAGCAACCGTAATTCCGGCGGCATCGCTCCGGTCGGATCAATTTTTGCGCGGTGATAATCTGCCGGAGTCACCGCAAATGACATGGGGCGGCCATGCACGGCGACTTCGAATCGCCACGGGTCCAGAGCAAAGTGTTGGCGTTCGTCCCACATTGGCTGATCCGCGACCTCTGTCATGATCCTGGTTGCCCATTGATAGCCGGGATCTGGCATGTGGTTTCCGTAAGCTGAAACCTTGTTCAAGAAGCGACGCTCATGCTTCCCATAGCAGAGTTCTTCAAAAATCAGCAGCCATTCGGTGGTGTCACGAAAGGCCGTCAACCGCATGGCGCTCACGAGATAGTACGCATTTTCAAAAGCCGGAAATTCAAGGTTCCGGCAACTCTCATCCAGTTGGTTCAAAATGTCACGTGCCTGGATTGTTCCGGGCATGTATAAGCCTCCACGTTCTTTCAGGTCGTTTCCCATCAGCGCGGCGTTCTCTCGTCAACGCTGATCCACTCAAAACCTTCATATTCATTGATAAAATCCTGAAATTCAGCCGAAAGGTCTGCTCCCAATTGTTGCTGCAAGGCTTCGCACAGACTGGTTGTGGCTTCAAGTCGCAGCGACTCGTCAATGACGTAATAAGGGAATGTTATGCTCATATCCGTTTTATACCAACGCAATGGGTTCGAATTCGACCGTTCCGACCTGCTTTTCCGAACAATGCCGGAAGATCTGTCGGACTTCCTGCGACACAAAGAGAAAATCACCGTCGCCGAACGCCAGCGAGGTGTTGAAAGGCTCGCCGTGCCAGTTGGCGCGGGCAAACTCCGGGATAAACCGTTCGTGCGTGTTGGCCGCTCCCAAATCGTGCGTGCCAAAGGCGGCATGCCAGCCTTTGGCTCCTTTGCCAGAAGCCACTTCAACCTTTAATGGAACAAACCTGAGATGGTCAGCCAGGTCCTTCTGGCAGAGTTTTTCAATCAGTTTTTTGTGAAACAGGTGGAGTCCGCCGCCGGTATTGATATACAGCCGCCCGACCATATCCACCTGCGTGTACAACGGCAGTTCGCGTTGCCGCATCTTGTCTTCCCGGTCGGCAAAGGACGCTGTGAGGCCGATGCCATCGAGACTGAGGGGCGTCAAAAACAGCAGTTCGGCGTCATCGCAGTCTGCCGGAGTGACATCACGGGTGAAGAATGAGCTTTCCAGTTCCACAGCATCACCCAACTCGCCCACCACCTCTTTGATGCGGGCAAAGTACTCAGTTGCCTCGTCGTGCAGAAAAAAGCGCAGCGTGTCGCCGCATGGTTTGCGGTCAACTCCCGGCGGAAGATTCCAGCGGTCGAGGAATTGTTTAACATCGCCGTCAATAAAAATTTCAATGCCTTTGCGCATAACATAATCCTCTGCGAAACTACACGGATTTCACATAAGCAAGGATTTTTTAGGGATTGACCCTCTCTCAGAAATCCTTGCTTATGTGAAATCCGTGTAGTTAATCTACAATGCGGTTTCATCATCAATCAGAGGAACCAAATCCTCGCCTGTGTCAACAAACAGCGGGCAGATCGGGAGGAGCTGGCGGATGTATTCCTGGTAATTCTGTTCATTGAGCGCGTCCTGAATGGCGATCAGCCCCTGGAGCCAGACCGCTAATTTTTCCTTGTAGTATACAACAAAAAAGAGTTCCCCATGCGGCCCGAACATCCTGAAAATCAAAGAATCATCCTGGGGGTCATGCTCAAGCTCAAGATGCATCTGGCCGTTGTCATATTGCATTTCAGCCATGCTGACTACGTTGGCTTTGTCCGTTTTCTCCCAGCCCGCCGCGCCAAGCGTTGCAATGATGATCTCTTGATCGTTGTCCATGCGAATATGCTCCTTTGCGTTACAGATCGATCTTTCCCATCAGTCGATGTTCAGTGCCGTGAACGATGCGCAGATGCGGTCTCTTGCGCAGGCCGCGCCGGATAAATTGCGCCAGGGCCTCGGTATGATTCTCGTCGGTTGTGATCGGGTTCTTCGAAATATCCAGGGCGTGAAGCGTAAGCTGAAAGATGCATTCCAATTCCTTCAGATCGCCGAGACGATTGCCCTTGAGTTCAAGTTTTTTCAAGTGGCCGAGCTGCGCGAGTGTTGCCGGAAGATGTCCCAGTTGATTATCTGAGGCGAGCAACACTTCCAGCGCCTGTAAATCTCCTATTTCCGGCGGCAACGCCGCGATCCGATTTTGCGACAGATCCAGATAACGCAGGTTTGTGAGCTGTCCAATCACGGGAGGAATTTCCGCGATCTGATTCCGTTCCAATTCAAGCGTCAGTAGATTGCTCAAACCCGCGATCTCGTCCGGAATCCTGGCGATTTTATTCGCCCAGGCATAGATCTGCGCCACACTTCGGATGGCGAGTAATTCCGGCGGAAACGTGGTGAATTTGTTCCGGCTCAATTCAATGGTATGCAGCGTGGTTAACGCTTGAATTTCAGCCGGCAGCCGCGACAGTTGGTTGTTTTTCAGATTCAGGGTGATGATGTTCGGGTACTGGCGGATGACAGCCGGGAGTTCTTCCAGTTTCAGGGATGACAGGTCGCAGTGGCCGGTTGTGTTCCCCTCTTCGAAACGCTTTATGAGTGTATCACTGAGTGTATTCATGCTGTCTTCCTTTTTTGCCAGTATGCAGCATTATTCACTATTATTGAACGCTGTAAGACCTGACAGGTTTCGGAAAACCTGTCAGGTCTGTTGTCACTGCCAATTTATCGTGTATACTCCTCAATCGGCAAAAACTGCATGCCGGTACAGTGAGAACGGGTGATTCCCTCCACAACATCCTCTCTGACAATGAGCGCCGGGGCATATTCTTGCAAGCGGAAAAACGACAAATCCCCGATCTTGCGTTCATCTAAAACCAGGGCATCAATCCCGAAAATGTCCTCGGTTCCTTCATGGAAAACGAGCGCGGATTGCGCCCGGTCAATGGCCTGAATCGAAACAAGCGGGTTGCACAACTGATAACCGGGAATATGTTTCCCCTTCGCCCGCCCCCTGACTCGCCATGACATCAAGATATTGAATGGGGTCGTTGGTGAATGCACTGAGAACCTGCCGCAGTTTCGGGCTGAAAACCAGCCAATTCCACTGGTTGATCAACGCATCCGACATGTCTGTCTTTTTGGTCAGAACAAAGTGCAGATCGGGCAAATGGTCTTCAATCTGCCGCCCCATTAACACCAACGATCGCGACCAGCCTGTGGGCATGGTGACATCTTTGACGTCAACCGGACGATTCCAATCCTGCTGCCAGACAAAATATTGCATGAGAATTACCTTTGAGTTCCTTACATCAACATTCTCCCTCAAAGCCGGGCGCGACCCACTGCAAGGAGGGATCGGCGGCGCGATGCTGATAAAAGTAACGCGCGGCGTGCAGCGCCAGCG
Organism: Candidatus Vecturithrix sp.; assembly: GCA_040772385.1. GTDB lineage: Bacteria > Moduliflexota > Moduliflexia > Moduliflexales > Moduliflexaceae > Vecturithrix. The sequence goes on along the minus strand of JAXGYF010000001.1, from coordinate 1,780,323 downwards.
CCAACGGGACGTAGAATGTGCCCGGCAGCGGCGTTTCCTGCCCGCCGACGGATTGCGTTGTCTGCGCCTCGTCCTGCGTTGGATCGATCAGGTGGATGTAATCCGCGTCGGCGGTCTGAATGCCGACAACCACGCGCCCCGCTTCGCCGCCGCCCACATTCAAACACGCTTCGTCCGCGCCTCCGCCTGCGTATTCCAGGCGAGCGTCATCATGGCGGAAGCCGTCGAGACGGCGCAACGCCTGCGCCACGTCCGTCCAGGTGGATGCGGGCAGGGTTTCATACGTTGAAAAATTACGCAAGCTCAAACGCCACATAATGCCTTCCATAACCTACTTCAACCCGGCCAGAAACGCCGCGAAGTCCGGCGCGATCGCCGCGTGTGACGATGCCGAGCAAGTCCCCGCCGGGATCGCAGCCAAACGGAAACACCTCGTCTGGCAGGCGATTGTGGTAGGTTTTCAATGTCTTTGCCAGATCGAGACTGCCGTCAATCTCCACCGGAAAGAACCATCCCATGCTGATACGCTCCACTCGCCCGTTGCGGTGCGTAATTTCAAAATCCGATGGTTCGGGATAGCCGCCGTTATGTTCCAGCAGAAACGCCCGATATTCCGCTGGGATTGGCCGCCCGATGCGCTGTTCCACGGCGTCGAGCGTCGCCGGGGTAACAGGCTGATACGAATGCTGAATGGTCGGACTCATGGTTTCTCCTGTTGTTGCGGACAGTTCCTTTCCCTGGCGATCAATCGCCAGTCTCAAAGCAAAAGGACGCTGAAGCGCCCTGTAGAAACAAACAGCGGGCTTTAGCCTGCTTCGGCTTTGAGACCGGCCAGCTGGGCGAGATTTGATCGTTTGGCAATCAGACCGTCCTGCAAGCGTTCGACGGGATACTGTGCCAACAGTTTGATCACGCCGACCTCATCAAGCTCTTCGCGCCTATCCATATCCGCCATCTGATAATTCTGGTGCCAATACTCAAACCGCCCCTCGCCTAAATACCGGCAGCCCCACACGTCTTCCTGATAGCGCGTGTAAAACTCGACATCGCCCTGTTTCAGGCGTGCGATAAACGCGTCCAGTCCTTCCGGCAGCGTGAAGGGTTCCAACTCGCGGTCGGCCTGATACTCCCTCAGCGCGCCGGAGACGTCGCGCGGCGCCTGAAATTTCAGCACCGCCGCGGGCGTGCCCAACGCGGTGATTTCTGCGCCGCTTGAATGATTCCAGGCTAATCCGTGATCGGTAAAATACCGATACCCTTTCCGTTGCGGGAACCGGCGATTGAACTTATAGACCGACACAATCTTCAGATCGCCCCCGATTTCAGTGACAAACAGGTTCGCGGCATACGTCGGCGCTTGTGGAAAAACATCATCCGGGCCGACATACACCCGATAGAGATGGCCCAACGTGGCATGCTCATACAGTTTTACCTGGAACAACGTTCGCTTGCCGAATTCGCCCTTTTGCATCTTTTCATCTCCGATCTCAAAAAATTTCTCATCAGGGTGCAGCGGACGATGGCCAATCACCACCTCGACATCTGGCGCGGCAAACGCCGCAAGTTTCGCCATCTGTTCATCACAGCGCGCCTGGTCACGTTCGGTATATTGCGCCACTACCGCGCGATATTCTGCTTCAAGAAACGCATCGATAAACTGTAAGACCTCATTCATATTGTGATCCTCCAAATGAGCAATGACATTGAACACTGGCGCAAACCTGTCAGAGACTCTCAATCCGATGAAACGATGGTATCCCCGATTTTCAGGGCCACGATATGGCCAAACATGTCGGCATACGACTCAAACGCGATTTCCATGTCATCTATGGCGACCTGTCCGACTGGCGCCTCACCCGTATCAGATGCCTGTGCGGCGTCATTCGGATGGATATGATCAGCATGCAGCGCATACACGCTGAGATCGTTGTCGTCATCGGCGTTGAACGCTAAAAAATAGTCCTCCTCCTGCCAGTGCCCGACAAAGATCAGTTGCTGCTCGCCGCAATAGACCGCGTCATATTCCGACGTCGGGCTATAGGACAGGAAGTAATGATACCAGATCTCTTCCGCCGGCCGCTCATGAATGTCATAGAACGGGTCTTCCTGATCGAACCGCATCCAAATGGGGCCATTAGCTGTAACGCCATCCAGTACCATCCGAATGGATCGCAGCCAGTCCGGGCCAAATGTGGAGCGGATTTCGCGCCAGCGCTGATAGCGCAGGGACGGGAAGCGCCGGATCAGGCGCAGAAACGCGGTTTTACTCTGTTCGTCAAGCGCGGACTCCGTCACCCATTCTTCTGCGTCGCGGCTGTCGCCAATCAATTTGATGCCGAATTTGTTTTCAATAGTTTCCATGAGAAATTCTACGCCGGGAGCAACTTCGGCGATCGTCTTCGTAAAACAATTTGCCCGCGCCGGACAGACTGGCAGGGCAAGAATAATATGCCTGGATATAGATGAATTCTGCATGATTGACAATCGAAGGTCAAGTTCTTTTTTGGGATTTTTAGGAGGTAACAGCTTTGGCACTTCTCATGCTCGACTCTTAAGACAGTTTCTCAGGAATGCGGTCCCCCAGAAAGAGAGTTGTGTTTTCCGAAATATTTTGACGTACGTAAAAACGCACGTAAATTGTAAAATTTTTCTTGACAAAATACAATACGTACGTAATAACGTACTTATAAAAGGAGGGAAAAAAATTATGGCAATTATGACGGCTACCGAAGCCAGAAAAAATCTCTATCGCCTGATTGATGAAGTAAATGAGTCGCACGAACCGCTGCACATTTCAGGCAAACGCTGCGCTGCGGTGCTGGTTTCGGAAAAAGATTGGTATTGTGCACAGGAAGCCTTATATATTCTGTCAAATACGCATGTGCGCGAGTCCATCTTCGCAGGCTTGAACACACCGCTTGACCAGTGTGTTCAGGATGGACAGGCGGGAGCGGTTGCCGTATTTTATACGCAGACGGCGCAGCAGGATGCTCACGCTCTCAAAACAGCAGGATTTGAGGAAGAAATAGAACAGATGCTGCACATTGTGTGCAGCGATCCGTATCAAACGCCGCCGCCATTAGGAAAACTGGTTGGTGATTTACGCAATGTGTATTGCCGGCGCATTTCCATGCAGCACCGTTTGCTCTATGAAGTGCTGCCGGATCAGCGCACGGTCAAAGTGTTGAGAATGTGTTCGTTATATGCTGAATCATAATGTACGTTAAAGTGTACGAAAAAAATTGATTTTCTGGTATTTGAAGTGTCCTATCCAGCAAAATTAATTTGGTCATGCACTACGTTTATTAGAGAGGAAAAAACTGTATGGAAAAGCAATATGATATGCTCATCATCGGCTTAGGTCCGGCCGGTATGGCCTTAGCGGCCATGGGAACTGCGATGGGCCTGAAGGTGCTGGCGCTTGAAAAACACAAAATCGGAGGCGAATGTTTGAACTGCGGCTGTATTCCCAGTAAAGCCCTGCTGAAAACCGCAGATGTCCGGAAAACGATCCAGGAAATCGAACGCTATGGACTGAAAAAAATCGAGGTTCCGGATCCGCATAAGCCCTTTGAGCGCGTTCAGTCCCATTTAAAATACATCAACGAAGAAAAAACCGTGAAGATGTTTGATAAAGTTGACCTGATCATGGGAAGTGCGACATTCGTGGATGCAAAGACGGTTGAAGTTGACGGCAAACATTATACGGCCCGCAGAATTTATATTGCCACCGGAACAAAGCCTTTAGTGCCGCCGATTCCGGGATTGAATACGGTTGAATATTTAACCAATGAAAACTTGTTTCATCTGGAAGAGGTGCCAAAATCACTGTGTATTATCGGCGGCGGCGCAATTGGCTGTGAAATGGCGCAGGCCTTTTCCCGCCTGGGTTGTAAAGTGATGCTCGCCCACATGGATCCGCACCTGATTCCGTTGGCCGATGAGGAAGCGGCGCGCGTGTTAGAAGAGGAATTGAAAAACGATGGCGTGGAAATTTACAATTCCACCGCTATTCAGGGTGTAAAACAAGATGGAAAAGATATGGTGATCACGACGGATAAAGGGGAATTTCGATCTGAAAAGCTGCTCGTGGCGGCCGGACGCAAAGTGACGCTGGAAGGATTAAATTTGGAGCGCGCCGGGGTGAAGTACGATAAGCGCGGAATTATCACCGATGATTACGGCCGGACGAATATGGCGAATATCTGGGCGGTTGGTGATTGCAATGGCAAAGCCTTGTTTAGCCATGCTGCCATGCACCAGGGCATGCTCTCATTGATGAGTTCGGTCATGCCGTTTCTCAGTCCGTTCAAATTTAAATACAGCCAATATGAGGTGCCGTGGTCAGTGTTTACCGACCCGGAAGTTGCGCAGGTCGGCATGACGGAAAAACAACTCAAAGAAAAAGGCGTCAAATATGAGGTCGTCAAATCGAATTACGGCGATTATGGCCGCACCATTACTGAGGAAAAAACCGTGGGGTTCGTCAAAGTCATGGTCAGCCCCTGGGGTAAAATCTATGGCGCGTCCATTGTCGGCGAAGCGGCCAGTGAGTTAATCCACGAGTTTATCCTGGCAATGCACAAAAAGATTCGCCTGCACGATATTATGCTGATGCAGCATTCCTTTCCGACCATTTCTCTGTTGAATAAACGCGTGTCTGAACAATGGATGATGAAGAAGATGCAGAATAAAACACTGCAAAGAGTTATGCAAGCCTTATACCGATTTTTCGCGCCGAAATAAGAACCATACAAACTCAACCCTGGATCCTTCCTCCTTTGGGGAGAGGACGGGGGTGGGATAAAAAAAGAGGAATTGAGATATGAAGATTTCATTAACAGAACGAGCGCAAAAAAAGTTACAGCACATTGCAGAAAAAGAACATCACAAGATTTGGGACATTATGTTGATGGGATTTGGCTGAGGCGGCCCTCGCATGGGACTGGTCCAGTCTCAATCCGATTCGACGGAACAGGCCGTGCAGGTGAATGATTTCTGGTTTACCATTGAACAACGCCTGGAACACCTTATTCCCATTTATGGCCCGATAGTCATTGATTTTCACCATGCTTTTTGGGGCGAAAATTTCAGCGTCCGCTTTAGCCGCCAGGGGAGCTGTTAATTCAGCCCCTCTTCCCGCCCCCAATGCTGGCAATTACAAGAATGAAGAAGCAAGAATCCTCTTCGGTGCGATTCTTGCTTCTTCATTCCTGCTCTATAAGTACCTGTTGAATAGATGGACAGTCAGGGGAGTTGTTCACTTATCCCCTTACCCCTGCCCTTCGACCAAAGGGCAGGGGTAAGGGATTTTTACGTGAAGGAGATAAAATGAACGTTATTGCAGACTTGTGTATTATTCCAATGGGAGTAGGTGTTTCCGTTTCAAAATATGTGGCAGAATGTGAACGCATTTTGCAAAACGCCGGACTGCGCACGCAATTACATGCGTATGGCACCAATCTTGAAGGGGAATGGGATGACGTGTTTGCGGCCATTAAAGCCTGCCATGACTATATTCATGCAATGGGTGTTCCCAGAATCAGCACAACGCTCAAGTTCGGAACTCGGATTGACCGCAATCAGACGATGGAGGAGAAAATCCAAAGCGTCCGGAGTAAATTATAAGGAAACGAATTTGTTGCCTCCGCAACCATCCGAATAACCCCGATGAAACTCTCGGAGCCTTAAAAACCGAGGGTCGTTTGTTGCGGAGACCACTTTTTTTTCGCTCTTTCATAAGTTTTTCCTTTACTTCCACTTGTAAAACATGCTTTCGTGAAATATAGGATATACAATACGTTTCAACAAAGATCCATAAGAACAGTTCTTTTCTGCGATATTGCGAATGAAGGAGCATCGCTGAAATATGGCTCACAGGAACAATGATCCATGAAAAACGAAGACATCATTGAATCGATTATCTCATTGATCGCTGCTGATGGAGAGGGAAATAAAGAGGAAATGCAATTTTTTTACGCCATGTGTCAGCACTTCAATATCTCTCAACCCACGATTGATACTATCCTGGCAAAAGTTCGACAGGGCAAAGGTCGAATCCATCTTCCTCAAGCTGAGGCTGACAAACGACGGCTATTATACTTTCTTGTGCAAACCGTCGTAGCTGATGGGAAAGTGACGCCAACAGAACGCCAGATTCTGTCCACCGTGGTCAGAAAGTTGGAGATGTCAGAATCAAGAGTGGAAGAATTTCTGCAACTGCGCCTCAAAGAAGTTAAAGCCGCAAAGTATTCGGCTCCAGATCGCCCACAGATCACGTGTCCCAAATGCGGCCATGAGCAGATCAAAGGCTACCGATGTCGGCGTTGTGGGATTATTTTTGATAAATATCAAGTAGGCGAGGAACCAGATGATGCTGAACAATTGATGAGGATGCTTTCGGGTTATAACAAACTGAAACAAAAACCCTCATAACCCTCGGTAAGGGAGTATGAGTAATTTCTCTGCACATGAGAAACCGGGTTTTTTCGAAAAAACCCGGTTTCCTGGCTTGGCACTCCGAGTTCGTGGAAAACTTAACAGCCCTGGGGATAAAGGAGGGGTTTGCGTAAGTCCTGTTAAGAATTACTCTCGTACTTTGAACTGTTCGACAAGTTTTAACAGCGCATCAGCCTGCGTAGAAAGATTGACCGCCAGCGTGGCTAAATGCTCTGTTCGCTGCGAGGTTTGCTGGACAATGCCGGCCATGTCTGACATATTTTCAACGCTTTGATGCGCGGCGGACGATTGTTCCTGCGTGGCTCGCTGAATTTCCTCACTGATGCCGGTTAACTGTGCCGTTTCTGCATGAATCTTCTCGCTCTGGGCGTGTTGTTCCTGAGTCAGGCGTTTGATTTCTTGAAGCATCCCAACCACTTCAGTGCTGGCCTGTTTGATTTGATGACTGGCGCGGCGATGTTCTTCAAGACTTTGCGCTGTATGCTCAATCAATTGTGACGATTGTTCCGCTCCGCTAGTGATGGCGTCAAACACCTGTTCGGTTTGCTGTGTATTTTTCAAGCCGCTTTCTACGTAATTGGCGCTGACAATCATGGCACTGACCGCCTCGGTTAATTCAGACTGAATGGTCTTGATAAATTGTGCGATTTCTTTCGTTGATTCCGAAGTCCGGTTGGCAAGAGCTTTGATTTCTTCCGCCACCACGGAAAATGCCCGACCATGACTTCCGGCCTGAGCCGAAATAATGGACGCATTTAATGAGAGCAGATTCGTTTGATCTACCACTTCCTGAATTACAGTTAAAATCTCCCCGATATGTTTTGATTGTCGCTGTAAACGCAGAATAGCAGAAGATGTAATTTCCATTTGCTGCTGAACCGACATGATTTCATCCATCAAACGTCCCATTTGTTCTGTCCCCTGTTGCACCACATCGAGCACTTTCTTTGAAGCTGCCACCGACGTTTGTACCTGCTGAGAGATATCCTGGACAAAATCATCCATTTTTTCCATCGCCGCCGCGGTTTGTGCGGTAAAAGAGGAGAGGTGCTCAATCCGGTTCGCAATATCTTCACTCGATGTCACAATATGTTGGACCGATGATTTCACCTGTTCGATAGAGGATGATTGAGTGGTCAAGCTTTGAGAAATCTGGCTGATGCTTGAGGCCATTTCGTGCAAAGCAAAGGTCGTTGTTTCAATTGAAGCAGCCTGGGCTTTGTTGTCGTGCGCGATATTTTCTGAGTTCGCCGCGACATATTGACTGGCGTCCGCCAATTCTCGCGCCTGGCTTCGAATGTGTGCCACAAGTTCCTGTAAGCGGTGAATCATCGCATTAAACGTGGTTCCAAGCACATCGCGTTCAGAGTGCGGCGTGAAGGCGTATGTCAAATCATCTTCCTGGATACGGGCGGCTGCCTGGGCAATCTTTTGGAGATAGGTGGTCATACGGTGAAAGGCGATGCCCAGAACATCGGCCTCCGTTTGAGGGGACAGTTCCTGGCGCAATTCGCCCTGAGAAATATGCTCTGCAATCTGCGCCATTTTCCGCAAATAGAGAACCATCGCATGAAACGAACGCGATAAATTCCCGATCTCATCTTGCGATCTCATCGGCTCAATCTGCTCAGTAATTCGTCCCTTTGCAATTGCCTCCGATACGGCCGCGATTTTGCGAATCGGATTTGTCAAACCTTTTGCCAACAAGAGCACAAAAGGAATCATGAAAAGTACAGAAATCACCGACACCCAACTTTGCATAATCACAGCTTGCCGCGTCTTTTGATAGGTGGGAACCTTTGATAAGCTCAAGATCAGAGTGCTGTCAGGTGTCCCCTCAGGGGCTTGCACAATTGGAAACGCGGTAACGTAATAGGGGATTTCGGAGATATTTTGCTCTGAATAGAGATATGGAGAGGGGGCTTGCGCATGTAAGGACGACAGCGTTTCAAAGAATTCCGATGGAATCTCAGCCAATTCGGGCAGAGTTCCTAATGCAAATTGGTGATCAAGAAACACATTGACATGAGCCTGGGTATGTTGGGCCAAAGAAGCGACAAGGAACTGATCAACATACCGATATCCGATGAGATTTCCAATGGGGGGCGGTTCATTGCCCGGCGTATGTGCTTTGTCATAGACCGGCACGGCGGTTTTCAATGCAAGCTGACCTTCAAAGACATCTTGTGTATGTGAGGGAGAGGTCACGTTTTCCGGTAATAGCTTCGGCAAAATATCTTGCAGAGCAACTGTTTTCCATACCGTCGGATCGATATCGCCGTAATTGTGGATAGTACGGGTCAGTGTCGCAACTTTCATCATAGGGTGTTCAGGGTCATCTGCCGCCACAATCCCCAGGGTAAATGTCGTACTATTTTCAAGGCGGGCAAAGGAAAGCAGCGTGTGCGTCTGATCAAAAACCATCACCATGTCATACCGGTTAATCCTGGCAAACTTTCCCATTGCGATTGCCGCTTCAATTTCATGAACTTCTTGCAAAAGAGGAGTCATTATGACTTGATGGCGTTGATTTAAATTCACAATGTTGCTGACAAGAGCCGAATCTTCGGCAAAATAGATCAACTCGCTGACAAGTTCCTCTCCCTGGCGCGCCAGTTCCTCCCGAATCATATCGAGCAGATGGGCAGAATGATAACGGGCATCTTCATCGTTCTGACGCTGAATCAGATACCACATGACTCCGGTTGAAAGCAACATAGGTACCAGGACAATCAAAATTCCTGCCAGGATGAATTTAGTTCGTAATTTCATAGCATGTTCCCCTCTGTATGCTCAACTCTGGGTATAAGCGATTTTCTCAAAAACCATATACACAATTTCTCCTGGGAAGAGCAAGTTTTTTGTGTGTCGAGTTAAGAATATTTTTGTAAAATATGAGGCTGTTCAATCAACTTTACGAAAAGTTTGACATCAACCCTAAAAAAAACTTGCGAAGTTTCCCTATATTTTCAAAGCTCGATAAAAATGAATAACGCTTCTTGAAATCCTGGGAAGAAAGTGAGAACAGGGCGGTTTAGCGACAAAAACCGAGTTTTAATGAAAACAACGATGAACGTTTTACTGATCAGTTCTGATATTATTGATACACAGATGGCCGGGCCAGGCATCCGCTATTGGGAATTTGCCAGGCAGCTTTCCCGTCAGCACCACGTGACCCTGGTAACGCCGAACCAAAGCCGTCTGCTTCATCCTCGTTTTCAGATCCTTCAGCGAACGCGCCAAACGTTAATGCGAGGCCTTAAGGCGAGCGATGTCGTGATCACGCAAGGTTATTTATTTCCTCTTGCGCCGCTCATGATGACGAATACGCCGGTAGTGATCGATCTGTATGATCCCTTGCCTATCGAAGTGTTAGAACACCATGCCCATCTCTCGCTGAGAGAGGCGCAATTGTCGCAGAGTTACTGTGTGGCTCGCACGAAGCTGCTGTTGCAGCGCGGCGATTTTTTCTTGTATAGCCATGACCGTCAGCGCGATTATTGGTTAGGGATGCTCACGGCGGTCGGACGCGTGAACCATCAAGAATATCGGCGAGAGGCAAGGTTATCGCACTTGTTTGGTCATGTGCCCTATGGAATTTCCGATCATCCGCCGGTGCAGACCCAATCTGTCTTGCGAGGCCCGAAAGGGCCTTTCACAGATTCCGACACGATTGTGCTCTGGGGCGGCGGCCTATGGAACTGGTTTGATCCGTGCAGCGTTATTCGCGCCATGCACCGTATTTCAGCCGAACGACATGACATTAAACTCCTGTTTTTAGGGGGAAAACGCGCTGAAGGTGAGACCAACGGACTAAATATCGCGTATGGGACGCAAGAAGCTATCACGCTGAGCCAGCAACTCGGCCTGTATAATCGCAGCGTCTTTTTCCATGATACCTGGGTGCCTTATCAGGAACGACAGCAATATTTTTTAGAAGCCGATCTCGGCATTAGTACCCATTGTGAAAGTCTGGAAACCCGTTTTGCGTTTCGTACGCGTCTGCTCGACTATTTCTGGGCAGATTTACCGATTATTACGACTCGCGGCGACTATCTGAGCGATCTGGTTGAACAGGAGCAACTCGGGATTGTCGTTGATCCGGCGAGTGTAGAACAAATTTACGAAGCGCTTGTGCGCTTGACAGATGTACATTCCTTTCGTGAACAGTGCCGCGAAAATATTCGCCACATCCGAACGCGCTATTTGTGGAGCCGAGTTCTTGAACCTTTAGAAGCATTTTGTGAACGCCCGTACCGGACCTGTCAACTATCAGCTGTCACGCGTTCCTGGCAGTTAGGCAAATTTTACGGCAATACCGCGAAATTATTGGTACAATATCGGGGATATAAAAAAATCTTGACGAGGTTTCGACGCTTCCTCGGGAGATGACAGATGCTATGAAATTACTGATTACCCTGGTAAATTATAACACGACTGACCTTCTGCTCAAATGCCTGGATTCAATTCAGCAACAAGAGGTTCACGTGGATTATCGCATTGTTGTGATTGACAACAACTCGCAGGATGGCGGTATGGAGCAGGTGAAAGCCGCGTATCCGGACGTGACTGTGATTGAAAATGGCACGAACAATGGCTATGCCATTGCTGTCAATCAGGCAATTCGACTGTTCGAGTCCGATTATATCCTACTTTTGAATCCGGATATTGAAGTCAGGCCCGGCGCAATTGACGCTCTGGTCACGTTCATGGACACAACTCCGGATGTGGGGATTACCGGAGGTAAACTGTTCTACCCTGATGGAGCGTTGCAATACTCCTGCCGCACATTTTTTACCTTACCAGTGATTCTCTACCGCAGAACCTTTCTTGGCAAACTCTTTCCCAATAGTTCGGTGCTGAAACGGCATTTGATGACCGATTGGGATCACGACACCGTACGGGATGTGGATTGGATGCTGGGAGCCTGTATGCTGATCCGTCGCAGCGCGTTAAAAGATGTCGGTCTCATGGACGAACGCTTTTTCCTCTACTTCGAGGATGTGGATTGGTGTTATCGCATGAAAAAAGGCGGATGGCGTGTCTGCTATTTGCCACAGGCCGAAATGATTCATCACCATCGTCGCGAAAGCGCGAAAGGAATGAACAAAACCCTCTTTTTTCATATCATGAGCATGTTCCATTTCTACGATAAATGGGGAAAATTCCTCTATTTTCTCCGAAAATATCGCGTGGTGCTGGGGGTTATGCTGTTTGTTCTCTTAGATCTGGCGGCAATTAACCTTTCATTTGTCGGGGCGTACTTTATTCGGAAAAGCCTCTTGACGTTTTTGGCAAAATCGCAAATTCCCTTCTCCTACTATCACGACTCCTTATGGTTCACGAATATTAGTATGCCTCTGGTCTTTTATTCCCTGGGACTCTATCAGATCAAGAGTGGCGAACTCTGGGTTGATGAGTTATTTCGGGTTGGCAAAGGGGTGCTTGTCAGCATCGTCTTTCTGATGGCTGGCTCTTACCTGGCGCAGGGCTATGAATTTTCCCGAACGATGAAGCTCGTCTTTGCCGGACTGTGCATTCTGGTGATGTTTGCGTTGCGTTGGTTTGTGATATCCCGCTATCAAACCTTACGCAAAATGGGATTCAATCTGCGTCGCACTCTGGTTGTTGGCGCAGACAGAACCGCTGCAATCATCCACAAAGAATTGAGTCATCATCGCGAACTGGGATTTGATATTGTCGGGTTTGTACGGGAACCAGGGAAACAAATGACAGAGAAGGACGAACAGGTTTTTCCGGTGCTTGGAACCGTTGAAAACTTGCCGGATTTAATCAAAACGCAAAATATCACGGAATTAATTCTGACTCATACTGCGGATTCGCGCGATGTTATTGCTCGCTGTAAACGCGATGGCGTGAACGTGCGCCTGGTCACGAACCTGTATAACCTGAGTATGCACGAAACAAGCCTTGAAGAATTGGCTGGTATTCCAATGGTGCATTTTAAAGGTAAACCGCTTTTTGCCATGAAACTCGTGTTTAAACGGGTAATGGATGTGCTGCTGGGAGGAGTGGTTTTGCTTGCTGCTGCTCCTTTCATGGCGATCATTGCGCTGCTGCTCAAGCTTGATTCCCCTGGTCCGGTCTTGATTACAGAAACACGCCTGGGACAGGATCAAAAGCCTTTCGCTCTGTATAAGTTTCGTTCGCAGCAGGTCAGGATCATACGTTCTCGGAAGGGAACACTCTATCGTCTCCAACCTGAATTGACGCGAGTTGGACGCAGGCTGCGACGTTATCGCCTTGATTTGCTGCCCCAATTTTTGAACGTGCTGAAAGGCGAAATGAGCCTTGTCGGGCCGCGTCCGCTGCCGCTTAAGAGCGAAATAGCCCAGTATAACGGATGGAAACAAGAACGGTTTGATATTAAACCCGGGATGACCGGTTTATGGCAGGTCAGCGCACAACGGGAATTTTCTGCCGAAGAAATGATGCGCTTAGATATGTATTATATTTGGAACTGGTCATTCTCCAATGATGTGAAGATTTTGCTGCGAACAATTCCGCTGATTTTTTTTCATCCGAAAAACCTCTCATCTAAAAACCGGGTTTCGTAAAGAAATCCGGTTTTTTCTCATGCACTATGACACTTGTGTTCCTGAATAAATTTCTGAAACGTCTGATTGATCTCGTGATTTCTTTCATCATGATCCTGTTGCTTTTTCCGCTTTTTCTGTTTGTCGCATTCCTGGTCTGGTGGAATGAAGGCCGCCCCATTTTCCATAAATCCCTGCGCTATATTACACCTGATCGACAAATTCGAGTGTATAAATTCCGCACGATGGTGAGGAATTCCAGCGATCCGCAATACCAATTAGTCGAAAAATACATGCGCGAAGGCTTTATGGACATCCCGCTCGATTCTCCGGTCTATACGCCGATAGGGCGCATTCTGGAACGGACTCAGCTTGTTGAGACCCTGCAATTTTTCAATGTTTTTTTAGGGCAGATGAGTATTGTCGGCAATCGTCCGCTGCCGGAGCTTAATATGCGCTACCTGCGCGAAAAAGCAGGCTGGCAGCGGCGGTTAGAAAGTCCGGCAGGGATGACCGGCATCTCGCAGGTTGTCGGAAAATATGACCTCACTCCCGACGAACGACTTCATTTGGAAAGCCTGTATTCACAGGTGTATAACGAAGGCCATATCGTCCTCTGTGATCTGTATATCCTCTATCGTACGGCAATTCTGATTCTGACCGGACAGGGACTGCCGGTGAAAGACGCTGAACGGTTTCTCATGAAACGGCTCAGCGTTTAGGTGTATGAATATTCTGGTGTTAGGCGCAAGTTCGGAATTGGGCCGTGCGTTTGCGAGGGAATTTGCCCCGCACAATACATTGCTATTGACAGGGCGAGATGGTTTCCGCCTTGCGATGATCACGCGCGAGGCGGAACAGGCCGGAGCCAGAGAGGTGCATTTCATCGAGCACGATCTTGCAAACGGACATCATGCTGTATTGGAAGCGCTGCAAGGGCAGCGAATTGACTTATTGATCAATCTCGCCAGTGCGACTTCGAATATCCGTGATTCCGCGATTCAACCCGAACAGATCGAGGCGTATACCAAAACTGACTTGCTGACACCAGTCGAATTCGTAATGGCTTTACTGCAAGCGCAGCATATCGCCTACACTCCAGATGCCCCATTGTACGTTATTTTTATCAGCAGCGTCCTGGCCATGATTGATAGTCCGGATCGCGGCATCTACGCGGCCTATAAACGCTTGCAAACTGCTTTTTTGCAGCAGATCGCTGCTTTGCACCGTGAGCGCGTCCGCTTTTCCGTTGTTACCATTGGTATGCGCTTGCCGCGCCATGAATGTACCCGGCACCAGAAAAACATCGCTCAAAAAGTCGCTCGCCTGTATTCAAGCCATAACACGATTTTTTATGGCTTTCAGGGTCGAGTGCTGCTGTGGTTGGACCGGCTCTGCCCCTGGCTTATTTCAGGGGTAATTTTTCTTTCAAGACGTTCAGCAAAAAATCGAATTGGATAGGCCAGAAGAAACCGGGTTTTTTCCGAAAAACCCGGTTTCTCGTCTGAGAGCGTATTTTTTACACGTTCTTTACTGAAAAATATGAAAAAAATTCTGTTCCTGCTCCTTGTTGCTGTCCTGGTGTATGGAGCTTTCCTGCTCGCTCCGGTAGGAATCTTTCTATTCCAGGTGTCTTCACTGGAATTTTCCGATAACGCCGTGTATGATCAGCTTGCCGCGCTCACCTCATTGACGGTCATTGAAAACACTGACGAGATTGAACCTGCCCCGCAGGCCGTTACCGTCACGCTGACCGAGGAAAACCTTGAATATATACTGACCAGGGCGTTTAGAAGTAAGGAGAACATGGTCTTACACATAAATCTGCTGCGCACCGAAATTTCTCCTGATCTGATCTTTCTGGAAATTACCTATCAGTATGGATGGGGAAAATATGGGAGCTTTGAAGCGACACTCTTTTCCCAGTGGCTGGTTGATATTTTTCCTCCTCAAACAGCAATGCAAAAATCGAACCGGATCGGTGTCATGCCTGTTGAGCTGCACACAAATCATCTATATTCTGTCAATCTGGCTGAAATCTGGCGATATTTCTTCAATTTCACAAAAGGCCATGAATGGTTCATCTTTCCTGAAATACATCAATTTCAGCTTGGGGATATGAGTCTTCAGGAACATGAACTGTCACTCAACCTGCTTTGGTAAGAAATCATGGCAGCAAGCATAATTTTCAGGCACAAAATTTCTGTAAGGAACTCATGTTACGCAGCCCCCTTGTTTCCAGGTCTGTTAAGTTCTACCCCCTCAGTCCCCCGCAAGCGGGGGAGGTCGATCCGTTTTCCCGTGTTTGCGGGGGGATTGAGGGAGTAGTACGTTAGCGCGTCCACAACAAATAGGAATTATTCGTGTCGGTGTTAATGACAATCGCTTTGTTTGCGCCCAGAGAATTCGCCGTTCCTGGAGCAGGCAGGCGTAAAGCCGCATTTTGTGTGCCTGTAAGGTTCTTGATTGTTCCGCCGTTCAATGCCAGAGCATTGGCAGAGACATAATCCAGGTCCGCGCTGGTATGACCTGTTGCTACAGTGTAATTGAATTTCAGCGTGGTGGTGCCTGACCCTGAACTATAATTCACTACCGCGTCGGTTGCGCCGGTTTCCAATGTCAGTCGTGGCGTACCTGTGACGTTCACCGCTTCTGAAAACACAATACTGATCGGGATGACTGCGCCTGTTCCGTAAACACCGTTGGTCACTGAGGAAGTGATATTAACTGGCACCGGCGTTTCCCACCGTCCGATCTTATTCGAAAAAAGCTTGTCGGCAGTGGTGAATTCTCCTCCGACATAGAGCCAACCTTTAGTGCCATCCCACGCCAGGGCATTGACATGAGAGTCCATGCCGGTTCTTAATGCCGACCAGCTAGCACCATCCCATCTGGCGATCCGGTTGGCAGGAGAGGTGAACCCCCCGCCGGCATACAGCATGCCGTCGCTGCCGAATTCAAGGGCACTAATATTCCCACCGCTCATGCCAGTTCCCAGCGCCGACCAGGATTCGTCACTCCATTTGGCAATATAATAGACGGTGTTGCCGCCAGCGTAAATAAAGTTTCCGCCGGCATACAGCTTGCCGTCGCTGCCGAATTCAAGAGCACGGACACCACCACCGCTCATGCCAGTTCCCATTGCTGACCAGGTTGAGGTTGTACTATTCCATTTGGCAATGTAATTGGCCGAGCTGACGCCAGCAGTGGTAAAATCTCCGCCAGCATATAGGTTCCCGCTATTGTCCCACGCCAGGGCAAAAACTTTAGCATCCATGCCAGTTCCCATTGCTGACCAGGATTCGTCACTCCATTTGGCAATGTAGCTGGCCGCAACGCCGCCGGCTTTGGTGAAATTTCCGCCGGCATACAGGTTCCCGCTATTGTCCCACGCCAGAGCGTTGACAGGATAATCCATGCCAGTGCCCATTGCTGACCAGGTTGAGGTTGTACTATTCCATTTGGCAATGTAATTGGCCGAGCTGTCGCCAGCAGTAGTGAAATTTCCGCCGGCATACAGGTTCCCGCTATTGTCCCATGCCAGAGCGTTGACAGGACTATTCATGCCAGTGCCCATTGCTGACCAGGAGACGCCATCCCATTTGGCAATGTAGCTGGCCGCAACGCCGCCGGCTCTGGTGAACGCTCCGCCGGCATACAGATTGCCTGCGCTGTCGCGCACAAGGGCATAGATGTCACCATTCATCCCATATCCGGAAGCAGTTGCCTCAGTCCAGGTCGTGCTATGCCATTTGGCAATGTAGTTGGCTGCAACACCGCCGGCTTCGGTGAAATCTCCGCCGGCATACAGATTCCCGCTATTGTCACACGCCAGGGCATTGACATAACTGTTCATGCCAGTGCCCATTGCTGACCAGGATTCGTCACTCCATTTGGCAATGGAGTTGGCCTGGCTGCCTCCGGCTGTGGAGAATTCTCCACCGGCATACAGAGTGCCGCTGCTGTCAAATGCAAGGGAGAAGACACCGCCACCGCTTGTGCCGGTTCCTAACAAAGACCACGAACTGCCACCCCATTTGAGAACTCCGAAATATCCACCGGCATACAGAGTGCCGCTGTCAAATGCAAGAGCACGGACACCATCGCCTGGGTCGCTTCCCATTGCGGACCAGGAGGAAGCGTTCCATTTAGCAATGTAATTGGCCACACTGCCGCCAGCAGTAGTGAAGTCTCCGCCGGCATACAGCAGATTGTTGGTGCTATCCCACGTCAGGGCATAAACTTCATTTTTTATGCTGGTCGTTCCCAGATCCGACCAGGATGCGCCATTCCATTTGGCAACGTAATTGGCCACACTGCCGCCAGCTGTAGTGAAGTTTCCGCCGGCATACAGATTACTGCTATTGTCACACACCAGGGCCTTGACAACACCATTTATTCCGTCTCCCAGAGCTGCCCAGGCCGTCCCATTCCATTTGGCAACATGGTTGGCCGCGATACCGCCAGCCGTGGTAAAGTTTCCGCCGGCATACAGCAGATTGTTGGTGCTGTCCCATGCCAAAGCATAAATCTCATCGTCCATTCCGGTTCCCAGAGCTGACCAGCTTGTGCCGTTCCATTTGGCAATGTAGTTGGCAGACGTTTGGCCAACCACCGTGAAATGACCACCGATGTAAATATTGCCGGAAGGGTCTTTTGTCATGGCAAATACTGTTCCTGTTGTCCCCGCGACATTAAACTGATTGCTCCAATCTGCGTGAGCACGGCCTGTTAAGACAAACGCCAGACACACCAGGAGCAGAAACAGCGACAATGCCCATTTTCTCAGCAGACCTGTTTGCTGCATAAACACCGTCGTACTGATCTGTAGAGAAATTGATTTCAGACCTCTGCGTGTGTTCCATTTATTCATGGTTGTCTCCTTTTTGTTGGGGGAAGGTCGAGAGAGGCTCCTGCCCAGCTCATCGCTCCCTCTTCTGGCTCAAAGTCATTACGCTGTTCTGTCCGTCACAAAATGTTCCCCCTGATCCTTAATCGTCGCGAAAGGGAGAACTTGTCATCTTCATTGACGTTATTTTTATTCCTCTACTGCAATGATTGCTCTAATTTTTCAGAATCGCTTCGGAGATCTTGTGTTGCAGCATGATCAGGCATGGTTTTATTTTTTTATAACATATAAGAGAAACATTGGTTTGTCAATATTCAAGTGATGAATTTATTTTTCGGATTTGGCAGTATTGTCCTTAAATCCGAAATTTTGAAAAACCAAAATCAGGAGAAATAGAGGAAAACCTTGTGTTTCAACAGCTAAATAGAGTTTTACTTGATATATGAATAAATTTTCGTGGACAAAACATCCTGATAGGACTTAAGTGATAGACATAAAATTTTGTCAATTTTGACGGACCAGGAAATCGAGGTTTTTCGAAAAACCCGGTTTCTGATGAGCAAAGAAAGTATTTATCAGATGACAATAAATGCTTACAACGTCAGCACAATTAGCCTCAAGAGGTGATAATTATGAAAGCGCTCTTTTTTTTGACGTGTCTTGGAATTGTTTGTCTCTTTTCTCTTTTGCCCGCCGTTGTTTTTGCTGAACAGTCAACCCTTTCCAATGCAAAAGAACTGCTTGGTGATCGCAAATATGCCGACGCGATCCCTCTTCTGCAAACAGTGCTCGATCAGGAAGGGACAGGGGCAAAAGATGCAGTCCTTTTTTTTATAGGAAATGCCTATTTTTATCAGGGAGAATATGAGACTGCCAGCGAGTGGTATGCCAGAATCCTGGCGGAATATCCTGATTCGGCCTGGAAAGCCAAAGCAGTCTTCAAACAGGCTGAGTGTTACCTCAAGCTAAAACAATTCGACCGGGCCGAACGCATTTATGAACAGGAAGTGATCCGACTGGTCTCGCCGGAACGGAAAGAACGGATTGCGAAAGTCTATCTGGATTTTGCTGAGGAATATTTCAGCGGGAAATGGGTGAAGCGGCAGCAGCAGGCGATGCTTGAAGAACAGCCGGACTACAGCCGCGCCAAAACCTTCTATGAATTGGCCTTGCAATTGGAACTCAGTAAGGCCGCCCACGAAGAAATCCGTTTTCAAATTGCCCGTTGCGCTTACGAATTAGGGAATTACTCTGAAGCGATTCAGGTTTTGACCGCACTTCAAACAGAGTATCCTGAGGGAAAATTTCTGACCGAGAGCGTGTTTTATCTGGCGCAATCCTATCTCAAACAGGGACAATTGCTGCAAGCTCGTAAGGTGTTTCGCGATTTTCTCGAGGATTTTCCGGCTGATACTCATGCCCCGCAGGCCGCATTTCTGCTTTCGCGCGCCTATAATATCCCGCATCCGACATCGGCGGAAGAGCTGGAAATGGGGGTTGAGGTGCTGCGGAACGTGTTTGAACTCTATCCGCAAGACAAACTGGCGGTACAGGCGGAATATGAAATCGGCCTGTCGTATTATCACTTTGGCCGCTATGAGGATGCGGTCAGCGCATTTCAGGCCTATCTGGAGAAATATGAGGGGAAACCCACTCCTGACCCCTCCCAGGCAGACAGTGGTCTGACGGGGAATTTGCTGGCGCAGGCGCGTTATACGTTGGGAAGAGTCTATCAGCAGCAGCGCAAATTTGACGACGCGCTCCGGGTCTGGGCTGAATTTTTACAGCAATATCCGGCGGATCAACATTGGAGTGAAGTACAGCGCCTGATGATTGATACCGAATATTTGATGGCCGATAAACTGCTGCGTGAAGAAGCTTATCAGGAAGCTCGCACCGCCTGGGAAGGATTTTTAAGCGCGTATCCGCTGGATCAACGCAATCCTGAGATCATGTTTCGAATTGGAGAGACGTTTGTGAAAGAAGCGGAAGAACCCACCCCTGGCCCCTCCCAGGCAGAGAGTGGTCTGGCGGGGGAGAAAGAGGCGTTGTATCAGCAGGCGATCTTGCAGTGGCAGCGTACAGCCTCGAAATATCCGGGCACAGAACCGGCTTCGCAAGCCCAATACGAAATCGGCCGCTTGTTCGAAACCCGCTTATTGAAGTTTGAAGAGGCGTTTGAGGCCTATAAAAAGGTGACCTGGGGGGCATACATGGCGCAGGCCCAGGAACGGCTGCGCCTGATGCAGGTTAAACGCCTGGCCGTGTTGACCGAGCGAGCGTTTCGCACCAACGAAACCCCTGCACTCAAGGTCACAACTCGCAACATCGAGTCCCTGACCTTGAAAATGTATAAGGTTGATGTAGAAACCTATTTCCGCAAAATGCAGACCACGGACGGAATTGATGACCTGGACATTGCCTTGATTGACCCGGATCAGACCTGGCAGGAAACTATCCGAAATTACGAACGCTTTCGTGAGTTTGAACAGAATTTTGTGATGCCCTTCACAGAGCCGGGCGCGTATTTAGTAACGTGCAGCGAGGAAAATGTGAAGATCGGGGACACAGGGTATGAAGCCACAACCTTGGTCTTGATCACGGATCTGGATGTGATCGTAAAAAGCACCAAACAGGACGTGCTGGTGTTTGCGCAGAACATGCGCACTGGTGAAGTCTCTCCTGACATCAAACTGCTGTTGAGCGACGGCGCGAAGATTTTTACGGAACAGAGCACCGGGAAAGACGGCGTTTTTCACGCGGCTTTTGCAGAATTGAACAATCTGTCGGATGTGCGCGTGTTTGCCTATAGTGGGAAACATTATGCTTCAAACACGCTGAATATCAGCGAATTGCAGTACATTGTCGGATTACGGTCGCGCGGCTATCTTTACACCGACCGTCCGGCCTATCGCCCGGGCCAGCAGGTCAAGATCAAAAGCATTGTGCGTGAGGTTGATGAACAGGGCGTGCTGCGGGTTCCGCGCCTCCCGGACATCAATGTCCGGTCTCAAAGTTCAAGCAGTCTAAAGACGGCTCCCCCCACTCTCAAGACTCCTCAGGGTGATTTATCACCCTTACGCTTTGAGACTGGGGTTTTAGCCCCAGGTCACGATTCTCCGAACTCTCATAGTGATTTATCACCCGTGCATGATTCTCCGCCCCCTCAGGGTGATGTATTATCGTTGCCTTCTGAGACAGACGCTTTGACCTCAGAGCAGCAATATCACCTCAGCGTCCTTAGTTCACAAGGAACACCAGTGTATCAGACCGAGATCGAACTCAGCCCTTTCCGCTCGTTTGCAGCGGATTTTGAGCTGAGCACGGCTGCGCCGCTGGGAGCGTACCGCATTGTGCTCACGCGTGGCAGAGAGGCGTATAACGGTCAATTTCTGGTGGAGGAATACAAGCTGGAACAGGTGAAGTTGAGCATCGAGGCTGATCGGGAAGTCTATTTTCGGGGCGAGACGATTACAGGCACAATCACGGCGCAATACTACTACGGTGAGCCGCTCAAGGAGAAACCGGTCACTTACGCGCTGGAACATCTGGAAACCCGTTCTGAAATGACCGATCAACACGGCAAGCTTACCTTTTCTTTCAGCACCCGGGATTTTGCGGAAAATCAGCCAATTACGCTGAACGCCCGGCTGGACGATGAACATGTGCAGACTGCCAAAACCGTGTGGCTGGCGACGCGCGGTTTTGATTGCACGGTGAGTACGCTGAGAAATGTCTATCTGGTCAACGAAGATATTGAAGTCAAGGTGGCTGCTCTCGATCCTGTCGGAAACGCCATGCAAGAAACCTTGATACTTGGGGTGTTCAAACGCGAGACCACGCCCTACAACGAGACGGCTGAAGTCAAAGTTACGGAACAGCAGGTTGTCACCGGCGACGATGGCAGCGCAACAGCCTCGCTTCGCTTGCAAGAGGGCGGAACATATATCCTGCGGGCTGAAGGGCGCGACCGCTTCGATAATCCGGTCTCCGGTCAGACTGAAGTGTTTATTTCCGGCAAGGATGACGAGATCATGCTGCGCCTGATCGCAGACCGTGAAGAATTCAATGTCGGTGAACGGCCGGAAATCACCTTGTTTTCACGGGCAAAGGCAGGATTGGGTCTATTGACTTACGAAGGGGAAGCGATTTTATCGTATGAAATCATCGCGATTCAGCCTGAAAAAAATCCGCTCGCTCTCGAGATCAGCAGTGAACTAGCCCCCAATTTTACTCTGGCTGTCGCACAAATGCAGGGCAACACCTTGCATCAGGCCCAGAAAGAATTTGCCGTGATTCAAGGCTTGAATATCGCGCTTGATGTGCAGAAACCGGGTTTTTCCGAAAAACTCGGTTTCTTTGAACCGGCCGAAACCATCGAGGTCCATATTACCACCACGGATCAGAATGGCAGCCCGGTCGCGGCTGAAGTCTCATTGGCAATGGTGGATGAAGCCTTATACGCCCAATATGCAGATCAGGTCCCTCCGATTCGTGATTTTTTCTACGACCAGCAGCGGGAATTGGCGGCCAGCACCGCATCTTCCTGCACCTTCCGTTTTGAAGCTGAAACCAGAGAAATCGTGACTGACCTGGTTGAAGAAGAACAACGCTATCGCGGAGAATTGGCCGCTGAACCGGAAGCCTCCAGGTTCTCTTTGTCCACGGCCGATGAAGTGGCCGCGCCCTCATCTCGCGCGATGGCGGGTATGATTGCGCCGCAAGCGATGGTGGATTCAGAAATGAAAGCAGCTTTTGCGCCGCCAGCGCCGATGGAAAAAGACAAAGGCGAGGAATTTCTCTCAGCCCTACGCGCGTATTTCCCGGAAACCGGCTATTGGAACCCCGGCATCGTAACAGATACTGACGGAAAGGCAGTTGTGACAGTTGTTCTGCCCGATTCTACGACTGAATGGCGTTTTACCAGCCGCGGCGTGAGCAAAGACACACTGGTGGGTGAAAACACCGCCGGAATCGTTACCAAACTGCCCTTCTTTGCGGATCTGAAAGTCCCGGCGATCTTTACCGAAGGCGACAATATCTCCGTACTTGCCAGTGTTCACAATACTTCCGGCAAAGCGCAGGAGACACAATTAACGTTTCGCGCCAGTATGCAGGAGTCTGTGCTTGAACAACAGGCTCAGCAGATTCAGGTACAGGAGCAATCGGTGTTTGAAGCCGCTTATCGCCTTGATCTTTCACGTCTCACGCAGCAGGAAACCATTACGCCGCTTACTCTGGAACTGACGGCTAACGCCAACCAATTTCAGGATCGGATCAAACGCGAAACGCCGGTGCGTCTATGGGGTATCGAGCATGTCAGCACGAAAAGCGGGACCTTGCAGGATGATCGCAGCATCGAAGTTTCTTTGCCCGGCGATCGCCAGTATCTCTACCGGGAGATGCAGATTTTACTCAATCCGGCTCTCGACCGCACTCTGCTCGACCTGGTTGACGATAGGCCCTGGCCCTTGCGAGCGCCGCGTTCGTCGTCAATTCATGAAGCTCAGGTCGTCTTGAACGCGCTTACGTCTGTTGACGCTTCTTTTGCTGAAGGAAAAATCCGAGAACTCCAGAGGCGTTTACAGGCCTTATTGACTGATATTGCGTTGCAGCAGAATCAGGACGGAGGCTGGAACTGGACCGGCGCGGACAATCGCAGCGATCTGTTTGTGTCTGCCGATGCAATCGTCTTGTTCGCACAGGCCAGAAAACAGGGATATGGCGTCAGAGCCGATGTCTGGCAGAACGGATTGAACTATCTGAAACGCGAATTTCAGGCGCTTCAGGATAACGAACTCAAAACCTGCCTGCTGCATGCTTTGACAATCGCAGAAGATGTGGATTTTGCGCATATTAACCGCGTGTATCGTGAACGCAATACCTTGCGAACCCCGGGACTGGCCTTGCTGATTCTGATGT
This sequence comes from Candidatus Vecturithrix sp., assembly GCA_040772385.1. Taxonomy (GTDB): domain Bacteria; phylum Moduliflexota; class Moduliflexia; order Moduliflexales; family Moduliflexaceae; genus Vecturithrix. The sequence goes on along the minus strand of JAXGYF010000001.1, from coordinate 1,756,536 downwards.
ATCATGAATTGAACCGTCCGGAAATTGCACGCGAACTGCTGACAATCCTCCGAAATAAGGCTACCATCCAACAGGATCAGGCGACCGGAAAGCAGACAGTCTTCTGGCCTTCAGATTCGCCCTATCCCTGGCTGCAGGATCCGGTGGAAACCACGTCTATGGCTCTGCTCGCCCTGCAAAAGGTCGAACCGGGGTCGCCTGTGATTCTCGCAGCCGTTGACTGGCTTTACAGTCAGCGGCAATGGATCGGCTGGGGTTCGCTGCGCACGAATGCACGGGTGTCCACCGCTTTACGTGAATATCTGCCACATGCCCGTTATGCGGCTGACCGCTATCAGTTGGACGTCCGGGTCAACGGACAGCCGATTGATAGGCAGGTAATCGCCAGCGAACAGGGAGCACGCGTGTTGCACATTGCGCCGTATCTGCTGAAAGATGCGGATAATCTGGTGACGTTCAATTTTGAGGGGCGCGGAACGTTGAATTATGTCTGCGTGCTCAAAGGGATCAGCCGCGACGTGCGCAAAACTCAGGAACATTTTGAAATCCGGCGCTATTACGAACCCGCGCCGCTCATCTATAAAGGCCAGGAAATCCCCAGAGGGTTCAGCGTGCTCGACGGCTCCTATTCTACCTGGCGCAATGAACTCACGCAAATTCCGCTGGGCGGCTATGGACGTGTCACCCTGAACTTTCAGCGGCGAGAATTTGACACGGAACATCCTTACACCAATGCCCGCCTGATTCTCGAAGAACCGCTGCCCTCAGGCTGCACCGCGCTGAGTCAGTCAATTCAGGGACAATTGCTGGATTATGAGATCGCTGACGGCAAAATTCTGTTCTATCTGAACAATGCCCGTTACGGAACGGTGTCGTATGATTTGTACGGCTATCTGCCGGGTGAATATCGCGTGCTGCCGTCCCAGATTCGCGATCCCTATTTCCCCGAACGCAGGGATTACGGCGACCCCTACCAGATCACCGTCTTGAAACGCGGTGAAGCGCTGACGGAACAGTACAAAAACACGCCGGATGAACTTTACTATTATGGCAAGGCCTTGTTCGACGACAAACGCCATGCCGATGCGCAGCCGCTCTTGCAGCAGTTATTTGAACAATACCGGCTGCGCTCCGATTATTATCGCGATACGGCGCGGATGCTGCTCTTTATGGCGATTGCCGCCGATAATTCCCGCGATATTGTGCAGTATTTTGAAATCTTGAAGGAAAAATACCCGGATCTGGTGCTCTCCTTTGAAGATATTCTGCGCGTGGGACAGGCGTACCGCGACATTCAGGAATATGAGCGGGCAGTCCAGGTGTTCAGAGCTACGGCCGAAGCCTCGTTCTTGAAAGATGTGCAGGTCAGCGGCACGTTGGAGGCGCAAGGTGAATTTTTGCCTTCGGTGGAATACACCCGGGATCTGATCGCCGAATATCCTGACATTCCGGTGACAGAAACCTCCTTGTACGCGCTGACGCAGTTGTTATCCACTCAGGCGGAACGGATGCGGCAAAACCCTGAATTTTTCCAAAATACTCCGTATTCACGCAAGGAATTGCTCGAACTTACCATTGAGATGTTTCAGGAATTTTTAGCGCGTTACTCTGAGAATCCGATTGTGGATCAGGTCAGCTTTTCCCTGCTGAATGCCTATCTTGATCTGGAAGCCTTTGAACCTGTGGTGCAAGCGGCGCAGCGCAGCCGGCAGCGCTATCCCCAAAGCCCGTATTTCAGCGGCTATCAGTATATCGAAGGCTATGCCAATTTTGAACTGGAACGTTACGAGGAATCCCTGAACCTCTGCCGCGCTGTCGCAACCGGTAAATATACGGATTCACAGGGCAGACTGGTTGAGAGCGAGCATAAAAATCTGGCGATTTACATCATGGGACAGATTTACCATTCGATGCGTCAGCCGGAACAGGCGATTGCGGAATATGAAAAGGTCAAAGATCAGTTCCCGGATGCCAGAGAAGCGATTGCCTATTTTCAGCGCAAGCACTTGAAATTGGAGGAAGTCAGCGCATTCCGGCCCGGGGAAGAAGCGCAGATTACCCTGCACTATCGCAATGTGAAAGATGTGAATCTGCTGGTCTATCGCGTGGATTTGATGACCTTGTATCTGCTGCAAAAAAATCTCAATACTATCACCAATGTCAATCTGGCCGGAATTACGCCCTATTATCAGGAAAATTTGACTCTGGGCGATGGCAAAGATTACGCAGAGAAAACTTACGAGCTTGCGCTGCCGCTGCAAAAAGAAGGCGCGTATTTGGTGGTTGCCAAAGAGAGCGAACGTGACGCTTCAGGCATGGTGCTGCTCAGCCAGCTCAAGCTGGAAGTTGAAGAAGATATTGTCAGCGGACGGGTGCGGGTGAATGTGCTGAATGCGGAAAGCGGGAAGTATGAGAACAGAGTGCACGTAAAAGTGATCGGCTCCGGCGACAGCGAATTTGTCTCCGGTTCCACGGATTTACGCGGCATTTTCATCGCCGATAACATTCACGGCGCAGCAACGGTCATCGCCCGCAAAGGCGACCAGTATGCGTTCTCTCGCGGCAAAGCTGCGTTGCAGCCGCCGAGTGCAATTCTACCGCATCCGCTGCCGCAAGCTCCGGCCGATATGCGTTCGCAAGCCATACAGCAGTTGAGAGAAACTAACATCGCCATTCAACAGCAAAGCGGCGATTATCTACGCCAGAATTTGTATCAGAACACCCTGAAAGGCGTGGAAGTGCAAAGCACGTATTAAGCGGTATTGGTCAAAGGGGAACTGGCACGTTCGTAGTCCCGCCTTCAGGCGGAAAACGCGCTCACGCGCGAACTACGAACCTGTCAGTTAAAGGTTGTCAAAGCACTCGCTGCTTACTCTTGTTTTGAGATCAGGCGGTGGATTAACAGCGCGGTGACTCTGGTATTTCGCTCAATCTCAAGCGTCAACGCGATAATATTGCTGACGATAATGCATGCGAGCGACAGAAGAAATCCGATACCGGCGGAAATACCTGCGTACGTCATGCGTTGGGTATCTGTCAGAAATTTGGGCGGTTCGGGATCTGGTAAACCAAAATAGATATACACCCCGAGTAAAATTCCGCCTGCCAGAAACACAAATCCTAACCATTGCATAATCCGGGAAAATTGCGTAAACCAGGCAAAGGGATTGTCCAGGGTGTTAATATCGTCTTGCAACGCGAGAGATAATTCTCGCAGCGATCGGCTGGAAATTTTCTGTTCACGGGCTTGAATCGGCAATCCAGGAAATTCTAACGATAGAGATGACTTTGGCTCCGAAGGCGGCGCCGGCGGTTCTTGTTGCGTCGGCTGTTCCGGCGCGGCATGCGGAGCAGGTTTCGGTTGGGGGGCGGCTTTTGCAATAAAATCAACCAGTGGCTTTTGACACATCACGCAAAACTGCGCGCCTTCAGAGTTCTCATAGCCGCAATGCGGGCAGGGACTTGTCTTACGTTGTTCTTTTGGCGCAAGCGGCTGCGGCTTTTCGCGTTGCTGCACCGTGATAATGCTTTGACATTTCACGCATTTGGTTTTTGCGCCCTTCGAACTGATTTTGGCGTCATCAACCCAGTACACCTCTCCGCACTGATCGCACTGGAATTTTATCCAGGTGATCAATTGAAACCAGAGCTGCCCGGTATAATCTTCATACAGTTGAAAATCGGGAAAGCTGATAATTTTTCGGGATTTGAGGAATTCCACCGTGTGTTCATCAACGTAGACGGAATCCATTTTTTTCAAAAGATACAGGAAAAACGCATAAAAATTATCTTTTGAACGCTGCGAAATTTCCGGCAGAAATTGACGGTAATTAATCGCTTTCTGCGAGAGGCGAAATGGGGATTCCTGACCGTAAACAAACAGTTCCATGTACCAGGTGTCCGGATCGCTATCCAAACGAAACGCCAGCAGCAGGGAAATGTCGGTAAATTTCACCAGGCCCCCGTCTTGCCGGTTCAGATTCAGGCCATCTTCCAAGGCCGTGACCCTGGTGGTGAGATAGGCGCTGGTGACAGGCGCATCTTTCCCGGCTGTTTTGGGTTTGACAATTCTGAGTTTCTGACGAACATCGTCTAATGTAAGCGAGTGGTCCATTGTCGTTTCCTCCGGTTTCTCCCCTACGGAAGAGAGCAAAGGTGGATAAAGAACGTCTTTACAATCAGTAGAAGCAGTAAATGATAATCAGTAATTTTTTTTGCACATCAGAAACCGGGTTTTTTTCGAAAAAACCCGGTTTCTCGGCCTGTCGAAACTGACGACATGTATTCATAATTACTTATACCCATACTATAGACTATTTTGCAAGTAATATTTACTGATGTTGAGTTTTCTCTCTCCCGTCACAAGGTGAACGCCCGAACGATCCGGATTCATGGGCGCGCAACAACGGGTGTTCCCGAACCGGATGCGCACCTTTCAAGGCATCCGGCTCTCCAATGTCCCCTGGTTGACTCAGTAACAGTCAATTCGCATTTTGTGTTCTAAAGGATTTTACGCGCCTTCAATCCATTCTTCGCCGCCTTGCCAGACTTCTTTTTTCCAGACCGGTAAAATTTGTTTGATGCGTTCAATGGCGTAGCTGCACGCTTCGAGTGCGGCTTTGCGATGAGGAGCGGCAATTGCGATCAAGATCGAGGTCTCGCCGATGTCCAGACGCCCGGTGCGATGCACGATGAGTACCTTATCAACACTCATATTAGCGTAAATTTCTTCTCCGATTTGTTCCAAAACCTTCAAGGCCATCGCTTCGTAGGCTGTATATTCCAAATACAGAATGTCGCGTCCTCTGGAGGGTTTACGCACGATTCCGTGAAATGTCGCAATTGCACCAGAGGTCTCCACACGCATGACGTCAATCAAAGATTCTGTCCGAATCGGTTGTTCGGTAATTTTGTAGATCATAAACCTGTCTCCGTTTACAGAGTTATTCTCTCAGCCGCCGCTGACCGGAGGGAACAGGGCGACGACATCATTGGGCTGAAGTTCCTTGCGGCGATGGGCGTATTTTTCATTGATCGCGACCAATCCCTGTCTTTCGAGTTTTCCCGCAAACTGTGGATATTGCTGTTCAAGTCGGATGATAAGATCGCCCACAGTGGCGGTGTCTGCTATGTCCATTTTCAGTTCGCTGACGCCGACAATATCGTGAAATGCGGCAAAAAATTTTATAGTAATTGTCATTGTATTTGCTGTCCTATTGTTGAAACTGTTTGCTTAAAGATAATTTCTGGCGTTGATAATTTGACTCAAGATCTGTGCCATAGACAACTTGCGGACGTTCGCTATTGCGAGCATATTGAATTTTGCAAAAAGGCTGGCCGTGACTGATGCGATACGGCACGTCGTGCGAACGCACTTCCAGCACGGCGTATGTGCCAGGAATGTCACCACTGCCATAGCCAAACCCCGGATCAAAAAATCCGGCGTAATGGACGCGAAACTCACCGGCTCCAATATCATACGCGACCATTTCAGCAGAATAGTCTGGCGGAATACGCACTTTTTCCTGTGAACAAAGCAGATGAAATTCTTCCGGTTCCAAAATTAACTGATCCCGTTTCTGGCGTTGAATCGGTTCCCAGAAATCGTTGACTTGATAAAAGCGAAGGCGTGTCAGATCAATAATATCGCTGTTTTTGCGAGCTTTATAGCCGATAATACCCTGATTTTTTTCCCCCTGCAAATCAACACTCATCAGAAGACCGTCTTGAATACAGGCCGCTTCCGGAAAAATCGGGGTATCAGTGTTATCATATAGTAGAGGAGTGTGTTGGTACAAGGCGACAAGTTCTTGATCCTCCAGATGAGGTTCTCCTTGCACAAAACGCAACTGGTTTAAGCATAAGCCGGGTTTCACTCGCACAGTAAAGGATTTGGGCACGATTTCCAGATAAAGTTGACCGCAATAACCGGCCTGTACGTCGTCAAAACGAGAATTATGGTCGCTAATCACTCTGGTGAGCATATCCAGGCGACCGGTCGTGCTTTTGGGGTTCGCCCGTGCTCGCAAGTCCGACGGCAGTGCCAGCGATTCTTGCAATGGGGCGAGATAGACCTGATTTTTTTCAAGAATACCGTTGGTTTCCAGGTCAATCGTGTACATTTGTAAGTCGCGCAAGACCTCCTCAACGGTCAAACTGCCGGGCACAAAGCTGCTGCGAATGCGATACGCCACCTTGCCAAGACGCAAATCCAGACTGGCAGGTTGATATTGTGCCGGTGTCACCGGCTGATCGACATTGACCGCTCCGGTTTCAACAAGATGATGCAGTAAGCGATAGGTCAAAATGCCTGATTGTTCCCTCATAATAGCCAACATGTAAGTTCTAGAAACCAGGTTTTTTAAAGGACCCCGGCTTTTTGTCTTTTTATGTCAAATGTTTCGTGATCTCCCAGATCAGATGCCCAAGTTCCGGCAAGATGAGTTGTTCCATGGCTAATCTCACCGCGTTTTTTGAACCAGGCGTCGAAAAAATGATGGTTCCGCCTGCAATACCGGCGACAGCTCGACTCATCATCGCCGCCGATCCGATCTCCTGGTAGCTTATCATTCGAAATAATTCGCCAAAACCGTCCAGGCGTTTGTCTAAAAGCTGTTCAATCGCTTCGTAACTGCGGTCGCGCAAGGAAATCCCCGTCCCGCCGTTGCATAAAATCGCCTGGATCTCATCTGACGCGATTCCTTCGCGCAACTGGCTCTGAATAGTCTCCGGTTCGTCAGGTACGATATTTTTACACAGTACGCGATGCCCATTGCGTTCTAACAACGTGACCATCAATTGTCCGCTGGTATCGGTGTCGGCTGTGCGGGTGTCGCTGATTGTAATGACCATGCAATTAACCTGTTGGGCGGCATGGTGCTTGTGATCTGTATGGCTCATAAGAGTAGAGGTAACTAGTTAGTCTTTTGTATCCCCGGCAGCCTTGTCTGGGAAACAAAAGGAGAATTCTCTCAAGGGTCCGTCTGTTTTTCTTCCGGTTTCTTTCTAATAATACTTCGGACAGTTTTGATTCGCCCCCCGCAAGCGGAGGAAGTCAATCCGTTTCCCCCGCTTGCGGGGGGAATAAAAGGGGGGTACAGTTTTTCCCCTGCGAGAACTTCACAGCCCTGGGGATAAAGGGGGTCATGCGAAAACTGTCCGACGTATTGTTTCTAAACAAGAGTCGGAGAACTGTATGTATACCTGGTAAAGAGCACGGAAAATTGCGGCCTTGTTATAAGGCGTAAATTTCCTCTTTGGTCAGCAAATGCAGGCCGGAATGTTTCAGCATGTTCGACACTTCAGACACATTAGCAACTTCTACGACCAAAATCCCTTTTTCACCTGTGGTGAAACCGTAAGAATCTTCCACATTAATGTTATGTTGAGTGAGAATCTTAAACACCTCATGCAATCGGCCGGGCTTATCATCCATCATGACGACGATGATCGGCTTCTTAGACACGGAAACATGACCGTCTTTCAGAATCTGGTAGGCAGCATCCGGATCATTGACGAGCACTTTGATCACGCCAAACTCTCCCAGATCGGAAATTTTAATGGCGCGGATGTTCATATTGGCCTCTGCCAGGATCCCGGTGATATTTTCAAGACGTCCGGGTTTATTTTCAGCAAACACGGAAATATGGTTGGCAATCATAGCATCCTCCTTGTTCTTATTTAGTGCTGTTGTCTGTGATCAATCACTCGCACGGCTTTTCCCTGGGCTTCTGGGATAGAATCCGGTTCAACCAGCATCACTTTCGGCGTAAACAGCACTTCACTGCGTAAGGCGGTTGTAATTTTTTGCTGCAACGCTTTTAACCCTTTAATATCACCAAGGAAAAAATCGCTCTGCACTTCGACTTTGACGGTCATGACATCAATTTCTTCCTCAGTATCTAATTCAATCACGTAATTGGTGCCGACTTCAGGGATGCTCATCAGCACGGTTTCAACCTGCATCGGAAAGACGTTCACACCTTTGACAATGAACATATCATCGGACCGTCCTTTAATCCGGCTTAAACGTTTATGGGTGCGGCCGCAGGCGCATGGTTCGGAAAAGGCCGCTGTTAGATCTCTGGTACGATAGCGAATCAACGGCATGGCTTCGCGGCTTAACGTTGTCAGCACCAGTTCGCCCTCTTCTCCATCAGAGACAGGTTCCAGAGTCTGAGGGTTAATAATTTCCACAAAGTAACAATCTTCCCAGATGTGTAAGCCTTGTTGTTCCGGGCATTCAAAGGCCACCCCGGGGCCATACATTTCGGATAAGCCATAGGAATTGTAGGCTTTCACCCCGAGGGCGGTTTCAATCCGCCGGCGTGTATGTTCGGAATGGGGTTCAGCTCCAAGATAGACGATTTTCAAACAGAGATCGGTTTTGGGATTCACACCTTCTTCCTCAAAGACGGAAAGCAAATGAAGCGCGTAACTGGGGATGATATGTAAAAGCGTCGTTGAAAAATCTTTCATGAATCGAATCTGGCGTTTACTATTGCCTGAGCCGGCCGGTACGGTTAACACTCCCAGGCGCTCTGCGCCATAATGGAAACCTAACCCGCCGGTAAACATGCCGTAACCGGTCATATTTTGAAAGACATCGGATTTTCTGGCCCCGCTCATATACATACAGCGCGCCATTAAATTCGCCCAATCCTCAATGTCGTGGGAAGTATGAAAGATCACGGTCGCCTGACCGGTCGTTCCGGAAGATGAGTGCAGACGCACCACTTCGTCTCTTGTGACGGTTAAAAAGCCATAAGGATATCCATTGCGTAAATCCTGCTTTGTCGTAAACGGAAATTTCCGAATATCATCGAGGGTGCGTAACTCTTCAACGGTCACCCCATGGTTCTGAAAGAGTTGTTGATAATACGACGAGGCCGAAGCTCGCTGCACAACCTCCTTAAGGCGTTGCAATTGCAACGCCTGCAATGCGGAAACCGGCATAGTTTCAATATCTTTTTGCCAATACATTGTCGTTCTACTCCTCACTCTGGAAAAATTTTTCAAAAAATACGTTTTTTATCAAACCCCCTTTTTCTCCCTTCGTCTAAGGTGTACATGCAAGGAGGTTACACTATGTATATAGATGTTTTGAGCGAATTGACAACTGCTCTGGGAAAACTTTATACTCTCGAAGAATCCATTGTATATGCAGACCGGTTGGAACACCACGATCTGCGGAGTAAACAAGCGCTTCTGATTTCAGAAGTGATCCAATCGCTGCAAGATGTGGAAAGCTCCATTAAACGTGAATCGCATTTCTCTGTGCCTAAACCCGCGGCTGTGGCTCCGCTTGTGCATGCCTGACAGTTGGGTGTGATCAAGAAAAATGATCAAAGTATTCAGATTTTCCATGATACATTCTGATCCATTTATGAAAAAACGCAAGGAAAAAAATGCAGCTGCCAGGCAAAAGCCAGGAAGTCCCTGCTTATAAAACATCCTTTATGAGTTGGGAGCAAGATAAAAACCAATGTGCTGCTCGACAAACTGTTCAAGCGCATCCATCTGTTGAGTCAGCAATCGCCATTGCGCATAAGGGTCTGTAATGTTTTGTAACCGTCCCATTTCTTCTAATTGGCTGGCCGTTCTATAAATCTCTTTGGCTCCAATGACTGCTGAAGCGCCTTTTAAGCGGTGGGCAGCTTTTTCCAACAATTCCGCATTTCGTTGTTCTACTGCCTCTTGAATTGAGTGTAAAATCTCCGGTGAACTTTGTTTGAGATAGGTGGTCACTAATTCTCGGACAAATTCTCGGTCATGATCAAAAGAACGCAGTAATTCTTCAAAATCTAGGAGTGGTTTCTGAGGGTCGGTCGCGTGATCGGCCTCGCTGACAGGTTCGCAGGATTGAGGAGTCAGGCAGGCTTCGATGGCGGCGAACAATTGTTTCGAATTAAGGGGTTTGGCGACATAGGCATCCATGCCGGCCTGGAGAAAACGTTCCTGATCCCCTTCCATCGCATGCGCGGTGAGCGCGATAATCGGAATATGGCGATGGGTGTGCTCCTCACGTTCTCGAATCGTTTTGGTCGCCAGTATCCCATCCATTTTCGGCATCTGAATATCCATTAAAATCAGATCAAAGGTGTGTTCTCCAAGCGCGTCCAGAACTTCCTGTCCATTCTGAGCAATGGTGATGCTCCAGCCGCGTCTGCGCAGCCATCGTTCCACCACCATCCGATTGACTTTGTTATCTTCGGCTAACAGAATGTGCAATGCCGGAAATTTGGTGGACTGCTCGTCGCAGTCAGAATTGTGGAAATGGTTCGCAGACTGCCAGGTGTTCTGGTTAGAAGAAGAGATCAGCATTTGTTGAGATTTCGGCGTCTCTTTTCTGCGCTCGACGCTGAATTTTTCTATAAGACTGATCATCAAATCAAAAAGCAAAGAAGGGTTTATTGGTTTGAGAATACACGCTCCGATGCCATAGGATTGGCTCTGACTTTTGTCTTTCCAAAAGGTTTCACTCGTCAACATGACAATTGTGCGTTTTACGATAGGATCGCCTTGTAAACACCGAAGAACCTCAAATCCGTCCATATCCGGCATTTGTAAATCGAGCAGGAGAATCTGATACGGCGCTCCCTGGCTATTGGCGTGTGAGATGAGTTGAAGCCCGGCCTCTCCATTTGCCACTACAGTTGCTGACATCCCCCAGGATTCGATGATATGCCTCAAGATTTCCCGGGATGAAGGATTATCATCAATAATCAGCACAGGCGTGTTCTCTAGATCCAGATCAACCTGCCGCCGCCGAGACGAGAGAGATTCCGCAGAGTCTTGCGTACCAAAGCAGGCGGTAAAATGAAAAATGCTCCCCTGTCCGTATTGGCTCTCGACCCACAAGGTACCGTGCATTAACTTGACCAGTCTCCTCGCAATCGCCAGGCCAAGTCCGGTTCCTCCGAATTCCCGGGTAATCGAATGATCGGCTTGTTGAAAGGCTTCGAAAACTTTCACCTGCATCTCTTCTGAAATGCCTATGCCTGTGTCGCGCACCTGAAAATGCAATTCAACCATCTCCGGATCAGACTCAGGAACAGCAGGATGATGACGAGAAATGCTCAGGACGATCTCGCCCTGCTGCGTGAATTTAATGGCATTGCCAATCAGGTTTGTAATAATTTCCTGCAATCGCAAAGGATCGCCGAGCAGGTGTAACGGAATAGTTGGGTCGATTTCCCAAAGCAATTCAAGTCCTTTCTGGTGCGCATGAGGGGCCAGCATATTGACGATGCTGGCGATAGAGCTCTCCAGATGAAACGGCGATTGTTCCAGAAAAAGTTGCCCGGCTTCGATCTTGGAAAAGTCGAGAATATCATTCAAAAGCTTTAATAACGACTGTGACGATGACTGGATTATCGTGAGGTATTCGCGCTGTTCCTCAGTTAACTCCGTTTCCAGGACTAATTCGGTCATCCCAATGATACCATTCATTGGCGTCCTGATATCATGGCTCATCGCTGCAAGAAAGGCGCTTTTGGCCTCATTCGCCAGTTCCGCTTCTCGGGCCTTGTGTTGCGTTTCCTCCTGTGCAGCTTGTAGAACAGCATTCATTTGCTGCAAATGTTCTTCCCAGCGTTTCCGTTCCGTAATATCACGCACGGTTATCACTGCGAAACTGTCAGAATGTTTCAGGGCACTGGCAGGCTGTGGCGAAAGCGGGCGAACCTGGATGCTGATATCCCGCTTGAGAATAGGATCCGCAAGTTCCGCCGTAGAAGGAATATGTTGCAGTAAACTCCCCCAGGCGTCGCACAAAAATTGCGCCAGTGGACAATTCAGATCCCGGCATTCGGGATGAAAGAGGGGGTGAAGTTTCCGTCCCCTGAGCGTCGCAACCTGCCCTAACCCCCATTGTTCCACAGTACGGTTCGTCCGAACAATTCCGCCATAACGATCAACCAGACAAATCAGATCAACCAATGAATCGGCAGTGGCCTCCCATTCCTGTTTGGCTTTTTCCACTAACGCAAGGCTTTCATGAAGCATTTTATCCGTCTGTTTCCGTTCACTCGCATCATGATATACACTCAGGATCCATTCTTGATCGCGATAAGAGATTGTTGACGTAAACACCAACAACGTTTTGAGGATTCCGTCTTTCGTCCGAATGGTTGTTTCAATTTCATGCCATTGGCGCGAGGCGCCCAACTCCTCCAATCGTTTGAGAGCTGACTGATATTCGAACGGATCAATAAATAATAAGGCCAGAAAATCCTTGCAGGTATTTACTTCTTCCTTGGTATAACCCGTAATCTGTTCCATCATAGGATTACAAAGGAGACATTGTCCTGTTCTGTCGCTTAAAGTTAATCCAGCATAAAACGATTCAAACGCAAGTTCGAAAATTTTGTAATCCTGTTTATCTGATTGTGGCATACTAGGCTGCATAATTTAGCTAGAAAAAAGGTTAGAGCAGTTCTTGTAAGCGTTTCGCATTCTGCACAGCTTTGGCTTCAGGATGGTTATTCGTAAACACGTAGACTTTTTCCGTCACCTGAGCAAGCTTATGAATTTTAGGAACCCATTCCTGAAGTTCCTGTTCGCTGTAAAAGTAATCATAACGTTCGGCCGGGTCGTCGTGCTGCCACCATTGGGTCTGATTGCGTCCATGAAAGCGCACATAACCAATCTGCGACGTGGCCACTGCGACAGGAGGAAGCAATCCGGGTATCTGCGGTTCATCCACGCAGCAAAAACCATAGTTCAGGTCTTTCAAAAAGCTAAACGTGGATTCTTTGAACCATGTGTGATTACGAAACTCGATTACCACCGGAAGCGTGCCCAACTGATCTCTGAGATAGTTGAGATAATCAAAGTTCTCGCGGGTACACTGAAATGAATAGGGAAATTGCGCAAGTACGCAGCCCAGGAGCCGTCGCTGCACCAGCGGAGTCAACGCCTGGTGGAAAGCCGTAAATATTTGGACGTCTTTTGCTCGTTCATGCGTCATCTCTTTATACGCTTTGAGCACAAATTCTACCTGTCCGCTGGATTTATCTGCCATGCGCGCTAATATCTGGGCAGTAGGAAGGCGATAATAGGAGAAATTCAATTCACACGCGCGAAAATGCTGGCTGTAAAACGCCAAAAAATCCTGTTTGGATAAGGTTTCAGGGTAGAATGGTCCCACCCAATCAGGATAACTAAACCCGGATGTTCCTACAAGTATCATAACGCCCGTTTTGCCCCCTCATTCCTGTCGCACATCAACAACCTCAATTTCCAATGAAGTCTCTCCATTCCAGGTATTTTTTTGTAGATGACAGGCCACGCTGACCTGGTCGCCGGTTTTGAGTTTTTCAGCTAGGAGACCTTGTTGAAACGCAATGCCCTTAAGGGTTTTTTCGTTGAATTTTAACCAGAGTTGCAGATGCACGCCGCCATTGCCCACCACGTTCAGGCGTTGCACTTCCAGGTGTTTCAACATAAACAGCGGGCGTTCGTTGCCAATGCCATAAGGTTCGAGCAAATCGATCTGATCTTTCAAGTCCATGGTCACTTGCTCTGGTAATAACTCACAGTCGATTTTCAAGAGCGGGTATAATTGTTCATCAGCAAGCGTCTGATCAGCAAGGGTCTTCATTTTTTCACAAAAAGTCGCGTACTTTTCAGGGGCGACAGAACATCCTGCGGCCTGGGAATGTCCGCCGAAACGTAATAGTAAGTCTTTATGCTGCGTCAGCGCCTGAATGATATTGAAATGTTCGGTGCTGCGGGCTGAAGCTATCAACACTCCATCGTCGCGTTCATGAAAGATGATGGACGGACGATAATATTCTTCGGTCAGCCTTCCGGCGATCAAGCCGACAATGCCGGGATGCCATTCTTTACTTTTGGCGATTAAAATTTTTTCCCGGAAGATTTGATCGTATAATTGCAATTTAGCCTGTTCGACCGATTGCTGCATTTTTTGCTGGCGTTGGGCGTTCAAGGTTTGCAATTCACTCGCCAGCATACTCGCATCTAACGCGTTCTTTGTTAACAATAATTTCAGACTGGAATCCGGATGACTGATACGGCCGGCCGCGTTAATGCGCGGCGCAATCCGAAAACCGATCAGCGTCGTATCATAGACCGGCGTTCGGCCCAGACACAATTTTAACATGTTTTGCAAGCCTGGGCGACGGGTTTTTTCAATCACGATCAGGCCATATTTAATCAAAATCCGATTTTCGCCCATGACGGTCGCACAATCGGCGACTGTGCCAATCGCGACTAAATCCAGACTCCATTTTAAAAAGCGTTCGGCCGCTTCGGACGGCATCAAACGCGGGCATGCGGCTTGCGCAAGCTTGAAAGCCACGCCGACACCTGTCAGGTCTTTAAACGGGTACGCACAATCCTCGAGTTTCGGATGCAGAATAACATCGGCCGGCGGCAGGATCTCAGGAATAGTATGGTGATCGCAGATCATCACTTTGATATTATGCGCTTTCGCGAGTTGGATCGCCTCGTGACTGCTGACGCCATTGTCAACTGTCACGATTAGATCGACGTGATCGCGGATCGCTTCTTGCACGATATGAGGTTGAAATCCATATCCGTCACGAATCCGGTGCGGCAAGCGGCAAATGACCTCTTGAATGCCCAGGGCTTCAAAGGTTTCTGACAACAACGCCGTTCCGGTAATGCCATCAGCGTCGTAATCGCCGACGATCATCACGCGCCACTGGTCTTTTTGCGCGGCTCGCAACAGATCCACTGCATTCTGCATATTCGACATCAAGAACGGATCGTGTAACCCGTCATAATTTGGACGGCAAAAGGCGTCAATATCGTCAATCTGTCGGTTTGCAGCCAACAGAGACAAAATCGGTCCGCCAGTATTCTCGTGTAAAATCTGCCAATGTTTGTTCGTTAACGATAGCATTATTGCTCTCGGATCCTTTGATTTTAGGGTAAAAAACTTTCTTGTATCTTAAAAATAAAAAGCCGAACCTTGTCAAGCTTTTGCCGGAATTATTGAGAAATATTGTGTGAGAAATACACAGCAAATCCCTATACTTCGACTTGACAAGAAATATATTCACCACTACCATAAAATCAAAACAGAGGTTATGTAACTCGCACCCTCGCTCACACGATGGAGTGCGGCCAAAGCTCTGCTTTGGCCGCACTCCGCAAAATTGATGTTATGCAGAGGAAACAAAGAAATCGTATGCCTTCATTAGATGACCGTCAGCCTGTTTGCTCGCCCGGCGAGCGCAAAATCTGTATTGTTCTGATCATCGTCGGTCTGGCGCTGATCGGCTTCTTCGGTTTTCGCGCGGTCCGCTCCTATATTCGTCTTGAACATAATGGCTTGCAGCCGGGAACAACCAATGTTGACGCGATTCGCGGCTGGATGACCGTACCCTATATTGCGAAAGCCTATAATGTCCCGGAAGAGCATCTCTTTATGGCCCTGAAGATACCTGCGAATCAAAACCAGAAACGCAGTTTAGCCCAAATTCAGCACGCCTACGATTTTGGTGAAAAAGGAGCGATTATCGAAGCCGTGAAAGCTGCTATTCAGCAATATCAGCAGACGCCCCGGCCTCAAACAGAACCACGCAATGAGTGAATTCAATCTGACCGAATTTTTCTGACCGGCATCCTGAACTACGGGGCCTTGATGTTCAGTGCGACGTTGTATGTCAGCGCGTTAGGCACGCCTATTCCCGGCACCTTCGTCGTATTGGCCGGCGGAGCTTTTGTGCAACAGGGCGTGCTGGACTGGCGTCTGGCCTTTCTGCTCGGATTAGTGGGCGTGGTGCTTGGCGACAGTACAAGTTACGCCATGGGACGCCTGGCGAAAACCTGGGTGCAGCGGCGTTTCGGACAATCCTCCGCCTGGAAAAATGCACAGACCGTCTTTGAGCGGCGCGGCGGCTTTGCTATTTATCTCACGCGCTGTTTTGTCACTCCCCTGGCGATTCCGACTAATCTGATTGCCGGCAGCGGCGGCTATGCCTATTGGCGTTTTCTGGTGTACGACGCCTTAGGCGAGATCACCTGGCTGGTGGTCTTCGGCGGTCTGGGATTCTTTCGGCAGCAATTGGGAAGCGATCAGCCAATTGATCAGCGACCTGAGCGGCGTCCTGGCCGGGGCGGCTCTGTTAGGGCTGGGCGTGTATTTTTTGTGGCGGCGCAGACGAAAAAGAAGAACCCTGTAACATCAACCTTTACAGCATTATTCATGAGTGCTTTGTCAAGGTTTAGCTGACGGGTGACAGGAGTGCAAGCCAGGCGTTTGCATGCAATCGCTAAAGATTGCACTCCTACCCGCCAACAATAACTTGACAGAGCACTAGCATTGATCCGACACCTGGCAGTGTCAACGCAATTGCATAGTGCTGTAAACGTAATTTACCCGGCAAAGACCGCAGTTGTTTCTTTTTCTTTATCAGGACTTACGTACACCCCCACTTTATCCCCCGCAAGCGGGGGCTGTTAAGTTCTGAACATGTCGTGTCTGACGGCCCAGCCATCAATGGCCGGCCTCAAAGCGAAAGGACGCTAAAGCGCCCTTCGGAACACTACAGCGGGCTTCAGCCTGCTTCAGCTTTGAGACTGGCGATTGATCGCCAGAACTTAACAGCCCTGCCCGTTTACGGGGGGATTGAGGGGGGTACTGCGTAAGTCCTGTTTGTTTTAGTCCGCGTTTATCCGAAAAGATCCTGCTGCGCGCCATATTCTCCACCAGATTCCTTGACTTCCCCGGAGTGGCCTCCGGAGTGCGAAAGCTCTGCTTTCGCGTGTACCCCGCGGTCTCCGGAGTGCGAAAGCTCTGCTTTCGCATGGGCGGAGTGTGAAAGCTCTGCTTTCGCGCGTGAAGCTTTTTTCTTCCGCCCGCCCTGCTTCTTATATCCCCCCTGCCGCGCCTCGTCCGCATGAATGGCATGATTCAACAGCAGCAGCCGTTTCAAAATTTCCTTACGCGCGTCAGGATGAATCGTGTAACGCATCCGGTCGTTCTCTGGCAGATAATCCACCTCGTAAAAACCATGCCGCAGCGTAACTCCCGGATTCGCCTCCAGGGAGGGGTTAGGGGTGGGTTGCCAGTCGTAAGCACTCAACACCGTCTCATCCATCGTCTTATGCAATTCCCGCAGGTGGAGAATATCCGCAACCGCCGCATTAAACCTTCCGGAGTGCGAAAGCTCTGCTTTCGCGCGTGCACTGGAATCCGAAAGTTCTACTTCCTCCGCGTCACGCGCGAAAGTAGAACTTTCGCACTCCGGAGATGTCGGAAGCTTCCTTAAATGCGCCC
Organism: Candidatus Vecturithrix sp.; assembly: GCA_040772385.1. Classification (GTDB taxonomy): domain Bacteria; phylum Moduliflexota; class Moduliflexia; order Moduliflexales; family Moduliflexaceae; genus Vecturithrix. Next base: position 1,739,264 of record JAXGYF010000001.1, on the reverse strand, counting down.
ACAGTTCCCAGGTCTGTTTGCCAAAACGTTTGGTGAAGGCGGATTTGTCGAGGGTGGCGGCTTCGGCCAGTTCCGTTTCGGAGAGCGGGCGCAGGTCCGGATTATGGAACTGGTTGTAGAGTCTGGTCAGGCCCAGTTGCAGGCGCAGCATGAGTTGGCGGCGGAATTCGTGGTACTCCGCGCCGATCTGCTCCAATGCCGCTTCCTGCGCCGGGGTGAGGTTTTGCGGGAAGGGGAAAGTTTGGAAAATAGTTGTAGGTGCGTAACTCAAATCAGTTTTCATGGTTGTACAATATTTCCACGCCCAGTTATAATGAAATGATGACTGAAGAAGAGCAAAATGCCAGAATTTGTCGAGAGCAAACACGATTAATTTGGCATCTAACACTTTATCAGGCGTAGTAAATGCAAATGCAACAGTACGGCTAACCTGGGCTATTACTAAAACTTTTTCTAAAATGATAATTGTAGAATAAAGTTTTACTGTCTGTCTTCCAAATTGCCACCACCTCCGTGCCCTATCCTGGGCTGTTGAATTACCGTTTTTAAGCTTATCCCTTTCCGGTTTTACCAATCTTTCAACGATTTCAAAACAATCAGGATAGTTTTCTCGACAATAGGTTTCTTCCCAATCCCGAAAATAAATCACCCAGCGACTTGGACTTTGATCTGGATTTGTATTCAAGTCTTCACCATTCAGATAAGGAAACAAGACATCTTTATTCTCTGGGTTTTTCCTAATTAATACCTCTGCCTGCTCAGGTGTTAATATAAAACCTTGTCCTAAAACTATAGAACCCATAAAACTCTTATTTTCATTCTGTTTCAATGGATATGGATCGCCTAAAGGTTCAGTATCATCTAAATATGAGGTGATTTGTATGACTTCCTTGCGATCAAGTACAAACTTTTTCTGCCAGATGCCTTTATAAATTGTGACCAGAGCGACTTCAACTGCTGCTATTCCCGGCCAACGAGTAGAACGGACAGCATGATTAAGCGTTCCTCCTTGCTTAATAATTTCGGCCAATCCGCCTTCACGTGCAGTTCCCTGAGCAATACTATTCGTCGCAATTAGGGACTGAAAGCCGCTTTCTTTGAGTAAGGTGAAAATACGACGGAAAAAATAGGTCACTAAATCGCAACTGCCAATAATCGCATAAAGTGTTTTCAGGTACAGCAAGTAATTATCGCCAAACGTGCCGCTCAAGCGTTGCCCGCCCAGAAACGGCGGATTGCCGAGCACGCAGTCAAATCCGCCCTGCGCCAGCACCTCCGGGAATTCCAGAAAATAATGGAAAAAGCGTTTTTCCTGCGCGACCGCCACAGCAAGCGTGGCGGCGCGTTCCTGCAACGAGCGGCGGCCCTTCAGAAACTCGCGGAAATCGGCGTCGGTCGCGCAGCCGGTCTTGTTGTCCTCAGTTTTCGGGATAAAAAATTGCGCGGTTTGCATGTCGGCCAGGGTTTTCAGCCGCCACCAGTGCGGGCCGCCGATGCTGCTTTGATAGGCTGCGCTTTTGGCGGCAATCTCCTCCGGCGTGCGCTCCGGCATGGCATCTACTTCTTGCCAGTGCGCTAAAATGCGTTCTAAGGGTTCCTCCACCACGCCTGCAAAATTCAAAGGCATCTGTTCGCGCTGTTTGCGCTCCTGTCGGTTGCGTTTTGCCAGGGCCGCCGCCACGCTTTTGTCATCCTCAGGCAGGGTTTTAAAGGCTTCATCCGCAATGCCGTCCGCCAGTTCATCCTTGTGCGCCAGCCCCACAATGGCATCGCCGCATTTGATGTGATGATCCAAAAAATTGAGCGGTTCGCCCGGAGCGTGCGCTTCCAGCCACAGCGCGACTTTGCACAGTTCCACCGCCAGCGGGTTTTTATCCACCCCGTAAATGCAGCGGCGGATAACATCGCGCACCGCCTGCCGCATCACCGGCGGCGACGGCTGATCTTCCCCGCTGCGCACCCGCGCCAACTCCAGCCCAATGCGCCGCGCCGCGCTCAACAAAATATGTCCCGACCCACAGGCCACATCCGCCACCCGAATCGAGAGCAAGGCTTCCTCCGGAGTGCGAAAGCTCTGCTTTCGCGCGTGACTCGCCAAAGCAGAGCTTTGGCACTCCTGAATGACATACTCCAACGAATGTTCGATCAGCGGTTTGACCAGTTCTTCGGGCGTATAATGCGAGCCGCTGGCGGAACGCGCCTGACCTTTGACAAAGACAAACGCCGGAGTGCCAAAGCTCTGCTTTGGCGAGTGATGCGCGAAAGCAGAGCTTTCGCACTCCTGGAGATGCTCAGCACGCGCGAAAGTAGAACTTTCGCACTCCGGGAGGCGATTGGCACGCGCGAAAGCAGAGCTTTCGCACTCCTGGAACGCGGCATCGTATTCCAGCAAGCCTTCATACACCGAGCCGAATTCTTCCACATCGAGGTCGGCGTAATTCACGCGCACACGCTGACCATGTTCATTCTCAAATGTCACCAACCGGCCCAGTACATTCAAGAATGTGCCATTATCCAGCCGGCAGGCATGGAAATCCCCCAACGCATCCGGCGCAAAGAGACCGGAGCCTAAGGGCTTGATCCCCAATTTTTCGCCATAATAGCCTTTTTCAAACAACAGGAAAGTGGTAAACAATCCCTGCCACAGATCGGTTTTGCGCGGGTCAACATAAATCGCCTGCTCCGCCAACTGCGCCAGGCGGTTGATGCTGTAAAATCGCTGATAAACTCCGGAGTGCGAAAGCTCTGCTTTCGCTGTACGCGCCAAAGCAGAGCTTTGGCACTCCGGATCTGGAAAAATCAACCGCCGTTCTTCGATCACCAGCAAAAACAACATCCGATACACGCAGCGTAACAGCGTGAGATAATACTGCCCCGCGGAGACGTGCCCGGCAGCGATCTTCTGCCGCAGCATTTCATTTGCGGGATGTTTCAGCAAGCCGTTGGCGAGAGATTTCAGGGATTCCTCCACCGCCGCGCTCAGACGTTCTCGAATCCGCGAGCCGGAAGCCAGGGCATCCTGATGATACCATTCGATGATGGATTCCGCGCCGTCCTCCGCGCTGGCCGGCATCCGGGTCACGTGCAATGCGCGGAACAGCAGCGCAAATTCCGCAAACAGATCATCCAGCAAGATGCGTTCCAGGTCGAATTCCAGATAACTCAGCCGCGCCAACCGGGTGGCGTCGCGCAGTAAGCGCAGAGTGCAACCATTCGTCACCAGCGCGTACAGGTGTTCAGATTGATTCAGATATTCCTGCACAAGCGCATGCGGCGACAGGCGCGTGCCGCCGATCTCCGCGCGTTTATCCAACGATTGATTGACGCCCACGATATGCACCGGGAACATGCCGCGATTGACCGCGCGGTGGCTGATGGCGTAGGATTTCGCATTGATGGTTTCCGCCGGGGCTTTTTCCAGATCGTAACCCAATTCGCGCAGCACCGGCAGCATCCAACTCTGGCGGGTTTCTGATGTGCCTGTGTCGGTCTCTTTCAGCCGCGCCCGGCGCAGCGTAAACGCCTGCCAGTGCGCTTTGGCCGCCGCCCAGGCAATCCCGATTTCTTCGCGCAGCGTGGTGGTTTTTTCCAGGCCAAAATCTTTGGGCGTCTGATACCGAATGTCCTCCATCCGGATTTTTTCCAGAATGTCACTGGTCAGAATATTGCCTTGAATCGTAATCGCACTGTATTTCATAATAAACTTGGAGTGCGAAAGCTCTGCTTTCGCGCGTCACACGCCAAAGCAGAGCTTTGGCACTCCGATGCGAAAGTAGAACTTTCGCACTCCTAGAGAAGTTTCGGTTTCGGCGTCAGGATATAGACGCCTAACACATCCGGCGGCAGCACTGGGACGGCTTTTTCATAGCGCCGGCCCCCGACCAGGTCTTTAAAGCGTCCGTGGGCTTCGACAAGATGTTCGGCGCGTTGCTCGGCCAGTTTCAGAAAGGTCGGTTCTAAAATTTTGAACTGTTCTAATTCCCGCTCTAAATCGGCCTTTTGGCGTTCCGGCGACAGATTCGTCAGACTGCGGGCTTCTAGCAACAAGCGTTTGGCTTCCTGATAGTCCAGCGTGCGGGCGTTCGCCCCGCTGCCGGCATAGCCCCATACATACATCTCTTCAGCAATCACTTCCCGGCTGCTTGCTGCTTCTTTAATCACATTGCGCACCCGGAACATGATCAGCACGGTTTTGACCGACGCCGCATCGGTCTGGATTTGCGCAACCCTGGCCAGGCGGTGATAGTCGGGATGCCCCTCAAAGGCCATCGCAAGTAAAAACTGACAGAGTTGTTCGACAAACTGATGGTTGCGGCCGATATAGTGAAAGCCTTTGGGCGTCGGCGACTCAAAACTGATGAAGACCTGTTGCTGTCCATCGAAATGCGCCCTTAAATGCGGCGGCAGATTCTGCGGGAAGAGCTTGTACCTGGAGTGCGAAAGCTCTGCTTTCGCGCGTGCGTCGGAGTGTGAAAGCTCTGCTTTCGCCTCATCACGCGCGAAAGCAGAGCTTTCGCACTCCAGGATGGTTGCGCCTAAATGCCGCACTGCATTGACGACAAAGTGTTCCACGGTCGCCACATCTCCAATCGCTTCATCCACCTCGCGCAAATCCTGCTCGATCATCTCCGGCTTGATGGTTTCATGCGCAAAGATGCTGCGCAGATTTTCGGCTTTCTGGCGAGCGGTTTCCAGTTCATTCGAGATCTGGGTTTCGGCAAACAGTTGCATCTGCTGTCCCCGGGCCTGGTCTTTGAGCAGCACTTCCTGCAAGACCTCATCCATGATGGATTGCCGGTCTTCACCCAATGGAATGGAGACGCCGGTGGCGCGTTGGATCTCCCGCACTTTTTTGATCAGGATTTGCAGCACGATAGTATCAATCGGGTTGTCTTCGCCCCACAGCAGATACGATTTGACGGTCGGCGCAGTCTGCCCAAAACGATCCACGCGGCCGTCGCGTTGTTCGATGCGGTTCGGATTCCAGGGCAAATCATAGTGCAGCACGGCCGTAAAGTGGTCTTGTAAGTTGATCCCTTCGCTCAGGCAATCGGTTGCCACTAACACGCGGCGGTCGCTGCGTCCCATGGCCTCAATCTGTTCTTTGCGCTGTTCATCGGCCAACTCCGAGGTGATGACCTGTATATCAACCGGAGTGCGAAAGCTCTGCTTTCGCGCGTGACTCGCCAAAGCAGAGCTTTGGCACTCCTGTTTCAGTAATTCGCCTAAATATTTAGCGGTCGCAATGTATTTGCAGAAGATGATCGGCTGATACCCCTCTGTGAGCCATTGGGCCACTAACTTCACCGCGACCGCGGCTTTGGCATCCTGCGCCGCTCCGCTGAGAGTCCGGATCGTCGCGCTCAACGCTGCTAACTCCGCCTGTTCATCCTGATTCAAATCGGTAGTTTCGATCAAATCCAATGGGCTGTCATCGCCGCCCGCCTCCAGCGTATCGAAGACCGGGTTCGGCTGCTGTTGGAAGTCCTGTAACTCCTCGGCCTCCAACAGTTTCCGCTGCCGGTTGTGCAGCATCTCAGCCCCGGCGGCCGGGCTGGACATCACCCCGCGCAACAACGCTAACGCGGCCCAATAGCGCACGCGGGCCGTGTTGCGCCGCGCTCCGGTCTGGCTGATGCCGCGCGCAAAGTGCAGCACCCGGTCGTAAAACTCCCGGTAGGCTGGCTTCAGGGTGTAGCCGATCTCTTTGGATTCCCGCGCCGCGAAGGGCGTCTCTTCCCGCATCCAGCGCCGAATCTGTTCGCGCTTGCGCTGGATAAAATGGCGGGCGATCTGCCGCCGCTGCGTCTGCGTCATCGCCGCAAAGTCATACCTCCGAAAGCCCGGATTGAGCAAGCCTAACAGCGAGATAAATTCCAGATCCTTGCCGCTGTGAGGCGTCGCGGTCAATAACACCAGATGTCGAGGGGCGTGTTCCGCCAGATCATAGAGCAGGGCGTGGCGCTGCTGTTGAGATTTCGAAGTCGCGCCAGCCGGCAAGGCGCAGGTGTGGGCTTCATCCACAATCACGAATTCCGGGCAGTCTGAAAGAAAGATGCCCCGCCGTTTGTCGGCTTTGATATAGTCAATCGAGATGACCTGCGCCGGTACATGATAGAACACGCTGCGGTCGTCGGGTAATTTCCGGTCAAGGGCGGCGGCGGTGCTGGAACGGATGATTTCCGCTGCGATGTCCAGTTTATCCTTGAGTTCCTGCTGCCATTGGTCGCAGAGATGCGGCGGACAGATGACCGCAAAGCGGGTGATGTCGCCGCGTTCCAGCAATTCTTTCAGGATCACCAGGCTCTCCACGGTTTTGCCGATGCCGACGTCATCCGCAATCAGCAGACGCACGATGTCCTGTTTTAGTGCCATCGTCAGCGGCACCATCTGATAGGCACGAGGGCGGAACGAGAGTTTGCCCATGCAGCGAAACGGGCCGCTGGCATTGCGAAAAGAGAGCCGGGCCGCATCAAACAGCAGTTTGGCGGTTTCGAACGCGCCCAGATCATTGGCCGAAGGCAACGGGAACTGCGCTTCCGAAATCTCCTCGCCCGGAATATGTAAGGGCAGATACACGCCCGTGATTTCCGCTTCAGCGCCGCCCAGCGGCTTCAGCAGCAGAATGTCCGGGTTATCTGAGGGCAGCACCATCCACTCGCGATCCCGGTACGTCACTAAACGTCCTGGTTTATGTATAGTTGTCATTTCTATCTCTCCGGAGTGCCAAAGCTCTGCTTTGGCGAGTCACGCGCGAAAGCAGAGCTTTCGCACTCCGGAAGGGAATTAAAAGTCATCTTCTTCAGCCTCAGTCAAAATAAGCTTTTTATAATCAGGATAGTCTTGAAATTGTTTGACCAGTTGGGGCCTTCCTTGTTCCGCAAAGAGTTTATGAAATGTCGAAAAGGGATATTGATGCAAATCTGTAACGTACCCATGCCTGACAGGATTGTACAATAAATAGTTGAGACGTGTCATGTATCCGGTTTCATCGCGAGGGCAATAATCCCAATAGTTCCACCACACTGGTTTGGCGCAATTCGTCGTTTGCCGAATCACTTTTGCCGAACAGCTATGGATTGCCTGGAAGATAGCAGGCAAATCCGTTCCACAGGCACTCTTCCCCAACAAATGATAATGATTATCCAGAATCACCCAATGGTGCAATTCCCATTGATACTGCGCGAAGTATGTCTGAATAAAATCTAAGAGTCTTTGTTTAACGTCAGCATGAACAAGTAAATGTCGCTTTTTGTAGATCGCGCCAGTAATGAAATAGGGCGTCTGATCAATAAACAAATGCGCTGGTGTATGATCGCTTCGTTTGAGCATAACTAATTCGGAGTGCCAAAGCTCTGCTTGCGCGTCACGCGCCAAAGCAGAGCTTTGGCACTCCGAAGCGAAAGCAGAGCTTTGGCACTCCGGAGTTAACAGACTTTTCTAAACACATCTTTGCGGCGCGTGACTAATGCTTCTATTGGTTCGCTGTAATGCCATTCAATCACATCGTAGCCGGCGTCGCGTAACAGGCCGCGTTTGTGGTGGTCATCTTCCTTGATCAGCGGCGTATCATGCACGCTGCCGTCGCAAAAGACCAATACCGGGCCGCTGTCGAGTTGATACACAAAATCCGCGCTGATGTAATAATGGTCCAGGTTCACCTGCGCTTTGTCGGGCAGCGCGTAGCCGTGCTGATAGAGAAAATCAAGCAATTGGCGTTCGGTCGCGGCATTGGGATCGCAGCGCTCTGACAAATATTGGTAATGCTGCCGGCGATCCTTGCCGCCCTGAATAGGTTCGATGTCGAAGTCCATCAGGCGTTCCAGGGTTTCTTTGACGCTATGCCGGTCTAAGCGGTCATGATGGATTTGGTTGTAATACGACAACAAATCATCGTATGTGGCTTTGGGCAAATCCGGACGCGTATCCTGGCGCGTATTCGGGTCGAAATGCAGCACGGTGTAAGTCTCGCGGAAAAGTTCCTGCATCAGGGCCGGACGCTGCACCAGATCCGAAAGAATTCCCAAACTGCCTTCAGCCGCTTCATACAGCAAAATATTGGGCACTTCCTTTTGCCCCAGAACCATCACGCCGATTTCATTTTCTTCCACCTGAAAAAGGCGTTCGATGCCGCGTTTAAGGGCGTAGCTCAGACTGATGACTTGATCCGCGCTTACATTCAAGGCCCCTAAGGGCTGGATATAGAGCGAATCAGCCGTATCGCGGGCGAAGAGCATGACCTGGCGGGCATGTTCGGCCATCTCCGGCCTGTCCAGGTCGGACTGACTTAACCAGCGGCCATTCCGCCTGTCAATAGCAAATCCGTTGCCCTGTTTGGCGCGCCGCCATTGCCGATTTAATTGGATCAGTTCGGTAGCCGGGCCGTAAATCAGGTTGAGCAGCGGCGCATCGCCGGCTTTGATAACAGCGCGTTGCGTGCTTTCAATGCCATTGGGATAATGAAAGTACTGGTCAATCTTGAAACCGCGCGACATGCGTTCCTCTTCCTCGCAGGAAATGCGTTCGCGAGGATGACCTTCGGATTCGCTGATTTCAAGTAATTGGGAGTATTGCTCACAGGCATTGCCTTTCAATTCCTGGCGCGTGATCGGATCGTTATTCGCCATCTGCGCTTCATCATCCAGGAAGGCATAGCCGGTCTGCGTTGAGATTTTGAGGGTACGGATCTGGTCTTCGGTATCTAAGAGCATCATACGTTCGATGCGGAATTTGCTGCCGTTATGATAAATCTGGTTCATGGGGCCAAATTCGCGCAAGGCTAAGAAGCGCGGCCGGGAGACATATTCCCCCTGCTCCTGCGCCCGGTAGCCTAAATAGACGCGCACCGGCAGGCGGGTGAAATTGTAGCCCGGCAAAAAACCTTCGGCCGCTAAATAGCGAAAGACATAGAATTCCGATTCATTGCCGTATTGACTGCGTAATTCATTGCGCAGCAAGGCAATCTGTTTTTCCGCATGTCGGCGTTGGTTGCGGGCTTCATCTTTTTCCGGGCTTTGATATTTGATCGTCGCGTCTTCAATAATCGCTTGCGCGCGGTCTCTCATGCTCAGGGCGTGCCGATACAAGGTGCGCCAACGGTCGAAGGCCGCGTCAAAACGCCGCCCAAAACTCCGGATCTGACTTTGCAGCCAATCTTCCTTGAACCAGTACGTTTGCTTTAACGATTCCTGCAATTCCCGAAGAATGTCGCTAAAAGCGCGCACCCATTCATGCTGCCAGGCCTGCTGCTGCTGTTCGATCCGGGTTTTGAGATCATCGCGCAGCGGCAAATCGGCTTTTGTGACGTCAAGGACTTCATCCACCGACACTTTGACCTCTAACCCTAATTCCATGAGCAGATAGGCGTTCAGATGGGAACGGATCAACTCTTCATTCAGCAGATCAATTCTGGGCGGTACGACCGCGCCGCAGATCATCTGCTCTTTGTCATTGAAATAATTCCGGTCGTGCGGGGACCCGGAAGAACAATAGGTCAGCACCACTGCGGCCTGGCCGCTGCGGCCGGCGCGACCGCTGCGTTGGGCGTAATTGGCCGGGTTCGGCGGCACATTGCGCAAATGCACGACGTTCAGATTGGCGATATCAATGCCTAATTCCATGGTCGGGGAGCAAAATAAGGCCGAAATATCGCCGGCGCGGAAACGTTTTTCCCGTTCAATGCGGTCATTCGTACCAATCTGTCCGGTATGTTCCCGCCCCAGCAGCGGCTTCTGAAATGCGCTGAAATCAGACTGATACAGAGCCTGGAAAAAAAGGTTAGGTTCGACGTTCAATTGTTGATAGCTCGCAGTTCTGACTTTATCCACTGGCACAGTGTGCAGATCGCCTGTTTGCCACCAGATTTTATCCGTCCGTAAACGGTAGCCATCCACCTCGTCCTGGCGTCCCCCCACTTTTTCGACAGTCAGAAAGTTCCCCTTTTTTGCCAGGATATCGCAGAGCGACGTTATCATGTGAGTATAATCATCTTTTTTCGGGACGTCCAATCCCTTCTCCTTCAAGAGGCGGCGGATATACTTGCCGAGATTCGAGCGCGGGCCAAGACTGACTGTATAGACTCCTTTCCGCTTTTTGGCCGGCGTCTTTGGAACTAAATAGTAGGGGCTGTCAATCCGTTCGTTTTTATCCAATGCCCATAAGCTGTCCTCATGGAGCTTGAGTTTCAGGAATTCTTCGGTTTCATGCCGCTGTTTCAGGATTTTGGGATGATCAACGGCATAGGTTGTACGGAAATAATCCAGCACCTGCATCACAATGTCCGCCCGTTCCGCAGGAGTCGCCTGCGCTAACAACGGCAGATTTTCGAAATAGTGATCCTTTTGCACAAACTCCTCAAGGTTCTCATACGCAATGCGCAGCAGGCCGCATTGTTCCAGATTGGGGAGCGTATAGCGCCAGCCGCGTTTCAAATCGTATAAGAGCCGGATCAAGAGGTAATCTTTCAACGCGCGGTGGTTGGTCTCGTCAGGGTTATCTCCCCAATATCGGGCGTATTCACATTCGGGCAGACGTAATTTTTCAAACAGGCGTTGGGGAATTTCTGACACGCTCAATCCCTGCGGCGCATCCTGGATGGCGTGGTACAAGGCCGAACGCAAGCGTACGGTGCTGAGAAAATCGTTAAAATGTCCGGTTTGCAACGAAGCGTCTTGCCGGTTATCCGTAAAACTGAGCAGTTTCTGGTCGGATAGCGCGGTCTGCTGTTCGTGCAGGGCTTTGATCACGCTGTAGGCCAAAATCGTTGTGGCGGTGCTGCGCCCTTCATTCCCCAGGCGCATCAATTTGGTGTTTTCTTTGGTTTTCGGGTCATCGTAAATTACGCCGGCGCTAATATCTATTTTCAATTTTGCCCCTAGAAACCAGGCCCAGAGCGGATAATCGGCGGACCGGGAAAAACTGAATTTTCCGTCTGCATTGAAACAGATCGATTTAGGAATAACGACCTTTGCGCGTTGCCCTTTTTGCCAACTTTCCGGCAGATTTTCAATCATGCCGTCGTTCCAGAGATCCTCCGCGTCGTTATCCTGAAATACCAGATACCCGGCGGTCGGTTCCACTAAGTGCGCTTTACGCGAATTCGCTTCATCGTCTAAAGACTCCGGGAATTCATCGGGATCGCGCGGATTAATCTGGTGATGTTCAAGGTCCAATTCGACGCACAGAAATTCATGTCCGCTGTGACGGCTGAATAAGACCGGATAAATCAGGCGATCGCGGTGCGCCGGGTCTTTAATAAACCGTCCGCTTTCAATCGTGATCTGCCCGGTCGTCTTATAATCCAATGTGACATAGACCGTATTGGTCTGGGAAATAAACTGATGGAGTTTAAATGGGAGGCAGGGCGACTGCGGATTGCTGCGATTCAGACGTTCGGCCCATTGCAGCAACACTAAAATCGCTCCGGAGTGCGAAAGCTCTGCTTTCGCGAGCGACCCTGCGAAAGCAGAGCTTTCGCACTCCGGAGCGTAATCTCGCAATTGCTGCACCATTTGGGTTAAGGTCAAGGGGTTACCGCGTTCGGCACGAACGGAATCCAGCCATTTCAGCGCAACGGCGTTTTCCAGCCAGATAGCGAGCGGATGCCGGCGAAATTGGTCATGATCTTCGGCCCCCTCACCCCCGACCCTGGGAATTGTGGGAAGGGCTTGTTGAATCTCTTCCGGCGTTGGCAGCGCGCCGGTGAAATTTGTGGAACAGGTCAGGGTTTCTTCGATAATCTGCTCTGTGGTAAAGGATGTGCTAAAAATCGTATGTGCGACATCAGCGACGGCGCGTTTGCGATCCTCAGACGTACCGGCGGAAATCATGGTCGCTGAGGTGCCGATACAAACAAGCTCTTTGCGAGCGAGATGCTTAATACGCCGGATCAAGAGGGAGACATCCGAGCCTTGTCGTCCGCGATACGTGTGCAATTCATCAAACACCAGGAATCCCAGATGACTGGCAAGGGAATCGCGCAGCCAATCTTCCGTTTTACGGGTCATGATAAGTTCTAACATCATATAGTTTGTCAGAATAATATCCGGTTGGGTCATCCGCGCTTTATCGCGCTCTTTCTGGTCTTCCTGACCGGTGTACTTACTATAGGTGATTGGAAATGTGATATGATATGCGGTTTCTAATTGTTCGACAGCTTCTTTCAGGGGCAGGTTCACATAGGCTTCCGGATGCGCAGGTTGGATTTTGTGAAGCAGATAATTCCGCTGATATTTGCGGATTTCTTCTTCCTGCGAATTGATGAGCGCGTTCATGGGATACACCAGAATCGCTTTAATCCCCGGTGTTTTGGGCTGCTGGTGCAGAATCGCATTGAAGATTGTCGCTAAATAGGTCAACGATTTCCCTGAGCCGGTCCCGGACGTCACCACAAATCCTTTGCCAGCAATGCCGAATTGGAGCGCCTCTGATTGATGCTGATAGAGCTGGTATGAGCCGAAAATGCTGGGAAGATCGGGATGTATCTGACCAATAGCAACGAGGTCATTCAGGCTCTTTTCTTTGGCAAAAGCTGGGTTGAATTGAATCAGTGGTTCCGGGAGAAAATCACCTTGTTCAAAGGCTTCCAGGACATATCGTTTAATCCGTTGATCCCGAATAGTTGTAAACGCTTGCAAATACTGCTTATAGTTCCTGACCACGTTAGCATGTAATTGAAATGCATTCATGACGCTATCTCCTTATACCTCCGACGATCTGAAAATGAACCAGATTCGAATGATAATAATTTCCAATTTGTCAGCATTGGCAAGGAATTGTCAACAGAAAAATAGGTCAAGCCTTAGCGGCGATTCAATTTGCAAAAACAGGATTTTTGTCTTGACCTTTTCATTCCCCTTATCGTAATGCAAGCAAGAATAGATTCAGCGAAATGGAGGGAAAATGCGATGTATTGTTTACACTGTGGGGGCTGCTGCAAAACCATGTCGCCAAAGTCAGGCCCATTTCCCTGCCCGGATCTCGTTCGGTTTCAGGGATATTATTTTTGTCGCAGTTATGAGCGCCGGCCTGAGATTTGCCGGAACTTTTATTTTGACGATCAGCTTTTTTGCCCCTATGGCTTGAATCAACTCCGTCTTGACTATCCGGCTGATGAAGTTGTATTGTGGGAACGCGTCGAAAAAACGGGGCAGATACTTGCAGCCTTCTATGAGGCCAGAAAAGCCCGGGAAAACCGGAGTTAAAACACATGAATTGCAGTAGGTTTAATACTTAAACGGACAGGACGCGCCGGGGCAAGCTGCATGGCAAACACAGTACTGCCGGGAAGAAAGGTTGTAAAAACACTCTCCCCGACTTGGACTGACACCTGATAATACACTCCTCGATGGCTGATTTCAACGATGCTGCCTTCGAGAAGATTTCCATCGTGTGCTCTCAGGTTTTCAGGATTGAGGACAATATCTTCAGAACGGATGCCGATATATTGACTATTTGGGGGCGGAAGCTTTGGCAATTGAAGCTCAAGCGTTTGCAAAACAGCTTTTTGGCCGTAAAATTTTGCCGGAAACACATTTTTCATGCCAACAAATTCAGCGACAAAAGGATTTTTGGGTTGATAAAACACTTCAGCCACGGTTCCCACCTGTTCAAGTTGACCGTGATGCAGAATGGCCATGCGTTCTCCCAGAAATAAGGCTTCAACAAAATCGTGCGTCACCATCAGAAAGGTAATCTGGAGGTCCTGGTGCAATTTTTTCAGCAAATCCCGGATACCCTCGCGAAAGTTTTGATCTAAGGCCGAAAGCGGTTCATCTAACAACAAGACAGAAGGATGGACAGCCAATGCCCGCGCCAAAGCGACGCGCTGTTTTTCGCCGCCGCTTAAATTCGTGGGCGTACGGTGCAGAATCGCCTGGATGCCAAGCTCTTCAACCAGCCACTCAATCCAGGCGGAAGATTCGTGTTCATCTCGATGGTGATAACGTAAACCATAGAGAATATTTTTCCATACCGATAAATGTGGAAACAAGGCGTAATCCTGATACACAATTCCGATGCCGCGCTGCTCAGGAGGGAGATTGGTGACGTCGCGCTGATTCACGATGATGCGGCCCTCTGTCATCGGGATTAATCCTGCAATAGCTTCTAAGATCACGGTTTTTCCGGCCCCTGTGGGGCCAAGCAGCATGAAAAATTCGCCGCTCCGGATGGAAAGGTTGATGTTTTGCACGTGAAAACCGGGAAACCGAATGTTCACTCGTTCAAGTTCGATCATCGTTCCTGTTTTTTTGGTAAAGAGACGAATCTCAGCAGAATAAAGAGGGCCAGACACACAAGAATAAGCCAGACCGACACGGGCTGTGAATATTTCATGCCAAAGGCCGTAAAACGTTCAAAGATTAAGACCGGCGCGATCATCGGATGGTACGCGACGACGACCACTGCCCCGAACTCGCTGATAGCGCGCGCCGCACACATAATAATACCGGCAAGCATGGAACGCCAGGCCAGCGGAAAGGTGATCCGAAAAAATGTGGCAATAAAGGATGCTCCCAGACTGCGAGATACGTGCTCTAAACGCACAGGAATCGCTTCAAATCCGGTTTTTACCGTATTGATGTAAAATGGCAGACCCACAAAGATTAACACAATCACAATGCCCGTCACAGACCCCATAATGCGGATCCCCAGACTATGCAGGCAGCGGCCGATCCAATGGTTTTTGCCGACTAATCCCAGAATGGCAATGCCAATCACGGGGTGAGGAATCACTATCGGGAGATCAACGATACTTTCCACAATTTTTTTGCCTGGAAAGGTTTTTCGCGCCAGCAAATAGGCAAAGGGAGTGCCAATGGCAAATGAAATCAAGGATGCCAGCGCGGCAGTGTAGATGCTCAACCAGATGGCGCGGAGCACATCGGCGTCCTGAATGGTCACCTTCAAGTCTTGCACAGAAGGCGAAATGAACATCTGAATTAAAGGCAGCAGGATAAACACCAGGACTATCGCACTACACCACACAGCGATCCAGAATGCCGGTTCGATCTTCTTTTTACGGGAGGGGTTCATCTTTTTTGAAACCGGGTTACTGGGAGAAACCCGGTTTGTTCACCTGGGAGTTTCTTAATTACTTGACTTCAACCAATGCTTGCAAGGCTTCCGGGAGTCCTGCTTTCATTTCCTGCGTCGGAACGCGGCACGGGATAAAAGGCGGCTGCCCCTGGTCTTTCAGAATTTTCAGCCCGCCTTCAGGATCCATCAAAAATTGCAGAAAAGCGACGGCCGCTTCCGGGTTTGGAGCCTCTTGAAGCATGGTGACGCCATAAGTCACAGATTGACCGATCTGTTGAATTTTAGCGCCAGGTTCGCTGCCAGTTACTTCGACCACCGCGTGTTTATAGAAATCGTCATATTCATAATTGCCCAGATTTATTTGATCCGGCAGCACCAGGTATTTCAGATCGTGTTGAACCGCAACCGACTGGTATTCCCAGGCATAATCCATATTCCCGGTTTTCAGGAGCGATACTAAATCTACGGATTTCGTCCGGATATTTTCCTGGGGACGGTTTGCGATGATTTTGTCATACAGCCCGGGAATGTTATAGTGCTTTTCTGCCAGTTGCAAGACCATCAAACTGCGGTAACCGCAAGGATCGAGGTTGGGATCCGAATGTCCCCAGACCACGCCTTCTCTGGCTAAAATATCGTACCAATTGTCCACAGTCAGTTCGCTTGCATATTCGCTCTGATCAGTATAGCAAAGTACAAGCTGGTTTGTGGCAAAACGAACGTTCCAGGCGGCGTAATCGGGCACTAAGATTTTATCAATGACAATGTAATCGGCCGAAGCCATAATATCCGCAGGTTTGCCGACTTCCGAAATCATACGCGCCAGGTTTGTACTCCCACCGCCTTCGCGCAGTACATCAACGCCCGGATATTTCGCTTCAAATTGTTTTTCCATCTCCTCAAACGGCACAGCTAAACTTCCGGCATGAAAGATAATCAGATCTCCCTGTGGTTCGGCCTGGACTGAGAACGCGGCCAATACCAGGCTCGTCAATACCATCAGTACTATTCCGGCTTTGTTCATCATCTTTTTACATTTTATCATGGTGTTTCCTCCTTCATCTCATTACTGATAGGTTACATAGAAATTTTAGAATGTCTTACAGGGAAGATAGAAATCCATTCGCTCTGTCAATAAAATTCTAATTGAGATAATATTTGTCAATAAAAAACTTTAATTTAAAAATTATAGATATATAAAAACAAAAAATAACATAAACAACCAAATATCATCGAAAAAACGCTTTTGTGACCAGGCACGAAGTACGCCGGAGCACAAAAAAACTCGCTTTTACAGCGTTATTCATGAGTATTGATCTTCTTTATTGTACCCCGAACATCCCTGTCCGGTCTATTTGCAGCCGGACAGGGATGTTCGGAGTACAGGTCTGTTCAAAGGCGTATCAATTCAAGTGAATGTTGTTATAGAGCCAGGAGTGTCAAAGCTCTGCTTTCGCTGTCAAAGCAGAGTTTTGACACTCCAAATTATGATCACTTGGTGACAATCAGGAGTTGTTCGCCGGGGTAGATTTCTGATAGCGAGGTATCACGGCCTTTGATTTTTCTGATATTGCTGGCGCTGACGTTAAAGCGCTGTGCAATTTTGCTCACGCTGTCGCCGGGTTGGACGGTGTAAATAATGCTGTTGTCATCTGTGACCGCATAATCATCGCTTGAAACACCTTGGCGAGGCAAAGATGTGACAAGCTGCTGCCAGTCTTTGGGCACTTTGATCGTATGCGTGCCGGCCGGCAGAGAATCGGTCTGAATTTCGGGATTCAACAACCGGATTTCACGATAATATGAACCGTACTGTTGGGCAATCTCGCGCAGGTGCGTACTCTGTCTGAGATTGATCGTGACTTTTTCAAACTGGTAGGGGGGAAACAAATTATATTCGTCAATATGAAAGCCGTACCGTTTGGGGTCTGAGAGAATAATTTTGGCCGCAATGATTTTGAATACATAACGTTCGGTTTCGCGCGGCAGTTCCAACTGATAATAATTCTGAACATTCTGGTTGCGCATGGCGTTTTGGACACGCCCTTCGCCGCAGTTATAGGCTGCCAGGGCCAACGGCCAATCGTGGAACATGCCATATAACTTTTTCAGATATTTTATCGCTGCCTGAGTGGAGGCATACAGATCGCGGCGATTATCAAGCCAGGAATTTTGCTCCAGATCATAAGCATTGCCGGTTGATTCGATAAATTGCCAAAAACCAGCCGCACCTGCGCTAGACGTCGCGGCCGCGCGTAGGCCGCTTTCGACAATGGTCACATACTTTAAATCATCCGGTAAATCTGCGCGTTCTAATTCTTCTTCAATATACGGAAAGAACTGGCCGGTACGCTTGAGCCATAAAATGATCTGACGCTGATCCACTAAAAAACTAAAAAACTCACTATCCAAACGCTGCCAGACATCCCAGCGGTCCAGAGGAAGGCGTTCATTACAAAAGCTGACCACCTTCGGCAGCGTGTACATCTTTGCCAGATGATCTTTCAGATGGTTTTGCACCTGATCTGGCAGTAAAGCTCCGCCGCGTTCCTGATCTTCCAGTAATTTGGTCACCATACGTGTGAGCGTTTTGTTCTGCTGCTCTAAATAGCTGATACGCGAGGAAAGTTTGCTGATTTCACTTAACAGCAGTTTCGTAATGTCTTCAAGCATCTTGTGCTCAGACGCCGGATTGCTCTGGCCTGAGGACTGGCACGCAAATATCAGACATAAAAACACAAACACAAGACTACAGATTTTTTGGCGTTCTTTTTTGATCTTTTCCTTCATTTTCAAACGACATCTCTGTGTTCCCACGTTCTGTCTTCTGGCTTCACCTCAGAACGTGGGAACAGTTTTTCGCTGCATTAACAGCCATTATTGATGTTCAACGATCACCGAGGCACTTCCGGATCTCCCGTCTAAGGTTGTCGCCGTCACCGTTGCCGTCTGGTCAGTGGACGTCGAGGTGTTCCTTCCCACTAAGGTCACGGCGGCATTGCCGGATGCATCTGTGATCGCTGCGCTCTGTTGCAGTGCTCCGGCCCCGGAGACGACGAAGCTCACTTGAACCCCCGATTCCGGTTGACCGTTTCTATAGGCATAGGCCGTAATTGTGACTTCCTCTCCATGACCGATTATGCTGTTGTCAGCACTCACCACCAATCCTATAGCCTGGCGTGTCACAATCACAGAGACGGTTCCTGTTCTGCCGTCCGCAGTTGTCGCAGTCACGGTAGCAGTTTGATCATTCGTCGAAGAGTTATTTCCGATAAGGACTACGGCTGCCTTTCCGGTAGAATCGGTAATCGCTGCGCTTTCTTGAAGGATGCCTGCGCCAGATACGCTGAAATTCACCTGGACGTCCACCTCCGGTTGACCATTTTTAGTGACATAGGCAGTGATGGTCGTTGTGCCCTGATGAGCAATTGTTGTTTGCGCCGCGCTGACTACAAAACCTGTTGTCGGAGTTGGCGTAGATGTCACTGTCGGAGTCGGTGTAACGCTGACCACGTGAATGGTAATCGAATCTGTGGCATCCCCAGCGGTAGCCGTGACAACGCTTCTGCCAGTGAAATCCTGAGGAAAGGTCAGGGTGACGGTTGAGGCCCCGTTACTTGTGGTTGTCGTAACGGAATCCAGTGAGCCGTTCGTTGCCGTCCAATACACCACTGTGCCATCCGGCATCGGCTGTCCGATGTTATTTTCTACGATGGCCGTAATTTGGGCCGTTGCCTGGGCGTCCGATAATGCTGTGATCGTTTTTGAAGGATTCGCGGTTAAGCGGATTTTCTGGGTATCTCCGCCTCCAACCGGCCCGCTTCCGGAAGATGGGCCGGTTACCGGTGCTTTGATTTTCTTTTCATCACAGCCGATAATCAGTCCCAAAATAAGAGCTGAAACAGCCAATAGTGTGACAATCAAATATAGTGTTGAGTATTTATGGATCATAAAATTTTCTCCGGATCAGAACGAGAAGGCATATCAACGGTCGTCTCGCGATCAAAGACCATTATTCATCAGGAAAATTCGCAAAAGAAATGGCAATTGAAGCACTCACGGCAATATCATTGCCGTAGCCATCCTGTCCATACAGCGTGAGCAATGTGGTTGTAAAAATTTCCCCGTCATCGCGGAGCTCCTCCAGAGGAGATCGGTTTTTATCAAAGGCCCGGACAACAACAACATGTAGTTCGGCTTCGCTGCCAGGAGCAACGCTGAGAGTCAATCCTGCGGGAAAATCAGCAGGATTCGGACCGCCGTCGCTGCGTTGGTGCCCGACGTGGTAGCTGTGAAAAGTGACCGTATCGAACACCGACGGTCCAGTAGGAGCTGTGGGATCATCATCCGCCGCACGAAAATCGCACCGAAGTTTTATCATGATCACATCATCAGTTGCGTAACCGTTGGTCAAAACATCGGATTGGAACGGTTGGTTATCATTTAAGGATATTATCGTCACGACAGAATTCGTATAATTATTGGCAGAATTTCCAGGTTTCCCGCATCCTGCAAGTGCAAAACCACTTATCAGCACGGCGATTCCCCAACAAATTTTCAGAAACAGTCCTTTTATCGTTGAGAAAATGACAAAACTTTGATGTTTCATACGATTACCTTATGGGGTCATACGATTGCGAAGAAATTCTTTGACCTTATCCGAAGCCGTTTCTTCACGATTAAATAATTTTTCCAATTCTTTTACGCGTTGTTCTAAAACGTTATCGGTCACGATCCATCCCTGTCCGGGAGTTCGAATCACACGCGGCGTGACCAAAATGAACAGATCTTGCCGCCGATTTTTCTTCTCGGCGTGTCGAAATAAGCGTCCCAATAAAGGAATATCTTTTAATAATGGCACCCCGGTTTCGATATCTTCATCTCGATTTTGAATTAATCCGCCGATCACAATTGGATGACCATCCTGGGTGATCACGGATGTCGTCGCTTCGCGGGTGGTAAATGAGGCCGCGCCTGTATCGCCGAATTGTTCCTGACCAACATCACTGACTTCCTGCTTAATCGCCATGACGACATCCCCTGCAAGATTA
The DNA here is from genome assembly GCA_040772385.1 of Candidatus Vecturithrix sp. Lineage (GTDB taxonomy): Bacteria > Moduliflexota > Moduliflexia > Moduliflexales > Moduliflexaceae > Vecturithrix. The sequence continues at coordinate 1,719,177 of JAXGYF010000001.1, read as the reverse complement.
ATTTGGGGCGTCACAGTCAGAATAATGCCCACCTCTTGATATGTGATCGACTCTTTGACGTCATCGCCGGTCCCCGTGGTTTCCTTAATGGGAATGCTGGAACCGACATTCATAATAGCCTCTTCATTATTCCGGACCAGGATGTGCGGATCAGACAGAATTTTGACTTTGTTCCGAGCGGCCAGGGCGCGCAGTTGAGCTAAAAATCGCCCTGGCGCTGTTGCGATATATGTAAATCCCTGCGCGCCTTCCGGCATGACATCATCAAAGACCGTCCCTGCCGTTGAAGAAATCGAATTGGTTTCTCCCCCAATGGTTATTTGATCCTGACTTTCAAGGGCCCAGCGAACTCCGAGTAGTTCGCTGTCATCCAGGGTCACTTCCGCAATAATCACATCAATCAACACCTGAAGCGGTCGCTGATCCAATTTTTCTAAAAGTTGCTTAATATCAGCATATTGTGCTTCTGTGGACCTGATAATAATCGAATTGCTTTTCGTGTCATGGATAAACTCTGGCGGCGGGCCTGTCTCGCCAGTTATTGCTGCCTGCGTTGGCGGCGGCTGATCTTCATCTTGATCTTCATCCGTCGGAAGCTGTACCGGTTGAATGATTTCGTCATAGACCTGGGCTAACAAGGGGGCCAATTCTTCAGCTTTGGCATATTGAACCACGTACACATGATTGATCCGTTCGTTTGGAGACGCCGTCGCGGCAACGCCCAGTATTGCAGGGCGATCTAAAATATCAATCCATTTTCTGACAAGCGCAATCACCTCCGGATTATTGGTTGAAACCACCAACGCATTTAAACGTGTAATCGGGTGAATGCGCGTCCGAGTTCCAGGCGAAACGATCGATGAGATAGGTTCCTGTTGACTGGTTTCCTGTTCGTCCGCCGGTTGAGCCGGTTGGGCTGGTGGTGGCGATAACGCATCTTCTTGAAGTGAGAGAATCTGGTTCAAATCATGAATTAATTCCGAAAGATTCGCATATTCAATAGGAAAAATTTGAAAAAACTGATTATCGTATTTACTGACATCAATCTCTTTGATCAACTCCAGGATTTTTGTAATATTTGCGGCAATATCCGTAATAATCAGGGTATCTCCTTTAACGGCATCAGGATAGACGACAATCTCTTTGTCTGAGGGCATGAGCGACTGAATCGCGCTTTTCACATCCTCAGCCCTCACATGCTTGAGTTTCACAATTCGGGTGATAATTTGATCATCCTGAGTTAAAAGGGTGCCTGAATCCTCTTGCAAATATCGTTTGGGTTCAGCAAGCACGATTTTATAAAAATCGCCAACCTGCCTGATAGCCAAACCATTTAGTTCCAGCACAGTTTTAAACAGAGCAAATACTTCATCAGGCGTCAGTGTGGATTCGGAGAAAATTGTCACGGTACCCTGAACGTCTTTATCGAGAATAAAACTTTTCCCTGTAATTTCACTCACGACTCTGGTTACATCGTAAATATCGGCATTATCGAAATTCAAGCCAACGCCTTTTGGAGCAGTGTCTGTGATGTGCGGCGCGTCTATTGGCGGAATGACTTGCGCTTGAAAGACGACCGGAGTTGGTTCCGTCACAGGCTCAATCTGCCTGCCATCAGAAGAGGTCTGAGCCGGAGAAACGCGGGGAACTGCGGCTAATTCCTTTGCTGGAGAAGCAAGATCTTCAGCCGACGCGAGTCCTAAAAATTCATCAATCTTGTGAACGGTTTCCGCTGCCTGTTCTTCTGCTGTCTCTGTCACCACAACAGGCTCTTGCGTTTTTTCGGAACCTGGATGTGGCGACACTGTGGTTGTCTCTGAGGTCTGAGGCTGATGCGCACACCCAAGCATGAGATAAATCATGCAGATAAGAATACAGCTCTGTTTCATGATGCCTTTCATTGCTCTAAAGAGATTATTCATAGCTACTGAACACAACGCATAGCATATGCTACTTTATTCATTCAGGCTTGTCAAGAAAATGATGCGGTTTATTTTCTTGTGAGTTGTTCGAAAACAATTTTTCATGATAATTGTTGACAAGACATTATAGGAAGTTGACAAGGGTTCCTGAGAAAATATGATTTGTGTGAAACATTTTTCAATGAAAGGAATTTCTGGAGAGAGGGTTTTTCAGCATGTTTTCAACTCCTTTGCCTGAATATTTTGGCGCACCCAAAAAGAAGATTCTGATTATTGATGACGATGAAGTCGCTCAGGCCCTGATTACCGGAATTCTGGAAATGACACTTCGTTATGAAATTATTACCGGAGATAATGGCCTTGAAGGAATTCAGGAGGCGATCCGAGAAAATCCGGACCTGATCATCCTGGATATTATGATGCCTAATATGGACGGGTTCGAGGTCTGCAAAGTGCTGAGAGCCGATTTTGCGACGCGTTATATCCCGATCATTCTCCTTTCAGCAAAGGAGGGGATTGATATGCGGATCGAAGGTTTAGTTATTGGCGCCGATGATTACATCACCAAACCCTTTCATCAACAAGAACTCGTTGCTCGGGTTGACGCGCTGCTCCGGCGAAATGAATTAAGCCTTGACGCCAATCCGTTGACGCGTCTGCCCGGAAACATCAGTATTGAACGTGAATTGATGAAACGCCTGGCAGACAACCAAACCTTCGCCGTGGGGTATGCTGATCTGGATAATTTCAAGGCGTTTAACGATAAATATGGATTTTTGAAAGGGGATCGCGTCCTCTTTGAAACCGGCCAGATCATCAGAAATGCCGCCAATCGCCATGATTTTGTCGGACATGTCGGTGGCGATGATTTTGTGTTCATTGCCTCGCCAGAAAACGTTGATGCCTTGTGTCGACACGTGATCAAAACCTTTGATTGGGAAATTCGAAAATATTACGACGAAGAGAGCCTCGCACAAGGATATATCGAGAGTGAAAATCGTAACGGCGAGATCACACGCTACCCGGTAACCTCTATCTCTATTGCCGTGGTGACCAATATCAACCGCACCTTTACCCATTTTGCCGAGATTTCGGAAATTGGGGCCGAACTCAAAAAATATCTTAAAACGCTTTCCGGCAGTAATTACCTTGTCGATCGACGTAAAAATTACGAAAACTCGGAAACAGGCGAAAGAATATGAAAATCAATCTGGCGCCGCCCCAGATCAACATGCGCCACTTGTACGCGCACGCTGTCCCCGATCCGGTACCGTTTGCGAAAGTGCTCACCCACCAGACTGTATGTTTCTTCGTGATAGTAATAATGATCATCGCGCAGTTGCGTCACATGCACCAGCCCTTCAACACAATATTCACGCAATTCCACAAACAAGCCAAAAGAAGTGACACCGCTGATCACGCCTTCAAAAAGATCGCCGATTTTATCCTGCATAAAGCGTAACTTTTTGATCTGTAAGATTTCTCGTTCGGCCTCCATGGCCGCGCGTTCGCATAAGGAAGAATGTTCGGCGATGGTTTCCAGCCGTTGTTGCTGTTTTTCCACGCTTCGAACGGAAAACCCGGCGCCCTGCGAGATGTCTTTGAGAATCCGATGCACTATTAAATCTGGATAACGGCGGATTGGCGAAGTAAAATGGGTATAACACGCAGAGGCCAGGCCAAAATGTCCGGAATTGTTGATCGTATAACGCGCCTGTTTCATGGTCCGTAAAGCAAGAATATTCACTAAATGTTCGATAGGTTTGTGACGCACCTGGTGCAGCAATTTTTGAAAGTCTTTCGGATGAAGCTGGTTTCCGCGTTGCAGCCGCAATCCTAAAGAACGAAGAAAGTCGTTTAAACCGGAAATCTTTTCCTCTGCCGGGGTGTCATGGGTGCGATAGATCATGGGAATCTGCATCCAGGTGATATAAGCAGCCACGGTTTCATTGGCAGCAATCATAAATTCTTCGATCATGCGGTGCGCCAGATTTCGTTCGGCTTTCACAATATTTTCTACGCGTCCCTGAATATCGAGCACCACTTCAGGTTCCGGCAGATCAAAATCCAGGCTGCCACGCTGCACGCGTCGTTGCAACAGCAATTCGGACAGGTCTTTCATCAACTGTAACGATGGTACAAAATCGTGATACTGCTGCACCAGCGTTTCATCCTGATCTTTAAGTATCTGGCGCACAAGCGTGTAGGTAAAACGCTTTTTGCTGCGGATGATACTGGCTTTAATGTCGTAAGCGACCTGCTTGCCGGTCGGGTCAAATTCCATCAGCACCGAATTGGTCAGGCGATCTTGCCCCTCACGCAGACAACAGACATCGCTGGAGAGATGTTCAGGAAACATGGGAATTGCCCGGTCCGGAAAATAGACGCTCGTGCCGCGCTGATAGGCTTCCTGGTCCAGCAGGCTGTTTTCAGCAACATAAAAATTGACATCCGCAATATGCACACCAAGCGTGTAATGGCCGTTCTCAAGTCGTTCAACGGAAACTGCATCATCAAAATCTCTGGCATTCTCTCCGTCAATCGTAAAAATACACTGATCCCGTAAATCCAGACGTTGCCGGACTTCTTCTTCCGGGATCCGGTCTGAAAGCCTGCCAGCCGCGTCAAGCACGGTCTGAGGAAACGTGGCCGGCAGGTTATGCGTATGGATGATGATTTTTTCATCCATGCCCGGCGTATTGGGGAACCCTAACACGTCAATAATTTCCCCTTCGGGACGGCGGCCATGATCGCCATAGACTAAAATCTGAGCCAGCACGATCTGGCCTGGCCTGGCCTCCAGCGTATTGGCTTCATCAATAAACAGGGTATAGGGGATTCGACTGTCTTGAGGCACAACACAACCTTTGTTGCCCTGTATTTCGTAAGTACCGATTACCCGATTTTGTCCGCGCTGCAGGATGCGCAGAATCTTACCTTCATCTAATTTTCCGGGTTTTTTATGAAGTACCTGCGCAACGACCAGATCGCCGTGCATGGCATTGTATAGATGATCCGGACTGATATAGAGATCGGGCTGATCTTTGTGTTTGGAGACGACAAAAGCAAAACCTTTGCGGCTGGCTTGTACGTATCCCACCAGCAAATTCACGTGATCCGGCAGAGCGAATCTCTTCTTACTTACTTCAACAACCTCTCCGCTGGCAATGAGATCGCGTAACTGCTTTTTAAACTCATGTCGGTGATCGCTATCAATATGAAGTCGTTGAATAAGATCTTTTTCCGCAATCGTTTTGGCTGGTGATGTCTTAAAAAATTCGAGAATGGTGGATTTATCGCTCATAGTTTCCTGCATGAAGTCATGCTAAATAATTTCTTTGATTCCTCACGCAAAGCCCGCAAAGACGCAAAGTTTTTGAATATTCATTTTTTGCGAGCCTGGCGGACTTTGTGAAAAACTGAAAAAAATATTTATTGATACTGAATTTTAAAACGTCTAAAACGAGTAATAGCCCCTTCGCCCCTGCTGAATGCTTCTGGTTCACGATTTCCGATAACCAGGTTGATTTGGCGCTGGCCGGATATGCTGTATGGCGCCGATGAAAAGTTCGACTGGTAACTATCGATATCCATTTGACAACGATTGCCGTCAAACACGATCTTAAATTTATGCGGCTCAGTTCCCCAATTTCCCATTGAATACGCTCCGGCAAGTGACGCATGGGTAATTAAAAAAGCTCCACCTCGATCTAAAATATCTTGACAATCTCCGAGAATAAGCCGAAAAATTCCTCCGCCTCGATACTCTTCGGGCATACGCTGTAAAGCCGCATAATAATCATTTCCAATCCCTTCAAGCGTCAGTAGTGAAACTTTTCCTCCGGCATGTTCAGCTCTTCGCCAGTTCGCAATATTTCCTTCGATCTCGAATTCGATTGTAAATGCTCGTTCAACATTGATGGTCAATGGTACGATGATACCCCCATTGGGTGAGGAGAGATATTGGCCGTTCTGGAAAGAACCACCCCATATGGTTCCGCTATATTGAGCGACTAGTGGCTCCGTCATTTCAGGTAAACACAGAATTTCATTTCCGGTGCAATAACCGGAATCCTCTTGAGAGCCGTCAAAACCCGGTTCCGGCGTTGCTGTCGGTATTAATGTTGATTCAACAGGCGGCGTTCCTGATGATCCTCCTGTATCAGATTCCATTTTGATAATATCTATGATATTAGCGGTCGAAATTTGTGCCGGATTAATAATCGCAATTTTGTTCGCGCAAATATAAGCTCGACCAAAAGAGTAAATCCGGAATTCTAATGCGGATTGTCCCACCGGCGGAATAAAATCTATCTCAAAGATCGAATACTCATAGGCCTGGAGAAAATCTCGACGAGCCACTTTTTGCTGCGCCAGAATTTTATTGTTTACGTAATCGTAGATATCCAAAACCAGGATATCCTCATCATTCGCCGTATGATTATCAATCAGTACGCTAAAAACGGCGCGTAAAGGGATTCCCGGATAGTCTGTTCGATATTGGCCGTAACAGAGAAAACCTTGTTCTTGAGAAGCTGAGATGGCTCTGCCGCCTCGTTCAAGGGTTGCTCCTGTCAGAGTTGTCGGTAAAAGAGGTACGTCAAAGAGATCGATAATTCCATCAGGAAGAATTCCTTGTGATGAGGACGCATTTACTGCAACAAGATTCGTGAGAGAAATTGAGTCAAGTGGGTCGGTCGGAGTCGGTTTTTTCCCCTTCTCGCTGCACCCATTCACCATTACCAATACCAGACAGATGACCATAACTTTTACTATGGGTTGCACCTTTTTTCGCATAGAATTTCCTCCATGTAAGACATTTGCATATCATGCCGAGATAGAATACGACAAAATGCGGACACCATAAGAATTTCATCATTTTTTTGTCAAAGGTTTTCTATCCCTCCGTATTTTTTGCAGAAATGTCTGTTGACTAATTACTGTGATCTTTATATAGGTGTCAATAGGTGTATTTCAGGCTTCGACTGATCATTTCACAGGAAAAGGGAGGAAATTCGTTTGGAAGGGAAAACAGTGCTCAACGAACAGTATCATACATGGGTACAAGCGGAAAAAACGCTCTTATGGAACATTTATAATCGCCTTGTGAAGATCGGCGCGCTTCCGGAAGAGACAACTCATGTCCGCGAAGCTATCGATCGTCTGGAAGATCTCTTTCTGCTCGTGGTGGTCGGGGAATTTAACTCCGGGAAATCCGCATTTATCAACACGCTCCTGGAACAAAAAATTTTGGAAGAAGGTCCCACGCCGACAACGGATCTCATCAATATCCTCAAGTATGGAGAAGAGCCACGTTCACGCGTAGTTGATAATGTGAGATTGACGTATTTTCCGTTGGAATTTTTACAAAATGTCAATATTGTTGACACCCCGGGCACTAATTCGATTATCCGGGAACACGATAAATTGACGATGAATTTCATTCCCCAGGCGGATTTTGTCGTTTTTGTGATCTCGGTAGATCGCCCGTTAACTGAGAGTGAGCGGGAATTTCTGGAATTGATCAGCCACAAATGGAAACGTAAAATCCTGTTTTTACTCAATAAAATCGATACCAAAGACCAGGAAGACATTGACGCTATTCTAACTTATGTGCGCGGCGAAGGGCAAAAAATCCTGGGAATTGATCCGCTCATCTTTCCTGTGTCCGTCAAACAGGCATTTCAAGCCAAACAGACCGGGAACGATGCCTTGTTGCAGCAAAGCCGTTTTGGTGAGGTTGAACGCTATCTGATTCACGCGCTGAATGAAGAAGAACGGATTCGACTGAAGCTGTTGAATCCGATCTACACGGTTCAGCCAGTATGCCAGGCCGCCCAGAATAATCTGCACGAGAAATTAGCGGTTATTTCCGAGGATATGCGTCGCTTGCGCCAGGTGGAAAAACAACTGACGTATACTCAGGAGGATTTGAAAGAACATTCTGCCCGCTTTATCCTCAAAGTGGAAAACATTCTGCTCGACCTGCGCAACCGGGCCTACGACTTTGTGGATGATTTTCTGCAATTGCGTAATATCTGGGATATTACCTCCAAAGATAAAGCCGAACAGCAATTTAACACCCTGGTGGTGAAAGATTCGAGCCAGCAGATTGAAGACGTGCTGACTGAGGCGGCGGATTGGATGGTAAAAAAGAGCATGAAAGCCTGGGATGATACCTTGAATTACTATAACCAACAGTTGAACCGCGATCTGTACCGCGATAAGATTCTGGGCGAAGTAGGCGGACAATTCGGGTATGACCGCGACAAAATTTATAAAAGTGTGATTCATCAGGCGCGCGAACGAATTAAAAGCTTTGATTATCAGCAGGAAAGCCGTAAGATTTTGAAAACCTTTCAGAACGCCATGATTCATTTTGCGGCCGCAGAAGTCGGGGCAATCGGAATCGGGGCGATACTGGTCTCTATTTTTTCGACTCTTTTCCTGGATATTACAGGCATTGTAGCGTCCGGCGCATTGGTGACAGCCGGATTTTTCATCCTGCCTCGCAAACGGCGACAGGCGAAAGACGCGTTTAATCTCCGCATTCAAGAACTGATTGCCGATTTAAAACAGCATATTGCCCGTGAGTTCGATGAGTATATGCAAGCCACGTTCGAACAGATTAAAGAGACCACCAGTCCGGTGGACCGCTTCTGCCGTGTCGAACACGATGAACTCAATACGGCCCTCTCAGAACTGACCACCTTCAGCCAGCAGCTTGCAACCCTGCAAAGCGAAATCATCCATGCCATTCCAGCAAGCCATGAGAGCTTGTAACGGTTCGTAGTTCGCGCTTTAGCGCGTTTTTCGCCTAAAGGCGGAACTACAAACCCGTCTGTCAGATCTTGACAGAATACTAGTATCATCAGGTTACATGGCGATTGAGCAGTTAATACGCGATCTCAATCACTTTTCCGGTTTCGACGGACTCGTGGATTGCGGAAACGATCATTGTATTGATCAGACCGTCCACCTCTGTGGCGACGGGTTTCCTGTTCTCGCGTATATCATCAATGAAACTGTGTACCATAAAGGACGGTCCGGCTGTCAATTTTCCATTAATGGGTGTTCCCAGCGTATGAAGATGGTTATATTTATCACTAGCCGCCACCTTCACCATTTGATTTTGTGTATCTATATAAATAGTACCCGTGTCGCCGATGATTTCCATTTTCAGATCATAAATCAGGGGCATCGTATTCGGAAGAATCCAGGACGACGTAAACGTAGAATGCGTTCCGTCAGAAAAGTTTAGTACAGCTTGAATGGTATCATAGGTATCATAGCCCATTGCAGCAAGCTTTTTCTTCGTGCCGACGGCATAGATGCTTTGTACCTTTTTATCACGACCTTTAAACAAGCATGTGAGATCGGTAATATGCGGGAACAAGAACCAGCCGATTGTCGAATTCTTTGCCCACGGCAAGAGCTTTGTCGGGACGAAAATCGTATCGTTCAGGCGTGCGTTGACGGTATACACTTCTCCGATCTGCCCCTGCTCAAGACCATTGATAACTGCCGTGATAGGAATATTCCATCTATTTTCAAAAGCGACCAGGCACTTTACGCCGTTTTTTTGAATGGCCTCTTTCATTGCGTTGCCTTCTTCAACACTTGTTGCAAAGGGCTTTTCTACCAGGATAGCCAACCCTTTGTTGGCAGCATAGATCACAGGCGCTTTGTGCAGAAAATCCGGCGTTGCGACGATGACCGCATCAATATCACTTTCATCAATCATATCCTCATATTGTTCATACCCTTTGGCATCAAACATCTCACATACTTCCTTTAATGTGTCGGTATTCTGATCCGCCACTGCTACAACCCTGGCATAATCGTTTTGTTGGATCGTTTCCGCAAAAAGCTTCCCACGTATTCCCATTCCGATAATTCCAAATTTAATCATCTCGTTTCACTCCTTTATTCATAGTTTTATTATTTTGACAATACGCACTGCTTCAACGACAATTGCCCTGCATCAAGCCAGTTCAAATAAATCTATATATTATTGTTTAACCGCTCCCGCTGTCATTCCGCTTACAAGGTATTTTTGAAGCACCAGGAATATGACAATGACCGGAATTGTAACCATAACAGAACCTGCCATTAACGCGCCCCAGTTGGTCGTATATTGTCCGGAAAAGCTTGCCAGCCCCACCGGCAATGTCCACTTATCATAAGATTGAGCAAACTGGCTGGCAAATAGATATTCATTCCATCCGGCGATAAACGAGAATATCCCTGTGGCTGCCAACCCCGGTTTTGTCAGCGGAAGTACCACATTCAAGAATGTCCGGATCCGATTGCATCCATCCACCATCGCTGCTTCATCCAGTGATACCGGAATCGTGTCAAAATATCCTTTCATCATCCATGTACAAAATGGCACAGAAAACGTTGTATAGGCAAGCACTAACCCAATCAATGAATTGAGCAAGTTCAGATTGATCATGATAATATACAACGGTAAAATCAACAGCGAGCCGGGGAGTACCTGGGTTATGAGGATGACATACCCCAGACTTCCTTTGCCTTTGAACTGGAAGCGAGACATTCCGTAGCCGCCTAACGTTGACAGAATAAGCGAAAATACTGTTGTACAAACAGAGATGATAAAACTGTTTTTTCCCCACTGCAAAAAGCTGAAATTGGTCGTGCTTTTTGTTAACGTATCTATATATCCCTGAAGCGTTGGGTTATCCGGAAAAAGCGTCGGCAGTTTATAAATCTCTTCAGATGGTTTAAATGATGTAGAAATCATCCAAATAAAAGGGAACACTGCAAATAAGCACACCACTATGGTCAGGGGGATTGTCAGTATTTTTGAAGAGTGTTTACTCATAAAGCTCTCCCCCTTTTAACATCTTTAAGTAGAAGAACGTGAATATCATTGAGAAAATCAGCATGATCATCCCGGAAGCCGACGCTCGTCCAAAATCAAAAAATTTAAATGCTTGCTGATATGTGAATACCGTCAAAATTTCTGTCGCTCTTGACGGCCCCCCTCTTGCAAGCAGGTATATAATGCCAAAATCTTTAATTGTCCAAACCACTAACAACAAAAACACAATGACTGAAACCGGTTTAAGTGCAGGTAATGTAATTTTTTGGAATCTTTGCCAGGCGTTAGCGCCATCCACAGTTGCCGCTTCATATAATTCCCCCGGAATGCTTTGTAGCCCTGCAAGCAGCATAATTGCGACAAAAGGGAAACCTTTCCATATATTCACAACCATGGCAGCCGGTAATGTTATTTTGGGATTCATTAAGTAGGCTAAATTTGACTCCAATATTCCTATGTTCGTCAGGATATAATTGACAATCCCAAAATCCTTATCATACATAAGGACCCAGATCAAGCACGCGACAACCTCAGGAATCGCCCAGGGAATAATGACCAATGCTCTTGCTAATGCTCTGCCTTTGAAGTTTACATCGAGTAATAGAGCTGTTCCAAGACCAAGGATAAATCGTACAATAACTGTGATAACAATATAGAGTGTCGTGATTTTTAATGAGTTATGGAAATATTTTGACGTCAATACATATTTATAGTTTTCTAAACCGACAAAGTAATTACCTTCCGGACTCGGTTTTGGCAAATACCAATATTGCACACTCATTAAGGCGGCTTTTACGATAGGATAGATCAAAAACACGAACACAATCATGACAAGCGGCAGAACAAACCAATACCCCGTCCATCTGCTTTGTAGTGATTTACTTTTCAGTTTCATGGATGAATCCTTTTAATATGCATTCGATTGTCAATTTACTCCACAGTCCTTACCTCGATTGTTGCCCACATAAAAAAATCGTACCTGTAAATTCCTGTGCTGCTGGAGTGCGAAAGTTCTACTTTCGCGCGTATTTACTTTCACACATGACACGCGCGAAAGTAGAACTTTCGCACTCCAGAACAGCACGGAATTATTTACAGCAACAAAAACTTTACGTGGGCAACAATCTCAAATTAGATCAGGAAAATTATCTGCTCATGACATCTTTTAATCGCTCGGCAGCATCATCCAATGTTGCCTGGACATCGGCTCCGCCTACAAACATCTCTTGCGCAGCATCAATCATGATTTGAGTCAACTCACCGAGTTGTGGAATCTGCGGGTCGCTCACGGGCGTTGCATAATTATTTGCTAAGAATTCGTTAAACAAACCGCCCATTTGATAGCTGCTTGTGTAACTTTCAGAGCTTGCATAAATTTTATTGCTCGGAATCATGCCGCATTGAGCGATCAATGCCTGAGCTTCTTCGCCAGCCATCCATTCTAAGAACTTCCACGCTTCTTCCGGATATGCGCTCTTTTTGCTGATCATGGCGACTAATGGATACACCGAAGGATTCGGTTTATGTGTTTTCCCATTATAGACGACCGCAGGTTGTGGAATGAGACCGATATCATTCACGACCGCTTCATCTTTTGATGCACTCATTCCGATAAACCAGGGGCCGTCAAAGTTTATCGCAACATGACCATTCCAAAATAATTCACGCGAATCCTTTTTATCCGGAACAGGCTTGCCATAATTCTTCAGATATTCTTGCCATTGTTTTGCAGCCCACACATTGGCTTCATTGTTTGTTTGGATTCGATCAGCGGTATATGGGCCTGATTCGCCATCCGGGAAGTATAATCCATTACTGACAACTCTTCCTAACAAGCGGTTATATTCAGAGATGACAAACGCGTGTGAACTTGCTAAAATCCCCATTGCCGCTTGATTGCCGGTTGTGAGTTTTGCTGAAGCCGCAACAAAATCATCCCAGGTTTTGAGAGATGCCGGATCTATTCCAGCCGCGTCAAACATTGACTTGCGATAGAATATGCCTGTCGTTCCCCAGGCATAGTTTGACAACGCCAGAGTTTTCCCATCAATAACACAGAATTCCTGGGCGACTAAAATTTCAGCCAAATCTGTCCCTTCCATAAAGCTGTCAAGCTCCACGAAAGCTCCGCCGGGTCTTAAGGCATTGTATGTGGCAATATTTTCCGTGTACACCTGAACGATGTCAGCTTCATTTCCCGCCATCACCTCTGTCGTAAGGTTATTCCAAAAATCCGCATACCCCGCGCCATAAATCTCAATTGTTACATTCGGATTTTTTTGATTATAGGTTTCTACAAGCGCGTCTATAGCGTGTTTATGAGGTTCTTCAACATACACAGACGTTTCAAATGTAAGTACAACTTGTTCTTGTGACAATCCTGCCGGAACATTCACAACAAACAGCCCTATTACCAAAACTACTACGAATAGTTTTTTCATAATGTTTTCTCCTTATTTTTGTGTTAAGGGTTCCGGAATAAAAATGCTTACTAACAGGACTTGTCGGATAAATCTGAGTTGACCGACAAGACCGCTCCAGTCAAGAGTCTCCGAAAGACTAAAACTTTTTGCTGTATACTCACATAAGCAAAACGTTGTCATTGGATGCCTCCCGCACATCCCCCCTCTCTCATTCCTGTCTGCACTCTCCAAATCGTCTCATTCAACATCGCCAGCCTGGCACAGATTGCAACTCATCAAAAAGCATGTCAAGTTTTAATGCTGTGTGTCGCAAGAAATCCAAAACGTCGTGAAATCCCCTGGTTAATCGAGATTCTCGACTTCCCTGAGCATCTTGCTAAAGCGCGAACTACGAACCTGTCAAAAAAGATGAGTAGGAAAAACCGGGTTTTGACAAAAACCCCGGTTTTTTTTAATTGGTTCCCGAAACAACAAAAATAAAGTTGACAAGAAGAGAATCTGTTTCTAATTTAGAATAGATTGAATTCTCCTGATGTATAAAGATTTCCAGGAATTCGTAGGAATTAAATGTGTGATGGATTCTCCGGATTCCTGGGAACCTTCTTTTCGATGAAACGAACGGCGGGCTTGTCTAAACGACTATTTCGTTTCTGCAAGAACGCGGCGTTATTCTTTTAAAACCTTATGGAAGTTCCCAGGCATTGTGTGGGGGGCTAAACGTGAGAAGATGCTCCCCACAAAACGCGTTAACTTGTTGTGGGGGGTGTGAGTGCCTGCCTCTGGTTCTTGCCATGAATCAGCCTACTGTGCATCCTCTGCCATTCCTCCAATGGTCGCAAAAGTGATACTCCCTGATGTCGTCCAATTGATTGAACTCAAACAATTTGATGAACTTAAATTTGTTTTAATTGATCTGTTTCCGCAAGATATTGCCGAACTGATTGAAGGGCTGGAGAACGGGAATAAGGGAATTTTGTTTCGACTACTCCCCAAAAATCTCGCAATAGAGGTGTTTGAACACCTTGCTCATTCGGAACAAGAAAATCTCTTATTATCGTTTTCAAACTCGCGAATAAAAGAAATCCTGGAGGCCATGTCTCCCGATGATCGCACCAATCTGCTTGAAGAACTGCCGGCGAAAATCGTAAAAAAATGGATTACCTTGCTTTCGCAACAAGATCGAGCTATTGTGAACACGCTGCTCAATTATCCCGAAGAATCTGTCGGACGCCTGCTCACGCCTGATTATGTGGATCTGCGAATGTGGATGACGGCCCAACAGGCGATTGATCGTATTCGTCGGGTCGGGTTAGACAAAGAAACCGTGTTTTATCTGTATGTGATTGATGAGAAGCGCACCCTGAAGGGTGTTGTCTCCTTGAAAAAAATTGTCCTGGCAGATCCCAGGACACTTGTGAAAGACCTGATGTTCGAAGATTTTGTGGCAGTGCATGCATGTGAAGATCAGGAAGAAGCCGCGACGCTTGTGCAAAAATATGACTTAATCGCCTTGCCGGTGCTGGATAGTGAAAACCGCCTGTTAGGTATTGTTACGGTTGACGATTTGATGGATGTACTCGAAGAAGAGGTCACGGAAGATTTTCATAAAATGGCCGCGATGACGCCGCTGGCGGAAGAATATTTTAAAACCGGGGTGTTGCGCCTGATGTCGCGCCGTGTGATCTGGCTTATTTTATTGTTATTTACCGGTGGAATCTCTAGCAGTATTCTCAAACTCTATTCTCATACGATTGAAACCGTCGTTTCACTGGCCTTTTTTATTCCCATGCTCCTGGGAACTTGTGGAAATACCGGAACACAATCGGCCACGCTGGTTATTCGCGGCCTGGCAACAGGAGAAATTGAATCGACAGATATTTTTCACGTGATTAAACGTGAAGTTTTTGTGGGCCTTCTTTTAGGTTGTGTGCTCGGAGTGTTCGGGTTTTTGCGCGTCTATATGTCGCAACAGGATTTCTGGCTCAGTCTATCGACAGGGTTGACATTTCTTTGCGCCCTGGTTGCGGCGACCCTGGCAGGGTCATCGCTGCCCTTAATTTTTGAAAAGCTCAAACTCGACCCGGCTGTGTTAGCTGGCCCGTCTATCACGACCATTATGGATGTATTGGGCCTGATTATTTATTTTGAAATGGCCAAACACCTGATCCTGCCCCATTTATAAAAATGTGCTCAAAACCAGGTTTTGCGAACAACCTGGTTTTTTTCTTCAAATTTTCCATTGACACTATTTTCTTTCAGCATATAAGTAAGTGTAAATAGATTTCTTGACTTTTTGTTTGAAGAAAGTGCATCTATCAGAAAAAAGTCAGGAAATCGTTGTTTATAAAAAATCCTTGTAGTGACGTATGCTTTCTTAACATAACTTTGACAGTGTCAGGTTTTCAATAATGACCAGGGATCAGAGTGCCAGAGATCCTTCCATGATACACGAGTTCTTTTGTCCCATGCCAGAAATTGATGTACAGCGCAAAGCGGGGCTTTCGTCCACAATACGTATGAGATGGCAATTTATGCTGCCGGCTCTGTGCCTCTCGGCCTTCCTGGTTCTTCCTTTTTGGCTCTCTTGTGTAGAGGGAGCTGAAACGATCACGATCTATTTCTACAGTTCTGAAAGCAATATCAATAATTTCAAAGCGTTGAAAATGGAATTCGACCGTTACTTGTCTGATGTCGGTCCCTACCAATTTCAACCCTTCAGTGAACGCGAAACTTTTGAGCAAGAGATCAAAGGAAAACAGAACTGTTTGTTAATGCTCTCAAGTTGGCATTATACGAATATTCATCAGGAATATAAACTCATCCCTGTACTTGTTGGTTCCCGTAATGGGAAAACCTCGCAAAAAAACCTGCTGGTGAATAATGGCACGATTGAGCTGGCAAAAATTAAGGGGGAACGAATTGCTTCAGCCCGTAGTGAGCACTATTCCAAAACTCTGCTCAGCCAGATGCTTCAGGATCAAACTCTGGTCCCGCAGCTCAAAATTTTGACGGTTCCCAAAGAAATTGACGCCCTGATGTCTTTGGGGTTCGGCATGGCTAAAGCGGCGCTTACCACAGATTATTCGCTGAGTACGCTCAACATGTTGAACCCGGTATTACACAAGCAGATGAAGGTTCTGGCGGAAAGCGATGAAACCTTGCTGCTAGTTATCGCTATCCCTGAAGAGTGCAATGAAGACGTCCGGTCCCTGGTGAAAATTCTTCAGGAGATGCCAGCGACTCCGAATGGAAAAAAGAACATACGGATGCTCGGATTAGACGATTGGCTTCCGTTGAATTCCTCAGATATTGCGAAACTGGAGTAGTAAACGTATGAAATACGTCAAAATGAAGAAAGAACAATATGCGTGGATCTGGGTGATATGCGGGGTTCTGCTCTTCACTTCGAATCTTTTTGCAGAAGAAACATTCAACATTTTAGTGCTCAACTCTGATGCTGCGGTCACCAAATACCAGATTGCTCAGGAAGAATTTCAGAAAACCATCACGTTTCCTGTCAAAGCGATCGATTTAGGCAATAAAAAATGGGACGCGTCAACAGTCGAGGAACTCCTGTACGATGAAAATCCTGACCTGGTCTATTGTCTTGGAACGAAAGCCTATCTCATCGCCAATACATATGTGAAAAACGCACCGATTGTGTTTTCCTCAATTATCAACTGGCTCCGCCTCCCTCTCAACGAAAAAACCTATGGCGTGTCAAATGAGCTGCATATTGGGATGGAACTCATGTTGTTTCACTATATTTTTCCGGATGTGCAAAAAATCGGAGTGCTCTATAGTAAAGAATATACAGAAGAATGGTTTAAACAGGCCAGAAAAGATGCAAAAGAGATGGGCATTGACTTGATTGGCAGCAAGGTGTCTCAAAAGAAGCAGGTAAATTCACACTTAAAAAAATTACTTCGGGAGGTTGATGCGTATTGGTTGATCTCAGATCCGACTCTGATGACCGAAAAACAGGAGTTATTTGATATCTTGGATCTTTGCCATCATAATAGTAAACCGGTCTTTTCGTATCACGAAACCTTTGCCTCTTTCGGCGCGGCTCTGACCGTATCCGTGGATGAGCCGACCATTGGTCGCCAGGCGGCCGGAATCGCAATGGAAGTGCTGGCAGACGCCGATTTCGATGAAAAGGTGCAGTTTCCGGCCGGCTCGTATATTGTGTTGAACCTGAAACGTATAAAAGAATATGGGTTGTTCTACAATGAAGATGCGTTGAGTTCTGTGAATGATATTATTGAATAAAAACACAACAGACAAAAGGGGAAATACTCATGAAGCAAAACATCGTGGTATTGACAGTTATTCTGCTTGTTTTCATGCCAATTTCCGGCTTCTGCCAGGACGATCCTTTTACAGAGCCGAATGTCGCGGCTTCGAGCCTTGACGATGAAATGGAATGGCTGCAAGCCGAAACATACGTGATTACGGCTTCAAAAGTGCTTGAACACATTAAAAAGTCAGCGGCGTCTATTACGGTGATTACCGAGAGAGATCTTCAACAAATGGGGGCCAGAGAATTCAAAGATGTGTTGCGGTTGGTTCCTGGCTTAAGTCCCCGGGATGACCGGCATAACAGTTATGATATAGACGCGCGCGGAATTATGAAAGACGGAGTTCAGCATATTTTGTTTTTATATAATGGCCACTCTTTAAACACGAATTATTGGGGCGGAATTGCTCCATCGTATGAACCGCTGGTGCTTGACAATATTCAACGCATTGAAATTATTCGCGGTCCGGGTTCGGCGTTGTATGGCGCTAATGCGTTTTCCGCCATTGTGAATGTGATTACCAAAGATGCGGATGATATTGATGGCGTCCAATTTTCGGCGCGAGGCGGGAGTTATCATACACAGCAATACAATCTCTTGTTCGGCAAGACCCTCGGCGAACTCGGGATTGCTGTAAATGTAAACTATTTTAAAACCGATGGATTTGAGGGCCATATTGCAAAAGACGGCCAGACCCTTCTGGATCAGCTCATAGGATCCCAGGCGTCGCTTGCGCCCGGAGATACAGAAGGGGACGATGAAAAATATGATCTGTCTCTGACCCTGGAATATCACGGATTTCGTTTTGATGGGAAATATGCCGATCGGGATCGAAAACCGAGTATTGGCATTTCTCCCGTGCTCAATACAGAAAGCGAAACTCCTTCTACGGATTACACGCTCAGCCTGAGTTATGAGCGCTCGGTCGGGAAAGGCGTGGACCTGCTTGGCAGGATCTATCATAATTATACGTATATGGATTATTATTACCAGGTCTATCCGAATAACGCCGTCTTGCCCACTCCCGATGGGTTTGTCATCTGGCCTGATGGGCTGATTGGCGCGCCTGCCAATAAGAATACCAGAACCGGCGGCGAACTACAAGCCACATATAAAATGAACGATTTCAATACGATTGTCGCCGGAATCACGTATGAAGAGATGGAGCAGTATGATGTCAAGGCGCTTTCGAATTATTTAGCCACTCCGATCAAAGATGTGGTCATTCCACGTTGGGAAATCAGCGAGGTGTCACACATTCAAAACTATAACAAGAATGTCAGTCGTACGTTCAAAGCCATTTTTCTTGAAGACTTATGGGATCTGCACGAGAATCTGCGTTTAACCGTCGGAGCCCGCTATGATGATTACAGTGACTTCGGAGACAGCTTTAATCCGCGCGTCGGACTGGTCTGGGAATTTACCAGGGGCTATGATCTGAAACTTCTCTATGGCCGCGCCTTTCGCGCTCCCAGTTTTTATGAACTCTATAACATGAACAATCCGGCGTTTGTCGGAAATCCGGATCTGGATCCAGAAACGGTGGATACGGTAGAACTGAGCGTTGGCGCGAACCTGACTGATGCCTTGAGCGCCCGGTTAACCGGGTTTTATAATTCGATTAAAGACAGCATTGATCTGGTCACGTATGATGTGCAGGATGTGTTTGAAAATCGTAGTGAAATCCGCGCCCGCGGCCTCGAAGCCGAGTGGAAATATGATTTTGGCAAAGGCACATATCTGGCGATGAATTATACCTATCAGGATTCCCAAAACCTTGATACTGACCGACAAATCTATGATATTCCCAAACATAAAGGGAATATTCTGAGTAATATTCGGCTATCCAAATATCTGAATTTCTATGCAGATCTGCACTTTGAGGAGGGATTCATCCGCGAAAAGGGAGACCTGCGCAACGACCACCCTGGTTTTGTCGTCGTCAATACAACACTTCTTGCGAAAAAATTCTGGCCGCGCTTCAACGGGCTTGAAGTACGTGGGTCAATCTATAATCTCTTTGATAAAGATTATACCGTCCCGACAGCAAAAGATAGTTTACCCGTTGATTATCCTATGCCGGGCAGAAGTTTCCTGGTTGAAATACGAGCAGCGTTTTAATCTTTCGGATTGAGAGCATCATAATGGCTGAAAAAAAAGACTTGGTTTGGGGGATCAGATGGAAACTGATGGCCGTGATGACGGTAATGATCGTAAGTCTGGTGATGATCTTGACCTTCATTCAGATCTCCTCACAAAAAAGCGTATTGGAAGAGGAACTCAAAAAGCGGATTACGCTTATGCGGGAAAATCTGATCGAACGTGGTAAAAGTGTGAGCACGACCCTGGCCCAGCAAGTCGAAAACCAGATTGCTGCCTTTAACTTTTCAGGGATGATGGAAACCGTTCAGTCCAGAGTGGATGGCGATGAAGAGATCAAATATGCAGTACTCATTGACTCTTCGGGCGTCGTGTATATTCATACCTTGCATCCGGAACTGATGCAAACACAACTCGATACTGAGCGTGCTCGCCTGGCACTAAGCCAGGCTGGGCTGGCAGTCTTTGACTATCAGGAAACTGAAGACTCGGTGATCGAGGTGATCGTCCCGATCCAAATCAGTACGCAGCCCTGGGGCGTCTTGCGTCTGGTGTATACATTGAAACATCTGCAACGTGAAATAAACCTCTCGCAAGCACAGATTCGACAGGAAATTACCAGGATGATTTCCAATTCGTTGTTGACGTCAGCAGGGTTTATGACGGTCGCGTTTGCCGTGGGGTTTCTGCTTTCTACTCGACTCTCCAGCCCCTTAGTTTCTTTGACCCAGGCGGCCAGGGAACTTTCCAAAGGGAATTTTGCGGCCCCGATGAACCTGCGCATTCATGCTCGTGATGAAGTCGGTGTGTTGGCGTTAAGTTTCTTTGAGATGAGCCAGAAGTTAAAGGCCTCGTATCAGCAGTTAGAGGAATATAATCGTACGTTGGAGCAAAAAGTGCAAGAACGTACGCAAGAACTGAATGCGTCGCTGCTCAACATCGAGAAGGCGAACCAGAAAATTATGGAAAGCCTTCAATACGCCAAAGTGATCCAACGCTCGTTGTTTCCCAATCAGGCTCAGCTCAAAACCTATCTTCCGGAGAGTTTTTTCCTGTGGATGCCGCGCGATGTGGTTGGCGGCGATATTTTCTATACCGAATGTCTTGGTGATCGGGTAATTGTTGTCGTTATGGATTGCACGGGCCACGGTGTACCGGGCGCATTTATGACGATGATCGCGACATCCGGCTTAAAACGAATTCTGCAAGAGGATGGGGAACAAAAACCAGCAGAAATTCTGAGGCATCTCAATGAATTGGTCAAAACTTCTCTGCAGCAAGATACCGACTACGCGCTCTCAGATGATGGCCTGGATGCCGCGATTTGCCTGATCAGTCCAAAGGAGCAGATACTACACTTTGCCAGTGCGCGTTTGCCGCTATTTGTGGTTCAGAATAATCATGTCCGACAGCTCAAAGGCGACCGTCAAAGCCTGGGATATAAACGTTCCAGATTAAATTTTCAATTTACAGAACAGACGATCAAGATCGCACCGGATATGGCTTTTTATCTGGTAACTGATGGGTTTATGGATCAGTTAGGGGGGAAAATGAATCGCCGTTTTGGTTCCGGACGTTTTAAAAAACTCTTGAGCGAATATCATCAAAAACCTTACGATCAACAACAGGCTCTCTTCCTGCAAGCTTTTCAAGAATATAAAGGCGAGAGAGAAACGCAGGACGATGTCACTGTGGTTGGATTCAGACTGAGGAATGCCTGATGCTGCACTATTTATATGACTTAAAAAATGAATTGGAACATTCCCATATTTTTTTCTGTTATGTGGGACCGATTTCACAAAATTTGTTAGCAGATATTATGGGAATTCTCGAGCAGAAAATGTCGTTAGAACAGGCCAGCCGAACCACTATTCTGCGAGTATTTTCCGTGATAGTGGAAAAAGTGCAAAATATTCTTCACTATTCAGATGACAGTATCTCAGATCAAAAAATAGAGCAAGGGCATGCTGAACCAGTGTTACGTCAGGGGATTATCGCAATCGGACATGATCAAGGACACTATTTTGTGCTGAGCGGTAATGTGATTGCCAACAGAAAAGTGCCGATTCTTCAGAAAAAATTGACGAAATTGCGTCACATGAATAAAATGGAGCTTAAACACTATTATCAGGAACAACGGAGGAAAGGTCGTGAAGAAGAAAGTAAAGGCGCCGGATTAGGCTTTGTGGAAATGGCCAAAAAAGCCAGTCAGCCGATTGAATTTGATTTTAAGCCGATTAATGAACACACGTCATTCTTCTCATTGAAGACAATTATTTAAAAGGGTGCAATTATGGAAAATCTTGTGGTTCAGGCAACAGAATATACTCCCTATATTGCCTTTGACGCTGAGAGCAATCTTCTTGAGATTAAAGGTTATTCTTACCCTGAAAATGCGATGGCATTTTACGCGCCGATGTTTGAGTGGTTACACGGTTATTTTTTGCACCTGCAAAGCCAGGCCGATATTCTGCTCAACATAGAAATTGTCTATTTTAACAGCAGTTCATCGAAAGTCTTATTAGATTTGTTTGATCTTTTAAACGAACAAACTCTTGATAAAGGGATACAAAGTACAGTGAATTGGATCTATGAAGAAGAAGATGAAGATATGCTGGAATTTGGCCAGGAATTTCAAGAAGATTTTCCTTCTTTAATCTTTCATTTCGTGAAAAAACGGAATGAATAGTTCGTCAACCAGCGCATTTCGCCGCTTGATACTCAGGGCTGTTTTGCACAATGCCAAAACAGCCCCACTTCGTAGAATCAGGATGAAAAATGAAAAGAAAGGAAACCTCGTGTTACGTATTTATTTCTTCTTGAATAATTGATACCAGTTCTTCTTTGACCTTACTCCGCGTATATTTTCCTCGTTTTTCACTTTCTTTCTTGGAAGGAAGACTTGTTACGACCTTTTTCTTCATCCTGTTCGGTTTTCTGCGTTTTCGTCTGAGTAATGCTTTTTTCATCAGTGTTCACCTCTTAATATTGATAGACAAAAACTTTCGCAAAAAGTTCAGGAATTGGGAAAGTTTTATATGATCTTATATACCGTTCCGACTTGTGGGAAGTCAAGGGTCTAACCTGAGAATATTCTGTGTAAAAAAGGGTCTATACGTTTGTTAGACGTTAACACCGAGCGACGGGTTGAAGAAAAAATTCTGTCAGGTTATTTGGCAAGATCAGGAAAGAGCTGCGTGATCGTTTGTTTGACAGAAGCAGGAAGATGCTGGTTCGTCAGGAGATACCGGACATCTTTTTTCGAGGCATTTTGTAATAATGACTTGACTGTTTCGGGAGGAGTTTTAGGGTTTGAGAGCAACGCGAACGCAATTCTCTGGTTATGGGTGAACTGCTTATTTCTTCCGATCACAGCAAGAATATTGGCCGGGGCGAGTTTCCAGCGACAAATATTCACCACAATGTCCGGGTGATCGTGAAATTTTCCAAGAAGATTCAGTAAAAACGAAGAGCGATCAAATTGGACCCGGTCAAGTAATTTCAAAATTTCTCCGGCCGACACTTCGATGACCGCGAATTTTTCATATTGGGAAAGATCCTGAAAAATCTGTTGGATCCTATCTTTCGCTCGTATACGCACTTCAGGTGAGAGAGTTTTTTTATGGAATACTTTGGCAAGATCCCTGAGATTGAATGTT
Source organism: Candidatus Vecturithrix sp. (assembly GCA_040772385.1). Lineage (GTDB taxonomy): Bacteria > Moduliflexota > Moduliflexia > Moduliflexales > Moduliflexaceae > Vecturithrix. The sequence goes on along the minus strand of JAXGYF010000001.1, from coordinate 1,695,924 downwards.
GACAGCAACTGAATCGCATCTTCAGGTAAGGTTTGCGGATTGAGTAAAATGGTGAAGCGAATGTTGGGCAGCGCGCCCCATTTATGATGATTTTTCAGATGCGTCAAAATTTCAGAAACATGGGTGGTTTGCGCCATGACCAGAACATCATCAGCCGTCATATTCGGATTATTTAACAACACTTCTGCAATCCGAATATGATTATCGTATAAAAAGGTATGAATATCTTCACTCGTGGCGTGTTTTGCCATTGTGACCCGCTGTCCCAGAGCAATTCCTTCATTAGCAAGTCGCTGGCTGGTTTTCGCAAGAGCTTTTTGTTCTCGCGCTTTGCGCCGCCTTTCAAAAAAACGTTTTTCGCGTTCAACCAACTCCGTGAGGAAACTTTCAAAATAGTCTTCGTCAATCGAGGGATAAAAGGTATTTTCAATCCGCAAATCACTGATTAGGTGCTCAATTGCCGCATAAGGGATATGTTCAAATTGCGTTGAGATCTCTTCAAGTGTCTGATACAATTCGTTATAACATGTAACAAGAAAGTCTTCTTTGTGCTGCTCAGGGATCTGCTCAAGAAGCGGTCTGATCGCCGGAGCCTGATGGTGTTGATAAAGAATCAGGCTCAGATTGACGTATCCTTCGAGAAATTCCGGGAAAATTCGCAAAATTTGGCGATAGAGCTCAAGGCATTCCTGAACACGGCCAGCTTGCAAGAACTGACGCGCATTCCAGCACAAATCCTGAACCGCGAGAGTTATCGCAAGCGCATCAGGAGAAAGCAGGATTCGGACATTTTTCCAATAGGCCAACGCGAGAACAAAATGCCCTCCACACTGCTGGTAGAGGGCTTTATATATTTGTTGGGCAATAAATGCGTCTTCTTCGGAAAGCTCCTGGCGATATAGACGTGTGAGCGTTTCAAACTTCTCTTGCAGCTTATCCAGGTGAGAAAGCCCCTCGGGAATTTCTCGATTCACCAGGCGGTGGCATTCTTTCAGAATCTCGTTGTGAACCTGAATCGGTTCAGGCAAAAAACGCAGCGCATTTTCCCAATAGGCCAGGGCGAGCATCGCTTGCTCATCTTGCTGATGAGACAACGCAAGCGCCATGTTACGGAAAAATTCATGCCGGGGGTTCTGCATAGCGACTCCTAAGCGGTGGCCTCTTCAAATAACTGCGCTACGTCGCGCAACAGATCTCTGATTGGCAATTGTTGCGGACATTTGCTCTCACATTCGCCGCAGGCGATACATTGCGATGCTCGCTGCGCTTCGGGTACAAGCAAAAGATAATTCTTTTTCGTTTCTTCCAGGTTATCGAACATGAACCCGTTATTATAGCGGCTGAAACAGTCGGGAATATTGACATTGTTCGGGCAGGGCAGACAGTAGCCGCAATTGGTGCAATTTACTTTGATGCGCCGGTTGTATTCGGCTTTTACCTGCTCGATTAAACGCAATTCCTCCTGTGTGAGAGAGTGAGGTTCGCCTTGTTCAGCAGTTCGCAGATTTTCTTTGAGTTGATCCAGCGTAGACATTCCGCTCAACACGACTGAAACTTCAGGATGGTTCCACACCCAGCGTAACCCCCATTCTGCCGGAGTTCGTTGTTGAGCCGCTTCATTCCAGAGTGACATGATCGTTTCCGGGATCTGCCCGGTAATTTTCCCGCCGCGCAGCGGTTCCATTATAATGACGCCGATCTTCTTGTGAAACGCATATTCCAGTCCTTCTTTCCCGGCCTGGAACTGTTCATCAAGATAATTGTACTGAATCTGACAGAAAGTCCAATCATATTCATCAACAATCTCTTTAAAAATGCTGCGATCGCCATGAAATGAAAATCCGGCATAGCGGATTTTACCGTCCCGCAGCGCTCGTTCTAAAAACCGTTCGTATCGCACACGTTTGAGCGTTTCCCACCGATCTCGTTTGAGTCCGTGCAACAAATAGAAATCAATCCTATCTGTGCCTAAACGCTCCAACTGTTCATTCAAATATCGATCCGGATCTTCATCCGTTTGAATCAACCAGCTTGGCAGTTTTGTCGCGAGCTGCACCTTTTCGCGATAGCCATTGCTTAAGGCTCGCTTGAGAAATCGCTCACTTTCCCCATTATGATAGGTATATGCGGTATCCACGTAATTCACACCCTGGTCAATCGCATGTCGGACGATTTCGATGGCCCGGGCTTCATCAATTGTTTTAGGATCATTCTGGTCAATCTGGGGTAGGCGCATACACCCCATACCGAGAATGGAGAGCTGCTCTTTCACCTTCGGCATCGTTCGGTATAACATGAAGTTTCCTCCTCTAAGAATATCGTGTGAAATTGCGTTTCGCCCGTTAAGACAGACGTTTTAATAGACATAAATACATTGAAAACATGATGATGTGATATGTCCCTTATGATGACTTATGGGATTGTGTCAAGATTTTCATGTACAATTCCGGGTTCTCTCTCCTGGAATTTACTCATCCATTGATGATCTACACGGCAAATTTGTTGATACTCGCAATAGCGACAGCCTGCTTCAGCTTCTCCGAGGAGTGTTGGGTGAAAATACCCCTGACGAATATCCTGATCCATCGCCATTACCCGTCGAGCCGATAAGGTCAACCAGTTCACATATTCTTCATCGGTCGGGAAGACGGTTTTCATCTCTTTGAAATAGTGCCGGTCCGCATATTTTTTACTGCCCAGGAGATGTTTTTTCCCAATGTTCTGGGCTGATTGAAGCTGATAGTAGCCGCCGGCAATGACGCGATAGGTCTCACCTAACAAATCCTGGGCTGCCAGAATGTAGAGAGGTAGTTGCAAAAACCGACCCTCTTTCAGTTTTTGACCTGACGGAATATTGCCGGTTTTATAGTCGTAAATCACAACGTTTATTCGCTCTGTCGGGTCAGCAGGTGTCGGAGATTCCAGATCGATCCGGTCAATTTTGCCCCTGAGTCGAATCGTGTGCATCTTACCGTCACGATCCTGTGTTTGTAGCGAGAACGGCGCATCAGAAAGTTTGTATCCGCAGCACTCAGACACGCCGATCGGAATAGACGCCCACTTAGCGACGGGCGGCATTCCGAAATGAGCTTCCAGGTACCAGGGATTGACTTTATCGGTATCCTGCGCCTCCAGGCGGACAAATTTTGCCAGAAGTCCTTGCTGGTGTGATCCAGAAGCGAGGCCCGCGAGTAAAGCATGAGTGAAAGATTCCCAGAAAGTCCCGGAAAAGTTGTAGGCGGCAAGCTCGGCTTCAGCAATTGCAAGGATTCGCTGCCGCGCTTCTTGCAGCCAGGCAGCAGCATCGGTCTTGCGACGCAAGAAGGCGGCATCGGCTTTTCCCATAGGTTCGTGAAGTGTATCAGCATAAAAACGAGCGAGAATGCGGTGCAGTAACATACCGACATCCTGGGCGAGGAGCTCATGCGCTATTTCGAATAGCGGACTCAGACGCAAGAGCCGCTGGAAAAAATATTTGATCGGACAGCGGGCATACAGATCAAATTCAGAGACAGCGTACACATAATGTGTATGCCGAAAGCACAGGAATTGCTTCGCCCAATCCGATTGTAACAGACCATCAAATTGGGTCAGGTGTTCGTTTCTTCGCCGGGTGTGTGCATGTAAACCTGAGAGAAAATGCTGCACATATTCTTCCCCTTTGATCTGTCGTAAAAATTTGAGCGCATGAAGGACACCCGCTTCCGAAGGTTTCGAAGAGCCTGACTCTGGCTGGTGATGTTGAAAAAGCTGCACTCCGAGCCATTGGACAATATCGTTCGCAGTATAAAGATGCTGCACTTGCTGTTCGGGCTTTTCTTCAACGAATTCCGGCTTCTGAGCGACCAGAGCATATTCAATCTGCTCAACATACATCGAGCGTAACACATCTTTGTCGTCTTCCTGAAGCGGATATGAAAGATATACGTGTTCATCAGGATTCATCACGTTCAAATAAAAGAGATAAGCCGCTTCCGCAAACGCCTTTTTATATGTAGCCAATCCAAGAGCTTCGGCTTCTTGATCCGATAGAAAAATATTAGGAGACTCCTGGCCGGGAAAATCTTTTTCCACCAGTCCGCCAAAAAACAGATAGCGGAATTCTACCTGGCGGGTATCGAGACGTCCCATCACGAAAACAGAATCTTCAAGGGTTTCAGGAGGATAATAGCTTTCTCCCTGAATTGCAATACGCAAGGTTTCGACAAACGTCTTGAACGTCCAATGCAAAGAGGAAGAGGCATATTGCTGGCGCAAGGTCTGGAGAAGCTTGAGAAAAGCTCGCAATGCGGCGGAATTACGTTCGCGAATCTCTTGTTCTTCTTCCTGCAGCAACCTTGAAAGGATCTGAACGCGCTGTAAACTCTGATCGAGCAATATGAACCATTTCTCGGGCGGCGACGGAACATTTTCCTCAAATTGCGTCAGAAACTCAAAAAAGTCAAAGATCGCGGGCAGAAGGGGATAAACTGCTGATAAGGGTTGGGGCATGCCAGCGTCTTCAAACGATGTCTGATATGCCCTCAGTTGCTGAATCCATGTCTCTTTTCCACTAAGAATTCCTGCTTGCACAGCGAACGAATCGAGGTATGGATAGGTCGCGGCATGTAATGGGAGGGCCGGCAGTTCTGCGCCGCGATCCCCATCTGAATGAACCGGTTCAACAACGATATACGGCGAAGCAAAGAATCGCGCGAATGCTTCACGACTGTAGTCTTCCAGGATAAGATTGAACATGCTGAACACGGTGACCACAAGAGGCGAGGATGCCAGTGAATAGCCCTGAAACATTGTAAATGGAATGCCAAAGAGCGGAAAGATTTCGCGCACGAGCCGGGCATAGGTTTCAATAAGAGGAAAGGCTACCCCGATCTCTCGAAATTCGTGACTCTGGCCGGTCTGGCGCAATCTTCTAATCTCTCTGGCAATTTCAAACACCTCGTCTTTTCTGCTATGGCACGGCAGCACGGACATACGTTCCGGCGGAGCGGAGACGTTCTCCGGGGTTAACAGAATGCAATGGGCCAATCTGGCTGCTCTATCAATAACAACCCGGTCAGCTCTGCGTTCACGCGGGGCAGAATATTCACGCACTGAGAACCCCGATTGTTTGAGATAGCGCGCATACGGCTGCAAGAGATGGAATGCCCGCGGGAGATCGGATTCATCTGCCACATGATAGGGATTCAACGGGAGATCTATGGTCAAAAATGTTTGTTCAAATTGCGCGCATAATGCGGTTAAAATTTGCTGTTCCGGCATGGTCAGGTCATAATACCCTTCCAGGACCAGCAACTCCGGAGAACGGATGAGCGGTTGAAGGTCTAACTGTTCTGCAATCGCACGTTGCGCCATTTCAAGAAAAATTCCGGATTCGTCAATCAGTGCTTTTTGAGCGAGTTCTTCACAGTAGCGGGCCAAGAGTTCAATCAATTCCGTCAAAAAGCCTCGTTCTTGCGTTGAAATTCGTTTCAACGCCCTTTCTAAAGCCTGCGGCGAGGCAATACCGACGCGGCGAATCTCGTTTATAAAATCGGTTAATTTCCCGACAATCCCGGGGTGTTCGTGAAATCGCCGGAAAGAAAATTGAGTTCCGAGTTGTTCTTTCCGACTTTTCAACAGCCGTTCTATCAGGATTTTCTGTTCTAAATCGCTTAGAATGCGTCGCGAACAGCGTGAACGTTGGTAGAGAAGTCTGATGAAGTCAGGAAAGGTATGAACTGGAAAATGAAACCAGCCTGGCATCTGTTTCAGAGTGTAGTCTCGTAACTGACGGACGCGCACATCTGTCCGTACCAGATACAAGCATGTATCGTCTTCACGCGCGCGAACTTTTTCCAGGCATCTTGTGAAAAGCTCCCGGTTTTTTCCGTCATACGCTGCGCCATACAGCACTGTTACCGTAGGCATCGGATTTTTTCCTCCTCTGAAAATAGCGGGCTTATACTATGAACATGACATCAAACACGCGCAAGTGAGAACTCGGAATCACTCAGAATCAATATGGTTAAGTATCCATGTAATCATGGCATAGCAAACAAGACAATAAAAAAAATCAAAAAATCTTTATGTATTTGTATACTTTTGCCTTGACTATGAAGAATTCTCTGGCAAAGCTGCCTTTAATTCAGATACGCAGAAATTTTTATGTAATCAGCCGTGAAAGGAGGGCACGTATGCAGGGATGGGATAAATTTTTCATTGTAGGGGATATACGCCTGCGTGCCGTATTACGAAAATATAGAATTATTGCTCTCAGCTTGTTAATCGTTTTGGGAATCGGAATGATGGAAGGATGTGGAACCAGTGACAAAGAAGCAGAAAGGCGAGACGATCTCGATGAGTTATCCGAGTCACAAAACACTGCGGCGCCTGCTCAAACTGCGTTTCCGGCAGATGTCGTGGCGATAGTCAATGGAGAAACCATTCCGTCTCGGTTTTTAGCAGAGCGACTCCAGGTCATGATTCAGGAAATGGGCACCTCTTCTGACCTGGATCAATATACATTACACCGTTTGCGAGAAACCGCGCTGACGGAATTGATCGAAAATACCTTAATTGCTCAGAAAGCCAAAGAATACAAAATCTCTGTCACTGATGACGAATTACAACAAATAATTCGACAGGTACAAGAGGAATATGGCGGCGCAGATATTCAGGCAATCGTGGAGGAGCAGGGAAAATCGTATGAATTCTGGCTGAAGGCCCAACAAGAGAAGCTTTTACAAGAAAAAGTATTTGATAGTGAGATGGCTTCGATGATTACGGTTACGCCGGAAGAAGTCCAGCAATACTATGAACGAAATAAGGAAAAATACGATCATCCGGCTCAAGCCAGAGCCAGCCAAATTTTAACGTATGAAAGAAGTCTCGCTGAAAAAGCGCTGCAAGAAATTCGACAGGGCGCTGATTTTGCTCAGGTCGCCCTAAAATATTCTGAAAGTGAGGATGCTCAAAATGGCGGAGATCTCGGATTTTTTGACAGGGGCGTGATGCCGCCGGAATTTGATGAGGTCATTTTTTCGCTGAAAATAGGGGAAGTCAGTGATATTGTGCAAACGCCTTATGGGTATCAGATTTTTAAGCTTACTGGAGAGCGAGAAGCTCAGCGGATAGCCTTTAATGAAGTCAAAGATCAGATTGCCGATGCGATTAAACAACAAAAGCGCATGATGGCCATTGATCTCTGGCTGCTTGATCTTCAGAATAATGCTAAAATCACACTAAACCATCAGGTTATAAAAGAAGTCAACTAAAGGAAAAACAGAACGCATGGGGAGGGGGAAGTGAGCAGTGTATCCAATAGTCACTTCTCACTTATTTGGTTTCCTTCTTCCATGGGTTTTTGAACAGAGTTACGATGAAAAAAATTATGATTTCTCTGGTATCGCTCGGAATTCTGGGAAGTATTGCTTCAATAACTTCAGGCGAACTGGTGGACCGCATTGTCGCGGTTGTGAATCGCAAGGTAATTACGGAGTCGCAATTACGAGAGGCGGAAAAACAATTGCTTGCACAGGAAAGCGAAACAGCCGAGAAACGCCGGAATGTGCTGGACATATTAATTGAAAATGAATTGATCCGGCAAAAAGCCGAGGAAGCGAACATTCTGGTGAATGATGAGGAATTGAACGCTGCCCTATATGACATTAAACAACGTAACAATCTGTTTTCTGATGAACAACTGAAACAAGCGATCATACAGGAAGGGAGAACCTGGGATGAGTTTTTGGAAAATATTCGAGAGCAAATTAAAGTAGCGAAATTGGTGAATCGAGAAGTGCGTTCACATGTTGATGTGTCTGAAGAAGAAGTTGAACTCTACTATCAGACCCACCAACATGAATTTGACGAGGCCAAGCCAACAGTCATGATCCGGCATATTCTCCTGCCAGTCAAAGAAAACGCAGATCAGAATGACGTGGAAGCCGTGCAAAATCTGGCATATCAACTTGTGCAACAATTGCGAGCTGGCGCGGATTTTGCTGAAATGGCCAAACAATATTCCGAACATCCGTCTGCTCAGAACGGAGGAGAACTTGGATCGTTTAAAGAAGGAGAATTAGCGCCGCCATTTGATCTGGCCTTTACAATGGAACATGGTGAAATTAGCGACCCGGTGCGTTCCGATCTGGGCTTTCATATTATCTTCGTCCAGGAAAAAACCGGCGGGCAGCAGGCGACCTTTGAGAACGCCAAAACCCTGATTCGTCGTAAATTATTCGAGCAGAAATCAAATGCCTTGTACCAGAAGTGGATCGCGAAGTTAAAAGAAACGGTGTATATTGAGAACAACTTATAACATTCTTATGGGGATATGCGCTTAGATTACTTTTTGAAAATCTCGCGTCTGGTGAAACGACGCCCTTTAGCAAAAGAAATGTGCGACAAGCAGCTGGTGTACGTCAATGACCAGGTCGCCAAAGCCGGCAAAATCATAGAAGCAGGGGACATCATTTCCGTCAAGTTGCCTCAGCGCACAGTAAAGGCCCGGGTTGAACATGTTCCCGAACGAGCCGTTTCAAAAAATGATGCTGCGACATTGTACACAATGTTAGAGGATGTTCGGGAAAAAGAGGCTGATATGTTGTGATACGATTTAAACAGTTCAAACCTAGCCGTTTTTATCGCCTGTCTTTCAGCGCCGCCAGCTTGTTCCTGGCGCTGTCGCTTTTGGTGTGGCCTCAGCACGCGTTGAAATTGGTTGTGGTCCTGGCAGTGATATTTCCACTTCTTGGATATATGCTGGATGCCTATTTTAATCGGCTCATTGAAAATTTACAAGCAGTAGAAGCCAGGATTCAAGGATCGTTCAGAAAATTTGAAGATCGGGAGAAGCAATATCAATACAATGTTGAAGAACTCCAACAAGAATTAACAAAACTCCAACAACTCAACGTTAATCTTCAAGAGGCCAAAACCTTACAGCACATTCTGATTCAAATTGCTGAAGCGGTTCATTATATGCTGGAATGCGATCGAACGCTGATCTTTTTGCACAACAACATCACGAATTCCTTAGAATGTCACGAAGCTCGTTCCAATGAACCTCTGGACTTACAGTCGCTCAAAGTTCCGGTGAGTCCGGAAGGGGGAATTCTTGCCAAAGCTTTTCAAGAACGCCAAATGCAGTACCTGGAGAATTTTGATCCGGGAGTCTCGGAGCAGAATCTTTTTCCTTCTTATCATTTCATTTTTCCTCTTCACACGACGTCAGTTGTCGTATTGCCCTTAATGGTGAATGAGCAAGTATTAGGACTGTTACTGATTGTGAATCGGAAGGACAGCCCTGCCATTACCTCACAGCAATTGGAATTGCTCAAATTATTTGCTTATCAAGCCTCATTGGCGATTGCTACCATGAAAATGCAAGAGGAACTGCACCAATTAAATCAGGAACTTGGAGAAAATTACCAGGATCTGCTGAAACGTCGAGATTTCTATGCGCACATTGCTCAAGATTTATCTTCATCAATGACACAGATGTCTTTTTCGATTGCGGAAGTCACAAAAAGCGTACACACCTTAACCGAACAAAGTGAAAACCTGAGCCGTCGCGGAAATGAACTGCTCAATCACCTGTCCAATATTGATGATATTATTGCCTCAATCAATAATGTGACCCGACAAACCAAACTTCTGGCCTTTAATGCGACCATTGAAGCTGTTCGAGTTGGAGAGGCCGGCAAAGGGTTTGCTGTGGTTGCCGAAGCCGTGCGTAAACTCGCCCAACAGAGCGCGGATGACTCCAAAATGATTCAGGCCACGCTCATCGCCATGCAAGGGGCGATCAAAGGCATTGCGGAAGTCGCTGAAGCCACGCATAATATTGCCTTACTTCAACAGCAGGGCGCAGAGCAGATGAACATTGTCACCAAAGATGTGTTGAAACGCGCCGAAGATCTGGTTGAATCCCTGCAATTTTAGCCCTCCGGCAGAGGGCAGTGCGAACGTTCTGTTTTCGCAGTCAAAGTAAAGCGTTGATGCTCCATTTGGCAACGATCCCGACAACATAGCATGATGTCGCATTTTGACAAGATTGAGTATTCAACATCAGGAGGAAAAAGTAAGATGGAATTTTTTGATGTGATTCAACGACGCTACAGTGTTCGTGCCTATACATCTGATCCGGTTGAAGATGAGAAGTTACAACGGATTTTTGAGGCCGCCAGATTAGCGCCAACCGCAGTCAATCGTCAAAGTTTTCAATTGATCGTCATTCATACAGAAGGCAAGGAAGAACAATTGAAAAAAATCTATCCGAAAGATTGGTTTGTGCAGGCTCCGCTGGTGATTTGCGCCTGTGGGCTTCCTAAAGGCAACTGGATACGCAGTGATGGCAAAAATTACAATGATGTGGATGTGACCATCGCCATGGATCATCTCATTCTGGCGGCAACCAATGAAGGCTTAGGTACCTGTTGGATCGGAGCGTTTAATTCGGCTGAAGCTCGCAAGGTGCTGAATCTGCCGAAGGATGTTGAACCGCTTGCCTTTACACCGTTAGGCTATCCGGCCGATCAAGCCCGCGAAAAGCGCCGTAAAGACTTGAAGGAACTTGTGCGTTATGAACAGTGGTAAGATGTTGGCAGCTAAAAACCGGATTTGGTCATTTGGGGGATTGTTTTTGAATCTCAAGCAGCAGCAGATCTTCATAAATAGGCTTATTTAAGAAGAATTCAGGAATGCCATAGGCGATCATGGCGACAATCATTAAGGGTAATAAGAGATAAAATTGGTTTGTCATTTCAAGAATCAACACAATTCCGGTCAACGGGCTGCGCACAATCGCAGAAAACAGGCCTCCCATGCCTAAGACGAAAAAAATGGTGATATCAAAATGTTGATATGCGGCTGTAGTTTTCCAAAATATCGTGCCGAGCATTGCACCAAGCAATAATAAAGGAGCAAAAATTCCTCCCGGCGTTCCTGCATTATAACTTAAAATAGACAGAACAAATCTCATCAGAAAAAGCAAGATTAATGGCTGTAAAGAAAATTCATTCGTGACGATCCTATTCGTTAAACTGCCTCCGGTCCCGAGTAAATCCGGGAAATATAATCCGATGATTCCAAAAGAAATTCCCAAAGCAATTCCGATGAATTTTTTAAATTTTGAAAAGACAGGCAGGCTTTTCATCAGAGTCACATTAAACAATAATCCCCACCCCCCAAGAAAAAGCCCCAGGAGGACGCACCAGAAGACAAGCGTTATTTCTGAATAACCGACCAATTCTAATTGAAAAATCGGCGCAGATCCAAGCAAAATTCGACAAACAATATTCGAGGAAATGGTTGCCGTAAACGTCGCCACAATACTATATCGATCAAAAAGACGGTAGCGGTCAAAATCCTGACGAAGTTCCTCCAGCACAAAAAGTAACCCGGCAAAAGGCGCGTTAAACGCTGCGGCTAACCCGGCCCCGGCTCCGGCGCAGGTTAAAATTTTTCTTTCAGTCGTGTTGGATGAAAGTACATGGGAACACAGGAACCCGATCGCGCCGCCCATCTGGACGGTTGGACCTTCGCGTCCCAACGCCAGCCCGGAACCAATTCCCACAATTCCTCCCGCAAATTTGACGATCAGAACCCGCAACGCCCGAAAATGAAACGCTCCTTTTAAGACTCCTTTAAGGTGAGGGATTCCACTCCCGCCAGCCTCAGGAGCAAACTTCATCACGCTTTGTACTGTCAGCCAAATGAGAATCGAAAAAACGAGCGGAGCCAAAAACCAATAGGTGTGCTGAAAAAAATTCAACGCCAGGTTTCTGATGACTTCAGCTTGTTCCAGGCAAAATCGAAAAGCAACCGCGATTAAACCGGACAGGATTCCTACAATGCTCGACTTAATAACGAGCTTTCTTCGTCTCAACATATTCTTTTGGGTGTTCTCTAAATCGCATTGAAAGTCATAGCAAAGTTGCTCAATATTTTTCATAAGCTCTTCCGTTGTCCGGTTGTTTCAGGAAATTCAACGGCTATTCCCGAAACAACAACAGTCACAGAACATTATTGACAGGTAATTAACGTGAGTTCGGGAGAAGCTCTGACCCGAAATCGCTGATAAGAAAGGCTTGTTAAGCCAGCACAACGCTTCATCGTCGTGTACACGAACGCCTGGATCCGTGAACCGCTTCAGCGGTTTCCGGTGAGGGGCAAAACCGCTGAAGCGGTTGGCAGACAGTCTCTCATCTTCCAAAATACCTCGATAGATCGGGATGCTGGTTCAAAAATCTTCTCCTGAACTCATGTTACACACCACCCCCTCAATTCTCCGCAAGCGCAGGGCTGTCAAGTTCTGAAAGATGCGGAGTGCGAAAGCTCTGCTTTCGCGACCAAAGTAGAGCTTTGGCACTCCGAACGCAAGGTTTACTTGATGGAGACAGGAGTGCACATCCGAAGGGCCAACAGGCATCATTTTGAAACCTAAATGACAATACTCTCAAACACTCTCATTCTTTTCTATCAGGTTGTTACCTTTGAGATCGCTTACTCAGCGGAGGGCCCAAAATTTCAGAGAGAATAATTCCTTGCAAAACACGTTGCGGTTTTGTGAATAAATTGAGCACTGATTCCGCCTGTTCCGTAGTTCCTGCCATACTTATCCGGGTTTGCGGGTAAGGGCGAGGGAGAAAATCCTGCACCCTCTCATCAGCAGGCACACTTAACAACCCTTCTAGTTCTTGATCTGATGATGGCAAAATCAACTCCGCAGAGGGTTCAACCTTATGAAGAGGCAGAACTGCTGCATGCTCCTCTGTGCTCATTGAAGAGGGAGGATGTTGCCCGGAGGAGGTCGTTTGTGTCAGGTATTGTTCTATTTTTCGGGTATATTGCTCAATTTTGGTTTGAATATCTTGGATCGGAGTTTGAGGCTGCGTTGAAGGCTTCTGCTGTTTGGGAGGCTTTTTGGGTGATGTAGTCTTTCTAAACAGAGAGCTAAAGAGCGTAAAAATAATATAGAGAATCAGAAGATTAATCAGAGCATCCATCGTTATTTATCTATGCAGCGGCTGGATGTCATCTGTCAAGAGCGACATCCAGCTTCACAAGGTTTATTGACTCAAATCCTTTTTACGATCGCTTTGCTGAACTTCAACTCGTCCGACTTCCGAAATCGACTGGCGCATTTCTGTATCAGCGACCACATTTTTCAGATTATAGTAATCCATGACGCCCAGTTTACCTTCGCGTAGTGCCTGGGCCATGGCAAGCGGCACCTGAGCCTCGGCTTCGATCAGCTTAGCACGCATTTCCTGAGCGCGAGCCTTCATTTCTTGTTCATGGGCTACAGCCATTGCGCGGCGGCTTTCAGCTTTAGCCTGCGCAATGTTTTTGTCGGCAACGGCCTGATCGGTTTGCAGTTTCGCACCGATATTACTGCCAACATCCACATCAGCAATATCAATGGATAAGATTTCAAAAGCCGTGCCCTGATCCAGGCCTTTATCCAGGACGGTCTTGGAAATACGATCCGGATTTTCCAGGACTTCTTTATGCGTATTGGCCGAACCAATCGTGGTCACAATACCTTCTCCGACCCTGGCAATAATGGTCTCTTCGCCCGCACCACCGACCAATCGTTCAATTTTAGCACGGACGGTAACACGCGAAATCGCCGTTAACTGGATGCCATCTTTGGCAACCGCGGTAATTTTCGGTGTGGTGATCACTTTCGGTTTCACACTCATTTGGACCGCTTCAAGCACATCTCGCCCGGCCAGGTCAATCGCAGTTGCCGTCTTAAACTGGAGTGAGATTCCCGCCTTATCAGCCGAAATCAGCGCATTCACTACCTGTAATACATTCCCGCCTGCCAGATAGTGGGTTTCCAGTTCATTCGTGGAAATATTCAAGCCCGCTTTGGTCGCGCTAATCTGGGCCTGTACAATCAATTTGGGCGGAACGCGGCGAATACGCATCCCGATTAAACTAAAGATCCCGATTACCACCCCGGCAAATCTGGCAGCTAACCACAGCCGAACAGGAATAAAGGAAAATATTACCGAAATCCCGACAACAACAAGAAACAGGAGAATTATAGCTCCAAATTCCATCTGATTCACCTCATGGTCATGGATGGTCGTGCTCTTCGATTTTACGCACAACGATCCGCGCCCCTTCAACTTCCAGAATTTTTACACGCATCTGTTTATCAATAAACTCCCCTTCACTGACGACATCGTAGCGTTTCTCCTCTAACAATATCGTCCCTGAGGGATGAAGAGGGGTTAGAGTCACGCCAATCAAACCGACCAGATGGCGATGGTCAATCCTCTGGGCAACATAGCCTTGCTCACGTTCCTGGGTTTCTTTCAAGATGATCTGTTTTCCTAAGGAGGTGCGCGGGAAAAATTTAAACAAGACGATCGCCATGATCGTGCTGCCAATGAGCGCGGCTGTCACTTTGGAAAGCGCAGATTGCACATCTTGAAAAGTCAGCAATTCAAAGCGTCCAACCATGGACAGGGCCAGACTTGTCAGAATCGCTAAAATTCCCAGGATGCCGACGATTCCAAACCCAGGGATGATCAGAATTTCGACTAGCAGCAGCAGCACCCCGGCTGTAAATAAAATGAGCTCCTCCCATCCGGCTAACCGCACCAGAAAGTGGCCCCAGAAAAAGAGGCCCAAACAAATCAGGCCGACCGTGCCTCCTAACCCGAATCCGGGAGTTCTGAATTCAATAAACAGGCCCAGAAAGCCGATCATCATGAGCAGCGAACTCACCATCGGATTTGTTAAGGCTCGTACCAGGCGTTCAGCCCAATTAATCGGGGACTCCACGACTTCAGACCCCGCGAGATCGTATTTCTCAAGCACCTCTTCGAAGGTGGACGCTTCGTATTCCGCGATCTCGTATTTGAGTGCATCCTGTGTCGTAAGGGTCAACAGTTTCCCTTTGGGCGAAATTCCTTCAATTTCATAATCCGCATCTACCATCGCTTCCGCAATATCGCCGCGTCGTCCGGTTTCTTCAGCGGTCGCCCGCATTTCGGATCGAAAATAGGAGACATATTTTTCATTGACCGGATTAGCTTCGCCGCTCATATCTAATTGCACAGGAGTAGCCGCCCCAATCGTTGCGCCCGGAGCCATGACGATATGGGTTGTGGCAAGCGAGATTAACGCCCCGGCAGAAATGGCCCGTTTATTGATAAAGGCAATTGTAGGCGTTTCCGTATTCAACAGCGCGTCTCGAATTTGGATCGCCGCATCAACCAGTCCCCCCAGAGTATTCACTTCCAGAATAACCGCATCCGCATTTTCAGCTTCCTGCAAAATTCTTCTGACATACGGGGCCAGACCGCGATCAATCGTGCCATCAATCGGGATTTTATACACTCGTGCTGCCAGACTTTCGACAGGCAGACAGAGAAGGCAGAGACACACATATATCCCGCAACAGAAAAGACGAAACACGTTGAATTTTCTCATGAGTTAAGCACCGTGTTCCTTAACACTTTCAGGAACCAAGCAATAATCTCCTGCATTTCATCCTGTTCGCGATTTCCGCGATTCATCAGAATGTTTTTACAAGATTTTGTCCGCTTTTGCTGCAATGACGGACAAAATATCACTGCGTCGTTCCTGAATTTTGATCTTCTCATGACATCACTATCCGATTTTCGCTATCGGATGATGAAAAATTGGGGAGCCGCGAAATATGGCATCCCCATGAGTTTTCCGACGTTTATCGGACCGCTTTTTGGACTTTCCCAGAGCGCAGGCAGCGCGTACACACTTTCATTCGTTTGACCGCACCATTTACCAGCACTCGTACACTCTGAAGATTTGGATTCCAACGCCGTTTTGTCAAATTGTGCGCATGACTGATTGAATGCCCAAATTGCGGACCTTTGCCGCAAACTTCACATCGTTTGGCCATAATCTCACCTCCATTCCCTGAACACCAGATAATTCATCTACGGCGTTCATACGTTATTCTACTTGAATAGTAACAACAAATTCTCCGGAATTTTCCTGGTACCAATAATCATTAATTCCTAACAACAATTCTCCGCTGCTCGAGGCTTTGACCCTGTAAGAAGCCCCTACAAAAAACGGCGCCCCAATCCCTTCGATCCTCGCAATTAAGCCGGCATGAGGTTTCTGCCATAAGGGATCTTGTTTTGTGCGAATATCTGTCCAGGAAGCTCCCGCCGGACCGCAGGAATTTCCGGTGCCATCATACACCACAGTTCCCTGTGCAGTAAAACGGATGATATCACCCACCTGAATCATGATTCCGCTCTTTTTCCATTTGGTATTGCCAGGCACGCTCACCGTTTGTCCAGTCTGAGCGGGCAGCTCAAAAATTGCCATGATCGTATGCGATGCCGTCACGTTAGAAAACGTATAGGCCGTTACCGATCCGACGGAAGCTTCATCCACCAGGACGTTCTGAAGAACATAACCTGGATCCGAAGTGATCGTAAAGGTTTGATCTGCTCCCCTGGTCACCTTTACTGCCCCTGACGGGACAATACTGCCGCCTGTAGAAGCGCTTGCCGCAATCGTATAAGCAGCGGCGCCAAGGATCTTTTTTTCTGTGAAAATCTGTTCCAATTCCTCCAGGTGTTCAGAATCGAACAGGATCGCATCGGCCTGCACAATAGCGTCATACGCATCCACAAACGTGGCATTCTGGGGGAGATACCACAGGCTTTGATAAATTAACACATCAGCCACATGACGTCCCAGGGTCTCATGAATTTCCCAACAGGTTGATCCCCAGATCTCACCGTCAGCATGGACATCTTTTCCGGTATAGTCCTCATACGTTTTTGTATTTCTCAGATCGCGCAAAAACTCTTTTTCCAGTTGTCCAACGACAAATTCACCGATTTTAGGATCGCTGGTGAGGGAACAGGCAAAATAATCAGCATAACCTTCATGCAATGCGCTCGCTTCCTGGGTTCCTAAAAACGGTTGAATCGCATGAACCACAGAATGCGTATATTCATGGTAAATGACGGCGGCTTCTTTAGCCAGATCATTCAAGCTTTCCCCATGTCCAAAATAGACCGCATTATCAAACGGGCTATAATAGGCGTTATCAAAGTTCGGATTCCCGTTATTCGGGTCAGGAACATGCACGTGGGCCGTCATCGGCGTGGCATGTTTCGTATGCCCCAGGTTCCTGAAAAATTCTGCAACCTTACTTAACTGATAATAAGCCATAACCTCATCGAAATGAGAATTCGACGGGTCAGTGTACAAAAAATCGCATGATCCGGGGCCTGTCGGAACAGCATTCTCTGCCCCCTTTTCGGCGTTTCGAACGCTAAAATAGGCCCCTGTCAAGCTGCCAGTGCCATTCAAATCCGACAATTTGGCGGTCACAACTTTATCATCGCGTACAGGGTTGCTATTATACAGGTTCCCTGTTCCTGTGGCAAAATAGATCGCGTTATATCCATCGAGCACAGTTCCCGTTGATACGTCAACAAAAAACACCCAATCGCCCAATGGATTTTGCGTCTTAAACGTCACCTGATATGCTTGAACGTACCGGTCTCCGTGCGGGAAAATCACCAGCCGGGTTTGCGCCTCAGGGCGTTCATCTGTCTGAACCGCCTGGAGTGCTGCGTCAACCGCCGTATTTTCTGCAATCGCAGACACCGTCATGTCAACCTGCATATCAGGAAAATAATTGCCATTCACCATCTGGACCCGGTTCGTTTGATCAATATGAACGGTCAGTTCCGTTCCAACAACCTGAAGTTCCTGGTAACGCTGTTGATATTTGACATGTTTGATGCCTTGCTGTTCTTCGACCGACGCAAGGTGCATCTCAGACCTGTCTGCGGTCAGACCAAAAAGTTCACGATTTTCTGCAAGAAATCGGTCGGCAATATCTTGAGCGCTTCCCGTCTGAGGCTCTGTCAAAAGTCCTCGAACCGAATGCACTGCGCCTGTGCGCGAATTCCAGCGAATTTTCACGCTTCCGGAAGCTTTTTCACGCAGCGTGTTCAACGCGCTGATTGAGCGCTGGCTCATGGTTTCTTGTCTGGTTTCAAAGGCCGCAAGATATTTTGATGATTTGGGATCAGGTTTAAACATAAAATTATCATCCTCCAACGTGTAAACACGTTATTATAGATGTGTGATGTCGTTTTTTCCTCTGCAATTTCAACATGATCCACAGAGCGCACAAAATTCACCGATAACGTTCTCACTCTCATCAAACTTGAAAATTACTATTCTGCGTTTAAAGGAGAGTCATCCATCTAAAAGATATGCTCAAGGGGTTATCTCATCTTGTACGCAATACGGCAACAATTATTTTTGAAATCAGGATTTCCGGATCTCTTTTTCTCTCCTCACGCATGGAACCTTGAACCAGCCTGTATTTTCAATCAATGCTTTTGGAAAGTCAAGGAAATATTTGCTCAGGAGGCCATTCCCTCTCCACATATTTTCTATGGAAACATGTTTTTTGCAGGCGTAATAAAGTCAAGATTTTTCTATTTTCTTCTTCAGGATTTATTCTTATAAAAAAGACTTGACAACAAAAGCTTTGTTTTTTACTCTTAATTTTGTAACGATGTATACAGACATTGGAAGCAGTGTAGTGTGTTGAAATTAAGCGATAACGTATTGGGAGAAGGAGGTACCCAGAATGCGAAGATTTTCTGGAATCTTAATAACATTGATGGCGTTTGTCATCGGGCTATCCGTTGCAAGTGCAGAAACGGTGACATATACATTTGATCATGCAAGTTTAGCGGATACTCCGACAAAGTATGGCTTTAAAGGGCTTTATACATTGTTCAGCCCTGATACAAGCCAACAAGGGAAATTTGGCCTCGGTTTCTTCTGGGATATGACCAGATTCTGTTTACCGGGAGATCCGCGCTATCCTGAATTACAGGAGTTTACATTAAGCGGATATTATGGAATTACCGATCGCTTGGAAGTGGCCGTTGCCGCTCCTTTTAGAAGTTTGAAGATCCCTGCTGCATCCTCAGAAAATCGAGTTCCCGCAGATATTGCTCTGGATGAAGTCAGTGAGAGCGGGTTTGGCAATGTGAGCGTGGGGTTGCGATTTAATCTGATTCAGAAAGAAAATTTCGGTTTCACCCCATACATTCAGGCATTTTTACCGACAGCTTCCGATCCTGACAAAGGAACAGGAGCCGACAACACCAGAATTCATTTTGGTGTGTCAACCGGCACAGTATTGGAAGGATTGCACAATACCAGACTGTATGGTCAGGTGGCGTATCAATTTGCGACGGATTATGATCAGGATCGCCGCGATTTCACAGAAACCATGCCCTATACGCATCCGGAATGGCAGCCGCGTTTCGAGCGGTTCGGCAGCAACCCGTTGTTTCATGAATATGGCAATACCTTATTTTACGGCGCGGGTTTAGCGATTCCGTTCTTGGGAACAGATTCCGATTATGAAGCCGAGCTGTTCAGTGAATTTCTGTTCTATCATTCCTTTGAGGATGAAGACTATATTCCGATGTTTGAGGATGGGAAAGAGTTGGATGTTGTGCAAGACGGCGGGATGGCCAATGTTGGTCTGAAGATCGGGTTTGCGAATGGCATTTCGGTGCTAGGCGGTTGGGGCGGCAAATTATATGCGAAAGAGCCAATGTATGAATCGCCCATCTGGAAAGCTTTTGCCGGCTTGACGTACAACAGACCGCAGCAAGTCGCGCTGGAAGTCACCTTGCCGGATGTGCCGCCTGTGGATTCGGGGGCAGAATTAACTCCTCCGGAAGGGGAATTTAAGCCTGAAGAGCCTATCTATGGAGGCTCACAATTTGATTGCAGCCAGGAACTGGCGATGGTGCATTTTGAATTCGACAAATCCACCTTGACACCGGAAGCTATCGAGACCTTGAAACGGATCGGTAAAATCATGCGGCTGTGCGATCAAATGGTGCTGGAAGTACAGGGCCATACCGACTGGATCGGAACCGAAAATTACAATTATGGCCTCGGCAACCGACGCGCACGCGCGGTGGTGTACTATCTCGTGTATGACGAAGGCATTGATTTTAACCGTATTGTCACCCCGGATCTGTTAGACCGAGGCATCATTGCCGGTAAATCTTATGGCGAATCAGTGCCGATCGCTTCAAACGAAACCGACGCCGGACGCGCTTTGAACAGACGCGGACAGTTCCTGAAAGTGGTAGCTGATAATCGCATGTTGACGTATTAAGACGCAAAGAATCGGTTTTCCAACTATGCAACGCCTTACCTGGCAAACGCCAGGTAAGGCGTTTTTGTCTGAATCGGAAAAAATGCAATCAGCTCGTAGTGAACGCTTCAGCGTTCTTCAAAATGTCTGAAACAACGCTAAAACGTTGACTACGAACCTTATTTGCGATAATGTCTATTAATAAGCGGTATAAAAATTTCGCGCGATATTTCTATGAGGAGAATGAGATTGTGAAGGGTATGAAAAAATTTGTCGGAGTTGTTGTGAGTCTGCTTTTTGTCATGATAGTTGCAAGTAGTAGCGTACCAGCTGATCCAGGGTCTTTTGAAAACATGGTCAAAATCGGAAATTTTTATATGGATAAATATGAATTCCCCAATAAAATCGGAGAATATCCGGTGACAAACGTCACCTGGTATGAGGCCAAAGCCTTATGCGAATCTGTGGGGAAGCGCTTGTGTACGGATGCAGAATGGGTGATGGCCTGCCGAGGCCCGCAGGGACTGCGTTTTCCCTATGGCCCGGTTTATGACGGCACAAAGTGCAATTCGGAAAGCCGGGTAGATGCGCCCATGCGGATTGGCGACACGCCGAAAACCTGTGTGAGCGGCTATGGGGTGTCTGATTTGAACGGTAATGTATGGGAATGGGTTGGAACCACAGTAGAAGAAGGTGTCATGGTGCGAGGCGGCGCGTGGAGCAGTTTAAGCTGCGCTGAATGCGCGCTGAAACTCTGGGTTGATGCGCCCTATATCAAAAGTGACCGGGGCGGCCTCCGGTGCTGTAAATAAAAAAATCGTCAAAAAACCGGGTTTCTTCAAGAAACCCGGTTTTTGAATTCCATCAGGTTCCCATTTCCCAGGAAGACAGATAGGTTTTTTGTTCTTCTGTCAACACATCAATTTTGATGCCCATGGCTTCCAGTTTGAGTCGAGCGATTTCCCGGTCAATATCCTCAGGCACAGCGTACACCGTTTTTTCTAAAGTTTTTGCCTGCTTGAGCATAAATTCAGCTGAGAGGGCTTGATTGGCAAAACTCATATCCATCACATCCGCCGGATGCCCTTCCGCGGCCGCCAGATTAATTAACCGTCCTTCGCCGAGCACATAAATGCGTTTGCCATTTGTGAGCGTATGTTCTTCGACGAAATCCCTGATCATTCGTTTGGCGGTCGTTATGGTTTCTAATCCATTCAGATCAAGCTCAACATTAAAATGCCCGGAGTTGCATACGATGGCCCCATTTTTCATCGCATGAAAATGTTCTTTACGAATCACGTGAATATCGCCCGTCACGGTCACAAAAATATCGCCGATCACGGCAGCATCCGCAATTGGCATCACCTGGAATCCATCCATAGCTGCTTCAATCGCTTTAATCGGTTCAATCTCGGTGATAACCACTTTCGCGCCCATGCCTTTGGCTCGCATGGCAACGCCGCGACCGCACCAACCGTACCCGCAAATGATCACGTATTTCCCGGCCACCAGCGTATTTGTGGCCCTGATAATCCCATCCATCGTACTCTGGCCCGTGCCATAGCGATTATCAAAGAAATGTTTGGTTTGAGCATCATTCACGGCGATAATCGGATACCCTAAGACATTATTTTGCGCCATACTTCTCAAGCGAATCACACCTGTCGTCGTTTCTTCGGTTCCGCCAATGACCTGAGCGAGCAAGTCTTTGCGTTCGGCATGTAAAGTAGAGACCACGTCAGCCCCATCATCCATGGTGATCATGGGCCGGTGTTCCAGGGCGGCATGAATGTGTTTGTAATAGGTCTCATTATCTTCGCCTTTGATCGCAAACACAGGAATGTCATAGTGTTTCACCAGAGAAGCCGCCACATCATCCTGGGTGCTCAGCGGATTCGATGCACATAACACGGCGTCTGCGCCTCCGGCTTTCAAGGTACGCATCAAATTGGCGGTTTCGGTAGTCACGTGCAAACAGGCCGAAATACGCACCCCGCGCAATGGCGTTTCCTGTTCAAAACGTTGGCGGATCAATTGGAGCACCGGCATATTTTGATCTGCCCATTCAATCCGAAGCTTTCCCTTATCAGCAAGTGAAAGATCTTTAATATCGTATTTCATCAACAAGAGGCCATATACACGCAGAGGCGCAACGACCATCTCTGCGCCTCTGCATCGTTATGACGATTTGATTTTGATTGTAAGTGTCTTATAGTCCAAGTGCACTACGAATATCAGCGGCTTTATCAAGTTTTTCCCAGGTAAAATCCGGATCATTCCGCCCGAAATGTCCATACGCGGCCGTTTTCTTGAAAATAGGTCTTCTTAGGTCGAGTGCCTTGATAATGCCGTGGGGGGTCAAATCGAAAATGTCACGGATGGCTTTGATGATGTTGGCATTTTCAACAACGCCAGTATGGAATGTATCCACCATGATCGAAACCGGATCTGCCACGCCAATCGCATAGGCTAGCTGCACTTCACAGCGTTCGGCCACGCCGGCCGCGACCAGGTTTTTGGCAATATATCGCGCGCAATACGAGGCAGACCGATCGACTTTCGTCGGGTCCTTGCCTGAAAAACATCCGCCTCCATGGCTTCCAACGCCGCCATAGGTGTCAACAATAATTTTTCTGCCAGTCAGTCCGCAATCTCCCTGAGGGCCGCCCACCACAAACCGTCCGGTCGGATTGATGTGGTAGGTAATTTCCTCCGGATCGAAGAGTTCTTTGGGAAGTATCGGCAAAATCACCTGCTCGATAATTCCTTCACGCAAATCTTTTAAGCTGACATCTGCGCTATGTTGGGCTGAAATGACCACTGTATCGATCCGTTTCGGCCTTCTATCGGCATATTCCACCGTGACCTGCGATTTTCCGTCTGGGCGAAGATAGGGAAGGATTTCCTCCCGACGGACTTTTGTAAGCTGCATCGTTAATTTGTGTGCCAGCATGATCGGGAGCGGCATATATTCTTCCGTCTCATTTGAGGCATAGCCGAACATGAGGCCCTGATCCCCGGCGCCGCCAGGGTTCACGCCCATCGCAATATCCGGAGATTGTTCATCAATTGCGGTAATGACCGAGCAGGTTTGATAGTCAAATCCATAGCGCGCTCGGGTATAGCCGATCTCTCGGATCGTCTCTCTGGCAACTTTAGGAATATTGACATAGCATGTTGTTGTAATTTCGCCAGCGATAAAAGCCACGCCTGTAGTCACTAAGGTTTCACAAGCAACTCTTCCTTCAGGATCCTCAGCCATAATGGCATCCAGCACCGCATCTGAAATCTGATCCGCGATTTTATCCGGGTGCCCTTCCGTCACCGATTCTGAGGTAAACAAAAAATCTTTTCTACTCATTGTAATCAATCCTCCGATGTTGGTCAACACTCTTCAACTCACGTAAAAATGTCTAATCTTCTATTTCTAAGAAGTGAAAACGTGTCAAGTTTTATGATAAAAGATTTCGGCTTTTTGCAAAAGTCGCCTCTATTTTTCAGGTTTCTCTGTAACAATAGTTCGGATCTCACGGCCTGACGCTGAAGTGTCCTCTGGAATTCATTCTGCAGAACTGAACCGCTCTGCCCCTTCGAGGAGGTTTTTGGCCCTGAAAGGCACCCCGACATGAGAAGTCAGTCTCAATCAATGGTGCTCAGGGTTGACAGGACAAGAATCCGGGTTTTTTTGAAAAACCAGGTTTCTGAGAATCACTTTTAGATGTCGCGCCGCTGTCATGATAATTATTCATACCGCAGCGCACGAATCGGATCCATCGCAGCGCCCTGGGCCGCAGGATACATGCCGAACACAAGACCCACGCCTGCTGAAATGCCAACCGCGAACAATACTGTGCGCAGAGAAATACTGGTGCGCCAGCCGACAAGCAGGCTGATCAGGGCCGCGCCGCCAGCGCCGAGCAGAATGCCCAGACATCCGCCAATCAGGGTCAACACTAAGGTTTCAATCAGAAATTGTTGTAAAATTTTTCGGCGGCTGGCGCCAATTGCCCGTCGGATTCCGATCTCTCGCGTGCGTTCCGCGACGGTTGCCAGCATGATATTCATAATACCGATTCCGCCGACTAATAAAGAAATTCCAGCAATACTCCCCATGACAATGTTGAAGATGCGTTGGGTTTGCTGGCTTTGTTTTAAAAGCTCACGTGGAACGATCACTTCATAATCTTCCGCGCCATGGTGCGCTCTGGTAAGTACAGTCCGAATCAACCGGGCGGCCTCTGTGACCTGCGCGGCTGTGTTCATCTGAATGGCGATCTCATGAACCTGTTCGCGTTCCTCTGCGACAATAAACAGCGCTGAGACGGCAAGCGGAATATAGATGCACATGTTTACATCACGCACCTGGATCGCAGAACTATTCTTCGAATTGAGGGTTTTATTTTCTAAAACGCCAATCACCCGAAACCAGTCGTTCTGGATTTTGATCATTTCTCCCAGGGGATTTTGAAATGCAAACAAGGTTTGCCGGATGCCTGTCCCCAGAACACATACGCGTTGTCCTTCTTGTTCGTCAGCAGCGGTTAAAAATCGCCCCTGTTCCAGCGAGACTTTTGCAGTGTGCTGATACTCGGAAGTCGTGGCAAGAATCCGCGCGCGCGTCACGCGTTGTTGGTATTGAACCGGAAAGGTAAATTCGCGCATTGCAGCTATACGTTTGATAAATGGGGAAATCTGAAAGATCCGGGTTGCATCGTCAAGGGTCAGGCCCTGCGAAAGTTGTTCACGTCCTCGATGTATTTGTTCTTCAGCCTCAGAAAAGGCTTTGACAAAAATGGTATCTGTCCCAAGCAGCGTTATTTGTTCCAGAATTTCCTGCCTGGCCCCGGCCCCTATAGCAAGCATGGCAATGAACGCGCCAATCCCAAATACGATGCCGAGGATACTTAATAAGGATCGCAATTTGTGTAAAAGCAGTCCTTGAATAGCAGTGTATAGCAGGGAAACGATGCGATGATAATATGCTGCCAGATACAGGCTGTCAGAGAGGAAATTTGTTGTGCCATTTTCATGAGACACTGCGTCTCGGCTTTGTTCAACGTCCGGAGGAGAATTCTTCCTCTTTGTTGAGAACGGGTGTGGAACCGGTTTACGGTTTTCACGTTCAATCGCTCCATCTTTCAGGTAAATAATGCGTTCGGCGTAACCAGCAATACTTTGCTCATGCGTGACGACAATAATGGTGCGTCCCTGGGCGTGTAACTCGTGTAAAATACGCATAATGTCCTGACCGGTACGACTATCCAGGTTCCCGGTAGGTTCATCAGCCAGAATGACGCGAGGTCGGGTGATTAACGCCCTGGCCAGGGCCACGCGCTGCATTTCTCCGCCGGAAAGTTCTGAGGGGCGGTGATGTAAACGCTGCCCAAGCCCGACAAGTTCCGCTAATTTACGGGCGCGACGGATCGAGGAAAGAGAGGACTTGTCTGACGCTGCGTTCGAATACAGCAGAGGCGCTTCGATATTTCGAAGCACGTTATGCTGGGCCAGGAGGTTAAAGGCCTGAAACACAAAGCCGATTTTTTGATTGCGGATTTGTGATAATTGCGTATCATCTAAATCGGACACCGCAATTCCATCTAACAAATAGGTTCCGCTTGACGGGCGATCAAGACAGCCAAGCAAATGCAAGAGTGTTGATTTCCCCGACCCCGAAGGACCCATAATTGCAACAAATTCGTTCTCTGCAATACTCAGATCGTCTACTTGCAGGGCCTGAATCGTGACTGACCCTTTGCGATATACTCGTTCAATCGCCTGCATCTGAATCAGCATGGCTTCTCTCTCCTCACAAGTCAGGTTTCATGTTCATCATCAACATAACGAGACGCAGCAATGAATTTTTGCTGTTTCATATCCGCAGAAAAATTTCAAGGGTTAAATGCTCAGACAAACATTTTTTTGAATGGGGTTCAATGAGCGAGCACTCACTCCATACCATGTTTGTGTCGGTAAACAGCCCTGTTCAATAAATCGTTCCATGAACGTGGCTGTCCGCCTGTCTGTACAGACAGGTCGGTACGGGGGTTTTCAAAAGAGACTTGACTTTTTCTTCCTACTCAGAATATCGAGGCAGGAACATAAACATTGGTTAACGAACACGAACTACGAACGCGTTGGAAATAACTTATGAAGGTAAGATCGGGGTTCCTTTGGAAAATCGGACTGATTACAGCCAGTCGCCTGGTGTTGAATACCGCCCGCCGCTTTGCTTATCCTTTTGCTCCGGTTTTAAGTCGAGGATTAGGCGTTCCGCTGACAGCAATCACCTCGTTAATCGCCGTAAATCAAGCGACGACGGTTTTCGGCTTGCTGATCGGTCCGGTGACGGACAGATTAGGCTATCGCCGGATGATGTTGACCGGCTTAGGCGTCTTAACGCTTGGTATGGCAGCGGCGAGCGTTTTTCAGGTTTATGGAGCGGTTTTTCTGGCCTTAGCCCTGGCAGGGTTGGGAAAAACGATCTTTGATCCGGCCATGCAGTCGTATATCAGCGAATTAGTGCCTTTTGAGCGACGCGCCCGGGCCATAGGCATCCTTGAATTCGCGTGGGCCGGAAGCTCCTTAGTCGGAATTCCGCTGATTGCTGTTCTCATTGATCGCCTGGGATGGCGCGCTCCGTTTTTTCTGCTGAGTGGTATTGGCGTGCTGAGCCTGTTTGCGCTGTCCCTCTTTCTGCCGAAAGAACCGGAACGCGTTCGACCGCGACAACTGACATGGGGATGCTGGCAGGCATTTCAGGTTTTACTCAGCAATCGAACCGCACTGGTCACCCTGGGATTCGGCTTTTGTTTCTGTCTGGCGAACGATGCTATTTTTGTAGTGTACGGAGCCTGGTTAGAACAGAGTTTTCAGGTTAGCATAGTGATCATCGGCCTCAGCACCACGGTAATCGGGATCGCCGAACTGACAGGCGAACTTCTTACCACTGCCATTAGCGATAAAGTGGGAGTTGAGCGCGTCGTTATCGGCGGGTTGCTGCTGTGTGTGT
This sequence comes from Candidatus Vecturithrix sp., assembly GCA_040772385.1. Classification (GTDB taxonomy): domain Bacteria; phylum Moduliflexota; class Moduliflexia; order Moduliflexales; family Moduliflexaceae; genus Vecturithrix. Next base: position 1,668,751 of record JAXGYF010000001.1, on the reverse strand, counting down.
TCAGTTATGCGCTGCTGCCCTGGTGCAGCCATTCTTTTGTTCTGGCACTGGGAGGCTTGTTTTTTATCTTTTTTATCGTAGAATTTACGATTATCAACTTTCTCTCCTTATGCACTGAACTTCTGCCCGAGGCCCGTGCAACTATGATGTCCGGGTTTTTTGCCGCTGCCGGATTAGGCCGGATTAGCGGATCGCTGCTTGGAGGGGTGGCATGGCTGCGGGGCGGAATTGCTGCGAATAGCGTTGTAGCTGTGGTGGCCTGCGGTCTGGCTTTTGCTATGATGACATGGATCATCAAGCAATGGAAAAACGCACATCGTCAAAATGACGAGAAATCGGGTTTTTTGAAAAAACCCGGTTTCTGATGTACCAAGAAATTCTTGATCATTGCTTAACATTTACTATTGACAGAAATCTGGATAAGAGATATATAATGGTAACTGTTCAGCACATCATCCCTTCCAACAATCTTGTTGAACGAAAAGCGTGCAGTACCGACCCGGATTTTTTCGGTGAACAAGGCTGTTCACCGGTACGTAAAGAGTTATATATTTAATTAACAGGTTTGTAGCTTCTGGCGATCAATCATCAGACTGAAGGACGCTTGACGATTCAATACCCATTTGTGATGAAAGGTTGGAGACTATGGAGCCAATTTCGATTTATTATTGTTTTAAGTTTGCTGAGGAGGTTGAGGAAATCTTTCAACTCCGATTAGATCCGCAGACCTACGAATTAATTGCGGATACCTCGGAACAACCAGCGAGATGGACCAGACTTGAATTTCATCAATGCTCTCATTGTCCTCTGAGTCCTGATACTCATCCTTATTGCCCTTTAGCGATCAACCTGGAGCAGATTGTCAAACGGTTTCATACATTATTGCCGTACCAGGAAGTTCATCTGGATGTTATTACCGATGAACGCATGTTTTCGCAAGATACGACGATTCAGGCCGCGGTCGGCTCAATGATGGGGTTGGTGATGGCGACCAGCCGATGCCCATATACCTTATATTTTAGACCCATGGCCCGATTTCATCTCCCTCTGTCCGGAACAACGGAGACGATCTATCGGTCAGCATCAATGTATCTGATGTCTCAGTATTTTTTATCGAAAGAAGGCAGACCGCTTGATCTTGATTTACGCGGATTGGCGGAGATTTATGAGAATGTGCACACGGTTAATGCCACGCTTGCCGAACGCCTGCTCGATGCAAGTCAAAAGGATTCTTCGATTGACGCGGTTGTGCAGTTAGACATTTATGCCATGACCTTTTTGGGCATTCCTGAAGAGCCGCTGGAGGAAATGCGCCCATTATTCGAACCCTATTTTCATACAGCACCATGGAGGAAAGATGACCTATGAGCGACCAGGAAAACGTCTTAAATCGTAGAAAATACCCTCGTTATACTGCGCCGATTTGCTATCGCTCTGCGCCGTTCTTTTCCAGCCGAAAACCACTCGTGAATATCGGTTTAGGAGGAATGCGCATTTATAGCGATGATCAATTCAAGCTTGGAAAACGTTTGGAAATCGAACTGCTCCTGCCGAACGATGAGATCTTACGCTTCACGGCAAAAGTCGTCTGGCAGCATCCACTGCCTCAGGGATCAGTTGCCGCTTATGATGTTGGATTACAATTTTTAGACATTCCGCCAGAGGGAATTGAACGCTTATCGAAAGTACTGGAGCATGAACCATCAGGATCGCGATGAACATTTATACTGGAATTATTTTAGGAACAATTTTGATCGGTTTTCTTCTGGATCTGATTGCAGAAACCCTGAATTTGAGGGCTTTGCAAACGGAACTTCCCGAAGAATTTCAAGGGGTGTATGCTGAGGAGACTTACCGGAACTCCCAGGAGTACACACGCGTTACTACCCGTTTTGGATGCATCACTTCAACGTTTAGTCTGGTGCTGACGCTGGGGTTCTGGTTTCTCGGCGGTTTCCAGGTTTTGGATCGCCTGGTACGCGGCTGGGGGGTTCATCCTATTGTCACCGGCCTGCTCTACATCGGGCTGCTCATCTTGCTGAGAACCCTTATTTTTCTGCCATTTCACATTTACGATACCTTTGTGATCGAAGAGCGGTTCGGGTTTAACAAAACTACTCCTAAAACCTTTATCGCCGATTTTTTCAAAAGTCTGGGGTTGTCAATCCTAATCGGCGGCCCACTTCTGGCCGGTTTGCTGGCATTTTTCCAATACGCAGATTCATTAGCCTGGTTGTATTGCTGGCTTGTCACCACAATCGTCATGCTTTTTCTGCATTTTATCGCGCCGACCTGGATTATGCCCTTATTTAACACCTTTACGCCGCTCGAAGAAGGGGAATTGCGAAATCGGATTTTTGACTATGCGCGCTCCGTGAATTTTCCATTAGAGAACCTGTTTGTAATGGACGGTTCGAAGCGTTCAACCAAATCTAACGCTTTTTTTACCGGCTTTGGCAAGCATAAGCGCATCGCCTTCTTTGATACGCTGATTGAAAAACACAGCGTGGCGGAACTGGTATCAATCCTGGCCCATGAAATCGGACATTACAAGAAAAACCATATTCTCAAAAACTTAACGGTCGGCATCTTGCACAGCGGAGTTATGTTTTACCTGCTCTCAATTTTTATCAGCCATAAAGGGCTTTTTGAGGCGTTTTATCTGGAACAGCCGTCAATCTACGCCGGATTCATTTTTTTCGGCATGTTATACGCGCCCGTTGAATTGATACTCTCTCTCTTTTTGCAAATCGTTTCTCGCAAGCATGAATATGAAGCTGACCGTTTTGCGGTAGAGACGACCAACTCTCCTGAAGCTATGGTGGATGCGCTGAAAAAATTATCAGTACACAATTTGTCGAACCTGACGCCGCATCCGTTCTATGTGTTCTTGAATTATTCTCATCCGCCGGTATTGCAGCGCATCAGGGCGATTTGGCAGATACATAGAACATAAGCCGGTGTTCATTTTCTCATGGTGAGATACACTTCGTTAAAGAGCGGCTGATTGTGTATCCCGGATTTTCAAGGCTGTTTGCAGCATCTCCGAAGTAATCGGCCCTTCACGCAGAATACGCAGAGCGTTTTGCGTAAGATCGAGAATGGTTGAAGGGCTGCCGTGCCGGGTTTCCCCCTGGTCAATAATCAGATCGACAGCTTGTGCCGCTTCCCCTAATTCGTGCAAGACTTGTGCAACGGTGTAAGGCGTGGCAAATCCGGAACGATTCGCGCTGGTAGCGGTAATCGGAATTCCGGCGGTTTTCACGAGCCGCAGCAGAAATGTATTGTCAGGAATCCGCAGCCCCACATTGCCTAAGCTGCTGACCAGACTTGCGGGCACAAGCGGCTTTTTCTTGAGGATAAGTGTCAAAGGCCCGGGCAGAAAGCATCGTATCAGCCGTTCTGCCCGGTCATCTATCTCAGCCAGGGTGTTAGCCATGGCAAGATCAGCGATGACCAGATGAAGCGGTTTGTTAAACGCGCGGCCTTTAATCTGATATACTTTCTGAATCGCTTCGGGATTCAGGCCATTTACGCCCAGCAGATAACCTGTATCCGTGGCGCACACGATCACGCCGCCCTGCAACAATAGATCGCTTGCCTTTTGCAGTACTGCTGCTTCAGCAGTTTCATCAAGAATTTGACAAATTGGAGGAGGCTTGATCATAATCTGCCGTTTGTTTCAAAGACTGGCATACGCGCCCAGATCGAGGCTGCTTCGCACGCCTTGTTGATATAAATGATAGGCGACGCCGGCGATCATTGCGCCGTTATCGGTACATAAAATTAAAGGGGGGTAATAAACCTGAATGCCTGCTTGCTGCGCTTCTTGAATCAAAATAGTCCGCAACGCGCTATTCGCAGCGACTCCGCCGGAAAGCGTAATTGTGGACACCTGTTTCTCCTGAGCAGCCTCCAGCGCTTTCTTGACCAGCACTTTAATCGCGGCCTGCTGAAAGCTGGCGACGACGTCGGCATAATTGATCGCCTGCCCTGCGTGGTGTTGATCCGTGACATACCGAATCACGGCGGTTTTTAACCCACTAAAGCTAAAATTCAGATCTTTGGAATGGATCAGCGGACTGGGAAACGCAATTGCGTCTGGGTTTCCCTCTTTCGCCATGCTATCAATAAACGGCCCACCGGGAAACCCCAGTCCCAAAAATTTTGCCACTTTATCATACGCTTCGCCAATTGCATCGTCAACCGTATGCCCTAAAATTTCATACTGTGTTGGTGAAGTAATAAACATCACTAACGTATGTCCGCCTGAGACGGTCAGGGAAATATGCGGCAGTGCCAGATCCGGATGTTCAAAAAAATTAGCATACACATGTCCGAGTAAATGGTTCACGCCGATCAAGGGTTTTTGATAACAATAGGCAATGCTTTTAGCTGCCGACAGGCCGACCAACAGCGAGCCAACCAGACCGGGACGATTTGTTACGGCAAAAGCATCGATCGCCTGGCAGGCTACCCCCGCCGAATCCAGCGCCGCCTGAATCACATACAATATTAATTCGACATGTTTTCGTGACGCGATTTCCGGCACAATGCCGCCGTATTTCGCATGAAATTCGTTCTGCGACGAGATGACGTTCGATAAAATTTTTTGTCCGTCAACGACCACTGCGGCAGCCGTATCATCGCACGATGTTTCGATTCCTAAAATATTCATTGGTGTTTTATCCTTACCTGGTTCCATGATTCACCAGCATTGTGTCTCACTCTGGTTCTAAGAATTCCTGTTGTCATCGAATATAGCCGCATTTCTGTCAAGTAGAAATATTTTCTCCGGATTGATTCGCGGGGCAAATTCACCTGAACAGCCTCTTTCAGAAAAAATCTGCGTCCACGCAAAAAACTCGATTTTTTTCTTGCACAGAAATTTCTGAAAATCTATAGATGTTTTGTGATACGTTATCAAATGAGAACACTCTCAAGAGTCCAAACGAGTGAATATGAAAAGAACAACTATCGCCCTATGGGGAATAATTCTGATTTTTTTCCTCCTGGCAGGAGCGGCGCTTCCCATCGAAGCCCAATTGAATTCGAATTTTGGCAAAAATAAAGTCCATTATAAAGATTTCAAATGGGTTACGCTTGAGACCGCGCATTTTGTGCTCCATTTTTATGCCGGAGAAGAGCAGCTTGCCCGAAATACGGCCAAAATGGCCGAACGCGCCTATCAGCATCTTTCTGCAACCATGCAGCATGAAATTGCCGAAAAAATTCCCCTGATCTGTTACGCGTCTTCGGATGATTTTCAACAGACCGAGGTCATCAGCGGTTTTATCAGCGAAGGAATTGGCGGCGTAACCGAAAGCTTGCGAGGAAGAATTATCGTTCCGTTTTTAGGGTCGTACCGTTATTTCAATCACGTACTCATACACGAACTTGTTCATGCTTTTCAATTTGATATATTGAGTGAAGGTGGGATCGGAGGGCTGTTTTCACCAGGATTGTATCTTCCGCTCTGGTTTATGGAAGGAATGGCAGAATATCTCTCAGAGTACCATAATTCCTTAACAGACATGTGGCTGCGAGACGCTGTGTATTATGACACCCTTCCCACTATAAGCCAGCTCGAGGGGATCGAAGATATTCGCGCGTATCGTTTCGGTCAGTCTCTCTGGCAGCATTTGGGCACCCTGTATGGTGAATCGCTGGCCGGCGATCTGTTGCGTCAGCTTGCCAAAACAGGCAGTTGGCCCGAGGCGATCAAGGATCTCAAAGAAACCACCTGGAAAGCGATTTATCGCGATTGGTTGGATTCTGTCCGAAAAGACTATACAGTCGAAGACGAAGAGCGTTCTGCGATTGACGAACACGCTGCCCGGATTATCGCCCATAAAAAAGATGAATTTACGTTAAACATTCTTCCTGCGGTGTCCCCGGATGGGAAATACCTGGCCTTCCTGTCCGATCGTGAGTGGTATCGTACCATTTATCTGGCATCTGCTGAAACCGGGAAAATCATCAAACCTCTGGTACAAGGAGAACGACGCGGGACCTTTGAAACGTTGCGGTTTCTCCATACGTCTCTGGCCTGGTCGCCGGACAGTCGGTACCTGGCGTTTAACGCCAAAGCCGGAGGAGAAAATGCGATCTATCTGTTGGATATTGATTCCGAAAAGATCGTACAAAAACTTGTTCCTGCGGTCGCCAGTATCAGTTTTTTAGCGTGGTCGCCCGACAACCGCAGCATCGTGTTTACCGGAACACAAAACGGACAGGAAGACTTGTATCGGATCAACATTGCAGACCAGACGCTTCTGCAATTAACCGATGATCTCTATTCCAATCGCCACCCTTCCTGGTCCCCGGACGGACAGGCGATTGTTTTTATGACCGACGCCGGTCAATTTTCTGATGCGGAGGAACTCAAATTCGGTCCATCTAACCTGGCGATGTATGAAATGGCGAGCGGACTTACCTATCAATTAACAGATAACAATGCAAACGACTTTACGCCGGCCTGGGCTCCGGATGGCTCCGCGATAGCCTTTATTTCAGATCGAGATGGCACGTACAATCTTTATGTGGTAACATTCAGTGTTCTCCCGAAGGCTCCCCGCCTGTACGAGGTTGACGCTCTTTGCCAACTCACCTGGACTCATACAGGAATTGTGGGATTGACAGAAGATAATCCGGCGTTAACCTGGGCGCAGGATACAGGGAAAATATTTTTTTCCGGGTTTACTGAAAAAGGGTGGAGTATTTTTGCCCTGGATAATCCCCTCAAGGGAAAACAACCGCTGGCTGACCTGAGCAGAGAGGTTCCCGTTCATGAACCAGCAGCCACACCGGAAGAGCCATCCCCTTCAGCATCGCTCCCGTCCTTTGGGAAAAAAGATTGGGACTATTCTCTTCCTCTCACAAAACTGCCTGAACCGAAAAAATATCGTGCGCGTCTGCAACCTGAATATATCATCGGCGGTGGCGGCGGAAATGAAGAAAACTTTGTGATTCTGGCTCGTTTGGGGTTTAGCGATATGTTGTCAAATCATCGTTTGACCATTGGTTGTAATCTCACAGAGGTTTTCGACGAGTCGGATTTTTTGGTACACTATTCGAACCGGACCTCTCGTTTGAGCTATGAGACGTATGGATTTCAGTTTGGCGATTCTTACGGAACCTATACTCTGAAAAATGCGGAATTTGAAGTTGAAGTTCAACGCGGTCTCGGCGTCAACTTTCATTGGCCGTTTGATAAATTCCGGCGAGTTGAATTTGGCGCGGAGGCCTGGATGGTCAGCGGAGAAGAATTTAAAGGCGGCGTGCGGGAAAACACCGGGGATTATTTTTTTGCGGCGCCGACGCTCGCCTATGTGCATGATACAACCTTATACACCTCTTTCGGGCCTCTTGACGGACGACGGTCACGTTACAGCCTTTCTCCGGCCCTGGGCGATTTTCTGTATCTGACGTTAGCTGCGGATCAACGGTGGTATGTCCAAACGACCAAACGCAGTACCTTCGCATTCCGGCTGCTGACAGCGGCGAGTGTTGGTGAAAATGCTCGTATTTTTAATATCGGCGGACCGAATTCGTTCCGTTCCGGCTCTTTTGAGACCGATGAGGAAGAGGAAGTTCACGGCACGAAAATGATTCTGACCAATATTGAATACCGGTTTCCACTCCTCCCTAAATTGAATTTCCTGCGTGGCACTGTTTTTTGTGATATGGTTCTCGGCTGGACTGACGACGTCAAACCGTTTAGTACGGAACAGACGTCATTTCTCCGCTTCCATGATGCCCGGGCCGCCTATGGGGTCGGGCTGCGCGTTCCGATTAGCGGACCTTTTGGGTCTGTTCTGCTGCGACTTGATGTGAGCCAGGAAACCGACTTGACCAAGAATCTCGGAGATCTGAATTGGCTTTTTTCATTGGGCCAGGATTTTTAAAAATATTGACGCTTGAGCACTCGCAAATTTCTGCTTATCTTTCATAAAAAAAACTTGCATATTTTCAAAAATTCGGATAAATTTTAGCTGTTGCAGAATTGAGAAAATGAGGATAACAGAAGAAACTAAACCTTTTCGCAAAAAAATCGTCGCACGTATTGGGTCAGAAGTTATGAAAAGCGCGGTGTTTTGAAAATAGCCCGTGGTCGTGGACTGAATGAGAGTCTTCAGGAAGCGGAGAACCTCTGCGGCAATACGTGAGGAGTCAAATATGTATTGGCTTGAACTCAAAGGTGCATTATTATATGGTCAACCGCAAATCACGAATGATATGCTTCAACCGGAAGCTTTAAAAATGGCTGTCCGGGAAATCGCCCGTCTGGTGAATTTCGGATGGATCGATAAATTAACGGATGACGCTTTACAGCGGATTCAAACCGCATGTTCTCTCAGTCATTGTCCGGAAATATGGGACGAATTTCATTACGGAAATGTACAGTTGTTAACGCGTTCCCGGGAACATGCTCTGTCCTGTTAAGGGTGTCATTTTCGCTCACGCTCATTAATTGCTTAAAACCAGGTTTTTCAGAAAAACCTGGTTTTTTATTGAGGCGATCTCGTTTCCAACAGCAGGAACTCAAATTTCTACAAAGAAAAACATTGACGATTCCTTTGTTTTATAGTAAGACCATTCTTTAGAAAAATTTTTGTTATTTTTATCTCAATAGTTCGGACAGTTTTCGTGTGCCCCCCTTTGTCCCCCGTAAACGGGGGAAATGAGCAATAGGACGTCTCTTATGTACTTCCCCCCGCTTGCGGGGGGATTGAGGGGGGTGAAATCAAAACTGTCGAAGTATTGTTATCTAAATGTGACATTGTTTCAGAAAAGGGAATCCCTGAGTCATCATGAGCATATTTTCTACACGAGCGTTCTTGAAGTTCACCCTCCTGTTCTTTCTGTTTGCAGGGATTTTCTCTGCGGCTTACGCTGCAGTGAAACCAAATGGTCAGGAAGGCGTTTGCGGCCCGTACTACATCTGGTATCAGGTCAGCCCTGAAGATTACACGTATGCTGTTGACTATATTGATCTCTGTGGGATCACGTTAACGATCAGTGATATTATTGACGACTTTGATTTTGTGTATTTTGAGAATACGCCTGCCTATCCCTGGGCGTCGCTGGATCGCAACCATGACGGCATTTCTGATCTTTTTTTCGTGCGCAGAGAACAAGATGTGCTGAAGTGGCAGCCTGAAAGCGGTTGTATTCGTATTCACCTGCGAGACTGCCAGGCAAATACATTAAATGAACAGTGCGGTTATGCGGCGATCCGAATTCAGCCCAGACACGGGTTTCGAGAAGGAAGCGCAAAATTTTCTATTCAAACGATTGCGAAATGTCCTCCCAACGGCATTGATTGCAGCAAAAATTATACATTTATTCAGAAATATTCTAACTGCCTCATAAGGTCGCCATTGCCCGATTTTGTGGTTCAAAAGCAGGTGAATGATGTTTTCTTTTCCTCAACATATTCATCACCGATGCCAAGATTTGATTATACCATTATTGTCCAAAATACATCAGATCAAACAAAAGATACGGAATTGACAGATAGTATTTCCGAAGGGACCAAAGGGGGGATATTAAGTTTATTGGGAATCAGAATTGAAAGATGCCCTCCGATGGCGGCCTGTTATGTATCCGGAATAGAGAGCAATCGTATGCACCTGTCATTTCGAAATTTTCCTCCGGGTGAGCAGGCAAGAATCACCTATACATTAAAAGGGAATACTGATGAGATTGTTCAGGACGAGGTGTCGTATTTTACCAATATTGCCACGTTATCAAACGGGAATTCAGCCCAGGTGACAGTAGGAATAAAAGGAACCTTATTAACGTCACCCAGGCCGGAACGCCCCAGAAGAGGAGGCGAACCAACGCACCCGGGCGATCGGGGAGAAAATTGATAGATACAGCATGATTCAGTTCTGCTGATACCAGAAAAAATTATGAAAGCGGGTATTTTCAGGGCGATGAGAGGCGGGCGGTTGATGAGGTCGTGATGATTTGAAAGGTTCTCTCTATTCCTATGTTAGGGGTAGAACCATTTTTTTCTTGACTTCGTGGCATAGTGAATGATATTTGCACCTCGATATTTTTGAAAGGCGTTCTTGCGGTGAAAAACAGGGTAAATTTTTGAAAAACAGCCATGAAATTACGAAAAGATTATATTGAATCACTCAGTCAGCGCATAGTACAACGGCTTGTTCAAAAAGGTTATCTTAAGGTACTCGCTGATCCGAAAATCGTGTGCGCCAGAATCAGCAATACCATTATTCAGGACCTGAAAGTTGAGGATGATCTGGATGAGGAGGTGCGAAAAATTTTAGCCGGATATGCCCAACAGATGCGACAACAACATATTGAATATCATGAGATGTTTCAGATGGTGAAACGGAAACTCATGAAAGAACGAAATTTGATCCTATGAGATTGAGTCGAGAGAAAATATTGCATTTGTCTCATCGAGTTGTCGAGGCTCTGGACGATCAAGAATTGACGACATGGCTTACCGATAAGAACACCCTGCGATCAGAAATTGCCAATGTGATGCTTGATGAACTGAGTGTTGAGGAGGAGGTGGACCAGGAAGTTCGACATATACTTCATTCATATAAGCGTAAAATCATAGAAGGTTCACGAGAGTGGGATGTGATGTATCAAAAATTGTTTGAAGAACAAATGAAAAAACGAGGAAGAATAGGGTGAGGGGCCTTATTCGACCGTACAAGAAAATTTACCGGCATGATGCTCGGAGAGATACACGTCATAGCTTATTGAATCATGTGGGAGGGATGTTTTCTATGAGTTCACACAGAGTACCGCAGTATGTTTTTTATTGCCTTCTGATGGGATGTCTTGTGATAGCTGGATGCAGCGCGGGCACGAAAACCCATCAAGCAGAATACGAAAATTTTCTTCCTGAGCAAGAAAGCCAGGAACGTGCGTCGGTAGACAGATTTAAAATTATTGAAGAAGCCGAGAAACATTACGAAGCCGGATGTCAATATTATGATGAACAGCGGTGGACCCTCGCACGTCAAGAGTTTGATGCTGCTTTGGAAACGTTACTGGAAGCGGATGTTGATGCTGAAACCCATTATATGCTGAGTCAGACCTATGATCGGCTTTTTTACAAAATTCATACCCTTGAATTAAAACATCGGTATCTTCAGGATCTTGCCAATGACAGCCTTCAGGAAATTGCGACAAGTACTGAAGAATTAGAAGCCTCGTTGTCTTATATGCGCCCGGAATTTTTCGAGGAAGAACAGGAACCGGAACAAGAAGAAGAGACCACGAGCCCGAATTTTTTTGACTATACGGCGGAAGAAGTCCTGGGAAATATTGTGATCGATGAATCAGATGCGGAAGTCATGAAATATGTGAAAGAAATTTCTCGCGATCGATCGCAATATCGCAAAGGGTTGGAGCGTTCAGTTCAGTATCTGCCGATGATTGCAGAAGTTTTCAAAAGCCAGCAAATCCCGATTGAACTCGCGTTTATTCCCCTGTTAGAAAGTAACTTTCGCATTGATGCCGTTTCGCCGGCCGGGGCTGTCGGGCTATGGCAATTTGTCAGCGGCACAGCGAAATGTTATGGACTGAAAATTGATAAGTGGGTTGATGAACGCCGAGATCCTGAAAAATCCACACGGGCGGCTGCCGCCTATTTAAAAGATCTGTATGATATGCTCGGAGATTGGGATCTGGCCCTTGCAGGGTATTATATGGGGGAATACAAGGTTCATCAGGCGATTGGGAAACATCGGACCCGCGATATTAGCGCCCTGGCAGCGACGCGAGCGTTTGGACAGGGGGCGAAACATTATGTTTCTCGAATGAAAGCGATCATGTATATCGCCCGAAATTATCAAGAATTCGGCGTTTCTTTTGCCCATGTTTCTCCGGTGAGATATGAAACTGTTCACGTCAAAAAAGGGCTTTCCTTGCAAACTCTGGCTCAGGAGCTTGGTACGACCTATAAAGAACTTTGCCAGTTGAATCCTGAACTTAAGCAGGGGAAAACCCCTCCCGGCTCAGGCACGTACACGTTAAAAGTTCCGGAAGGGATCGGAAGTATCGTCCTCGCAAAAGTCACTTCCATGGAACCGGAACCTGAAAAGCCTGCCCCCAAACCTGCCTCTGCGAAGGCGAAGAAGCAAGAAACGATTTATGTTGTCAAGCGTGGAGATAATTTATCGAAAATTGCGAAAAAATACGGCCTTGATGCTAATTTGCTCAAAGAGGTCAATAACATTCGCAATGTCAAGGGGTTACAAGTCGGACAGAAATTGAAAATCCCGGTTTCAGGAACCAAGCAAACGTATGCGTCGTTACAAGGCGCGGAGATGATTACTCACACAATCCAGCGGAGGGAAACTCTCAGTGTGATCGCAAAACGTTACAAGACAGATATTGCGACATTAAAATCGTTAAACAAGATTAAAAACGAGAAAAAACTCCAAATCGGACAAACCTTGAAGGTGCCTTTGCCTGCAACGAGTGTACTTGCTAAGAACCAGGACGATGCTTCTCAAAACACGAAAATGCTGACCTACCGGGTGAAACGCGGAGATTCTCTGAGTAAAATCGCTTCGACATTTGGCGTCAGTGTTGACCAATTACGACAGTGGAATAATTTTCAAGGAACGCTGATCTATCCTGGAAGTCGAATAAAAGTGTGGTATTAAATATGCCGGCATTATACATAAGCCATGATCATATACAGTTGAGACTACAACCGGATTTTTGGAAAATCCGGTTGTAGCATGATCACTCACCATGAATAATGCATTCTCGTATCTGAATGACGTTTAGCCATCAGGGATGAAAAGTGAGAGGCCCGTGATACATGGCATCTGAAATGATTCCATGTGATCCCTGGTCTTATATTTTTTATCCTCATTATGTTGAATTTAGGAAGTAACATCAAACTTCAGGAATATCTATCGCAGATACCGATAGAATTAGCTCAGACAATTGCGCTGGAAAATAATTTGCAGTGTAACCTCTATTCAAAAGCGCGATTAATTGAGATTCTGACTCAGAAATTTCGGGATCGACGATTTTTGAAAAAATTGTTCAGCGAATTGTCTGATATTCAGGCGGCCGGAGTCATGATGACGTTGTTTTTCAAAGAAGAAGATGGCTTCATCACAGAAAAATATCATGAAGAACTCCAGCGAATTTTTGTTGAAAATGATCTGGCGCCTGAAGACATGATGAATTCCCTGATCAATCGAGGCATTCTCTATATCGCGTATTCCAATGAAGGGGAAAGTACATATTCGATTCCAGTCGATCTCGCTGAAGCGTTGTTAGAAATAATCGGGCAAGATTTGCTTGAAAAATTAGATGTTTTCACAACTGAGCCGCAGCGAACTCGTTTTGATGGCCTGGCTATTATTCGCGATATTTTTACGTTTCTGGCTTTTTTGAAACGCGATAATGTGAAACTGACCCAGGAATATGTGATTTTTAAACGCACGCAACTTCGCATTCTGGATTCTTTTGAATTGCCGGAACGCCCGTTAGAAGATACGGATAAAGAACGTGAAGAAGGCTATTATCCGCCACGGTTTGATTTTATCTTTCGCTTCTGCGCCGCAAAAGGATTGACGGTGGTCGAAGGAAACTATCTGCGAATTACCGATGCGGTCGAAGAATGGCTGGAAAAACCGGATTTCTTTAAGATTAAAGAACTCTTCCAGTTCTGGCAAGATCATTATATGACTTCATCGGCAGAGGCGCAGTTGTTGCTTCGCCTGCTTTTACTGGTGCCGCGCGGCAAATGGCTGACAACGACATCCGTTGATCGCGTGTTCAACGTTCTGATGCCTCAACATAAATGGTTCAGACAAAGTTCAAAACTCCGAGATCCCAATTTCTTGCATGTGCTGCTTTACATCGGCGGAATTGAACAGAGTTTTCACCGTGAAACCGGGGAAGAGGACTTTGGGATTCGAATCAGCCGCCTGGGAACAGCTATTCTTGTGAATGATATTTCCTTGTTCCCCAAACAAGTCGAGAAAAATTTCTCGATTAAGCCGAATTTTGAAGTGTTTGCTTCGAAAGATTTAGATCCCTCTATCCGGTGGGAATTAGGAAAAATTGCCGAACTGGTCCGGGTCAATGATGAAGTGGTGTACAAACTCTCTCGTCCGTCAGTCTATCATACCTTACAAGAAGGAAAATCTGTTGACGAAATTATCTCCTTTCTGGATGTTCATGCTGAACGTCCGATTCCGGAGAATGTCAGAGAAACCATTGTGGAATGGACCAGCACTTACGGACGGATTAGTTTTATTGACGCGTTGATGTTACGTTGCGATACGCCGGCGTTGGCAAAAGAACTCAAAGACTCAAAGAAGATTTCAAAGTTCCTGATCGAACAGATCGCGCCGACTTATTTTGTTATCCAACGCAAAGATCACGCTAAATTGGTGGAGATTTTGGAAGAAGAAGATTATATGCCCAAGCCTGAAATCGAAACCTTTGCTCCTAAAACCTCATAAGACCAGAGCATGTTCCCCCACAACCAGGTTTCGAATCCGAAACCTGGTTGTGGGACATGAACCAGGAAAGATCACGGAAGCGTCCAGAAAGTGATGACTTTCTCTTGTTCGCGGAAATCAATGGCTCCAAAAGTTTCCAATAAATTCCCAATTGCAGCATGCTTATGGTCTTTGGCCAGCGAGAGGGCCGTTGCGCCATCCTGCTTGCGCTGGTTTATATTCGCTCCGTGCAGCACTAACCTTCTCACGATCTCAGCTTTTCCGTTCCGGGCTGCCTGCATCAGCGCGGTCATGCCGATATGATTGGACGCATTAATCTCAGCCTCGGATTCTAACAACCGCGTGATCACGTCCGGTCCAGCCACCCCTGCAGCAAAAATCAACGCTGTATTCTGATTCATGTCCTGGGCTTGAATATCGGCATGATGTTCCAATAGCAGGTTCACACAGCCCAGACAATCTTTCAATACCGCTTCCATTAAGGCTGTCGTCTGGCGATTGTCAGACGCATTCACATTCGCCTGGTGCTCTAATAAAAGGCGCATGATTGCTTCATTTCTCCGATGAGCACTATACATCAAAGGCGTAGCCTGATAGGGATCCCGGACATTGACATCAATGCCCTTGCCCAACAGAGAGAGAACCCTCTGCTGATCGCCATTCCAGACCGCTTCAAATAATGTATTCCCAGATTGTTCAGCTACAGCCTGATTTTCTGGCTTGGATTGACACCCTGCCACCAAACACAAACATAACACGAACACTATACAATTCTCAGATCTGATTTTCATAGTATCTTTCCTTGTGAAAACCTTATTCATACGCATTAATCCCTTATGTAAGGTGTAAAAAAGAACTTCCGCTTTTGCCAAACCCAAGGAACCAGGTTTTTCGGAAAAAACCTGGTTTCTCATCGGTGAACGTATTTTTTACACGTTACTATGAAAATCATTAATAAGAAAAAATTCAAGATTGTCAAGTAGAGACTGGCAAGATAAGTAATCATGAATAAATTTTTTGCCCATCAGATCTCGGGTTTTTTCGAAAAACCCGCTCTTTTGGCCTGTCAAAACCAACAAAAATTATTGATAATCACTTATCACTACTTTGTTAGATTTGAAAGTATGGCTCGTTGCCCTGAAAGGGCAAAGGAATCCAGGGCCTTCCAGAGGATGAATCCTCTGGCTCTATTTCCCTGCCCTTTCAGGGCAACATTCAAAATGGTCGACATCTAACAAAGTCGTGTTATAAAGAATCTCACCTGTTTGCCCTTGACAACCTTCCTGTTTGCAACTACACAATTCACATCAGAGACACTACACAACTATTTAAAAATCCGAACAATGTATGGAGATTCAACGATGAAAAACTTGCTCAACAATATTCAAGAAATTTTACTTATGGGACCGGGACCTTCATGTGTTCCTGACGCTGTATATGAGGCGTTGAGTCAGAAAACCCTCGGACATCTTGATCCGTATTTTTTGCAGATCATGGATGCCATTAAAGCCCAGCTTCAAACCGTATTGCACACCCGCAATGTTCTGACGGTTCCGATCTCCGGCACTGGTTCTGCCGGAATGGAAACCTGTTTCGTCAATTTGGTGGAACCGGGCGATCCGGTGCTGATTTTAAGCAACGGCGTCTTTGGCGCCCGAATGCAGGATGTCGCCTCACGCCTGGGGGCGAAAGTAGACGCGCTTGAATTTAAATGGGGGACACCGGTTCTTGTGGATGATGTGAAGAAAAAACTCTCTGATCATCCCTATAAAATTGTAGCCGTTGTTCACGCCGAAACCTCAACCGGCGTGTGTAATCCGGTTCCTGAAATCGGAAAATTATTGCAAGGCTCAGAGACGCTCTACCTGGTTGATACTGTAACCAGTCTGGGAGGGATCCCGATCGAGATGGATGCCTGGGGCATTGACGCCCTGTATAGCGGCAGCCAGAAATGCCTCTCCTGCCCTCCAGGTTTAGCTCCCGTCTCCTTTTCAGATCGAGCGGTAGCAGCCCTTCAGCAAAGAAAGAGCAAAGTTCCCAACTGGTACCTGGATCTCAGCATGATCACCAAATACTGGGAGGGACACAAACGCGTGTATCATCATACTGCACCGATTAATATGCTTTATGCCCTCTACCAGGCTCTTTTTCTGGTTTTAGAAGAAGGGCTTGAACACGTGTATCAACGTCATCTGGACAATCACCGCGCCTTAGTTGCCGGACTTGAAACGTTAGGACTGAATATGGTGGTGGAACCGAAATACCGTCTGCCCATGCTGAATTCAGTGTACGTGCCGGACGGCCTTGACGAAGCTGCCATTCGAACAGCCTTACTTGAGCAATATAAAATTGAAATTGGCGCAGGATTAGGCCCCTTGGCAGGGAAAATCTGGCGTATCGGCCTGATGGGCCACACCGCCCGTCCTGAAAATGTAACTCACTTGCTTGACGCGCTGAAAAATCTGTTGTAAAAATTGTTCAGGTATGGAACTACAAGGATTTCTCATAAGCAAGGATTTTTAGCGATTTCGCCTGAGATTGATGAAAAACATCAATATTTTTCTTCAACATTTCCCTTGCTAAACATGTCAAAATCAATAACGCCGTCCTTGCGTAACGGATCCAGTCCGGTCCAGGCGACGGCTTGCTAACTTGCAAGGGGAAAACAATATGGATTTTATCAAAAAGGTGCAGGAGATCGAACGTCATTTTCCGCTGAAAGATTACACCACGACATCAAAAATGTGTCTGGAAATTGTTGAACAGGTGTTGCGAGATGTGCTTCAACACCAGGGGGATCGCTTAGGAGAAGCCGTGCAGCTTAGAATCCGGGAAGCTGAAAATTTTATTGGCAGAGGCGAAACACAGCTTGATCAGTTTTCTTTATGGCAGCTTATCGGCGTATTTCGCAAGGCGCGGGTGGTTGATGCCTGGGAACTTGCATCAGGACGAGAGCTCTCCGGCATTCGATTGATGAATCTTGATGAGTTGCCCCGGCTGCGCAAGAAATTCTTCCAGGACCAGAAACCAGCCACCCGCACCGAAGCGGAATTATTGCTGTATTGCGTCCACGTCTTGGGAGAAACCTTTGAACTTGTTCGTACGCCGAAATTTTCCGCGCTGTCCCTGCTATTTTCAGGCGGCGAACTGCAATAGGGCCGCAAGATCCGCTTAGCAGAACCGGCCTTTCGCAGAAGGTTAATCTGCACTTCTTCAGTTTTGGGATGTGTGTCAACAGATTGGGTTTTTATATCGTCACACCTTCTTTGAGGATGTGCTCGACAAACGGCATGTTTTGATGGCATTCATAGAGATCATGCTTTCCCAATCTTATTGACTGATTTGCGCATGGATATATTCCAGGACATCTTCCAGGCAAACTTCCCGAGACGGCAACACGTTGGTTTCGCTGCCGACATGTTTATGATGCGGAAAGGAACCATCGCTGAATCTGATGTGAGCTTTCCAGCGCGATGATGAAGGCTGAATCTCCCACGCGCTGATCTTGTACTCCGTGATTATCGCCGTATACTTATTCAACAGGGCTTTCATGCGTGTTCCACCTCTGCGGCTCTCTGCTGCCATAAGTTCAGATTTTCAACCGCAAACTCCCAATCCATCAGGTCATCTTCCCATTCGAAATGTTCTTCGTTCTCCATTGCCTCAATTTTGTTTTTGAATTCAACAAATTTACAGCTATATTTGCTTTCAAAAAACCTGTTTTCAACCTCATATTTTTGCAGTATCGTGTAAATCTGCGTTAGTGCATAATTCTTTAATAACATCACTGGCGAAATGGCGAGTTCTTGATACAGATTGGCCAGGGCGGCCGGAATCTCCAATGATTGCTGAACAATTGAAGCCATAAATCCTCCTGATCGAACCCCTGAAAGGTCAGTGCAAAATTGCAAAAATTCTTCGTATAAACATATTACAAATATCGCTCTAAAATCGCAATAATTTCTTGATGTTTCTGCACAATTTTCGTGAGCAGCGCTTTCCAATCCCCCGAATACGCCTCAATTCTCGTCATGATCGCCGTCTGGTCTTTTTCTGCGACCGTGAGTTTCGGCATGTCCGGCGCCAGAGAGCTTGTTCAGGTATTGGCGGGTGTGTAAAGACAGGTATCGTTCACACTCCACACCCGCCGCGCTCGTTTCCTGCCAATTGAAAACTTCAATCACAACCATCGGCGACAGCGCATCATCATGTAGAAGGCCAATCGGTAAACGTTTTGAGACAATAATCCCCCAATGAGTCATCTGGGCCTGAAGATATTCAGCATGGAGGTGCATAAAATCGCCAACATTGAACGTCACAATTGCTCGTTGCTGTGAAATCGCATAACGCAGTTGTTCATGATCGGTTTGGCCTATATTTCCGGCTTCCGGGGTCGATATGGCGTCATATCCCCGTTCTCGCAAGGCTCTGGCAATCGTGCCATACAGGTCTTCATCAGTATAGACGTGGATGTATAACGAGTTCATCGCACAACCTCGACAGTTTTTTGGCCCTGCGCTGCTGTTTGATGTGCTTTGATCACCCGGTGATCAGCCTCGATGCCGGTTTCGATTTCCTCTTTATGATCATAGAAATACGACAGCGCATCATGCAGTTGCGCTGCGGTGATATAAGGGAGTTCCGTTAAGATTTGATACGCATCCATACCCAGGCGATAATATTCGACAATGGCCTGGACAGGTGTTCGCGTGCCTTTGATAATCGGGCGACCGCCGCATACGCTCGCTATTTTGACAATATAGGGGTGTTCTGTCGCCATCATCTGTTCTGTATTCATGCTGAAATAATCACTCCTTTGTTGATTTTCTGATCTGATTTCAAAATCACAGTGAAGACATTCATCGTGTAACCCTCGTTGTTTATGCCTTGGACGGCTCATAAAGACAGGTATCGTTCATACCCTACACCCGCCCGTTGTAGGATACCCGCGCCATCTGCCGCCCCTGTTCACAAATTTGCCCGCCCGTCCAATTGCCGCCGCTATTTTCCCTTCTTTCTCCGTTGTGCTTTGCGGTAAAGATTCTCACGAGTGCCGATAATTGTGACCACGATATTTTTGCTCTCAAGATAAAAAATAATCCGATATTCCGGTTTTCGGCCGAAATGATAAGCATGTTCACCGTGAAGTGCGCCAACTAACGGGGAGCTTGTCAAAAATGGATCAGTCTGGATCGCTGGCAGATGGGTAAAGACAATTTCTTGCTGAACCACGCGGGGCAATTTTTTGAGATCCCGTTTTGCTGCCGGAGAGAGTTCTACGCTATATCTTGCATCAGGCATATTCTTGTTGCAGCTCGTCTAACGAGGTAAAATGTTCACCCCGTTGTCTGGCCTGGATCGCCGCTTGTGTTCTGGCATTGACATATTCGATAAAGGTTCGATCTTCTCGAATTCTCAAAAATTCGATAAAATCCAACACTTCGCGCTTCTCTTTCTCCGGTAAGGCCTCCACCCGCTCGAAAATTTGTTCATTTAATGCTGAAGCAGCAATCATGGAATCCTCCTTTATAAATATCGTTCTCACTATGGTTCACAATCTCATTCATGAATGGCATGAATGAGGCTGTCAAGTTTAAATTAACTGAACCTGATTTCTTCTGCCCACCCAACAAAAAATCATTAACAAATCTTCTTCTGCTTGACCCCCCTATATGATAGCTGACAGATATGGGTTTCTTGAAACGGCATGGGTTTTACCCTGAAAGGGCAGAGGCATGCCGTCTGGGTTTTATGAAGATGAAGAAAATAATTCGGTAAGATTCTTGACCCTGAAAGGGCAAAGGAATACAGCCAGAGGTTTCAACCTCTGGAGTGGGGGATATCTCCTTCTTTTCGCCCTGAAGGGGCGATGGGTGTGTAAGGTGCCCGGCATAGGGCATTCCGCCGCCCTTTCAGGGCAAAGAACGTGACCGAATTCATTATTTCATGTTCATAAACCCCAGGGGCAGGCTGCGAGGTGCGCTGTTGTCAAAAATGTGCCATACCTTTTCGTCTTGTTGAGAAAATTTGTTGACAGAACACAAAAGAAGCGTATGAAAGAGAGATTATGTATGTTTCGGATAGCAGCGTGGCTTACAATGACAATGAGTGAATTTTGAATAATGGATTCAGCGTATGTTTCCTCATGAACAACAGGCAATTGAGAAAATAACCTCTGCCCTTGAGAAATGGGTGCAATTTCTGCCAAACTATCATCTGTACGATCCGGCGACAAACCAATATTTAGAATGCGATCTCATCGCAATCTCGTCAGATCGAATTGACATTATCGAACTCAAACATTGGGCCGGAGACATTGACGTTCGAGCCTATAACTGGCTGGTCAACGGCCGATCTCGTCCAGATCCTCACAAATCGAATAAATACAAATGCCAGGTGTTGAGAAGTTTTTATGAGAAATCCTTCCCCTATCTTCCATCGGTCTGGGTTGAATCTGTCGTTGTTTTGACCAATCCTGAAGCCGTCGTGCTTCACGCGCAAGCCCATAAAACGGATCAACATAATCCAACGTTTTTCGGGCTGGATACGTTGATTAAACATTATAAAAACCGCTTTACCCCGGAACATGTCCGCTTAAAAGAGGATGAAGTCAAAAAAATTGCTGCTAAATTACGAACACAGGCCACAGTTCCGCGTCAAAAAGCCCTCACAATTCCTGGTTTTGATGTTCTGGAAAACTTGACGCAACAGCCTTACAAAATCGAATTACTTGCTCGCCAAACAGGAAACGAATTCCAGACCGTCAAACGGTTACGTGTGTTCATGGTTGATCCGACCGTTTCCCCGGAAGAACGCAAGGCACAGCGCAATAAAGCGATTAATAGCCTCAAGGCATTGGAACAAATCAAAGATCATCCCAATATCATCAAGGTCTGGCAACTTCCTCATGAAGACGGACATGTCATCGAAGCTTCTGATTGGTCAGAAGAAGGGACCTTAGCCGATGTCATCCGAGAACACGCTCCGCTTTCTGTGGAACAAGCCATTCCGATTATGCACGGCATGGTCGAAGGATTGCAGGCGGCTCATGAAAAAATGATCGTCCATCGTCATCTCACCCCGCACGATATTCTGATGGTTGGAGACATCCCCAAGCTGATGAATTTCGATCTGTCCTATATTCCTGAAGACAAGCGGATCACGGTGCTGCCGGAAGCCTCGGCGCTGAAACCATCTCCGTATGTAGCGCCTGAATTGTATGAGCAGCAAGATTTTGTCGAAGCCACTGATTTATTTAGCGTGGGCGTGATCTTATATGAATTGCTCTGTGGAGAACCGCCGTTCACGTTTTCACTCTATCTCAAAGGCCATCAAGGCGTGCTTCCTGAGGCGGCCTTGCAGCGATTGCAAGAGCATCACGTTCCGGAACCCATCCAAATCTTGCTTTCTTCCTTAATTCAACAAGACCGGACAAAACGTCCCCAAGAAGCTCGACAGGTTTTGGAAAGGCTGGATAAAGTATTCCCTGTTGCCCAGGAAATTGAAGAAGTACCCATTCTAAACCGGCATCTCGAACCGGGTGAAGATCATGATGTCTATCAGATTCAAGCCTGTCTTGGCGATGGGAAAGAGGCCCAGGTCTATCGGGCAAAGCAGGCTCCGCAACGAGAGGTCGCGCTTAAATTGTTCCATGATCAGATTCCGAATGAGCGGATTTGGGCCGAGCGTCATGCGGTGCAAAGCGTCCATAGCCCATATATCATTCGAGGGGAGAATCCTGGCAAATGGAGTGATGGCCGCATGTATGTTGTGTTCGATTTGATTGAGGGACATTCGCTCCAACATGAGATTAAGAGCGGGATGCGCCCCTCACTTGAGACGTTCAAGCACGTCACGCGGTGTCTGTTTGAAGCCGTTGACGCTATGCACCATGCGCCTGAACGAGAAACAGCGCTGTTGCACAATGATCTTAAACCAGCCAATATTCTCCTGACAACGGGACATGATCCGGTGATCATTGATTTCGGAGTCGCCAGTGAACCGCACATCGGCGCGTATATGGGCACACCAGATTATACTGCGCCCGATTTATTGCAGGGTGTTGACTTTGAGTTTTGTCAAAGTGGGGATTTATTTGCTCTGGGCATGACGCTGTTTGAATGGTTATGCGGAAGCCGTCCCTACACAGCAACCCCCTCAATATCCGAAGCACCCCAAGCGATCACCAATTTTCGGCAAGATGTCCCAGAAAGATTGGTTGCCTGGCTGTTACAAGCGATTCAACCGTTACGGGGAAATCGTTTTGAAGATATTCAGCAGATGAAAGCGAGCTTTGAGAACATGTGGAGAGAGGAACAACCCACCCCTGAGAAGCCAGAAAAACCGGAAAAAGAGATCGTGGTGACAACACGTCCTCCTATTCCGGGACCGGCAGAAGGGAATCCTTTTGTCAATTATTTGAACACGCTGCATAATACAACGGCAGCCAATCCGAACGCCTTAGCGGAATCTCAAGCGTTAAATCCGTATTTTGGTTCAATCCATGTGCCATTAGCGCTTACCGATTTTATTGAACGCGAACTCACAGGGAGCGCAGGAAATCATGTGATTTTGACCGGTCATGCTGGCGACGGGAAATCAACGATTGGGCTGGAATTGTATAAACGCCTGAAACAGATTCCAATGACCCGAGCGTTAGGCGAACCGCTGAAACCATTGATAAAATAGGGTTGGAAGATAGAGAAGTAATCTCCTTGAAATGGCATAACGACGGGGGTTTCCGGGCAAAGAAGGAGAAACGTCTTTTCCAATGATATTTTGGGGAGGTAGAGAGATGAGTTTTTGTACAATTGAAATGTTTCCGGCTTCGTATGGCGACTGTTTTCTAGTACGATGCCACGATAAAGAAAAAACGAATATTTTGATTGATACTGGTTTTGCATCAACATATCAGAATTTTTTGAAAAAGCGCCTACTTGAACTCGCAAAAGCCGGTGAAATGTTATCTCTGTTTATATGTACCCATATTGATAATGATCACATCAATGGAGGTTTAGAGTTTTTAAAGGAAAATGGGCAAGCAGAAGAGCAGAAGATCATAAGAATTGAGAGGGTTTGGCATAATAGTTACAGGCATCTCCAATTTGAGAAAAGAAGTCATGATGATTTAAATAAAATCGAACAAGAAATATTAAAAGATAGACCTATCATGGGGGCTCCAAAAGAAATGCGCACAGACCGGGTTGATGTTAAAGAATCTATTGGTGCTAAAGAAGGCTCATCACTTGCGGCGCTTATTTTAAAAGGCGGATATTCTTGGAATTCAGAGTTTCAGGGGCAGGCAGTGTGTGTAGAAAACCCTGTTAAGGTTCAACTGAATAGTGAAGTCAGTTTGACGTTACTTTCCCCTAATATAGAAAAGTTGAAAAATTTAGATACGTATTGGAAGAAAGAGTTGTACAACATGGGATACAGAGGGAAATTTACGGATGATAAAATATTTGATGATGCTTTTGAATTTCTTATGCTTCAGACAGAAGATCAGCCAGGAGTTGACATACGAAAACCAATTTCATCCTCTCAGATTAGCTTAGACAAACTGTTGAAAACGGATAACATTGAAACATTATTGCCTGATTTCTCAGAAGATTCTTCACCTAAAAATGGTAGTTCGATCAGTTTTATTCTTGAATGTGGTAAAAAAAGAATGCTTTTTTTAGGAGATTCTCACCCTTCTCTTATTGAGACACAGTTGAGAGAATTCTTTCCCGGTAAGTCCTCTCTCTATTTTGATGCGGTAAAATTATCACATCATGGGAGTAAAAACAATACCCTCCCGGCTCATCTAAGTGTGATAGACGCCGAAAGATACTTAGTTTCTACAAATGGGGATCTGTATGATCATCCTGACATAGAAACTCTTCTCCGTATTGTTTCAAGAGAAACGGAAAAAGAAAGAAAACTCATCTTTAACTATCCAACTAAATTTACAACCTTTTTGAACAGTCCTGCTCTGAAAGAAAGATTTACCTATGAGGCAATAATACCTGAGAAAACTGGTGTTGTTATGATAAGCTTATGATGGCAGTAAAATAGATTTATGGCAAACTCTAAAGAGCCCAGGAAAATTGTTGGACGTCTTATTTGTGGAGAGAATGACAATACTACGTATGGCTGTTACGGAACAGCGTTTCTTATTGCTCCCGATATTGCTATTACAGCAGGGCATTGCGTAAAAAACTATGATGAAGATCAAAGTGTTCGTATCATCATAGAATTTGAGCATCTATCTCCTGAAACAGTCCCAATAAATGCCAAACTTCTCTCCTCTTTTGATGATAGCCTGTTTGATATAGTCATTTTAAAACTGGATAACCCAGTGGAAGATATTGACGTTTTTCCGTTATATTCAGGGGAAATTAAAGATAATGACTCTTGGAGAACTTTTGGATATCCGGGAGGCCATCGGACTTCCGGCGCAAATTTTAGCGGGAAAGTATCAATGAGTGATGCTAAGTCTGATCACCCATGGGATGTTGCTTTGCAAGTTGAGCCATCATTCACTGATGTAAAAAATTATGCTGGTTTATCAGGATCTCCTGTTTTGATTTCCGGTCAGATACGAGCAATTATCTTAGATGTATTAGACGGACGTATTAGCGCAATAAGTGTTAATAAATTTAGAACATTGCTAAATCAGTATGGTATTCATCCTCTTGAGTCTTCCCAAACAATTTCGGATCTATCATCTGAGATCATCGCACTAAGAGAAGATCGGATTCTCGATGATGAAGAGCAGGAAGAATTATCAGAAGGCTTCTATCAAGGAATTCCCGCCCAATATAAGCATATTTTAGCTGATCTTGATGTCAAACGGCATCAAAAGATGAAAGACATTGCTCAAAAATTTGAAGAGAAGAGGGTTGTGATTATCCATGGTGCATCAGGTCAGGGAAAAACGACATTAGCGTATCGCTATTTACATGACCATGTCCGTCAAATGCCACGATTTAAAATTGAATGTGTTCAAGGCAGAATACACGCTTTCGAACTCGCCTCTAAAATAATAGATTATGCTAAAACTCTTGATGCTCCTGTCTTTGTTTATTTTGATGTTTCCGTACAAGATAGCGATTGGATAGATTTAGCCAAAAAACTTTCCCTACACCGAAACATCTTTTTTCTCATAACGATTCGGGAGGAGGATTTTAAGCGTGCGAATATTTCGTGGGCTGAAATCCAGTCGTCGGATGATATTGAACTCACGTTCCACAGAACAGAAGCGCAAGAAATCTATCAGGCAATAACAGCGAAACATATCTCCGCAGAATTTTTGAGCTTTGATGATGCCTGGAATAAATTTGGAGGCGAAGGCCCATTAATGGAATTCGTGTATCTTGTGGTTCACAGTAATACTTTGCGAGAACGTTTACAACAACAAGTACAACGCCTTGAAAATGAAGTCGTCTCAAAAAAACTTCCTTCTGAAGCTTTACAATTGCTCAGATTAGTTTCTGTCGCTTCAACGTATGAAGCTCGTTTAAAGGTCACGCCTCTCGTTAAATATCTTAATCTGTCAGCACCAAAACCAATCTTTAATTTATTAGAGAAAGAATATTTGCTTAGAATTAGTCCTGATGACGGTCATCTCGTCTATGGATTGCACCCCATCCGTTCAGCGATTCTCTCAGATATTTTGACTGACCCTGCCTTCTCTCCATGGTCAGAAGATGCCAAAACCTGTTTACCATTTCTTCATGAAACTGACCTTGAAATATTTCTTCTTTATGCGTTTTCACGCCATCCGGAAGCTACTAACTCTTTACTTGAGACACTCCAACCATTTCAACCGGAACGTTGGTTGGCGATTGCAGGTATTGCTAGGTCTTTGCTCTGGTTGGGAATTTCAGAATATGCCAAAAGCAATCAAAATCTCATTCGAGAGATATACGAGTATAGTGGAACAGGCTGGTGGATGGTATTGGATTTCGATATTGCGGATGTTGTTCCTGGCCCAGGACAAGCTTTTCAGAGAGTTTTTGGAGATCAAATATCCCAAGAAGGGAAGGAATTGGTTCTGGCTTTTCAAGCTCGTCAGACTGATAAAAAAGCAGTCTTTCAGCACTTTAAAGAATGGTTAGCAAATCGAACACAAAAACCATGTGTCCCTACAACAGATCGGGATTGGGCTGGCGTGGCAGAAGTCGCCTTTTGGATAGGACGTTTGGAAGTGGCTTATTCTCTTGCGGATTGGGTCAGTGAAACTGAGTTAGAAACCGCCGTTGATAGTTTGCCTCTTGATATTCTGGCAGATCTGGTGTTTGGATTATCGTCTGGGTATGGCGATAAATTTGGGACTTGGTTGGAAAGAAATCGCCCTAAGTTGGTAGCTCGTTTTCGTCAGGAAACAAATACGATTGTCCTTGAAGATGATGGTCAAAAGTTGACGACACATTTTATTCTCTCCTCTGATCGGCAGGAGAATGGACAAGCAGCAGATGAGAGTGAGCAGGAAGAAAAAAATCTTTTTCATAAGGAAGCCATTTATCGGTTGAGAATATTGAGAAACCTTCTGCCTGATCGAGAATTATATGCCTCACAGGGGTATGGTCATCGAGTATGGAATGAGAGTATGCCCGTTGACGATACAACTAAAACGGGAATTTCATCTTCAAATTTTCCTCCGCTATGGCTGACCTCAATCAATTCAATATTTAGAGGATTGGCAAACCGATCATTCAGGCTTCAAAATTGGGCAGCATATGCTAACGCAGTCGCTGATTTTAGAAAAATAATCCCTACAAAAATATTTAAAGAATCAGAACACGGGTTAGAAGTATACCTCCGCAAACAGAAATCTATACAAGTGCTTGGGGAACTTATTAATAAAGAAGATTGAGATGATCACAAAAAATTGATAGCAAAAACGCCAATGTTACCTATTTGTGCTGTTGATGAGTGGGGTTTTGTTGATGAATTTCAATCGTATTCGGTCTCACATGATGATGGATCGAAATCGTTAGTAGCGGAGAAAATACCTCAATTAAGCATAGCTCTTCAAAAATATAGTCCCCTTGTGAGGGGTTTTAACAAATATACCTCTTCTCTTTCAAATTTTTTATCTCAGTCAGTAGATGTCATGGTGATAAATCCGAATTTAAAAAAGGCACAGGTTGATAAAGCAAAAATCCTGGAGGTTGCCTTTCAACATGGTCTTAGAGATCTCGCTTATCTTTCGACTGTAAATTTAGGTGACGCAGTAGAAAGATTATTCAAATTACAGAAAGAATTCAGAAAGTTGCTTGGGCATTTTTTTGATGAACGTACACTTCAAAGCCTGGAATCTCAAGAACAAGATATGCTGAATAGCGTATGGAGTTTGTGGTATGCTTTTGCCTTTCATCCTGAACGAATTTTGCAGCAACCTCGTCAAGAGTGTTTAACAGGTATATATAAAGCATTCAATGAAATTAGAAAAGCACTCCGAAAAGAGTTAAAAGCTTTTTCAACTGATGAAATTGAGGTAAAGATTCATTCCGAAGAGATTGCCTGGGATGACAGGCCAGGATTATGGCTGACTATTGATGGAAAGCATATGTTAGATGTGTATGCATTCTTTGAGGATGTAGTACGAGTAATACGCAGAGCAATTCACAAGGTTGAAGAACCTGCTTTACGAAATCATATCATTGAAACGAATTGGCCTTTTATTGCAATCGTGCCATTAGTGAGGGGAAAGAGTTTAAATATGGAAGCCTGGCGTCTTAATACCCTTATCCTCTCGGTCGGTGACAAAGAAGAAGAATTGAATTGGTGGAATTTCATGACCCAATCAATTCAGCAAGAATCCTTCACCGAGTTAAAGCTTGCCTTATGGGATGTTCCTCGTTTGAAAACGGGGGCAAAGCTATTACAATCAATTGCCATATCATCCATGCTAACTGCCCATATTCGGGATATTACTAATCTTCCTGAAACTGATGAGCAGGGAGAAACTCTATTGCGCCAATATTTTGAGGGTTTGACCGTCCATATCAGTACAAGTTACCAAGCTGTTTTAGATTCTGTAGGAGAAATAGGCAATTACATTGCTATGGTAAAGGATATAAACGAACGTCCGAATTTAATCAACGTGATGGAAGGTTTGGTTTTCCTGAAAAATATCATTTTACCCAAATCTGGAATAGAGAATGGACTTTCTATGACACTTGAAGAAATGATTGAATGGGCGAACAAACTTGAAGAAGGCCATAATTCAGCCCTTATAATCTATTCTTTGTGGGTATCGGACGTTTTGGATGAGATAAACGCATAATTGGCAATAAACAGTTGTTGAGAACAGTATGATGAAACCTCAATTTATTGACACACATCCGAAAGCTGAAGCCGTGCAGATTCACCCTTCCCAAAAACTCTTTTTCAAACCTGCGGAAACCGAAGTCCGTGAATACGCCCGGATTTTAGAACATGCCACCAACGAAAAATCCGATCTCTGGATCACACGCCTGAGCAACCTGAATAAAGGGGAATGTTACGCCTTTGGGCCATCGTTCAATCAAAAAACAGGGCAGTTTGAAGAAAAAGCATTTCGGATCAAAATTACGGCGATTGGGGAGAGGTTTTAGTAAAAAGGAACAAAAATATTGACAATTTGTCCAAACTGATAAGATGGTATTTGAGGGAAATGAAAATGACGAAGCCAGATTATTCCCAGACATTTCAAAAGGAGTTCTTCATGTGTTTTGTCAAATACACCACGGCGCATGAAAATTCTCTGTTCAGGGGAGATGAGATGTCGCGCGAAATTCCTTTTCGCGGCCATGTCAGGCCTATGCGCGAAAAGGAATTTCGCGCTACATTTTCAGGGGAGGGAAACATGATGCTTCAAACCCTTTCAAAACCGCAGATGGGAGAAACCATGTACCAGTTATTGGAACGCGTTGTCAGCAGTCACATTCCGGTGGAGATAGAATTTCAGGGGAAAAGGTTGCGTATCAGCCTGGAAGAACCATCAAACAATAAACTTGCGAGCCTTGAACCGCATCCGGATTGTCTCAGCGGTGATCCTGAAGACATCGTCCATCTGGATTGGAGTGGAGAAATACACGATGATATACCTTGATACGCATGTCGTTGTCTGGCTATATCTTGGGGATATGTCAAAATTCAGCGTCTCTGCGAAAGCCGTGATCAATGCGCATGAACTCAAAATATCCCCAGTCGTGGGGTTAGAATTAACCTATCTCCATGAAATCGGACGGTTGAGACCATCTGCTGAGATCGTTCTCGCCTATTTAGCTGATCGACTGCGATTGAAATTGTGTGATATTCCGTTTGAACAAGTTATCGCATCCGCCATGAAACAGACCTGGACGCGCGATCCCTTTGACCGGATTATTGTGGGACATGCCGCCATTCAAGAATGTGATCTGGTCACAAAAGATGCACATATTCATAATAACTACGTTCATGCAATTTGGTAAAGAATAGCCGAAGAGAACACTCTAACATGGTAAAACATCCCTACACTCATACCTCCCGTCTGCCGGTCACGTTTCACCAGACGTTCATCCCGGAACGGGCGCATATTTCGGCCTTGCTGAAATATGCGGCCAGCGCAAAAGAAGGTACCGATCAGGAGATTTCTGCCGAGACCGGTATCCCAACCGGGCAATCGAGCGGGAAGGTCCCGGCTATGATCGATTATGCCCGGGGCATGGGATTGATTCATGTCGCGCGGGGGAGACAGGCCAGACAAAAACGTCTCAAACTCACAGATTTCGGACGCACCATGTTATTGGAAGACTCTGCCTTAACGGAAGAATTATCGCAATGGCTGATGCATCTGCTGCTCTGTCGTCGTCAGGGTGGCGCGGAGATCTGGCATTTGAGTTTCGGCTGGAGTACGGAAGTGTTAGGCCTGGAATTTCCGGAAGATGCGTTAGAAAACTATCTGGCTGGCATCCTGGGAAAACGGAAACGGTCGCTGATTGGGCCGCTGGTGCGCATGTATGCCGAACCATCATCCTTTAAAAAGGCCGGGGCGATTATTCAAGAAAAGACCATGTTACATCGTGTGCCTGCGCCGGTGCTCTCAGGATTTAGCAATGGGTATGCGGCGCTGCTGCTCTCCCTCTGGGAAGTTCATTTCCCCAAAGAACGTCAGGTGACGCTGACAGATTTTGAAACTGAAACCTTTTTTCAGCGCATCTGCGGATGGAATGACCGTCAATATGCACAGATCCTTGAAATGCTCGAACATCATCGGGCGATTATCCTCGATAAACAGATGCGTCCGTGGGTGCTCAACCGCCGGGCGGAATCGTCATCCTATTGGCGGATCGTGTATGCTGAACTGGCGTAAGTGAGACCGACAGAATCCACCACGAAACATACGAAAGCCACGAAAGAAATTCCTTGACGATTCAAGGAACGGTTCTTATCGTATGTAAAAAGGGTTGTGGACAAAAATCCACAGTGGTTGGTCTTATGAAGTTGTCATATCATGAACGAAGGAGAAAACCTCTATGATAGAAGTTTTTGCGTTGCCTGTCAGCGTTGAACAAATCGCTGTCGTCGTGAGACAAATGAACCAGGCAGATCAATACCATCTGCTTGAGCTTGTGCCGAATTTGAGACATCTGGCCTCACAACCTGCGACTCGCACGAAGGCAGAGGCGCGGGAACGTGTCGAACATTTGCGAAAAAAAATGGCGACAGCCCTGTATCCTCAGCTATTGTCCCCTGACGAACCGTTTTTAGGAAATTTGACTCTGCGCCAATATCATGCGTTGCCTGATGAGGAAAAAGAGAACTTATGGGAAACATGGGCGGAAACGGATATCATGAAGATCGAGGAACGCGAGGTTCAACCGGATGCGATGTCTGCTGGATAAAGTGATTGCCCGGTATGCCCTGCAAGGATTGCTCAAATTAGCTGAAGGGCAAGAACTGAATGATGATGAGTTGTTGACGCTTGATCTTGTCGAACGAGCGAATTCCCAAAAGATCGATCTGTTTATTGCCCCACAAACGGACAATGTGCTCGGCAAAATCGCTCAACTTCCCAGATATGCCGAACTGATTCGAATGTTCCGCGCTCAGGTTGAGATTCTTTTCCCTGCGCGATATTTCAGACGTTGGGCGCGTCGTCTGCGGGACTATAATTTTACACGAGAAGATGCCGCTATGCTTGCCTTAGCCACCTTTGGCACGAATGACAAAGGCACTCTTTGGGGCATGCATGTTGTCGCCACGTATGATCAGCCAATGCTGAATCACTGGCATCTCCAACAGGCGAGTATTCAGGCACGTTTTGCTGATATGAAGAGGGATCTTACGCTGCCGTATAATCACG
Organism: Candidatus Vecturithrix sp.; assembly: GCA_040772385.1. GTDB lineage: Bacteria > Moduliflexota > Moduliflexia > Moduliflexales > Moduliflexaceae > Vecturithrix. The sequence goes on along the minus strand of JAXGYF010000001.1, from coordinate 1,636,948 downwards.
CGGTATTGCCTGATGTTTTGCGTCCGGAGCAGATCTGATGACATTGTTCACCCGGAATTCATATTCAAAAGCCTCAGCTTCTGAGAGTGACAGCGTATATCCATGTGTATAAAAATCCGAGATAAGCAGAATGGACCTTATTCTTGCTTATTCCCAATTCAGGTTGCTTTCCCTATGAAAAAAATCGCTGAGATTGTTGGTTTCAGGCGTGACCTCTTTTTTGACGGTGCGGTGCAAATTGGGTGGTTCGAGACTGATTCGGAACGACGGGATCAGGCCGCCTCGAATTTTGTGTTTCATGGACCGCAATATCACGGTGTTGCGCAAGAAGATTTGCGTGATGCGGGTGGATTTCCGTTGATTGATACGGTACGTTTTACAGAACACCTGCTGAATGCGCTTGATCCGCAACAAGGAACATCCTTCCCGTTTGCCCTTGCGATCTCTGGATGGGGCACCGGGAAATCGCATCTCGGCCTCACGTTGGCAACGCTGTTATCGCAGCCTCAACGCGACGTGGCAAAGGCGACTCTTGATAATCTCGAAGCGGCGGATGCCTCATCAGGACAAACCATTCGCACGGCCTTACACTCCTGGACACAACCAGTGCTGGTATTGCCGATTAACGGGATGCGCGATTTTGATCTGGCCTCCGAACTCAGCCGCCAGGTATTAGTACAGTTACGCGCGCATGGTCTGGATACCCGGCCAATTGATGATCTCTGGCCGCGTTTTCAGGTCGCGGCCACCTTTGTAGAGCGCAATTTCGATTTACGCCGGGCAGAGTTTATCGAACGATTCGGAGAACATATTGCCGTTGAACAGATCTTGCAACGCCTCGAAGAACATGATGATCTTGCGTATCGTCAGGTGAATGACATCTTCGAAGCCGCCAACGGGTATCCGATCCGGGCCATCGGGCAGGAATCCCCGCAGCAATTGATTCAGACGGTCTGCGACACGTATTGCGGTGTGGATAAACCGTTTCAAGCCCTGTTTATCCTGTTTGATGAATTTGGCCGCTACCTTGAATTTGCCACAGAACGTCCGCATATTGCCGGGGATGCGGCCTTACAGCAAATTTTCGAAGGGGTTCAGGACAACGCCGGACGCTGTTTTCTGCCGTTCTCGAAAACTTACCCAAATAGGACATGCCTATTCAGTGTTTCGTTCCTGCTTCAGTGAGGAGCACTGCCCGAAGGCTGTCACCTCTCCTCTCCACAGGCGTTAATTCCCGCAAAACTTGCGGTATATTGCTTTAAATTTAACGCAGCATTCCGATCTCGATCTATAACAAGACCACACTGCTCACAGCGGAAGACCCGATCTGAAAGGGCCAATGCATCATGTCTCCATCCGCACTGGCTACAGGTTTTACTGGACGGATAAAATCGATCAACTTCGACTAACGTTCTCCCATTCCAGTCTGATTTATACTTCAACTGCCGTTGAAACTCAGAGAAACTTGCATCTGCTATAGATTTTGCCAGCTTGTGATTCTTCAACATTCCCGTAACATTCAAAGATTCGATCCCAATCACCCCATAACGACGGACTATTGTTGTAGTCGCTTTGTGAATGGCATCTTTCCGCATGTTCATGATTTTCTTATGGATACGTTGAAGTCTTCCTACAGCTTTCTTTCGGTTTTGACTGCCTTTCTGACGTCTGCTGACGATTCTTTGCTGTCTTTGTAATTGCTCCTCTAAGGTTCTTATAGCCTTTGGATTTTCAAACGTTGTCCCATCATCCAAAGTTGCCAAATGGGTAATCCCTACATCCACACCGCAGGCTTGATTCGACGGAGTTGGTTCGGGAACGTCTTCCTCGACCAGTAAGCTGACAAACCACCGTCCGGCGTGTTCACTTACTGTGGCAGACAAAATTTTTGAATTTGTGGGCAAGTAGTTTTTCTCTTTGAGTTTCAACCAACCTAAACGAGGTAGTTTGATCTTTTCCACTGTCACTCGGATACTTCCCATCAATCGGAAACTTCCAATTTCTCTTTTGCGTGATTTAAACTTTGGGAACCCTGGCTTTTCTCCATTTTTTATTCGCCGGAAAAAGTTCTCAAAAGCGCGATCTAAATCTCGTAATGCTTCTTGAGGGCAACATTTCGAGACCTCATACATTCAGGGAAATTCTGTCTGTTTCAAGACAACCAAACGACGATGCAATTCAAAGTAATTAGGGCTTTTTCCGGTTTTTGCATATTCATCAATTTTAATCTTCAAACCCCAATTATATGCGAATCGAGCAGTTCCAGCAGATTTTTCGCAGAGTGTGCGTTGGACATTCGTAAGTTTCAATTCTGTCTTATAGCCCCGAATGATAGTCATTTTGCGTTGCCCTCCTTGTTCTTCGCTTACGAGGATTTACATGGCATTTGGTGTGAGGATGTTTTCTTCTGAGCGTCCAGATCCACAAGGATGGGAAGTTCCATCGCCCCTTCAAAAGAAATCATTCGTTTTATCAATTGAGGAAGATTGTATTCGGATACTTGATCTTCAATATCCCCTTTCAATTGTTCTAAAAGTTCTTCTTCTAAATGTCCATTTTCGTGAAACTCTCGATAAAATTCACTTTCGATGCTTAATGAAAGAATATATCGTGCCATAATATGTTTCCTCCTCATATATCGTATGTGATTAATAATTTTGATAAAGTACGAATTCACCCTATTTTTCGTTCAAATGATAATTATTTATATAATATAAAATATGTTTAAATTAATATTTGTCAATAATAAAGTAAAATAAAAATTAAAATTTTTATATACATATAAATTTTAATTTATTGACATTTTCACATAATATGCTTAATTTAGCGAATAAGTCGAATAAAAGGAGTGGGAACGTGAAAGAAATAACCTCAGAGAATTTAGGATCGATTTTGAAGAGAGTCCGAAAAGAAAAGGGACTTACACAAAAAGATATTGCCGAAGGAATTCATGTTGATCAGAGTGTTATCTCCAGTTGGGAAAGGGGAACAGGTAACCCAACATTTTTAAATGTATATAAACTCTGTCAATTCTTCGACATGACTGTTGATGAACTATTAGGGATCGAGAGAAAGAAGAAGCCGATTACGCTCATTATCACTCAAGATGTTATTGAGAAGCTTTTTTCTGCCACACAGGAATTCGAAGAAGCTCTTGCCTTCATTTTTCCTACTCAGGAAACGAAACTTCATCAAAAATGGGAAGAAATCAAACAAATTCATGAATTGCTCTTTCATAATATTGAGAAGGATAATCACTAATGGGTAAGACTGAGATTAAAGAAAAATTCAAACATCTAACTGTCTGGAAAAGAGGTGGAGAAAGAGCACCGCATAAACCGTTATTAATCCTCTATGCGCTTGGACGGCTGCTTCGTGATAAAAAGAGATTGATCCCTTATGAAAGCATTGACGAGGAAGTTAAGTATCTTCTTTTGGATTTTGGCCCTGAGCGAAAATCCTATCATCCTGAATATCCTTTTTGGCGATTACAAAAAGATGGGATTTGGGAAATTACCCATACAGAAAATATCTCTGTCACGAAAAGCGGCGACCCCACAAAACGCGATTTGATCAAAGAGGATGTGTCAGGAGGTTTCCCTGACATCATTTTTCAGGCATTACAGAAAGATCCTCAACTCTTTCAAGAAATTGTTCAGGAACTGCTGGATTCAAACTTCCCATCTTCTGTTCACGAAGATATTTTGCAAACTGTCGGCATTGATTTGATGGCTGTGAGTTCACAGCGAAAACGAGATCCGGAATTTCGTGACAAGATACTCCGGGCGTATGAATATAAATGTGCGGTCTGTGGATTTGATGTTCGGCTTGGGCATCATCCGATTGCATTAGAAGCCGCGCATATTAAGTGGAAACAGGCTGGCGGTCCTGATACGGAAATCAATGGATTGGCATTATGTACATTGCATCACAAACTTTTTGATCGAGGTGCGTTTACCCTGACAGAATCTTTAGATATTATGATTTCAGATCGGGCGCATGGGACAGAAGGATTTGAAGAATGGTTAATGAGATTTCACGGGAAAAAGCTCAAAACTCCACAAAGAACCACCTATTTACCAGATCAAAGTTTCAGACATTGGCATGTTAAAGAAGTTTTCAAAGGTGAATATCGGCAAATATAACGTTTCACAGAGGGGAAGATATGAGATTAAAAGTATGGACAATGGCTCCAGGTAGAACCTTTGGCGGAGAATACTTTATTTTCGAAACACACAATAAAAACTACGGTCAGGCTGTATCGGCAGCTATAACCCACTGTGAAAAGACAAGAGGGTACAAGCCCGAAAAGATTGAAAAATATCAATCAATAGATTTGCAATTGAATAGCAACATCACAAATTCTGCTTCTAACTTCTGAAAGGAAGAATCTGCCGGATTTACTTTGCATTTTGATAGACTCCATACAAAATGGCCTGTCCAATCTGCGCTGAAATGGCTTGCACCTGTTGCCGGTCGAGGTGTTCGGCAAACACTAAATTAATGATTCCATCCGTCTCGCCGGTCGGCGGCGTTTCAATCGGCGTTTCCGATAATTTGAACTCGAAAAAGCGCGGCGTTCCCTTCTGATACGTGACCGCTTTTGCTATGAAATAGGGAAAATCAAAATGCTCTTCCAGCGGCGTCACCACATCTTGCACCGCGCTCACATGCGTTGCGGCGTGGAGGATCGCAAGCTCAATATCCAGGTCAGTGCCTTCGAAAAGAATAAATTTCTGCTTAAAATCGAGATAGCGGATGATTTTAAAGGTTTCTAAGGCGTTGAGGGCTTCTTCAGCCTGAGCGGCGCCGAGCGCAAACGTGGCGTATGGCAGCAGAAACTCGCGGTGGATCTTGGCGTTTTCCGCGCCGAAAATATTCAACAAGCCAATCACTTTGACTAATTGCACGGCAGTGTTCACGTGCTGCGCCGGCAGGCTGCCTTCAGTGCGCTCAATCGCCTTTTTAATCGCGCCCCATTGGGCGTAGTGCGGATTATACTTCGTAGAAAGAAATGCATAATTGTTGTACAGCAGATAATCATACAACACCGCTAAGTTGTAATACGGAGCAGCGGCCGGATCAAACTCGTGCAGTCCAAAGCGATCGTTGGCGTTCAAAAAGGTGAAGAGCGAACGCTCATTTTGACCGTAGTGCTGCAAGGCAAAGGTCAACACGGCGGCGGTCAGCGGATCGAAGGGGTAGAGGTTACGGGCAAGCTCGATGGTCAAATCGGTGCGATGGGGAAAGGCTCGGGCTTGATTGATAGTGTCCACCAGCGTTGAGACCGTTTCAGGCGGCGTATACGTGCGCGTGTGCTGCAAATGTTCGGCCGCTAAGTGCAATAAGGTTTCGACCGGTTCGTTAAAGGTAATTTCTTTTAAGCGGCCTTTCACCTTTTCCCATTCCTGCCGTTGGGAAAGCTCAAGGTTGCGGCCATACGCCTCAAAACCCTGGTGCAGCGTGGTCAGGAACAGGATGTGTTTGCTGGCGTCGTTGGCATATTCGGCTAACTGCTGGATGAAATACACTTCTTTTTCAGGGGTATTGTGGGCGGCGTATTCCAAAAATTTGCCCAATTCATCAATGGCAATCACCAATCCCTGCTTTTGCTCGTGCAGACCGGCATACTTGCGATCTAAGGCGGCAAAGATCGCCGGCTGCGTCAGGGCATCGGTTGGCAGCGCAAGCGTGTGAGCAAAGCTGTCGAGCATCGAGCGGTATTCTCCAACGATATTGAGATAGTCGAATGTCTGGATGTCTCCGAATTGTCCGTTGAGCAGTTGCGAGTAGATTCCATTTCCGTTCAAGCTGCGTTCCAACATCAGCAAAAAGGCGGATTTGCCCGTACCATAGGATCCGATAATGTTAAACGCTCGGATGCCGGTTTTGTAATCGTTGACGATTTGACTGAACACCCGTTCCGTGTTGGCGGTTGGGGTATAGGCCAATTCTTGCTCGACATCGCGAATGATATTGATTGACGGTGAAAACCTATTTTGCATAATATTGTCTCAACAGTTCTTCTTTCTGAAATGCTTGTTTGAATTGCAGTTCCCGGATGCCGGCGTCGTCGCTGAAAATGATGTCGGGAAATTTCGCCGTGATTTCCCGGATTTTGCGCATTAAGCCGTCTGCGCTGAACGCAAACGCTAACCCGACGCTGTTTTCAGCATTCAGCAATTTGTCAAAGGAAATGGAGACGCTGCCGGCTTCTTGATCTAAGATGGCGTACAGCACAATCTCCGCCGGAATGTCGTCGCGTTCGCGGTTTTCGACTTTATACCACGTCGTTCCGCATTCTTGCAGCAGATCTAAATCAATCAGCAAGCCTGAAAAATCGTCTTCAATGTTTTGCGTCCTGCCTTTCGGGCGCGCGTAATTTTTGATCAACATGTCAATGTCGTTGCTCAAGGAATTTTCGCTGACTGTCAGATTCTGCGTTTCGCAGGTTCTTTTCAGGAAATTCAAGAATTGCTCTTTGGTGAATTCAATCCGTTCTTTGCGGAATTGATTGAAAAATAACCCGTAGATGGACGCCTGGCCGTGCGTGACCAGATAATAGTGCAGCAGCCACACGGTGCCGATATGTTCAAGATAGGGGTCTTTGCCCTGTGCGCTGAAAATTTCGTGCGCCAGTGCGTTGGGCTGCTCTTGCTGGTCAACCAGATCAAAGGCTTTGAGCCAATAGCGGATCGAGTTCACCATGTTTTTCCCGACGCCTAACGCGACCACGGCGTTTTCATCTGAAAATCGCCCGTGCTCTTGCACAAAGTCATATCCTTTTTTCAGCCAGAACTGGCGGCAATGGAATTTTTCATGTCCTGAAAACGTCAATTTATTCATGAATTTCACCATAAAAATTTTTCAAAACATTTGCTGAAACTTCTTTCTCTATTATATTCAGAAACATAACTCTTTAGCACTTCTTTTCGCCGTAGGCGATCCACAACCGCTACGCGGTAAGCAGGGAGTGATGGAAACGATTATCGTTTCTACAATACTTGAAGCACTCCGTGCTAAATAGACTCAGCAATCACCATTCCAGAATTTCAGCCACCAATTCTTCCACTTCCAGATTCGATGCAAGTTTTGGCATCTTTCCCCTCTAAAAAATCTCTTCCTACCTCAAAATTCTTTCCAGGTGGAGCATACATATTCTGTGTGTTATGTTTGAGTAATTGTGAGAAGGCTTTCAAATTCTTCTGGCGATTTCATCGAGTACTTCAAAAATATTCACTGCAACACCTGGATACACCGTTTTTGCTTTTCCATCATGAATATGATGAGGAAAGCCAGGTAAATCAGGAAAATGAGGGGTGTTATCCCAACGCATAACGAGTTCAGCGTTAACATCTGCCCAATGATAAGAATATGTAATAATTTCAATTTCTCTTTGAGCATTGTGTTGAACGTATTCTGCCCACTCTAAAAATCCCCCATCGCTCAGCGTCGCCTTAACTCGAAGATACCCATCGTTTAGCGTCATACGTTCTCGAAGAATCTCAAATTTTTTTATAAGAGGGTCGAAGAGCAACCGTTCTTTGACGGATTCCAGATATTCGGCAATTGTCATAGCGTGTTCTCTCCGGTAAGCAATGACAGGTGTTTTTTCACACGTTGCGCCATCTGGAACAGCGAAGCCCACTCAACATAATCCATACGATCATCAGTCTTACCACGTTGATAGAGGTCGTAAAACTCATGACTTGACATGCCATAGTGTTGTTCGTACCCAAAAAGATCCTCACTCAAACGGCGGAGTTGCTGACGGCTCATCTCGGCTTCATACTGAAACAACTTTGATAATGTGTATTCCATCAACTCGCTCGCCTGATCCTGACGATACAATTCCGCAAGTTGCTCCAGTCGTTGTACCATGATATTTTTTGAACTCAGTGTGTTCATGATCATATCCTGTTTCTCCTACATAGTTCGGATGAGTTGGCATCCCCCCTCTAACGAACAAACTCCTCTCCACAAATTTTTTCCGGGCATAACCCATATAACCTGTATGCCCTTTTTAAGTATTTCTGTCAACAAATTTTCTCTTTTTTCCAGGGGAGGAAAGGGTGAGCAAAAGGCAGGGTATTCCATGGGGGCGCGGATGCGCTGTGATGGTGTTCCTTGCTGTAGGTTTAAATTATCCCGGCCGTCAATAACCGGTTTCAAAGCCGAAGCAGGCTGAAGCCCGCTCTGATCAATTCCGCAGGGCGCTTCAGCGTGCTTCCGCTTTAAGGCTGGCGCTTGAGCGCCAGATGACATTTTTACGCTTCGCGCAGCCGGTCGAGCAAGACGGCGCCGACGATGATCAGGCCTTTGACCACGGCCTGCCAGTAGGAAGAGACGCCTAAGAGGTTCATGCCGTTGTTGATTGTGCCGATCAGCAGCGCGCCGATTAAGGTGCCCCACACGCCGCCGCGTCCGCCCATCAAACTGGTGCCGCCGATGACGACCGAGGCGATCACATCGAGTTCGTAGCCGGTGCCGGCAATCGGTTCGCCAGCGTTTAGCCGCGCGGTCAAGACCACCGCGCCCAGGGCTGACGCTGCGCCTGAAATCACGTAAGTGGTGGTTTTATAGAGATCAGCATTGATGCCGGAGAGTTTGACGGTTTCTTCATTGCCGCCGATGGCATACGTATAGCGTCCTAATTTGGTATGACGCAGGACAACAGCGGCAATCATGATCGTGAGCAGAAAGATGATGATCGGCACCGGAATTTTGAGAAAATAACCGCTGCCAATATAGCGAAAGGGTTTACCAAAACCGCTGATCGGGTAGCCGCCGGCATAAATCAGGGCCAGGCCGCGCGCAATACTCATCATGCCTAAAGTCACGACAAAGGGTGTCACTCGTCCTTTGGTAATCACAATTCCATTCAAAAGTCCTAAAAAGGCTCCGATCACTAAGGAGACCACAACAATCAGCAGCACTGGTATGCCTTTATGCTCAAAATCGGCGCATAACACACCCGTTAAGGCCAGAATTGAACCAACGGACAAATCTATGCCGCCCGTTAAAATGACAAAGGTCATACCGACCGCCATAATTCCGTGAATGGAAGTCTGCCTCACGATATTAAGCAGGTTCCTGGTGGTGAGAAACGCATCGGAGAGAATGGCAAGCACAACGATAATGATCAGAAACCCAACAAAAATTCCGTATTGCTTCATAATGAGTGCGAATTTTGCTTTCATGCCTCTCCTCCCAGTAGTTCTTTCGCGTATTTGGCAGACTCTTCCCCGCCGCCAATGGCGTAACTCAAAATAGCTTCTTGTGTGGCTTCTGCTCTGGCAAATTCCTTCACAATCTGCCCATTATACATGACCAGAATGCGGTCGCTCATATTGAGCACCTCCGGCAGTTCGGAGGAGATCATAATGATGCCCGCGCCTTGTTTTGCCAGTTGTTCCATTAGCCGGTAAATTTCGGTTTTGGCTCCCACGTCAATTCCGCGCGTGGGTTCATCAAAGATATAAATATCGCAATCCCGCGAAAACCACTTGGCCAGCACCACTTTCTGCTGGTTGCCGCCGCTCAGGTTTTTGACAAGCTGTTTGGGGGTCGGCGTTTTAATGCCGATCTTTTCAATCATGCCATCCACAATCGTGCGTAACGTCTTGCCTTGCAGGAATCCTGACACCGAGAACCGATCTAAGAGGGTGAGTGACACGTTATCAAAGACCGATAACCCGAGTATCAACCCCTGATTTTTGCGCTCTTCTGGGATCAGTCCCATGCCCTCGCGCACCGCATCTGCGGGGGTCTTGATCGGAAGGGGTTTGCCCTTGATCGTAATTGCGCCGCTGTGGCGTTTCTGGTAGCCGAAGAGCAATTGGATCATTTCTGTGCGTCCTGCGCCGACCAGACCGGCTACCCCCAAAATTTCGCCCTGATGCAAACTGAAAGAGATCTTTTCACAAACGCCCTGTTTGGACATATTTTCGACGCGCAGCAGTTCTGCGCCGGCCGGAATCTCTTCTTTCGGATATTTGGCTGACACTTCGCGGCCGACCATGTGTTTGATAATTTCCTGCATAGTGATCTGCGCCAGGTCGGTTGTGATGATTTGTTCCCCATCGCGCAGCACGGTCACACGGTTGGCGACCCGCCGGATTTCTTCGAGCCGGTGCGAAATATAGATCACGGAGACGCCCTTCGTTTTCAGAGTATCAATCATCTCAAACAGGCGTTCGGTTTCATGGCCGGTCAGGGTGGCGGTCGGCTCATCCATCACAATCACATCCGATTCAAGCGACAGGGCTTTGGCGATTTCGACGATCTGCTGGTAGGCGATCCCCAGGGTATAGACTTTGGCTTTTGGATCCAATTGCACATTGAACGGTCCTAAAATCTCCTCGACCCGCGCATACATGGCAGCCCAGTTGATCAGGTGAGTTCCCTGCTTGAGCGGCTCTCTTCCTAAAAAGATATTTTCAGCGACTGACAGATAGGGGATCAGATTGAGTTCCTGGTAAATGACACTGACGCCGGCATCCATCATGGCTTTCGTGTTGTGCGCGTACACGCGTTCGCCTCGCAGCCAGATGTCGCCTTCATCAGCCCGGTATACGCCCGCCAGGATTTTAATAAGCGTGGATTTTCCAGCCCCATTTTCGCCGACCAGGGCATGAACTTCGCCTTTTTTCAGGTCAAAATCCACCTTCTGTAAGGCCTGAACCCCTGGAAAGGCCTTGCTGATGCCTTCCATTTTTAAAATTATTTCATCGGTCATGTGTGATGTTCTCTCCTTTGAAACGACAAGGATTCCTCATAAGCAAGGATTTTTTATCCCTGGTGATGTGAAATCCTTGTCGTTTCATGATGTCGAGTGAGCGACCCGCTCATGAGAACTCCTTTGAAACTAAAGGAACATAAATAAGCAAGAACCGGGTTTCTGGCGTATTCTTGCTTATCGTCCTTCTTGTCGTTGTTATAAAAAACCAGGTTTCTGGGAAGAAACCTGGTTTTTTGCGGAACTCCGGAAAGAAATCGTATCTTACTCAACTTTGTGTTCGGCTTGGTCGAGGTTATCAATGGTAATTGCAACCGGCGTAATATAGACTTCTTTGGAAGGCGGTTCTTTGCCGTCTTTGATGTACTCCACGAGAAAACGTAAGCTTTGTTTGGCCTGTTCACCTGGAAATTGTTCGATGGTTGCGCTGAGTTTACCGTCTTTAATATAACTCAATGCATCAGGAATGGCGTCATACCCGATGGTGATGACTTGCGAGAGATCAACGCCGGCGGCTGACATCGCTTCGGCCGATCCCAGAATCATTTCGTCATTAGCAGCAAAGACGCCCTGAAAATCTTTGTGAACTTGCAGCAGGTTCTCCATGACGGATTGTCCCATGGCGCGTTCAAACTTGGCAGTCTGGCTGACCAGGATTTCAATTTCCGAGTCGCTGGCGATGACTTCATCAAAACCGGCTTTACGGTCAATGGCCGGTGATGCGCCCGGTGTGCCTTCCAATTCCAATACCTTGCCTTTGCCGCCGAGTTTTTCAATCAGATAGCGGGCGGCCACGCGACCGCCTTCAACGTTATCTGCGCCAACATGCACAAGCACGTCACCGCCGGCCACTTTACGGTCAACCGTTGTCACCGGAATCCCGGCTTCATTTAATGCTTCAACCGCAGGTACCAGAGCATCCTCCCCGATAGGAGACATTAACACCCCTTTGACGCCTTTGGCGATAAAGTCTTCCACAATTGACATCTGTTTTGCCGCAACATTTTCAGCGTCAATCGCAATGACTTCCACCCCGAGCGCGGCCGCTTCATCCATCACATTTTTTTGCAGATAGACGAAGAAAGGATGTGAAAGAGAGGGAAGAGTCAAGCCAATCACAATTTTATCCTGCGCGAATGCCAGGGAAGGAATCAAAAATGTCACCACTAACAACGCGATAAGTATTTTTTTCATGATATATTCTCCTTATGAAACTACAGGAATTGATATATAAGCAAGAATCGTTCCGAAAAAAATTGGGGGTATTTCCCCTGAGCCTTTTACACAAATACTGAATTTATCTTTGATTATCAGGAATCAACACGCATTATAGACGATATTTTCCTTCCGGCAATCACCTCCTTTCGGATTGGTAGTTCTCGCTTTAGCGAGTTTTTCTGCCTAAAGGCAGAACTACGAATCTTTAGGCGCATTTTGTTATACCTCTGGTCCGAAATGTTTGAGCATGACCAGCGGATCGGTCTCGCTGTCATTCGTGATGACAATCCCCTCTTGCGCCGCTTTGGCGGTCACAAAAATTTCATCATTGGTCATTTGTCCGAACCGAATCAGGGCCGGCGATTCAATATCAAGCACGCCGAATTTACCCTTGCCCTGCACAACAATGGCACCATACGCTGCGTTTTCTTTGATTGTTACAGAATGTTTCGGCAGGATAGTCAATTCTTTTGCGCCAAAATACTCAGAATTGTAGACGATATGATATTCTTCATACCCTTCAGCCCGCATTTCTTTCAGTGGTTTGACCGGTTTCGGGTCTAAATAATGGTTCGCATAAAAGTTTGGATCAACGTTGGCTTCCCAATCGAGCATGTTGACAATATAATCCAGATCATGTTTATATTCTTCGGGCACATCTTTCACCAGCAGGTCCCAGGGTGTGTACATATCCCAGACCAGGGATTGAAACATCGCAAACACATCGGAAGCGCGCTGTGGTTCATACGTCAATAAGGAACCTGGCGCATGAAGAATGCCCGGCGGAACGTCCCAGCCGCTGCCGGGTTTCAATTTATACGCGCTGGAAAGGTAGAGAATGCCATTATCGCCTTTATCCCAGTTTTCCAGACATTTTGTGACATCCTCTTTCGTGGTGCCCGGATTCAAACCAAAGAAGGTATAAGGGAAGTACCCGCCGTGATTATTCAATTGAGGCGGAAAATAATAGCCCTCAGGTTTGCCCTTTTGCCCGACATTGGCAGCAGTTTCGTCGTCCTGGTGCATGTGGTGCGGCAAGGGTTCTTCATTATCGAAAAACTTGCTGTACATGGTCCAGCCGCCGAACTTCTGCATGGCCGCTTTGCCAAGAATGTCATTCCCTGCCAGTTCGATCGCGTCTTTCAAGAGCACCTTTTCGATCTGCCCGCCGTCGCGCACATAAATATAGCTCAAGCCTTCATCCGGCAAGGTTTCCGGCCCATTATCCGCTTTAGTGGTTGAGGCAAACCAGCGTTCATCAATGCCGCCGCGATGCGCGCCAAAAGCGTAATAATCTTGCGGGTGAAGTTTTAAGCGTTTGCCGGGGATACAAAAGGCGCGCGGCACCCAGTTCGGCGCCAGGCGCAAGACTCCTTTACCTTGTTCTAAAGCTTTTTGTACAATTTGTTGTGCACTTGCCATCAGTTCAACCTCCTTGAAAAACCCCACCCCTGGCCCCTCCCCGAAAGGGAGGGGCCAGGGGTGGGGTCATTGACATTTAAAATTTATCCGGTGTTTGCAGTAGTTTCTGGGTTTCCGGTTTCTCGTAATTCTCTGCGGTGATCACAGCGACCGGAATCTGAATTTTTTTCTCTTCGAGAGTCCCGCCTTTAATGATGGCATCCAACAATTCAACGCCGCGATAGCCCATCTGATACGGATCCTGGGCGATAATTCCATGAATCACGCCTTCTTCGAATAAGGGCAGCACTTCGGGGCTGGGATCGAATGTCACTAGCTTGACTTTCTTCTCCAGTTGTCTCGCTTTCAACGCTTGTGCAGCTCCGACTCCCATTGGCGCAGCCGCTGAGAAAATACCGTTGATGTCCGGGTTCGAAGTCAGCAGATCCGAAGTGATATTCATGGCGGTGGCTGCTTCGGCCGAAGTCCACTGCACGGGCAATAACACGATATCAGGATATTCCTGAATCGCTTTGATGAAGCCTTCACTGCGTTGTACGCCCGTTTCCGAACCGGCAGTAATTCCTAAGTTAATGACTTTGCCTCTGCCGCCAATCATCTCAGCCAGTAATTTTCCGGCTTTGTATGCGCCGTCAAAATTATCGGTCGTGATGCTGGCATAGGGAGCGTCCGAATCAACGCCGGAATCCACCATAATAATCGGCACGCCATCCTTGATCGCCTGTTCAACTGGCGGGACCAACGCCTTTGCATCCGTTGCAGCCATTAAAATCCCGGCCGGTTTGGAGGCGGCAATATTACTCACCAGACTCACCTGGCCTGCGATTTCCGATTCCCGCGCCACGCCCTGATAATCAACTTTATACCCTAATTCATTGCCTTTATCGGCTGCGCCTTTGCGGAGAAAGAGCCAATAGGTGACATCCGTTGATTTCGGAATAAACACAATTGTATCCGATTTTTGCGCAAAAACGGTGGCTGCCAATGAAATGACAAACACAGTCAAAAGTATTGTAACGATCCACTTTTTCATAGAATTGCCTCCCTGAACACTCTGGCATCTCTGTCCGCCCTGTCGTTGCTCCGACAGGCGGCAGACCGGCCATGAGTTTATGTTTTTCTCAATCCTTTATCCGGAAAACACGCCCATCTCTAAAAACCGAGTTTTTCTAAAAAATTCGGTTTTTTCCTGCACATACATTTCTAAAAATCACTATCACCCCTTTCCCTAATAACGCCTCAATTCCTTCTGCGGATTTGATCAATGGCGACAGCGATGATAATAATCAGACCATTGACCACATATTGCCAGAACGCATACACGCCCAGAATATTCAGGCCGTTTCTGATCGTCGTGACGATCAAGGCCCCGATTAATGTGGCGATAATGTCGCCCTCGCCGCCGAATAGACTGGTGCCGCCAATCACGACTGCGCCGATAGCCAGTAATTCATAACCCGCGCCGCCAGCCGGTTGAATTGTGCCGAGACGCGCAGATTCAATCACGCCGGCAATCGCGGTTAACATGCCGCACACCATATAAATTCCGAGCGTCACATGATTGATATTAATGCCTGATAAGCGGGTCGCTTCGGCATTGCTGCCGATAGAGTATGTAAAGCGGCCGAATTTGGTGTATTTCAGGACCCAAAATGCCAGGAGAAAGATGATCGCCACGATAATGGTCGGCACTGGAATGATTCCAAAAATCTTTCCCTGACCGATCCACATATACCCCTTTGTCAAGCCGTAAATCGGGATACCTTTACACAAAATCAACGCAAACCCTCGGGCAATACCCATCATGCCCAGCGTTGCCACAAAAGGCGGAACTTTTAATTTTGTAATGCACGCGCCATTCACCAGCCCGGCAAAGGTCCCCGCAAGAATGGACACGATAATGGCAAGCAGGGTATTGCCCGTAAATTGAAAGGCCAGTCCGCCCACAATCGAAGAAAATGCAAACACCGAGCCGACTGAAAGATCGATGCCGCCGGAAAAAATGACAAAGGTTTCTCCGGCCGCAATAATGGCAAACACCGCTGATTGGAGCGTAATCTCAAAGAGATTGTTGACCGTGAAAAAATAGGGGGATAGAAACGAGAGAATCACCCAGATCAGCAGGAGGATGATAAACATCGAAAAGGTTTGTTTCCTGAGTAATTCGCTCAAGTACGCTGCGGGAGACGACGATGTCCTGGCAAATTTATTTGGTTCCATAATGTAGTCTCATTCGTGCAAAGATGGTTAGTGAATCATGAAGTAACCAGGAACAATTGCTTTGTTCCTCAGAAACCGGGTTTTTTGAAAAACCCGGTTTCTTGGCCAGTCAAAAGTGACGAAAATTTATTGATACTCGCTTAAACTATATTCCATAACACGCTGTTTTGTGGTCTCTTTCGGATTCAGTTCCGCCACAATTTTCCCCTGGGCCATGACCAGAATCCGGTCGGAAATATTGAGAATTTCCTGAATATCACTGGAAATGAACAACACTGCTTTTGGCGTTTCTCTGACAAACTGATGAATCAACTCATAAATCTCTTCTCTGGCCCCCACATCAATCCCTATCGTGGGTTCGTCTAAAATCAGGAATTGACACTCTGCGGACAGCCATTTGGCAAAAACGACTTTCTGTTTGTTGCCGCCGCTCAAATATTTTACATATTGCGACATCCCGGCCGCTTTAATGCGCAAATTTTGAATAGAAGCGTGAGCAAGTTGTTTTTCTTTGCGATTACTAAAGAGCGCGCTTCTAAGCTTTGCTAAAAACACCAGTGAGATATTTTCTTTTACTCCCATGTTAAGGCACAAGCCGTCCACGTCTCGATCTTCCGGCAAATAGCCCATGCCCAACTGAATCGCGTGTTTGGGAGATTCGATCCGGACAACAGCGTTTTCCCGAGCGATCTCACCTCCATCTAAAGGGGCAATGCCGAAAACGGCGCGGGCCAGCTCGGTTTTTCCTGATCCTACTACCCCTGTTAATCCCAGGATTTCCCCTTTGTGCACCGTAAAATTCAGGTCGTGAAGCACATTATTGACGCTGACATGGCGAAATTCAAAGAACGGATCGCGCATCGTCAGTTCGCGGTTTCTGGTGGTTCGGCGAATTTCATGGCCGGTCATCAAACTCACAATCTGATTCAGTTCGATTCCCTCGACATCGAGGGTTTCAACATTCATTCCATCGCGCAGGATCGTGATGCGATCTCCGATTTGTTTGATTTCTTCAAGTTTATGTGAAATGTAAATAATCCCGATTTTCTGTTTCTTTAATTCATGAATCAGGGTGAATAAGAGTTCGATTTCTTGTTTACTGATGGCCGCCGTTGGCTCATCCATAATCAGGATTTTCGCATGTTTGGAAAGCGCAATCGCTATTTCTAACATCTGCTTTTCAGCAACGCTCAAATCTTGCACTTTCCGTTTGGGGTCCATGGCAAATTGAATGTTCGCCAGAACATTCTGCGCTCTGGCAAACACGTCTTTCCAGGCAATGGCGCCGAGTCGAACAGCAAAATCGGACAGAGAAATGTTTTCGGCCACGCTCAGGTGCGGAACGAGGTGAAAATTCTGATAGATGGTGACAATCCCGTATTCATTGGCTTTTTTGGGATCATAAGACGCAGGATCGATTTTCTGCCCTTCAATCAGAATGTCGCCCGAATCCAAACGATAGGCTCCGCTCAGAATTTTAATCAAGGTTGATTTTCCGGCGCCGTTTTCGCCGAGAAGAATGTGAACTTCTCCGGCAGACAGCTCGAAGTTGACATTCTTCAAGACCGTTACCCCAAAAAAGGTTTTATGAATGTCTTGCATGGACAGAAGAGTTGACATGGTTTCTATGCTCTTTTTGATTTGCAAACGATTGTGCAATCGTTTGCAAATTATTGCGTCTGTCTGGTCGTTTCACGCACAATTAACTCTGGTTCCAGGACAATGGCTTTTTCTAAAATCGGCTGTCCGTGTTTCTGGAGCAGAATCAACTCGACCGCTTGTTCGCTCATGGCTTGAAATGGCTGCCGGATCGTCGTCAACGCCGGAGTCATCATGGTGGCTAAAATAATATCATCCATTCCCATGACTGACATCTGCTGAGGCACATTGATCCCCTGTTTATAGAGTTCTTTCATGACACCCGCCGCCATAACGTCATTGTGCGCCCAGATCGCTGTGATTTTTTTGGGGGGCTTCCGGAAGTACGTCGCGCCTTTCATACCGGATTCCAGTTTGAAATCCCCCTCAAAAATAAAGGTGTCGTCAAATTCAAGCTGATGATTGAGTATCGTATCTTTGAAGCCCTTCACACGTTCACGGCACAAGCGGATATTCAATGGTCCGGTCAAACAGCCTATTTGTCTGTGGCCTGAACTGATAAAATGTTCGGCCGCCAACACCCCGGCGCGATAATTATTGATCACAACCGTGGGCACACCCTCATTTTCCAATGCTCTGTCAATCACGACAATCGGGATATTACGCTTATTTAAAATGCGTAAGACACGGCTCTCATCGGAAACCCGCGAAAAAATAATGCCATCCACGCTGCGACGCAGCAAACTGTCAATGAAACGCTCTTCAATATCGGGATTGTCGAGGTTATTGCCCAGAATCAGGTTAAAATCGTGGCGAGCCGCGCTTTCTTCGATATATTTAATGATATACGCAAAGGCATGAAGAGGCACAAAGTCGGGAACGACCAACCCGATTAGATTGCCGCTTTTCAGGCGCAGCCCTTTTGCTAACAGATTGGGCCGATAATTGAGTTTTTTGATCGCGTCTTCAACCCGCTGCCGGGTACGTTGATCTACAGGGATATTCTGGTTAATGACCCGTGACACGGTGGAAATGGAGACCTCAGCTAATCTGGCAACATCTTTCATGGAACTCATAGGATCCCCTCAAACGAGTGCGGCATGTTGCTGGTGATGAGAACGTTTGTGCAAACGTTATCATACTCAAAAGTCCTGTCAAGAAAAATTTAAAAATTTTTGAGAGCGAACATATTCGCATTACAGAAGTTTTACAAAAAGAAAACCAGAGGATCTTCGTGGCTGAGTATAATCAAAAATTGGTTGGCTGCCTCAGGGCTATGGGAGGTGAGTTCAGAAGAAATCGCCAGAGTGCGTATGTCGTTATCAGAATTCTGCAAGCCTTTGTGGGACGGAAGAAAAATCTCCGAGGTTTGACTTCTTGCAAAAAAGAGTGTCTCTGTAAATAACTTGAGTTCGGGACTATTCGAACGAAAAATCTTCTCCCGAGATCACATTAAATAGAAAAACAGCGTAATGCTCTGAATTTTGCATTGACAGAAAATCGATTTTAGCGGTATATTTGATAATAATCAGACAGTCTGATGGCGATAATTCAAAAATGATCTCTACTCATGAGAGGCTGAAGCGTTGTGAAAAAATATTTTGCCTTGTGTGTTGATGATGATCAAGGGGTACTCAATCAACTTACGATTCAATTAGAGGAAGCGTTCCAGAATTTTTGCGAATTCGAGTATGCTGAAAGCGCGGAAGAAGCTTCGGAATTGTATCAGGAGTTGGCTGCAAACGGAAATCGCATCTGGCTCATTATCTGCGATCAAGTCATGCCTGGCATGTCTGGCGATGCTTTTTTGGAAAAAATTTACCAAACCGACCGCAATGTGCTCAAAGTCTTATTGACCGGGCAGGCCGGATTGCAATCCACGATTCGCGCCATTAATCACGCAGGATTGAATTATTATCTGGAAAAACCCTGGTCAAAAGACGATTTACTTCTGATCGTTGAACGTCTGAAAGTGCAATATCTCATGACGACCGTGCTATCCGAAGTGCAACGGCGGTTCGCGGCTTCCATAGACTTGAATGAAACCTTGCACACAATCTTTTTTGATACCCTGGAAATTCTCGAGGCTGAAGACGGAGCTATCTTTTTAACGGATGATTATGCTGGTATTTTGACTTGCAGGCTTTCACAGGGACTCTTCAACCTTCAGGGACTCACCTTTTCGACTCAGAGCGGAATTGTAGGACAGGTCGCACGAACGAAAACTGCTCATCTTGCTCAAAATATCGATCTGATTGAAATGTATGGCCGGGAACTTAATGATACAAACGATGTTATAATACGTTCAACGCTTTCGGCGCCTTTGGTGAGTAAAGATAAGGTGGTAGGGGTCTTGCAAGTCATAAATAAGAAAAACAGAGCTGCTTTTTCCCAGGATGATGCCACATTCCTCCAATCTTTGAGTACAGGGGCGGCCCTGGCAATTCAAAACGCAGAGTATTCCCAGCGTTTGCTGCAAGAGGAGCGTATCCGTAGCGAACTCATGATTGCCCATCAAATCCAACAGGGGATTTTACCTGCGCCGTTTAAACCGCGTCCTGAAATTCACTTTGAAGCTATTAATAAACCGGCCAAAGATGTGGGCGGCGATTTTTATGATTATTTCGAAGTCGGAGAGCAATTTGCTTTTTTTATCGGGGATGTTTGTGGTAAAGGCGTCCCCGCGGCCATTTTTATGGCGAGTTCCCGCAGCACGCTCAAATCTCAAGCGCTGGCCAACGCGAATCCCTCCCATGTTTTGCCGCTTGCGAATCAACTCATCACAGAAGACGCGCAGGAAGGGATGTTTGTCACCGTTTTTTACGGCCTGTATACCCCTCAAACGCACATTTTGCGTTTTTTGAACGCCGGCCATACCATTTCTCTGCTGTTTCGCCCCTCTACAGCCTCTTGCGCTTCGTTACTCAATACAAATTTTCCAATGGGTATTTTTACCTTTGCCAATTTTGATGAGGCCCAGATTCAGATGGAACCAGGCGACAAACTGATTCTCTATACCGATGGCGTCAACGAAGCCATTAATGCCAGGCGCGAACAATTTGGCATGCAGCGAATCATAGAGTTGGTGCTAGAACACGGCAACCGTTCAGCAAAAGAATTGCAACAGGCGATTATTATGGATTTAGAAGTTTTTTCTGAAGGTCAGGAACAAAATGATGACATCACAGTCATGATTGTGCAGGTATGAGACGGTTTTACTATGCAGCTCCATACATTGTCAAGCAGTCTTGTTTGATAGCAGCCGACATGCGAATTCCCCTCGAACATGAAGGCAGGCATGTTATTTGCGACGGAATCACAATGCGGGCCTGGCCGCAAAGACAACAAGCCAATCTCTTTGAGAAGAGATTGGCTTGTTGGGTAAGAGAGGCAACTTATTTCTGGCGGCTTCTGCTGAATCCGAAAATTCCCAGTAATCCAAGACCGATCAGGAGCAGCGTTCCGGGTTCGGGCACTGGTGTTACAGGTATTTCAGGCGTTACAGGTGTTTCAGGCCATAGATCGCCGGTTTTAACGATTAAGTCTTGTCGGTTGCCAGAAGTGAAAATCATATAGTGCCGATCCAGATAAGCAAAATCCGCAGAACCGAAGTTCATATTCAAGTTAAAGAGGTATGAATTCGCCAGATTGACAGCCGCTCTTTGATTGCTATTTGCGGGAGTAGCCGAATAGTTGTCGGTAAGCTTCCACAGCGCCAATTGTAAGGCAGCAATCTCGATTGATGAAGCATTGTCCGTGTAAAATGTATCGAACAACCACGCTGTTTTCAGACCAATCTGATTATCAAGAAAATTGTGAACACGAGCATACTCCGAAGGACTAACATACGCTGAAAGGGTATTGCCAACCGAAATACTTTGATTTTTATCAACGCAAAACGCTGTAAACCATTCGCCTTCGTCATTCATCACGTTGCCGTCGTCATCTCTCAAGGACACGTCCATTTTGCCAGTACTGAAAATGTTTGTGTTGGTAAATTTATCAAATGTTATGCTCATGGCCTGGCTGACGGCCGGCAGTAACGCCAAAACAACAAGGACTACTGCAACAGATACTAACTTTTTCATAATGCTTCCTCATGTTGCCGGTTTCTTATTGCTTCAGGCAATAAAAAAACCGGCGTGAAGAAGCCGGTTTGACAAGAGATAAAACCAATTTTCTATCTTCAGGCAACCCGGCTATCTTATTTTATTCGTGTGAATAAGATCCGTAGCTTTCCGTCCCACCCTCACGAGTGGTTTAGCTTTTTCTGAAATGTTTCAACAATTTCAAAGTGTCTTTTCATTTCTTTTTATATGCATGTCACATGCCAACAAGCAAAATCTCATACGCAGCATCATGTAACTTCTTGATAATACAGGAGAAAAAAAATTATCGTCTCAAACAGACGAGTGAATTTTTTAGGGATTTTTGATGAAAAGTGTAAAATTTCCCCGATACCTTAAATAGCAAACAGGGTTATGTGGGATAGAACTCAAGTGAAAGTCTTGCATTAGGCTCCAGGGTGCATGTGTAAAATTTTCCGACACGGTTGTTTCTTTTCTTTTTGAAAAATCGTCATTCTTCTTTGATTCATAGGGAAATTCAGAGCAAATATTTACAAAAACAGAATGTAAAATTTTCCGACACCTCTTCCAAATGATGCAATGCGCTATTCGGTCACTGCTCCTAACCCATCATGTGCAAGAGAGAAAGCAGCCAGGCAATTGGCGACAACATGGCAATTTGCATCGTGTTTTTCGACATGTCTTATTCCCAATCACTCACTTTATGATCGTGTTTGGTTAAGATTTGCTTGTAGTTCCACCTTCAGGCGGAAAAACTCGCTCAAGCGAGAACTACGAACTTAGCTTGCCTGAATTGCAATCTTTTTGGGTTTGGCTTCTTCCGTTTTCGGGAAGGTCAGCGTCAACACCCCGGCATTGCATTTGGCTTCAATCTTCTCGACATCTAAGGTTCTGGGGATTTCAAAATACCGTTCAAAGGGGCCATACACATTCTCAACCCGGTAATATTGCCGTTTCTCATCCTCGTTGAACTTCCGTTCGCCTTTTACGCTCAGCATGCCCTTTTCACATTGCACATCGACATCCTCAATTTTCACGCCAGGAATGTCGAGTTGGACAACCACATGGTCTTCGGTTTCATACACGTCGGCACGCGGCGACCAGGAACGCATATATTGTCTTGCTGTAAGTGCCATAATGTTTTCCTCCTCTTTATTATAAATGTCGGTATGCGGTACATACCAATGAGTTTTTACTTTGACTCTCTTTATTATGTTATGCTATTTTCTGCTTGCATACTAAACATAATATCTTAGTGTCTATTTGTCAAGTCTTCTTTAAAAAAAAATTCATATTTTTTTAACGACTGTCCCAGTTCTTCCTAAATTCGCTCGTATTTCCGAGCAACAACGGATTTTCGAAATAAACGGATAATATGATAAGAATAAAATCGGTGTGATTTTCCTTGCCATTTTCCCTCGGTTCTCTGCCAATTTCATCAGATATGAACAGTCTGGCTGAGAAACCGGGTTTTTGCCAAAAACCCGGTTTCTTTCGTGCACGAAATGAAAATTTGGAGGAAAATATGAGACAGGTACGCATTGCGATGGCGCAAATCAACACCACAGTCGGAGATTTAGAAGGGAATACCGCCAAAATTCTTGACGCGATTCAACGCGCCAGACAGGAAGACGTGGATATTGTCACCTTTCCGGAATTGGCGATCACGGGCTATCCTCCGCAGGATTTGCTGCTCAAACCTCAATTTTTACATGATAATCGTCTGGCCTTAGAGCGCATTATCGCGCACACCGAGGGCATTACCGCGATTGTCGGCTTTGTGGATCAGGAAGATGATATTTATAACGCCGCTGCCATTATTCATCAGCAAAAACTCCTGGGAATTCACCATAAAAACTATCTCCCGAATTATGGCGTATTTGATGAGAATCGCTATTTTCAAGCCGGAGTGACACAACACATTTATCAGATCGGAGACATTACCTTTGGCGTCAATATTTGCGAGGACATCTGGTATCCTGAAGGTCCAACCGTAATCCAGGCCCTGAGCGGCGCGGATCTTATCCTTAATGTGTCGGCGTCACCCTATTATGTCGGCAAACCGGATTTTCGACGCCGCATGATTTCAGTACGAGCGTCTGACAGTGTGGTGGTGGTGGCCTATAATAATCTCGTGGGCGGTCAGGATCGCTTGATTTTTGACGGCGGCAGTGTTATTGTCAACCAATCCGGGCAAATCCTGGCGCAGGGCAAACTTTTTGAAGAGGATTTTGTCACAGCGGATATCGATTTGGATGATGTGTCCATCGCCAAACTCAATGATCCGCGCCATCGTAAAGCCGTATTACAAATGAAGCTAGACGATGCTTCGATGTGCCGGCGTATATGTACAAGTCCGCTGCCTGCCCGCCGAAATCGTCCGGTGCTTACGACGACATGCTCCTCCCAGGATCGGAACGCGCATGAACCGGCGTTATCGCCAAACATGCTGCGCACGAAGGAAATCTATGCAGCGTTGACGTTAGGATTGCGCGATTACGTGCGCAAAAACGGCTTTCAAAAAGTCGTGCTCGGACTCAGCGGAGGAATTGATTCAGCCATGGTGGCCGCGATTGCTGTAGACGCTCTGGGCGCGGACAATGTGGTCGGCGTATTAATGCCCGGCCCCTATTCATCGCAAGGCAGCCTGGATGACGCCAAAGCACTGGTTGAAAATTTAAAAATCCAGCATCACGTGATTCCGATTTCTCCGATGTATGACGCCTTTGTTGCTCAACTGTCCGGGGTGTTCGAGGGACGGCGGCCGGATGTGGCTGAGGAAAATATTCAGGCGCGCTGCCGCGGCGTTATTCTGATGGCCTTATCCAATAAATTTGGCTATCTCACCTTAACCACCGGCAACAAATCAGAAGTCAGCGTGGGCTATGCGACCCTTTACGGCGACATGGCCGGCGGTCTGGGTGTGATTTCCGATGTGCCCAAAACCACGGTCTATGCCCTGGCGGAATATCGCAATCTTATCGCAGGGTTTGATTTGATTCCGCGCAATACAATTGAAAAGGCGCCTTCGGCGGAATTACGGGCAAACCAGAAAGACAGCGACAGTCTGCCCGAATATCCTATTTTAGATGAAATTCTCTGCGCGTATATTGAACACGACAAAAGCATTGACGACATGATTGCCCTCGGTTACGAACCTGAAATCGTCAAAGATGTCGTGCGCAAGGTAGACAAAAGCGAGTACAAGCGGCAGCAAGCCGCCCCTGGAATAAAAGTGACGAGCAAAGCTTTTGGCCCGGATCGCCGTTTGCCGATAACGAATAAATATAAAGGATAAGCTTGTTGAGGGATAATATTTTTTCCCCACCCCAGCCCTGGGCATCAATGCCCAGTCTCAAAGCTCAAGCAGGCTAAAGCCCGCTAAAAGCTCACAAACAGGGCGCTTCAGCGTCCTTCAGCTTTGAGACCGGCCATTGATGGCTGGGCTTAAGGTAACAGTATTGGGCCAGGAATGGGGACTGGTAGTGAAGAGGAAATATGTATGCGAATTGATGTTGACTATCTCGAATATCTCTGGCCGATGCATCATTATTTGATCACCTGCGGCGACATGCAGGGCGCGGCCAATATTATTGCGGTTAGTTTTTGTATGCCTGTCTCAAAAGAGCCGCCGATGGTGGCGTGCGCCATTGGGAAAACCGCCTATTCCTGCGATCTGATCGAACAAAGCGGGGAATTTATCGTCAATGTTCCGCCAAAGGACCTGAAGCGACAAATTTATTATTGTGGATTTCATTCCGGACGCAAGGTCAATAAATTTCAGGAAAGCGGTTTAACTGCCCAGGCCGCACGCTGCGTCAAGGCTCCGATTATTCAGGAATGTGCGGCGTTTCTGGAATGTCAGGTCAACCAGGCGGTTGATACCGGCGATAAACGCCTGTTTATCGGCATAGTGCTGGAAGCTTACGCTGATGAAGATGTGCACAAAGGCGAGCGTATTATTGAATATGCGGCCGGAGAGTTTCCGCGTCAGGTTTATGGAGGCAGATGTGTATGAATAAACCCGAACTCAGAACCTTCATACGCGCACGTCTTGCAACGTTGCCACCTGAAGAGATTCAGCAAAAGAGTGTGCGGATTACAACCTCCCTGCTTGCCTCTGATTGGTGGCGGCAAGCTGAGGTTGTGTTCGCGTTCTGCTCAATGCCTGGCGAAGTAGAGACGCGCGACCTGATTCAGGCAGCCCTGGATCAGGGCAAACAGGTTGGGATTCCGAGAATAGCCGGAGAACACCTGATGTTTCATCGCCTTGATCGTCTAGATCAGGATTTTGTGATGCATCCCTATGGCATCCGAGAGCCTGCGGCGAGTTGGCCAGTTTTAAATCCTTGTAATATGGCCGGACACAGGCTGCTCATCATCACGCCTGGCCTGGCGTACGATCGTGAAAAACACCGGTTAGGACAGGGAAAGGGGTTTTATGACCGATTTTTCAGCCAACTCGCCAATTGTCCATCGCTCAACGCCTGGCGAATTGGTGTGTGTGTTTCAGAACAATTGTTTGACAAGGTTCCGGTGAGACCATACGATCTTCCTGTAGATGCTGTAATCACGGAACAAGAAACGCTGGACTAGGTCTGTTTGTTACCCTTTTCCTCGCTGTAAAAGGCAGTAGTTTTGTAAAAAAGGAGATATGATGCTAAAAAACCTTAAAATGAAAAGATTATCGCTCATGGCATTCCCCTTCCTGTTCATAGCAGGAGTATTTTGGCCGGTGGTTGCGGCATTCTCGTCAGATGTTCACAAGGATGTAGCGATTGGCAAAACAACCGGTGCCGCCATCACCGACTATATCCACCAACAAGCGCAAGCATCGCGTCTTCCAGGTGTGGCTCTGGGCGTTGTTCAGGGTGACCAGGTCACGCTATTGCAGTCGTTTGGCAATGTCAGTTCGGACACGCCCTTCTTTCTGGCCTCGTTGAGTAAATCGTTTACCGCGCTGGCTGTGATGCAATTAGTAGATCAAGGTACGATCGAACTTGACAAGCCTGTTATCAGTTATCTCCCAGAATTTCGGATTGGGAATGGCTCAGAGTCTCAATATATGACTGTCCGCCAGCTATTGAATCAGAATAGCGGCGTGTCAACCAGAGCAGGATTGGCGTCGCTGTTCTTCAAACCAGAAACCGATTTGACGCAAGCGTTGCACGTGTTTGAGCAATATCCGTTATCAGCTTCCCCCGGACAGCAGTTTGAATACTCCAATGCCAACTACCAGATCGCCGGCTACATCGTCCAGAGAGTCTCTGGGCAAACCTATGCTGATTATATCCAGCAGCACATTTTTGATCCGTTGGAAATGCGGAATTCAAGAGCAGGGAGCGGGGCCGCCAACATCCCGCCTGTAACGTCGGGTTACCTGAACTATTTTGGCCTTAAAGTGCCATATCAAAACGCAGACAAAATGCCAGAAGCTGTCGTGCCGTCTGGTGCGATTGTTTCTAGTGCCGATGACATGACTCATTATCTTATCGCTCAGATGAACGATGGCGTCTATCATGGCAAGCGGATCGTGTCATCCGAATCCCTGAGGGTGATGCATACCTCAAGCGTGCAAGTAAACGCTGCTGAAGCTGTGCCGGACGCTGCAGCGTATGGGATGGGCTGGGGGATTGGCACGCTGAACGGCCTGGAGATCGTGTCGCACGACGGCCAGTTGAATGACTTCCAAACGAATATGGCCATTTTGCCCCAGGAGAAGATTGCCATCGTGATGTTAATCAATGAATTCAGCCCACTTCTCGATGAATCCCAGACCTACGAAGGGATGATGCAAGGCATTACGACCGGAGCTTTCCCACCGATCAGCCACGCGTTTGCTGTCTATTATGCGGTATTTGACACCATTGTCGTCGCCTCACTGGTTCTTATGATTGTTTGCTTGTACCGACTTCGTCGTTGGCCGGCCAGATTTGCCGGTAATGCAAAGCGGCGCGGGCTTTGGTTCCCCGGCAGCGTGAGTATTGGCATTGATCTGCTTATGGCGACCCTGCTGGCGCTGGGCCTTACCTATGGCCTCGGCGCAATGTTTCAAATTATTCCATTTACGCCATCGCTCTTGATGGGGAGTGTGCCAGACATGTCACTTTGGATCTTCGCAATAATTGGTTTCTTCTTAATTCGGGGTCTTGCAAAAATAATTTTTGTTGTAAGATATCGAAAAATGGCCTTAGAGGGGTATTAACAATAATTTCTTTACGTAGGATGGAATGCAATTATGAGAATCACAGGAAATACTGTGCTTGTGACCGGTGGTGCATCAGGGATCGGCCTGGCACTTGCCAAAGTATTCTTGGAAAACATGAATACCGTTCTCGTCTGTGGTCGAAACCCTATCAAATTGGATCAGGTCAAGAAACAATACCAGGACATTCATATTATCCAATGTGATGTTTCGAATCCAATTGATGTGACTCAAATGTTTGAACATGTCGTATCTCATTATCCATCGCTGAATATCCTCGTCAACTTTCTTAACAGGGTTTGTCCCTCGCTGATCCAAAGAGCTATTGGAAAAAGATAGGATTGAATAGGTGTTTGGCGGACGCGGCAAGCCGCATCACTGATCTCGATGTAAGTTTTTTTCTTGACATTCCCGCAAGCTGCTTTTTTGAATACGAGGCATTTATTATGGAATTTTGCAAGATAAGGAGGAGAATGTATCATGGCCGCTGCAATCATTGACGGAAAACACATTGCGGAAACGATTCGACAGGAATTGGCGGAAGCAATCACACAGTTACAGACCGAACATCACCTGACGCCCGGATTAGCCGTCGTGCTCGTCGGCGACAACCCTGCCTCAAAAGTGTATGTGCGCAATAAGAATAAAGCCTGTCACGACATCGGCATCTATTCCGAACAACACAACTTACCGGAAGAAACTTCGGAAAAAGAGCTGTTACAATTGATTGACACACTCAATCGTGAAGACAAGATTCACGGAATTCTGGTGCAATTGCCTTTGCCGGATCATATTGACGAGCATAAAGTAATTAACAGCATTCTGCCTGAAAAAGACGTGGATGGCTTTCATCCGGTGAACATCGGCAAACTCATGATCGGCGAGAAGGGTTTTCGTCCCTGCACACCTTTTGGGGTGCAGAAAATGCTGAGTTATGCGGGCGTACCGATTGACGGCGCGCATGTGGTGGTGGTCGGCCGGAGCAATATTGTCGGTAAGCCGATTGCCAATATGCTGCTGCAAAAACAGCCGGACGCCAATGCGACCGTTACGGTCTGTCATTCGCGCACGAAAGATCTGGCGGCTATCACCCGCCAGGCCGATATTTTGATTGCGGCCATTGGTCAACCTGAGATGATTACGGCGGAGATGGTGAATGAAAATGCGGTCGTGATTGACGTTGGCGTGAATCGCGTCGAAGACCCGGCCAGTAAAACAGGCTATCGCCTGGTTGGTGATGTCAAATTTGATGAAGTCTCCCAAAAGTGCAAAGCCATTTCCCCGGTTCCGGGCGGGGTTGGGCCGATGACGATTACCATGCTGCTTTATAATACCGTCGAATCCGCGCAACAACTTTTTATTCTTTGATAAGCGTAGTGTTCTTGCAAGGTTTAAGCGGCGGGTTCGTAGTTCCGCCTTCAGGCGGAAAACGCGCTAAAGCGCGAACTACAAACTTATTAATAAAGCATAACCACGTGGAACTAAAGAAACCAGGTTTTTTGAAAAAACCTGGTTTCTCGCCCGTGACGTTAAATTTTACATTTGACTAAGATTAGAAACTCTCTTGGAATTCTTTAAGCGTATAAAAAGTTTATGGGGAAATATGCAATCATTGGAGCGGGAATCAGCGGTTGTACCGCGGCTTTAGAACTGGCCGGACAGGGGCATGAGGTGACGCTGCTTGAGGCAAAATCGGTCATTGGCGGAGCGGTTCTGGATTACGCTTGTAAAGCCACCGATGAATGCAGCCGCTGCGGCGTATGCGTGGCTGTGACGCAGATTTTTCAAGCGTTTCAGCAGCAACGGATCACGACTGTTGTCGGCGCATCGCTCCAGGCTGTTAACAAGTATGACACCCGGCTCGATCTTCGCATTACCCGCAAAAACCCTACGATTGACTATCAGGCTTGTACCTCTTGTGATCGTTGTATCTCAACCTGTCCCGAAGGGTGTATCACGAAAATACACCGGGGAGAATTAATTCAATACCATATCGACTACGAAAAATGCCGTTTACACCAGGGAAAAGCCTGCGGATTGTGCGCGGCGAGTTGTCCGCAGCAGGCGATTTCAGCCCAATCTCCGCTTACAGAAATGACGTTCGACAGCGCCACCGCCTTGATTGCAACCGGCCATGCGCCTTATAATGCCTCCCAACATGTTCGTTTTGGATACGGACGATTTGAAAATGTCATGACCGGACTTGAAGCGGAAGCGATATTAAGCCGGCAGAGTTCCCTGGGGTCGCCTTCAGAGGATGTCGCCTTTATCCAGTGCGTCGGTTCGCGCGACCCGCGCATCGGCAGGAATTACTGTTCAAGCGTGTGCTGCGCGTATGCGCTGCGTCTGGCGCGCATGATCAAATATCGTCACCCTGAAACGCCGGTCACGATTTATTACATTGATATTCAGCATTTTGATAAGACCTTTTCCTTATTTAGAAAAAGCGTGGAAGCGAGCGGCGTGCGTTTTGTGCGCGGAATTCCTTTTTTAATTGACCGGTCGAGTAGCGGAAAATTGAAATTGCACATTGAAAATATGGATGGCGAAGACACGCTTGTCGAACATGATCGCGTCGTGTTGTCGGTAGGTATGGGACCGGTTGATGACGCCTCACAATGCTCGTCGTTCTTTGGCCTGGAGCGCGATCAATTCGGATTTTTCACGTCATCCTCCCTGCCGAACGTGTTTGTCAGCGGCACTTGCCAGGAACCGCAGAGCATTTCCGAAAGCATGACTGCCGCTCGCGCCATTGCCCTAAAGATGCTGGCTTGTAGCAATCCTGTAAATAATGAACAACGCGCTGCTCAGAATCCGGGCAACATCCTTAAAAATCGGCCTTTTGAACGCAAAAAAATCCCCCTGCAACAGCAGGCGTTGATTCTTGGCGATGGAATTGCCGGAGAACTGGTAGCGCAAGAACTACAGCGATTTCACTATCCCGTCGTTCGAATTGAACCGGAAAATTTGCTGGAATTTACCGGAAATATCGGCAATTTTATAACTAAAATCCAAACCTCAGATAGTGTAAAATCGCAATCCTTCGGAGCGGTTGTGCTGGCGACAGACGAAAATTTTTCAGAAAATCTCTGTCTGGGACCATATATCGCGCCAATATCTGACATTGATCAGGCTTTTGACGAATTGGCGACGCGACGCGGCCCAATTTCAATCGGACTGGTGCTGGACCTGGAACGGGATGAATCCAAAGCCAGCACAGAAACGGCGTTAAACATCGCAAAGCGCATCCAGGCGCGGAGAAGGTATCAGGTCTCTCTGTTCTGCCGCGATGTGCGTGTAGCCGCCAAAGAACTTGAGATGCTCTACGATGAGGTCAGACAGTCTGGCGTAAATATTGTCAAGTATGAAGGGCAGCTTGCATTTAAATCAGATGAAAACGGAGTGACGATCACCTGTCATGATGGGATTTTACAACAGGCAATCAGCGTGTATTGCGACCGGGTCGCTATCAGCCCGTTCGGCCTTGCTGCGCCGGAAGATGCTCCTTTGGCTGCATTTACCGAGATTTCCACGGATGCTTACCAGCAGATGCAGGATAATAATATCCACCTTTTTCCGATTGACACCAATCGCCCCGGCATCTTTGTGGTGGGTGCATGTCATGGGCAGCGCTATCTGCCTCAAATTCTGCAAGAAGCGAAAGCCGCGGCCTTAAAAGTTCACGCCTTACTTTCGCAAAAAGAGCTTGAAGTTGAATTGTCCAATGCCGTGATTGATCCGGATAAATGTATTCTGTGTCTGACCTGTCTGCGGAGTTGCCCGCACAAAGCCATCTGGATCAATCATGAAAAAGGCGCGGCTGAGAGTCTGCCCCAGGTATGCAAGAAATGCGGCATGTGCGCCGGCGAGTGTCCGGCCAAAGCCATAGAATTGCCGCTGTATGCAGATAATACGCTTTTGACATCTGTAAACGACTAAAACCTGGTATGGTCATGGGACAAATAAGGAAGCAATCCGTTCCATTCTCAATACCGTTGTAGTGTTCCAATGCAAAAAAACCCGGTTTTGCTCACAAACATGAGAGCAGATTATGAAAGAACTGAAGAAGATCGTCGTTTTCTGTTGTGAAAATTCGGCCTACAAAGCGGCGCAAGCAGTACAGGATTCCGACGTGCTTGAGTCAATAGACCTTGTGCGTCTGTCCTGTGCCGGGAAAATCGAGATTGGTCTGGTGTTAAAATGTTTTGAGCAAGAGGCGGCAGGGGTGCTGATTCTGGCCTGTCCGATTGATAATTGTCAATATCTGACCGGCAACAAACGTGCCCGTAAGCGGGTAGAGATGATCAAGCAAGCCCTGCGCAACGCCGGATACGATGAGAACAGAGTCAAACTCGACTTTCTCTCGTCGCTCGATCCGCATAAATTTGTCAAGAGCGTGAAGGAATTGAAAGCGAAAATTGGGAATTAGGAATGAAGAATTAAGAATGAGGACGTGCGAGATAATGTTTCTTCATTCTCAATTCCTCATTCTTAATTAATGTATGATTACTGCTGTTCAAAAGCCGTTTGAAGAAATTATTACGACGATTCAGGGGTACGAGAAACTCCTGATTCTCGGCTGCGGTTCCTGCGTGACGGTCTGCATGGCCGGAGGCGAAAAAGAGGTGGGCATTCTGGCTTCTACGCTGCGATTAGCCTATAAAAAGCAGGAGCGTCTCATAGAAATTCAGGAGGCGACAATTACCCGGCAGTGCGATCGCGAATTCTTTAATGAGGTCAAAGACAAGATCAAGTGGGCTGATGCGGTCTTGTCCTTAGCCTGCGGCGTGGGCGTGCAGTTTTGCAGCGAGGTGTTTCCCGGGAGACGCGTGTTGCCGGCTCTGAATACGAAATTCTATGGCACGACCGAGCAGCAAGGCATTTGGACTGAACGCTGCGGCGGCTGCGGCAACTGTGTGCTGGCCGATTTTGGCGGAATCTGTCCGATTGCGCGTTGTTCCAAAAGCCTGTTGAACGGGCCTTGCGGCGGATCAGTGAACGGCAAATGCGAAGTTGACCCTGAGAATCTCGATTGTGCCTGGCAACTTATCTATGATCGCATGGCAATGCTTGGCCTCTTGCACAAGTTAGAAGATAATTATCCGATCAAAGATTGGAGCACCGGTCGCGACGGCGGCCCGGGCAAAATCGTCAGAGAAGATATGCTGTTATAAGCAGAAAGAACATGTATGAATAACAATGGATTCAAGACCGGAAGTCGCTTGGAAAAAGTGCTGCACGCCGGACATTTTGCGGTCACGTCAGAACTTGGCCCGCCTAAAAGCGCGGATGTGGACGTGATTCTCACAAAGGCCGGCTATTTAAAAGATTATGTAGATGCGGTGAACATCACCGATAACCAGACCTCGATTGTGCGTATGTCCTCGCTGGCGACGGGGCTGATTGCCATGCAGCACGGGTTGGAACCGGTCGTACAAATTACCTGCCGCGACCGCAACCGTCTTGCGATTCAAAGCGACGTGATCGGGGCCTATGCCCTGGGGATCAGAAATATCCTCTGTTTGACCGGCGATCACCAGAAGTTTGGCAATCATCCGACCTGTAAAAACGTGTATGACCTGGATTCAATCCAGCTTATTTATACCCTGAAAACCATGCGGGATGCGAAAACCTTCCTGTGCGGCGAGGAGATCAGGAATAGCAAAAAGTCGCCGATTATGGAGCCGCGCATTTTCATCGGCGGCGCGGCCAATCCTTTTGGCGATCCCTTTGACTTTCGCGTGATCCGGCTTGCCAAAAAAGTCAAAGCCGGCGTTGATTTCATTCAGACCCAATGTATTTACGACATGGAACGCTTTGAAAAATGGATGGCGATGGTGCGGGAACGCGGATTACACAAACAGGTCAAGATTCTGGCCGGCGTGACGCCTTTAAAGTCTGCTAAAATGGCGATGTACATGCGCGATCATGTGGCCGGCTTAAAAATCCCGGATCTCTATATTGAACGCTTAAATCAGGCAGAAGATGCGGCCGCCGAAGGGATTAAGATCTGCGTCGAACAAATTCAACACCTTCGCACAATCGAGGGCGTGGCCGGCGTGCATATTATGGCGATTGAATGGGAACGGCGCGTGCCGGAAATTGTCGAAATGGCCGGCTTGCTGCCGCGACCAGAAGTTAAGTGACTAAAGTGACTAAAGTTTATAAGTGTCTAAAGTTGCAAGATCTTGTGATATTAGTCCACTTGTCGCTTTAGCCATGTTAGTCACTTTCAATATGGAAACAATTATACTCACAAAACTTGATCCGAATTTTAAATTCGAGCTTGCCGAGAGGCCGGGCGCGAAAAATATTCGTAAATGTTATGCCTGCGGCACGTGTACGGCCGGCTGCCCGGTGTTTCATGTGGAGCACAAATATAATCCGCGCAAGCTGATTCGCATGATTCTGCTCGGCATGCGCGAACAGGTGCTCAGTTCGAAGGTGATCTGGCTCTGTCTGCGCTGCTATACCTGCACGGCCAATTGTCCGCACGACGTTGATTTTTCCAATATCATGATGAGTCTGCGTGAGATGGCGATTGAGGAAGGCTATGCGCCGCCGGACATTCTTGAAAAAATTGACTTTCTGACGACCGCGGCCAATGATTTGCGTAAGGATTGTATTAATCTCATATTGCATGAAGGTGAGATCACAAAAGAACAGATTCGCGAGAATTTTGAAAAAATGCTGCAACAGATGGAGAAACCGGGTTTTTGACAAAAACCCGGTTTTTTACATGGACAAATAAGTACGCATTTAGGAGTGCAAACTAGCGTTTGCATTTAGGAGTGCAAACTAGCGTTTGCGCCAACGCGAAGCGTTGAAATGCGAAATCGAAGATTCTGTAGCAAGCGCTAGTTTGCGCTCCTGTCTCAGTTACATACTTATTTCCGAAACGCTGTAATAGTTGATATTTAAAAATATGGAAAAGAATAAAGTCGGGGCCGTAATGGTGATTGGGGCTGGGATCGCTGGAATTCAGGCTTCTTTAGATCTGGCGGATAGCGGCTATAAAGTGTATTTGGTGGAAAAAGACCCCTCCATCGGGGGCGTGATGACGCAATTGGATAAAACCTTTCCCACCAACGACTGCTCCATGTGTATCGTGTCTCCGAAACTGGTGGAGTGCAGCCGCCACGTCAACGTTGAACTGTTGACATATTCAGACATCGAGCAAGTACACGGGGAAGCCGGACATTTCACCATTCGAGTGAACAAAAAAGCGCGTTCGGTTGACCCGGATAAATGCACCGGCTGCCGCGAGTGCATGACGGCCTGTCCGGTCAGCAAACGCATTCAGATCCCGGAAATCATTGCGCAGGAGGAGACTGAAGAAACACAGGTCACGGATCAAATTGTTGACAAATATGATGGGAAGAAACAGGCGTTGATTATGATCCTTCAGGATGTGCAGAGCCGTTTTCATTATCTGCCTGAAGCCGCCCTGCGACGGATCAGCACGCGCTTAGAACTTTCGTTTGCAGAAATTTACGGCACTGCCAGCTTTTATAAAGCTTTCAGCCTGGAGCCGCGCGGCCAGCACATCATTCAGGTCTGTATGGGCACCGCCTGCCATGTGCGCGGCGCACAGCGGATTTTAGAGGAATTTGAACGCCTGTTAAGCATCGAAGCCGGGCAAACCACCGAGGATCGCCTGTTTACGCTGGAAACTGTCAATTGTCTGGGGGCCTGCGCCCTGGGGCCGATTGTCACGATTGACCAGGAATATCACGGCAATATGACGCCCGGCGACGTGGCAAAATTGATTGACCGATATGCGAAATAAAGCCCAGCCATCAATGGCCGGTCTCAAAGCCGAAGCAGGCTGAAGCCCGCTGAATTCCAGAGGACGCTTCAGCGCCCTTCAGCTTTGAGACTGGCGATTGATCGCCAGACAGGACATGAACAGATTAGAATCCAGCCAGGAACTTGCAGAGCTACGCTCAACGCTTGAGACGCAAGGCTCGCACAAACCGATTGATGTGATTATCTCGACCAATGCGTCTTGCTGCCTGTTACGCGGCAGCCAGGCGGTTGCCGACGCGTTTCACGAGGAACTCGCCCGCGCCGGATTGACGGAACAGGTCAATGTGCGCTTGACCGGGTGTCTGGGATTCTGCGAGATTGAGCCGATGGTGATCATCGCGCCGCAAAAGGAGTGCGAACGTTCTACTTTCGCGAGTAATGTGTTGTATCAAAAAGTGACGCCCCAGGATGTCAAGCCGATCATCAGTGAAACGATTCAACAGCAGCAGATTATCGAACGTCTGCTCTATGTCGAGCCATTGACAAAAGAGAAAAAGATTGGTAAAGAGGCTGTCTCGTTCTATCAAAAACAGCATCGCCTGGTGTCGGGTCTGAATGAATATCTCAATCCGCGCCGGATCGAAGATTACATCGCTATCGGCGGCTATTCTGCCTTAGCAAAGGTGTTGGACAGTATGTCGCCGGAAGAGGTGATTGAGGCTGTCAAGTCTTCCGGTTTGCGCGGACGAGGCGGCGGCGGTTTTCCGACGGGACGTAAATGGGAAACCTGCCGCAAGGCCAAAAGCGAGGATGGAGTGCGCTATGTGATCTGTAACGCCGACGAAGGCGATCCGGGCGCGTATATGGATCGCTCGGTGCTGGAAGGCAATCCGCATTCGGTCTTGGAAGGGATGATTATCGCGTCGTATGCGGTCGGAGCACATGAAGGTTATGTGTACGTGCGGGCCGAATACCCGCTGGCGGTCGAACATCTGAATCTGGCCTTAGCGCAAGCCGAAAACTATGGACTGTTAGGGCAAAATATTCTGGGAAGCGGGCACGACTTCACCATCCACGTGGCGAAAGGGGCCGGGGCTTTTGTGTGCGGCGAGTCAACCGCGTTGATGGCCTCACTTGAAGGGCGCGTCGGACGACCGCGCGCTAAATATGTGCATACGGTCGAACGCGGCTTATGGAATAAACCGAGCTGCCTCAATAATGTGGAGACCTTTGCGAATGTGCCGCGCATCCTGGAAAACGGGGTTGACTGGTTCCGGCAGATCGGTACTGAAGGCAGCAAAGGCACGAAAATTTTTTCCTTAGTGGGCAAAATTCATAACACCGGCCTGGTGGAAGTGCCGATGGGGATTTCCCTGCGGGAGATCATCTTTGAGCTTGGCGGCGGCATTCCAAAGGGCAAACGATTCAAAGCCGTGCAGACCGGCGGCCCTTCCGGCGGCTGCCTGCCGGAAAATCTGCTGGATTTACACGTTGATTTCGACGAATTGAGCAAAGCGGGGTCTATGATGGGGTCCGGCGGCATGATCGTGATGGATGAGGACACCTGTATGGTGGATGTGGCCCGCTATTTCCTCAATTTTCTCAAAGGCGAATCCTGCGGCAAATGCGTGCCCTGTCGTGAAGGGGTGCGGCGCATGTTACACATTTTAGAACGCATCTGTCACGGACAGGGACAGGAAGAGGATCTGACAACCCTGGAAGAACTGGGCGAATATCTCAAAGATTCGGCCTTATGCGCCCTGGGCGCGACCGCAGCCAATCCGGTGCTCAGTACGTTACGATATTTTCGGGATGAATATCTGGTCCATATTCGTGAAAAATATTGTCCGGCCGGGGTGTGTAAGGACTTATTTCAATTCAAAATCGATCCGGATGCCTGCACCGGCTGCGGAGTGTGCCGCAAACAGTGTCCGACAGCGGCAATTACTGGCGAACGCAAAGTGGTGCATATTATTGATCAAGCGACCTGTATCCGCTGCGGGGTCTGCTACGACGTCTGCCGCTTTGACGCAATTCGGAAGGCTCGAAGGAGTGCAAAAGGATGAAAGCGAAGCACAGTTGACACCTTTTGCGTCCTTATTAAGTAATTAGGCGTTAATTTACATGGGAGAAAATAGCGACGATGTTACTCATAGATATCGAAAAACAGGTAAAACCACTTTCCAGGGCGGAAAAGTGGCAATTGATTAAAGATCTGCAAGACATGTTAATGCAAGAAGAACTCGACGAGATCCAACAGATCTCACAAGCAAAATCTTCATATCCCTTATTTACACCTGTTGGTTTGGAAGAGGGCGCTGCGAAACTGCAACAATATCTGCATGAGGGTAAGTTATGAACACACAGCGTTTCCCCTATACTCCTATACCGCCTTTTTCGTGTGGAATGCCCGTTGTTACTGTCCATTTAGCCCATGAAACCTGTTCTCTTGTGACGACTGCATTAGTCGATTCAGGAGCAGCAATGAATCTACTTCCATTTGAATATGGAGAACAATTAGGATTTATGTGGAACGAGCAGCGTCTTGCTCTGCCAATGGGAGGTCTACTGCCACATGCTAAAGCGTTTGCTGTTCCAGTGACACTGACGCTTGACCCGTTTCCTTCGGTTGAGTTAGCGTTTGCCTGGACAGATGTTTCCCAAGCGCGACTTCGTGTCCTATTAGGACAAATCAACTTCTTTCAGTCGTTCAAGGTAACTTTTACAGCCTATGAGCAGCATTTTGAAATTTGTCCTAAACCATTATAATCATCGGGCAGAAACAGCATAACTCTAAAAGGATATCTACCATAACTGCACATGATGACCATGACATTATCCAGTCTGTAGAAAACGGTGAATGGAAGTCTGTAGAAAATTTTGAAGACGTCAAAAAAAGCTTGATACAGGCTGCATCCGAGACAGCTTTAAAAAACTATCGCATTAATGTTAGAATTTCCAAGAGGGATGTGGAAGCCTTAAAAACCAAAGCCTTTGAAGAAGGAATCCCCTATCAAACTCTTGTTACGAGTATCCTGCACAAAAAGGATTATAGTTTCTAAATCCCCTATT
The DNA here is from genome assembly GCA_040772385.1 of Candidatus Vecturithrix sp. Classification (GTDB taxonomy): domain Bacteria; phylum Moduliflexota; class Moduliflexia; order Moduliflexales; family Moduliflexaceae; genus Vecturithrix. The sequence continues at coordinate 1,598,637 of JAXGYF010000001.1, read as the reverse complement.
CTCCCTCATAACTCATAAACGTTTTGACAAATGCTGTATACTTTGCCAATCGTTCGCGATAAAACTGCTTGTGTATGCTTGGTTGATGAGGAAAAGGAAATATCCTTCGGTCGAGATATGTCTGTTCTGGCTCAAGAGACGAAAATTGTCCTTGCCCTCCAGTCTTCCAATCAGCAACATATCCCCAATATGTTCTGACTTTTTGGCTATGAGGTTTCCGAACAACAGTTGTTAAAAGCGGTTCTCCCAGAGTAATTACTGGAACCCCAGGGAAATGATCAAGTTCTTCTTTCAGCAAGTCAAGCCAATATGGGCGGCATTCCTCAAAGATGTTTATCTTTTTTATTTGGGTTGGAGGCTGTGTAAAGAAATTTTTGAAATAATTTGTGGCATAGATATGTTCATTCAATGTGATATCTAAATATCCACAAATGTGCTCAATATATCTTTTCAAACTTTGTGGTTTATCAAGATTGAGAACTACCTTAATATGCGCTCTACTTTGAGCATTCTTTACAGTCGGATCTTGACCAAGAATAAAGAGTCGAATCTTTCCAGTTCCATGAAAAACTTCTGGAATTGGATATGAGTCATCAACTACGGAATGTAATTCGGTATATGAACATAAATGCTGTAATATCTTTTCAGCTTGCTCTTTGATATGTTTGTTCTTCATGATTCTTCTCTCCATCGCTTATGGTATGTTTAATACTGTACGATGCCGAACATCTCCATATCCTGAATGATGGGATAGTGCGGTCTTATCAATTCGTCCAGCCGCAGAAGGTTATGCGTTTTTCTCAGACCGATTCCCACTTCTTCAATCACGGCCTTGAGCGTTTTCTCCACGGCTTGTTGGGCATGAAACGCCGCCACATTGGTCAAATGTTCTCTTTTGAGGAGTTCTTCAATAGCCTCGAGATCATCTAAAGCCCTGTCAAGCCACTCCTTTGTGATCAGCTTCATATAATACGATTCCTCTTTGGAGGATTTCTTTCGAAAACATACTCTCCAACTCAATAAATTTTTTGTGCATTGGTTTTGTGTGAACAATCAGGTCAATTGGTACCTGTCTTCTTATATCTCTAATGACCCGTGAAACCGCCAGATAGGTCTCTGTCTTTTCCCGATAGTTTTTCGGGAACTCTTCACTATCGGTTACGACAAGTAAGTCAATATCACTGTCTGTATTGGCATCGCCATAAGCATACGACCCAAACAGAATAATTTTATGTGGATGTATCTTCTTCAACCTTTCAACAATGACAGGGATATAGGCATCAGCATTCATACTCTATCACTATGACTCCTTATCCTTCTCGTTGCCAATTTTTCAAAGTGTAAATGGAGCATGTTGTGCAGTTTGCAGCCATTCCCCGGTCAGCATTTTCATACAGGATCACCCCATCTCGGACAATCTTGCGGCAAAACATGCTGTTGAGCGCAAGAAACTTTTCATGCATCTTTTTGGTATGCACAATCAAATCAATCGGCATTTTTTCTTCGATGTCCCGAATCATACGGGCAACGCGCAAATACATAGCTGTTTTTTCTTTGAAACTCTGCGGGATGACATCATCTTGCGTGACCACCAGCAAATCAATATCGCTATCCTTGTTCGGCTCGCCGTACGCATAACTTCCGAACAGAATCACTTTTTCCGGGTGAATCGGCTTCAAGCGTTCGATAATTTCGTGTTGTAAGGTTTCATTCAGCATCATCCCGTCTCCCTGATCGCTAAAAATCTTTATACGTATAAACTATGTTTATGTCCTCCACAGACGTATTTCATTTCATTACTTACCCTAATATGGTGTATTTGAGAGGCGAATGTCAAGCAAAAAATCCGGCTTACAACGATATTTTCTCTTGACAGGCGTTGGATTATTATCAATCACAGATTATTCAAGTGGTACAAATCTGTAGAATCTGAGTCATCTGTGGTTCATGAATTCTGAATCAATGGAAGGAATCCGGGAAAGTGAATATTACGATTAATGGCAAAAGCGTTCAGGTTGAAGAGGGACAGACGATCCTTGAGGTCGCCAAAGGTCTGAATATCGGCATTCCGACCCTTTGTTATCATACAGCCCTTGAAGCTTACGGCGGCTGCCGCTTGTGCGTGGTCGAGGTCCGGCGCGGGAAATGGTCGAAACTGGTCACATCGTGCAATTACGAGGTCTGGGACGGACTGGAAGCGTTCACCAATACCGAGCGCGTCCACAAAAGCCGCAAAATGACGGTTGAACTGCTGCTGGCGCGCTGCCCGGAGGTCGAAGTGCTGCAACGTCTGGCACGCGCCTATAACATCAGCGAACCGCGTTTTCCCAAAGAGCAGGATGATTGCATTTTATGCGGCTTGTGCGTGCGGATTTGTCAGGAGCGTATGGGGGTTGGCGCAGCCAGTTTTGTGGGGCGCGGCGCGGACGTTCGGGTTGATACGCCCTACAACCGCGGCAGCGAGGTCTGCATCACCTGCGGCGCGTGCGTGACGGCCTGTCCGACCCAATCAATTCGCCTGGATCGTGTGTTTCCGCAAAAACTTGTGCCGCAAAAAGCGGAGTTCGAGTTAGGACTGAAAGAGCGCCCGACCATCTACATCCCCTTTACCCAGGCGCTGCCGAATGTGCCGGTGATCGACCGCAGCAACTGCGTCCATTTTTATAACGGCGCGTGTAAAACCTGTCAGGAAATCTGTCCGGCTGAGGCCATTGATTATACTCAGAAAGATGAAAGCGTTGACATTGATGTCGGCGCGGTCATCTTAACGCCCGGATTCTGCCTGTATGATGCGGCCCAGAAACCGCAATACGGCTACGCGCTGTATCCGAACGTGGTGACCAGTTTGCAATTCGAACGCATTCTCTCCGCCAGCGGGCCCTGCATGGGGGAAGTGCGGCGCCCTTCGGATCAACGGGTTCCTCATCGAATTGCCTTTATCCAGTGCGTGGGTTCCAGAGAAACAGAGCATAATTTCTGCTCTTCCGTGTGCTGCATGTACGCCATCAAAGAAGCCATCATCGCCAAAGAACATGAAAAAGATATTGTGTGCGATATTTTCTACATGGACATCCGCGCCTATGGCAAAGGCTTCGATGCCTATTACGACCGCGCCAGAGAGATCGGAATTCACTTCACCCCCTGCCGCCCGTCGCAGATCGAAGAAGTTCACGCCAATCACAACCTGTTGATTACCTATATCGAAGAAGATGGCACGTGTCAGCGCAAAGAATTTGAGATGGTGGTGCTGTCCGCCGGATTTCAACCGCCGGAGCAGGTGCGAGAGTTGGCAGATAAATTTGGATTGGCCTTGAATCGGCATGGCTTTGCTGTAACCGATCCCTTTGACCCGGTTGCCACATCGCGCAAAGGGGTGTATGTGTGCGGCCCCTTTTCTGAACCTAAAGATATTCCTGAAACTGTGGTTGAAGCCTCAACCGCTTCATCCCGCGCGATGATTGACCTGGCGGACGTGCGCGGCACGCAGATTGTCGAACATCCGCTGCCCCCGGAGCGGGATGTGCGCGGCGAACCGCCGCGCATCGGTGTGTTTGTCTGTCATTGCGGCCGCAATATCGGCGCCTATGTGGATGTGCCCTCGGTTGCCGATTATGCCAAAACGCTCCCGCATGTCGCCTATAGCACGGATACGCTCTACACCTGTTCTTCAGATGCCCAGGTCTTTATCAAAGACGCGATTCACGAATATCGTCTGAATCGCGTGGTCGTGGCTTCCTGTTCGCCGCGCACGCATGAACCGCTGTTCCAGGAGACTATTCGCGAAGCCGGCCTGAATCCACATCTCTTTGAAATGGCGAATATCCGCGATCAATGTTCCTGGGTGCACATGTTTGAGCATGAAGCAGCGACCGCAAAATCCAAAGATCTGGTCAGAATGGCGGTTGCTAAAGCCGCCCTGACCGAACCGCTGATCTCCATTCCGCTCGATGTGACAGCCAAAGCCTTAGTGCTCGGCGGCGGAGTCGGCGGCATGACCGCTGCGCTGGCGATTGCCAATCAGAGCTATGAGGTCTTTCTGGTCGAAAAAACCGCCAATTTAGGCGGCAATGCGCTGAAAATCGAACACGATTTGTACGGCAATGATGTCAGGAAATATTTTGACACCTTGCAAGAACAGGTGAACGCTCATCCCTTGATCCAGGTGTTTACGGCTTCACAGATTATGAGAGTTGATGGCTTTATCGGCAATTTTGTAACTACGATAGAGACACAGAACGGAAATGGTCCGCAGCAAACAGAGGTGAAACACGGCGTGGTAATCGTCGCCACCGGCGGCAGCGAATCTCCTCCGCAGGAATATCTGTACGGCCAAAACCCCCGTGTGAAAACCCTGCTTGACCTGAGCGAGACTCTGGCAGCCGGCGCGTTCACGGTTCCTGATACGGTGGTCATGATTCAGTGTGTCGGGTCGCGCGAACCTGAGCATAATTATTGCAGCCGCATCTGCTGCGCCGGGGCGATTAAGAATGCGATCCGGATGAAGAAGATGAACCCAGAGGCGAACATCTTTATTCTGTACCGCGACATCCGCACCTATGGGTTTCGGGAAGAATACTACGGCATCGCCCGCGACATGGGGATCAACTTTATTCGCTACACCCTGGAACGTAAACCGGTCGTGACGGAAAATGGAAACTTAACGGTCAGCGTCTATGACGCCATTCTGGATGCAACCCTTGAAATTCCGACAGACCTGCTGGTATTAAGCAGCCGTATTGATCCGAACCTGGATAATGAGCGCATTTCGCAGCAGTTGAAAGTGCCCTTAAACACCGAGAAATTCTTTCTGGAAGCACACGTTAAACTACGTCCGGTTGAGTTTGCAACCGATGGGGTCTATGTCTGCGGCCTGGCCCATTATCCCAAAGACATCAAAGAAACAATTTCACAGGCCATGGCGACCGCCGGCCGGGCTGCCACGGTGTTGAGTAAAGACAAGATCGAAGCGGCCGGAAAGATTGCCTACGTCAACGCCGTGCGCTGCAGCGGCTGCGGCGCGTGCGTGACGGTCTGCGCCTACAATGCGATCAGCCTGGATGACGAACGCCAGATTGCCGTGATTAACGAAGCGATGTGCAAAGGCTGCGGCGTGTGTGCCGCCACCTGCCGTGGGAGCGCGATTAAACTGCACGGCTTTGAAGATGAACAGATTTTGCGTGTGTTAAACGTGCTTTAAGAATTGCCCACGAAACACACGGAAAGACACGGAAAAAATGAAAGAAGCACTGATCATTGTTTCGGTCAACACTATTCGTTCCATTCTCAAATCCGTTGTAGTAATTCTTGTCGAAACGATGATCGATTCTAAAAAGAATTACTGATTTGATTTATTTCCGTGTCTTTCCGTGTGTTTCGTGGGCCCTTCTTCTGCTATGGAAAATTGGGAGCCGAAAATTGTGGCGTTTTTATGTAACTGGTGTTCGTATGCCGGGGCGGATCTGGCCGGAGTCAGCCGCTTACAGTATGGCACGAATATCCGCGTGATCCGGGTGCCCTGCTCAGGACGCATTAACCCCTTGTATATTCTCAAAGCCTTGCAAAACGGCGCAGACGGCGTGCTGGTCTCCGGTTGTCATCCAGGCGATTGCCACTATATCAGCGGCAATCTGGCAGCGCGTCGCAAATTTGCCTTGATCAAAAATTTGCTGGAATATGTGGGGCTTGAACCGGAACGAGTGCAATTCTCCTGGGTGTCGGCCTCCGAAGGACAGCGCTTCGCGGCTCTGATTAACAAGGTGATCGAAGATGTCAAAAAAATCGGCCCGGCCAAAAAACTTGTGAAAAATTTACAAGCTCTCTCATAAAGTCAAGACGAAGTAAGTATAAATAAATTTTGTTGAGTTTGTAGCGTGAAACTCCAGTTTCGCGCTACATTTTACGAATTGTTTATAATTACTGATGAAGTCTGAAATTATCATTGTTGATGATACGCCGGATAACCTGCACCTTCTTATGGGCATCCTGAATGACCAGGGTTATGAAATCCGCGTCTTTTCTGAAGGCGCATTCGACCTGGAATCTGCCCGATCGACCACGCCGGATCTCATTTTATTGGACATCAAATGGAAGAACTGGTCGAAGAACGGACCGCTAAATTATAAACCTTCATTGAGGAAACTGGAAGCATCAAAAAGGAGAACAATATGCCTAAGATGAGTCTCAAAAACAAACTGATATTTACCATTATTCCACTGATGATCATCACAATTACCACCTTGATGATCATTTCCTATTGGCAGTCCTCGCGGGCGATTCTATCGCAAAATACAGAATATTTGGAACAAATCGTCCAAAAGACGGTTGATGAACTGACTTTCTGGATTGAGGAGCGGGAACGCGAGATCACCTTACTCAGCCAGGAAGCTCTTCTGCACAATGCCTGTCTAGGACAGGGCCTTGAAGAAGCACAGCAACGCTTAACCAGCTATCACCAACAGTCCCCGGTGTATGAAGCGATCTTTTTGACCGATCCGCACGGGGTCGTTTTGATGACTTCAACGCAACAGCAGATCGGACTTGATTTGACCCAAACGCCAGAATATGCCGAGAATATCACAAGAGCGCAACAGGGGCAAATCTGGATGAGCGCGGCTAACATATCGCCTGATAGCGGCGGACCGGTCGTGTTAATCACCGCCCCGATCATGGAACGCGATAAATTGATCGGAATTGTAGGAACCCCCATTGAATTAAATTATTTTTCAGAGCAGCGTGTCAGCCAGCAAAAAGTTGGGAAGGATGGGTACTTCACGATGTTAGATCAAACCAAGAAAATCCTGGCGCACCCGGATAAAAAAATGATCATGACAGCAGCTACTCTGGGACCGGCTCTGGGACCTGATAGCCAGACGCAGAAGCAGGGTCAATATGTTTATGACTGGAATGGCGTTGAGAAAATCATGAATTTTCAAACTTGCCCACGCACCGGGTGGTTGGTGGCAGCGACAATTACGAAAGATGAACTTTTTCAAGAAATCAATCATTTCCGCAACATGGCGATTGGGTTAGGAATCGGCTGTATTGTCGTGGCGTCGCTGGCAATCTGGTGGATTATGGTGAACAACCTCTCCGCTCCGATCCGCGCAACCATCGAATTTGTCAAAAAGGTGTCCGCCGGGGACCTCTCTGAGATCCTGGAGGTGAATCGTCAGGATGAGTTAGGTGAGTTATTACAGACCATGAGCCAGATGATTATGAAACTCCGGCAGGTGGTGTCAGACGTCAAATACGCAGCAGAGAACGTGGCTTCTGGCAGTCAAGGCATGAGCGCCAGTGCGGAAATCATGTCCCAGGGCGCGACCGAGCAAGCGACAGCGTCAGAAGAAGCATCAGCTTCCATGCAAGAAATGACCGCCAATATTCGCCAGAATGCGGAGAATGCGGTGCAAACCGAAAAGCTGGCGCTGCAAGCGGCTGAGGACGCACGCCTCAGTGGGGCAGCCGTCACACAAGCGGTTCAGGCCATGCAGCAAATTGCTCAAAAAGTCGCAATTATTGACGACATTAGCCGACAAACCCGCATGCTTTCGCTGAATGCGACCATTGAGGCCGCCCGCGCGCAAGAGTATGGGAAAGGGTTTGCAGTGGTCGCGTCGGAAGTGCGGGCGTTGGCCGAACGCAGTCAGTCCGCGGCCGCAGAAATCACCAAACTCGCCAGTTCGTCGGTGATTGTCGCTGAAAAAGCTGGCGGGATGTTACAACAACTTGTACCCCATATTCAACAGACCGCCGAATTAGTGCAAGAGATTGCGGCTGCCACTCGGGAGCAAGATACCGGAACCCAGCAGATCAATCAGGCGATTCTCCAACTGGATCAGGTCACACAGCAGAATTCTTCCACCTCCGAAGAATTAGCCGCGACCTCCGAAGAGTTGGCCGGACAAGCTGAAATACTCCAGCAGACCATCGCCTTTTTCAAAACAAGTGACATCCATAGTGACCGCCTGTTACCAGGAGGACGCGAGACAACACGCCAGTTGGAGCAAAAAAAAATCACCTCCTCAGATCATGTCTCTGTCGCCCGCCAGAAGGAGCGGAGTGCGAGTGAAACGGCAGTTGGAAGGGACATCCATGATGACGAATTCGAGCGATTTTAGCTGAAAGCGTCGAGGGGCAGAGGACAACCTTTTGAATTGACGCTGCCGATGTTTCCTCAGACAACCGTATCATCAGCGCAAATCTTATGAAAAATTACGCTAATGATGCTTGACAGGTCGGACGTTGAAAATTATACAGAACATGAAGTAACGAGCTCACGGTACGCACCTGTGCTTCTTTACCGCGTAGCGGTTGCAGTATTGTAGAAAAAATGCTGGTTACCGGAGATCTCTTCCCCCGTAGGGGTTGAACGGTTTCTGCAACCGCTACGGGGTAAGAAGTCCTGGGGCGATACAACTATACTACACTACGGCAACCGCTACGCGGTAAAGAAACGGATTGCGTAACATGAATTATGAATAATGTTTTTGAAATTTTTAACGGGCATTGAGCAGGCATTTCACGTATGGAACAACAACTTCAAGCTATGGCCAGAACGCTGATAGCGCAGCGAAAGATTGACCTGTTGATCGGTTATGAACAAGGGTCCTTGCCATTGACAAGCAGACCGTTGTTTATCAACGTTAAAGGCGCAAAACAGCCGGAAAATTCGGTCGAAAAGCTGGTTTGGAACTCGTTTTGCTCAAATAACCTCGCAGTTTTTCTGCCTAAATATTTTGAGCGCAATCCTTTTGCCCGCAAACATCCGCCCAAACCCAGAATCGGGATCATCGCCAAAGGCTGCGATTTGCGTTCGATTGTGACGCTCATCAAAGAAAAGCAAGCGCCGCGCGAGCATCTGGTGTTGATTGGCGTCCCCTGTCAGGGCATGATTGATCGCCGCAAAGTTGAAGAACGGTTGGCAGGCGAGGTTATTCGCGATTATCAGGAACAGGAGGGGATCTTGAACCTTACGACCGCCAGCGGGAACGCCTATGCCCTGAGCAAAGAAGAGGTATTGCAAGAGGCCTGCCGTGAGTGTCGCTACCCCATGCCCGCAGGCGTGGATTATCTGATCGAAGGGATCGCCAGAAATCCGGCGCAAAACAGCTATGCGCAGATTGAGGCTTTCGAAGCCCAGACACCCCAGGAACGTTGGGCTTATTTTGAACAGGAAATGACAAAGTGTATTCGCTGTTATGCCTGCCGCCAGGCCTGTCCGACCTGTTGGTGTAAAGAGTGTTTCGCCGAGCAGATGGATTTGAAATGGATCGGGGCCAGCACGAATCTCTCGGATGCCATGATTTTTCATCTGACCCGTATTTTTCATCAGGCCGGGCGCTGTGTGGAGTGCGATGCCTGTTACCGCGCCTGTCCGATGGGTATTGATTTGCGTACTTTTACCAAAAAAATCGGCAAGGATGTCGAACATTTGTTTCAATTTACGCCGGATTTTGATCCGGATACGATTCCGCCGATTTCAACGTTTAAAGAAACGGATAGCGACAGCTTTATCACAGAACCCCAGGGAAGTGGATAACTACTACACGGCCAAGATAAGTTTTGATAACTGACCTCAGGAGTGCAAACGAGCGTTTGCAGCAAACGCTCGTTTGCACTCCTTTTGCCCTGTTATTCCAACTTGTCAAAATTAATTTGGTCATGTACTACAGAATGAGGAATAAACAAGAATTTGAGGATTGAGGTTATGCATCAGGGAATGTTGACAAAGCAGGAGTTGAACACGCTGATCAGAGCCGCGGCGCAGGAGGCAGAGGTGTACGCGCCAGTAAAAGGCCGGAATGGGGTTGAGTATTTGAAAACAAGCGGAGCAGAGCCGGTGGCTTTTGACTATGTGAATGTCAAGCTTTCGCCCAAAGGTCTGTTTTTTCCGCAAAAGGAAGTGATCTGCCGTTTTTGCCGCGATACCCTGAGTGACGTGCCTGCGCCGAAAGAAAAGCTGATCGTCTTTGGCGCAAGACCCTGCGACGCCCGGTCCCTGCTGTATCTGGATCAAGTCTTTGCCGATCAGACCAGCCAGTTTGCGGATCCCTATTATTTATCCCGTCGCAAAAATGCTCTCATCATGACCTTTGCCTGCCATACGCCGGCCTCAACCTGTTTTTGCACCACCGTCGGCGGCAGCCCGACCGAATCAATCGGTTCGGATATTCTGGCGACGGAATTAGGCGATGAACTGTTGTTTGAAGCGTTTTCTGAAAAAGGTGACGCATTTCTGGAAACCTATCAAGCCTTCTTTCAGCCGCCAACTGACGAACATCTGCAAAACAGAGATACACAGGCCGCTCAGGTGGTCGAAGCCTTACACGAATTCAACATCGAGGGTATCAAGGCGAAACTTGACCGTATGTTCGAAGAACAGGTGTGGGAAACGCTCACGAACACCTGTTTAGGCTGCGGCGTGTGTACGTATTTATGTCCTACCTGCCATTGTTTTGACATCAGCGACGAAACCAACGCCAAAGGCGAAGGTGTGCGCCTGCGTACCTGGGATTCCTGCCAGTATCCCCTCTTTACGCTGCACGCTTCCGGTCATAATCCGCGCGTCAACAAAAAGCAGCGCATGCGCCAGCGTATCATGCACAAATTTTCCTATACCGTGGAAAATGTGGGCGAGATTTATTGCGTGGGCTGCGGCCGCTGCGTCATCCATTGTCCCGTCAACCTGGACATCCGCGAAATGCTGCAGGCTCTTGCCGCTACAGGTACAGAGCATTTCGCATAAACGAACTCGAAAACTCTTTCCCGTAACAACGGAATTTTCCGTTTCTTATGCTTTGAGAATCGTAATTTCGCGCTCCAGATATGGGGCAAGCAACATTTCAGACACATCGCGTTCCGTGACAAGGCAGGTCAATTCGCTCAGCGGGGCCACTACATAAGATGCGGCGGTGCGGAGTTTCTCGGCTGATACCAGAGCCACAACTTCGGCTGCACTTTCAATCATCGCCTGTTTTACATAAGCTTCTTCTAAATTCTGTGTGCTGATGCCAATATCCGGATGCAGACTGCAAATCCCCAGCATACAAATATCAGCCCGGATTTTACGCAGGATTTCAATGGCAGCGGCCCCAACAGTGACCAGCGAATCCTGATAAAGCCGTCCGCCGATGAGGATCACTTCGATTGAGAGATGATCTTTTAACGCCACCGCTGCCGGAGGACTATTGGTAATAACGGTCGCTCGCAGGTCGGCAGGCAGGTATTGAGCCACCAGCACATTAGTCGTGCCGCCATCCAGAATAATTACCTGATCGTGTTGGACTAATCCGGCTGCAACCTGCGCAATGCGCTGTTTGGCTGAGGAAGCTTGCTGCTGTCGCGCCGCATAGTTTACGGTCGCTGGGGAACGCAGCAAGGCCCCGCCATGTACACGCTGAATCAAACCGTCAGCCGCCATGTCGCGCAAATCGCGCCGAATTGTATCTTCGGATACTCCTAATTCCCGGCTTAGTTCTGTTGCCACGACCCGCCCATGTTGTTTCAATCGTTCTAAAATAAATTGTCGTCGTTCCGCATTAAACATAAAAAATATTCCCTAGTTTCTGACAATTCAAAACATTGAACAGTACTATTTACAGCATTATTCATCGTGATTGACCCGGCTAAAAACCAGATTTCTTCAAGAAACCTGGTTTTTGTGACAAATATTCAAGGAAAAAATGCAATTTTTGTCCAGAAAAATCTTGACAATTCTTGTTTATACACATTTATGCTTGTTTATGTAGATTTTATCTTGTTTCTACATGATTTCGTCGTTTCGAACATAAGAATACCAGCAGTTACAGCATTATCCATGAGTATTGATCGTCTTTCTTCGTCCCTGGACAAGCCTGTTCAGAGACGTATCAATTAATGCTATATATGCGTCGATATTCCTCTTCACACCATGAATCCGTTGAAAATCGGGCATGTGCGAAAGGAATGTCACGCTCCAGTTGATTTATATGAGATCAAAAGCTATAAAAATAGAACCAAAAAGCATAACGCGTGATGCCTTTACCTGGCTGATGTATTTGATGTTAGGGTATTACAGCTATCTATTGAACGGCCTGGGACCGATTATGCCGTTTTTGCGGGCAGAATTAGAGATGTCATATACCGTCAACAGTTTGCATTTCAGCGCCTTCGCGGTTGGCATGTTAATTGCCGGACTTACTGGCGACCGGCTTGCTCAGCGTTATGGTCGGCGGCGGACATTCTGGGCCGGTGCGTTTGGGATGAGCGGTGGTGTGTTGTTACTATTATTGGGGACACATTCGGTGTTCACGATCACCGGAACATTTTTGATGGGAACGATTGGTTCGTTGTTATTGGTTATGATTCCGGCGTCGCTTTCTGATCGCTATGGTTCGCAGCGAGCGGTCGCCTTGAGCGAATCGAATGTAATCGGCAGTTTATGCGCCGGGATCGCACCGATTATCGTCGGTGTTCTGGTCAGTCTGCATTGGGGCTGGCGTGGCGCGTTCATTATTGGCATCCTGTCCATTTTTTTACTGTGGGGCCGTTTTCGACGAGAGTCTTTTCCTGAGGTTCAAATTGCTACTCCGTCGTCGTCAACCCCGAGCAAATTACCGGGGATATATTGGATCTATTGGAGCCTGCTGGTGATGGGGGTGTCAGTGGAATTTTGCATTATTTTTTGGAGTGCGACTTTTCTGGAAGTCGTTAGAGGGATTCCACGTGCCAATGCTGCTCTGATGATGAGTTTGTTTCTGGCAGCCATGATGCTCGGACGCTGGCTTGGCAGTTGGCTCGCCAGTCGTATGCGGAGCGAAGAGATCGTCCTCGGCTCAGTCGGGGTTTGTCTCGGAGGTTTTCTGCTGCATTGGTGGATTCCGCTGGTGTCTTTTTCGATGATAGGCTTATTTCTGGCCGGCCTGGGCGCGGCGAATTTATACCCGCAGATTCTGGCCCTGGCGGTCGGCAGCGCAGAACACCAGACGAATCTTGCCAGTGCCAGAGCTTCATTGGCCTCAGGTTTGGCCATTCTGTTATTACCCTTATTGCTCGGCGGACTTGCCGATCTGGCTGGTCTGTGGTATGCCTATGGTATTGTGGTGATTTTACTCGTATTGATCGGGAGCGGGATTTTCATGGCGCGTTCTACAAGCCCGATACAGTCTTTCGCTCTGGAACCTCATCGAACAAAATAAGTAAATCATCATAAATTTTCAGGGCGAAAAACCAGGTTTCTTCGAAGAAACCTGGTTTTTAAATACTCGAAAACTTTTAAGTCAAGACGTAGTTATTGAGGGAGGAGTCGTTAATATTCTGCCGGAAGGTGTTCGAGTTCCGCATACGTAAAGACCGGGCCATCCACGCATACGTATTTTGAACCGATATTGCAACGGCCGCATTTACCGATGCCGCATTTCATCCGATTTTCCAGAGAAAGAATAATATCGTCTTTTTGGAACCCGAGTTCCAGCAGCACCGGAATAGTAAAACGGATCATCACCGGCGGGCCGCAAACCAGAGCCAGGGCATTCTGCGCGGCCGGACTGACTTCTTTCAGGATATTCGGGACCATGCCAACCCGCCCCTGCCAATTGTTCTGCGGCGCGCGATCAACAGTTAACACCAACTGCATCTCAGCATGTGCGCCCCACTGTGCCAACATATCTTTATACAGCAATTCTCCTGGTTCGCGCGCGCCATAGATCGTGGTAATTGTCCCAAAACGCGCTCTGTTCTCTGCGTGCAGCATGTAGGTGATGGCAGAACGTAAGGTCGTAAATGCAAACCCGCCGGAGACGATCACAATGTTTTTCCTTTCCATGCGTTTCCAGGGGAAGGCATTCCCTAAGGGGCCGCGAATCCCGATTTGACGCCCAGGTTCCGAATTATGCAGCTCATTCGTCACCGTGCCCGTGCGTTTCACGGTAAACAGCAGAAACCCCTCTTCAGTGGGCGACGAAGCGATCCCAAAGGGAGATTCTCCGACGCCAAACACTGACAGTTCCGCAAATTGACCAGGCAGATAGGTAAACGCCTCAGCGTCCTCTGCCCGCTGAAAGGTCAGTTTGAACGTCTTCAGATCTTTTGCGCTATTTTCAAGCGTGATTTCAGTAATTTTGACAGGATAGGGAATATACGGATTTTTCATTGTTTAAATGTTGCTATCGCTTGAGAACGTTTGAAAGCATGTCATTTTGTTACGCTCAGTGTTTTGTCTTTGATAGAGATCGGACTGTCAAGAAAAATTTTCTGTCACGCTCGAACTGACGGGTTCGTAGTTCCCGCTTTAGCGAGGATTCCCGCCTAAAGGCGGAACGACAAACCCGTCAGTCAAAGGTTGATAACGCACCATGCAATAAGGTAAGAAAATATCAACAAAAAAATTACTTGACCGAAATGAGAACATCACATAGATAAATAGAAAACGATGGGATTATCGCAATGACCACACAAGGAAGAACGATGAGCATTCCTCTTGTTATTCTTGCCGGCCCGACCGGCGTTGGAAAAACCGGGCTTGCGCTGGAGCTGGCCGACCGGTTACAGGCTGAAATTGTCGGGGCCGACTCAATGCAAATCTACCGGTTCATGGATATTGGCACGGCGAAACCGACGTTGGAAGAACGGTCGCGGGTTGCACACCATCTGATCGATATTCGTAACCCTGACGAAGAGTATTCGGCAGCCGACTATGCGCGCGATGCGACTAGAGCTATCAGCGAGATTCATGCGCGCGGAAAACTCCCTCTGTTAGTCGGAGGAACCGGTCTATATATTCAGGCAGTGGTGTATGGAATTTTTGAAGGACCGGGGCGCGACGAGACCTATCGTGCGCACTTGCGAGAATTGGCTGAAGAATACGGGAATTTTGCGATCTATCAGAAATTGGAAACCGTTGATCCTCTGACTGCCCGCCGTTTGCATCCTAACGATCTGGTGCGAATTATTCGGGCCTTAGAAGTTTTTCATCTCACCGGCATTCCGATTTCGGCGTATCAGGCAACTGCCACCACTCCGCTGGCAGCTTTTGCTCCTTGTTTTCTGGTGTTGACAACGGAACGTGAAACCCTGTATGAGTGGATAGAAGCCAGGGTTGACGCCATGATCGCTGCCGGATTGGTAGATGAAGTGCAGGAATTACTCGAACAAGGGTATCATGCGGATTTGAATTCGATGAAATCCCTGGGGTATAAAGAAATTGCCGCGTTTTTGCAAGGCCAAGCCGATTTGCCAACGGCAATCACCCTGATCAAACGCAATTCACGTCGTTATGCCAAACGGCAATTGACCTGGTTTCGAAAATATCAGCATGCTATCCGGATAGAGCGCAAACCGGACTTGCCTTTTGAGCGGCTCATCGCTGGCTGTCTTCACAACCTTGAACACTGGCGCGACAATCTCTGATCGAGCGGCTTGCTAAAAACCTTTTACTGTTCGGTCAACCACAGAAATTCCCGCCTAAAGGCGGAACTACGAACTCGTCAACTTCATCTTGACAAAGCACTAGGTGGATTTTTCTTCGCCAGGCGGCCGAACCCCGATTGATTGCAAAAATTCTTTGTCAAATTGCGTAAATTCAAATTTTGGTGGCAATGGCGAGGATTGTTCCGGTTTCTCCGAGTCTTCCCGCTGACGAATCATGATCCCGGAGAAAATTGTCAGAAAAATATCGTAGCCTTCCTCACTGGCAGCTTTAAGAATCTCAGAGAGTTCGTCTGAATCGCGCAATAGATCCTGGATCATATCGGCGATGAGCATGGCAAAATATTTTCTCCGTTCTTCATCGTGCATACACCAACCTCCCCATACTCTTGAGAATATCTATTTTTTAGCAGTATACGTTCAGGAAACCTTCTCATTGACGTCTATCAAAAGGAACTTAGACAAAAAAGCAAGGGAAAAAATACATTATTTTCCATCTTCCAATCCATACAGGCGAATTTTTTTATGCAAATACGTCCGTTCAATACCAAGAGTTTGGGCGGTTTTGGTGATATTACCACTATGTGCTTTTAAGCATTCCAGAATATAGCGTTTTTCAAAGGTATTTTTTGCATCTTTCAGCGGCTTCCAGGGGGCGCCGACCAGAAGACCCGATCTCGCGGAGCGAGGCCGCCCGCTGCCCAGAATGCTGCTCGGAATATGCTCAGCGCGAATCACATTCGAAGACACCATGATCACCAACCGTTCAATCACATTTTTTAATTCGCGGATATTCCCCGGCCAGTTATAGTGCAGCAGAATTTCTACGGCATCTTGGGTGATGGTTTTGATCCGGCGACCGTTTTCCAACGAAAATTCTTGTAAAAAATGATTGACCAGCAGTGGAATATCTTCTACCCGGTCGCGCAGAGGCGGCACGTGAAAGGGGATCACATTCAAGCGGTAATACAGATCTTCACGGAAGTTTCCTCGCTCAATTTCCTGCTCCAGATTTTTATTCGAAGCGGCAAACACGCGAAAGTCGGCTTCTAATACTTCTGATCCACCGACTCGTTCGAATTTTTGTTCTTGCAGCACCCGCAGCACTTTGGCCTGGGTCGCCAGGCTCATATCCCCGATTTCATCCAGAAATAACGTGCCTTCGTGCGCCAATTCAAATTTACCGCGCTTTTTGGATGTTGCCCCCGTAAATGCGCCTTTCTCATGTCCGAATAATTCACTTTCAATTAATTCCTGGGGAATTGCGGCGCAATTCACTTCAACAAATGGGTTCTCCGCCCGCAGACTCTGGCGGTGTAAGGCTCGTGCAATCAATTCTTTTCCTGTCCCGTTTTCCCCATAAATCAGCACGCGGCCATTGGTCGGCGCAGCCGTGGCAATCCGTTCGCGAATTTCTTGCATTGTCCGGCTGTTCCCTATCATCTCATATTTCCGTTCCACGCGCTTGCGTAAATCCAGGTTCTCTTGCAACAGCCGACGTTGATCCAGGGCGCGTTCAACCAGAATTAAGGTCTTTTCCAGAGAAAGCGGCTTTTCCAGGAAATCGTAGGCTCCGAGCTTGGCGGCCTTCACAGCCGTTTCAATATTGCCATGTCCGGAAATTACGATTACCGGTAAATTGGGGTAACGCTGTTTTACCAGTTCCAGCACTTGTAACCCGTCCATCCCAGGCATCCATAAATCCAGGAGCATGAGGTCTGGCAGATGTTCTTCCAATACTGCCAGGGCTGTGTGTCCGTCGTGGACAGCCTGGACTTTGTAATCTTCATCTTTCAGAATGCCGGTCAGCGACGTACATATTCGCTTTTCATCATCAACCAGTAAAATATGAGCTGTATTCATCGTATTTTTCAAGCTGGCTGGCGATCAATCACCAGTCTCAAAACTGAAGTACGCTAAAGCGCACTCTAACTGGCCTCAGCCTGCTTCGCTTTGAGCCTTGGCATCAATGCCAGGGCAACGTTTTACGTCTGTTACAAAAATTACGCGGCCTGAGGTTGGAGAACGGCCGTCTGGCGTTGACTCCTTAGAAGCCTTTGAGGATAGGCTGGAACCGGAAGTTCAATCACAAACACTGTGCCACGGGGCACATTGTCTTCAATTTTAATTGAACCGCCATGCTCGCTGATAATTTTATGCACAATTGCCAGCCCTAACCCTCGTCCGCTGCCTTTTGTAGAAAAATACGGGATAAATAAGCGTTCTTTCAGATCATCAGGAATGCCGTGTCCCGAATCTATAGTACGAATTGTCACAATCTCGCGTTGAGCGTCGTACGATGTGTGCATAGAGAGTTCCCCTTGCTCGTTCATAGCCTGGATCGCATTATCAATCAGGTTCACAAACACCTGTTTCAATTGCCGGACATCGGCGTGTAAAACCGGTATATCTTTAGCAAATCGGGCGCGAAATCGGATCTGTTTATAGTACATCGGATAGGATGAGAGCGTCTGTTTTAAAAGCGTGTGTAAGTGCATCGGCTTTTTTACCATGGCAGGCATCCTCGCGAAACGCGAGAATTCATCAACTAGATGCCGTAACCCTCGCACTTCGTCAATGATCGTTTGCGTACATTCCTCAAAAATTTCTTCGTACAGTGGTGATTTTTTCTGCGCCTGCCAGCGTAAACGTTGGGCTGAGAGTTGCAGCGGCGTGAGCGGATTTTTAATTTCATGCGCCAGGCGCCGGGCCACGTCGCGCCAGGCGGCAATCTGCTGCGCTTTAATTAATTGCGTCAAATCGTCAAAAACAATCAAGGTTCCCAAATATTTATCCTGTTCATCATACATTGTCGTGACATTCATTAACAGCAACAGGGTTTTCCCATTCATTTTCAATTGTAAATGTTCTTCATAGCTTTCGACTTCTTCCTCGTGCATTTTGCGAATAATCGCCATGATTCGTTTCATTCCGGGGAAATCCAAAAAACCGCGATAATGCTGGTTCAGCACCTGCTCTTGATCGATCCGGAGAATACGCGAGGCAGCCCGGTTAAATGTGGTGACAAAGCCGTCGGGCGTAATCGAGACGACACCGGTCGTAATGTTTTCCAAAATGATCTCAATATAACGACGGCGTTCGGTCAGCGTCTCTGTCATATTTTTCAGCGTTCCCGTCATTTGATTAAAAGAATCCACCAGAATCCCGACTTCGTCATTTGCTTCAACCTCGACTTTATGATCCAGATTGCCCTCAATAATAGCTTTTGTCCCCAATGCGAGTTTTTGAATCGGAATCGTCATCCCTTTGGCCAGGTGCATCCCAAACCAGATGGCAGAAAAAAATACGAGCAGCGTAATTTGCAAAAACGTCAGCAGGTAACTGCCCAGAATAGGATTTTTATGAATTTTAATCTGCTTGTAGTGTTCGAAAGCCCCCTGAATGTTTTGCATCTTCGAGGCCAGATTGCCATCCACAAAATAATCTACCATCAACACGCCGATAATTTGTTCTTGTTCCCATTTGGAATGAATCGGTACAATCGATTTGATTAGATCGCCATTGTCCAGCGAGTCTGTAAATGCCCGTTGTTGTCCGATTTCACCGACATACACAATGTCTGCCAGATAGACGTCAAAATTACCAATCGGTACATTGGGGTTCACCGCTCGCGCCAACCTCACACCTTGAACACTATACACCTCGATCAGCCCCAGATTGAATTCCTGCTGTTTTTTACTCAAAAATTCGTGGAGCGTATCAACTTCACGCAACATACGTTTATCTGTCAGCACCTCGCTAATCTGTTCGGCAAAATAGAGCGAATTCTTTTTCGAGTTCTCATAAAAGGCCTGCGCCACTTCCAGCGATTCTCGCAGAGAATGTTCGATTTGCACATTGAACCAGCCCTCAATACTCTGAGTGATCAAATTACTCGCCACAACTGAGAGAAATACTGTTGGAATCAGAGACAGGATGATAAACGAGATGATTAATTTCGTCTGAAACTTTGAGCCAAGAATGTTGTTTTTGCGCTCGAAATAAAGTTTGGCTAAATTCCTGACTACAACGAGGATCAGGACAACAAGCAAAATGATATTGACATTAACCAGTGTGAAGACAATCAGATTGTTGATAATCGGGACCGGATTGTTCAGTTGCTGGAACAGCAGCTCGACCGCCGTTAAAACGGCCAGAAACAAAATAATGAGTAACGCAAAACTGCGCGTTCGTCGTTTTTTATTGTCCGGGTTATGCGTCATAAAATCTTCCTTATTTCAGACTTCAATAAATCCTGAGCGTTTCCCTTGTTCGATTTCTTGCGGAGTATAGACGAGTAAATCCATTCTCGCCTACGAACCAAACAAAGTGAATACTTCGTTATTATTATAAAAATAACTGTTCTTTCTGTCAAATATTTTGCACCTCATTGACCAACCTATTTGAAGAAAAACACAAATACAAAGTTGCCGGATATGTTTCGATTCAGCACGAGGAAACGCTTTTTTTCATGGGATAACACGAGAAGCTGTCATGCGAAAGGTTGAGATGATGGGCAGATGATCTGAGGCGTTGTTTTGAAGCACGCGATGGTCAAGCAGTTCCCAGGCGGCGGGGGCCAGGATAAAATCTATTTTTTGCTGCGGATTCGAGGTTGGAAAGGTGAGCGGTCCGTTAAACGCCCAGATAAACTGACCGGCTTTACGGAAAAGCTGCATGGGGGCTTCCTGGGGTTGGGCATTAAAATCGCCGGCGAGAATGGCCGGACGGCCGTTCAGGTAGTCGAGGATCTGGCGCGCTTGAATCAGGTTATTCTGCAAGTTGTACGAGTCGTTGTGAACTGATCCGAGGAAGATATTTTCGCCATTGATCGTCATTTTACACCACAGGATACGGCGATTGTTTTGGGTTACGTAAAAAGGTTGCCGTCCTGCCAGCGAGGGATTGGCTACGGTTTCCAGGGGCCAGCGCGAGAGGATGGCGTTGCCGCCGACAATCCGGTAAAAGGGCAGGCCAACGTTATAGTTTTCCCCAAAAGCCCAGAACGACATGCCGGTCGCCTCGGCTAAAATGGTAATCTGATTCACGGGCGACGGTCCGCATTCAAAAATCGTTTCAGAGAGGAATACCAGATCCGGCTGTTCAGCGTTGATGAGGTCGGCGATTTGCTGTAAACGTTTCAAAACCTCTTCTTGCGCTGCGAACGCGATCCCTCCCTGATGGATGAACCCTTTCGCAATATTATACGCCATGATGGTGATCGTTGTGCCTTCAAACGGCGTCTGATTCACAGCCCTCTGGGAAGTCTGTCCGCTCAGCGGAGTTTCGTTATGTGCGAGCCACAGTCCATTGACAACAAACAGTCCAATTCCTACAATACAGATGACAAATACAAGAAGACACGTCCACAGTATATATTTCAAGATTCGTCGCATTGTTTCTCTCCAATCTCTCAGTTCTTTATTCCATATAAACGCATTTTGCGATACAGGGTATTACGCGACATCCCCAATTCTTGCGCCGCTCGACTCACATTGCCATGCTGCCGGTCTAACATCAGCGTAATTCGTTGTTTCTCGATCCGGGCAAGCTCTTGTTTGCGCGTGTGTCTGTCGGCAGAGAAATTGATGTGTGCAGGTTCCAGGGGGGCAGAGGCGTAAGGTTTCTCAAGAGCTTCATTTTCCTGGGGGAAGTTGATTACACGCAGGGTTTGATCCTCTGCCAGACTGACTAAACGTTCCACAAAGCTCTTGAGTTCACGGATATTCCCGGGCCAACTGTAGCATTGAATATATTCGAATACGTTCGGTTCGATGGTATATTCTTTGTCTTGCAGGTGTTCATATCGTTTCAAAAAGTGTGTGAACAGCAGCATGGCATCTTCTCGACGTTCTCGCAGCGGCGGGATGTGAATCGTGATCACATTCAAGCGATAGTACAAATCATCTCGAAAGCGGCCGTGCATGACTTCACGAAAAAGATGTTTATTCGTAGCGCAGATCACGCGCACATCTACAAGGATCTCCTTGTTACCGCCGATACGGGTGATCTTATTTTCTTGCAAGACGCGTAAGAGGGCGATTTGCTGTTCAAAAGGCATATCGCCGATTTCATCAAAAAAAAGCGTTCCGCCTGAAGCGATCTCAAATTTGCCGGGCTTTCCTCCACGTTTGGCTCCTGTGAACGCGCCTTCGTCGTAGCCGAACAGTTCACTGCTGATCAAATCCTTTGGAATTGCCCCGCAATTGACTGCCACAAAGGGGCCGTTCCTTCTTGGGCTGGCCTGGTGAATAGCCTGAGCAAAAATTTCTTTGCCGGTGCCGCACTCTCCCTGAAGCAGCACGCTAGAAAGGCTTTTTGCCGCTAATAGGGCAATACGTTTTGCGTCTAAAATCCTGGGATGATTTCCGATAATATCCGCGAAACTATAGGAGGCATTTCCGTAAGTGTCCGAGGTTTTATGCTTGACAAGCTGCAGAGTTTTGTCAATCGGTTTGAACATCACGATCCCGCCTGTTACACGACCTGTTGCATCGCTGAAAGGTTCGCCGCAGAGGAAATACGCTCTGCGAATACCCTGATAAGGCAAAGAACATTCATAGTTCAAGCGGTTTGACCGTAGTGCCGTCATGATTGGCAAATCTTCCGATTTCCAGATTTCTTCAAAGGGTTTTCCGATCATGTCCGTTTCCGTTCGCTGGAGCAGAACGCTGGCAACGGAATTGGCGCGTTTGATCATGCCATACGCATCAACTTCAATTATTCCGTCCGAGGTGTGGTTAAATACCAGCGCAAAGCGTTTGTCAATCAGTTGCAGTTCTCGCGCCTTTTTCTCCATAATTAATTGGATCGTCACGGCGCTTGCGATCGCGGCGGCAAGGCCTAAGGCCTGTTCATGGAAGGTTCGGGAAGGTCCCGAGATATCCACAATCCCCATCAGTGTTCCTTGAGGATTGAAAATCGGAGCGGCAGAACAGGTCCACTGATGATGTTTCTGACAATAATGCTCAACTGCGGTCACATTGATCGGCTGCTGGAGTTGCAATGAGGTGCCAATGGCATTGGTGCCAACTTCAGTTTCAGTCCAACGCGCGCCATCCATAAAGTGAATTTTCTGCGCATCCTGAATCACCGGATCATCGCCCAAAATAGCCAGAATATAGCCCAGTTTATCGGTCAGCACAAACACCACGCCCGTGTCTTTCACAAACTGATAGTGGTACTGAATGATCGGCATAGCGGTGTGGAAGAGTTCATGCTGTTCTTCCTTAGTCCTGTTTAACTCTCGGCGTTCGAGTACGTGCTGACATTCTCCACCCAACGGGTTCACGCTGGCTTCATGACACCGTTTCCATGATTCGGCAATGGGCGGCTTAATGACTTCACAATTGATTTCCCCTGATTGAAGATACTTTTTCCAGGCTAAGGCATACGCTAAACTCGATGTCGGGATACTATCCTGGCTCTTCATATCAGCAACCTCTTTGAATACGGTGTTATTCTGTTTCACCTCAAGCGTTCCTGATCATCTTCAACACGTAAAAATTCTTTGAGGAATTGTCAATAGAAATTTTCATTGCAGTGAACCTGTCACAAAAGTGTCATGCAATGATACATTTTGGGGACAACATTCACACATTGTGTTTTGCGATTCAGGAATAAGGAAAAACGAAATAACTTTGGGTCATGCCTGCACGACATGTGGAGCGATGGATTTTTGTCATCTCGACTTCGCTCGATGACCGGAAATCTCGTTTGTTGATCCAGGTTGAGACGGCTCGTTTAGCCAAAGGCAGAGAATTCTTGTTTATGCTTTCTTCTTATAGTTATGGGAGTTGGCATTATATTTGCTGTTATGGAATGTTAGACCGATAAAATGTATTCTGGAACATAATTGAAAAAGATGCGGAAAGGAGGTGAAGATGTGGGACGTAAACGATTTATTATCGAGTTTGGCACTGGTGCCGATTTCCACGGAGAGGATGTCACCAAAGCCGCACAGAAGGCGGTGAAAGATGCCGTTTCCCATAGCTGCCTCTGCGGTCTGGTAGATATATTGGGGATGACCGATCCGAATGAGATGGAGATTGAAGCCAAAGTGGGCTGTCCCTATCCTGAACGGGTGAACAAAGAAGAAGTGATGAAAGCGATTCCTTTTGGTACGGTTCATCTGGAGATCGTGCCGGGCGGGCTGACAGTCCCCGGATTAAAACTTCCGTTGTTGGCAGAAACCGATACGATTGTCATTGCGGTCGCCGCCTTGACCGTGTATATCGATCGTGAAGAATCACAACACGCTTGATTTAAAGAAAGTATGGTTGATTGCGACGAAAGGTTCGCAATTCTCGTTTTAGCGAGTTTTCCGACTCAAGTCGGAACTACAAACCTGGAACTGTTAGGAGGGAATTCGGATGGAAATTACAAAGGACACTTTGCTTGGTTTTTACAACACTATGGTGACGATCAGAAAATTTGAGGAAAAGGCGAGCGAACTGTTTGCCGTCGGAAAAATTCCCGGATTTGTGCACTTGTATATTGGTGAAGAAGCTGTCGCAACCGGGGTGTGCGCGAACCTGGAAATTAAAGATTTTATTACCAGTACCCATCGCGGACATGGACACGTGATTGCCAAAGGCGGGAAAGTTGATTTGATGATGGCTGAACTGTTTGGAAAAGTTTCCGGCTATTGTAAAGGCAAAGGCGGCTCCATGCATATTGCCGATGTTGACCTGGGGATTCTGGGTGCGAATGGCATTGTGGGGGCAGGCCAACCGATTGCGACGGGCGCGGCGTTTGCCTGTAAATACAAAAAAACCGACGCGATTGTCATTTGTTTCTTTGGCGATGGTGCCTCAAACCGTGGAACCTTTCATGAATCTCTGAATATGGCGTCTATTTTTAAACTGCCGGTGGTGTTTGTGTGTGAAAACAATATGTATGGCATTTCTGTGTCTCAGAAATATCACATGAATATCAGCGATGTTTCGGATCGCGCATTGGCCTATGGCATACCTGGTGTCACCGTGGATGGCAATGATGTGATCGCTATTTATGAAGCGGCCGCTGAAGCGATTCATCGCGCCAGAAAAGGCGATGGCCCCAGCTTAATTGAATGTAAAACCTGGAGACACAAAGGGCACTTCGAGGGCGACCCGCAAACCTATAAAGCCCCAGAGGAACAGGCCGAATGGATCGGAAAGGATCCAATCCCCCGTCTGGAACAAAAACTTCTGTCTCTGGGGTATGCTCAAAAAGCGGATCTGGAAAAGATCAAAGCAGAAAAGGCGCAGGTGATTGAAGCTGCTGTCAGATTTGCCGAAACCAGCCCTGAGCCTGCTCCGGCTGATGTGTTGACAGATGTCTATGCAGACTGACTTTTTGCGTAGAACGCATCGTAAATTTTCTCAAAAACTCCATGAGTGCAGGGTAAACAAGCACCGGTGGCAAGGCGGATGCTTGAGTATCCTCCATTCTTGTAGTTCTCATGTAACGATGAAACAGATGACTTATGCTGAAGCGTTAAGAGATGGCATGCGGGTAGAAATACAGCGCGATCCCAATGTGTACCTGGCTGGTGAAGATGTCGGGCTATTTGGAGGATGTTTCGGCCAGACCGCCGGATTATTTCAGGAGTTTGGCCCTGAGCGCATCATAGATACACCAATTACGGAAACGGTGATTGTGGGACATGCTGTGGGAGCCGCCGCCGTTGGTTTGCGACCAATTGTGGAAATTATGTTCATAGACTTTATGGGTGTGTGCATGGATGAAGTTTTGAATCAGGCCGCCAAAATGCGCTATATGTTCGGCGGAAAAGCCAAACTCCCTATGGTTGTGCGAACGACGTGCGGCGCAGGGTTAGGAGCGGCCGCCCAGCATTCCCAATCGTTAGAAGCGTGGTTCACGCACATTCCCGGCATTAAGGTCGTCATGCCTTCTACGCCGGCTGACGCCAAAGGCTTGATGGTTGCCGCCATTCGTGATGACAACCCGGTGCTCTACATTGAACACAAAATGCTGCTTGGCCTGCAAGGCGAAGTTCCGGAAGGGGAATATCTGGTGCCCCTGGGAAAAGCGGATATTAAACGCCCAGGAGCTGATGTGACGATTGTCGCCTGGTCGGCGATGGTCCATAAAGCCCTGAAAGCTGCGGAAAATCTGGCAAAAGATGGGATTAATGCCGAAGTGTTGGATCCGCGCAGCCTTTCTCCGCTTGACAAAGAGAGTATTTTAACGTCCGTCGAAAAAACCGGACGAGTGGTGATTGCTCACGAAGCCAATCGGAATAACGGATTTGGAGCCGAGATTGCCGCAATGATTGCGGATGAAGGGTTTGATCTGTTGAATGCGCCGATTAAACGCGTGACAGCCCCGGATACCCCTGTGCCTTTCAGCCCGGTGTTAGAGAGAAGTTTTCTCCCCAGTGAGGAAAAAATTATTAGCGCTGTCAAGGAACTGTTTTAATGACGTCCAATAGAGAAACCGGATTTTTGGCAAAACCCGGTTTCTTTCAGGTGCAACAGATGGTAGGAATTATCGCAAATCCGGCTTCCGGCAAAGATATTCGTCGCCTGGTAGCGTACGGTACGGTTTTTAACAATCAGGAAAAAGTCAATATTGTCCGTCGTATTCTGCTTGGTTTAGCCGCCGCCGGCGTGAAAGAGGCTGTTTATATGCCCGATTATTACGGGATCGTTCCAAATGCGATTGATGGTCTGCACAGCGAACACCACCTGGCGATGGAGATTCATGCGCTTGATATGAAGTTGACCGGGACGCAAATAGATTCCTTTCATGCGGCGCAAGAGATGAACCGACTGAAAGTCGGGTGCATTATGACGCTGGGCGGAGATGGCACGAATCGCCTGGTCGCCAAAGGATGCGGCGATATTCCGCTTCTACCCGTTTCTACAGGAACGAATAACGTGTTTCCGAACATGGTGGAAGGCACCACGGCTGGATTGGCTGCCGGCGTCCTCGCTTGCGGAAAAGCTGATTCAACACGATCTCTAAAACCGAGTAAAAAGGTGCTTATCTATAAAAACGGTCAGCTTGTTGAAATTGCACTGATTGATGCGGTGGTGCTCAAAGATATTTTTATCGGGTCTCGCGCCGTATGGGATGTCGAAACCCTGCGCCAGGCTATTGTCACCAGAGGCGAAGCGCATAATATCGGGATAGCGTCTATTGCCGGAAACTTGATGCCGATTGGGAGCATGGATCCAAAGGGCCTTGTGATCGAATTTACCTCGGAGAAGAAAGATCTCTTGGCGCCAATTGCTCCCGGGCTGATCGTACCGGTCGGAATCAAACACTATCGGTCAGTAGAGATTGACGAGCGTATTCATCTTGCCTGTCATGACTGTGCTGTCTGCCACGGATGCGTTATTGCGCTGGATGGCGAACGAGAGATCGAAATAAAAAGAGAGGATGAGGTTATTATGCAGCTTTCAATGGACGGTCCGCAGGTTGTGGATGTCAACGAGGCGCTGCGAACAGCGGTAGAAAACGGCTATTCCCGCTGCCTGTAAGACGAACAGCGGCTATAAGAGAAGGAGCGAAAACAATGGCGATTGAAATAAAAATGCCGAAAATGGGATTAACCATGACGACGGGAGTCATTGCCGGATGGTTGAAAAAAGAAGGTGACCCCGTAAAAAAAGGCGAAACCCTTTTGGAGGTTACCACTGAAAAAATTACCAATACGGTGGAAGCTCCAGCCGATGGCATCTTGTTGAAAATTATCGCTGCGGAGGGCGAAGAACTTCCCATCGGCGGACTGCTTGGCCTGATCGGAGCAGCCGGGGAAGAGGTTGGCGCGAGTTTCCCAACCCAGCCCATTAGCGACGCGGCGACAGCCGTTAAGCGTGTCAAAGCCACTCCTGCGGCGATGAAACTGGCAAAGGAACTGAAGATTGATTATACCCGGCTTCCTGGCACCGGCCCGGGCGGAAGAATTACCAAAGAAGATGTGGAAAAAGCGGCGGTCCAACCTCCTATCGTCCAGGCCCCACCTGCCGCTGTCAAAGAAGAAACGGAAAAGAGCGAAGAGAGTCTGCTCTATGATCTTCTCCCCTATTCTGGGATGAGGAAAATGATTGGCGAGAATATGAGCCGCAGTTGGACGAGCATTCCCAGAGTGACCCAGCAAACGTCAGTAGATGTCTTCAACCTGCTGGAATTCAGGAAAATGGTGAATGAGGATGCTGATGAGAAGCGTAAGGTTTCCATTACTGATCTATTGGTAAAAATTCTCGCGAAAGCGATTGAGATGCGGTCTTTTATGAATGCTGCCCTTGACGGCAGCATGATCAAAATTTTCAAAGAGATCCATATTGGTGTTGCGGTTGCCCTGGAGCAAGGATTGGTGGTACCGGTCGTGAAACATGCCAATAAGAAAAGTCTGCTCCAAATCAGCAGCGAGATCAAAGAGTTCGCCCAAAAGGCTCGTGAAAACAGGTTAAGTTTGGATGAGATGAGTCATGGCACCTTTACGCTCACCAATCTCGGCGCATATCGTTCGGTGGACTTCTTTACGCCGATTATCAATGCTCCACAGGCTGCGATTTTAGGTATAGGCCGGATTGTAGAACGAGCGGTGGTTGTGAGCGGTCAGATTGTTCCGCGCCCCATGATGGGGGTGTCGCTGGTGCATGATCATCGCGTGATTGACGGCGCGCCGGCCGCAGAATTCCTGGCCGTGTTAATGAACTTCGTGGAAAACCCTGTAAAGGCTCTGCTATAATAAGTTCAATGGGACAACCGTAGAAACCGGGTTTTTGACAAAAACCCGGTTTCTTACACGGCGGCGTGATGAAAATCAGATGTACCGCGAAACTCCAGTTTCGCGGTACATGTTCAAAGGAGAGGTCATGGGCTTCGGCTCACCCGACGCAATAAAAATCTGGCTCGTAGTAGCCGCTTTCGCAGCGTGAAGAAACGCTGAAGCGTTTACTACGAACGGGTATTTTCAGAGGAGGAATAATATCATGGCATTACAAGCAGCATTTATCTTTGTGGCTCCGGAAGCTGATCCGGCTAAACACCGGGCAATGATTGATACACCCATTGTCAAACTCACAGTGGTTGGCGTAAAAAATTACGCTGAAGCGATTGCAGCGGCACAGCAATTAGTAAAACAGGGCATCAACGCGATAGAACTGTGCGCGGGCTTTGGCGTGGAAGGCGTCGCGCAAGTGAAAAAAGCTGTGCAAGGCAAAGCGGTCGTCGGTGTGGTGCGCTTCGATAATCACCCCGGTCTCGAATTCAAAAGCGGCGACGATATTTTCTGATTTATCAGCCATAAGGCCTTATGTAACAACCTCAGGCGTACCGTGAACAGCTTTGTTCGCGGTACGACATGTATGAAAACATGATCAATAACATCAGAGATCATGCCTGTCAGATCCGTGATGGTTGGCGGCAACGCCGCGTTGTGCGCATAGAACGGCAACGACAAAGAGTATGCCAGCAATGATATAATGACCGTGCACGGCAGTCAGAAAACATATAAATCCCGCAACAATGCTGAAAATTTTCCACTGATTCATTGTGAATCCCCCTCATGAAATAATTGAGAACGCCAGATCGTAAAACACGTGAGCGATCCGAAAAATTGCATAGTATTTTTGAGAACCATTTTAAACAGCATATTTCGAACAATTCCTGTGATATCCGGATATACTCTTTCGGTATAAAGCATATGAGTTTCCTTATTTTGTCAAGTTTCATTCTCAGGTACGGTCAAGTGGTTCTTGACAAATTATGGCCTAACTGTCCTATAACTTTATTGGAATCAGAAGTTTTTAGATCTCTGTCGAAACTGACGTTTCGGTAGACGGAATACAAATTTGCATGATATGTTGACAGGAGGTTGAGATCATGAGCGTTTTACTTTCCGGTTTTGCTGACGAAGCGGCCAAAGGCTTACGCGAACAGATTGCCATTCATAAACAATTTGGTATTCATTCGCTGGAAATTCGTAATGTTGATGGCGTCAACATCGGACAAATGACGGATGCGCAATTCGAAGAGGTGTATCGTATTCTTCAGGAAGAAGAGATCACTATCTGTGGGTTCGGCTCTGCCATTGCCAATTGGGCGCGACCAATTACCACAGATTTTCAGAAAGATCTGGATGAGTTCCAGCGTTTGATTCCGCGTATGAAGCGTGTAGGAACCAACATTATCCGTATCATGTCATATCCCAATGACGGCTTTGATGAATGGGAATGGAAAAAACAGGTGATTCACCGCCTGAGCATCCTGGCAGCCAAAGCGGAACAAGAAGGCGTGATTTTAGGACATGAAAATTGCGATGGCTGGGGGGCGCAAAGTCCGGAACATCTCAGAACTTTACTGGAAGAAGTGAACTCCCCGGCTTTGCAAGTTATTTTTGATTCCGGCAATCCTATCGCGCACGGAGGGATGACCGAAGATGTCTGGGCGTTTTATCAGGCCGCCAAACCCTGGATTTGTCATTTTCATATTAAAGATGGTTATCGTAATGAGAAAAATGAGGTGGTTTATTGTTACCCCGGTGAAGGATGGGCGAATCTCAAAACGATCATGGGCGACTTGTTAAAGAGCGGATATCGGGGTTATTTCTCGATGGAACCTCATATCGCCGTACAAGTTCACATCAGCAGTGAACATCCTGAAGAAGTTGATGTTCGAGGTATTTATGAAGAATATTGCCGTCGAACGATTGCTCTGACGCAAGACCTTTCTTATACATTGGCCCAGGAGGACATTCTATCCATGCAAAGTTTTGTGTGAAATTGAGTTGACAAAAGTAAAAGGGTCATCCACAACATCAAAATAGACCACTCATAAGTCATTATGAATAAATTTTGCCGGTTTTTGATGTGCAAAAAAAATTATGCACAATGACTTCCTGATATTATCAGCACTCACTATCTCATGTTGGGAATGAGAGGGGCGGAGTTCTGCCGAAAACTTCTCAGCTCACCACGAGATCTGCTATATGAAACCTACAGTTACACCCCAGGACATAAGCGCAATTGGGAATTCTGAGCATCGCGATCCCTTTGACGTGCTTGGTATGCATCCGGTCAAAGTAAAAAATAAGAAAGCGATAGCCGTCAGAGCCTATTTCTACGATGTGAGAGAGAGTTATGTGTATGTGTCCGAGGAAGATACGCTCTATCCGATGGAACAGTCGCCCGGCACCGGTTTTTTTGAAGCCGTCTTTCTCGACCGGCAGGAACCGTTTCACTATCAGTTGGAAACTATTGATGACAGCGGGCAGCGCACACGGTTTCACGATGTGTATTCTTTCTGGCCGGTTCTGACTGAAGATGATCTGTATTTATTTGGCGAGGGTCGGCACTATAAGATTTATGAAAAACTTGGCTGCCATCTGATGAATCATCAGGGGGTTGACGGAGCTTTGTTTGCGGTCTGGGCTCCCAGCGCAAAACGGGTCAGCGTGGTCGGCGATTTTAACCATTGGGATGGGCGTCGGCATCCGATGCGGATGCGAGGCGCGTCCGGTGTCTGGGAACTCTTTATTCCTGCTCTCAAAGGAGGGAATTTATACAAATTCGAGATCAAAACCCAACTAGGTCATCTGTATCTGAAAACCGACCCCTACGCGTTTTACTGCCAGCGTCGCCCGGAAACATCGAGTATTATTGCCAATATCAATAAATTCCAGTGGGATGATCAGGAGTGGCTGATCAAACGCGAACATGAAAACCCGCTGAACAGGCCTGTGACGATTTATGAAGTTCATCTTGGATCATGGAAGCGCATGCCCGAAGAAAACAACCGCTTTTTAACCTATCGTGAACTGGCAGACCAGCTTATTCCTTATGTTAAGGAGATGGGTTATACCCACATCGAACTCCTACCAGTTGCGGAACACCCCTTTGATGAGTCCTGGGGGTATCAGGTAACAGGCTATTACGCCCCTACCAGCCGGTTTGGAGAGCCTGACGATTTGATGTATTTTATTAACGCCTGCCATAACGCAGGCATCGGGGTGATTGTGGATTGGGTGCCGGCGCATTTTCCGCGTGATTCCTTCGGGCTTCCCTATTTTGACGGCACTTTTCTCTATGAACATGCGGATCCCCGGCGGGGCGAGCACAAAGATTGGGGCACCTTGATTTTCAACTATGGCCGCAACGAAGTACGCAATTTTTTAGTCGCCAACGCGTTGTTTTGGTTCGATAAGTACCATATTGACGGCATTCGCGTGGATGCGGTGGCCTCGATGCTCTACCTGGATTACTCTAAAAAAGAGGGCGAATGGATTCCCAATCGTTTCGGCGGGCGAGAAAATTTGGAGGCGATTGCATTTATCAAAGAAATGAATGAGAAAGTGTATGAATACTTTCCCGGAGTCATGACGATTGCAGAAGAGTCAACTGCCTGGCCCGGGGTTTCCCACCCAACCTATCTTGGCGGATTGGGATTCATGTTCAAATGGAACATGGGCTGGATGAACGACATGTTGACGTATATGTCAAAAGATCCGCTTTATCGCCGCTATCATCATGGTATGATTACTTTTGCCCTGCTGTATGCCTTCCATGAAAATTTTGTGCTGGTGTTGTCGCACGATGAAGTCGTGCATGGCAAACGCTCCTTGTTAGATAAAATGCCAGGGGATATGTGGCAGAAATTCGCTAATTTGAGGGCTTTTTACGGTTTCATGCTGGGGCATCCGGGTAAAAAGTTGTTATTTATGGGCGGCGAATTCGGGCAGTGGATCGAATGGGACAGCAATAAAGGCTTAGATTGGAATTTGTTAAACTACGAACCGCATCAACGCCTCCAACGTTATGTACGCGATCTGAATTTGATATATAAGACCGAGCCTGCTCTCTATCATAATGATTTCAAGTATCAGAGCTTTGAATGGATTGATTTTTATGATTCCGATAACAGCGTCATTTCGTTTATGCGTAAAAGCCTGGACCATGAGCAAGATACTCTAATCTTTGTGTGTAATTTTACGCCGGTACCGCGCCAGAACTATCGGATTGGCGTGCCATTACCAGGCTATTACAAGGAAATCATGAATAGCGATTGGAACATTTACGGCGGCAGCGGCGTTGAGAACGGCGGCGGATGTCTGGCCGATTCTCTCCCCTGGCAGGGACAGTCGTATTCTATGAATCTCTCTCTGCCTCCACTCGGAACCCTGATTTTGAAAGTCAGTTAGGGCAGAAGAAAAAACGGTGTTCGTAGTCAGGCACGGAGCGAAGCGGAGTGCCTGACTACGAACAGGAAGGCGTAACAGGTATCATTATTTGCGGGCAGAAACAATCTTGCAAGCGGCCAGTGTAATCCTAAGATGCACGTCCATGTTGACGCGAAAATACTGCCAATCTCGACGTTTGAGAGCCGCCAATCCATAAAGGACGCTATTTACGCCAAAGGCGCTGAGTACTGCCATAAAAATCGCACTTCTGCGCCAGAGCGGATAATGTTTTTTGATAAAGAGAAATCGTGACCTCCAGCCCCCTAAATGTTTGCGCCGCTGATCGTTGTCAAATAAATTGATCGTACTGCTCACCCCGCCGTAATGAATGATGTGGGTACTGTGCGGTAAATAATATATCGGCCAGCCCGCCTGCCAGATCCGATAACACAGGTCGGAATCTTCGCCGTAAAAATAATAGTCTTCATCCATGCCCTGCACCTGCTGAAGAACATCACGCCGCGCCATCAGGCAGGCACCCATCACAAAATCAACCGGCTGAGGCTCTGTTTCATCTTGAATTTGCGGATAATTGGCCGCCAGGCTGGTTTTCCAGTAAAATCTTGATAAACAGAGCAGATAAAACACATTCAGAGCAGAAGGAAAGCGAAAGCAGGCATCCTGATAGTCCCCATCAGGATATATCAGGCGACATCCCACGCCTCCGATCTGAGGGGACGCATCTAAAAATTCTACCAGTTCTTTGACTGTATTTCCCAACAGAATGGTATCGCCGTTCAGGTAGAAAATATGGCGTCCCTGTGCAATAGTCAGCCCCTGGTTATTGGCAATTGCGTAGCGATTATTGACCGCATTTTCAATCAGGCGTACCTGCGGAAATCGCGTTTTCACCATCTCCACACTGCCGTCGGTCGAGGCGTTATCGACAACAATGGTTTCAAATTCAATATTGTGTACATGCTGATAGACGGACGTCAGGCAGTCTTTCAACAATTGCCGGGAATTCAGGTTCACAATGATAAGCGATACATTCATCATCATTTCATAGCGTGGGTGAGGAGGGAATCGTCTGCCATGCTTTTCTGATACAGGTTTTACATTCTTCCGGAATATCGGGGCTGACCATCTTCGCGCGAAATGCCTGATATCTGCCGTTATTCCAGATCGTCACAAAATCTTCTTCATGCAGATTACCCATAATCCGATGGGAGGTGCAACAGGGGCGGATATTGCCGTGCACATCCACAAACAGAAACTCCCAGGGGTCGCGGCAATTCTTCACGCGAAACGTCTCACCGTTTTCCGGAGTGTTCTTCATTTCTGTCGTTGTTTCCGTCTGCCGGAGGCCGTTGTGTCCGTTCAGACGATTCATCAGACGCGACCATTTGATTTTCAGTAAGCTCATGCGATCAAAACTGCGTTTGAATTCGCGATAGTTGCGATACAGTTTGTCCCATGCGCTGAGCTGCACTGGCAGAATCCGCAGCCCTTCAAAGCCATTTTCCAGGCCGCCTAAAGGCACGGCTAATTGGTGGGCAAGCCGATTCGCTTCATTGATAGAACCTTCGGCAAGCTCAGGATGATCCACCAGCGATTCGCCGCTGAGGCCGTATTCATAAATATTCATAACCGCAACGCCGTGCGTCATATTCAATTCATCGGCCAGTCTTACTAATTTGGGAAGTTCCTGAATATTGCTCTGCATGGCGCAATACATGATGCTCAAAATCGGTTTATCATCGCGCTGCGCCTGTTTTTTCAGCACATTCAGGGTTCGAATATTGTGTAGCACTTTTTCGAAATCCGCGCCGCGCCGGATTTCATTAAACAGCTCCGGCGTGGCTGCATCCAGGGAAAAAGCCAGGCGATCCAATTCCAATTCAACCAGGCGTCTGGCAACATCTTCGGTAATAAGCGTACCGTTCGTAGTGACATACACGAAAATATCATGCTGTTTGAGTTCTGCCAGCATCTCAAAAAAATGCGGATATAAAAAGGTCTCGCCATGCCCGTACAACGCGACCTGTTCTGCTGTCGGAAACAAGGGGCGTAATTTGTAAAACGTCTCCAACTGCATGTCGGCAAAATCATATTTATGAATGACATGTGCGCACTGTTTACAGCGCAGGTTGCAGCGGGTTGTGGTTTCTATCAGCAGATGTTTCGGAAAAGGTACGTGTTGTGCTTGTATCATGAATGAAAACTACTACAGCGTTCCGGAAATATGGACACACTGTTCAGCCCCTTCCAGGAGGACAACAACGGATAGGAGGAATCTTCGGATCAGAGGAGGAATACCGATACCCATCCGTTGATTCCTCCCATCCGCTGTTGTCTTCATGAAATCCATATAATTTCACTTGTTCGGGGAATCGGCTTCTCTCCATTCCCGAATCAACTCAAATTCTTTCTCATAAGAAATTCTTATCGGGAGTTTCTGAGAAATGTCAATAAAAATAGCCGCAGAAAACGAGCGTGCCTTGAAAAAACACTTGACACAATAATGGAATAAATAGCGTAACCCGGGTTTTTTGAAAAACCCCGGTTTTTAGATATGATCAAACAGATCGAGATATTTCGCGGTGATTTTTTCTATGGTAAAATGTTCCCAGACATCCTGTCGTCCTCGCATCCCCATCTCTTTGCGTAACTCAGGATTTTCAATCAGCATTGTCAGATACCTGAACCATTCCTCATCGGTATACGCGAAGAATCCATGTGTGCCGTGTTTCATGATGAGCTTATCCGCCTCGGTCGGCGTACACACGACCGGCAGCCCGGCCGCCATGTAACTCAAGACTTTATTCGACGGCTTGCGGCGTTGAATCTCATTCTCCGGTGGTTTAATAACGATCCCGATGTCCGCCGACGCTAAGATGTTCTGCCAATCCCGGATTTTCCATTTCATATACCGGATCATCCCGTCGGTGCGGGTCGGACAATTGCTATGATAGATCATGCGTACGTCGTGCCCGCTCTCCTGCTGCACGTTTTCTAAAATGGTATGTAGCCGGAACATCGCCTCTACATTCGCCATATACCCCTGCCAGAGAAGATCTACCGGTGTTTTCTGGGGATAGGTGGAACATTCGAAATTGATAATTGGATGTTCAATCAGCACCACATTCGGATTGACCGGTTTGACATCCTCTGTCTGAATCGGGCTGGATGAAATGACACCGTCCATGAGTCGCAGAAATTCCGGGTGATCATGATAACTGACGCTGCGCGGGTCCGTACAAAAGGGGTTATCCACAATATCGTACACAACACGCTTGCCCTGCGCTTTGAGTTGCTCGATCAACGGATACAGCCCCGGATGAAATTCTTTGACGATCACGACCAGATCAAAACGCGACATCTCGTCAAACTCAAAAAAAATATTGGCTGAGTAATTCTCGCTCTCCCTGTTGATGCAATTGACGATCGGATCAATGCGCGAACCTCGAACGCCAATATTGTATTCCCCTTCAACCACCGGGCCAAAACCGACTTTGCACTTTTTACTCAGCGCGTTCTTGATTTTGAGCGCGTAATACCAGTCGGGACGAATTTTTTTTCTGACAAGCAAACGTTTCGGCAGTTTTCGTTCTGCAAGACACAAGAGCAGTTCTTTGCCTATCCATTGCAACGTCCACGGCGTATATGCATTGTCATCCCAAAAACTGCTCTTCGGTTTCATCATCCTCTGGCTCAGCCGTGATTATGCGTCAGTATGCCGCATAACACGGAGAAAATTTCTTCGATATCTTCAGGGTAGCGCAGAGTATGGAGATCTTTGATGATCCGTTTTTTGTCCCTTTCTAACACGGCAAATTTCCACACCTCGCCGATCGTAATCGCTCCGTACACCTTATGCAGCGGTTGAGGCTCTTCATACCGATCAACGGCAATCAGTTCAACTGCCAATTGATTGAATCCGCGATCAAGATCTCCGTGTTTTGCCTCCACAATCACTAATTCCTGAGCAGCGCGAATGAAATAATCCACAGATCCGCTTAAATATTCATCTACATCGAGTTGATAATCAACATGCAATTTGGCGTCAACCTGACGTATAACCTCATACAGCAAAGGAGCGATCATAAACTCTCGTTTGGCAATTTCTGAAGTAATCGTGATTTTGGGAAGCAGTTCATAATAGGAATCGCGCAAGCGTTGAATGCGCGTTGTATCGCATTTTTGATCTTGAAGGAACTGCACGGTCTGTAAGATCAACGTATATCCCAATGCAGCCACAATTTCTTCAACAGGATGCTCCATCTCAAAATAATCGCTAAAGGTATATTTTTTCCCCTCTTGTAAGGTAAATCTGCTCATATTTTTATTGGCTTTTTCGGCATGTTTATGAAACGATTAGGAATAAAGAATACACGGGAACACTACAATTCTTGCTTCTTCGTTATTCTTGTCATTCTCCACATACGCTGAGTTTTTCAGATTTTTGGATTCTTGTTTACATATCATTCTTGTAGGAACTTTTTGAGGAAAGTCAATAAAAATAAATGAGATAACTACAGGAAACTCGCGCCGACGATAAATCCATCCCGAATCGAATCCGCGATTCCCTGAAATTGCCAGCGTCCGTAACGACCTACCTGATAAATGTTGTACGTTTCCAATGCCCGCAATGCTTCGTCTTTCCAGCGCGAATCAGGATATGCCCAGGTGTACGCCACGTCAACCCAGGTCGGGTCGCAGACTTCAACATCCTCGATAAACTGCCATTCCTGTAATTCTGTCACAACGTGTTGAATATAGTCTTGAACTTCACTCTCAGCCGGTTTCGCGCCGCCAGCATAAGCGCGCTCAATATACAGACTGACGCGGTTATGCTGTAATTGCCCCGATGTTGGCAGGAAAGACGCATCCACATTGCTGTACACTCCGACGCGGTGAAATCCTGAACGGGCATCGGGGGTATAGAGCCAATGATCCTGCGGACACTGTCGGCCTTTGACCGCGCCAATATTCAGCACGAGTACCGATGTAAAGGGATCGGCAGTTACGTCAAGCTGAATATCAGTTATTGAGAGCATCGTATTGAGGGGCAAGGTCGAAATAATTGTATTGTATGGTATCTCTTTCCCATCAGCGAAATAGATAATTTTTTCATGCACATCAACTCGAATCACTCGTTTCCCATAATGAATCGTGCAATGCTGCGCCATGGCTCTGGCAAGGGTACTCAAATCGCTGTGCGGGTAGCGGAAGGTCGCATTATAGCCGACAGCCGGAACATCCTGCAAGGCCCCCTGAATGGCCAGCGACAGGTTGACCGGCGATTTGTAGGCATCCTGCGGGGCAATGCTCGTATATAACCCGGCAGTGTAGCGTTCATGGAAGGGAAAGAAAAAACGCTGACACAACGTCGGGCCAAAACAGGTTTCCAACCATTCTTGCATGGTGCGAAACGAAGCTTGCGGACGCGCCATTTCCGTCAGAGCTTGCGCAGCAATCTCTGCTCCCAGATACCGCAAATGATTCTGCAAAGGATAGGGCACAGACAACGCATCGTTCTGAAAAGAGACCGAGGATCGACGGAGATGTTCTTTTAATGAGGACAGTCGGTTGATAAACTGACGGACCGCCGCATCGCCTCCGAAAATCCAATGTCCGCCGCCGATTTCAAAACGATAGGCATCGCCGTCATCCGGCGGCGTAAACAGGCGTTCGCTCGTACCGGGTCTGAGATAATAGGACGCGCAAATACCGCCCGGCGCGTCAGCAGCTTCGAAAATGGGCAGTCCGGAAACGTATCCGGCCGCCAGACCGGCCATGCCCGCGCCGAAAATGATGTTCTGATCTTTCACAATATTCCCTTTAATTTTGGTGTTTCTGATGTAGAACCTCGATAAATTGATACGGACTTTTATATATATCTGAATAGTAGCTTCGATCCGGCAGCAACTCGTAGGAGGTCTGAAAATAGAGATTAAACATGATTCTAAATGTATTGACCGGACTTATTGAAGGATATAACAAAGAAACATTTTTTTCAGGGAAATAATAGGCGTTAAGAATATCAAACCATTGAAGTTGAGGAGTCTCCCAGGGAGGCACGCGGGCGCCGTGATCGGCCTGAAGTATAATGATTGGCTGTTGTTTGGACGTGTTCAGGAGAATCTCTATCAATTCTTTGATTTGGGTATTCACATACATAAGTTGGCCAATATAAAGCTTTCTCCCTTCCGGTTCAAATCGCCTGGTTCCCTGGAATCTTTCCTGACTCACTCTCTCTACTTCTTCGCCGTCTGCCTTGAACACAAACGGTTCATGCGGCGCAATAATATGCGCAAACGTAAAGGTTGGCTCTGGAATCGTTGCAATTTCCGCAAGTTTGGCAAATTGACACTGAATTCTCTCACGTTTGGTTCCAGAGAGTCTGCGAATAATCGGATCAAGAATCGTCGTGCTGAGATACATTTTCAGAAATCGATCGTTGATAAGCCCGCGTTCACAATCAATTTCCCAATCAGCATGTCGATTGCGCGCGGTGGGCGCGTAAATCGTCCTGAAATGAATACGCTTATAGCTTTTTGCTCCAAGAAATTGCATGACTCGATTCTGTTCAATAAGCTCAATGGCAACAGTCTGATCCGTCGAATCGGTACCGACAACATCGGTCAATTGATCCAGGTAGTCAAAATTGAGCGATGAGGCCAGTGAAAATACAGTACAAGGGTAGTTACTCAGGCTTTCATCCGCCACATAGAAGCCTTGCTGACGTAAGTAGTCATAAAACTCATGATTATCATACTGAAATTCATTGGATAATATATTTTGACCGCCATACGCATCTAAAATAATATAATAAATATCAGGCAGCGTATCTCCCATCTTCGTTTCCGTGTCCGGTTCTTTAACGTAAGATATATTCTGTGGCCGGTCCCCCATTCTTTGGAATTCATACAAAACTATCTGTCCCAAAAGCAGAAACAACAAAATTGATGCAAAAACATTTAAAAAATGGGTTAGTGTATGGAAAGATCGTGATGTTTTTTTGAAGAAATACACACTAAGAAGGATCAATACTCCACTGATGAGGCTATACAACTTGTTATAGCCAAAAGAAAAATGTCCCAGAGAAAAAAGAATCTGAATTCCGGCCTTTTCTACGACAAGCATGTAAAAATGTCCATATCCAAATATAATCGCCAGAAGCAGAGTCGTCAAGATGCCGGCTTTCGCTTTATCCTTTAAAATAATTCGGCTGCACGTGAACAGTCCGCCTGTACCCAAAAGAAGTATGACGGAAGGAAACAGCAAGCGTTCTAGAGACTGTCGTTCCAATAATGTGAGTTCGGACATATTGTGCGCAAAGAGAAACAATAATGGAGACAGGGCAAACACAAAGGGATGAAGAATGCGCGTCGATCTAGTGGTATGATGTGCCTTCATGAGCATGGAATATTAGCGTCTTTTCATGAGATAGAGTTTTCGGTCAGTTTCCCGAATCGCCACCGATTGTTCGATGGTAAAATAGAGATCGAAACATCGTTCGAACTCCGACTGCGTATAGGCGTCAAAAATATCTTCGCGCGTTACCAGCAATCGCTGCACCTGTGAATCGGTTTTCGGGACAAATTCAATGATAAGATGCCGACATAACGTGCTGAAAAATTCTGCAAGAGCATCCAATGGCACGTTATTGCCAATCGCCAGATGATGTATCAACGCCAGGGCCAGCACCGTGTCAGCCGGGGCGCGTTCTTGCAGCGAAAGCCGTTCCTGGTTCTGCCAACCGATAGCCGGACTGGGATTGGTCAGATCAAGCAGCAGGGGCAGTAGATAAGAATCTGAGGTTTTACGGCTTTCAAGATAGAGCCGCTCTACTGCAGCCGGGTCAACATCGAAGGCGATGGTCGGAATCTGGCGTTCGCTGGCAATCCGGCTGAATTTCCCGACATTTGCCCCCAAATCCCATACTGACTCCGGAGACAATTTTTCCAGAAACGTGCGGACGACCTCTTCTTTCTGGTGCAATGCTGTTGAGGAATAATTGGTGTCCTGATAATAGTCAGCCCATTCCGTGCCTCTGGGCTGCCACGTCAGGGAGCGTATTGCGGATTTCAGGGAATCGATCAGGCCCAGCATGGCCCGGCGGCTCACGTTTTTCCGAGCAGTGATTTTATTCGATTTATCGGCAAAACGTCTCTGACTGGCGGCATGTACATGCAGATGCAGTAACAGGGAAAAGCGAAATTTTGTCGAAAAAGGGAGTAGTTTACTGACAAAATCAAGCGGAATACCGTCAATATATACCCGCAGCAGTTGTTGAAGTCGGATATCGGTATGCGCCATTAACGCCAATGGCCCCAGAAAATGCTGGCAAAATTGGCGATAGGCGACCCAGGGCAGGCCCTCTTGATAAGATTCGAATGAAAGAGTATCAATAAAAATTGGTTTGCCCTGATAAAATTGTACATTATACGCGCTGCAATCTTTGAGCGACATGCCATGATTCAACGCAATCTCCTGAATGTTCAGGGTAAGGAGGGCGGCATCTTTCAACTGGCTGAAACTCCACTCATAGGGGTACGAGATAAAAGGAATTCGTTCAGGTTGAATAATTTTATAGGCATTTTCCGGGACTTCCGGCTCAAGTAAGACTTCCTTATGGGGAATCAATTTGCCGGATTCCACAAGTGTTTGATACAGCGCAGAGTCTCTTAACAGCTTATAGGCTTCCTGGTAGCAGGTATTGATTTGCCGGTAAAGCGCGCCGTTACGCCAAAACAGAAATCCGCTCGGATCTCGGAAAGACCCCCGGCAGAGTCTTTTATTGACCGAGAGATCCTTCATCATTATCTTCTTTCGTTCGTCCAAATAATTTTGCCGTAAAGAGTTTGATTCGACTCAAAACAGGCTTGATCATAAATAACGCGCTCAACAGTCCGGCAATCAGAATTTGGAGGATATAACTTCCGGTTCCAGGGTCAAGGTAGGCTTCTGCACGAGGCGGACTACTCAGGTAGATACTTGCGAAAACGATCAAGAGCACGATAACAACGTTTTTCTGTTTCATTCCTTCACTCGTCCTTTATTTTATAAACAATCCACAAATACATCAGCACCCTGTACTAAAAGGGAATTTTAGAAATTTGTCAAGCTTTTTCCTATTGTTCTTATGCCGTTTTTTGGAGGCGCTGCTTGAACCGATAATAATATGGATGAAGCGTTTGAAACCCTTTATTCAACAGCTTAAACTTCAGCACGTCATATTTAAAGGAAAGAGGTTGCTGCTGCAATTGCTGTTCTACCAATCTTTTAGCATGTTGATACACGTCAATGTCCCATTGATTCCGTTGCTGTATCGCCTCAATAGCTCCATCCATGAGTTTTTTCTGTTTTGAGGAAGAGACATTTTGCTTGAAATACACTGGCTCGTTCCAACCAAACGCGCGTTTCAACAACACCAGGGTTTCATCAAATCGTTCAGTGAGTCCGATAATCTTAAATTTTCCCAGATTCTGTTTCGCGCTTGCTGCCATGTCAGCCGTGCATTGGCCGAATTCGACCCAGGATGGTTCATCCGCTAAAAAACGGGTCTGGCAATTATCCAGATTCCAGTCAGGAACCTGCATAATAAAATCCTGTAATGTCATGTTGCGAGTATGGAGTTCCTGATGCCAGGGATGATGCGAACTGCGGCGGACATAATGATAATAGGAGATCATGCGCTCCACCGGATCACGAAGAATGGTGAAATACAGGGAGTTTTCCGGAAGTATTGTGTGTAAGGCAAACCGCATGTGTCCTCTCAAGATTTTGACTGCTCGTTTTTGCGCTTCCGGCAACGTCACAAACTCTCTGACTGAGTCGTCGAAATGTTTGGTCCAATCAAGCGTAAAAATCGCCTGGGGAATATACTGGCGATTCATGATCCAATATAGCGTTAACCCCCCGGTTTTGGGGATATGCACAAAAATTCCCAGATTATGACGTGTATTGTTTGCCGATAATATGCGTCTCATAACGATCGTTCAAATTTGTTGTCACTTAATGACGTGCAATGACGGATATGCCGTTCAATTCTCTCGATAAAGGGGCGATAAGATTTCGCAGGGGTAAGATGCTCTATAACATAGCGTTTAGCCTCTTCTTCCATTGAGCGTCGTTTGTCCGGATTGGTTAACACGCTTAAAACGGCCCTGGCAAAATCATTCGGGGTATCGGCAACAAGGACAGTCCTCCCTGTAAGTTCCTGCACACCCTGTACGCCGACTGAGGTCGAAACACATGCCCGTCCATGAGAGAACGCCTCAACTAACTTAATTTTAAGCCCGCTGCCGACAATTAACGGAATAAGACAAACCTGAGCTGCAG
Organism: Candidatus Vecturithrix sp.; assembly: GCA_040772385.1. GTDB lineage: Bacteria > Moduliflexota > Moduliflexia > Moduliflexales > Moduliflexaceae > Vecturithrix. The sequence continues at coordinate 1,555,751 of JAXGYF010000001.1, read as the reverse complement.
CATATTCTGTATCAAGCTCATCTACACGTCCCAGGAGATGAACGTTCGAATAATTTTTTGAAATGGCTCTACAGACCGTGCCGCAAACATGCAGCACACATTCGGGTATTTTCTGAAGCACGAGAGGCCAGACGTCATCTAAAAACCAGGTCATACCATGCACGTTATGATCAATATCACTGCCCACAAACAGGCAGCGTCCCGGAACTTGTTCTGTAGGCTCATGGGAGTGATACGTTGCAGGCATGGGAGCGCATAGCACTTCGCTTTGAGGAACCATCTGTCGTAAAATTCTGGCGTCTTCTCCATGGATAGAAAGCACCACATCAGCCCATTTCAATTGTTCTTGCTCGTTTTGATAGCTCCATTCCGAGTGATTCTTGTTGGACATGTTGTTTTGTTGAAATTTTACACTCCGCTGATGGTGAAGATCAAAGGCGATACAGGCTTTTAAGATGCTTCTATTATCCTGACAAATTTGTAAAATATTAGCTAAAAATGTTTCATTCGCAACAAGCACATCTGGCTGGCGGAGTTTGATGCGATATGCGGCAAAGGCTCTTTCCGCTTCTGTGGCGATCGCATCCACTTTATGAACGCCGGGGACTGATTTTCCCTGAATTTGATAATACTTTTGCCTCAGTGGACAAAGCAGTTGCGCTGGAAGACGACTATACAGCGGAGACAATATGTTTTTTACTGACATGGTCTCGATAGTTTCCTGTCGTTCCTGTAAAAACGAGGAAGGCATAATGAACACCTGAGCAATGTCATGAGTATACTGCGGAATATGTTCAGGCAGAAACCACGGATCGAGTACATCTAACTCCAGTGAATATCCACACTGGCGAAAATAACGCATCAAACCAAGCAAATAGGTAAAATGCCCGGCGCGATGCTCAGCAGGCACGTAGCGACTGATGATTTGTACTTTTAGTGGTGTTGGCATTGGTTATGTTCGATCTGTAAGACTTGATCTAAGGTTGAACGATTCTGTTGCTGGAGTTTTTCAGCAAAACGATACGCCTGTTGACATGTTCGATACCGGAGTTCAGAATTTGTCAAGAGATCGAGAATGCGATTGGCAAATTCTTCCGCAGTGGCAGCGGCAAAAAATGCAGTCTGTATGCCCTGTTCCAATCCTTCAGCCCCGGCAGATGTTGTCACAAGCGGTTTGGCGTAGCCCATGGCCTCAATATTTTTTATTTTCAAGCCTGTGCCAAACAGGATCGGGCTGATCACGATATCGGCCTGCTCATATATTGGTTTGGCGTCTAGAAATTCGCCTAATTTTATCGCCGCCGGATGATCTTCAATGGCAGTGCAGATACTTCCGGCTAACAACATCCGAACATCTGGTTGCCGCGATTGAACGCGCGGCCACACTTCACGTAAAAACCACTGAAAGCCATGCACGTTGATCTGATTCGCTGATGCCAGAAATAGCAAAGTCTGTGGCCGTTTCGTTTTCAACGGCGATCGTTGAAGTTCGACAAAATGCCCCAGGGTTTCAACTTGCTTTTGCGGCACAAGTTTTTGAAAAAATCGACATTCATGTTCTTGAATCGCAAGAATCACATCGGCTCGCCTGAGAGCTTTTCGCTCTTCACGCGGCGTCGTATAAAACCAAAGCGGTTGTTGTCCGTGTTGTTGAAACAGTTTCTTTCTGTTTCCGAAAACGTCGTGTGTGTCAAGGATTTTCAATGTCTGAGAATCAAAGAGACTGAGTGTTTTGGAACAGAATACATATTCTGCACATACCACATCAAAGCTGAATTGACGATGTAATTCCGCAATCATCGTTTCACAGGCCGGATCATACCAATCATCCACTCCATAAGGAAAATCTAACGTTTTCCTCAAGAAAAAACCGATTCGACGAATCAGCCTGCCAGTCAACGTCGCATGAAACGACGGAGCACAATGGTTCGGTGTTCGGTCGGGGCTATGGCAAAATATGTGAAACTGGTCGCCCCAACACGATTGCATGACCTCGAGATCGCCGCCCGACTCCAACGTGATATACAGCAGATGGATATCATGGCCCAATTGCTGCATCGCCCGTACCAGTTGATAAATGCGTTCGCGATGACCGGCATTGCGGGGATGAGTTGGAATTGGAGAAATCACCAGTATTTTTTTAGGCATACATGTTTTTATCAAGCTAGCGTGGTTTCATCAGCAAGTTTGAACAAGTCATTAGTTAAGCTAACGTTGCTCTATTATTTCATTGATCACGTAATCCGCAATAAGTTGATACGCTAAAGCACTTGGATGGGTGTCATATAGACTAAGACTGTAATCTGAAAGTCTTTTTCTTTGGTAATCCGGCAGTATATTACTCATAAGATGAACATGTAGTCCCTTCCCTTTTAATTTTTTTTCGATATTTCGTGAGATTCTATCCTCAGAATCCCAAAAAAGAATCTCAAAATTACAGTGGGGGTACCGTGCTTGTATTATCTGTTGAGAATAATTTACGATTTCAACGAATAGCCGAATATGAGCTTCTGAAAAAACCTGATAATGAAATTGATATGTATCGAGTATTTTTTTTATGATGAGTGATTTTATTAACTGAAATTTTACTCGTTGACTCAGTGTTATCTCGGTGTCTTCCTGTTTCTCCGAATCGTCAAAATGTCCAGCCGATAAAAGAGTTCCCTCCGTATTCAAAATATATTTGGGTCCATGAGAATCCCATTCTGCCAAACCGGCTGCACGGCGAATATGATCAGGAAATGTCTGGTATATGACATATTCAGGGGGATTTTCTACAATAGGTTCTACCAAACCATGTTCTAATGCAGCTAACATTTGATGCGGCCCATACCCGCGATACCCGAAATTATGCACATGATATTTTCTCTGTGTCCCTATACTAACCTTATAGGGAAGAGTCTCATGATCTTCAACCCCTGTCCCAAACGTCAACGAGCATCCAAAAAAAAGAATGCTACCAGTACAATCTGTATTACATTCCGGGGTAATCCGTAAACCTTTAGAGTCTATCGTATAGACGACACGAAAATCCAATACATTGTTGTGTTTTCTCAGGTGAGAGACTGTCATATTTTTATACGGAGCGTATCCTAATACGTCATGTTTTTCATCAAGAGACTTTTGAGAGAACTCTTCGTACATAGTGGGAGTTTCTTTTATCTGCTTTACCTGTATCCACAAAAATGTTTCATAGATGCTGAATGTAAAAAAAGTCACACTGAGATATACGAGGAAAAGCCTTATAGGTAAATGTCTGTTTGAAACCGCGAAAAACAAAACAGTTATGCTCCATAACATACATAGCCAAATATAAGGTAAAAGCAAAAATTTTAGTATAACGAGCGAAAGAGTAATGTGACCTATTCCAATTCCAATGTAAAAATGCCGCATAACCGAAACTCCAGAATCCGTTGTTTTATAAAGCTTTCCTGGGTATAGCCACAGGTCTGACAGAACCAAGCAGAATCTTTGATATTCTTATGTAAACATCACTACCAATCAGGGGTCGTCTCGTAGCCTAATTTAAGAAGTACATCATTATACTCTTTTTTGAAGTATTCATGATGGTCCGGGGTAAAATGGTTCATCCAATCTCCAGGTGTCCCTTTGCGATAATGACTTGTGACATTCTCCTCTCCCTGTTTCCTTCCGCCGGTTTTAGCGGAAAACCGGTTACGATAAACTATTGCCAGAAGGTCATGGATTGAAATTTTTCCTGGATTCCAATGAAAAGGCATAAAATGTTTAAAAGTTCTATAAATTTTATGCCTGATGGCACGACACAAAAACACTTTTACGCCATAACGTTCATCGAGCAATCCTAAGAATGAAAAAGCTCGTATGAGTGATTCATAAGGATCATAGGCGAATTCTTCCATTTTCATCTCTATTACATTTGGTTGAGTATAATTCCAGGTGTATAAATCTGTAAACACATCCCTGCAGAATTGCATCTCAAGCAATAAGCCTTCATCCTTGGAGACCTTTTGTAACTGTTGTCTGTGTTCTTTGAGCGCAGACCATTCATCAGTCGGATGAGAGTACAGGTGAGAAAAATAGGCAGAGATTAGAATATCTCTGGGATCCCGGATCACATGAAACCCTTGAAAATGATCGAGTTCTTCAATATATCGAATTTTCGCGTTGGTATATGCCAAAAATTCGGTCTGATTTTCTTGAACAAAGCTGTTTAGTCGTCCATGAAACATGTAAGGGCTATGCACATAAGCATAATTTAGGTTTATTCTCTGGCATATTTCATGCATAATAGAACAGAGCCAGGTACTGCCGCATTTATGATGTCCGAAATACGCGAATAAAGGAGAACTGTTCATGAGTATTATCCCGTTTTTTAGCACTTTCCGGTTCATATTTCTCTTCCATATCGACACCATGAAAGAGAGCTTTCTATGGGTGTAATGGAATCGTCTTACGAGGTGTTTTATGGGGCGTCAAGAATTTTTATGTTTTCTTCTAATCCTAGGCGTTGAATTTCTTTTCGAATATACGTCAAATCATCAACATAAGGCACATTTCTGAGAAACCGCAGAATAAGAAAATCCCTGACAGCCATTGGACTGACGAAAAACATGCGAAGAATAAATATGAGTTTCCGGATGATAGATCGACGTTCTCTCATACCTAGTCGAACAACTTCTCGTCTATAAGGAAACAGAAGACGGCGAAGACTGAGATTAGGCAGAGCACGTCCTTGAGAACAACGACTTAATGTTGGCAATGCAGCTCGAATCATTTGACAGAATTTTTGTCGTTTGGCAGAATACGCTGGGGTTCCGTACCGCGTTGCTTGTTGCGAGTGAATTCGCCAGGTTGCCAATGCTTCGGGAATATGAAGCACATGACAACACAACCCTGCCCGCATTCCCCATTCAAAATCACTTTCCGCCCCCCAATCAGTCCGAAAAACCCCAATGTGTTCGAAAACGGAGCGACGAATCAATAATTGCGTGAGTGACGTATACACAGTATAGAGGGCGCAGTGCAAAATTCCGTCATAGGGGGCCAATCGAATATGGGGTGTGCGCATGAGGTCACCATAAAATTGCGCAGGGCGTAATAATTTGGCAAAACCGACAATCTCATCTCCGTGTTCATCTATGGCAGTCAACCAGGTATGGCAGATTCCGCACTCAGGTTGCGCGTCCATCGCCGCCACCATTTTTTCCAGGCAATCTGACGACATAGTGTCGTCGCTGGTGGCAATATACACATATTCCCCTCGCGCTTGCGCGATGCAGCGATTCAAATTGGAATAAATTCCGTCGCGAGGGGCCTGTGCAATGCGAAAACGGCGATCATTTGCTGCATATTTCTGAATCAATTCCCATGCGCCATCGTCGGAATAGCTGTCAACAATAATCAATTCCCAATCAGTTAATGTTTGATTGACAATCGAATCGAATCGTTCCAATAGAAAGCGACGATTATTCAAGTTTGGCATAGTGATCGAAACTTTTGGAGTGTTACTCATCAGATTGCAAGTGTCCTCATTTGCGCCATGAGGCAATGATTTCCTGGTACCAATTTATATAGGCGTCAGCCATGCGTTCATTGCTGAACTTTTTTGCCGCACTTACCGACGCTACGTGGCTCATCTCTTTCAGGCGTGATGGCTGGGCTGCAAGCTCCGTAATCGCGGTCGCCATTTCTGCAGCAGCACCGTGAGGCACGAGAATACCGGTACGCTCAGGCTCGACTTGTTCCGGAATCCCGCCAACGCTGGTTGCCACCACAGGCGTGCCGCACGCCAATGCCTCGATGATCGAAGTGGGAAACGTATCTGCATGCGCAGCATGCAGATAGAGATCGGCAGCCTGATAATAGCGGGCAACCATTGCCGGATCGTCTTGATACGGAATCCAGCGCAGCGCGATCTCGCCAAAACGCTCTGTCCCACCGCCTTCGCCCATCACGAGCAGCAACAACCGCGAGGCGAGCGGCGTCGGCATCAGCGCAAACATCGCCTGCCGAATCGTCGCGTAATCCTTAAATTGATTAGCACGAATGCGATGTGCGGCAAACAGCAGAATCGTCTTGTCCACAGGCAAGCCGAGCTTCGTCCGTACAGCGGCTTTTTCAGTCGGGCGAAAGATCGTCAGGTTGACGCCGTTCGGAATGACGCGGCTTGCGACAATGGCTGGAGTAAGCAGCGACGCGGCGGCTTTGTGCAACAGCCACTGGCTTGGCGCGGCGACATACAACCGGCACTGGCGAAAAATCGCCTGCTTGCGCCGCCAATTCGCGCGCGTGGCGTCACGAGAGATGGCCGGATAAATCGTCAAATTCGGACAATGACCGCAGCCGGTTTGCCAGCGTACGCAATTGAATGAATGGGCGCAATGGCCGCTCAACAGCCAGGCGTCATGCAGCGTCAACATGACGGGCAATTGCTGGCAATAGCGCGGCAGCGTCCGCAAGTCGAAATAATTGCCGTGCAGATTATGGCAATGCAGCAGGTTTGGCCGTTCCGGCGTTAATTCCAATAAATGCGCTGTTGCCGGAAAATTCATGAATTCGCGCCCGCTCAGAGCGGCGGCCTGCTGCGGCAGCGTTTCGATGGTTCGCAAAACAGTATCAACGACAGTGGCATGACGCTTCGGTACGCGCGGCGCAAGCTCGCGTCGGATTCTCCAGCAGATGCGTTGCCAGAGTGTCGGATAGCGATAATATGGAATCGCAATCACGCCGTCGTCTTGCGACTGCTTAACGCCGGCTGCCAAAAACGCCTGATGCTCTCGCGCCCGATACGCATGGTGCAACATGCGGGATATCTGCTCTGCGCCGCCGCCAGCGTCCTGCGTATTTACCTGTAAAATCGTCATTGAACGCCCATCCATACTCGCAATTGCCGCACAAATGCTTCCGACGTCCAATTACGCACGATATAGCGGGGCAACTGCAGCCGATCTGCATACGTGGTCACGCGGCCTTCAAAATTCGCACAGGCGACGGAAAAGCCACACTGTCTCACGATGTCAAGTGTATGCTGGGAATAATCGGACGGCATACCATACGGATAAGAGAATGACGTGACCGGCTGGCCGGTCAGCGATTCCAATGCCGCTTTGCAGCGTCCGATTTCCTCGCGCTGCGCCGCTTCGGGCAAATGCGACAGCACGGAATGATTAACCGTGTGGGCCCCAATCTCAAGCAACGGATTTTTTCCAACTGAGGCAATCTGCGCGGACGTCGCGGTGCGGTGCGTCACGCGTCCGTCCGGCGATTGCCCCGCCCATTCACGCAGTGCGTCTAAAACGGCCTCTCGCGTCGCGGCATCAAGGGGATACAACAGGCCGTGCAACTCGCGGTAAAGGCGATGACGCGGCGTCGGCGTGTCCGGCGACAGCACGTTCCATGCGCAGTATTTCTCAGCGTCTTGCTTGGAATAGACTGTGGCTGCGCCAAGTTTCCAGCAAATCGGCTGATTATGAACAGCCAGGGTCAATGTTTCCGGCACTTTGCCGGGCAAGAGCAGCAGCCGTTCCAATTCATCCCACCAAAATTCCTGCGGCGTATCCAAATTCGCCGTTGCTACGAAGACCGTCGCTGGCAGTCGAGACGCTTGCAACAAAGGCGCGGCCTGCGTAAAATTATCGGTGTAGCCGTCGTCGAACGTGATGACGATAGCCGGCCGCACGACGCGCCATGATTGCAGATGCGCGGTCAGCCGGCGCAAGGGAATGACATGCTGCCGCCGCAACACGTTCAGATGCGCCGCGAAATTGCGCGGCGAAACTGCTAATAATTGCGGGTCGGAGGCGAGTTCCGCGACACGATGATACATCAGAATCACGGCGGACGGTTGCGGACGCAGCCGCAATGCATGGCCGTAGTGTTTGAGGCGGTATAGGACGCTCATAATGGTTTGCGAAAGACTGCTACTGCGTCACGCGGAATGGCGCGGGTATCCGCAGCGAGCGTCTCCAAGCCAAGCGCGGTTAAGAACTGTACCATCACTGGCGGACACATCACGCCAAACGCGGCAAAATACTGGCGTGTCTGAAGATTCGGTTCCACATCTCGCAGAAATTGCTGCCACCCAAGCGGCGTTAACATATTGGCGTAATGTAAAATGCCGATGCCGCCTGGCTTCAATAGACGGGCGATTTGCTGCACATACCAATACACCAGCCGCGGCTCGAAATGCACGAACACATCGAAGGCAATGATGTAATCTAAAGAAGCCGGCGCAAGGACAGGTAGTGTTTTGCCGTCGCTGTGATAATAGCGCAGGCCGGGCATTTCACCAAAACGTTGGCGGAGATGGGCGAGCATGGCTTCCGAGGCATCGACAAGATGCAGCAATTGTGTACGCGGCGCAAGCAATGCTGTTAAGCGTCCACCGCCAGGTCCGATTTCCATGCCTTCAGCGGCCGAGGCAGGTAGATAGGGATTCAGAACATGTTGCTCCAAATAGCGATCAAATTGCCGTACAATCTCCGGCGGCAGACCATACGTTGTCGATTCATTCTGTGTGACATCTTCCGCCGTCCATTCATCGCCAAGATAGCGCACGTGATAGCCTTCTAACACGGCAAATTGCTCAGGCTGCCACTGCTGCGCATACCGATTCCAGCCGTCAGCGATTAAACGCGCTTCATCCGGCCTTGCTTCGCGTTTCAAGCAATGAGTACGTGTCCACCACGCTTTCAGCGATTGCCACATAATGATTCGCTCCTTTAATGAACGGCGGTGGTTCTCACAGCGCGGGCGCAGACAGCCGACGCAAAACGTTCATCATGCGCTTGCAATTCATGTTTCATAAATTCATGCGCGGTCAACCCTCGTACATTGCCAGCGGCGGTTAACGCATTGCCATACGCGCGAATCGTGACATTTTCCGTCCCAAAAATGTTGGCAAGCAGACGTCGCAAGCCTTCTGGCGTAAAACGCCAAAGCTCCCCTGCCTGCGGATCGCACATGCTGATATGCGGGACAACGACTAACAACACTCCGCCGGACTTTAACAATCGAAAGATTTCCGATACAGCACGTTCAACATCAAAAATGACATGCAGGACAAAGGTACACAGAATACAGTCGAACTGCTCTGAAGGCAAAGAATTGGGACGCGTTAAATCAGCGATAAGGGTGGCATTGGGATTGTTCCCGTCATGATGGAGAATTTCTACGTTCCGAACACGTTCCTTTCCGAAACGCTTCGAGTAGGTATCTTCCTGGAATTCTAAGCACTGTCCCCGGATATCAGAAGCGTATTCGTGCAAAAATTCTTCCGTATAATAGCGCAGAATAGGCATGCCACGGTCCGCTCCCCATTGCAGGCTTAACGGACGGATGCCGATCATGCTTCGAAGACGCGCGCGAATCAGCGACGGAAATGGGCGGAGTTTTTGAAGCAGGTTGCAAGGCAATGCTGCCATCGGCACGATTGGTGATTTGTTTGAAGTTGTTTGCTTTTCGGCTCTCTCTGGACATTCTTGCGCGATAATGGCTTCAAGTTGCACCAAAAGTGCGTCGCGTTGGGTGCCATGATAGGAGGCTATAAGATGCTCACGCAGCCAGCGCAGGTGTGTTCGGCGTAATGTGATGGCCTGGTCGCGTTTCAGCGTGGTCGCGCAGGTCGAGCCTGCCCATTGGCGGTAACGAGCAAGCGGCTCTGGACTGACAAAGACCGGCATCTGCGTTAATAAACATGACCAGAGGTATTGGTCTTCGGCCATGCCTTCGTTCGCTGTGCCGATCAACGACCTGGCTTGCAGTACAAGTTCGCGGGCGATCATGACTGCGCTATTTGCTGCGCTACGCTGATAGTTCTCTTCAAGGAACGGAATTAGCAAATCCGGTGGTTCGTGCAGACCTGGCGGCGGTACAGGTTGTACATAACTTTGGACGGCTGACGCTGCGTCTTCCCACCAATACGTCACCGGACAATAGACCATGCCGGGACGTTGTGCAAAAACATATTGGTAGATCGCATAGTGTCGTTCTAAAAATTGCGGATGCCATTCGTCATCAGAATCTAACAGCGCGAGAATTGGCGCGTTGGCCGATTCCGCGCCCCACAGTCGCGATGAAAAGATGCCAAGTGTCGTTGCGCCTCGATGTTCTAAAATCCGGATTTGATCAGGGCGTTCGGCCTGATAGCGTCTGGCGATAACAACGCTTGCATCGGTCGATCCGCCGTCAACGAGGATTAATTCCCAGTCCATGAATGTTTGGCGCAGAACACTGTCTATCGCCTGCGAAAGATATTTTGCAGCATTCAGAAAATGAATAATCACGCTGATCTGCGCGGAAGTTTCAGTCATGCGTTCCATTCCTTTTTTTCAAAATACGATACGCGCCTACTACGCGTATTTGTTCGTAATTGTCCAGATCGTCTACGTGCAGATACTTCATTTCATCGGTTGTGCGAGCCATTTGTACGATGCGATAGTCATCAAACTGGGCCATGCCTTCGGCGCAGCGATTCGTATTTACGATGCCATATTTGCGTTTCAAATAGAAGTCGAAATCCGCGCCGACCTTGTATTGCGGGTCATGTCGATGAAAGGCTGGTTCCCATCCATACATCAAGACCTGATAACCAATCGCAGTCTGCACGATGCCGTCGGCCTGTAATTGCTGCGCCAACAGATTGCTGACCTGGATGCGTTCATGATCCTGGCCGCTCCAGCCCTCACGCTGCCATACCGTGATGTTATCCAGAATGCGGGGCTGCGTGGCAACCAGCAGCAACATGACGGTTTGACAGAGCAGCACACTACGTTTCGAACGAATGATTGTTGGCAGAGTTTCCGTCCAAAATGCGGCGAAAAAGATCGCTTGTATTGGCCACAGCCACCAGAAGCGATCAGCGCGACCGGCGTCCGTGAGCAGCCACAAGGCGAGCCACGGGGGCACGAGACAAATAGCGATCACACTGCTTGCTCTAACACGTTGTCGCTGTCGTATTCCTAACATCAAACATCGGATGATGACGCCGCTTGTCATACCAAACCAGATCAGCGCAATCGGGATGGCTTGTTGATAGGCCATTTTGAAATTGTTGACGCCATTCCATAATTTTGTCCAAACCAGTTTGTCGCCCGCATAGCGCATTGTCCAATACAGGCGATTCCAGGCGCGTTGGAGAATATTCGTCGCTTGCGGAAACCACCAGCCCGCCATCTCGGCAGGCGTTTTTGAGGGATTTTCAGGCCATGTTGCAAACGACAGCGTCGGATCGCACCAGGTCGCCCGTTCGTCGCCATCCGATAACGTCTGCCGGAAAATCTGCGACCTGACATCAGCAAAATCGCGGCCATATTCAAAGCGCAAATAAGGCAGCCAGATCAGCAGAATGACTGCTCCGGCAATGGCAAGCGACCGCAACGTAATCGGCGGACGATACCGCAGCCAGATTGCCGGAAAAATCAGCAGGGCCGGAGCAATCTCTAAAAACATGTAGAGCCCGATAGCCCATGTCAGGATAGCTGTCGCTAAAAACCGCCCATCGCGTTGTTTTACCCAATGCAATATCCAATATGTCATCCAGACGAAAAAAAACGGATGCGCACGCGGCCACAGCGACCGCGCAAAAAACAAGCCTTGTCCTGATAAGGCATAACCAATAACGGCAAAGATCGCGCACCGTTTGCTCACCGCCTGTTTCGCCAGCAGCCAGATGCCGATTAATGTCCCGAAATATGTCAACGAGGCTCCTACGATTTCAAAAAGACGCGGATCATCGAACAGCAGAACGCCGGGCAGCATGAGATACGCGATGCCCGGCGGCGTAAAAGACTGGTAACTCGTCAAAACGCCGCGTTCTATAATCTTCCCATAAAGAAAAAATTGAGAGGCGGATTTAGCATAGGGAAGAAGATCAAAGCCTAAGATATACTCCTTCCACCCCTGGTTCGAGAGAGCGATCCCCAGCGTTGCACACAATAAGATGATGATAAAATGGCTATATCGTCTATTCACCATACGAACTCAACGGCTGTTAGATGATGTTTCTGACACGGAGATTTTTGACGAAATAGTGGTAAAGACGAGAGAAAAGGTAATATGGATATGACGAATCGAAACTCTTCACCACTTTCACCTACAGAACAAAAGAAAATACACATTACTGTAAAAAATATCAAGAGATTGTCGGTGTCTTGAAAGATATATTGAAAGAAATAGGGATGAAGAATACAAGACCATACCAAAAACAGGCTGCTAATTAAGCTCATACTTGCTGATAACGTGACCCCTATTTTATAAATTGGCAAAATCGTTCCTTGTGGAATATACTCATCATATCCCATGAGATAAGTTGGGGCAGATATGAAAAAATGAATTTTTTGAATGATAAGTGCCAGAGTATTTCCTGGATGACGGATCCAATAATGCAAGATCGCTTTTTGTAAACGAACACTGTTTTCATAGTGTTCCGGCGTATTCAAATTTTCCCATCTTCCTGGTTTGATCGGGTGGTTTTGAAACTCTTCGATAAGTATCGGCATAGGAATATGAGGCCAGGCTCGCTGTAAATTGAAACCGCTGTGATTGGAGGATAAAAATTGTCGATGAAATATTGCAAGATGAAGATGCCATCCTCCTGAAAAAACAATGAGAGGAAGAAGAAATATCAAAAATCCGTTTTTTATTTGATGTGTTCGAAATCTGACATATACACCGCCAAGAATAATTGGTAACATCAGCATAACAAAGGGGCGAGTCAACTCTGTCATAGAAAGAAAGAATCCACAAAAAAAACAGACCACATACTGTCTGAAAATTTTCAAAGAAGGATTGATGGCATATTTTAAAAGAACAATAAACAACATAGAAAATAATGGGAAAAATATATCATAATTATAGGGATTTATAGGGTGAATGATTATGGTGCCCCATAAAAAGATAAGAGAAAGAAAAAATGACGTCAAAAGCCGTTTCATGCTTGATGATGCGATAAGAAAAGCTAAAACATATTGCAGAACAAGCGCAATTCGGTAGCAAGTTTTATTTATGAACGAGGTTGAGCAATCGGTCAAAAAATTGAAAATTTCAAAGACAGAAATCACAGGGGGGATTGGTATCCTTAATGAATGAAGAAATGAAGCTACTTGACCGATATTATTAAAATCAGATGGATGATAAATAATCATCCATGTCGTTGACGACCATGCAATAGAATGACGCACGAAAAAAAATCCGATTCCAGTAAAAACTGCAATCATACAGATAAGCAGGCGTTGTTTCTCAAATAATGATGCATGAGGGCTAATATTAAAAAATTTTTGCATAGGCTAGTGTCCGCTGGAGTATGTCAAGATTGATCTTCATGTCTGCATTGAATCCCCATTGACTATCGGTGAAATCCTGGGGCAATTCAGGAAAACCATTCAGATAGTAATAGTCTAAATTACATTCCTGACATAAGCCCCAATAATGTACGCGATCCGGCATCGTGAACTCAATGACTTTGGTATGCGCCGGACAAAACGCGAGATTCATCAAGCCGGCACTGCGGCTCGCTGATAAACTCGGCCTACGAAGAGAGCGTAATTTGCTCATCATTTTACACGCGCACATATGGCAAATTGGGAAGTTCTTGATTCGCAATCGCGATTCGTTGCTGAACAAGCGGATGGCGCAAACAGGATTCAATGGTCACCTCAGGAAACCAGGATGGGCAAATATCATTGCGCAGGAAAAAGGCATTATACCCTTTCCGAATAGCCCCGACCAGACGATACCCTTTTCGCCTTCCGAGTTGCACAAAGGCAGAAAGGGAGGCCCCCCCAAACACCATCATTGGCTCTTCGATATAAGGATAATCTGTATAGGTGAAATCTGGTTTATACGGAACCGTTAATGGTTCACGAGTGCCTAATTTTAATTGAATTTCGACGACAACAACGCGTGGATTGACCACCTCCAGCGCATCCCAAATCCAATAGTCCACCCCATCCATATCCAGAGAGAGTAAGTCTATTTCCCCGCGTAACCCACGCTCTGCGATCAATTGGTTGATATTTTCTCGGGTAACCCAGGCATGGACAACTCTCGGAGGGTACAGATATGTCGCCGGATGTTGGAGATAGAATTGCCGCGCCTTGTTTGCAGTGATTTCATCCCCTTCCAGCAAGACGCCATCAAACCCATGATGTAGGATCAAATTCGTCGTATTTGCGGCATACACATTGCCAACACAACAATCAACACACTGTCGCGAGGTCATGCCGATACAACTAAAAAGATATAATAAAATCCCATCCTCTTCTTGTTCGGAATAGATACGAAATCCTGCTTCATTAATGGCGTTTAATAACTTTCCTTGCGACGCCATCTCTCGATACATCATCAGTAGCATCAATTGCGCGGCTTCCGAGGTTTCAAGCAATTGATCGTTCTTCAAAATATCCTGAATCGGCATCAGGTGCTTCCCCAATTTATGAAGAAGTGCAATAAACAACTTTTTTATGTTCGTTATCATTCTTCTGTTCCCTCATTTTTACGGCTACCGGGCGATTTGCTGATAATACACACGATGTTTCTCAAAAATATGCTGCATAGAAAGATGATGCTGTAACGACATGACTTTCTGATTATAGCCATAAGGGGTTTTCTGAAGTACATGGATCATTTTTCGGATGGATTCCGCTAATGCATCTGGTGTATATGGCGAGAAGAGATGGAGTGCTCCTGGCTCTATCGCTTCGTATTCTTCGAACTGGGGCAATCGTGATGCTAAGACAATTCGATTTGCAGAAATCCAACTTGATAAGGAACTAGATGCGTAGCACTTTTCATAAGGACAAACAGGAATATCTGTTGCGATTAAATAGCGATTCAACTCATCTTCTGACAAATATCCGGTCACCCGCAATTGTTTGGAAATGCCAAGCACATGCGCTCGTTCTTGTAAATAACGAAGGTACGATTCGTTTCCGGGGATTTCGCCGCCAGCAAACACAACAAGCACGTCAGATCGGGCTAACGCGGCGACAGCATCTAACAAAATTTCATATCCCTTGCCACCATAAATAAAGCCTAAAAGCGTGATGACAAGCTGTTGATCAATGTCGAGTGCCGCTCGCGCTTCATCGCGTGTCGGCAATGACGGACGATCTTCCACAAAATGCGGAATCCGCTTGATTTTTTCCCGCAGGTGCGGTGTATGCAACCGCCGTTCTTCCTCTGCCGTGCAGACGAAACTATATGACGTGCGCTCCATCAGCCAATACCGGATTTCATGGTGCGCGGTCAGATAGGTCGGAATAATGCCCGCAAAATATAGCGCCAGCCGTCCCAGCCGGAACATGTGCCGCAAGCCTGCAACAGTCTTGAAACCTTCCGCAGGCTCGATTTCCTGGCAATAGGGGATAGGTTCGGTGTCGTGAATCGTGACCACGACTGGCGGTCGGCAGCGCCGCAGAAATGTCCGCAGATTACGGAAACGATGCGCGTCCGGTCCCCAAATCGCCTCGGTAAACTGAATATGCACGACGTCGGCGGCGGTTAATTGATCCGCGGCCGTCCGCAACAATGCAGCATCGGGTTTCAGCGTTTGCGGTAAGATGACCGCCTGTTCAAGCACAGTGAGATCGTTTCGCCGCTTGGCTTCGGCGGCGAGCAACCGCCCATAGCGACAAACGCCATGTTTTGGTGCTCCAATATGCAAAAATCCGATTATCATATTAAAAATCTGAAAATGTCAATGCAAACCATCCATTAGGAGGAATATTATTCCACCAAGGGATGACGGGTTGAGAAGAGATAAAAGAAGATTCTTGTTTCCCTCGATATTCATAAATAAAAATATTCGGTCCCGGTCGCTCGATCTCTCCAAATCCGATGAACGGAATAAATAACGCGTCCAATTGATCGTACCAATTATTCGAAGATTCGATATCAACTACATGAAAACTTTTTTTAAGCGTATAATGTCTTGCAAGAAAATATCGTAATGGTTTTGATATGTGGCAAATATGTTTTTGTGGACTAGTTTGAGTAATGATATAGTCTGGGAAAACACCTTGTTCCAGATAAAAAACATTCTGATAGCCTTTATTGAGCTCATTTTTTTCGCGAAAGGACAATTCGGCATCGAAGAGTTTGCGCTGCACCCAATCTAAGGGTTGAGATAACTGGGTTCTTAATGATGATAATGTAGAAGGCAATTGAATCTGACAGACCGGGGGATTGGTTGTATGATAGATTGTACTTCCTTGAGGAAGATTCTTCATAACCCACTCAGCGGCAATCACGCGATTATCTTTTTTTGAAACAAACCCATTAAAAAGAATACAATGATATAACGATTCTATCGCAAAAAATATAGATAATCCATAGATTAGTAAAATATAATATTTTTGCTGATTGAATTTTGCGCAAATCATGGAAAGAAAAATCGCACTAGCTATACATAAAAACGGCAGGACTGGAATCATATATCTCAGAAAAACAGTTTTCCCTCCTCCGATGGATAAATAATAGAAGCATGGATACGCAAATAAGAGAATCGCTTGTATCGGATATTTTTTTAAATAGAGAAGAATGCCACATAATGATGAGAGAAATATCCCCCATCCCAATCCATAGGGTAATGTGTATTGTCCATGATATTTCCATGCCTTCCCAAGGTAGAGGCCATGCCCTTCCTTCACATGCTGCATTTCATAGAAAAAATCATGAGCAAATTGTCTAAAATCACCAATGGCGAAAGGAGTGCATACGAAAAAAGAGAGGATGGCTGCCACTATATATATCCACAAATTTTTCCGCGTTAATACTGAAAGAATTATCAAGAAACAGGTTTTTAGGGGGCATTTTTTCAAGGACATCAATACGGTGGAATACGAGGATGCGGTAATATAATTTGCAATCTGACAGAAAAACATGGGAATAATCAAGATTATTCCTGCATATTTGGTTGAGGTCGCTAACCCCGTAAAGATGCCTGCAATTGTAGCGTTCCGAAGATTTTGGTGATGGTACGATTTGATCAGAAAAAGTATGGCACACATAATAAAACAGGTCATTGCTATATCAACGGTACCAAAATGAGAATCGCGAACATGAAGATAACAAATGCTCATGAAAAAACTTGCAATAAATGCTGTATTTTTTCCGAACCATCCGCGACAAATTATAAATATTATTCCGACAGTTATAACACCGAACATTGCAGAAAGCATTCGCGAAATCAGAAAAAAGTTTGTTGGATTGGTGGCAATTTCTATCCAGATTTCATCAGAAGATGCTCCCATGATTAAGCGAAGTATCCCATAGGCAAAATATAATAGAAAAAGTAAATACAGGTATAAGGATGGATAATTGAAAAAATGAGGATTCAAATCTCCTGTAAAAAATCGTAGGCTATGGAGTAAAATATAATCTTCGTCCGGTCTGCATTTTGGGTGAGGCAATCCGAAATCAATGCCATACAATCTTATCCATAGAGCAAGAAGCAATATCAAACATAAGAGTAGAGATTCCTTATATCGCATCACTGCTCCCATATTGTAATATTTCATGAGCTCCTTGATGCCGTTTAGAAAATAAAACCGCCCCATTAGGGAGTTCACATTCAACTTGAAATTGTGCTAAAAATCCTGCTGACCCCACAAACTCGCCATAATCATCGTACGTTTCCCACCACATATTAGTGGCCTCCGATGGAACAGCATCAAGAACATTTTTTGAGAGCAAAACATAATCAATTTCCAAATATTGCAGATCGATTTCGAGCAATTCTTTCGGATACGCAGGCAATCTGAGAGAGCGACGGTCTATATTAGTGACTTTATGGGAAACATCAGAGGCAATGATGCTCTCGGCAGAGGTAAGTTGTTGCAATATCCGCCATGATTCACGTTCGTTGACATCAATGGCAAGATGACGTTGTTGCATAAATAACGAGATAAAAAGCAAACATCCGAATAACCCTATCATAGAAAGAGCAATTCGCTTACACAACACTCCATAGTTGAACAGAAGCTGATCGAAAAACATAAATAATTCATAGATGCCAATCAACAAAATGTACGGACGAAATGGCACATAAAATCGCGTATCATGATGAAACATTGCACTAACGAACATGTTAAGTAACACTAAAAGCAAGTATTCCCACTTGAATAGTTTATATTTACGCGACGAATAGGTTTCTATGTGGAAAAAGGAGGAAAGAAAAAGTACAAAGATCGGCCAAAATATATGATCGAAGATTGTTCTCCAATGAGTAAGAGTAAACCATGTCGGCCAAATGTTGTGGTAGATTTTCTTTATGATGGTTTTTCCATATAATTGAAGAACAATGCTTGTTTCTGTCGGAGCATGCAATTGCATATCTAAATCGGCATGCTTCGGAAGAGCACCGAGTACCAAATTTCGGCTTTGACTAAAAGAAAAAAAAGGATCTCCTGTAAGTGAAAAATTTCGAAGCCCCCAGGGAAATGTGGTGCAGAGAATGCCAAGCAGAATGAATACACTATAAGACCATCGTTCTGTTTTGGGGCGGGTCAGAACCATATGAATTATCACAAACGGGATAAGAATAACTAATTGCGTACGCGTTAAATATGCTAAGCCACAGACCAACCCTATTCCAAAAGCTGTCCATCTAGATGCCCGAGATGAAAAATTCAAGCAGAATACGCATACGACAAGAAACGTTGCTAATGGCTCTGTCAGGCCATCATAGGCTAATCGAAATAGGATCGGATCTGCAGCATAAAAGATGCTAACCAGTACAGCAACCGGCAGGTTGCTCATTTTGATAGTAAAATAGAATAGTACTGGGATTGTGAGAAGGAACCAAATGCCTGATTGGAAAACAGAAGCTCTGATACGATCTTGAAAAAATATTTGAAAAAAAGCATTATAAATTGTCGGTAACGGATAACGATAGAGGTTTGGCCATGAATTGCTATATAAATACCCTTTTTCATGAAAAAACTTCACATGACGCGGGAAAATCTGTATTGTTGAAAAACCGTTTCCTTTCAATATCTCTTGTCCCATTTGAGCATAATCATATTGATCTGCTCCTGAAAATTGCACATTTTGAAATCCCAGCCACCATAGGATTGAAAAAAATGATACTAATAGAATACAGATAATTCCGCATAATCTTGTATGACTCCATTTCTGTAATGCTACGATATTAAAAACGTTCATAGAAAAATTCAGAGATCACAAAATCGCCCAAAGTGTTTTTATTCGAATCCAGAGATTGTATAATCTCCAGAAATGGCTGCGTTGAGTTTCCTGCACTCTCTCACGGAGTTGCATAACCTCTCGTTTCAGGTTCTGCCACTGATGATATAGCTTGCATTGGCCATACGTATCCCATTCGATGTATACCCGTGCAACAGCTTCAGCATTAATCTCCTTGGCAACAGAAGATAAATCAAAGTGATGCGCATGCAAGATCTTAACCGTGCGACAAACAAAGGTTGGTATAATGAAGCGACAGTTATATTCCGGGGTTAAGGTAGCAATACGCAATTCGCTATCATACAATGCCTGACGAAACGTTACTTGATCTGGGGGATTCGCGTCGAATTCCAAGGCCTCTTTTTGGAGCGTAAGCCAAACGATAAAGAATTGAGCGACGCGAGGATTTTTTTTAAACAAGATTACTCCAGTGTTCATCTCCGGAAAACTATCAGGAACTTTAACTAAGTGATAATCTTTGAGGAATCCTGCATCAATCGAAGACATCCGGAAGGGAGCATGCGCGGCTGCAATATCAAAACGCTCTAACAGCGTGAATAGTTCCGAGAAATCGGCACAAACATACGTATCCGTATCCAAAAACAGTGTTTCCTCATACGGGGAAAGGTACATATACTGAACTTTATCAGAATAGCCATAATAGGGAATAGAGATGATAATAACCCGATCAAACACTGGAATTTCAACAGGAGCATTTGTGATAATCGTGACCGGTAAATCAGGCATATGAGCCTTCAGGCTAGCCGCCGATTGACATGCTTCATCAATATATTTTTCTCCTGTGGCAATATAGACAACTCCTTTAGATTCTATCATATACTGATATTATATTGGAAATGGCGGTTTCCCATAAATTTGTTTCGACAACGTAAGTAATTCCTCATTTTTTAGCAAATCCCTGTAGGTTCGATTTTGCTGAAAAATTTTCCAGCGTTCTAAGACCTTCATATTTTGCGCGTTATCTGACCACGTTAATTGATCGAAAGAACTCCCTCCGCCATTGGGAGACATCTTCTTCAATCCGGTATCGGTAAACGATTTTTCAAGTTGTTCGGATAATTGTTGTCGATAGCTTCGATCCACAAACCACCTGTTATAGTTAACAAGAACGACTTTGCCCAGAGCTTTCAAATTTGAAGTTTCTCCAAGATATTCCTTTGCATAGGCAATCCAGGTCGCTGGAAATTGTTCAAGAGTGATATGGTTCGGCGGCCACATTGATGGCTTCTGCATCAAACTTGCCAGATTGTTAAAAGGATCGCGCAACACTAACAGAAATGTACGCTGGCCAGAAACGTTGAGATTTCTGGATTGTACGGCTTTCTTATAGATGAAATCTCGCCATTCCGGAAAGACGACAACAAGTTGTTGGGGGGTATGATTTTCACAGCCAAACAGATTCGCTACCGCTTTAATATGATAGTCCTCATCTACCCAATACGGTAATTTTGATGTAACATGCTCCACGGAAAGCTCATTAATCATTTGCTCAATAATTTCAGGAGGATAGAATTTCTGAATGAACCGATTTAATTTTTTTTTAAGGCGATAGGTCAATTCCCGGGCGATAATTTCTTGAATTGTCCACACTTGACCCTTGTTCATAATGCAAAAAGTTTGTCCATCTTGTGTGAGATACAAATATGTCGGATTCCCTTTTAGAGGATCTTCTGCTGCATGCTTTTGTACCAGAAAGACATAGTCATTGAAATAGCGAATTATTCCTGAAAAATGGGGAATTAACCAATTCGCAATCGCATGATTACCAGAACGACGAATTGCTAAAATAAACAGATCTTCCTGAGAATATTGAGTCATCGCATTTATGAAACCGACGGACCTTTTGTACTGAATTTTGTACTCATTTCTTGGCTCCAATAATGGGGAACATAGACAGTTTGACGGTCGTGAAAATCATTCAGACCAGTTCCAAAAAAATTACCATTCTCAACCTCAAATGAAATGGCATTATATACGTGATCAGAAAGTATTCCATTTACAATTACGTTAGAATCAATATAAAAAGAACCTTTCATTAATGGAAATCGAGGGATATAGCAATAAAGGCAGCCTTCCGGTGGCAAAGAATCAAATGCCCTACTTGCTATATTACTATTGAATAGAACCACAAATTGTCCCATAAAATTAAATACAGGAAGCCCAACGATAACGTTTTTTAGAGGAGTTGAATGTTGAGTCGCTTTATAAGAAATTTCTATACAGACATCTTGTCCGCTCACGAGCCCTTTTAAAGATTTATGGGTATTCATATCCAAAAAACGCAAGTTCATCATTCTTACCAGACCATCGCCATCCCGATCCAGTCGGTCTGCTAAGTATTTTTCATGTTTTTTCTGAAATTTTTGAAGATAATCTAGAATCACCTCTCCCGGATTTGCCAATTTTTCAAGCTTTCCAGATTGCAGTGATAGACAAGATCGGCAGAGACTTGAAATACTTGTCATATTATGGCTTACAAATAGAACAGTCCGTCCTTCCTGAGAGACTTCGAGCATTTTCACAAGGCACTTTTTCTGAAATTGAGCATCTCCTACTGCCAAAACTTCATCTATCAATAATATCTCTGGTTTGAGATGCGCCGCGACCGCAAACGCCAGGCGCACATACATTCCACTCGAATACCGTTTGACTGGCGTATCCAGAAATTTTTCGATGCCGGAGAAATCAACAATTTCGTCGAATTTTTTGTCAATTTCGGCGCGTTTCATGCCGAGGATCGTGCCGTTCAGATAGATATTCTCGCGTCCGGTGAGTTCGGGATGAAAGCCGGTACCGACTTCCAGTAACGACCCGACGCGGCCATAGACTTTCGCACAACCTTCCGTTGGTTCCGTAATGCGGGAGAGAATTTTGAGCAGGGTGCTTTTGCCGGCGCCGTTGCGGCCGATAATTCCGAGCACTTCGCCGTGTTTGACTTCAAAGGATACATCTTTCAAGGCCCAGATCATTTCATTCTCGCCTGGTTCGCGTAAACGGCTGCGCAGATAGCGAAACGGCGACCTGGCATACGCGCTCACTGCTTCACGCAGATTCTGCGGGCGATGTTCGGCCTGGCCGATACGGTAGCGTTTTCCCAGGCTTTCAACGGAGATAGCGATATTTCCCATGGGCAATTCTCATCTTATGCAATCAGCATAACGCAAAAATTTATACTTCTTTAAAATGGATTACTAATCGTTAATGTCTTTTGAACCACCATGCCGTCCTGAAGGTTTTCCGACAAAAGATACTGGCATCCGAGTTCCAGGGCGGCCTGAATGTGAATGGCGTCATACGGCGAAAATGATCACACAAACGATCCGCGCTCAGAATAATTTCCGGTGAAATTTGTAACGGCTTCCAGACTTGCAGCGTTTCGAGAAACTCACGACAGTAGGCATTATCAACCAGATGGTTGAATTTTTTTTACCATCGCGTTGCGCCATTCGGACATTACCTGGACGGAGATTCGTCCCAATCCGGTCGTGAGAAAATGCAGGTATAACTCATTGGCTTTCCGCTGTTTTTCCGCTTCTGACGCATTTTCATACAGCGCCGGAATTCGTTCATTGACCTTATCAATCAGTAATGTTGCCATCGTGTATTGCCCCCATTTTTCTTGTAAAGAATAGAACAAGTTGTCCGGTTTATTATCCGTTCAATTCTAAAATCCGTTGTAGTTTCATCAATGATCACAATTCCACGTCATCCGCATAGGAATGCACGATGATGCCGAGTTTATCCGCGACAGCTTTGGCGCGTGGTTCAACCATCGGAGAAATGACCATCAGCTTTGCGGCTTTGCGCTGGTGGCGTTTTTCGTAAAATTGCACTTTGCGATAAAATGCGTACATGTCCGAACGACTCATTGAGGATTTGATTTCGCAGATAATCAGCGTTCCGTTTTTGATGATGATGTCCAGTTCAACCTGATCCGGTCGTCCAAAGACTTCGCCGTCATCGTCGTACTCGGTAATATTGATCACCTGGACGCCGAAGTCTTGCTCTAACAAGTCTTTCAAGCCATCGCGAAATGAGGATTCGGCCGCAATGCCCCAGCGCGCTCCCAACGCCCCAATTGAACTTTCGTGCTTGATGCGCACATTTTTGATTTCTTGCATCAGGCGCTCAAAACGTTCATCGGATTCACGCCGCAATTCCGCCAACTCTTGCTGGCCTTCTTTCCAGCGTTCGTCGTTTTCTTCCCACCGCTGCTGGCTTTCTTTCCAGCGTTCATTGGATTCGCGCCGCATTGCGGCCAGTTCTTCCTGGTTTTTTTCCCAGCGTTGACGGTTTTCTTCCCAACGTTTTTCTGAAAGTTCTCGCTCCTGTTGGAGTTCTTCGAACATCCGATCGAAGCGGAGATTCGTCTCGTCTGCGTCAGCAAACCTGCGCCTTGAAATACGGAAAATCGCGCGCTGTATATCCTTATTTTCCTCCAGGATTTTCGGAAGTGTTTCAACTAAATAATCGTGGAGTTCGGTCGTATTCATTGCTGTCACTGCCATAAATACTCATCCCCCTTGCAACGTCTTTTATCAATTATTTGTTGCCCATCCACCGAAATTTGTCAAGTAGAATGTCAGCAAGTTTTTTGACTGCCATCATTTGTCTGGCTCGTTTTTAAGCAGGGTTATATTTTTTCAAAAAATCCTGGTAGGCAATTTTCAGGCCCTGTTCCAGGTTCGTTTTGTGCTGCCAGCCGAGAGCGTGTAATTTGGACACGTCGAGCAATTTGCGCGGCGTGCCGTCGGGCTTTGTGGAATCAAAGCGGATATTGCCTTCATAGCCCACTGTCTGTTTCACCAATTCTGCAAGTTCTTTGATCGTGACTTCAACGCCGGAGCCGATGTTGATAATCTCATTGTCAGTATAGTGCTGCATCACGAACACGCAGGCATCCCCCAGATCTTCAGAAAACAGAAATTCACGCTTTGGCGAGCCAGTGCCCCACACCACGACTTCAGGAGCATTCTTGATTTTGGCGTCATGAAAACGGCGGATTAAGCCCGGAACGACATGGGAGTTCTCAGGATGATAGTTATCGTTCAACCCATAGAGATTGGTCGGCATGACTGAGATAAAATTTGTGCCGTATTGGCGGTTATAACTCTGGCACATCACGATTCCGGCAATTTTTGCCACCGCATACGGTTCGTTTGTCGGCTCTAATTTTCCGTTTAACAGTTCATCTTCGTGCATCGGCTGCTGGGCAAATTTCGGATAAATGCAGGATGAACCCAGAAACATCAGTTTTTTTACGCCAAAATGATAACTGGCATTGATCACATTGTTCTGAATTTCCAAATTGGAGAAGATGAATTCCGCCGGATAGGTGCTGTTTGCCAGAATCCCTCCGACTTTGGCGGCTGTTAAAAACACATATTGGGGCTTTTCAATTTTAAAATAGGTGTCCACTTCCGCCTGCACCGTGAGTTCGAGTTCGGCGTGCGGTAAACCGATGATATTATTATAGCCTGCTCTTTGTAAGGCGCGTTCTATGGCTGATCCAACCAGGCCGTAGCGACCGGCAATAAAAATCTTGGCATCTTGTTCCATTATGGGGAACCACGAAACACACGGAACACACGGAAGATATGATGAAGCGTTCATGCTAAAACGTCATCTCACCCAAAAAATATGGAGTATTTCGCATCTTTGTGTGAGCTCTTCTTAAGATTTTCGTGTGTTTCGTGTGTTTCGTGGTGAATTCTCCTACGCTATATCAACAATTGTACGTTCGGTTCGTCGAAAATAAAAGGCGCCTGAAATCAGGATCGGGACGACGGCCAGCGTTGAAATCAAACAGATCATATCCGGAGCCTGTCCTGTTCCTAATAAGGCCCAGCGAAAGCCTTCGATCACATTCGTCATCGGATTCAGCCGATAAAGCGTGCGCCATCGTTCAGGAACGATACTGATGGCGTACACCACCGGCGTCACATACATCCAGCCGCGCACAACATAACTTAACATCTCATTCACATCATGGTAATGCACGATCCAGGAGGCGCACCATAAACCGATGGCTAAAGCCGTCATGGCGGCGATACAAAGAAAAATCGGCAGCGTAAAAATTTTCCAGCTCACACCATAGCCATAAAACACCATCATGCCTAATAAAATCAACAAAGAAATACTGAAATCAATGAAGCCGGAAATAACCCCGACAATGGGTACGATAAGACGAGGAAAATAGACTTTGGCGATGAGATGACGGTGATTGAGCAGGCTATTGGCGGCGGCCATGAGGGCACCTGAAAAAAAAGTCCAGGGCAAGAGGGCCGTATAGGTGAAAATCGGATACGGCACTCCCTCGGAGGGAAGTTTCGCCACCACGCCAAATATTAAGGTAAAAAGCACCATATTGAATAATGGACGCAAAACAATCCACAATGGACCTAAAGCCATCTGCTTATAGCGACCCTTGACGTCGCGCCAGAGCAGAAAATAGAGCAGGTCCCGGTATTCCCAGACTTCGTGCAGCGCAAGGCGTCCCCAGCCTGTGGTCGGTTGAATTATCAGGACAGGAGGATGTTCATCCGCAATTTTGTATTGTTCACTCATCACTTGAGCATTCATCAGTTAGAAAGAGCTGGTCAGCGCACGGCGCGGACATAATTGGTCCGATCGAGGGGATCGTAATACACATGTCCACTGTGAAAGGCTACCGCCCAGGCCGCATTAGCACCGGCTGCCATATCCACGGTCCAGCAAAATCCCTGAGCCGCATCGAAAACAGGGTCAATATAATCATTCCCATTTTTTTTCTGAAATTCTAATAATGACGCAAGCTCTTCCACTGTCGGCAGCCGCCAGTCTGTAAAGCCCGCAAATTCCTCTTGATTCAGTTGCTGGATATAGGTTTTGGCCTCATTCCAGGTCATTTGGTTCGCAGATCCCGCTTGCTGCCAGATTAACCCCGTGCTTTGGTCCGTCACCACAGAATCATTATTGCGCGTTTGAGGCTGATACGCGTGTTGAAATGTCCCTTGAACGGTTCCGGACAACCCCCAATTCGTCAGATTGTTGGGATGGTTGAAACCACGCTGTTGAATGATATGGATAATCTCCTGATTCGAAAGCGTGGCAGGGGTGTTGCGCAGGTGAATCTGCGGGGCCGGCGTGACCACGGGTATTTCTTCAGCTCCCGGAAAGACCTCTTCAGGCGGCGTGAGAGGTTCTTGCTGCGGCAGAGGAAGTTGTCCGGGTTGTAACGCGGCCGGCAAGATGAGTTCCGGTTGGGGAGGTGCGGTTTCAGTGTTTGTCTGTGCTTGAACTTCTTCGGAAGATTCAGGCGCCTGCATTCTCTGTTCAGCCGCTATGAGAGCGGCCTGTTCTCTTTTTTGTCGGGCTTGCAGCAGACTCTGGTGCACGGGATACGAGGCTTTCACTTCCAGAATAGTCTGAAAAATTCCGATAGCCTGGTTGTATCGTTCCTGTTCCACATAGTAGTCGCCAAGTTGATGACAGGCTTGAATCAGCATATCAAAGGATGGCCAATCCCTGGGATTTTTGCGTAACAGCTCTAAGTAGGTATAAGCCGCGTAATCATACCATTGCCGCTCAAGGTAAAATTTTCCCAGCATGTAATACGCGTCAAGAAAATCGGGGTCCAGTTTAATTGCACGAATGTAATAGCGTTCCACTTTCTCGTACTGCTTCATCTCAAAATACACGTTCCCGACAGCATAATACCCTTTGGCATATTCCGGGTGTTTACCAACCAGTTGTTTGAGTTCTTTCAGGGCCTCATTATACAAGTGATTCGCCAGGTAAGTCTCTGCCATTAACAACCGGGCGTCAGGGTAAACGGGTTGGTATCGGAGGGCTTTTTGAGCCTGCTCAAGCGAAGCCCTGAAAAAATATTCTTGTTCATCCAGCACAAAGTCGCGCGGATAGTCCCCCATAGACTCTTTCCAATAGCGTGCGCATAACAGTCCTTTCGTATAGTATTCGCGTGCTAGTTGCAATCTGGCCCTGGCAAGCCTGGGTTGTTGTTTTACGACTTCCTGAGCGCGAATAATGTTCGCATTCACGCTATTCCAGGCAGAGGTCAGTTGATTAAGTGTCATCTCTCTGACCGCCTCATCGGTGATTTGTATATATTCTTGTTCAGCTTCTGCATAGCGGTGTTTGCGTTCATGTTCCCGGCCTTTTTCAAGCGGAGGGCGTGGAGCTTCGTCGTATAAAGCCTCGGAATGATGCCACTCAACACAGCCGCTCAGCACACAGCAGAGTCCTATAATGAGCAGCATAGATGTTTTCACCAGATTGTTCATAATCTCATATCCTTCTTCGGTAATGGTTAATGGAATGTCTGACACTACTATATGACCATAATGAACCTGACGCAGAAGAACTCGCTAAAGCGAGAACTACGAACTTGTCAAAATTTTCTTGGTTATGTACTACAATAGTTCGGACAGTTTTCGTGTGCCCCCCTTTGTCCCTCCGTAAACGGGGGGAAATGAGCAATAGGACGTCTCTTATGTACTTCCCCCGCTTGCGGAGGGATTGAGGGGGGTGAAATCAAAACTGTCCGAAGTATTGGTACTATCCACATTAGAGTTTACCCAGATAACGTTGAAACGTTTCGCGATCAACGCATTTACCGTGAGCTTCCTCCGGAGAGATCTCACCCTGCTTTAATAGATCGACAATTGCCTGATCCATGGTTTGCATCCCTTCTCGTCGTCCGGTCTGAATAATTGAAGAAATTTGATAGGTTTTCCCATCGCGAATCAAATGAGCCAGCGCAGGAACACCGACAAGAATTTCAACGGCAGCAATACGTCCCATTCCATCCGCACGCTTCAGCAATTGCTGGGCAATCACCCCACTCAGCGACTCTGATAATTGGGTTCGCACTTGCGCTTGTTGGCCAGTGGGAAACACATCAATAATCCGATCAATCGTTTTGGGCGCGTTGCTGGTATGCAGCGTGCCAAAGACTAAATGACCGGTTTCCGCTGCTGTAATCGCCAGGGCAATGGTTTCCAGGTCGCGCATTTCTCCGATCAGAATGACATCCGGATCCTCTCGAAATGCTGACCGCAGGGCACCAGCAAATGACGAACTGTGCGTCCCGATTTCTCGTTGATTAATCAAACTTTTTTTATTCTTGTGAATAAACTCCAGCGGATCTTCGATAGTGATAATATGCGCTTTACGAAAACGATTGATATGATCAACCATGGAGGCCAGGGTGGTTGATTTGCCATTACCTGTCGGTCCTGTCACCAACACCAGTCCCCGGTTTAATCGCGTAAATTCATGCACAGCCCGCGGCAGACACAATTCCTCCAGCGGGATGATCTGGTGCGGGATAATCCGGAATACAGCGCCCATTCCTCGATTGTGTAAAAATACGTTTCCTCGAAAACGGCCGATACCCTGAACTTCATACGCAAAATCAATATCGTTCAACTGATCAAATTTCAGGGTTTGCTGTTCTGTCATCAGTTCACACAACATGCGCCTCACACTCTGGGGAGTAAACGGATCAACGCCTTCCATGATCTGAAGGTCTCCATGAAGCCGGTAGATCGGTGGAGATCCCACGGTGACATGTACGTCCGATGCTCCGATGTTCACAGCCTTTTCAAGCAGCGCATCAATTTCTGCCATAATCTATTGTCGTCTTTCCAACAGTTAGTACGATAACAATGAAAAGATTTCTTCCAGAGACGTTTGTCCTGACAATAAAAGTTCGATCCCTTTTTTCTCAAGCGAATGAAATGTTCTGTTGAACGCTGTTTGTCGGATATCAGCAAGCGCAGCTCCATTTAGCAGCATCTCTTTGAGCCAGGAGTCCAGCGGTAAGATCTCGAACAACGTGATCCGATCTACATATCCGCTCCTGTTGCAAACAGGACACCCAACGGCTCTATAAATTTCCGGCGCCGGGCTTTGGGCCATTGGCTGAAGCCGCCCCAGAATCTGTTGACCCCACTCGCTGTCATCTTGCTGCTTACATGCCTGACAAAGAATACGCAGCGAGTATTGCGCCATTAATGAGAGAACTCGCGACACAATCACTGACGGGTGTGTGTGGCATTCTAATATGTATGCAAGCAAATGAAACACGGTAGGAAAATCAAAAGAGGCAAACACCAATCCCTTTCCTGCAAAATCCAAACTCTGAGCTAATACAACATCACTAGCAATATGATCGATCAAGAGCACATCAGGATCATGGGCATTGAGAACAGAGAGCCAATGTGAAAGCACGCGTTGTTCAGGGTGAAGAATTTGAGCGCTTCCTTGAAAGCCAGAAAATAGAGGATCTTGACACAGCATCGAATATCTCTGCTGCGAGAAACTTCCGGAATCGCTCTCTTGCTGATCCTGGTGTTCAAGAACACGCGAGAACGGAGATGCAGGAGTTGCTGCCGCTGCAAGGTGAACCGCATGATGACGTGTGCTCAGATTTTCGCTTCCATATCGAATCTGAGAGCATTTATCACACAGGTATTCAGATTGCGCATCAAGGGTGACAATCTTTTTCCGAAGAGGGTCAAAGGTGCTGAGCATTCCATAAAGCGTTGCCATTTTTTCGAAATAGCCTCTTCCTCCCAAAAAGACGGCGCCATGGCTGCAATGTTGAATTGTGGTTTGAAGTTGATGTACCACCTGGGATTCTGGCTTGTGAAATAGTGTTCCCTTTTCGGTCTCTTCTTGCAGCCAAAACGGTTCCATCGGTTTTTTTACTACACTGAGGACTGCCGATTCACCTGTCGTTGTCGGAAGAATAGAAAGCGCAAAGGCGACAGGTTCGCCCGCCGGATAGAGGGCACTTGCCGAGAGATGGTCTTTATAAGAAAACTCGTGGTATTGAGGTAGCAGTGTTTCTGCGATGTCAATATCCGCACTGATTTTTAAACGAAAAAGTAAAATAGAATACCATTCCAGGCTGAGTTGAATTTGTTCTTGTAACACTCCATTGATGCGGTAACTCACATGGCAGAGATCGGTGCCGGGTTGAAAATAGAGACGAGAAACCCCATGATCCAGGGCAATCGTCACAATACGTTCCATCAGCACGTGACCCGATGGATCATTTAAGATTTTTTGCATATCGTCCTCATGAAACCAGGAAGACACAAATTGCGGAGGGGGCTGCTGTTCAGGAATGGACTGCTCTTCAAGTGTTCCGTAAATTTCGTCAATTGCCAGTAAGATATCAGAGATCCGACCTAAAGAGATTTTCACCTCTGATTTGGTTATTTTTTCAATATCTTGAATAATGGTCGTATTTAGCGGATCGTCAACTACCACGGTCAATTCGTTTTCAATCTTTAAAATCGGAATCACATGGTAACGGCGAGCGATTTTCTCAGGAAGTAAGTGCGCCACTTCCGGATCAATTTGATCTTTACGGATATTAACATACGGAAGGTTGAGTTGTTCCGCGAGGGCCCAACGAATATCATCATCGGAGACCGCTCCCATCATCACCAGAACTTCTCCCAGCCGTTTTCCGGTCTGTTTTTGAAGTTCCAGAGCTTTTTCAATATCATCCTGTGTCACTAATTCGACATCAACCAGGATTGAACCAATTGATTTCGCTTGTCTCATACTCTTCACAGAAACAGGAAGAAGGAAGAAAGGAAATTCGGAAGTGAGGAACAACGTTTCCTAACTTCTTTCCTTCTCAACTTCTTTCCTTCTCCTCTCCTTCCCCTCTTTTCCGTTGTTTCCTCTCCTCCAAGATCCTGCATCCAGCATTAAAATCCCCAAACTTGTGCCATTCTAAAATACGGCCAGAACATCGCCACTGCCACAAAGGCCGTTAAAAATCCCAGAACCACGATTAAAATAGGTTGTAGAGAGGACGCCAGCGTATTAATGGACCGATCGATTTCGCCATCATACAAATCCGCCACTTTAAACAACATCAGATCAAGTTTTCCAGCCTCTTCGCCAATCGCGATCATATCAACGACGACATCAGGAAAAATATCCGCTTCGCGCAAAGGCTGCTCTAAACGACTGCCGCGTTCAACCTGTTGAATAACTTGCTCAACGGCTTGTTCAAGTACCATATTTTCCGATGTTTCCTTGACCACATCGAGCGACTGGAGCATCGGAACTCCTCCTCGAATCAATGTACCGAAATTACGGGAAAATCTCGATACATACAGTTTCGTAAACAGGGGACCAAATACTGGCAGCTTCAATTTATATCGGTCGTAAAATGCCTGACTTTCTGCGCTTTTTCCATAAGTGAGAATAAAGAACACGATCCCTCCGATCAGAAGCAGCCAGATCCAAAAAACCTTCGGTTCGCCAATGGACAGAAGCACTCGCGTCGGCCAGGGGAGTTCAAAATTCTGTTGCGAATATAAATTCCGAAACATCGGAATGACGACAACGAGTAACACACCTACAACAAATAACCCAACCACGAGCGTCACCAAGGGATAAAGCAAGGCATCTCGTACTTTTTGTTTCATTAATTCTTCTTTTTCCATCACATCAGCCACAACTTTGAGCGATTCATCTAAATTTCCACCTTTTTCCGCCACTTTCGTCATATTAATGAAAAACGGCGAAAACACCTGTGGAAATTTTTCCAGAGCGTTTGAAAACGCCGAGCCTTGTTCGATTTCTGCTGAGAGATCCTTAATAATCGCCTGTAATTTCGGGTGGCTGGTGCGTTGATGTAAAATCTGCAAGCACTTCAATAGCGGGATGCCAACATCTACCAACGTGGATAACTGACGACAAAAAAGCGACACCGCGTCCACCCCAATCGTTTTTAATTTGAACCTTCCTCGAGTTGCCTGAGGTATCTCTATTTCAGAAACCTGTTCAACCTCCGAGATAAGATCCTGAGGTGTTTCTTTGATTTCATGTTCTCCGTTCATAGCATTCCCTCCTTTTTGTGGGTAATACTCATCTGAATTACTTTAATCACCTATTTACAGAATGACACGCAATGTTTCTTCAAGGGTTGTTTCTCCACGGATAATTTTTTTTATTCCGCTGGCTTTTAACGTGTTCATCCCCCTCATAATCGCTTCTTCTTTCAACGTCGCTTCAGGCGTCTGACGAATAATCAATTCTCGTATATGTTCATCAACCTTCATGACTTCAAAAATGCCGATTCGCCCGAGATACCCGGAATGAAAACATTGCTCACAGCCTTTGCCATGATAAAATTGGGTATGTTCAGCTTCTTTTTCAAGCTGAAGTAGCTGTAGTAAACGATTATCTGGCGCATAGGGTTCTTTACAATACGGACAAATCTTACGTACGAGACGTTGGGCGATCACTCCGATAAGAGCGCTGGCAATCCAAAAAGGCTGGACGCCTAAATATGACAGCGTTGTCACTGCGCCTGCGGCATCCTGAGTGTGGAGCGTACTAAACAGTTGTTGTCCGGTCAGCGCTGCTCGAATTGCGACTGATGCAGTTTCCGGATCACGAATTTCGCCAACCATCAAGGTATTGGGATCTTGTCGTAAAATCGCTCGCAGTCCGGCAGCAAAGGTCAGTCCGATCCTTGAATCGACTTCGACCTGGCTGATTCCAGGCAATTGGTATTCCACCGGATCTTCGATCGTGATAATACTTTTCGTCAAAATATTAATTTCATTGAGAGCCGAGTACAACGTGGTCGTCTTGCCGCTCCCCACAGGTCCGGTTACCAGGATCATTCCATACGGGGTCGAGATAAAATCTTCTACCTGTTTCAAATCCTGAAGTTCTAAACCTAATTGGCGTAAACCAGTGATAACTCGGCGTTCATCTAATAATCGAATCACCAGGCGTTCGCCGAGTTTGGTCGGTAAGGTCCCGATTCGCATATAATATTCTGCCCCGCCAATCTTCATGGTAATATGTCCGTCCTGAGCCTGGCGTCGCTCGGTAATATCCATATCTGCCAGCACTTTAATCCGAGAAATGGCCATCGAATGCGTTTGTTTCGAAATTTTCATCACGTCGTGCAGCATCCCATCAACCCGGTAACGGACACGCAACTCCTCATGAGCCGACGGTTCAAGGTGGATATCCGTGGCATTTGCATTAATAGCCCCTTCAATGAGTGAAGTGACAAGTTTGACGGTCGAAAGGTCTTCATCGAAATTTTTGATGTTGAGCGGAGCAAGCGGAGATGCTTTAATCGGTTCAATGACACGTTCTTGTTTGGCAGCAGAATCAACGGCTGGTTCTTCGGCAGGGTGCTCAAAGAGAAAAAGGCGATCGGTCATTTCCGTCAGAGCTTTTTCCGTGGCGAGCAAGGGGACTATCTCACATCCGGTCATCATACGGATAGTATCACGCGTCGAAATATCAAGCGGATCAATCACGGCTAGAAACAAACGCGACGGCAGTCCGTCTACCCCTGGTTCCTGTCGGACTGGTAAAACCTTATGCTCCCGAATAACGCTTTCAGGAAGGATCATAGCAATTTTTTGATCAATCTGGATTTTATGTAAATCTACAAAAGAGATATTTAAATAATCTCCCAGGGTTTTGGCTACCCTTGTGGCGGAAATAATCCCCTCTCGCGTTAAAATTTTACCTAAGGATTCATGAGTGGTCTTTTTTTTCTTCTTGGCTTGTTGGAGCTGCTGTTTCGTAATTTGCCTGGTATTCACCAGAATTTCGCCAACCAGTTCATCCAAATCCGTATATTGGGAACGATACATGTGGTGCTTTAAAATCGCACTCATCTGGTCGGGAGCGATAAATCGCAAATTTACTAAGGTTCGCCACAGGGGATGACCTGTCTGCTGTTGGTCCTGGCGCGCCAGCTCTAATTGAAATTTTTTGATATGTCCTTCCTGAACTAAGGTTTTCCCCAATTCAGATTCATCAATCAAAGTTTGAAGTTCTTTTTCCGTCGTCAGTCCCGTATCCAGCAGGAAATTTCGCAGCGCTTTATCCGCATCCTTTGTTCCGAACGGCAATGGAATTTCGTATGTCAACAAATCAACGAGACTCTGCATAGAGACATATCGTTTTTTGGTCAAGATCTCAATCAGGCTCGTTCCGGTCGTCTTTTGCTCCTGTAAAGCTTTTGTTAATTGTCCGGGAGAAATAAGACCCGCGTCTCGTAAAATTTCGCCTAAATTGACTTCTTTTGTGTTTTTCAACATCGTCGTTTTTGCTCTTTATTCAGCTTCCTGATTGACATCGTTCCTGATCAAAATAACTAAAACGTACCTTGTTTCAAGAGTTGTGTCAAGAGAAAAATAGAGAGAATGAGCAAGAACTACGCGAGGAAAGGCGATAAACAGCAAAACATATCTTCCCTGGTTGCGGAGTGAGATAAAATTTTTGAAATGTGGAATTTTTTTCTTTGCATTCTCCCTAAATTTGATAATGTGATTTGAGAGCCATCAGAAAAAGCTCTGTCAAATAAGAGAACATGTGTGTCACGATCAATATAAAAAAAGTACGCCAGGAACAAAGGGTATGGATATTCAAGAATTAAACGTGTATTACAATAAACTTAAGTACGGAGAAGAAATTTTCCACACGTTGATGCAAAAACGGGTGAGAGAAATTCTGTTAGTGTCAACTTTTTACGATGCCTATGTCTTTGAGCAGGATGGTCGCTTATCCGAACGTATTTTTGGCGAATTTCATCAATTAAATCTTACCTATCCGCCTAGAATCATCAGTGTTCCGACCGGCGAAGAAGCGTTGCGCAAAATTGATGAAGGGGAAATTGATTTTGATCTGGTTGTTACCATGATGCGCACCGGTGAAATGACGCCCTTTGAATTAAGTCGAAAAATTAAACAAAAACGTCCGAATTTACCGGTGCTTTTGTTATTAACCGGCCAATCCGACATTCCGTTGATTGAAAAAGCCGCAAAGGAACGACACGATGTTGATAATGTCTTTTTGTGGAATGGCGATCCACAGGTGTTTCTGGCGATGATTAAATACATTGAAGACTTGATGAATGTGGAACACGATACGGCAAAAGGGTTGGTACGCGTGGTTTTGCTGGTCGAAGATTCCATTTATTTTTATTCCCGTTTTCTGCCGATTTTGTATAAAGAAATCATGCTGCAAACCCAACGCCTCATTTCTGAAGAATTGACAGATATGCAGAAGAATTATCGCCGGCATACCAGGCCCAAGGTCCTCATGGCCCATACCCTTGAAGATGCCATTCAAATCTGTGAAAAATACAAAGAATATCTGTTGAGCGTAATTTCAGATATTCGTTTTTTGAATCAGGGGCGCCTTGACCCGGAAGCCGGCATTCAACTTATTCATTACCTTAAATCGTTGCGTTATGATATTCCGATTCTCCTGCAATCTTCAGAAACGACACTGAAACAGAAAGCGCGTGAATTGAATGTCAGTTTTTTAGATAAACACTCGAAATCTCTGTTAAATGATTTAAGCGAATTCATTTACTCAAATTTGGGATTCGGAGATTTTATTTTTCGCGATCACTCCGGAAATGAAATTGCCCGCGCTTCAACGATCAGTGAATTTGAGCAGCGGTTGCAAGCAATCCCTGATGAAACATTGTCATACCACTCACGTAAAAACCATTTTTCCGCCTGGCTGATCGCGCGCGGCGAAATTGAGGTTGCCCGATATATTAGACCCTTTCATGTGGAAGATTTCGGCGGAAGCTTCGATTTAGAACGTGAATTTCTGATCGGAGTCTTTCGAGAAGTCCGGGCGCGTAAATCCAGAGGCAACATTATCAGCTTTGATGCCGGAAATCCTGGCGGAGAAAATGAAATTGTGCGATTAAGCGAAGGGTCTCTCGGCGGAAAAGGACGGGGAATCGCCTTTTTAAATGCACTTCTCGTGACTATGGGATTCGAGGAAAAATTCCAGCCGGTCAGAATCAAAATTCCCCGGACCGCCTTTGTTGGTATCGCTGAATTCGACGTATTTCTCAAAGAGAATAAACTACACGAAAAAATTGTTGAGGCTGATGATGACTTCGTCAAGCATGTTTTTTTAGAAGCGTTATTATCAGATTCACTCCGGGAGAAATTATCCGTCTATTTAGACCATGTCACTCATCCGCTGGCAGTCCGGTCATCCGGCCTGCTTGAAGGCTCTCAGGCGCAACCCTTTGCCGGGATTTATCAAACCTTTATGCTTCCTAACAACCATCCCAATAAAGATGTGCGCCAAACAGACCTGGAAAACGCCATTAAATTGGTGTATGCTTCAGCCTTTTTGCGTGATGCCAGGAATTACATCGAACGCATTAAATATCGGACCGAAGAAGAAAAAATGACGGTAATCCTTCAAGAAATCGTAGGCAGCCGTCATGGCGACTATTTTTATCCGCATATTTCCGGGGTAGCGCAATCCTACAACTATTATCCGACACTGTATATGAGCCATAGC
Source organism: Candidatus Vecturithrix sp. (assembly GCA_040772385.1). GTDB lineage: Bacteria > Moduliflexota > Moduliflexia > Moduliflexales > Moduliflexaceae > Vecturithrix. The sequence goes on along the minus strand of JAXGYF010000001.1, from coordinate 1,519,199 downwards.
GATGGATTCGCCTCTATTGCGCTGGGCTTGGGACAATGGGTGGTTGATGGACAAATAACCTATCAATTTTGTCCGCAGCACCCGCAATTACGAGTGTTGTCGCCCAAAGATCTGGCAAGGAATAGTCAAACCGAGTTTTTTGCCTTGAATTTGCGTCAGCATGACGTTGATTTGACCCAAGGAATCGGCGCCACGCTGGTCACATTAGATCTGAAAAGGGCAGAAGAAGACGGGGTGCTCTGGCATGTCGCGTCAGTATGGGATGAAACCGCGCAATGCCTGCGCGACGGCCTCTATTACGATGGCTCGCGGGTGCTCACCTTTGCCAACATCTTAAAATACAAACATTTTCCGCTGGCAGAGATTCTTGCAGAAATTTTGGACATTGGCGAAAAAGCCCTTGGCGCGCCCGTTGAAATTGAATTTGCTGTGAATCTCCAAAAAAGTTTAGATGAAAAGATTCTGCCCACCTTTTATATTCTGCAAATCCGCCCTTTGTATATTCATTCGGAAGAACTATTATTTGATGAAAGCGAACTTACCCCAGAACATGTATTGCTCTATACCGAGGAAGGCATGGGCAACGGTGTTATTTCGCATATTTGCGATCTGATTTATCTTGATCCGCAAAAATTCGATCCTACCCATACCGTTCAGATGAAACACGAAATTCAGCAGCTCAACGAGCAGATGATGGCTGAAGATCGCGAATATATTCTGATCGGCCCTGGCCGCTGGGGGTCGCGTGATCGGTCTTTAGGCGTGCCGGTGCGCTGGGCCGATATTCATAAAGCCAAAGTCATTGTCGAAACCGGCCTGGATAATTTCGTGGTCGAATCTTCGCAAGGTTCGCACTTTTTCCACAATCTGGTCTCTATGAATGCCGGCTACTTTAGCGTGCCGCATCAATCAGACGTCAGTTTTCTCGACTGGGCATGGTTGAAATCTTTGCCTGTTCACCATGCCACGCCCTGCTTTATTCACGTGCGCCGCGACACGCCCTTTGTCGTCAAAATGTTCGGCAGAAAAGGCATCTCCGTCATTTACAAATAATGAGAACTCAATACGTTAGAAAGCTATCTTTGAAATGGCCGAACCAACTTAAAAAATTTTTTTACCCTAAAACGACGGGATTATAAAAGAGGTTCCAAATGATACTTTGGCAGTTTTTTCTTTTTTCGCGTATTCGCGTTGCGAAGGACGCCATTCACGTAACGCTGTTGAAGCAGCATTTCGATATTTTTTTTCGTATAGACAAAGCCGGTAGGTGAGATCGCTTTGCCTTTTTTCCCGAGCACTAAAGAGGCTAAGCCATAATCTTTCGTGATGACCACGTCCCCTTGTTTCATCCGATTAAAAATTTCAATATCTGTGGCCTGGGGAGATGAATCAACGACAATCGTATCTTTTGTATCGTGAAAATCAGCACAATTTTCAATTGACACCACGGTCACAACCTGAGCGCCTCGTTTATGTCCGAATCTTCGTCGTACTTTTTTGGCTGAACAGGCATCTCCGTCAATAAAAATTTTCATCGTGTTGTACAGGGACATACCCGGGGTCCTTGTCTTTGTTCAGAAACCGGAGCATCCGTCAAATCAAGGCCTGCGTACGACCTGCCTTCTGCTTTAGTTGGTTGTAAGAAGGTACCGGGCAAATAAGCCCATTCGAATCGAATACTTGTTTTCACATTTCTCGATGATTTCATTCTCTATTAACGTTGATATTGCCTTTCTGCGCTCTCGCTTGATGTGATGACTTTGGTGACTGGCAATCAGATCATCGAGCGCGCAGCTCTCGTTTCCTATAATGATCAACAAAATCTCTTGTTCCGTCTGCGGAAGCCGCTGCCATATACTCTCAAGATAATCCCGTTTGTATTCGAGATACTCAGCGACAGCATATTCGACAGCTTTTACCTCAACCGAATAAAAGGTGCCACCTGAGTCAGACTGTTCTTTCATGTTTGAAGCGCGCCAGGTATGAGCTGTCTGTCTGGCCAGGAGCCTTTTGAGGATGAGACCGCATAATTGTCGCGTGACATAGGGGTGCCCGCCAGTTTCATAATAAATTCTGGATAATGATTCTTCCGTATACTTTATCCCTGCCTGAATACCAAGGGTCGTAATCATACGATTACATTCCTCTTCTGAAAGTGTGGAAACAAACACTTCTTTATAATATTGAAATCCAGGATTATTCTGGCCTTTCCAGATATCGAGGCGCGAAATATCCGGACTCGACGATACCATTACTGATACGAGAAAACCATCTTGCTGCGAAATCCCTCGGATCGTTCCCACCAGTTGATGAAATCCTGAAAATCCCGACAAGGGATCTCGTACGGCCGGAATCAGGTGCTCAGCTTCGTCGAATAACACAACGATTTTCAGATCCTGACATCGACTTTTCAAGCACTCCCACAGTCTGACAAGTATCTGACCAAATTGCTCTCCGGGATCCTGTTGCCTGTCAAAACTGAAATCTGGCAGAGTCACTTCAGGATATTTGTATGCGGCTTCTCGAAGACACTCGGTCAAAATGGCTTGATAGACTGAAGGAAGATCCTGAGACATCTGTTGCAAATCAATGTAAGCGACGAGATGACGCGAGAGCTTTGCTCGAATCTGCCATATCAAAGAGGTTTTCCCAATCTTTCGAAGTCCGAATAATCCAACATGTTGTAAATGACTCACAGCATCGAGCAAAGTATTAATAATATCTTCACGTCCAAAAAAATCTAAAGGATTTTCGATAGGAATACTTGTCTCATAGGGGTTATTCCCTTTTAAGGCGCTATTAAGGAGTCTTCCCAGGATATGGGCGGAGGTGTTCTGCCGTAATCCTTTATGTATAAGCTGAATCGGGAGAAGAAGCAACAGAATGTGTTCCTCTAATTTATACGTATACAGAGATTTATACGCGTCGGGAGAAGGTGGGGTGTCAACGACGATAAATGCCAGTTGGACAGCATGTGATTGATTCCGGGAAACGATGGTCTCATAAATGGTCTGAATAGCTGCGACATCTAACCTCCGGTCCGCCATCATGAAAAGAGGAATGTCGCCAAAACGTTGGTATGGAGTAGATGTCGGGTGAAGCACCTGATAATTCTCAATCTGTAAGTCATATTCAAAACCGCTTTGTCGAAAAAATGTCTGTAGAGTGTCGCCGGGAACCACAAATGTCTCCTGAAAAGCAGAAAATGAAGAGAGCGTTTCATGACTCTGGATCATGTCGTGCTCTGTGAAAATTTCTCCCACCGAGTCTTTTTCTCTGCTGATATCATCGGAAACCTGTCTCTCTGGCTGTCGCGGAGCAAAGGGGAGATCAGTTTCCGTTGGTGCAGAGCCTGTGCGCCTTAATGAAGTAGACTGGACTCGACGCTTCATTCGGAGGGTTTTCTCTGAAAACTGAGGAGACGGTCGTTGAAAGGCATGCAAATTCTTTTCAGATTGCTGGTGGAGTTGGGGGAAGAACGCAGGAATAAAAATAGCCCCGATCGTGAGTAACACTCCGCCAATCAGAAGAAGCTGGATTCGTTTTGCAATTCCGGATGAATGGGGGAACGTCTTGGCAGAAGATGCAAGCGTCGAACTCTCATGCTCAAAGGTCGTATATGATCGCGCGATCCGAACAAGCAACGAGTGATCGTCTGGTGCGGACTGGTCGGTGTCTTGCTCAGATCTGATCCTGGATGCTGGCTCATTCTCTGTGAACACGGGAAACTGATAAGCAAGAACATGCTTAAGATGCGTTAGCATACTTTTGACGGAGTCATCAGTTCGGGGCGCTGTGGATGAAAAAAACCGATCAACCTGAGCCTCTGAGTAGACAAAACCCCATAAAGCGCTGCTGACGTTCAAAAGGACCAATACTAGTACAAACATCTTACACAATGAACAGAGTTGAGTTCTTTTTATGAGTTTCATAGTCTTCTCTTCAACGATCATCGCAAGATCAGGCCCTGACAACATTCATGATATGTCACCCTTTCTTCAGGTCTGGGGCGCGTTGAGGGGCCTCTTTCTTACGTTGGCAGTTGATACTGTCGTAGTAAACCATTATCATCATGTTGTACGTATGTTTAATACGGAGTACAACCTGTTAGCACCATGATCATGATTACTAAGATAACAATCACCCAGTAATATCGCATGTTCTTCTCCTTGAAGTAATTAACGTAAGTTAATCAGTTATAGAAAAAAAGTTCGACTTCCTGTTACACCTGTCCATTGAAAACTTGAAATTTTCTAAAATTTTTCATTTCACTTCCTTTTTCTTCAAAACAGATTGCGATTAACATGAGAGGAATTTTTCTGATAAACAAACTAATATAACCTATAAATTTTTATTTTGATTAACGTTTATATCCTTAAAATATAAAAAAAATAACCGATCTACACCACTCCCTCTAAGCAACAACGATCCCGATCGCCAGAAGAATCACCAGCATCGAAACAATACAAATGAGAATTACATGCCCTCTTTTGATACGATGCTCTGCTAAATGTTTTTGGATATGCACCTTATAACTATACCAGAACATCCAGGCCCACAGTAAAAAACCAAAGGTATATTTGATTAAAAATGCCGTCAAGGGCAAGACCTTTCCGGTTCCGCTAACAAGGAGATACAAATAATTCACATAATCGAGCCCGATGATAAGCATTGTAGCTGTGGCCATCACATCGCCATAGGATAATTTTTGGCGATACTTTAATTTATAATAGAGCAACCTGGCGACAATAGAGATAAAATAGGCAATAGGCACCAGATAAAATAAATAAACTGCTTCATATTTCGTGAGAATTTCATAAAGATGCCGCATGACGTTATATGGCGATAAAAATTGCATACCTTCAAATATCGAGAATTGGACCTAAAAGAACAGCGTCAAACGAGCGCAAATCATTTTTTACGCAACATAGATATTAACATAAGTTAGACGTTTGTCAACAAAAAAATACCATAATCCGCAAACTTCCCCGAAAAACTGCCAAAATAGGATATCCGGAGAAAACGCTGTTTTTCAAAAATCCCGGTTTTGACCGATCGAGACGTCTTCTCATTGAATATTCAAAATATCACCCAAGAGCTCTCGTAAAGGACTCTTCTGGTCATGAGTTTCGATAAAAACCATTGCGACAATGTAATCCAGCATTTTTTTGAGAAATTTCTCATTTTTATCTTTAATCTCGTTCATGATCTTGTATAAGGCATGGTGGGAATCATACAGTTTTCCCTGAAAAATTAAGCTGTCAGCAAACGAACCTTTTTGCAAAATATGGATGAGAGTTTGACGCTCATCTTCGTCAACCCTCCGAAATAACGCCAGAAATTCTTTCTCTTTTGAAGAGAGACTGTTGGCCGTATTGTACGAACTTCCTGTATTCGGCGATTGAATCACTTTTTCTTCATCAATATAGGTGACAGCTTTCTGGTGATCACGGTTGAGGTAGGCAAAATCGCGAAACCACTCCCGATCAACTTGAAGGGCATCTGCCAGATTATATAAAATAATCATATCTTTGGGAATACGAATGCCATCTTCAATATGCTTGATATAGGCGTCAGAGATTTTCGCCTTTTTCGCCAACTCTTTTTTGTTCAGATTCAATTTTGCACGTCTTGATGTGACAAATTCATGGAATTTCATAGTGTCACCTTTTTTGGATAAATGCCTTTATAAGAAGTTAACTACTGTTAGTTAACTTAACAAATGTTAAGATAGGTTATAAACGTTTTTTTGTCAATAAAAAATTTTTACCTTCTTCTGCAATATTTTTCAATTGCCTTTTCTATCACCTAAAGACAACCTGAAAAAAACAAAGGTAAAAATAATCCGTCGAAAAATTATTTTTTAGTCATTTTATTCAAGACTTCAGATCGCCTTCCTGTTATCCTTCCTGGACTAGTCTTTATTGAAAAACGCATATTAAATACAGGCGCTCTTTTTACCTCTTTGCTTTCATTTCGGTTTTCAATGAGAACATCCGCAATTAATAAAGCGGAGTACAGCCGACAAGAAGCAACATCATCACAATCAGAACACAAAAAATTGATAGAACCCTCCACAAACGTTGCATATACCTAAATCCTCTTGTGAAAAATTTTTATAATACTGCAACCCATTGTTATTGAGACGTTAATTGGAGGACTCACCTTCGTAAAAGGTTGAATACAAAATGTTAAATTATTCTTTTCGAACCAGGTGCGCCAGGTAAGCCCGACAAAAATTTCCGATACAACTCGATTTCTTGGTGAGAAATCACGTGTTCAAGATCAACAAGAGGGAGAAGGGCATCCGGGGTTTCATAAAACCCCCACACATGAATATCACATGCAATCCCGGTGAGAATAACAGGAACGGATTTCAAAAAACGGGAGGAGACGGGGATAATATCTTCGATCGATGTGACGTCACAGGCAGTCAACAGTCCATCGCTGCAAAAGGTGATAAGAGGAGCAGAAAATTCCTGGTGAAGAACAGTATCGCACCGAGGGGAGAGGCAAAATCGTCGCCGGAGATCAAACACTGGTATTGAGGACTGACGATACTGGAGTAACTCAAATGGCAAAGCAGGGTCTGTTTTCTCAGAAAAATCTGAGGATTGTACCGTCAAGATCTCTTGAATCTGTGTCGTTTCGACACCAAATAGAAACTGATCGATTAAAAAAATCGCCAATTCTGTCATGTTGAAAAAAATACTTATCCTAAAGTGATTATGAATACATCTTGTCAGTTTTGACAGGCCGAAAAACCGGGTTTTTCGAAAAACCCGGTTTCTGTTAGGCAAGAAATTATTGATAATCACTTCATAAAAAAGAAAACAGCACAATATTCAGAAGGAACATCCATTCTAAAATTTCTTGACAAGACAAAACCCTGAGAAGTATAGCCTTGTCATGCATCTCTTTATGAAAATATACGAATTATGACAATGTCACAAGCGTATTCGAACAAATGAGGTTAGCTATATGATTAGTTTTCTTGCTAAGGGCGGCTATTTGATGTTTCCGATTTTGCTCTGTTCTGTCATCGCCCTCGCCATTATTATTGAACGGTTCATCAATTTACGTGAAGATAAAGTTATTCCCAAAGATTTTTTTAACCGCATTAAAGGCCTATTGCTTGAAGGCCACATCAATGAAGTGCTCTCGATTTGCTCAAAAAGCAATAAACCGATTGCGAAAATTATTGAAGCCGGAATTATGAAATATTATTTTGGACGCGATGAAATTAAAGAAGCAATTGAAGACGCCGGCCGCCATGAGATTGCCTACCTGGAACACTATTTGAACATTTTGAGCACGATTGCCGGCGTTACCCCGCTGCTCGGCTTACTCGGAACCGTCTGGGGCATGATCAAAGTATTCAATGTGATTTCCATGGAAGGGATTGGCCATGCCGATAAACTGGCCGGAGGCATTTCGGAAGCCCTGATTACGACAGCGGCCGGGTTAGCGGTCGCAATTCCCACGCTGGTCTTTCATAATATTTTTGCAGAACGAGCCGACCGCTTAATTCTCAACATGGAAAAAAGCTCAATGGAACTGACCGAGATTTTGTCGCAAGGCCAGCGAGATGAATGGAAAGTGTAAGCATGCCTGAACCAACCCCGATGATGAAACAATATCTGCGGATTAAAGCGGAATATCCCGATACGCTCCTGTTTTTCCGTATGGGAGATTTTTATGAAATGTTTTATCAGGATGCGGAAATTGCCTCAAAAGCTCTTCAAATCACGCTGACATCCAGAAAGACAACCAAACAGGGCGAGGATGTTCCCTTGTGCGGAGTGCCCTATCATGCGGTTGATGCATATCTGGCGCGTCTAATCAAGCAAGGATTTCGAGTTGCCATCTGCGAGCAGGTTGAGGATCCGAAACTGGCCACAGGAATAGTCAAACGGGAAGTCGTCCGGGTTGTCACTCCCGGAACGGTGCTTGACACCTCGGTTTTGGAAGCCAAAGAAAACAATTTTATGGCCGCCATTGTCTCATCTGGCGCGGAAAATCAAAAAAAATCCGGCCCGCGCGCTCACATTATCGGCCTGGCGGTATTAGATTTATCAACCGGCGAATTTTCTTTAGGGGAATTTTCAGGCGCCCAGCGTTTTCAAAAACTGCTCGATGAATTACAGCGATTTGAGCCAAAAGAAATTCTGATTCCGGAAAGTCACGAACAGGCCGCTACACTCGCTGAACGCCGCGTGATGGAAGCCTATAATACCGCGTGCTTGACCACATTTACCGACACGGCTTTTCAATATCGAACCGCCAAAAAAGTGCTGCTGGATCATTTTCAAGTCTATTCGCTGGCCGGATTTGGCTGCCAGGATATGCCGCACGGTATTGCTGCGGCCGGGGCCTTACTTCAATATATTCAGGTCACCCAAAAAACCGCTTTGCCGCATATCAGAAAACTGAGTATCTTACGGGCTGAGAATTTCATGCTGATTGACTATGCTACACAGCGTAATCTCGAACTGTATAAAACCATCGCCGACCACGCGCGCTCAGGCTCACTGTTAGGTTTGCTGGATAAAACGATGACCTCAATGGGCGGGCGCATGCTGCAAAAATGGATGCGCTATCCACTGGTGGATGTCTCGGAAATTCACGAACGCCTGGAAGCGGTCGAAGAATTGAAAGAGGACGTCATTTTACGAAGCGATCTGCGCGACCAACTCCAGGGAATCCACGACCTGGAACGCTTAATCACCCGTTTAACCCTGTCGGCAGCCAATGCACGCGATCTGGTCGCGCTCAAGTTGTCCCTGTTTCGTATTCCTGAACTGCGAACGCTTTTGAAATCTACTCGCTCATCCCTTATTACCCGATTAGTCCAGACCTGCGACGAATTGCAGGACGTTGCGCACCTGATCAGCCATGCCATCGAGGATGAACCACCGGTCACATTGCGAGACGGGAAATTGATTCGCGCAGGGTATAACAAAGAATTGGACGAGCTACGCACGATCAGCAGAGAAGGTAAAACCTGGATCGCCAGTTTGGAACGTAAAGAACGTCAACGCACAAAAATTAATTCGCTGAAAATCAAGTACAATAAAGTCTTCGGCTACTTTCTCGAAGTGACCAAACCAAACCTGCACCTTGTGCCTGACGACTATATTATCAAACAAACCCTGGTCAATGCCGTGCGCTATATCACCCCGGAACTCAAAGAATACGAAGAGAAAGTGCTCGGTGCTGAAGATAAAATGCTGGAGCTTGAATACACGCTTTTTCACGAAATCCGGCAGGCGGTCGCGCAAGAAGTGGATCGGGTAATGCGAACGGCTGAAAATATCGCCCTTCTTGATGTGCTGGCGGCTCTGGCAGAAGTGGCTGACCGCAATCATTATGTCAAACCGGAGGTCAATACAAACGACTGCATTGAGATCACCGAAGGCCGCCATCCGGTGATCGAACAGATGAAACTCGGAGAGCCCTTCATCCCCAATGACACACTGGTGGATTGCCAGGAAAATCAATTACTTATTATTACCGGCCCCAATATGGCCGGGAAATCTACATATATCCGGCAGGTCGCCTTGATTACCCTGATGGCGCAGCTTGGCAGTTTTGTTCCCGCCAAAAATGCTGTCATCGGAGTAGTCGATCGTATTTTTACGCGCATAGGAGCTTCTGATAATTTAAGTCGCGGAGAAAGTACCTTTATGGTTGAGATGAACGAAACCGCCAATATTTTGAATAATGCGACCCGCAAAAGTTTATTGATACTCGATGAAATTGGGCGCGGCACCAGCACCTTTGACGGCATGAGTATTGCCTGGGCTGTGGCAGAATATATCTGTCAGCAAAAGACCATTGGCGCACGCACCTTGTTTGCTACCCATTACCACGAACTCACGGAATTAGCCTCCATGCTCTCCGGCGTGAAAAATTACAATGTTGCGGTGCGCGAGTGGCAGGATCAGGTGATTTTCCTGCGAAAAATCATTGAAGGCGGGGCTGATCAGAGCTATGGCATTCACGTGGCAAAACTCGCCGGACTCCCCTTAGCTGTGATCCAACGCGCCCAGGAAATTTTACAGGAATTGGAACAAACGAAACTGCACGAACACGGGGTTTTTACCCCAGGAACAGACGCCAAATTCGATCTTCCCCCCTCGAAAAAACCGGCGAAAAGAATTCGCCGCCGTCTCTCTTCACAGTTATCCTTGTTTGGAGAACCACCAATCCACCCGGTTATTGAGCAACTGCAAACCCTGGATGTCAACGCGCTCACCCCGCTCGAGGCCCTCAATCTGCTGCACAAATTTCAACAAGATGTTAGATAATTATTAAAAATGGATTTTACCGCAGAGGTCGCAAAGAGCCGCAGAGATGATTTTTTCTCCCTACCCTCTGCGTGGCTCTGGGTTCTCTGCGGTGAAAAAACTAAAATGCCTCTCTCTTATTGCGGCATGTGTTCATCAATAAAACGAATCAACGTCTCATAATCAGGAATGGTGTTGATGAGTCCGCGCAGCCGCGAAGCATTTGGAAATCCTTTCAGGTACCAGAGCGTCACTTTACGCATAAAACCGATTTTTCCGGCCGGGGAGCACATCCGAAATTCCCTCAGATACGCTAATTGCCGTTTTAATACCGCCTTTCTCTCCTCTAACGAGATTTCCGGTGCTAGCGTTCCGTGTTGAAGATAATACTCAATCTCTCGAAAAATCCAGGGGTTGCCGAACGCGCCTCTGGCTACAAGAATCCCATCGCACCCTGTCGCTTCAAACATCTGCTTTGCGAGTTCGGGTGTTAAAATATTGCCGCTGCCGAACACAGGAATTGAGACGGCAGCTTTCACTGCCCGGATCGCCTCATAATTGACATCGCCGCTATAGAGCTGATCGCGCGTCCGACCGTGCAGAAAGATCGCAGACGCGCCGCTGGCTTCACAAAGCTTGACAAGATCGAGTAAGGCTGGCATATTGACCTGATGGTATCCGATTCGCAGTTTGACGGTAATCGGGATTGACAGGTTTGAGGCTAAGAGGGAAAGTATCTGCGCTAACTTCTGCGGTTCTTGTAATAACGCAGCGCCCGCGCCTTTTTTGACAACTTTTTTAACCGGGCAGGCGCTGTTAATATCCAAAAACGAGAGCGGTATATGCTCAATGAGAATCTGAGCTGCATCGCGCAGCAGTTCAGGTTTTTCACCGACAAGCTGCCCGGCAATCGGACGATCCTGCTCAGAACTTCTGAGAATATCGAATCGTTTCGGATGCGGACGCACTAATGCATGCGCGTCCACCATCTCAAAAAAACAGAATTTAGCGCCGCATTCCCTTGCAATCAAACGAAAGGCCAGGTCAGAACAGCCCGATAACGGCGCTAAAAAAATATTCGTAGTCATGTGTGCTGATCCAATTTGTATCATAATCAGTCCCAATATTTTCATGAGGACGTTTTGTCAAAGTCTTTCATGGAAGGATTATAGAATTTTCGAGGAACAACCAATGAATGCTCGTTTCGAACAACAACTTGAATTTCTTGTTGAAATAGACAAAGTCAAACAAATTTTCAGAAGAACTCTTTTGATGGATCAATCACGAACCGAAAACGATGCTGAACATTCCTGGCATTTAGCGGTCATGGCGATTATTTTAAGGGAATATGCCGCCACGCCCTCGCTTGATATTGCCCGTGTCCTGAACATGGTGCTTATTCACGATCTGGTCGAAATTGACGCCGGCGATACCTATTTGTATGATGAACAAGCTGCTCAGGATAAGGATGAACGCGAACAAAAGGCGGCAGAGAGAATTTTTGCGCTGCTTCCGGACGATCAGGCGCAGGAATTCAGGGCTCTCTGGGAGGAATTTGAGCAGCGCGAGACACCTGAAGCGCAATTCGCGGCTTCTCTTGACCGTTTTCAACCCTTGCTCCATAATTACAAAACCCAGGGCGAATCTTGGAAAAAACACGGCATCAGGCGTGAACAGGTGCTGCAACGCGGACAGCAGATGCAAGCAGGATCGCCGTTCCTCTGGAAATATGCGCAAATCTTGATTGAGCGTTCCGTAAAATCAGGCTATTTAGCGCCATAAGGAATCTGATCATGAATCATCCCGACCAACAGGTCAATATTTCAAATTTGGAAATCCCGGTAAAAGAGCTGCTGGAAATCTCCTCTGCTTCCTGGGAGCGACGCTTGCATCCCTGGATTGCAAAATGCTGCGAGATTGACGAACACGACGTCCTGAGTTACGAGATTCGTCATCGCAGTTTGGATGCCCGTCGAAAACCGGATATCAAGTATATCTATCACCTTAACGTCAACGTGCGGGCCAACAGTCCGGTTCGTGAAGATGCCCATATCGTTGTCTCTACTCCCGAACCAGATCAGGAACATCCGCTGTATCACCTGCCGCTGCGTGTGCCTGTACCTGAACATCCTGTGATTGTCGGCGCAGGTCCGGCAGGATTGATGGCCGCCTACCTGCTGGCGTTATATGGCTGTAAACCGTTCATTCTTGATCGCGGGCCCAATGTTGACCAACGCCGCGCCGACATTGAGCATTTTTTACATACCCGCCAACTCAATCCTGAGAGCAACTATCTGTTTGGCGAAGGCGGCGCAGGAACTTATTCCGATGGGAAACTCTATACTCGGATTAAAGATCATCGCATTAAATTTTTATTAGAGGTGTATGTCGCTGCCAGAGCGCCGCGCCGAATTGTGTATGATGCGCATCCGCACATCGGTTCCGACATTCTGCCCTATATGGTGAAACGCCTGCGCCGCCAGATTGAAGCCTGGGGTGGGATGTTTCGTTGGAATGCTGCAGTCGCAGACGTTTTGATCAAAAAAGACCGTTGCCAGGGCGTCATTTTACGCAGCGGAGAAATCATTGAAAGTCCATTCACCCTGATCGCCTGCGGACACAGCGCGCGGGATCTGATTCAACAACTTGTCCAACATGGAATTCGACACCAGTTGAAAGATTTCCAGCTCGGCTGCCGGATTGAACATTCGCAGCAGTTGATTGATCAGGGACAATATGGCTGGATTCCTCCGCGCCAGCTTGTAGGTGCGGCGGAATATCAATTTACCAATCGCCCATCGGCAATCTCTCGCGTCGCGAAAGCCACGACATTCTGCATGTGTCCCGGCGGGGAAATTATCGCCGCTACCAGCGATCCCGAACATCTCTGTACAAATGGGATGAGTCCTTTCTTGCGCAACGGAAGATACGCTAACGCCGGACTGATCGTGAACCAGCCTGCCGCACAATTTTCTACGGCAGATCAGGCCTTTGAGATGCTCGCAACACTGGAACGACAGGCTTTTGCTTTAGGAGCCGGTTCAGATCAGGCGTTTGCATACCGTTGTCCGGCGCAGAACGCGCGAGCTTTTGTGCGCGGCGAAGCCGGTTTAGCCTCGCAAACAACCAGTTATCGCTTCGGAATCACGGCCGCCCGCCTGGATCAACTTCTGCCCTCTGCCACAGTCCATGCTCTGCGAGAAGCCTTGCAATCTTTTGAAAAACTGATTCCAGGCTTTTTGCGTGACGGTGTCTTGCTTGGCGTTGAAACTCGGGTATCAAGCCCGGTACGTTTTGAGCGCAATCCTGAAACATTAAACAGCTCGCTGCCTGGCTTATACCTGGCCGGAGAAGGCGCAGGCTATGCCGGGGGCATTACCTCTGCCGCCCTGGATGGCCTCCGCCTGGCCGAGACAATTTTGACCGGAATACCCGCAACCAGGAAAACCGAAACATAGAGTTTTTCAAAAACTCCTTGACACTCCTCAGAAAAAAATCGAATTTCTTCAAGAAACCCGGTTTTTATAAAAGTCATCACAACACGGAAAATAGCTTGACAAAAATCTAAAATAGCAAGCTATGCTATATTGTAATTATATGTGCAATTTGTAATTTAATTTCTCATGTTATGCAGTTCCCCCTTGTTCTCCGCGCAAGCGGGGGGATTGAGGGGGGCGGGTGCGTAACATGGTGAATTGATATCTAGATCTACACATCAATAAGAATGGCTTCAAACACTTGATGAATACATCGAAAAAAAAGAAAATGGCAATTGATCAGACAGATCTTGCTCAGAAAGCCTATCTCGGTATCCGCCAGATGCTGTTCTACAATGAAATCGTTCCTGGCCAAAAAATTGCTTATCGCGATTTAGCAGAACGCCTGGAAATGAGTCCGACTCCTGTCATTCAAGCGCTCAAATTTTTAGAATTTCAGGGACTGGTCCGTCGCGAGCCAAACCGGGGGTATTACACCGAACCAATCAGCCTTACAGAAGTTCGAGAAGCCTTTGAACTGCGCGAGATGCTCGAAGTTTCCCTACTGCCCAGAGCACTGGAAAATATGGATGGCAGAAGAATTATACGCCTGAAGAACGCGTATGAAGCCCATCTGGCCACATCGAACTCCATCTACCCCAATGAACGCTTATTGAAAAATGTCGAATTTCATCTTACGCTTGCTTCGTTCTCGCACTGTAATATTCACCAGAAAATTTTGCAAAATTTATTTGACTTGATGAACTTGAAATATCGGAGCGGGGTCATTTATTTGACATCAATGGAAATGACCGACCCGAACCATGAACAGCTATTTGAGGCGATCACAGCCAGAGAACTTTCAGAAGCCCAGAAGATACTTACCATGCATATTTCTGACTCAAGAAAGTTGGTCATTATGGGTTTAGAGCGCATGGTTGAAGAAAAGAAAATATTGACAATTTAGTTGTTTCTGTTCTAAGAAATCAGCTTTAGCCAGCGCAGATAAAAATTTTATTGACTTGGGAGAATGATCAAGCTGATGAATCAGATTCATTTTTTAAACAGCTTGCACACGTTGCATCATTGGCATCCACCGTCAACCTGGATCAAAATCACCACTCTTGACGTTCATACCGGAGGCGAGCCGTTGCGCGTGATTACCGGAGGTTATCCGGAACTGCCCGGCGCAACAATTTTAGAACGTCGGCGTTACGCTAAAGAATCTTACGATCATCTGCGAACTGCGCTAATGTGGGAACCTCGCGGTCATGCCGATATGTACGGTGCGATTCTAACTCCACCGATCACACCGGACGCTGATTTCGGTATTTTATTTCTGCACAACGAAGGTTTTAGCACGATGTGCGGCCATGGCATTATTGCAATCACTAAAGTCGCGGTGGAAACCGGCATGGCAGCGATGCAAACCCCTGTCACCCCTGTGAAAATTGATACCCCCGCCGGATTAGTAACCGCCTATGCCGAAATAGAACAGGAGCAGGTCGTAAGCGTCTCTTTTCATAATGTGCCCTCTTTTGTGTTGGCATTGGATGAAACTATCGCCATTCCGGGAATAGGAACTGTACGTTATGATATTGCTTTTGGCGGGGCGTTTTATGCCTTTGTACAGGCCGAAGATGTGGGGTTGACCTGTACGCCGGACAATTTCCGCCCCCTGATTGAGACAGGTATGGCGATCAAACGGGCGATTATGCAGAGCCGCCCGATTCCGCATCCCTTTGAGGCAGAGTTGAGTTTCCTGTATGGAACGATTTTTATTAGTCCGCCCATTGGAAAAGAGGCCGACAGCCGCAATGTCTGCATTTTTGCCGAAGGTGAAGTTGACCGCAGTCCGACCGGCACCGGCGTCAGCGCGCGCATGGCGCTGCACCACGCCCGCGGCGAAATCGGTATCGGACAAAAAATGGTCATCGAAAGTATTATCGGCAGTAGTTTTACCGGCAGCGTGGTCAAAACAACGACGTTTGGGCCATATCCAGCGATCATTCCCGAAGTTGAAGGGACAGCACACATTACCGGAAAGCATGAATTTTATCTATACCCTGCCGATCCCTTGCAACACGGATTTATTCTGCGGTAGAAGTATACCTGCGGACAAACCCTATCCGCGCATCCATCTGGATCTGCCAAGAAATCTGAATTTAGGAACAATTGTCGAATTATAAGGAGTGTTAATCCATGCTCGTACAGGAAAAAGTGACGCAAGCCATTGAAATTTTACGGGAATTCGAGATTGATTGCTGGATGACCTTTGTCCGCGAAAGCGAATTAAACGGCGATCCCACGTTAGACTATATTTTAGGCTCTTCAGTTACCTGGCATTCAGCCTTTATTCTGACTGCTTCAGGTAAAACTTGCGCGATTGTCGGGGAATTTGACCGCGATACCGTCGAAGATACCGGCGCATACACTCAGGTTGTGAGTTTTGTGAAAGGCTTTAAAGAACCATTGGTCAGGTGTTTACAAGAACTCAATCCTGCGCAGATTGCGGTCAATTATTCCGAAGGTAGTGAAATTTGCGATGGTATGACGCATGGCATGTATCTGATCCTGTATAAACTTTTACAAGAGATGGGATTCGAGAACCGTCTCGTTTCTGCAGAAAAGCTGGTATCGGCATTGCGCCAGCGCAAATCCAAAACAGAGCGTGAATATATCAAAGGCGCGATTGCTTGCACCGAACAGATTTTTGATCAGGTTGCCGCATTTATTCGTCCGGGAAAGACCGAACGAGAACTCGCGGAATTCATGCAAAATGAAGTTCGCCGCATGAACCTGAGTGCTGCCTGGAATGAACAGAATTGTCCGGCGGTGTTTTCCGGACCTGACTCTTCCGGCGGCCATTACAAGCCCACAGATCGAATCATTGAACCAGGGCATCTAATCAATATGGATTTCGGTGTCCGTTACAACGGCTATTGTTCCGATTTACAACGAACGTTCTATGTGTTACGCCCCACTGAACCGGCGGCACCGCCGGAAGTGCAAAAAGCCTTTAATGATATGGTGAATGCGGTCGAACAGGCCAAACAGGCGATATATCCGGGAAAACAAGGGATTGAGATTGATGCAGTTGCCCGTGACTATCTGACAGCGCGAGGTTATGAAGAGTTTCATTGCGCCTTAGGACATCAGGTCGGTCGCTTTGCCCACGATGGGACGGCATTGCTTGGCCCGGCCTGGGAAAAATACGGACAAAAACCTTTCGAACGCCTTGAACCTGGCATGGTGTTCACATTGGAACCACACGTGAATGTGCCCGGCCATGGTCGGGTTACATTGGAAGAAATGGTGCTTGTCACCGACAATGGCGCAGAATATCTCTCAACGCCGCAGAAAGAGTTGTTGATCATCGGACATTCCTGCCCCTGAAAGGGGGAAATTCGAAAGAAAGGAGGGGGGGCCGGAAAACTTATAAAGGTATGGTTGTTCATGATAACTTCTAAAAACCAGATACGCTCACAAAAGGAGTAACAGTATTTATGAAGAAATTAGGGAGTATCCTTTGTTGTTTTATTTTGCTGGTCGGGATAACAGCTTTTGCCGAAGTCAAAAATCCTGATACCTTTATTAAAGTCGTGTATAATACGATTCGTACCCTTGATCCGGCTGTGACGTATGACACAACTTCAGCCCAGCGCGTGGAAAACGTGTATGAGTCGTTGATTCGCTTTGATGGCGCCCATACGGACAAATTTGTGCCGTTCCTGGCCACAGAAGTTCCTTCCATCGAGAACGGTGGAATTTCGGGTGATGGCAAGACCTATACCTTCACCATCAGAAAAGGCGTAAAATTCCATGAGGGCGGCGACTTGACCCCGGAGGATGTGGAATATTCTTTCGAACGTCACATGATTCTCGATCCCGATGGAGGGCCGATGTGGATGATGTTAGAAGCGCTTACCGGCGAAGGCACGACGCGCGATGCTGATGGCAACTTCAATCCAGAGATTGTTGAAAAAATCATGAATTCCGTAGAGGTTGACGGCGACAAGGTTATTCTGCATCTCCCCAAACCTTACCCGCCGCTCTTAGGGATTTTGACCAAGAACTGGGCTTCGATCATTGATAAAGAATGGGCGATGGAGCATGGCTGCTGGGACGGTAAGGCCGAAACCGCCGCCCAGTTTAACAACCCGTCAGCCGGACAGGAACCGTTATTTGAAATCACGAATGGCACGGGTGCGTATAAAATGAAAAACTGGGAAAAATCCAAAGAGTTTGTCTTCGAACGTTTTGAAGATTATTGGGGTCCCAAGCCGGCTCTGAAATATGCAATTATCAAAACGGTTGCTGAATGGAGCACCAGAAAGCTGATGTTGTTAAACGGCGATGCAGATTATGTGTCGGTACAGGAACAGTATGTGGCTGAAATGGCGAACTTGCCCGGGATTGTGCAGGTGAACGTGCCGCAATTAGCCATCGGAACCGTTACCTTTACCCAGAAAGTCAATCCCACGGCAAACCCGAATATCGGCAGCGGCCAACTGGATGGCGAAGGTATTCCGCCGGATTTCTTCTCCGACCTCAATGTGCGTAAAGCTTTTATGCATGCTTTTGATCGCGATACCTTTACCGAAGACATTCTCCAGGGCGTGAGTTTCGTGCCCACAAGTATCGTGATTGAAGGACTGCCGTATCATATCGAAGTGCCGTATTATGAGTTTGATCTGGAAAAAGCGGCAGAATATATGAAAAAAGCCTGGGACGGACAAGTCTGGGAAAAAGGGTTTAAAATGGCAATTACGCATAATACTGGCAACTTGCTGCGCGAGTCAATCGCGATAATGCTAGCCGAAAACATCATGTCCCTGAATCCCAAATTCCAGATCGAAGTCCGCGGGGTTGACTGGCGTGATTATCTGGTCGCGGCGCGTGAAATGATGTATCCGGTGTGGGTGTTGGGCTGGACCGCCGATTATCCTGATCCGCATAATTTCACCTATACCTATATGCACAGTAATGGCTATTATGGCAGCAAATCAGCCTATTCAAACCCCGAAGTCGATCAGTTAGTTGACGCTGGCATTTCCGAGCCTGACCCTGTGAAACGCGCTGAAATCTATGAAAAATTGCAGCATTTATGGTATGAAGAAGCGATTGGCTTGCTCATTTCGCAAACGACTGTCGTGCGCCATTATCGCGATTGGGTAAAAGGCTATGTCTTGAACTCGATGGATGACGATGCTGCGGAATGGCTCTATCAACTCAGGAAAGAAGAAGTCCAATAACCTTGTGAATGTCCCTTGTAAAGGGAGGAGAACAGAAACCGGGTTTTTGTCAGCAACCCGGTTTCTTCGAAAGGAATAGATAAGCTCGTGCAAATATCTTTTGACACCGCTGCGTTGAATTCAGGCCTTGAAGAACTGATCGCGCAACACCAAATTATTGGTTTGTCTTTACTCGTGATACACGACCGGGAAGTCGTGTTTGCTAAAGGTTATGGACTGGCTCAAAGAGAACAACAGATTCCGATGACTGCCGATACGAAATGCCGCGTGGCTTCAATCTCAAAGCCAGTCACCGCCACCGCCTTGATGCAACTCTACGAACAGGGCAAATTGGTGCTGGACGAGGATGTCAGTCAGTATCTGGATTTTACATTCCGGAACCCCTATTTCCCGGATATTCCGATCACCTTGAAGCATCTGTTGACTCATACGTCCGGTTTGCGCGACAGCAGGACCTATGATGACTTTTTGGCGCAGACCACGCAACAATCTGCACCAGGTCCGATTACAGACATTTTACTGCCTGGGGGCCAGTTTTATCACGAAGAGAATTGGTCGTCGGATTTTCCGCCGGGCGATCCTGATGGGTGGGAATATTGTAACCTGGCCTCCGGAGTGCTTGCAACCGTGATTGAACGCGTATCAGGCGAACATTTCCAGCCCTATTGCACAGCGCATATTTTCGACCCTCTGGGCATAAAATGTGCGTATCTGCCGCAAGATTTGCCACCTGATGCCTCACTTGCGACGATCTATCGCTATGATGAAAACGCCGGACATTTTTCTTCTACCTATGATGACTATACGCAGCGAGCGCCGGTCACGATTCCGTATCAACAACTCCCTCTGGGATATAACGGCAGTCTTTATTCGCCTCAGGGCGGATTACGTGCCAGCGTCAAGGATCTCAGTCATTTTTTGCTGATGCAGATGAACCGGGGAGAATATCATGGAACCCGAATTTTACGCTCGAAAACAGTTGATCTGATGCATCAGGTACACTGGACCGGCTACGGCGAACAGGGACGTTATCGGCAGAAAGGGCTGCAATTTCACCTTACAGATCATCTGGTTCCGAGAATCCCCTTGCTTGGCCATGCCGGAGATGCTTACGGTTTGATCGGGAACATGTATTGCGACCGGGACTATCAGTCCGGCGGTATTTTTCTGATGAATGGCGGACGCTTCGAACAGGCTGCCAGCGGATTTTACGATATTGAAGAACATCTGATGAATACAGTGTATAAATTCCGGAAAAGGAGGTGATGTCATTCCTCAAAAAAACACTTGCGTCTCATCACGGTATGCTTGTTTTGTCAAAAGGTTCGTCGTAAACGCTTGAGCGTTTCAGACGTTACACCGGCTGTGCCAGATTCGACAGTCAACGGTTGACAAAACGCGATTCATGTTTAATCGAAATCTCAATTAAGAAAGGAAAACTCATGAAAAAAGTTGTAACTCTTCTCGTATGTTGTGCGTTCGTCTTATGCGCGGTTTCGGGCTATGCAGAAATTAAGAATCCGGATACGTTTATCAAAGCCACGGTCTCGACGATTCGTACTATTGATCCGGCCGCCGCTTATGACATGGCATCTATGCAGAAAGTGGAAAATATCTACGAAAAATTGATTATCTTCGACGGCCCTTATACCGACCGATTTCTTCCTCTATTAGCCGAAGAAGTCCCCAGCCTTGAAAATGGCGGAATTTCCGCTGATGGCAAAACCTATACATTTAAACTGCGGAAAGGGATCAAATTTCAGCAGGGTGGCGACTTGACGCCGGAAGACGTGGAGTATTCGATTGAGCGCGTTATGGTGCTCGATCAAAACGGCGGGCCGGCCTGGATGTTATTGGAAGCTTTAACCGGCACCGATTCTAGTACCGACAAAGATGATCAGCTTAAACCTGGGATTTTCGAGGCGATTATGAATGCAGTGGAAGTACAGGGCGATTCGATTGTATTTCACCTGCCCAGTCCCTATCCGCCATTTATGGGCCTCATGGCAAAATCCTGGGCCTCTATTACAGATAAAGAATGGGTAATTGCTCAGGGTGGCTGGGACGGTACCCTGGAAAATGCCCCTAAACATCATCGCGTGAATTCAGGAGAGGAAACTCTGCACCACCTTGCCAATGGCACCGGCCCCTATATCATGAAATCCTGGGAACCAACAAAAGAGTTTGTCTTTGAGCGCTTTGAAGAATATTGGGGACCAAAACCAGCTCTGAAATATGCCATTTTTAAATACGTGCCGGAATGGAGTACTCGCAAATTGATGTTGGTAAACGGCGATGTGGATTCTGCCACAGTTGAAGATCAATATGTGAAAGAAATGATGGAAATTCCGGGACTGAACATGTATAAGCTGCCCCAGTTATCAATTAGCTGCGCCATGTTCTGCCAGAAAATTGACACAACCGGGAATCCGTATATTGGCAGCGGACAACTTGACGGCGCAGGGATTCCGCCGGATTTCTTCACAGATATCAACGTGCGTAAAGCTTTTCTGCATGCGTTTGATCGTGACATTTACGCCGAAGATGTGCTGCAAGGCATCAGTATTGTGCCATCCAATCCGATTGTTCAGGGATTGCCTTATGCCATTGACGTGCCTGTCTATGAATTTGATCTGGAAAAATCGGCAGAATGCTTGAAAAAAGCGTGGGACGGGCAGGCCTGGGAAAAAGGGTTTAAAATGACGATTATGTACAACACCGGCAACACCATGCGTGAGTCAGCCGCAGTGATGCTGGCCGAAAACATCATGTCCCTGAATCCGAAATTCCAGATTGAAGTTGGAGACATGCAATGGCGCGATTACCTGAACCAGTATCGCCAGTTCCGCTTTCCGGTTTCTTTGATCTCCTGGGTCGCCGATTATCCTGATCCTCACAATTTCGCGCACCCCTTCATGCACAGCAATGGAAGTCATGGCCGCTATTTAGGGATGCCAAGCCCTGAAACAGACGCAATGATCGAAGAAGGCATTTCAACGACCGATCCGCTGAAACGCGCAGAAATCTATGAAAAATTACAACATCTGTGGTATGAAAAAGCGATCGGACTGGGGGTGTATCAATCCACTGAAGTACGTTTTTATCGTGACTGGGTAAAAGGCTTTGTCGGCAACCCATTGGATGCCGGCGATACCGAATGGCTGTTCCGCCTCTTCAAAGAGGAATAGAAACAGTCAAAACTTCTTAGGAGCGCAGAGGCCTGGTGTTAATTGTCAAAGCCAGGCTTCGCACTCCTGTTTATGAGTTGCGTTTTCTGTGAAAATTGTGCATCTGAGTGACCTTTCACAGAGAGGCGCACGGAAAATAACTCATGCTAGATGTCGTACGATTTGACGATCCTGAAGTTGCGGTCATTCTTGCCCAGGAAAAGCAACGACAGCAAAGAACATTAAATATGATTGCGTCGGAAAATAGCGCGCCCGTTGCGATTATGGAGGCGGAATCGTCATTATTTACCAATAAAGCCGCAGAAGGCTATCCGGGCCGACGATTTCATGCGGGCTGCCAGTACACTGATGCCATTGAATCGCTTGCCATCCAACGCGCCAAAAATCTGTTTCAGGCCGAACACGTGAATGTGCAGCCTCATTCCGGAGTGAATGCCAATATGGCGGTCTATTTCGCTGTGTTGAAAGTAGGCGATCCGATTTTGAGCATGAAGTTAGATCATGGCGGCCATATTTCACATGGCGCCGCGATGTCGCTTACCGGCCACTGTTATCAATTTCGCCATTACGGTGTCCACCGTGAAACAGAATTGATTGATTACGAGGAAGTTCGCTCCCTGGCGAAAGCCCATCAGCCCAAAATGATTGTCGGCGGCGCCAGTTCCTATCCGCGCTTGATTGACTTTGCTGCTTTACGCGAGATTGCCGATGAAGTCGGGGCTTACCTGTTAATTGACATGGCACACATTGCCGGTCTGGTTGCGGCCGGAATTATTCCCAGCCCGGTGCCCTATGCGGACTTTGTGACATTTACAACCTATAAAACGCTTATGGGAGGACGCGGCGGGATGATTCTCTGTAAAAAAGCATACTCAGCAAAAATAGATCGCGCGATTTTTCCGGGCACTCAGGGGACCCCTGCCGTCCAATCCATTGCGGCGAAAGCGGTTTGTTTTCAACGCGCCATGTCACCGGAGTTTCGGCAAATTCAAATGCAAATTGTCGCGAATGCACAACGCTTTGCACAGGCTCTGCACACCGCTGGGTATCGCTTAGTCACAGGAGGAACGGATAATCATCTGGTGCTCATTGACCTGCGAGGAACCGGCCTCAAAGGCAATACGGCCGAAGCTCTGCTGGAAAAGATTGGCATCTTGACCAATAAGAATGTGGTGCCCTATGATCCGGAAAGTCCGATGGTCACCAGCGGCTTACGCTTCGGAACCCCGGCATTGACCACGCGCGGACTGAAAGAGCCGGAAATGGACCGGATTGCCGCTATTGTCCATCAGGTCTTCAGCCAGCCGGATAATGACGGTTTGCACAGACAACTTCAGACAGAAGTTCAGAACTTATGTCAGGCTTTTCCGCTCTATTCCGAATTAGATGCGGCGAATTAAGGTACTGAGAGCAAATCGCAGTTGTCAAAAAACCAGGTTTTTGTCAAAAACCTGGTTTTTGCGTCAGACGCGTCAAATCTCTTACTCTTCCTGTTCGACGTCGTTGGTTTTCGAGAGAGTGTTCTCTTTGCCTGCCAGAAGGCGTTTGATATTCTCGACATGGCGGATGTAAATCATGAGCAGGCCAAGAACGGAAAAAACGAGCACGGGCATGGAACTTCCAAAAAGCAGGGCAAAAACCGGCGCACAGAGCGATGAGGTCAGGGCTGCGATGGACGCTTTATTCGTCGCTTTGGTGATCGCCAGCCAGGCGGCAATCGTAGCCAGGGCCGGGAGCCAGGCCAGCCCCAGATATGCACCGTAGGTGGTGGTTACGCCTTTGCCGCCCTTAAATCTCAAGTAGATTGACCAGTTGTGCCCGATAACCGCAGCCAGAGCCACAGCTACAATCCAACGTTCATCAGTAAATAACGCCCGGGCAAGCACCACCATCACTAACCCTTTCAAACCATCCCCCAGCAAGGTTTGAATCGCAGCTTTTTTACCCAGTGTTCTGGCGACATTTGAGGTGCCGATATTTCCACTGCCATACTTGCGGATATCAATGCCCTGCATTTTACCAATAAGCAAGCCAAACGGGATCGACCCGACCAGATAGGCGAGTACAACGAATACAATGTGCATGGTAGTAAGTAGTTCAACAGTAAGTGGTATCGGTTCCCTGAGCGGAACGACCCTCTTTACCATTCAACGATGATCTGCATGTATTTCTCAACGTTCTTATAGCGAAATGTCAATCCGCTGGAGTCCTGCCACAAAATAATCAATCCCTGACCAGAGGGTGATGATCATAGTCAGCCAGAGCACGCCTAATGCCACATTATAGCCGAAAATATGGGCATTCAGAATAAGTAAAGGCACCGCAATAACTTGCGTTACCATTTTCGCTTTTCCAAGCGGTCCGGCTGGAATGATCACATTCTGAGACGCGGCCACAGATCGTAACCCATTTACAGCAAACTCTCGACCAACAATGATCACGACTAACCATGCAGGCGCATGGCCGATTTCCACCAACGAAATAAGCGAGGCGGCAATCAGCAATTTATCTGCAATGGGATCCATGAGTTTTCCCAGGACGGTTACTTGTTTGCGGCGACGCGCTAAATACCCGTCAACAAAATCCGTGGCGGCTGCAATCAGAAAAATAACAACCGCCAGCCATTGATTTAATTTTGTTAACAGCACAACAACCAGTACAGGCACAATTAACACGCGCGTGAGCGTTAATTTATTGGGCAAATTTAAAATGTAATGTGCTTTTTTCATTTTTCGCACCCTTCTTTTGAGAAACGAAAAATGTTATAAAAACTCAGGTGTAAAAGCGTCAGGCAGTAATTCACTTGTTTTAAAAATACGCACATCTCCTTGCAGGTTAGCCAGAATGATTTCAACATCGCCAGCTAATTCCATAATCACTTGCCGGCAAATACCACAAGGAGGGCATGGTATTTCAGTGTCAGCAACAATCGCGATGGCATCAATTTCACGTTCTTCATGTGAATAGGCTGTAAATAAGGCTACTCGTTCTGCGCATACTGTAGCGCCATAGGAACTATTCTCAATATTACACCCCCGAAAAATTCTTTCGGATGTAGTATGGACAGCCGCTCCGACTTTGAAGTGAGAATACGGGGTATAGGCGATTAAACGCGCTTCTTTGGCCTCCTGAATCAATCTATCACGCATAGACATAGGCAGATGGTCTGTTGCAGAGGAAGAACCTCTAACAACATTCCTCATTCCTTTCTACGTGTTTGCTTTGGCAAATTCCTGGATAACCCCGTTAATCAGAGCGATAAACTGGTGCTTCACCCGATTGGCCGTTTCCATCACATCTTCATGGGTCAGTTTAGCCCCGATCATTCCGGCAGCCATATTCGTAATGCAGGAAACGCCTGAGACCCGAATACCCATTTGGGCAGCGACAATGGCTTCCGGGACCGTGGACATGCCGACCGCATCAGCTCCCAGAGTTCGAATCATTCGGATTTCCGCCGGGGTTTCATACGATGGACCGCTAAATGCCGCATAGACCCCTTTTTGCAAGGGAATTTGTAATCGTTGCGCCACAGTTTCGAACACGTCTCTTTCTGCCGGATGATATATACACGTCATGTCAGGAAATCGCTCGCCAAAGATCTCATAATGTGGCCCGCGTAACGGATTCATTCCCATCAGATTCAGATGATCGGTGAGCAGCATGAGATCGCCCGGAGAAAAATTAATATTGGCTCCGCCCGCGGCATTGGTCAGGATCAACCGCCGGATACCGAGTTGTCCCATCACGCGAATCGGAAAGGTCACTTGCTCCATACTATATCCTTCGTAATAATGGAAGCGTCCTTGCATGACAACGACTGACAGCCCTTCGATTTCCTGAAAAACAAGGCGGCCTTTATGACCAACGATCGTCGTTTGCAGGAAATGCGGGATGTCCGCATAAGAAATAATGACCGGGTTTGGAAAAGAATCTGCATAGTCTCCCAAGCCGGAGCCTAGAATCAATCCGACTTGCGGTGTATTCGGAATCTGCTTTTTGATAAATTCTACGGCTTCTTGAATTTGTTCTAACATGACCTGGTTTTACCTCTTATCTGATTGTGCGCTAAGAATTTTTTTGATTAACGGGGATTTATCCGGCGGAATGTCGCCAATTATATAGGCATGTTGAAGGTGAACAACAGCATCTTGCAGCCTGGCATCATCGTTATATTCCAGGGTACATAAAGCTTCTCCGCTTTTAACAGAGTCGCCGACTTTTTTATGCAGGATAATTCCGACCGCATGATCTATTACTGAGTCCAAACGTTCCCGCCCGGCCCCTAACCACATGCTGGCAACTCCGACAGCTTCACTCTGAATCTGCTGGACATAACCTGACCGCTGCGCCAGAACCCGAAACTGGTGCGCAGCCCTGCGAAATTTCGATGGGTCTGCAATCAACGCAGGATCACCGCCTTGTCGTTCGACAAGCTGCTGAAATTTTTGCAAACCGACTCCATTCGCCAGGATTTTTTGCATACGCTGCCGTCCCGGGGCAATCTCTGGCACAACACCTCCTAATTTCAACATATATGCGCCAAGTTCAACGGTCAGGGCCACAACGTCCTCAGGTCCCTGTCCACGCAGGACTTCAAGCGATTCCAGTACTTCTAATGTATTTCCAATCGCAAAACCGAGCGGCTGATCCATATCGGTAATCAGTGCCGTCACATCTTTGCCCATCATCGAACCGATGTCCACCAGATTTTGCGCCAATTTCAGGGCATCATCATTATTTTTCATGAACGCGCCGCTGCCGGTTTTAACATCGAACACAATCCCGTCAATCCCTTCCGCCAATTTTTTGCTTAAAATACTCGCTGTAATCAACGGGATGCTTTCAACCGTCGCTGTTACATCTCGTAAGGCATAGAGCTTCTTATCGGCCGGAGCAATATCTTTTGTCTGTCCAATCAGGCATAGCCCCACCTGTTCAAGAATCTCAATATAGCGGTCGAGCGTAAGATCAACCTGAAATCCGGGAATTGATTCGAGTTTATCAAGCGTTCCGCCAGTATGGCCGAGTCCTCGGCCTGAAATCATCGGTACTGGCACTCCGGCCGCGGCTACCGCGGGCGCTAACGGAAGCGAAATTTTATCGCCCACTCCTCCAGTTGAATGCTTATCCACCTTTTTGCCGGGAATCATGCTCAGATCAACGACAACTCCGGAATGCAGCATAGATTCTGTCAGCGCCACAGTTTCCTCTTTGGTCATCCCCTGAAAAAAGATCGCCATCGTCAAAGCGGACATTTGATACTCTGGGATGCGTCCGTGCGTATACCCCTCAATCAGGAATTGTATCTCTACTGGCGTCAGCGGTCCCCCATCGCGTTTCTTTTTAATAAGCTCCTGCGCACGCATGTTATTCCTTTCTCTCAATAAGGCTCAATACTAAAATGGAACCGGAAGAACCAGAAATTTTCCTCTTAATCTTAGTTTTTACATATAATGACAAACAGAAAATGCAAGAAAAATCGTGAACTTTTTGTGTTTTTCAAAAAAAATGGTAAACTCCTTGACTTCCTTGACATGTTGCCAGCAATAGAAGAGAGAAGTGGAAACCCCCCTTTTCACGGGGAAGATTATGAACATTTTCATCGCAAGAAACAACTATGGAATTTTTTTGGAATATCCCTATTCTTCTCAAAATTGTCGGCGTGTTTAGTCTGATACTCTTTTTGATCCGTCGTAAATATCATATAGGGACGGCTTTGCTCGCAGGCTCCCTGCTCTTAGGATTCTGGTGCCGCATGAATCCGGTCGAAATTTTTGTCTCTATGGGCGCAGGCCTGGCGCAAATCAGAACGATCATGTTGAGCGCGATAGTGGTCCTCATTCTCATTCTCAGTCGTTCTTTAGAACGAGTTGAACAGATGAAGCGGCTGCTCTCATCTTTTCAGGGGTTAGTGAATAATCCCAAATTTAATTTGATCGTCTTTCCGTCGTTAATCGGCTTGCTGCCCATGCCGGGCGGCGCGATCTTCTCCGCGCCGATGGTGGATGAATTGGGCAATGAACACAACCTGGACCCCGAAACCAAGTCGGTGTTGAATTACTGGTTTCGGCACGTCTGGGAATTTACCTGGCCGCTTTATCCGGGCTTGCTGCTCGCCGCGTCTATGTCATCTATTAGTATCTGGGCCTTTGTCAGCCGGTCATTCCCCTTAACGCTGATTTCTCTTACCGCAGGGTACATATTCTTGCTCAGGAAGATGCCGGTGAACATGGCAGCCCATTCTCGCAATACCGCTCCGCGTCGGCTGAAAAGTTTTCTGCAAGAATTGGTTCCGATTCTCATCGTGATTATCGGGGCAATTTTCGGAAGCGGGCTGTTGACGATCCTACAACAGCGCATCCCGGCTTTCATAAATCTGCCAGCCGAACTGCCCTTAGTACTGGCGCTGATCCTCAGTATCCTCTATATCTGGCATAAGAACTCGGCTTCAGGTGAGATGATTCGCAGCATTCTGCTTGACAAGGGATTGCTCAAGATGATCTACATGATTTGCAGCATTTACATATTTAAGCAAATATTGGTGGATAGTCAGGCAGTCAATGATCTCAGCGTATTTCTCGCGTCGCAGCACATTCCGTTTTTACTGCTGCTTATTCTTATCCCGATGATCGCCGGGGGACTTTCAGGCATTGCCGTTGCCTATGTCGGCACCTCGTTTCCGGTGTTGATTTCCCTTTTTCATGCGCTTCAGATCGAGCAAAGCATCATTCCGTACTTAATCCTGGGCTTCATTTCCGGTTTCATCGGGATGATGGCGTCGCCGCTGCACGTGTGTCTGGTGTTTACTCAGGAGTATTTTAAAGCCGATTTTCGAGGCATTTATCGCCAACTGTGGAAACCTCTGCTGGTGCTATTCATTGGTGCTTTCCTGTACTTTTTACTATTGAGATCCTGGATGTGACTATGAGGAGTGCCAAAGCTGGCCTTTGGCCGTCAATCAGGGTTTAGACGCTCTTACTTATGAAACAACTTATCCATCATTTTTTCTGGTTCTGGCTGCCGCCGCTGGGCTATATGGCCGCGATTTTTTATGTGTCTTCGCTGCCGAACCCTCAGATTGGCGGTGAGGCCCCGGATTATGTGCTCCATGCCCTGGAATATTTTCTGCTCGCATTACTGCTGATCCGTTTTTTTCTGTCTCTCCCCCAGTCAGAATTACTGAACATTGCTTCCTTTGTTCCAGGCTTCAAAAAGAGAGCAGCAGCATTCAGCGCCTGGCATACAGCCTGCATGCTTGGCACCTTTTTAGCTATTCTCTACGGCGTGAGCGATGAACTGCACCAATATTTCGTTCCTAACCGGCATTGCAGCCTGGCCGATGTGTTTGCAGATACCTTTGGCGCGTTCCTGGCTTATGGGATCGCGCTGCTGGATTACTGGCTGCTTACCAGAACCTCTTTTTTGACAACGGGTATAAAGAGATTTCGGAGGTTTTTTTCCGCCTCTTATGCGTCTCACAGGTTTTCGGAAAAAATCCTGACAACTATCGTTGAAAAGTGACGATTTTCTATTGACAGGTTTCCGATTTTTGCTATTTCGTTATTTCAGAAATTTTGAAGACTCCATTCCCGAAATAACACAGATAATGTGACGGTCTGCGTCGGGTCGCGCAGCAGCACCAGATACCATACCATACATTGAAGCCGTGCCCAGCAACAGTTATTTGCTCTGGACGCGCTAAAACTATTTTAAAAATAACATCAACGAAGCCAGGAGGCTCAAAGTATGAAAAAAATATTACAGCTTCTCTTCTGTCTGATCGGTTGTCTCTGTCTGCTTTCTCTGCCAGCTTTTTCGGAAACTGTCCAGCTAGGTGTTCCCCCCACCTTTCCAACCACGCCTCTGCCGCAAGAAGATATGCGCGCCATCACTCGCGCCACCAGAGTGAGCGTCAATCCCCAGAGCCAGCAAGCGTCCAAAGATTTTTACTACAGCCATTATGTCGGCTCTGAAGGGGTCGCCATGGGCTGGACGGGAAACCATGGGACATGTACGGCCGGGACGACGACTCAGGCGTATAAGAATGCCATGCTTCTGGAGTTGAATTATTTCCGCGCTATGGCCGGTGTGCCTGCTGAAGTGACATTTTACAGCACCTATACCACCAACGCTCAAAAAGCCGCGTTGATGATGAGTGTGAACGAACAGCTAAGTCATGATCCCCCCTCTTCATGGACATGTTATACGTCTGAAGGCGCTGGTGCCGCCGGAAAATCAAACCTCAGATTGGGCTATCCGACTCTCACCCATAATATCGCAGGATACATGAAGGATAAAGGCTCCAGTAACTATGCTGCCGGGCATCGGCGTTGGATATTGTATCCTCAAACCCAACTGATGGGTACCGGGGATGTTCCGAGCGCTTCCGGATATCAATATGCAGCGAATGCCTTATGGGTGATGGATTCAAATTCAGGGGGGCCAAGACCGACTACCCGCGAGGAATATGTGGCCTGGCCCCCGCCCGGATATGTCCCCTACCAGGTCGTCTATCCACGCTGGTCATTTGCCTATGCTTCTGCGAATTTCGGAAGCGCTGCAGTGGCAATGACCAAAAACGGAAGCCCTATTTCAACGACGCTGGAAGTATATAAGACTGGCTATGGAGAAAATACTCTGGTTTGGAGACCTTTGGGCATGTCGTATGATGCCGCATGGCCGGCAGAACATTTAGTCACCTATACGGTTACTGTTTCTAATGTGTTGATTGGCGGGAGTCCCAGAAATTTCACGTATACCGTTCGGGTTTTCGATCCGGCACAACCGGTTACGTCGAATTCCTATATACTCTGGACAAAATAAAAACCGTACGCGATGTGCAGCTTTTTGAAGATTGGTTGCTAAAATGAAAACGTTATATATTGTGATTGGATTGAGTTTATTCGGGTTCAGTTGGCTGCTATGTTCAGCGTGTTCGGTATGGGCCGAAGCCCGGCGGCCATTCCCCCAGCATGTCGTTTATACGTCTGGTACAATCAAACCCGACCATGTCACGCAGACGCAATTGGATAGCGCAGTGAGCGCATTTTATGCTGCCTGGAAAACTCAGTATCTTAAAACAGGCGACAGCGAAGGCTGTCAACCGGGACGCTATTATGTGCGCTTCTCCCCGATCGGGCCGACTATTGCTGTTTCCGACCCAACACCTGGTCTATTATGTTAGGTGACTGGGTCGAACCGGTAGAGCCCGTGTATTATTACGGCACACGCACCTCTGATTTCATGCTCAACCACCTCCACGCTTACCAGACTATGAGCGGCGACGCCCGCTGGGGCCAGGTGCTGACGACAACCTATAATCTGATACATGCCATGCAAACCACGTATAGCCCGAATACCGGATTGCTGTGCCCGATTTCATTCAGAATCTCAACAGCACTCCCCAACCGGCCGCTCCTTCGTATCTGGAAGGACCCTACGACGGCCAGTATAATTATAACGCCTGCCGCGACCCGTGGCGCATCGGAATCGAGTATCTTCTGTCAGCCGATCCCCGCGCAAAGGCCGCTGCCGATGCCATCAATACCTGGATCAGGAACAAAACCGGGAACGATCCTGCTGCCATTCATGCCGGGTACTACTTGAACGGCGCCGACCTTCCTGACAACGATTACATTTCGATGGCTTTTGTCGCTCCGCTGGGCGTCAGCGCTATGGTGGATTCGAGCAATCAGGCCTGGCTGAACAGCGTATGGAACCTGGTGGTCAATCAGCCGCTTGATGCTTATTATGAAGATACCCTGAAACTGCTCGCCATGCTTGTCATGTCCGGCAACTGGTGGTCGCCTTCCTCCTCCTCTTCTTATTTGCTCTGGACAAAGTGACTTCTTTCCCTCTGCTATCTTTGACTTGACAATTCATCCCGCTTGCCAGAGAAAAATCATATATGTGATGAATAAAGGTTGTCATTTTGGGCAGTCCAGAAACCGGGTTTTTCAAAAAATCCGGTTTCTGGTCATAGAAAAAAATTCGGAAAGGAACGTATAGTGATCAAATGGTTTTGTAAGATAAGTGTGATAATGATTGTGATGTTGAGCGTTGTAATCGGCACATGCGCGATGCCGGAGCGTGCGCCGGCTCAGACGCGCATTATCGGGGGATTTCCGGCGGCTGACGGCGCCTGGCCCTGGATGGCGGCGCTGGTCTATCAGTGGTCTGATCCATATAACGGACAGTTCTGCGGAGGCGCGCTCATTCACTCGAACTGGGTGCTGACGGCCGCCCATTGTCTTGGCGGAAATATGGATGTGGTGCTTGGTACGAACGACCTCACTGCCTCTGCGGGAACCTACGAGCGCATCCAGGTGATCCGCCAGATTCCGCATCCCAATTATAATAGTGACACGAGCGACAATGACATTGCGCTGTTGGAATTGGCGCAGGCTTCAACCCAAACCACGATTGCCTGGAACACCGACAGCTCGTATAATGCGGCCGGCACTAATTCGACGGTTATTGGCTGGGGCAATACGGCGTATCCTTCTATCAGCTATCCTGAGATACTCATGCAGGTTGATGTGCCGTTAGTGTCTAACGCTACGTGCGGCGCTGCATACCCTGGCGAAATTACAAGTAACATGCTCTGCGCCGGGTATGCGGAGGGAGGCAAAGATTCATGCCAGGGAGACAGCGGCGGACCGTTGATGGTAGCGGTCGGCTCTGGGAGCTATGTGCAGGTTGGGATCGTCAGTTGGGGCGAAGGGTGCGCGTTGGCAGGATACTACGGCGTCTATACCCGCGTCTCGAACTACGATGCGTGGATTTCCGCGTATGTGCCGGCGACTTCTGCCAATTCATATCTCCTCTGGACAAAGTGACAGCTATACCCTGCCACCATTGGAGGTATCACGATGCTATGAAATCTATACAATTTATTGCACGAAAAATGATGTGCCTGGTTGTATTGACAGGTTTTGGACATGGAATCGCAGCGGGCCAACCTTCCTCAATTCGGCGGCCTTCGGCCGGCACAACCTGGTACTGGCAGCTTGACGGAATCATAGATACGTCACAGCCGGTGCAGGTGTATGATATTGACCTGTTTGACGTCGAACAGGCAACCATAGATCACCTGCATGGCCAGGGCAAGCAGGTGATCTGTTACTTTAGCGCCGGGAGTTGGGAGGATTGGCGGCCGGATGCCGATGATTTCCCGGGGGCGGTTCTGGGAAAAACGCTTGAAGGGTGGCCCGATGAACGATGGCTCGATATTCGTTCCGCTGAGGTGCGTGCCATCATGCAAAAACATCTGGACCTGGCTGTGAGCAAAGGATGTGATGGAGTAGAACCTGACAATGTAGATGGCTATACCCATGATTCCGGTTTTCACCTCACCGCCGCCGACCAGCTTGACTATAACCAGTTTTTAGCGGCTGCCGCCCAATGAATCTGTCATTTGCCCTGGCCAATTATGCGCTCGATGGCACGCTGTGGGAGGTGTGCTGGCCGATGCAAGAGCATTCCTATCTGCTCTGGACGAAATGAGACAGGAGTGCAAACGAGTGTTTGCATCAGGGCGAAGCCCTGTCATTCTGTCGCGGCAAAGCCGCGAAGCAAACGCTCGTTTGCACTCCTGACCGCATACATATTTACGAAATGCTGTAGTAGAGACCTTGAGAAATCCCTCCTACAGATTTTTTTGCCTGAACAGCCATTTCTGCTTGACAGTTTCACTTATTAAGGAACTCATATTACGCAATACTGCAACCGCTCCGCGGTACCATAAGATAACGAGAGTATTATTGTGCTTTGCCAGCTCACACAAGGAGGACGACGTATGAAAAAGCTGTTGACAGTCATGCTCGTACTTGCGAGTTCGGTTTTCATAATCGGAGGTTTCTCAGAGTCTTTTGCGGCGACGATCTATTATGTCTCATTTTCCAACGGGGATGATAGTCATGCCGGAACGTCAACAAGCAAACCATTCAAAACGATGACAAAAGTGAATGGGTTAAATCTGACTGCGGGGGATCAGGTGTTGTTTCAATGCGGCGATACCTGGCAGGGGGTTGAGTTGCATATCACCAAATCCGGTGGCAGCGGCAATCCGATCGTGTATGGTTCTTACCCCACCGGAAATTGCTCCAATAAGCCTGCCCTGTCTGGTTCGCTGCCGATTACCGGTTGGTCGCAGCACGCCGACAATGTCTATAAGGCGACCTTATCTTCAACCACGTTTCCACACGGAATCAATCAACTCTTCCGCAGCGGCGTCCGGTTGATGATGGGGCGCTGGCCCAATATGAACGCCGCCAACGGCGGCTATTCGTTTGTGGATGCGCAGCCGGCAGGCAACCAGATTACCGATGCGCAACTCCCGACGGCCAACTGGAACGGCGGGGTAGTGCATCTGATGGGCATGCGCTGGTATATTTTGAATCGCGAAATTACCGCTACCAGCGGCACAACCTTGACTTTAGGGGCGAATGCCGATTGCTGGGGCGGCTGCGCCAGTAACGGCGGTTGGGGCTATTTTATCAACAACCATCTCAACACCCTGGACCAGGATGGCGAATGGCATTATGACACAGAGACCAGGACGGTCTATCTCTATTCAGCGAGCGGTACGCCAACAAACATCGAAGGATCAGTGGTGTTGTATAATGATGATCGCTATCGAGGCGGAATTACCTTAGGTACTGACTATGGATCGCCGATTTCGTACGTCACAATAGACAATTTTACCGTGAAAAATTGGTTTCGGAATGGCATCAGTACGCCGACGAATTATGCGCATTACGAATTGCACGATGTCATCATCCGCAACACCCATGTCCGGGATGTGGATGATACCGGCCTGAAATTGGCGGCCTGGGTGTACGACTCACTAGACGGGCGGCCGGATGGGTGGCGCGGCGGCTATAACCTGACCGTGCAAAACAATCTCATTGATGGGGCCAATCATTTTGGCATGGACCTGTATTCCAGAAATTCCACCTTTACCGGCAACACGATCCAGAATATCGGGCTGCTGAAAAATCTCAACAAATCCGGGATCGGCTGCAGTTTTACTGATGGCGAAGGACAATGCACGGAACCTGGCGACGGCGTCCGGGTGAAAGTTGATGAGACCGCTGATTCAGGGAATACGAATCTGTTCCAACGCAATCGCCTGATCAAAATTGGCTATAACGGCATGGATATCTTCGGTTTTGGGAATACGCTGCGGCAAAACTACATTCAGGAAGCCTGTTCTACTAAAGCGGACTGTGGGGGAATACGCACGTTTGGGGGGAGCAGCTTGTCGAATACGAATGCCTATAATATCACGCTGGATCAGAATATCATCATTGACCCGGTCGGGAATGTTGATGGGGCGAACAATACGTATAATCAGGAACATTTCGCCTTCGGGTTGTATATCGACCACTATTCAAAAAACGTAACGGCGGCCAATAATACGATCATCCGCACCCCGTCTTCAGGGGTGATCTATCCATACTCAACTGGCAGCCTCACCGGCAATACAGTGTACGATTGTTCGCGCAATTACGCACGGGAACTGTTTAGTTTCAGCGACACCTCGCAGATTACCAATTTCAGCGGAAATATCATGTATGCTATCGGTGCAAACGCCCGAACGCTGTCTGTGCACTCGGCGAGCACGATCGCGACATCAGATGATAACTATTTCTTCCATCCTTTCAGAGCGCAGCAGATTTACGCCGGCGGCAGCCAGCGGACATTCAAAGGCTGGCAGACCTATAGCGGCAAGGACGCACATTCGGAAGAGCACTGGTTTACCCAGAATGTTGGTGAAGAATCGCGTTCGGAGATTTTTTATAATAATACCGGCGCAGCTAAAACCTTTGATCTGGGGGCCACGAGTTACAAGGATCTGGATCAGAACAACGTAAGTGGAAGTATCACGTTACAACCCTTTACGTCACGCATATTAATCATTCAGGGGTACGGGAGTTATCTCTTGTGGACCCGCTAATACAAGCAGGTGGCGATTATGAAAAAAACACATTTGATATTACTCGGCGGTGTCAGTATGATGTTTGCCATCGCATTTCCGTTGTTAAGCTATGGCTTTAGCGCGCCGCAGCTTCAATGGAGCCATGGCGGCTGTTATTCTTCCTGGTGCGAATATGGCTGGTATGCCTCGCCAACCGTTGCCGATTTGGATGGCAATGGCACAAAGGAAGTGATTGCCTCTGCCTATTCCATCGTCAATCTGAACGGCGCGACCGGCGCACTGAACTGGCGCGTCAAATCCGGCCATGATCGCAGGCAGCCGGATGCGGACAATGTCGGGCGCACCTGGTCGAACGTGGTGGTCAAGGATGTTGATAAGGATGGACAATTGGAGATCATCTCCGCCCACAGTGGGGGGTATGTGTCCGTATATACCCACGATGGCTATTTTGAAACAGGTTGGCCCAAACAGCCAACCACAAGCGAATTGCGCGGATTAGTGGTGCATGACCTTGATAGTAATGGTGATCTCGAAATTCTGGTGACAGCAGCAATAGGTAGCGCGACCAATACCTGGATTTACGAACATACCGGTGCGATACGATCCGGCTGGCCCCAGGTCAGCGATGGCATCGGTTATGCCTGGGGTGTGTTTAACGATAATGCGTCAGTCGGTGATGTAAATGGCGACGGCATTGCCGAAATCTTTGTGCCCTCGGACGTGCACTATATTTGCGCCTACCGGCCAAACGGCAGCAAGATTCCGGCTAACGCCATCTATGGCTCGAAAGTCTGGGGACAGGTCGGCGTCTGGGAAGATTTAACGGTCGAAATCCGTGGATGGGGAGAGTGTGATGGAGTGCGTTCTGAAAGCTACCGGACCAATTTTGCCGATGGAGCCAGTGTGATTGTGGATGTGGATAATAATTCTACCCCTGAAATCGTTGCGACAGGAAACATGTATCAATGTACTTCAGGTTATCCTTCAAAGTATAACGCTGTCTTTATTTTTAATGCCGATCGTTCCCGTTTCAATAATGGAACCTATAATTGGGAAAGCAATCCGATTGACACGGGTGCGCCAATCTGCGAAGATTATAACGTGATTGAGAGCAATCTCCCGAATCCGGTTGTGGTGGATCTGGATAGTAATGGCGTCAAAGAAATCCTCTATTCCTCCTATGACGGAAGAGTCCATGCTTTCTGGCTGGATAAAACCGAGCACCATAACTGGCCGTATTCCGTGTATAAACCGGCAGAGGGGTATTACCGGTTTGCCTCGGAACCGGTGGTGGCCGATTTGGATAATAACGGCTATGCCGAAGTCATTTTTACCTCCTGGCCGGCCAAAAGCAGCAGTGGCTCCTTGCGATTAGGGAAACTCCATATTCTGAATTATCAGGGCACAGCCCTCTATACAGTAGATTTACCGGCCCCTAAATCGTCGTCTGTTTATTGGAATGGCGCGTTAGCCGCGCCCACCTTAGCCAATATTGACAGCGACGCGAATCTGGAAATCGTTGTGAACACCGTCTATGCCGGAGTGGTGGCATACGAAATACCGGACACGGCCAATGCCCGCATCCTGTGGCACACCGGACGCGCCGGGCAAACCTATCAACCCAGCAACTCGTATTTACTGTGGACGCGTTAGACGGATCGGGTTAAAAAAGGTAATTTATGCGACGAAATAAGCGATATTTCAAGATCGTTATTCTTGTGTTTGTGATCTCGACAGGTATCACTTTGGTGAGTTCTCTATCCAGTGCGAATGAATGGCGCGTAACTGATGTGACAGGGAGCCGGGCAAGAACGTTGTCATTTTCAGGGTACGAATGGAGCGTTAAAACAAGCGATGGGGAACTGGCGGGACCAGTTCCCAATTATTTCTCCGATAGCACAGATAATGTCTGGGTTGACGGAGATGGGAAACTGCATCTAAAAATCACCCGGCGCAATGAACAATGGTATTGCGCCGAGGTTGTCTCTACCGCGAACTTTGGGTATGGCACATACCGGTTCTATAGCGAAGGCCGCATTGATCAACTCGATAGAAATGTGGTTCTGGGCTTATTCACCTGGGATGTTGACCCTGCCGATAATCGGGAAATTGATATCGAATTTTCAAAGTGGGGACAGGCGGTCAACGATAATGCCCAATTTGTCGTACAGCCCTGGGACACTCCGGGCAACAGGCACCGGTTCAATATTGAAATCCCTGACCTATATTCAACGCACAGCTTCACCTGGACACCTGAGGAAATCTTTTTTCAGAGCGCAAATAGTCATATCGAGTTGTGGAGTTACACCGGCCCGGACATCCCTCTGCCCGGACATGAAAACGCGCGCATAAACCTCTGGCTTTACCAGGGGGTTCCTCCCTCAGATGCTCAAGAGGTCGAAGTGATTCTCTCCGCATTTGAATTTGCAGCCCCAAAGAACCCGTATCTGCTCTGGACAAAGTGAATGCTGATGCTGTGCAAGATATCTACCGGGTCCAGAGCAAATATGAGCACCCGGCGCCATATTCGTACGCCCCGGCATCACATGCGCCGTCAGTGCGCAGGAAGCCGCGCTGATCAGTACTCGGGCAGACGCCGTCAGTCCGAATATTAATCGCTGCGCTGCCGGTTTGCAGCGCCATCGTCGCAGTAGGGCCGCCATTGTCGCCTAAGACCTGTAACAATGGATCTGCGATGATGACGCTGGGAGTAACTTTGCCGTCATCGGTTGGCGGACTCTGATTGAAACGCTGCTTCGGAAATTGCAGGTTTCCGCCGCCGTCAATGTCAGCTTGCAGATTCATCTGATAATTGCCCCAGTCACGTTCGGATTCATTGTAATAAAACAGCGTATTGGTCAGCGTAACCACCGGGTCGGTTCCGGTCTGGATGCCGCCGCCATGAAACCAGGCGTAATTCCGGGCAAAGGTGGCATTGGTGATTGTCACCGCGCCATTGGTAATTGTCAGGCCGCCGCCCATGCCTGAAGCCGGATCATTCGCCCGGTTTGCCGTAAATGTGGAGTTCCGAATATCAGCCGTGCCAGACACCGACAGCCACATTCCGCCTCCGGTATCATACGCCTGATTGCCGGAGAACGTTGACCCACTGACCAGGGCTGTGGTGCTGCCGATTCGCAGGCCCCCGCCCAGCGTAATATCAGAGGTCGAGTCGGTGGCGTGATTATTGCTAAATGTGGAGTCAGTCACTTCGACCCTTCCCAATACGGAAATCCAGGTCCCGCCGCCTTGCTTGTTGGCCTGGTTTCCGGTGAAGGTGGAATCGATCACTTCCACATTCAGTTCATCCTGACCGCCAGCATGGTCGTCCTCGATGTGATAGATCGCGCCGCCCAGTCCTTCCACTCCGCTTGTTCCGGACACTTGATTGTTCGTGAAGCTCGATTTTTCGTATGTGGCTTTGGTGCCCTTCTTGTCCGAAACCGTCACTTTCAGCGCGCCGCCGCCGCGAACAGCCGTATTCCCTTCAAACACGCTGCCACATACGTAGACCCGTTTGTTCGAGTCCGGGTTATATGAATTGGTAACGCCGTCTAAATGCACGGCGCCGCCATGGCCGCGTACCACATCTCCGGCAGCATCGTCAAGCGCATGGTTGCTCGTAAAGCGGCTGTTAAAGATGAACAAACCAGAGGCAATACCGCCGAGCGCGCCGCCGTTGCCGGCGCTATTGCTGCTGAAGGTCGTCCCGGAGAGAACCGTCTCATAGCAATGATGCACAAAAATAGCTCCGCCTTGATTATCCGGCGTGTGTACATCAGTCGTCACGTTATTCTCAAAGGTAGAATTGATAATATACACTTTCGTGCCATGATAGCCCACGTTGATTGCGCCGCCGGAGTCTTCATCGCCAGTGCTTGCGCTGGGCGCTTTGGCCTGAATCAAGCGGATATTCTGAAGTACAATCGTCACATATCCGAACGTACTGAAATCATGCCATCCTTTATACAGAATACGGGTCTTATGCTGTCCATCAAGCGTTATCAGTCCCTTACCATCCAGCACAGTGCTTACCTTCGGATTGAAATTGAGCTGCGAATTAATCGGAATCGTCGTGGGGGTTGAGCCGCAATTAAAAGTAATATGCCCTCCGATGTCTAAGGCTGCCTGAATGCCCGCCTGGGTACAGTCGGTGATCACTGTCGGATTTGAGAGTGTGACCGGCTGCACAGGCGATGGACAACCCGTCAGTCCGCTGCCAAACCCAAAAACCTGGAGCGGAAAAAACATTCCCATTCCACACACCAGTACGATACTCCATAATTTTTGCATCATATTTTACTCCAGCAGAAATAGACAGGGCAGCAACCTGCCATGGTAGATTGAATCAGATACTATCACCGATTTTCCTACAGAAACCGGTGAGCTTCTGTCAATCAAAATCTGCGCTATTTGGCAACATTTATTATATAATCAAAAAACAACCTGTGTTCACCATGGTTCTATTCGGGTGAGCTCAGTTCTCAATATATTTGTAGCGAATGTCTCTTTTTACCACAGAGAGCGCAGAGAAACGCAGAGGAACAGACACTGAAAAATTCTTTACTCTGCGTCCTCTATTGATCCAAAAATTTCTGTTGACAAACCATAGGTGCCGAACCCATTTTATGTTTGTCACTGATGGTATAATATTGTGATCCTGAGAAAACCAAACCCACCGTGAGGTGGGGACAGAAAACCGCGGATCTTATCATTGAAGATTGTGAACATCTGCAACCTAAAATGGACAATCTACAATCTCAAATCCCTAAGAAAGCCGGGTTACGAGAAATGGTAGCCCGGTTTTTGTGTTTTAGGAGAAGTATATCCATGAAAAAATTCCTGTCTTGCGGGTTTTTAAAGCAACTGTATCAACATATTTTGCGGACACTCACACTCTGTTTCAGCACCCTGGCGATTTTTGCAGGTTTTGAGGCAATGACGCCTGTATTTGGCCAGACTGATGTCAATATCATCTTGCTGCACCATTCCACTGGCGGAAATCTGTATGCCGAAGGTGAGGTAGAAGCCTGGTTTGCCAATTATAATAGCACGCATGGCACCAATTACCAAATTACAGAGCGATGGTATCCGGCCTCTCCCTATCCCGGCGGAGAAAACTATCCCTATGACTATTGGCACCTGTGGGTTGATTCCGCTTTCAATGACCTGGGACGAGAGTCGCTGGATTATCTCACCCAGGAGACCGGAGATCACCCGCGTTATGATGTGATCATTTTCAAACACTGTTTTCCGGGATCTGATATCTTGCCCGATACAGGCTCACCGAATATCGCCTCAGATAGAAAGTCGCTTGAAAACTATCAACTTCAGTATCGCGCATTATGCGAGAAATTCGCCGAATATCCGGATACCAAATTTATTGTCTGGACGC
This sequence comes from Candidatus Vecturithrix sp., assembly GCA_040772385.1. GTDB lineage: Bacteria > Moduliflexota > Moduliflexia > Moduliflexales > Moduliflexaceae > Vecturithrix. Next base: position 1,477,651 of record JAXGYF010000001.1, on the reverse strand, counting down.
TTGCGCCCCTCCACAGATTAGCGACCGATGCCACCACAGCAGCAAGAGCCAAACAGTTTGCGGACTGGGTCAAAAATACCTGGCTCAGTGAATGCGGACACGATCACAGTAATATTTCGATTTTCGATTTTTGGGGCTACGCGGCTGAGAGCAATCCCAGTCCATCAGAAGGAGAGGTCAATACACTGCGCTATATCTATGAACGCGGCCATTACGATTCGGATTCTCACCCCAATCTGCTGGCTAATCAAACCATTGGGCCGTTTTTTTCCGAGTTTGTTGTGCAAATGATTACCGGAAACAGATCCCATCTGCTCTGGACGAAGTAACGGCCATACCAGCTATTATTGTAGGGCTGTTAAGTCCGCCCAGCCATCAATGGCCAGTCTTAAAGCCTTGAAGCCCGCTGCTGAATTTCAAAGGGCGCTTCAGCGTCCTTCTGCTTTGAGACTGGCGATTGATCGACAGGAGACGGGTTACTGGGAGGGAAAAACAATCATGATAAACGACACTTCTTTTTTACGTGTATTGAAAAAGTACATGCTGCTGCTGATGGTTGCGGCGGCGGCGTTGCTGTGGAGTGCCAGACGCGCCAACGGATGCTCAGTGTTTCCGGCTGATAATATTTGGAATGCTCCAATCGACACCTTGCCCGTAGATGCAAACTCGGCGGCGTATATTGATACAATTGGGGCCTTGACGGGAATGCACGCTGATTTTGGCTCCGGCACCTGGGAAGGCGGCCCGATTGGTATTCCCTTTGTGAATGTGCCTGGCACACAGCCGAACGTCCCCATCAACTTCGTCGCCTATCCGGAGGAAAGCGATCCGGGGCCGTACCCCATTCCGCCTGATGCGCCGATCGAATGGGGGAGCGATCATCATGATGAACGCTGGGATAATGATGATCTCGCAGAATTACGCCGTATCCACGGTTCAGACTTCGAAGCGGTAGATGTTTCTTCACTGATGCTAGACCCGGACTCCGGCCAGGTTGCGGCAAACGCCCATCTGCTCTGGACAAAGTGACGGTAATATTTATTAAAGAAGCTAATCATGAGTTTGCGCTCGTCCAGCAGTATGAAAATGAGAATATTGTACCTGCGAACAGCCATGTTCGCAGAGAATTTCGACGAACAAGGCTGTTCGTCGGTACGGGTATTTTTATAGGAGGTCACATGAACGGGCGCTCACTCGACACAATGAAACTACAGGGATTTCACATAACCAGGGATAACACATCCTTGCTTATGAGGAATCCTTGTAGTTTCAAAGAAGAACGATATGAAAACATTTTTGATCTATGTGATAGGATTCACCATATTCATGCTGGTCAGTGCCGAGAGTTTTGCCGCGAATGCTGTTACTCCTGGTACAATTCGAACGGATGCCACCTTCAATCATATTGGCGTGCTGTGGTGGATTACAGGCGATGATGACTTAGATAGTTCGCTGAAACTCGAGTTTCGCCGGCAGGGCGAGAGTCTCTGGCAGCCTGGTGCGCCAGCCATGCGCGCCTATCCGACGATTATTGTAGATGGGTCTGCACTCGGGTTGAATTATTGGGCCGCCAGTGCCTTGTTCCTTGTAACCGGAACAACCTATCAACTCCGTCTGACATTGAGCGATCCTGATGGAGGGAGTGTCACCAGAACTGTCACAGCCGCCACACGCGTTGAACCCCAGCCAGATCCTGCTGGTCGTCACCGCTACGTTATCCCTGGCAGCAGCGGCGGCGACGGGAGCAGCGGGAATCCCTTTCGCGGCCTACAGACGGCTGCTGACAAGGCGCAGCCTGGCGATATCTTCCATGTTGCGGCTGGTACATATAGCTCTTTTCAACTCCTCACAAGCGGCACTTCCGGACACCCGATTGTGTTTCAGGGACCAGCCACCGGTTCAGCGATCGTGGATGGTAAAGGCACAGATCGAGGCATTGTCACGTTAGGCGAGTATAATCGAACTATCGCCTATGTCATCATTGCAGGGTTAACTATTCAGAACGGGCATTGGGGCGTAGATGCTCAAAACAGCCATGATATCGTCATCTGCCGAAATGTGATCCGGAACGTTGATTTTGGTATTTACAACCGACGTGGAGATGCCCTGGAAGGGAACCAAACTTTGTGTGATAATGTGATCACAGGCCGTACAACCTGGCCTGGCAGCGGAATTCCTTCCGAACGCGGTATTGATCTGCGCGGCTACGGCAATGTGGTCTGCCACAACACCGTACAAAATTTTGGCGACGGGATCTCGATTCAACCCTCTACCGGTAACTCTTTTGGTAATGATATTTACGGTAATGACGTCGCCTATTGTGTGGATGACGGCATCGAGATTGACTACAATCAGGCCAACGTGCGGGTCTGGCGCAACCGGGTGATGAATGCGCGGATGGGCGTGAGCGTCCAGCCCATTCGCGGCGGCCCGGCCTACATCTTCCGCAATGAGTTGTTCAATCTGGAAAGCACGCCGATCAAGATGCACAACCAGACGACAGGCTTCTATGTCATTCACAACACGAGCGTTAAACTTGGGAACGGTCACGGCGATGATGGTTCAATGTGGCGCAATGCAGTCTTTCGAAATAACCTCTTTTTGGGTACTGAGTATGCCTTTGAGTTTACCACAGTCGCTGACAAAGGATTCCGTCACTTTGACTATAACGCCTGGGGTACCACTCGTACAAGTGTGCCCTATTTCAAGTGGAACAATATCCGGTATAATACCCTGACTGATTTGCCTGCCGGAGTCGAGGATCATGGCGTTAAGGCCACCTTTGGCCATCTGGTAAATGCCGCCCTGCCATCAGGGTGGAACCGGCCGGTCACACCAGGCAGCCGGGATTTGCGGCTGGCTGCTGGAGCACCAGAGATCAACGCCGGTCTGGCGATCGCCAATCTCAACGACGCGTTTCCTCTGACTGGTGCGCCCGATTTAGGAGCTTTCGAGTCTGGCCAGCCGCTGCCGCTCTATGGTCCTCGTCCTCAAATGAGCTATCTGCTCTGGACGAAGTAACCGACGCGCTGGCGCAAGGCGTGGGCAAGAATGAAAGTGAGGCTCGTAGTAGCCGCTTTAGCGGCGTGAAGAAACGCTGAAGCGTTTACTACGAACGAGTATTTTCAAAGGAACATTTGACCTTGCTATGTGGCATCATCGTCAGGACTCTCCATTATGATTGATGGTGAATACATGCCAATGTCAAGCAGAAACTATGATAAGAACAACAATAAGCAGTGTGAAGAGCGTATGTCATCTGGTACTCACATTGATCGTAATGGTTGGGGGGATAGTCATATCGTATTCTGCCAGTGCGCAAGATTCCTCGACAAGATTGGGGACAAAATTTGAGAAACACGGGATTGTGACAGTCCCGCCCGTTGTGCGAGGAAAAGATGAGGAACGGCTGCTGAAGACGCTGACAGCGGCCCGGATGACCGGCGACCTGGAAACCAGTCAGCGGCTGCAAGCGCAGTTGGACGCCTTGTACGGCATCGTTTCCGCCAGCGCTCCGCAGACGGACGCTGCTCCACAGACCCAGGTACGCCTGGCGGCCCCCGCCGCAAAAGCCTCGGTGCGCACATGGGCCGGGGATATTCCGCTAGTATCTTCGAGTAATAATGAAATCCGGCCTGCGCTGGCAAGCGCGCCGGATGGCACGCTTTACGCCGCCGTTCAAGACACCACTGACGGGTATATTGATATCTATCGCTCAACGACTGGCGGCGAAAGCTGGTATTTGTGGTTTGGGGTGAGAACCGGCGTGAGCTCGCACAATCCCTCCTTGATCTATATTGAAGATGGGCTGTATGAGGAGAAATGGCTCTATATCGTTTATGAGGGAACGTGGCCGGATGATTCACGGGATGTTATGTTGTATCGCAAGGCTGTGGCAGGCTCAGGCTCTTCCGGTCCTGTGACCATTGCCTCGGGCATATCCATGCCGGCGGATCAACACATTGCCCCGGAGATCTGCGCGGATTATCCGGTATATAGCGGTGGTATCTATTTATATGTCACCTACGCGGTTAAGGCTGTTGACTACTATCCGGTCATGTTCAGCCGCAGCATAGATCGCGGCGCCAGTTGGACTACGCCCGTGAACGTCACTGGCACGGCTTTGAACTCCGCCTGGCAGACCAGGCCGGATATCGCGTTCGGAACGGCCGACCTCTTTCTTGTCTTCGAGAAATTGGAATCCGGCAACAATCAGATTTGGGTGAGAAAGAGCACCGACTTAGGAGTCAGTTGGGGGGATGCGGTTCAGCTTACGACTTCCGCGGATGCGGAATATCATGCGCATGTGTCCGCCGCTGTCGGCAATGATTCAGTACTGATTGCGTACACCCGCAACTATAATTCGTCGGATCTGGATATCTGGTATGCCTATTCCACGAATGCCGGAAGTACCTGGAGCACCAATTATGACTTAGCGATTTCATCAAGTGTAAACGAAGATATGGTGGAACTTGACCGGAGTTGGTCGGGAGGCAGCTTTCACGCCGCCTACTGGCAAGACAATGATATGATGTATCGGGCGGCATCAACAACTGCGCCATACCCCTGGAGCGCAGCGACGCGTATCAATGATGTAAACTGGGTCGCGCACGAAAAACCGGCTGTGACGGTCAATTCAACCAAACCTGCAGCGCAGGAAGCCGGGATCGCCTGGACGGTTTTTCCAGGAGCAAGCTATGATGTGTACTTTGACGCCGGGTATTTCTCAGAGTCCTATTTACTCTGGACAAAGTGAACTGAAGTATTAAAGCCCGGCTTTGACTGCGAAAGCCAGATTTTTACCTTCGACTATAGAATATTAAAGGGAAAACTGCTTATGAAAACCGATGTCATTACTATGAGTAGATTGAGAACATCCTATATTACGATTGGATTGAGTTTATTCGCGTGCAGTTTGCTGCTATGCGCAGCGTGCCCGGCCTGGGCCGGAGTCCGGCGACCGTTTCCTCAGCACGTCGCCTATACGCCTGGGACAATCAAACCCAACCATGTCACGCAGACGCAACTGGATAACGCAGTGAGCGCGTTCTATGAAACCTGGAAAACTCAGTATCTCAGAACAGGCGACAGCGAAGGTTGTCAACCGGGGCGCTATTATGTGCGCTTCTCCCCGAGCGGGCCGACTATTGCTGTTTCCGAGGGGCAGGGCTACGGCATGATCATCACCGCCCTGATGGCCGGGTACGATTCCAGCGCGAAAACCTACTTTGACGGGTTATATTGGTATTACAAGGATCATCCCAGTCAAAACCACCCGGATCTGATGGCCTGGAAGCAAGTGACAGGCTGTATCACTCCCGCAGATGAAAACGGTTCTGCGACCGATGGCGATATGGACATTGCCTATGCGCTGCTATTAGCAGATGCCCAGTGGGGCAGCACCGGGACGATCAATTACCGGCAGGAAGCCCTCAGCGTGATTCAGGCGATCATGGCGCAAGAAATCAACCCCAGCACCTGGTCTATCCTGTTAGGCGATTGGGTCGAATCGTCGGAACCAGCGTATTATTACGGGACACGCACCTCTGATTTCATGCTCAATCACCTCCGCGCCTACCAGGCTGCGAGCGGCGACGCTCGCTGGGGCCAGGTGCTGACGACAACTTATAACCTGATAGACGCCATGCAAACCTCGTATGGCCCGGCTACCGGATTACTGCCCGATTTCATCCAAAACCTCAACAGCACTCCCCAACCGGCCGCTCCTTCGTATCTGGAAGGGCCCTATGACGGACATTACTATTACAACGCCTGCCGCGACCCGTGGCGCATCGGAGTCGAGTATCTCCTGTCGGCGGATCCACGCGCCAAGACCGCGGCCGACGCCATCAATACCTGGATCCGGAACAAAGCTGGCGACAATCCTGCCGGCATTCATGCCGGATACTATTTGAACGGCGACGACCTTCCAGAGAATGATTACACCACAATGGCCTTTGTCGCGCCACTGGGCGTCAGCGCCATGGTGGATGCGAACAATCAAGCCTGGCTGAACAGTCTATGGAATCTGGTGCTCAGCCAGCCACTTGACGGTTACTATGAAGATACCCTGAAGTTGCTCGCCATGCTTGTCATGTCCGGCAACTGGTGGTCGCCTTCCTCCTCCTCTTCTTATTTGCTCTGGACAAAGTGACAAACGCAGCGCGGATATTGGAAATGTTCACATTTAAAACCTTAGAGTGAGTACAACGGATTGCTTTGGGATGCCTCAACAACAAAAAGGAGCGATTTGTATGGTTCAATTCATAAGATGGACACGCTTGAGAGTCTTATGTGGGATTCTTGCTTTCCTGCTCTTCATCTCCTTTTCTGCGGCGAGCGAACCGACGGGGGACGTTTGCATATTGGCGCAGGTGTACGTTACAGGAACGATTGCAGAGCTTGGGATTCCGATCCATGCGCATCTGCTGGATGCCGCCGGTCAGGAGTATGTCTTAACGCTTGTCTCGGAACAGACATTGCAGCAACGGCAGCTCTCCTATCGCGTTTTGGATGCGGTGACGACGCTGAAGCCGGATGAATGGTATCTGCTGGCCTATGAACGACGGCAAGGAGCGCGACAACGGGCCGCTGCGTTTGTGACGGTTTTATACGATGATGGCAAACATCTGCTTGTCCGCGCCACTCCGTCCCAGACGGAACAGCTTGCCAATCTGGGGTTTGAAATAGCATGGCTGCGGGAGCGGCCAATGACCCTGCGCGTGGCTCCAAGACTCCGCACCAAAGCCATCACCCCGCTCCCATTGATCCAAAGCCTGATTGATCAGGTGACGCAAAGCACGGTGACAGCTTACACTTCCTGTTTGAGCGGTGTCACGCCGGTCATCATTGGCGGCGCGTCCTATACGATCACAACGCGCCACACCGATTCAGGCACGCCGATCCAAAAAGCCACCCAGTATGTCTATGAGCACCTGCAAACATTGGGATTGACGGTGAACTACCAGAGCTGGAACGATTATGGGAGGTCGGGGCGCAATGTGATCGGAGAACTGCGAGGAACGACCCGGCCTGATGAAATTGTTTTGGTTACCGCTCACCTGGATGATCTGCCTTCCGGTGCGGTGGCGCCCGGAGCGGATGATAATGCCAGCGGCGCGGCGGGAGTGATGGTCGCCGCCGATGTGATGAGTGCGCGAACATTCGAACGCACTGTGCGTTTTGTTTTCTTCACGGGTGAGGAACAGGGCCTCCTGGGCAGCTATGCCTACGCCGAAACTGCCTATGCTGTGGATGAGAGCATTGTGGCTGTGTATAACCTGGACATGATCGCCTGGGATGACATAGGCGGGCCGGTTTTACGGCTCCATACGCGCCGGTCTTCCAACCCTGGCTATGCCGGCGATCTGGCCCTGGCCCAACTTCTGACCGAGGTGATTAGCAATTATGGGTTGAGCAGCAGCCTGACGCCCGTCATCACCGAAGATGGAGATGATGCAAGCGATCATGGCTCGTTTTGGAATTTTGGGTATACAGCCCTGTTGACGATTGAGGATGATTACGATGATTTTAACCCTTACTATCATACTCAGTACGATACTCTGGACAGGTTGGATCTGCCCTACTTCACTGCGATGGTGAAAGCCACGCTTGGATCTAGTGCCCATCTGGCCGTTCCGATCGAACAGTCCGGCAATTCCTATCTGCTCTGGACAAAGTGACAGATACGCTGTGAGGGCGTGGGCAGCCTCGCGCCTGCGCCTGAGGAATACGAGAGCAGCAAACTCTGAAGAATCGCTATTTTTTTTATCTTGACATCCCGCTCGCTTTTAAGCAAAAGTCATATAAAGTGATCTACTAACGTGAGTTCGGGATAAGAAAAACGCCGTAAAAGTCCCGAAGGGACGGGATACGGTAGCCCAGGGTTCACACCCTGGACTGCCAGATTTCGCCCCGTTGGGGCTTAAAAGTTTATCCCGAACTCACGTTACTGCAAAATTATCCGCATTTAAACAATTCACGCTCAACATGAATGCCCCCGGTCGTCACGTTTCGATGGCGTTCAAGGGTAAGAGTATCACATTCATCGGGTTGTGGAGAGGAGGAAACTAATGATAACGCGCATTCAGCGATGGAAGAGAATGGTTTGTGGTATAGGTGTGATTACCGTGCTGTTGTTCGCCTTCGTTGTAGAGTCTTCATTCGCGCAAGAGCAGCGCTTCGTCGTTTTTGAAGCCCTTTTGCGATTCACCTGAGGGTATAGCAAACAGGCCAGTTTGGCCATCGAAGATACATTGGTCTCCCAATATGCGAACCAACCTGTCGTGTTTATAGAATATGATGTGGACACCCAACCTCTTTCGAACAGTCGTAGAGATCGGTGGTGGGAAGCCTGGAAAGCTTCAGGAGGTGGGGACACGGCCTATTTTCCGTGGGTTATGACTGATAGCGGGAATGCTATCAGTAACGGGAATGAAGATTTTACCACAAAATATAGTGCAATGGTGGACGCTTCTTTAGCGCGGCCGGCGCAGGCCACGCTTGCTGCCAGCAGCGAGCGGATTGGCGATACGCTCCAATTTACCGTGCAATTGACCAACCAGAGCGGCCTGACCCTTGGTACCAGTAACTCGGCAACGGTGTGGGCGATTGTGTATGAAGTGTTTGACACTGCGCCCGGCGCAACAGAACGACTGACGAAACGGTACGTTCGGGCTGACGTTCCGCAGGCGATCACGTCAGATTTAGCCAATGGAGCGACCGGTTCATATACGCTCAATACACCAACCCTCAGCGGCGTTGTATGGGAAAATCTCCAATGGATCGTGTTGGCGGATTATCTTCCACCAGGAAGTTTGGGGGCGTATGATATGCTTCAAGCCATTTCCTCCCTTGGACAATCAGAATCAAACGCGTACCTTCTCTGGACGAAGTGACTATCACACTGGCGCGAGGCGTGGCAGCCCGCGCCGGTTTTTGTCCGCAAAAAACGGCGTCGCTTGCTATTTCATTCCCTTCTGCTTTTTCTATTGACAAGTTTCTGCACATCGAAAATTTTCGAGCAGCCCTGCTTTTTATGTGAAACCCTTGTAATGACTTTTAGGAGGAAATATGGAACCCATTTTGAACTATCTGCGCGCCCAGCGCCGGCAGCATCTGGCGCAATTATTTGAACTGACGCGCTTTCCGAGCGTGAGCACGGCGGCTGAACATGTGGAAGATGTCGCGCAATGCGCTCGATTTTTAGCTGATCATTTACAATCCCTCGGTATGACCCGCGTTGAGGTCATGCCGACGCAGCGGCATCCGGTCGTGTATGCCGAATGGCTTGAGGCGTCAAACGCGCCCACGATTTTGATTTACGGCCATTATGACGTGCAGCCGCCGGAGCCGCTGGAACTCTGGGACAGTCTGCCCTTTGAACCGCAAATCCGGGCAGGCGAAATTTACGCCCGGGGCATCGCAGACGACAAGGGACAGTTTTTTGCCTATATCAAGGCGATGGAAGCGTATTTCACGGAAAAGGGCGCGTTACCGATCAATGTCAAACTCCTGCTTGAAGGGGAAGAAGAAATTGGCAGTGAGAATTTGCACGCCTTTGTGCAGGCGCACCGCGAACTCCTGAAAGCTGACGCTATTGTGTTATCTGATACTTCGATGTTCGCGCCAGGCTTGCCGACGATCTGTTACGGTACCCGCGGACTGGTACACTGTCAAATTGATCTTGAAACCGCTGCCACGGATTTGCACTCCGGGTCCTTCGGAGGATTTGCGCCCAATCCGATTCATATTTTGGCTGAGATGATTGCCGCTTTAAAGAATAAGGACGGACGCATCACGATTCCCGGTTTTTACGAGGATGTCGCTGACCTGACGCCGCAAGAGCAAGCGCAGTTCGCCGCTCTGCCTTATGATGAAGAGGCGTTGAAGCGTGAAATCGGAGTGACAGAGTTTATCGGGGAAACCGGGTTTTCGACGCTGGAGAAACGCTGGACCCGTCCGGCCCTGGACGTGAACGGTATTCTGGGCGGCTTTACCGGAGACGGGACCAAAACCGTGATTCCAGCCAAAGCCATGGCCAAATTCACGATGCGGCTGGTGCCCTATCAAGACCCGCAGAAGATTTTCAACGTGACTCAAGCGTATCTTGAGCAGCTCGCGCCCGCAACGGCAAAGATCTGCGTGACTGGCGACGTCGGCGGCAGCGCGTATTTGACGCCCCTCGATCATCCAATCATGCCGTTTATCGCTAAGGCGTTACAGCAGGCCTATCACAGGGAACCTGTGTTTACCAGAACTGGCGGCACGATTGGCGTGTTGAGCACCTTTTCCGAAACGCTGCGCCTTCCGATCGTCATGGTCGGCATGGCCCAGCCGAGCGACAACGCTCACGCTCCGAACGAACATCTGACAGAGGAACTGTTTTACCAGGGAGCGGAAGCCGCCGCCTATCTGCTGCATGAACTGAAAACCTGGAAACCTGCATAAAAAAGTCGTGTTGTTCAAGGAAACGACTTTTTTATTGACATTTCAGGAGAGTTGAACGTATCACACTGAACGCGGGATTTACGAACCCGTTAATTAAGCTTTGACAAAACACTGCAATGGAGAACGAAAATTTTACATGGAACAAGAACGAAAAATTGCGCTATTGATTGACTGCGATAACGCTAACTATCACGCGATTGAAGGCGTGTTGAACGAACTGGCCAAATACGGCGTCACCAATATCCGCCGCGCGTACGGCAACTGGAAGAGTTCGCACTTGAAAGGTTGGGAAGAACAATTACATCCGTATGCGATTCAGCCGATCCAGCAATTTGCCTATACGTCTGGCAAAAACGCCACAGATGCGGCCATGATTATTGATGCTATAGATCTGCTCTACACTCAGCAATTAGATGCCTTTGCCCTGATGACCAGCGATAGCGATTTCACGCCCTTAGTAATGCGCATTCTTACCAATGGCCTGAAAGTGTATGGCTTTGGTGAAAAGAAAACACCCCAGCCCTTTGTGAACGCCTGTTCGCAGTTTATTTATACGGAAAATCTGGAAGTGACCGAGGATGAGCCGGAAAAAATCCCGGAAGTCCGTAAAGACATGAAAAAATCGCGCAATGAACTGCGCGGCGACGCGAAACTGGTTAATTTACTGCGCAACGCGGCCGAACAAACCGCCGAGGAGGATGGCTGGTCCCATCTTGGCCGGGTCGGACAATATATCTCCAATAATACTTCATTTTCCCCGATTAATTATGGCTATAAAAAATTAAGCGATCTGATCAAAGTCAGTGAGCTTTTTCAGATTGATATGCGCAATAATTCGGTGATGTATATCAAAGATAAACGCAAGTCTTCGCAGGAGTAACCTTTTCTCAAGTTATGGACGGATGCAGGAGTTAACATGAGCAGAACGCTCACCTGGCATGATGAAACGACAAGGATGCCACATCACCAGGGATCACACATCCTTGCTTATGAGGAATCCTTGTAGTTTCATAAGAGGACATTACAATGAAAACACAAACGACTATTTCAGGGGTCAACCCTCAGCAAGTGCCGTATAAAACCGTTTCTACCGGCGCGAAAATTCCCGGCATCGGCCTGGGCACGTTTGGCTCGGATCGCTATTCCGGCGAAGAGGTGGCAGAAGCGGTCAAGGATGCCATTGCGCTGGGCTATCGCCATATTGACTGTGCCGCAGCCTATGGCAACGAGCACCTGGTTGGTCCGGCCCTGCAAGCGGCAATGGCGGCCGGGGTCGCGCGTGAAGCTCTATGGATTACCTCCAAGCTCTGGAATACAATGCACGGCGAAGGCGATGTCTTGCTGGCCTGCGCCCAGACCTTAAAACATCTTCAATTGGATTATCTGGATTTGTACCTGATCCACTGGCCCTTTCCGAATCATCACGCCCCGGGCGCGAGCGCCCGTGCCCGCGACCCGCACGCCGTGCCCTATATTCACGAACGCTATATGCAGACCTGGCGGCAGATGGAACGGTTGGTCAAAGAGGGATTGGTGAAACATATCGGCACATCGAATATGACGATCCCAAAATTGAAGCTTTTGCTGCGCGACGCCGACATCAAGCCCGCCTGTAATGAGATGGAACTGCACCCGCACTTCCAGCAGCCGGAGTTTTTTGATTTTTTGATCAACAACGAGATTGTACCGATTGGCTATGCGCCGGTCGGCTCGCCCGAACGCCCGGAGCGCGACAAAGCTGAAACTGATACGATGGTTCTTGACGATCCTGTCATCGTCAAGATCGCCGAACGCCTGAATGTGCACCCGGCTGTGGTTTGCGTCAAATGGGCGGTGCAGCGCGGACAGGTGCCGATCCCCTTTTCGGTCTATCGAGAACAATATCTCGGCAATCTGCAAGCCGTCGTGCAAGACCCGCTGACCGATGAGGAGATGCAGGCCATCGCCGGCATTGACAAGAATTGCCGGCTGATTAAGGGCGTCGTGTTCTTATGGGAACACGCCAAAGGCTGGGAAGATTTATGGGATGTAGATGGCGTGATTGCCTCGTAGGAAAAATTCCGGAGAACATCCCCTGGACAAGGCAGAGCTGTGAAGTTCTACCCCCTCAGTCCCCCGCAAGCGGGGGAAGTCAATCCGTTTCCCCCCGCTTGCGGGGGGAATAAAAGGGGGGGTACAGGTCAGCGTTCTTCAATTTTGAGACTGGCGATTGATCGCCAGGAGGCAGGGCACACGAGGTTGTCCCTTCAAGAGTTGAGCGATTCTCACGACTTCCAGAGGACGCCGCCAATCTGCTCAAAGCCTAAACCAGGCGTATCAGGCAGACTGATACGTGAATGTTCGAAGATTGCACCGCCTGCCACCGGGTCTTCCCGACACAGCACCGGTCCGTCCAGATCAATTTTGGTGATCACTTTTTTCGCACAGGCCAGGTGCACGGCGGCAGTTACGCTGACTTTGGCTTCAAGCATACAGCCGATCATACATTCCACATCGTAAATTTCAGCCATGGCGCAAATTTTCAAGGCTTGATGAATACCGCCGCATTTCATCAATTTGATGTTGATCAGATCCGCAGCGCGGGTTTGCAGAATTGTCAGCGCATCTTTGGGTGAGAACATGCTTTCATCGGCCATGACCGGAATGCTGACCTGATCCGTGACAAATTTCAATCCCTCAATGTCCTGAGCCTGCACCGGTTGTTCGACCAATTCAATCTGTAGTCCAGTATCTTCCATTGTTTTTAATGTGGCAACTGCTTCTTTGGGTTTCCAACCCTGATTGGCGTCAATCCGCAATTGTACATCATACCCGACGGCCTCACGAATGGCTTTCATGCGTCGGATGTCTTGTTCAGCGTCGACTCCGACTTTGATTTTTAACGTGGTATAGCCCAATTTTACGGCTTCAATACTGTCTGCTGCCATTTTTTCAGGAGTATCCACACTAATCGTAATGTCGGTGATGATCTCTTGGCGGAACCCGCCTAATAATTTATAGACCGGGGCCTTGAACATCTGCCCGTATAAATCGTAGAGAGCAATGTCAACAGCCGCTTTGGTTGAGGTATTATGCACAATAGATTTATCCAAAGTTAACAGGATTTCTTCAAAATTTTCCAGATCCAGACCAATTAAGCGTTTGCGAATATGCTCTTCGATCGCTCCGATGATCGCGCCGGTGGTATCGCCGGTAATCACGCCGGTTGGCGGCGCTTCGCCATAACCGATATGTCCTGTATCGGTATCAATTTTCACGATCACATCTTCCACGCTGTTAACCGTTCGTAAAGCTGTTTTAAACGGCTGCTTCAAAGGGACTGAAAGGTGCCCCAAACGGATATCCGTAATTTTCATGTAACCTCCTGTAACAAGACATGTACCTCCGTCATCTCTGTCCGGAGAACGTGCAAGAAGACCGAATAGAGATGTTTGGGATACGAATTGTTGTTAACGTTTCATGGAAAATATCCGTGCCAACGAACAGGGCTGCTCGCCGGAACGTTCTCATGATGTCATTATTATAGGTGAAGGTGAATGTCATGAGAATTCCTCAGGCTGACCTTCTAGCCAGACCATCGCTTCTTCCGGGTCGCTAAAAAATTTGGTCATGACTCCTTGTTCCATACGCTGTCGGGCAAGCCGTTTGATATTTAATTGCCCAATGGCACTTTCCGGTTGCACAATCGCCCAATACTTCCATCCTGCCGCTTTTGTTTGCGGGAACCAATAGGTATTGCCCCATTCCTGATCTTCCTTCGGGATGGCGCTATTATTGCGATCATCGGATAACCATTTATGGGCGCCGTATTTTTGTAAGGTTCTGGTGCCTTCAGTCAAAGCCTCTCGCAATACGTCTCCATGTAAAAATTTGTGAAATTGATGGTGGACAATTTTCTTATCCGGGTAATACCATAACGTGACAAACTCATTATCAAGAATTGTGATTCTGGAAATCTTCTTTTTCATAAGTATCGCTCCTTCCTTTGATTTCAGGCCTCAACGTATTATTTTAAGATTCATGCCTGACTTTCAGGTCAATTCCTTCGTATTCTGCTGGGGGCAGCATCGGTGAATTTGCCATCCAGGTCAACTTTTTTCAATGTCAATTTCAGAGTGAGCAGAGTTATTATTCGATGAAATCAGAAAAACCTCGAATTTCTTATTGACAACCATTTTCTTTTGCCAGACTATGTTTCATATTAGAAACAGGTCTGTAAGTATCCATAAATTTCTTGAACGTTTGTTTGGAAAAAAGTGTGACTATCAGGCAAAAATCAGGAAATTCTTGCGTAGAAAACATTCTGTAGTTACTTACGAGTACCTGGCGGAAAGTTGTGGAAAGAAAGAACGTATCAATTCTATCAGAGAAAAGAGCGTGAGACAAGCTCTTTTGTTGTCAAAAGGAGGGAAAGGTTATGTTTAAGAAAGGATATGCTCTTCTGGTTGTGTTGGCGCTTATGCTCGCAGGAGCCAATGCGGTGTATGCGGCTCCAAAGGTGATTAAACTCGCACATTTAAATCCTCAGACGCCATTTGATATTGCGACAGCGGCAGTGGCAGCGGTATTTAAAAATGAATTGGAAGCCAGAACCGGCGGACAGATTATGGTCGAGATTTATCCGAGCGGAACCCTGGGCAATGAACGTGAAACCATGGAACAGGTGAAGGCCGGTATTACGCAGAGCTATATTGCGTCGGTCGGCGGTGTGGCGCCGTTTTATCCGCTGATTGATATTACCAGCTTGCCCTTTGCTTACAGTTCCTATGAAGTTGGGTGTGCGCTGTATGATGGGCCTTTTGGCGAGGAATTTGCGGAAGATATTCGCCAAAAAACCGGGATGTATGTGTTAGGCTTTATCCCCCAGGGCTTCTTTCAGTTTACGAATTCGCAGCGTCCGATTAAATCGCCGGAAGACCTGAAAGGGCTGAAAATGCGTACCATGAACAATCCGCTGCACATGGAGTTTATGAATTCTCTCGGCGCGGCGGCAACTCCTGTGGCCTGGGCCGAAATTTATACCGCGCTCCAGACCGGCGTGGTGGATGGCCAGCATAATCCGATTACCGTAATCACCCTGGGCAAGCTCGATGAAGTCCAAAAATATATGACGCTCTCGAATCACATGCCCGGGTTGTATGTGTGGGTCATCAACGACAGTTGGTTTAACGCGTTAACGTCTGAAGAAAAAACCGCGGTCCAGGGCGCGGCTGATGTGGCAGTGATTGCCGGACGAGGTATTGACCGGCTGGTGACGGCGACAGAAAAAGGTCTGCCGACTCTGGCGAAGAGCATGGAAGTCTATACTCCGACGGCCGAAGAAATGCAAACATTTCGAGATGTCGCGATTCCTGCAGCAAAAGCCTTCTTTACGAAAACTTTGGGCGAAGACGGAACGAAATGGGTTGAAAAATATCTGGCAGCTATCGAAGCCGTGCAACAAGAATTGAGCATGGAGTAGCGCGCCGTACAGGACTAACGCCTGAAAGGTGGTCTGATCTTTCAGGCGTTGTTGTTCAGGGTGTTTTATGAAGGCAAAGCCAACTCAACTATCTACTATTGCTTCCACCGCCGCGACAGTGAGTAGATTTGTCGAACGTCT
Organism: Candidatus Vecturithrix sp.; assembly: GCA_040772385.1. GTDB lineage: Bacteria > Moduliflexota > Moduliflexia > Moduliflexales > Moduliflexaceae > Vecturithrix. The sequence continues at coordinate 1,461,600 of JAXGYF010000001.1, read as the reverse complement.
GGCAGCCTATCCGTGTATTGTGGCAACCGGAGCTATGACGGTCGTTGTCCTGCTTGGGGTCTTGTTTCGCTATGTTGTCCGGCAACCTCTTTCCTGGTCTGAAGAAGTGGCGCGTTACCTCATGATTTGGGCCGCGTCTTTGGCGGTAAGCATCGGGATCATGCAGCGCGAACACCTGGGAATCACTTTTTTAGTTAGTCGTTTGCCGCTTTCGGCTCAAAAATATGCCGCTGTTCTGGTCAATCTGGCGGTTTTATGGTTCTTGTGGGTTTTAACCAAATTCGGGTATTTTATGGCCATTGATGGAAAAACGCAGCTTTCTCCGATTCTGGCTCGATATGGCATTAGTATGGTGTGGTCGCTTTCAGCCATTCCGGTGGCCGGCGCGTTAGCTATGGCGCAGACGATCCTGCAAATCCTGATTGATCTGTTTGGCAAAAAAGAGGAATTGGATATTAAGGGTTCGGTCGACATATAATCCATGAAACGACATCTGAAAAAAACATGGGCGATTTTCTTGTGCGAACGGTCCAGACACTGCATTTACCAGAAAGGACAGTATAAAACTCAGATTCTTCGACATCAGACGCAGGAAAAACTCCAAAAAGACTTTTTAAAAATAGGATCTCAAGCGATGCTAGCGACGGAAATCCCTTTTGATGTCCCGGAACCAATCTGGAGTGGGCAATCCGTGCGAGCGTAAGCGTATGATTTTTCGCATTGGTTGACCTGAAAAGAACGATGTTGTTATTTATGAGTCTTGTGTTTTTTGGACTACTGCTGTTAGGGACGCCTATCGGGTTTGCCCTCGGTATTACAGCAGCGGTGTCGCTGGCAAAGATGGCAGGCGTCTCAGAACTTCCGGTGCTCCTGAATCCCGGATCCGATGTCTTTATCTTTAAAATGGTCTCCCAGCGTTTTTACGCGGGACTCGATATGTTCACGCTGATGGCCATGCCGTTTTTCATCTTTGCCGGGGCCATCATGAATAAAACCGGGATTACCCACCGGCTCGTCAAGTTTTCGAATGTGCTGGTCGGGCATTTGCGGGGCGGATTAGCCCATGCCAATATTGTGGCCAGTATCTTTTTTGCCGGCATGACCGGCGCGGCTGTGTCTGATACGGCTGCGATCGGGACAATGCTGATTCCGGCCATGGTAGAGGATGGGTATGACAAAGATTTCAGCGCGGCCGTGACCGCCGCCTCCTCGATTATCGGCCCCACAATTCCACCGAGTAATATGATGGTGATTTACGGCTCATTGATGAGCGTCTCAATTGCCGGGTTGTTTGCTGCCGGTTTTCTTCCCGGACTATTACTCGGCCTTTTTCTGATGATCCTTTCCGGCTACATCTCCATGAAACGCGGGTATCCAAAAAGCCCGCGCAGCAGCCTGAAAGAGATTCTGATTGCCACTAAAGACGCAACGATCCCCTTGTTGATGCCGATTATTATCCTGGGCGGCATTTTGACCGGCATGTTTACCCCAACCGAAGCGGCGGCCGTGGCGGTGGGCTACGCTTTCATTATTGGTTTTTTTGTGCTGCGAACTCTAAAATTACGGGATATTCCCGAACTCCTCTATCAAACCGGTAAAACCACCGGAGTCGTGTTTTTAATTATCGGGTCAGCCTCGATTATTGGCTGGATTTTGACCATGGAACGTGTGCCTGAAGCGGTGGCGGCCGCATTTTTGACGGTCAGTGAGAATCCGCACATTGTTTTGCTGCTGATTCTGCTCCTGATGCTCGTTGTCGGCATGTTTATGGATATTGCCGCGGCGCTGATCATTTTAGGACCGATTCTGCACCCGATTGCCGTCAATAATCTGGGAATTCATCCAATCCATTTTGGTATTATCATGGTACTGTCGCTGAATGTCGCCTTGATGACCCCACCGGTGGGGGCCTGTTTATTTGTCGCCTGCGGTATCAGTAAACTCACACTCGAACAACTCAGCAAAGCGATCTGGCCCTTTATTATTGTTGAAGTAATCGTCTTGTTTATCATCGCCTACTGGGCTGATCTGGTCTTGTTTGTTCCGCGTTTGCTGGGTTTAGGATGACCCTTTTCCTATTCAATCGTGTTTCGGGAATGAAGAAAATTTTTCCCGAAACACTCCACTCTTTTGCAGATAGTTCTGTATCATTGTTAACATCTTCCTATCTCGAAAATTTATAGATCGCCTAAGGGCTTATAAATTCATATTTTCTACTTTTATTCGTATTTTATTTTTATATTAAACATAAAATATAGAAATTTTGTCTTGACATCAGAGCTTTTTTTTATTATTTTAGTTTCAATTCTTCTGGAAAGATTGAAATCCCAGATACCTTTCTTTTGCTCTGAGGTGATTGCCCTATGACACACTATAATAACTTCCAATTGCATGGTATTTTAGGAACAATAATTCGAACAGTTCCCCTCTCAATCCCCGCGCAAACGAGAGGGAGAAAACTGCTTGAAGTATTGTTAGACAGAAGATGTATGAAATTTCTTTTGAGAATGCTTTGTATATTTGTCATCGTTATTTTTCCTCCAGGAACTCTCATTACTCAAGCTGAAGTTGGTCCTTCTCGATCTGAAGAAACCGATTCTTCACAGGCCCATGTTGATCCGGCCTTAGTTCAGGCTGCCCAAGATCAGGCGAAAGACTCCATGCGAGAAGCCTGGCGACAGGGAGCTGAGGAGAAAATTCAACCAGTCAATACTCTGGTCGGTCCGGATGGAACGGTGGTTCTGACGCAAAACGCTCCGAAACAGATCGTGACCTTCCCTGATGGTTCTCTAGGACTCAGTAAATCACAAACCATGATTACCGTGATTCAACAGCCCACGCCGCTTCCGACCGTGGCACCCCTTGTGCCGCAGGATTCACGCATTCAAACCATTGTCAATGGCATTGATCATATTGAAACCAAAGCGATTCTGCCCGAACATTTAGTGGTAGATCAACTGGATGCTATCAAAGAAATTGCAGACAATGGCACTTTGATCGCCCAACAGCGTTTTGCGGTCGAACAATATAAAATTAATTCGGACGCTCAACTGGAATGGCTGCGCATCACGAAAAGCTTTGTGCTCTGGGGATTTTTATTCTCGATTCCTTTTATTGTCACCATGTATTGGATTGTCCGTAATATCACTGTAGGCTGGCGGAATTGGCAAAAAGAAGTACTTGAATTTAAGCAAAAAGAATTAGAGAGCGTGGAACGGATGACAATGAGTGACCATCAGTACATCTCCTCAAAAGAGAAATGATGACGACCGTTGCCTGTGTTCAGGCAACTCTGCTGAAGCAGGAATTACGAATATCGGCGTGGATGAAAATTTCATTTTACAGGAATTTGAGAGTTTTGAATGTCAGATTGTGATGAGCGAAAAACACGTTAAGCCGCGTTAATCATGAAACACCTGATAAAAATACTGGCACTGATCATTCCGGGGATTGCACTCGTGTTTTTACTTCTAAACGTTGTTTGGAATACGATCGTCTCAAACCACCTCAAACAGCTTGATAAAACGATCCTGTCTTCAGCCGCGTTAGAAGCCACGCAAGAAGCTCTGTCAGAAAAAGCGTCGTATCAAGCGGCTGAATATCGGGCAAAGCGCGTGAAGGAAGAGGCCCGGAGCCGTTACGACATAGAACGATTGCATGTAAAGATCAAGATGCTGCCGCGTTATGCTGCATTAAAATTTTACAGCTTTATCGGGGTTATTAGTGTGCTCGGGGCGTCAGTAATTGTGCTGGCGTATGGCTGTGCCAAAGCAAAAATTCAACAATCTTCGGTCTGTACCGCCCGAATTGGAGAGCATAGCGAGATCCCGGTTCATTACAGCGATCTTCCCAATTTCTATCCGATTGCTGTTAACCTTTCTCTGGCAGAAATTCAAGCCTCGATTTGTAACTCGCATGAGAATGCGTATCAGATGTCGCGCCAGATGATCGAGGATATTACCAGTTACACACGAGCTATCGCTGGAAAACGTGGGTTATGGTCGGTTGCAGCTTTTTCTTCTCACGAACATGCTCCTGGGCTGGGGGGAGCGGCCTGGTCCACCCAGGTTGCCGGGTTGTTAAAAAAAGGAGTTCTTGGCCGTGGGAAACCGATTTTTCTGGGCTACGATCAACAAGGCCAGATGCAATACAGAACATTGAGTGAGCTTAAAACCCTGGCTGTGGCAGGCTGGCAGGACAGCGGAAAAACTCGTTCTCTTGCGTATCTGGTTGCCTCAAGCGTGTTAGCCGATAATACAAGAGCGTACGTTATTGAGCCGCATCCACACCAGCCAGAAAGTCTGTCTTCTTTACTTCAGCCGCTTGTACATACCTCGCGTGTCAGTATCATCAATCCGTTTCACACGCCGAAATTGCTGAGAGAACTCCATACGACGCTGAAACGACGAATAAGCGGCGAGGATCATGTAAATGAGAGTATTCTGCTGGTTATTGATGAATTCGCCGGGTTAGCTGGTATGGACTATTTTAATCTGCTGCTTGCATTTCTTAAGCAATGTGCCGAAGAAACAGGGCAAGCGAAGATGGCGTTTATCGGCAGTTCAGAAAAATGGACTACCCGGCATTTTCACGGAAGGGAAGATATTCGGAACTATATGCGTTCCATGCTTATTCATAAGACGAAATCTTCACAAACGGAATTGCTGCTTGAAGATGCTCAGGATAAATTATTGGTGAAACAATTACATCATCCTGGCGAAGCGCTGCTAATGACAGCGGATCATACTCCGACAGTCGTTAGCTTACCGATCTGCACAGCCGACGACATTCAATCTATCGCCTCGATTGCAGGAGACAGCGAAACAACAGATTATGACAAACTGTATGCTTTAGGAATAAAAAATGAACTGCGCAAAAAAAATGCAGTCAAATCTTCGACGCAGGTAAAAATGATGACAGACAGGGAGAGAAAACTCTCCCAGGCCTGATCTTACAGCATTATTCAGTCATGTTATGCACTATCCCCCTCAAATCCCCCCGCAAGCGGCAGGGCTGTGAAGTTCTCCACGAATTCGGAGTGCCAAAGCTCTGCTTTGGCCGCGAAAGCAGAGCTTTGGCACTCCGAAGTTTGAAGAAATCTGGTTTTTGTGACAGGTATCATCTGCATAATGCTGTAAGAGAGGTGGGCATGCTTGTTGAATAGAAGAAGTTGAGAAAATTCAAGTATGAGCAGGATTATTAAGTTTTCGCGGGAAAAATCTGTGATCTCCCTTTTGAGGGAACAACTGAACAGGTCTGTTTCTATGTGTGAGTCAGAACATCGCCTAACACTTCGGCCTGTTTGTATAAATCTTGTGTGGCTTGCAAAAGCTGTTGCGTATTCTTTACGCTGCTATGCACCAGGGCAGACATTTCTTCAGTAGCATTAATGACTTCGGCCGCCCCCTTTGTTTGTTCAATCGTCGCACGGTGTACCTGGTCTGCCAGCGAAGTCATTTTAGCGACAGCTTCCATCACGCGTGCCGCGCCCACTTCTTGTTCTTTTGTCGCCCTGGTATTTTCCGTAGCCACATAGACTACATCCTGAATTGACGTCTCAATACTTTGATTCATCGTCGTTTGTTCCTGAATGGCATTCGCAATATCATTCGCTACATTCGCCGACCACTGAGCGCCAAGAATGATTTTTTCCAGAGCATCTCCGGCCAGGCGAGCCAGCTTCAAGCCCTCTCGAACCTGAGTATTCCCTTCATCCATGGCTTTGACCGCATTGGCGGAATCTTGTTGGACGGTTTTGAGGATTCTCGAAATTTCTTTTGTTGATTCTGAAACGCGATTTGCTAACTCTTTAATCTCATCAGCCACCACAGCAAACCCTCGCCCTTGTTCGCCGGCCTGCGCCGCAATAATTGAGGCATTTAATGCCAGCAATTGCGTCTGGTCGGCGATTTCATCAATAACCACCAGCACAGACCCGATTTCATCGGAACGAGCTTCTAGTTGCCGAATAACAACGGTGGCCGATTCTACCGTCTCGCTGATAGCCTGCACACTTTCACTCATCTTCTTCATCGCTTCCTGACCTTTAGAAGCGTCACGCATGGTATCGCTTGACAGAATCTTCGAGTTTTCAGCATTTTCAGAAACTTTTTCCATGGCGCTCACGGCCTGAGCAATAATACCTGAGGTGGTTTCTACAAATTCAGAGAGTTTTTCAGAGTTCCGCGTAACCTGGCTGATGGACGAACCCATCTGGTTGATGGAGGAGGACGTGGCTTCAATTGACGCAGCCAGTGCTTCGATATTCATCCCCACTTCTTCGACGCTGGCTTGCATTTCTGCCATTGAAGACGATGTTCCCTCGGCTGACGTGAGCAATTTCTCAATACTTTGAATTTCTGTTTTCGCGCCAGAGGTGACCATCTGGCTGGTTTCTAAAATATGGTTCACGGTCTCGCGTAAATGTTCACTGAGAATCTGCTGATTTTCTACAATGCTTTTCAATGTTTGACCAAGAACGTCATTGTCTGAATATGGCGTGATATCGTCTAAGGAGTGTCCCTCGTTGATTTGTCTGAGGACATTGGAGATATGATGGGTATAATCCGTAAGCTGGCAGCATGCCTGTCCTAATTCATCAGAGGAGGAACGTGCCTGAAAGTTTTGATGAAAGTCTCCCTGGGCGAGCAGGTGCAGAAATTCTTTGATCTCTTTCACATATTTTATTAATTCCTGGTATGCCAGCAGCAGATAGCCGCGCTCGTCGCCAAGGTTTTTTGAGGTGAGAGGGTGATTCAGCTCTCCTCGCGCGGCCTTCCAGAATAAATTGGCTGCCAGCGTAATCGGTTGAGAGAATTTTTTCGCCACAAGAAAAGCCAGAATAATTGATATGACGAATGAAATGGCAAATGCCCTGAGTATGCCCGTCGTTGTGACAGGTATTACAACATAAAATACAACGACAGGAATCAGCGAAAAAAGGAGAAACCATAAGAATAATCTATTCTGTACTCTTTTAAACATATCCCATTCCTACCTTCACCTCAAAAGAAGTTCTGAATACCGCTTATTATAAAAATCCGGATAGAAGAATATAGATCTGCCCTGTACATGTTAACAGTCCTGTTGACATCATGCGGTATTGACATACTCATTCGTGGAGATATGAGAACAAGGCTGTTCGTATCTCCACTCTTTAAATCATATTTCAATGTTCACGTCAACTTTTTTCTACAAAATATATTCAAAATTCAGGAAACACAGCATGAAATCCGGAGAAGTTATTTCTTTTGACATTTCTGAGCAGGCGATGGTTCACATAAGGCGGCATAATTTTTACGCGGAACTTCTATCTTGGGTTACATCGTGAAAATCCTGGGAAACAACGCTGCAGAAACGGAGATTTAGCTGCTGCGTTGTTTTTTTCGAAACGGGTGCAGGTTACGCATTCCGCGGAACAGCCAGATGAAAGGCGTGAAGAGCCAACGCAGAAGCTGAAAGATCCAGCGGAACGGAGCAAGAATGATCTCTTTGGGGGAGGGCAAAAATTCAGTCCAGGACGTTTTGAAAAAATTGAAAACTTTGACTTTGACTCCCACTGTACTTGGGTCGATTTTGACATTTTCTCCCAGTTCAAATTTATCAATTCCCGTATAATACAGCTGTGCGCCTTGCAAATTGGCGCCATCAAATTTTGCCGTCTGGCACCCCTGTGTACCCGTAAAATTCGCCCAGCTCAGATTGGCATTCGTAAAATCTGCTTTTGCAACATTGGCAGATTGTAACGACGCATACACTAATGAAGCCCCCTGCAGGCATGCGCCGGCCAGATTTGTTTTTATAAGATTGGTCTTATCGAGTTTAGCGTTTTTCAAATTGGCTCTGTTTAAGCTTGCACCTGTGAATTTTACTCCTGTCAAATTGGCGCCTTCGAAATTAACGTTATCAAGGAGAGCGCCAACAAGTTCAGCGCCTCGTAAATCTGCGTATCGAAGGCTGATGTCTTTTAAAATGACTTTGGAAAGGTTTACGCCTTTCAAATCGGCATATTCCAGAGATTCACCTTCTTCTAACCAGTTAAGCACATCATCTGCCGTGTACACATCTTCTTGGGCCATAGTTTTTCAAGGATTTCAGGAAAAACACCATATATATGCGCTTCCTGAAAAGTTTCCATGCGCTATATAACTAAAAATATTGTTTATTCGAACAAAGTGGCCAAGTTTTTTCTCAGTTCTAAATCTTTGATCCGCCTTCCGATTTCAAACGCTCGATTTCCCGGAATTTGCCCCAACCAATAGTCTGATTTTCCCGGTTGTTGAAGGCCCGAGGTTCTGAGATCCCAATGAGTGAGCCAGAAAGCAATCATCTCCGTTTCACAGCTAAAATTTTTTAAAATCATATTTACCTCAGATTCAGGAAACATTTCAAAGAGATCAAGGACAGTATCTGTTTTAAAGTTCCGCAGAATTTCGATTTGTTTCGCCCCGCCGAGAGTTGTGCGGCTTTTCTGGACGACCTTAGAAATTTTTTCTCGCCCTTCGTTCCCACCCAGATCAAAGATGAGTTCCAGTAGAATATAGGGTAATGGTTTCAGATTGATAACCGCTCCGCCCGTAAGGTTTGGAGCATAAAATTTCCAGAGGCTTTCATCCTGTCTGAGCAGGCATAAGATGCTTAACACGGAAAGCTGCGACATTTTTTTGGCGACCGGCACAGGATTGATGCGGCGTTTGGCAATCGGCCGTTCCTCAAAATCCGGATTTTTTTCGTTGATCCAGTGGCACAATAATCCAATTGCCGTTTTCGGACAGACGCGACACATAATATTCAGCAGCCAGATTGGCGTGACATACATCATCAAGCGTTGTACAGGAGCCATAGGATCTCTCTTTTCCTCCTCTCAGGTAAAGCCTTTATATTTAAAAGCATAGCATTGAGTTCTCGTCAAAAATATATCCCGGAAAATGAGGAGATAGCGGCGGTTGTGAGCCAGGGATATACCAAAATCCGGGAACTCGCTCCAAACTGGTACAAGAATACACCCGGTCGTAGCCCCACTGTTTTTCCGGGACAAGCTGTTCCGGAATCCAGATGACCGGAGGAATATCCGGCGCTGCCTTTACCGGTCGCGCTGTGATCGAACGCTTTGAACCGGGCAGCACGTTAGACGAATGAGATAAATTGGACGAATCAAGCGATCTTGTTGTCGCCACATTATTGACAGTCACTCGTTCAACAATCGGGTGTGAAATCAGATAAAACACGATAAAGGCACAAATCGCGAGTTCCAACAAAATGACGAAAAGATCGACTAAAAATCCTAAAAACTTTTTCATGAGGATACCTCCGAGGCATCTTGAGTGATTGGCATGTTATTTTCAGGATTCGCGTTCATTTTGTGCTTGTTGTTCCTTAAGAATCTCCTCGCCTCGCTCCGATTCCTCTTGCAGCTCCGGTTCAGTGATCGCAATCGGAACGATAGAACTGGTTCCGGTAGATGTGATCACCGTCACCACAGTGATCGTGACACAGAGCAAAATAGGGAGTATATACATGATTCTCAGTAACCAAGGTAATTTTTTTTCAGTTTCCATTATAACTCCTTTTTTCATTTCTACCAGGCAATTTTTCCCTGGAGCAGAAGATATAAGACGCCAAAAAGCAGAAGAGCAAGCACAAACAGAAGGATCAAGACAGATCTCCTCTCCGTCAGTTCACTGATGAATTCAACCAGGGCTTGCAACGGAGAGTAGGCTGTAATGAACACAAACGCCAAAATAAACGAAGCCAGGAATCCCCCAATAGCAAATACGATAATGAGGATTTCCGTGGTCGTAAAAGTTTTCAGCATGAGCACCAGAGCCTGTCTCAGATCGAATTGATACAAAAACTTCGATGCCAGAGTCCCATGTGAGCCCAATAATGGGAGGAAATGGAGTGGTAATAATACGAGCAGCAGAAAGGTTAAGATCAGAAAGGCAAATCTAAAGGTACAAAATAATCCTTTCAAAGAATGAAGAAGATTGTCTTCGTAAATATCAGGCAATAACCATGAGAGAATTTTCAATATGCCAAGCACAAGATATTTTATAAGATAATAGGGGAATAGAAGAATTTTTAACAGCAATGAACCCAAAAATCGTATAATCCGAATAACAGGACTAAAAATATTACCACGAAGGCTCTGTTGAGCGATCTGGAATAGTAACATATTCTTACCCTCCTTCCCCTTCCATTCAATAGAGTCCACCATCAGATCCGAGGGGCTTTTTTCTAGTAGATAACTAGAATAAAATACAATATTCTGTGAAAACCATAACGTACTCAGCAAAGATCGTCAAGAAAAAAATACGTGCAACACAGAGAATTGACAGAAGTTCGCCCTCTACTGAACTCAAATGTGGCAGGCTGGCGGATTATGGCATGGAGGGTTCCTTATTCCATTCGACTTTGACTTGTAAAATTCGGTGCCGATCAGCTTTAAGAATGGTAAAACGCAGGTGCTGAAATTCAACGGTTTTGTTTTCTTCCGGAATGTCGCCAATAATCGAAAAGAGAAGGCCGCCGACAGTATCAAAATCTTGCTGCTCGATTACTAATTCTCCAACATACTCTTCAAGTTCGTCAATTCCGGCCTTGGCATTCACTTCAAGCGTATTCTGATCGATCACGTTAATCAAAGCCTCTTCTTCTTCATCGTGTTCGTCAACAATATCGCCAAAAATCACTTCGAGTAAATCCTCAATTGTGGCAATCCCTGCTGTGCCGCCATATTCGTCAATGGCCACGGCAATATGCACTTTTTTCGCTTGAAATTCGTGCAGCAATGCGCCGATATTTTTGGTTTCAGGCACAAAATAGGGCGTGCGCATAAAGGCCTTGACGGTAATAGCAGATTCGTCAGCATTCCAGTAACGCAGCATATCTTTGACATACGCAATACCAACAATCTGATCAATCGTATCTTTATACACAGGAATACGGGAATGCCCTTTTTCGACAGCCAGTATACGAAAATCGTGCAGAGAGGTAGATTCCTCAACCGCGATGATATCAATGCGAGGAATCATCACCTCGCGGACAATTCCGTCCTGAAATTCTTTAATATTCTCAATGAGTTTTTGTTCTTCTTCTCCGAGAGAGGAAGAATTTGCCTCAAAAATATTCTTTTGTGAATCTGTTTGAGATGAGGGGGCAGCGTGTTTTCTATGAGACCAGAACGAAACAAGCGTAACAAAAAAAAGGCATAAAAACGATACCACCAAATACCAGGGGTAATCCATGAAGGCAATCAACATGTTTGGTTATGCAATGACTCCTCCTCCTGTTCACGAAGCAGGGGGCATTGCAGCTAGAGCGTAAGTTTGCTTACCAAGGTTTGTTCCAGATTTTCCATCGTTCGGGCATCTTCGTCAGTGTGATGATCGTACCCAAGCAGGTGGAGAATACCATGAATGAGGAGAAAAGAGAGTTCGCGTTCAAAGGGGTGTCCATGTTCCTGGGCCTGGCGCTGCGCTGTTTCTGTGGAAAGAATCACATCCCCAAGCACGACCGGCCAGGCGGATTCATCGGAGGATGTGCGCGTCAACAGGGGTTCTTGCGCTTCTTGCAGGGCAAAGGATAACACATCAGTATTACGGTCGATCCCTCGATATTCTCGATTCAAGCGTTGTATTTCCTGATCGTCAACCAGAGCGATGCTTAATTCGCAATGCGAGTCACATTGTAACTGCGATAAAACAGTAAATGCCATCTGTTCTAAAACAGCTGCATCTACCGGAATTTTATCTTGTAAATTGCTAATGAATACATCCATTGTTTTCCCACGATATCTTCAAAGAAGACGTTTTTACGACGATTCACCGGACGAATGATTTTTCTTGCGAGCATCGGCGCGATCATAAGCCTCAACAATATCCTGAACAAGCTTATGGCGGACCACATCTTTTTTGGAGAAATACACGAATTTGATGCCTTCGATATCTTTCAGAATTGTTTGGACCTGTTTCAATCCAGACGTGCGATCCGCAGGGAGATCGATCTGGGTGATGTCGCCGGTTACAACCGCCTGCGAATTATAACCGAGGCGCGTTAAAAACATCTTCATTTGTTCGGCCGTGGTGTTCTGAGCCTCATCTAAAATAATGAACGAATCGTTTAAGGTTCGGCCTCGCATAAAGGCAATTGGAGCGATTTCAATTAATCCGCGTTCAATGAGCTTGCGAGCGCGGTCAATATCTAACATATCATACAGGGCGTCATATAACGGACGCAAATAGGGGTTGACTTTTTCGAACATATCGCCGGGCAAAAACCCCAGGCGTTCTCCTGCTTCTACGGCTGGACGAGTGAGGATGATACGACTGCATGCTTTTTGCTGCAAGGCGGCAATCGCCATGGCCATGGCTAAATACGTTTTTCCGGTGCCGGCCGGGCCAATCGCAAACACGAGATCATATTTTTTCATAGCCTCAATGTATTGCTTTTGTACCAGGCTTTTCGGATTTACGCCTGATTTCCGAGAAGACACCTGAATAGATTGAAGATAGACATCAGTTAAATGAGCATGGCTATCCTGCGAGATAATGCGGATCGCTGCTTGAATATCTCCTGAACCGATAAAATATCCCTGTGCCGCGAGCGATGCCAGTTCTTCGACAATCCGTTCCACCAGCACGACATTTTCTTCTGCCCCTTGTAAAGTAAACTCATTTCCTCGGTTTGACAAGGAAATTTTAAACGTTTGCTCCAGAAGTTTCAAATTTTCATCGTATTTTCCCACAAAATTTTGTAAAAAATTACCGGGAGGCACCACGATGACTTTCTGATACGTATCATTCACCTGATTTGCGTGCGTGCCTTTGTCGTGAGTAAGTTGTAACCGGTATAACGTTCATCACAAAGGCCCGTCCCTTCTCAAGACGACAACAGGGACTTAAAGAACAAGATTTCTCTTAATCTTCTCAGTCCCTGTTATCTGTCAATCACTATTCACTGACAATGCTCAAATTGATTACTTTCCGTCGTGAAGGCTCCAGGCCCCTCTGGTCTTCGCAAATTTAATCGCTTCTTTAATCATGTCCTCAGTCACTTCAGGTGTCCGCGGAATGGTAAAGTCTTGATCCGGGAAGATCAGATCAGGGTCTTTAATTTTTGAACGGTTTGCTTTGTAAATTAACGGCCACTGGAACGGATCATCATAAATTTGTTTGTATTCAGCAATCCACCACAGCGTTTCCCCTTTAATCACGATATGATTGGTCGGGTAAGGTCTCGGCGTAGCGCCCGGGTCCGGAATTTCCTTCGCATATTGCTGCGCTTTTGTCTGCATTTCAGCGTTTTTCTCGGCGGCGACTCGCAGGGCCTCTTCTTCAGCTTGTTTCGCTTTTGATAAGGCGGTCTCGGCTAATTGTTTCGCCGCAATATAATCTCCGGCTTCATAGGTTTTCTTCGCTTCCTCTAAACTTTTCTGAGCGTCCACCATGAGTTGCGGGGCATAAGTATAACCACCAGCTCTATTGGCAGCATTCACGGCCTCTAACGCCATGTCGTACATATTTTTTGCGTCTTGATTCATGGTATTTTTCTGCATCACGGCACTTGCCTGAGCTTCACGAGCTAGTTTCAAGGCGTCCATTGCTTTTTCGCGTGCTTGTTTGTATTTTTTGCTTTCCATCAGAGCTGTCGCCTGATTCAAAGCTTCTTCAGCACTCATATATTGTTCGGAAGCATACCGCTGAGCCTCAGCATCACTTGCGGCCTGGAAAGCCATTCTTGCATCGCTCATTTCCTTTGTCGGAGGCTTTGCACACCCGGCCAAAGCGACGAGTAAGACGATCATCGTCAGAGAGAGAAAACGCATTACAACGTTTGTATATTTCATAATTCACACCTCCACTACCCTCACTAAACATGTCTGTTAATATTTCTTTCACGTAAGAACAACGTGACATCTGTTGTCTTTCTTCCTACAGGAAAAACCACTTCCCAAATCAAGTTTATAGTAAATTTTGCCTGATAGCTTGTCAACAGAAAAAACGAAAATTTTAGATTTCCACGCAGAATTTACATGTTCGCCGGGTGAAATGTTCTGATTTTAAGCTCCTGCAACTGTTGTATATCCACAGATGATGGGGCATCTGACAATAAACATGTGGCTTTTTGTGTTTTCGGAAAAGCGATAACGTCGCGAATCGCATCCGTTTCGCATAATAGCATCACAATCCGATCAAGTCCGAAGGCAATTCCGCCATGCGGAGGAACTCCATAGGCTAATGCACGCAGCAAAAATCCGAATTTTGCCTTGGCGTCTTCTTCGCTGATATTCAAGAGGGAAAACATTTTTTGCTGAATATCCCGACGATGAATTCGAACGCTGCCCCCTCCGATTTCATAGCCATTCAGTACCATGTCGTAGGCTTTAGCGCGGACGCGAGTCGGTTCTTCATCGAGGAAGGCGATGTCCTCGTCCATCGGAGCTGTAAATGGATGGTGGACAGCTTGCAGCCGTCCTTCAGTGTCATCGTACTCTAACAAAGGGAAATCAACAATCCATGTGAAACACCAGTCGCCTTGCCGGATCAAATCTAATTTTCGCGCCAGCTGTTTACGGAGGTTGCCAAGCGAAGCCGCCGTAATTTTTGGAGTATCGGCCACGATCAACAGCAAATCGTTCGGATGTGCGGTAAATTTTTCTTTGATCCGGACAAGTTGTTCCGGCGCAAAAAATTTCGTGAGCGAGGACTGTAAGGTCCCATCGGCGCTTACTTTGAACCAGGCCAGTCCTTTTGCGCCGTAGGGTTTGATCGCCTCGGTAAGCAGATCGATATCTTTACGGGAGAAATTTCCTCCTTGTTCAACTTTGATCCCTTTGACCTGTCCGCCGCGCTGGAGCGTTTCGGTAAAGACTTGAAACCCTGAGTTCTGGACAAGATCGGAGATGTTGATCAATTCAAGGCCAAACCGTAAATCTGGATTATCAACGCCATAGCGGTCCATGGACTCTTGATAGGTTAATCTCGGAAAAGGTGTGGGAATCGTAACATGACGGATCTGCTCGAAAATACGAGCCACCATCTCTTCCATTTCCGCAAAAAGCTGCTCGCGAGTAAAAAATGATGTTTCAATATCAATCTGGGTAAATTCCGGCTGTCGATCAGCGCGTAAATCTTCATCTCGAAAACATTTGGCAATCTGAAAGTATTTGTCGAACCCGGCGATCATGAGCAATTGTTTAAATAATTGCGGCGATTGCGGCAACGCATAAAACGTACCCGGGCTAATTCGGCTCGGTACCAAAAAATCGCGTGCGCCTTCCGGCGTACTTTTCGTCAGAATGGGTGTTTCGACTTCAATATACCCACGATCGGAAAGATAATTCCGCACGATTTGATAGACTCGATGTCGAGTGAATAAATTGTGCTGTAACCGCGGGCGTCGTAAATCTATAAAACGATACTTCAATCGCAGTTCTTCGTTGGCAGATACCTCATCTTCTATGGGAAACGGCGGAGTATCAGCTTCACTCAAAATTTCGAATTCTGTCACAAATACTTCGATTTCGCCAGTGGGTAAATTCGGATTCATCATGTCTGCCGGACGCAATTCGACTTTCCCTGTCGCGCAGATCACAAATTCCGAACGAATTCTCTGCGCTTCACTGTGACTAATCGTATCAACTTCCGGATTAAAAACAATCTGAACCAGCCCTGTCCGATCACGAAGATCGACGAAAATAATTCCTCCGTGATCCCGACGCCGATTGACCCATCCACAAAGCACGACTTCTGTATTCACATCCTGTTTACTCACTTCAGTACAATAATGGGTTCTCTTCCACATAGTATTCTTCTACCTCGAATATCTCTAGAATCACTTTTAACGGAGTCTCTTATGAAAATCTGAAATTCATAAAAAATTTGTGGTGAAAAGTCAAGCTTTAAATGCAAAACTTATATGTTTGTCATGTTTGGGGCGGTGAGGCCGGAATTTTTCGACGTTAATGCCAGAGGACGGTGAGGTTTCCAATACACCTGACCGGTATCCGAATAAAAATAGAGTGTTGTGCCTGAAGTTCCGCCAACATGTTTTTCTGTCAGACGAAGATGATATCGTGCGAGCATTTTATAGGCGGTCTCGATATTGAGCTGCCCTACTGATTTTACTGGATGGGCCAGTGGAAGGACGCTGGCCCCGCCAAATAATTTGATATCGATCTCGTGAGCAAAAATTCCTCGCTGGACAAAAGCTTCAAGCATCAGGCGGATAGAGCATGAAACATATTTATATGGATTCAAATCCAGGATCTGCTGATAACAGGGGCCCGGACAAAAATCGCTGCATTGTTGCGAACAGTTCCCATTGTCTATACACTGCTCGGCAAGTTGAGCATGTGCAATAGCTCCGATCTGCAGCCGGGGATTATAGAAAATTATTGCCAGACAGGAGCCAAGAACCGTCCAGACTTCTGTCGGTTTTTCGGCCAGGTAATACTCTCCCGGACGAAGATAGACTCTGAGATGCGAATCTGGCGTGACATGATTCATCGAGAAATTGTCAAGTGTTAATTTCATCAAGTTCCTCCTGAGTCTCAATGCCTAATTCAATCAGGAATTGAGATCGTTTTTTGGGGAATTCTCCGCGTTTATTGACATACGTGACAAAAAGTTTTTGTTTGGCGCGCGTCATGGCGACGTAAAACAAACGACGTTGTTCATCCAGCTTTTTCTCCCGGAGTTCGCCTTCTTCGCGCACAGAATAAAAACTGGGCAGGTTCCCTTTTTCAACTCCGGCCACGAAGACCACCGGAAATTCTAATCCTTTCGCAGAATGGATGGTGAGTAAATTCACCGCATTGACGTCGCGCAGATCATCTTGCGAAGTGTACAGGGTCGCATGATCCAGAATTTGGCTGATCGCTTCACGAATATCGTTGGTCTTGAATGTTGCGGCCAGTTCTTTGAGCCGGGTAAGCGAGACATCACGTCCGTTGAAAAAATGATGGGTCGGATTCTCCTCTTCCTGCCCTGTAAGAATCTGGTTTGTCAATGTTTCAAGGGCATCCTGATGCTGAGCCAGAAGCGGCTGCAAGGCTTCCGGCAGTTCGGAAAAACGAGAGAACAGCTTGCGCACACCAAGTTGAAATAGCAGCCGTTCTTCGCGCCAGACCGACGCTTCTGAAGGCTCTGAGGGAAGTGTATTCTGCGGCGTCAGGTGATCCGGATGCTCGAAAAACAGGCCGAGGGCAACGAGTTCGAGCAATTCTTCGTGCTCTGAACGACGGTTGACCGATTGTTCTCTCTCTTGCAGTTTTTCGAAAATCGGAACGAGAAAGATCGTATCATCCAGCGCCCGGTGTCGGTTACCCGTCTCCTGAATATGGAAACGCTGCATCAAAGCATCAACTGAAGCTGGTTGCCCCGGAAATAAACGTCGTGCTAAGGGTAGCGTATCGAAACGCCGGTTTGACAGCAAGTTTCCTGTTGTTTCACGATACAGACGCAGCAAAATCGGAAAATCAAAATCAAAACCGTTATGCGCGACCAGTACATCATCACCTATGAATGCAAGTAATTCCGGGAGCAATTCCTTGAACGTTTTTTGATCGCGTACGTCATCGTTAGAAATGCCATGCACTTGATACGCGCCTTGAGTAATAGGCTGCTCCGGATTAACAAGCGCGCCAAAGCTGGCGGCAATTTTTCCGTCACGCACTCTCACCGCACCGATTTCGACAATTCTGGTCGTGCGCGTATCGCCGCTGGTTGTTTCCAGATCGATCACCACATAATCTCTGAACGATGTACGATTATCTGCGGCGCTGAAGGCCTGCAACAGTTTGAACACGGTGACAGAAGAACAGAACGGCGATAAGAGTGTTCCCTGGGTATCCAGGATCTCCAAACCTGGTTCATTCGGAGTATCCAGAATAATAAATTGCTGTCGGGAGATTTCAGGAAAAGTTTGCGCCAGCGATTGGGCTGCCTGTCGGTCGAGACAAAAGAAAATATCCGCAGCAAGAGGGGAAGAGAGTGTTGTTCCCCCTCGAAGATGAGAAAGAACGGATATTCGCTCCTGAGGCAGCGGCAATACTTTCTGGAGAAGGCAGGTACAAATTTGGGCCACGTCAGGGTCGCTGCCGGTGACGTA
The DNA here is from genome assembly GCA_040772385.1 of Candidatus Vecturithrix sp. Classification (GTDB taxonomy): domain Bacteria; phylum Moduliflexota; class Moduliflexia; order Moduliflexales; family Moduliflexaceae; genus Vecturithrix. The sequence goes on along the minus strand of JAXGYF010000001.1, from coordinate 1,443,489 downwards.
AAGTGTTCCTGCATGATTCGTTAGTCTTGTGCGGATTTTTTCAATAGTTTCAGAGATACCGGAAAGAGTCTGCGGATCGAGTAAATCATGGACATGACGATGAATACTGAAGGAATGCACCGGTTCTGTGAGATTGCAGATTGTATTGATGAGGTCGGTAAGAGAACTGTCAGGATTATTCTCTATGTACGACAGCAAATTTGAAATAATGCCAAAATATGTACTGATCGTTTTCCGAAGCTGTCCTTTTGACATGCCGGAGAGTTTTTCATAGCGTATCCCCTGTAACAGCGATTGCTTAAATGAACGCCGGGAAGATTTCCAGGTTTTAATCTGTTCAAAGATCAGAGGATTGTTGAGTTCAAGCTCGATATACTGCTCGAGAGTGACGTCATCTTCAGGGTTTTGCAGAAGTTTCAACAACAAAAGAATTTTTTTTACATCTTTTTGATCAAATACGCCCTGGCGTTTCACAAGTTGACAGGGAATACGAGCGTTAAGCAGTCGGGATTCAAAATATTCACCGATGCTGTGGTTCGGGTACAAAATGGCAATATCGGCGTAACGCAGCGGGGTCTCTACTGTCTCTTTATCTCCCTGTTCTGAAGGCTGATGCGGCCGTGTTAAGGTCTGAATCTGTTCAAGAATAAAGAGTGTCTCCGCTTCATCATCTGCAAAGGCCAGAAATTCCCGGTTCGCAGGAATGTGTTCATCGCCCGCCTCGCTGACCGCCACAATCTCTTTCGCAATAAAACGATGCGCTTGCAATAACTGCGTGGCAATATCAATAATACATTGGGCCGAACGGTAATTCTCGTTCAACACAACCACCCGGTCCTGACAGGCAAATTCTTCGATAAAGCGGCTGATATTGCCGATATGCGCGCCTCGCCAGGCAAAGATTGATTGGTCGTCGTCGGCGACCGCAAAGATATTGCGGTGCTGCCAGGCCAACAGGCGCATAATGTCGTATTGAATCGGATCAGTATCTTGAAATTCGTCGATCAGGATCGCCTTGAAACATTCTTGCTGTTGGGCAGCGATCTCCGGGCATTGCTGAAAAAGATCGCGGGCGAACAGCAGAATCTGGTCAAAATCAATGAAGTGATTTTTCGTCAGCTCACGGAGGTACGGTTGCAGCCATTTTTTCGCAATGCCTTGCAGCGTCGGGTTCAAGCTCTGGCGGTTCAGGCGGTAACTGCCGATAGCGTTCAGCACAGTTCGCAGACTACGTTCGTCCACAATATGGGTTGCGCGTGAAAGGGCCATTAATTGGGTTATTTCATCCGCAATGGCAAACTGTTTGGGGAGTTTCAGTTCGCGATAATGGTCTCGCAGCACACCGAGACAATAGTGATGAAAGGTCCCGATGTGGACATCGTTCGCGCTATCGCCCAGTTCTTCGAGTAAACGATGCCGCATTTCTTCTTTGGCTTTGTTGGTAAAGGTCACTGCCATGATTTGATGCGGTGGAATGTGATGGTAACGGATCAGATAGAGAATCCGCGCGATCAATGTTCGCGTTTTCCCGGTGCCGGGGCCTGCCAGCACCATCAGTGGTTCCTGCGGGGCTGTCGCTGCCTGTCGTTGTTTTTCATTCAGTTGTTGTAAAAAATTCATCATGTTAAAACGTCGAGCCAATAGCGACATAGTATTCTCCCGCGGATTCGCCGGAGCGACGATCCAGTTTATAACCGTAATCAACGCGTAAGGGACCGATTGGGGTCGCGATACGCAGGCCTGCTCCCAGCGTTTCACGTAGATCGTCTGATTCAAATCCATTGTCATTCAACCAGTTGGCGCCGGCATCGAAAAATATCACCCCTCCAAGCACGCTGTAAATCGGAAAGCGCAGTTCTGTCGTGACCGCAAACATGCGATCCCCGCCAATGTGATTGCCTTCATCGCCAATTGGTCCGATTTCATGACGTTTAAATCCTCTGACAGATCCATCGCCTCCCGCAAAATAGCGCAGATAAATCGGCGTCTGATCAGACGAACGAATCGGTTGAACCTGTCGCCCTTTTAAGGCGTTGGCCAGAACCACATTGTCAAATAATTCCCAATACACATAACCCTGGGCGTAGAGTTCAAGAAATTCCGTCTCCGCGCCGACCGCCTCAAGAGCTGAACGCAGGCCAACCTGAAGATATCCCCCTTTTTGAGGAACAATGAGATTATCGCGAGTATCCCAGGAGGCTTGCAGATCAAATCCGGCGACATGAAGGATTGAGGTATCCAGTTTAGAGAGCACAGCGTCTTTTTTGACATTCGAGGGATCGTCGATTTCAAAAAAATAACCGACAGAGGTAGAGAAAGACTCTGAAAATTTTTGTTGTAACGCCAGTCTGCCTCCTCGCCTCTCAATCTCAAAACTGTTATTATCTTTTTGAATATCATCAAACACAGAGAGCAGCAGATCGTTATCGCGGACTAATAAATGCGGATGGCGGTATTGGAGTGTCACTTTAGGGCGTTCAATGCTTGCTTCGATGCGCGCTGTCGCTTTGCCGCCGTAATTGAGTACATTTTTATCAGAATATTCGACAAATCCTTTGAAATCCGTTTCCGTGTTATATCCAAAACCGAACTCGACATCTTTAGCGGAGGTCTCTTTGACAACCAGGAGCATATCCTGTACCGGGTTCGTGCTTTTGGGATCGAGCACCTGGAACGTAGCGCTATCATAAAACCCTAATTGCAGCAGTCGCCTGACAGTTTCTCTGATCTTTTGCGGGTTATAAATGTCTCCTTCCTGTACCTGAAGCTCGCGCATTACAAATTCTTTTTTAGTGCGTATAATGCCTTGAACACTGATTTTGCCAACAAAAAATTGAATTCCTCGTTCAATTTTCAAGGTAAGAATGACCCGGCTTTGATCAGCGTTGAAGCTTCTGAAATCTTTGATGTCAGCTTTAATATAGCCTTTGTTAGCGTAAAATTCTTGAAATCGTTCAATCGTCTGGACTAATTTATCAAGATCAAAAGGATCCCGTTCACGCAGCGCCAACTGTTTTCGAAGGTTTTTCAAAAAACTTTCATCTTCTTCGCCGACAATGTGAATATCTTCAATGAGGGTTTGTACACCTTCCTGAATCTGTAAATGGAGTAGCACCCGGTTCTGTTCCTGATTGAATTCGACGGTCGTCGAAACGATGTCAGCGGTCAGATAACCGTGTTGCTGGTAAAATGCTTTAATTGCCAGTAAATCTTCTTTAAACACCTTTTCCTGATAGAGACCTTTCGAAAACCAACCGCCGGTATTCGTGAGCATCAGTTTCCGGAGCTGCCGGGGTGAAAATGCCCGATGCCCTTCGATTGTGATACGTTCCACCTGCACCTGTTGGCCTTCTTTGATCGAAAAGGTGATCGTTGGAGCCTCAGCTTCGACAGCATAATTTGAGCGTATATCTACAAAGTAGTAGCCCCGACTGTGATAATATTCTGTAAGTGTAGCGACACTTTCTGCAAGAAATTCTTCCCGGGCGCCCCTGCCAAATTCTCCGATAGTGATCAACTTCTGAAGGGTTTTCGTGGGTATTTGCGTATTACCTTCAAAGCGAAGGGTGAGAGGTTGACCTTCGGCAATCGTAAAGGCCAGATTCACTTCGCCGGTATCATAATTATACGTCATATCCTGATCGGTAATTTTCGCCTCAAAATAGCTTTTTTTCATATACGCCTGTTCAATTTGTTCTTTGGCCTTTTCTACGGCCTCCAGCGTGAAGTGCATACCGGTTCGAAGCGTTGAGAGCGCAATGAGGTCCTTTTCATTCAGGATTGTTTGCCCCTCGAAACGCAGAGATCCAATTCTGCTTGGCGCTCCTTCTTGAATAGCAATCGTGAGAATTTTTTTATCAAATCCGGGGTCATCAACGGCCTCAACGTCAACCTGGACCTGATGGTATCCCTGATTGCGGTATAATTGTAAGAGCTGTTGTTTGAGCGCAGCCATGCCGTTCGGAGGAACCTGATCGCCAATACTGATGTTGAGCACAGCGTTAATCCGTTCTGTAGAAATCGCTCTGTTACCAGTCACCTGGATTCTTGAAATCGTATCAATTTGCTGGGGGCAAAAAGACAGGCGGACGCCGTTATCAGCCTGGTCGGCCTCAACGGTGATCTGCACAAAACGTCTCATCGCATAAATGTTATGAATGCTTTCGCGGACTTTTGCCTGCGAAAAGAGGTCGCCAGGCTCAATTAGAATCTGTCTACGGATGAGTTTCGCCAACTCTTCAGACGGAATGCATGTCACCTCGACTTCTTGTACAATCAGACCATCATAAGGCCCGGCCTCAACCCACAAAGCCCACATCAGAAAAAACCAACAGCAGCTGAAAAAAATTTTTGCATTCATGCGATGTCCTTCTCCAAGTGTTTGGGTATTGAGGTACTTGGGTATTTATTGGAAATGGCGATCTGCGCAGTGTGAAAAACACTGCGCAGGCTGTAAAAAAATTTCGACTTTTTCAGGTCTTAGGGGTTCCCGTATTTGTCGCGTACGAGTTGATGCATCTCTTTCTGGCGATGACAGGCTACCAGGTGTTCTTCATCGCCATTAAAAGCCAGTAATTGCGGTTCTTCCCGCTGGCAGATTTCCAGAGCAAAGGGACAGCGGGGATGGAAGCGGCAGCCAGAAGGGGGATTGATAGGGCTGGGCACATCGCCGGTCAGCACAATCCGTTCCGGTTTATGTTCCACATCGGGAGCTGGGATTGCCGAAAGTAAGGCCTGGGTATAGGGGTGGGCGCGATAATGAAAAATGCGGGCTGACTTGGCGGTTTCGACAATTTTTCCCAGATACATCACGGCAACCCGGTGACTGATATATTTGACAACCAGTAAATGATGGGTCACGAATAAATAGGTCAAATTTAATTGATCCTGAAGCGTTTTGAGCAAATTCAAGATTTGCGCCTGGACTGAAACATCCAGGGCGGAGGTCGGTTCATCCATCACGATGAAATCCGGATCCGTGGCAATTGCGCGAGCCACGGCGATACGTTGGCGTTGGCCGCCAGAAAATTCGTGCGGATAACGCAGCAAATGATCCTTTGTCAGTCCTACTGTGTTCAGTAGTTCGATGACGCGATGTTCCAGGTCCCGCGCACTCATTTGTTGGTACAGGCGAATCGGTTCGGCAATAATATTTTTAACCAGCATGCGCGGGTCAAGCGAGGAGGTCGGATCTTGAAAAACCATTTGCAATTCCTTGCGAATGCCGCGCCGTTTCATTTCAGAGATCGGCATGTTGGCAATATCAACCATTTCGACCTTGCCGTCTTGATGATAATGATAAAAAATATTGCCGCTGGTCAGATCGTGCAGCCGAATAATCGCCTTCCCGGTCGTTGTTTTGCCGCACCCGGACTCTCCCACTAAACCAAGACATTCTCCGCGATAAATGTCCAGATCAATATTATCAACCGCTTTGACAGTGTTCACTGGCCTGCGCATCACGCCGCCTAAGATCGGATAATATTTCTTGAGGTTTCTGAGTTCGAATAGTTTTTCCATGCTTATAATCCTTTCCTGTCTGCCCAGGTAGGTACGTATGACGCATCAGTATAAAGATGACATGCGACATAATGATTGTCTGCGATTTCTCTCGTTGGAGGAAGTGTTGTTTTACAAACGTCCATTGCGTGCGGACAGCGCGGATGAAACCGACAGCCCGAAGGAGGATCTACCAAATTGGGTACTGACCCTGCAATACTGGTCAGTTCACCTTCCTGTTCTACTTTAGGGACGGCCGTTAAGAGTGCAGAGCTATACGGATGTTTCGGGTTGCGGAACAGTTCCTGTACATCAGCTACTTCACACAGGTTTCCAGCATACATCACGCCCACCCGATCACAGGTTTCAGCCACCACGCCTAAATCGTGGGTAATAAATAATACCGACGAAATGTATTTTTCTTTTAATTCCTTGATCAATTCCAGGATTTGGGCTTGAATTGTAACATCAAGGTTTGACGTTGGCTCGTCGGCAATCAATAAAAGGGGATTGCAAGCGAGCGCGATGGCAATCACAATTCGTTGTTTCATCCCACCGCTGATCTCATGCGGATAGCGGGTTACAACTTGTTCTGCATTGGCAATTCCTAACTTCTCGAGGATCTCGATAGAACGTCTGGTTGCCTCTTTGTATAAAGGTTTTTCCCACCATTTGACCAGAGGTATTTTACTGCATGCGTTGACAAGAGGATCGCGGGGATTTTGTGCCTGTCGTTTATATAACAGTAATTGCAGTTTTTTAAGCAATGAAGAGGACGTTTTCAGATCTTGGGTTAAATCTGTAATGACCTTTTCGCGAAGTTCGACACGCTGGTGAATGAGAAAGCTTTCGGAAATCTGGGCATTAATGGAGAGAATAGGATTTAAGGCTGAGTTTGGTTCCTGGAAGATCATGGAAATCTGATTCCCCCGCAGTTGCTCCATGTAAGTTTCCGACTGTTTCAGCAAATCTACGCCTTGCTTTTGGTCATCTTCATTAAAAAAGACCACAACTTTACCGCTTTCTATTCTGCCAGGCTCCTGAATGATCCGCATAATTGAGCGAACTGTAACGCTTTTGCCGCAGCCGCTTTCGCCGACCAACCCAAAGGTTGACTGGTGATTTACTACCACGCTGACCCCATTCAGGGCTTTCACAACTCCTTCGTAGGTGTAAAAATTCGTTTTCAACTCGACGGTTTCCACTAATTTCGCCATAATTCCTGCTCCTTATCTTCTCCGTTGTTTGGGATCAAAGGCGTCACGCAGCGCATCTCCAATGAGGTTCCAGGCAAGCACAAACAACACGATCGCCGTTCCGGGGATGACAATAGTGTACCAAAATTTTAACGGATCGTCCTGAGGGCCAACAATATAGTTTCGCGCCAGCGCTACCATTTGGCCCCAATCAGAGTAGCCTTTGGGAGCGCCCAGGCCGATAAAACTCATGAATGCCGCAGTAATCACCATAGACCCGACATTCAACGACGCCACAATGAGCACCGGATAAATCGCGTTGGGGAGGATGTGTTTAAACATGATGACGATATCTGAAACCCCCATGGTTTTGGCAGCCAGGATAAAATCGCGTTCGCGCAGCGTCAGAATTTCGGCGCGGAGCAAGCGGACATATACACGCCATTCGACCAGGGCTAAGGCCCACATAATTTTATTTAACCCTCTGCCAAAAGCCACTACGATCGCCATGGCCAGCACAAGCATCGGAATAGCGTACATAATGTCAACAAAACGCATAATGATTTCATCAACCCATCCGCCGAAATACCCGGCCAGAGTGCCCAGTGTCACTCCAATCAACAAAGCCACACCGGTGACAAAAATACCGATTGCAAAGGCTATTCTGGTGCCCCAAATAATTCCGTAATAAATATCATATTGTCCTGAAGTAGTGCCAAAAATATTATCGGCGCTGGGAGGCTTCGGGGTCGGAGAAAATCCGCGATGAGGCATCATATACGGACGGTTGACATCGTGCGGTGGTGCTAAATATGGAGCGGCGACCGCAATAAACACAAACACCGCCATCAAGGAAAAGCCGATAATGGCCGCCGGATTTTTAAAAATACGGGTGAGAGTGTATTTTAACTCGCGTATGCGTGGATGCTGTTCTTTCGCCATATTTCCCTTCTCCCTTTTAACTGAGCCGTATCCTTGGATCGATATAGGCGTACATGATATCAACAATCAAATTGGCAATAACAAAGATAAACCCGACAAACAGGCATACCGACAACAGAGCCGGAACATCCAATTGAATCGCAGAATTGGCCAGCCACCATCCCATTCCTTGCCGATTGAAGACCACTTCGACCGAAATACTCCCTGTCACTAATTGGGCGGTTAACAGACCGGAAATGGTCATCACGGGAATCAAGGCATTTCTCCGGGCATGTCTTATATTGACCGTCTTTTTATCCGCGCCTTTGGCTTTGGCAGTAATCACATAATCCTGTGTCAGAGCCTCTATCATGCCTGACCGCATCACGCGCACTAATAAAGCAAAAATGACGATGACTTGCGTGATTACAGGCAGAACCAGGTGTTTCAAGGCATCCCAGGTAATCCAGAATTTCCCGTTCAAAATTCCGTCAATACTATACATTCCCGTGTAGCGAATAAACGTATCCGCATGATCAAGCACATACATATTGACTTCGTTGCTGGAAATGCCGGGCGGAAACCAATTAAAATAGCCATAAAAGAGCATGAGCAGAATCAGGCCGAACAGAAAGGTTGGCAACGACCATCCGATAATCGAGATAATACGCGAACTATGATCGATCCAGGAATCCCGATGCACCCCGGCCAGCGTGCCAAACCAGATTCCGGTAATCACTATCAGGGGAGCTGAAAAAATCACCAGTTCAAGCGTTACCGGCAGATAGCGTAAAAATGCCTCCAGGACCGTACTACTCGCAACCAGTGACCAGCCTAAATTTCCTCTGGCGATTTCTTTGATCCAACGGCCATATTGAATATAGAACGGATCATTAAGACCATATTTTTCAACAATTTTCGGAATATCTTTCGCTTGCTGCGGGCTGGTAATATAGGCCGCAGCCCGTCGTTCCGGACTAAAGGTCATAAGAATCCCAAATACCAGAATTGTCACGCCAAACAGCACAAACACTAAAAAAATTAATCTCCGTATCAGAAATGTTAACATGTGCTTCTTTACGTAAATTATGCAACAAACAGCGAAAACAGGGCAATTCTCCCCTGTTTGTCGCCAATTTACGTATCAAAAAAGACAACGTGGCGACAGGTTCTCACCCTTTGCCACGTTGTGCTATCCGCAACTATTGCTCTTGTTTTGAGAGTCTCATGAACCATTCAGCAGCGTCAGCATCCATCGGGTGCGGCACAAACCCCTGGACCCAGTCACGATAGAAACGATACAGTTTCTGTTGATAGATGCAGAGGCCGATGGCATCTTCATACCACAGGTTTTGCAGACGTTCGTAGATTTTGGCACGTTCTTCCGGCACGTTGGTTGCAATCCCTTCGTCACAAAGTTTATCAACTTCGGGATTGGCGTAAGCCATGTACCGTCCGTATACGCCAGAGCTCTTCATGAACGTCACGAGGAAATTATGCGGATCCGGATAATCAGCAGACCACCCGATGATAAACACCGGGTACTGAAAATTGCGGTATTTCACCAGATAATCCTTCCATTCGACATTCGCGACTTCGACTTTGAATTTCGGATTTAAGGAGTTGATATTTTCGGCCAGCATAATCGCAGCGCCTTCACGCATATCATTTCCCGTATTATAGTTAATCGTCATTTTGAAGCCTTTTTCCCAGACCTGTCCCTCCCACGCTTTTTTCATATATTCTGCCGCTTGTTCCAGATCGAACTCATAGATCGGCACTTCCATCGCGTACGGCAAACCAGGCACATTGGGGGTGGTTGGCACATCGCTGAGGTTTTGAAGCACGTCTTCTTTATACAGGTCTCGATCAAACGCATGTAAAAAGGCTTTACGCACATTAATATCGGAGAAGAAATCCGGCGGGATCCCTTCGCCATCCAATTTCCCGCTGCCGATACTCGTATTCTGATCCGGATTAATTTTCTGACAGAACATAGCAGCCGTCACGGATAACTGCGGCACTTCGTAATGTTTCAATCCTTCAATTTCCATCATTTCCGGCACATACGTATTATCCACGCTCACCGTATCAGCATCGCCATTCTGCAACATCAGTTTGCGGGTACTCCATTCCGGTACATATCTGACAATACCGTATTTGAGGGCTGGTTTTTCCCCCCAATACTCTTCAAAGCGTTCAAAGATGAACTCTTTGGATTTTTCCCAGGATTTCATGAAGTACGGCCCACTTCCATTGGTTTTTTCAAGCAGCGGCTCATGTCCCGGCGCCGGGTTATTGAAGTTCGCGGCATTTTCTAACACCCCATCCCAGCAGCCTTGGGCAATGGCCCAGGATTTGGGGTATACGGCCGCCCAACGCTGGGTCAAAATCTGCATCAACGGCGGATAGGGCATGGGCAGGTGCAAAATGACCTTATTGCCATCCACTTCGACTGAGTTGGCAATTTTTTCAAAGATGCCGTCTATGATCTTCCCGTCCTGATCGCGCGTCGAATCATGACCGGTCAGGGCTTCCAGCATCATCCACATCGGCCCGCCGTCCGGGTCGCAGATCATATTCCGTTCAAAGGAATATTCCACATCTTCCGGAGTTAACATTTCGCCGCCATGGAATTTCACTCCTTCGCGAATTGTAAAGGTATAGGTTTTGCCGTCTGCCGAAATCCCGCCGTTCTCTAACGTGGGCACTTCCACAGCCAGCAACGGGGCATAAGCATCGGTTGAAGACCCTTCAAAACGCACCAGAGTTTCATAGATATTGTTCAGGCGTTGACCGCTCGTTGTATCATACGCAACTGACGGATCAAGCGTCCGCACGGTGCCATAGTCCGCTTTAATCAGGGTATCAGGGTTTTTGATCTCTGCTAATACTGAGGTGGCCCCCAGCACAAAAATCATACAAAAAACCAGAATGCCGAATTTTTTCATAACGATTTCTCCTTTCTTTATAAATGGTGTTGATCATTGGTAACTTTAGACGTTTCCTATCATTTCTTTCTTCGAATCGTTTCCCGAAACATCACCTCTTTTTTCACACAAACCATACGTTAAAATGATCAGAATGGCTTCTGCTGAAGATAATAATCTCAGTATCACAAAAACTGTCAAGAATTAAATTATCTTGATACAGGAAGCATTTTTTCCCTGCAACTATTGAGCACTTTGTACCGTCCACCAGCCTTGTTGGACGAAAAACATGTATCACCATCACAGTTTTTTTCGGTGAACAAGGCTGTTCACCGGTACGAAACATGAGTTCTTGTATTTAAGGAAGAGGGCTTTGTGAATATTGTGAATATGCGGTTGGCGGGTTTGTAGTTCGCGCTTCAACGCGTTTTCTGCATAAAGGCGACACTACATAACCCGACAGCGGCGTTTTGACAAAGCAGGAGCGATTCCTGGGAGGAGAAGAAGACAACAAAGGTTCAGTTATACAGAGAATATGGAAGTCGAAAGCCCTGACAAACCTTACACATCGCGCCATGTTCTGACGGATAGGCTTCGTGACATTGAGGGCAGATCAGAATTCCTTTCTGCTTGTGTTGATGCAAAAATTCAGCAGAGACCTGAATTTTTGTCTTGCTGAGAATGTCGGTTCCGGCCATTTGAATTTGCTGGAGCAGGGCCGTTTTATTTTGCAAATGCTTGGGAGTCAGTTGAAAAAACCAATCATTGATCACAGGCCATTGCTCTAATTTTTCAAGATCAACCCAGATACGTACACCGTCACCGAGACTTTTATCGTAGAACACCAGGGCAAAGCGTCCGACATCAAGAATTTTTAGCCATCCATTGCCAATCGTACACGGGGTTAACAGTTGTACAGCATCCGGCAGGCATTTACGAGATTCGCAGATCGCATCATAGACCGTGTTTTCCGAAAAAAATTGCTGTCCAAGGTTGACCATAACGCCCCCCAGAATCACTCCGGGTGCAATATAATTGTGAAATGCCTGTACTTTTTCGCAGTATTCTTCAAACGAATATGGTCCGATACGCATATTATCCAATCGTCATTTCTCAGCCGCAAAGCCGCACTCGGAAGCACAGAGGAAAACAGGAGTTTACGAGCAATTGTGCGAGTCACAGGTCTTTGAAAACACTTCGTGCAAGCTTGTGTTCTTCGCGGCTGATGTGTTATTCTGTGGGTTTTGTTTTAGAAAACCTCAGGGAAAGCTGTATTGGTATATAAATATTCGACTTTTTCTTTATGTTTTTTCTCTTCGCTTGCCATTCTCAGCAAGATATCTTTGACTTCGCCCTCTGGCTGTATTTCCGCTAGAGAAGTATAGAAATTATACGAGTTCAATTCTCGATGTGCAGCAATGAGATAGACATCTTTACTCTGCAGGTTTTTTTCCGGATCTGGTCGGTCGAGGTAGTCTGCGATTTTATAGTCAATTACTGCATTCATTTTTAACGCGCCGGCATATTGGCCGTCTCGATAGGCCATCAAAAACGCTTTATGTTTTTGTTCTTCAGAGGCAAGGAATTCTGTCGTTTCCTTTGCCATTGCGTCATTTACCCGCTGAGATAAGTCCAAATAAAAATTATAAGCGTCTTCTTCTCGCTGAATCGCCGTTTCAATAACTAATTCAAGTTTTTTATTTTCCATATTGTCTGTCAACCCCAGATTTCTCAGATTTCACAGGTTCAAAGAGAATTTTCAGCGGTGCTGCCTTGGTCTCTGGCAGATTCTGCGAAATCTGCGCATCCTGAGGTCGCTCACAAGTTGTAGGAGCGTTTGTGGGCGAGGGGCAACCCCCTCGCCCACAGCGATAAGCCGATCAGTTGATTTTGCCGATATTGACGGCACAGGCCTTATACTCAGCCGTCTGCGTCACAGGATCATAGACCGGATTGGTCAGCCAATTGGCGCAGGCCTCTCGAAAATGAAACGCCATCCAGACCATGCCGGCCGGCACTTGTTCGGTGACGCGCGCTTTGACTTTGACTTCGCCGCGCCGCGACCACACCCGGATATATTCGCCATCCAGAATACCCAGACGAGCAGCATCTTCAAGCGAAATATCGGCCGTCTCTTCGCCAAGAATTTGATCCAGTCCGGCCCGGCCGGTCTGAGTTCTGGTATGGTAATGGTAGAGACGTCGTCCCGTACTCAAAATATACGGAAATTCATTATCCGGCACTTCAGCGGGCGGCGTCCACTCGACCACAGTGAAAATGCCTTTGCCATGCGTAAATTTGCCGTCTCGGTGCAAGTACGTGGTGCCTGGATGTTCTTCGTTCGGACAGGGCCATTGTAAGCCGTCGTCTTCGATCCGGCGATATTTGATTCCGCCATAAGCCGGCGCTAACACCGAAATCTCATTATCCCACAGATCTTGTCCGCTATTCGATGACCAAGCATGGCCGAACCGTTTGGCAAGCTCCTTGAAAATCCACCAATTCGGTTTAGCGTCCCCCGGTGGGGTTTTGATCTTCCGTACCCGATTGACCCGGCGCTCACTGTTGGTAAACGTGCCTTCATCTTCACACCAAGCGGCTGCCGGGAGAATCACATCGGCGAAGCGCGTCGTTTCGGTCGGAAAAATATCGTGACAGACAATGAAATCAGCCGACTCAAGCGCATGTTCCACATGAGCAATATGCGGTTCCGTATTCGCCAGGTTTTCGCCGAAGATGTAAAACACCTTGACTTTCCCGGTCGTCAAGCCGTCCATCATTTGCGGGATCATTAACCCAACTGTCCCTGAAAGTCCGTTCACTCCCCAGGCTTTTTCAAATTTGGCGCGGACATCCGGATCGGTCACTTTTTGATAGCCGTGAAATACATTCGGCAACGCGCCCATATCGCACGCACCCTGCACGTTATTTTGTCCGCGTAATGGATTCACGCCGCCGCATTCCACGCCCATATTGCCGAGCAGCATTTGCAGGTTTGCCACCGATTGGACGTTGTTTTTGCCGCAGGTATGTTCCGTAATGCCCAGCGTATAGCAGAGCATACAGGGTTTTACCGCAGCCAGGAGGCGCGCAATCTCCTGAATCTGCGCTGCGCTGACGCCCGAAATCTTCACGGCGTTTTCAAGCGGCGTTGCCAGGATGTGGGCGCGAAATTCTTCAAACCCGGTACAATTTTGATTCACAAACTCGCGATCATACAAATCTTCCTCGATGAGCACTCGCATAATGCCGTTGAGGAATGCAATATCAGACCCAACCTTGATTTGGGCAAAGAGATCCGCATGGTCAACCAGCGGCTGACGGCGCGGATCAGCGACAATCAATTTCGCGCCCTGTTCGACGGCATTTTTCAAAAATGTGGCGGCCACCGGGTGCGCTTCAGTCATATTCGTCCCAATACAGAAAAACATCTTCGCTTTGCTGAACTCAGCAAAGGAATTCGTCATTGCTCCCGAACCAAACGCAGTTGCCAGACCGGCAACAGTGGGAGCGTGTCAGGTACGAGCGCAGTGATCAATATTATTGGTCTTGAACACTGCCCGGAACAGTTTTTGCATTTGATAAGAATCTTCATTCGTGCTGCGAGCGCAGCTCACTCCGGCAATAGCGTCAGGGCCGTCGGTCGCAATCACCGCTTTCAGTTTGTTTGCGACCAGATCCAGTGCCTCATCCCAGGACGCCTCGCGAAAGGTTCCGTTTTCTTTGATTAATGGGGTCTTTAAACGGTCTTCAGCATAAATAAAATCATAGCCGAAGCGCCCTTTGACGCATAACCGCCCCTGGCTCGGGGCCGCGTGATCAACTCCGGTGACCTCCGCAATTTGTTCCCCTTTGACATGAAGTTCCAACTGACAGCCCACGCCGCAGTAAGGGCAGGTGGTGCGAACATTGCGAATTTCCCAGGGACGACCCTGCCGAACCGCTTTTTTATTTGTAATCGCGCCAACCGGACAAATTTGCGAACATTCTCCGCATTGCACACAGGTTGATTCTCCCATCGGCTCATTTGAATCAAACCCAATCCGTGTTTCAAGCCCTCGCTGCTGGAATCCCAATACACGATTGACAACGCCATGTTGACAGGCTTCCACGCAGCGCCCGCACAAAATACACTTCGTGCGATCAATCAGGATGAACGCTGACGTTTCATCCGGATCCGGTGGAATCGGGGCATATTTCATGCTTGGACGCTCAATTCCTAAATAATAGGCGACATCCTGAAGTTCGCATTTTCCATTCTGTTCACAGGCTAAACAATCGTGGTTCCCGGATGATAGAATTAAATCAACCACAAATCGCTGACTCTCCAGCACGCGTGGGGAATTCGTCATAACAATAATGCCATCCTGTACAGGCGTGGTACAGGCCGTATATACTCCGGGCCGCCCCTCAATTTCTACCATACATACGCGACACCGGCCTGACGCTCCGACTTTTTCATGATAACAGAGCGTCGGAATATACACGTCATTCAGCCGGGCGACATCTAAGATGGTCTGGTCCGGTGTTGCCGCATATTGTCGTCCATTGATTGTAATCTGCATACATTCCTCCTTTACCAGAAGAATCCAACATAACTTCCTATAAAAAGACAAGTTCTCTATTCATAGACCATATAGTAGCACATGCCCAAAAATTACAAGTTATTTTGAGTTGATATTTAAAAAAAAATTTTACTCTTAACTTAATAGATAAAGAGTTAACTTAAAATAACCATAAAATACTTAATACAATACTCCGGACAGTTTTGATTTCACCCCCCTCAATCCCCCCGCAAGCGGGGGGAAACACATAAGAGACGTCCTATTTCTCATTTCCCCCGTTTACGGGGGGATAAAGGGGAGTCACACGAAAACTGTCCGAACTATTGTTAATAGGGTTGGTGAAAATTTTTCACCGACAGAGAACAGAAGGATTTATCCTGAATACGGCATCCTTGAACAGCCCTGTCCGCCACGTCCGGGCACGGCTATCCGAGGAATGAAGAAAGCCGATCAATATTCATGAATAATGCTGTAAATCCTCGCGTCTCAAAGCATACCAGTATTCAGATACAAAATTCTTTTCGTTTGAACAACGATTTTTTCACAAATTTATTGCATAAATTTTCCCTGTCATTATGCTGGTTTTTTTAAGATCGAGCAGACTGGATCTTAGAAACAAAAGCAGGAAATGCTGATTATAACATTTTCCTACGAAGGTTGGAGAGTAACACAGAATTTTCAAATAATCATTTTAGCTAGTACCGAGGAGGTTTATTGTATGCGAAAAATAAAACTGCTGTGCGTAAGTAGCATCGTTCTCGCTGTCGTATTATTGATAAGTGGGATGAGCAGTGCCGCCCCCACTATCGTGGTGTATGGCACGACAGAGCGTGTAACCGATATGGATCCGGCCAATGCGTATGATTTTCACACCTGGGAAATTTTCTATAATATTTACCAGGGCTTGATGAAATATCCGGCCGGCAGTACGGAACTTATTCCTGGTTTGGCCGAGTCTTACACGATTAGCGAAGATGGCAAAGAATATACGTTTAACCTGCGAGAAGGGATCGCCTTTACTGATGGCACGCCATTTAACGCCGAGGCGGTCAAATGGTCAATTGAACGGGTCATGCGTTTAGGCGGCGATCCTTCCTGGTTGGTCACGGATTTTGTCGAGGCGGTTGAAACGGTTGATGAGTATTCCGTTAAGTTTATCCTGAAGAATCCTGTGGCGTATTTCCCCGCTCTCGTAGCGACTGTGCCGTATTATCCTGTCAATCCGTCAATGTACCCGGCCGATGATATTATCACCAATCCTGAAGAACTTCCGGGCGGACAGTTAACCGGCTTAGGCCCCTATAAAATGGTGTCGTTCAAACGCGATGAAGAAATCATCCTGGACGCCAATGCGGACTTTTATGGGGAAAAACCGAAAAACGATCGTGTTGTGATCCGTTATTTTGCTGATGCCACCACCATGCGTCTGGCGTTAGAAAAAGGGGAATTGGATGTGGCGTTCAAATCCTTTAATCCCTCTGATATCAGTGACCTGGAAAAATCCGACAAGATTAAAACCGTCAAGGGACAAGGTCCTTACATTCGTTATATCTGCCCGGTTCATGCCAGAGAACCATTTAACAACCCAGTCCTGCGCCAGGCGATTGCGGCAGCCGTCAATCGTCCTGATTTCATCCAAAAAGTGTTCCTCGGCCAGAACGAACCGCTTTACTCCATGGTGCCGATGGGCATGTGGACGCATGCGGAGAACTTTAAAGAGGTCTATGGCGATGGCAATCTCGAAAAAGCGCGGGAATTGCTCGCTTCTCAGGGATTTTCCGAGGAAAAACCCTTTGAGTTCGATCTGTGGTACACGCCAGCGCACTATGGAGATACCGAAGTTGATCTGGCAGCCGTGTTGAAAGATCAGTTTGAGGCCACCAAAATGATGAAAGTGACCGTGAAATCAGCCGAATGGGCGACCTATAAAGAAAACTGGCGTAATCAGGTCATGCCGATCTTTCTGTTGGGCTGGTATCCCGACTATATTGACCCGGATAACTATACGGCCGCTTTTGCCGGAACGGCTGGATCGGCCGGCAATGGCATCTTCTTCTCTGATCCTGAATGGGATGCGATGCTGGCCGAAGCGCAAACCGTATCAGACCCTGCGAAACGTGAAGCCCTCTATGCAGAACTACAGCAAAGATGGGCGGAAGATCTTCCGACGATTCCTCTTTTCCAGGGCACCTTATACTTGTTCACCCGGCCCAATGTGGAAGGCGTGCTGATTTCGCCGACCTTGCAGTTTAACTACGGCCCGATTGAAGTGAAATAATCGCCATAATATATTCATCCATGGACATCACTGTCGAAGTGATGTCCATGAAAACTGACAAACTGTACTCAGATTATTGAGCGAATTATTCGAAATTTTAATGAAAGAGCAGGACTGACGTAATCCCCCTTAAGCCCAACCATCAATGGCCGGTCTCAAAGCCAAAGCAGGCTGAAGCCCGCTAATTCATTCCGTAGGGCGCTTCAGCGTCCTTCCGCTTTGAGACTGGCGATTGATCGCCAGGAGATTTTGGGAAAAGAACCTGCGGGGTTTTTAGAAACTGCGATAGTCCTTAAAAATATGAAACAGTTACTGCGCTATATCCTTTTGCGTCTTCTCCTGACCATCCCCATGATTTTTATTCTGCTGACCATCGTCTTTTTTGTCTTGCGCATTATGCCCGGCGACCCTGTTTCGGCCATGTTAGGCGGGCATGCCCCTGACAAAGTGATTGAGCAGAAAAAAGAGGAATTGGGATTAAACCGCCCGATCGTCGTCCAGTATTTCAGCTATCTGTGGCAAATTTGCCAGCTTGATCTGGGCAATTCCATGATCTTCAAGCAGTCTGTCATGCAGCCGATTAAGGAAAAACTCCCGGCAACGCTGGAACTCTCATTGTGCGGCATGATCATTACGATCATTTTCGGCGTTTTTTTAGGGGCGTACGCAGCGGATAAGCGTCGGACAGCGCGAGATTACGGGATTCGTCTGTACGGCATTGTGATTTACTGCATTCCGGTCTTCTGGTTGGGCTTGATGCTGCAGCTCTTGTTTGGCATCTGGCTGAACATTTTCCCCATTTCCGGCAGAACCGGACCGCGCATCTTTGTCTCCATGTTTGAAAAAACCGGATTTTATCTGATTGACACCTTATTGGTCAGAGATTTTGCCGCTTTTGGCGATGTGCTCATGCACCTGGCGCTGCCCTCCTTAGCATTGGGATTATATTTATCCGGGATCTTTGTCCGCCTGACGCGCGCCAATATGCTGGATGTGCTCAAAGCCGATTATATTGTGGCGGCGCAGGCGCGAGGGATTCCGAACACGAAAGTCGTCTATAAACATGCGTTGAAAAACGCGCTTGTGCCGATTTTAACCATGCTCGGGCTCCAATTTGCCCTGCTGATGGCAGGCGCAGTGTTGACTGAAAGTACATTTTCCTGGCCGGGTATGGGACGTCTCTTGATGGAACGCATTTATGCCCGCGATTATCCGACCATTCAAGGCATTATCATCATGTTTGCGCTTTTTGTGGCGTTGGCGTCATTGATTGTTGATGTGCTGTACGCGTTTATTGACCCGCGAGTGAGGTATTAAAGTGAAGTATTCAGCCGCCGCCGGTATGGGCAACGTGTTTGCTAAATTCATGATTATGGGGAAAAAGTATGGGGCCGAATGGTGGATTCTGGTGATCGGCGCCTGTATTATTGCCGCGATTGTCCTGATGGCCATCTTTGCCGGAGCCATTGCGCCGTTTGATCCGCAGGATCAGAATGCGGGGCCGCAGCTTGCTCCTCCTGGATCGACGCATCTTCTAGGCACAGACAACCTCCAGCGCGACGTGTTTTCCCGAATCGTTTTCGGGGCCCAAACCATTCTGGGAATTTCGGTGCTCGCCGCCATTATTTCTTTTGGCGTGGGCGTGCCTTTAGGGTTGATTTCAGGCTATTCCGGCGGAGCATTCGATAAAGTGGCCTCCCTGGTGATGGATTCCATCTATTCGTTTCCGGGATTGATTCTGGCGATTGCCTTTGCCGCCATGCTCGGCCCGGGCATTATGAACATCACCGTAGCGGTCGCGGTCGTGTATATCCCGACCTATTTCCGCTTAGCGCGCGGCCAAACCCTGACGATCAAAGAAGAACTCTATGTTGAAGCCGCCAAAGCCCTGGGAGCCACGAACAAGACCACGTTGCTGCAATATATTTTCCCCAATATTATTGCGACAACGGTCGTGGTGTTTACCATGAATATCGCTGATGCAATTATGATTGAAGCCGGCCTGACCTATCTGGGATTAGGTTTGCCGCCGGATGTGATTGATTGGGGCATGGATCTCTCGATGGGACGGCGCTACCTCCCATCGGGCGTGTGGTGGCTGATTACCTTTCCCGGCGCGATGATCTCTATTTTAGCGATTGGCTTCACCATGTTAGGCGAAGGGCTGGCAGAAATTCTGAACCCGCGCTTATTGGAACACTAACAGATTCGTAGTAAACGCTGGTTCGTAGTTCGTGCTTTAGCGCGTTTTCCGCCTGAAGGCGGAACTACAAACATAAACACTTTCATGACAGAATCTATTTTAGACATTCAAAATTTATATATCGAATATCCGATTTATATCGGCACCGTGCGCGCCGGAGAAAATATTAGCTTATCTCTTAAAAAAGGCGAAGTCATGGGATTGGTCGGGGAATCCGGCAGCGGGAAATCCACCCTGGGCTTTTCGATTTTACGCATGTTGAAAACCCCCGGCAGAATCGCTGCCGGCCAAATTCTCTATCATGGCCGCGATATTGTGACCATGAGTGAACAAGACATTCTCAAATTACGCGGCAATAATATTTCTATGATCTTTCAAGACCCGCTCACCTCGCTGAACCCCTTATTTCGCATTGATAAGCAGTTTATTGAAACGATTCGCACGCACGATAAAACCGTCACGAAAAAGGCGGCGCTGGAACGATCGGCCGAAGTGCTCAAAAAATTAGGCATTGCGCCCAGCCGCTTGCATGAATATCCGCACCAGATGTCCGGCGGCATGCGCCAGCGCATTATGATCGGCATGGGCTTAATTTTGAATCCCGATTTATTAATCGCCGATGAACCCACAACCGCACTGGATGTGATTGTTGAAGCCCAATTTCTCGATTTGTTGAATGTGCTCCGGCAGCAATTTGATTTGACCATCCTGTTAATTACCCATAATCTCGGTATTGTCGCTCAATTGGCCGACCGGGTAACCGTCATGTATGCCGGCATGATTGCTGAAACCGGCGATGTCGGAACCCTGTTTGCCAATCCCTTACACCCTTACACGCAAGGTTTGCTGGCCTCTATTCCGAATATTAAACTCGAACAGCCCAAACTCGTCACCATGCCGGGCCAAACGCCTGATCTGGTCAATCCGCCTGCCGGATGCCGTTTTCATCCGCGCTGCCCAAAGTCCCTGGGAATCTGTCGTCAAGAAATGCCGCCCATGTTTATTCAAAATGGCAGTCAGGTGGCCTGCTGGCTGTACGGGGGAGGTTAAATTACGCCATGTGCAACTTTTGAATGGGATGGAGGTGTTTGCCCTGACAGGGCGGCGGAGGGGTTCCACCGCCCTGTCAGGGCGGAGATGAGGCCGTCGCTCGTATCCAGATGTTGAAACATCTGGCTTTACCCCTCCGCCCTTTCAGGGCGGAAAGAGCCGCTCATTTCGGGCGAGGCATGAAAAATTGTACATCGTGTTCATTGATGATTTGAGGAGTAGAGAGCATTTTATGGAAGAATTACTGGTAGTGAAAAACCTGAAAAAACATTTTCCGCTTCAAACGGGTTTTCTCGATAATCTGCTGACGCGCCAAAAGCAGGTTGTCAGAGCCGTTGATGACGTGTCCTTTTATATCCGCAAAGGCGAGGTCCTCGGTCTGGCCGGAGAAAGCGGCTGCGGGAAAACGACGACCGGACGGCTCATTTTGCGCCTGCTGGAGCCGACGAGCGGAGAAGTGGATTATCAAGGGCGTTCCATTTTCGATTACGGCCCAGAAGAGATGCGCCAGATGCGCGAAAAGCTCCAGATCATTTTTCAAGATCCGAACGCCTCGTTAAGCCCGCGCATGAGCATCGGGTACGCGATCAGCCACCCGCTTATTATCCATAATTTGTATCAAAACCCGGCTGAACGCAAAGAACGTACCTTAGAAATTATGGCAAAAGTCGGATTGAATCCTGCTCAATTTTTTTATCGAAAATATCCCCATCAAATATCCGGCGGACAACGACAGCGCGCCGTTATTGCGCGTGCTCTGATTACGAACCCTGAACTCGTGGTTGCGGACGAGCCGATTGCGATGGCCGACGTTTCTGTGCGAGCGACCCTGCTTGAATTGATGGTGCATCTCAAAGAAGAATTTGATCTGACTTATCTGTTTATTACCCATGATTTAGCCACTGCCAAATATATCTGTAATCGCATCGCCATTATGTATCTGGGCAAGATCGTCGAGATGGGGCCGTATCACGAAGTGTTTAGCGAAGCGCTTCATCCCTATACCAAAGCCTTATTAGCTGCCGTGCCCGTGCCTGATCCGCAATTCCGTCGCAAAGACCCGATCCCGAAAGATGAAATTCCGGACGCCATCAATCCGCCGTCCGGTTGCCGCTTCCATCCGCGTTGTTCGTACCGGCTGAAGCGTTGTTCCGAGCAAGAACCGACGCTCAACGATCACGGAAATAATCATTTTGCCGCATGTTGGTTATATGACAAGTAGAGACCACAGGAGTGCGAAAGCTCTGCTTTCGCCGTCAAAGCGAGGGAGTGCGAAAGCTCTGCTTTCGTTGTCAAAGCGAGGGAGTGCGAAAGCTCTGCTTTCGTTGTCAAAGCGAGGGAGTGCGAAAGCTCTGCTTTCGTTGTCAAAGCGAGGGAGTGCGAAAGCTCTGCTTTCGTTGTCAAAGCAGAGCTTTGACACTCCGTAAGGAGGGATAAGTTATGAAAAATATTGTGATGTTTGTCAGTGTGATGTTTCTGGTCATCACCCTCGGAGCTATCGCTCAAACGCAAGAAAACGCCGGTTCCTCAACGTCCGAACCTGAAACCATTCAAGCCGCCGCCACACCCTCGCCTTCACCTGCTGCCCCGGAAGTTTCAAAAACTCCGCGGGTGTATCCGATTGCGGCCGGAGTGTGGTATCCGGGCGATCCGCTGCCTGAAAAACCGTTCCGCTACTATCGCGTGCGCTGCTGGCCCGGGTGTCATCACAATTCAGAGTACGGAAAATATCCGGATAGACCGGGGAACGCGATGCCAACGCAGTCAACGCCTGAGAACCCGGCCCCCAAAACTGACAAAGCGTCGGAAATTCATAATTGAGTCCGCCCGGTCATAAATAGCCGGCCTCAAGGCTGAAGCCCGCTGCTCAGTTCCGCAGGGCGCTTTAGCGTCCTTCCGCTTTGAGACTGGCGATTGATCGCCAGGAGACTGGGTATTTATGTCTTTTCATGCCGAATACGTTGCAGAACTCAGAGCCTTACTGCGTAATACCGGGCCTGTCGGGCTGCGCGTCGGACTGGATGCGCTGAGCTATAGCCAGGCTCCGCCGGAACTGCTGCCAGAACTTCTCGTTCTCGCTCTCTTTCACCCGGCTCCAGAGATTCGGCAACAGGCCGGACAGATTTTGCAGACTTCCACCGCAAGTGAATTACAGCATGTTATCTGCACGCTGGTGAACGCGGCGAATTCCCGTACAACAACCCGCACTGAAGGCCAACCGGAGGATGTGCGCACTCTCCTGCTCCAGTTGCTCGCTTGCCCGGGGATCGATCCTGTGCAAGTATATGAAACGTCACTTCCTTATATTTTCGAGGTCTGGGAGAAGATACCGCTCTCTGCTCTGTTAGAGAGAAGTCAGCCTCTTTTTCTCCGGCGCTGCCGCGATCTTGTCCAACAGCATCATGTCCTTGATCTGAGCCATTGTCATCTTCGCACCCTGCCAGAGCAGCTTCTGACCTTTCCTGATTTACAGAGACTCTCACTAAATGATAATCCTGACCTTGACATCCGGCACGCGCTTACGAAGGCCGCACAGATTCCGACGCTTAAAGAACTCAGCCTCAGACAAAACAAACTGACCGTTTTACCCACTGAAATTCAATTGCTTTCAGAACTTGTTTCCCTGGATCTGAGCTACAATGCGCTTCCCGACTTGCCGGTGGAACTGCACCGGCTCAGGCATTTACGGCGCATCCAGCTTTACAGCAACCCTTTATATAATTTTGCCTATTTCGAACGGTTTTTTGAGAATACCCATCACCTGCCATACACCAACTATCACTTGTTCCGGGCCATGTATCATGACCTTAATTATTCGATTGTCCATATCCGCTCTTATAATATTGTGTGTCTGTTTATCGAACATTTCGGGATTCAACGTTTGATTTATCGCTTGCTTCAGGCGCAAAATCTTGAGCAGGTCAGGAAATTCTGCGGTCAAAAGTTCTTGCTTAAAATCGTCGCCGATGATATGCTGTCGTTGAAAAATGGCAAAGGGGAACTCTCGCAGCATGAATTTGAAGCCCTGGCCGCGCATTTGCACATTTTATACATTGACGAGGCTGCGCGCTGCCTGGTGGTTGAGGTCGAAGAACAACGCAGCGGCGAAGTTATCGCCGCCTTGCTTGAGGGCAAAAACCGGGTGCTGTTTACCTGTCATTACGTATAAGTATAAATACAGGGCTTACGCACACCCCCCCTTTATCCCCCCGCAAGCGGGGGAAGTGAATGCGTTATCCCCCCGATTGCGGGGGGATAAAGGGGGGTTACACAAAAACTGTCCGAACTATTGTATAGAAAAAATGCGTATGGAATGTTTGCATCTTCTTGACCAGATTAATTTTGGCTATTTAGAGATCGAACCGGCGATTCTGGGTTTGATGGCCCTGCATAAAAGTTTTGTCCTGGTTGGCCGTCACGGCACCGGGAAAACCCGCCTGGCGCGTATCCTGTCTCAGGGCTACCGGCAACACAGTTTTGTGTTTTACGACGCCACAAAAGAGGATTTGATTTCGATTGCCGGCATTCCCGATCCTGATGCTCTCAAACAAGGACAACTGCAATTTGTTCCGCATCAGCGGGCGATCTGGGACAAAGCGACAATTGTTGTGGATGAAGTCACGCGGGCCAATAAAGAAAATCAGAACTTGTGGCTGGAAATTATCGAAGAACACACCTGTTTCGGTCTGCCTCTGGCTTATAAAAGTCTGATTGCCACAGCCAATCCGGATTCTTATGCTGCGGCGTTTACCCTGGATGAAGCCCTGCTCGACCGTTTCTATGCGGTCATTCCCGTGCCGGAACTCCAAACCCGGCTCCAGGACCAGGAGGTGCAGGAACTCATTACCTTAGCCGCTAAACCGGCTCTTGACGGCGATCAGATTGGCGCAGTATTTACCCGGATTCGACAGGCGCACCAGGATTTGCTGGCAGAAGGGGCCATGCAGAAAATTACTGCCTATCTGGGTAAATTCATTCCGCTGCTGTTCGACGCTCTGGCCGGGAATCCCGACCTTTACATCAGCCCCCGCACCTACGCCCGCAACCTGCCGGAAACCATCCTGGCGATTGCCGCTTATTTTCGCGTGGTCGGCACTCCCTATCCTTTGGTTGACGGGGCCTTACAGGCGTTGCGCTACGCTCTGGCGACCAAACTACAACTTTCACTCTCGACCGTGGAACAATTGCACGAGTCACTCAAAGTACTGCTGTATGAAGGCGTGCTGCCGGAAGCAGACCAGTTACGTTTCAGCCTGAATTCCTTACCGCGGCTTGAAGAAAAAATCGCATATCTGCAAACCCGGTGGGCTGACATCCGGCGGCTCTTGCCTCTGGATGAGCTTGAAAAATATCTCAGCGCGCTGGTCGCAGAGATTGAACAGCAAGATCGCAAAACCGATCTGCTGGATCTGAAATGCTTTTTAAGCCAGGCGGCCTATCCCGGCGATTGTTTGCGAAAATTGGAAGGCAAAATCATTATTCTGCTCAACGCCGCATTGCATAAAACCTTGCCGCGTATCCGCGCCCTGCTTCAGCAAGAACAGTTGCCGCAGCAAGCATCCCAACGTATAACCCTTTTGCAGCGCCTGGCTGCGGAACATCAATTTATGCAGGATGAATCGCCCGACATTATGAGAATCAAACGCTTTTTGCTTGAGGTCTATGCAGGCAAACGACCTGACGATGATATGGCGTTTATTCAGTTTTTTGCGGATGAGTTGTCATGTTCGTAGTTCTGCCTTTAGGCAGAACCCGCTAAAGCGGGAACTACGAGCACACGCGCCTCATGAAAATTTTTATTTACATGGAAGAGGACTTAGGGAACCCTTCCCCGAAGGCGACAAATTCCCCTCCTGGGAGCAGGCAGGGCTGTTAAGTTCTGGCGATCAATCGCCAGTCTCAAAGCTGAAGCAGGCTGAAGCCCGCTGTAGTGTTCCGAAGGGCGCTTTAGCGTCCTTTCGCTTTGAGGCCGGCGATTGATCGCCAGACTTTTGAGATTTTCGGATATGCCTATGACGCGCATTGCTCAGGTTGACCAACTTCAGTTTGACGAGCTGCTTGCCCGGCAGAAAATCCGGCAGGTGATCAATCGCCTGGGACTCAATTTTACCGATTGTTCCGGAGTGGTTGATTACGATGCTGAGGCTCCTCTGTCGTATTGGCGCTATGATCCGACAAGCGGAGCAGAAACCTTATATTTGAATGCGCAGCTTGCGGCCTTGAGCGTTAATTCCTTAGAACTTGTCCTGCGTCATGAATTATTGTTCCGAGCCACGTATCACGCTTTTGCGCAACGGGCGGCCTACCCTTTTCTGGCCGATATTGCGCTGGATATTTTTATTAATCGCGTGTTGTACGAGTGTTCTCCTGCGCTGATGGACAATTTATGCGCGGTACTTTACAAACACACTTCTCACAAAAAAGTTGCCGTGCTTGCCAATTGTCATGTCAATCCGAGCAGGATCGATCCTGAATTTGCCCCCCTGTGGCGCGACCTCTGGACAACTCCCCACCCTCTCAATCTCAATCCGGTTGCTCTGTATTACCGGCTTCAGGAATGGGGCAATCTGGCGCAATGCCAGCGCTGCCGCAAGGAGGTCTGGCCGATTTCCCGTTACCGGCCGGAATCTACTGACCCTCATGATCCCTTGCGGGCAAAAGCCGCGTCACTCTCCGATCTGCCGGAGCGACCGTCGTTCAAACTGGCCTCTTTGAGTGAAACGGCGCTGAAGCATCTTGCCAAAGCCTCTGCACGCGCGCATGCGCTGGCTGAATATCTGGTAGAATTCTCCGTGATTCCTCTGCCGATAGGAACCCAGGATCTTGAACAGTTCATCCGGCGGATTCGCGTGCGCCGGGTGGCTGACGCCACCGCCGCCAAAGTCACCGAACCCTATCAGCATGTGTCGCGCTTTCAGGTTTATCCGCTGTTCCCCTCCCGGCTTGGCATCCTGTATAAATTGTGCGGCCTCAGCGACAGTTGGAAATTGTATCATAATCGCGACGTGACCAACGACGGGGCCAGAATGCGCATCGGAGTGTATGTGGATGTATCTGGCTCTATGACCGGCTATTACCGCGAAATTGCGGCGTTTATTGAGGCATTAAAGGAATATCCGCTCGCCTTGCGCATTTTTGATACGCGCGTCCGCGACATGGATATTGCGCAATTTACGCAAGGCAGCATTCAGGGCGGCGGCGGTACGGATTTCAATCCGCCCATTGTAGATTTTGTCGAGACGCCCGATATGGAAGCTGGTGTGTTGTTTACCGATGGAGCGGCAACCGTCAGCGCGGAAACCGCTCAGAAACTGCGGCAAAGTCATAAACGCCTGTACGTCGTCTATATCTGCGACACGCCCTGCATACCGGACAGCCCGTTGAATCAGTATGCGTACGACGTAATTACATTGTGTCTCTCATCTGCTTAAAAAACTTGATTTTTTTGTTGTTACAGGAATACAATCTCCTGAATTTCCGAAACAACCCGGCCATCAATGGCCGGTCTCAAAGCCGAAGGACGCTGAAGCGCCCTGATTGTCAGCTTTTAGCGGGCTTTAGCCTGCTTCAACTTTGAGACTGGCGATTGATCGCCAGACAGGGCGCTTCCAATTTTGTGAACCCAAAGAAACCAGGTTTTTTCAAAAAACCTGGTTTCTCGCCCGTAAAGTTCATTGTTCAATTTCCCTTAGGAGGTCAATATGGCTGATAACTCCAAACCGACGCCGGAAGACGCGGACCGGAAAATCACGTCGAACCGCGATTATTTTGAAAATATTGGCGGCAATGTGTACCAGTACTACAGCGGTATTGCGCCCGCCGGCGACCCGCAGGCGCTGCAAGAGGCATATCTCCATCAGTTGCTTGAAACCTGCAATCACATGTTCCTGCAAGGCATCGACCGCAAAGCGGCCAGCCAGGAAGCTGCGTGTTTGCATCTGAGCGCGATTTATACGGCCTTACTGACGCTTGGAACCGAGAGGCAAGATAAAGCAGGCTCCCTGATAAAATCCCCGCAAGAACAGGAATATGCGGGGTCGGCCTTGGCCCGGTTAAATACTCACCAGCGTCTCGTCTTGTTAGGCGACCCCGGCAGCGGCAAAAGTACCTTTGTGAACTTTGTCGCCTTGTGTTTAGCCGGAGAATGGTTGGGGGATGCGCACGCCAATCTCTCTCTGTTGACCGCGCCGTTACCGAAGGATGATGGCGAAGATGAAGAGCAACTCCAGCCCTGGGATCATGAAACCGTCTTGCCGGTACGCGTGGTTTTGCGGGATTTGGCGGCCAGAAGCTTACCTCCGGCAGGTCAACAGGCCACCGTGAACCATTTTTGGGAATTTCTGGGCCAGGAACTGGAAAAGGCCCGGTTACAGGACTATAGCGGGCATCTGGAGACGCATTTGCGGGAACAGGGCGGGTTAGTGCTCTTTGATGGATTGGATGAGGTGCCCGAAGCCTCCCAGCGCCGCGCCCAAATTAAGGAGATGGTCGAAGATGTTGCCCAGAAATTTCCCCGCTGCCGGGTGGTTGTCACCAGCCGTATTTACGCCTATCAACAGCAGGATTGGCGACTGTCCGGGTTTGCGGAAGCCGTGCTGGCGCCCTTCACGCCCGGTCAGATTCGTCGGTTTATTGATCGCTGGTACACGCACAGCGCTGAGCTTCGTCATAAAAACATTGAGAATGCCCTGGGACAGGCAAAACTCCTGAAACAGGCGATCTTTCAGAGTAAGCCGCTGCAAAAACTCGCTGAGCGACCCTTATTATTGACCTTAATGGCCAGCTTGCACTACTGGCGGGGCGGCAGCCTGCCGGAAAAACGCGAAGAACTGTATGCCGACGCCGTGGACCTCTTGTTGGATTGGTGGGAAAGTCCTAAAATCGTCAGAGATGCGCACGGGCAGATGATGATCGTCCAGGAAAGTTTGAGCGAACTGTTAAACGTTGGCAAAGAGCCTGTCCGAAAAGCTCTGGAAACGCTGGCGTTTCAGGCGCATACCACGCAGACGGAACTGACAGGAACGGCGGATATTTCTGAGGCCGATCTGGTGCAGAAATTGTTGGACGTCAGCCAGAATGAAAACTTGCGGCCCAAACAATTGCTCAAGTATCTGAGTCAGCGCGCCGGATTACTCGATGCGCGCGGCGTGAAAGTCTATACCTTTCCGCATCGCACGTTCCAGGAATATCTGGCCGCCTGTTATCTCACCAATCAGAATGAGTACCCGGACAATGCGGCCGAATTAACGCGCCGCGACCCGAATCGCTGGCGCGAAGTGCTGTTGTTAGCCGGAGCGAAAGCGGCGGGCGGAACAGTTTCCAGCGTATGGGGCTTAGCTGATGCGTTATGTTACAACGAATTCTCCTCCCAGACAGACAGGGGTCTGACGGGGCAACCCACCCCTGGCCCCTCCCAGGAGGGGAATGAGGATGCCTGGGGCGCGCTGTTGGCGGGGCAGGCCCTGGTAGAAACAGCGGATCTCCGGAAGATCAGCCCCCGCAATCAGGTGAAAGTGAATCGCATCCGGGATTGGCTGGCGGCGATCCTGACAGAACTATCCCCTGTTCACGCTCCGTTCCCTGCCACAGAACGCGCCTTAGCCGGCAACATCCTGGCGCAGCTTGGCGACCCGCGTCCCGGCGTGGGGCTGCGAGAAGACGGCCTGCCGGACATTGTATGGCGTGAAGTTCCGGCCGGAGAGTTTCTGATGGGCAGCGATCAGGAAACCGTCACCTCGGAAACTCTCAAGTGGGAGAGGATCCTCAAGCAAGCCAGGCGAGAGGATTTGATGGATGTATATAGAAGGGTAATAGCCTCAGAACATCCTCAACACCCTGTCTGGCTTTCTCCCTATCAGATCAGCCGCTATCCGGTGACAAATGCACAATACCGGGCCTTTATTGAAGATGGAGGATATACCGAGACCTGGAAAGCATGTTGGTCAAAAGAAGGATGGGATTGGAGAGAAGAAAAGAGTATCACGGAACCTGACTGGGTTGGGGGAGAATTTGACCTCGATAACCATCCGGTCGTGCGCGTCTCCTGGTACGAAGTGTCAGCCTTTTGTCAGTGGTTGACACTGCGTTTACGCGAGCGAGGCGAGTTATCAGATAACGAAGTGGTGAGGCTTCCTACCGAAGCAGAATGGGAAAAAGCGGCGCGAGGCACGGATGGGCGCATCTATCCCTGGGGCGATGATCCCATCACGGCAGAACATGCCAACTATTATGATACTCAATTGGGGGTCACAAGCGCGGTCGGCTGTTTTTCTCGCGGAGCCGGTCCCTACACCTGTGACGATATGATTGGCAATGTATGGGAGTGGTGTCTGGATTGGTATGGTGAGACGTATTATGCTGAAAGTCCAAAGGAAAACCCACGCGGTCCTGATTCGGGCTCGGACCGCGTTCTTCGCGGCGGCTACTGGGGCGCTTTCGCCGGGTACTGCCGGGCAGCGAATCGCCTTAACGGCGCGCCCGACTTTCGCGACGGCAACCTCGGGTTCCGCCTGGTGAGGACGCCTTCGTAAGGCTTGATTCTTTTACCCTTTTACCCTTGTGAGCGCAGCGAACAAGGTTTTCCTCCTGCGGGCGAGGCGCTAGCCGCGCAGCGCGACGCGCAAAATTTTAGGAACACTACTGCTTTGGGACAGACGTTTTTACCAGAAATCAGGAGTGCCAAAGCTCGGCTTTGGCGGGCGATGGCAGGCGAAGCGTTCAGCGAGCCGAGCCACCGCCCCGCCTCTGTGTCCGGCTCGCTGAATGCTTCGCGCCAAGCGTTGCCACTCCTACAAACTTCTGTCCCAGAGCACTACAGCGAATTGAGAAATGTAATGGGATGATGTTACTGCGAACGATTACTCTAAAATTTAATTCTGTGACAGGACAATTTGACGAAGACCAACTACAGGACTTCATCAAAGATAAGGAGATCCTGGTGGTGCGAGAACACTTTTTTATCAAGCATGAGACCCCTTATCTTGTGGTCTTCATCACCTATCTTCCGGGCAATCGAGACATCGCTTCGGGCAAAAAACAGCACGATTCCTGGAGAGATCGGCTTGCTGACGACCAGGTCGCCCTGTTTAACACCCTGCGGGACTGGCGGGCCGAACGGGCGAAACAAGAGGGTGTGCCGCCGTATATTATTTGTAATAACCGGCAACTCGCGCAGATTGCGGCCACTCGTCCCAGCACCCTGGATGGCCTGGCAAACATTCATGGCATCGGAAAAGCCAAAATCGAGAAGTATGGGAAGGAACTTTTAGCCCTGCTCAAACCTGAAACGCCGAAGGATGAGCCGGGCGACCCACAAAAAACGCTGTTTGATGATGATCGTTCGGCGCAGGAAACGGTTTCTCCTGAAAAACGGAAATCATCAACTAAAAAAGGTGATTCACAATGAGTTCTGCTAAAGAGAAAGAACTGTCAATATTGATCAAATGGATGGAATTTTTGAAGTGGCTGCTGTCGACTACGGAGAAATTCCCGAAACGGGTACGATTTACCTTTGCCGACCGAATTAATAATCTGGCCCTGGATATGGTCGAAGATTTGACTGAGGCGCAGTACACCCATCAAAAACGTGCGGTGCTGCAACGCGTCAATTTACGCCTGGAAAAACTGCGGATTTTGCTGAGAATCAGTTGCGAGCAGAAATATCTTTCATACAAGGCGTACGAACATGCCATGCGCTCGGTGAATGAAGTCGGCAAAATGCTCGGCGGGTGGATCAAACAACAGGAGCAGACCCACAGAAATCAGACATAAACAAGAATTAATGAGTCATGTTACGCACTACCCCCCTCAATCCCCCCGCAAGCGGGGGGAAGCTCAACGTGGCAGCGCAGTTGGAGTATTGAACGTCTCCCCCCGCTTGCGGGGGGAACAAGGGGGGAGGGCTGCGTAACATGAGTTAATGATATGAAACGAGTTGGACATCTCTTTGAACGCATTGTCACGTTTGAGAATCTGGCGTCAGCCGCTCACAAAGCGTTTCGAGGCGGCAAGAAATATACAGGGCGGGCTGCGGCCTTTTATTTCAATCTGGAACAGGAGCTGTTGCTCCTGGAGCAGGAATTACGATCAGGCGTCTATCGCCCTGCTCCTTATCACACATTCACGATCTATGAGCCCAAACAACGCGAGATTAGCGCGTCCGATTTCCGAGATCGGGTTGTCCATCATGCTATATGTCACGTTCTGGAACCGCTGCTTGATCGCAGCATGATTTTTGACTCCTATGCCTGTAGCACCGGGAAAGGCGCGCATGCAGCAGTAAGACGGGCACAAACCTTTGCCCGGCGATTGCGATACTTTTTGAAGTGTGATATCAGAAAATACTTTGAGAGTGTTGATCATGAGACCTTGAAGCAGATCCTGGCTCGGAAATTAAAAGATCCGCCGCTCTTCGATCTGTTATCATTGATTATTGAGCACCCGGTTCCCGTATATGCAACAGGCAAAGGTATTCCTATCGGTGCGTTAACCAGTCAATTGTTTGCCAACCTGTATCTGGGTGAGCTTGATCATTTCCTGAAAGACCGGCTGCACATGAAAGGCTATCTGCGTTATATGGATGATTTTCTGTGTTTTGGCGATGATAAGGCGACGCTGCGCGAATGGCTGCTGCTGATTAGATCCTTTGTGACTGATCGTCTGCGGCTGGATCTCAAAGAAGAAGCGCTCGTTCTGGCTCCGGTTTCCCAGGGAATCCCTTTTTTGGGGTTCCGAATTTTTCCGGGGCTGATTCGGTTGGATCGAACCCATCTGGTGCGTTTTCGGCGCAAGATTCAGCAGCGGGAGCAGGCATATCGCCAGGGTGAGATTGATGAAGACGCGCTGATCAGATCCGTAAACAGTCTGATTGCGCATGTTTCCCACGCCGATACCTATACCATGCGCAGCGATCTTTTTTGGGGGGAATAATTCTACTTTGTTAAATTTCAAACGCACCGGATTTTGCCCTGAAAGGGCAGGGGAATAGAGCCAGAGGATTCATCCTCTGGAAGATGGTTCAGCGCGTCCCGCGCCCTGAAGGGGCGCACGAGGGTTGTCCATCGCCCTTTCAGGGCGGAGATGAGGGAATTTTCGTTCCAGAGGTTGAAACCTCTGGCTGTATCCCCCTGCCCTTTCAGGGCAAAGAGCTATATTTTCGAATCTAACAAAGTAGAATTAAATTTTACGAAAATTCACTTGCCTATTTTTGAGGGGGACGCTACGCTTTCCCTCTTGAACGGATACTGACCGTATCAGGCTCGAACCGCGTTAATCGCGGCGGCAACTGGGGCAATATCGCCGAGAACTGCCGGGCAGCGAATCGCAATAACGACGCGCCCGACAATCGCGACAACAACCTCGGGTTCCGCCTGGTGAGCACACGCTCTTGCCAGAGGGGACGGTTTACGGATCGTGCTCGCGTGCACAAGGCTTTGTCCAGGTCAGTCTCCCGCGCCGGTCTTCTCAGGCCGGACAAATAGCCCCCAGGCCGCAGCGTTTGGTAGGCTCCGGCTCGAAGACCGCTGCGGCTTCATTCTATGTATGATAGTGATCCTGCGTGAGTTGTGTTATGACACTTCGACTTCGCTCAGTTTCACGGCGGCTGTCAAATGAAGTCGAGACACGAATCATTGAGGAGGTCTAGTTCTATTTTGTGAGATTTCAAACCCATCGGGTGTTGCTCTGAAAGGGCCGGGGGGTACAGCCAGAGGTTTCAACCTCTGGAAAGGAAATTCCCTTGTTCCCGCTCTGAAAGGGCGGTGGACTCTGCTCCTGCGCCCCTTCAGAGCGCGGGATGGGATATGATGCTCTCCAGAGGATAAATCCTCTGGCTGTATCCCGCTGCCCTTTCAGGGCAAAAGGCCACATTTTCGAATCTAGCAAAGTAGTACTATATATCCTTTATCAAGTTAAGTTTAGATTATGGCTCGCATGTTTACATGGTTTGAGAAGAAGTTTTTCAGCAAACGGGATGACCACGCATCCGCAGCGTTCCAGGAACAGCGCGAGGTGATGGCGGGCAGAGATTATTTTGAGCACGTGGCCGGTAATGTGTATATTGGTTCCGATACTGCGGACCCGACGCCGCTGCACGAAGCCTATTTACATGGTCTGATCAGGAAAGCCGGCTATGTGCCGCTTGCTGACATTGATCCGCAGATGGCGGCGGCCGAACCGGAGTCGCGTCTGAATTTGGATGCCATCTACACTGCCTTGCTGACCCTGAGTTCAGAGGAGTACGGGCGATTCCTGAAAGGAGAGGCCATCTCGGAAACACGCAAGTCCGCCTTAGAGCAAGTAAATGCCCATCACTATCTGGTGCTCTTAGGCGGGCCTGGCAGCGGCAAAAGTACCTTTGTAAATTTCGTAACTTTATGTCTGGCCGGCGAATGGTTACAGAAAAAGGATATCAACCTCAGCCTGCTGACCGCGCCTCTGCCCGGAGCTGGTGATAAGGAAGAGCAGCAGCCCCAGCCGTGGCGGCATGGGGCGTTGCTGCCGGTACGGGTGATTTTGCGGGATTTTGCGGCTGAAGGTTTGCCGGCAGAACACGAACCCGTCACCGGCAATCATCTCTGGCAATTTATCGCTAACGAGCTTGAACGGGAGGGTCTGGGAGAGTTCGCCCCTCACCTGAAACGCTATTTACTCGAGCATGGCGGCCTCATTCTGTTAGACGGGTTGGACGAAGTGCCGGAAGCCTCGCAGCGCAGAGTCCAGATTAAACAGGCGGTTGAAAGCTGTATGAGCCTCTTTCCTCACTGTCATGTCCTGGTGACCAGCCGGACGTATGCCTATCAACAGCCTGAATGGAAATTAGCAGGGTTTACCGAAACCATCCTCTCCACATTTACCGAGGCGCAAATCCGGGCCTTTGTGACGCGCTGGTACGAGTTTATCGCCCGCTTTCGCGGGATGAACGCCGCAGAATCCCAGGTTCAGGCTGAGGACCTGAACGCCAAAATCCTGGCGACGCCCCGGCTGCGCGAACTCGCCGAGCGCCCGATCCTTTTGACTCTGATGACCAGCCTGCACGCCTCACGGGGCAGACTCCCGGAAAAACGAGTGGAACTGTATCAGGAAACCGTTGGTTTGCTGCTGCACCGCTGGGAATGGCAGAAATTCAAACGACCCGACGCCCGGGGAACCATTGTCACCGAATATCAGAGCTTACTCAAATGGTTAGACGTGGATCGCGACAAAGTGCTTGATTTCCTGGGAGAACTGGCCTATCAGGCTCATGCAGCCCAACCGGCGGACCAGGAGGCGATCGCGCAGATCGAAGAGATGAAGTTGGTGATGGGGTTGAGACGTTTAAGTAAAGCGCCCCACGTGACTCTGGAACAGATCGAGAGCCATCTCCGCGATCGGGCCGGATTGCTGCTTGCGCCGGATGAAGGCATCTACACCTTTCCTCATCGCTCCTTTCAGGAATATCTGGCAGCCTACCATCTGCATCGACAGGATGACTATCCTGACAATATTGCAGACTTGGCTCGCAGCGCGCCGAACCACTGGCGCGAAGTCGTGTTACTGGCCGCCGCTCTTGGTCCGCCCAGAGATGTGTGGGCGTTAGTTGAAGGGTTATGTCAAGCGCAGCTTTCCGACAGCCAACAGCCGGCGGCCGATGCCTGGGGCGCGCTCTTAGGAGGGCAAGCCATCATCGAGTCCCTTGACCCGGACCAGATGGCTTCCCGGCACCAACCCAAAGTCCAGCGACTTCAGGGCTGGTTGGTCCCCATGTTGACCGAACACCTGCCTTTGGATTCGCAATTTCCCGCCACAGAACGCGCCTTAGCCGGCAACATCCTGGCACAGCTTGGCGACCCGCGTCCCGGCGTGGGGCTGCGAGAAGACGGCCTGCCGGACATTGTATGGTGTAAGGTTCCGGCCGGAGAGTTTCTGATGGGCAGCGATCAGGAAACCGTCACATCGGAAACCCGTAAATGGGAGAGTTTTCTCAAGCAAGCAAAGAGAGAGGATTTGATAGAGAAGTATAGAAGGATAATAGCGTCAGAACATCCTCAACATCCTGTCTGGCTTTCCCCCTATCAGATGAGCCGCTATCCGGTGACAAATGTACAATACCGGGCCTTTATTGAAGATGGAGGATATACCGAGACCTGGAAAGCATGTTGGTCAAAAGAAGGATGGGATTGGAGAGAAGAAAAGAGTATCACGGAACCTGACTGGGTTGGGGGAGAATTTGACCTCGATAACCATCCGGTCGTGCGCGTCTCCTGGTACGAAGTGTCAGCCTTTTGTCAGTGGTTGACACTGCGTTTACGCGAGCGAGGCGAGTTATCAGATAACGAAGTGGTGAGGCTTCCTACCGAAGCAGAATGGGAAAAAGCGGCGCGAGGCACGGATGGGCGCATCTATCCCTGGGGCGATGATCCCATCACGGCAGAACATGCCAACTATTATGATACTCAATTGGGGGTCACAAGCGCGGTCGGCTGTTTTTCTCGCGGAGCCGGTCCCTACACCTGTGACGATATGATTGGCAATGTATGGGAGTGGTGTCTGGATTGGTATGGTGAGACGTATTATGCTGAAAGTCCAAAGGAAAACCCACGCGGTCCTGATTCGGGCTCGGGCCGCGTTAATCGCGGCGGCTCCTGGGGCTATCTCGCCGGGTACTGCCGGGCGGCGCTTCGCTTTTACGTCGCGCCCGACTTTCGCGTCGACCTCCTCGGGTTCCGCCTGGTGAGGACGCCTTTGTAGCCCTTGATCCTTTTACCCTTGTGAGCGCAGCGAACAGGGGTTTTCTTCCTGCGGGCGAGGCGACAGCCGCCCGCCGCTGCGCGTAGCGATAGCCGCGCAGCGGCGCGCGAAAAATTTTGAATAAGCACTACACCGAATTTGGAAATGGAACGAATTTTTTCTTTCAGTAAATAATTCTGTGCCGGAGTGCAAAAGTTCTACTTTTGCGTGTCAATTTTCCGGCAAACACTCACTCGCGAAAGTAGAACTTTCGCACTCCAGCCAGGCGGCACAGTGACTCCTTTCCTGGCGATCAATCGCCAGTCTCAAAATGGAACGAATTTTTTCTTTCGGTGAATAATTCTGTGCCGGAGTGCAAAAGTTCTACTTTTGCGTGTTAATTTTCCGGCAAACACTCACTCGCGAAAGTAGAACTTTCGCACTCCAGCCAGGTAGCACAGTGACTTCTTTCCTGGCGATCAATCGCCAGTCTCAAAGCGCACTTACTTACCAGATTGATTTGAGATTCCACAATACGAGTTGTTCAACAGCTTGCGGTTTTTGAAATTCGAGGTGTGCAACTCCAAAAGGGTGCTCGCAATAAAAACGCTTTGTGCCGCAACGCGAGGCCTGATTCGCACAGACTTCGATCACACTGTTGTCAAGAAACATGCGCAGGTCAATGATTTTTTCCGTACGGGTGCTGTACCTTGTTGCATAGGGTTCGTTACTGACGAGAATTTCAAGCCGATCGTCTTCACATTTTACGGCCACATACTCATCCGGCTGCGCCTGGCTGTAAAAGGTGATCAGAAATGCTGTCTGATCGTGGAGGGCCAGAGAGAGTTCGAGCAATGGAGATGCAAAGGGGCATTCAAACACAGTTTCTGACAGGGTTTGCAAGGAAATAATTTGCTGCGTTCTCAAGTTCGTGAGCGACTCAATGGGATGTAAGCAGAGCGTATGTGCATCGAGCGTCAATTCGCGCGGCAATGACATCACCCCCATAAAATCTTTGCTGCGGGTGTGCATCCAGGTGGCCCAGTTATCCAGCCAGGCAAAACCCAGACGTTTTCCGTGGGCTTCAAAGGTCTGAAGCGCGTAAAAATCCGTGCCGAAGTCTAATTCCGCTTTGTGTTCGACCGTGAACCTTGCGCCATCAAAGTCTCCGACCGCATAATAACTCAAATTTTTCCTGCCGGTCGCGGCATCTACACTGCCGATGAGACCAAAAATCAGTACGTATTTGTCCCCTAATCTGAAAAAATCCGGACATTCGATTGTCCCGGCGCGAACTTCTGTTTCTTTGTAAAGCACGCCTTCGTAAATCCAATCGTCTAAATTCGCAGAACGATAGAACAGCACGCAGGGGATGTCATCAATTTTGGAACCAAGCACCATGCCCCAATCGCCGTCTTCGGTTTGAAAGACTTTAGGGTCGCGAAAGTCGCGGCCGATATTCGCGGCCGGAGGGTGCGCTAACAAGGTCGGTCCCTGTTCAATGTGCAGCCCATCCCGGCAGAATGCGCTTTCCTGGGTTTCACGCCAGACGCTGCGGTCGCGCTTTTCATAATGACAGGTATAAAACAGGCGGATCGTGTCGCCGGCTTCGATAGCTGAACCGGAGAACGCTCCGCCGAGATAGTCGGGATTGTCAAACAGTTCTTCCTGCGGATAGAGCGTGACCGGCAGGTGTTTCCAGGTCAGCAAATCGTCACTCACGGCATGTCCCCAGTGCATGTTGCCCCAGATTGGGGCATGAGGGTAATACTGATAAAACAAATGATACATACCCTGATGATAAATCAAACCGTTGGGATCATTGAGCCAATTTTTAAAAGCCGAAAAGTGAAAGAGCGGACGGTAGGGGTCTTTGATGTAATGTGCGTGTAGATTGTCCGGGGAATAGACCTGAAGTTCCTGCGCCATGACATCAATATGAGTCACCCCGGTTTCCAGCACAGTTGCCGGATCATAATACAGCACGTTCGAGACGATCAGGCCGCTGCCGCTGATTTCCAGGCGATAAGTGGCCGACTTTTCAATCGGCCATTCCACAAAATCAAAGTCGCGCCGAAACCGTGTCAGTTCATGCGCGAGCTGATCTTGCCGCCATAAACGGATCTTTCCATAAGAAGCGGGCAGCTCCTGTTTTACCGAATAGCTGAAAATCATACCCTTTTTGAGAGCTAGAGAAAGGTATTTTTTGACATGGTTCACAACAACAGGTTTCATACTTTCCAGTTTCATCAAGACAGACCTCTGTTATTTTCCTGCATTCGTTGTTCTTCTTGAATTCGTTGTAGTGCCTACGCGCCGTATCGCCAGGCGGCCCACTGCACGCCGCACCACAGGATCGCTTTGCCGAGCATGTTGCCGATGTTCACGGCGGATTCAAAGGTTTTGGAACTCTCTTCCAGGGCTTCGGTCGCGCTTTTGAGTTTGCCGGCCATTTTGGGTTTGTCCGGTTCCTCTTTTTTGATCTGAAGCTGCGCGCCTTCGATCTCGTTAGTCGCTTCTTGTTTCACGTTCTCCGGCAGCGATGATTGGGCCAGGGCCTCTTTAACCATCGCCAGCAGTTTTGCGACATCCTCTTTTGACGACTGCGGCGTGATGGCCTCCGCATACTGTTGGGCGTTCACCAGTTGCTGCGCATGGTCGCCGTGAATGCTGGCGCCGGTGGTCACATTGCCTTCGACCTTTTCAAAATAGTCGCGCCCGGTGTGAATTACACGTTTTTCTTCTGCCATCATTGCTCTCCTTTCTGAAAATGCTCTTTACCTTTCATGATCAGAAACCGGGTTTTTTCAAAAAACCCGGTTTCTTTGGTTTCTTTTATCATTACTTACTTGATTTGACTTATGATGTCAAAGAAAAATTCATGTGTGTTTGAAAAATCAGGCTGCTCTCAAAAAATCTGATTTTTTTTGAAATAAAAAATTCAAACTTTTCCCTTGACAAATAGCCCTTCAAAAACATATTCCTCCTGGATATTGATAGTGGGTGAAGCGTTCACCCATTACTGTATTATCTACTTTCATTATTAATTAAGGAGGATATGTACGTATGAAAAAATCATTCGTAATCCTGATGGCCTTGATTGCCATGGCAAGTTTTGCCACGGCCGCTGATTTTCACATCGGCATAGTCACAGGCACCGTGTCACAGTCTGAAGATGATCTGCGCGGCGCAGAAAAACTGATTGAAAAATATGGATCTGTCGCTGATGGCGGGATGATTCAGCATGTGACCTATCCTGATAACTTCATGCAGGAAATGGAAACCACGATTACGCAGATCGTCAGTTTAGCGGACGATCCGTTGATGAAAGCCATCGTGGTCAACCAGGCGATTCCGGGCACCACCGAAGCGTTCAGACGGGTGCGCGAAAAAAATCCTGACATTCTGCTGATCGCTGGTGAAGCGCATGAAGATCCGCTGGTGATCGAAAGCGCGGCTGACCTGGCAACGAATAACGATTTTATCTCCAGAGGGTATTTGATTATTCACACTGCCAAAGAATTGGGCTGCGACACCTTTGTACACATTTCTTTCCCACGCCACATGAGCTATGAAACGCTCTCAACCAGAAGAAATATTTTTGAACAGGTGTGTAATGATATGGGCCTGAAGTTCATCTTTGAGACCGCTCCGGATCCGGTAAGCGATGTGGGCGTGGCGGGCGCGCAGCAGTATATTCTGGAAAAAGTGCCGGCCTGGGTTGAAAAATATGGCAAAAATGCGGCCTTCTTCTGTACCAATGACGCGCATACCGAACCGCTGCTGAAACAACTCTTAGAGTACGGCGGGTATTTCATTGAAGCCGATTTACCGTCGCCGTTGATGGGCTATCCGGGCGCATTAGGCGTGGATTTGTCAGCCGCGCAGGGCGATTTCCCCAAAATCCTTAAAACCGTTGAAGATGCCGTGGTGGCGAAAGGCGGCGCCGGCCGATTCGGCACCTGGGCCTATTCCTATGGCTTCACTGTGACCGCAGGTCTTGGCGAGCATGCGATCCGCGTGGTGAAAGGCGAAGCTGACTTGACAAGTATTGAGGATGTGATGGCGGCCTTTGGAGAATATACGCCGGGCGCAGCCTGGAATGGCGCCTATTACACTGATAGAAATACAGGCGTCACGGCTGAAAACCATCTCCTGACCTATCAGGATACTTATATCATGGGCAAAGGCTATATGGGCGTGACCAACATTGAAGTTCCTGAAAAATATCTCAAATAATCAGGATGCTGACAACGTCAAGGGAAAGCAGTTCCCTTGACGTTTTTCCGGGCTTTGTTGCATACAATTGCTCTCCATGTTCATTCTTGTCTCGGCGTTTTCCCCGACATGAAGGATGGGAGAAGTGTGGATGTGACAGAGCTTTTTTTTTCAGAGGGAAATTATTCATGAAGAAGAGTACGGAAACATTTCTCGAAATGCGCGGAATTTCCAAAGAATTTTTCGGGAACCGGGTCTTGAATGACGTCAATTTTTCGATGCAGCGCGGAGAAATTCTTGGCCTGGTCGGCGAAAATGGCGCCGGCAAATCCACGCTCATGAAAATCCTGTTCGGCATGTCGGTGATTCACGAAACCGGCGGATATGACGGAAAAATCTTGCTGGACGGCAAAGAAGTGACCTTTGCCAGTCCACTGAATGCGCTGGATGCCGGCATCGGCATGGTGCACCAGGAATTTTCGTTGATTCCCGGATTTACCACCACCGAGAACATCGTGTTGAATACGGAATCCTTAAAATATAACGTGCTAGTGGAGCTTTTTGGCGATAAAATCAGAAATCTGGATTTTGAAAAAAATACACAGCGCGCCAAAACCGCGATTGCCAAACTCGGGTTCAATCTGGATGAAACCATGCTGGTGTCTGAAATGCCGGTCGGACACAAACAATTTACGGAAATTGCGCGCGAATTAGATCGTGAAAAAATTGAACTGATTGTGCTCGATGAGCCAACCGCGGTGCTGACCGAATCGGAAGCGGAAATTTTACTCCAGTCTATTCGAACCTTATCTGAAGAAGGAATTGCGATTATCCTCATTTCACACCGGCTGCAAGAGATCATTAATGTGGCGGATAAAGTGCTGGTCTTACGCGATGGCGCAATTGTGCAGGAAGTCCCGACGCCGCAAACCAATGTGGAACAGATTGCGGAATGGATGGTTGGACGGGAATTGCACCAGACTGTGATTGAAAAAGTTGATACGATTCAAGAAGAAAAATCAGGAGAGGCCCTGTTGTCGGTTGAACATTTATGGGTAGATATGCCCGGCGAAACAGTACGAGATGTCTCCTTTGAGGTGCGGCGCGGAGAAATTTTGGGCATCGGCGGCCTGGCCGGACAGGGAAAATTAGGCATTCCGAACGGTATTATGGGACTGCACGTCGCCGGAGGCCAGGTGATCTTCAAGGGGCAGCCGGTCGCCTTAAATAATCCGCGTTTCTCGTTAAATATCGGAATGGCCTTTGTGTCGGAAGATCGGCGCGGCGTGGGACTGCTGCTGGAAGAGCCTTTAGATTGGAACATTGTGTTTACGGCCATGCAAACCCAGGATAAATATGTTAAATCCTATCTGGGCGGCCTGATCCAATGGCGCGATGATGAGGCGATGAGCCGCGTGGCCCAGGAGTATATTCAGGCCCTTGAAATTCGATGTACCAGTGAAAAACAGTTAGCGCAGGAACTCTCCGGAGGAAACCAGCAAAAAATCTGTCTGGCAAAAGCCTTTGCTATCAACCCTGAATTGCTGTTTGTTTCCGAACCAACGCGTGGGATTGACGTGGGCGCGAAAAAAATTGTGTTAGATACGCTGCGCAAGCATAACAAACAAAAAGGCACAACCATTGTGATGGTATCGTCGGAACTGGAAGAAATGCGCTCGATCTGCGACAGAATCGCGATTGTTGATGAAGGCGTCATTTCCGGCATCCTTCCGGCATCGGCAAAATCAACGGAATTCGGTTTGCTGATGGTTGGGAAAGGCAAAGAGCACAAGGAGGAGGCCAACGCATGAAAAATATCAAAGCATTTATTGAAAAAGTTGGAATACCGCGGATCGTGATCGCGCTCTTACTCCTCGCCCTGTTTATTTTAGCGCCTTTTGTGCAGGTGCGGATTGATACCTCGCTCAGCGACATTCTCAAACGCTTTGGCATGACCTCGATCCTGGTGCTGGCCATGGTGCCCATGGTGCAATCGGGCTGCGGACTGAATTTTGGGATCCAAATCGGGATTATTGCCGGACTGTTAGGTTCCACCTTTGCCATGAATCTGCAACTGCAAGGCATGGCGGGGTTTTTAACCGCCCTGGTTGTCACTATTATTCTGGGGTCCCTGTTTGGGTATGCTTATGGACTGCTGCTCAATCGGGTGAAAGGTTCGGAGATGACGATTGCGCTTTATATCGGTTGGTCAACCGTGGCCTTTATGTGTATGTGGTGGCTGCTGCTGCCCTATAAAAATCCGGTTATGATCTGGGGCTACGGCGGCGAAGGCTTGCGTACCACCATTACGACGGAAGGCTATTGGCTGCATGTGCTCGATGATTTCCTGGCGATCAAAATCGGCACCCATTTTACCTTTCCGACCGGAACCATGCTGTTCATCGCCTTTTTATGTTTCCTGGTCTGGGCCTTCTTTCATACCAAAACCGGTACCGCCGTCACGGCGGTGGGGTCAAACCCTGATTTTGCCAGAGCGTCCGGCATCAGCATTGACAGTATGCGCATGAAATCGGTTGTATTCTCGACCGTGCTCGGAGGAATCGGCATATTGGTCTATCAGCAGTCCTTTGGCTTTATCCAATTGTACCTGGCCCCGTTATGGATGTCCTTCCCGGCCGTGGCCTCGATTTTGCTCGGCGGCGCGACCATTCATAAAGCCACAATTACGAATGTGGTCATCGGAACGCTTTTGTATCAGGGCATTGTGGCCATGACGCCATCGGTGATCAATAGTTTGATCCAGTCTGATATTTCCGATGTGATCCGGATTATTTCGACCCACGGCATCATTTTGTATGCCCTCACCATGAAAATTACTGCAAGGGGGAAATAAATGAAGAAAAATGCCTTTTCACTTCAAAAGATTTTTACGCAGGGGAACCTCTCGCGCCTGTTTGTGAATAATGCAGTGCCGATCCTCTTCATCTGTATCAGCCTGTTTGCGATTCCCTTGTCAAAGTTCTCCCTGCTGTATCTGGCTCAGGAACTCATGACCCGTCTGGTGCGAAATTCGTTTTTAGTGCTCTCCCTCATTATCCCGATTATCGCCGGCATGGGCTTAAACTTTGCGATGGTATTGGGCGCAATGGCCGGGCAAATCGGTCTGATTTTCGTGACCGACTGGAATATTCTGGGTATGCCGGGAATGCTGTTAGCCATGATTATTTCAACCCCGATAGCGCTGCTGAACGGCTATTTGTGCGGCAAAATCCTGAACCGCGCCAGGGGTCGGGAGATGGTGACCGGGTTGATTCTCGGATTCTTTTCACAAGCCATCTATCTGCTGATCGTGCTGTATGGCATGGGCAGTTTTATTCCGATTAAAAGTCCGGCCTTAGTGCTGTCGCGCGGTTGGGGCATTCGTAATGCGGTCAACCTGATTGGCATGCGCGCGGCCCTGGATCGCCTGGTGCCGATCAAGATCGGCGGATTTACCCTGCCGCTGGCGACATTGGTGGTGATTGCGCTGCTGTGCGTGTTTATCACCTGGTTTAAGAAAACCAAATTAGGGCAGGATATGCGCGCCATCGGCCAGGATATGGCGGTGGCTGAATCGGCCGGGATTAACGTGATGCGCACGCGCCTGATTGCGATCATGATGTCCACGGTCAT
This sequence comes from Candidatus Vecturithrix sp., assembly GCA_040772385.1. Classification (GTDB taxonomy): domain Bacteria; phylum Moduliflexota; class Moduliflexia; order Moduliflexales; family Moduliflexaceae; genus Vecturithrix. Next base: position 1,399,291 of record JAXGYF010000001.1, on the reverse strand, counting down.
GGCCTGTTACGGACAGATTATTTATCTGCAAAATATCGGCACAATTAACACTTATAACAGCCATGAGCAGATCGGTCTATTCTCGGCCGCCGCGCTATTAGTGGGCGGAGCGACTGTGAGCCGGGCGAACATTTCGAATGTATTTCTGGGCGTGATCTTGTTTCATTTGATGTTCATCGTGTCGCCTATGGCCGGGAAAAATCTGATCGGCTCAGCCATGCTCGGCGAATATTTCCGTGTGTTTGTCACCTACGGTGTGATCGCCATTTCCCTGGTGATTTACGCCTGGGCGCGTTTCAAAGAAAAAGAACGCGAGCGCATGGGCCTGCGCGGCCTCAAAGCCGAAGCCTGAACCGACCATGAGTTTTCCGGGCAAAGTCGCATACCTTAGAAACCAGGTTTTTAGGAAAAAACCTGGTTTCTTGCCCGGATGTTTACCCATTCAATACTGATTGAGATGAATCTTGCCATAGTTCAGACTTGAAGTCGGATGCGGCGTTTTCTGTTCATCAGGATAGCCGATGCTGATCATGGATTCCACTTTCAGGTATTCAGGAAGTTGCAGCAGGTTCTGGATATACTGTTCAGCCGATGTCGTCTCATTATACATCCGATTACGAATCTGAATCCAACAGGTACCGAGTCCGAGGGCATGGGCCGTGAGTTGTAAAATGATTGAAGCAATCGAACAATCTTCAACCCAGACATCGGTTTGACGCTCATCTCCGCAGACGACCACGCCTAACGCCGCCTGCTGTAAAAAGGCTGATCCGTGCGGTCTGGCTGAAGCCAGTTGCGCTAAAAGGCCAGGCTGATCGATAAATACAAATTCCCAGGGATTGAGGCCGCGCGAAGATGGCGAACGCAACACGGCTTCTTTCAGAATTTCAATCACATCTTGCTCCAGGCGTTGCCGGGTATAGCGACGAATACTGCGGCGTTTTTGTAAAAGTGCTAACATACATTTCCTCCTGTGAAACGACGAGGATTCCTCATAAGCGCGGAACAACTAAAATCCGACATACAAGATATCCACGCCGCGATCATGGCGATAGATAATACCCCAGGGCATGTAGCCTTGCTCGATGTTACGGTTAATGCCTTCGGTATGCGCTCCGGTTGTGTAGCTCTCGATTCGCCAATATTTTACGGTCGTATCCGGAATCAACAGGAGCAAAGTCCAGTATTCTCCCTCATATACTGTAATTCCGACCGGAACATACCCTCAATTCAGGTCGAGTTGTCTGCCGTCAAGCCCCCCAGAAAAATTTTTCCCCATTACGCTTCTAGCTGGTGTTTCAAGAGCGTATTGACAAGTTGCGGGTTCGCTTTCCCTTTGGTAGCTTTCATGACTTGCCCGACAAAAAATCCGAAGGTTTTGGTTTTTCCCTCACGGTATTGCGCTACAGTGTCTGGATTTTCCGCTAAAATACGCTCAATTACCTGTTCAAGCTCGGCTTCATCCGAAATCTGCACCAGCCCCTTTGCGTTGACGATTTCGGCTGGCATTTTTCCGGTAGCGTACATTTCTTCAAACACCGTTTTAGCAATTTTGCCGCTGATCGTATTATTTTCGACTAATTTCAACATGTCAGCCAGATGAGCCGGCGACACCGGGCATGTGCGAATATCGGCATTTTGTTGTTTTAATTCATGTAAAATATCGCCCATCACCCAGTTACTGACAACTTTGGGATTGGGAAATAAGCGGACGCATTCTTCATAATAAGTTGCCAGATGCTTGGAACTGGTCAGCACCTCAGCGTCATATTCCGGAAGCTGATATTCCTCAACAAAGCGACGCTGCCGGGCGCCTGCCAATTCGGGCAATTCTGCCTTGATGCGTTGAATCCACTCCTCGCTGATGGTCAGCGGAATCAAATCCGGTTCGGGAAAATAGCGATAATCATGAGCTTCTTCTTTGCTGCGCATTGAGAACGTCATGCCTCGATCAGCATCCCACAGGCGCGTTTCTTGCATGACGGGCTGGCCGGATTCCAGCAGCATGGTCTGGCGTTCTACCTCATATTCCAACGCCCGCTGCACATTGCGAAAGGAGTTCATATTTTTGACCTCCGTGCGCGTTCCAAACGTGGGGCTTCCTGCCGGGCGCAGGGAGATATTCGCATCGCAGCGCAAACTTCCTTCTTCCATGTTACAATCCGAAACTTCGAGATAATCAAGAATATTTCTCAACGTGATCAAATATTCTTTGGCTTCTTCAGGCGAGCGCATATCCGGTTCGCTGACAATTTCGAGCAAAGGCACGCCGCAGCGATTGAAATCAACATAACTATATTTATTTGAAGTATCGCCGGCATATTCGTGCAACAGTTTTCCGGCGTCTTCTTCAATATGAATGCGGGTGATCCCGATCGGTTTGACAGTATCGCGGACTGTAATTTCCAGGCAGCCATGTTCAGCGATTGGGAGTTCATATTGAGAAATCTGATACGCTTTCGGCAGATCCGGATAAAAGTAATTTTTGCGAGCAAACACGCTGGTATGCGAGACCTGGCAATTTGTCGCCAGCGCCGTGCGAATTGCAAATTCGACCACTTTTTGATTGAGCACGGGCAGGACCCCGGGCATTCCCTGGCAAACCGGGCAAGTATTAGTGTTTGGCGTCGCTCCGAATTGTGTACTGCATGAACAAAAAATTTTTGATTGGGTCATTAATTGTGTATGGACTTCGAGTCCGATCACGACTTCATACATTGACATCATGTTTTCACCTCAACGTAGAAGAAATCGGGTTTTTCGAAAAAACCCGGTTTCTTTCGCTCTTTTGTTCACTTTAATCGCTTTTCATCATCAGCTCTCATTTTTTCGTATAACCTCAGGCCGTACTCTGTGAAAATTCGTCTGTTCCTGAAAGGCATACGCGGCGCGCAGCACGTTTTCTTCCTGAAAGTGTCCGCCAATGAGTTGAAGTCCGATGGGAAGGTGATCGCTGGTAAATCCGCACGGCACGGAGATACCGGTTAATCCGGCAAGGTTGACTGGAACAGTATAGACATCAATGAGATACATGGTCAAGGGATCGTTCACGAGTTCTCCGATTTTGAACGGGGGGGTCGGCGTAATTGGTGTTGCCAGCACGTCCACCTCCTGGAAAACCCGTTCAAAGTCCTGCCGCACAAGGGTTCGGACTTTCTGGGCTTTGAGATAGTAAGCGTCGTAATAGCCGGAGCTGAGCGTATAGGTGCCGAGCATAATACGCCGGATAACTTCGGGACCAAATCCTTCGGTTCTGGTTTTGGTGTACATTTCCATCAAATCTGCATAATTGGCGGCGCGATACCCATATTTTACGCCATCATAACGCGCCAGGTTCGAACTGGCTTCCGATGGAGCGATAATGTAATAGGTTGCCACGCCATACGCTGTATTCGGCAGCGAGACGTCTCGGCAGACCGCTCCCAGATGTTCGAGCACATCAATTGCCTTGCGCACAGCGCGTTCGACTTGTGGGTCCAATCCTTCGGCAAAATATTCTCGGGGAATGCCAATCGTCATGCCGTGCAGATCCGGCACAAGCGATTGGGTATAGTCCGGGACAGGGTAATTTACTGAGGTAGAATCTTTGGGATCGTGGCCACTGATGGCCTGAAGCAAAATAGCGGCATCGAACACATCTTTTGTCATGGGGCCAATTTGATCGAGCGAGGACGCAAATGCAACCAATCCATACCGGGAAACTCTTCCGTATGTGGGTTTTATTCCGGTAATATTACAAAATGCAGAGGGTTGTCGGATTGACCCGCCTGTATCCGATCCCAGGGCCGCAATGGCTTCTCCGGCTGCGACGGCCGCGGCGGATCCTCCGCTTGAGCCTCCCGGAACACGCTCAAGATCCCAGGGATTTCTGGTGATTCCGTAGGCCGAATGTTCGGTCGAGGCGCCCATAGCAAATTCATCCATATTGGTTTTGCCAATGAAGACCGGATGGTGTTGTTTTAACTTCTGAATGACCGTGGCATCGTAAGGGGGAACAAAATGTTCAAGCATTTTTGAGCCACAGGTCGTGACTACGCCTTGTATGCACATCACATCTTTCACTGCCAGAGGAATGCCGGTCAGATAGGTTGGCTCAATATCGCCTTTACGTAATTGTTCATCAATCTGATCGGCCTGAGCCAGGGCCTCTTCTCGCATAACCCGAATATATGAGTGCAGGGTTGGTTCCAACTCGTCAATTCGAGCTAAAACCGCTTCTGTGATTTGCCGCGATGACACCTGTCCATCACATAATTTCCGGTGCAATTCGCGAATCGTGTGGTGATAGAGTTCCATAGATTGTACCTCGTTCTTGTTGCAGGCTGATCGTTACTCGATAATTTTGGGCACCCGATAATACGCTCCTATCCGATCAGGAGCATTTTGGAGAGCGTCTTCTAATGGAAGCGATGCTTTGACTTCATCGTTCCGAAGAACGTTTTCCATCTTGACAACGTGAGATGTCGGCAATACAGCCGTTGTATTGACGTGATTAAGGGTATCCATATAGGTCAGAATGTCATTGAAGGTTTCCGACATCTGCTGAACCTGGTCGGAGTCTAACTGGAGTCGGGCAAGTTTGGCAACATAACGAACATCGTCTTCCGAAATTTTCATACGCTTGCAGCACCTGGTTTCTGTCGCTTGCTTATCGGAAAAGCGGTAGAAACAGACGGTTCCTGAGTGATTAAAGTGAGTGAACGTGACTAAAGTTACAAGTGACTAAAGTGACTGTAGTTTGAGGAAAGCTCTTCAACTTTAGTCACTTTAGTCACTTATAAACTTCTTGAACTTGCGTCAATATTTTTCTCACGTTGGGATGGGTCAAGAGATTTTCACATAATCGTGGCAGAAAGGACAAATTTTATTGACAGGATTTCTATGACGCATATTATAATATTTATGAAAAATTAACAATACTTCGGACAGTTTTGATTCCACCCTCCCTCAATCTCGCTGTAAGCGGGGGAATCGTACCTGAGAGGTGGGAAGGATAAAGGGGGGCACAAGAAAACTGTCTCAGCTGTTGATGAAAAGAGTTGTACGTAATTTGATACTTGTGTCAGAAAGGGAAGCAAACATTAGAATAACTTTTTTACGGTGAACATGAAATTTGGAGTTTTCTTACGAAAAGAGCGGGAATTGCGAGGAATGACCCTCGAAGAAATCTCACACCAGACGAAAATCCATACCCGCTTTCTTGAAGCCATAGAACATGATGATCTCAATGTATTACCGGCGAAAGCGTTTGCAAAAGGGTTTCTCCGTTCGTATGCCCGCATGGTGGGACTTGATGAAGAGATGGTCATTACCAATTTTGAATATTGCCATCGAATATTGCAAACGACTGGAGAGACTCAATCCGTGCGTAACCCTTCGGAAACGTCATCTCGTCATCGGCTGGTATTTTTGACGCTGATGCTAATTATTGTTGTTCTCACGGCCATTCTTATTTTATATTATCAAGGCTATCTCACATTTCATTGGCTCTAACGATTTTTCTGGCAGGAGTCGAACATCATGGATATGAAACCGTCAAATCCGCTGAATAATATTGCCGCCAATCTTGGAGTGACGCCGAAAGTTTTGACACAACTTGCCACAGGGGATGATCGGGAATTTCGGGAATTGGTGCGCGGCATTCTGGGCATGCTGCCTGAAAATGAAGTCATTCTTGTCGCAAGCGATCCAGGCATTAACCCGGAATTTCTTGACTATCTCAGCCGGCTCTTTGAAGCAAATCGAAAAGTGCTGCTTGCGATTTTACAAAACCCTTCTGCCACTAAACAGACCAAACGGTATATTTTGGAACGTTTACCTGAAGAATTGATTGTATCGTTAGCGAAAAATTCCAAACTCCCGGCAGAAACCTTGAAAATTTTGACAGAACATACGAAATCTGCTGTTGATAACGCAGGAGCGGCGAATCAGGCCGAAGAGTTTAAAATTAAAATGAAGGTCTCGAAACTGCTGAATGACCTGGAAGCCAACCTGGGAGTGACCATTGATGCCTTTCTGCAAATTCGGACGAAAGATGACGATCAATCGTTAGAATTTGTCCGAGAGGTTTATCAAGCTCTTCCGGAACAAAATGTGCTGTTAGTTGCACGTGATGCGAATAGCAGTCCGAAGATCCTAAATTACCTGAGTCGGTTATTTGATACCAATCAAAAAATACTTTTGACAATTTTGCACAATTCTTCAGCGGATAAGCAGACCAAGCTCTTTATTCTGGATCAGATTTCTGAGAAAATGGTGCTTTCGTTAGCAGGAAGCACGAAAACGCCTGCGGATTTGCTGGCATTATTAGGAGAGCATTTTACATCGTCGGTAGATATTCTGGCGACCTTACTTGCAAACCCTTCTACGCCGTTCGAGATGAAAGAGCGTATTCAATCGCTGCCGGTTCCGGAAGAATCGCCGGCAGAAGATATTGTCGAATTGAGGGTTGAAGATTTATTAACACCTTCGAACCAGGAAAATGAGGGTGTTTCTTCTGGAAACGATGAAATGGAGGCGAAAATCGCATTGTGCGTTGACCGCCTGTATGATATTAATGCCGATATAGTCACTGAATTTATCAAGAAAGCCCGGGCGGAAATTCTCAAACGGTTGAATTTAATTGCAAAAGCAAACCGCTTGATTTTACGGACAATTGTCCAACATCCGTCCCTCTCAATTGAAGAATTAGAGAATATTAATATGGATATGTTTGCATCGTTGTTGAAACAATCGCCTGATGACATTGACGATCAAACTGTTTTAAAGCTCATTCAACAGGCGAAAATACAACACCTTGAATAAATACAAGGAAAAGAGTGCATACCCAGGCGTAGAGACCGGATTTGTGTCAAAACCCCGATCTCTTGTACGCCCGGATACACATGTCATTTACACAGGAGACAAAACTATGCCTATTTTTGAATATCAATGTAATCAGTGCGGGCAGGAGTTTGAACAACTGGTGTTTAAACTTTCGGAAGCTGTGCAATGTCCTGCATGTCAGGGGCATGAGGTGAAAAAGAAATTTTCTGCGTTTGGTATGAAAAGTGGGGGAAAATTTGTGCCATCTTCCGGCAATTCATGTGGGTCCTGTTCATCGCATTCATGCGCAGGCTGCCATCATTAAGAGTCGTGTATGTGCACCGCCTTGTGCAGATACCCACGAATACATGTCAATACCGCGTGATGTGAACAGGGCTGTTGACATGTGTATAGGAGAAGATGGAAGTTCGTGTAGTGAAAATTCATGAAGATGCGCTTCTCCCCCATTATGCCCACCCAGGGGATTCGGGAATGGACGTGTATAGTATTGAAGAGGTGAGCATTGCTCCGGGAGAGACCCGGTTAGTTCACACCGGATTGAAAATAGCGGTGCCTGGCCACTATGAAGCGCAGTTACGCCCGAAAAGCGGATTGGCGCTGCAGCATGGCATCACATTACTCAATACGCCGGGAACAGTTGACAGCGGGTATCGTGGAGAAGTGTGCGTCATCGTAATTAATCACGGCCGTGAAGCCTACCGTATTCAAAAACATGCCAAAATTGCACAACTTGTGATCTGTCCGGTTATACGCGCCAACATAGTTGAAGTGGAACAGTTGGATGAGACGGCCAGAGGCGATGGCGGATTCGGCTCGACCGGCCTTACATCTCCTGTATGAGATGGCGACAGGAAAGAGAATGTTCTTGCACCATCTCTCTGGTTTTGCAGGTCAATGAAACGATCACTGCCTCTAATGACCTGGAAGAATATGGCCCCGCCTTATCATGAGTACGAGTATTTTCAGGGGAAAGAAACGTATCCTTTTCGGGCGGATGCCGAACAATTCGATTTTGTGAACGCCTGGTGGCTTATTGAAAGCGCGACGCTCGCGTATGCTGAAGAAGGGTTTGTTCGTCCCCGGTTCCTCTCGGCCGGTTTTTCCGAGGTTCGTTATTTTACCGGAAACGGTACGGATTGTTTTGTCGCTCATAACGATGCCTGTATTGTTGTGGCGTTTCGAGGAACAGAAACGCGCCGCCGCTCAGGTGTCCAGGATCTGCAGAATATTATTGTTGATATTAAGACCGACTGTGATATTTTGCTGATTGACGATCCTCATCACCACGGCAAGGTTCATAAGGGATTTTTGGCGGCTCTGGAGCAGATTTGGGAGGAGTTAGCGCAATATTTGACATCTATTCACCAGGCCCCTCGTACCCTGTGGATGACCGGACATAGTTTAGGTGCTGCACTGGCGACGCTGGCAGCTGACCGCTATAAGCAGGTACAAGGCTTATACACGTTTGGCTCTCCTCGGGTCGGAAATCCGGAATTTAAGAAGCATTTTCAAGTCAGGGCATTTCGCGTTGTGAATAATGGCGATCTTGTCACAACAGTTCCGCCGATGGGGTTTTATGAGCATGTCGGGGAACTCTGGTACATTAATAGTGAAGGCCAGATGCGCAAAAATTGCCGGCGGAGTGAAATGTGGACCGATGGCTTTCGAGGTGAAGTACAAAATGTTGTGGATTCTCTCGAACACATGAAACACGGTTCGTTCAACTTTATTCCGGGCGGACTGAAGGATCATGTCCCGACACGATATGCGGTGCATCTCTGGAATAATCTTCTGGAACAAAAGTAAAAAAAGGCGTTATCGCCTGAGCGATAACGCCTGAGCTATCTGTATTTCTTCAGGAAAACCAGAAAATATCACATTTCTACCTGGAGCATGTCAATAAATTGTCCCTCAGTGATAATCTGAATTGTTTCACCGCGCTGATTTAATTCTTCGACTTTACGCAGTTTTTTCCCCTTTTTGCCGTTGCCATTATTAATAAGAGGAGAATTCTTATTCCCGACGACAAGAAAATCCAATTCTCGAGTGACACTACTCGGAATGGACCCCCCACGTCTGAGAACTTCTTCCTGGGCGTGCTTACGGGACATGGTCGCCATTTCTCCTGTAAATGCAAAACTTTTTCCTGAAACCATAATATGTTCCTCCATGAATTAAAACACGATGTCCATACAGATACTCTGTCGGTTCTCCTGTATAAGGAATCCTATACAGGTCTTATACAACAATACATTACGTTGTCAGATGGAATCTGTCAAGGCAAAAAATCTTGGAAATTTCGCAACAAACAGGTTGACAGGATCAACAAGACGTTATAAGAAGCAAGAGATAAACATAAGATTCTTACATCCAGGTAAAAGTGTAAGTGGGGTCTATCTGTGGGCCTCCGCAGAAGGTTCCGACGGACAAAGCGGTCCGTCGGCACAGAGATATTTAAACGAGTTAACCCGGTACCGTATTCAGGCGAGAAAGGATTTCGAAAAGACTAAGGACGTATTGTATGTTTGGAATAGGAATGCAAGAGCTTATAGTGATTTTCATTATAGCATTAATTGTGGTCGGTCCTAAAAAGCTTCCGGAACTGGCAAAAGCGCTTGGGCGAGGTTTTGCTGAATTTAAACGCGCTGCCAATGAGGTTCGTCAAACGATTGATACAGAAATTACCCTGGAGGATCAGGCCCCCAGGAAGCCGTATAATCATTTCCTGGCTTCTCAATCACCATCTGCTCGCCAGGAAGGTTCTGACGTGCCGCCGGAGGATCCCGAACAATCGCCTCCGACGACATAAATGTCATGCTCAAATTTTGTTGAGTTGCTCTGGTTACGCAAAATTTTGCACGGCGTGAGAGAAGGTGGTTTTCTGTTCTGTTAGTTTGGGGAAGCCAGAGCATCCAACATTTTTTCAGCACGCCGACGATATTCAAGGGCTTGTGAGTTATCGGGATCTAAGTCGAGTACTTTTTCCCATTCCAGAATCGCATCTTCGAGGGCTTCGCGATTAAAGAATTTAATGCCTTCATTCAAGTGAAAGGTGATCTGTTTTTGAAATTCATCCCGTGTTTGGTCAAGATAGTTTTGAATGTCGCGGTTTTGCGGAGCAAGCTGCAAAGCCTGTTCAAAGAAGGCAATGGCAGATTTGAGATCGCCAGCTTTCCAGACGATGATTCCTTGCTGGCTGAGGTTTTCGCTTTCCCGTTCTTCCTTTCGATCTTGTTCCAGCCTTTCTTCCAGATCCCTCCGACTCCTCGATGTTCCTTCTCTCATCGCGTTTGCTGCTCGTATAAAATATTCATATGCCTCGTGATGTTCAGGATCTCGTTCATACACGATCTGAAAAAGGGTCATCGCCTGGCGATAATCCCCATGATCGTAAGCGGTGATTGCTTCTGCAAACACCTGTTCAATTGGAGGAAGGTCTTCATTTGCAGAATTTATCGGCGGGGTGAGATGTCGCGCCTCAACCTGGCTGCCTTCCCCATTGACATCAGGAAAAGAGTCCTCTTCTCCCTGTGGATCCAGAACCTGCTTAAAATTTAGAATATGGGGTATTTTTATGATTTGACCTATTTTCAATGGATCCTGGGCATTAAGATGATTAAAATCGAGAAGAATCGAGAAATCAGCGGAATTGCCGCTATACTTGGCCGCAATCGAAGAAAGTGTATCTCCTTTCTGAACTGTATATTCTGTAAAAGAGACTTGTTCTATTCTGGCTAAATATGAAAGCGTTTGCGTATTCGTTGGATTAACTCGTTGAGCTTTCTCAAGCTCTGCTTTGGCCTGGTTGAGCAGTCCTTTCCGGATTAAAGAACGTCCGCGCTGCAAAAAGACGGTATCACTGGTCGCTGTGATGACCTCAAGATCGGCCAGGCGTTGCTTCGCATTTTCGTGATCAGGAGCCATCACAAGCAAGCGTTCCCATTCCTGTTTCGCTTTTTCATATTCTCCTTGCGAAAAATAGAGTTCTCCCAATGCGTTATGCCGTTCTAAAGTATCCTCTAACAGGGTGCGAAGTTCTTCGATTTTTTTATGTAGGAGTTTATTGTCAGGGGCAAGGTGTCGAGCTTCTTCATACATGTCGAGGGCCTGGTCTAGTTCTCCTTGCTGTTCGAAGTATTCGGCCTCTTGCACATAGTGTTCAAAGAGCGAAATGTCTCGATCGCTGCCGATTTCCTGGTCTACGTCCCGGTTCATCTGCAAGCGGGCCTGTCTGATAGACATTTGCGCATCCAGATATTGGGGATCTGTTGGGGCAATCTGTTCCCACAAATCTATAGCTTCTTGAAAGCGCCCGGCTGCAAAAAGCCGTTGAGCCTCTCTAAATTCGAGAGAAGATGAGGCACTCGGTTTTTTCGAGGGCGGCGGGGTCAAGGAAATCGAACTGCACCCTCCTGACAAGACCGTTATACAAAGCATAAACATGCTGATAAACCATAACCGTATAAACAAAGCTCTTCGCGTAAACATTATGACCTCATGTTCTGATTGTGATGGTCAAGTTGTAAATACTTCGTTAAGATCAATTCATTGCGTCCGTCCGGCGTTCTTCTGTAATCAATTTCGTCCATTGTTTGTTTAATCAAACTGATTCCCAGTCCTCCATCCCGTTTCATGGTAATCAATTTCTGAATATCAGGAGGCGGTTTCAAACGTGGATCGAAACTTTTCCCCTGGTCAATAATTTTCAACACGAGTTTTTGATCATCAATCTCCATTTGAATCGTCAGACTTTTATTAGGAGAATCGGGATCGTAGCCATGTTCAATCACATTCGCGCAGGCTTCATCAACGGCTAATTCTATGTTCAGAATATCTTGTTCATCAATTCCGGATTCTGCCGCAATTCCCGTAATAAATTCCCGAATTCGATAGAGATAGCTCATTTCTCCAGGCGTTTGAACAACAATGGTGGTTCTGGTATGATTCATATATCAGAATATCCTTCTACCCCCGGAAAATCCCAGGAAAACCTATTTAAAGGCGTTGATGGCTGTTTGTTCGTCATCAACAATTGTAAAGATCTCGGTAAACCCCAGGAGATCAAACACTTTATAAATTTTGGGGGGCATTTTCATCAGAATAATATCGCCGTGATTGTTTTTGACATCACCAATGACACTCATAAATACTCCTAAGCCGGCGCTGCTGATATAGGAGAGTGCATTAAAATCAACAATAATACGATATTTCCCTTCATTCAACAATCCATGAATGATTGTTTCCATTTCAGGCACGGTATGAGCATCTAAAAACCCTTCAACCGAGATTTTGGTGATATTCTGTTCAGTCAAGGCATCAATGGTAATATTAAGCTTTCTCATGGTTTTCTTCTCACTCCCGTCATGTTTCTTGAGATACGCCTTCGGTCAAGAGCGACGATCTCAGATTATTTGACCTTAATAGCTATCGCGGTAATATCATCGCTTTGGGCAAAACCTTCTGTAAATGTTCGGATTTCCTGATCAAGTGAGGCCAGAAACTCGTTCACATCCTGATGCGCGTATTGCTGAATCGCCTCCTTTAGTCGCTCTTCGCCAAATTCTTCTTGTTGGAGATTCATAGCTTCTGTAATACCATCAGTATATTGCAGCAGCAGATCCCCAGAAGCCAGGGGAATGTCCTGGTTCTGAAGAATAGCATCAAAGATGGTGCCTTTATCAAGTCCTAATGCAATCCCTTTGGGATTATATTCGCATAACTCGTTGGTACGTGAATTATAGACAAGCGTCGCGTTATGACCGGCACTCACAAATCGAAATCGTAAGGTGTGAATATTTAAAATGCCATAATTGGCCGTAATAAACATTCCTTTTCTAATATCTTGTGAGATCATCTGGTTTGTCTTTCGAATTACTGAGGCCGGATCACCACCGTCGCCTGAAGGTAATCTATGGGAAAGCTGATCACTTTTGACGGCTTTGGCCCGAATCACCGCTTTCGCCATGGTCATCATCAGCGACCCCGGAATCCCTTTCCCAGAGACGTCGGCAACAACAATCCCCAATTCATCTTCACTGACCCAGAAGAAATCATAGAGATCCCCGCCTACCTGGGCCGCTGCGCGATATAAGGCTCCAACCTCAACTCGATCCAGGATGGGGGTGTCTCTGGGAAGTAAGGCCATCTGGATTTCCCTGGCAATTTCTAACTCACGAGCCAGACGTTCGCTTGCGATGAGTTGCTGCCGCGCGTCTTTCAGCTTGATTCTGGCATCATCAAGGGTTTTGGCGAGCACCCCGATTTCATCGAGGGTACTGACCTGGATAGAGGAGTCAAGATCTCCTCCACCCAGAAGCTCAGCGTCTCGTACCAGATCTTTTACCGGTTTCACCACCAGGCTTGCCAACGCGTATGCTCCTGCAGATCCGAGAAGAATCGCGATGATAGTCGTATATATTATGCGTTGTTTAGCGTTATTGACATCTTTTTGAATTGAATTCTCCCGTAAGCCGACATGAACGGAGCCAATATAGGCTCTGCCGATATTTTTGTCACGCACAAAGACCGGTGCCGCAATATCAATATGCTGTTCCCCTTTAAACAAGACATTGTGGTGAATTTTGGCAGCATCTTCTTCCGGATTGAATGGGGTTGTTCCCCCTGGCCACACATATAGCTGCCCCAATTGATTAATATCGGGATGGGCCTGGATCCTGTTTTCTTTATCAACCACGATGGCATAACCAATAAAAGGGTTTTTGACATAACCTAAGATTTCACTGAAGATGCGTTCTGCCAGTTTGACGGTTAATTCTTCCCGCTGCGCTTCAGCAATCTCTTCAATATGAATGGCGACCCCCATATCTGTCAGGGTTGTAAGGGATTCAACAATCGGCCGCGTCCAGGGATGCTCTTGAAAGAAGGCATTATACTGCTCTTGGGTCTCCAGCTCATTCACCATCGTGACGACTTCATGAAAGACTGCCACGGCGACCGGTTTGAGCTGATCAACAGAGAGGCGTTCCACTTGCAGGTAAACATTAGCATTGCCTCTGTTTATCAATGGTTCGAAGGACTGCAATTTATCTTCAAGAAAAAATTGGTGTACAAAGGTCTCATATTCTTTTGTGGTAAATCGGGCGGGATTGCCTGCGATAATTTGATCTCTAGCTTCAAGTGAGGTAATTAAATTGTTGAGGCTCAGGTTGTCACCTTCCAGCAGGGGGGCCACTACATTTTTGGCTAGATTTTTCACTAAAAATCGTCCCGTTTCCTCCATTTGAAGCCATAAGGCCTTACGCTGCTGATTGATAACAATTGATCCGACTGAAAGCATGATAATGCCTACTAATAAAACAGTTAAAAGGCATAACTTCGTTTTCAAACTTTGATTTCTGATCCAATGGAAGATCCGGTTTTTCATGTTTCTTTAAAATACGTATTTTTTCTGTACATTAAGAATTTGCCCCCTTGCCCTGGAATAGTAAATTGTGTATTTGACAAACTAAGCTGTACAGGGTTGAAGGAGATATGTATACGCAGGTAAAGAATCTCCTTGCTCTTAGGGAGAAAAAGGCGATCGAACGAATAAAATATTTTCACCTAATAAACGTTCATAGATAACATAAAACTGCTAGCATTTTCCCAAAAACCATTCGCCAATATCATGGTTTTTTCGGTTTTCAGGTCAAGAAAAATCTCTCCCGATTTCAATGAAAGGCACAGTTCTTGATAAGATACGAATGTGTCTCGTTGTGGCTGAAAATCCAGGCGTTCATAGCCAGATGAACCTATTGTCAAGGGCGAGAAAAAAATCTTTTCAAAACAAAAAACAGGAAAGGAAGTCAAAATTGCACGCCGTACCCCTATTCCTTTGACTCCCCTCCTGATTCAATCTCCGTTCAAAATTGCTGGAACAGTTTCTTACGGAGCATCAATTGCGTCAGACGGGCACACATCTACACAGGCCCCGCAGTCAGTACAGGTATCAGGATCGATGATATATTTCGGATCGCCTTCACTGATCGCTTCGACCGGACATTCGCTTGCGCAAGCACCGCACATAATACAATTATCATTAATACTATGAGCCATAATATTACCTCCAAGATATAACGAACATCATGAGATTGTCAGTTACAAAAACAATCTGTCTCTTAACATCAACAATGAAATACTTGAATATATGCTGCAAAAATAGTCAAGGAAAATTCATGCTTTTCACATAAAGATTTGCGTGATCTCATCCTGGTGATAGAATGGTAAAGGAAGCTCTTGCCGGGCTTTCACTAAGATTCGTCCTTCCTCTGCGTAACCTGCTTTTCCTATGACGGCGACCTGTATTCCTTTTTGATGAAATCCTGTGACTATTCGAGGTGTCTCATGAGGGGCAGCGGTCAAGATCAAAGCTCCTGAGGCGATCGTTCCTAAAGGATCGAGCCCATATTCTGCGCAGAGCGTCAGCGTTTCCGGGAAAATAGGAATCGCCTCATACTGAATCCGCAAGCCAACCCCCGCTGCATCTGCAAGTTCATGAAGTCCGGTGGCTAATCCTCCTTCGGTCGGATCGTGCATCGCAGTGACATGGCCAGATGCAAGCGCGGTCATGGCGTCTTCGATCACGCTGATTCCGGGGGTATAAATAAATTGCCGGCAGGTCCGGAGAAAATCCGCAGAATATTTTTCTTGAAGGGTCTCAGACTTCACACTGGCAATGATGGAAGTCGCTTCGATTGCAATTCCTTTGGTTAACAGAATGTCATCACCCACTCTGACCCCTGAGGTCCGCACAAGTCGCTCTTTGGAGACTTCTCCTAACATTTGCCCGATCACAATCGGACGGTCAAGACCGTATGTGACTTCGGTATGTCCACCGCACCACGCAATGTGATAGCGCTGGCAGGCGGCTGCTAATTGACTAAAAATGGCGTCAATCAGATGTGTTGTCGTCTTCTGTTCAGGCAGGAGAATGGTTGCCAGAAACCATTTTGGCGTTGCGCCGCGTGTGACAATATCGTTGGCGTTGACAACAATTGTATACCAGCCAATATCCTCAGTGACAAAGGTAATGGGGTCGGTTTTAGCAACCAGATAGGTTTCGCCAAAGTCAATAACAGCAGCGTCTTCTCCAATTTGCGCCCCTACCACGACTCGGTCATCGCTGGTGGTATATTTGTGAAGGAGCTGGCGTAGCTGCTCGAGTTTGAGTTTTCCTAGGGGTAATTGCTCTGTTTTCAGCATGATCTTCTTCCTTTTTCGCCGCGGTGACAGACCCGGAATCACTTACGACGCGCTGGCCCACAAGTAACACAGATCCAAAATCACTTCCGCTGCTTTTTGTAACGCAATTTCGGGAATCCATTCTTTTTTTGAATGTGGCAGCACGCCGCCGGTAAAAATATTCGGGGTGGGCATACCCTGGAAAGACAGGCGGGCGCCGTCTGTGCCTCCGCGAATGGCTTTTTTGATGAGCGGAATCCCGGCCATTTCTATAGCCTGTTCGGCCTTTTGGGTAACTTCAGGATACTGTTTCAACACGTCACGCATATTTTTGTATTGCTCTTTCAAATGTAACTCAACCCGTAAGCCAGGATATTTGAGTTCAAAAACCTGAGCCAGGTGTTGCAAGAATTCAGCCCGTTTCAAATTGGTTGTCGGTTCAAAATCTCTGAGAATGAATCGGAGTTCTGCCAAATTTTCTTCACCGCTGATGCGGGTCAGATGGTAAAACCCTTCACGCAGTTCAGTGTGTTCTGGTGTTTCATGTTCTGGCAGCATGGCGACAAAGCGGGCGGCAATGGCAGCGGCATTTACCATCCGATTTTTGGCGTTACCGGGATGGACGTTAACACCATGAAACGTCAGTATCGCGCGTAAGGCATCGAAACATTCATCTTCCAGTTCGCCGATGTCTCCGCCGTCAAGGGTATAACCATAGCGGCCTAATTTTTCCGATTGAATATACAACGTCCCTTCACCGATTTCTTCATCCGGAGTGAACACAACGCGTAATTCAGGGTGAGGAAAATCTTTGAATTGCTGCAACGCAGCAAGGGCTGCAAGAATTTCGGCAATGCCGGCTTTATCGTCGGCTCCGAGTAATGTCGTTCCCGAGGCCGTGATGATCGTTTGTCCGAGGTATTTTTGCAATTCTGGTGAATTTTCCGGAGATAACTGCAAATCCGGGTTATCGGGAAAAGTGATGCGTCCTCCATCATAATGTTCATGTACAAGAGGTTTGACCTGTCCTCCTGGTTCTGAGGAAGAGGTATCAAGATGCGCACAAAACGTCAAGGAAGGAGCGACCACCCCCTCTGAGGCAGGCAGCGTGGCATACACATAACAATGTTCATCAAGCAGCACATCCTGAAGCTGCAAGGCTTCCAGTTCTGCATTGACCACCTTTGCCAGGTTCCACTGGGTTTGGGTAGAAGGATGGGTTCCCGAATGCTCATCAGATGTTGTCTCGATTTGAACGTAGCGTAAAAATCGTTCTCTGGCGTCATCACGTAAAAATTTCTGAACTATTGAAGTTATCATCATGTGTGTAATCCTTTTCTCGATTTGCTCAGGGATTTGTTTCGGTGACCGGTGTTTCACTTCCATCTGATAATTCAAATTGGTGAATGAAATGGTAGAGTTCCTGAGCCAGAGTTTTCATCTCAGTAGCAATTTTTGATACCTGATTTCCGGCTCCAACAAATTGTTGCGTACTGTCAGATATTTCTTTCAGAGCGAATAATATCTGATCTTGAGACAGTTGTTGATCATGCGTCGCCATTGCTATTTGTCTTGCCTCATCCATCGTTCGATTGGCGGCCACCACGATCTCTTGCAGCCCGGTATTCATAACTTGGGTCTGCTGGGTACCTTCAGTAATGCCCTGGGTCGTCAGATCAGAAGACAGGACAAGTTCTCGAATTCCTCTCTGGATTTCAAGAATATTCCGGCTGATTTCTTCAGTTGATTCAATAATGGAATCCGCTAAGCGCCGGATTTCCATAGCCACGACATTGAATCGTTTTCCTGTGTCGTCTGATGCGCCAACAGCTTCTAAGGCCGCGTTAAATGCAATCAGTTTTGTACGATCAGCAATATCATTAATAATTTCAATCACAGCGCCGATTTTCCCTGATCGTTCTCCTAACGCGAGAATTTTTTGTTGAAACCGAGTGTTGGTCTCCTGAATGTCGTGCATTTTTTGAATCATTTCCTCGACAAAGGCCACGCCTTTATGAGCGACCGCACGCGTTTGTTCAGACATATCTGCCACAGTCCCGGTATTTTTTGAAATTTGCCGGAATGTTGTCGTCATGGTTTCCATCGTCGTCGTGGTTTCCAGGATCGACGCGGATTGCTGTTCCAATGCGGCGGCAAGCTGGTTGGTCGCCATAAAGATCTGTTCCGAGGCAATCTGGATTCTTTCGCCGGCTTTTCTGATGTGGATAATCATTTCTTGCAATCGCTGCCGCATACTATCAAAGGCCTGGCCTAATTCCCCGATTTCATCGCGTATATGTGCTCGTTCTGGGCGAAATTTTAAGGGAACATCGAATTTCCCTGCGCTCATGAATGTCACGGATTCGACTAAGTCTGATAAGGGCTGAAGAACGTGGCGTTTGGCAATGATGATCGAGACGATTGAAATTGACGCAATGAGCGCGAGGGTGAAGATCGCTGTGACGAGGATGCCGCGCAACATTTCTTGTCGAATGTTCTGGCGAGACAGCGCTATTTGAAAATATCCTATAATTTGCTGATCTCTTTCAATATTCACTGTCTGAGTAAGAAATTGGGAGTTCTCGTGAAAAAATGAAAAGGCCTCCCCTTCGAATTCTGGGGCTATTTTGGCATCAAGAATTTCGTTATCGGAAATTACACACGCATAAACAACCATTTCATCAATAAAAATTGCGTCAAGAATGTCATTGATCGAAGCCGGATTTAATTGCCACACGGCCGACTCAAGACTCATCTCTGCTAACTGAACCGTACGACGCAATTGTTGTACCAGCCGGGATTCCAGGTTCATTGCGTTATAGAAGATAATGAATCCGGCAAATATCAACACGATTACAGTTACAACCGCCGTCAGAGTATAACGTAATCGGCGAATAAGGTTGGGTTGTAGAGTCAGCATTGTATCAAACAATTATATAGATCCATCTTGAACTATGAGATTCCCTGAAAGAACTTGCTTATACCCATATAGAGCTTTTTATCCAGTACCTGGCGTCCATGAGGCTTTGCTTTTGCCGGTGTTTTGAAAAACTCTTGTTTCAATACCTCCACGACAAAGCTCTGACAGAAGAGGAGGGAAGCAGGCAATTAAAAACTTTTCAATGCTTTTTCAGCAGTATCATGAATTTCAAACACTCGATCTAACCGGAGCAGGCTAAAAATTTCTTTAGGCTGCCCTACTAAGCGTGAAATTTTGACATCGCCTTTATTCGAACGCACACGTTTAAATAACGCAATAATGGCGCCAATTCCGGAGCTATCGATCTGTTCCAAATCATATAAATCAAACAAAACCTTGCGCTGACCACCAGCGACAACCGCGTCAATGTCAGCTTTCATCACCGAAACTGTTCCGATATCCAGACTACCTTTCAACGTGAAAATAACGATTGAACCTTGTTCTTCTTTTTTGTATTCAAAGCGATTGTTCATCATTGCAATGTCACATCCAGGGATTGAGAATGAGAAAGAGGAAAATATCATCAAAATTCTCTTCTTTCCAATTCTTCTCCGAGATCAATAAAATGTTCAGCCAGGCGTGTAATAACCGGGTTGATATCACCATCCTGGTTTTGGCGCCAGCTCCCTATCTCGCACGCTTAAGAATTTTAGTCGTACGACTTTCCCCCCCTCATCCTGCCTCCTACGGGGAGAATAAGGAGGGGACTGCGTAATATGACTGAGTCATACAATATATTTTCTCATACTTCTCGTTTCCTGTCAAGACTAAAAACTTTCAGAGTGGCAGATCAACTTGTTCCTCCCTCAAAAGATTACGAGAATCTCCTGGTGTTTTCCCTGTCAGAAGTCGCGATGTATTTTGGCTGTATACGCTGAAGTCTGGCGTTGATCTCGTGAGTGGCTTTTTCAACTCCGGGTTTTCCTAAGAGGGCAAACATATTTTTCTTATAGGCCTCAACCCCCGGTTGATTAAACGGATTCACTTGAAGCAGATAACCGCTGACAGCAACTGCGACTTCGAAGAAATACAAGAGCTGTCCGAGATAATAGGGCGTTAATTCCGGGAGTTCAATCGTCATACTGGGGACGCCGCCGTCTTTATGAGCCAGAGCAGTGCCTTGATACGCTGAAAAATTGATCTCGTCCAGATTTTTCCCTTCCAGATAATTCAATGTATCCAGATTACTCTCATCGTGCGGCACAACGATCGTATGTCTCCCGTTGTTAACGATCAGAAACGTCTCAAACAGATTCCGAACGCCATCCTGAATAAGTTGTCCCATAGAATGTAAATCCGTGGTAAAATCAACACTTGCGGGGAACAAGGCTTTGCCGTCTTTCCCTTCACTCTCTCCAAAAAGTTGTTTCCACCATTCTGAAACATAGTGCAGGGCTGGCTCAAAATTCACCAGAATTTCAATCTGTTTGCCGTGACGATAAAGCAAACTCCGGATTGCGGCATACGCCAGAGCCGGATTGGTCTGCAGGTTGGGTTCTGTGGTCAGGGCAGAAGCCATGGTCTGAAAGCCCTTCACAAATTCCCGAATATCAATGCCAGCGCAAGCGATGGGAAGAAGGCCGACAGGCGTCAGCACTGAAAAGCGGCCTCCCACGTCGTCGGGAATAATAAACGTTTTATATCCTTCATCGATCGCCAACTGCTTTAATGCGCCTTGGGCTGCGTCGGTAATTGCCACAACGCGTTCTCTGGCTCCGTCTTTTCCGTAGCGTTGTTCCAGGGCCTCTCTCAATATTCTGAACGCCAGTGCAGGTTCTGTGGTTGTGCCGGATTTCGAGATGACAATCAGGCTGAACTCCTTTGTCTCCAGGAACGCCAGCAAATCTTGCATATACCAGGAACTAATATTGTGTCCGGCAAAAAGTATCTGCAATTCTTCACGATACGGAGCCAAAGGCCCTTGTATGGCTTCAATAACCGCACGTGCGCCGAGGTAGGAACCGCCAATACCGATTGAAACGATCACATCACTTTTGGTGCGGAGGGAATTCGCGGTTTGTTGGATGTCTTGTAAGAGTGCCTCAGGAATCTCATGCGGAAGAGACACCCAACCCAGAAAATCGTTGCCTGCTCCGGTTTTTTGAAGCGTCGCGTTTAATGCCTGGATCACTTCCGCTTGTACTTGTGCCAGGGCAGCATCGGTGATAGCTTCCGACATATACGTATAATTCAACGTTATGTGTTCCATACTCACTCTCCTTGCTGTTTCCGGGCAAGAATAGCCCAGCTTTTTCCTTCAATTCTTATGCGTTTTATCGTGATTCTACTCAAGTACCTCGATTGATCAATTTAGACAACATATATTTTTGATCAGGAAGTTTTGTCAAAGAAAAAACCGACGTAACAGGATTCATTCGAAAACATGAAGAAATATTTGACAAGAGCTTCACGATTTTATAGGGCGTTTAAAAATAGAGGTTCAGTGTTTGAACACGAGGCGACTGGAAAAAATGGATGTCGAAACTGACGTCTTAACGCGCGAAATGTGATTTCGCGTTCCATATTTTAAGGAGATATAAGCGTATGGAAACACTCAGCGGCTTTCAAGCGATCGTTAAAGAGGTCAAAAATCGGACGAAAAAAACGGTGGTTGTCGCGGCAGCCGAAGATCATGACGTATTAATTGCGACTGTTCAGGCCAAACAGGATGGGTTAGCCAATTTTCTGTATGTCGGCGCAGAAGACCAGATTCGACAACTGGCTCGGGAATATCAGTTGGACCTTGCGGGAACGGAAATTGTGAATGAACCTGATGTGGAGGCTTCGGGAAAACGAGCGATTGAACTGATGAAAGAAGGGCGAGGACAGGTCTTAATGAAAGGCAAAATCAGTACAGGCCAGATTCTCGGCATGGTGCTGAAAGATGAAGACCTCAAACACAAGATGGATAATCCCTTTCTTTCACATGTGGCGATCTTTGAATGGCAGAATTCGCTGAAAATTTTCAGTGATGCGGCTTTAAATATTGCTCCGGATCGTGACCAGAAGACAAGAATTGCGCTGAATGCGCTGCAAGTCGCCAGAAATTTGGGGATGGACGTTCCGAGAATGGCGTTCATTTCAGCAGTGGAAAAAGTCAATCCCAAGATGCCGTCTTCCGTGGACGCTGAACAACTCGCTGCGCTGGATTGGGAAGGTGCCATTGCCGGTGGACCTTTGGCATTTGATGGGGCTATGTTTGCGGAAGCTTATGCAATTAAAGGGGTCCCGTCTCCTGTTGAAGGGAAGGCTGACATTTTAATCTTCCCAAATATTGAAACTGGCAATGTGTTTTACAAAACGGTAACATGGATGATGAAACGTGATATGGCGGGCATTATTGTTGGCGCAGCCGTTCCGTTTATCCTGACCTCGCGCGCTGACAGCGCCCGTGTTAAATTTCTTTCTATTGCTACGACTCTGTATCTGGCTCATTAAAAAAACACAGCAAACGTCATGTGGCATCTAAGGATAGTTGCAGGAAAAACCGAGTTTGCTAGAAAATTCGGTTTGTAGAAGAGCTATACATCATGAAGGTGTACGCATCACGTCTGACATTTTAATAACTATGCTTGACGCAATCAAACAAGAGATCCAACAAGAAGTCGGTAAAATCGAAGATGATTTGTGGAATACGGCGGTATTTATTCATGAACATCCCGAAACGGGATTGCAAGAATTTCAGGCGGTTGAGAAGCTGACCGGGTTATTAGAACAACATGGATTCACGGTGGAACGAGAAATTGCCGGCATGAAGACGGCATTTCGCGCAACCTATTCTCTGCGTGGCGGATCGACCCCGACCGTTGCTTATTTAGCGGAATATGACGCTTTACCACAAGTCGGACATGCCTGCGGGCATAATTTGATCGGGGTGATGAGCGTTGGGGCCGGGATTGCGCTGTCAAAAATTCGAAATGGCCTGAGCGGCCGGATTGTGGTACTCGGGACGCCTGATGAAGAAGGCGGCGGCGGCAAAATTGCGATGGTCAAACAGCATTTGTTTGATGATATTGACGTTGCTATGATGGTTCACCCTGGTTCAAAAAACGTGAAACGAAAATGGAATCTGGCGGCATTCTCCGTATTTGTCGAATTTTTCGGGAAACCCGCGCATGCGGCCGCGAAACCCTTTGAAGGGATCAATGCCTTAGATGCGATGATCCAATTGTTCGTCAACGTCGGGCTGCTGCGACAACAATTGACTGATGATGTTAGAATTCATGGTATTATCACACATGGTGGGGTTGCCGCGAATATTATCCCGGAATACACGCGCGCCAAATTCGTGGTCCGCGCCTCTGAACTAGCGCGGACATATCAGGTCGTGGAAAAATTTGAGAATTGCGTCAGAGCAGCCGCCTTAGCCACAGGAGCCAAAGAACGCATCCACCTGGACGAGAACAGCATTTACGAACCGCTCTTACCCAATAATACCCTGATTGAGTTATATGCACACAATATGAAATGCTTAGGAGTGAATGTTGAAGAACAATCCCCTGTTGAATTGGGAGGTTCCTCAGACATCGGAAATGTCAGTCAGGTGACACCTGCTATTCATCCCTCACTCAGCATTGTGAGCTCGGAGGTTGACATTCCAGGCCATAGCCATGAGTTTGCTCTTGCCGCAAAATCCGAATTGGCGAAAATTGCGATGATCAAGGGAACTCAGGCACTCGCTATGTGTGGCAGCGATCTTCTTGGTAATCTTGAAATTTTACACGCAGTGCAAGAAGAATTTCGACAGCGAGCGATCAAAAAGGCTGTGTAGTGGTAATTGTATGAACAAGAGACGCCGGGTTTTTCAAAAATCCGGTGTCTCTCATGAATAAGGAACAAAGAATTATGAAATCTGTGGTCACAAGTTTGCTTCCCAAAGAAACTCCCCTTGACTTGATGATAGAGCATGGGGAAATTCTAAAAGAAGCGAGTGAAGTGTTGGAAGAATTAACGTGCGCGTATTTTGAGCGTAAAGACATCACCGAAAATGTCGAATTCATCACCGCGAAAGAGAGCGAGGCGGATGTCATTAAATTGAAATTCAGAAAAATGTTGGATAAAAATATCAAAGTGCCCTTTCCGAAACAGACATTCCTTTATGCCATACACCTTCAGGATGATATCATTGACATGATGGAAGATATTGCGAAGCGGATGGCGATGAATTATCTTGATTTCACGCTGGAAGGCGAAGTTCGAGAGGATTTCATGCAACTGGTCAGAGAAGTTCAGAGCATTGTGAAATATTTGGAACAAGCTATTCGCGAACTCAAACAGGTGTTTGCCTCGTCATTTGCTAAGCGGGAACGGAAAAAGGAAGAAAAGGAAATTGCCCGGGTGGCAAATGTGGAAAGATGCATTGATACATTGACCTTGAAACTCGGCAAATGGACGTATTCGAAAAAAAATGAGTATAATGCGCTTGATCTGATATTTTTTAATGAGTTGGCACTGATCTTCGCGAAAATAGGGGATAAAGGGGAAAGTTTAGCCAAAATGATCAGAGGTTTTACCCGTTAACCTTTTTTGAGAGGAGACCTTGATGCTTATCGTGCTGATTTTTGCGATCATTGTCGGATTTGCCATGTCCATGGCAATCGGGGCCAATGATGTCGCCAATTCAATGGCCACTGCGGTTGGTGCCAAAGCGATTACCATTAAACAAGCCGTATTCATTGCCGCGATTTTAGAATTTTCAGGAGCGTTTTTCTTTGGAAAAATGGTGACAGAGACAATCCAAAAAGGAATTGTCAAAGCCGACGCGGTGACAGATTCCCATGCCATGCTATTAGGCGCGTTTTCAGCGTTAATTGCGGCCTGTCTCTGGATTTTTATCGCGACAGTTTTTGAACTGCCGGTTTCCACAACGCATTCGATTGTCGGAGGTATGGCTGGTTTTGGCATCGCTGCGGCCGGCCTGAACGCTATTTATTGGCGCAAAATGGTGTTTATCATAGCAAGCTGGTTTATCTCGCCGTTTTTAGGAGGGCTGCTAGCCTTTCTTGTTTTCAGCTATATTTCTAAGGCCATTCTGCGCAAGAAACGTCCGTATGCTGCGGCAAGACGGCATGTTCCATTTTTGATCGCCATCACCTTCCTGATTATTGTCCTGATGTTTATTTCCAAATCGCTGCGTTATCAAGGTTCATTCCTTCTTTCCTTGTCGTTGGCGCTGAATATCGCCTTGATAACAGGGATTATCAGCTTCATCAGGCTCAGAAAAAAGAGAATCAAAGGAAATCGCTATTTTGCGGTTGAAGAGATTTTTAAAAAACTTCAGATTATGACCTCCTGTTATGTTTCTTTTGCCCATGGCGCCAATGATGTCGCCAACGCTATCGGCCCGATTGCCGCGATTTATGCCATTGCACAATACGGGAAGTTAACCGAAAACGTGACGGTTCCAAAGAGCTTCTTAGCGTTGGGCGGTGTGGGGATTGCGCTGGGCGTTGCTATATGGGGGCATAAGGTCATGAAAACGATTGGCTCCAAAATCACGGAACTGAATAATACACGCGGATTTTCGATCGATGTTTCTGCAGCGACAACCGTTCTGGTCGCTTCAGCCCTGGGACTGCCGATTTCCTCAACTCATACGGTTGTGGGAGCAGTAGTCGGTGTTGGGTATGCGCGAGGCGTGGGCGCTGTCAATCTTGGTGTCATTAAACAAATCGTGATCTCCTGGCTTATTACGGTTCCGGCGGGCGCAGGGATGTCAGCCATCTTGTACCTTCTTTTCTTAAAAATATTCTGATCCGAAAAATAATTTCATGATTATCCACACATTGTGGATAAAATGTGGATAAAAGGAGAATATTAGAAGAATCTATCTGTGAGTCATTCCATAGATCAAAAATAAACAACGATTGTTGACTTTTTGCTAAATATGGGGGAAATTCAGGAAAGATGGGGGAAAAACAGGCAAAAAAAATCCGAGACGCCCGCAGTCAGCCCCAGGTCCGTTGTGTTCTGTACCGACTGGGTACGTCTCAGGTTCGGTGAGAGCATATCACCTGTTGCACAATATAGAAGCTTTTCATAGCTTTGTCAACTCTATTTATTGAAAAATAGAGGATTTTTTCTATTGTTAACCTCATTGCTGAAAGTAAAAAATCGCTTAACCTCTCTGATTTACTGGCATTTCCAGCCTTTCGTTTACAAATAAAGCTTTGTAGAATTTTATTTTATTTTTACTGGTTAAAGGGCTTTGACCATGTAAAAGTTTGCTTAAATATCCTGGCGACAATCCTGTTTGCCTGGCTAATTCTGTTTGTGTAAAATGAGCATCTTGCTGCTTCCGTTTTTGAAATTGCTGTTGAATGTGGTCTAAGGTGAGGTTTGAGACATCATAGGTCGTTTTTCGACCGATTTTCTGTTTTCTGCGATGTAAATCAAAGGGGATGACATCTTTCGAGTGGAATTGAGAGGAAGAGGATGAAGACGCGCATTCTGGCGATGTTGTTTCAGGTGTTGCAACCTGAGATTGCGCCTGATCTTGTGGGGAGCGCCGGAAAACGTTTTTTGAGGACGCACTATTCCGATATGCGGACCTGATTGTTCCTTCTGGTTGTTCGGGTTTTTCAAGATCAAACCGTAGTGAAAATGGAGGAATTTCCGTATAAGTGCTGTTCACGATGTCAACAACCGTATTCATATCATCGCGGGTACAAAGCGGCATGGAAACGAGGATGGGCGTATCAAAATCTGTCACCAGAATGGCTTCGCCCGGATGTTGAATTTGTTTGACAAGATTTTTGTCATGCGAATCTTCGAGCAATAAGTCCGCCTGCGACGGTTTGGTTTTATGGATGAGCATGGAATTCATGCAGCCTCGAATATCAGCCCGACCCTTAAAGTGCCGGGCGGTCCACTTGTGCGAACCGCCGATGAAGGTCATGTTGGCTTTTCTGGTTTCTTCGGTACAGCGTTCAAGGAAGATGACAAGCTCGTCAAAACATTCGATCTTGGCCAGACGCGCAAGCTCGTCAATCACAAGTAAAATCCCCGGTGTACTCGGTTCTTTTCCCATAAGCCGGCGATCCAGAATATTAGAAAGATTCTGAATCAACGCGGGAGTATCAAAAGGATTGATTACCTTGACATGGCCTGTTTTTTCAAGCGGTTTGATGAGCGTGTAAAGCCCTTCTTCATGATTTTTGTGCGGATCGACGACATAGGCATAGACGCCCTGCGCCAGAACGCTCGAAGCAATAATATAGGCCGTGGACAGGGTCTTCCCACTTCCCTGCCAGCCTGCAATAGCCAGAGATTTCAGATCGCTGAGTGAGCGAAATTGGGGTTGTCCCTGACTATAGCCCAGAATCATGGGTTTTCCCGGAGCAATCAAGCCTCTTGTCAATAATTCGGCAAAGGTAGGGGGGACTGTTGAGGCTGGTAATGCAGGCTGTAAATCGTCGGGCTGCCCGGCCCCAAAGATGTTGAAGCCGCGTTTGCCTGAGATCGCCCGGGTATAATTGGTAATATCCTCGATCATCTGGCGCGAAATCTGGTATGCCTGTTCATGCGCTTTGGTGGTTGACGCTTCAATTTCTGCCAGCGACAAATTCACCGCAATCGGATAAAAGTGTTGAATATCCTTATAATGTACCGGGATCGAGCTATGCTTGCCAATATGGGCGGTATGCACGGAAGACCGTTTGACTTTTGCGCGCGCATAGCCACTCGAAAGAATCAATAAAGAAAGGTTCAGCGCGCCAATCAACCCGATGGCAGCGTAAAATCTCATGGAATTATTACGTTTCAGGTTTTCTTGCATCAATTGGATTCTTTCGGTTTCATACGTCAGCTGAGCTTCTCGTAACCCCGGCGTGGGAGGACTGGTTGCCGCGATTTTATAAACGACAGCGCACATAAGAATCACAATTAACACCACAATTCCGCGAATTTGCTGTAATCCCTTCATACTGTTACCTCGCAGCTCGTATTCCCCACGCTGCCATATCTTTAGGAGGGGTGATGAATAGTACTCCTTTACCGGTTAATGCTGTATAGGTTTGATCAACATCATCTGTCTTCAGGATAATCGCTATTTTCTCTCGACAATTTTCTGGCAAGGGCTTATGGGCATTTCCAAGAGCTTCTGCCATCAAATCTGATGAAAAAAGTGACAGGCCGGACGGTATGCCAATATCAAAACTCGCATAAACACCTCCAACTTCACCCCACGTTGCTTTAAGGCCCAATTTTTCCGAATAAAAACGGAAACACTGATCAAAATCTTTCACTCTGGATTCTCCTGCGAAAATAGAATGACCTCAGGGTGCGGTGCGTTTGTTGAAACGCGTGACAATTTTCGCACAACTCAACCAAAAGTTACAGGGCTTTTCCAAGGCTCATCTTGAACGAGGCTTCGTAACACAACACTTGTGTATCGCGTTTGCTGACTTTTTTGCCGGAAAGTACCAGCATACGCTCGCGCAGGGCTTCAGTATATTTTACGGTTTTTTTGGTACAGCGTGTGTTTTTTGCTTGATGGACGGCCATAATATTTACCTCATTGTGTTTGAATGGATTCATAGATTCTGTTTACAATACTATGAGGTAAAGTAGATTTTTTAGAGAAAATTGTCAAGAAAAAATATTAATATTTTACATATAAAAATAAATAAAAAACAAATAAAAGACGAAAATACAAAAAATCAAACTCCCCGCCCCTTTGGGACAGGGACCGGGGTCTTACAGGGATGGGGTTTTCGCCCTGAAAGGGCGGAGGCCGCCCAGCCATCATCGTCAGGAGACAGGGCACACGAGATTGTCCCTCACGTGATACCTCCCCCTGTCAGGGGACTGAGGGGGAATGCGAAACCTGTCCGAACTATTGATCAGAAAAGAGGTAGGGTATAAGCTTTCTGGCGGTTCTGGCGCTTAATTTTTTGTTGCCTTCCATAATTTGTTGCACGAGTGTTTCAGATACACCGCTGTTGGAAGATAACTGCTTTAGCCATTTTTCACTTCCTAATGGCGAAGCTTCCATTTGTTCGCGCAAGATTTGTGCGGTGAGTAGTTTGGCGTCAAAGGTTTTGGAGTTTCTGAGTTGCTGAGAAAGGCTTGATCCAGAGGATTCAGGGATCTGTCGCATATCCGGTGGTATTGGTAACGAAGAGGATTGTCCTTCCTGAAGCTGGCACTCAGAAATATCAATCAGCTCGGATTTCAGAAGATTCACGACCGTCTGCATATCGGTTTCAGTCGTGAACGGCATTTTACAGACCACCGATTCGTCGTTGACCGGACATAATAACACATCACCGGCTTGTTTAATGTATTTTTTGACTTTTTCCGCCTCTTCCTTATCTTGCAGCAACAGATTTGCCTGCTTGGGTTTGATACGGTGGACAAACGCGCTGGTCAGGGTATCGCGCACTACGGAACTGTCGCCGGTTCTGGCGACCAGCCAGGTTTGAGAGGAAGCCAGCATATATACGGCGCATTTTCGTCCCTCTGTTGAAATCCTTTCCATTGTGTGTGCAATTGCGCTGCCAATCGAGGTTTTCGCAAGAAAAGCCAGTTCATCAATCACCAGTACCACTGGCGTCGTATCCGTATCAATTTGACGCAAGCGGCGATCAATGATTCCTTCCACCTGATTCAGCACGGCAAGCATATCATCTTTAAAGGTCGCCATTTTCATCAGCCCGGCTTCCCAGATTGGACGGGTTTTATACCCCAGGGATTTCGGATGCGGGTAATGCGGGTCAATGCCGATAAACCGGATTTTTTCTGCTATCAATCCGCTCCCGATGAGAAATAAGAGTGTGGCGGTTTTTCCGCTGCCAGATTCACCTGCCACGGCGGCGGAATAAATATCCAGAAAAGAACCTCTGCGCGGAACGCCGTTTTCAAACCCCAGGATCATAGATTTTCCGTGCGCAATGTCGCCGCTTGCTAAAAGTTCTTGAAAGGTCGGAATGTCTTTGATCTGAGGCATTGCAGAATCAGGGAGACTCTGAAATGGGGCCGTTATCTCAGAACCAGAGGTGATTTGGGTAAGTCCGCGCCGACCGACCAGCGATTGGATTTGCTTTGTTTGTACTTCCGCCATTTTGGTATAGAGATCAAAGGCGCGTTCCACACCGCCGTTCATCTGCTTTAACTGTTCGGCGTTCATCAGTCCCATTGCGATCGGGGCTGCGATCGAGAGATCTTTTTCATGGACCACGACTTCATTGTATTTTCCGATTTTATAGGTGTGCACCGCAGCTTTTTTTAAGCGGCTTTTCGCAATGCTGTAACTAATCATGAGCGCTGAAACCAATAACACCCCTAACACTGCGATAAAAGCCGCTTTATAGGCGGTAGAATACCAATAAATATTTTCCACCTGGGTCTCGACTTTTGCTTCAGTGATCCGATCATCGGCCGGGCCGGCAATCCAGGTCTGATACATTAAGCCAATCAGAATCACCGCAGCTAACCCAAGAATTCCCAGGAGAATAATAGTCATATAGGTTCGCATACCTTCCCTCCTTCATTTCACCATCGAACAGCCCGTTGAATCAGGCTGGCCAGGGCATTCAGGTACCCCAAAAAAAAGAGTAGAATGGCGCCAAAGATGCCGAAATCATCAAACACGGTCGGCAAGTCCGGTAACAGAATGACGATGATTCCCAGAACCGAGGAAATCAGCAGTCCGATGAAATTCCATAATTCACGCGGCAAGAACCAGAGCAGAAACAGGTAGCCCTGAAGTATCACCAGGGGCATACGCTGATAATCGTTCCAGTCCGCATGACTGGAGCTTGAGATCAATAGCATCACACACCAGGCGGCGCCAACCAGATACCAAAAATTGCGCCACCAGCAGGATTTTGTCAAGAGGGTTATCAAGAAATATGCACATATTGGCTGCCAAAGGTAGTATAATGAGGCCGCGATAAACTCCAGGAAGACCGGAAGAAAAAACCCGATGGCAATCCTCAGGCTTTTTACGACGACCGGAGAAACGGCGGTCAAGACTTCTCGCATTGACCACGCCGCTTGCCAGAGTATGGCAAACCCTACAGCCACAAGTCCCCATTTAGCCCAGTTCCATGTCAGAACCAGCATCCTGATGCCATTGGCTATCTTGCTGCTTTCAGACGGGAGATAGCGGTAAAATATTGTATGTATCCGCTTCCTTTTCAAGCCAAACCTCCTCTTCGTTCCTGTAGAAGAACTTGCTGCAGTACGAACTACGAGCCTGACGATCATCGCATTTCTTTGATGCGTAAATAGACAAGCGCAATAATTGCTCCAATCAAATCAGCCACAAGATCAAGAGCTGTATTGATATATCCTCCAACCCCGGTTTCAGGCACAAGTACGGTGGCTAAAAACTCAATAATTTCGTTTAACGCACCGACTCCGAGTCCGGCCATGACGATCACGATTGAGAGCGCGACCCATTTCTGCGTGTGCCGTAATAACGGTTTGATCAGGTAATACATGGCTAACGTGGCCGTTCCGAAACCGACGATATGAACAAACTGGTCGAATCTAAAGATAGAGTACGGTTCGCCGACAAGAGGCAGAAGTATCATGGAATAAAGTTTTTGACCCCCAAAATAGAGTCCTCCGCCGGACATATGCAATAACGACCAGGCAGTCAAGCCCCACAAGACAGCATTGGGGAAATTGATCTTGTCGTTTGTCAGGAGAATCAGCAGCAGAAAAAAGATGATCACTCCGATGTAAAGCAAAAATTCATAATTTTGACGGCTGAGATAGAGGCCGGAGAATACAACAATCGCGATGATATTGATGATCAAGATCGGAATTTGACCATGTTTGATTCGTAATGCCATACTCTTTTTACTCCTGACACAAAAGTTCATAAATACTGAGAGCTTTCATATTGACAATGATAAACACACCTTAACGAGACAGGGGAAAGCACGTCAAGTGAATTCTTTCAATTCGGCAGAGAAACCGGGTTTTTACGAAAACCTCGGTTTCTTCCGGCGTCCGGATGAAAATTTTCAAAAAAACCCCTTGCTTGAAATAGACAGATCATATACCATACATGTAGAAATGAAAACATCACTTTCGAAGTTTGGAAAGTCCGAACTTCCGAAGTTTCGACACAGGGAGGACGAGGATATGCTGATTCCAAGAGGTCAAGCGATCCATGAACATCTCAGTACATCGTTCACACATATTGAGCAATTGGTTGAGGGACTGCGGAAAAAACACTTCTCAGGGTATTGTCATTTGAGTTTTTGGGAGTATGATGGGATCGCTTTTTTGTATGAGGGGCGGATCGTGAACGCGCAGGAAAGAATTGGAGTGCAGCGAGCACAGGTGCAAATAGGCGATCTTGCGGTTGCCCATATTCTTGAAAAAGCGCGGGAAAAAGATGGGAATATCAGCGTCTATCAACTTGCGGCGAAAACCGTGACGACGCTCATTGCGGCGATGACCGTGACATCCAAATATGAATCGCTTTCAACGGATCTCACCAGTCTTGACAGAGTGATCGCGTTATTGCAAAAAGAACAACTGACCGGCTATATTGAAATTCTTTTCGAGCAAGAGGCCGGCGTCGCGAATCTTTTTTTGGCCAATGGCGAGTTAATTGAAATTTTACTGGCCGTTTCTGAGCATGAAATGATTGGAGACTCCACCACGATTGACAAGCTTCACAAACGGTGTCAGGAAGTCGGTGCTGTGTTTAACGTCTATCAAACCAGCAGCACTCCTGGGCAGGCGCAAGAAGGTTCGCAAATCAAAGCAGTCTCGCCCCAGACGATCAGATTATTTGAAGTGATCCTGATTCAACTGGAAACGGTCGCAAATGCTCTGCTTAAGGATAGAAGATTTCTTCTGATCTTGAAGACCATCCTGCCTCAGATTGCAGATCGATACCCGTTCCTTGATCCGTTTATCGGTGATTTTCGTTATGCCAACGGCATACTCTCTTTTGAAGGCGATGCATCCGGAGCAGATTTTGTGGATGGAATGTGCGAAGTGCTTAACGCCATCATCGCAACATTGTTACAATCCATTCCTCGCCATCTTCTGTTTACACAACTTTCCAGGCATGTTGAAACGGTTTCACTAGATTATGAGGATCTGATTGAACATTGGGGGCTTGAAGTTCGATTGCCGGACATCTTTCGAGATTACACCTTTTTCCAAGAAGCGGAGAACGAGACAGAGGCGATCCACAAAGGGACGGAAATACGAAAAGTGTTGAATCTGCAAGGGGTTGGTTTTTCAGAAATCGGAACAGAGAGTATTCTCAAAGAATTTTATCGTGTGATTGCTCTTATGGTGGAAACTCATGTAGAATCTGAAAGCAATGCCATTGATTATGTCCAACTGAAAAAATCGCGGGAATACCAACAATATCAAACCTCTATCGCATTCTTGCAGCAATTAGGGCCAGCTTTTTTGCAGACATACCAGGCCCGCCTTGCCTTTTGGATCAATCTGTATAATTTTTTGGTCATTGATGCGGTGTTGAAAGCAGGCATCAAGACCAGCGTGCAAGACGTCAAAGGTTTTTTTATGAAAACCAGCTATCGTTTAGGCGATTATGTGTTTAGCCTGGATGATATTGAGCATGGTATTTTGCGCAACAATCAACGTAAGCCGTATTCCGCGTTCCAGCAATTTCATGTGACGGATCCGCGCCGGCAGTTTTGTCTCGCGCCCCTGGATGCTCGTGTGCACTGTTGCTTTTTTCGTGCGACCCAATCGTCTCCTCCGCTCGCGGTCTATACTCCTGAAGAAATAGATCAACAACTCGATCAAGCCATGACCCGCTATTTGCTCAACGGCGGCATGCGCTTTGAACGAACGAAACAGGAATTGTGGCTGAGTCGGATTTTTTATTGGTATCGTAAAGACTTCGAACGCGACGGCCGTACACTTCCAGATCTCGTCTGTCAGGCCCTGCGAAGTTATGACATCGGCCAGGAACTTTCTGCTTCTCGCACTGCGTTGGTAGTGCGTTTTATGGATTATGATTGGAAACTGAATGGAAAATCATGGATGTGATTACCACTCATCTGAATGCAGATTTTGATTGCCTTGGCTCGATGGTGGCTGCCAAAAAACTGTACCCTTATGCCAAACTTGTGTTTCCGGGATCACAGGAGAAAAATGTTCGTGACTTTTTGCGACAGGTGGATTTTTCTTTTGAATTTGAGTCATCAAAAAATATAGACATTCATGAAATTACGCGTCTGATTATCGTTGATACCAAGCAAGCCAGTCGTATCGGCGATCTGGCTAACATCATTGATAAGCCCTATCTGAAAATTCACCTGTACGACCACCATCCCGGGGGTCAGAAAGATTTTGAAGCCGAGTTAGAAATTATAGAGGATACCGGAGCTACCACGACGATTTTCGTCCGTTTACTGCACAATCAGGGGATTGATTTGACGCCGATGGAGGCGACCGTGTTAGCCCTGGGCATTTATGAAGATACCGGCTCACTGACGTTTACATCCACCCGGGAAGCGGATCTGAACGCGGTCGCCTATTTACTCACGAAAGGCGCGGATTTGAGCATTGTGTCCGAATTTATGAATCGGGAAATGACCCCGATTCAAGTGCGGCTCTTGCATGATTTGATGCAATCCAAACGAGAGCTGGTCATCGAAGGGACGCCGATTGTAATTGCTCAGGCGTCGTCAAAGCGGTATATTGGGGACGCCGCCTATATTGTGCACAAATGGATCGAAATGGAGAATCTGGATGTCGTGTTCGCCTTGATTCGGATGGATACGAAAGTCCATCTGATCGCCAGAAGCCGCGGAGCTATGGTGAATGTCGGGAAAATTGCTGAAGAACTCGGCGGCGGTGGTCATGCGTACGCGGCTTCAGCGTCTATTAAGGAGATGACCCTGATTCAAGCTGAAGAGAGTCTGATTGATACGTTGTATAAACATATCCAGGAAGGACACATCGCCAAACGCATGATGTCTGCCCCGGTACTCTCGGTTGAACAGGAGAAAACTATTCGCGACACCAAAGATCTGTTGGATGGCTATACGGTGAACACGCTGCTGGTGGTGGATGAATCTCAAAAACCCCTGGGATATATTACGCGGCAGATTGTGCAGCGAGCGATTTTTCACGGCCTGGAAACTGAATGTGTTCAGGAATATATGTTGACCGATGTCAAAACCGTGGCTCCGGACACTCAATTTTCCGACATTGAACTGCTGATGATTCAACGTCCGCAAAAAATTCTGCCGGTAGTAAATGAGAAAGGTCAGGCCATCGGGGTGATTACCAAAAACGATATTTTGAAAGTCCTCCAGGAATATACGTTGGAAAAATTGGCCTATCATAGTGATACTGAGCGTGCACACACCAGGAACGTGCGCCGCTTAATGGAGGAACGCCTTCCGGAACATGTCATCACCTTATTGCGCGATATTGGCGACCTAGCCGACGAATTGGGATATTCAGTGTATGTTGTGGGCGGTTTTGTGCGCGATCTGATTCTACGCGCTGAAGAGAACCTAGATGTAGATATCGTGATTGAAGGCGATGGCATTCGTTTTGCAAAAGCCCTGTCAAAACGCTGGGGAGCCAGAGTAAGAATTCATCGAAAATTCTGCACAGCAGTCGTGATTTTTCCTGATGGATTTAAGCTTGATGTGGCCACAGCCAGAACCGAACACTATGAGTACCCGGCCGCCATGCCGATTATTACGCTCGGCTCGATTCGTCTTGATCTGCTGCGCCGCGATTTTACCGTGAACGCCCTGGCAATCCGGTTGAATCGCCGCGCTTTTGGCAAAGTCTATGATTATTTCGGCGGACAGCGCGATTTGAAAGAAAAAATCATCCGGGTGCTGCACAGTTTAAGTTTTGTTGAGGACCCCACCCGTGCCTTTCGAGCCATTCGCTTTGAACAACGTTTTCATTTCCACATTGACAATTTTACGTTGAATTTGATCAAAAATGCCGTCAAAAAAGGATTTATCAGCAAACTCAGCGGAAAACGAGTCTTTAATGAGTTCTATATCATTTTTAGCGAGCCGAATCCGATAAGCGTGCTCGAACGCATGGCGGAGTTACGCGTGCTCCAGGCGATTAATCCCAACCTCCCTCCGATCGATGAGATTCGCCGTCTGTTTCGGAATATCCGGGGGGTACTGGCCTGGTATGAATTGTTGTATCGTGAAGAACCTATTGAAGAATGGATTCTGTATTTTTTAGGATTTATTGATAAACTCCACGATCAAGAAGCCAAAGAGTTTTGTGAGTATCTCAAAATTGCTAATTACGTGATGCAGAAAGTGCAAGCCGCACGCAACGGGTATAAATTGATTGAACGCCCGCTTTATGAAAAATTACCGGACTTGCAAAGCAGCGACATTTATCGGGTGTTTCACGCGTTGCCGGTTGAAACGATACTGTTTTGGATGGCTAAAACCCATCAGGAATTCGTTAAAAAAGCCGTCTCAACCTATCTTTCAAAACTGCGCGATGTGAAACCGTTGATCAGCGGGAAGGATTTAATTACCCTGGGGTTACGTCCGGGACCAATATTTCAGCAACTCCTGGCGCAGGTCCTGGATGCTCGATTGAATGGCGAAGTTGCCACCAAAGAGCAAGAGCTTGAGCTTGTGAAGTATCTTACTCTCAAGGCCGATGAACAGGAGACTCTTTTTTAATCGAGCGGATTCCGCACAGCCAATCCACCCCGGTTGAGCACGTGCGTATATCGGCTGTGGATTTCTCCGTTAATGCCGCTCTATTGGTTTTTTGATCTACCTATCATAATTCACCTTACGCAGCAATAAAAAATTTTTGCGTAACGTAAACTCAACAAGGAGGAGTGCTATGGTGCGTTTTACGGCAGATGAAATGTATGCGCTGGCTGAGGAGATCGAAACTCGCGGCAATCAGTTTTACACCGCTGCCAGCGAGCGTGTGGCAGATCCGGAAACCCGCGCCATCTTGCAAGAGTTAGCAAGATGGGAAAACGAGCATTTTCGATTTTTTCACGAACTCCGCGAGCAGTTGCCGCCGGAAGCGTCGCGTAAAGAGAACGTTGAGGAGACCGGCGAAGACCATGCGGCCTATCTTCAGGCTATGGTGCACGATAGGGTGTTTCCGGCTGATGTGAACGCCGCGTTTGCCGCCATGCCCGATACCAATGCCATCTCGATTCTTGAATATGCGCTGCAGCGGGAAAAAGACGTGATCGTGTTTTTTCTGACAATGCGTGATCTGATTCCGCGTCATTGGGGACGCGAACAACTCGACGCGATTTTAACGGAAGAAGCTCGACATGTCCGTATTATCACGCAGCAGATCGGCAAAAGGATGGGACAATCATGACACAACACGAAAATCCAGGCATGGCGTTTCGCCTGACATCAGCACAATTGGATCGGTTCTTCTCTGGGCTGAGCCAGACCTTCAGGCTTTACGCCCCTACACGTTTCCGGCAGCGCGGGCGCTTCTCCGATACGGATTGTATTCGGTATGCCGACATCCGGACGCCGGACGAGATCGAATGGCGCGAAAAATCGGATTTTTCACCTAAAGAAATCGTGTTCCCGGTCAATCAATCGCTCTTCCAATTTGTGAACGGTGCATGGATCGAACCAGCCATAGATGAGCGTCCGGTCCTGGTGTTTTTGCGAGCCTGCGACATCAATGGCATTGACCGGCTCGATACCATTTTTCTTGAAAACGGCGAGCGCGACCCGTATTACGAGCGCCTCCGCGCCAAAGTCCATTTTGTGCTGCTCGAATGCCAGCAGAGTTTTGATACCTGTTTTTGCGTCTCGATGGGCACGAATACGACGGACAATTACGAGATGACGCTGCGGCTGTATGACGACGGCACGGCCGAGGCCCTGATTCGCAGCGAGGATGTGCGCCAGCGCATTCCAGCAGACGCCGCGACGACCGCCTTCGCGCCGATATTCCCGACGCAAGACGGTTCGCCGGTCGAACTGCCGCCAATTGACGAACTGACCGGCGCCATCCGTGAAGACGACTTTTTCGATCATCCGCTGTGGGAAGAGTATTCTCAACGCTGTATCGCTTGCGGACGCTGCAATTTTAGCTGCCCGACCTGTTCCTGCTTCACCACGCTCGACGCAGCGTATGATGAAAATCCGCAATTCGGTGAACGACGGCGCGTCTGGGCAGGCTGTCATGTGGATAAATTCACTGATATGGCTGGAGGGCACCAATATCGTAAAGAGTATGGATCGCGGATGCGTTTCAAAACCATGCACAAAATTTACGATTATCATCTCCGTTTCGGCAAACAGATGTGCGTGGGATGCGGACGCTGCGATGACCAATGCCCTGAGTATATTTCTTTCTCAACCTGCATCAATACAGTCAGCCGTACGCTGAAGGAGGGTCGTTGATATGGAAACCAATCTGTATGCTGCACAGCCAGCTCAAATCCTTGAAATTCGACCGGAGACAGCGATTGATTGGACCTTTCGTCTGGCCTGGAACGGAAAGTCGCACAGCGGTCAGTTTTTTCAAGTCTCTGTGCCGAAATTCGGCGAAGCGCCGATTTCTGTCAGCGATTGGGGCAACGGCTGGCTTGATATGACGATTCGAAATATTGGACTTGTCACAGGCCAAATTTTTACGATGAAACCGGGCGACAGCGTCTATTTGCGCGGCCCCTATGGTAACGGTTTCGACGCGGCGCAATACGCCGGTCGCCATATTGTTGTTGTGGCGGGTGGAACCGGACTCGCGCCGGTCAAAGGCTTGATTCAACGATTTGTCAACGGAACTCCGCCGACCTCGCGGCTTGATATTCTGGTCGGATTCAAAACTCCGTCTGATGTACTCTTTCAGCATGAGCTTGCCGCATGGAAATGCGCCGCCAATCTCTGGTTGACCGTCGATCGCGCAACCTCTGAATGGACGGATCATGTCGGCGTGATCACCACGCTTGTCCCGAAAATCCCGTTGAATCTCGCCGAACCCTATGATGTCATTGTTGTCGGTCCGCCGTTGATGATGAAATTCACGGTGCAGGCATTTTTAGAACGCGGCGTCACACCGCAACGCCTTTGGGTGTCGCATGAACGCCGAATGTCTTGCGGCGTCGGCAAATGCGGACATTGTAAAATTGACGCTGTCTATATCTGCCAGGATGGACCGGTGTTTAATTACAGCCGGGCGCAGTGGCTGATGGATTGAGGAGGGGGAAAAATGGCCTTAGATTTGAATACGAAAAAAATCATCCGCAATGCGTACCGTATCACCTCGAAACGTCCCGTGACCTGCCTTCGTATCCGCGTTCCCGGCGGCCATTTCGCTGCCCGGCACCTGACTGTCGTGCAGCGTATTGCCGAAGAATTCGGCAACGGCAGCGTGCATATCACCATCCGGCAGGGCTTCGAAATTCCGGGGATTCCGTTTGAGCGCATGCCGGAAGTCAATCGTGCATTGAAAACGCTGATTGACGAGGTCGAAATCGCCGCTGGCGTCGAGATTGAGCAACGCGAGGGCGGCTACCCTGCCGCTGGAACTCGCAATATTTCGGCCTGCATCGGCAATCGCGTCTGCCAGTTTGCGAATTACGATACAACCGCATTGGCGAAACGCCTTGAGCGGGAGGTATTTCCAAATCATTACCATGTCAAAATCGCGCTCACCGGCTGCCCCAATGATTGCATCAAAGCGCACCTGCAAGATTTCGGCATTATTGGGCAGGCCGATGTGGAGCTTGATCCGGAACGCTGCGTCGGCTGCGAGGCGTGTGCCAAAAATTGCCAGCTTCGCGTTACCGGCGCGATTACGATGCGCAACAACCGCGCTGTCCGCGACCCGCGCCGCTGCATCGGCTGCGGTGAATGCGTACTGAAATGCCCAACCAACGCCTGGACACGTAATCCGCAAAAATATTACCGGCTCGTTATCATGGGGCGCACTGGCAAAAAGAATCCGCGTTTGGCCGCAACGTTTATTGAATGGACGACGGAAGAGGCGATTGTCGCGATTATTCGGAATACGTACGCATTTATTGACCAGCATATTGATCGATCGCTGCCGAAAGAACATGTCGGCTACATCGTTGATCGCGTCGGATATCAGCGGTTCCGCGAAGCGGTCTTATCTGGTGTGGAACTCGGCGCAAAAGCGGTTGTTGCAGAGAATTTGATATACGCCGGCTACTGGTATGAACGGGATAAAGCTTTGATTCAGGGGACAGGAACCAACCTCCCTGCGGGAAAGAGCAACTGAGGTTGATATCTTGTCTGAGGAGTGAGAACGTAAGCGCCCTGGGGATCTGCACGGAAGGAGCCGGACAACCGGCTTTTCTAACACGCTGCGTTCTTTTCTGTGTGCACGCCAGTTCTTCAGGAAAAAGACACGAAAAAAACTTGACAAGAAGTGTAAGTGATGATGAATAAATCTGGTCAGTTTTGACAGGTCGAGAAACCGGGTTTTTCGAAAAAATCCGGTTTCTGATGTGCAAAAAAATTATTGAGAACCACGTAGGAACGTTTATTTGAAAATACCATCAATTCTTCATAGAGAAGAACAGAACAAGGGGGTGAATTAATGAGTGTCAGCAACTTATGCGAATCCATAAAAGGATGAAGCCTGGAGAGATATTCCCAGGAAAATATCGCATAAGCCCCGATTTTCTATAATTTACACAGGTCTTTATCTGTAAATTATTTTATGACGAGCTTTGAGAAACGATAAATCCGCACCTCACGTATATTTTTTACCGTATAACAGGTGGAATGTGCCTATTATTCCCTATTTGTGAGGTGGCTCCCCCATCTTTCTTTCGAAAACGAAAATTCCAGTCTTCATGCCTTTTGCCCGACCCGGGCTACCATTGTATCCATTGTCTCAGAGGAGAGAACCTCACGTTCATTCTGTATTCAAATTAATGTGCATGTCGATCCGTAGGAGGTGACAGAAAGATGTCGAATTCACCAGAAAAAGCTGAAGATGGTTTTTTTTGTGATCATTGCGGTAAATTCGTCCCACTCAGGGCACCAGGAACAAAACATCGTAATCACTGTCCATGGTGTCTCTGGAGTAAGCATGTTTCGCTAAAAGAACATGACCGCAAATCCCAATGCCATGGTTTAATGAAGCCTATTGGCATTTCAACTAAAAATGATGGGGAGTGGACTTTGATACATCGTTGCATAACCTGTGGTTTAATCAGAACAAACCGCATAGCCGGAGACGATGACGAAATAATGTTACTGTGTCTTACATTACGTCCTTTAATAAATCTCCCTTTTCCCATTGATATTCTTGCTATGTACAGGAATAATATCACTGGAGATCCGAACACAACTGCTTGAGTATTGTCATCGTGTCAGTAGGAGAACCTTGTGATGCAGAACCATTAACCTGATACCGGCCGCAAAAACCAGGTTTCTTCAAGAAACCTGGTTTTTAGCCATGTCAATTGTTATGAAGAATGCTGGAAAAATTAAGACGAGAGATAATACTTGACATTTGACCGTAACAGTTGTGTCATCGCTTCCATCCACTTTGTGATCATCTCAAACAAACCAGGGGAATACTGTTTTCAGAGGAGGTTTCTATGTTAGAAATAAAAATTGCTGATGATATTTTCTGGATCGGTGTAAACGACAGAACCACTGATCTTTTTGAAGGGTTATGGCCTATTGAGGGAACGGGGATATCCTACAATTCGTATGCGATAAAAGCTAAAAAGAATGTCGTTGTCGATCTGGCCAAAGCGTTCAAAACAGATGATTTTTTTGATCAGATTTCCAGGATTTTCCCGCTTTCTGATATTCATTACATTATTTTAAATCACATGGAACCTGATCATACTGGTGTGATCAAAACGCTGCGAATGCTTTCGCCTAAAGCTGAAATCATCTGCACGCCTAAAGCCGTACAGATGTTATCTGACTATTACGGCATTACCGAAGGAATAACAACAGTTAACGACGGCGACACTCTGGATATAGGCAGCAGAAAGCTTTCATTTCACCACGTTCCCTTTGTACATTGGCCGGAAACAATGGTAACCTACGATCCGGCAGCAAAGGTGCTGTTCTCCTGTGATGCGTTCGGAGGATACGGAGCGCTGCATGGGGCGCTGTTTGATGACGAATATCCCGATATTGCCTATTATGAAAAAGAATCCCTGCGTTATTACGCCAATATCGTGGCAAAATTTGCGACGCCGGTTCTCAATGCCATCAAAAAACTTTCCGCAATTGAAATAGCCTGTATAGCCCCGTCCCATGGCCTTGTCTGGAGAAAATCTCCTGCAAGAATAGTCGAGCTATATAGCAAATGGGCGGAATACGGAAAATCAGGCGGAGATAAAGGGGTAACGCTTCTTTATGGTTCCATGTATGGAAATACCGAACTCATGATGAATGCGGTCGCCGAAGGCATCACATCCGCCGGCATTATCCCGGACACCTTTGACGTGGCCCGTGTTCATGTTTCATACATACTGCCTGCCCTGCTCGTGAACAAAGGGGTCGTTGTGGGCGCTCCTACCTACGAGACGACGCTGTTCCCTTACATGCAGAATGTCCTTGAGAAAGCAGCATTGAAAAGCATAAAAAACAAAAAAGCCGTATATTTTGGAAGCTATGGATGGAGCAAAGGGGCTCTTAAAAAAACTCTGGAATTAACAGAACCAGCAGGCTGGCAATATCTTGAAAATCTCGAATTTGCCGGAGGTCCTGATTCAGACATGATTAAAAAAGGATTTGAACTCGGCAGGCTCATCGCAGAAGCTGTTTCTTGATAAACAAAAGTGGAAGAACTGGCTTAAACGAGAATTATGAACCATGGAGACATTTTGTCTGTCCTGGCAAGGATGTGAAGGGTTCGCGGAGTTCATAAGAATCCGACAAGTCCTACTCTATACATTAAAGGGAGTATTACAATGAGTATTTTCTCGTCTTTATTAGGGTGGGGGAAAGAAAATATAAGTAGTGTCTCACCTGAAATCGATTTAAACTCGTTTTCTGTGGATAACTCAACCTTGAACCAACCTGTGTCGTCCGATGATAAATTTTATGAGTATTTTTTGAGACAGGAAGTGCTCAATTTGCCAAAAGAGGGCCTTGAAATCGGAGTGAAAGACAAGGTATTAGACTATGTTGTCATTACACTCGAATCCTTTAAGGGTAAACTTTTGTTCAATGGGGCTAACCTGGAGTTGACCTCAAAACCCTTCCCAGAAGCTATTGAATCACTCTTTGGAGAGCCTTATTGGACAGATAATTCTGATGGTGAGAAAATTCTCTTTTATGAATACAACCATGGGTTGATAGAGTTACAGTTCGAGTTTTCAGATGGCGAACACTTAAGTCATATTACTTTTATGAAGAATGGAGTGCTGTCAGCAGCAGAACAACGTAGATTATATCATGTTCATAAGCCCTGGCCGCCAGAAGACGACCAGGATAAATGAACCCGGATGCAAATTGTTGTTGAACGTCGTATGAAAGTGATGGCTGGATTTTAATCAACAGCAGTGGCGTCCTTCTTTTTTCTTCCCTCCGCAAGAACTTCACAGCCCTGCTTCGTCGCCCGGACAGGGCTGTTTGGGCGACACCTAAATAATTATCATTTTTCTTGACAAAAACTTGATCCAAATAACAAATTTTGTTCGTAATCATGAAAACAAGTTCATTATTACGGAAATGTTGTGCTTTTCAAGGAATCTGTTTTTTATTGGCCGACAAGAGAAAGCTTTGCGTGTCGGCAAGAAGAATCGAA
Organism: Candidatus Vecturithrix sp.; assembly: GCA_040772385.1. Classification (GTDB taxonomy): domain Bacteria; phylum Moduliflexota; class Moduliflexia; order Moduliflexales; family Moduliflexaceae; genus Vecturithrix. The sequence goes on along the minus strand of JAXGYF010000001.1, from coordinate 1,355,598 downwards.
AGGAGAGCGACAGAACAATGAAAAGATGGCTGGTTTTTGCGATATTGGCCTGCCTGACAGGCCTGGCACAAAGAAGTGAGGCTGCGGAGATCACGATCAAATGGGGGGATGTTCTGGCTGTCGATCATCCGTCCGTGATGATGATCGAGAAGGTGGCTCAAATTGTGGCAGAAAAATCGAGTGGACGAATCGAAATTCAGTCTTATCCTGGCGGACAATTAGGCGGTTCGCGAGATATGATTGAGGCTGTGAGCATGGGCATTCAGGATATGGTGACTGAAGGCGCAGCCAATTTCGGGCAATGGGTGGCGAATATCGGCATTGTGGAGGCCCCATATATCTGGCGCGGAATCGAGCATTTGATGCAAGTGATGGATGGTCCTATCGGACAGGACATGAATCGGCAATTGATCGAAAAACGTGGGATCCGCATTTTAGGAACCACCTATTATGGTGTGCGGAATGTGACCACAACCGATAAGGAAATTCACGCTGTCGCGGATATGAAAGATTTCAAGATTCGCGTGCCTGAAAATGAAATTTTTCTCGCCATGGCGCGGGCCTGGGGTGCAAAGCCGACGCCGATGAATTTCAATGAATTGTATCTGGCACTGCGCCAAAAAGTGGTGGATGGACAGGAAAATCCCTCACCGACCATCGATTCCGCCAAATTTTATGAAGTACAAAAATACCTGATCCTGACCGGACATGTCATCACTCCGCGTCTCGTTGTGATTAATGACGGCACATGGCAAAAACTCTCGCAAGAGGACCAAAAAATCCTGCAAGAAGCTATTAAAGAAGGAATTGCCTATAACAATGCTGAAATTCTGCAACGGGAAAAAGATCTGCTCGCCAAATTTCAACAAGAGGGGATGACGATTATCACTCCCGATCTCGAAGAATTTCGCAAAGCCGTGCTCGACACCGTGCCCGCCATGTTTGAAGAAAAATGGGGCAAAGGCTTGTGGGAACAAATTCAGAATGTCAAGTAAGCCATGATCATTAACCATGGAGCCTATCTTCAAGATGGACTCCATGGCGCCTTTCAAGAATACTATGATGCTGGAAAAGCTGAGTTCCGCAATTGAACAAGTCGTCAATATCATGGCGATCATCTTCTTCTCCCTGATCTTCAGCATTATGCTGTTACAAATTTTCTTTCGCTATGTGTTAGATTCCCCCCTGGTTTGGACTGAAGAATTATGCCGCTATCTTTTTATCTGGATCTGTTTTTTAGGTTGGACGATCGCCTTAAAACGAAGATCGCATATTCGTATCAGTTTTGTGATTGAACGGATGCCCTGGCGCCTTAGAAAAATCATCCTGATCCTGCTTCAATTCCTGATTCTCTTCTTTTTACTGCAACTAACACGTCTGGGGATCGCCATGGTGCAGCGGAGTTTCTCAGTGCCAACCATTACCTTATTTTTTTCCTGGGCTTACGTTTATTTAGCTGCTCCGATTAGCGCTATCATAATGTTTCTGTATTCCTTGCTGCATTTGTGTGCATTATTTCGTGGAACGCAAGAATCGAAAAGCAAGACGTGAAATCATGATTTTTTCACCTCTTGCCTTTGCTTCTTTGATATATGGGAATGACCGCTTTCTTCCTGTTTTGGATTTTGTTTTTAGTGCTCGGAATGCCGATTTTTTTTTCATTAGGATTAATTTCTCTCTTCTATTTAATGAGCCATCATGAAGTGCTGCTCTCTGTCCCTCAACGCTTAACGCTGACTGCCGATTCTTTTCCGCTCTTAGCCGCGCCATTTTTTATTTTGATGGGAAATTTGATGAATACTTCCGGCGTTACCCGTCGCATTTTCAATTTTGCCGATTGTCTGGTTGGACATATTAAGGGGGGGCTGGGACATGCTAATGTGGTGGCCAGCATGATTTTCGCCGGCATGTCCGGAGCGGCTGTGGCAGATGCTGCCGGCCTGGGCACTATCGAGATCGAAGCCATGAAAAAAGCGGGATATGATATTGATTTTTCCGCCGCCATTACTGCGGCTTCATCCACGATTGGGCCGATTATTCCTCCGAGTTTACCCATGATTATTTACGGCGTACTGGCCAATACCTCGGTGGGCGGACTTTTTCTCGGCGGCGTGATTCCCGGAATTCTTATGGGCCTGTCATTGATGATTTACGTGTATGTGTACGCCCGGAATAAAAATTATCCTCACCATGCGTTTCCGACTCTCAGAGAATTTAGCCGCGCTTTTCAAGAGGCTTTTTTGTCGCTTCTCACCCCGGTGATTTTATTGGGAGGAATATTTTCCGGCATGTTTACTCCTACCGAAGCAGCGGCAGTTGCTGCATTTTACGCGTTACTCCTGGGATTTTTCTATCATGAGTTAACGCTGAAAGATCTTCCGGGTATTATTTTACAAACAATTGAAACCAATGCCGTCGTCATGGCGCTCGTGATGACCGCTTCGCTCTTCGGTTGGGTGATTACCCGTGCTCAAGCGCCTCAGATGATGGGAAAATTCCTGGTGGGAATCTCGTCGAGTCCCTTGCTGATTTTGTTGATTATCAACCTGTTCTTACTATTTGTCGGCTGCTTCATGGAAGCCATTGCGGCTCAGATGATTTTGATTCCAATTCTATTGCCGGTCGTACTCAAATTAGGGATCAACCCGATCCATTTTGGAGTCATGATGGTTTTAAATCTGATGATCGGCACGCTGACCCCTCCGATTGGTGTGGTGCTCTATGTTACCGCCAAAGTTGCAGACATCTCCTTCGAAGAAGTTACCAGAGCCACACTGCCCTTTCTTGTGCCGCTGCTAATCGTCTTACTTCTGATCACACTTTTTCCGCAGCTCACCATGTTTTTACCGCGCATGTTGCTAGGGGTCGAATAAGATCTACGGAGTCCGCTTCAAAAACGGACTCCGCTGGAGCAAGCTATGCCTCGCGTAATACCTGAGTTTCGTGCTCTTCCATAAATTGATTGGTGTATAACCGGTAATAATAGCCTTTCTGTTTCAATAACTCATGGTGACTGCCTTGTTCGGTCAGTTTTCCGCGTCGAATTACCAGAATACGGTCAGCTTCCCGAATGGTCGAAAGTCGGTGCGCGATGATAAAACTCGTGCGATCCTTTAATACATGATGAATCGCATGTTGAATCTTCTGCTCGGTTTCCGTATCCACCGACGAGGTCGCTTCATCGAGCACGAAAATCCTGGGATTTGCCAGGATCGCCCGCGCAAAAGAAATCAACTGTTTTTCTCCGGTTGAAAGACGATTGCCCCCTTCGCCCACTTCCGTATCGTAGCCTTGTTCCATCTTCATGATGAATTCATGAGCGTTGACTAATTTAGCAGCGTTGACGATTTCCTCATCGGCGGCCTCTAAACGTCCGTACCGGATATTTTCTTTGACTGTGCCGCTAAACAGGTGCGGTGTTTGCAGCACATAGCCCAGGTGCGATTGCAGCCAGGCCAGGGAGCGGTCGCGATAATCAGTACCATCAATCAAAATCTGTCCTGCGCTCGGCTCAAAGAAGCGGCAGGCCAGATTCACAATCGTGCTTTTGCCGGCGCCGGTTTCGCCAACCAGGGCAATCTTCTCTCCGGCTTTGACCTCCAGATTAAAGTTTGACAGTACATGTTCCCCTTCCTTATATGCAAAAGACACGTTTTTAAAGGAAATATTGCCCTGGATTTCCGGCCAGGATTCCGGCTTTGGCTCATACATATCGCCGTAGCGCGCGACCACCTCCGGTCGATCCGTGATTTCCGGCCGCGTTGACAGCATTGAGAAAATGCGTTCGGCCGAGGCTTGCGCGGATTGCAGTTCGGCAAATACCCGCGCTAAGTCGCGGATCGGGTCAAAAAACAGCACAGTATAGGACAAAAACGCGACTAAAGTTCCATAGCTGATCCGCGCCAATAAAACCTGCTGGCCGCCATACCACAAGGCTAACCCTGTGCCGATGCTCGCCAGCGTTAACACTGACGGCAGATACAACGAGGCTAAGACTGCGGCCTGCACCGACGAGCGAAACATGGCTCCGGTTTCCTCCTGGAATTCCTGTAAATTCTCGGCTTCGCGTACCAGGGTTTTGGTGGTTTTTGCTCCGCCAATGCCTTCATTAAAGCTGGCTGTAATCCGGGAATTGATTTTTCGCACCCGACGCTGTGCTTTCAAGATCTTCTGCTGAAAAAACAGGCTGATTACTAATAACAGCGGGACGACCGTAAGCGTCACCAGCGCCAGTTTCCAATTCAGCAAGAGCATGGTAATCATAATAGCGATCATCATCGTCACACCCCAGACCGAATCCACGACGCCCCAGGCCAGTACATCGGCCAAACGGCGAATATCCGAAGTCATGCGCGCCATCATCCAGCCTACTGGGGTTGTATCGTAGTAGGAAAACGATAACTCCTGTAAATGTTGAAACCCTTTGCAGCGGATGTCGTAACTGATCCACATGTCAATTTTTCCGGCAAGGGCAATCAGAAACCAGACATTCAAGGCCTGTATCGAGATCAGCATGAGATAGAGGATCACAAATTTCCCCAACCCCTCAAGCGTTCCGGGAATAATAAAATGATCGATTACATATTTCGTGAGCAGCGGAAATACCGTATCAATGCCGGCAACTGCGATCATCACAACCGCTAATCCCATAAAATGGCGTTTATAGGGCCTGGCAAATTGAAAAAGTTTCTTCCACAAGTCCAAATCAAAACGTTTGCTATATTCTTCTTCACGATAGATGCTCATATAACTATAAAAAATTTGTCAGTGACTCAAGGAATTAAAGTTGAAGATATGTCTTCTCTTTGAGTCACTTTTTGTTTTTTACACCTCACAAGGCTGCCGGTGCAGGGATTCAGACGTATAAAAACGCACGCCTAGATTCTCAACCACGCGCGGCTGTTCCGGCAGGGCCATATCCTGCGCTAATTCGTCTTCCAGTTCATTCTGAATGGTCCAGATGCGGCGGTATAACCCTTCCTGCCGGATCAATTCCGCATGAGAACCGGCCTGCACCAGTCGCCCGCCATCTAATACCAGAATCACATCCGCTTCAGCGAGTGTGGCGATACGGTGCGAAATCATCAGGGTTGTCGCATGGTTTCTGCGGCGGATCGCTTGCCGAATCGCAGCGTCGGTTTCCGTGTCCACCGCGCTCAGCGAGTCGTCAAAAATCAGAATCGGACAATTGCGGATCAACGTACGCGCAATCGCCATACGCTGTTTTTGCCCACCCGAAAGGGTTACGCCTTTTTCGCCTACAGCGGTTTCATAGCCTTGTTCAAATTGTAGAATCACCTCATGCAGCGAGGCCATCCGGGCCGCGTCAAAAATCTCAGCATCCTGCGCGTCGCTGCGGGCCAGGCAGATATTTTCCTTCACCGTTTTTGAAAACAGGAACGGCTCCTGAAGCACAAGTCCGACATGCCGGCGCAGCCACGGTTTATCAATCTCTTTCAGTTCAACCCCATCAAGGATAATTGATCCCTGCTGGTAGTCGTACAGGCGCGCTAGCAGATGCACAAGCGCGGTTTTCCCTGATCCGGTCGGCCCCAAAACTGCCACTGTCTGCCCGGGTTGGATGCGAAAGGAAATATCTTGTAATACCGGTTTTCCGGGTTCATACTCAAATGAAACGTTACGGAACTCCAGATTCCCGTGAATTGGCGGTTTCATGTGAGCGTGTTCGAGCGATTCCGTTGGTTCAACCAGAATGTCCTGAATGCGTGTTAATGCGACCAGAGCTTTGCCCATGTCGGTCAACACGCGCCCCATTTGCCGAACCGGCCGGATGATCTGGTCTATATAAGCCACGAACACCACCAGGGTTCCCAAACTGATCAGGCCTTTTGCCGCCCAGTACGCGCCGCAAATCAACACGATCCCGAACTGGGCCATACCCAGAAATGAAGAGACCAGCCAATACACGGCCAGCAAACGGATCAGGCGGTAGGTTGTGTCGCGATACTCCTGGTTCGTTCGGTCAAATTTCTCGATTTCATACACCTGCCGCGTAAACGCCCGCACAACGCGAATGCCCGACAGGTTTTCCTGCAATACGGTTGACATCCGTCCCTCAGCTTCATCAGAGGCTTGAAAGACCTTCTGGACGTTGAGAAAAAAGAGATACGCAAAGCCAAAAATAGCCGGAATGATCGCCATAGTGACCAGGGTCATGCGCTGATTCAACGACCACATCAGCGGAATCACTGTCGCAATAATGAACAACGCGCGTCCGACTTCCACAAACTGCACCGCCAGGAATTGTCGGATCGTATCCACATCAGAGGTGCAGCGTTGGATCAGATCGCCGGTTTCCACGTTGACATGGTAATTGTAGCGTAGATGTTGTAAGTGATCATATACCCGGTCACGAATATGTTGGGCGGTTGATTCGGCGGCAATTGCCGACCACCGGCCTTTTAGATATTGGAACACTCCTTCGGCAATTGCCAGCGCAATCACGGCCAGGCTGCACAGCCACAGATTACGGACCAGCACTTCTTTTCCTCCGGCGCTGGCGATCAGGGTTCGCAGCCATGTAAATGTTTGCGACAGCGGTTGATCTCCGATAATCGAATCTATCGTGGCTCTTAACACAAGCGGAGCCAGCAGACCGAAACCGGTCGCCAGACCAATCGCCACGATTGATCCGGCATATAACATGCGATTGCCGCGCATAAAATCCCATAAGAGGGGAATTTGTTGTAACCTGCCTTTCTTGATCATAATGGAGGGGACAGACTCCCAGAGCCTCCGAGACTCCGAGAGCCTTCTACTGCTCTGCCAAGGTCTCGTTGTTGGGTTCGTGATTCGCGCCTGCCTGCGCAGAAGCGCGTTTTCCGTCTGAAGGTGGAACGACAAACCCGTTAGTGACACCTTGACAAAATACTACTTAGTTGTTATTATCACGCATTAGAACTTGCACTGCTCCAGATACATCGCCTGAATACGGTCTATTTCCCGGCGGACCTGTTCTGACGCTTTTATCTGCTCATAGGTCACTTCCGGTTTTGCATGTTTGGATTTTGCTGTGGCTGTTTGAATTTTGGTCGTCACCGGCAAAATCTCCAAATTGATGAAGTATGCAAATCTCGGCAGTGTTATTTTCAATGAATAGGCTTTCATATATTTTTCTCCATCATAAGAATTGTTTTGAGAATCGTTTCGCCGTTCTGTCTTCAGGCTGAAGAACTCGCTCAAGCGAGAACTGCAAACTCGTTAATCATCCTTGTTGGAACTTCTACCAAAAGTCCTGTTCGAACAACCAGACGGCATACGTAGTGATATTTTTCTTCCCCGCCGAAACGTCGAATTGTTCTGGATGTTGAGAATTTCCGACCGTAAGCATAGTTACTGCTGTTGCGGTGCTTATATCCGCGTATGTACGAGATGCATTTTTCATATTTCTCTCCTCCTTTGCGATACCATACGTGTGTGTTGGCAGCTCTGAAGACGCGCAAGGGTTGCGAAATTTCACGGCAATGACAACCTCAAGCGGTGCTCAGCCTGAGCGATAATGATATAAATGTGTTTTTAATGAGTCAGATGTCCTCGTGGTTAACACGAGAGAAATACTAATGATACTTGCGAAAAATGAACTGCCTGGTGCAGGCGTATGAAGGTATGAAGTCTGGAAGTTCCGCTTGAAAAAAACTTCTTGCGGAAAGAAGAAGTGAATAGCTTCTCTGGTTCGTTCCGATGAACGTCGAGAAGATCAACACATAAATAAAAGTATCCACTCGTTCACGTATTTTGACGTGAAAGAGTTTAACTGATGGCTTTCCCTGGGATTACGTCTCCAGGCTTCACCCGTTCACTACGTTACCGCTAACGCCGACGCAGTGAGCATCCATCGTAAGCCACATAGGTGCTTGATAAAGTTTGATGCCAGTCATGGAAAAATCCTTTCAGTAATTTGTGGACGTATCTGAACGTTTGTTCAGACACATACACGTTCACGTTTATCACACAAGACTCTTTTACGATTACACTTCCGTAGAAGCGGAAAGTCACACTAAAATAGACAGAAAATCTTGTCAAATATTTTCTTTAAAATTTGATTTTTTTGTAATTCCCTGCCTGCTTATGAGGGAAAGAAAAGAGGGGAAAGTTTTGGCTCCTCCACGCCGGATAATTCCAGCTATGAAATTCTATTGACAGAAATAGCGAAAGGTTTCATCTTCTTATGAGATGACTTCTTTAGTGAAGACGAGAAAGTACTATAGGGGTGACGAGTGAGATTTATAGGGGAGGGAATAGGGTTATGATCAGCAATTATGAGATTTCGCAAGCCATGTCCGTCAAATTAGAAGACATTTTTGATGAATTGCCGGCCATACCGGAGTTTGTAGCAGGCATTCGCCGCGCGCCGAAACGGGAGTTGGCCTTATCGCAGAAGGATACGGAACTCGCGCTGAAAAACGCGTTGCGTTACATCCCGGAAAAATGGCACGAACAACTTGCGCCGGAATTTTTAGAGGAACTGTTGACGCGCGGACGCATTTACGGCTATCGTTTCCGTCCGACCGGCAGGTTATACGGCAAGCCGATTGATGAGTACAAAGGTCATTGTATAGAAGGCAAAGCCTTTCAGGTGATGATCGACAATAACCTGGATTTTGAGGTTGCGCTCTATCCCTACGAACTCGTGACTTACGGCGAAACCGGACAGGTGTGTCAGAATTGGATGCAATATCGCCTGATTAAACGCTACCTGGAAATCATGACGCAGGAGCAGACCCTGGTGCTTGAATCCGGACATCCGGTCGGCTTGTTTGCGTCGTCCCCCAACGCGCCGCGGGTAGTCATCACGAACGCCTTGATGATAGGCATGTTCGACGATTATGATAACTGGCAGCGCGCTGTTGCGCTTGGGGTCGCAAATTACGGACAAATGACGGCTGGCGGCTGGATGTATATCGGGCCGCAGGGGATCGTGCATGGCACCTACAGCACGATTTTGAACGCCGGACGCGATAAGTTGGGTATTCCGGCCGATCAGGATTTGCGCGGACGCCTGTATGTGACCTCCGGCCTGGGCGGTATGAGCGGCGCACAGGGCAAAGCCGTGGAAATCGCACACGGCGTCGGCATTATTGCCGAAGTAGATTATTCTCGCATTCAAACGCGCTGCGACCAGGGCTGGGTCAGCAAAATCACGAAAACTCCGACCGAAGCCTTCCAGACAGCAAAAGTATACCAGAGAAAAAAAGAACCCTGCGCTATCGCTTTTTACGGTAATGTGGTGGATCTGCTGGAATATGCGGTCGAACAACAAATTCAGATCGATCTGCTCTCAGATCAAACCTCCTGCCATGCAGTTTATGATGGCGGTTATTGTCCACAAGGTGTAACCTTTGAAGAACGTACTGAGATGATGCAGAGTAACCCGGCGCAATTTCGGCAATTGGTTGACAGATCATTACAGCGTCATTTTGAATTGATCAAGACTCTGGTGGAACGCGGTGTGTATTTCTTCGATTATGGCAATAGTTTCATGAAAGCGATCTATGACGCCGGCGTCACAGAAATCTGTAAAAACGGCGTGGATGAACTGGACGGGTTTATTTTTCCGTCCTATGTCGAAGATATTATGGGGCCGGTGCTGTTTGACTATGGCTATGGCCCCTTCCGCTGGGTGTGTTTGAGCGGCAAAACGAGGGATCTGCGTAAAACCGATTTGGCGGCGATGGAATGTATTGACCCGGAACGCCGGTTCCAGGATCGCGATAATTACGTCTGGATTCGAGATGCTGAAAAAAATAAGTTAGTGGTCGGCACGCAAGCCCGCATTTTGTATCAGGATGCGATGGGACGCATGAAGATCGCCCTGAAATTTAACGAAATGGTCAGAAACGGCGACATCGGGCCGGTCATGCTCGGACGCGACCATCACGACACCGGCGGCACGGATTCTCCGTTCCGCGAAACTTCGAATATCAAAGACGGCAGTAATATCATGGCTGATATGGCGACCCAGTGTTTTGCCGGAAACGCAGCGCGCGGCATGAGTTTAGTGGCGTTGCACAACGGCGGCGGCGTGGGTATCGGTAAAGTTATTAACGGCGGTTTCGGATTGGTGTTGGATGGCAGCGAACGAGTGGATCAGGTGATTCAATCTGCGATCCCCTGGGACGTTATGGGCGGCGTGGCGCGGCGCGCCTGGGCGCGTAACCCCAATTCGATTGAAACCTGTATTGATTATAACGACACTCGGAAAGACAGAGATCATATCACTCTGCCTTTTATCCCGGATGAAAATCTGGTCAAAAATCTCGTCGCCAAAGCATTTGAACAGAAATAATTCGAGTGCTTTGTCAGCGTGAAGACAAATGGGTTCACAGGGCCGCCTTTAGGCGGCACTCCGTGCTAAAGCGTGAACTGCGAACTCGTCAAGCTAGCCTTGACAAAGTACCAATGATGGCAGCAAAAAGGAGTCGAAAATGCGAACAAGAAAGATGCTGATTAAGAATGCGGCCGAACTTGTGACGTGCAGCGGGAATTGCGCTAAAAAAGGGAAGGAGATGTCAGAACTGCACGTCATTCCTGATGGCGCGGTTGTCATTGAAGACGGCATCATTACAGCGGCCGGTAGCACACAAGAAGTCTGTGCCCATCTCAATGAAGCGAACTATCAGGTCATTGACGCCAGCGGCAAAGCGGTACTGCCCGGGTTTGTGGATTCGCACACGCATCTGGTGTTTGGCGGCTATCGCGCTGAAGAATTTTCCTGGCGTTTGCGTGGCGATAGTTACATGGAGATCATGCAGCGTGGCGGTGGCATTATCAATACAGTCAAGGCCACACGGGAAGCTACGAAAGCCGAGTTGCTGATTTCTGCCAAAAAGCGCCTTGATTCGATGTTATCTTTCGGTGTGACGACCGTAGAAGGCAAAAGCGGCTATGGCCTTGACGGTGAGACGGAAATTAAGCAGTTGGAAGTCATGCAGCAATTGAATCAAGAGCACCCGGTTGATGTGGTCAGCACCTTTTTAGGAGCCCATGCGGTTCCCAACGAGTATAAAGGGCGCGAAAGTGAGTTTATTGATTTCCTGATTGACAAGGTGTTGCCGGTGGTATCCGCCCGAAAACTGGCCGAGTTCTGTGATGTGTTTTGCGAGAAAAATGTGTTTTCGGTGGAACAATCACGTCGGTTGCTCTGCAAAGCGCAGGAATTGGGATTGGGTGCGAAACTGCACGCCGATGAAATCGTACAGCTTGGCGGCGCAGAATTGGCGGCGGAGCTTGGGGCTGTGTCGGCCGATCATCTGCTTCAGGCCTCAGATGAAGGCATCAACGCCTTAGCGCAAGCCGGAGTCGTGGCAACCTTATTGCCGGGCACTGCCTTCAGTTTAAAAGAATCCTATGCGCGAGGACGCTTTATGATCGACCAGGGCTGTGCGGTCGCCCTGGCCACAGATATGAATCCGGGCAGTTGTTTTACCGAATCCATCCCGCTGATTTTCGCGTTGGCCGTACTCTACATGAATCTTAGCATCGAAGAAGCGCTCACAGCCTATACTATCAACGGCGCGGCCGCGGTTGGTCGAGCCGATAAGATCGGCAGTCTGGATGTGGGAAAACAAGGAGATCTGGTCATTCTAGAATTCCCCTCGTACCAATACATCCCCTATCATATCGGCGTCAGCACGATCGAGAAAGTCGTCAAACGCGGCCTGTTAGCTTACGATAAAATTGGAATGCCATGATCCGAGAGATCGGCATGAGGCGTTCAGCCTTTGGCCTCTTGCTGTAAATCATTTACCATTTTCTGACGACAAGTTTGATCGTCTGGTCATCGCGAACTTCTTCGTGAACAAGCTGGTATCCGGCGGCGTTCGCATCCTTCAAAATTTTACGGTACGCATAGTGCCGGGTCAGTTGTTGCAAAAACGCTTGCTGACGAGGCAGCCACATATCGTCGGTTACGAATTCATAGCGTCCTTCCGGTGTCAGGCGAAAACCACAGGTCCCGCAGGAAGCGTGAACCAGAAATTGAACAGGCTTGTGAGCGCCCTGCATTTTGATGCCTTCCGGTTGGTAAAGAACCTGACAATCAAGTTCTTCAAGGCATTTTTGTAAAATTTGAACATCTCGTATTTCTGTTTGAATTGAAACAATACGCGACATAGATATATTTGTTGGGAAAAACCGAGTTTTTTGAAAAAACGCGGTTTTTCGGAAAACTCGCTAAGACGAGAACGAAAAACTTGTCAACGCAATATTTTTCTTCTGGCAACCAGCACACACGCCCTGCCCTGTATAGCAAAGATGGCAGTAGGTCTGTCCGCATCCGGGACAGGTCAAAAGTTCTTCTCGATGTTCTTCGCAGAAAAAAACGCCGCATCCATGGCATTGCCCCGCACACTGCGTACAGATTTTTTTGCCGCACACATCGCACTTTATCAGGAAAGGTGTGCTGACCTGTCTCGAACAGTGGGCACACACCCCGATATGTTGAGGACAGACCATTTTCCCACTCAATTCACACTCGCGGATATGGTGAACACAGATCAGGTTCCCGCAGATGTCGCAACGAAATGTACATTCCGCACACATCTGCTGTCCGCAAAATGCGCAGGTATGAGCCTGCGACTGACTAACATGCTGGTCGCAGCACGCGCAAGTGATGAGACAGTGAAAACAGATCGTTTTATGGCTAAGATCACATTCGAACAGGTGAATCTTACCCAGAAACTGACCGCATTCCTCGCAAAAACCCCCACAATGATGACAAAAATGTTTCCGGCACTCCAGGCATCCGTAAGTGTGTTTGATACAAAACCGTTTTCCGCATAAATGACACTGTACGCTGCACTCCTGACATACCCATGCCCCACACTGAGCGCAGCGTTCGATTCCACATTCCTGGCAGACATGCTTTCCGCAGCAACTACAGGTTTTTAAACAATGTTGACAGACAACGTGAAATTTGTCATCGCAGATTCCGACCGTCTGCATCTCCTGTCCGCAAGATGGGCAATGAGGAAACAGCATATTACCTGAAAAAAGATTCTGAAAAATGTCAACAGAAAGGCTGCCGGAATGGGAAGACGTTTTTTGCGGCGCAAGGGTGTAACGGTCGCGTCGAAATGGGATCGTGACCGCGCAAAAACTGACCGGTTCTATTGTTGCATGCACCTGGCACTGCTGGAATTCTTCCGCAATCTTCCTGCGATATTCATGCTGTATAAGCTGAACCTGTTCTTCACGATTGTTCGTGATTTCAGGGAGTTCCTCAATCATCTGGCGATAATACCCTTCCAATCGAAGGACATCCTGGTGGTACTGCTGAGCTAACTGTTCCTGATATTCCCTGGCTTTTTGATCCACAAGGCGTTGAACGCATTCCAGGCTCATGTCATACAATACATGCATCTGTTTACGTGAATACGGAAATCGGGTAGACGCTGCATCATGCAGATTTTCGGCGGAATAAGGAAAGGGACGATCGGCGCGAACTACACCTTCTGCGTCAATGCTGACAGTTATCAGTTCTTCGGTTTTCTCGTTGGAATAATAGGCCACACGAAAGATGAGATAGGTTTCAATTTTTTTGACCTCTCGCGAACGCATGCGTAAAACGGAACAAAGAAACGGCAGAAGGTTCGTCGCTGGGTGATCAGAAAAATTTTTAGAAAGAGCGATCGCGGCCTTTTGGCCGAAATCCTTTACAATATCATAGATATGACTGGCAATATAGCTGTTATAGGTCGCCAGATCCGTATCGCTTCCGGCGTGTTCAGGACGAAAAACAAGGTTTAAAGTCGGTTTGTCAAACTGCCTGGCCAGTTCCGGCGTCAGTTCAACGTGCAGGACCTGATCATTTTGACACAATGTGCAGCCGCAATAAGTAAAAAAATCGACAAGATAATCTTTCATAACATTTATGTTATCCCACAAGTTCTGAAGTCAATATTTCAGTTTGTTTGAACCTCTGGTATGTTTTGCGGGCCTGAACCAGTCGATCTCCAAAACGGTTGAATTGCGCTTGCATGTCTTGTTCATTCTTACTGCTTAACCAAATATCCTGGACAACATGTTCAAACGTCTTTTTTTCTTCGACTTCTCCTAAGATCAAATCCAATTCTCCGACAACCAATTCAAACATCCGTATTTTTCGGGCTAACAGGTCTAAGACGTGGGATTCTATTGTATTACGAATCGCTAAATTAAAAATAGAGACATCATGTTGCTGTCCCAGGCGATGTAACCGTCCGATTCGTTGCTCGACCATCATCGGGTTCCAGGGTAAATCATAATTAACAAGTTGGTGGCAAAACTGTAAATTAAACCCCTCTCCGCCGGTTTGGGTTGAAATTAAGACTCTGGCATTGCAGGCGAAATGGCGCATAGCGTCACGTCGCTGCACCAAATCCAGACTTCCGTGAAATAATTGCGTTTTGACGCCTCTGGCTTCCAGATATTCCTGAATATAGTGCATGGTATGCAGAAATTCCGTGAATACCAGGAATTTACCGGGAAATAAGGTCAGGATTTCATATAATGCCTCGATCTTCCGGTTTTCGGTGATCTCATCAGCCAGAACAATAAACGCACGCAGCCGTGATTTTGTAATATCAGGATAATAGTCGCGAGCCGCCATTTTTTCCAGTGTGTCTCTGACGGCCCTTGAACTGCTGCACAGCTCTTTTTGCAAAGTGGTCAACGAGAGCAAATGATATTGGTGTTTCGTCTGGGTTTTGAATTCATGGCGAATGTAGTCCGAGACCTCATCATATAATTGCTGCTCTTTTTCGGTCAATTCAAGATGGTAAATTGCAGATTTTCGCGCCGGGAAGTGAATATTCACATCAGAACGCCGATTGCGGACCATGACGCCGGATAGCAGTTTTTTCAAATGGTGTTCGTTTTTCGGACGCCGCGCATCGTGCGACGCCACAAAATGTCGTTTGAACGAGCGAATTGTGCCTAATAATCCTGGTTTTAAAATCGTAATCAGATTATAGAGTTCTGTCAGATTATTATGAACCGGAGTGGCGGTCAACAGCAACACATATTTTTTTCGAATGCGATTGACAAATTTAAAGCGCTGGGTTGACCGGTGTTTCAGCTTATGGGCTTCATCAACAATTAATAAATCATATTCTTGTTGAAGCACACGTTGTGAAGCATGAGGAATGGCATGAGGTCCCGGTTTGGGAAGCCGCAGTCGGGAAAACGAAGTGATCACTTTATTGTTGGTCCAATCGTCATCGTGTTCGGCAATCAGAAATTTTTCCCCGAATTTGGTCAGAAGCTCGTCCTGCCATTGTCCCATTAACGATGCCGGAGTAATAATTAAAATCCGCTGAATGAGGCCTCGAGCTATTAACTCTTTCATGATGATGCCAGCCTCAATGGTTTTTCCCAATCCCACTTCATCTGCCAGCAATGCCTGGCCGCGCATGGAATTTAAGACTGTCAGAGCCGTGTGTAATTGATGGTCATAATGGATGATATTCAGATCATCTAAGGAAATTAAGGTCTGAAAGCCCCGGACCAGACGCATGCGTTCAGCTTGCAGCCGCAGGAAAAATTCCGTTAGGGGGGCCGGGGCCAGAAAGTCAGGTTGTATGGGCGCATAGCGGTGCTGAGTATGGTGGAATTTCCACTCCTGAAACGTCACGGTCTGAATTTCAGGCGTCGGAATGCCAATCTGATGCCGGCTGAGGTAATCGGAATGCAGTTCGCCGGAAAGATAATTATAGCCGCAGCGAAAACATTCAGCCACGCTCATCACGTCGAGCCAGCCGCATTGCGGGCAGCGTTTGGAGGAAATATCCCGATATTCTTTTTTTTCCTGTTCAGGGAAACTGGCGGGTTGTGGAATCTCTAACCATTCGAGCCATTCTTTGGCCATATTGTAATTTCTCCAAGCTTGACTTTGGTCGCCCCTTGACTTTTTAAGCGAGTTTTAGTCAATGGGTTCCACACACCAATCCAGATTTCATACGTCCCCGGTTCGATTGACTTGGGGACGGCAACATGATAATTTTCGCGAATCAGTTCACCCGGAATCCAATGACTGGTCGGATACGCTCCGTTCAGTGGATTATGATCTTGTTGAAACATGTTATTAACAGGCATTCCTAATCGTCGTTTAATGTTGCTCATAGTTTCAGAAACCAGAAAATTCCGTTTTTTCGTGAAGTGGACAAAAATTGCATAATCGGCAGTTATTGAATCTAAGGCTTTCCAGCTATAGTGGATCGAGAAAGATTCTCCCGGTGTAAGCCTGGAAGTAGAAATATCATAGCCCAGCAGCGCTATTTTTTCCTCAAAAACCGCCTCAAGAGGGATGGTCGGAACAAATTTGGCATGTAATTCTTCCAAAAAATGACGCAATTTCTCATGCTCTATGGTCGGCAGAGCCTCAAAGATCACACTGGCCATCCCGGTGTGGGGAGCGGTTTCTGAAAGATCTGATTCCAGCAATTCCAGAATTTTCGCCCACTGGCTTGTTTGATGGAGGGCGTGAAGGGATAAGATCTGAAATTCCGGCGACTGCAACGACACCTCGTTCAATTGTCGCGCATAGTTCAGAGCTTGTTGCGGATCATCTTGCGCAAGCAGAACCTGAGCAAGCGCCTGATAGATTTGAACTGGCAAGCGCGGATAAACATCAATGCGATCTACGTTGACCTGGGCCAGGCCGGTCGTGTATACGCGAAATTCGAGGATACCAGGAGAGGCGAGATCAAAGTTCAGAAGATATTCATGAAATAACGCAGAATCAGCGAAAATTTTCATTTCTGGCGCAACAGCTTTGCGGGCGATGATCCCTTGCTTTTGATCAAACACCTCGATAAATACAGCCGGGCCAGGCATCGTAGATTCGGGATCCGGCAAAGATTTCGCGTACATTCGAAACCGCGCCTGATAGGTTCCGGGTTGGTATTCGGAAAATGGCCCATAGACAAGAAAATTCGGAAGATCTACCTTTGGCGTGAACGCCACAACCCCTCCGTTTGAAGCGTCTTGCCATGCCAACACCTGGCCTGTGTTATGCTGAAGATGTTCTGCTTCATAGCTTCGAGTCAGAGGGTGAAGGAGGCGAGCTAATTCGCTGTCCGTTTCTGCTTCGCCAGTAAAACGCTCACTCGTGCAGGTCTCTCCTTGCTCCTGGCAACGGGAGATGAGTACCTGTTGAAACTCTGCAAGCAGGGCATGACAGGAACGAAGTTCGCGTTCCGCCTCTTCAAGCATCTGGGCCTGCTGATAGGCCAGAGCCAGTTCATAACGAGCGGCAATATTTTTGGGTTCGACAGTGAGCAGGGGTTCCAGAACCGAAATAGCTTCATGGGGTTGATGGTTTTCGCGGAATGCTCTGCCAATATCGAACGCATGTAATGAAAGTTGAACGCGGCATCCTAAATTTCTTGCAAGGTCCAATTGGCTTTCGACGGTGAATCGAGGAACATAGCCGTGATGAGAGCGAATTTTCACCGGATAAATCCGATTGGTTGTAAAATATGGAATCGACCACTGAAGCGGAAAGACAAGTCTCTTAGTTTCCCTTGCTGCGTCAAAAATCAGCGAACGAGTGACACCGGCGACTTCGACATCAACCTGATTAGCAATCGGCCCATTGGTGAAAGAGAGTGCAAGATAGTCTAGAGGTTCGAAGGTTCGGACCGCCAGTTCCGCGCTTTTTTCTCCTCGTACCCAAAAGTTTGTAGAATTCGCGATATTATAAGTATGATCATCAAAATAATAGAGTCGGAACGCAGGTGTTTCATCGTGGAAAACCTGCATCAAATGCGGATTCACAAGGTTAGGCAGGGTATCAATTAAAGTCAATTCCACCGGCAGCAGACGAAATAATCCCCGATACGCATGAAAAGCAGGCGAAAATGAGGTTTGAAAGGGATTGAGAAGCGACTGAGCCAGAAAAGCCGATCCGATGATCCAGGAAAATATCAGGGATCGCATACCAGATATTCCGGTGATTAAGAACAGAAAGGCCGGATAGATGTTCACAAAAAAGCGGTTGCCAAACGCGCCGCCGCCGCCTTGATAATTGCTTGGCGCCATCAGAATGTATGAAAAGATACTCGCTCCGATAATCAGGAGTAACAACGTTCTTTGTCGAATCATGGATGCAGGCAAATCGTTTTTTCGCAGATCTGTGGTTAGATTGGGCGGATGGGCGCGTGCGAGCGCGATCCGCAAAAAATAGTAAAACGCGAGAAGCGCGCAGAAAAAATACGGGAAAATCCCCGTAAACCGCCCAAAGATGTAATAGTACATGTTATACAATAAGACCCGGGGCTGAAAGTAAAAGGATTGTTCAAAATAATCATCATTAGAAAGACGAATACCTTTTTCCCATATATCGTTACCGGTCGAGAACGGGAACTCTCCGTAGAAGGTTTTCCGGTCACCGGCGTAAGGGTTAAAATGTCCGGTCAGGGCATATTGACAAAGATAAGACCAACCGAAGACCAGCCAGAAAATAAGACTTATGAGCGCGAGTCTGCCAAAAGATCGCCAAACCTGCGGAGAATTCCAGCGACGCCGTCTCTGGATGCGCACGCGTTTTCCAGGAAAGATCTCCCTGACGGATTGATACAGCAGATCAAACACGATCGGAAGAATAAATAATGCATTCGGAAGCTTTGACGCCGCAGCAATGGCAATTGGAATCGGCGCAAGGTACAAACGTCCTTTAGGCGTCGTAAACAACCATTTTCCTGATATTATAGGAGCGCGTAAAATCATCGAGGCAGGCGTCTTCCGGTGGCTGCGTTTTTCTGAAATACGCGTGTCTTGAGAAATCCTGGTTTTCCCTTGATAGAGCCAGAGAAACAATCCCAGGGTGATGCAGAACATATTGAGAGTTTCTGGCGTTACCCAAAAATGATAGATAAAGCTGGCACTTAAAAAAAAGAAAGTGAAAGAGACAAGTAATGAAAGTGAGCGTGGATTGAATTGTTGTAAATAAACCCATCCGATCCAGATCATGAGGAGTAACAATCCCATGTTCAGGATAAGCGATCCCTGAAATCCAAACAGGAAGAAAAATGGCGCCAGAAAAAGAGGGTAAATAAGAGATTTTGAATAATAAATTTTTTCATTGATTTTATTCAAAAAGACCCCCTGCGGCCCCACATGCCAGCCATCTTTGTACACTCGCATCAGATCCTCTTGTGTGTATTCAAGATCTTGATCATGCACAAAACTTTGCGCCATCATATAATAAACTGCTTCATCGCTGAACAAATAATTGGCCGTTCGGTGATAATTAACATTACAGGCCAGCGCAAGAAAAAACCCACAAATTCCGAGAAAAATAACGTGTTCAATCCTAACTCGTTTCATACGAAATAACAAAACGTCCTCCTTACCCCCACGTATCTGAATCAATCCAAAAAATAGCGGTTTCGGTGTAGAATATACTCCAAATGATTTCCCTTATCGGAAACTCAAATCCTGTCAACCCAAAAAATCAACTTATTATGAGAGTAATACCATTTTGGTGGAAAAATCAACTTAACTACATAATTTTATTGACATTGTCGTTTTACCTTGATATTCTTTCTTATATATGAATTGTATATTCGTTCGAAGTCCCTGGCAGTATTTTCCCTCTGTGAGGGATTGAACAGAGAGTACGTGATCTTTGGAGAAGGAGATGTCATGACCCGTTTGGATATTGCGAAGATTGTGGCAAATGAAACGAATTTAACTCAACAAAAAGCCAATGATGCTGTTATCAGCCTGTTTAATGTGTTGAAAGATGCCCTGAAGCGAGGAGAACGCATTGAATGCCGGGGATTTGGGATTTTTATGGTCAGAGAACGCAACCCTCGCATCGGGCGAAATCCCAGAACCGGGGAGGAAGCTCCTATTTCAAAGGGGAAAACAATAAAATTTAAACCTGGGAAAGAATTTAAAGAGCGGGTCGGAAATCACATGCCCTCCCCCTCTCCATCAAAAAACGAAAACGAAACTCAATCTGTCGTCTGATTCTCTCCTTTTATCTCATAAAACTTTGAGTTGTTCATTGCTGTGTATGTTCATTATCTCGACCCCGCTCGATGACGTGGACATCGTACGTTGAAATGAGAACTAGATCCAAAGGGTTCTCATAAGCAAGGATTTTTTGCCCTTTATTTTGCGAAAAATGACATGAGAAACTATGATGAAAATCACATACACGGTAGTTGCCTGTCTGATGCCCCTCGACTGCTCGTTATCCGGTCTGGCGCAATTGGAGATACGATAGTCATGAGCGTTGTCTATCAGGCCTTACGCCGGCATTTTCCTCGGGCATATCTCGAAGTAATTGGTCCGATAGAACGTTTGCGCTTAATCAATACACCGGGAATGCTTGATGCCATCACCTCGATTGACAAACCTGATATTGCCACGCTGTTCTCTGAAGCACTTCCACTGTCAGATACTGTTATTTCGCATCTCCGACAATTTGACAGGATACTCATCTACAGTTTTGACCGGAGCGGGGTGCTCATGAGCCGTCTCCGGAACATTCGTCTCTTTGGCGTTTTTCGCTTTGATCCGTTCCCGAATCATGAGAGCAGCGAACATGTCACTCATTATTTGCTCCGGACGCTCAAGGTGTTGGGAATTGATGCGCAAGCGGATATGGATATCACGCCGCGGGTGGTAATTGATAGAGAGGCGGTTGTAGAGCCAAAGGCCGGATCCTTGAAAGTGGCAATCCACCCCGGCAGTGGAAGCTCGTCTAAAAATTGGCCGATTGAACATTTTGTGGAGTTATGCCGGCGTCTTGTTCAGGCATTTTCCTTCAATATTTCCCTTGTTGTCGGACCTGCTGAGCAAACGCTTCTTCAAAAAATTTCTCGTAACCTCTCTTCAATCGGTCCTCTGAAAATCCTTGCTCAACTTCCGCTTCCGGAACTGGCGCGCGAATTGCAAAGTTGCGCTCTTTATATTGGCAATGATTCCGGTATTTCCCATCTGGCAGCCGCACTAAGCATCCCGACAATCGCGATTTTCAGAACATCGAATCCTGCAATCTGGAGGCCTGTGGGGAAACATGTGATTGTCTTTCATGAGCCTTCCGCTGACCAGATTTATAACGCTGCTGCTGAATACGTATACAACATTCAGGACTTACGCGGTACTCCCCTCAGTCCCCTCACAGGTATGGGTTGTTCGCCCTGAAAGGGCGGAGGCGTCAAGCCTGGGGATTCATCCCCAGGAAACGCTGCATTTGAGCTTATGAAAATCGTTCAAAATCCATATCTTGTTCATCTGGTCCGCCAGGAAGATCAAAGGAAAAAACAGGATCGCGGGATTGGTTATTTCGATCGGACACCGTTATTTTGGATGAAGATGGAGCTTCAGAAGACCTTGCCTGGGAATTCATTTTAAAACATGACATGGTCTGTTGAAGCATGTCTGCCTGAGCAGCGAGTTCGACAGCGATGGCGGCCGTCTCTTTTGTGGTGGCGACGCTGTGTTGGATTGTCTGATCCAGGTGCTGAATCGCAATATTCGTTTGCTGTGTTCCGAACTCTTGTTCTTTACTGGCAGTGCTAATCTGTTGAACGAAACTGGCTGTTTTCTCGATGTTTGGGACAAGTTTGGCTAACATATCGCCTGCTCGTTCTGCGACAGTGAGGCTCGACACTACTAGCGCATTGATGTCGGAAGCCGCCGACTGACTTCTGCCTGCCAAAGCGCGGACTTCAGAAGCGACAACCGCAAACCCTCGACCATAATCCTGTGCTCTGGCGGCCTCAATGGTCGCATTGAGTGAGAGCATTCGCGTTTGACCGGCGATATCTTCAATCAAAGAAATTTTTTGGGCAATTTCTTGCATAGCTGTCACGGTGTCAAGAACGGCCTGTCCACTCGAGCGCGCATCATCAGCCGCCTGAATCGCCAGTTTTTCCGTTTGCAACGCATTTTCAGAAGTTTGGCGGGTATTCGCAGCAATTTCTTCCATTGAAGATGATGCTTGTTCAGCCGCCGCGCTTTGCTCCGATACGACGTGTAACATTTCTTCCGCACTGGAACTGATACTCTGGCTGCCGGAGGCCACATAGTCTGCAACGTTTCGAACCGAGGCGATCATGGTTTGAAGCTGCTTTGCCATTTGTTGCAGAGCCTGGACAAGCATCCCGGCCTCATCATTTCGATCCCATTCGATGGTCGCAGTTAAATCTCCGGCCGCAATGGCTTCTGCAAAATGGATACTTTTCAATAACGGTCTGACAATGGTGCGAGCCATGAACACTGCAATGAATGCTCCGAGAATAATGACAACCATGAGGCCGATAATCATGATGTGAGACGTGTTCGCAAGTAATACCGCAGTCGCCTCAACAAGCTGAGAGGTCTCACTAATCCCGTCATTCGCAATCGTTTCGGCAATGTTCAACACCTCGTCTGCTACAGCTTGCCGCTGTTCCGTAATCTGCTGCAATTCCAGCCATTGTTGCAAATAAACCTGGGTGTCGCTAAAATAGGCATTTGTCAAACGAAAAATTTCCTCAATCGTGGAAAGGTTCTCTGTTTGTTGAGTCTGACGTTGGATCTCTTCCATAAATTGCTGAGCTTCCGGCAACATGGCTAAAGAACTTCGTAATAATTCAGGCTCGCCTGTCAATTTGGCATTTAAATTGTTCATACGTATCGTAGAAATCAGTTCTACAAAGGTTTGTATCGCGATAATCTTTGACAGGCGTTTTGCGAGATTTTCCGGTTGCATACCGGTCACGAGTTCTTGTTGCATCAACGCATATTGATTTTCCAAAAATTGTTTTGCAGTCTGCCGCAGAAGGTCAATTGTTTTTCCCATACTGATCCGTAATGCTGTCAACGCATGATTTGCTTGTTCCGTCTGGCTGACAAGCTGTTCATATTGTTCAATGTTGGCGTATAGCGGCCCGGTAGAGGTTCGTAGCATCGCAAGATGCGGAGATGCATCAGCCAGGTTCCGAGCCTGGTTGAGAAAATGATTCACTAATTGGAGCTGCCGATTGCCGGCTTCAAGATATGAGGTGTCTTCACTGAGCACATAGCCGCGCATCTGGTACATGGCTCCAAGGGCATGACGTTCAATGCCATGTAACAGGCTCACCTCAGGTACAAATTCATGGGCGATTTTTTTCGACTCTTTTTCAATCTTCAACATATTCCAGGCGGCAAAACCTCCTAACAAGCCCCCGCTGATCAAGAGAAACCCAAAACTTATTCCGATTTTTTGACGTAAGCTCATATTTTGCATATCCAACTCCTTTATTCCCGTATTATTCAGTTGAATTGATACGTCTTTGAACAGGTGTTGGTACCCCGGATATTCCTGTCTGGAGGACTAATACAGAAGATCAATACTTATAAATAACGCTGTAAGCTTATCATAAATCAACCTTTGTCAGTTTTGACAGGCCAGGACACCAGGTGTTTCGAAATTCAAAAACGCTCGAATTCCTCATCGTGTAAATCTTCAGCCGCTGCTATCGAATCCATGCGGATAGCATAAGATCCGGAATTGCCGGATACGCTGCCTTTACTTTTTAGCGCTTTGTCAGGCGACGGTTCAATGATCATCTGCGCCCTTCTCAGGTTGCTGCTCTGTGCAGTTTGAAGATATAAGTGAGGTTTCAGCGTGGTTTGTTCGCCAGGGGGTGTTTGTGTCTCATCGTACGCTTCCGTCTTAAAAAATTGCATAGACTCTTGCAACTGCTCGGCTTGACTGGCTAACTCTGTTGAGGTGGCTGCCATTTCTTCCGAGACCGTGGCGTTTTGTTGAATAACCTGATCTAACTGCTGAATCGCCTTGTTGATCTGGCTCGCTCCCGCGTCTTGCTCTTTGCTGGCCGCGCTGATTTCCTGGACTAATTCTGCTGTGCGCTGAATATCAGGTACCAGCTTCGTGAGCATGTTTCCGGTATTTTCAGCAATCATGACACTTGAAGTGACCAGTGCGTTGATTTCCAAAGCCGCAGCCTGGCTGCGTTCAGCCAGGGAACGGACTTCTGAGGCAACTACCGCAAAACCGCGTCCATGATCCTGGGCGCGTGCAGCTTCAATCGTTGCGTTTAACGAGAGCATACGGGTCTGGCGGGCAATATCTTCGATCAGGACGACTTTGTGAGCAATATCTTTCATAGCAGCCACGGTTTCACTCACAGCCTGTCCGCTGATCTGGGCATCTTTCGCTGCCTGTAAGGCGAGTTTTTCGGTTTGCAAGGCATTTTCGGAATTCTGACGGATATTGGCGGCCATTTGTTCCATGGAAGATGAGGCTTGCTCCGCGGCCGCAGCTTGTTCGGTGGCCCCTTGTGACATCTCTTCAGAGCTTTGACTCATGGCCTGGCTGCTTGCCGTAATATTTTCGGTCGCGCCTTTGACATTGATGACAACTTCTTTCAGGCGGAGAATCATCATATTCAAAGCTTGCATCAGTTGGTCACGACTTGACCGTTCTTGCAGAGCAATGAGCAAATTACCGGCCGCCATCTCCTGGGCCTGCCGAACAATCGTGTTCGTCGCCTCAATCAGGATATTCAGATTATTTTTAATTTCA
This sequence comes from Candidatus Vecturithrix sp., assembly GCA_040772385.1. Lineage (GTDB taxonomy): Bacteria > Moduliflexota > Moduliflexia > Moduliflexales > Moduliflexaceae > Vecturithrix. Next base: position 1,331,069 of record JAXGYF010000001.1, on the reverse strand, counting down.
TTGAAATCACCCTGATACTCATCGGTAATGGAGGCCGGAATATCGCCTTTACTGATACGATCCACATATTCGGCCGCTACATGCAGAGGAACGACGACGGCATCCAGAGTATTATTGATCCCTTGCACAATTTTGGCAAAGTCGCCTTGAAATTGCGTCGTATCACCGCGGATATCGAGTTTTCCCTGAACCGCTGCTTTCGTTAATTTCTCAGCTTCTTCGACAAGCGCAAGAAACGTGTCTTTGACTCGTTTTAAACTTTCATTAATTTTCAGGAAATTTTCACGTTCAGCGTTTGTATACTCATCGCCGTTCGCGACAGTGAGTTCAAAGGTCAAATCCCCGTTCGCAATTCGTTTCAAATTATTTGCCAGGCGATTGACTTCGATGGTTTGGTATTGTTTGACACGATTTGCAGTTGTCACATCCTGGACAATCTCAACGTGTCCAATCTGCTCTCCCTTTACATTTTTAAGATAGGCGGTATCTACCTGAAAATCTTTATTTAATCCGGGTTGCGTAAAATATGTCGTGGTTTTGCCTTTGCGGAGCATGGCTATTCCACAGCGTTCTGTATCACAAATATCGGCATTCCAATGTTTACACGCTTTGCCGAGCATCTCGCTGCGCTTGAGGCCGGTGATCTCCTCAGCGGCCTTATTGAAGAATGTCCAATTCATGTCAAGATCGGTTACTGACACAGGCCAGGGAACAGCATCTAAGAGTTGTTCGTACCAGAAAACTTTGTTGACGACGACGTCCAGGGTCTTATTGATACCCTGCACGATCTCCTGAAATTTGCCCTGGTGGCGAGTAATATCGGCACGAGTTTCGAATTGTTCCGCTGTCGCGGTCTGGATCAAATCGTCTGTCGCCTGAACCAGGCCATTGATTGCCGCGATACATTGATTCAGGTTGTTTTTGATTTCATTGAAATCGCCCTGGTATTCATCGGTGATCGGTTCCGGGATGTCCCCTTTACTGATGCGATCTACATATTCGGCCGCCACATTTAAGGGGCCAATCACCTCATCCAGCGTATTATTCACCCCTTGCACGATACGGGCGAAATCGCCCTGAAATTTCGCTGTGTTGCCGCGTGTATCCAGCTTGCCAGCCACAGCCGCCTCAGTCAATGTATTCATTTCCAGAATCAGATTGGTTACAGAGGCGTTCATGCGTTGAAAGGCAACCGCCAATTGATCGTGCTCCGAGCGGGTTTGTATATTGACCGACGTATCTCCTGCTGCAATGGCATTCGCTACGTCAATTAAGCCATGTAAACCTTCAATCAGCCCATTGAGATTATTTTTCAGCTCATTGAAATCACCCTGATAGTCATCCGTAATCTGCTGTGGTAAATCCCCTTTGGAAATCCGGTCTATATATTCGGCCGCCACGTTAAAGGGGGTCATGAAAACATTGACCACATCATTGAGGCCAAGCACCAGATCGCGCCAGGCTCCGGAAAAAGACTCCGTATCACCGCGGGTCTCCAGTTTTCCTTCCTGAATCGCCCGACTTAGTCCATCCATCTCGCGCAGCACCTCACGAATTCTGTCGCGCATGGCTTGTAATGTATTGGTCAGAATACCGATTTCGTCGTGCTGATCCACATCAACGGTCGCATTGAGATCGCCTTGTGCAATCGCTTTGGCAAACTCAACACCTTTTTGCACGGGAATAATAATCCCGCGCGCGATCACCATCGCAATCACCGTTGCTACGACGACAGCAATCAGTAAACCGCCACTCATGATTCTCGATGCCATCGAAAGCAGGGCGACCGTGTGCCGGGTGACCTGCTCAGTTTCTTCTATTCCGCTAATTGCAAGATTTTCGGCTTCAGTGAGCACCTCTTGCGCCACGGCCGTACGCTGCTGGTTCAAAGCTTCAAGAGCCGTCCAGTTTTGCCACAGATCTTGTATAGTGGCTTGATAGGTTCTGGCCGCCTCTCGCGTATTTTTGAGCTGTTTGAGGTTGACCTCGCGACGGGTGATCCCTTCGATTTCTATAAACATGGATTCCAACTCGTCAAAATTTTTTAACGCACCCTGCATAAGCCGTGGATCTCGCGATGCCTGAGCCTTCAATATCTCTACCTGTGCTGTATTATTGAGTTTGATAATATGATTGAGAAGGGTAATTTTCTGGAGCCGTTCTTTGATCTGGAGTACAGGTGCCCCGTTTTCGATTTCCTCAAGCATCAGCTTCTGCTGGCTGTCTAAAAATACATCACAATTTTCCAGATAGACCTGAGTCGTATCATTAAGCGTATTTCGATTTTCTTCAATTGCCCTGTTCCGGGCGACCGTCTCATCGGCGAACTTCTCATACTCAGCCATCCGAGTGTCCACTTTTTCGACAGCCTTTTGTAATAAAGTCAGATGAACAGCATTTTCAGCCAAACGGTATGCATCTTTGATCGACTGCTTGACCTCTTCGAGTCTCGTCTTTCCTTCTTCAAGATAGGAATGCTCCATGGTAAATGCATATCCGCGCATGGCATACATCGTTTCTAAAGAAGATCGTTCAATATTGGTGAAAATACTTACTTCAGGAAGGTACTCCTGCTGCAAAATCTTGGCCTCTCGCGTGATATTTGCCATGTTCCAAATCGCCATTCCTCCCAAAAGGCAGGCGATCAAAATGACAATACCAAATCCTAATCCGATTTTCAGGCTCAATTTGAGATTTCTCATAAGAATGACTCCTCGTACCAAGAAGGCGTGCAAAAACGAAATTTTTGCTACAAAAGTATCGCTTTTACACTCCAGGACTTTGAAAATTATTGTTTCACTGTATTGTAGACTTGTGCAGTTTTTCCTGAAGGAAATGCTGCTATCAAGCAAAGAATTCGAGCCTTTCGGGATACGTAGCGTAGATTTTTTCCGCATGTTCGCGGAAATTCAGGAATTTTTCAGAGATGTTCTCCTGAAAAATTTCTAACAATCCTTCTTTTATGCAGATTTTATGCCACGATGTGACAGGGTATTCTCCTGAGCGCAAAAACTTTTGTTTTCTCCGCTAAAGACGAGCGTTGTCGCTCCTGGCAAACGCTTAATACGTTTGAAAATTCATGAAATGGTGGGCAGGTTTTCCCCTTCATGATGATTTGGCAGTGGGGCATTTTGCCCCAATTTTTCTCTTATGTCCAAAATGTCTCACTTTTTTTGAATGAGCCGCTTTTTTAAGTGCACATAATGCGGCGCAGGTTGGTACCGCTCCGCGATCAAGAACCATTGATGGCATGATTTTTGTATTTCTGTTCAATAAACTTATACAGACAATGACTGTTCGAAGGGATTATAATGTTTGTCGAGGAAAGTAAGGGCCATCCTCCGCTTTATTCCTCGAAATCACCCTATAAACATTTCAAGTCATACAGAGAAAGGAACCGTGCGATATGTTCAACATCCTGGTGATAGAAGATGAACAACATTTGCGTTTTACAATTCTGCAAACACTCGAATTTGAAGGGTTTGGCGTACTGGGCGCAGAAAACGGCCGCCTTGGCATCCAGTTAGCGCAGGAACATCTTCCAGATTTGATCCTGTGCGACATTCTCATGCCTGAAGTGGACGGTTACGGTGTACTGACTGAAATTCGAAATGATCCTCGCACGGCTGCGATCCCGTTTATTTTTCTCACCTCAAAAACGACGCATCAGGATTTGCGCAAAGGCATGAACAGCGGAGCTGATGACTATTTAACGAAACCCTTTGAGATTCCTGATCTGCTGTCAGCAATCAAGACACGCCTGGAAAAACACCAGACGCTTTCAGAGTATACCGCAAGTCAGCTCGAAAATCTGCGTTTGCATTTAAGTGCTTCTCTGCCACATGAATTCCGTACCCCTTTGCACGGAATCATGGGAGAGGCCTGCCTTCTGAGAGAATTGAGCGATGATTTAGTCCGGGATCCTGCGAAGATTCTCGAAATCGCCCAGGGCATCGAACAGGGAGTACGACGTTTGGAGCGGTTGGTTGAAAACTCTTTACTGTACTCCGATTTGATCATGGCCCGATATATTCCTGATAAAGAAGAGAAATATGCTGACAAAGAATTGATTGAAACCAAAACGGTCGTTACATACCTTGCGAAGCGGAAAGCTGAAGAAGCTGGCCGCCAAATGGATCTTTATTTGGAGGCGCAGGAAGCTTCTCTCTCGATTGCCACACTCTATTTTTATAAGATGATCGAGGAGGTTCTGGATAACGCCTTCAAATTTTCTGCCCCGGGCACGCCCGTTCGAGTGGTATCACGCCCAGAGAAAAATCTCCTGGTGATTTCGATCAGCGACCAGGGGCGCGGAATGTCTGAAGAACAACGTGAATGTATTGGCGCATACATGCAGTTTGACCGCGTAAAATATGAACAGCAAGGCATAGGATTGGGGTTAGCCATTGCCCGGTTATTAGCAGAAATATTCGGCGGGCAATTGGATATAACCAGTCAGCAAAACCAGGGGACAACTGTGCGCATCACTTTAGAAAGATACAGACTTGAGCAAAAATAACCCACGAGGATCAAGCAACTCCGGGATCTGACCATGAAAGCAGAGAGTTGCTTGTTGTCCTTGATTGTGGTAGTCTGTGAACGTGAGGGGCATTTATGGCACTTCATGCTCCGATGTCTGGTGCACAATCTCCTTGATTACGGCATGTTCAAGCGGCAAGGCGGGCGAGAGACGACAGACCGTTGTCAGAATATGCTCGATACCCGCTGGAGAATCTTGTTCGAGAAAATGTTGATCGGCAGGAAACAGGCGACCTTGTTCGTCTCTGGCGCGGAACTCGCAAGCCGCAAGCACCGCCTGGGCAATCAGATCGCAAGCGCAGCCCGTTTGTTTGGCCAGCAGCATCGCGCCTATCAAGCGATCTTCTTTGTCAAGTTTGCGCGGCAGATCGCGCCCGACCCGATAGATCGTATCGCCTAACGCTCTATTTTGAAAACGTTGTAAGAGATCCTCAATATGTTCAAGCAACTCCGGTATGGGAAGATCACGGGGATAAGTAGCATTGAGAGCCGCCGCTGATTGCAGCATACAGGCGCGGACTTTTTGTAAAAGTTCCGGTACGGTCAGCGGTTCATAGAGATACACAAACTCCGGGTTGTATTGATAGCCGAAATAAGCGGTCGCGGCATGGCCTAAATTATGGATGAACAGTTTGCGATCCACAAAAGCGGCCATATTCTCTTGCGGGTCCAATCCCGGAATGTCGGGAATCGGATTCTTGAAGCCTTGCTTATCGAGAATTAATTGGTTATATTCTTCCGCAAAAATCCATAAGGGATCTTGTTGCACATCTTCCGCTTTCATAATCGGCACCATCTTGCCGATGCTGGTTTCGACCAACCCGACCAACTCATTGAATTGATAATCCGGCGGGAGAATCTGAATCAATTCCTGGCGCATATAATCTGCAATATGCCGCACATTTTCCGCCATGATAATATCAAGTGCAGCCGCGCCTGATTTCTGGCGTCGCCGTTCCAGTCCTTTCGCCAGGGAAGGAATGATATATGGCAGCGCATGTTTCCCGACCGCCGTCGCCGCAATTGCCGCATCCGCAAGTTCTTCGGCGACCGCTTCCTGATCCTTGCCATGCACGCCGCGCACATTTGTCACCCATAAGATTTCATCGGAGACATCATTGCGTTTGATGACCACCCGGTATTGATGATGAGTAGTTAAGGCCTGAATAAGCTGGTCGTTCACATCAATAAAGACCACTTCATATCCGGCGCGTGAAAATAATTGGCCGATAAACGACCGACCGATATTACCAGCCCCAAAGAGCACCAATTTCTTCTTCATGTTCTCCCCATCCGCATACTTTAATACGCACATAATTTATGACGCTGCTATCGAGATCATTTGTTCGCTGTAGGCGATAGAGTCTTGTAGCAACAGATTCCCACCATCACCTGATTTTTTCGCCGTAGGCGATCCACAGCCGATAGACGGTAGGTAAGGAAATGATGGGAATATTTGTCATTCCTGCAATACTTGAAGTCCTAGGCGTTCCATAATTACTTGATGACATCTGTAGTTCAAACGAGCGTTCATGTCAAGAAAATCATTCGTTAAGGCGAACGTCTTCTAATCTTATGTGATTAATATGTTTTTTTATTTGACAAAAATTTTATAATTATTATGAATACGCTATGATGTTATGTTGTTATGACATTACGCCATGGTGATGAAAAAGTGTGGTTGTGGGAAAATCATCCATCTACCTACACCAAACAGCCCCTGACCGGTAATCAACCGATAAATATGACCATCCCAGTTTGATGCTAACTCTTGAGGGGTGGAAGATACAGAGGGCTGTTATATGAATTCTTTCGATATAATTTGAAGGAGGTGATATTTCTGGTAGAATAAAAATTTTTGATGTAAAGATAGATTTAATTTTATCGAGTTCACCTATTATAGAAGTCACTCCAGGTTTTGTCAAGGATTGATTTGATGAGGTGATGGTATCAAGATCCCCATCATGTCGCTCTTGATAGAATTCTGATATTTCTCAGGAGACATTCGTATGCAAAACGTAAAAAAATTATTAGCATTCGTGCTGATTGTTACTTGTACCGTAAGTTTGATGGTGATGAGCGGGGTAAAGAACGCCGATGCGGAGAAAAAAATTAAAGTCGGGTTATCTATGTACACTCTGGGAGCACCGTATTTTGCAGCACAAGCGGAAGCTGCCAGGAAAAAAGCTGAGGAATTAGGACTTGATTTTGTGTCAACCGAAGCTGGCGATGATATGGTCAAACAGCTCGGTAATGTTGAAGATTTGCTTGCCCAGAACATTGATTTGCTGATTCTGAATCCAAAAGATCCTAAGGGATTAATTCCGGCGACGAAAGCCGCGACAGAGGCCGGAGTTCCTGTGATTATTATAGATAGTTCTATTGATCCGTCCGCTGATTTTGTGACCACTGTGCAATCGAACAATCTGGCTAATGGGGAATTGGTCGGCGAATGGCTGGTGAAGCAGATGCAGGGGAAACCGATCAAAATGGCGTTAATTAGCGGATCGCAAGGCAATCCGGTTGGAAAAGAACGGCGTCAGGGGGTTTTCCGTGGAATTATAGAAGAACAATTACGCACAGCTGGCATAGCCGGTTTTGAAATTGTCGCGCAAGGTTGGGGAAATTGGGCGCATGAAGGTGGACTGGCCGCAATGGAAGATATTTTAGTCGCCCATCCCGATATTAATGTCTTGCTCACAGAAAATGATAGTATGGCCTTAGGAGCCCTTGAAGCTATTAAGGAAGCCAGAAAAGAAAACGATATTTTGATCCTTGCTGCTGCTGATGGACAAAAAGAGGCTCTGGCTTTGATTAAAGAAGGCAAATATGGCGCGACGGGAATGAACAACCCGAAATTGGTTGCTGAAACTGGCCTGGAAATAGGATTGAAAGTACTGCAGGGAGAAAAAGATTTTCCAAAAGTGTACTATACGCCGCCCGTCTGTATCACGAAAGAAAATGTGGACCAATACTATGATCCGAATGCGGTGTTTTAAATCCTGCTTCGAACAATAAGCAGTAGTTGGGCAGTCATGAATTTTTTCTCGTGGCTGCCCAAAAATCTTGTATAACCGAAGGAAGACAAGAAGTAAAGAAGTGGAAAGTGGAGGGGATCAAAATGACTGAGACGTATCGTGTCGAGATGAGTCATATTACGAAAGCCTTCGGAGGGATTCATGCCCTGAATGACGTATCTCTCAAGGTTAAACCCGGTGAAATTCACGCCATCGTAGGGGAAAATGGCGCTGGGAAATCGACGCTCATGAAAATTCTTGCCGGGGCGTACCACAAGGATAGCGGCAGCATAAAAATTGATGGGACATCTATAAATATTAGTAATCCGCATATCGGGAGGAAATTGGGGATTGGCATTATTTATCAGGAATTTGCGTTAGCGCCTGATTTAACTGTGGCTGAAAATATTTATATAGGACATCTCAGTGGGAAAAAAGGCTTCATGAACTGGTCGGAATTATACCGTAATGCCGCTAACGTCATCAGCCGCATCGGTTTTGATATTAACCCCCGGAGTATTGTTGGCGAATTAAGCGTCGCCCATCAACAAGTCGTTGAGATTACCAAGGCCCTCTCGGAAAATGTAAAAATTCTGATCCTGGACGAACCAACTGCGGTGCTGGCCCCCCTTGAAGCAGAACGATTATTCGAGATTTTAAGAACCCTGAAACAGCAGGGAGTGAGCATCATTTATATTTCTCATCGGTTAGAAGAAATTTTCAGAATTGCTGATATTGTGACTGTGCTTAAAGATGGGAGTGTAACCGGCACCGTTTATCCCAAAGAAGCGACTCCTGATACGATAATCAAACTGATGATTGGGCGGACCCTTACGGCAATGTTCCCAAAACGAGAAAGCTCGATAGGGGCGGAAATGTTTCGAGTTGAGCATCTTACCAGGGGCAAAAAGGTCCATAATGTTTCTTTCTCTTTGAGATCAGGGGAAGTTTTGGGAATTGCGGGTTTAGTAGGAAGTGGTCGCACAGAGATTGCTCGAGCTATTTTTGGAGCTGATCGCATGGAATCCGGCAAAATCACGTTGGATCAGCGCACCTTACAGCTTAAATCTCCCCGGGATGCTGTAAAGGCTGGAATTGGTTTATTGCCGGAGAATAGAAAAGAGCAGGGTGTCATTTTGTCAATGTCGGTGAGAATGAATGTGACTATGCCGACTTTAAAGAAGATGACCGGAAAAGGCGGAATTATTAAAGCTGGAAAGGAAAAGTCCCTTACCCGGTGGTTAATTGAGAAATTAGCAATTAAAGCCAATGATACGGAAACCGAAGTTTCTGATTTAAGCGGGGGAAATCAACAGAAGGTCGTTTTGGCAAAATGGCTTGATACGGATTATAAGCTCATTATTTTCGATGAACCGACCCGGGGGGTTGATGTGGGGGCAAAGGTTGAAATTTATAACTTAATCAATGAACTTGCTGCGAATGGATTAGGCATTATCGTCATTTCTTCTGAAATGATCGAGTTGATCGGAATTTGTGATCGCGTGCTGGTCATGCGTGGAGGCAAAATGCAAGGAATGCTGGAAAAGAACGAGCTTTCGGAAGAAAATATTATGAGGTTAGCGATTGGTCATAATAGCCGCCAATGAAGAGAGAAGTGTGAAATACCACTTCAAAGGGAAATTGTCCAGATAGGAGGTTGAGTAACGTGAGTACTATGCAACTGTCCCAGATGAAAAAACAGAAAGTGGTCAATGCTTTATTAAAGCACAACACGCTTGTGATGTTTATTCTGCTCATTATCGTATCCTCAGTTATTTCAGATGTGTTTTTGACCGAGCGCAATATTTTTAATATCCTGCGGCAGATTGCTCCGGTTGGAATTATCAGCATGGGAATGCTGATGGTGATTCTAACCGGTGGAATTGATCTGTCCGTTGGGTCAATACTGGCCTTGGCAAGCGTTCTGTCTGCGTATTTTGTGCTATCCAACTCATTGCCCATTGCTCTGATTTTGACAGTTCTGATCGGAATGTTTGCCGGAGCGTGTTCCGGGTACCTGATCGCGTTCCACCGTATGGCGCCGTTTGTGGCAACATTAGCCTTGATGACCATTGCCAGAGGCTTTGCGTTTATTATCTCTAAAGGCGCCCCTATTTTGGTGCCGGAGCATGGAATTGCGCTGAAAGAATTTGGAAGCAGCTACTGGTTGCATATTCCGCAACCGGTTATTCTGATGATTATTGTGTTTGCAAGTATCTTTTTCATTCTTCGCTATACAGTTTTCGGACGATTGGTTGTTGCTATCGGAAGCAACGAAACTGCCGTGCGCTTGTCTGGTATTCAGGTATCCATCTACAAATTTTTAGTTTATTGCATTTCCGGAGGGTTATCAGCAATTGGGGGCATTATCAGTACATCCAGAACTGGGGTAGGCTCTCCCATTGTCGGAACCGGTTTTGAATTAGATGCGATTGCGGCGGTAGTGATCGGCGGAGCGAGTTTAAGCGGCGGTAGGGGAAGCGCGTTTAATACCCTGTTAGGAATTTGTATTCTCGGTATGATCGGAAATATTATGAATTTATTGAATGTACCAGGTTATCCTCAGCAAGTCATTAAAGGCGTGATTATCATTTTCGCGGTGCTTTTGCAGGGGATTCAGCGTCGTTCAGAATAACAAGGAGGATCTGATGTTTTCAATCGCAGTCGTTGGGCCAAACAAGGTCGAAATCGTGGAGGTTCCGAAACCGATTCCGGGAGACTATGATGCTGTTGTCAAAACAGAAGTGTCTTTTTTATGTAATGCCACCGACCGTAAACTGATTGACGGTCATTTCCCAGGAGTTGAGACCTATCCGTTACTGTTAGGGCATGAGTCGGTCGGGATTGTGGAGGCGGTTGGCAAAAGAGTCACGTCGTTTGCACCCGGGGACAGAACGGTTGGGGGATTGTTGCTGGAGCCGACAGATCCTCAGTATGCCAGCGGTTGGGGCGGATTTTCAGAATATATCCTGGTTCGCGATCATCAGGCGATGCTGAATGACGGAGTGGCTGATGCTGAACATGGTTGGAGCGATCTTTATCAGATTCAACAGGTAGTGCCAAAGGATATTTCAGCCGAAACTGCAGCATTATTATGTACGTGGAGAGAGGTGTATGCCGGATTCAGCGATTTCCACTTGAAGCCAGGAGATGACATTGTGGTCTTCGGTTCTGGTCCGGTGGGCTTGAGCTTTATCAAATTTGCTAAAAATCTCGGATTAGGTTATGTCGCTAGCGTTGATGTCTTACCCGAGAAACGCCGAAAAGCGATAGAAATGGGCGCAGATGAAGTCTTTGCCCCTGGCGATGAAAAATTGAAGTATTTAAGTCAAGTCCGAAGAAAGCCGTTAGATGCTGTTATTGACGCGGTTGGAAAAGAAGACATTATTAATGCAGCATTACCTTTGATCAAAATGGCAGGGTCAGTCTGTGTGTATGGAGTTATTGACATACCGGCCATTACCGTCCAAAAATATATGGGGCCTTATAATTTTAATCTCTTTGTGCATCAATGGCCGACCAGAGGAAGGGAAGCTGCAGCGCAGGAACCGTTATGCGAATGGATTCGGCAGGGCAAACTCAACACGCAAGATTTTATCTCCGCAGAGTTTCCCATTCAGAAAATCCATGAAGCGATTGAAACAGCCAGGTCCGGGTTGGCGATAAAGACATTACTGCGATATTAGCGCACGCTGCTAACGTGCGCCGGAACGCGAAAAATCCTGAAATCGGTGCTTGACAGAATATCCGGTATGAATCAGCGTAAAATGTCTCAGAGTTTATAAAGCCAAAAATCACAACAACGAGTATAATCGAATTTTACTCTGCACGGGCAGGGGAGAAAAATATGCAAGCAGCGTTATTGTATGGCAAAGAAGATCTCCGCGTTCAGGAGATGCCAACTCCTGAAATTCAGGAAAACGAAGTTTTGTTACAAGTCAAAACCGCTTTTGTCTGCGGAACGGATGTGCGTATGTTCCGTAACGGGCATAAAGGCGTGTCTGAAGAGTCGCCTTTGATCCTCGGTCATGAGTTGAGCGGCGTTATTCATAAGGTCGGATGCCAGGTAAAAGGCTATCACGAAGGTCAGCGCGTGTCAGTTGCTCCAAATATGGGATGTGGGGTGTGTGAGTTGTGTATCAGCGGAAACACTCAAATGTGTACGCAGGACTTCAGAGCTTTGGGAATCAATAGTCATGGCGGATTTGCCGAATACGTGCGGATTCCCGAGGCCGCCGTGCGCCAGGGCAATATGATGGTCATTCCTGAACGGATGTCTTTTGATGAAGCCGCGATTGTCGAACCCCTTTCCTGCGCCTATCATGGGTTTACCAGATGCCCGACCGTTCCGGGAGATACGGTGCTGATCATCGGCGCCGGGCCAATTGGTCTCATGCACGCCCGGTTAGCCAAAATGGCTGGGGCCTCGAAGATTTTTATGCATGATGTGAGCGAGAACCGTTTAGCCTTGTGTCGTCAACTGGAGGCGTCGTGCATCCCTCTCGATGCCAGTCTCCCTTTGCCAGAGCAGATCACAGACGTGACGCACGGCCGCGGCGTGAACCTGGTGATTACCGCCTGCGCCGTGCCTCAAGTACAAGCCGTCGCCTTAGAAGTTGCAGCCTTAAACGGGAAAATCCTGTTTTTCGGAGGGCTTCCGGCCGGGAAATCAGTTGTCGGACTTGATACGAATCTGCTCCATTACAAACAACTCCTGATTACAGGAATGACTCGTTCCAGCCTCGCCCAGTATCAGAAAACAATCAATCTGATTGCTGATGGGTTAATTACCGTCACAGACCTGATTACCTCGCGGGCGAGGTTAAAGGACATTCATCAGACGATTCAGGATGTGTCTCAAGGAATCGGCCTGAAAAGCGCGATCTCGTTTGACTAAGGCAGAGGATGTTCCGCGAAACTCCGGTTTCGCGGGTACGAAAATAATTTTGCGAAACATTTTCAGGGGAGATGCCATGAGCGGGAGTTTACTCGTCAGAAACTACAGGGAGTTCACATAACCAGGGATAAAAAATCCTTGCTGCAGAAATCCCTGCTTATGGGTAATTCTTGTAGTTTCACAGGAGCTATCATGGACGCCCGGCGTGATGAAACGACAAGGATTTCACATCACCAGGGAACACACACATCCTTGCTTATGAGGAATCCTTGTAGTTTCACAGGAGAAATACGTATGAAACGTTCTATGAGATATATGGTTTTCTGCGGATTTGTTTGTTTGCTTGCAGGCGCGATCTGCCTGTCAGTCTGTGTCAACTTGTCATTCGGCCAGGAATCGGAGGTCATCCGGGAGCCGTTGGTGAGGGCCGAATCCTACTTCGCCATCTGGCCTGAAAGCATCGAAGGTCTTGACGAAAAATTTCTCTCAGCCCGCCTGGTGAGCAATCGTTTTATGTTTGTCCACCTTCCGCAAGGCCCTGTTATTCTGAGAGAACTGATTGATATTGAGGAATCTACAAGCCGCGAATACGGCGACGGACGCGTCACGGTTGAAGCCTATGACGCCCGACCGGACAACGCCGCGCCCTTCTGGACCTTCAGCGCGAACGGCCGGAGCGGCGATGTGCTGTTTGGCGACTATGCGCACAAAGTTTATCGGCTCAAGCAGGCCTATTGCTGCGATCTGTCTCGTCGTGAAATTTATTATGACCTAGCCAATGGCAAGGAACTGTTTTCAACCACCACGCCTGCTTTAACCCTTGCCTATGAGGACAGCGGCGTCTATCGTTATATCGGCTATGATGACGGTGCGGGGAGTGAACAGCCGGCTGAAATGGAACATGACAACACGATACTTGGAATCCTGTCCTATGCCGGCGATGGCATTGCGACAAGGAAACTCGCGGTGATGGGCAATTCCGAGAATGAATATCGCCAGCAGGTTTTTGAAGTCACACACAACAACCAATCCATCCCGAGCAAGGAGAATATGATCCAGTCTTTCGAGCACCAGATCGCGCTGGCTGATGAACTCTGGCTCTCTGTGACCTTGTTGTGCCGCTGTGAGGTGAATGAAAAAATCATGATCCCGATCCGCAATAACCGCTTTGTGCTTGAGCAAGCCGTGCTGAGCGAGGGGATCACCCTCAAAGAACTGCCATAGCGCATAACCAGACTTGCGATTGATTATGAATGGCTGTAGAAAAATATTGACAGGGACAGGATAATTCCCTGAGAATATGTGCTGCATGATTATTCCGCTCAACGTTGCGGAGCTACGGAGTCGGAGCTTGAAAAGATGGTGGTGCTGTTACTGGAGGGAAATCTCATTGATGAAAGGGTGAGGGGAAGATGTCTAAATCTTGACTTTTTTCATGCAATAGAGCAATGTAACTTGTAAAAATGATGACACCACAATAGAATATTGCTTTGTTCAAAAATATGGAACGATTTCAGGAAAAATTTTGTTATAGAATGTAAACTTCTGCGTTCTGCCAGCTAGGTCTATATTCATGGGAGATATAACAAGGCTGAAGAGAAATATGAAGTGAATGGCATTGAACGGTTTATCACGTTGACATAAAAGAAATCCATCTCTACCATTTATTCTTTGATTTTGTTTCAAAGTAACCATTGTGAAACAGATCATTTTCCCCTGTGTAAGTGAGAAAGAAATACAATTATGGAAGCTACATAAGAGGCTCAACAAACATTTTGACAAAATCTCTTATGGGGCGCAATGAATAATGAAAAACCATCCAGAGACGATCTTGGCCTGGCAGGACCTTACAACCTGCCAGGTAAGCGAATCTGTTTACTTAATCACCAGCGTTTGCTTCTATCGAAGGTCAGAGGCACATCCCGTTTTCGAGAATCCTTATGTGAATGAGAGTAAATTTGAATACTCGCCTTTATAAGATCTGATTAAACTCGAGTTTCTCTCCATCCGGGCCGCGGACGTTGAAATATTTGCTGCCGTTGTCCCAAAAATCTATATAGACCGGGGCGTCTTCGATTCTCTTCATGCTGGCAGCCTGAAGTTCGGCATAGGCCTGATCAATATCCACCACATTGAAGGCAATATGATCGATATGTCCATCTTTCCTGGTACTGATCTCGGCAAGCTCGGCCCCGACTAATTGGTAGAGTTCAATGATGAAATCCTCTTTGTGCATCATCGCCGCTTTGATGGCCTCGCCATTCACAGGGATTTCGGCGTACATGATCTCATGAAAACCGAATTCCCGGTAAAAAGCTTTCGATTTTGCAAGGTTTGTCACCGGAATGCCTAAGTGACTCCAGCCGCCCAGTATTTCACTGCGACGCGCGGGATCTAAATCCAGGCGCTGATTCAATTCCACTTTTTCCCCCATCGGCCCCTTGAGCATTACGTATCTCGCCCCCTGCGACCAGAACGTCGGAGTCAGGATCGGACCGTCCGGAGTAGAATCATCCAGTTCCGCCCCGTTTTGCAACGCGTCACGCAAGGCCTGGTCAATATCCAACACATCTATGGTGAAATGGTCAATATGCCCATGCCCTCGGGTGCGGATCTCTTCCAATTCCTTGCCGACTAACTGATAACATTCGAGGGTCATATTGCCCAACTTGAGAAAGGCCGCTTTGATCTCTCCCTCAGGCGTTGCAATCCTGGGTTCGTGGATCACCGTAAAGCCAAGTTTTTGGGTGTACCAGGCTTTGGCCTGATCAAGATCCAGTACCGGAATACCTAAATGCTGCCCTCCTTGAAGATTCCGTGCTAATAACATAATCTTTTCCTCCGATAATGTTTTTTATGCGTCAATCGTTCATTTTGACAGGAGTGTCAAAGCTTGCCTTTGACTGCCAAAACTGAGCTTTGGCACTCCTTATGTTCGACTTTTAAAACAGCTTCTCAGGTTCTTCTTAAGAGAACGATCATCAAAACTGGTTTATGGTCTTTTCCTGGTGTATCTTCCAATAAAACTGTATGGGTAGGGTAGGGGAATAGCGCTGGCAGCATTCAGCCTTTCAAGTTCTTCTGCATTCAGTGCCCACCCTGTGCTTCCCAGGTTATCGTCAAGTTGGTCCAACGTGCGTGCGCCGATGATCGGGCTGGTCACGCCAGGCTGCTGTAGAAGCCAGTTCAGGGCAACCTGAGCGGGGGTCTTGCCGCGTTCGTTCCCAATGGAAATAAGTGCGTCAATTACGCGCCAGGTGAGTTCGCTTGCCCGCTGTTCAGCCTGATCGTCCCAACGATCTTTCCTCCCGACACGGCTATTAGAGGGAGGCGGCTGGTCTTTTCGATATTTTCCTGTCAGCCAGCCTCCGGCCAGAGGCGACCAGGGCAGCACTGCCAGGCCTGCTTCTCGGCAGAAAGACAGTAGTTCCCACTCGGTGCTTCTGACCAGCAGACTGTACTCCGGTTGGAGCGAGATGAAGGCATTCCATCTATGAATTTCACTCAGCATTAAGGCTTTTTGCAGGTGCGAGGCTGTAAAATTGGAGGCCCCGATATATCTGACCTTCCCGGCATGAACTAAATCGTCAAGCGCCCCAAGCGTTTCTTCGAGAGGAGTCGAGGCGTCAAAACAATGTACCTGGTAAAGGTCAACGTAATCAGTATTCAACCGCCGCAGGCTGTTATCAATTTCAGTGTGGATATGTTTCCGGGTCAGTCCCGTATCATTTGGACCTTTGCCGGTTGGGAAAAAAGTTTTTGTTGCGATCACAAGCGCATCGCGGTTTTTTCCGGATTGCAGCCAGGTTCCCATGATCTGTTCCGCCCGTCCTTCATTGTAGCTATCCGCCATATCGAGAAAATTGCCTCCAGCTTCAATAAACCGATCAAGGATGGCATGTGCGGTTTTTTCATCGGCGCACCACCCGAAGGTTTGGATACCGAGGGCGATTTCAGAGACTTTTAATCCGGATTTCCCGAGAAATTTATAGTGCATACGTTATCCTCCTGGGAGTTTATTTGATGACCGGGGTCTTGCTGCGGTCGAAGGTCAGCGTGACGCTGATAATGATCATTAATCCCAGAATGCTTTGCTGGAAATATTGATCTATGCCCACCACGTTCATGCCGTTCTGCAATACGCTTAAAAGCAGCGCGCCAAACAACGTGTTCACCGCTCCGCCGGTGCCTCCGGTGAGGGCTGTGCCGCCGACGACCACTGAGGCAATCGAATTTAAGATGTACGGGGACCCGACGTAAGGATTCGAGCCAAGCGACGTGGCAGACACCATAATCCCCGCCATTGATGCGCCAAACGCGGACAGCATAAAGGCAATGTTACGGGTTTTAACCACATTAATCCCGGACATCCAGGACATCTTGATATTGCTGCCCACATAAAATATGTGTCGCCCTACCATTCTGAATCTCAAGATCGTGTAATACAAGACAAAGACCAGCACACTGATATACAGCGCGTTATTGATCTTCAAAAACGAGGCGTTAAAAATATCAAGCACGTTCCAGAAGTCGGATGGCACATTGACCGGAACCGGGGCCGCAAGCATTGCCAGGCTCATGAGAATTCCGCCGGTACCGAGCGTGGCAATAAAGGATGGAATCTTAATGCGCGTGAGGATATTGCCGTTGATATAGCCGATGAGCACGCCGATCAAAATGCAGAGCGGATACGCCCAGTAGCCGGTCGTCGGAACAATTTTTACAAACACGACCGACACGAATGACATCACCCCGCCAACGGATAGATCAATACCACCGACGAGGATCGCGCACATTTGTCCCAGTCCAACCATGAGCAGAATGGCACCGAAGCTTGCGATGGTATTCAAATTATACGCGGAGATAAAATTCGCATTGCCTAACGAAAAGAGGAATCCCACCACGATCAGCAGTGCAATAGTATAGAAAATCGTTGGGATTTGCCTTTTTTTTCCATGCAGGAGAGTTGTCTGCTGCTCCTTTTCTGTTTCTAGTTGCCTTTTTTCCACGTCCATTCTCCTTCACAATGATAACCCTACACAATAAACTCGATAATATCGCCCGGGTTCGGCTTCTTATACGGCGGACACTCGATCTCTTTCACAAGCCGGCCATCCTTCATGATTAACATGCGGTTGCTCAGGCCGATATCTTCTTCGAGCGTATCGCACATAATCACCATGCCGATCCCATCGTGCGCGAGTTGGCGGATGAGCTTATAAATCTCTTCCTTTGCGCCGACGTCAACTCCTCGTGTCGGGTGATCGAGCACAAGAAAACGCACGCGCGAACTCAGCCATTTGGCAATGACGGTTTTTTGCTGGTTGCCGCCGCTCAAATTCGCACATAAGGTGGTTAATGCTGGCGTTTTGATCAGACATTCCTGAATCCAATACCTGGCGTTTTTTCGTTCCTCTAACGGACTAATCATGCCTGCGACGCGTAAACGCTTCAGCACCAGCAGATTGACGTTCTCAGCCACGCTCATAGCCGCAGCCAGCCCTTCTTCGCGGCGGTCAATCGGGATATGCCCTATCCCTGCTTTGACGGCATTACTCGGAGACCCGTTCGACAATTTCTCGCCTCCCAAAAAAATGCTGCCCGTATCAGCTTTCACAAGGCCATTGATACACTTACAGACTTCCTCTTTACCCGAACCGACAAGTCCCACCAAACCGACAATTTCCCCTTGTTTGACTGTAAAATCGAGCGATTCAAACGCGCCCTTTTTACTGAGGTTCTGGACGTTCAAGATCTCTTCTGCTCCAGGATCGGTTTGTTCTCCCTCCAGATAGCGATCGGCCGCAAAGGTATGCCCTACCATTAGCTGCTCGGTCTCCGCAATACTGGCGTCGGAGGCCGCCATTTCGGTCACATTTCTGCCATCTTTTAAAATCACGATCCGATCGGAATTTTCTATAATTTCTTGCAGCCGGTGCGAGATGAGTACGACAGACGCATGTTGCTTGAGGTCGTGGAGAATGGCAAACAGCGTTTCCCGCTCGCTATCCGTCAACACGGTCGTCGGCTCATCCAGGATCAGAATGGGGTTGGTTTGCTGGTACAATTGTGAAAGCCACAGGAGGCGCGCAATTTCTACCATCTGTCGTACAGCCGGGCTTACTTCGTCAATCGGCGTGTCCATATCAACCTGGACTTTCACCTGTTTCAAAACCTTTGCGGCCATCTCGCGCATCGCGCGTTTCGAGAGCAGTCCGAATTTTTGAAAATCGAGTTCATGACACAGGAATAAATTCTCCATAATTGACAGATTCGGTATCAAGGAACCCTCCTGAAAGACCATCCCGATTCCGTATCTGATGGCTGTGGTCGGATCCTTCAAGAGCAGGTGCTCGCCTGCTGCTGAGGTGATTGTGCCTTTATCAGGCTGTATCAGGCCAATCATAATCTTCATGAGCGTTGATTTACCGGCGCCGTTTTCACCGACCAACCCCACCACTTCTTGCGCATACACGGTAAAATCTACAGTATCGAGCGCCACGACCCCCGGATACACTTTCGTGATGTGCTCCAACGTCAACACCGGCTGCCTGGTTGCTTTTTGACTCAAAGTGCTCATAATTTCGCCTTATCCTATTTAATAAAACCGAGTTTTTTGCGGTCGATTGTCACGGCGACGGCTGCGACCAACACGACGCCATTGACCGCTTGTTGAATATAGGGGTTGACTTGCATCAGAATCAGGCCATCGTTCAACGCCGTCACGATCAGGGCGCCGAGCGCGGCATTTTTTGCGCCCCCGATCCCGCCGGTCAGGGCAACTCCCCCTACGGCAATAGCGGTGATCGCGGGAAACGTCAGATTTAAGCCGGTTCGGGGATGCGCGCTGCCGAGCCTGGTTGCGAGAAAAAGGGCCGCAAGCCCGTAGAAACTTCCTGCAATCGTAAAAACGATAATCTTGATTTTATCAACATTGATCCCCGCCTGTTTCGCCAGGAGTTCATCTCCGCCAATTGCATAGATATAACGTCCGAAACGCGTGTGATCCTGAACAAATTGCACGATGATCAACAAGACCACGGCGATAATCGCGATATTGGGGATGCCGGCGATATTGCCATTGACGATGTTTTGAATGCGAGTGTCCAGCAGCGGAATGGTTGTGGCTTTGTTAATATAGACCGCCAAACCATAGAGCGTCCAGCCGACTCCCAGGGTACTGATAAAGGAAGGGATTTTCAACTTTGTAATGACCAATCCGCTGAGCATTCCTGAAAGTCCGCCTACAATTAATGTGATCGGAATGATCCACAAACCGATATCGTTCGTATTATATTTATTGCGCAGTAACAGTCCGACAAAAACAATGCAGAGTCCTGCCGCGCCTTCAGACGAAAGATCGATCGCGCCTAATATAATGGCCTGGTGCAACCCGATCGCCAGAATCGCCGGAATTCCCGCGAGACTTAAAATAACCTGGATATTGGCCCACGAAAGGTATTTGCCTCCGGTCCCGATCGTGAAGAGGCCCATCACAATGATTAAGGCAAAGATTTGGCCCGTAATCCCGGTTCGCCGGAACCACTGCCAAAACGTTGCAAAAGCGTGTGTATCTTTTGATTCGACGTTTGTTGCCATGTTAATCCTGAGGTCTCCTTTAAATTAGAACGAAATATGACCTGTAGCAATACAACAAAAAAGGGGGCCCCCACAGCGGCAGAATCGCGCAACTGCGGGGGAGAACCGATTGTTATCGCATCAAGAAGAGGCTTACTTGGCTTCTTCTACAAAGCGTGCAAAGAAGTCGGTGAGATCATAAGTTGGCGTGCTCTCCAAGAACTCTTTGACGACTTGATCGACATTCTCGCGTGTGACTTCAACCCCAGGAATCTTGAATGAGCGATATTTGGCCGGCAGTGCAGCGACATCAAGTTTGCCTTCTTTTGCGGCCAGAGCCATCGAGAGGCCAAGCTGCGCCTGGTATTTCGCATCTTGCAAAACAGTCGAACATGCCAGACCTTCTTTGATCGCATCAAAAATCTCCGGGATGCCATCGGTGCCATTGACAAGGACTTTGCCTGCTAATCCGGCTTCTTTCAAGGCCTGAATTGCGCCCATAGCCATTTCGTCATTGGCAGACCAGACGCCGTCAATATCCGGGTGGGCAACGAGCATGGCCTTTGTGGCGTTGTAGCCTTTGGTTCTATCCCAATCCGCGCCTTCCCATTGAACTAACTCAACTTCCGGATTTTCAGCCAACGCTTTTTGAAGTCCCTGGAAACGTTCGATGGCCGGAGTATTCGCCAACAGCCCTTGCAGAGCAATGATTTTGCCCTTATTCGGGGTCTTGAAGGTTTTAAAAAGCTCTTTCGCGTTAAAATATCCGGTACCAACGCTGTCAAAGGTGATGTGGGCGATCCAGTACTTGTAATCCTTCACGTTGATATCGTCCGGTTTGTTCCACCAGTTCACCCAATACACGCCGGCATCTTCCAGGATCTTGGCAATCGGCACAACGTCCGGAGCCTGGTTCGGGTCGAGGTTAAGTACCATATTTGCGCCTGTCCTGGCTACTTCTGCTTTGATGTCAGCAATACCTTTCTGGCTGTCCGCTTCAGTCGAAAGCACATCAACAGGCAGTCCAAGAATTTCTCCTAAAGCCTTTGCCCCTTCTGCATAGTTCGCATGATAGGGGTTATCAAGTCCTCTAATTGAAACAACCAGCGTGACCTTGTCGGCTGCTTCTGCTTTTACAGCCAAAACACCTGATACGATTGCTGCACATAATACAACAGCCCACAACACTTTCCACTGCATAAACGACTTCATACTCTTATCCTCCATGGAATGTTCACTTCGTAAAGTGTAAAAACTAAGTTCACCGATGAGAAACCAGGTTTTTCCCGAAAAACCTGGTTTCCTGAGTTTGGCAAAAGCGGAAGTTATTTTTTACACGTTACTTATTATGTTATGTGAGACAAATTTTATGACGTTTTCTTTGAGACTAGTCTATCCATTATTCTTTTATTCTTTTCTCCAGGAAATTCGAACACCTCTCACCCCCTTTGCCTATACCGCAAAACACCATGTCCATAAGCAGAACGACCCGATTTGTGTTGATGATCATATCAAAAGTAAATTATTGTTGTATTGTAATTACATTATGAGCAGCTATTGTCATGCTGTTTTTATGTTGTCAAGTTTTTTATGAAGTATTGTGGTCATTCGATTTTCTCAAACCTTTCTTACGGGGGAATATAGAGGGTTTTCGGATATTTTACAGCACATTATTGTGAACGGAACTGATCAATTTTCATGCTCATGGAAATCCTTCTTGAGGTGATATTATCGGAAATTTGCCTAATTTTCGGTTGTTTCGGAAATAAAGTCCAGAATTATTAACAGGAGGAAATTTTTCAAGTGGGCGAATTTCTTCAAATATGGTTTTTTCTTGACATTTTCTGAGAGACTGCTGTCAATTGTCGTCATGTTATATTGTTATGACATAAACGAACGTCAATATTGTGCATTATCTTTTCAAAAGAGAGGTCATGAACTGATGTTCACCCGGTATGATAAAACTACAAGGATTTCACATAACCAGGGATCGCAAATCCTTGCTTATGAGTCATCCTTGTAGTTCAAAAAGAGGACAGGAGGAGAGTATGTTACAAGCAGTGATGACAGAACCGGGAAGAATCATGTTTCACCAGATTGACCAGCCTGTGCCAGGGGCAGAGGAGGTTTTGATCAGAATTAAAAAAATCGGTGTGTGTGGTTCGGATATTCATGTCTATCACGGACTGCATCCTTATACCAGTTATCCGGTGGTGCAGGGACACGAAGTGTCTGGCGAAATCGTTGCGGTCGGCGCGAATGTCTCGGCGTTTACGCCCGGAGATAAGGTCACGTTCATGCCCCAGGTGACGTGCGGCACATGTTATCCCTGTCGGCACGGGATGTATCATATCTGCGATGACCTGAAAGTGATGGGATTTCAAACCAGCGGCGCCGCCCAGGAATATTTCACCGTACCCGCTGATATGACCATTAAGCTGCCTGAAAACATGTCTTATGAAGCCGGAGCGATGATTGAACCGGTTTCGGTGGCGGTTCATGCGCTGGGACGAGCGCGAGAAGATCTGACTGGAAAACACATCCTGGTGCTTGGCGCAGGTCCGATTGGCAATCTTGTCGGACAGGTGGCGAAAGGACTGGGGGCAAAGGCTGTTATGATCGTTGATCTGAGCGATTTTCGTCTGGAAAAAGCCAAAGCGTGTGGGATCGATTTTACCGTCAATCCTGAAAAAGAGGATCTGCACGCCGCGCTTCTGCGAGACTTTGGCCCGGATAAAGCCGATCTCATCATGGAATGCGTGGGAGGGGAACCAACGATCGCCCAGGCGATCGCTTATGCGCGTAAAGGTACTACTATTGTGGTTGTAGGCGTTTTTGGGAAAAAACCGCAGGTTGATTTAGGATTGGTGCAAGATCGGGAGTTGAGTCTGATCGGAACACTCATGTATCAGAAGCAAGATTACGAAAAAGCGATTGAACTTGCCGAATCCGGGAAACTTTGCCTGGACCCCTTGGTCACCGATAAATTTCCGTTTCGTTCCTATTTAGATGCTTATCACTATATTGACAGCGCCAAAGATCGCGCCATGAAAGTTATGATTAATGTCGGATAAATTCTATGAAACTATTACAGGGCTCAAGCTTAGAAACCGGGTTTTTTCGAAAAAACCCGGTTTCTTATACGCACGAATAAAAACTTCACTTACAGGGGAGGAAAATTTATGGATTTAGGACTCAAAGATAAAGTTGCCGTGATTACCGGCGGAAGTGTTGGAATTGGCCTGGCTGTTGCTGAAGCTCTGGCCCGCGAAGGCGTTCATCTTGTGCTGTGCGCCAGAAATGAGGAACGCCTGCTTCAGGTTGCGGAAGGGATTCAAAAGCAATCCGGCGTCAAGGTGTTAGGGGTGAAAACCGACGTCAGTGTTGCGGCCGATATTGACAGCCTGCGTTTTCAGGTGGAAAAAGCCTTCGGCGGGGCCGATATTCTGATCAACAATGCCGGCACCGGAAGTGAAGAAACCATCATGAATGCCTCAGATGAAAAATGGCAGCACTATTGGGATTTACATGTAATGGCGGCTGTGCGCCTGGCCCGCGCCTTTGTGCCCTCCATGCGTAAACGCGGCGGCGGGGTCATCCTGCACAACGCCTCGATTTGCGCCAAACAACCTTTGTGGTATGAACCGATCTACAATACCACCAAAGCCGCGTTGGTGATGTTTTCAAAATGTCTGGCGAACGAAGTTATTGGCGACAACATTCGCGTGAACACCATTAATCCTGGACTTGTTCTGACGCCTGATTGGTGGAAAACCGCCGGAGTTCTGTGTGAAAAAGAAGGCATCACCGCCAAACAGTATCTCGATCGCATTGCTAAAGAAAACGCTCCTATTGGTCGTTTTGCTGCGCCGGAGGAATTGGCGAATTTCTTCGTCTTTCTTTGTTCGCCGCGGGCAAGCTATTCTGTCGGCTCCACCTATTATGTTGACGGCGGCTGGCTGAAAGTGATTGATTAGTCTCATACGCGTCTCATTCTGTTTTAACTACAAAGCGCCGGGAAAAAGTGTTTCCCGATATTTCTTTATATCAAACACAGACTGTTACGTTCTGGGCATATTTCTCATCTCGACTTCGCGCGGTGATCGGAAACTCGGACGTCGAGCGAAGCCGAGACGCCATTTCTAACCAGAACTTCACAGCCCTGCAATATGGACGGAATCCATAAAATGCTATTTTTTCCCTTGACATTTCTCTGGAAAATTTTTTTATAACAGTCATGTTATTACATAACTACATGATTATGTAATAGAACAGTAAGGTTTTTGTTCTCATGTGCATTGTCAATCTCATATCATCAAGTGGAGGTAAGCTGTATGAAGAAAGTTGTCGTATGTTTTGCGGTGTTTACGTTCGTCATTGCTGTTATGCTTGCAGGGGCAGCCTTTGCTGCGGAGAAACCCTATAATATCGCCTTGATTATCAAAGCGACGGATTCCGATTTCTGGCAATATGTGATTGTCGGAGGAACGAATTATGGACTTGAGCATCCTGATGTTGCCAAAGTCACCTCGTACGGGCCGCCGTCGGAAGCCGATATTGATAAACAAGTGGCGATTGTAGAAGATGTCATTGCCAGCCAGCCTGATGCCATTGTGATTGCTTCGACCAGTTCCGACGCGACCGTCCCGGCATTGGAACGTGCGGTTGACGAAGGCATCGTGGTCATTACCATTGATAACAAAGTCAATACCGATAAGGTGCATTCTTTCCTGGCGACCAATAATACAGTCGGAGGCGCCTTAGCGGCAGATAAAATGCTTGAGGCCATGAACGCTGCGGGGATCGCTCCCAAAGGGAAAGTCGCTATTGTGAGCGCGATGGCAGGTATTCAGGTGCTTGATGATCGTGACGCCGGATTTACGGAACAGATGAAGAAAATTGCGCCGGAGATCGAAATCATTCCTCCACGCTATGTTGATAATGATATTATCAAAGCCTTAGGCGTAGCGGAAGACTTAATTACGGCGAACGACGATCTGATTGGTATTTTTGCCGATAATAACCACACGGGCGACGGGGTTTCACGGGCGATTACGGAACAGAAATTAGAGAATAAAATTATGGTGACCGCGTTTGATTCTGATCCTGAAGAAATTAAAGCGTTGGAAAGCGGCGCGATTAAAGCCTTGATCCTGCAAGATCCTTATGGGATGGGATATAAAGGTTGTGATTTCGCGGTTCAGGTGTTAGAGGGCAAAGAAGTTCCGAAATATCTGGACACAGGGGCGGTCGCAGTAACAAAGGAAAATATGAATGAAGAGGAGATCAAAGGTTTACTTGATCCGATGCTGAAGAAGAAACAGTAATCGCGCTGCATACGAAGAATTGTCTGTCCGAGGGAATCTTCCCCGGACAGACAGCTGCGTGTCATCCAACATGCTACAACAAGAAGTTGTCAGGTTAGAAAATATTGTAAAGTCATTTCCGGGAGTCAAAGCGTTACAAGATGTGCATCTTTGTGTGCGGGCCGGGGAAATTCATGGACTTGTCGGGGAAAACGGCGCGGGCAAATCCACTTTGATCAAAATTTTGATGGGTGTCTATCAACGCGATGCCGGAAATATTTATGTCCAGGGACAAAAAGTTGAAATCAATGGCCCCATTCAGGCCAAAGAATATGGGTTAGGCGCGGTGTATCAGGATGTCACCCTGGCGCAGCACTTATCTGTAGGCGAAAACTTTTTTTTAGGCCATCTGCCGCGCACCAGGCTGGGGTTTATTGATTGGAAAACCGTGCATCAGGTCACGCAGGAGACCCTGGAAGGATTGAATTTGCACGTTGATCCCAGAACCTTCGTGAAGGATTTACCGACAGCTGAACAAGAAATGATTGCGATTGCGAAGACGGTGCATGATAAGAGCAAACTCATTATTTTTGATGAACCGACCGCCTTGCTCACGAATGAAGAAACCGAAGAATTATTTCAACTCATCCGAAAACTGAAAGCGGATGGCCTGGGGATTATTTATATTTCGCATCGTTTAGAAGAGATTTTTGAAATTTGTGATACGGTGACTGTGCTGCGCGACGGCGTCTGGGTGAATTCGCTGCCAACGGCTGAAACAGATGAAGATGCGTTAATCCGGATGATGGTAGGGCGTACGATTGAGGAGATGTATGCGATTCAGCATGTGGAGCAGGGTGAGAAAGCGTTAGAAGTCAAAAATTTGACGAAACGCGGCCGGTTTGAAAATATTACGTTTGACCTTTACAGAGGCGAAATCCTCGGGTTGTTCGGTCTGGTTGGTTCCGGACGTACAGATATTGTCAAAGCTATTTTCGGAGCAGAAGAATCTACGAGCGGCGAGATCTGGATTGCCGGTAAAAAGACAGCAATTACATCGCCGGTTGAGGGAATTCAGCATGGAATCGGCCTCCTGCCGGAGGACCGTAAGGGACAGGGACTGGCGTTATCTCTCTCCGTGGCAGTAAATGTGAACCTGGCGTCGTATGCAGAAATCTCACGTCTGAATTTTGTGGATTTGCGTCAGGAGAAAGCACGCGCTGAACAGTATGTCTCGAGCTTGCAGATTAAGACCCCCTCACTCCAGCAGCGTGTACTCAATTTGAGCGGAGGCAATCAGCAGAAGGTTGTGATTGCCAAATGGTTATGCCGTGAGAGCGAGGTATTAATTTTTGATGAACCGACCGTGGGCGTGGATGTCGGCGCTAAAGTTGAAATTTATAAATTACTTGAAGAGCTTTTGCGACAACATTATGCCATTATCATGATTTCCTCATATTTACCAGAAATTATCGGTATTTCTGATCGCCTGCTTGTGATTCATGAAGGTCAAATTACCGGGATGTTGAACCGCTCGGAATATGATGAAGAAAAAATTCTCAAATTGGCCTCTGGAATCTTAAACTGACAAACGCATCATCTTCATGATGAAGAAAAAACTTAAAGAGGGAGTTCACGACGATTATGAAGCTTGACAATGAGGAGAAGAAAGAAAATCCTATCGGAAAATTACTCGCCTATTTGAAAAAGAATAATCTCATGGTGGCCGAGGGAACCTTGATTCTTATTTTGGTGGTGTTATTCGTGGTGCTCATGATTGCCACCGACCGATTTCTGACGGTCCAAAATTTGTCTAATTTAGTCCGGCAGACCTCGATTATCGGGATTGTCGCTTTAGGCATGACCTTTGTCATTATTTCGGCCGGGATTGATTTATCCGTCGGAGCAGTTGTGGGATTGAGCAGTATTGTGGTCGCCTTGTTTTTGAAAACCGGGATGGGGATTGTCCTCTCCGTGCTGCTGGCGTTAGCTGTGGGCACGCTGGTTGGTCTCATCAATGGGATTATCGTTCATAATGGCAAGGTAACGCCGTTTATCGCAACCCTGGGTATGATGACGATTGTACGCGGTTTGATCATGTTAGTGTCCGGAGCTAAAATGGTGGCCGGGTTGCCGAAATCCTTCACCGGATTTGCGCAATTGACTATTGTGGGCTTGCCAGCCTTATTTTTTGTCTGGCTCATTGTCATCATTTTGGCAACGATCATTACGAAAAGAACCCAGTTTGGCCGCAATGTCTACGCGATCGGCAGTAATGTGGAAGCATCCCGTCTGAGCGGTATTCATATCAGAAATAATATTTATCGGATTTATGCGATTAGCGCGTTTTTATCATCAGTTGCCGGAATTTTATTGACCGCCCGGTTGGGGAACGGCATTCCTACCGCAGGTTCCGGGTATGAATTGGACGCAATTGCGTCTGCTGTTGTCGGCGGCGCGAGTCTGTTTGGCGGGGAAGGTTCGATTCTAGGCACGGTGTTAGGCGCGATTTTGATGGCAACGCTCCGCAACGGCGGCAATCTGCTGGGCATTAATCCGTTTATCCTTGAAATCGCGGTGGGCGCATTGATCATTTTTGCGGTCTTACTTGACCAATATAACAAACGTAAGAAGTAATCTGACATAAAAGTGCTATACATCGAAACGAAAGTTTCGATGCGTGAAATACCATTTTGCGCTACATTTTCAAAGGAGTTGCCATGAGATCACGCTCACTCGGCACAATGAAACTACAAGAAGGGCGATAAGCAGGAATATGCCTGAACTCGAATTCTTGCTTATTCTTTATTCCTGTAGTTTCCCAGGAGGAATTTTTTTATGAGAGCCGCTTACGTCAGAGTTCCGTTTCAGGTGGAATTGCGCGATATTCCGATCCCTGAGATCGGCCCTGAGGAAGTCTTAGTGAAGGTGTTGGCCTGTGGTATCTGCGGCACTGATCTGCACTTCGGACGTACTTCAGCGAAAGAAGAAGCCCTGCCCTTAGGACATGAATTCTGCGGCGTTGTCGCCAAAGTTGGCGCACATGTCACGCGATTTGCGCCGGGCGATGAGGTAATTGTTGAAAATCACACCTCTTTAGGCACCTCGACCGCCTGTAAAAACGGTGAAATTGTGTATTGCACCGATCTCTATATTTCCATGAACGATCCCTGTATGGCGGATTATATTAAAACGCACCATCTGGCGTTACACAAAAATCCTGGATTGACTCCGGTTGAAGCGACCCTGGCCGAACCGCTGACCGTGGCGCTTGACGTGATTGAGGAAGGTGGGATTCCGATTGGCAGCAATGTCGCTATTTTTGGGGGCGGCCCGATTGGATTGATGGCCTTGAAACTGGCGAAAATTAAGGGGGCCAGGAAAGTGGTGCTGACGCAATCCTCCCATTCCAAAGCTCGCATAGCTCTCGCTCACAAACTGGGAGCAGATCAAGTGTTTTGTCCGGATCAAGTCAATATTGTGGAGGCGCTCAGGGCAGAATGTCCCGAGGGGTTCGACCGGGTCTTCATTACCGCGCCGCCCAGAACCATCCCGGACGCATTTGAAATTACTCGTTTTGGAGCGATCATCACCTATAATGGTATTGATTTTGACAACGGCATGATTAGCTTCGATGCCAATGCCTTCCATTTTAGACGCCTGCAACTGCGCGCCACACACTCCATCCCGAATTTGAGATACCCGATTGCCATTGATCTGATCAAGCGCAAAGTAATTGACGTCACCGACTTTGTCTCGCATACTTTCCCATTAAGCGAGGCCGGACGCGCACTACAGATCGCTGAAACCGATAAGGAACATGCGATCAAGGTCGTGGTTGTGCTGGAGGACCAGAGGGCGCGATCATGAAATTGCAATTAGCATTGGATCTGGTTGATTGTCAAGAAGCAAAAGCCATTCTCAGTGAAGTGCACGATCTGATTGATATTGTTGAAATTGGAACCCCCTTTCTTTTGAAGGAAGGGGTCAGGGCGATTACTGAGATCAAAAGCGCGTATTCATCGCTCAACGTGCTGGCAGATGTCAAAATCATGGACGCCGGCGATCATGAAGCCCGGCTCGTATATAACGCCGGAGCGGACATTGTGTCGGTGTTAGGAGCGGCGGCGTCTGTTACGATTCAAAATGTTGTTAAAACGGCCCGCGCCTGCCGGAAGCAAGTAATGGTGGATATGATCGCTGTGGAACCGATCGAACAACGCACCGTGCAGATTGACCAGTTTGGCGTGGATTATATTTGCGTGCATACCGGGACCGACGTGCAAGCCCAGGGGAAGCGTCCGCTGGATGAATTGCAGCGGGTCAGCGCGATCATCCGTAACGCCAGGATCGCTGTTGCCGGAGGCATTAACCAGGAGACGTTACCGCAGATTCTTGTGTATCAACCGGAAATTGTGATTGTAGGTGGGGCGATTACAGCTAAAAAAGATAAAAGACAGGCCGTGTTAGCGCTGAAAGAGGTGATGGCATGAAAACAATCCGGGAAATAGGCTCACAAATTCTTCGAGAGCTTGAACACACCGTGTTGAGCGTCAGCGACGAAAGCGCGGCCGATGTGGTGCAGGCGATTCTACGCGCCAAAAGGATATTTGTGGCTGGAGCAGGTCGCTCAGGGTTCATGATCAAAGCGTTTGCCATGCGTCTGATGCACCTCGGATTTGAGGTGCATGTCGTCGGCGAGGCCACCACCCCGAATCTAACGGCGGACGATCTGGTCATTATCGCCTCCGGCTCGGGCGCAACCGGAAGCCTGGTCAACATGGCTCAGAAAGCCAAAAAAATCGGTGCACCGCTTGCGCTGGTGACGATTGATCGCGACTCGCCAATCGGAAACGTAACTGATATACTGTTGAGCATTGCGGCCCCATCGCCGAAAATTCAGAAAGAGACCGGCTTTACCTCCATCCAGCCGATGGGATCGCTTTTTGAACAAAGTCTGCTGCTGGTGTTGGATACGCTGATCCTGATGCTGATGGCAAGCCAGAACAAGACTTCAGATGTCATGTTTACGCGGCATGCAAATCTGGAATAAATCTCCTGGCGTTCAATCGCCAGCCTCAAAGCTGAAGGATGCTGAAATGCCCGGTGAAGCAGTATTGATGAGTGGGTTTCAGCCTGCTGTAGCTTTGAGACCGGTCATTGATGACCGGGATATCATCCCATGAATACACTACGCTCCATTTTAAAGGAAAAAAAGGTTGATGCAGCTTTTTCTGCATTAGGGGTAGACTTTGATGCCTACTTCCTTGAGTCTATCGCCGCTCAGGAAACGAACCCTTATCAGGACTATGAATGGATTGTCAAGATCGTTCCTGGGTTCGGACATGTCATCAACGCTGTTCCGATTGATACAAAGCTGAATTCGCTTTTCTGGGAAGAATGGTTTTCAAAGGAAGGGCGCATCTATCACCACCTGTTGTTTCTTCAGGAACCGGAACATTACGACGAAATTTTCGACGCGCCGGCCTATGACGACATCCACCCGATTCGAACGCTTGGGAGAACCTGGTATGTCATTAACGAACAAGACTTACGTCCGATGCGTCTGCGTGAGATGTTTCGATAGCCATGCTCATTACAATAGATATTATCGGAAATAGAACACTGATAAGACTGATTGGGCTGATGTTCACTGATTTCACGACGAATTCAGGGCCTGATCTGCGGTCGTAATCACGACGTAGAGCGTGCGTCGCTGTTCCCGAAACATCAGTGGAGATCAGTCCAATCAGCCCAATCAGTGTTCTATTCTTGATAATCTTTAATAAGAATTACTCATTCCAGGGAGGCAGAGCAGAGCCATGAAACGATATGTATTAGCCCATGACCTCGGCACATCCGGCAATAAAGCCACGCTTTTTACCATAGAAGGCGAACTGGTTGCCAGTAAAGTCTATCCTTACGGTACGCACTATTTTCACAATAACTGGGCTGAACAAAGCCCGAAAGATTGGTGGGAAGCGGTCTGCCATTCGACGCAGGCGCTGGTGCACCATATTGAGGTGGATGAGATTGCGGCGATCTGTTTCAGCGGGCAGATGATGGGCTGTTTGTGTGTTGATCAACATGGCGTTCCACTCAAAGATTCGATCATTTATTGCGACCAGCGCGCAACCCGGGAAACCGACGCCATTCTCGCAAAAATTGACGGCAAAGAATTTTACAAAATTACCGGCCATCGGGCAAGCGCGTCCTATTCGGTCGAAAAATTGATGTGGATCAAAAACAATGAACCGGACATTTACCGGAAGACCTGCAAAATGCTGCACGCGAAAGACTATATCAATTTTAAATTGACCGGGAAGATGGTGACGGAATTTACCGACGCCTCCGGCACGAACGTTTTTGATCTGAATACCAATACCTGGTCGGAAAAAATTATTGAGATTACCGGAATTGACGCCGATAAACTGCCGGAAGCCAGACCATCAACTTACGTAATCGGAGAACTGACGCGATCAGCGGCGGAAGCCACCGGACTGAAAGCAGGCATTCCTGTGGTTGCCGGCGGCGGTGATGGCCTGTGTGCGGCGGTTGGTGTTGGCTCGGTGAAACCGGGTGTCACCTACAATTACCTTGGTTCATCCTCCTGGATCGCTACCACTACGACCGCGCCGATTTATGATGACCAGATGCGTACCTTTGTCTGGGCGCACGCAGTGGAAGGTTATGTGCATCCTTGCGGAACCATGCAAACCGCCGGGAGTTCGTATAACTGGCTGAAAAATGAAATTTGTACCCAGGAGACTCTTGAGGCTGAACAGCAAGGTGTCAGCCCATACGAATTGATCAATCAGAAAATTGCGCAGTCGCCGCCCGGCGCCAAAGGGCTTATCTTTCTGCCCTATTTATTGGGGGAACGCACGCCGCGCTGGAATCCCAAAGCGCGCGGGGCCTATATCGGCCTGAATTTGGAACACAAACGCGCAGACCTCCTGCGGGCCACGCTGGAAGGGGTTTCGATGAACCTGAGCATCATTCTGGATATTTTCCGCCAGCAAGTGGCGATCCACGATATTGTTGTGATCGGCGGCGGGGCCAAAGGCGCAATCTGGCGCGAGATTATGGCAGATATTTATGACGCTAATATTCTCAAACCGAACTATTTGGAAGAAGCCACCTCTATGGGGGCCGCGATTATCGGCGGGGTTGGAGCCGGCGTGTTTAAAGACTTTGACGTGATCGATCGCTTCATGAAGATTGAAAGCACCCAGAAGCCAGACCAGGAACGCCAGAAGATCTATCAAAAAATGAAGCCGATTTTTGAGAAGTGTTATCATGCCCTGGTAGATGTCTATGAAGATTTAGCCGCGCTTTAATCAACGTGAGTTCGGGATAAGACAAATCCTTGACAAGTCCTGAAGGGACGGCATCTTTGTCGTCCAGGGCGTCAGCCCTGGGTAATGGAGTTCCTCATGTTATGTAGAAGGCGTTTTCTTTTGCCCTGTCTCCTGGCGATCAATCGCCAGTCTCAAAGCGAAAGGACGCTGAAGCGCCCTCTGGCATTCAGCAGCAGGCTTCAGCCTGCTTCAGCTTTGAGACCGGCCATTGATGGCTGGGCGGACTCGTCAGCCATAGGCGTTCTGATTATATCGGTCGAAAAGAGGCCTGCGCAATCAGGTTTGCCATATCATTTCAATTGATCGAGCATTGTATGAATTCTGGCTGCATGTTCGAAATTGTTATCCAGTTCCAGTACCTCTTGAAAGGTCTGTTGGGCGAGAGCCTGATCCCCCCTGGCATAATAAGCTAATCCAAGATGGTAGGTAATCGTGGGTTGAAACGGACTTTCTTCCAGGGCTTGTTGAAAGTATTGAATCGCTTTCGAAAATTCCTGGCGTTTGTAATGTACCCATCCTAAGGTATCAATAATGCCAGCAGACGCATTCGCAGCTACCGCTTTTTGAGCAAAATCTAAAGCTTGTTCAAGCTGCTCGCTCCGTTCGGCATAAAGCCAGGCAAGTTGGTTAAGAATCAGGGGATTCTCCGGTTGAAGTTCAAACGCGGTGGTGTATTCCTTCAGCGCAGTTTCCTGATCGCCTTGTTGTTCATAGACCATTCCTAATAAGACTCGAACAGTGACGTCTTCCGGATGCTTGTTCAAATAGGTTTGGTACGCAGAAATCGCTTTTTCCGATTCTTTCCGTTTCTGATACAGATCTCCAAGCATTTTATGGACATAAACAAATCCCGGCTCCAGCTTCAACACGTTTTCATACGTTTCAATGGTGCGTTGATAGTCATCTAACAGAAAATAAATATTCCCCATTGCATAAGAGAGCAAAGGGTTATTTGGTGTACGCCATAAGGCGGTAGAATATTCATTCTGTGCCGATGGGTACCATTTTTTTAAGACACAGAGCATGCCCAGACTATAACGCGAAGCAGCAACATCAGACTGGTCGCCATAGAATGACCGAAGTTTGAGCACATCAAGTTGAGATTCCAGAAATGAAGGATTTTTCAATTGCTGAAATTGTTCGA
The DNA here is from genome assembly GCA_040772385.1 of Candidatus Vecturithrix sp. Lineage (GTDB taxonomy): Bacteria > Moduliflexota > Moduliflexia > Moduliflexales > Moduliflexaceae > Vecturithrix. Next base: position 1,297,227 of record JAXGYF010000001.1, on the reverse strand, counting down.
CAGCGTCTTGAAATCCTTTCTGGGAGATATAAATATTTCCGAGGATAAATCGTGCGATTTGATGCTCAGATTCGCGCGCGATCACGGTTTGCACCTCTTGAATGGCAGCCATGTAGTTTTGTTGCAGTTGATGGGTTACCGCGGTTGCGATGGCGGCTTCAACATTCAGGGCGTCCTGTTGTTTAACTTCTTCAAATTGTGTGAGCGCGCTCTCATACCGTCCTTGTAAAAGATACACAAGTCCTAAATCCAATTGTGCGTTCACCGCCCTGGAATTGGCTAACACAATTTCGCGGTAAATCGCGGCGGCATTCGTGATATCACCTCGTCTGGCGTATGCCTGGCCTAACATATAGTGCACCCGGACATTTTTGTCATCCAGGGTGACATACTTTGAGGCTCTGCTGATCAGTTTATCATATTCTTCTTTCAGATAATACAAATTGACCAACGCTTCAAGTGCTTGCGGGTAGAAGCGAGAATCTTCCGTAATACGTTCATATACGGTAATCGCCTCATCATAGCGTTTTTGAAGCTGATAAATTCTGCCTTGTTCAAAAAGGGCCTCTGCGTTGGTTGGCTGGATACTGAGAGCCTTGTGCATATATTGAAGGGCGTCAAAATGGCGTTTTTGCAAATTTCTGATCTGGCCTAACTTGACATACGCAGCGACAAATTCAGAATCGTGTTCCAGAACCTGATTGAAATAATGTTCAGCCTGTTCGAGATCCTTTTTCCCAATATAGGCCCGACCGATTGTATCGTAAGGGACCGGGTTTTCGGGGTCAAGTTCTCGCGCTTTTTGAGAAGCTTCGATAGCCAGATCGAATTCGCCTTTGTTCAGGTGGATGATTCCCAGGCTGATGAAGATTCCAGGGGACTCAGGGTGTTTTTGTTTAATCACGTTAATCGTTTCAAGCGCTTTATCAAATTCGCCGGTCTGAGCATAGACGGCGCTGAAAATTCCAAGAATATTGACATTGTCCGGGGCGTGTTGCAACGCGCGATTGGCATAGTTGAGCGCTTCATCATAATTCGCCCGGCTTAACATCATATAGGCCAGATTAACTAACGTAGGCACATGTTCAGGAACCTGATGTAGAATTGCATCGTATTCACGGATAGCTCCTTCGCTATCCTTTAGCGCTTTATGAACCGCTGCCAGGGCATATCGCGCCTCTATAAATTGCGGTTCCGCGTCAATAACCTTTTGTAAGGCTGTTTTCGCTTCTGTAAATTGCTGTTCGCCTGCATAAATACGGCCTAATACATATTGGACATCAATCATCTCTTCATATTTGGGTAAAATAGGTTTAAGCGTTTCGCATGCCAATGAAAATTGTGAAGTAGCCACATAAAAATTGGCCAGTTCCGTGTAGGCCGCCACATTGTCCGGATTCAGAGCAATTGCCTGTTTATACTGGTCGATGGCCGTTTGAAAATTTCCTTGCATCAGATTGGCTTTCGCCAGGTAAATATAGAGTTCTGCACTCTCACGCTGTTCAGCAATCATCTGTTCAATGGTTGCAATGGCTTCATCAGAATGGCGCATGTTCACAAGCGTCATCACTTTATGAAGTTGAATCTGCTTCTGGAGGTTTTGATTCGCGTGTTCTTCGTGAGCCAGCTGTTCTGCCCGGGTAAATTGTTGTAGCGCCTGTTCATACTGCCCCTGTTCAGCGAGTAATAACCCGTATAAATCAATGGCTTCAATATACTGAGGATTCAGGGTGAGTACCTGTTTGGTATAGCTGAGCGCATCTTCCAGGTTCTTGTTTTTATAATACGCAATTGCCAGATTGAGCATTGAGGGGAGATGGGTGGTATGAATTTGCAGTGCCTTTTTATACGCGGCAATCGCCTGTTCAAAATTACCGACGCCAGCCTGTGCCATAGCATAGCTATATTGCCCCAGCAATAACCCGGGGAGATAATCAACAACATCCTGAAGCTGTGAAAGAGCCTGTCGAAAGTCCCCTTGCAAAAGATAAGCCCGTCCTAAAATGAGTTTGATCCGCAGATTGGTTTCTTGTGTGGTTTTTTCCTGGGTCGTTTGCCGAAATTTTCGAATCTGTTGAATGGCTTTTTCAGGATCCTGCTGGGTAAGAAAGATTTCCGCGAGTCCAACATAGGCGGAGACATTTTGATTGTCCTGTTTCATGGCCTTTTCATAAAATTCCTGCGCCAAGTGTAAACGCCCGGTATCAAGGTAAAATGCTCCCATCGCTGTCAACACTTCTAGATTCTCAGGTTTGTGCTTCAGGAGCATTTCGAGCGTTTGTTGAGCATGATCCGGTTGTTGGTTTTGTAAGTAAAGACGACTCAGTGTAATTCCTGCTTTTATAAAACCAGGCTCCAATTCCAGGCTCTTCCGGAGGGCAGCAATCGCTTCCGTCTTTTTTTCTTGAGAATAATACACGGAGCCAAGAGCGGCATAGACCTCAGCATTATTCGGATAATCGTGTAAAATGTTTTCTAATTCTTGTTGAGCTTTGAGGTAATCTTGCTGTTGCGTATAATAATAGTTGGCGATTTGCAGGCGGGCGTCTATATTAGTCGGGTCGTTTGAAGCCGCATTTCCAAACGCGATCGTCGCCTTATCATACTCTCGCAGATTCAAATACGCCAGGCCAAGCTGGTAGTGAGCGTCAGCAAAATTTCCGTCAATCTCGATTGCATTTTTTAATTCCAAAACGGCGGATTGAGCCTCGCCTTTCTGTAAATATTCGACACCTTTATTATAATGGTTGAGTTTCTTTTTCTCCGGAGAAGTTTGACAACCAGTCAGCAGCAGCGCGAAGGCTATAAGGACCGCCAGGGTTATTCTCTCCGTTTTTCTGTTTGCGGAGGTAGCAGTATGTATCATAAGCATCACCTCAAGGCTTAGATGTTGTATGCGTTCTTGTTCTCTTTACGTTGTTTTCAACGTTGTAACTTTGATGTAATAGCATCCTTTTATCCTGTCAAGAAACATTCGTTTTTCTTGATCATTTCTTGTTTCAGAATACGCGTTGTTCTAAAATAGGGCCCATTTATTTTGAGCCGTCTTTTATGTTCTTGACGTTTTTCCCTTGACAAGGGAAAAAACATTCTCAATGCTATGTGTGTCTTTTTGAAATTTCTGAGCGGATAATATCCTTAGTAAAGTGTCAAAAATACGTTCACCGATGAGCAACCAGGTTTTTTCCGAAAAACCTGGTTGCTTGAGTTTGACAAAAGCGGAGGTTATTTTTGACACTTTACTTAGTGTCAGGAATTTTTTCTCCTGCCATGTCTCCTTGAAAAATGTATGAAAAATTTCTGGACGCGGTTAACAACTTTTTGGACTGCCTCAACATTATATCGGCCGTATGTCATGCCTTTTCTGGTTTTTGGCCTCTTGACGTATGCCGGCAGCGATTCCCTGAGTCCTCATGCGCCTTATCTTATCTATCCGTTGAAAACGGTGATTGTCGGCGCACTCCTGTATTCGTATCGTCGCAGTTATACTGAATTGACCCTGAATTTTTCCTGGCTTGCTCTGATAGTCGGAATTCTTGTCTTTGTGATCTGGGTAGTGCCCGAAGGCACTTATCTGTTATTGGGAACACCGACAGGATTTCATCCCTATGTCTATGAGCGTCTCTGGATTGTGTGGAGCTTGATACTCTTTCGTTTTATAGGCGCGGTTATTGTCGTTCCGATTATGGAAGAATTGTTCTGGCGTTCTTTTGCCCTGCGCTGGCTTATTCATGAACAGTTTACCACGGTGCCGATCGGGAAATTTACCTGGTTTTCCTGTCTTGTTGTGGTCCTCGGGTTCGGTTTTGAGCACCATCAGTGGCTTGTCGGCCTGATCGCCGGAATAGCCTATAATGGACTGGTGTATTATAAAAAAGATCTGTTCACCTGTGTGCTGGCTCATGCGGTCACCAATTTATTACTTGGAATATACGTGCTGATGACCCATCAATGGACGTTGTGGTAGGCGAAAAATGGACAAGCGCGATCTCGATTGACACTCTGACACCTTATGAATACGTATGATCTGATCTTACCCTCCTATGCCAAGATTAATCTGGGTTTGTATGTGCTCGGGAAACGAGCAGACGGATTCCATGATATTTGGACGATCTTTCAGGAACTTGAATTTCATGACACCCTGTATTTTCGTCGAAGTTCTGAACCATTACGCATTACGACGACTCATCCCGAATTAGCGGTCGGGGCGGACAATCTGGTCTATCGGGCGGTTCAACTTTTTCAGGAATATACCGGATGTCCCATGCCCGTTCACATTCATATTGAAAAATCCATTCCGCTCGGTGCAGGATTAGGCGGAGGGAGTAGTAACGCAGCGACTACGTTACGAGGGATGAATCGTTTGTTTGAATTGCATCTGACTACCGAAGAATTGTGTGCGCTCGGGGCGAAACTTGGTTCTGATGTCCCGTTTTTTCTGTATGGAGGCACAGCCGTCGCCACCGGAAGAGGGGAACAACTTCGGCGTTATCCTTCATTTCCTCCTTTTTGGGTGCTGCTTATTTTTCCCGGCTTTGAAGTGTCCAGCGGATGGGCATATAAAAATTTAAATTTAAAGTTGACAAATTCTGAGGGGATAATTAGTTTGCTTCCACAGTTCAATGATATTGTAATCACAGGCGAAGCTCAGACACCTTTTGTTAATATGTTAGAAGAGCCTGTGATCAAAAAATATCCGATTATTGGATGTATTAAAGCTCGCTTGTTGCATTATGGCGCTGAATGGGCGTTGATGTCGGGGAGTGGGTCTTCGGTATTCGGAATATTTCGTGATAAAACAACAGCAGAGCATGCTCTTCAACATTTGGAGCAGCCGGATTGGATGATGATTGTGACCGGCATACGGCGAAAAATATCATAATTACGTTCACATCTCGATTACGTTTCTTCCACGAGAGTTAATTGGGGCGTCGGCAAGCGGTAAGCCACAGGTCTTTGGAACCTGCATTCGGAGGTTCGAATCCTCCCGCCCCAGTGTTTCCTACCTTTTACGTTGTTGTGTGACATCATCATGAAAAATCAAGACGTGGCGCGTTAGTTTCTCCAGGTGGGTAGAGCTGAGGGATGAAGTACGTGTACATAAATTTTCAGACAATACCAGGTTTTTGCGAAAAGTCTGAGTGAAAGACGATGAAAACTTTTGTTCAGGTACGTAAAGGGAATTTTTAACTATTTTGAAGGAGGAAAAAAAGCGATGGAGCGGGTTCAGCTTACATCAACTATTCGAACAGGAAGGGGAAAAGGAGCGGCGCGTCAACTGCGACGTCAAGGGTATATTCCGGCGGTGCTGTATGGGGGATCAACGGGGAACCTGGCCCTTTCAGTCAATACGCATGAGTTACACCAGATTATTGCGAAAGGATTTGGAGAAACCAGCTTGATCGAGTTGACGATTCGGGATGCGGATGAATCTCAACGTGCCTCAGTTATTCTGAAAGATTATCAACTTGATCCGGTTGTCCGCGAATTGGTTCACGCAGATTTTCAAGAAGTTTCCATGGATCAAGAAATTGACATTGAGGTGCCTATTGAAGTGACGGGCAAAGCCCCGGGCGTGAGTGAAGGGGGAGTGTTGGAATTCTTGCTGAGAGAAGTCAGCATTCGCTGCTTGCCTGGCGATATGTTGAATCACATTGACGTGGATGTGTCTTCTTTAAAAATCGGCGATTCACTAAGCGTCAGTGATTTACGGCTTGACGAAAAATATCAGATTTTGACGCCAGCAGAAACGTTAATTGTTACTGTGAGCGCCCCGATTTCCGAAGAAGAACTGGAAAGTACTCTGGAAGCCAGCCATGAACAGGTAGAACCTGAAGTGATCCAAAAAGGCAAGAAAACTGAGGAAGAAGAGTAAATCCCAGGATAGGGACGGGAAATCGGGAGGTTTGCAATGTGGCTGGTGGTTGGATTGGGGAATCCAGGCGAACAGTATGCCAGAACGCGACATAATGTTGGGTTTATGGCTGTCGATCTTCTAGCACGGCGCTTTCCGATTTCCTCATGTCGAACCAATATCTGGTCTCGATTTTATCACTTACAATTTCAAAACCTCCCTGTTTTTCTCGTTCAACCTCAAACGTATATGAATCGGAGTGGTCTGGCTGTTCGAGAACTGCTCGACCAATATGATCTTTTGCCCGATCATCTCATTGTGATCTATGACGATCTCGATCTTGAACCCGGCAGCCTGCGAATTCGTTCACATGGCGGACATGGCGGACACAAAGGTTTGCAATCGGTTATAGAACACCTGGGACACAATGACTTTATTCGGGTGCGCATCGGCATCGGACGCCCTCAGGCTCAGACAGATCAGCAAGCATCTTTTGAACGAGGAGAGGTTGTTGATTATGTGCTCCAACCTTTTTTGGATGAAGAATTCCCCATTATTCATGATGCGCTGAATCGGGCAGCCGATGCGATTGAGCTTGTTCTGAGCGGACAACTTGATATGGCGATGAATCGGTATAATCGTCGTGATCTACAACGTATGACACCACTAGTAGGAAAATAATATCAACTCATGATGCTTGCAATCTGCAAGTAAGGAGGAAACACGGTTATGCAAAATCTTGTGGTTTGGGCTCCGTTATTAGGCATATTAGGGATCATTTTTGCTGTTATGCTTTTTCTCTACATGAAAAAACAAGCGGTAGGAACGCCCAAAATGGAAGAAATTGCTGATTTAATCCATGAAGGGGCAATGGTGTTCCTTGCGCGAGAATACAAAATTTTATCAATTTTTATTGCCATTGTCTTTATTCTGTTAGGCTGGAAGATTTCATGGGCCACGGCAATTGCTTTTATCTGTGGGGCGGCTTGCTCTATGATCGCCGGCTATTTTGGCATGAATTCGGCGACGTTAGCGAATGTCAGAACTGCGGCCGCGGCCAAAGAGGAAGGCCGAGGAAAAGCTCTGCTGATCGCCTTTTCCGGGGGCTCGGTGATGGGGCTGTGTATTGCAAGCCTGGGAGTGTTCGGCGTGGGCATTTTTTACTTATTGTACGCCGGTAAAGATCCTTCGGTGATTAACGGTTTTGCAATGGGGGCCAGTTCTATTGCGCTGTTTGCCCGTGTCGGCGGAGGGATTTACACCAAAAGCGCTGATGTCGGAGCCGACCTGGTTGGAAAAGTGGAAGCCGGAATTCCGGAAGATGATCCGCGCAACCCGGCAGTGATTGCAGATAATGTCGGCGATAACGTCGGCGATATCGCCGGCATGGGCGCCGATTTGTTCGAATCGTACGTCGGAGCCGTGATTGCTACCGTGGCGTTAGGAGCGGCTATGGGCAATCTTAAATGGATGGCATTTCCCTTGTTAGTCGTGATGGGCGGCCTGATTGCATCAGTCGTCGGAGTGCTCTCCATGTATTATTTAAAAAATATTAATCCGCAAACTGCCCTTCGTTATTCTACTTTCGTCGCTGCTGGTTTGATGCTGTTGTTCACGTTGGGCCTATCAACGAGCCTGGGATTGCCGATCGGAGTCTTCTGGGCGGTTTTTTCCGGGTGTCTGGCCGGTATCGTGATCGGCTTGATTACCGAATATTATACCTCGAAAGCGCCGATTATTCGGATTGCAGAAGCCTGTAAAACCGGAACAGCGACGAATATCATTGCCGGGTTAGCGGTTGGTATGGAAAGCGTGGCTATGCCAGTGATTATGATCTCCGTTGCGATTTATATCGCCTATCAAAACGGTGTGGCTCATGGCGCTGGTTTGTATTGCATCGGCGCTTCCGCCGTGGGAATGTTGGCTACAATTGGCGCAACGATGTCGGTTGATGCGTATGGCCCGATTGCCGATAATGCCGGTGGAATTTCTGAGATGGCCGGTCTGGGACCGGAAACACGAAAAATCACCGATGGCCTGGATGCGATTGGGAACACGACCGCGGCGATTGGGAAAGGTTTTGCTATCGGTTCCGCCGCGTTGACAGCTCTGGCGCTTTTCTCAGCCTATGGCCAGACGATTAATAGCATTCGCGCTCAGACTGGTGGTGAACTAATTGATATTAGCCTGATTAATGCGAAAGTTGTGATCGGCTTGTTTATTGGCGGCGCGATCCCCTTCTTTATTGCGGCGGTGACGATGAGTGCCGTTGGGAAAGCGGCAGCGAAAATGGTGGAAGAAGTTCGGCGGCAATTCCGAGAGATCAGAGGCTTGATGGAAGGCACGGCCAAACCCGATTCCGCGCATTGTGTTGATATTGCCACAACAGCCGCATTAAGAGAAATGATTGTACCGGGGGTCACCGCAGTGCTTGCTCCGGTGGTGGTTGGCTATATTTTGGGGGCCAATGCCCTGGGCGGCATGTTAGCCGGCGCAATGCTCTCCGGCGTGTTAATGGCGCTCATGATGGCAAATGGCGGCGGCGCCTGGGATAACGCTAAAAAATATATTGAAGAAGGCAACCTGGGCGGCAAAGGTTCTGATGCCCATAAAGCTGCTGTGGTTGGCGATACTGTTGGCGATCCGTTTAAAGATACCTCCGGCCCGTCAATGAATATCCTGATTAAGCTGATGTCGGTGGTGGCGCTGGTGTTAGCCCCGCTGTTTGCATAAGAGTTCCCAACAAAAACCGGGTTTCTTCAAGAAACCCGGTTTTTGTTATTTATGCTCTAGCAGCGACAGATTCTTGTAAGATACCTTCCTGTTCATAGCGGGCAAACAGATGCCCCCAGGGCGTTTCTTTCCGCCATTTCAAATATTTCCACCGATCAATCAGCGGCCAGTGAAGATAGTCGTGGTTCACTTCGGAAATCAAAATCGGAATATTGACCAGGGCAGTGCGAAAAATGAATTTTTGCAAGGCTTTTGTCGGCCCATACCAGGCAAGCCAGCCAAGAAAGCGATGAAATGATTTTCCTACCGCAAAATGCCAGTTGACCCCCTCAATATTGTCACCGACGATTTCAATTGAGCCTACGTCGCCAACGCCCAGCCCTTTGTCGTGAGCCAGGCGGATATAGCCGATCGAAAAGGGATCAAACCCCATCAATTTCGCAGCAACCGCATCAATGGCTACCTGATCGGCGCTGGCTAAAATGACGTTTTTGATTTCAGGTTTCATTGTGCGCGGTCCTGGTCCGTTTCCGGCAGTCGTACCATCCATGACCGCGAACACGCCGGGATGAATTTCTCGTTGAATTGTGAGTAAATCCACGAGTGTTTCATGAATCCAGGTGTGGGTATAATGACGATACGAATTCAGCAACCCGCCAAAGGCATTTTTCATAGCTCCGGTCGTTGTCGTATAGATATGACATTTTACTGTTGGCAGATGCACGATATTTTTGCCAAAGAAATACTCCGGGATACGAATAACATGATCCGGGAAGATCTGATCCAGAACCAGCATTTTCCCTTTCGGAGTGTAAGGCACCCATCTCATGTCATCCTCTTTAAAATTATAGAGCACCGGAATTTCGTACTGCTTGAAAATCGGCATATATAAATTCAAATCTTCACCTTTAAACGTATTGATAACGACTGTTTTATTTTGAACACAGGTTAATTCACGATATCCGGCATGCTGCAAGGCGAGAATAGTCCCTTCCAATTGCCAGGGCGTCGTATTTGCTCCAGGAAAGGGATAATGCCAGGAAATATTATCCTTCAAAATTGTCGTGGCTTGAGGATCGAGCGTCGCGTTAACGTTTGCGAGTTCGATGAGTCGTTCATAATCCTGAAGAACAGTCTCCGGTTTGGTATAAATCACTGCAACGGTTGCTTTTTTCATCTTGTATGATTTGTAACTGATCAGATGGCCGGCAAAACCGGGGATACACCCCTTGTCTGCATGTGTTTGCTCTGCCGTTCATGTGTCAGGACATCTTAGAGAGTTTGTAGATTAGGCGGTTTTTTGCGCTCGAATGGTCATCATAGAACAATCTACGGATCTCAGCACTTTCTCCGCGACACTTCCAAGCAGAAAATGCTCCAGACCGGTTCTGCCATTTGTTCCCATGATGATCAAATCAATTTCTTTCTTTTCCACAAGAGCTTCAATATTTGTGAATGGATCGCCGGAGACCAGGAGGCGTTTGAACTGATGCTGAGGAAGGCGATAAGGTATTTGACGGAGCAGTTCTGGGAATTCTTGCCACAATTTGATTTTTTCTCCGTGGACTACGATGGAGGTGTGTTTCTGATGGTCACTCCCATATTCTTTAAATTTTTTATCAAACACGGTCAGTATATAAATCGTGGAATTATAGCGCGAGGCGATGGAAACAGCATATTGCAGTGCACGTTTTGACGCGGGCGAAAAATCCAGAGGCACTAAAATTTTATCAGCTTGAAACACATCGCCAACATGCCGGATTTGAGGCAGAACATATCCTCCAAACTCTATCGGTTTTTGCTTTTTAATGACCAGGACCGGACACTCAGATTCGCGCAGCACTTTTTCCGCTACACTCCCGTGCACCAGATGTTTGAGTCCAGAATTTCCTCGCGTTCCCATGACAATGGCATCGGCACCTATTTTTCGGACAACCGATAAAATAGTCTTTTCCGGCGTTCCCTGAGCGACAAGCTTTTTCACAGAAAGTTGCTGATCGGCATCTATTTTCTTCACAAACGCGCTTAATTTGCGGGCAGATCGTCGGGCCTCATCGCCAACATGTAAGTAATAGATCGTCGCCCCGTAAATTTTTGCCAATGACACTCCTTTCCTTGCAGCAATTTCCGCATATTCAGAAAAATCCACAGGAAGCAATATTTTTTTGAATTCCCCTGTCATGGATGGATACAATCCTCTTTCCAGTGTATGATTCATCGCAATAGTCAACTCTTTTTTTTCAAACTATCATAAAAACTTGCAGATGTGTCAACAAAAATTATAAGAGAGAAATGAAAGAATCCTCCGTGAAGTTTGAAAAGCACTTGACAAATACGTGATGAAAAACTAAAAAGTTTTTCTGTTCGTGTGTCTTGTTTGTAAAAAGCGTGTTGAGAAAGAACTGTTTTTTTCAACCACTTCACTTGACGTTATGAGAGGAGGAAACGGATTTATGGATGCAAAAACACTCGAAAAAATGACGGTGTCAAAGTTACGAGAAGAAGCCCTGAAATTTGGCGATCTTGTAGGCGTGCATGGCATGGATAAGCCGACCTTACTCAGAATTTTAAAGCAAAAGCATGGGATTGTCGATCATCGAACAGACAACGAAATTCTGGTTGAACGCAAGCATGAACTCAAGAAAAAAATTCGACAATTAAAAGCTGAAAAAGCTCAAGCGATTGAAGCAAACGATCAGCAGAAAGCCACGCTCTTACAAAAACGCTTGCGTCAAAAACGCCATATGCTCAATAAACTCGTCAAGCAAGTCAAGGTCACGGCTTGAAAGAGAAACAGGTGGATTGAACGAGTCGTACATGTGAACGGCTTTGTTTACATGCGCACGAATGGACATGTCAACAGGGCTGTTGACATGTCCATAGGAGAAGTTGGGGGCAAAAATCGTATTTTTGCCCTCTAATGTCCCGAATCTGGAAAATCACAATGAAGCATATTATTGTTGGTACCGCAGGACATATTGATCATGGGAAAACCGCACTGGTGAAGGCGTTGACCGGCATGGATGCCGACCGGTTAAAAGAAGAAAAACAGCGCGGTATTACCATTGATATTGGGTTTGCTTTTCTCAAGGTAGGTCATGATATTGAACTGGGGATTATTGATGTGCCGGGGCATGAAAAATTTGTTAAAAACATGCTGGCCGGGGTTGGGGGAATAGATGTGGCCATTCTTGTGATTGCGGCTGATGAAGGCATCATGCCGCAAACCGAAGAACATCTGGCGATTTGCGATTTGCTTCAGATTCAACAAGGCCTGGTGGCCGTTACGAAAATCGATCTGGTGGACGAGGAATGGCTCGACATGGTGCTTGAAGATATCCGTGGCGGCTTGAAAGGCACGTTTTTACAAGATGCTCCTATTGTACCGGTTTCTTCCAAAACAGGCGCTGGCGTGGATCAATTGCTTCATGAACTGGAGACGTTGGCGGTTCAAGTGCAAGAACGAAGCAGTGAAGGGTTGTTTCGTTTGCCTATTGACCGGGTGTTTACGATTAAAGGTTTTGGAACTGTCGTCACAGGCACTCTGATTTCAGGGGCAGTTCAAACTGAAGATGCCGTGGAAATTCTTCCAGAACATATCAAAACCAGGGTCAGAAATGTTCAGGTGCATGATCATCCTGTTGAAACAGCGTATGCCGGACAACGAACCGCTTTAAATCTGCATGGCCTGGAAAAACGAGAGATTGGACGAGGGATGGTCTTAAGCGTTCCTGATGTTTTGACCCCGACCTTTATGCTTGATGCGTATTTTACCTTGACTCCGAAAGCCCCAAAATCCCTGAAACATCGGCAGCGAATTCGTTTCCATCACGGTACCAGCGAGATTCTGGCGCGCGTGATGCTGTTCGACCGCGAGGAACTCCAACCAGGGGAAAGCACATACATTCAGATCCGCCTGGAAAGTCCGCTTGTGGCAATGGCGCGTGATCGTTTCATTATTCGGAGCTATTCACCAATCATGACCATTGGGGGCGGGGAAATCCTGCATATTCATCCGAAAAAGCACAAACGTTCCGCCGGCGTTCCTGAGCGTTTACATACCTTAAAACATGGGACCGTAGAAGAGATCGTCAACTTCTATGTTCAGGATGCCAGGCTGCAACCCATCAGTCCTAAAATGATTGCCGGGATGATTGCTTTGCACGAACAGGAGGTTGCTCGCAGCCTGCGAGACCTCCTCCGGCAAGGAACGGTTATTCAAACTCCTGTGCAAGGGATTGCCGTGGTGCATACCATGCACGTTCAGCAGCTAAAAACCGAGCTGCTCGAGGTTCTTACAGAATTTCACCGGCAATTTCCCTTGAAAGCGGGGATGGTCAAAGAAGAACTGCGGAAAAAATTGCCCCAGGATCTTTCCTCACCCCTTTTTCAACAGATTCTCGATGATTTGGTAACCAATGGCCGTATCGCTGTTGAACAAAAACTCGTGCGCATCAGTGATCATCAAATTCACCTCACTCCTGCGCAAGAAGAGGCCAGACAACAATTAGAGCGTCTCTATCTTTCGACCGGTTTTCAACCGCCGAACGCGAGTGATGCCTTAAAACACACAGGTCTGTCGGAAAAAGAAAGTCAGGAGATTTTACGAGTCCTTGTAGATGAAGCCAGACTGGTCCGGCTTGAAGGAGACCTGTACTATCATCAAGAAGTCATCCAGGAGATCACTGCCAAAATTGTGGCCTATTTGAAACAGCATCAGGAGATGACGATTGGGCATGTGAAAGATCTCTTTCAGATTTCTCGAAAATATTCCGTCCCGATTCTGTCGTATTTGGACGCCGAAGGAGTCACGATCCGGAAAGGTGATGTGCGGATTTTGCGCGCGCCTGAGTCAACATAAACTCAGGAAGAGGGCATCTTAGGAACTGTTTTCACATTCGAACATGAGGAGTGTCACCTCTCGACGTTGGCGGTCAAAGAGAAGTTTTGGCATTCCTGCGAGTCGTGGCTCAATTTGTCTGTATTAAAACAGGATCTTATGAAACAGTGTGTTGTTGAACAAATGTATGCGTAATAAGAGGAACCTCAGAGATCATCTTGATTGTTGGCACAACCGATGATTCGGAAGATTTCCGCATGATTGAGGACAAATTGTATGAACATTGCTGTGATTGGAACCGGATATGTTGGCCTGGTGACCGGAACATGTTTTTCGGAGTTTGGCGTGAATGTGACCTGTGTTGATAAAGATCAGCGAAAAATAGCCGATCTCAATCAAGGAGGGATTCCTATTTATGAACCGGGATTGGAGGCCATGGTAAGCCGCAATGTTAAGGCCGGACGCCTGAAATTCACCACAGATCTGGGCGAAGCTGTGCGCCATGCGCTGGTGGTATTTATTGCAGTCGGAACGCCGCCGAAAGACGATGGTACGGCCGATTTGTCCTATGTTGAAGAGGTGACAAAGGAAATCGCTTCCACAATGGATGGTTATAAAGTGATTGTCACTAAAAGTACGGTTCCGATCGGTACAGGGGCCTGGATCACGAAGGTCATCAAACAACATCAGGCGACAGCAATGGATTTTGATGTGGTTTCGAATCCAGAGTTTTTACGCGAAGGTGCGGCGATCGAAGATTTTATGCGCCCAAACCGGGTGGTCATCGGCGCTAACACCAACCAGGCGATTGCTGTGATGAAGGATTTGTACAGTCCGTTATATCTGATTGAAACGCCGTTTGTGATTACAAATGTTGAGAGCGCTGAACTGATTAAATACGCCGCGAATGCGTTTTTAGCAACCAAAATTTCCTTTATTAATGAAATTGCCACGCTCTGTGAACAGGTTGGCGCTGATGTGCATCATGTTGCCAAAGGTATGGGCTTAGACCGGCGGATCGGTCCGAAATTCCTGCACCCTGGCCCTGGCTATGGTGGTTCCTGTTTTCCGAAAGATACGCGTGCGTTAGTTGAACTTGCCAAAGAACATGGATGCCATATCCAAATCGTTGAAGCGGCGGTTCGCGTTAATCACGAACAATGTCAACGCTGTATCGCCAAGATCAGTCAGATTCTTGAAGATGACCTCGTCGGAAAAACCATTGGGATTCTAGGTGTGTCGTTTAAACCGGAAACTGACGATATTCGCGAGGCCCCGGCGATAGAGATCGTTCAGGCGCTGCTGGAACAAGGCGCTCACATCCGGGTATTTGATCCGGTCGCTATACCCAATTTCAAAACTCTGTTCCCGGATTTGGCCTATTGTGAAGATCCTTATCATGTTGCCGAAGGTAGTGATGCGCTGGTGTTTATGACAGAATGGAATCAATTCCGCAAGCTTGATATGGAACGCATTAAAACACTGTTACACGCGCTCAACATTGTTGATCTGCGTAATATTTATGAGCCGGATCGCTTGAAACAGATGGGTTTTCATTACATCTGTGTCGGGCGTTAACGTAACCGTCAATGTGAGTGTCCCGGAATCTGGCTGGATTTCGGGATTATCACACAGGAGCGAATCATGGTTTTTGAACACTTTGCACTAAATGTGCCTGAGCCAACTTCGATGGCTTTGTGGTACGCTCAACATCTCCAGATGCGTATTATCAGAAAAATGGAACGAGCGCCCTATACCCATTTTCTGGCAGACCAGACAGGTCAAGTGGTCATGGAAATTTACTCGAATCGTCAGGCGCTCATTCCTGAGTATGCCACACAGCATCCTTTGTGTTTTCATTTTGCGTTTGCGGTGACAGACGCAGAGGCAGAAAAAAAACGATTACTCAAGGCCGGAGCTGCGCTTTTTGAAGACCTCCACCTTGAAGATGGCTCTCACCTTGTCATGCTGCGCGATCCCTGGGGGATCCCTCTTCAGATCTGTCAGCGAGCGCAACCGATGATTTAACCCATGGAAGAAACCTTTGCTGCCCGCGTGCAAGCCGTTGATCTCGTACGTCTCAGGACGTATCTTCAAGACTTACAGGCCCCTTGCTATGAAAGCCAATTACTTCGAGTGGTTTTTCCGGAATTGGACATTGGGCAAGCATCGCCACTCGCGTTGTATCAACATCATTTTGTGCTTTTCCATGTGTTATATCAATTACAAAACGAATGGTATCAAGAACAGCAGTATCTCTATATCCATTTCATGCGCACGATGCTGCTTCCCTATCCTGGCCCTGATCAATGTCGTTTTTTCAATGAAGATCTCGTTCAATTTTGTCGGGCAGCCTGCCATTCCGGCGAAAGTTATTGTCGGTTCCATGCTCAACAAGTCGGAGATGCCGCGCTTGATGAACTCTCTTTAAAATATTTTTATGCGGATGTTCGGAATTTTTATCGCTTTGATGAAGAGACTGCCACGGCGTTTATCGAGGGCACCTGGGAACTCCTGGCGCACTATGAGAGGTATCAGCAATGTTTTCAGATCTTACATATTCCGGAAACCACGGATCTCGCCTCGGTCAAAAAAACCTTTAAACGCCTTGCCAAACAATATCATCCTGATCGTGGTGCGTCATCTCATGAAAAATTTGTTGAAATCAATAATGCCTATCAGTTCTTATTGCGTGTCATTCCGGGACTGAAGGCTCAAAAATAATTTCGGTATTTTTCTGGAATCCTACTCGCATACACATATTTTTATTGACAAAACCTTAATTTTCAGCATACTCTTGTTGGCATAGTCGTATTAAAGAAGCTGTGATTCTGTCAATTCCTTAAGGCATTATTCCGAATCCCTTTTGCCCCTCCCCGGTTGCGGCGAGGATGAAAGAAGGAGAGGTGTGCAGGTTATGAAACGAATCGAGATTTTTGTGATATTCCTGAGTATGCTGGGAATGTTGTTCGGAGTATTCTCCTCTGATGTTTTGGCGATTGAGGCATATTTTGACTCACAAATTACGACCGATCTGGCAGCAAAGCCGAATGCCGGATCCCTCGTGATCAGGATGGTTGATGAAGACATTCCGCCGATCTCACCTGATATTATTTATGAACAAGCCATCTATGTGGAAATCATTTTCGATGCATCGAAAACAATGGGTGAGCCCGATATTAACGGTATTCGTAAAATTGATATTGCGAAAAAATTAGCGTCTATTTTAGTCCAATCTTTTCCGCAACGAAATACGTACTTTGCCCTTCGAGTGAATGGCGGCAATTCGGAGAATAACTGTCTGGACACTGAACTTGTCATGTCATTTGCTCGAGAAAACGGTCAACAGGTGTTAGAGAAACTCAAACAAATTCAACCGAAAGGGCTATCTCCTCTTGCGTATTCTCTGCGGCAGGTGTTGCATGATTTTCAAGGAGTTCGGGGGGCGAAACAGGTTTTTCTGATTACTGATGGTCAGGAAACCTGTGATGTTGAACCGGTTGACACCTGTACGGTCACGATGGATGTACTTGTCAATGCTGAATTTGAAGGCAGTATTAATGTGTTAGGCGTCAATACGGTTTATGAGGATACGAGAAAATTGCTCTCCTGTTTTGCGACCAGGGGGAACGGAGAATTTTTAGATAGCAACCGAAACGATGGACGACAATTAGTTCGGCTCATCCGCAATACGTCTCAACTTGGTTATAATATTTCGCGTATTATTGATCTTGAGATGCTCGCCGAAGGTAAAATTTTAGGACTACTCAACCGAAATATCGGCGATATGACCGAACTGGAGTTGAGTGAAACCTCGCTGGGAGGAGGAACCGATGTTCTTGTCCAGCCGGGAATTATTCGAAAAGAACGCGCGACAAAAGACTTTCAGGAAATTGAGGTTACCAATTTACCCAGAACAGATCAGAGATTCTCCAGACATGAACTTCCGGCAGGAGTGTATAAACTGGAGTTCCTAACCATTCCCCCTCTCGTGGCTTATGCTACCGTGGATCAACAAAGAGAGACAACTATCGGAATTGTTCGGTCAGGACTCGGCCTTGACTTGTATGATCGGGCGCATCTCGCTCTTGGTAACCGATATTATGATAATGGACAGATTGAAGAAGCGATGGCTGAGTATCAAAAAGTGCTAGATTTTGATAGCCAAAATATTAATGCTCATCTGAATATGGGGATTATTTACCAGGATATTCTTAACGATAAGGAACAAGCGGCCAATCATTATAAGATCTATTTAGAATTGCAAGGTCCTCGCCAGGAAGAGGTGTCTGCCTGGCTGCGTGAAGTACGCGGTCTTCCTTCAGTTGAAGAAGAATTTGAACAGAAACGTCGTGAAATCCAGGAAGCAAGAGCGCAGGAAGAGCTTGCGCGAGAGGCTGAAGAAGCTGCCGCTCAACAAGCTCAAGCACGCCAACAAGCCATTGCCGTATATAATGAAATCCGAACAGCCAATCCTGAAATTGTTCAAATGGAAGAAGAGGCTGTCGTTGCCGGGAATGATCCTTTGCGAGTGGTCGTCTCCATCAACACGCCTGATTCGAGAGCGGAAAAAGTCGGCCTAGATGTTGGCAGCAGGATTATGTCTCTACTGAGTCGATCGCCTGAAATCTTGGTGTTTCGGGAAAATAAACCGGATGTTGTTATTGTGCGGGCACGCTATGATGCTGACCAGTTGCAGTATATTTTGGTAAAATAAGGTGAGTTCGGGAGCAGTTGTTGAACCAGCACCACGATTCATCGTGGTGTTGGTTCAACAAGCCTCTCTCATCAGCGATTTCGGGTCAGAGCTTCTCTCGAATTCTTGTTCAAGCCCCCCGATTTTTTGGGGTAATTACATCACGGAAAACGAATAGGTGGTGGTTTGAATATATTGTGCTCCAGGTTCAAGGACTGTGGAAGGAAACTCCGCTTGATTCGGTGAGTTCGGGAAATGTTGTGTTTCCAAACAAAGTCCCGCATGTTTGTGGTACACCCTGTTACTCTTGCCGGTTATGCCCCCATCGAGAAAATTTCCGCTATAAAATTGGATGCCTGGTTCGGTCGTATGCACGTCCATTACCCGTCCGCTGGCCGGTTCATACAGTCTCGCTGCGAACGCGAGCGGCTTGTCCTGTTTTTTCACCACCCAGTTATGATCATAGCCTCCAGCAGCCTGAAGTTGATCATCCGGGGTATGAATTCTGGCTCCAATCCGCATTGGTTGGGTGAAATCCATTGGCGTCCCGGTCACGTGTCGTAATTCTCCGGTCGGAATCAAGCCTGCGTCGCCGGGTGTAAAATAATCTGCGCTTAGCGTCAATTCATGATCCAGAATGTCCTTTCCTGAAGCGGCTCCGGCCAGGTTGAAATAGGAATGGTTGGTGAGGTTTACGACCGTTTTTTTGTCCGTTTTTGCACTGTATTCTATTTTGACGACATTCTCATCATTGAGGGTGTATGTAACGGTCACTTGCAACGTTCCCGGATATCCTTCTTCACCATCCGTGCTGACATAAGAGAGTGCCACGCTTCCCTGGGTTTTCCCCGAAATTTCTTGAGCGTGCCAAATGGCTTTATCAAAGCCGCGCTTTCCGCCATGCAAATGATTGGCTCCATCATTCAAAGCAAGGGAATATTCAACATCATTGAAGCAAAAACGGCCATTCGCAATCCGATTCGCATACCTTCCA
The DNA here is from genome assembly GCA_040772385.1 of Candidatus Vecturithrix sp. Lineage (GTDB taxonomy): Bacteria > Moduliflexota > Moduliflexia > Moduliflexales > Moduliflexaceae > Vecturithrix. Next base: position 1,278,110 of record JAXGYF010000001.1, on the reverse strand, counting down.
ATGATGGCCCCAAAGTAGGGATTGGGCCTGGTCACAAAGTCGTCTAATTCAGCATAGCCCAGGACCACATCTTCCAGTTCACCATGGCGGTCAGGAACGCACAGAGAGACAATTGTTCCTCCATAGGTCATGAGTTTCAGCGACATGTTATTTTTATTCGTCAGGGTAAAGAGATCAATGATCGTTCCATCAGTTAACGTTCCAAACACGGCCTTTGCAATCTTCATATCTTCTGGTCTCCATCTGGAATGAGTTTTCAAGTTTTTATCGTCGTGCCGCTGCTCCTTCCCTGCGGCTTAATCACAAATTTTCCCGGCGCTTCTTCTTCCCGCTGCTTTTTCCCGGATTTTGGGGAAACAGCATTTCGTTCGACATGTTCACGCAAATTTCTTTCCAATTTTGCAGTAATTCGTTGAATTTCGTCACTCGATTTTCCAATCTTATATTTTTCTCCAAAGGACTCGACCATGGCGACCAGCACGGCAATAAAACAATCTAAGACCCCATGATCATTCTGATCGATCGCGATAGCCCCATAAGAAGGCAAGTTACGAAAATTTAATTTTTTATCCATCACTTCGATCGGGAGAATATTGGACAGATCACGCTTATTATATTGTAAGACAAGAGGGATCGTGCGGATATTGAGACCGTTGGCCGCCAAATTTTCCGCCAAATTTTTCAGGCTCTCGACATTCTCTTTGTGTCGTTTGGCATCGGAATCAGCCACAAAGGCCACAGCATCTGCCCCGGTCAGCACCATTTTTCTCGTAGAATTATATTTAACCTGACCAGGTACGGTATAGACCTTGAGCCTTAAATCCATACCTTTGATGTTTCCCAGATTAATGGGTAAGAGATCAAAAAAGAGCGTACGATCAGCTTCTGTTTCCAAAGAAAAAAGTTTCCCAACACTTTTCGGATCAAGTTTGCTATGCAGCCACTGTAAATTTGTTGTTTTTCCCCCGACAGAAGGGCCATAGTAAACCACTTTTGCAATAATCTCTCGTGTGTTATAATTGAACTGTGCCATAGTGACGTTCCTATTTGTAAAACAAATTACAAAGATTCTGGGGTGATTTCTGCTCCCGGTTCCTTACCATTTCTCTCGGACACAGGCAAAGAAATATGGACGGTCGTGCCTTTTGTGCTTGCACTGTGTATGTCTATACTGGCATGGTGTTCGTCAAGAATCTTTTTAGCAATCGTCAGCCCTAATCCTGTTCCATTCTCTTTCCCATCAGAAACAAACGGTTCAAATATTCGATCTCGAATCTCCGGAGAGATGCCCTCACCTTCATCGCTCAATTCAAAGTGGACGACATTATCAAGAAGGCGAGTTGCCATAAGTAATCTTCCTCCTGCTGGCATAGCATGTTGGGCATTTTCAGCGATATTCACGAAGGCGCGTGTCATTTTTTCAATATCAACGTGGATCGCGCCGGTATAGTTCAATTGCTGCTCAATCGTGATATGCTGTTTTGCAAAACGCGCCTCAAGGATCGCGATCACACGTTCGATAAATTCTGTAACGGAACATGTTTGCCGTTTGAGCGTACCATGTTGCCCATGGGAAAATTCAACCAATTCCTGCACTGTCCCCAGAATGTAATCAACTTCCCGGAGCATTTCTTGTGACAGCTGGGTTGCTTGGGCCGGCAAGAATTCTTGACCACTCATGATCTCAGTCGTATGGCGAAGGGTCAGGAGTGAATTCTTCACATTACGAACAAAAAAATTCGTGATTTTGCCAAGCATCTCAATCTGTTCTTCCTGAATACGCTGATTTGTCAATAGAATATTGGCCAGAGCAATTGATGCCTGGCTTGCAAGTGAAGAAATAAAATCTAAATCCCCTTTTGTAAACGTTTCTCCCTGTTCAAACCCATATAACGTAAAGAGGCCAATATCATAATATTTCACGCGCATGGGTACCAGCATGAAACATTCGAGTCTTGGAAAATCATTGATAAGGGGATGAAAATCTTCGGTCGCTTCAACATCCTGAACTAACAGAGGTTCTCCCGTTTTAAGCACATCAGATAATACGTCTTCGCCCCTCATGGACTTGGCTGCTAATAATAAATCATCGGGAGTTCCGCGCGACACTCCGATGGTAAAACGCGCATTACGCTCCTCCCAGAGTAAAATAGCGCAATGATCCACGCCCAATTCCTGGTGTACCGAATCAATCGCCACTTGAAGGAGTGTATCTCGATCCGATGTCGAGGCCAAAATCTTGCCCACTTCATTGAGAAGAGAGAGTTCTCGAATTTTTGCATCTAATTTTCGTCTCGATTCATCAACTTCGCTGTAGAGTTCGGCTAACTGCATATTAGAGTCCACAGCCTTAGCCATCAGTTCATTCGAAAGTTGATAAGCGCGTTCTAATTCCTCTGTTCTGGCTTGAACTTTCGCCTCAAGTTCTCTGTTCAAGAATTTCAGCTGCTTATAAGAGTCGCGTAACTGACTTTCTAATTCTCGATTACGCCGCCGCATGTCGTATTTATCGAGATTATCACGCACGACATGGGGTAATTTGGAGATAAAGTCGCTGGTTTTCACAAGATAATCGGATGCTCCGCTTTTGAGCGCTTGCACCGCCAGCCGTTCAGAGCCACTTCCGGTCACCATAATCACCGGAATATCCGGATTCTTTTTGACAATCTTTTGCAGGAGGCGTAAACCATCTGTATCAGGTAAAGAATAATCTAATAAAATTAAATCATACTTTTGCTGCTCCAGACGCGACAAGCCCTCCGTTCCGCTTAGTGCTGTTCCAAGAACATATTCTCGATTGGAAAGCACGCTGGAAATCGCAGTTTGTACGGCTTCACTATCATCTATAAGTAGGATATGCGGCTTCATGGCTACTAGTAATAACTCTTGATCTTTTCTCGTGATCGGTTCATGTCACAAAATTTGAATGTTCATGCCAAAATACCCACCCAACTGATGCCAAAACTCCTCATTTATCTTGACACGAAAAGGTTTCTTCTGCTTAAAAAAATTTATAATCAACTCAACGGAGATGTCAAGAGATTTTTTGCGTTGTTCCATATTGTTGACTCGCTCTTGATTTGAAGATGTGAAAGGATCAATTGAATGTCTGCTAATAAGAGGAAGATTTTTATGCGCTTATTTGGAATCATATCTGGCATTGCCGATATTGATTCGCGGGTTTTAACCAGCTTTAGCTTTGAGGTTGGTCAGTACCAGTAATGGTTGGATGTGACGGGTGCCCACTGGCAGAATCAGGTAATTTCGCGTTTTCGCATTAATTGCCAGGCTTTTTTGAGGGCTTTATATTTGACCATTTCAGTATAGCGTTCATATACAAATTCAAACTGTGCCCGTTCGCGTAAGCTTTTTAATTCCAGAATACTATCAAGCGGATCAAAAGTTTCTTGTTGCCTTCCATTAATGGAATATTCATACAGTTCGATAATCTCGTGATAGAGTAATGCGAAATCTTCTTCGACAAAGTGAGGACCGGTAAACAACTTTCTCGCTCCGCAGTACATCAGCAGTTCTTTTTCCTCAGCCAACATATTGGCTGTTTTTAAAATTTCGTCTGTATAGATGTGATAGTTTTTCTGTTGTTCGGATTCCTGGTTGAGCATGGTCTTCTGCTCAGAGAATACCTGGGTTTGTAATGAGTGCACATAGCGTTCCTCGATAGACGTCAGTTTTTCGGTGAGCGCTTTAATACGAGCCGGGGTGTAGAGTTCAAACTGAAATTGGCTCTCTTCTTTTTTCAGGTTGATAGAAAGAATTCCGGTATAAAGCAAATTAAAATCTCCGGCTCGATCTCGAAACGCATACACTTGTTGACTTAATGTTTCAAGTCGTTCCAAAATTTTGCCAGAGAACATCTCAACAGCTTTGTTGTAGGGAGCAATAAATTGTTCCAATTCCTGAAAAAAGACAATTTTGGCATCACGAAACGCTTCAAGGGTATACGTTGAAAACCAGGCATGAAACCAGTAAAGTTCCCTGATATACGTATTGAGCAAGGTTGACAGCGGTTCTTTCCATTTGAGAAAGATTTCAGAAATGAGCAGCTCGTGAATATTGTCTAATATGTCCCACAAGCGCTGAATCCATTGTAAGACTTCCTCATGATCATGGTGTTTTTGCTGAAGCTCTTTACGCATTTTTTCGAGCTCTTCTATATATTGAGGGGTACTATAATGGTCGCTTGTTTTGGAAAATTCACCGGTCACGATCATCTCACTCAGCACGGAGAAACGATCTTCATCGAGGATGTTTTGAAAGAGTTTTTTCATCTGCCCGGGTTGAATCTGCTGTCTGACAAATACATACCCTGTGGCATCAACCTGTTGATATTCCTCCATTAACAGATCAACTTGCGGAACAAGCGTTTCGTTATAGAAATCTTCATAGTTATTCAATAAATGTTCAAGACTGGCGAGAAAATAGCGGCGTTTTTGCGCAATTTTTCCCTTATTTTCGAGGTAGGCGGTAAAACGTGCATGATAAAAAAAAGTGGAAATAATATCATTCAAAATTCCATCACGCCAGCGTTGATTATAAATATCGTGAATATGGTTTTGAATGCGTTCCATTTTGATCAAAATATTGCACAAATTCGAGTCTTTTACATTCAGCAATTCATCTTGAGCGATTTTGACCCGCGAGAGCATATGCAGCAGTTGATCATCCTGCTGCAGAAACCGCTCAAAATTTTGTTGAATTTCTTCGAGCAACCCCAGAAAGCAGAGTTCTAAAATATGAATATTGTCCGGAGGATTATATTCGGGAAACAGATGCCGGAACATGTTTCGAATAATCACGGCCTGATTCTGCACGACCGGTTGATATTGTCGGGCAATGGTAGGGATTTCCGTCGAAGATTGGATGGGCAGATGGACCCCTTGGCGTTCAATATCATAAATAATCCCCTGGATAATAGCGGCTTGCATTTGAGAAAAATTCGTCAACAGCACGAGATAGCAACGATTCAGGATTTGTTCTACATCGCGCTGAAGAGCAGAGGCCGGACGGGCATGGCGACGGATTTTTTCTCTTTCGGCGTTACGTGCAAGCGGAGCAAGCAGTGTAAAGAACTCTTGTTTGACCTGTTCTCCGTGTTCGTGATCAACAAGGTGGATAATTTTCCCCCGGGAGAGCGAATAGATACTGCTGATAAAAGAAATTTCTTTGGGAATGTAGTTCATCTTCACTTGAAGATTTCGAATATACTCCATCAATGGGGATTCGAACGAGGTAATTATCGCCTGATATTCTTTTGGAATGATAAGATGAGCGTCTTCGTCATCTGTCAGAAACGTATCCGGAGAAAATTCTGACCCGGTCTCTTCAGAGATCGCGTGCAGATAGGCTTCGATCTCAAGGGTTTCAGACTTTGACATGAGTTCTTCATGCTGCACAGTGATAGAATTCAACTTCTTCGCTCTTATACGCTGGAAAAACAGAAGAAATATCTTTCCAGCCTGGCGCGCCCTGGGTAAAAATCATCATACTCGCAAAAGAGTTTTTCCGAAAGCGAGGATACTTTTCGTCTTGCTAGTGTATGACAGATTTATTCTTATAAAGTAAAAAATTTCTCTGATGTATAAATCCCGCAGCCTCATGGCAAGGTTAAAATGTCAGGACCATTCGGCGTAATGGTGATGGTGTGTTCAAACTGAGCGCATAAACTCTTGTCTTTTGTGATAGCCGTCCATCCATCTCTTTTGATAGTGATTTCATGAGAACCCATCGTAATCATCGGTTCAATGGTAAATACCATTCCAACTTTCAAACGGACGCCTGTATTCGCTTTTCCATAATGAAGCACATGAGGCGCTTCGTGTAACTCACGCCCAACTCCATGTCCGGTATATTCACGTACAACGCCATATCCGTATTTTTTCGCTAATGACTCAATGGTATGTCCGATATCTCCTAAGCGTGCGCCGGGCTGGGCCTGTTGAATTCCCAGGTATAAAGCTTTTTGTGTGACTTTCATCAATTGATCGGCCTCTGTCGAGATATTGCCGACGGCGATCGTAATGGCGGAATCTCCATGATAGCCATCCTTATAGACCCCGACATCGAGAGTAATAATATCACCTTCTTGTAATTTTTTAGCATTCGGAATGCCATGGACGACTTGTTCGTTCACAGAACAACACACACTGTTCGGGAAGCCATGATACCCTTTAAAAGACGGAACTGCCTGATGATCTCGAATAAACTGTTCTGCCATTCGATCCAGAGCTAATGTTGTGATTCCGGGAATAACGGCCTTTTCCAACATTAACAACGTTTGAGCGACGATCCGTCCATTAGCGCGGATGATCTCTATTTCTTGAGAGGACTTTAGGTGTATTCTTGCCATAAAATTCACTACTTTCAGCTAAACTAGGTGAATAACTTGAGAGCCAAAAATCTTTTAACAGAAAAAACCGGGTTTGTGAATAAACCCGGTTCCTGAATGCTCAAACCTTTTGATCAGGAATTGTCCTTTTTACTGATATGTTGTAGTCACAGAAGGTTCAGATCATCTCCAAATTCTTGTACTCACAAAAAAACAAAACGGGAACGAGTAAGTGATAGTCAACCTCTCATTCCCGTATCCACAAGCAAACACTAGGGATTTAAGCTTAATTTTGCTTTTAGGGCAGCGAGTTCATCATCAACGTCTGAACCGGCTTCAAGAGCTTTAAATTGGTCATCGAGTGATGTCATTTCTAATTCCACCGCGGCATCCGCCTGGGCTTCAATTTCCATCACTTTTTGTTCCATGCGATCAAAGGTAGCAAACGCGCTGCGATCGTTCAGTCCAGACATCACTTCGTGTACCTTCTTCTGGGCCTCTGCCCGTTTCTGGCGCGCTACCAGAATTTCTTTTTTGCGGCGGGCCTCGTCAATTTTAGATTCCAACGCGCGCAGACTATCTTTAAGCTTTGAAGACAGGTCATTCTGTTGTTCCCATTGCGGACGAAGAGATTCTGTCAGGCCATCGTAGGTCTTTTTTTGTTTTAAGGCCTCTTTCGCAAGGCGCTCATCTCCCTTTTTCAGAGCCAGTACCGCTTTACTCTCCCAATTTTGTGATTGTGTTTCATTTTGTTTCAGTTGGTGCTGCAGCCGTTTTTCATCGGCAATGGCCTTTGCTACCTGAATTTTCGCATCGCGCAATTGTTCCTGCATTTCCCGGATCATCTGATCCATCATTTTTTGGGGATCTTCAGCACGATCAATAAGATCATTGATATTGGCTGATAAAATATCTGAGAGTCTTCCAAAAATACCCATACTTGCTTCCTCCTTTCACCTTTCTCAGGTGATGTGACGATGGATTAATTTTCAATGTAGGTTTTCAATTCCTTATAATATTGTGAAACGGTAAACGCTAATGAATCAATCGACGCCTGAAGTTCATTTCGATCAAGGTTTTCAACCTGAAGAGTATCAATCAGTACCACATTCTCCTGTTCAATCCCAAAGGCGCCATGAGGAATATCGGTGGCATTCAGTTCAAGGAGCCTTTTATAAAAGGCTTCACGCCTGGTTGTCGGCACAGGCATCAGTTTCACCCGCATAAATAAAATCGGGGCTTCATAGCTGACAATAATATTTTCAACATGGTTGTCTTGCGATTCGACTCGCCAGATCCCCTCACTGACGGCTTCAAAAGGAAAGCCGCAATCATCCAAATAAATCTCAACATCGTTTTGTGTAACCATAAATAAACCTCCTTTAAAAATCATACATTACGATTGCTCGCTATCATGTCTAGTTTATCATAGTGAAAAAATTGATGGTGTCAAGAGATATTTTTATACTTTCTTTATCCAGAATAAATATTTTTAAAAATTCTCTTGACAAGTTTCCCGCCTCATACATATGGTCTCCACACAATACAGTGAGGTTGAGTACCCTAAAGCAGTAAATGAAGAATATAGGCACGTAGCTCAGGGGGAGAGCGCTACCTTGACGCGGTAGAAGTCGGCGGTTCGAAACCGCCCGTGCCTATTATTTTTTTGCATAAAGGAAAGGGAGGGGGAGATTTTACTTCGCAGGTTATGATACAAATTACACTTCCTGATGGTTCGATTCAGCAAGTCGAAGCAGGGATGACGGCGGTTGAACTGGCTTCGAAAATTAGTTCTCGGTTGAGAAAAGAAGCTCTTGCGGTGAAAATTGATGGGATTTCTCGAGACTTATCAACCACGCTTGAGCACGATTGTTCAGTAGAAATTCTCACCTTTCATTCTAAAGACGGCGCTGAAATTTATCGCCACAGCACATCGCATCTCATGGCACAGGCAGTGCAAGCCTTGTTTCCCGGAACAAAAGTTGCTATTGGGCCAGCTATCGAAGACGGGTTTTATTACGATTTCGAGATTGAACGCCCTTTTACTCCTGAAGATCTTGAGCGGATTGAGCGTAAAATGGCAGAATTAGTAGCAGCAGATTTACCTTATACGCGCCAGGAACTTTCGAAGGAAGAGGCGATAGCGAATTTTAGTGCACAAGGAGAGAAGTATAAAGTAGAAATCCTCCGGGATCTGCCGGATGGAGAGCCCATTAGCACGTATCGGCAAGGCTCGTTTGTGGATTTGTGCCGCGGTCCTCATATTCCGTCGACAGGAAAAATCCGCGCATTCAAATTACTCAGCGTCGCCGGGGCTTATTGGCGAGGAGACGAACGTAATCCTATGCTGCAACGGATTTACGGGACGTCGTTTCCGTCGCAAAGTGCGTTAACTCAGCATCTTGAACGTTTAGAAGAGGCCAAACGCCGCGATCATCGCAAACTAGGCAAAGATCTTGATCTCTTTAGTATCCACCAGGAAGCAGGCGCAGGCTTAATTTATTGGCATCCCAAAGGCGCCATGCTTAGAAGAGTGGTTGAAGATTTCTGGAAAGATGTACATCTGGAACGTGGATATGAACTGGTCACGATTCCGCATATCGCTCATTCAAATCTCTGGCGGACCTCGGGACACTACGATTTTTATCGGGAAAATATGTATACGTTGTCGATTGACGATGACGAATATGTGTTAAAACCGATGAATTGTCCCGGCCATATTTTGATTTACCAGACTCAAATTCGAAGTTATCGCGATCTCCCGATCAGATATGCAGAGTTGGGGACGGTCTATCGGTATGAACGGTCTGGCACTCTGCATGGCATGTTACGCGTGCGCGGATTTACCCAGGATGATGCTCATATTTTTTGTACGCCGGACCAGATGTTTGACGAAATTGTGGGAGTGCTCAATTTGACTGAATACATGCTCAAAGCTTTTGGCTTTGACCGGTATGAAGTTGAACTCAGTGTACGCGATCCACAGCATCCTGAAAAATATGCAGGATCCGATGAGAATTGGGAACTTGCGGAGCAGGCGTTGAGTAAAGCGTTACAGCATAAAGGATTGTCCTATACCCGCATGGAAGGCGAAGCGGTTTTTTATGGACCGAAAATCGACACAAAATTAATAGACGCCCTGGGACGAGGGTGGCAAGGTCCAACGACGCAATTTGATTTTAATCTTCCCGGTCGTTTTGATGTGAATTATATCGGCGATGACGGGAAAAAACATCATGTGTACATGATTCATCGCACGGTGCTCGGTTCGATGGAACGTTTTATCGGCGCTTTAATAGAACATTATGCCGGAGCGTTTCCATTGTGGCTGGCTCCAGTTCAAGTCAAAATTTTGACGCTCGGGCTGCGCCATGGCGATTATGCTGCCAATATAGCCAGACAGCTTCAACAAGCAAAATTTCGTGTTGAACTCGATACGCATGATGAAAAAATTAATCAGAAAATACGGATTGCTCAGCAAGAACAAGTGCCTTATATGGTGATCATCGGCGATAAAGAACTTTCAGAACAGACGTTGTCTCTTCGCCACAGGCGAAAAGGCGATCTGGGGTCGTTGACAATTGAACAACTGATTTGTCAGTTATCAAATGAAGAGGTGTGAGTGAAAAGAAAAAAAGCGAGTTATTCCCAAAAAGCTGGACGCGTTGAGAACCGTATTAATTTACAAATCCAGTCGCCGGAGCTTCGTGTCGTCGGGCCAGACGGAGAGCTGTTGGGGATTTTGTCTCGAGATACTGCCCTCAACAAAGCGCGGGAATTGGGGTTAGATTTGGTGGAAGTGGCTCCTACTGCTGATCCTCCCGTCTGTAAAGTGATGGATTATGGCAAATTTCGGTATCAGCAGCAAAAACGAGCCCATGAAGCAAAAAAGAAACAAACGGTGATTCAAATCAAAGAAGTCAAAGTTCGTCCGAAAATTGATGAACACGACTTTCAGTTTAAATTGAACCATGTCAAACGTTTTCTGGAAGGTGGCGATAAAGCCAAGATTTCCGTGGTCTTTCGCGGTCGAGAAATTGTCCACAAAGATCTGGGACAAAAACTGATAGATCGATTTCTTGAAGCCACCCAGGAACTTGCGGAGGTTGAAAGCCCGGCGAAAATGGAAGGGCGGAACATGACAGTGGTTCTGGTCACAAAATCCCAGAAAAGCGAAAAAAAATCGAAATCCTAAAGGAGGACATGGAAATAGTAGAGAGAGGTCATGCGGGTGATGACCTGATGATCACGTTCTCTTTGTTCCATGAAAGAGGCGATTATGCCGAAAATGAAAACTAACAGAAGCGCTGCCAAGCGTTTTCGAAAAACAGGATCGGGAAAAGTGAAACGGAACAAAGCGTTTGGCGCACATCTGTTTACCGGAAAAACCCGTAAAAGAAAACGCCAGCTACGTCAAGCAACAATCGTCGTACAGGCGGATAACAAGCGTATACAACGGCTTATTCCATATGTATAAGCTGTGAATATCTGGAATATATTCTCTATCGATACAAACGGTCAAGAAAAGGGGAAGCATTATGGCAAGGGTAAAAAGCGGAACAACGACAAAAAGACGTCATAAGAAAATCTTGAAATTGGCAAAGGGGTTTCGCGGCGGACGCAGCAAACTTTATCGTACCGCGAAAAATGCAGTGATTAAATCTTTAACCTATGCTTATCGCGATCGACGACAACGAAAACGCGATTTTCGGAAATTGTGGATTATCCGAATTAATGCGGCTGCGCGCGAATACGGACTTTCGTATAGTCAATTTATGTGCGGCCTGCATAAAGCGAATGTGGCGTTAGATCGGAGGGTTCTGGCAAATTTAGCGATAGAAGATGCTGCGGCATTTGCCCAATTAGTTGAAACTGCGAAAGCTGCTCTTGGAAACTCTGTTGAAGAAGCACAAGCCGCCTAAGGTAGTTCAAAACCGATGAAAGATATTATACACACTCTGGAAACTCTTCAAACTACGGCAGAACAGGAATTTTTTGCGACAACTGACCAGGAAGCGCTTAATAATCTTCGTGTTAAATATCTGGGGAAAAAAAGCCAGATTACCCAGGCAATGAAGCTGTTAGGAGAGGTCCCTCCTGAACAGCGCCCCCTTATAGGGAAAAAAATCAATGATGTCAAGAAATTCCTGCAAGAGGTGCACGACTCCAGAGAATGTCAGCTTGCCGAAAAAGCGACGCAAAAAAAGCTGGCCGAAGAATGCCTTGATGTCACACTTCCTGGGCGGCGGCGTTCTTTCGGAAAAAAACACCCGGTAACGCAGGTGTTAGAAGAGACCGAACAGATTTTCAGTGGTCTGGGGTTTTCAGTGGCGGAAGGGCCAGAAGTTGAACTGGATTATTACAATTTTGAGGCCCTGAATTTCCCCAAAGATCACCCTTCGCGTGACATGCAGGATACATTTTTCGTCAATGATGACGTGGTATTACGCACGCATACCTCCCCAGTCCAGATTCGGTTCATGGAAAAAACGACTCCGCCGGTTCGCTTTATCTGTACCGGGAAAGTCTATCGGCATGACGCTGATATTTCTCATAGCCCCATGTTTCACCAAATTGAAGGGGTCTGCGTGGACACCCATATCAGCATGAGAGATCTAAAAGGCGTACTGGTACTTTTTGTCGAACAGATGTTTGGTAAAGGCACCCGCCTCCGTTTTCGTCCAAGTTTTTTTCCGTTTACAGAACCAAGCGCGGAAGTGGATATTTCCTGCTTTATGTGTAAAGGGAAAGGATGTCGGGTATGCGGCGGCAGCGGATGGATTGAAATTCTTGGGTCAGGGATGATCGATCCGAATGTGTTCGGCTATGTGAACTACGATCCGGAACAATATCGTGGATATGCCTTTGGAATGGGAGCAGAACGAATTGCCATGTTGAAATACGGGATTGATGATATTCGCCTCTTGTTTGAAAATGATCTCAGATTCCTCGAACAATTTTAGCGCACTGTATTCGAAAAGTTATGAAAGTTAGTTATCGTTGGTTACAAGATTATGTAGAATGTGGCGACACCCCTGTTACTGAACTGGCTGATCGGTTAACCATGGCCGGCTTAGAGGTTGAAGGGCTTGAAACACGGACCTATCAGTTTTCTGACCAGATCGTTGTAGGAGAAATTCTTGAGGTTCACAAACATCCTCAAGCCTCTGAATTATATGTATGTCAGGTCAATATCGGCGCAGAGTCTTCGATTAGCGTAGTGTGCGGCGCGTCGAATACAAAAGCACATATCAAGTCGCCGGTCGCTCTGCCAGGCGCTGAATTGCCGGGCGGCCTCACGGTCCGCCCAACAACGATTCGCGGCATCCTTTCCCAGGGGATCCTGTGTGCTGAAGATGAACTGGGAATTAGCGAAGATCATCGCGGCATTATGGTGCTCTCTACAGATATTTCTGCCGGAATGCCAGTTTCCCCGGAAATTCTGGGTGTCGAAGAGGATACGATTCTTGAAATCGGACTCACTCCCAATCGAGGCGACTGCCTGAGTCATGTCGGGATTGCCAGAGAAGTCGCAACCTTACTTGCTCGTCCGTTGACCTTTCCCCCAAACGACTATTCTGAAGAAGGCCCTCCTGCTGCTGAGATCGCTTCTGTTACGATTGAAGATCCTGAACTCTGCCCTCGTTATACTGCGAGTATAATGAGGGGCGTGACGATTGGCCCATCTCCCTTGTGGTTGAAACGGCGCGTGGAACAGGTTGGGATGCGATCAATTAATAACGTGGTGGATGTCACTAATTTTGTTATGTTGGAACTGGGGCAGCCGCTCCATGCTTTTGATTTGGATACTCTGGAAGGGCGACAAATTATTGTCCGCCGGGCGCAGCAAGATGAACGTTTTACCACGTTGGATACCGTTGAACGCCATCTCGATGATCAGATCTTGATGATTGCCGACGGGCAGCGGCGCAGTGTCGGAATTGCGGGCGTAATGGGAGGACTGAATTCTGAAATATCGGACACGACGACCAATATTCTGTTAGAAAGTGCCTATTTTTTGCCGTCCAGCATCCGCAAAACCTCCAAAAAATTAGGGCTGAGCACCGAGGCAAGTTATCGGTTCGAACGCAGTATTGATCTCTTAACGGTTGATTACGCTCTGCGGCGAGCAACAAAATTAATCATTGAGCTTGCAGGAGGCAAAGCCGCGCAGGGGATTATTGATAATTTTCCGCGTGCCTACCTTCCACTCAGCGTGTCGTTGCGCTTCTCAAGAGTTGTTGATATTCTCGGAATTCAGATCGATCGTGACACGATTCAGCATATTTTGTCAACCCTGGGTTTTCGTATTTTACTGTCAACGGACCATGAATTAACGGTAGAAGTGCCCTCTTATCGGCCTGATGTGACGAGAGAAATCGATCTGATTGAAGAAATCGGACGCATTTATAATTACGATAATATTCCGACGCAGTTTCCCTCAGGCGAAATTCCTTCGAAAATTGAAAATCCTGCGCGTGACATTGAAAATATTGCTCGCGAAACCCTATTGAGTCAGGGACTGCACGAAGTCATTAATTATAGTTTTTTTGACACCGCCAGTTTAATGAAACTTGGAGTCGCGGATCAGTCTCCGTATAAGCAGGTCATTCCTTTGAAAAATCCGTTGACGAACGAACAAGCAAGCCTGCGTACCACAACAATTCCAGGGTTACTCGATAATGTTCGTCTTAATAAAAGCAACCGTGTGGAAAATTTACGGTTTTTTGAGATAGGAAGAGTCTTTTACCAGGCAGACGCTTCAAAACGGTTGCCTGAGGAACAGACGGTGATCAGTGCAGTGCTCGCTGGTTCGAGATCAGACAAATCCTGGGCCGAAGTACAGATACCTGTTGATTTTTACGATCTCAAAGGGATTGTCGAAAATCTGTGTGAACGCGTGCATGTCTCAGCAAATTTTTCTCGGACAGACCGATACCCATTTCTTCATCCGGGAGAAGCGGCCGAAATTATGGTGCATGCCAGGTCCATCGGGTGCCTGGGAAGAATTCATCCTAAAATCGCTGAACAATTTGACTTAAGCAATGAACGAATTTATTTCTGTGAGCTGTATTTATGCTCCTTAGTTGCAGGTGCCTCTTTCACAAAGACTTTTCAGCCTTTACCCAGATTCCCCGCGGTTTTTCGAGATTTGGCGGTTGTTGTGCCAGCCAATACGATCCTGGCAGCCGACATCGAACAACTGATCCGAGAAAAAGGAGCGCCTCTGCTAACCCGGGTGATGCTGTTCGATCGATATGTCGGCCCCCAAATCGCCGAGGGACATGTTGGATTCACCTATTCATTAGAATATCGCTCACTTGAAAGAACATTAACAGATGCGGAAGTTGCTGAGGTACACCATCGCATTATTGACGCCCTGAGATCTTATTTCGGAATTCAGATCCGATAACCCTGTGTTTGTCGTTAAAGAGAGTTTCTTTCGACGAGAAATTTTCTCTTCGTGATGTTTTTTTACGTAAATTTCTTGACAAGTCATCAGGGATGCTTTGTATATTTAAGTCAGACATGAAAGAAGGAAGACTATCAAAAACGTTACGAGAAAATAGCAGCTATTTATTGGGCAAGAGACAAGGTTGTGGCATAGAAGAAAAAACAGACTGAAGTGAGAGGGTCGGCGATCCTGTTAGAAGAATGTTCTCCCGGAAAATCTGAAAAAGAAAACCTTGTAGTATAAGAAAAATCAATGTTAGTAAGGCATAAGATCTCAAAACATGCGATGGCTGCTGATAAATTGTGAGTATAAGTGACGAAGATGTATTGTGTTGTTCTTGCATGAAAAATCACAAGAGCAACTGGATTATACAATAACGGTTGGATGACGATTCCCCTACCGTGTACGTGATGAAGTAAAACTCTTGAGCCTACCAACTTCAAGAATGGGAGTTTGATCTGTAATATGACGTACATGCCCTTGATTCTCTGTAATCGGGGACGTACAGAGTATTCGTGAGAACACCCACCTGGCTATGCCAGGTTCAAAGATTTTGCTTCACACGGCATTGTGGTGGGGGAATAGAGAACGATTCTCATCAGGTAAAAATTGCCTTGATAAACTCGACAGAAATGCTGCCTTGCAATTGCTGGTGCTCAAGCAGATTGCGAAAGAGCAACATGTTTTTGTCGGCAAGAAGAGAATTGGTTCACTTCAACGTAGGACTTCACGGCGTTTTCCTTCACTTTTTCCTCTCTTTCATGTAAGTAATTCCTAAAATTATTTTAGACCTGACTGAATTCGCTTTTGTCTCCCAGGAGACAGAGATGTTACAAAATATGACGTCATTGAGAGAATATCTGTGTCAAGTGGAGAAACCCCTCTTTAATGACTTGTTGCCATGAGGTAGATAATTTTATGGGGTTTGTAGGGAGTTTTGTGGTTTTCGTCCTGATTACAGTGCTGAGTGGAGGGATAGGGTATCTCTTTCGCAAAGAATATGTCGAACGAAAGATTGCCAAAGCCAGAAAACTTTCCGCACAAATCATAGAAGATGCCAAGGCCGAAGCTGAAGCCGAAAAAAAACGGATCATTCTTGAAGCAAAAGATGCCCTCTATCAAGTACGCGCTGAATTTGAAACCGAATCAAAAGAGCGGCGGGTCGAACTCTTGAAACTAGAGCATCGCATCACCCAAAAAGAAGAGAATCTCGATCGCAAAGATTCGCTTCTGAGTAAACGTGAGTTTGAGTTGAGTAAAGCTCTGCAAGAGCTTGAAGAAAATGTCCAACAGATCGCTCAGGACAAAGAGCATCTCTCCTCCGTCATTCTCCAGCAACAAGAAGTCTTAGAACGTATCTCTGCGATGACTGCTGAAGAAGCAAAGCAACGCTTGTACCAGCAGATGGAAGAGGAAGCGAAATATGAAGCGTCCAAAATGATCAGGCGTTTATACGAAGAAGCCCGACAAACGGCTGATAAAAAGGCTAAAGAGATCATCATGACCTCTATTCAGCGTTGCGCGGCTGATCATATTGCCGAAACAACGGTCTCTGTTGTTGATTTGCCGAACGACGATATGAAAGGGCGCATTATCGGACGTGAAGGACGGAATATTCGTACATTTGAAAGTGCGGCAGGCATTGATCTGATTATTGATGATACCCCCGGCGCTGTGATTTTATCAGGTTTTGACCCTATAAAACGCGAAATTGCTCGAATTTCTCTGGAACGCTTGATCGCAGACGGACGGATTCACCCGACGCGAATTGAAGAAATTGTGAGTAAAGTTCGTGATGAAATGGAAGATCTGATTTATGAAGAAGGCGAACGGGCCACGTTTGATGCCGGAATTCATGGACTGCACCCTGAAGCGATCAAATTATTAGGACGACTCAAATATCGCACCAGCTATACCCAAAATGTGCTGCTGCACTCAAAAGAGGTCGCGTATATTGCGGGGATTATGGCCGCCGAATTGGGTGGAAATATTCAGATCGCTAAACGCGCAGGTTTACTGCATGATATTGGTAAAGCCGTGAACCATGAAGTCGAAGGTGCCCATGCGATTATCGGCGCAGAGCTCGCCCGAAAATATAATGAAAGCAAACGAGTGATTCATGCGATTGAAGCTCATCATCACGATATTGAACCGACAACCTTAGAAGCTGTCATCATCGCAGCCGCTGACGCTCTTTCAGCCGCTCGTCCCGGTGCAAGACGAGAAATTCTGGAGTCGTACGTCAAACGACTCGAAAAATTAGAAGAAATTAGTAACTCGTTCTATGGGGTCGAGACGTCGTATGCCATTCAGGCTGGTCGTGAAATTCGAGTGATTGTGAATTACGAAAAAATTTCCGATGATGAGGCTGTGGTATTAGCGAGCGATATTGCGAAACGGATTGAGAAAGAAGTCGAGTATCCCGGGCAGATTAAAGTCACGGTGATTCGAGAAACGCGCTCGTTTACTTACGCCCGCTAAAACTTGTTCAGCAATCCTTTTTCAAGGGAAGGGTGAAGGTTTTTTGAACGTTACACTACTGTTTATCGGAGATATTGTTGGCAAGGCCGGAAGGCGCGCCGTAAAAACACTTCTCCAATCGGTTGTGCATGAATTTCAGGTGGATATTGTCATTGCGAACGGAGAAAATGCCGCCGGGGGAGTGGGAATTACTCCGAAAATCGCGGAAGATCTGTTTTCTTCAGGCATCCATGTCTTGACGTCAGGCAACCATGTCTGGCAAAAAAAAGAGATTATTGAGTATATTCAGCATGAAAGACGTTTGATTCGTCCGTTAAACTTCCCTCCGGAAACGCCCGGTATGGGAAGTTGTGTGGTGCATACAGATTCAGGACAGGCAATTGCCGTACTCAATTTGCTTGGGCGAGTCTTCATGGATGGATTTAGCTGTCCTTTTCGTGCGGCAGATCAGGAAATACACCGCTTAAAAGACTCTGGCGCCATCGTTATTATTGATTTTCATGCTGAAGCGACATCAGAAAAACAAGCCCTGGCCTGGTATCTGGATGGGAAAGTTGGCGCGGTCCTGGGAACGCATACGCATGTTCAAACTGCGGATGAACGCATTTTGCCTCAGGGAACCGCATATATTACCGATGTGGGGATGACAGGCGCCATGGATTCTGTGATTGGCGTTGAAACCGAACAGGTGATTCAAAAGTTTCTCACCTACATGCCGGTGCGCTTTGAAAGCGCCTTACTTCATCCATATCTGCACGGAGTTCTGGTGACGTTGGATACTGCGCGAAAAGTCGCAGTGCGCATTGCTCGTCTGCGCCGCCCGCTGGCCTTGACGGAGGAAAAGACTTGAGAGACGGCGTCAACGAGACATAACGGATTGTCTTTTAGTAAAAACATCTTAACACGAACACATGAACAATATGAATCATATCATTCATAGATGATAAGGAGGTAACAACTACGATGTTTACCGTAGGAGATAAAGTTGTATATCCTTCTCACGGGGTTGGAAGAATTGAGGCCCTTGAGGAGAAAGAAATTGCCGGACAAAAAATTCAATGTTTTGTCTTGAGTATTATCGGAAAAGAATTAAAAATTATTGTGCCCGTATCGAATTCCAAAAAAGTTGGATTACGACAAATTATTGACGAAGAGGAAGTTGAAAAAATCTTTGATATTTTACGTGATGAAATTAATAATATGCCTCCCAAGTGGAATAAACGCTACAATTTCAACATGGATAAAATTCGTACGGGCTCTATTTACGAAATCGCGGAAGTGTTTAAAAACCTTACCCGACTGGGGCGTAAAAAGGAACTCTCGTTTGGCGAACGCAAGATGCTGGATAGCACGCGGGAACTAATTGTCATGGAAATTGCGCATTCAAAACGCATCGGAACCGCTCAGGCGGAATCGTTGATTGATGAGTGTTGTTGTGCTGCGTAACCGCGATGATCTGTTGAATCTTCACACACTCTTGTAAAAGTGTTCGCAAATGATCAGGGTGTTTGGAGCAAGGTTCTTCCAAACACCCTTGCTTTTTCTCTTCTGAATATTTCTATCTCTCTACTCTTCCCCCCGGTAAACGGGAACAAAATTAGCATAAAGCGAGGTGAACGCAACGTGATCTCTCATGCTGGAGGAAAAGTTATTTTTGCCGGAATATTCGGTATTTTGGGCTATTCCCTGGGGTTTTGGAGAGCGGGTTCCTTCCAATGGGGAATGAGAGGAATGATATGGGGAATTGTGCTTGCCGGACTGATATTTTTCCTTGATTGGAAAATACGGAAAATCGATTCACGCACGATCATCGGAGGAATTCTCGGAGGATTTCTCGGTCTAGCACTCGCCAGGGTATTAACGCAATCATTCTTTGAATATTTTTCTCCCAAAGTTTCCTGGGCAATTTATGTGTATATTTCCGTGCTCTATCTGTTTTTTGTTGTGGGACTGATGCTCGGAGCAACGCGGATTCAACATTTGACTCTTGCTTCAATGCGGCAGTTTTTTTCAGATCAACCGTCCACGAAAAATTATAAAATCCTTGATACGAGTGTCATTATTGATGGCCGGATTGCCGATATTGCTGAAACCGGTTTTCTCGAGGGTGTCTTGATCATCCCCCAATTCATCCTGAAAGAATTACAACATATTGCCGATTCTTCAGATCCAATCAAACGTAATCGCGGCCGACGAGGGCTGGAAATTCTCCACAAAATTCAGAAACGCATTGATATCCAGGTTGAAATAGAGGAACAAGATTTTCCTAAAATCAAGGAGATTGACGCTAAATTGGTAGAATTAGGCAAATTGCTTCAAGCAAAACTGATTACCAATGATTTTAACCTGAATAAGGTCGCAGAACTACAAGGGGTGTCCGTATTGAATGTCAATGAGTTGGCAAACGCCTTGAAACCAGTGGTTTTACCAGGAGAAGTGATTGAAGTGCAGGTCTTGAAAGAAGGGAAAGAATACGGACAGGGCATCGCCTACCTTGATGATGGCACGATGATCGTGATTGATCATGCCAAAAAGCTGATTGGCAAAACGGTGAGCGTTTCTGTGACTAGCGTCTTGCAAACCACGGCTGGACGTATGATTTTCGGGCAACTGACCACAGAAGGAAGCATCAGATAAACAACGTTATGATTACCGCGATTCTTCTGGCCGCTGGCGTCGGATCTCGAATGGGACAGGGGCCTCTTCCCAAGCAATTTTTGTGCGTCGGAGGGGTCCCGATTCTGGCTCATACGCTCACACGTTTTGATCGCTCAGCAGCGATTGATCAGATTATCCTGGTTACTCGCCAGCAAGATCGCGCGCGCTGTGAACAAATTATTGCTGAACATAATATCTCTAAAATTTCCACGATTACCGAAGGCGGAAAAGAACGGCAGGATTCGGTCTGGCAAGGCTTGCAAGCAGTACATCCGCAGACAGAGATTGTGCTGATTCACGATGTCGCCCGGATGTTTGTGACTGCCACAATCATCACCGATGTGATTGAAGCCGCCCACAAACACCGCGCCTGCGTCACTGCGGTTCCGGTTAAAGATACCATCAAACGCGCGAAGCGGTATTGTATCGCTCCAACTGGTTCTGCATCGGCTCAATCAACCGTTCCAGAGGAATTCTTCGTCGTCGAAACGCTTGATCGAACGTCCTTATGGCAGATTCACACGCCGCAAGCCTATCAGTATCCATTTATTCGCGATATTCACGAGCAGGCCCGAAACATAGGGCTTTACGGCACAGATGACGCCATGCTGGCAGAATATTTCGGCTATCCGGTCAACATTGTTCACGGCTCTTATCGTAACATCAAAATCACTACCCCTGACGACCTGCTCATTGCCGAAACCTTTTTACAACATGAGGGGGTGAATGTTTGAATAATCTTTAAAAATCTCCAAACACTGAGATATTCAAACACCAAAATTGTATGAAATCGAAAGTTGGTCTTGGTTATGATGTGCATCGTTTAGTGCCTGACCGGGAATTGATTCTCGGCGGGGTAAAGATTCCATACCCAAAAGGGTTACTCGGACATTCCGACGCTGACGTGCTGACTCATGCGATCTGCGACGCACTGCTTGGGGCCATGGGACTTGGCGATATTGGGCAGCATTTTCCTGATACGGATCCGGCCTATCGCGGTATTTCCAGTTTAAAACTCTTAACAAAAGTGGTTGTCTGCATGCAGCGGCAGAATGCTATGCTCGGTAATCTTGATGCTGTTATTATAGCGCAACAACCGAAGCTCAGCCCCTATATTGAAGCTATGCGGGCCACACTCGCCAGAGTCCTGGAAACATCTCCCGAAAACGTGAATATCAAAGCCACGACAACGGAGGGACTGGGATTTATCGGAACTGGCGAAGGCATCGCCGCTCAGGCTATTGTCCAAATAGTTTCTATCTGTTCATGATTTCTTAAGTAACTACAAGAATCGAATATAAGAAAGAATTTATTTGCGATTACTTAACAAGAGTTCAGACAGTTTTGCGCTCACCCCCCTTAATCCCACCGCAAGCGGGAGAAGGGACGTGACGCTCTGCTACGAGCTTCCCCTCGTTTACGGGGACTGAGGGAGGTATTGCATAAGTTCTGTACAAGCCAGATAGTGTGGTGATATAATTTGAATTTCGAATATAACAAACACATTTCATAATTTTTTCTCGATGGAATTTCTTCATAAACCTTTATGGCAGTTTTTTCTGGTTTTAGCACACATTATGAGAAACAGAAAATTCGTGTGGTTTTTGTTCTGTTTATTATTCTTCACAGGAGCGACAACGATTGGAACTTTCCTTATTCAGAAAAGGTGGGGACTATTAGCAGAATATTATGCAAATACGGAATGGAAGGGATCTCCATCTTTGCTAAAAATAGACAACACGCCTTGTTTGAGAGGGGAAACAAGCCATGATCTCCTTTCTACGAATCGATTCAGTGTCAGATGGAAAGGATGGATTGATATTTCCTATTCCGGAACCTACAGATTTATGATAGTCTCTGATGATGGTTCATCTTTATGGATTGATGGGAAACAGATCATAGATAACAGTGGGTTCCATGGCAAAAAAAGTGTTTCAGAAAACATTTTTCTTCATCAAGGAACATACCCAATTGAAATTCTTTACTTTCAGGGAGGAGGCTATAGTGTCATGGAAACATTCTGGCTCCCCCCAGGCAAATCGGAAGGATTGCTCCCTTCTTATGTGCTGTTTTCAACCCACCCTGGAAAGGCCCAGATATTTTTAAGGCGATGTATTCTCTTCTATTCGGTCATATTAAAATTTCTGTGGGTAGGTTTTCTTTTATTAGGCATCGCAGTGTGTATAGTTATTTTTTGCAAAGATCCAATAATGTTCAGTCTAAAGGTGTATCGTTCCCGACGTGGTTTATCTGGAATACTTCTCCTGTGTACACTTGTTGCCTGGACAACATATTTTTCTCCTGTAGATTATTCATGGTCTGATGCGCTAGGGAATTTACTGACTTCACAAGCCATCTTACAACATAGAACGGTTAAATTGGATGAATACCAGGGGAAACTTCCCGGATATATTAAAGGATGGCATCTTCGGCGAAAACATGATCATCTTTACTATCACTACCCTGTTGGTACACCTGTTGTTGCTCTTCCATTTGTCTCTATTGCAAATGTAGCTGGTCTGGATATGGTAAATCGAGAACATGATGCGTTTTTGCAAAATATTCTCTCTATGTTGAGTACAACTATTACATGTCTATTGATTTATGCGATTTGCCGATATTATGCCTCCCTGGGATATAGTCTTTTATTTACTGGTACATTTGTACTGGGGAGTTCGATTATTAGTACAATGGGAACGGGATTGTGGAGTATAAATTTTTCATTGGTATTTGTCTTATTTTCCTTGATACTAGTCTTGTATGACAATGTTTTTCAGCGTTTCCGTGTATATTCATATCTTACTGGGTTGTCTCTATTTTTGGCCTATCTCTGCCGTCCAACGTCAATCCTTTTTCTGACTTTAATCGTCGTGTATATCGCTTTGATAAAACGCGCTATGTTGGTCAAAGTGATTGTCGTAATTTTTCTTTGCCTTGCGCTTTTCATGATATTTTCATGGAGTGAATATCAACAGATTTTACCCGATTATTATCTTCCTATACAGCTTGGCGGGACATCAAATATTGGGACGGCTCTGTGGGGGCATCTTGTCAGTCCGTCACGAGGCGTATTGATTTATAGTCCTTATGTATTCCTCTCAATACTCGGCAGCCTCGTGTACATTCGACACTTATACCGGCAACCCTTATTTTGGGTTACCGTTTTATGGATAGGATTACATTTACTGCTCATTTCTCGAAATAGCATGTGGTGGGGAGGTGGGTGTTTTGGCAGCCGGATGTTTACAGATGCAATACCTGCGTTTCTGTTGCTTACATTGCTCCTATGGTATTTTCACATTAAACACTCTTCAGTGATATTCCGTCGGATAGTTATTGGGATATTCATGTTGTTTGCCAGTATAGGGATATATATCAATACCTACCAAGGCTTATATAACACGTACACTCTTGACTGGGGGGATTCCCACCTGTTTGATTGGAAATGTCCTCAATTTCTTGCGAGCCATACCTGTTTAGCAGAACGTGAATTTCAGGATCAAAAACGTCATCTTGATATCTATACACTAGGCGATACGATTTATCCTGACAGCAATACGGCGATTTTCTCAAGCTGGTATTGGGTACAAAATTCAAAGACAGGGAAATTTCGGTGGTCAAGGGGAAAGATCGCAAAAATATTTTTCAAGGTAGCGTCATCACAGAAAAACCAGGAACGCACTATGATATTAGAATTACAGATTGGCTCTTATCAACAACAACGTGTGGTTCTCTTCCTCAACGAAAAGCAAATAGGTCAATTCAGTCATAGTGGAAACGAACCTTCATCATATAAATTTCCTGTAGCCGCCGCAGTGTTGAAAAATTCATCAGACGAATACAATAGCCTCATATTTGAACTGCCGGATGCAATAGAACCCCGAAACTTCAAAATAAAGGGATGGGTTCGGGCACTGGCGATAAATATACGACAACTCAGATTATTTTCAGGAGAAGAATAAAAAATTTTGATTTTTTGTTCGTTATATTTTTTATGATGCTGATCTTTTTGACTTGACTTTCCTTCGCTTCTCGAAAATGTCGAACTAACAGGATGGGATTTTCATGACATCCCCGGATACGCAGGCTATATTCACAGTGTTTTTTCTGGAAAGAGGGTAATGAAAATGACGAGTAAATCTTCTTCAAAGCAGGATCAAAACAAAAAACATTATACAGGCAAAAATATCGAAGAAAAAGTCTATCTTTATGCACATGAAAAATTATTTCATTGGATCGGTGCTAACGTGAAAACGATCGGAATCGTTGTGGGGGCTATTCTACTCATCGTGATCATTGGCTTCAGTTGGCGGGCTTACCAAAAGGGAATAACTGAAAAAGCCCTGGCGTTAGAAGGAAAAGCCTTTCAACGTCATCAAGAAGTTCAGGCAGACCTTGCGTCAAAAGAGCAGGCGACAGCTTCTGAAACACCATCTGATGCGCTAGATCCTTATCAGGAAGTCATCGCCCTCTATCAGGACATCATCGATCAGTATCCCGGAACGGCCAGTGCAGGGCGAGCGCAATATTTGTTAGGCAGTATCGCATATCAACGCGGGAATTACGACGAAGCCAAGACTTTTTTTTCGGATTATCTCAAAACCTTTTCAAAGGGGCCGCTGGCAATGCAAGCTGAAGAGAGTCTCGCCTATGTGCTTGAGCAGCAGCAGGACTACCAGCAAGCGCTTGATACGTTTAAGCGACTGGAAACCAGGGTATCCGAAGCCAGGAAACCGGCAATTTTATTGGCAGTTGCCAGAAATTATGAGGCTTTGGGGCAAACAGAATCGGCGATCGCTGCCTATCAAAGCATCGTTGATTCAAATACCTCATTTTCTCTTAAGAATACGGCAAAAGAACGTTTAGATCTTTTACAAATGGCGCAAAGAGAACCTCGTATTATCGCGACAGCATTGCCGCAGGAACCGGCAGAGACGTCGCCAGTGCCAGCGGAATCGCCCGTACCCGATGCCTCGCCAGTGCCTCAGGCGCAAGAACCCGCAGCCACCTCATCAGAACAACCAATGCCTGAGTCAACTTCGTCAGAATCTCAACCGGTAACGTCGGCTCAGCCGGTTTCTGAGGAACCCTCTGCCGAGATCCAGCCGCAAGAGGAACTGTCCGGAGAAACAGCGGAAACTCCGACAGAAACCCAGACCCAGGAGACCCCTTCAGCAGAAACAACAACACCATAAATGTAAAGCCATCAAGAGTCGATTTCTCACAACCGGGTTTCTTCAAGAAACCCGGTTGTGTCGGTTGTTTCGAGATGAGTTGCGGCTTTTTGGAATAACATGCTCCAAGCAGAAATTTTTACTCGATTCAGCAAGGAATAAGGTAATGTTACGAGAAAAATATATCACGATTGTTGGAGCCGGAAATATGGCAGAAGCCTTGATTCGAGGTTTATTGCACCCGGCGGGAGTTGTCCCGCCAGAGCATATTGTTGCCACTGACGTTTCAAAGGAACGCCTGGATGCTTTAACGCGGGTGTATGCGATTAAAACGTCAAGAGATAACGCGGAAGTTGTTAAACCGGCCGACATCGTGATTTTGGCTGTAAAACCTCAGATTATTCAATCGGTGCTGCAAGAAATTTCAGAACATGTAGATGAAAAAAAACTCGTGATTTCGATTGCAGCAGGTGTGAAGATTGATCTGATTCAAGAAATCCTGAGGCCAACCCGGGTTGTCCGCGTCATGCCGAATATTGCGGCCTTGGTTCATGCGGCGATTACAGCGATGAGCCCGGGCAAATATGCAACTGAAAACGATATTCAGATTGCCGGGGAAATTTTTAATGCAGTTGGTGAAACGGTCGTGGTTGAAGAAAAATTAATGGATGCGGTCACCGGCTTGAGCGGCAGCGGCCCGGCTTATGTGTTTCACGTGATTAACGCGCTGGCAGATGCCGGAGTTAGGGTCGGATTTTCTCGAGAAATCGCGTTGAAATTGGCTGCTCAATCAGTCTATGGCGCTGCCAAAATGGCGATTGAAACTCAGGAACATCCCATGAAACTGCGGGATATGGTGACATCACCCGGAGGAACGGCGATTACCGGCATTCATATTCTCGAACGCCATGGCCTTACGGCGGCCATCATGAATGCCGTTGAGGCCGCTACCCGCCGTTCACAAGAATTGGGAGAAGGCAAGACCATCTTTCACGATCTTTCAAAATAAGAGGAGGGCATTTTTATGTTTATTCTCAGTAATTTTCTACAAGCCTTTGCGCAACTGCTTTATACGATCCTGAATATTTACCTCTGGATCGTTATTATTGCAGTGATTCTGTCCTGGATTCCGATTACAACCTATAATCCGACGGCGCAAGCGCTGATTCGTTTTCTGCATAATGCGACAACGCCAGTCTTTGAATATCTGCGACGAAAATTACGTTTGCATCGCTACACCGCTCCCCTGGATTTTACTCCGTTGATCGTCATTTTTGCTATCTATTTTCTGCAAAACTTTATCGTTCAATCTCTAATAGATCTGGCGAGGGCGTTACGGTAACGGTGTGAATGCTTCCTGAACAGGTTCTTGATATCGCACTGAAAGAACGCATCGTCTTTGTCATGGGCGACAAAGATACCGGGAAAACCACGCTTGTGCTAGAACTGGCAAATGAATTATTTCGTCAGGGATTTTCGGTGGGCGTGATTGATGCGGATATCGGGCAATCTGATATCGGCCCGCCAACCACTATAGGTTTTGGCGTTGTGCAGGCTCCTCTGGCAAGTCTGGGGGATGCCGCCCTGCAATCTCTCTATTTTGTCGGCTCAATTTCACCGAAAGGCTATTTGCTTCCTCTAGTGATTGGAACGCGTAAAATGCTTGATAGCGCGTTGAGTCAGGGAATGCAGAAAATTCTGCTTGATACGACCGGTCTGATTTCCGGGCACGTAGGCCGTGTGTTGAAAACCTACAAGATTCAGATTACGGCGCCTGATGTGATTGTCTGTTTGCAGAGAGCCGGGGAATGCGAACATATTCTAAATGGCTATCATGGGTTCAATAAGCCGGTGATCCTGCGACATTCTCCGATAGCTCAAAGCCATTCGAAAACGCTGTCAGATCGGCAGAGCCATAGAGCAGCGTTGTTTGAGCGCTATTTTACAAACGCCCGACTGATTCATTGTTCCCTGGAGGATGTTGGTACTGTTGATACTCGTCTATTCAAGGGCAGGGTTCTATCATCACACATCATTGCTCAATTGAATCAGGAAATTCGCGCCTCAACATCTGCTCAAACAAACGGGTCAGCAGGAGTGTTCCCGCAAATTGTCTGGGGAGAATCCTTTGGCAGAGAAATCACGCTGGTTACATCACACAAGCTGAAGCACCATCAGATTATGAGCCTGAAAACCATCTTAGGCAGCACCAGGGTTATCAAAAATTCTACTCCGGAAGACTATCGCAATCTTCTGCTTGGCATTCTCGATCATAACGGCGCGTGTTGTGCGCTTGGAATTCTGCGTGCGCTTGATTTTGCAGCAAAAACGGCATCAATTTTCACTTCCGCCGCTCCCCAGAAGATCGCCGCCGTACAATTCAGCAGCTATGCCTATGAATACTCCTAGGGGGAAACAGAAAACCCGGATTTCTTGAAGAAACCCGGGTTGAAGAACCTTATTTTCTTTTTCCCGTCCGATCACCAGATTTCAGTACAGATCGCCATTCGCGCGGTCAACATAGCCGCTCCGATTATAATGTTACCGGACGCTTCTCCAGAATAGATTGATTGCCGGCATTCACAACTTTAACTGCCATCTGTCCGTCAATTCCGGTGACTCGCGGCGTTGTATCTTCAAGAATGCTCGCGATAAATTCTTCATCTTCTTTCCTGTAAGCATCTAGAAAAAGCGTGCGCCAGGTTGTCATGAACGGGGTGATGATGCCGGAATCTGTGGTACAGACAAGTACATGATTTTCCTGGGAACGCCCGACAAACACGACGCCTTTGGTCCCAATAATTTCAGTGCGGGCGTCATAGCCGTATTTGACGGATACCGCCCCATCAATACAACCTTGCATCCCATTTTCAAATGTGGCAGTCATCACGACATTATCGTAAAAGTCCGGAAAATTTTCTCTCGCTTCAGGACAGCGATAATTTCCGGCAATGGCATAGACTTCCTGAAATTCACTTTCCGTAAACCAGCGCAATGTATCAATATCGTGACTATTAACTTCTGCCAGAGGACCGTTACTTTTGGCAACATCATATTGCCAGGGTTGGGGAATGCTTGGCCCGCGCGTCAGGGATTTCACCAGCACGACATCACCAATTTCACCTGCCAGCACGCGTTCTTTAGCATATAAAAAGCTTGTGTCAAAACGTCTCATGAAGCCGATTTGTAATTTGACGCGATGCGCTGCTGCAGCCTGATTCATGGCCTCACATTCGGCAACCGTCATAGCCATCGGTTTTTCACACAGAATATGCTTCCCGGCAGTGGCTGCGGCGACCACAATCTCCTGGTGATAGATAGTGGGTGCAACCACAATAACCGCGTCAATGCGCTCATCTTGCATGGCTTCAGCATGCGTCAGGTAGTAAGTATCCAGTTCCAATTCACGGCAGGCCTTTTGGGCCATCTCTTCAGAAGGGTCAGCAATTGCGACCAACTGTGCATGCCGTATCCCTTTGGCAAAGTTTCGGGCGTGAATCATGCCTGCCCGTCCTGCTCCGATCACACACACCCTGATTTTTTCAGTATTCATGCAAACTCCTTTATTTTTTTAACTCAAAGGTAAACTCGCTTTTATCGCCGCGGTATTCTGCCAGGGAAAATTCAATGGGCGTGCCATCATCCAAATAGGCGATGGTTTGAATAAACTGAATGGGATCGCCTTTTTTGATTTCCAATAATTTAGCCTCTTCGGTTGCGATTCTGGCCTCCAGTGTTCTTTTCGCTCTTTCAATTTTATATCTGTATTCTTTTTCTATAATGTGGTATAATGAACCATTTTCGAAATCTTTTGAAAGGATATCGGGCAATTTATCCAGGGGCAGGAAGGTGACAACCAGGACAATCGGGACATTATCGGCAAATCTCAGGCGTGTGAGTTTGATCACCTCTGAACCAGGCGGAATATTGAGCGCTGCACTGATTTTTTCATCACAAACAGTCTTTTCCACTCCCAGGACTTTGGTTGTCGGAACCAGTCCTTTCTCCTGCATTTCTTCGCCAAAGCTTTTCAGCACAATCAAAAAGTCTTGTTGAATTTTGGGTTCAGCAATAAAGGTGCCTTTGCCCTTCATCCTCGTCAAGTACCCTTCAACAACCAATTCATTAATCGCCTGTCGCACCGTCGGACGGCTAATATCGAATTGTTCACACAGTTCAAGCTCCGTCGGCAGCGATGTTCCGGGGGCCGCCTGTTTGATCTCTTCCAAAAGAA
Source organism: Candidatus Vecturithrix sp. (assembly GCA_040772385.1). GTDB lineage: Bacteria > Moduliflexota > Moduliflexia > Moduliflexales > Moduliflexaceae > Vecturithrix. Next base: position 1,248,762 of record JAXGYF010000001.1, on the reverse strand, counting down.
TTTCTTTCAGTTGATAATACAGGGGAATCGGGATCTCTTTATTCAGCGTCCTGGCGGCGAAATTCATAGATAATACCTCATAACACTTCCTGAATCATTTATAGAATACACCATGTTAACGTTTAAATGCATAATGATGTTATTATAACATGACATCACAATTTTTTTATTTTGTTAAATACCTCTCTGCAATGTCAAGGAAAAAGCATCAAAATTATTCAGGAAGAGGTTTTGATTTTTTTGTTGACAAATCCTTCAGGACCGCCTGCAATCTTTCGAGATGTATCTCGTGATGCTTTTCCACAGAGTTAGCAGTAGCCATATCTGCGTTGGAAAAGTTCAAAGTGACCTGCTATTCAGTAAGGAGGAGTCTATGTTAACAAAATTTTTTCGCGTTTGCATGATTGTGACCATTACTGCTGGGTTTGCCATTGCGGGAATCAGCGCAGAAGCCAAAGTCAAATTAACCATGGTGGAAACTATTACCAGTCCGGAAAGAACGGCTTTGATTCAGGGATTTCTGAATGAATTTACCCAGGCGCACCCGGATATTGAAATTGAACTGATTTCGCCGCCTTATGAAGGCTCGGATCAGAAACTCAATCTGATGCTCAATACCAATCAACCGATTGATGTGTATGAAGTTCGGGATTTCTTTATCAAAGGCTATGTGAATAATAAAAAACTGCTCGATTTAAGTGAGTTTACCAAAGACTGGCCTGAATACGAGAATCTGCTGCCTCTTACGCAAAAAGTGATGCACATTGTGGATGATACTCCATATTTCATCCCCTATGGCTATTTCATCAAAGGTTTATTTTACCGCAAGGATATTCTGGAGGAAAAGGGCATTGCGGTGCCTACCACGATGGCAGAACTGATCGAGGCGTCTAAAAAATTAACGGATCCTGAAAAAGGCACCTATGGCTTTGCTTTTCGCGGCGGGTCGTCGGAAGTTAAATTTACCGACGTTTTTGCTATGTCGTACCTTGATAATATTGATCCGGAAATAGGCTATATGACCACTGACGGCCAGGCCTATTTTGATCTGCCCCAGGCGATTCAGGGCTTGAAAGACTGGATAACGCTCTACCAGGAAGGTTCTCCGAAAGATTCGTTAAACTGGGGGTGGAATGAACAGGTAAGCGGATTTGTTTCCGGAATGACGCCGCTTTTGTGGCAAGACCCTGATACGGTTGCGATTTGTCTGCAACGTCTGGGCGGTGATGAGAAATTTTCGGTCGCGCCGATGCCGGTTGGCCCATCGGGCAAAGTGTATCTGGATTATGGCAATGCTGGTTGGGGAATTGCCTCATACTCCGAACATAAAAAGGAAGCCTGGGAACTCATCAAATTCCTCTCGTCAAAAGAGGTCAATGTGGCATTTTCCAAACATAATGGCACGCTGCCGATCAGCAAAGCCGCGATGGATGACCCCTATTTTTCTTCGGGTGTCTATGCCGGATGGAAAGAAATGTTCGAAAATCCGGATAAATACGTGTTTATTCTGCTGCCTTTTGATAAGGAAGAATATGCCTCGTTTACGCAAGAGCATAGAACGGATTTCCAAAATGTGCTGTTAGGCAAAATGTCGCCGGAAGACGCCGCCAAAAAATGGGCGGATGTGTGGCGTAAAGTTTATGCAAAATAAGCCAGAACGTGGCAAAAAAGGCGGAGCTTTGAAACTCCGCCTTTTTTATTATTGACCACAATATTTTTGAACAGAAAAAGAAATAACTTGCGTATTCTCCAAAGATTTTTGAGGGTGAAAACGCTATTTGGATATATGTACTCATGCTCTGAGACAGAAACTTCGGAAATCTTTGTTTGCGCGGCTTTGTCGGACAACTCAGACTTGTCCGATAATGTCCGACAATCTCCGTTCGTAAGAACGAACTTCTGTCCCGAAATACGAATACCTTGTTACCTAAATTTGCCTTCAGGCGGACCAAGAAACCGGGTTTTTTGAAAAACCCGGTTTCTGATGTGCAAAAAAATTATTTATAATCACTCAAGTTGTATGCAGCGAAAACTTTTAGAAGTTCGAAACCTGTCGGTACATTTTAAAACCAGCGAAGGAATCGTGCAGGCGGTACACGATGTCAGTTTTGACGTTGAACATGGCGAAAGCGTCGGCATTGTCGGCGAGAGTGGCAGCGGCAAAAGCGTGACATCGCTGGCAATAATGCAATTGATCCCGAATCCTCCGGGCAGCATTGAACAGGGCGAGATTCTGTTTGAAAACACCAATCTTCTCACGCTGCCTAAAAAAACGATGCGAACGTTTCGTGGCAACCGCATCGCCATGATTTTCCAGGAACCGATGGTATCCTTAAACCCGATTCATACGGCCGGGCGGCAGATCCTGGAACCGTTGCGTTTACACACGCGAGTTTCGAAAAAAGCTGCGATGCAACGTGTACGTGAACTGCTGGAACTGGTCGGCATCCCGGCTCCGGAGCAGCGCATCAAAGAATATCCGCATCAACTATCAGGCGGAATGCGGCAGCGGGTGATGATTGCTATGGCCCTGGCCTGCGAACCCCAATTATTGATCGCTGACGAACCGACAACCGCCCTGGATGTTACAATTCAGGCTCAGATCCTCAAATTGATCAAGGAACTGCAAGCCAAAACCCGCGCGGGCGTCATCATGATTACGCACAATCTTGGGGTGGTCGCGGAAACCTGCGACCACATCATTGTCATGTACACGGGGCATGTCGTCGAAAAAGCGGAAGTCAAAGAATTGTTCCGAAAGCCTTTGCATCCCTACACCAGAGGGTTATTGCACTCAATCCCGCAAATAGCGGAACCCAAAACGCCCTTAACCCCGATTCAGGGAACTGTCCCGAATCCTTTTCAAATGCCGTCAGGGTGCAGCTTTCATCCTCGCTGCCCCGAAGCGTTGGACATTTGCCGGCGTGAAACGCCGCAACTGGTCATGCACGATAACGGTCATGCTGTCAGATGTTGGCAATTTAATGTATGAAGTCCATAGAATCAGAGATTTTAGTGCAGGCAGCAAATCTGAAAAAATATTTCCCGCTGCGCCGTTTTGCATTTGGCGGTGCAAAGCGCTCTGTCAAAGCCGTAGATGACGTCTCCTTGACCATTTATCAGGGTGAAACATTGGGATTGGTCGGGGAAAGCGGCTGTGGGAAAAGCACGTTAGGCCGCACCCTGTTAGGCGTACATGCGCCGACCGCCGGACAGATCTTTTTTGAAGGGCAAAATATCGCTGACTGCTCAAAAACAGAGCGCAAGCAACTCAAACAGAAAATGCAGCTTATCTTTCAAGATCCTTCGGGTTCATTGAATCCGCGCCGAAAGGTGAAGGATATTGTGACGGTCATCGTGGCTCTAAGTATCGGCTCAGTTTATGGAGCCATCGCCGGATATATCGGAGGAATTATGGATGATCTTTTCATGCGGATGTCGGAATTGATCATCGCATTTCCGCCGATCATTCTGTCCATGGTAATTTCCGTAAAAGACAATGAATATGTGGAAGCCGCGAATATCCTGGGCGCATCGCATTTCAGAATCATTTTCAAGGAATTTTAATCATGATTCACAAAAAAAATGATATACAGTTTGTGCTGCTTATGCTTGTACCAACGCTGGGTTCAATTCTGATTTTGACATATATTCCGGCCTTTCGCGGCATCTGGATGGCTTTTCAGAACTATAACATGTTCGACCTCTCTGACACCAGCTTTAATAATTTCGCCAATTTCCGCAAAATGCTGGCAGATGATATTTTTCTGCTGTCCTTGAAAAACACGATCATCTGGGTCGTTGTTTCCTTAGCTGCCCAATTTGTGCTCGGTTTTGTTCTGGCCCTGCTGCTGCGCGAGCCGTTTAAAGGGCGAGGCGTGTATTCCGGCTTTGTTTTTTATCCCTGGGCGGTGTCAGGCTTTATTATCGGCTTGATCTGGCGCTGGATTTTTAACGGCAGCTCCGGGGTCGTCAATGATTTGCTCATGCGGATGGGGCTGATTAAAGTCAATATCGCATTTTTATCGGATCCGCACTATGCTCTGGTATCAGCAATTATCGCCAATGTCTGGTACGGCATCCCCTTTTTCGCCATCATGATTCTGGCAGCTTTGCAATCTGTGCCGCGCGAATTGTATGAAGTCGCCGAAATAGACGGGGCCGGATCCCTTGCCCGCTTCTGGAAAATCACGGTGCCCTATATCAAACCCACCTTAATCAGCACCACGCTCATTCGCTTTATCTGGATCATGAATTTCCCGGAAGTCATTTTTGTGATGACCAACGGCGGGCCGGCCGGTCACTCGCACATTCTCTCAACCTTGATGATCGAAAAAATTTATACGATTTACGATTACGGGCTGGGGTCGGCAATCGGCGTGGTGATTATCGGCGTTTTGATTGTCTATACGATCACGTATCTGAAACTGACGGGCGCAAAAAGCGCCGGAGATTTTTAATCGTTTGTAGTGAGCACTTTAGTGCTCTCTAACTTCGTGAAAGAGAAGGGATAGAGCGTATAAGAATCGCTAAAGCGATTACTACGAACCTTATTTTCAATTGCTCATGAATAAGAAATTGTTTTTAATGTTCAAAATTCTGGCTCTCGCGCTATTCCTGCTTGTAGCTATATTTCCGTTGTATTGGATTGTTATGACTTCGATTAAAGATGCTACTGAGACCTATTCTTTCCCGGTGTCGTACTGGCCCAAACAGCCGACGATCCAGAATTATATTTACCTGTTCAAGTCCATGAACTTCGGACGCTACCTGCTGAACAGCCTCATGGCTTCACTTTCAGCGGCGAGCGTGGCCCTGCTGATAGCATCATTGAGCGGTTACGTGATGGCGCGTAAATCTTTTCAAGGCAAGGGGCTGGCCTTATTTGTGCTCTTTTTTACCCAAATGATTCCCGGGTTCATGCTCATGGGCTCATTGTATATTCTCATCGCGCCTTTACGTCTGGTGAACAGCCTGGGTGTGATCATCATGCTTTATACGAATATGATGATCCCCTTTGCCGCGATCATGATGAAAGGTTTTTTTGAGCGTATTCCGCCCAGTCTCGAAGACGCTGCGCTCATTGATGGCTGCAACCAGTTGCAGGCCCTGTTTCGGATTATTCTGCCTGTGACCTTACCCGGCTTAGCCGCCACTTTTAGCTTTGCCTTTGTGAACTGTTGGAATGAACTGTTTCTGGCGATGATGTTTTTAGATCGTGAAATGAAAAAAACCCTCCCGGTCGGGTTAAACTCCTTTATTGCCAAAGCCGATATTAACTGGGGCGCGATGTCCGCCGGCGCAGTCGTCGCCCTGCTGCCGACGATTTTGATTTTTGCCTTTGCCCAGAAATATATTGTGCAAGGCTTAACCCAGGGAGCGGTGAAGGGGTGAAGGGCAAAGGGTGAAGGGTAAAAGGCAAAGGGCGGAGGGTGAAGGGCAAAGGATAGAAGATAAGGAGGAACGAGTGAAAGGGTGAGAGTGTTGAGACAAAAAGTAAGTATAAAAAAAGGAGGAGAGTATGAGTAAAGAAGGATTTAAGTCGCTTCGAGTATGGCAGAAAAGCAAAGATTTAGCTGTTTCTATTTATAGGATTACGAATGATGGAAAATTTTCAAGAGATTTTACATTACGAGATCAGATTCGACGTGCCGCGGTCTCGATTCCAAGTAATATTGCCGAAGGTGATGAATTAGGATCGGATAAACAAGCTGTTCGCCATTTTTACATAGCGAAAGGCTCAGCAGCAGAAGTATTAACACAAGCAATTATCGCTTTTGAAATTGGCTATTTGGAACAATCAGTTTTTGAGGAAATAGAACAAAGTTGCACAGAAACCTCTAAGATGCTTGCTCGATTGATTGCTGCGAGGAGCAAGTCGTTTATTTCAAAAGTCTTTTACTTTCTTTTAAGTCTTACTGTGTGATATTATTCAATATACAGGAATCCGCAAAGTGCAAGACAACTGCTTTCGGCCTTTTGCCTTTGACCCTGAGCCTTTGGCCTTTTGCCTTCTGCCCTTTGCCTGAACCATTTATGGATGAAAAACACATTTCTTACATTTTAAACGAATTGGGCGAAGAGGGTTTCGCCTTTAGCCCGGTGAGTGTCCCGATTTACGAAACTTCGATTTTTTCGTTTCAGTCCTTTGCCGAATTTAAACAGGCCTTACAATATGAACGCACGGCGCATTTATACACGCGGGGCAATAACCCGACGGTTGAAGTGGTCGAGAAAAAACTGGCGGCCTTAGAAGGCGGGGAAAAAGCCAAGCTATTTGCGGCAGGCGTGGCGGCGATTGCGGCCGCGACTATGGCCTTTTTGCAGAGCGGCGATCATGTGGTCTGCGTGCGCGATTGTTATTCCTGGACCACCACGCTGTTTACAAAGTATTTGAAACGTTTTCAGGTGGATGTCACTTACGTTGAAGGCAAAACGCTTGCAGAGTGGGAAGCGGCCATGCGTCCGAACACGAAACTGTTCTACCTGGAAAGTCCGACCACCTTTTCCTTTCAATTGCAAGATCTGCGGGCGGTGGCGCAATTAGCCAGAGCTAACAAGATTAAAACCGTGATTGACAATTCCTGGGCCACGCCCTATTTCCAGAATCCGATTGAATTCGGTGTTGATCTGGTCGTACACTCGTGCAGCAAATATATCAGCGGTCACAGCGATGTCGTGGGCGGCGCAGTGGTTGGCTCGGAAACCGATATCGATCATATTTTTGCCACCGAATTTCTCAACATCGGCGCGGCGCCGGGGCCATTCGAAAGCTGGCTCCTGCTGCGCGGACTGCGCACGCTAGCAGTCAGGTTGCGTCAGCACCAGCAAAATACCGCCGAAGTTGTCAATTTTTTAGCAGATCATCCGCAGATTGAAGCGGTCTATTATCCCTTTCATCCCAGCCATCCGCAATATGAATTGGCGCAGCAGCAGATGCGCGGCGGGTCAGGCTTATTGAGCTTTACCCTCAAAACCCGCAAAATAGAAGAGATTGCCCGCTTTACCGACGCCTTGCAGCACATCCGGCGCGCGGTCAGTTGGGGCGGCTACGAAAGTCTGATCGTGCCCGCAGCCGTCGTCAGCAGCCAGGATCCCGAACGCATCAATTTTGTCCGTCTGCACGTGGGCTTGGAATCGCCGGAATTGATCATTGACGATCTGACGCAGGCCCTGGATCAGATCGGATAGAGGAAGAAATATTTGGGATTGACTGATACTATAAATTCTCGTAAGAGATGAATATGATATTTCCAGGATGGACAGTTATACCTCAAGAGAGTTGATTTCAATGATAACCTTGTGAAGGTGGCGCACATGGGCTGAAAATGGCGAAAAACCTTCGCAACTGCCTACTTCCGTTTTCTGCTTATACCTTCTGAAGACATGGACACAGACGAGCAGTATTTACAAAACCGAATCCGTTCTTGCTGGCGTTTTTGACGCTATACATGGCTTCATCAGCCTGCTTGATTAACTGGTCTTTATCGTTGCCGTGGTCGGGAAAAAGCGCGATCCCGATACTTGCACCCACGACTGCCTGTCGCCCATTGAAAATGATCGGTTGGGATACGAACTGGATGACCTTTTCGGCAATCTGCGAGGCATTCTCAGGAGTGTGTAGCCCGGTGGCAATGAGCAGAAACTCATCGCCCCCGATCCGCGCGACCGTATCAGTTTCGCGGACGCAGGCCAGCAGGCGTTGGGCCACGTGTTTGAGAACCTCATCTCCAGCATCATGGCCCAGGGTATCGTTGACAGTCTTGAAGCCATCCAGGTCAATAAACATCACGGCCGCCATGGTGTTATACCGATGTGCATGGTTCATAGCCATGGCGAGCCGATCTCTGGCTAATCGGAGGCTCGGAAGTCCTGTCAGCGCATCATGGTTCGCCAGGTGACGGATCTTTTCCTCGGCCTGCTTACGCTCGGTGATGTCCTGGCGAGTGCCGCATACAACCAGAGGGTTCCCGTCAGCCGTCCAGATCGCCACCTTGCCTCTATCGAGCACCCAGATCCACCTGCCGTCTTTGTGATGCACGCGTACTTCGTGAGCAATATACGTTAATTCTTTATTGAAAATCTTTTCAAGCAGGGTACTCGATGCCGCAAGGTCATCCGGATGCAAATTGTTCATGAAGGTCTCAATGGAAATCGGCGCAAGTTCTGCCAGCGTATAGCCGCTTATTTCCGCTAAACGTTCATTGACGATAGCTTCGCCGGTCTGGACATTATACTCCCAGGTCCCCACGTTGGTGCCCTCAAGTATGTAAGTCAGTCGCTGTCTTTCGGTGGTTAAGGCTTCCTCCATTTGTTTGCTTTTGCGAAGGGCGCAATCAAGCTCCCGGTTCTTTTTATCTAACATCTCTAACGTACTCACGAGGGCCAGATGATCCTCCACCACATCCTTGAATGTAAACAGCAGATTTTCGTAGTGTTTCCCCCAGGAATTTTCTTTGGTATCAACAACACAAAGGGTCCCGAACACTTCACCGTCAGGCCAGAGAAGGGGATAGCCCAAGTAGGCGTAAATCCCGGCTTTCGCTGTCGGTGAATCAGCCCATTGAGGGTCATTTCTGGCGTCGTTGACCTGAAGTTTTTGATGCTTTTCAGCGGTCATCGCGCAATACACGCCAGCCATTGGCATCCTCGTCCCTGAAGGAAAAGGGTTATTGGGACTGATATTCGAACGAAATATTTCCAAATCCGGTGGTTCCAGCCGATTAATCATGACACTCGGTACAGAGAGTAAATCGGCAACGGCATTCACGACATGTTGCCAGTGATTAACGATATGATCGGGTATGATTGTATTTCTGACTTCCAGGCCCATTGTTTTTTCCCTTATGTATGTTGTTTCATATTAAGTGCTTGACTCAATGCAGGGGATATCCTAAGACAAGGTGATAACACCTTGTGGTTTATGCAACAGGATCACCCGCATGGGCTGAACCGCGACGAGTGTTCCGCGGCAACAAATGCGAGCGGTTTCCGGCCGCACAGGCTGTTCGGGGTTGCGACATGGTTTTCCGTCAACCTCAACCTCTCAGGCTCAAATCCACTGTCGCGCCTGGTTACGGCTGGCAATACTCGCTTTGGAAAGAGCTTTATACAATGGAAGCGTTCTGTGCTGTGTAAACAGATCATGCGCCATGTCAACTCGAAGGAATTCTTCTAAATGAATGTTATTCTGCCGGTGGTAAAGAATTCATCAGGGCAAAAAAGTATGCGGCATCGTGCGTCTGGTATAATTGATACCACGCGTCAAGCGTCGCTGGGAGAAACACCTCAAGTTTTTTCAAAACTGCATAGGCAAAATCGAGCGCAGCAACCCCTGAAGCAGTAATCAAATCCCCATCAACAACGGCAGGTTGTTGTTGATAGAACGATTCCCCGTTATAGGTCGGACAGAGCGTTTTAGTATACTCGAGATCGTTGCTGGTGTGCTGGCAATGGTCCAGCAACCCATTTGCCGCTAAACCAAGCGTGGCTCCGCAGATAGCTGCCACAGGAATATGATTGTCTAAAAATTCTTTCACCTTCGAGAAAATAGGAGCATGAACAGGTTCTAACCAGGTATCGCCTCCAGGCAAAATCAATAACCCGGCCCCATGCGTTGTTAATTTCTGAATCGTCAAATCCGGGAGTATTTTCACACCGCCCATTGTGGTGATCGGATTCGTTGTCAGTCCTACTGTTTTGACTTCATATTTCAATGTTTTTTCCTTAAAATACCGTCCTGAATGTAATTCCGAGATAACATAACCTGGCTCCCAATCGGCCATGGTATCAGAGACATAAAGATATGCGAACTTTTTCATGTTTTCCTACTCCTCCTTGAACCCTCTTTGAATTTACATAATGTAAGGCACTCTCCGACCTCATCAGCAGCATAACGCGCCTTACGCTATTGCTTTACTCTGTTATCACGACATTTTTGTCAATCATATAGTTCTTAATTTACATTATTGTGATAATCAGATACTCTAATTGAGATGCTGCTCTGATAAAATAATAAGTGTCTTTTTTCTTGACAACCTCACAGAAGAGGTTGTGCATAACAGCGTCGAACACGAAGTGATCTCACAACAGCTGTTAACAACATTAAGGGCGTTTACCGATGAAATCGTGTGGTTCAATTTGTATGCCGCAGGGTTGATTTACACCCTATACGATTAACAACCCTGAATGCTTAACACAACATTTAACGGAAATACGGGAACAAGGGAATGTGATTAGCTGTCAAGAGGGGTATGTAGTGCAACTATTTTCACTGGAGGTATCAGACAATGGCAAAAGAAAAACTTGGGATCGGATTTATTGGGGCGGGCGAGATTTCAATTCTGCACGCCATTGCCCTGCGTGAGATTCCAAATGCAGAGTTGATCGGACTCTGGAATCGTACACCCGAAAGAGCAATTAAACGGGCGCAAGAAGAGCAGTGTAAGCGGTATGACACCCCGGAGGAATTGGTGCAAGATCCTGCGATTGATGCGGTGATCATCAATACCAATCAGGAAACCCATTTGAAGTACGCCAAACTCGTCATGGAAGCCGGGAAACCTGTGCTTGTCGAAAAACCCCTGGCCACCACGGTGGCCGATGTGGAAGCAATGAAGGCGATTTCAGAAAAGACCGGCGTGCTCTGCGTTCCGGGTCATAATATGATCCACGAGGAGAGCATCAAACGCGCGCATAAACTCATCAAGAATGGCGAGTTGGGGAAAATCGTCTCCTGTTATGTGATGTACAATATTCAGCATTCCGAGGAACGGGCTTCGACCTTGCCAGGGGTGGTGCGTCATATTTTTACCCATAATCTCTACACCCTGATGTATTTGACGAGCAGTAAACCCATCCGGGTACAGGGGGTTAAGGCAAATCTGCACTATGAAACGATTGAGAAAGAGGACATTACCCTGGTGAATCTCGAACTGGAAAATGGCGCGTTAGGACATATCTGTTCAAGTTTTGCCGCGGATGACCTGGCTCCGTCGCCCTGGACTTATACCGCGAAGGTCATTGGCCTGGGCGGAACCACGCATTACACCTACAATGATTGGGTTGAGGTGAAAAAGGGAATTTCGCACTCCCATACCTATACCGCGTATCAGGCCACGATTTCAAGTGAAGATCAGTATTTTGTCAATATGTGCCTGTACGGCGGTGAACCTCTCTCAACCATAGACGATGCGATCTGGTGTCAGAAGACCACTGAAGCATTGGAAAAATCGATTGCAGAGGGAATCTCCGTACAAATTCGATAAAAACATAATGAAAGAGACTGAACCAAACATGCTTGGGGCTTATGGGCTATGGGCAAGAAATGCCGCTTCCAGGGAGGAGCTCCCTCTTTCTTTCGTAAATCCACAATGGACTGATCAGGAAGCCTGGAAACGCCGCGCCCGCAGCAAGGTTTTCGAATTACTCGCGCCGCCGGAGACGGGTTCAACACGAAATGTGCGCCTTCTGGCGGCCTATCAGTTTGATGGAGTGACTGTTGAAGAACTTGCCTGGAACCTCCCCTTCGGACCTGAAACACGGGCCGTCTTCCTGAAACCGGCCAACACTGTTCGTCCTCTTCCGGGAATCCTCGGATTTCATGACCATGCTGGGGTCAAATATTTCGGAAAACGGAAAATCATCCGAACCTGTTCGGAAATTCATTCCTTCATTGCCGCCCATCAACGCGAATATTATGGTGGTGTGGCCTGGGCGAATGAGTTGGCAAAACAGGGCTATGGCGTGCTGGTGCATGATGTGTTTCCGTTTGAAAGCCGCAAAATCCTGGCGTCGGAACTTCCGGCGCATGTCGTGCAGCGCATGATGTCATCTCCTGAGGCCCTTAAAGAACTCAGGCCAGAGGATACCAAAAGCAGCGATATTTTTCGAACTTACGATGTGTCTGCTGAAGAACCGGATGAACAAATTCGTGCCTATAATGCTTTTACAGGGCAACATGAAGATATTATTGCCAAATCCCTGTTTTCAGCAGGCTTAACCTGGCCCGGAGTATCTTTCGCGGAAGACCTGTTCGCGCTGGATTATCTTTGTTCCCGACCGGATATTGATGCTGCCCGAATCGGATGCTGCGGACTGTCGGGCGGTGGCCTGAGAACGAACTATCTGGCCGGACTGGACGATAGAATTCGCTGTTCGGTGACAGCGGGTTTTCTGACGACCTGGCGCGATTTTGTTTTTCAAGTCTGTTTTACCCACACCTGGATGATTTATATTCCGCTGCTGCCAAATTTCATGGATTACCCGGATATTCTCGGCATGCGTGTTCCGTTGCCGTCACTTGTTCTGGCGACCGACAATGATCCGCTTTTTACCCTTGAAGAGGTTGAAAATGCTGGTAAAAAGCTCGCAGCGATCTATGCCAAGGCCCATGCTGCCGAAACGTTCAAATTTTCATTGCACAAAGGTCCGCATCGCTTTGATCTTCCCATGCAGCAAGAAGCTTTTGCGTGGTTTGAGAGATGGCTGGCGGAGTAAAAAATTATGATGAAAGTAATTGATTTGCGAAGTGATACAGTTACAAAACCGACACCGGCGATGCGTAAAGCCATGGCTGAAGCGGAAGTCGGAGATGATGTTTATGGCGAGGACCCGACCGTGAATCGCCTGGAACTTTTAGCTGCGGACATGTTGGACAAGGAAGCTGCGCTATTTGTAAGCAGCGGCACGCAGGGTAATTTATTGGCGGTAATGAGTCATTGCGAACGCGGAGATGAATATATTGTGGGGCAGATGGCGCATACCTATCGCTGGGAAGGCGGCGGCGCAGCGGTATTGGGTAGTATTCAACCACAGCCTCTTGATTTTGAGCCGGATGGCACGCTTCATCTCCAAAAAGTCGAACAGGCCATAAAACCGGATAATTATCATTTTGCCCGTACACGCTTATTATGCCAGGAAAACACGCATAATGGCCAAGTCCTGCCTCTGGATTATTTGGAACAAGCGGCGACGTTGACAACACGCTTCAATCTTGGGCATCACCTTGACGGCGCACGGGTGTTTAATGCGGCGGTGAAGCTGAATGTCCCGGTCAGAGTGATCGCCAGGTCTTTTGATACGGTTTCCTTCTGTCTGTCCAAAGGACTTGGCGCGCCGGTCGGTTCGATGCTGTGCGGGCCGCGCGATCTGATTACAAAGGCGCGCCGCTGGCGCAAAGTGTTGGGTGGCGGAATGCGGCAGACCGGTATTCTGGCCGCAGCCGGAATTCTCGCGTTGTCCGATCATGTTGAGCGCCTGGCCGATGACCATGCCAACGCCCGGTTATTAGCGCGAGGTCTGGCTGACATGAGCGAAATATCATGCGATCCCGCTCTTGTGCAAACGAATATGGTGTTTGTCTCAGTCAGGAAAGGATCGTCTGAAGAACTTGCGGCCTACCTCAAACAAAAAGGGATTTTGATTCTGCCTCGCAATCCGATTCGTCTGGTCACGCACTTAGATGTGACCGCTGAGGACATCAAAACCTTTGTGCAAGAAGTGAAAACGTTTTTCAGTCGAAAGTAATTCATGGCAGGAGTGCGAGCGTTTTGCTTTTGCAGTGAAAGCAAAGCGTTCGCATTCACTGGCAGAGGAGAGGCGTCCCAATGCCCGACACTCGTCAGCATCGCGGAGCGCACCCGGAAGATCCCTGGTTGTTTGCGCCATCGCAATTGCCCAAGCTTCGAACCGCAGTCTATGAATTCTCCTGGCTATTGACGCGAGGCTATACGGCGACATCAGCGTTAAAGCTCGTCGGAGATCGCCACAAACTGAACAAACGCCAGCGCGTCGCGCTTTCGCGAGCAGGCTGCTCGGACCAGGAATGCGAACGCCGCCAGATGACGTGTCTACCGGTGCAGCAGATACGTGACCAGGAGGTGCTGATTGATGGATTTAATCTGTTGATCACTGTCGAAGCTGCACTGTCAGGCGGGGTAGTGCTGTGGTGCCGCGACGGATGTCTGCGCGATCTTTCCAGCGTATATGGCTCCTATCGAACGGTCATGGAAACACAGCCGGCGATTGAGTTAATCGGAGGAGTTTTAGGTAAACTGGCGCCCAAATCTGTCGTCTGGTTGTTTGACGCACCGATCTCCAACAGTGGGCGTCTGGCGCAGCACATTCGAACCAACGCCGCCGCTCACGGTTGGCCCTGGAACGCGGAAGTTCTCTTGAATCCAGATACCGCGCTGATTGCCTCAGACCAAATTGCAATCAGTTCCGATTCTCACGTTCTCGACGAAGCAGTGCGCTGGGTGAACTTCAGCATCTATCTGTTCACACACTATCTGTCTGACGCCTGGGTGATTGATCTGTGTGATGAAAAAATATAGAAGAGATCCCTCCCCTTTACATTCTTTCTTGACTCCACTGTCGTGCTTTCCAAAGCATTCGTTGCAACAACATCACGACTCTATACAGGAAGGTTTGCGGCGTTGCAGGATCATGCACATGCATGTCAAAGGAGGGTAAGGGAAAACGTTCTCCTTCTCGGACATACGAATACGTCTTTTGGGGAAGAATTGGCGCAGTATCTAATGCTTTTCGAAATTCAATTTCCACACCGAATTCAAATACGACAGATTTCAAATATTTGATGGCAAAATCTAATGTAACACCCTGCTGTTCAATGTCTTGTTGTACTTGCGGAAGAACCACATAATTAATCTGCTTCAGCAGCCATCGCCCTTGTAAGAAATCAACAAAAGTATCGCGATCATTATAACAAAATCTCAGCCAGATTTCTTCCGTCAGAAAGGCTTTATGTCCATAGAAAAAGGCCATATTACTGAAAGCATAGGGCGTCCAAATTTCTATTTTCGCGCGATCACAGCATACTCGTGCGATTTCTTTGAAGAGATGATAGGGGGTATCAATATGTTCCAAAAAATGGGAAGAATAAATATATTCGACACTCTCGTCTTCAAAGGGAAGACGTTCGTGAGTCACATCAAGGACATAATCTACGTCAGGACTGTGAATATAATCAATCCCCAGGCATCCATCTTTTTTTTTACTTCCACAACCTATATCAATTTTCAATCCCATAATGCTTACCTCAAACATTCTTGACAAACTTAGCGAGGTCTTCTCGATAAGTTCTCAGTTAAATTAATTCCTTACGCGATAAATTCTCGTGTCTCCTGCTTGAAATACGTGTTCGAAATATTGCGGCGCGTTTGCAAATTTTTGGAGCTGTTCCTCGGAAAAATCACGACGCTCGGTAGAGCCGATATAAATGTATTGCACTTGATACACTCGCAGGAGTTGTATGGTACGCTGCAGGTTCGGGTTGGTATACATTTCTTTGATATCCTGTTCGCGTTGATGAGTGCGATGCCAATGTTCACGCTGGTCTGCATGGCTTCTCCATCCCAGCACGGTCGGCAAGCCTGTATTGGCAGAAATACGGGCATATTCGTATGAATAATCGGGGCCCGTGGCTTCAAGCAGAACCGGTGTTCCGGTGACATGTGTTTGCAGCCAGCGTATTGCCAGGTATTCGTCCGGCATGGTTACGCTGAGATAGGCTATCCCATCAATCGTAGGCGCAAGGTAGGTGCGATAATAGAGGTCTTGCTGATGACGGCGGGCGTAAGTGCTCATTACCGGAAAGGCGGCAGCGCAGGCTAAGAGGAATCCTCCCACGGCAAGCCATGCTATTTCTCGGACTTTCCAGTGAGTTCTGCGCGGCTTGAAACTCGACATAATGCAGTTGACGCTATATGCGGCAACAATGGCCAACAAAAACCAGACCGGGATATAAAATTTAAAAATGGTGTTCATGCGCTTGTAATCGCCGGTGTAAATAGTGATTGCCCGCTTGAAGAAGGGCAAGAGATAGGTTTCCTGGCCGCCTTGCAGGAAATCGCGTACAAAGATGATTTCGCATCCGACGACAATCAGACAGGCATAACTCAGGGAGACCCAGATAAAAAGTTGTCGCGGACGAAAATGCACGTCCAGAAGCGGACGGCTGCGATCTTGCCGCAACAAAACAGAGATTCCGAAAACAAGCATGAACGTCGCAAAAAGCAGAGTTGCATAGTTGATATGCAGAAATTTGAAGGCGATAACGTACAACAGGATGGCCGCACTGAGCAAAAAAGTGAAGATACGCCAGAGATACGGATGAGACCGAGATTGATGGGTTTTGAAAAGCAGGAAGGAAAAGATAAAAAACAGGAATACTCCGAAAATCGTCAAAAAATCGGAAAACGCTGTTGTTGAAGCACCGACCAATCCCAGTCCCATGTTGCTGCGGGAAAAGCCGATATAGAAAGGCAGATACACCAGAAGACTTCCGGGGAGAAGGATTCCCAGAACATATCCCAGGGCTCGGAGCGCTGGTAGCCACGTCATATTCTGATGAAAACGGTTGTGCCAGACTTTGACAAGAGCAATCAAGATCAGAAAAATCAGACCGGTCGGATAATCCCAACTGCTAATCACACCAAGGGTCCCGATAATTAAAATTGCTAGTCCTGTCTCGACAAAATTGACAAGCGGAGGGTTGGGACATGTATACGGATCTTTGCCATCAGCAAGCAGGAGCTGTAATCCAATCAAAAAGGTTGCGATTAAGAATGGCATATTGAGCAAGTGTGCGTGCAAATCCACAAAAATAAAGGTCCAGAACGGGAATTCATGCACAGTGTATGGAATCACTTCATGAGCAGTGCGGAAGAAACGGTAAGAGAGTTCTTTTTGACGCAACCAATCAATGAGCAGAAAACATCCGTCGAGGTTGCCAAACACACAGGCAAACATTGCGCCAACCGCCCCGTATAAATAGTGCCTGGTGAGGTTATAGAGGACGCTGAAGACCAGTACGATGATTAGAGCCGGCCAGAGGGCAAAAGCTAAATTATAAGTGAATTGCGGCAAAAGGCCGGTCAATTTTGTCAGTGTGGCGACCAGAAAATGGCCGAAATAGTAATAATTCAAGGGAAATCCTGCTATCCAGGGATCTGGCGGCGGAAGCGTCTCTGTGCGAGCCAACACGGTTAAAAAGGAAAAATCCATAGAGCTTTCGCTCCAAAAAATATCTGGATTATAGGCGCGAAAGATCACAAAGGCTTCAAAAGCGATTAAAAAAACGATTTCATAAATCAGAAAAAGCCGCCCTTTTTTGCGCAAGAGTTCTGTAAAAAACGAAGGGCATGTAAAAACCATAATGCAGGCGCCGAGCAAGACAACGCCGATTATCCCTATAATCGCCGTGCGATTATAGGAAAATAGTCCCAGATTGACGCCCAACCAGACCAGGTACGCTGGCACAAGCAACCCCAGGATTTTTGATACCGCATAGCCGGCATCCGGCAGATTACGAAATGCCAGCATCGTAAAAGGCAAAGCCAGCAAAGCCAGGAATTCGATCACAAGCACCCACAACACAAATGTTTGCCATTGCGGCATCCTCATCTTCTGAGAGGCGACAGGACCGAGGTTTAAAAATTCAGACCGACTTTCCTGTCTCGGAAAAGTCAACGCGCGTTCAAGCTGCGGGCCGACAATATCTACGGCCGGAGTGCTCAGAATCAGAACGTATAGATCGTCCGCAGAAATTTGCTGTGTTTTGCGAAAAAGGAGAGTTTTGGGATGATCATATACGGAAAAACTTTCATCTGCCAAATCGTCGTTGAATGTGACTCCGAACAACGACGGATATGAGGTAAATGGTTCGACCGGCGTAAAACCTAACAGGCCGTCAAACAGCAGTTTGTAATAATTCGCGGTCAGTGGGAATTGTTCCGGTACGCGCAGAATTGATCCGTAAAGCCGACGGGTCGCCAGAACAATCAGTTCTGTTTCGCTTAATTGTTCGGCAATGGTTCGGATTTTGGCATCTGAATCCGGTGTATATGCGTCGTATTCTAAGACACGATATTCAACAGGGTGTTTCCCGGCAACAGAAACAAGCGGAGCAAACTCCCACAGTTCTGTCAGCAAAGTTTTGCCTGATTCCACATGATCATAAATCCAGCGAGAGGCTTGGACTCGTGGATCTTCGCGCTGGTAAATCGAGACAAAGGCTATAGAATAGAAAGCAGAAAACCCAAGGATTCCGAGAAGAACAAACACAATCCCCATTCTCCATGCCTGTCCTGAACGAAGTTGAAAGGACGAAAAACACTGCCACAGGTTCTCAACAAAGATGGCTGCAAACAGGCAGAAAAAAGGTATAAGAGGGAGCATATACCGCAGAAATTTGACGTAAAATCCGCCAACCAGCCAGAAGACCGGCAACGCCCAGGCAAGCAACACAACCATCGCTTGCCAGCGGCGGGAAAGAGCTGGCAAAGGGCGAAGCCTGAACTCTTGTATCACCCGGAGCAGCATGAATAGTGTTCCGAGAATGCTCAGAACGCCCAACGGCAGCCCCATTGAATAGAGGAATAACTGTTTAACTTGATACCAGTAAGGCATAGTATGTTCATATTGCAGAATGTACGGCGGACGCCATTGCCCCTGAACCATATTGCGCTGTTCCTGAATTTGCCGCCAGAATTCCTGGAAATCCAGTAAAGCGTAGGGTTGGCAGATCAGAAAAACCAGACCGCATACTAACAGGGCTGCTATGAAGAGTCTCCATAACAAGGAGGCAGAGCGTTCTGAAGTCAAACCTTGTCGTTTAGATGAGTTCCAGCGAAGAAGTCCAAAGAGATGGGTAACGAAAAAAACGCTAAACAGCGGCAATGCGCTGACTTTCGTGGCAAGCGCCAGGCCGATGCACACCCCGCTCAGGAGGTAATCGCGTAACAGATGCTGCCCTTCAAGCAGAGAAATACAGAAATAACAGGCTGCGACAATGAAGAAGGTCAACAGAACATCAACTGTTAAGAAATGTGAAAGTTGGATGTGCAACACACAGACTGCAAGAAAGGCCGTGCTCAGGAGTGCAACGCGCTCAGAAAACCCTCGTTTTCCAAGCAGATAGAGCAGTAAAAGCGTCAATGAACCGAATAGAGCCGATACCGATCTTCCGATTAGAAAGAAATTGGCATATACCGGCTTTTCGAGCCAGGCGGCTACAGTTTGGCCAGAGACGTACAGGATTTTAAGGAGATAAATCGGCAGCGATCCATAGGCGAAAAAATTCGGATTCAGGTTTTCCCAAGAAATCTCATTCACCGCATAAAGCAGACGGGTTTCATCAGGATGAAAAATGTGCGGTAAGGCCCAGTCAATACCATACCAGCGCAGCCAGGTACCGAAAACCAGGATAAGCAAAAGAGCCGTAAAACGCTTCATAGTCGTTCCTTTCAACGATGTTCACACCTGCATCATGAATAAAGAGGATCAAAAATTGTGAGAGGAAACTCTGACGTATATAGGAGAAAGTACGCAAGAAAAATTTTATAGTAAAAACCGGGTTTCTTGAAGAAACCCGGTTTTTTCACCTAAAATTCTTGACGAATGTTGGCAGCAATGAAAGATAGTAAAGAATTTCAGTGTAAATGTTGGAAAATATCTGATATTCTAAAAACCTGGCTTCTTGAAGAAACTCGGTTTTTTTGAACAAAGCAACTACGAACCAGTGAAAAAAAGCAGGTGAGCCTATGGGATTTTTATCAAGACACTTTTTTTTAATGAATAAAGCTGCTCGCACGTTGTACCATGAGTACGCTAAAGATATGCCGATTTATGATTATCATTGTCATCTGCCACCGCAGGATATTGCTGAAAATCGTCAATTCAGAAATCTGACGCATATCTGGCTGGCAGGAGATCATTATAAATGGCGGGCACTGCGTACGAACGGCATTGCGGAACATTTGATTACAGGCGACGCCGATGATTGGGAAAAGTTTCAAGCCTGGGCCAAGACCGTGCCATACACGATTCGGAATCCTCTGTATCATTGGACGCACCTGGAACTTAAACGCTTTTTTGGAGTGAAAGGGAGAGTCCTTTCGCCTGAGACAGCCAGGGAGATCTATGATCACTGTACTGCGCTGTTGCAAACAGAAGAATTTCGGGCGCGGCGGCTTATGGAAATGATGAAGGTCAAAATTGTTTGTACGACAGATGATCCAGTGGATTCGCTGACATATCATCAACAAATTCAGCAAGATCCTGACTTTCAGATCAAAGTGGTTCCAGCCTTCCGCCCGGATAAAGCCATGGCGGTCGAGTCGCCAGAAAACTTCCGCGCTTACCTCGATACATTAGCAGAAGCCGCTGATGTTGATATTACGAATTTTGCTACCTTTATGAATGCTCTCCAAAAACGGTTGCAATTCTTTCACGACATGGGCTGCCGTATTTCGGATCATGCGATGATCACTCCGCCAGCAGCCGATTATACGGAGCCAGAGATAGCCGGAATTTTCAATAAGGTGAGCGGCGGCAATAGACTCGATGCCATGGAAAGAGAGAAATTCAAATCAGCGGTGCTGCATGAATTAGGAAAGCTGTACCATGAAAAAGCGTGGGCCATGCAGATTCATATTGGCGCGCTACGCAGCAATAATACTCGTATGTTTACCCAATTAGGCCCGGATACTGGCTTTGATTCTATCGCTGACGAGCCAATTGCCGCTCCGTTGTCGCGCTTCCTGGATCGCCTGGATTCTATAAATAAACTGCCCAAAACGATTCTCTATGTCTTAAATCCGCGTGACAATGAGGTGATTGGAACTATGATCGGCAATTTTCAGGGTGGGTCGATCCCCGGAAAAATGCAATTTGGTTCCGGGTGGTGGTTTAACGACCAGAAAGACGGCATGATTCGACAGATGGAAGCCCTTTCAAATTTAGGGCTGCTGAGCCGCTTTGTCGGCATGTTGACCGATTCGCGTAGTTTTCTTTCCTATCCGCGCCATGAATATTTCCGGCGCATTCTCTGTAATCTGATTGGTGCTGATGTGGAAAACGGTGAGCTGCCCGATGATATTGAACACCTGGGGAAAATTGTTCAGGATATTTGTTACAACAATGCGGTCAACTATTTCGGAATCAACCTCTAGTTTTACCATGTCGAAAGGAATGAAACCTCCTTCCTTTCGACACATTCAATGAACGACGATCACCACTTTCCACTTTGATCATTACCCCAAAATACTCAGATTTGAGCCCGACTCCATAATCAATTCTGAGGACAACGAAACCTTTGGGGGCGTTCGAGAAAATTTTAATTTATTGACTTTTTTCAATGTAAAAATAATAGTTGCCGTTTTTATTGAACTGAATGATGCCATGATTTTTTGAAGGAAGCAAAGATGCAGAGCGAAAGTCATACTCAAAATCCCGTCGTTGATTTACGTTCGGTCACGAAGCGTTATGGTCATGTGGTCGCGGTTGATAACGTTTCCTTGACGGTATCAGAAGGGGAGTTTATTACGCTTTTGGGGCCAAGCGGTTCCGGCAAGACGACGGTGTTACGGATGATCGCCGGATTTTTACAGCCCAGTTCAGGTGAAATTTACGTGCATGGCGAATCGGTGTCGAATAAAGCACCGTATGAACGCAGAATCGGGATGGTTTTTCAGAGCTTAGCGCTCTTTCCGCATATAGACGTCTACGGAAATGTCGCCTTTGCGCTTAAAATGAGGCGATTTGATCCGCAGGAAATCCCGGATCGGGTCGATCACATTTTGGAAGTGGTGCGATTGCCGGAGATGCGTCGCCGGAAAATCCACGAACTGAGCGGAGGGCAGCAGCAGCGGGTCGCTCTGGCGCGCGCCCTGGTGTTTGAACCGGAAGTGCTGTTATTAGATGAGCCTTTGAGTGCATTAGATAAAAAACTGCGCGAAGACATGCAACTAGAACTGCTTCGGATTCATCAAGAACTCCAAATTACCACGCTCAGCGTTACCCACGATCAGAAAGAAGCTTTAGTCATGTCTGATCGAATCGTCGTGATGAATAATGGGAAAGTCGCGCAAGCCTCGTCAACGGAAGATGTGTATTTTTTACCGCAATCTCGTTTTGTTGCTGATTTTATCGGAGAAACAAATTTTTTTGAAGGACGCCTTGTGTCGTTTAATACGGATTCCTGCGTGCTACAGCATCAACAACTCAACGTGATCATCCCGAAACGGGTACAATTCGAAGTAGGTCAAGAAATCGCAATTGGGGTGCGATCCGAACGAATTCAGCTGAGCCGTGATCCTGAAATGTTGAAACATCTGGACAATCAGTATGAAGGACATGTCAAGGAGGTGATTTTTCAGGGAGATCGAACCGCCTATATCATTCAAGTCGGTTCTGAAACCGTCAAAGTTGTGGAACCGAATTTGATCGATTCGGTGACGTATCATAAAAATGATCACGTCATGATTGGCTGGAAAACTCATGATGTCATTGTGTTAACTGCATGAAGCTGAAAAGTAGAGATGCAAAAACGCACTTTTTGCAGCAAGAGCTGCGCTTTTGTAGTCTGGATAAAGGGATATGAGCACAATAAATCGCAGAACCTTTCTCAAATACTCAGGGGCCACAGCCGTAGCCCTGAGCGCAGTAGGAGTTTCATCGTTTGCCGTGAGTGAAGAACCGCCAAAACCGGCGCAGTTGATCGTTCGCGCCTGGGGCGATACCTGGCAGGAATCTTTGGATTTAGGCGCATCACAGCCGTTTACAGAAAAATATGGAATCCCGATTATCTATGACAATACCGAAGATAATATGATGCAGCAAAAAATCCGTACCGCTGTTTCCCAGAAGAGACAACCCCCGATTGATGTCAACTGGGACACAACTACGAATGCTATGAAGTCTGCATTATGGGGATTGTCAGAACCATTGACCGAAGACATCGTTCCGAATTTGAAGGAACTTACGTCCATCGCCAAACCGGAACTTGTAGAAGGTTGGCCGCTTGTCAGCGCGTATTCCTATACGTATGTGTTAGCCTATCGCACGGATCTTATCAAAGAACCGCCATCTTCCTGGAAAGCCTTGTTGGATGAGAAGTGGAAAAAATCGATCGGCATGTATGACGATGGCATTGGCTTTACACCGATTGCCGCCATTATCAACGGCGGCAGCATTCCTGACAATATGGACCCGGCCTGGGAATTTTATAAACAACTTAAACCCAATATCGGCATGTTAGGCGGCGATGAAGAGTTAACGCAGGCACTGCTGGAAGGGCAGACGCCTGTACAATGTACAATTGTTGCGAACGCGCTTCAGGCGCAGCGTCAGGGCGCGCCAGTGGCGTGGCTTGTGCCTGAGGAAGGGGTTGTGCTGGAACGTGACGCGCTCTGGGTGCCTAAAAATTTACCGCCGGAAAATACATATTGGGCTATGAAATATATTGATTTCGCGCTTTCGAAGGAAGCTCAGGAAAACTGGTGCGGCCGATTGGGCACGCCGCCGGTGAATAAACACGCGGTTATTCCGGATTATATGAAGGATGATCTGGCCTTTTTTACCAGTGAAGAAAAACGTAAATATATGGTAGTTGTTCCGTCGAAAGTTTCAGTCGAACACGAAAAAACGTGGTTTGAGCAGTTCAAAAATATCATGAGCTGACATCAGTTGACAGAGTTTAAAAAATACCCCGGTTGTTCGATAGAACGCCGGGGTTGGCAAAAAAAGTTATGAAAAATATTCCCTCTCATCTTCTGCGTGTACAATGGAAAATCTTTGATGGACTTCGATGGGGCCAAAAACATCTGATCCCAGCCTGGGTTATGAAGCATATTGGTTATGTGCTCCTCGTTCCCGCGGGTATTCTGGTTGGATTTTTAGTGCTCGGCATGTTGAATATTTTCTGGTACAGCGTGCTTACCTACAGCCCCGACCAATTTATTATTCACAAATTTACCTTTGACAACTACATCCAGTTTTTCAGAAATCCGTTGCACCTGAAGGTTTTCTGGCGCACTTTTTCCATCAGCGTGCTGGTCACGATCTTTTCCGTGAGCTTTGGGTTTCCTTATGCCTACGTTGTGGTACGCACGCGCTCTAATGCGCTTCAAAAATTATTACTGGTCGGTCTATTTTTGCCGTTCTTTACCGGAGAAATTGTCAGAGCCTATGGCTGGCTGATTATTCTCGGTAAACACGGATTAGTGAGTGTGATCCTGAATCTGTTTGGCATTGCCAGCCTCAATTTGATTTATAACGAATTCGCTGTTATCGTCGGATTATCGCAAATTATGGTGCCTTTCGCCGTGTTGATGCTGGCCCCGGCGATCACGAACATCAATCAGGATATGGAACTGGCGGCGGAAAATTTAGGGGCCAATAAATTTAAAACCCTGTGCCATATTGTGCTTCCCTTAAGCACACCCGGCTTAGTGGCAGCCTCCATCGTTGTGTTTACGCTCAGTATGACGGAATATGCGGTGCCTGCGTTATTGGGCGGACGACTAGTCAATTTTTCAGCGAATACGATTTACGATACCATGTTTCATGTCGGAGACTATCCCTTTGGCTCGGCCCTTAGCGTGATCCTGGTTGTCGGTGTGTCTGCGCTGGTCTTTTTCATTTTTAAAGGTATTTCGCGAAAGATGCTCGCGCTTCATTAACCTGGAAGTATCAAGATCGGACTGGCCAAGAGTCTTGTGCGCCAAAGTCCTTGTTGACAAGGAGATCGACAAACAAGGCTGTTCGCCTGCCTGTGCAGACAGGTCGGTACACGTATTTCCAAAGGAGAATGCTTATTGTGTTGAAATTACGACAATGGTTCAAACAAACGCATAGTATCCTGGTTCTGGTGACGATCCTGGATTTTATCTTTCTGGGATTGCCAACGTTCATTATTTTACTTGGTTCTTTTACGGCCGGGAATGTCATTGCATTTCCTCCTGAAGGATTATCATTACAATGGTATGCCAAATTGTTAGAGCCGGCCATGCGCGTCTTTCGTATGGCCTTTGTCCGTAGTTTTTCCGTGGCAATCTTTTGTACCCTGCTCTCCATTCCGGTAGGTATTTTAGCCGCCTTAGCCTTACATAGATACCCGCTCAGGGGGAAAAATTTTTTTCAGACCTATTTTTTACTGCCCTTTACGATCCCTCTGATTGTATCCGGGGTTGGATTGATGATTATCTACGGCCAGTTGAACTGGTTAGATAAGCTTTGGCCAGTGGGACTGGCTCTGACGATTATTAATTTTCCCTTTATGCTTTGGGCCGTGAGCTCGAGTGTCAATGCCCTGGATAAAAATTTAGAAGATGCCGCCCAGAACCTTGGGGCCGACGAAATGCAAACCTTTTGGTATGTAACCCTGCCGGCCCTGATGCCCGGTGTGATTACTGGTTCACTCTTAATGTTTATGCTTGGTTTTAACGAGTTTGTCGTCAGCCTGTTATTGGTGTCAACCCGCAATATGACCCTGCCGGTCGCGCTCTATAGCTCGATCCGTACGCAAATCAGTCCTGCGTTGGCGGCAGTATCCTCGGTTTATATTGTTATTGCTGTTTTCGCGATTTGGGTGCTGGATAAAGCGGTCGGATTGCAAGAATTTCTGAGATCGCGATAATTCTTACAGTTATCCGGCTATCTTTAGTCAGGCAGTCAGCTTATATAATTTATAAGGAGAAAAAAGGATACATGATGGAAAACACTGAACAGGCAGTTTTTGATGTTGAAGGGGTGTTTAATCCTGACGATTACCTCTATTTTTATGGGCAGAAACTGACTGAAGAGCGAACACAGAAAGAGGTCGCGTTTTTGAAGAAAGCCTTAGCACTTCACGCACCACTCAACATCCTTGATCTCGCGTGTGGATATGGGAGACATGCCAATGTATTAGCCCAAGAGGGGCATAATGTAACGGGCATTGATCTTATGCCAGGATTTTTAGCGCGAGCAGCAGAAAATGCAAAATACTGTCAGAGCAAGGTCAATTATGTCTGCCAAGATATGAGAATGATCACATTTCATGAGGAGTTTGAGCGAGCGATGCTGCTGTTTACGGCATTTGGCTATTTTGATGATGCTGATAACCTTCTCGTCCTCAACAAGATTGCCAATGCGCTCAAAGGCAATGGATTCTTCTGTTTTGATATTCCCAATCGAGATGTGCAGCTACAGAAACAACTTCCGTATCATGTGACTGAGATCAATTGTGATCTCATGATCGATCGAGTCACATTTGATAGTCGGACAGGGCGGCTGTTCAATCACCGGATTCTCATTCGGGATGGGAGGCGAAAAGATACCCCTTTTTCTCTCAGACTCTATACAGTTCAAGAAATCACCACCCTGTTAGCGCAAGCAGGATTCGTGATCACCCAGATCTATAGTGATTGGGATTGTCATGAATTTACCAGTGATTCAGGCAAAATGATTATTATAGCTCAAAAGTCATCACCTTAAGAGACAACAAAGACCAATAAGCAGAACCTGTTGCGCCAAATCGAATTGGTTGCTTTCGGTCAGATCTTGTGATGGCATCAGCTTGTTGCCCGTTGTCAGTGTCGGGTTTCGCCACCTCATTTTTGTCGTTGGCATGATAAGATAATGCCGCATTCTTCCGTTGGATTGATATCAAAGCTCGGTTTTGACAGCCAAAGACGAGCTTTGGCACTCCCAGGAAGAAGCTCAATACCAATGAATAATGCTGTAACAAGGAGAGATCTATGAAAACAGACAAATTACAGAGTACAGCCGCCCTTCAGCAAGGAACCGAGGGCTGGACGTTGGCCTCACAGCAGGTTGACGATGTGTTCACGATTCGCGTGGCTCTGCCTGCCAATTATGAACGTTCTGAGCAATCTTATCCGGTATTATATGTGCTTGATGGTGATCGCAGTTTTGGCCTGGCTGCATCAACCATAGCTTATATCAATTTGGGCGGTAACTTTGGGATGGGAAAGCAGATTCCGGAAATGATCGTGGTCGGAATTGGGTATGAACGCGGAGTCATCCCGTGGTTATTCACGCGGATACGCGATTTCACGCCCACCGCAGATCCGAGCTTTAATTACAACAATCCGAATTTCCGTATTCCCGTCAGCGGCAAAGCTGACGCATTTTTACACTGTCTGCGAGAAGAATTGATGCCTGCGTTAAAATCGCAGTACCGTATTGACTCGACCTTGAGCGTGGTTGCCTCGCATTCGATGGCTGGACTCTTGGCCTTGTATGCGATGCTGCAGCCTGAACAGCTTTTTCAGAAATATCTGGTCGTTTGCCCCTTTGTCGGTTGGGATAACAAGGTTATTTTTGAGCTTGAAGAACACTATGCTCAGCAGCACCGCGAATTGCAGGCGAAGGTGTTCTTTGCCATCACCGGACACGAACCCACGCCGCCGTATCGTGAGGAGGTACAATCATTTTTCGAACGTCTTCAGCAAAGACAGTATCGCCAGTTTAGATGCCACTTAATGCCATATCCTGAAGACAACCATTTTTCAGTCTGGTCGAAAGCCTTTATTGACGGGCTTGTGTATCTTTTTAATTAGGTTACTATTGAATCATTTTTTCGTCTAAAAATAAGGATAATAAATAGTTATGCGAAAAATTACCTTTGTGTGTATGTTTGCCGTTATAACCCTTTTCATGTCAGGGGCTGCATTTTTACATGCTCAACAGATAACCGTAACCGACGCCTTAGATCGTCAGATTAAATTTGATACTTCACCGCAGCGCATTGTGGTGACAGGCAAGGCATTTTTTATGATTACCGACGCGCTCTATCTTTTCCCTGTGGCCGCAGAACGTGTTGCGGCGACGGGGATTTTTCAACAAGGGACACAGAGTTTTATCGCGATGCTTGATCCGAAAGCCGCGGAAAAAGCCATTTTTGCCCCCAATGCCGGAGCCGAACAAATTGCAGCCTTTCAGCCGGATGCGGTAATTCTCAAAAGCTATCTGGCCGAATCCCTGGGAACAACGCTCGACGTGCTCGGCATTCCAACCGTATATGTCGATCTTGAGACGCCGGAGCAATATTGGCGTGATGTTCGGATTATAGGCGATCTGTTCGGACAGCCTGAACGGGCCGAAGAACTGGTACAGTATTATCAACAGCGAGTTGCAGCAATCCAGGCTGTTGTACGCGACCTGAATGAAACGCAGAGACCACGGGTCTTGCTGCTGAATTATGCTCATAAAGACGGTGTGACCGCTTTTCAGGTCCCGCCGCTCAGCTGGATGCAAACTCGCCTGGTCGAGCTTGCCGGTGGCGAGCCAGTCTGGCGCGAAAGCAATCCGGGTAAAGGCTGGGCAACCGTGACGCTCGAACAAATCTCGGCCTGGAACGCGGATGCGATCCTGATCGTCTCCTATTTCAGAGATCCGTTGGAAGTTTTGCGGGAAATCAAGGCGGATCAGACCTGGAATGCCGTACGTGCAGTCCAGACAGACCATCTGTATGCCTTTGCGGGAGACCTGAATATCTGGGATCAGCCGAATCCGCGCTGGATTCTGGGATTAACCTGGTTAGCGCAAAAACTCCATCCTGAACGCTTCGCAAATGTCAATATGATTGCCATAACACAGGAGTTTTATCAACAATTGTATGGCCTGGATGCGGTATTTTTTGAGTCTTATATCCGTCCGACGTTTCAAGGAGATTTGCCGTGAAGCAAGAAATAGCCAGCCTCCCTGCAGCAGTAAAAATCCATTCCGGCTCATCGCATGGAATCGTGCAGGTACAGCAGCAGATTGCCCGTCGTCAGCAGCTTCTTGTTGTTTTAGGGGGCGGGCTGCTCAGCTTAATCGTCCTGTCGGTGTTATTAGGCCGCTACCCTGAGTTGGGCCTGTTGACACCACAACAGATTTTACAGGATGAGATGGCCTGGCGTCTGGTGCTGTATTTGCGTTTTCCGCGCGTTCTAACCGCCGTGCTCCTGGGAATGACCTTAGCGGCGGCGGGGCTGACTTTTCAGACCATTTTTGCCAATCCGTTGGTTGAACCGGGTTTTCTGGGCGTTTCGCAGGGCGCGGCGTTTGGCGCAGCTTGTTGTATCGTATTTTTTAACAATTCGTTGTGGCTGGTGCAAGGCCTGGCAATGATGTTTGCGTTTGCCGGCTTAGGCATGACTTACCTGGTGGCGCGTCGTATCCGTTACGGCGGCTGGATTCTGCGTCTGGTTTTGGCCGGGATCGCTGTCTCGGCCATGTTTTCGGCGGGTTTAGGCATCCTCAAATATCTGGCTGATCCGCTGCGGCAGTTGCCGGAAATCACCTTCTGGTTGTTAGGCGGACTGGCCGGTGTCACCTGGCCGCGCGCGATAGCTATTCTGCCGCTAATTTGCCTGGGAGTAAGCGTTCTGATCGCTCTGCGCTGGCGATTGAATCTGCTCTCTCTCAGCGATCAGGTGGCGTTTTCATTAGGAAGCGATGTGCAGCGCGAACGTCTGCTGCTGCTCACGGCCGCGGTTGTTCCCACCGCGGCCGTGATTTCAGTGGCCGGTATGGTAGGCTGGGTTGGTGTAATTGTACCGCATATCGCGCGGCGCCTCAGCGGAGCTGATACGCATCACGCTATGCCGCTGTCGTTGTTAATCGGCGGAATGTTTACGCTGATCTGCGATAATCTGGCGCGAACCCTGTTCACAGGTGAAATCCCCTTAGGTATTTTGACATCCCTGATCGGGGCTGCCAGCTTTCTAATTCTCATGACCCGCCAAACTCATAGAGTGCAGCGATAGATTCACAGACCCGTTCGTAGGTCTCGCTTTAGTGAATTCTTCTGCCTGAAGGCGGAACTACACGCGATGAAAATTTTGACAGAACGTTTTTTACTTCAATTTGATCATATTTCCTTTGCTTACAAGCCGACACAGCCACTGGTCTTGCAAGACGTGCAGCTTAAGATTCCTCCAGGCAGTCTGACCACAATTTTAGGGCCGAACGGGACTGGTAAATCCACGCTGCTCTTTCTGGCTTTAGGCTGGCTCAGACCGTTGCGCGGATATATCTGGCTGGATGGCCGCCGCCAGCACGAATGTACGCGCTGCGAGATGGGGCAATTCATGAGCCTGGTGCCGCAGCATGAGCCACTAACTTTTGCGTATTCAGTGCTGGAATATCTTCTTCTAGGCCGCGCACCCTATCTTTCGTCATTATCCGCCCCTGGTTCGGAAGATTACGCGATTGCCCTGGATGCTCTGCGTCAGGTAGACATGGAGGAGTTTGCACAGCGCAATATCATGGAATTGAGCGGAGGAGAACGGCAGCTGGTCTTGATCGCTCGCGCTTTAACCCAACAGCCCCGATTATTACTTCTAGATGAACCGACCACACACCTGGATTTACATAACAAAGCCCGGGTACGCAATCTTTTGAACTGCTTGCGGCAGCAAGGCGTGACCATTCTGATGACTACCCATGAACCCGAACTTGCTGTTGATCTGGCATCGCACGTGGTGTTAATACAGCAAGGGCATGTCCTGTTTGCGGGGACCGCTGAGGATGTCTTGACTTCCGAACGGTTAAGCCAGTTGTATCAATTGCCGGTGCAGGTGGCACAAGTCGCTGAGCGTCAGGTCGTGTTATGGTAAATCTGACAACTTTGCCCCGGCGTGTGATCGTGACCGGATCGTCCAGATCAGGGAAAACCGCCTATTGTCAGCAGGTCATTGCGGCCGCAAAGTTCGCCGGATGGCATGTTGCCGGCCTGCTTTCGCCGCCGCGTTTTGCAGGGGGGCAAAAAACCGGTATCTTCGCGCTTGATCTGACGAGCGGAGCAACACGTCTGCTCGCTTCTTGCGTACCGGATGAAATCAAAGGTGTACGGTTTGGGAAGTGGATGTTTGACGCCGATGTGCTGGCCTGGGGCAATGACCTGCTGCTCAACCTGCCGGTCTGTGATTTACTCGTCGTAGATGAAATCGGCCCGATGGAATTTGATCTGCAGCAAGGCTGGCCGGCCTCTCTCGAAGCGATTTCAGATCCGCTGGCTGAAATAACGCTGGCAACCGTGCGGCCGGCCTATTTGCAACAACTTCAAGCAATGTGGGCCAAAAGCACTACGTTATTTGTTGAGGCGCAAATATCCCCTTTTAACAAACGCCCCAATTCGGCATGAGGCGGGAGTTTCCGCGATTCTACACACACGGAAACTCCCGTACCGAAAAGGCACTATAACACAGGTGGGCCAAAAACGAAATCAACGGAGACCGGACTATTTATTGTCGCAATTGGATCATTCAGGTTGCCATTTTCGGGATCGATACGAAAAACGATGATATTGCCTGAGTTCTGGTTCCCGACGTAGAGGAAGGTTCCTGATGGATCGATATTCATCCCACGCGGGATCTGTCCTTTGGTCGAAACCCACCCCATTGAACTGAGCTTACCCGACTGCTCGTCAACGCTGAACATTGCAATGGTATCCATACCGTCCTAACAAGGTTCAAATGATTGAGACAGCTTTCATCTTCGTGTGCCGGCATTTTACTCCCGTCCTATTTTTTTATAGGCCGGCTGCTTTGCGCAGGGCGGCAACTATCGTTTCAATCGTATCAATCTCAAAGCCATCTACGCTCATGACAGGTTCTTTGAGCACCCCATCCACAACCCCCTGCGCCACCAGCTGCGCCAGGATCGTTCGTACTGCCACATAACGCATGTAATCACATTGCTGTTTTTGAGAGAGATACGCAACTATGCCATAAGCTGCCCAGTTGGACACCGTAGCGATCACCGGATATTGCACGCGGGTGACACAGGGAGCAATCGGCAAAGCTTCGGCCGCGATTTCTTCCGCAAGATTTCCCATCCCAATTTCATTGCCGCCGTCACCAATTCCGATACTGTACGGGAATTCCAGAAACAGATAATCAATTTTCGCCGTGTGTTCACTTACGTCAACACGACGCATGTTGTAATAGCGTCCGTCCTGACTCATACCGCAGCGTTCGATGCTGATTAACAATACTGGGCGTTCTTCGGCCAACAGGGATTGAGCAATGGCCTGACTCTCTTGGTGTGAAGCAATCGGAAAATCTATGACTCGATATTGACGACAGCCGCGTAAAATTTCTGCACAGTAGCGATCAGTCACAAAAACAGGGTCAGATCCCATGGCTGACAGGACGTCAGCTAACACAATGGCCCCGATTGGGCCGTCGGTTTCACAGGTGCCGGCCACCCAAAAACCGGTGGTGATCAGCACTTTGCCGGGGTGGGCCAAAATCGCATCTGCCGCCTGTTCGCAAAAATTACGAGGAAGGTATTTTTGCAACTGATGAATATGCCGCTGATCAGAATAGCGCAAAAGAATATCTTCAAGCATCATAATATGTGATTGTAGACCGGTAGAACCCCGGGTTTTTCAAAACCCCGGGTTCTTTCGTCCACGATAATTTTCGTTCACAATTTATTCTTCGTAGTAGTTTCTGATATTTTTCCAGGCAAGTTTTAACAATTTTTTCCAGAGGACCGGGATCTTTCCCTTGATATGGTTTATATTCCACTCCAGAACTAACGTCGGTTCCCTGGCAATTACGTTCAGGGTGCGGATGTGGTTGGGATCGGAAAGCGCGATCTCCCCGAGCACTTCACCGCTTCCCATTTCTTTCAGGATATTTCCGCCTGTTGCGACAATATTCACATTTCCGGAAATGATCAAGCAGAAGGTATCATTCGATTGTTCACCCTTCATGTAAATGATTTTGCCGCGCAGAAATTCGCGGATAGTCCCATTTTCAATGAGCACATTCAGCTCATCATCGTGCAACGTGTTGAATAACTCATTTTTTCGCAAAATGGTTTTTAGTGTCTGTTCATCCATAGTCAACCTGTGGCCATGCCGCAATTATCTGAGCCGTAGTCATCGAGTTTTCAAGAAAATTCGGTTTCTTCAAACAGGTCGGTTTCAGATTTTGAGCATCATCCCATGCCTGATTTCTTTTATAAAGATGATTCGGGATCGAATTGTCAAAATTTCTGAAAGATATGCTATGCGTTCGCAACAATTTCGTCAAGAAACTTCATGCCAGGAAATTGAGAACCGTCCTTAGTCTGCCAGTGGTGTGCGTATTCCTGCCAGGAGATGGTGAAAAAATTGTTCCGCTTCAGGGGGAAGAGCTGTAAAATTTACACGAAACAGTGGAGGGGTTTCCGAAATATTTTCAATGACCTTGGCGTATAACTCCGAATTCATCTCGTCTCCGTCCTGAGTAACCAGAGACATCCTGAGATTGGTTAATTCCCGAAAACTGCGTTCAGACTGAATTTCGGCCTCATGTTCCGCTAATCTCACCACTGTTCCTTTATAAAAGGCCTGGCTATCATGCTTGCCTTCAAGTACGGAAAATCGAACTGAAAGTGGCTCCGCAAGTTCGGCATACTCAATGTGTTTTTCTGGAAGAACAATATTGAATTCTGCGCCAATTCCGGTAACATGATAAATGGTCAGCGGTTCTTTCACGCCTTTGGGCATCACATCTATCTGAGCGTGAATCGTTAAAATCGGGCGGCAAGCGTGTAAGGTATCTTGTGAAAGCAAAATTTGTCCGCCTACTGTATAGGACTCAATCCGAGAAGCCAGGTTTACATTTCGACCTACAATCCCATATTTAGTGCGTTTACGCGAACCAATGTTTCCCACAATCACTTCGCCGGTATTTAATCCGATCCCCATGGCTATTTCCGGGTATCCGGCGTTACGGTTCTGCTGATTCACGGTTGTCATGGCGGCCTCCATTTCCAGCGCACAGGCGACTGCCCGTTCTGCATCGTTCTCGCGCATAATCGGTGCGCCAAAAATCGCCAAAATAGCATCGCCGATAAATTCAATAATCGCGCCCTGATATTTGAGAATAATTTCCGTCATAGTTTCAAGGTACACATTAAGCATGTTTACGACATCTTCGGCTGGCAAGCGTTCGCAGGTGGAGGTAAATCCGCGCAGATCCGTCATCATAATAGTGACTACCCGTTTCTCCCCTCCGATTTTCAAACCCTCCGGTGTCTCAAGAATCGTTTTGACAATTTCGTCAGATAAATAGCGTCCGAAGGTTTTCTGGATGAACCGGTTGCGCAATTCAAGCTGCTGCTGACTTTTTAACAGAGCATTATAGGCTTCATTGCGCTCTAAGAGATTGATATAGCCTTTGGAGTGATACCTGATTCGGGCGAGTACTTCCAATTTATCCGGAAGTTTCACCATATAGTCGTTTGCGCCGAGCGCAAAGGCTTCAGCTTTTGTGACAGGTTCTTCTTTGCTTGAGAGCACGATCAGAGGCACTTCTTTGGTTGACGGGTTGGCGCGAAAATAGCGCACCAGGGTTAGTCCATCAATTTCCGGCATAACCAGATCTTGTAAAATGACTGTCGGACCAACCTGGTTCGCCATTTTAATGGCCTGAGTCGGATCAGGGCAGTAATGGAAATCAATATCTTGTTCCGACGATAACATCCGGCGGACGGCCTCGCCGATCATCGGTTGATCGTCCACTAAAAGCACTGTAATTCGATATTGCGTTAATGTAACCGGGTCTGACATACAGAGAGTGAAAATTGAAAATTGTCAATTGTCAATTCGCAATTTTCAAACGGCGGCCACGACCGTACGATCGCGACCTTCATTTTTAGCTTGATACAACGCTTGATCCGCAACATTTTGCACCTCATGCGCCGTGTTTCCGTGCGTCGGAAAACTGGCGACTCCCAGGGAGGCCGTCACCGTTAACGGCGTATCCTGGTGCATGATCGTGAGTTCTTGCTTCACACCCATCCGCAGCTTTTCGGCGCGGTTGATCAGGTGCTCTAAAGAAATTTCCGGTAAGATCAGAAGAAATTCTTCTCCGCCATAGCGGCAGACAATGTCTTCATCGCGTACATGAGTGGCCAGGTAGGCTGCTAATTTTTGAAGTACGCGATCTCCCACTTCATGGCCATAGGTATCATTGAAGCGTTTAAAATAATCAATGTCAAGCATGATAATACCTAAGTCAGTATGATGTCGTTCGGCCCGGGCTAACTCTCGTTCCAGGCTTTGTTCCATGTAACGCCGGTTATATGCTCCTGTAAGCGGATCATGAATAGACTCCAGGCGCAGGGTTTCCCGCAGCCGTAAATTCAGGAGTGACAAAGCATAATGTTCGGTCATCCTCTGAATAATCGTGTGTTTTAAGCAGGCCCCTGGTCGAGATATGGCAGCGGATTTATGAACGCTATGGGTGTTACAGTGCAAGTGCAGCAGTCCCAGAGTTTCTCCGCGGGCCATGATGGGTTCGCACAGATACGAACAGGGTTGTTGTAAAGATAGGAGATGAGAGCAGAAGGGCTTCCCGCTTGAAGATTCCGCTGTATACAGGGTTCCTTGCTGTAAAGCTATGCACTGGCCGCGATCAAATTCCTGCGGGAGTTGCGGCAGGTTTCCCCAGGTAGCGACCATCCTCAAACGGGTCCCTATTTCATCCAACAAACTGAGAAAGCCTGCACCTCCCGGAAATAATTGCGTAAATACTTCGGCAACCACTGCGTAGGTCTGCTGTTCGGCATGGCAGGCTTGTAAGGCGTCGCTCATCCGGTTCAGAAGAGCTAACTCCCGGGTACGTTCCTGTTCCTCTTGCATGGTGGATTTGAGCTTTTCGTAGGCTTCATGTTTTTGCAGCAAATTAAT
The DNA here is from genome assembly GCA_040772385.1 of Candidatus Vecturithrix sp. Lineage (GTDB taxonomy): Bacteria > Moduliflexota > Moduliflexia > Moduliflexales > Moduliflexaceae > Vecturithrix. Next base: position 1,213,277 of record JAXGYF010000001.1, on the reverse strand, counting down.
ATAGCCCCGTGAATGATAGCGGATGCGAGCGATGACTTCGAGGCGATCGGGAAATTTTACCATGTAATCACTGGCGCCTAAGGAAAACGCTTCAGCCTTTGTATGGGCGTCTTCCTTTACAGAGAGCACGATGAGCGGCACATCTCGCGTTAGTGGGTTTGCCCGAAAATATCGCACCAGTGTCAAACCATCAATCTGCGGCATCACGAGATCTTGCAGAATAACGGTTGGAGCAACATGATTTGCCAGTTTAAGCGCCTGAATCGGATTCTGACAATGATGAAAATCAACATCTGGCTCTGTACTTAGCATTCGCCGTATCTCTTCACCAATGATGTATTGGTCATCTACCAACAACACCGTGATGCGGTGCGGCGTGAGTGAAATTTCTTCTGGCATTAAAATTTATAAATGAGGAAATTGATAATTGGCTGAAGTGAGCTAATGTGATGAAAGGTGAAGCGCTTTTCTCACGCCTTAGCCATTTACAAACCTCCTCTCGCTTGAGTCACTGGTGTAATATTTTCAGAATCATTGGTCCAATTTCACCGATCGGAAGGATATGCGCTGCAGCTCCCAATTCTTTAGCAGCCTTTGGCATGCCATAAACGATACTGGTGGTTTCATCCTGAGCGATCGTATGCCAGCCGGCTTTAGATAACAACGCCAGGCCCTTTGCGCCGTCGCGTCCCATGCCGGTCAAAAGAATTGCGCACCCTTTCAGTGGCCAGTAACGGGCCACGCTTTCAAAAAATACGTCTATTGACGGGCGGTATGGCAGATGAAGCGGCTCCGGTGTATATGCGAATCGCAGACCAGACGTCAGAATAAGATGATTGTTTGTTCCGGCGACATACGCAGTGCCAATTTTCAGCTGTTCGCCTTCACGAGCTAATCGCACTTTTAGCGATGTTTGTGCATTCAACCACTCGACTAATCCAGCGGAGAACTCTTCATCAACATGTTGAATGATAGTGATAACAGCCGAGAGCCGGGCAGGCAGGTACGTAAGAAGTTTCGCAAGGGTTTTCGGTCCTCCGGCCGAAGCTCCAATTGCCACCATGGGGGGTGCCTGTCTGTCCTTATGGGTTGTATGAACCGATTCAGGCTGGGTGGTAGCTGAAGGCGTTTTACGAAGCCGTTGAATTATTTTGATCTTTTTGAGGAGCGCCATCCGGCTGTTTTGTATTAAGAAGTCGTCCCCAGTGAACGGTGCGCTTACAGCATCTAAGGCCCCATAGCCCATCGCCTCAAACACTTTCGCCGCATTTCCCTCCACACTGTCTGTGACAATTAAAATAGGGCAGGGGGAATCGCGCATGATGCGGCGAGTGGCTTCAACCCCGTTGAGCAGCGGTAAATTCGGTTCCATTAAGATGAGTTCAGGAATATCATGCACGCATTTTTTCACCGCATCACTGCCATCCCGGGCGATCCAGGCAATTTCATACCCTGGTACGCTCAAGATCAGTTGTCGTAATTGTTCGACGATACGATGATTCACAATGGCAATTCGCATAATCAGGCCTCTCCAATCAAATCAATCACGGCATTGATAAATGAATCATCCTGAAAGCTGCTTTTCGTTAAATAATAATCGGCCCCGGCTTGAAGTCCTTGTAGGCGGTGTTCTTCAGTATCTTTATAAGATACGATCATGACGGGTAATGCTTTGAGATCCTCATGTTGTTTGATCTGCATGACAAATTCGATGCCATTCATTCTGGGCATATCCACATCCGACACCACCAGATCAAAATGTCCTGTGCGCAGAGCGTTCCAGCCTGCCAATCCATCTACCGCGACTTCCACCTCATACCCCCGATTTTCAAGCAGTTTTCGCTCCATTTCGCGCACGGTAATGGAATCATCAACCACCAGCACCTTTTTCACAGCCACGTCTCCGGCTTCGGTTGCGCCTGTGGCTAACTTGTGCAAACGCTGCCCGCTGAGGAGTTTATCAATGGATCCGACCAGATCCTCGACATCGAAGATCAGGATGGGAGAACCATCGAGCATCACGGCTGTTGAACTAATGTCAGGCACCTTTCCCAGGCGAGGATCGAGCGGGCGCACGACTAAATCGCTTTCGCCGATAAACCGATCAACCAAAATTCCATACATATTCGAACGAGTACTGATGATTACCACCGGTAATTCATCCCTGATTTCTTGTGTGTGTTCTAATTCAAGCACATCATGAATATCTATCAGAGAAATATTGGAATAATCAAAGCGAAAATATTGGCGATCCTCTACCATGTCAATATCAGCTTTGGACAGTAGCAGGCAGCGATCAATCCGAGCCAGCGGGAATGCATAGAGTTCATCAGCAATTTCTACCAGAAACGTGCGAATGACTGAAAGCGTTAGGGGTAATTCCAGATAAAAGCTCATACCCTCGCCGAATTTGGAGATGGCGCGCATAACCCCGCCGACTTCATGCACCATATTATCAACCACATCCAATCCCACTCCGCGTCCAGAGATCTCGGTAACGTTCTCGATCGTTGAAAATCCGGGAAGGAAAAGAAACTTTAACAATTCCGCTTCTGTTAAGCGATTCACGATATCGGCTGTTGCTAAACCTTTGCGCAGAATTCGCTGCCGCAATTTTAGGAGATCAATACCCTGTCCATCATCAGACACGGTGATCAATAACATGCCTGAGCGATGAACGGCCTCCAGGCGCAGCAAACCTGCTTCCGGTTTGCCCAGGGTCAGACGTTTTTCGGGAAGTTCGATGCCATGATCGATGGCATTGCGTAATAAATGCGTCAGCGGTGCATCTAATTTTTCCAGAATATCCCGATCGACTTCTGTTGATTTTCCCAGGATCTCAAACTGTACTTTTTTTCCCAAATCCCTGGCAAGATCCCTGACCATACGCGGAAATCCCCGCACTCCATCCGCAAATGGACGCATACGAATACCAATGACTTCATGGTAGAGCCGGTCTGAAAGTGTAGCTGAGGCGCCGGTAAAACGATCAAGCTGGTTTATTCTTTCTGCGAGCAGAGTGTTACTCTGTTTAGTCTTTTCCCTGGCCAGAGAGATCAATTCGCGAGTATGCGTGCTGCTGTCATTGTGGCGTGACAGATCGTGCAATTTATCAAGCAGCATCAAACTTTCACGCTGATATTTTTTGAGCGTTAGCAGCGATTCAGAGAATGAAGGGAGCCAGCGAGAGTTGACGACTACTTCGCCAGTTAATCCCATTAATCGCTCAATTTTGGCGGCCGTTACCCGCACGGTTCGATCTCTTTCCTCCAGCTTTTTGTTGTGGAGAAGCTCTTCGTTCTGATCGCCAGGGGGAGTTGGTCGTAGAACTCCTTTGTTAACATGTTCAGGTATTGCCTGAGAGTCTGGCAAAGTCGCTGGGACGATTCTCCCTCTTTCCTCGCTTCCAGAAACAGGTGGTCGAAAGGGCGCCGCACCCTGATTACTCGGGCAAACACGTTTTTTTGATGGAACGTCAGCTTGTTTCAGAGCATCAGCAGAGAAGGTCGAAAATGTTGCCACTACCTGAGCGATGTCGTCCTGGTGCTCTGCGATCCAGGCGTGATCCTGTTGGGCATCGGATGCAGCAGCGCCACACAAGAGTTCGATCGCGTGCCGGAGCATCTGCACGGTTCCTTCTTCCAGGCTCGTCTCACCATTTTGTACGGCAATCAGAACGTGTTCCATGGCGTCAGCGAGATTGACGGCTGGCTCCGATTCGATGATTTGTGCTCCCCCTTTGATGGCATGAACAGCCTTCACAAGAGCATGAAGGTGTTCGAACGTACCGGGCTGTTCTTGCAGAATAGTGAGTCCCTTCAACACTGCCGCTGCATGGGTTTCAACTTCAGAGCGAAAAAGTTCGAGAAGAGAGGCGTCTCTATTCTGCGTTTCGACCGTTTGTGTGTCGTGTTGTGGAGCATCAGCATCTGCCTGTTTTGGCGTGGTCAGGACAGCCTGTCTATTTAAATAGGAAGGTTCTGCCTGCGAGTCACGCTGAATGGGCAGCGAGGCAGCGCTGCCCATATCAAGACGAGAGGCGCGAGGAGCGGTCTCTGGTTCCAGGATATGGATCAGGTCCTCAATGAGCATGGTGATTTCCTCTTCATGCTCCGCAGTCCAGGTTGGATTTCCGGCGACTGCTGCGCCGGAGATCGCTCGAATCATGTCAACGCCGCTCAACAACACATCAATTTGTTGAGATGTGAGGATCACTTTTCCGTTTTGCAGCGCCACAAAGCAATCTTCCATAGCATGAGCCAGTTTCACGACAGCGTCTAACTCCACAATGCGCGCTCCGCCTTTAATTGAATGAGCGGCGCGCATCAAGGATTCCAGTTTATTCGCTGCTTCCGGGGTTGTTTCCAATGCCAAAAGCCCGTCACTGAGCGTGGCCGTATGGGTGTCAACTTCGGTCTGGAACAGATCGAGCATCGAATAATCGCTTAACTTTTTTTTATTCTCGCCGCTCATTTTACGCTCCTTGTCAAACTATACAATAACAGTTCTTCATCTAAAAAAGCGATGCGCTTTCCTTGCCACTCGAAGATGCCTTTTGTAAAAGTTGACCTGGCCTTGGCAACTGTGACAGGCACATTTTGGAATGTTGACGCATGGATGCGGGAAATACCATAAATCTCATGCACCGGAAACACCCAACGCCCATTATCGCTATTCATCACCATCATCCGTTTCGATACGTTCGCAGGGTTTTCTTGATCTGTCAGAGGCTCTAACCCTAACAGTTCTCCAAGTGAGACGCAGAGCCAGATTTCGCCATGCAGATTGATCAGCCCCAATAATACCGGATTTTTCCGATGAGGTATGCGGTGTAACAGACTTTGAATTTGATCGGCGCTTATGATCTCTTCGAACAAGTGCGTAGAAATTGCTAACCATTCTCGCTCAATGCGAAAAATAACTACCGAAAGCGTACCGGGTGGTTCTTCTTCCTTTTTCTGCGCCAGCACGCTGGTCCATTCATTACGATATTCTTGCGGCAGATCGCGTTCTAAAAGCTGCCGTCCGGCCTGCGTATATACCTCACAATTGCGACAATGGATCACCTGTTCCAGGAGTGGGCAGGTTAAGCGTTCTGCCTGTCCCCAGACACCGATCCGTTTCCAACAGTTTTGAGCGTGTGCGGTTTCTTCCATTTTTCCGACCTGCTTCCCAAAGAATTTATACGACTGTCTGTAATTGTCTGTGAATCCGTTCGATTCGCTGCCGTAATAACAATGCTTTCTCATGCTGACCCCGATATTCAGCAATAAATGCCAGATAATTCAGGGCCTCATGATGTTTGGGGTCAAGGTAGACGGTTTTGGTAAAAAAGGTTTCTGCCTGTTTCTCATCTCCTGAAGCCAGCCAAATCAATCCAGTAAGGAAATTAGCCTGGACATCCGTCGGATTATCGCGCAAGCTTTGCTCGCACAACACGAACGCCTCGTTTAGCTGCCCCTGATCCGCCAATTGTCGGGCTTTATCCAGGAGTTTTGCGATTGTTTTGCGCCGTTCGACAGAAGGCTCCGGAATTTTTGGCTCTTTTCCTGCAGGGTTTCCGGTGCCAGAAGGAGAACTGACTGCTTTATCGGGTTGTTCAGAGAGTCGGTTGGTTTTCCGGCGTTCAAATAGATAAGGAATCGGCGGCAATGCCTGTTTTGTGGGCGGTTGAGGTGCGCTGATTCGCCGGCATGCAAACACGCCAGGCTGACGTACCCATTCAAACTCTGTGTCTTCAAACACCGATCGTTCCGCATGACCGACAAAAAGGATGCCTGTTTTGCTCAGTAAGCGCGAAAGTATAGCCGCTGCATATTTTTTGGCCTCGTTGCTTAAATAAATCAATAAATTCCGACAAAAAATCAGATGATATGGTTTTTCGTTCGCCAGGATTTCACGATCATCACGATCAAGTAAATTTCCTCGAGCAAAGCGCACCATAGGTTTGATGCTCGGATGAATCTGATACATCTTCTGCTTGCGCTCAAAATAGCGTTCACGTAACAGAAGCGTTTCTTTATTGCGAAACGATTCTTCGCCATAGATTCCTTGCCTGGCTTTTTGTAAAGCGTGTTCACTAATATCAATGGCATCAAGATGCACGGACTCCGGCCGTACCCCGGCCTCAAGCAGCGTAATCGCAATAGAATACGGCTCTTCTCCTGTAGAACAAGGGATACTCAAGACGCGTATCTCCTCTGCTTGGTGCTGTGAAAGCCAGACTGTTTTGATATACTCTTCCAAAAAGGTAAACGATTGGTGATTCCGAAAAAACCAGGTCTCCGGGATCACGACGGTTTCCACTAATTCGTTCCATTCGAGTTCTGAAACCTGAAGCTGTCGCAGATATGCCCCGACATCAGTCAGATCATATACGGTCATCCGTTTGTGCACGGCTTTTTCAATCACCCTGGAGCCGATGGCTTCCGCAGATAACCCGATCTTTTCTTCTAAAAGTCGTTCAATCGTCATTTGAGGCATGGACCATCCTTGTTGCAATTGTATGCAGGAACGAAAGGTGTTCTGTTAATTTCTTCACATCAACATGATAAATCATGCGATCTTCTTCCATAATCATACTGCCTAGGTATGGCGCTTCCTGCATTTTGACATCAGGCGTAATAAACTCCTGCTTCAACTTTTTCGCAGCCTCGGTGACGCGTTCGGCAATCAGGCCATACACGGACGGCGCAGAATCTCGTTGTAAATAATCGATCAGGAGAATCCGGGTACTCAGTCGCATCTGGCAGGGAACGCCGTGAATCAATCGGCGCAAATCAATAACTGGTGCGATCATTCCCCGGTAATTAAAAAATCCGGCAAAAAACTCAGGAGCGCGCGGCAGCTCTTTCAAGGTCACCATTGGAGCGATTTCTCTCACATGTTGACACTCAATAGTATACATGACGTCGCCAAGATAAAACAGCAAGACCAGCATAAAAATTTCCTTTGTAAGAACCCCTTCGCTTGATGCGTACAGAGTAATTTTCCTTTAATTGAATAATTGTACTAATTTTCTGAGCGACTACTGTAAAACCGCGTCCGAATTCTTCGGTTTTTTCCGCTTTAACCGCTGCATTCAGGGACAATAAATGAGTCTGTTCCGCTGTGTGAATGTTAAGCGGCATGAAACCGGGCGACCTGTTTATGCAAGCCTTTGGCAGCTTCATCAAGTTGTTCAATCGCACTATAGGTTTCATGCAGCGAGACTTTGATGTGGATCATTTCTTCGCTCAACTTCGCAATAATCGCATCGATCTTTTGAGCATTATCAGCTTGGACCACCATGGCAGTATTCGCATCTTCAAAATTCGACAGGAGTATGTGGACCTGATCAATGATACGTGTTAACTGTGTGCTGATTCGGCTCACATCGGTTACGCTATGGCGGACAGTCGCAATAAACTTATCCATTTCCATGACGCCCGTTGAAATCGCAGATTGCATTTCATGGACCATATATTCAATATCTAATGTGGCGACAGCCGACTGATCGGCCAATCGTCGAATTTCACGCGCGACAATTGTAAATCCGCGTCCAAATTCCCCGGCTTTCTCCGCTTCAATGGCCGCATTGAAGGACAGTAAGTTCGTTTGCTCAGCCACTTTCGTGATCGTCGTCACCATTGCCGTAATCTTATCGGCTTTTTGATCGATAATGCGCAAACGATTCGAAATCGCTTCCGATGCCTGTTCCATTTGCTGCATGACCGCTTCCATTCGCCCTAAATCTCCCTGTCCCTGGCTGGCGATGACCGCCGTTTCTTTCGACATGGAGGCGACTTGCTGCATGGTATCTACCAGATCAGCCGTTACTGCGCTGATTTCTTGAATAGAGACGACCGCCGAAGTCGTTGAAGTCATTTGGTTAGTCATCATCAGATCTTGCTGTCTGGCAGTCGCGGCTAATTCTGCTGATGACGAACTTACCTGCATCTCGGCTCGCTGCACTTCGGTAACCATTGTGCGTAAATGCTCGAGCATAAGATTGATGTTGACTGCTAAAGTTCCAAGTTCATCACGGGTCAGAACGCCTGCCTGCTTTGTGAGATCTCCTGCGGCAACCGCCCCGATCACTTTGACCATATTTTGAATTGACAGGATCACTTTGCGACTTAATACCAACGAAAGACCTAATGAGATCACAAGGGCCGTTGCTGAGACGATCAGTACCACGGTCATAATGTTTTTGATCTCCTGTTGTTCGAATTGCTGTGAAAGATTGACGGCAAGCAACCCGATCGGCTTTTGCTGCGCTTTGAACACACAGCGTCCCTGATAATACTCCTGCTCTCCAAGGATAACAGAATCCACCGGCACTGGCGCTTTCCGATCTGCCAGCTGTTCACAGGACATCAGGGTTTCCATTTCCTGAGCTCCTTTCTCTAAAGAAACAAAGAGTTTCTCCTCATCGAGAAAGTGAATCTCGGTTTGGGTTAATGACGCATAGCGTTCAAGTAAGGCCTGTCCATACAACACCTCGCACACCAGTACTCCGGTTTTTTTTCCGCGATGAAAAAGCGGTGCGGCCAGCCGGAATCCCAATCCCTGGCGTTCGCTAAACATTGTTGCTGTGAGTGCGTCAGGCAAGGGTGGGCCATAGAAATCAGCAATAGTCGGCGGCAGGGGGGTGTCGGGAATCGCCTGTTCTCCGAACAAAATCGGACTGATTTGCGCAAAATCATGTAGCGACAGAAACGTATCACTGCCGGTGGCGGACACCATATACGTCCCCAGATTTTCTTGTTGGTCGTCGCGCTGATAAAAAAGGAGTAAGCGCTGATCTGTGCCATAAAGCATTAACCGGTTGGCAGCAATCCCTCGCCCGAACCGCTGCAGGATGTCGGCTGTTTCTTTCAGGTAGCCTGTTAGAAACGACACGCGCCTGATATGAGTCGGATCTTCCATATACGCCGAGGTTGTTAAACGCAGCGATGTATCAGTTGAGATAAATTCCTCAAGCCGCTCTGTATAATTATATCTGCGATTGTGAAGATCTTCCAGGAGAATGTCAAACGCGATATTGATACGCTGGCAAGATTCCTGGTGCATCCGTCGAGTGGTTAATACGTAATACGTGGCGGAAATTCCGAGCGTCGTTAACAATCCCAGAATAATACACACGACGAGAAATTTTGTTCGAATGGAAATTGTTCGCATTATTCACCACGTATTCGATTTGTTTAACATATCTGAAAAACTACAATACTTCAGGAACATAAAAAAACAGTGCTCGAAACCGAAATTTTTTGAAAAATCTGGTTTCTGACACAGGCGAATGAAACGTTCATTTACTCATGAAATTTATCCGATCGTGAAATGCGCCACCTCATCTTGCAAATCCCGCGCCGCCTCATTCAGTTGGCTAATCGCTGAATAGTTTTCATGTAAGGCTTCTTTCATTTCCTGCATCTCTTCACTCAGATGCATCATGGCCTCACGAATCTTTTCCGCATTTTCCGCCTGGTGTTTCATGGATTGATTCACGAGATCGAAACTCGGCGTCAATGTCTGGACTTGCACGATAATTTGAGATAACTGGACGCTCGTTTTGCCAACATCTTCAGTATGATGGTGGACCTGAGCAATAAATTTATCCATTTCCATTACCCCGGAGACAACCGCCGCTTGCATTTCTCTGACCATTTGATCGATGTCTAAGGTCGCCATAGCGGTTTGGTCGGCTAGACGTCGAATTTCTCGTGCCACCACGGTAAAACCATGACCGTACTCCCCAGCTTTTTCAGCTTCAATTGCAGCATTGAGCGACAACAGATTGGTTTGATCTGCAACCTTCGTAATCGTTGTCACAACCGTTGTGATGTTTTCAGCTTTTTCATTGATAATTTCCAATCGCCCGGAAATAGATTTCGAGGCGTGCTCCATTTGCTGCATCACGGTTTTCATGCGATGTAAATTCTCCTGGCCTGTCCCGGCGATATGAGCTGCTTCCTGAGCCGTCGTCACCACATGCTCCATCGTTTGCACCAGTTCTTTGACCACATCAGAGATTTCTTCGACCGATTTCAAAACTTTATTCGTAGACTCAACCTGGGTCTGCATAGTTACTTCCTGTTCTTTCGCGGTCGCTGATAATTCTGTGGATGAGGAGGTCACCTGAATAGTTGAGCGATGAATTTGATCGATCATTTGGCGCTGGGCAAGCACCGCATGGTTCAACGCTGCGCCCATGGCGCCGATTTCATCGTTATCAGGAAAATCAAGCGTCGTGTTATAATTTCCTCCTTTCATTCGTTCGGCAAAGGTGACAATTTTCTGAATCGGTGTCAGAATCGAACGTTTCGTCACCCCCAGGATAATTGCTCCCAATAAGCATAAAATTGCACACAACGTGCCAACCATGGTGAACATAATCCGTTGCATCAGAAGTCTTTGTTGGGAAAGATCAAAGGTATACACGATGACGCCAATCTGTTGGTTTTTGTAATCATTGATCGGGAATCCGCCGAGCAGAATGCTTCCCCGACGTAAAAAGGTCAAAGCGTCTTTCCCTCGATTCAAGAGTTCAAGATTGATCAGGGGTTCACCATAACGTTCGTCAGTCGCGTAGAGTAACACATATTGGTCTGCTTTTCGCGGATAGCGTGCAGTGTCTTGCAATGTTGTCGTCACTGACAAGAGTTCCGCATTCATGAACAAAAAGAGACTCTGTTTTTCTGATTTAGTCTGACGCTGAATGACACTCTCCAGCAGCGGATTGAAATCCTCAAGCACTTCGACTGATCCCAATTGTTTCCCCTGGGGAGTTTTGATCGGGGCAAGGCCGCGTACCACAAATCCGCCGCGTCCCGGTTCTATCCCGGTAACGGCTTGACCGGAACGATTTACGTCTAACACGGTGTGGCGAAAATCCGAAATATCATCGGAAATATCCTCCCAGTTTTCATCGCGAATACTCTGTTTCTCGCGCCACATCCGCAGAAGGCTATGTCCGTTAGGCAGATGAAAGTGCAATTGTAACTTGTCGCCATTCATAACCCTTGTATAACCATCCATGCTCGCCTTGAGAACCCGACGCAAAAATTCTCGCGCTTCCTGCCCCTTTGGATCCTTTTCATCGTTGATATTGCCGCTATGAGCGATCTCAAACGCCTGAAGGACTTCTGGTAATTGCGTAAAAAGTGCGGCCTTCTGTTTTGCCTGTTCCGCCGTCAGCCTGATCATCGCATCAATTTCCCCTTGTTTTTCAGACACGACTTGTTTGGATAGGTAGGCGTCAAGTTTGGAGAGTTCCCTTTGCATAATGAAATATCCCAGGCTGCCTAACAGAACAATCGCTCCAAGCACAGGAAAAAAAATTTTCTTCTTCAACGTCATTGTGGACACCTCGTGAATGAATCGGTTGACTTTCTGGTCAGTAATCACTTTAAAACAGGTTCAACCTTTTTTCAAACTGTCAGCCAAAAAAGACAATTTGTCAAGGATATACTCAAGGCAAAATTTTATTGACGCAATTTCTCCTGCTTCTTCATTTACAGCATTATTCATAACGATTAACACGGCTAAAAGCCAGGTTTCTTGAAGAAACCTGGCTTTTGTGACAGGTATCAGGTTACCGGTTCTGCATAATGCTGTATTAGATTGACATGGTTGTTTTGAGAAGAGTACTCAGAATAGTAAATTGTTGATATGGCAGAGTTGGCTTTAATGGACAATACTTACGCTGTTGGTTCCAAAACTGCTGATATACGCGGTTCCTTCAGGGGTAAGCACGATGTTGCGGAGATCGTGACCAACGGCGAGGCTGGCGAGCAGAGAATTCTTTTCAAGATCGATCACACTGAGATTTCCGGAGCGACCGACTACATAAAGTCGTTTGCCGTCGGGTGAGAGCGCAAGATCTGTTGGACTGAATTCACTATCATTGTTGTCGAATGCTGCGGCATTGAATGTTTGTACCTGGGTTGTTGTGGTGGTGTCAACGACGACAATCGAATTACTGATCCCATCACAGATGTATAAATATCGGCCATCTGGACTGATGACAAGGTTGGTCAAGCGGCTGATAGTTTCCAGAGTGATCGTGTCTGCTATTGTTTGAGAGGCAAGATCAAGAATTGTGATGGTGTGGGTCTGAGAACTTGTGATATAAGCCCGGGCATGATCCGGCGCGATTACAATGCCATAAGGGCGTTCGTTGACCGGAATATTGACAAGAAGAGCATGAGTAGCCGCATCAAGGACGCTGACATTGTTCGAAGCACTGTTGACGACATAGATGCGGCCCTGTTCTCGGGAAAATGCCATACGTTGGGGAAACAAACGCACGGGAATCGTGGAAAGCTTCCGGGTGTCAGGCAACGTGAAAACGGTCACGACTCCGGATTTAGCATCGCTGACGTACAAAGCCTTCCCATCATTTGAGACGATAACGCTGTTCAGCCGTCCGCTCGGATTGACAGAAATAGTTTTCACCACCTGCTGTGAGGCGGTGTCAATAACGCTGACGGTTCCGCTTTGGGCGTTCGCAACATATAATGTGGAATAGTCAGGACTCAACGTCAGCCCTAAAGGTTCCTGTCCCACGTTTATCGTTTTCACCAGCGTCAAGGTAAAGGGCTTACGAGAAAATCGTAGAGCGAGCAGTAAACCGACTCCCAGCAGAACAAGCACGCTGATCAGCCCCCACTGCCTTATTACTTTTTGTACATCCTGTTTCATTCTGACCGGAAAACCAAGATATGTCATTTTCCTCTCTCCCTTCAATCTTTTCGGATTTGTTCATACGTGTCACCCTGGACGATCATTGAAAGTACATCCTGTTCATGCGTGTCTTTAATGACACGTTCGCCAACTCGACGGCCACGTTTGAGTACCATCACGCGATCGCCAACCGCAAAAATATCTTGCAGGCGATGGCTGATAATAATCATTGCAATGTCATGAGTATGCTTTAGTTCCAACATGAGTTCGAGAACTTGCTGGGTGGCTGTCACCGAGAGATTGGCGGTAGGCTCATCCAGAATAATCACTTTTGGATCAAAAGAAATCACACGACCAATAGCGACCGATTGCTGACGCCCTCCGGAAAGTCCTTCAACCTTGAGTTTGACTGAATTGGCGTCAATTTTCAATTTCTGAAGAATCTGCCAGCTTCTGGTATTCATGGTTTTGACATCAACGAACCATCTTTTCAGCCAACCTTGTTTCGTCGGCCATTTTCCTAAATAGATATTAGTGGCAATATCCAGGTTTCCGCATAAGGCAAAATCTTGATAGACCATTTCAATACCAAGCTTTCGCGATTCTCGGGGCGTTGTAATCTGGACAGGGCTGCCTTCGAACAAAATTTCACCTTCATCGGCCTTATAGGCCCCGGTCAGGATTTTCATTAAGGTTGACTTTCCGGCGGAATTATCGCCTACTAACCCGAGAATTTCATTTTTATACAAGGTTAAATTCACATCGATCAGCGCCCGCACAGCTCCAAAAGATTTTGAGATATTTTTCATCTCAACGACAGGTGTTTTCTCCATGTTCGTCATTCAATTATTTGCTGGTATAAGCAGCCGGATTTTCAATAAAACCCGCTTGCTCCTCCTGCTCCCATGTCAATGAAATGTTCATTCGTGTGCGCATCCATTATGCTCTGATTTTGCTCCAGGTCCGTTGGATGATCTTTTCATTGCGGATCCAGATGTCAAAGAGCACTGCCCCTAGAATCACAGAACCGATCACAATTTGCAGCCAGCGTTGCGGAATAGAACGGATTTGTCCTTCAACCAGGATACCGGTGCTGATAATACTGTTTAAATATCCAAGTACAAAAGCGCCGATAATTGAACCGGCGATTGAACCACGCCCTCCAAGCAGTGAAGTGCCTCCCACAATCACCGCAGCAATCACATTTAATTCCTGCCCAATTCCTAGTTGAGGCGCAAAAGATTTGATCTTTGTGACGCTAATCATCCCGGCAATTGCCGCTAATGTACTGCACAACATAAACGCTCGCAAGCGTACCCCATCGGTATTAATGCCGGCCAGTAGAGCGGCTCTGAAATTTCCTCCGGTCGAATAAACTTGATAGCCGTATTTTCCTCGCCATAAAACGAATCCGCCGATGATGACGGCAATCAGAAAAATAAAGACCTGGTTTGGCAGACCGAAGAAAGCTTTGTTGTCGCTGCCGATCAGAAAAAACGACGTTTTCGGAAATTGAGTGAGCTGCCATCCGCCTGCAACCGTCGCTGATACGCCCCGACAAAAGTGCAGCATCCCCAGCGTGGCAATAAAGGCTGGCAGGCGACCCTTTGTCGCTAAGAGACCATTGAGTGTGCCAATGAACAGGCCTATCAGGATCGTGAAAAGCGCAGCGATCCACCCGTTCCAGGCATGCCCTTTCACCAGCACCGACCACAGCGCGGCTCCTAGAGACATGACCGAACCGACGGAGAGATCAATATCTTTATTGATAATCACCATGGTCATTCCCACCGTCATTAATCCGATTTCAACAATCTGGTCACGCAGCACATTAAAGAAATTATTCAAGGTCAAAAAATAATCTGGCCGAAAAGAATACCCCACAAGAACTAATATGATCAGCAGCAGAATGCCGCCGCTTTCACGATATTCGAGTAAACTTTCAGCGAATCTCCCCGCAGCGGTTTTCGGCGGCGATACTGCTACAACGTAGCTGCTGGTGCCAAGAGTTTCGCTGGAGGCAATTTTGGTAGGGCGGGCCGGAAGATGTTTGCCCTGAAGTGTGGCCCATAACCGTTTCAGGATTTCTTCTTCTCGCACCCAAATATCGAACAGGACCGCCATCAGAATAGCAATCCCGATAAAGATCGGGTTGGCCGTTTGCAACAATCGCCAGGGGCGATCGCCGCCAAGCCAGATGCCAATAGTGAGAATTTTCCGAATCGATACCAGGATTCCAGCTCCGATGATCGTTCCGATCACCGAGCCTCGGCCTCCAAAAATACTTGTGCCCCCTACAACCACTGCCGCAATCACATCCAGTTCAAACGAATGGCCTGTGGTTGGAGAGAAGTTTTTCATGAAAGTGATGTTTAGCAAACCGGCTACCGAGGCGCAGAAACTCGCAATTATAAAAGCCCACAGGCGTACCTGGTCGGTATTGATGCCGGCGAATTGTGCGGCTTGAATATTACCGCCGGTCGAATAGATCTGGTAACCAAACACCGTTTTACGCAGTACGATTGATCCTATCGTCCCCACCACAAGGAGCACCAGCACCTGGTTGTTTAACCCGCCTAAGATCTGATTATGCTCGCCAAACAGAAAAAATGATGAGGGCGGCAGAGGCGCGATTTGATACCCTCCGGAGATAGCCAATGCCATGCCGCGCGCCAGGAACAGCATTCCCAGGGTCGCAATAAACGCCGGGAGCTTGCCTTTTGTCACAAGAATACCATTGATATATCCCATGAAGGTTCCCACGATGAGCACAAGTACTGCTACAAGCCAGGCATTCCAATGATAATAATTAGTCATCACTGCGAAATTAGCCGTAGCTAAGCCCATCACAGAACCGACAGACAGGTCAATGTCGGCATTGATAATAACAAACGTCATCCCGACAGCAATGATCCCTAATTGTGACATTTCCTGGAACAGGCTTAGAAAGTTTCGTTTTGATGGAAAGAAATCAGGGCGTAAAATTGAACCGAGTATCCAGAGCAGAATCAGGGCTGCAAAAACTGAAAGTTCTCGGTGTTGGAGGATGCGTTCGAACAGCGAATGTTTCTGGTGTTCGTTCATTGCAACGATCTTTGGGATCCGGAAAACACAAAAACTCCCCGTTTGTGCGTTTCAGAATCAAGATTGGGGCTGACGCCTGCAACTTCTTGCAAGCGTCAGGAATTCAGGTCTTAGTTTGTGAAGCGAGTTTTCACAATTTCCTGGAATCGTGCCAGATTTTCCTGAGTCACGACTTCAGCCAGGGTATCCAAATTTCCGGCGGATACGCCGCGATCAATCTGAAGAATCAATTGCGCGACAGGCCAAAAGCCTTGCAAATATGGCTGCTGTCCCAGAGATCCATCCAGATCGCCGGTTGAGATCAAATCTAACTGGGCGGGGCCGAGATCAAAGCCGTACGAACAAATTTCATCTTTCAGGCCTGTACTCCGAACTGCATTGCCTACCGCAGGAGTAAGTGCGCCATTCGGGCCAAATAACCCAACAACATCCGGAGTGGATTCAATCAGATTAATAATATCCTGCGTCGCATCAGCGGTTGTCGGACGGACGTCAACACCGATCCCCTGACCGTCATCAACGGTAATTCCCGATATTCCGGCTTTTTCCAGTCCTTCGCGAATCGCTTTCGCTGCATATTGGACACGTTCATTCACTTCAACATTTCCGAGAGTGGTCGAATTGGGCATAAGTACCACACCGTTCTCGACGCCTTTGTCTAACAGGCATTTGACAATTCCCTCGCCTGCAATTGACGCGGCTGAAGAGGATTGACCGGTGTGAGAAATCTGGCTGCGAAATGGAATGGTCGGATCAAACGAGTTAAAGGTAGCGACCGGGATGCCAAGTTCAAAAGCTTTGTTTATAATATCTTCATAAGCTCCAACTTGGGGTGTCGTAATTGCGAGCGCATCCAGTTTCGGATCAGTCAGCACTTGATTGATAATCGCAATGGTCGCCGGAATATTATCAGCCGCATCGGGAGGTCCAAGGCGAAGGATATTTACTGGGAGTCCCATCGCGGTAAAGGCCTGGGCCGCTGTTGTCGCCCCGACATAACAGGGATTAAAAAATCCGTTCCCGGCCGTATGAGTAACGTACGCGATCGTTAACACTCCGTCGTTGGTGTGAAAATCTTTACTTGCCGGGTTTATTTTTCCAGCCTCATCGAAATTGACTCCTCCGGGGCCGGTTGAAACCTGGGCCCTTATCGGCAAACTTGCCACGAGCACCATAAGCCCAATCAAACAGACACAACTCAACTTGTTACGCATAACAACCCCTCCTTGTAATGTGATTAAAAATGATGTCAACACAATGACGACCGAAGGACATTCATGGTGGTACATCGAATGTCCTTCTCCTTCGAAGGGAGCGAAAGTTCGTCCCTTCGCCAGATTCTTTCTGCGTATATTGAGTGTAAAATGTTTGTCAAGTGAAAAACTATAAACACTGGATTTTTCAAAAACCCGAAAATCTCTTAATGGACATAGACATCCCAATTCAGGTATTTCTCAAAGGCTTCGCGCAACACTTCGGCCTGATTGCCATACGCGATACTCACATGATGTTCATATCCATGATAACAGATGTAGCGGAGTAGTTTTTGCAGTTCAGACACCTCTAAGATGCCGATGGCGCCAAAAGAATCAGGAGAATTAGAAACAATTTTCCCCTGACCTACGATCGATTCGATTTTTCCGGCTTCGTCATTTGTGTGAATCCGGCAGAATGTAATATCACCTTGGTGAAGCCTTCCATATATCGTGGCATATGAATTGTCCAGGCCATCGCCTTTGACAGCCATAGCATTATACGTGACTTTCGGATCTTCCAGCAGGCCGACCGGGCTGTTACTGCAATGAAAGAGTACCAATTGATTGGGATCAGGCATCCAGTTGTTATTCCAATCGAAAATGCCTGCCGGGCCGCCGCTGGCAAATTGCAGGGCGAGCATACTGAGCGCGCCGACGGTGTCTGTTTCACAGGCGCCCGGAACAAGGTGCTGGCTTAGATAACTCATCAGCGTACAGGGAAAAATTCCGAACATCTTTTGAAGAGCCGGCCAGCATTGAAATGCAAAGGCGTCTAGCAGATTGTCCTGCATCCAGAGTTCAAGTCCGGCCCCGATTTTTGCCAGATTTTGCAACGTATGGTGCGGAAGTGTATCCCGCTTTGCCATATAGGTATCTAATTTTTCGATCCACGTCGCAATGATTTTTTGATCGAGTTGTGTGATAATCTGTTCTAATTCAGAAAGATCGAGGGTTTCAACCGAGATTGAATTGGCTTCCAGAATTTTTTCACTGAACCGGACAGTTTTAAACGGCGCGACTCGTGCGCCGATCAGGCCGATCCGGGCATGCCGCAAGCGTTTGACCACTCTGCATATATTGAGAAACTCTTCCAGATCTCTGGTAAATTCATCTTCCTCAGGCAATGTGGTAAACATCCGACCGATCGTGAAAGGGATCTTAGATTGTTTTAGCACATTTGAGATCGAAATTTTTCCACAAAAACTGTCGCGTCTATGCGCCAGATCAAATTGATCCGGTTTATCCGAAAACGCCTGAATCAACACAGGGACGTTTAAGCCGGACATTTTGATCGCTTCCGCGACTGATCGCTCATCGCCAAAATTTGGCAGGCTCACCAGAATCCCATCAATGTCGTCACGATGGCGGCGGAACAGATCGGCGCAGGCCTTTGCCTGCTGAAGATTTGATACAATGCCAGGGCCAAGTTCATTTTTTTCCAACATGATATACTCAACCTGGCAACGCTGCAAAGCCCGAGCGATCTCCGCTCTTCCGGCAATCGCCAATTCTTCACTAAATACATCGCGGTGAGCGATAATCACACCTAATTTAACATCCTTCATACGTTCTCCTCTGAAAATGTTCGTACCGACGAACAGCCCTGTTCGTCTAAAGATTGGGTGAACGCGGCTATTCACCGATGCGAAGGAATCATGTTCATGACGTCGGACGAGCGTCAGTTCATATGAACCTCTGGAATAATTTGAAACAATGATGTCGTATTCTGCACAAGGTATCGGAACCATAGCTGAATTATCAGTGTCAAGGAAAAACATGCGACGACGTTCGTAGTTCGCGCTTTAGCGAGGAGCGCCGCATAGAGGCGAAACTCCACGCCCGTCACCTTAACCTTGACAACACACTGATGCATGATTTTAGAAGTGGCTATACGCGAGAAACCAGGTTCTTCCTAAAAACCCGGTTTTTTCGTTTTTTTTTGAGATAACCGAACAATAAATATCTGGTTCGTTAGGCCGAATAAGGCACTGTTGCCGTAGACAATCATCTGAAACGAAGGAGAGTTTTTTATTTTTCTGCTTGACAAAGATCTTCTTTCTATCTACTAGGTTTTTAAATAGAATCCTGATTTATCTGAGTGACAGGAAGTTCTTCTTTCTTTTGATACAGAATGCTGGGTTAAATTTCAATTTTGTCAGATAAACCGGTCGCTCCTGAAAGGACCGCGGCAAAACGTTACATTCATCCTGTTGTCCTGATTAAATTCGTTTACATTGTAAGCTCCCTACTGAACATAGTGGTGAAAACCTGCTAGATGGTGATCGCTTTATAACTCGATCTCCAGGTTTTGATGATGGCAAGTCAAAAACTTGAAACATCGAGGAGAAGGTGTCTCTTTGTGGCTCTGATGCTCTGCTTGAAAATTTAAGGAGACCCCCTCTTGTGAAGAAACACGTCAATTTTTGGAAAAGGAGGCAGCGTTATTAGTTTCACAACCTATTTACAGTATTATCACGAAGAAATTCTACGGCAATTTCTTCAGCATATTTGGGTGATTCTGCTCAGTATCCCCTTTTCGGTGCTAGTGAGTGTGCCGATAGGCTTTTATATTTCCAGTCGTCCTAAAATCGCAAAAGTTGCGATCTATCTTGCCAGCGTTTTGATGACGATCCCCAGCCTGGCTTTGTTTGGAATCATGGTGGTTGTGCTTGCCCCGGTAAGATTGGGGTTGGGGGTCACTCCGGCCGTGTTTGCCATTCTTATTTACTCCCTGCTGCCTATTGTCAGAAATACATATACTGCGTTGAATCAGGTTTCTGCCGGCATGATCGAAGCCGCGGCAGGGCTTGGATTAACCCAACACCAGATTTTGTTTAAAATCAAGCTTCCGCTTTCCATCCCCGTGATTATGGCTGGCCTTCGAAATGCCATTGTGCTGGGAGTCAGCGTCGTAACCTATGCCTCCTTAGTCGGGGCAGGCGGGTTGGGATATTTTATTTTCTCCGGAATCGGACGTACCAATTCGAAAATGGTAATCACAGGCGCAATCTTGGTCTCTGTCTTAGGAATCGGCATGAATTATCTTTTATTACGAATTGAGGACTTTGTCACTCCGAAAGGCTTGAAAGTTGCAAGATTAGACGAAGCCTGAAGCATGGGGCGCACTCAGAAGAGTTGAGTTATCGAAAAAGGAGGGAAGGAAGTTGATTACGTTTAACAAAGTCATCAAAAAATTTGGCGAAAAGATTGCTGTTAACAATCTTGATATGGAGATTAAAACAGGCGAAATTACTATGCTGATCGGGCCTTCCGGCTGTGGGAAAACAACCACATTAAAGATGATTAATCGCTTGATTGATGTCACAGATGGGACGATTTTGATCAAAGGCGAATCGATCTATGCCCTGGACGTCGTTCAATTACGCCGGAAAATCGGATATGTCATTCAAGAAGTCGGGCTTTTTCCGCACATGAATGTCTATGACAATATTGCCATTGTCCCTCGATTGCTGAAATGGCAGGAATCTGTGATTCAAAATCGAGTCGAAGAATTACTGGATCTGGTCACATTAAATACGAGTTACATGTATAAATATCCATTGCAGCTTTCCGGCGGAGAACGTCAACGTGTTGGGTTAGCCCGGGCATTAGCGGCCGATCCGGAGATTTTGCTCATGGATGAGCCGTTTGGCGCGATTGATCCGATTAACCGGGCGAAATTACATGATTCGTTTCTCTCAATCCAGGAACAAATTCAGAAAACAATCGTCTTTGTCACCCATGATATCAATGAAGCGATTAAATTAGGAGATCGCATTGCCATCATTAAGCAAGGCAATCTGGTGCAATACGACACCGTCGAAACCATTCTGTATGAACCGGCAAATGAATTTGTTGAGAAACTCCTCGGACATGATCGCAATATTAAGGCGCTGGTTTTGAAAAAGAATCGCGATTATATCAAGAAAACGGGCTATGTCACCTGTCTTGAAAATGAGACTCCGGAAAAGATTATCAAAAAGATGCAAGACAATCAGGTGCAACTTTCGATTATCCTCGGTGCGCAGGGGACCTTTCGCGGCCTGTATATTCTGGAACAACGTAAACGCAGCGGACAATTTCATTTAGTAACGGTTGAAGATCCGATTACTGTTGAGCAAAATAGTAATTTGCAGGAAACTTTTTCAAAAATGATGGCTGCCGGAGAGAGTAGTTTGCCTGTAGTGACAGATAAGAATCGGTTCGAAGGTTTTGTTCATTTAGCGGATATTTTTAAATCATTTCAGACCGTTTAATGGGTCAGTAAGGTAAACAATGCGTTGGATAGTTTTGATTCCGCACTCGCAAACAGAGAAGAAGCAGGGATGAAAGATTTTATCTCCTTTTTTCCCCGTTTACCCGGAGATAAAGGGAGGGTCATGCAGAAACTGTCCGAACTAAATTATTGGTAAAGCACCATGATGATACAGTACATTCTTGAAAATCACCAGAAAATTTTGTCGTTGACCATTCAGCATTTTTATCTCTTTCTGATCTCAACCATCTTTGCCTTTTTGTTTGGGATGCTTATCTCGATTTTTGTCACGCGCGAAGGCAATGAAAAGATTGGTCGTATCATTATTACCATGACAGCGATGGGGCAGGCCGTTCCCTCAATTGCAGTTGTCGCTCTAGCGTTTTTCTTTTTGGGGATTGGGGCCAAACCAGCCATCTTTGCGTTGATTATTTACAGTATGGTTCCAATTATCTTTAATGCCGGTTCAGGGTTGCTGAGCGTCCCGCCAGAGATTATTGAAGCATCGAAAGGAATCGGATTAACGAAACAGCAAATTTTATGGAAGATTGAACTTCCTCTCGCTGTTCCCGTCATTATGGCCGGGTTGAGAAATGCGGCCACGATCAACATTGGTACTGCGACCATCGCATCAATTATTGGAGGAGGGGGCCTGGGTGATTTAATTTTTATTGGACTGCGTCTTAATAAAAATCATCTTATCTTTATTGGAGCCGGACTTGCAGCCCTATTAGCGCTCATTGTTGATACACTCTTGTATTTCTGTGAAATACAAATCACTCCAAAAGGTCTGCAAGTCGTACAATCATAGGAGTGATCAGGAACGGAGACGTTCCGCTGTTTTTCGAAGATCCCGCGGTGATTTTGCAGGGATCAAATGATCATCAATCGTAAACCGACGAGGAGGTTTATTTATGCGAAAGTTTGTCACTATCATGAGTCTTGTTCTTTTGAGTGTTGCCCTTCTGTTTCCGATCGCAGAAGCTGCCCCCAAAGTCAGTGTCGGTGCAAAAAATTTCACCGAACAGTATGTAGTCGGAAATCTGATTTCTTTACTTTTAAAAGCCAATGGATTTGATGTCAAAGAAGTGTTTGGCGTGGGAAGTACGATTGCCAGAGAAGGACTAAAAACTGGTCAAACTGATCTGTATGCTGAATATACCGGCACCGCCTGGCTGAATTATCTCAATCATGATGAACAAATCACCGAACCGGTCGAATTGTACCAGAAGGTAAAACAAGAGGATCTTGAGAAAAATAAGATCGTCTGGCTCGACCGTTTTCCGCTTAATAATACCTATGCCCTGGCCATTAAGAAAGAAGATGTCTCGACATACGGCACATCCATCAGTCAATTGGCAGAATACGTCAATGCGCATCCGGGAGAAGTCAAATTCGGGTCGAATCATGAATTTTTCGAACGCCCGGATGGTTTTTTTGGCATGACCAAAGCGTATGGCATGAATGTTTCAGACAATGTGGTCGCTATTATGGATACCGGCTTAACTTATGAATCAGTTGCAAACGGCCAGATTAACATCGCAATGGTTTTTGCTACTGATGGGAAACTGAAAAAGTTTGGCCTTCAGGTCATGGAAGACGACAAAAATTTCTTCCCGGTCTATAATCTGTGCGTCACAATTCGTCAAGAAATCTTAGATCAATACCCGGACATTCAAACGATTCTGCAGCCATTAGCCGAATTGCTTGACAATGAGACGATCCAGGGATTGAATTATCGTGTAGATGCTGAAGAAATTCCGGCCAAAATCGTGGCAAAAGAGTTTTTGGAAAAACACAATTTGCTTAAATAGCTCATGTTGGAAAATTCGAGCGTGTAACACAAGGCATTATCGGCTCCAATCGATCATGGTTCCCAGGTTGACCTGGGAACCGCCCCCCTAAAATTTTGCCATAAAATGCGATCTGCATTTTGACAATTCAACCCCTACTCTATAAAAACCTTGACAATTCTTTCCACCTTTTATTTTTTTATGGATATGTAGCTCTTATGTCATATACACAATCAGAGTAATTTCCCTCGCGTCAAAGTCTTATTCTGGCGCAAGGGTTTCCATAGATTCGAGACGTATGCAAAAATATCAATATCAATCAGCGATTCAGGATTTTCGCCGGGCGCGCCGGCGAGCTTCGCTGGAACAATTATTATCTTATATCACAGGGAAATCAGATGATCTTTTGTCTTACGAAGAAGTGCGTAAACAATTAAAAGCGAGCGGAATGTCCGGGAAAAAATTAAAAGAGATTCCGATAGATGCCATTATCGGCAGCGTCGGGCGTTATCGCGACTTTACGCGCAGTTTTCTGCCCAGAACTGACAGTAATCAGCAACGCTGGGCTAGTATTCAGGCGATTGCTAAAGGGATGGAAGGCTTTCCTCCCATTGAAGTATACCAGATTGGCGAGGTTTATTTTGTGCTGGATGGCAACCATCGTGTATCTGTTGCGCGACAATTAGGAGCCAAATATATTGAAGCTTATGTTACGGAAATTCAAACCCGGGTGCCGCTGACTCCGGATATTCAACCGGATGACCTCAACAAAAAAGCTGAGTATGCTGAGTTTTTAGTTCACACTCATTTAGATGAACTGTGGCCGGGCTGCGATCTTTCTATGAATATTCCCGGCAAATATCGGATGTTGGAAGAACAGATTGAAGAGCATCGTTACTTCATTGGGATTGAACAGCAACGCGAAATCCCGTATAATGAAGCAGTGATGCATTGGTATGACACTCTTTATCTGCCGATGATCCAGATCATCAAGAATCATGAGATTGTCAAAAAATTTCCTGAGTATACGCTGACCGACCTCTACCTCTGGATTTCAGAATATCGCGCAACCGTGCGACAGGAAGGGAACAATCATATCGAGAGCGTTCTGTCAGATATTCAAATCAATTTTCGTATTCTCCCTGATGTCAGCTTAGACGCCATGATTCTCGATATAGAACATGTTGATTTTCTGGAACAGACGCGGATTGCAGAGCTGTGTCCGGACGCGAATATTCGTGTCACTGCCCCCGGCAAATATCGAGAGTTAATTGAGCATATCAAGGTACATCAGTATTTTATGGGATTGGACCAGAAACGTGACATTACCTATCGCGAAGCGGTTATTCACTGGTATGAGACCATTTATCTGCCCATCGTGGCATTTATTCGGAAACAAGGGATGTTGCAAGATTTTCCCAATCGAACTGAAGCGGATTTATATTTGTGGATCGCTGAATATCACGCTGAATTGGAGAAACGCCTGGGATGGAGAATTCAACCCGAAATAGCTGCAAACGATTTAGCGGCGCATTTCAGCCAGATGCCGGAACGAATTTTTTCCAGGGTGAGCGAGAAGCTCCTGGATGTATTGACACCTGAGGAATTCGAAGCCGGCCCGCCGCCAGGGGAATGGCGTAAAGAAATACTCGCCACTCGTCGTAATGACCGTTTGTTCAATAGTATGCTGGTGCCGATCAATGGTAAAGAAGAAGGTTGGCGCGCTGTAGATCAGGCCATTGTGTTGGCCCGACATGAAGAGGCTTATCTGTGTGGTCTGTATGTTATAGCTTCGAAAGAGATGTATAACCATGAAGCTGCACGCGCTGTACAAAGCGAGTTTGCCAGGCGGTGTGAAGCCGCGAGAGTGCAGGGCGCGTTAGCCATTGAATATGGCGAGATTGCGCATAAAATTTGCGAACGTGCGCGCTGGGCTGATCTGGTCATTCTGTCCCTCGCTCATCCGCCAGGGCCGCAACCTTTTAACCGCTTGAGATCAGGACTTCGAACAATTTTACATCGCTGTTCTCGTCCTGTGCTGGCGGTTCCGCGGGTATCAGGCGTTATTCGTCGCGCCTTGTTAGCCTACGATGGCAGCCGCAAAGCAGATGAAGCCTTGTTTGTCAGCGCCTATATCGGCAACTATTTACAGATACCGTTAGTGGTGGTCACGGTCAAAGAAAATGCTCGCAGAAGTTCGGAAATTCTTTCGTTGGCGCGAGGGTATCTCAAACGTCGGAACGTTGAAGCGACCTGTATTGAAGAAACCGGACATATTGGCGAGGCCATTTTATCTGCGGTCGCAGCCTATCAATGCGACATGATTATTGCCGGGAGCTATGGCTACAAACCTGTTCTGGAAATGATGCTAGGCAGCGCTATCGATCAGGTATTACGACACAGTCAGGTCCCGATATTCCTTTGCCGTTAAGAGATTGGGCGGGGTTCCACCTTCAGGCGTGAGTCTATTCGGAAGCGATTCGTCTGCCGGCGGTGTCTCGACCTACTGAAACTATGTCAAATTTGCAGTATTATTCTGCGCTTCAGGATTTTCGACGAGCACGTCGCCAGGCGCAATTAGAACAAATTCTCGCATTTCTCAAGGGTACGTCATCTGCTTTGCTTTCTTATGAAGAGGTTGCTGCCAAACTCAAAGCAGTAAAAACGCGGCAGCGTGAGTTGCGAGAAATTCCGATCGACGCAATTGTGGGCAGCGTGAATCGCTACCAGGATTTTACGCGCAATTTTTTGCCGAAACGAGACAATGATCTGGAGCGTTGGACTGCAATTGACGTGCTTGCAACCGGGGCTGAAGGCGGCCTCCCTCCGATAGAAGCCTATCAAATTGGTGAAGTGTATTTTGTCTATGACGGAAACCATCGTGTATCAGTCGCTCGACAACTTGGAGCAACGGTGGTAGAAGCGTATGTCACTCGGGTGAATGTAGATGTCGAACTGACGCCGGATATTCAACCCGATGAACTGATTCTTAAAGCGGAATACGCTGATTTTCTTGCAAAGACTCATCTGGATCGCTTGCGTTCGTTACGCGAAGATTTTCAGGTCACGGCGCCAGGTAAATATGAACAACTTGTAGAGCAAATTGATATTCATCGCTATTTTATGGCGATGGAACAACAACGGGAGATACCCTATCAGGAAGCTGTAATTCGCTGGTATGACGACATCTATCTACCTTTAGTCCAGATTATTGAGGAACAAGGCATTTTACGCGATTTTCCTCACCGTACAGCCACTGACCTCTATTTGTGGGTATCGGAGCATCGCCCCCATGCCAGGCATCTGGGCATCCTTTATGATGAAGCCTACATTACGGAGATTTGGGAAAAAATTCCACCTTCGTCTCAAAAAGATGCTGACCAGGTGATTATTGACACCGAATACCATGAATTTCTGGCTCGAACCCAGATCCGGAGATTTTTCCCTGATGCAGATTTACGCGTGACCGTCCCGGGCAAATACCGGATTCTTGAAGATCATATCAGTGTTCATCGCTATTTTATGGGATTAGAACAGAAACGTGATATTCCCTATCATGAGGCCGTAGTTCACTGGTATGATACCGTGTATCTGCCTCTTGTTCGACTGATTCAGGATCAACACATGCAAGACGAATTTTCTGAAAAAACTTTGACAGATCTGTACTTGTGGATTTCCGAGCATCGCTCCATTTCCCGCCAGATCGATGCCAGTCATAATGAGATCTATGTCTCGGAAAATTGGACGAACATCAAGAGTTTCCCGTATATTCATCTTGATGAACTGATCGTCAAGGTGGAATATATTGATTTTCTCGCATACACCCATTTGCTGGAATTACACCCTAAAGCCGATCTGTCCGTCAGCGCTCCCGGTCAATATCGTATTCTGGAAGAACATATTGACGTGCATCGCTATTTTATGGGATTGGACCAGAAACGCGAGATTGCGTATCACGAAGCCGTGACCGATTGGTATGATCAGATTTATCTCCCTGTGCTCAAGGTGATTGTTGAACAGCACCTGTTGCGAGATTTTCCCGATCTCACGGCCACAGATCTCTATTTGTGGATCTCGGAACATCGCGATTCTCTGGAAAAACATCTTAATGAATCGGTCTCGATCGAAGCTGCGGCTGCGGATCTTGTGCATCGCTTTGGTTCGAAGAGATCGGCGCCAATTTTTTCGCGTCTGGGTCAGAAATTCCTTGACGTCGTCGGTTCAAGGACGCAAGAAACGGAACGTTCGCTTCTCCTGCGACAGAAAACCGACTTAGCTGAGCGTCGGCAGGACCATCTTTTTACAAACATTCTTGTGCCAATCAATGGCAAACCTGATGGCTGGCTGATGGTTGAGCAGGCGTTGAAAATCGCTGAACGAGAAGAAGCTGTGCTTGTCGGGTTACTTGTGGTACCTTCGGAACATTTACGCTATAAAGAAACGGTGCTCAATTTACAACATCAATTCGAACAGCGGTGCCGCGACGCTGGTGTGCAGGGCGAATTATTCATTGAAACCGGCGATTTTGCCCAAAAGATTTGCGAATATGCCCATCAGGTTGATCTGGTGCTTTTACACCTGCTCTATGCCTCGGATTCGCCAACAGTTCCCAGACTTCAGGGGGAGTTTCGTGGTATCAACCGGCGCTGTGCACGCTCGATCTTCGCCCTGTCAGATGAGGTTGTCGCCTTCGATCGCGCCTTGCTTACTTACGACGGATCCCAGAAAGCGAATGAAGCTCTCTTTGTCAGCGCGTATCTGGCTGGTTGCTGGGGGGTGTCATTAGTGGTGTTGACGGAACATGTGGATGCTCATACCCGCTCTTTTGCCAAAAGCTATCTTAAACGACGAAGCATAGACGCTGTATTCGTGCAGCAGCGCGGCAAACTCCGCGATACGCTGCCGAAAGTGATGCAAGAATACCAGATCGACTTCATGATCATCGGCAGCTATGGTGAGCGTCCGGTACGCGACTTCCTTTTTGGACGGCCTGTCGATCAGATGCTCACATACCTGCAACGCCCCATCTTGATCTGTCGCTAAAATTTTTATTATGATAATCCGACAATGTTACATTACGTGATTATGAATAATCTCTTTGCGCATCAGCAACCGGGTTTTTTCGAAAGCCCCGGTTGCTTGTCCTGTCAAAACTGACAAAAATTCATTGATAATTACTGACGATTGTTTCAAAATGGAAAGTTACCATTGCCGAGCTTCGTAATTTATAAATGAGAAACCTATTCGTTGATTTATGACATTACACCCCCTTCTGAATAATATATACAACGACGTAAAATCTCTTTCGATTGGCGGACTGTCGGGATCATCCAAAGCCTATCTGATTGCCCTGCTGCAACAGGAACGTTCGCATCCCTGTCTTATCATCACTCCCTCTCAAAAAGAGGCCGAGGAATTCTATGAAGATCTGACCTGTTTTCAACGCCTGGGAGTTCTCCCCACGGCTCAGGAACAAATCTCTCTGTATTCGCAATGGAATGTCGCTCCGTATGAGCATGCTTCGCCGCACCGTGAAATCGTGTCGGAACGCCTCACTATCCTTGAGAAACTGGTCGATAAACAAGATCTGATCGTTGTGACACCGGTTGACGCCTTGATGCAGCGTACGCTGCCTCGCCGCGCCCTGAATGAGTTCACGATCCTCCTTGGCGTGGGTGAAGAGCTTGACCGGGCTGTGCTGACGACTGCATTGATTGATACAGGGTACAAACATACTCACCTGGTCGAAAATCGCGGGGAATTCAGTGTGCGCGGCGGAATTGTAGATATTTTCCCTTCCCTCAGCCAGAATCCGATTCGCCTGGAATTTTTTGGCGATGAAATCGAAGCTATTCGCGAATTTGATCCGGAAACTCAACGCTCATATCAGGCGCAGGAGATGGTATTTCTGCTGCCGATGTGCGAGATCGTTCTGACCGATTTGACCTGTGCTGCTGCCAAAGAACAGATCGAACAGCATGTTTCCGAAGCTGGTGCCTCGTTTAATGCCCTTAAAATGTTGATGGATCACATTGATCAAAAAATCTTTTTTCCGGGGATTGAATGGTATGCACCCTATTTTCACGGCAAACTCGAAACGTTGTTTGATTATCTTTCACCGGAAACCCTGGTGTTTTTGGATGAATTCTCTGAAATTGAAAACGCCTGCCGTACATTCCAACACACGATTGAACGCAATTTTCGGCAAACAGAAGAACGCGGCTTTCTGGTGCCATCTCCTGAAAAACTTTTTTTATCTTCTGATGACTTGATAAACCAGATTCAGCAGCGACAACACATCACACTGCAATTCCTGGAATTGCACAATGCTCTGACGCTTGGGGAGAAACAGGGTGATCTTGCTCACGCAACGGAGCCTGTTTCACGTTATAACGTCCCTACCCGCTCAATTAACTGGGCGTATACCGCCCCTTCTCGCGAACGAGATCTGGAGGAGAAGGAACAGCACATCGCTGCGACAACCGCTCGTTTACGCGAATGGCTGGAAGATGGACAGCAGATCGTGATCGCGTCGTATACGGAGCCCCAGGCCAAACGCCTGACAGAAATTCTGCACGAACACCATGTTCCGACCCACTTGATTAGAGAGCCACGGCCCACACAGCAACTCAAAGAACTCCAGGAAAAAAATCGCCCGGAATCATCTGAAGCCCTGATTATCGTTGGCACCCTGAATTGTGGGTTTATCTTTCCGCTGCAACGCCTGATCTTGCTGAATGAAGATGAATTGCTGAGCAAGAAAACCGTGCGCCGCCGTCACCTCCAGCGCAAGCCTGTCAAGTCGCAAATGACCTTAGGCGAATTAGAGTTGAATGATTACGTGGTGCATGTGGATCACGGCATCGGCGTCTATCTGGGACTCAAAAAAATCACCGTGCAGCGCATTGCTATGGAATGTTTACACCTGGAATACAGCGGCGGCGATAAGCTCTATGTGCCGATTGACCGGTTGGATCTGGTGCAGAAATACAAAGGCGCGGATCAGCGCCGCCCCAAAATTGATAAGTTAGGCGGTACAAATTGGGCACGAGTCAAAGAACGAGTGAAAGCCTCGGTCGAAAAAATGGCGCAAAATCTGTTGGAAATCTATGCGGCTCGCCAGGCGCTGCCGGGTCAGCAATTTTCGATTGATGACCATTTCTACCGTGAATTTGAAGCCTCTTTTGAATACGAAGAAACGCCCGATCAGGCTAAAGCTATTGAAGCTGTCGCCCGCGATATGGATTCTCCAAAGCCGATGGATCGTCTGGTGTGTGGGGATGTGGGCTATGGTAAAACTGAAGTCGCCATGCGTGCCGCTTTTCGCGCGGTTCTGAACGGGAAACAGGTCGCATTGCTCGTTCCGACCACGCTGCTGGCGCAGCAGCATTATCAGACTTTTTCCGTCCGCTTTGCCCCTTATCCCGTTAATATCGGTTTGTTAAGCCGTTTTAAAACACGCAAAGAACAACAGGAAATCGCCAAAGGCGTTAAAGAAGGGACGATTGATATTGCGATCGGTACACATCGCCTGTTGCAAAGCGATATTGACTTTAAAGATTTGGGATTGGTGATTATTGACGAAGAACAGCGCTTTGGGGTTTCGCACAAAGAAAAAATTCGACAATACCGCAAACTGGTTGACGTGCTGACGCTGACCGCCACCCCAATTCCTCGTACACTGCACATGTCACTCATGGGGGTGCGCGATTTGAGTATTATCGAAACGCCGCCCGAAGGACGACTGGCTGTCCGCACCTATGTGCTGCGCTTTGACGACGATGTAATTTACGAAGCCATTAACAACGAACTCCAACGCGGAGGACAGGTGTTTTTTATTCATAACAAGGTTGAAACCATTGATGGCATCGCCCTGCGAGTCAGCCGAGTTGTGCCTCATGCCAGAGTTGCTGTGGCGCATGGACAGATGAAGGAACATGAACTGGAAAAGATCATGCTGCGTTTTATCAACAAAGAGATCGATGTTTTGATGAGCACCACCATTGTTGAATCGGGCCTGGATATTCCTTCGGTGAATACGATTATCATCAACCGTGCGCATGAATTCGGTCTGTCGCAACTCTACCAACTACGCGGACGAATCGGGCGTTCCAAAGAGCGCGCCCACGCCTATCTGCTCATCCCGGATGAAAAATTATTAAGCTCCGACGCCAAAAAACGACTGCGTGTGATCCAGGAATTGAGCGAATTAGGCTCAGGCTTTCGCCTGGCCACCCACGATCTTGAAATTCGCGGCGCAGGTAATCTGCTAGGCGCAGAACAGACTGGCCATATTGCTGCACTCGGATTTGACATGTATTGCCAGATTATCGATCAAACCGTGAAAGAGATGCAGGGCATTCCTCTGAATGAGGAGTTTTATCCGCAAATTGACATGCAGGTGTCCGCCCATTTTCCCGAAGAATATATTCCAGATATTCATCAGCGCCTCGAAATGTATAAACGCCTGATGTCGTCGAAAGATTATTCAGAATTGATGGATGTCGAAGAAGAAATTCAAGACCGTTACGGGAAACTGCCACAGGAAGCCCAGAACATCGTGCTGCTGGCAGAATTAAAACTCCTGGCCGTACAACTGCGCATCCAGCAAATCCAGGCCGTCGAAGGTCCGGCCGTCAAAGTGCTCTTCGATGACAGCAGTTCGGTCAGTCCCGAACAGATCCGGCACATGCTCAAACACCCGGACAACCAGATTCGCCATCCTTCAGCCCGTGCTTTGGTTGTCCCGATCAAACGTCTGAAAAACGCTGAAAAAATCGAATACGTCAGAAATATTTTACAAAATTTTCAATGAAGAATTTTCAGCCCACGGAACACACAGAATACACGAAAAAAGAAAACGAGAAATTTTCGGTATAGCATTATTCTATTCATCAGCATTGACCAGATGGAGTTCACTTCTGAGGTGAACTCCATCTACACCAACAAATTTGATGGGAAAATCTGAAAAAGTTTTCGTGTATTCCGCGTGTTCTGCGGGCTAAATCGATCGATAATGGAATCACTCCGGGAATTATATCGCATTGGCATGGGACCGTCGAGCAGTCATACGATGGGGCCGCGCCGTGCGGCAACCCTGTTTGCGGAACGCTGCAAAGAGGCGGCCAAATATCGTGTCACTTTGTATGGCAGTCTGGCGGCGACCGGTCGCGGGCATTTGACTCACGCGGCCGTCACGCAGCCGCTTTCGCTGAAACCGGTGGAAATTATTGAACGAGCGGACATTACACCGGACTTTCACCCGAACGGCATGTTATTTGAAGCCCTCAGTGCTCAGAGCAATGTACAGGCAAGCTGGCGCGTGTACAGCGTCGGCGGCGGGGCTTTACGCGAGGAAGGTCAGCCGGATCCGCCGTCCGTGTATCCACTTGCGACCATGCACGATCTGGTACGTTGGGCCGATGACTCCGGCAATCCGCTCTGGATGTACGTCCAGGAACGTGAAGGGGAATCGCTCTGGGAACATTTCAGCCGCATCTGGCAAGCCATGAAAGCCGCTATTCGACGTGGATTGAATGAGGAAGGCGTACTGCCCGGAGGCTTGAAATTGCGACGCAAAGCCAGTCAGATTTACCAGCAGGCGCAGCAATTGAACGCGGCCGTGCAGCGCACCGGCTTTTTGACCGCGTACGCGCTGGCGGTGGCTGAAGAAAATGCGGCCGGCGGCATTGTGGTCACAGCCCCGACCTGCGGCTCAAGCGGCATTTTGCCAGCCGTGCTCTATTATTTGCAGCAGCGTAACGATTACACGAACCAACGCCTCTATCGAGCTTTAGCGACCGCTGGTGTAGTAGGCAATCTTGTCAAAAAGAACGCCTCAATTTCCGGGGCTGAAGTCGGCTGTCAGGGGGAGGTCGGCACAGCCTGCGCCATGGCCGCCGCCGCTGCTGCTCAATTACTGGGCGCGTCCCCGCACCAAATCGAATACGCGGCCGAAATGGGATTGGAACACCATCTGGGCCTGACCTGCGATCCGGTGGCCGGATTGGTGCAAATTCCCTGCATCGAGCGCAACGCCATGGCCGCAGCCCGCGCCCTTGATTGCGCTGAATACGCCCTGCTTTCCGATGGCCGGCATCTTATTTCCTTTGATCAGGTCGTCGCCGCCATGCGCCAAACCGGCCATGATCTGCCCGGCCTCTACCGTGAGACTTCCACCGGCGGCCTGGCTGTGGCGTATAATGGGTAACTATAGGTTTTCACTTGCTATTTAATTCTTCTTTTAGTATTGCGGCGATAAACTCAGCCGTCTTCTTCCTTATCGCGTCGCGATTGACGCTATGGGTAGCGGACATGCGCTATCTGTGTACCATGTTACTGGCAACATGCGGCGGAAGCGCGGAAGAGAACGGCGACCTGATCCAGGAAATATTCAGGCGCGAAATGGATTATTTACATTGCCGCATCCTGGGAAAATATATTGTGCCATTCTGCACAACCTCATTAGAACTTGGTGGTGAGGTTCGGCAGATAGCCCGGCAAATGGCGACTGATATGATCAATGGATAGATATTAGTTGATATAAACTTTAATCTCCTGACGCAGAACATGGTTGCAACCAACCAGATTGCCTGGATCGCTTGTTGGAAGAGAGTTACGGATGCGGACATTTGGTACACTGCCCCTGCAATATTCCAAGATCACGTTCGAAACTGTTCATAATATTTTAGCCTTTCTTTTCCTGATAGACAGGTTTTTTCATGATTTTCTGAAGTTGTGAGAAGAATAAATGCACAAATCGAAGGAGTAAATTTCTTGACACGATAGGGACGATATTCCATTTTGAGCAATAATTATCACCAAAGATTTTCAATAACCCTTCAAAAACCTGATAATTCGATGCTCCTGATTTTTAAGTTATTTCGGAAATGAAATGCAGCGGAATTTATATGAGCGGGCGTTCACCCGGTCATCATGAAAAGAGAGATCATTCGTACTGTAGATAGTCTTGTGTGGTGAGATGAGCATAGCCAGACAGGGGTGTCCGGGGTACGAGTATTTTCATAGGAGATTGTGTATGTATCCTGATGTTATTCAGCAGTTGGTTGTCAAAAATGATTCCAAAATCATCTTTATAGTGATGGATGGCGTTGGCGGATTGGCCCACCCGGATAAGGGGGGCACGGAATTGCAAGTCGCTAAAACGCCCAATCTGGATGCGTTGGCTGCCAAATCTTCGTGCGGCGTGTTTGATCCGGTGTATCCGGGTATCACACCCGGCAGTGGGCCGGGACATTTCGGATTGTTTGGTTATGATCCCTTGACTGCTAATATTGGGCGGGGTGTGTTGGAAGCCGCTGGTATTGAGTTCAAATTGACGAACCGCGACGTGGCGATCCGCGTCAATTTTGCGACCTCAGACAAAGCAGGTAATCTGATTGACCGACGCGCCGGACGACTCGCCACTGAAGAAAATCAGCGGGTCTGCGCCAAACTACGTGAGCGCATCGATTTGAAAGACATGAATGTCGAAGTGTTTATCGAGCCGGTTAAAGAACATCGTGCGGCTGTCGTGTTCCGAGGCGATAATCTGTCCGGAGATCTGGAAGACACTGATCCGCAAAAAACCGGAGTCCCGCCTAAAGTTCCGACCGCGACATCCGAGGAAGGCAAAAAGATGATCCCGCTTGTGACGAAATTTTTGGAACAGGCGCACAAAATTTTGGCAGATGAGCCTAAAGCCAATACTATGCTGCTGCGCGGCTTTGCTAAATACGTCCCTTATCCTTCGATGGAAGAACGCTATGGACTGCATGCGCTGGCCGTGGCAAATTATCCGATGTATCGCGGCATTGCGCTGCTGCTGGGAATGAAACTGCACCCAATCACGTCCGATATGCGCACTCAATTTGAAGCGGTCAAAGAACAAATCGGAAATTATGATTTTTTCTTTGTGCATATCAAATACACCGATTCCAGAGGGGAAGACGGAGATTTTGATGCGAAAGTGAAAGTCATTGAAGAAGTTGACAGTTTATTGCCGATTTTAACGGGGATCAATCCTGATGTGATGATCGTAACGGCGGATCATTCTACTCCGGCGATTTTTAAGGCGCATAGCTGGCATCCGGTGCCGGTGCTGCTCCACGCCAAATATGCGCGAGTTGATCGGGTGAGCGCGTTTAATGAAATTGATTGTATTGCCGGCAGCTTAGGCCGTCAGCCCATGGTCAATCTGATGCCGCTTGTGCTAGCCAATTCGTTACGTTTGCAAAAGTACGGAGCTTAATGTGAAAGAAGTCAAAACATTCGAAGACGTAACTCGTTATGCTATAAGCACTTGTGGACAACGTGATAAATATTCTGCGTATTTGGATAAATTTTTGTTGACAAAATTTGGAAGTGATTGCATATTACCCATAGTTAATGAGTACAGAATATGGAGGGGGAGCACGAAGAGGGAACCAGGTGAGAGCATCTCACGAAAGTGCGTAATAGCAAATACCTCAGCTTCTTCCTCCATTTTTTTATGTCAAAAAGCCAGTTTTCCTGAAAAGGAAAATTGGCTTTTTTTATGCTTATGCCCTTGTATTCTCAGCTTTTAGTGACCGGCGGCAGCGGATTTTTCGGATGGACTCTGACAAAACATGCCGCGAAGTTCTACGATACCTATTTTACCTACTGCCAGCATCCTATGAAAATATCCGGATGTCAGGAATATCATTTGAACCTTCAGGATTCCGAAGAAATTGAGAAGGTTTTGGAAGAAATTCAGCCAGATGTCATTATCCATACAGCGGCGTTGACTAATGCTGATGTGTGCGAAAAACGCCGTTCCATGGCGTATGATATTAATGTCACCGGCACAAGTCGTTTGGCTGAACTTGCCGAAGATCTCGGGGCTAAATTTGTCTATATCTCCACAGATCTTGTATTTGACGGACAACAGGGAAACTATCGTGAAACAGACATTCCTAAACCCTGTAATTATTATGGAGAAACTAAGCTCCTGGGAGAGAAAACGGTCAAAGAAACCGTGTCCGATTACCTTATTATTCGCCTGTCGTTGATGTATGGAAAGAGCCATGGGAAAAGCGCGTGTTTTACTGATTGGCTTCGAGATGGTCTGGAACAGCAGCAGTCGGTAAAATTGTATACTGATCAGTTCCGCACGCCGTTGCTTGTAAATGATGGCGTCCGCTCGATTCTCAAACTGTTAGAGCAGCCGATAACAGGCGAAACCTTTCATATCGCTGGACAAGAACGCCTGAATCGTTACGAATTTGGCAAGAAATTTGCCAAAGCTTTTGGGTATGATGAACGATACCTGCAGCCAGTGGCTATGCCAGAAATCGAGCTGCCAGCGCAACGCGGCAGCGATTGTTCTTTGAATATCCAAAAAATTCAAACTTTATTGAACATGAAATTCTCAGATGTGGATTCCGGGCTGCGCGCCATGAGGCAGAATGGCTATTTGAAGTAACGCCGGATCATCCCTGTGAGTTTTGCTCATCCTGATTGATGAGTTCATAGTCATGACACTGACGAAAAAATGACGGCAGGCCATGACTACGAGCTCGTCAATATACTTAGGATTTACGCACATCCCCTTTCTCCCCCTTCCAGGTATGGGTTTTCGGCTTGTGCTCTGAAAAGGCTGCGGAAGAGAGCCAGAGGAGTCATCCTCTGGACCAGGGGAACGCCCAATTTTCCGCTCTCGGCCTCTTCTCCCTGGGGATGAACCCCCAGTCGTTATGCCTCCGCCCTTCCAGGGCGAAGCCCTGGCAAGATTGTCGCGGTAAAGCCGCGAAGCAATCGTTAGATTGCACTCCTGAACACTCTGTCCCAGAGGAGCGTAAGTTTTCTCCCCCTCAGTCCCCCCTCCCTTTCAGGGCAGGGCTGTTAAGTTCTACCCTCTCAGTCCCCCGCAAGCGGGGGGAAGGCGATCCGTTTCCCCCCTGCTTGCGGGGCTGACAGGGGTCGGTATGTTGTGCTGATGCCTCGTCCGCCCAGCCATCAATGGCCGGTCTCACAGCTGAAGCAGGCTGAAGCCCGCTCCCAAATTCCACAGGGCGCTTCAGCGTCCTTCAACGTTGAGACTGGCGATTGATCGCCAGGAGACAACCCTTCGTGGCAGATGATAGACCTGGCGAAAATTCAATTTATAATTGCTTATACCAGAGTGGCTTTAACGGGCGGATGCTGCTTGATGAACTCAACGATTTTTTCGGGCGAATCCGTCACGAACAACATATCCGCATAGTGTCGTCCCCAGGCGAGTTGCTGTAAAACAGGAAACAAGAAGGTGTCTTTGAGATAGCGTTTGCGGCCTAAAAACACCATGGGGCTGTAATAGCCGAAACTGCCGTAGTGGTTTTGGGTAGCGTCCATAAAAATTTCCTGAGTGGTGCCGGCGCTGCCCGGGGCGTAAATCACGCCATACAAGCTAATCGCCAATAAACCATCTTCACGGATACTGTTAGAAAAATATTTGGCAATATGGCTGGCGAACAAGTTAGTCGGCTCATGTCCGTAAAACCAGGTCGGAATGGCTAAGTTTTCAGTTCCGGTCGAATATTTTTTCAGAACGGCGTTGGCCTGTACAAAATGTGTTGGATGCTTATAAGTCGGCGCAGAAGCGAGTATGTGGATGGCGTTATCAAGTTCCTGGCAGGAGTATTCAGCCATATAGGCCCCTAAATTGGCAGCTTCCATAATGCCAGGCCCGCCGCCGGAAATCACCAGGTAACGTTCACGCGCTAAGAGTTGGGCCGTGTGAGCGACTTTCGCATAATAGGCGTCGGTCCGCGGAATACTATGGCCGCCCATAAAACCAACCCCGCGTTTCTGACTCATGCCCTCTTTATCAAATTGCAGAAAATCTCTAAGCGCGTCATCAATGGCATGATCATGGATACGCTGCCCCAGGGCTTCGCGGATATTAGGATTGTAACGGCCGTTACACACAAAATGGTCGTAAATCTGAAAGTCCAGACTATGATCGTCCTTCGGATTATAGCCTTGCATGAGTTCCTGCCAGGTGTATAGCTTCGAACGGTACGGATTGTACGGCAGGCCCTCGAGTTGAGGGAAGATATATGCGCCGCGCCGACGGGCGGTACACTCATCTTCCAAACTGGCAAACGTGCATCCTAAAAAAATCGTTTCTTCCAGATTCACTTTATTCCAGTCTATATACAGCACCCTCAAATCCAGTCCCTGAATCGCTTTATTACTGAGCGAATGTTGGTATTCGATTAATTGGGTAATGCTTTCGATCTCCGTGATAATTTCATTATAGCAGTGGTTGTTGTTCATTTCGCCTCCAAATCCATTGCAACCTGAGGTTATCGTATGTTGTGCTGTGCTTTTAGAGATGCAAATCGCGGTCACCTCTCTTCGTTTGCCTGCCAGATGATTTTTTCGGGAAAAGTGACAAGCTCCCCGTTGTGATGGTGAGAGAGCGGATTATTGACATAGCGAATGCCGTTGAGGACGACATCGCGGGGAATATGGCTGTGTCCGAAAACATGAATGGCCGAACCTAACTGACGCACTTGCGTTTCAAGCAACGGTGAGCCAGCCACTTCGGGCAGAGCCTTGAAGTACAGGAAATGGCGCGGCGGCAAGAGCTCCAGGCGCGGCAAAAAATGAGAAAACGAGATGACTGTTTCGTCATATCTGCGAATATGCGGCGTATTCAGGTTGGAAAAATATTCGGGGATTTTGTCCGCCAGTTGTTCAGGCCAGTGGCAGGAATAAAAGTCGGTCCAGCCTTTCAATTGATAGGCATATTCATGGCCGTCATCGCTGAACTCCTTCGAATACCACGAAAAAAGCGGCACAATACGTACCATGCCGATTCGTACGGGCCGGATATATACGCCGATGTCGTCGCAGATCTGAAGCACCTCAAAAAACTTATCAATAGAGGTCGCATATCGCTGACGTCGTACCCAGAGTTCATGATTACCCGGCACGTAGCACACTGCGCGAAATTTCGTTTGTAACAGCGACAGCGTAGCGTGAATCAGTTCCAGGCGGCTGCCAATATCGCCGGCCACAAGTAACGCATCGTCACGATACCGCGTCTCTGAAAGCTGTTCAAGCACGTTGCGATGTTTGGGAAAATCGGTATGTAAATCTGAAATTGCCAGAATACGCATCTTTTTTAATAACTCATGTTACGCGGCCCCCCTTGTTCCTCCCGCAAGCGGGGGAGACGTTCAATACTCCAACTACGCTGCCACGTTGAGCTTCCCCCCGCTTGCGGGCAGGGGGGGTGTGCGTAAGTCCTGTAGATCAAAAGTTTTATCAAAAAGTTTGCCAGTCTCTATATTCTTTAAGGTTTAAGTGAGAGATTGTCAAGGGAGGAACCTACGTGGTTCTGCCTGGACGTTATATTGACGGAAGCCATGAAAACAAACCTGAAAAATCTCAATCGGAAGAAAGGTTCCGCGAGAGATGAACTTCAAAGATAGTTTGTCCCGGCCTTGAGGCCACTGTTATCGTTCCCTGATGCTTTTTGACGATTTGCCGGGCAATGTATAATCCCAATCCTGTGCCTTCTCCGCGAGGTTTGGTCGTAAAATTGATCTCGAAAATTTTGGATTGAATGTCTGGCGGAATACCCTGTCCATTATCGGTAATTTTAATCCCAACGTATTCCGGGGTAGCAAAGGTTTCAATGAGAATCAACCCTTCCCCTTCAATCGCCTGAATCGCATTATGGATGATGTTGATCCAGACGTGACTAAGCTCGCTGGGATAACACCGGACAGGAGGGACGTCTCCCGGTTGATATTCAACTCGAATGTGATGTTTGAGTTTGTTATTCAATAAAACTAAAGCGGTCGCAATACTTTCATGAATATCAGCGAGTTCAGGTTGTTCTTGCTCGGGGTAGGAATAGGATTTGACGGCCTGAATGATCCGTGTGAGTACATCAATACTCAACTGGATGTCTCTGGCTGAGTTAATCACCCGGCTGCAGTTGATGAAAAATTGCAACACGCCTTCTAAGGTATAGGTTTGGGCCAGAGCCAGAATGTCTTCAGTGTTTTCACCTAACCCCATCCGAGCAATATCCTTCGCGATTTTGCGAGAGTCTTCCATATCACGCTGTTGTAAGATCTCTGAAATTTTGCGCTGTTCTATACGGACTTCGCCCGGGCTTACGCGTTGAGGAACATTTAACCTGTCAAGCATTTTAGCGACAAGCTGCATAATATGGCGCGCATCTTCACCTGTAAGTCCCTGCCTGTCAAGCTCGTGCAGACCTTCCATTAGCAGCATGAGATGGTGAGACATATTCACAATCGCCGCATTAATCGCTCCTGATGGGGTATTGATTTCATGGACAATGCCTGCAATCATTGTTCCCAATGTCATTATTTTTTCAGAAGAAACAATGTTTTCCGGGGTTTTCTGAAATTCATAAGACATGGCGCCTTGTTGAGTCTCGGCAAGGGGCTGGTCAGATATCAGGTGAGTGGGGTCGGAAAGAGCATGCGCCTTTAATTGGGTCAGTTCATCCTGAAGCTGCTGCTGAGTTATCCGAAGATGATGATATTCCAGGGCGCGTCGCATCAGGTTGGCAATGTCTTCAGGGTTCCAGGGGAAATTTGCGACATGATACACATTTTGATAAGCTGCCAGGTCCGGTACCGGTTTTTTATGCGTTTCCAGCAAAAAAATCCATAAAACCTGCGAGAACGCTTCCGGTAGTTCTGATGGAGTTTTTCCGGCGGAATCCAGCGCATACTGGTCGGCAACAATCAGAGTTATCTGCTGGGACAGAAGATCTTTGGCTCTTTCCCAAATGGGAACGTGAAACACAGCAATGTCCTGTTTCACGATGTTGACAAGCTGCATCACCTTTGGCGTCTGTCCGATAATAAGCACATTATCTCTTTGTTGCTCACGTACCATATCTTGCATTCCTTTCACTAAGATTATTCTGTGCCCTGGTCTTTCCTGTGTCAATCAATTTTTACCACGATTCCGGAATATGCGTCAAGGAATTCTTTGAGTAGTACAAGGATTTTTATAAGTAAGATTTCCTAACTTTTTCCGATAGCGCACTTGTTTTCACAAACAATGCTTCCGACAGTTTCCAACCTCTTCGAACTATTACGCAGACGAAAGTTCAAAAAATTTTTTTGTACATTACTTACACGCAGACAGCAAATGATAAATATAACTGCGACCGGATAATTTTCTTCACAAATTTATGCCTGTAGAATCAGTTGTTCAGACACGAAAGTCTCAGGCGCGTTTAACATGGATAGAAGAAATTCCTGCTAAAGAAAACCTGAAGGATTTTTTCAGAAATGTCAAGCTGAAATTTATTCTTGTGCGATATTTCCTTTGATCTGGAAGAACGCGCATTGAGGATCGAGATCAGTTAAATTCGTTGAATAATGAGAGAAATCAGAGGTTAGCAGCAATGAAAACGTCGAATAGTTCGTAGAAAAAGAACAGCAATACTTCAAACAGTTTTTTTAGTTGTTTCGGAAAGAAGTCTTCTAAATTCCCGAAACAGCTTTTTATGGGAGTATCTTCAAAAAATTGTCCAACGAATTATAACAAAATATGTTAAAAAATTAAAAAAGTTTAAAAAAAGTATCTTACACAAGATATTTGTCAAAAACAAGGCTAAATATACTGTAATTGTCGTATTTGAGACTTGATTTTTTCAGCAGAAGAATTATGTTATGTTCTGTTAGCACTCACAATATGCGAGTGCTAATAAAAAATGTGATTGAATATGTAGTTGATGTAACAACGAAAGCGTGAATAGACTTTAAGGAGGAATCCCTTATGAAAATTCGTCCATTGCATGACCGTGTGCTTGTTAAACGGCTTGAAGCGAAAGAAACAATGAGAGGCGGCATTATTATTCCTGATACGGCCAAAGAAAAACCCCAGGAAGGGGAAGTGATGGCTGTCGGAAAAGGCAAAGTGTTAGAAGATGGCAAAGTGCTCCCGATGAATGTGAAAGCTGGCGATAAAATCCTGTTTGGGAAATATGCCGGCACAGACGTGAAATTAGACGACGAAGAATACATTATCATGCGTGAAGATGATATTCTGGGCGTGATGGAATAAATTAGGTTGTTAACCAAGACAAGGAGAAACAAATTATGGCAAAGCAATTAAAGTTCGGAGAAGAAGCCCGCGCAGCCGCGTTGAAAGGCTTGAATCAGTTAGCAGACGCCGTGAAAATTACCCTTGGCCCCAAAGGCCGCAATGTGGTGCTCGATAAAAAATTCGGCGCCCCGACCAGCACCAAAGACGGGGTGACCGTCTCCAAAGAAATCGAATTAGAGGATCCCTATGAAAATATGGGCGCGCGCCTGGTGAATGAAGTCGCCAGCAAGACCAGCGACATCGCTGGCGACGGCACCACGACCGCGACCGTGCTGGCTCAGGCCATTTTCCGTGAAGGCTGCAAAAATGTGACCGCTGGCGCCAATCCGATGGATCTGAAACGCGGCATTGAGCGCGCCGTGGGCGTGGTCGTGGATCACCTCAAAGCGATCAGCAAACCCGTGGGAGGCCGTTTAGAAATCGAACAAGTCGGCACCATCTCCGCCAATAACGACCACACCATCGGCGGCATTATTGCCGAAGCCATGGAGAAAGTGGGCAAAGACGGCGTGATCACGGTCGAAGAAGCCAAGAGCATGGAGACCTCGCTGGAGATCGTGGAAGGCATGCAGTTTGATCGCGGGTATGTGTCGCCCTATTTTGTGACCGATGCGGAACGCATGGAAGCCGTGCTGGACGACCCCTACATCTTGATTCATGAGAAAAAGATCAGCAACATGAAAGACCTGCTGCCGATTTTGGAACAAGTGGCGCGCATGGGCAAACCCTTTCTGATTTTGGCGGAAGACGTGGAAGGCGAAGCCTTAGCGACCCTGGTGGTGAACAAACTGCGCGGCACCTTACAATGCGCGGCCGTGAAAGCGCCGGGCTTTGGGGATCGGCGCAAAGCCATGCTGCAAGACATTGCGATTCTCACGAACGGCCAGGTGATTTCCGACGACCTGGGGATCAAACTGGAAAACATTACGCTGAATGATTTAGGCAAAGCCAAACGCATCACGATTGACAAAGACACCACCACGATCGTGGAAGGCGCGGGCGCGACCGACAAGATTCAGGGGCGCATCAAACAGATCAAGGCCCAGATTGAGGACACGACGTCAGACTATGATCGCGAGAAATTGCAGGAACGCTTAGCGAAGTTAGCGGGCGGGGTGGCCGTGATCAAAGTGGGGGCGGCGACCGAGACCGAGATGAAAGAGAAGAAAGCGCGCGTGGAAGACGCGATGCACGCGACCCGCGCGGCCGTGGAAGAAGGGATTGTGCCGGGCGGCGGCG
This sequence comes from Candidatus Vecturithrix sp., assembly GCA_040772385.1. Lineage (GTDB taxonomy): Bacteria > Moduliflexota > Moduliflexia > Moduliflexales > Moduliflexaceae > Vecturithrix. The sequence continues at coordinate 1,169,871 of JAXGYF010000001.1, read as the reverse complement.
TGGCCTTGCTGCGCGCGATTCCGGAGCTGGAGAAGTTAGATGTCTCTGGCGACCAGAAGATTGGCGTCACGATCATCAAACGCGCGTTGGAAGAACCGATTCGACAGATTGCGAACAACGCCGGCCATGAAGGCTCGGTCGTGGTGCAGAAAGTGAAAGAGATGAAAACCAATGAAGGCTTTAACGCGGATGCGGAAACTTACGAAGACATGCTGAAAGCCGGGATTATTGACCCGACCAAAGTGACCCGCACCGCGTTGCAGAACGCTGCCAGTATCTCCGGTCTGATGCTGACCACCGAGGCCTTGATTACGGATATTCCTGAAAAAGAACCGGCTGGCCCGGCTATGCCTCCGGGAGGCGGAATGGGCGGAATGGGCGGAATGTACTAAACCACATTCTTGCCACACCATCACAAGAGCAGGGAAATTTCCCTGCTCTTTTTTTGGCGTTACGACCCATCAGAGAGGAGGCAAAGGACAGTTTTGCCTACACCCAGTCTAAAACCTGAGATTCGTCAACTGAAGTTGCGCAACACGAGTTTTTTTACGTCATTCAATAAGATGCACATCGCCCATCAAGCGGGGTTCACGTGCCAGACCATTCCCGTTGCTGCCGCCAAACCAGTTAATCTGCGTTTCACGTCCATAGCCGTCATCTTCGGAAAATACCAGCGATACGCCCAGCCATGATCCGAGAGACGGACGAAACGGCGCGAGTTCTTCCCAGGGTAACGCAAGTTCATAGACAGGTCCGTCAGCCTGCGGGACAATGGCAAGTTTGGCGCTCGTCACGACGCCCGGCATGATGCTGTGAGTGGCATATAGGCGGCGAATCACAGGTCCTTGCTGACTCAACCCCATCTCAAAAGTATGAATTGCGCGTAAATCCCGTTGCTGCGGCAAAATCGAAGCGTCGGTCTCATCCGGCAGCGGATCGATCTGAAAACTAACCGTATCGCCGTTCCAAAAGGATCCGAGTGCGTGCGTCGGCTCGATCCGATCGTCAAACACTTTAACCGCCAGGTACAGAAATCTGTCATCCCACAGCATTTGCCAGCCCGCAGAGAAATCCTCAAGTCCCTGCCATTGCATCTCGGCGCCGTAATCTCTGGCAAAAAAGGTCAGTCCGCTCAGGCGATTTTCCGGGTGCACGAACATCGGGGAAGCGTCGCGCCATTCATCGAGTCTGCCGTCAATCGTGATTGGAGTTTTGGCGTTGACCGCCGGCCGGAAGGCAAAACCTCGTAATTGCCGGTCTTCGTATCCATTCTGATCGCGTACAAGCGCTTCAACCGGATAGCCTTCACCCACGCCAAAAGAGAAAAGATAGCCGTTCTGTTTCTGATAATGGTCGAAGCGAACTGGTTGTCCGGCCTGAAATGTGATCTGTTCATTTTTGCGCTGTAAATGCGTATCCACAGTTTCGAAGGTATTGTCGGACGAAGCTGATGCGACCAGGTTCAGAGAAAAATTATATGTCTGGCGCTGCCCCGGCAGAAGTGTAAAACTCTGCTGGCGCGGGGCAGGTTGGATTGAGAGGTCAGTTTTCAAATGAATGATCCCTTCCCGCGCAATTCCAGAGGTATTGGCGATTTCTATCTGAATGTCGGGCGTATTCAACGCCTCTTTGTTTATTAAAAGCGGACGAAGACGCACCTGTAACGGCGGTAAAATCTTGACTGTCGCTGCTGCCCGCGCCACAGGCTGCTGTTGTACCACTAATTCCACATTCAGCGGAAATTCCGATTGTGCGGTTAACGCCGCCTGCTCATAATACGTATTGCGCCTCAAGGTTTCAGAGAATTCGAGCGTATAAAGCACCTCAACCTCACGCTGACGTCCTAACCAGATTTCCTGCAATGTCAGATCCGCTGATGCCTGATGCTTCGAATTGCTGCGCAATTGGGCGATGAGTTCTTCCTCGCCAGGATCGACGTAAACCACTTTGCTGTCAAGCATGCGCACGCCGGTCAGGGGCGTGAAACGCACAACTCCTTGCAACGATTTCATCCCAGGATTGAAAAGGCGGCAGGCCAGAGTCGCTGTTGTTTTTTTACCGGAAACAATTTCGATCGTCTCCGGCGTCATTGTGATCATCGGCTCATCCATGCGTATTTCCAGCCCATCAAGATGCTCTGACAGCTTCTCCGGTAAAATGATATACGCCGGTTCAGGCGATGCACTCAGACCGATTACTCTGATGGGCATTTCGTTCGCAGTCAACGCTTCAGCATTGTTCGGGAAAGCCGCTGAAGCGGCTGTTACAAACTGCTTTTCGCCGATCATGTTCAGCAGCGTAAGGGGTAGCTCCCGGTCAGCATGTTTCTGCGGGAAAGTGAATGTCATAGTTTCCGTTCCGAAGAGTGACCAGAAGGCAGCGACGGCTTCTTTACTTTCAGTTCCTTGATAGACATGGCAAACCACATTCGGATAGCGGCTCAAATTCTTGACAAAGCGTTTTCCTTCTAACAGGCGCGTCATCGTGGAGTAAGCCGGTAGAAGCGGAAGGGGCGTCTGGTCGTAACGAATCATCGAACTGCCGCCCAACACCATGGAATGCCCGTAATTTTTGGCTAAGGGCATCCGTCCGGCATAGATGCTGCTGCCCGGAACCATGCGATCAATTCCGGCCGCAAAACCGAGCAGATGGTGGCGAATGGTATAGGCCGCCACGTCTTTGCGCGGCACGCAGGTATTGAGCCAGATTTGCCCATCCAGATTTAACCCTTCGAAATACGACCATTCCACGTTCCAGAGTTCGATGTCAGATTTTCCGAAGCGTTCAAGCAGGGTACGCAAGGCATTGGTTTCGCGCTCAATGCCGGAATATTCCGGCGGGGACGGCGTGTTGTAGAGCATCAGAGCGATAAAATCGAAATAGGACGGCGCATCACTGGCAAATTGCAGCAATTGGTTGAGGTAAGCCACATTAAACCAGGCCAATCCGCCGACACCGACCAGCGCAGCCGGCTGCAATGCTTTGATGATACGGGAAAATTTCTGCATGTTCGGGGCAAACATATCTGCCGGAACGCGTAAATCAGTTTCCCAGAAATTCGAGAATATCCGCTGCCCAGCTTGCAGATACGGCTGTACATCTTTTTGTAGTTTTGCTTTTTCAGCCGGATTCCGCTCTGGCAGCATCCAGAACATCGGCATCAGGTCGAATTTGTGCGGATCAAACAGATGCAGCCGTTCAAGGTCCGGGAAAATCACCACAAGCTTTACCCCAAGTTGTTCGTAAAATTTGACCATTTCCTGGCCCGGGTGATCCCAATACATCATGCCGAATTTGGAGCGCGGGTTACGTCCGCTGCGGTTCGGAATAATCACAGCCGCCGCGCTGTAGCCCTGTATAATCGTTTGTCCACCGCTGCTCAGGGTGTATTCAAAAATCAGGTAACGTTTACCTTCTGGTTTCAGAGTGAGAATTTTTTTGCGGCTGGCATGTTTCGGAATCTCCAAATGGTGGGTTGCATCCAGCAGTTCAACTCCGTCGTAATCCAAGACCTTCAAATTCAATGTATAGTGTTGTTTTGCAGGCAGAAAATTGTGGACGATCAGGTCAAATTGCAGTTTCTCGCCTTCTGAAAAGATGTGGTAAGGTTTTGAGCCGCGAATCTCGACCTGTGGCCGTTGAATGATGGTGCGTCCGAACCAGGCCTGCCCGCCGACAGCCACAAACTCGATTCCTAAAATCGAGCGTTCGCGTCCGCACAGGCCCAGATCAACCAGGTTGACGGATAGGGTTTGTACCCCGCCTTTTTTTGCTGCGTCAGCGTCAAACACGCCGGCCCAGAAATTATCAGGGCGATTTTCAGTGCGAAAATATTTTTCCGGTGTTTTGGTCCAGCGGACTTGTACGAACTGCGACGGCTCCGGGTGCGTACTGCCGACATATTTGGTCTCGATGCGCAGCCAGATGTGATCTGGCAGAGAATCTTCCGGGAAAGAGACTTCCTGGAGCAAGGTTCCATTGACCGGCAGCAGCGAAGGCAGCACGCCTTTTAAACGATGTCGTGCCGTATTACGCTCCAACGCCCCGTAATGCCAACGTGGTTGACCGGCATCGTGCGCCTCTGCCCAGTGCCAATTTTCAACCGGACGAAAATAGGACGGCAGCGGGTCGGTCACAATCACGGTTTCGGGGGTCATCTCAAAATCCGATTCCCACAATCGCCACCATTTCAGACGCAGTAAACGCTCTCCCAGCCGATCCAGGCTCTCAGATTTCGCTTCCTGTGAGGTTTCCTGGCAGAGTCGCTGGTATGCCGCTTGTAAACTTTCTAATAGCTCGCTCTCAGAAATCTGCTGTGGATCAAAGTTCCCATACTCAATAAACCTCATGACTGCCGGGTCGGATAATGGACGTACTGCTGCAAAGGCCGGAGTTCCTGTCGCCAGAGACAGATGCAAGAACAGTCCGAATACAAGCCAAAAAGGCATGGAGAAGGCGCGGTTGCGGTTCAAAATTCCCGCAACTCGCTGTGACATATACTGAGACACACCTGTTGAGTATTTCATAGTATTTACCAGGTTTTTCGCTACCCGTCTGCTCGTTGAGGGCTGTTCAGTTTTATCCCCTTTGTCAGTATAAATCTCGTTTATAACCAAATATTCCCAAAATAATTTTCAGGTTCGTTCTTTGCGTTTATACGGGATGCCAAGTTTCGCCAGGCGTTTTCTAAGGGTATTCGGGTGAATCTCAAGCAATGCCGCGGCTCCGCCCGGGTCGTTGATTTTGCCGTGTGTGCGTGCCAACACCTGTCGAAGATACCTCGCATTGACTTCATCAAGGGACAGGATCGGCTGTTCTGCGTTCTCCGTGATCTGAGTGCCAGAAGCCTGCTGTGGTTGAATTAGATCGTGAAAACGCAGGATGCCGTCAGTATCGCGAATCAGGGCGCGTTCAATGAGATTTTGGAGCTCGCGGACATTGCCGGGCCATTTGTACGCTTGTAACTGATCCATCGCACCGGGAGCCAATGTGATTTTGCGCGTAATGCGCAACTCTTGCGATTTCTTGTCGAGAAAATAATCCACCAATGCGGGAATATCTTCCGGATGATCGCGCAGCGGCGGAATCGTAATGGGGAACACATTGAGCCGAAACCAGAGGTCTTCCCGAAATTGTCCGGCTTGAACCATCTCCTGGAGATTGCGGTGCGTGGCCGCAATCACGCGGGTATCAACAGGAATCGGCTTCGTGCCGCCCACTCGTTCAATCTCGCGGTGTTGTAACCCCGTAACAGTCTGACCTGGGCTTGCGGTGGCAATTCGCCGATTTCATCCAGAAAAATCGTGCCTTTATCAGCCCGTTCGAAGCGGCCGCGTTTTTGCGTGAGCGCGCCGGTAAACGCGCCTTTTTCATGACCAAACAGTTCGCTGTCCAAGAGCGTGTCAGGAATGGCCCCGCTGTTGACTTTGACGAGCGGGCTGTCTTTGCGCGGAGAGGATTGATGGATCACATTTGCGATCACCTCTTTGCCCACCCCGCTTTCGCCTAGCAATAAGACCGGAGTGCCAAGCGGGGCAACCTGCCGCACCATGTCCATCACCTCGCGTAAGCCAAAATCCGCCCCGATCACCTCTGTTCCAGAAGAATGTAAGATTTGCCGGCGCAAATCCCGGTTATCTTCGGCTAGCATTTCCTTCAAGCGCAAGACCTCCTGATGCCGAAGAACATTGGCCATCGCAATCGCAAAAGGTTCATGCAGCAACAGGAGCAGGTGCGCATGGCCGGTCGTATACTGGTTTACGCCTTGCGTCGTAACAACGAGAACCCCTACCCGGCGTCCTTCAAGTTCCAGGCGCATCACAATGATTGATGCATCTAAGGACCAGCCGATTTGTTGATAGCCATACCTCACCTCATGATCTGCGGCGGGCTGGTTGAACACCTCGATCTCATTGATAGCGAGCCAGCGCGCGGTTAATTGATTGTTGAGTTGTTTCGGAAAAGAATGCACCGGCTTTAACGGCTGTATCCCCTCAGCGACAAGCGAGGCCACTACTCGCATAATCCCCCCGATCCTGCTCGTAGAGGATCAGATGAATCCCTGTAATGGGAAGAAACGCCTTGAGATAATCAAAACACCGGCCTAGAGCGGTCTCGATATCCAGACTGCCGCAAATCCGGATCGTGGCCTGGCGGAAAAATTCATTGTGATCCACATTCATTTCATGCTCCTTTCCAACATATTCGACACGATGTCCGCATCCTGTAAATAATTCAAGAAAAATTTTCCTGAATTGACTTAAGATCTGTTGGCATAGTTCTTGCTTTGGAATCGGATATGGATGAAGACACGAACACTCATAACAGGCTGGAGGCAATATGATGAAATGGATAGAGATCATTCGACTGCGTTTACTTGACCATCTCAAGCAAACCACAGTGATTGAGCTGTTACACCAGATCGCAGCAGATGCGTCTGCACCAGACGTAACCTGTACGTTGTATCATCATGCGACGGTCGAAACCGATCTGAGCATTCATCTCGCCTGGAATTCCGACATCCTACAGCAAGGCAAAAGTGCTTTGGGCGCGAAACTGACCTATATGCTCCGAGAGTTTGGACTCATGGATTATTCGGTCTGGATCGAACTGTGGTCGCTGTAAGCCCAAAAGCACAAAACCCTTTTAACCCCGCCGGAATAAAGCCGACTAAACAGTTAAGCTCAGGAGTGGCCTTATCGGACAACTCAGACTTGTCCGACCATGTCCGACCAATCCTGTTAGTAAGAACTTCTGTCCCAAAGCACTAACATGAACAACTCGTTTGTTTGATTTATGAATTTCACCCCATAGTATAAATTTATATTTGCTTACCCTATAGGGTAAAACAATATACATAGATTGAATCCCTCAGATAAAATATGGGGCGACAAGATTAAAAAATTTTCCTTCCAAGCTCCTGTTGTGACTTCCCAACCTCGCCGCAAATAACACCCGATTATTTCCAGATGGACAAAGTTTCAGGGCGGGGTTGGCATGGTTCCTGCTATGACAGGTAAATGAAAGCGTTCATGCCAACAACAGGTAAAAAACCGATCATTTTTTAAAAGAGTCAAACGTATGCGTAAATTTGCCGAAATGGTGTTGAAGTACAGAACCATCGTGATCGCGCTCACCCTGGGAGTGACGATCTTCTTTGGGTATGGCGCCACGAAAGTAGAACTCAACACGGATATAATAAGTGATCTGAAACACGATCCGGTTGTGGACCTCTATAATCGAATTGGCGATGAGTACGGTGGAAATACCCTGTCCCTGACCGTGCTGGAAGCCGACGAGATTTTTACCACGGAGACGCTCACGGTCATCAGCGAGTTGACCGAGGCCTATAAACAGATTCCGGAAATTTCAAGCGTGATGAGCCTCACGGATATTCTGGATATTGGCAAGAGCGAATATGGGTTGGAAATCCGTAAATTAATCAATAAAAACAATATTCCGCAGGACCCGGAAGAACTGGCCCGATTGAAAGCGTATACGCTGAACAAACGCATGTATGCCGGTAAGTTTATCTCCGAAGATGGGAAATATACCCTGCTGATGTGCCGCCTGAAGGGTGACGCGGATAAAGAAGCGGTGGCCCATGAGGTCAAAACCATCACCGAAGTCCATAAAGGCAGTTATCAGGTGTATTACAGCGGTCTGCCATCGCAAATGCTGGAAATCGGCGAATTGATGGTTGGCGATTTACAGATCCTGCTGCCAACGGAGAGAATTCCATTGCTGGCGACAGCCTTGAGTGAGGTCATGATACCGATTTTTCTGGCCGGTCTCACGACGCTGATCGGATTTCTGGCGTTTAGCGGCTCGTACCTGACCTCGGTAACGGACTTCGGTTTATTTACCGCGTTTGGGGTTGGCAGCGCCATGCTGTTGGCCGTCACCTTTCTGCCGGCGGTGATGTCGATGCACTTGATCGACAAAGACGGCGACGTGAAAGAACGGACCTCGGAAATGTTCGAACGCGCCAAAGAAGACGCGCGTCTGGTGCGCTTCCTGTCCCCGGCGGATCAGAAAGGGATCAGTTTTCTGAGCCTGCCGGACGATAAAATGTACCTCTATCTGCCGGCCTTCAAGAAAATCCGGACGATTGCCTCACATGTGAAGAATGAGAGTTTTGCCGGCACCGATATGAGTTATGACGACATCAGTACGCTGGGATATGCAAAGGACTATGACCCCACATTGCTGGAAACCACGGATGATCTATACATCCTGGAACTCACCCCGAAATCCGGCACCGAAAAAGATTACAGTAAACTCGTCATGTCGATCCGCAAGGACAATTTCTATCCGGTCAAAACCGAGTATTACGACCAGGGCGGAACCCTCGTGAAAGTGATGGAACGCCGGCAGATCGAACAAATCGACGGCTATTGGATCGCGAAAGAGACGGAGATGACGGATGTACGTAAGGAACACAGCACCGTATCAATCGTTGACTCGGTGGAATTTGATACCAATTTACCGGATGAGGTGTTCAGCCAACGGAATTTGAAAAGAACCCGATAACCCGAAGGACGATTGTGCGCCTGCTGAAGGACGATGTACCCTTTGGCAGGCGCTCTACAAAAGGAGTTTTACCATGAAACATGCGAGCTTGATAATGACCATCCTTCTCTGCTGGTCACTGATCGGCGCAGGACCTGCCCTGGCTGACGGAGAGGGAAATCTCAACGGCGATATTCGAACCGACCAGCGACTGCGCTTTGATCCGCAGGAATTCAGCCGCAATGAGGTGCGGTTAAACTTACGATTCGAAGACGCCCCAAACGATAAATATCATTACTTTGGCGAAGTGCAGCTTAAGGGACTCCGCGATCTGACTGCCGAAGATCAATTTGACTGGGAGTTTGACCTCCGGGAAGGGTATCTGGATCTCTACAAATTCTTCTCCGAACAACTCGATGTTCGCATCGGCAAGCAGATCATTGCCTGGGGTAAGGCCGATAAACTGAATCCTACCAGCAATGTCAGCCCCGACAATTTAGAGGATCCCTTTGATTTTGGGGAAAAGCTGGGCGTCAATGCGGTCCAGGCAAACCTCTATCTGGATACCGTGACGATAACCGGCATTTTCGTCCCGGAATTTGGAGTGGCGGATTTACCCTTCGGTGATTTCGGCCAGGCCCTGATGGGTACGATGGAATTGCCAGACGATATGACGTTGGGCAATATCACCCAGCATACGCTGGATCCCGACAGCACACTGGACGAATCATCGCTCTACGCCGTGAAGCTGAGCACGGTGCTGTGGGATTATGATGTCTCCCTCAGTTATGTGGCCGGCCGCGATGATCTCCCGCTTGCTACAGCCGCCAGATTGACCGCCGTGGACGACCTCGGAACTGTGGACCTGGACGTTGACCTGATCTATCCCAAAATGCAGGTAATCGGCGTGGATATCGCCGGTCAGGTTAAGACGATCGGCGTCTGGGCTGAAGGAGCGTTGTTTCTGCCGGACAAGGTGGCATTAACTACCACGCTGAATAACTCCGAAGGGCTTCAATCGCTAGAAACAGGTGTGGTGTTAGATGATGAACCGTACTTCAAATATGTGATCGGCATGGATTATACCTTTAAAAACGAATGGTATGTTAACGCGCAGTTTGTGCATGGTTTTTTCCACGAACGCGGACAGGACGAGTTAAGTGATTATGTCGTCTTCCGGTACGAAAAAGATTTCTTGAACGCTGAACTGACCGTTGCGCCGCTTGGGATAGCCATCGCCATTCCCGATTGGAACGACATTGACACGAATTACGGCGTGGTCGGCATCCCTGAAATCACCTATCGTCCGGCGGATAATATCGAATTGATCATCAGCGCATATATCATGACAGGGGAAGGACCGAATATGTTCAGCGAGATCCAAGATCAGGATCAGCTATATTTCAAAGCCAAAGTCAGCTTTTAGTAACGGCTTTAAACGTTTGAACATTTACCGCGAGATTGTGTAGCACAGCAGTGTGGGGCGTATCCCACCCATGACAAGGCTCGTGTTCTGGTTCAGCCTAAAGACAAATTACCTCAGCAGCAAAGGCGACAAGGCACTGAACACCGTGATCCCACTGCTTTTCCTGGCAATTAGTTGGAAAAAGTTGACAAAGATCGCAGGATATAAAAACCTAACGTCATCAAGATAAATTGAAATCGCCTGAAAAGGATGTGCAGAGCGGCGCGATAAACGCCAGTTTCGAATTGATCTGGATTATCAGGGCTGGCAGCAGCCAAGAGGAGATGAAATATGAACGGAAATTTTTTTGAAAAGCTTACGGGACTATCGCAAGCGGAAGTTGTTGAGCGGCAAGCCAGGGATGGCTTCAATGAACTCCCGAGTCAGAAAAAGCGAAATTCCCTGGATATATTGATAGAAGTTCTGCGGGAGCCAATGTTTCTGCTCTTGATAGCATGCGGCGTCTTGTATCTGTTTTCAGGCGAATATGGGGAAGCGTTAATGCTGCTCGGTTTCGTGTTTGTCATCATCGGCATCACGTTTTATCAGGAGCGAAAAACCGAAAGGGCGATTGAAGCGCTGAAGGATTTATCGAGTCCTCGGGCCTACGTTATCCGTGGTAGCGAGAAAGTCCGCATTCCTGGGCGCGAGGTGGTGGTTGATGATATCCTCCTGCTTTCGGAGGGTGATCGCGTGCCGGCCGATTGCGTCCTGCTCCATGCCGTCAATTTCTCAGTTGATGAATCGTTGCTTACTGGTGAGTCCGTTCCGGTACGGAAATCCGCCGCCGAAGACGTTGCAACGGTAATCGACAAACCGGGCGGCGACGACCTTCCTTTTGCGTTTTCAGGAACATTGGTTGTATCCGGACAGGCGGTTGGCATCGTCAAATCTATCGGTACCGGAACCGAACTTGGGAAAATCGGCAAGGCGTTGCTGTCGCTCGAAGAAGAACGGACGCCCCTTCAAGTTCAAACAGGAAAGCTGGTTCGTACTTTTGCGATTTCCGGCGGCCTGCTTTGCGTGCTGGTCGTTGTGGTATATTGGCTGACTCGCGGCAATCTGCTCGAAGGGTTTCTGGCCGGACTCTCGCTCGCCATGGCAATGCTGCCCGAAGAATTCCCGGTGGTTCTCACGGTATTTCTAGCGCTTGGCGCATGGCGGATTTCAAAATATCGGGTGCTGACGCGCCGGGTTCCCGCCGTTGAGACTCTTGGTTCCGCCACGATCCTGTGTGTTGATAAAACGGGCACGTTAACTATGAACAAGATGACGGTATCGGATATTGTGGCGGGGGACCGGATTTTCCCGACCAGGACGACCCCTGATGTCCTGCCGGAAGAATTTCATGAAGTGATTGAATACAGCATTCTGGCAAGTCCGGTCGACCCGTTCGATCCCATGGAAAAAGCGATGAAAGAGCTTGGTGAAATTTGTCTGGCGGAAACCGAACACCTGCATTCATCCTGGACATTGCAGCGTGAGTATCCGTTAAGTAAAGAACTGCTCGCTATGTCCCGCGTGTGGACGTCCACATCCGGCGAAGATCTGATTATCGCCGCAAAGGGCGCGCCCGAGGCCATTGCCGATCTCTGTCATTTTGATGCGGAACAGTTGAAATGGCTGATGGCGAAAATCGACGTACTCAGCAATCAGGGCAAACGCATTATCGGCGTCGCGCAGGCCAGGTATAAGAAGGCTGAACTGCCGAATAATCAACATGAATTCCAGTTCAAGTTTGTGGGACTGCTCGGGCTTGAAGACCCGGTTCGTCCGAACGTTAAAGGGGCTATCGAGGAGTGCTATACCGCCGGTATCAGAACGATCATGATCACCGGGGATTATCCCGGCACGGCAACAAGCATTGCCCGTCAGATCGGCCTCAAGAACCCTGATCAGTACATCACCGGTTCTGAACTCGAAGCGATGACCGCTGAACAACTCGCTTCGCGGATCAAAGATGTGAATGTATTCGCTCGCATGGTGCCGGAACAGAAACTGCGTATTGTCGAGGCGCTTAAAATCAATCAGGAAATCGTCGCGATGACAGGCGACGGCGTCAACGATGCTCCGGCCCTGAAAGCAGCCCATATCGGCGTGGCAATGGGCGGGCGCGGGACGGACGTCGCCCGCGAGGCCGCGTCGCTGGTCCTCCTCGATGACGACTTCAACTCAATCGTCACGGCAGTCCGGATGGGCCGGCGCATCTACGATAATCTAAAAAAGGCCATGATGTACATCCTCTCGGTTCATATTCCTATCGCGGGTCTTTCATTGATACCCGTCCTGTTGAAATGGCCGTTGATTTTATTCCCGGCCCATATCGTGTTCCTCGAGCTGATCATTGATCCCGCCTGCACTTTGATCTTCGAATCCGACAAGGATGACCGAGACGTGATGAAGCGGAAGCCGCGCAGCATTGATGCCAGGCTCTTTGATCTGTCAACCGTATTCACCTGTCTTTTTCAGGGCGGCGTGAGTCTTCTGGTGACTATCGCCGTCTACCTGTTCATTCGTCACGGCCATTCGGTCGAGGCGGCCCGCGCGTTGGCATTTTTAACGCTGGTGGTGTGCAATCTGGGCATGATCCTTTCGAATCGATCATTGACGCGATCGAATATCAGCATGCTCAAGGAAAAAAATGAGGCCTTCAAGTGGGTGATGAGCGGAACCATAATGCTGATGTGCCTGGTTCTGACAGTTCCATTTCTCAGGAGCCTGTTTCAATTCGGTCCGGTTTCACTCAACGATTTGATCATGGCGCTGGCAGCCGGAATTGTTGCTGTTGTTATGATGGAACTCTTGAAACTCATATCCTCGCGGAGGTATAGGAGACTTGCGTAACCCCTGCGGATACGAAACCTGGGAATCAGGAGGAATCATCTTTCGGCGCCCGCGCTCCGAAGTCGTCGAGGATCACCTACTCCAGGAATCTGCCGCGTTTAACGCCGAACTGAAGCAAATCAAGGAAGAGTTATGGGTAAACAGTCGAAGTTACATAAAAATGTGATCTTGATGGGGCTGACCTCATTTTTCACGGATGTGTCGTCCGAAATGGTGTATCCCTTGTTACAAGCTTTTATGAGCATGGTGTTGGCCTCTCAGAAAGTCCTGCTTGGCCCGGTGTTAGGGATTATCGAGGGCATTGCCGAATCCACGGCCAGCCTTGGCAAAGTGCTCTTCGGGTATTATTCAGATCGAATTCAGCAGCGCAAGGTGCCTACCATTAGCGGGTACAGTGTATCCGCACTCTCAAAATGTTTGTTCTTCCTGGCCGCTCTGGGTTGGTATTTTGTCCTACTCGCCCGATTTTTGGACAGAGTTGGCAAAGGGATCCGTACTGCGCCCCGCGATGCATTGATCTCGGAGTCAGTCCCGAAGGATATTCAAGGCAAAGCCTTTGGCGTACAACGCGCGATGGATTTTGCCGGAGCCACGCTGGGTGCGCTGCTCTGTTATCTAATCAGTCTACACTTTCTTGATCCCGTGACCAAAACCCTGAAAGATATGCAGTCATTTTATGTGCTCTTTATCATCTCCATTATTCCAGCCATCCTGGGGGTCGTGTTCCTTTTTTTTACCCAGGAAACAGGGAATAAGCTGTCAGAGAGGAAGGCCAGACCCAAACCGAACCTCGATTTCAGGAAATATGATCGCAATCTGCAACTCTTCTTCTTTACCCAATTCCTCTTTACATTGGGCAATTCCTCGAATCAATTCCTGTTGTTGCGCAGCCAGGATCTGGGACATACACTTTCAACCGTGATCCTGATGTATCTGGCGTTTAATCTGGCATCCTCCTTGCTATCCACCTTTTTCGGGTCATTATCCGATAAGATCGGGAGAAAGTGTATCTTAGTCACAGGCTACCTTCTGTATGCCATTGTGTACATGTCGTTTGGGTTTCTCACCGGATCGTCAAAGAGCCTGCTCTGGGTCTTTTGGATCATTTATGGGGTGTATTATGCCATGACGGAAGGCGTGGAGAAAGCCTTTGTGTCCAGCCTGGCTCCGGCTGAATCCAAAGCCACCGCATTGGGGTTCTATCATACGATTGTCGGCATGAGCCTCCTTCCGGCCAGTCTGATTGCCGGGTTGTTATTCTCCTGGCTGCCCAGTGCGCCGTTTGTCTTTGGCGGGCTGATGAGCTTGCTGGCAACAGTTATTCTTGGACGGTCTGTGAGAGAATGAGGGAAAGATGCCACTCTATTTAGTTGAGAAGAAAATTATGGAGATAAAGAATGGAACTCTTAGCAACGCTGAAGACGAAATCAAAGCAGCTTAAAAAAGAGATCGCGGCAATGTATTACGCCTATCAGCATCCCAAAGTTGGCAGACTGCCCAGGCTGTTTATTCTGTTCACCTTAGGTTATGCATTAAGTCCGGTTGATCTCATCCCCGACTTTATCCCCATTCTGGGGTATGTAGATGATCTGATTATTATCCCGGCCTTAATTTCACTTTCGATTCATCTGATTCCCCAAGACATTCTGAAAGAAGCACGAAAAAAGGCTGAACAGGAACCGTTACGACTCAAAAAGAATTGGATTTTCGCGGTCATCTTCATTATGGCCTGGATTCTTTTATTGACAGCTATTATATCAGCAATAGTATAAGACTGTTTAGAGAATACGTTCGACCAGAAAGGGGATCCCATGAAAAAACATCCATTGAAACAATACAACTATGTGATCCGAACCATTCGCGTGCTCTTAATCATGTCAGTGCTCATCAATCTGGTGTTGATCATCTTTGAACTTCTGACGAATCACGTGGTCACGCAAAAAGAGATTATAGCGGAAGTCAGTCAACGAATCGAACAACAATTTTGGGCGCTCTTAACCTTCGTGTTAACCTTCCTACCTGATTATATTGAAAGACGTAGACACATCCATCTGCCCCATATTCTTGAGATCGTGATCGTCATCTTTATTTATGCCGGCATCTTTCTAAGTGCGCGTTTCGGCTTGTATTATCACGTCTTTTGGTGGGATGATTTCTTACATACACTGTCAGGAGTGATTATCGGATTTCTCGGCTTCATCGTTATGTATAAGATCAATGGAAAATATAGCATGGATATCAGCCCCTTATTAGTGGCGGTGTTTGCTTTTACCTTTGCGGTCACGATGGGTGTTTTCTGGGAAATGTTCGAATTTGCTATGGATGTTGTGTTCGGCACCGCCATGCAGAAATGGGATTTGCCAGGGACGACCATCCTGATCGGCAAACCTTATCAAGGCAGTGGATTGCGAGATACCATGTCTGATCTCATTGTTGATAGCGTCGGCGCGTTACTCACATCAGTGCTCTGCTACTTTTTATATAAAAATGAGAAGAAAAAGGCCCTGGCCATGATGCATGACATCTTTCCGGATGAAAGCAGGGAAACCTGATCCAATATGCGCCTGCACCAGCCAGAGCGTAAAAAAATTAAAATTTTTTCTAGCCTCTTGACAAATTAAAAAACTTCCCTATTTTAGAATAAACAACCAAATTGGTCGAACTGTTCAAAGAAATAATTATGGATGAAAAACGGGAATATATTGTCACGGCGGCTGAAAAAATCTTTGTGCGCTACGGGTTTCGCAAAACGACGGTAGATGAGATTGCCAAAGCGGCCGGCATGGGCAAATCTACGTTGTATTACTATTTCAAAAGCAAAGAAGAAATTTTTGCCGCTTTTATCCAGCGGGATGCTCAACGTATTCTGCGCAAGCTGGACGAAGCGATCAACAGCAACGCAAAGCCGCAAGACAAGTTTCGGGATTACGTGCGGACGCGGATGACCATCATACAAGAATTGGGCAGCAATTATGCCATGCTGAAAACTGAATATCTTGATCTGTATCCGCTGATCAAGCAAGAGCGCAAGCAGTTTGACCAGCAAGAAGTCGAGGCCATGACCGGTATCTTGCAACAAGGCGTCAGTCAGGGCGTCTTTACGCTGGCAGATAGTGTCGCAACAGCCAGGCTCGTACTTGACGTGTTGCGCGGACTTGAAGACCAATGGTTCTTTAATGAGCATGCTTCGGTGAATTTGGAAGATGAACTGAATATGTTTCTCAATATCATGTTAAAAGGACTGGAAAGCCGGTAAGTTTTTGAGCATTATCGGCAATCAAGCGTACCAATGATCAATGCACCAATAGATCAGGAACGCGAGGCGATTCGAACGAAACTGGCCCTTCTACACGTCGCCATCGAAAAGATGCAGGAGAAACCGTTAGATGCAATCTCCGTGCGTGAACTGTGTGCAGCGTCTGATACGTCGGAGATCACGTTTTATCGGTATTTCACGAATAAGACGGATGTTCTGAAGTATTACTTTCAAATTACAGTGATTGAAATCGCCTGGTATCTTCGATACGCGGTGAAAAACAAAACGAATTTAGCCCTGATCGAGACCCTATTTGATTTTACGGCGCACAAGGTGATGGGTTATCCATCCATTATGAGTGAAACCATGCTCTACTTTGCCAGAGAGCGACGTCGCCCGGAGTTTGGAGCACTCAGTCAAACAGAGCAACTGTTGGCCTTCCCGAATTTGCCGGGAATTGAGAATATTCATGTCGAAGATTCCAGCCTGGAAGCTCTGGTCGAACCCTATGTGCGGCAAGCGATTACCCAGGGCGAACTCCCGCCGCAGACAGATGCGCCGACTGTCATTCGCCTGACAACCTCAATTTTTACAGGGGTAGTCATGAATTTGCATCTCACTGAACCGGAATTGATTGGCCCGTTGTGCCGGAAACACCTGCAATTGTTGTGGAAAGGATTGTGGACAGATATTGCAACGCCTTAACAGGAGTCAACGAGAAAACCCTGGTTTTTACACGCATAAATGAAAATTTCATTTACGTGGGAGGCAAAAACCACAATGAAAACATCCGCAGCGCTTGTCATCAAATACAGATTCGCCATTATCCTCATTACGCTTGGATTATCCATCTTTTTTGCGTATGGGATGAGTAAAGTCACCATCAACAGCGATATGCTGAGTTATCTGAAACCGGATGATCCGGTGATGCAACTTTTTAACCGCATCGGAGAAGATTACGGCGGGAATTCGTTGGCGCTGGTGGCGATTGAAACCCACGATATTTTTACCACTGAAACACTCACGCTCATCAGCCAATTAACCGAGGCGTACAGTCAGATTCCGGGCGTGGCGACCGTGATGAGTCTGACAAATATCCTGGACATTGCCAAAACGGAAAATGGGTTGGAGATTCGCAAGCTCATCAACAAATACGCCATTCCACAAACCTCGGATGAACTGCTTCGGCTGAAAACCTACACCTTGAACAAAGAGATGTATGTCGGCAAATTTATTTCGGTGGATGGGAAAATTACGCTGCTCCTCTGCCGTCTCGGTCCGGATGCGAAGAAAGATGCGGTAGCCGCCCGGATCAAAACACTCTCGGAAACGCATAAAGGCGCGCATACGGTCTATTATAGCGGCTTGCCTGCGCAGATGCTGGAAATCAATGAGTTTATCATAGAGGATCTGTGCCTGTTGATCCCAATTGTCATACTGATCGTGCTCGCTACCTTGTATTTCAGTTTTCGCAATCTGCGCGGCGTGGCTTTGCCGTTGCTTACCGTCATCATCGCGGCGGTGTGGGCGGTCGGACTGATGGGGTGGCTCAACGTGGAAATGAGCGCGATCTCCAACATTATGCCGGTCATCCTGATCGCCGTCGGCACGGCGTATGGCATCCATGTGGTCGCCAAATATCATGAGGATATCCATCCCGGCGCAGAAAAACAGACGACCATTGTCGAGGCGCTCAGCGAGGTGGGTGTGCCGATTCTCCTCGCCGGTTTGACCACGATGATCGGCTTTCTCTCCTTTATCGGATCATATCTCACTGCGGTCACGGATTTCGGATTGTTCAGCGCGTTCGGGATCGGCGTCGCCATGCTCATTGCCGTGCTTTTGATTCCGGCGATCCTGATGTTGCTACGGACGCCGACCGCTGCGGCTCACGCCATGCATCAGGAAACACATTTCCTGATTGGTGTGATGGATCGCCTGGGGGCGATGGTCTTACAGCATGAAAAATTCATCTTAATCGCCGCCGCTGCGCTAATACTGTTGGCCGCGACCGGCATCCCGCGCATCACGACAGAGAGCAATCTGATTCAATTCTATCCGCCCGACAGCGATATGTGGACGGCGGACGAGCTGATGCGGGAACGTTTCGGCGGTTCTACACCGATTCAAATGCTGATCGATGGCGATTTGAAAGACCCTGTGGTGTTAAGGGAAATGCTGCGGTTGGGTAAATATATGGAGTCGCTCTCGGATGTCAACAATACGCAGTCGTTGGCCGACCTGGTTTGCGAGATGAATGACGTGATGAACGGCCATTACACGATCCCGGACACAAAGGAACAAGTGGCGAATCTGCTGTTTATGCTGGAAGGGGAGGAAATGTTGGATCAATTAGTCAACAAAGATTACTCCGAAGGGATTATTCAGGCGCGTTTCGCCAGTTACAGCACTCACCGGATTACGGCGACCATCAACGCGATTGAAACCTATCTGGCGACTGAAATGGATACACGTCTGCGGGTGGTATCCGTAGCAGACTTGAATTCGACTGAACGAGAACAATTGCGAGACTTCCAGATCGGCCGGATCAGTACCGCGATCTTGTATGATGCCCGCGACCGGCTGCCGGCGGGGCAATTCGATCAAGAACAATTGATAACCCAACTCCGACAGCTTGCGGCTGTTGAATTTTCCCCGTTGACCGAGGCCGCGCAGACAAGTTTGCGAGCGCGCGTAGACCTGTTCTTTTGGGAAGAAGCGGACGTGATCCTGGATGACGACGAACTTATAGCAGACGTGACTGCGGCCGTTGTTGACCTGACCGCCGCCCAACCTGTCTCAGAGCACAACCTTACTGCTCTTCTGGAAGCGGTGATCCCCCCAGATTATTGGGAAGATGATCCTGAAGTCATCAGCTATACAGTTGAATTCCTCCTGCCGATTCTGCGAGAGAAACAGAATTTCAGTCGGGTGGATGCTATCGTGACGGCCTTGTTGCCACTCTTTTCATCCGAATTACAGGCGAATCCGAAATTCCATGCCGATCTGCGGGATGATGTGTGGGGGCTCAATGAGCAGGTGGTTGGCGTACCGGTCGCGCTCAAGATTGGGCAAGGTGGGGCAGAAGTCGCTCTCAGTGCCACACAATCGGGCATGTTGCTGGTGTTACAGAAGATTAATGACAGCCTGATCGGGAGTCAGTTGCGCAGTCTGGCCTGGGCGTTGGGGCTGGTTGCTGTGTTGATGAGCCTCCAGTTCAAATCGGTAAAAATCGGACTGGTTGTGACTGCGCCGATTCTCTTGACGGTGCTCATCAATTTTGGGGTGATGGGTTACGCCCATGTCCCTCTGGACATCGCCTCAGTGATGATTGCCGGGGTGGCAATTGGCGTCGGTATTGATTATGCGATCCATTTTTCGTCACGGTTGAAAGCAGAGCTTACGATTCAGCCGGACGAATTGTTTGCGGTGGATAAAACTCTGGAAACCACTGGCCGGGCGATTATCATCAATGCGTTAACGGTCGCGCTCGGCTTCATCGTGCTGCTCTGGTCGAATATCGTGCCGATCCGGCGTTTCGGCTGGATGTTGTCCATGACGATGGGCGTAAGTGCGCTTTCTGCGTTGACGTTTTTACCGGCGTTGACGCTGGTCTTGAAACGGTTTTTGTTTCAGCGGCGGCAATATCCGCGTTTTAGCGCGCCGCTTGTGTACCGGTCTGCGCTCGCTGATTCACAGCCGCAGCCGGTCATTAATGTTAGTCTCGGCGGCCTGCGCATCTATCATAACGAACTGTTGACGGTCGGGCAACGGTCCGACGTGGAATTGCTGTTTCAGCAAGAGCTGCTCTTAACAGGCAGCATACGGGTCGTGTGGCAGCGTCCGCTCCCGGAAGGAGCCGCTGCCAAATTCGAGGTCGGTCTGCGTTTTGTCAACGTCTCAGATGAGCAGTTAAATACACTAGCCGAGGTGTTGAAAGAATACGGAGAAATTGTGTAAACGAGTAATTGCATCGTCACGAAGACCTGAAGAGGAATAGAACACGGATTGGACGGACTAGACGGATGAACACGGATTTTTTAGTGTCTCGGGTAATACTCAATACTACAACGGATTAAAAGAATAGAACGGATTTCTCCTTTTCATCCGTCTAATCCGTCCAATCCGTGTTCTATCTTCTTTCTTGTACCTTGTGGCAAAATTTCTAAAATGGGAGGAAATAATGATGAAACAGGTTATTATCATGACATTAGCATTAAGTATGCTGTTCACCTTCGCACTCAATCTCGCAGCGCAGGAATTGACGGCGTTGGAAATTCTGCAAAAATCCGATGCGGTTGGCATGGCTCCCAAAGACAAACATAGCCTTTCAACTATGATTTTGATTGATAAGGATGGGGATCAGAAGGAACGTGAAACGGAGATTTTCGAACGCAATAAAGAAGACCTGCGCCTTGTCCGCTTTCTGTCTCCAGCGGATCAGAAGGGCATCAGTTTTCTCAATTTGCCGGACGATAAAATGTATCTGTATCTGCCGGCTTTTCGCAAAATCCGCACGATTGCCTCGCACGTGAAGAACGAGAGCTTTGCCGGCACCGATTTCAGCTACGATGACATGAGCGCGAGCGGCTATGAGGAAGATTATACTCCGACCCTGTTGGAAACCACTGAGGAATTTTACGTCCTGGAACTCACGCCGAAACCGGAGAGCGAGAAAGATTATAGCAAATTGACGTTATGGGCGCGTAAGGACAACTTTTTTGCGGTCAAAATCGAATACTATGACAAAGGCGGCAATTTATGGAAAGTCATGGAACAGCGGCAGCTTGAACAACGCGACGACTATTGGGTGGCGATGGAAGTCGAAATGACTGACTTGAAGACGAATCATAGCACGAAAGTCGTGACCGACAGCCTTGAACTGGATGCCGGCATCTCAGATGACATATTCACTCAGCGGAATTTGAAACGCGTGAAGTAGGGAATAGAACACGGATTGGACGGATTAGACGGATGAACACGGATTTTTTTAGTGTCTCAGGTAATATTCGACAACTACAACGGATTCAAGAATGAAACGGATGAGGAGGGAGGAATCCGTTTCATTCTTGAATCCGCTGTAGTGTTTTGAGAAATATCTGAAAATCAGTGAAGATCCGTCTAATCCGTGTCATCCGTGTTCTATTCCTGGGAGTTTCCATGTATGAAAAAGAGCATCCTGTTTGTACTGTTATGCTTGTTTTTCCTGGCGGGGCGTCTTTGGGCCGGGGTTGATGCGGATCTGAACGGTTCAATTCAAACCGACCAGCGGTTGCGGTTTGATCCGCAGGAATTTACCCGCAATGAAGTGCGGTTGAACCTGAAGTTAGAAGGCTCGCCAAATGACAAGTACCATTATTTTGCTGAGACGCAACTCAAAGGTGTCCGCGATCTGACAGCGGATGACCAATTTGACTGGGAGCTGGAGCTTCGCGAAGGGTATCTGGATCTCTATGCCTTTCTTTCCGATAAACTCGATGTCCGTATCGGCAAGCAGATCTTTGCCTGGGGCAAGGCCGATAAACTGAATCCCACCAGTAATGTCAGTCCCGACAATTTAGAAGACCCTTTTGACTTTGGGGAAAAGTTGGGAGTCAATGCCATCCAGACTACTGTGTATTGGGGCGATGTGTCCGTGACTGGCATTTTTATCCCGGAATTTGGCGTTGCTGAATTGCCCTCCGGCGATTTCGCCCAGGCCTTTGCCGGAACGACAGACCTCCCGCCAGGGATGACGCTGCGTAACAGTACCCAACATACCCTGCAACCCGAAAGCACCCTGGATGAATCCTCGGCGTACGCGCTAAAGCTCAGTACAATGCTCTGGAGTTATGATGTGTCGCTCAGTTATTTCGCCGGCCGGGATGATCTCCCGCTTGCCACGACCGCCAGATTGACCGCCGTGGACGACCTCGGAACCATAGACCTGGACGTTGACCTGATCTATCCCAAAATGCAAGTGATCGGCGCGGACCTGGCCGGGCAGGTCAAGACGATCGGCGTCTGGGCTGAAGGCGCGTTGTTTCTGCCGGACAACGTGGCGTTGACCACCACCCTCACCACCGTGGAAGGAAACCAATCGCAGGAAAAAACCGTGGCGTTGGATGATGAGCCGTACTTTAAATATGTGCTAGGGATGGATTATACCTTTCAAAACGGATGGTATATCAACGCCCAGTTTGTGCATGGCCTTTTTCACGAACGTGGCCAGGACGAGTTAAGTGATTATGTGGTCTTCCGGTGTGAAAAAGATTTCTTGAACGCTGAATTGACCGTTGCGCCGATTGGGATAGCCATCGCCATTCCCGATTGGGAAGAAATTGACGCGAATTACGGCGTGGTCGGCATCCCTGAAATCACCTATCGTCCGGCGGATAATATCGAATTGATCCTCGGCGCGTATATCCTTACAGGCAAAGGGCAGAATATGTTCAGCGAGATAAAAGATCAGGATCAGATGTATTTCAAAGCCAAAGTCAGTTTCTAACAGGACATTTTAGTGTTTCGCTTACTTCAATCTTTTTGCTAGAAAAAATACATGGGATGAAAAGAAGAGTCTTTGTCCTGTAGAGAAAAAACTTGACGAATGTTCCCTTCTGAGAATAATTCCCTCCGTCGTTGTTATTTCCCTGTTCTCATCGTAAACATATTGTAAGGAGGCGTTTATGAAAACAAAGAAAAGTTTGACATTATTAGTCAGTCTCATCCTCTTATGCTCCCTGATTCCGTTGTCAGCGCAAGCGGAGTGGCCTGAAAAACCGATTCAGATCATCATTCCCTGGCCGGCCCCCAATGACCCGACGACGATCATTGCGACGGCTATGGCTCCTCTTCTGGCGGACGAGCTTGGCGTTGCAGTCAAAGCGATCAATAAACCCGGCGGCGGCGCGGTGCTTGCCACCAATGAGCTTGCCCAAAGCCGGCCCGATGGGTATCAGGTCGGTCTGATCTCGATTGGCCCGATGATTACGCAGGTGCTCAGAGGCAAGACGCCGTATAAGAATCAGGATCTCAAACCGTTGGGCTTGATCTGGTCGTCACCCTTTACCCTCGCCTGCCGGGCTGATGCACCCTATAATAATTTGCAGGAACTGTCGGAATACGGCAAAACTCATGATTTGCGGCTGGCGCACTGGGGCCTGGGCGCAGTGCCTACCTTAATTGCGATGAATGCAGCCAAAATCGGTGGGTTTACGTGGAAAGAAACGGCTTATAACGAATTGACCCCATTGCTTGTCATAAAAGGTGATGCTGATGTGATCACGTTTTCGACCCCTGGTTTAAAGGATTATATTGAATCCGGCCAGATGAAACTCCTGGCCTGTATGCTGCCGGACCGACTCCCTGACTATCCGGATGTCCCCACTGTGACCGAACAAGGTTTTGGCGATGCGTATTCGATCTGGTTTGGCGCGTTTGTGCCGGCGCAAACTCCGGATGAGATCGTGCAGAAATTGAGCGACGCCTTCTTTAAAGTTATGGCCCTGCCAGACATTCAGGATGTGATCACGAAGTCCGGCGTCATTGCTCATCCGACCGGGCCGCAAAAGGCTCGAGCCCAGATGGATAACGAATTGGCGAATTTTGGTGAAATCATGAAGGAACTTGGTATTACTGAATAAAGGATGCTTCTATGTCTCAACCGCTCAATCAAGCAAGTCGCTGGCATGATCTTGTGGCCGCGAGTTTAGGGTGTCTGGCGGCAGTTGTTCTGATCAGCGCGCCCTGGCAGGTTGATACGTCCGGTCCCGATCCGTTTTACAAGGGGCCGCTGATCTTTCCGCTGCTTGCGCTCGCTCTCATGATCCTGGCCTCTCTGCCAGCGGTCTGGCGGCTTATCAAGCCTCCTGAAGGGGCATCGTGGCAATTGGACGACGCAGGAATGCCTCTGAAAACAATCGTTGTGTTAGGATTCCTGGTACTTTTCCCTGTCGGTTTGGTCCTGATCGGACTGGAAGCTACTTCCTGGGGTTTCCTGTTCTCATTGTCCTACTATTTGGGGTATCGAAGCCCTCGAACGTTGATCCTGGCTCCACTCATTGTCACGGGTGTGTTGGTGTTGATCTTTAAGTATGTCTTGGATGTGTTTTTCCCAACCCCTTTGCTCATGGAGTTTTGGCAGTAGATATGTTTGAACATCTGTTAGAAGGCATACAGGCGTGTTTATCAGTCGGCAATCTGACCGCCCTCCTGTCAGGCACCTTTATCGGAATCATTGTGGGAATCATCCCTGGTATCGGCCCGATGGTCGGCATGGTGGTGTTGTTACCCTTTACCTTTGCCATGGCTTCAAATACGGCCCTTTCACTGCTGTTAGGGGTGTTCTGCGGCGGATATTTCGGCGGCGCAGTGCCGGCGATCCTCATGGGTACTCCGGGCGTCCCGTCTTCCTTGATCACCAGTTTCGACGGGTTTCCTCTGACCCGTAAAGGGGAAGCTCAAACAGCCCTTTCAGCGGCGATACTCGGTTCCTTTGGCGGCGGCATGGTGAGCGTCGTGATCCTCATTACGCTGGCCCCTCTTCTGGCGCATGTCGCTGCTTCTTTCGGGCCTCCGGAGTATTTCTCGGCCGGATTTTTCGGCGTCACTCTGGTGGTGATGGCTCATCGCCAGCATCTTGCGCGTGGACTTTTGCTGTTGGGACTGGGATTGTGGTTCTCGACCATCGGCATTGACGGCACCACACTCAGTTCTCGTTTTGCTTTCGGAACCCTGGCCATACAGAACGGCCTTGATATTGCTCCGGTATGTTTAGGACTTTTCGGACTTGGACAGACGCTTCTGCTGGTGGAACAAAAAATTCTGCGAACCGACAGCATGAACCTCACCGGACGTATGCTTGATTTTTCAAAGCTCCTGGGAGTTCTGCGTTATTGGAAAACGCTGCTCAAGTCGAGTGTGATCGGTACGTTCGTCGGCTTGCTGCCGGGCCCCGGATCGATTTTAGCCTCGTTTATGGCGTATCAGGCCGCCAAGCATTCCTCAAAACACCCTGAAGAGTTTGGGCAGGGAACGCCGGAAGGGTGCCTGGCCTCTGAAGCGGGGAATAATGCGGTCCCGGCCGGAGCGCTGATCCCGCTTTTGACGTTGGGAATTCCGGGCGAAGCAATCAGTGCGGTGCTTCTGAGCGTCTTTACGATCAACGGCATCTACCCCGGCCCATTATTGCTGGTTAAGGAGCCGGTGTTGATTAATACCCTGTATTTTTCTCTGTTTCTCATTAATATTGCCGCATTTCTGATGTTAGCGATCTGGCTGCGCCCCTTTGCGATGATCATCCGTATCCCCAGTTCTTTGCTAGCGGTGAATATCATGGTGATTTCACTAATCGGCATTTATGCCGTGAATACACGCATCTTTGATGCGGGGCTGGCTATTGTAATGGGGGTGCTTGGATATATTCTGCTCAGACTCCAATGGCCGATTGTCAATCTTGTCATGGGGCTTGTGCTGGGAGATATTCTGGAAAATCGACTGCGGGAGAGTTTAAGTATCGCCGATGGCAATCCGTTGGTTTTCTTCACCAGACCTATTTCGCTGGGTTTCATGATCACCTCAGCCTTGATTGTCATTGTCCCGTTTATCCTGGTTTATCGAAAAAAACACTAGGAGCGCGAAAGCTCTGCTTTCGCTGTCAAAGCAGAGCTTTCGCACTCCTGGTTAATACACATCGAGGTCTCTGCCCGAAACTACGGTTCCGTCATACCGATCTTGTACTTCTCTCAGAAGATCTTCTTCCGAAACGACGCCATGGAAAAGTTGATGATACAGGATTAACATTCCCGGTCTCGCCTTTGACGCAACTTCAGCTAATTCGAATGACGAGGTATGCACGCTTGAGTGATATTTCTGCCATTCAGGGGCGCGCTGTTGCAGGCCCACCGCGGAATGCACCTCGTGAATCAGCACGTCACAGCCCTGATACTGATCTACCATACCTTCAAAAGGTGCGGTATCGCCGGAAATGACAATGGTACGATCTGGGGTAAAAAATTTATAACCATAGGCTGGCCAGGACCCATGTTTAACGCGAAACGCTTCGATCCGTACATTTGAGTCACAGTAGATCTGCCCTGGAACAATCTCGGTCACATGCACCTGATACCCCTGATCATTTGCTGGTTCCAATCCAGCCAGCCTTTCGTGAATATCAGCTTGATACGCGGCCAGAAGATGATCGGTCATCTCCTGAAGCCCGGACGGACCGTAGACCTCTAAGGGTTCATTGCGTTCCAACACCCAGGGGGTGAAAATCAAATCCGGATACCCCACTGTATGATCAGAATGAAGGTGGGTGATAAACGCGCGACAGAGTTTGTGAACTGCAAGCCCTGGGAGGCCGGCCTGATGTGCTGCGACAGCCCGACGAACTATGCCAGGCCCGCAATCAACGATATAGGGCGTCTGGTTCACTACAATCGCCACAGACGGGCCATGGCGATCCGGATCAGCATTGGGAGTTCCTGTCCCCAGAAGCACAATCTGAGATTTCTTTTCCATATTTCACCGACAAGCACTGTTTTCCCCACCTCTGAAAATTCATTTACCATGAACAGATCCAGAACTGTGGAAACCAATCAAGACCATCCAGCATGTGAAGATACATCCTGACTAACATCATCAGGGCGATTCCTTTATACTTGCATGAGACAATATTGAAACTCTTACACAATCTACAAGAAATTTTTATTGTTATTTGAGGAGAAAATGTTATCGTGCCTCCGAAAAATAGATTGACAGTTTCAGAACACTACGGGTATTTTGAAACAACGCTGACGATAAAGCCGTTTTCTTCAACGAAACCTGTCATGAAGGAGGAAGAACGATCATGAAGGTATTTGTAAACATGCTCTTATTCTTTGTCGCCGCCATAATAATTGTATTATGCTCAAAAGGAGCGCACGCCGAGATGACAAAGAGTGCAGAAAATCTTCCCAGAACTCTTGGAGCCTGGACCAGGTCGGATTCCGCCGAAATCATTGATGAAAGCAATATTTTTGACTATATGAACGGCGCGGGAGAATTATATCTGGCCTATCGCTTCGACCATCTTGAGGTCTATGAGTATACGGCCGAGCAACAAGATGACATTTTGGTGGAAGTGTATGTGATGCACACTTCTGATGACGCCTTTGGGTTATTATCGCTGGATTGGGATGGCGAGCCGGTAACGCTTTTTCCCTCTGATGCCGCGCAGACCGGAGATAGGGTTGTGCTTCCGGCCAGAGCGTTGTATGGCGAGGGATTATTGCGGCTGTGGGCAGATAGGATCTATGCGCGCGTGTTAGCCTACCGCGAAACGCCGGAATCCAGAGAAGCAGTTCTCGCGTTGGGTCAGGCGATTGCCGCCAACCGCCCGAGGCCTGCTGTTCCTGAACTCTTGCAGGTGCTGCCGCAAACGATCAGCACAGGATGGGAATTACGCCACGATCGCATCGGATATTTCCGTTCGTATCTGGTCTTGAATTCGCTCTATTATCTGAGCCATCAAAATATTCTAAATATAGATCACTCTACAGAAGCTGTGACCGCGCCTTATGAAAACGCCGCTGATTCCTCCAGCCGTTTTCAGGTCGTGTTTGTAAAGTATGCCGGAGCAGAGCAAGCCCGACAGGCGTTGGAGCAGTTTCATACCGCGTACCTGCCTGAACATCCGAAGGCGTTTGAGACCGATGTAATAGAGCAGCACGTGCAGGCGTTCAGAATTGAAGATGGCTGGGTAGCTTATGTCCTGAATCAAAACTATCTCGCGATTGTATTTGAAGCTCCGGATCAGGAGTCAGCCGCTATAATTACGGGGTATTTCATGCAACATCGTTAAGAAGAAGTCAGCAAAAAACCAGGTTTTTTATCCACGATGAAAATTGCATTTACATGGGAGTTATCATGATCTTGCGCTCGCCCGGCCCAATAAAACTGCAAGGATTTCACATAAGCAGGGATAAAAAATCCTTGCTTATGAGTCATCCTTGTAGTTTCAAAGGAGGATGACTATGCACACCCATCAAACACTCGTTACACGCCGAGATTTTATTCGCGGCACCGTAGGCGCGGCGCTGGCAGCTTCGTTAGGGGGGCTTCCCTGGACGATCAGGAACGCAAGCGCGGCAGCGCGTTCAAGCCTTGTGACCGTAGTACGCGACAAACATGTGATGGACGCCGCCTTTCAGGTAGATTCTTCGATTTTGCAGGCCATGCTTGATCAGACGATTCTGCACGTAACCGGTCAAGATCAAGTGCAAGAGGCCTGGTCTGTGCTTGTGAAGCCGGACGATATCGTTGGTCTTGTTCCTACTCCCTTGCTGAATCCAACCCATTCTGAGTTGATTGAGGTGGTAAAAACCAGTTTAATGAAAGAGGTTGGGATTCCGGCAGAGCATATTGTGATGGCGCAAGGCCGCAGAAAGCCTGATCACTGTACCGCCCTGATTTCAATGCCGGGACTGAAGGGGCACTGGCTGACCGGCATCGGCACGGTCATCAAGAATTATATCTTGTATTCAGGCCGACCATCGCAGTATCACTATGAAAACAGCGCCAAATTAGGGGAAATCTGGCTGCTGCCGGAAGTGAAGGACAAAACCCGACTTGTGCTGGTAGATGCTCTTCATCCGTTGTGTGATAAAGGTCCTCAGCTTGATCCACGCTATAGATGGGCATATAACGGGTTGATTGCCGGCACTGATCCGGTGGCCGTCGAGACCGTATGTTTGCGTATTCTCACTAAAAAAAGGCATGCGTTGCGCGGCGAACCCTGGCCTCTGTCGCCGCCGCCGCTCTGCGTTGAAGCTGCTGATAAAATCTACGGCCTGGGCACAAGTAATTTGAATGAGATCACCATTGTACCGCTTGGCTGGCAAGAAGATCTCTTGTTATAAGTGGGTATATCTCACTACCTGAGTATAAGCTCGTATGCCCCATTTTCCGGCGATCAATCGTCAGTCTCAAAGCAGAAGGACACTGAAGCGTCCTCTAAGATTCAACAGCGGGCTTCAGCCTGCTTTGGTCTTGAGACCGGCCATTGATGGCTGGGTGGACGTTCTCAGTTCCTCTTGTCCGAAACGGATCATTGCGTCAAGGATGTGATCGACATCTTCGCGCGTTGTCCGTAAATTCATGAAACAGGCCCGAAGACAAAATTTCCCCTTTACCTGCGCCCTGCCGAGGAATGCGACTCCTTCAGACAGCAGACGCGCAAGCACGCGCTCATTCTGAGCGTCTGTGAGATTGCGGCAGCGGACACACACCGCATTCAACGTGACGGGCGCCATCAATTCCAACTCTGCTTCGGCGTGGCTCCGTTCCCCCATATAGACAGCCAGGTTGCACAGCTTATCAATCGCCTTTGCATAGGCTTTTCGGCCATAGGCCCGTAATGACCACCACACTTTCAGCGCCTTAAAACTCCGTGACAATTGGGGGCCATATTCCGCATAGTTTAGAAAATCCGCATCAGACACCATCGAAAGATAGCTTGGGATAAAGCTATAGGTTGCCCTCATATCTTCAGCCTGGCGTACAAGCACGCATCCGGCTTCCAAAGGGATGAAGAGGAATTTATGCGGGTCGAGTGACAGCGAATGCGCGCGGCCTGCCGGTAACAAGTGGGGGCGCATTCGTTCGCTGAGGATCGCCAGAGCGCCATAGGCCCCATCAATGTGAAGCCACAGGTGCTCTTCTTCACAGAAATCTGCCAAATCTTCAAGCGGATCAATTGCACCTGTTGTGACAGTTCCGGCTGAGCCAACTACACAGAATGGGCTTAAACCCTTGCGGCGGTCTTGTAAGACAGACTCTTTAAGGAGGTCCATGCGTATCCGAAACTGCTCGTCACACGGGATATGGCGGACATAGTTCAACCCAAGTCCAAGAATCACGGCTGCCTTGTCAACGCTATTATGCACCTGCTCTGAGGTATAGAGCGCCAACGGTGATGGCCGCCCCTGAATCCCCTGATTTCTTGCGGTCTTTCCAAGATACGTATCACGGGCTATTGCCAGAGCTGTCAGGTTCGCCATGGATCCGCCGCTGGTGATGATGCCTCCGCTCCCTTTGGGAAAGGAGAATAATTCGTGAAACCAGGAAATGACGCGTTGTTCAATAGCATTGGCCGCAGGTGACAGAGTCCAAAGGTTGCAGTTTTGATTGAGTGTACTGGCCAGAGCATCGGCAAATGCTGAGATTCCATTCGGAGAAGGAAGCACGTAAGGAAGAAAACGCGAATGGGCCACATGAGTAGAATTTGGCACAACAACATCCTGGAATTCTTGAAACAGTTCCTCAAGTGTCTTGCCCTCTTCAGGCAGAGGTTCAGTCAGAATCGCTTGCATAGCGTCTCGATTGATTGGCGGGAATATGGGCTGGCTGGAAAGATCAATTTCATATTTTGCCAGGAATTCTCCCAGGAGACGACCGGCCTTACGATGTGTTTCGGGATCAAACAGAAGTTCATTCATATTATCTCCTTCTGATAAACTAACGTAAGTTAATGATAACTCCTCTGAAACTACAAGGATTCCTCATAAGCAAGGATTTTTATCCCTTGATAATGTTTTAATCCATTATGTTTCAACATGATCAGTCCAGTTACACAATTCCAGAAAAATTATCCGCTGAAAAAAGTCAACAAGAGAAGTTGTTCGTTGTGCGTTTACTTTTCAGATCATTATTGAGTACGTACCAGCACTCCCTACCGCGTAGCGGTTGCACATCGCTTATAGCGAAGAAGAATCTGGAATGGGGAGACCTGATACACAAAAACAAATAAGTGACTGAGCGCGTTTCCCATGTGTCGGGCTGCCGCTGTTAATCCCCCTGGCCTTTGGAAAAACCAGGTTTTTCTTTTGTTTCTGAAATAAAATTCATTTGACAGGAAGCGAAATGAACAGAAGATGATATATATGACACCCGGATCTTGATAGTGGCGTTTCCTGAACAGAGCGAGGTTCTGAGCTTGCTGAAGGGGTGTGTGTATTCCTGATTGCTTTGATTCCGCCCAACGAACGCAGAGTGGATGCTTATGAAAGTCAGTGGTGTGTAAAAAAATATCTGACAATATTATGAATGAAAACACCTCTCGTACAACCAAACCCAGTATTTTAGTAGTTGACGATATCGCCGTCAATTTACGGTTATTAAATGAACTGTTAACAGCGCATGGGTATATTGTACGTCCCGTTCCCGACGGACGATTGGCCGTATCGTCTGCTAAAACTGCTGTGCCCGATTTAGTGCTGCTCGATATTCGGATGCCCGGGATGTCTGGCTATGAAGTCTGTCAGGAATTGAAAGCCGATGAACGAACGTGCGATGTACCGATTATTTTTATCAGCGCCCTGCAAGATGTGGGTGAGAAGGTGAAGGCCTTTGAACTTGGTGGGGTTGATTATATCACCAAACCTTTCCAGCCCGAAGAAGTCCTGTCCAGAGTGAAAACTCATATCACTATGCGAGCCTTGCAGAAGCGGATACAAGAAAAAAATGTGCAGCTTTCTGAGGAAATTGCGGAACGCAAAAGAGTGGAAGCTGCGCTCAGAGTCTCTGAACAGCAACAGCGAGAACTCAATGTCAGCAAGGATAAATTTTTTTCGATTATTGCCCATGATTTGCGCGGCCCGATCAGTTCGTTGAACGATCTGACGCAATTTGCTTCTGAAAATTTGGATTCTTATGAGCCTCACCAACTCAAAGAAATTATTTTGCTTCAACGAGATACCACAGAAAATGTGTTCAAATTGCTGGAAAATTTGCTCACCTGGTCCCGTCTGCAGCGTAATCTGATCGAGTTTTTTCCTCAACGGATGAATCTGAAGCAACTTGTGAACCGTAGTTTCGCTCTTTTTACGACACAGGCGCAACAAAAGCGGATTGCATTAAAAAATTCCGTACCAGAATCTGCCGTGATTTACGCCGATTTCAATATGATTGATACTGTGATCCGCAATTTATTGTCCAATGCGCTCAAATTTACCTATCCTGAAGGAAGCATTGACGTATCTGTCCGGTATGATCAACAGTATGTCGCAATATCAGTAACTGACAGCGGAATCGGGATAGAACCGCAATATCTCACGGAACTCTTTCACATTGAGTCTAAATACAAACGTATAGGGACCGCGCATGAAAAGGGTTCTGGTCTGGGCCTAATACTTTGTAAAGAATTTGTAGAACGCAACGGCGGTCAAATAGGGGTACATAGTGAAATTGGCAAAGGGAGTACATTTACATTTACCCTCCCGCAAAGAGAGAAAGAGACCAATTCCAAATGATGAGGAGGTTTCTATAAATATTTTTGACCGTAGATTATGCTTTGATTGATGTTGCTCAATCCATATTTTTTTGAACGGTTCAGTTGTTGAGAAGGTGTTTATGAATTTTGGAGAGAACTTAGCTGCGCCGAAATCCAGCATTCTAACGGTTGATGATGTTCATGCGAATCTACGTCTGCTCACAGAGATTTTGACCTGTTATGGCCATACCGTTCGCCCTGTTCCTGATGGGAGATTGGCTGTGAATTCTGCAAAAGCTGCCCCTCCTGATTTGATTCTGCTTGATATTATGATGCCCGGACTGTCCGGCTATGATGTGTGTGCACAGTTGAAAGCAGATGAACGAACACGAGATATTCCGATTGTGTTTATTAGTGCATTGAATCAGGTGTTTGATAAAGTGAAAGCCTTCTCTATCGGCGGCGTTGATTATGTCACCAAACCCTTTCATCCCGAAGAGGTGCTGGCGCGAGTTAACGTTCATCTGGCATTACGGCATTTACAAAAACAACTTCAAGAACAGAATCTCCGATTGCAACAAGAAATTTCCGAACGGCAACGGGCTCAGGTCGAACTTCAACAGCGTAATCGGGAATTAGCCTTGCTGAACCAGATGGCGACTTTGCTTCAGGCCTGTTCTAGTGAACCTGAAACCTATCATGTGCTATGTCAGTGCTGCCAGCAATTATTTCCTACAGATGAGGGGTGTATGTACCTGCTTCAGGAAGAACAATGTCATGAGAAACCGATCGCGCTCCAACCGGTTAGTTGTTGGATGAGTTTTTCTCCTCCTCAAGCCAGAATTTCCAGAGAATACCAACAGGCGTTTCATGGTGAAATGTATGAGATTGGCTCTCTTCAGCATTCCTTTTACCTGTATCTGAATGCCTCGCTGGAGAATGGGTATCCTTACCCGATGCGCGATCCTTCCGGGCAACTCCTCGGAATCCTGTTTCTCTATTTTCAGCCGTTCTCGCCAGGAACCTCCGACGAAGACTCTCTCTATCTACTCGAGACCAAACAACTGCTTGTGGCTCAGGTTGCTGAACAATATGCCCTTTCTCTGGTAAATTTGCGATTGCGTGAGAGTCTTCGGCATGAAGCCATCCGTGATGCATTGACAGGTCTCTTTAACCGACGCTATATGGAAGAATCGCTTCGCCAGGAAATCCGGCGAGCCAAACGAAATGGCGGATACGTTGGTTTGATTATGCTTGATGTTGATCATTTCAAACATTTTAATGATACTCATGGCCATGATACAGGAGATGTTGTGTTGCAGTCGCTTGCAAAACTTATCCAGGAGCATATTCGCGGAGGAGACATTGCCTGCCGTTATGGAGGGGAAGAATTTCTGCTGATTCTGCCTGAAACCTCACTGACAACCAGTGTTCAACGCGCCCAGGAATTGCTGGAAGAAGTGCGTAAATTGAGAATTGTGTATCAAGGGAGGTATTTTTCGATCACAATTTCTCTGGGCGTTTCCGCTTTTCCTGAACATGGGGCTGAGATTCAGGAGCTTGTGAACTCCGCCGATATGGCCATGTATCAAGCCAAAAACAACGGGCGAGATCAGGCAGCAATTGCTATTTTGCCAGACAGAACAGCGTAACAAAAACCGGGCTGTTTGAAAAAGCCCGGTTTCCATGGTGTTTCATGATTATTGGGTAGCCTCAATAACCATGTCAACTAATTCGGGTCCGATTTTTTCTTTCCAGGCGTCATATACGACCATTACTTTTTCACGAAAGGCTTTGCGTTCCTGTGGTGTGAGTTCAATGACCTCAACGCCTTGGGCCCGAGCTTCAACATCGGTTTGGAGGCGATCCAGCGCATTTAACGCCCGATTCACCAATTGTAACTCGTATGCGCCGTCGGCAAGAATGCGTTGAATGTCTTCGGGTAAACTCTGGAACCAATCAATATTTGCCACTACCGGCATCGGCTCATACACCCAGCCGGACAGCGTGACATATTGCTGTACTTCCAGCCATTTTGACAAAGCCATCGTATTGTACGGTAAATCAGCTCCGTCAACCACTTTTTGTTGTAATGCTGTAAAGGTTTCCGGCCAGGCAATCGAAACCGCATCGACGCCTAAGGCCTTATACGAATCGAGAAATAACGGGCTTTCAATTGAGCGCATTTTTAACGCCGCCATATCTTCGGGCGTCCGAATCGGGCGCTTTGAACTGGAAAAATCACGAAACCCATTCTCGCCCCAGGCCAGACCAACCATGCCTTTTTCAGGAAAATAACTCAACAGGTTATCACCGATTTCACCATCTAATACCCGATACGCCGTCTTTTGATCCGGGAAGATGAAAGGTAAATTCGTCACGGCAATCTGGGGGATAAAATTAGTCAGCACGGCTGCGGTAAAAAATCCCATTTCAATCGTCCCTAACTGCACCCCTTCAATCATGGCGCGTTCCCCCCCTAATTGACCGGCGGGATGCACAGACACTTCAACGCGACCCTTTGATTTGGCTTCCACATAATCCTTGAAGTGCAGGGCCGCCCGGTGGTCAGCGTGAACAAGCGGGGCAATATGGGCAAATTTAATCGTAAACTCCGCTGCTGAAGCCACTGTTCCGAGAACAATCATCGCCAAAACAAACACACAACTCAACACTTTCTGTCTTTTTCGCATAGGTTCCTCCTCTGTCAATCAACACAGATGTGGCAAATTTCTCAGATAAAGGCATTTATTGAGGATGATAGCCATCTGGAACCATCTCCGCTTCCTTCACCATTCTGTGTTTGTAGGAATAGATTAATTGTAGGCATGGATGTATTCAGACGTCTGGAAATGATCGTGCAACGTATGAAAAATTGTCAAGAATTCTCATAATTATTTAGCTTTTTGTATCATTAGACCGCTCTGCCTGGCAAGCTGGCTCATTTGACGAAAAAGCAGGCGGAACTGAGGCACATATTTTCGGTGAATCGGAGGGTTTGCCGATATGCCAGAACCAGGAGGAATTCTCCAGAGAAATTCCTGAGGACGCATCACATAAAAAATTTTCTTGCGCTTTTTTCCTGCTTTCACAAAATATGATTGAACTACGCCTGTTATTTGAAGATCATCTGTTACAATCAGAAGGAGTGTCAGGTTGTGATTATAGGAATTTGTGGCGGCAGTGCCTCTGGCAAAACGATTTTCACGAAAAAAATTATTGAGCTTGTAGGTTCAGATGCCCTTATTTATTTAGAACACGATGCCTATTATAAGGGACTGACAGAATTACCGCCAGCATTGCAAGAAGTCAAAAATTTTGATCATCCGGATTCGCTTGATAATGAGCTGTTTATTCGACATCTCCAACAGCTTCAGGCGAATCTTCCGATTGAACGTCCGGTGTATGATTTCACCACTCATTGTCGCACGACAGAAACGATCCGGATTCAGCCGAGGCCGATAATCCTGGTAGACGGTATTCTTATTTTTGCGATTGAAGCTCTGCGCGATCTATTCGACATTAAAGTGTTTATTGACGCTGATGCAGATATTCGTTTAGCGCGGCGTTTACAGCGCGATCTTTTTGAACGCGGACGTACTCCGGAATCCGTGCTTGATCAATATCTCAAAACCGTCCGCCCTATGCACAGGGAATTTGTCGAACCGAGCAAGAGATATGCAGACATTATTATTCATGGCAAAATCAAAAAACACAATACCGGCTTAGACTTGATCGTCACCAAAATTAAAGCATATCTTGCGGAACTCTCTCAACAGAGCTTATGCCTTTCATATAAAACTTAAAAGGATAAATACACTTATGAATACGACAATCCATCTTCATGATGTCGCGAAAATGATTGATCATTCCCTTTTGCACCCCACCTTGACCGATGTCGAGCTTCGTGCAGGGTGTGAACTGGCAAAACGTTGTCATGTTGCGACAGCTTGCGTGAAACCCTATGCGATTGAGCTGGCCTGTCATGTCTTACATGCTAGTGATGTAGGCGTGTGCGCTGTGATAGCCTTTCCGCATGGTAATAGCTCCACATGTATTAAAATTCAGGAAACCAAACAGGCTCTCGCCTCCGGAGCGACAGAAATTGATATGGTCGTCAATATTGGTAAAGTCGTCGGCGGGGATTGGGAATACGTTTCGCAGGAAATTCAAGAGATTAACGAAATTGTTGTCGCTCAGA
Organism: Candidatus Vecturithrix sp.; assembly: GCA_040772385.1. GTDB lineage: Bacteria > Moduliflexota > Moduliflexia > Moduliflexales > Moduliflexaceae > Vecturithrix. The sequence goes on along the minus strand of JAXGYF010000001.1, from coordinate 1,133,366 downwards.
ACGGTTTACTAAAAGTCATTTTTGAAAATGATTATCTCCAGGACGGCCATATCATCCGTTTATGTGAAATCTGTTCCCAACATCAGGTCGCGTTTGTCAAGACTTCGACCGGGTATGGTTTTGTCAAGCAGACAAACGGTCTGTATGCGTATCAGGGCGCCACGGATCACCATCTGAAACTTATGCGTGAGCATTGTGCTGCAAGCGTGCAAATCAAAGCGGCGGGCGGAGTCAGAACGCTTGATGATCTGCTTCGAGTTCGAGCACTAGGCGTGACTCGTATCGGCGCAACGGCCACCGCAGCTATTCTTGAAGAAGCCAGACAACGCGGAATCTCCTGATACAGCATTATACCTGGCTCTACTTCTCTCGAACTTTCGTAACTTATAAATTCCTTCGTTGGAGATGAGGAAAGATCTTTATGAAACGTATCATTCTGACAGGTGGGGGAACGGCCGGGCATGTCACGCCGAATATTGCGATGCTGCCTGCCTTGCGTTCTCTGGAGTTTGAGATTCATTACGTCGGACAAAGCACGGGCATCGAACGCCAACTCATCGAACCGGCAGGAATTCCTTACCATCCTATTCCGGCAGGTAAACTGCGACGTTATGTTGATCTGAAAAATGTACGCGACATTTTTTTGGTTTGCGCTGGTTTTCTGAAATCGTGTTTTTTACTGCACCGAATAAAACCACACGTCATTTTCAGCAAAGGAGGCTTTGTGTCCTGCCCGTTGGTATGGGCAGCCTGGCTGTATCGCATTCCGGCTATTATTCATGAATCGGATTTGACGCCGGGCCTGGCAAATAGACTGTCACAGCCTTTTGCCGCGCATGTTTGTTACAGCTTTCCCGAGACTGCCGCCATGTTCCCGTCAGAAAAAGCCACCTATACCGGTATCCCGATCCGCGCATCGTTGCGAGAGGGAGAATTAGCCAAAGGTCGAGAACTGTGCGGATTTACGGATGCGAAACCGGTCGTGGTGATTCTTGGAGGAAGCCAGGGATCGGCAACAATCAACCACGTCATTCGCAACGCGCTCCCGGAATTGCAGCAGCAGTTTCAAATTTGTCATATTTGCGGAACAGGCAATATTCAGGAAGAGCTTCGTACAATTTCCGGATATGCCCCATTCGAATATGTTGACAAGGAGTTACCCCACCTTCTGGCAATGGCGGATGTCGTGGTGTCACGCGCCGGAGCGACAACTCTTTTTGAGCTGCTGGCTTTGCGCAAACCCTCTCTGCTCATTCCACTTTCACGCAGAGCCAGCCGCGGAGATCAGGTGTTGAACGCACAATCGTTTGCCAAACAAGGCTTCAGTTATATGCTTGAGGAGGAAGAACTGACAGTGACAAGTTTGATCGACCATATTCGTCGCACTTACGAACAGCGCCAGGCACTTATTCAAGCGATGAATACGGCAAATACGACCGATGGCATTGAGCGGGTGATCGAAGTGATTCAGCGTTGTGTACGCTGAAACGAGTTCGTAGTTTCGCCTTCGGCGGGAAACCGCGCTAAAGTGCGAACGACGAACTTGTCCATAATGGCATAAGAAAACCCTATCTCTCTTCCGAAACTCTTTCGGTTTGTCTGCGTTTGCTCTGGCGACGCCGACGTAATTCTGCGGCTTTGGCTTGCAAGCTCTGGAAGGTTTCGGTCTCGGTGATTTCTTTGACCTCTTTCTCGCGTTTGGCTTCGTCAATTTCTATGCGCAGTTGTTTGATTTCCTGCTTCAAACTTTGTTCACGAATATAGGCTTCCAGGGCTGCCACGGCTAAAGAGGAAAAAGATTCCATCATCTGCTGCAAATTGTGATCAAAAGGAATAATCTCCTTTGTTTCAGGATCCTGAGCATTAATCAGTTGCAACACGCCTTTGACCTGTCCCATCGTATTTTTCAGTGGCATCGTAAGCAAGGAGTGGACCTGGTAATCATTAAGAATTTCACTCTGGCGTCCGTAATCAGGGATATTACTGGCCAAACCACTGATAGCGACCTCTGTTGCGACATAGCAATGGCTGGATTTTTCATTTTCTTCAGTTGGGAGCGGAAGCGGAGCATAGAGCACTTCATTGCCGGTGGTGCCTCCCAATGCGACATTTTTGGAGTCGTTACGCACAATCACAAATTGCAATTGTCGCTCTTCGGTCAGTAAGTACAGCGTACCCGCATCAGCATGACAAAAGGTTTTGGCTTCAACCAGCATGGTTTCTAACAAGCGATTAAAATCTTTTTCCGATGAGAGCTGCACACCGATTGGGATCACGACTTCCAGCAGATCGTCTGCCCGTCTTTTTTCCTTGCGAACCTGCCATAAGGTTGTTCGCAGTTGCCCGGTCATATTATTGAAGGTCTCGGCCAGAATGCCGATTTCATCATGTGATTCAACTTGCGCTTGCGCTTCTAAATCGCCTGTACGAATTTTTTCGGCTGTTGCGGTTAAACGGCGAATAGGACCGGCAATGTTTCCTCGAAAAAGAAACGACATCGCGATCCCTAAGCCTAACGCAATGATTCCACCAGCCAGAATACGTTGGTTGGCGGTCACCAGATCCTGACGCCCTTCACCTAATTCCTGAGTGAGCAGCGTCTGCTGAATTTCGGTCATTTTGGCCAGGATGTCCTGCATCTCATTCGCCAGCGGCACGGCCTGACTGCTGAACAGATACAAATCTTCCCGCCAGCGTTCACTTTCAAGGATAGTGAACATGAGGTCAGGCAGCATTAAAAAAGTCTCGCGATTTTTGCTGATCTTATCAAGGAGCTCTTGCTGAATTGGGTTCAAGCTGTTTTGCTTTGCTTTTAAGCGATTCCAGACATTATGATTGTCCGTTAAATTCACTTCGAATTCTCCGCGATAAATGCGATTGCGAGTGGTCACGTAGCCTCGCAGCGCCGAAAGCATAGCGGCAAAATTCCCTTGAAACCGGGCCATATCTTGTAAACGTTCCAGATTTTCTTTACTTGACTCACGTTGTCCCTGGGTTTCAATCATCTCATTAATCGAGATTAACACGCCTCCTGCCAGTTTCACGCCTTCTGTGGCCAACAATTTATATGCCGGTTCTCGATCAAGCTGATCATCGCGCAGAGCAAATAATTTCTCCGGCAGCGCGCTCCATTGTTCATATACATTTCTGAGTTCACGCAGTTGTTGCTGATTCTCTGGATTCAGGTTTGGCGAAAGTTTGTGTAATTCTGTAAGATTTGCAGCAAATGCCTGGACAGATTGATGATAACTGAGCCGATATTGCTGGTCGCCCAGGGCAAGATAGCCACGCACATCTCCCAACATTCGGAGCAGATTGGCCTGAGCGCGCGAAGCAGCCAGCGCGGTGGGCACGCGCACATCATCGGTTTGATTAATTTTGAGAGTTGCCCGATTACTCCCAAAATAGCTGATGCCAACACTTAAGAACGTTAATAGGACCAGAATCCCAAAACCAAACGTCAATTTGCGTCCGATGCTAAAAAATTGTGTTTTCATCATCTTAAACATACCCACTATGTTGTGAAAGGATTGTCTTCTTTCTTGTTTTGCGTTATTCTTGTGTAACTCGCTTCCAATCCTTAATATTCCAGGTATTCGCGTCCCAGGGGGTCAAAACTATACCGTCAATCGTCTGACTTACTCCCCTTACATCAGCCCAATCAACCAGAGGAATCATGACGACATCCTCGATCAGGAGATCATTCATTTGAATAAAGAGCTGCTGACGTCGTTTAGGATCAACTTCAACCGTTGTTTGCTGGTAGAGGGCATCATATTCCTGATTGCACCAGCGTTCATAATTCGCGCCGATCCAATTGTTGGCCTTCTGGGGGATTTGACTGCAGGTCCAGCCTTTCATATAACTTCCAGGATCAGGGCTGGGGCTCATGCGAAAAAATTCCTGCATATCGGCATTGAACCGCCGAATGTTGTCAGGATTCTCCAGCGGCGAACCAAACATGATACTTGAATCAACAATTTTCAATTCTACTTCAATTCCGATTGATTCCAAAGCATCTTGCACGATACGCTGGGTCTGCTGTGCGGCTTCACCAACATAGGCCTGATACACGAGTTTCATTTTTACTCCGTCTTTTTCGCGAATCCCATCATAATCTCGATCACTCCACCCGGCTTCCTCCAACAATTCAGCAGCTTTCGTTAAATTAAACGTATAAAAAACATTGGGCGAATTATATTGCGGCGGCGCAATCAGATTATTATTGGTAGGACGCCCAGCAGGTCCAAACGCTTGCACAATAGCATTTCGGTCAATCGCATAAGCAATGGCCTGCCGAATCCTCTTATCACGAAAAAGCGGATGAGGAAAACTCACACTCGAACGTTCGCCATCCTGCGTTGCGCGATTTGGATCTGTCCGATTCAGCGCAATCCGCTCGCACCCGGATCCCCAATTGATGATCAGACGGCCATGTTCACCTTGCATCATGTTTTCTAAAACCTCATTTGATAAGGTTTCCACTCCAAAAGCATAATCAACGGCCCCTTCCTGGAAGACTAATCGGGCAGCTTCTTCGGAAGTTCCACCCCCTCGAAATTCAATATGGCTGAAGTGCAACGCTTCAGGCTCTCGGAAATACGGATTCGGTTCAAATATGATTTTATTGGTTTCCAAAAGCTGCGTTCCTAATAATAAAACTTCTTGCGTCTTTATCCCAGGCGGCACGGCGCGATACGGTCCAGTTCCTACTGGCAGAGTATTGGCAGGTGCCTCACGAGCATTTGAGTTATTGTACTGTTCAAAAATATGGCGTGGAAGAATTGTCCCCTCAATCCCAACAAAAAGCGTGGCCCAGGCCGGATTCACATTCTTGAAATTGATTTTCACGGTATAGGGATCTAACACTTCGAGGCTTTCGACCACCTCATAATTCTCTGCATAAGGAGTATTGACTTCCGGATTGATATCGAACTGATAGGTAAAGCGTACATCTTCTGCGGTAAAGGGCGTTCCATCCGACCACTGCACATCGTGTCTGAGTTTCCAGGTGACAGACTTGCCATCAGCGGCCAATCCACCATTTTCAAGCGAAGGAATGTCAGCGGCCAAAAACGGAATTAAGTTACCGTCTTTATCGAAACTGGCAAGCGGTTCATAGGTAATACGGCTGGGTTCCCAATCTTGTAAAGATGATGAAAGGTGTGGATTGAGCAATGTGGGTGCTTCCGGGCTAATAATACGCAGAGTATCCCCAAGATCCTGGATGCTCATATATGGAGCAAGAGCAGGCTGCGTTGTTTCAATTGTCGCCGGAGCTTTCGGCTGAGCAGTCTGAAACACCTTTCTCGCTGTGCTATAAGATCCTTGAAAAAAGTCCATCACGCGCACGGCAAACTCAGGAATCTGATTTTCATAAATAACCAGGAAGAAGATAAACCACAGTAAAGCAGCTAAAACATAAGGTTTTGCAGATTTTCTTCCGATTTCGTTGTTCATAGAATGACTCCTCTGTCAATCAACATGGAACGCGAAATTTTTTTCGCGTTCGCGCCTGATTTTCATTCGTGCGCATATCGAATATGACATTTCGACTTACATAGCAAATATTTTCAAAGAGATAGACGACAATCTCTTCCAAAAGTTGAGACGCCCACACAAGGATTTTCTTTGAGGTATCAAACTGAAAAACTCCCCCTTACTCGATCTTCTCCATCTAACATTGTTGATTCAACAATGTGTCATGTCCTGAGTTACTGGACAACTTTCGTTTTGCTCAGATGAATGGTTCATCAGTTGCGCCAATCCGGCGACCGTCGGATGTTCAAAAAAATCACGCAGCGTAATGTTAAGGTGAAACAGGTTTCTCACCTGAAAAATAAGCTGTATAGCTAATAGGGAATGTCCACCTAAATCAAAAAAATTATCATAAATGTCAACATCTTTTCCTCCCAAAATTTCAAACCATATCGCGCATAACTTATTTTCAAGGAAAGAGAAATCAGAGGGAGATGAATTTCCAGGAGATAAGGCCGGATAAATTCCCACGTCGGTTTCAGAAAGCATGCCAGGAGTATTACGCTGTTTTTGTCCATCGGCACATACCCGATGAAATTCTGTCATACGCCAATTCGGATGAGCGATGCTTGCTTCTAAGATCGTCTGAAAATCTTTGATCAGACGGATCATCGTGGCTTCATCAAACAAATCTGTTTTATATTCCAGATTGCCCTGTAATCCATCTTCTGCCTCATGAATGTATAATTCTAAATCAAACAGGGACGTCACATTTCGAGGTTTTAATGTACATACGTTCACGCCGGGAAGTTCTAATTTCTCCATTGGAGCGTTTTGGAACACAAAAAACACCTGGAAAAACGGATGGTACCTCAGACTGCGTTCGGGCTGTAAAATTTCAACAAGTTTCTCAATCGGCATATCCTGATGGCTATAGGCTCCCAACGTCACTTCTCGCACTCGTATTAATAATTCTCGAAAGCTCGGATTCCCGGACAAATTAGTGCGCAAAACGAGGGTATTGGCAAAAAAACCGATCAGGTCTTCAATCACTTCGATGTTTCGATTTGCGATCAATGTACCAACCAATATATCCTCTAACCCGGTATAATAAAACAACAGAATCTTCCAGGCTGCCAACAGCGTCATGAATAAGGTGGCATTTTCATGTTGGCTTAATAGTTTCAACGCGTTCATCAGGGATTTGGAGAACATAAACGAGTGTGTTGCGCCGTGAAAGGTTTGAATGCGCGGTCGCGGACGGTCGGTCGGGAGCTGCATGAGAGGGATTTTCCCGGCGAGTACCTGTTTCCAATAACTCAATTGTATTTCAAAGACTTTGCCCTGCAACTGTTGTCGCTGCCAGCACGCAAAATCCGCATATTGGATTGGAAGTTCAGAGAACGGAGAAGGCGTTCCAGTCGCAAAGGCCGCATACAGCATTGACAGTTCCCGCAAAAACACTCCTTTTGACCATTCATCAAACACGATATGATGAATCATAAAAAACAGAGTGTAGCGCGATTCAGCTAATCGCAGTAAACTGACGCGTAACAGCGGTCCTCGCGTCAGCTCAAATCCTCGTAGCATTTCTTCAATCACGATACGATGGATTTCGGTTGTTTGCTCGGTTGGTGAAAGATTTTGCAAATCAATTATTGATATAGGGATGTTTACGGCAGGAACACTATACTGGCGCGGCTCTCCGTGAGTTGTCACAAAATATGCGCGTAAGATCTCATGGCGGCGGACGATTTCATTCAAACTGTGTTGTAATGCAGGGATCTGAAGTTGTCCACTTAATTGGAACAAGATTGGGATATTGTATACCGCCGTCCCGGGTTCAAGTTGTTCAAAAAACCATAAACGCTGTTGCGCGTATGAAAGTGGGAACCCCTCCTTATGATTGTTTGTCTGAACAAGAGGTGAATGAGGGAGGATCATCTCTTGCTCCAGTAGCAAGTTTTTGGTGGAGATCAGGTCTGCCAGGCCAGCGATAGTCGGTTTGTCAAACAACACGCGTAAAGGAATCCGTACCCCAAAGGTTTGACTAATCCTGGAAATAAGTTGCGTGCCAAGCAAAGAATGTCCGCCTGATTGAAAGAAATTATCATAAATGCCGATATGTTCAAGTTCTAAAAGCTCTCTCCAGATGCCGACAAGCAACTCTTCAACAGGTGTGCGAGGGGTGATATATTGCGTTTGCAGTCGTGGTCGTTCTGAATCAGGGGAAGGTAAGGCGCGATGGTTAATTTTCCCATTAGGTGTTAACGGTAATTCATCTAAAAATACAAATACGGATGGAATCATATAATCAGGCAATTTTTCTTTCAGAAATTCCTGTAAGGGTTCAATTGAGAGGGAATCATCTCGCGGCACGACGTAGGCCACGATACGTTTATTCTGCGAGTCTTCTTCCTGCAGAACAACCACAACTTGTCGTACGGCAGGGCATTGAGACAATACGGTTTCTATTTCCCCGAGTTCAATGCGGAACCCTCGGATCTTAACCTGATCGTCGCTGCGTCCAAGAAACTCTATATTGCCATCAGGTAAATACTTCACCCGATCGCCAGTCTTGTATAAACGTTCTCCTGGAATCGCACTAAAAGGGTGCGGCATAAATTTTTCAGCCGTCAAATCCGGGCGTTTGAAATAGCCACGCGCTAATCCTGCCCCTCCTATATATAATTCTCCTGGTATTCCAACTGGCGTGGGATGAAAAAAAGTATCCAGGATGTAAAATTGGGTATTGGCTAGCGGTTTACCAATAGGAATGAAAGAATCTGAAGAGGCAACCTGATGCAGCGATGACCATATCGTAGTTTCTGTCGGCCCATACACATTGAATAACGACGCAACGCTATTCAACAACTGCGCGGCCAGATCGGGCGGCAGGGCTTCGCCGCCGCATAATGCTCGTAATCCGGGGGTCTCACGCCAATCGGATGCAAGCATGAGCCGCCAGGTAGCCGGAGTCGCCTGCATCATCGTGACATCGCCCCGTGCTAAGCGTTCTTTTAACCGATAACCATCCAGTGTGGTTTCGCGATCTGCTAAAATGACTTTTGCGCCTGCAATCAGCGGTAGAAACAATTCTAAACCAGCAATGTCAAACGAAAGGGTGGTCACAGCGAGCAACGCATCTGTGGCAGTAATCCCTACTTGCTGACGCATGGAAAGTAAGAAATTCCGCAGTGCATTATGAGAAACTTGGACCCCCTTGGGAAGGCCTGTCGATCCTGACGTATAAATTACATACGCCAGATTCTCCCCATGCAAATGGCGGAGAGGATTTCTGGCATCCGTGGCAGCGATGTGTTTCCAATCTGTATCAAGAAACACTTTTTGGGCCTGGTTCGGTGGGAGTCTCTTTTCTGAGGCGTGTTGGGTCAGCAACACAGAGACTTCCGAATTTTCAAGCATAAACTGAATACGCGTCTGAGGAAACTCCGGATCTATAGGAACATACGCTCCTCCGGCTTTTAAAATTCCCAGTAATCCGATTACCATATCTATCGAACGTTCAGCAGAGATCCCCACTAATACTTCTGAATCAACCCCTACGTTCCTTAAATAGGATGCTAATTGATTGGCACGTTGGTTCAATTCCTGGTAAGTCAGGCACATATCGCCAAAGACAATCGCGACGGCGTCCGGCGAACGCTGCACTTGCGTTTCAAAAAGATCTGGCAGGAATCCCTGCGCAGCATAATTGATTTGTGTATCATTCCATTGCACTAAAATGTGTTGTCGCTCTGCTTTGGTTAACAATGGCACATCCGATACCCGCTGTCGAGGATTTCGAACCACGTTGTCGAGAATCGTCTGAAAATGTCCGATCATACGCTTGATCGTCTCTGTTTCGAACAAATCAGTGGCATATTCGATCTTGCCAGCTAACGTTCCCTGCTCAGTCTCGGTTAGTTCTATGGTGAGATCAAATTTTGCCGTTCCGGGATCAAATTCAAGAACATCCACAGTCAATCCGGATAATTCTATACAGGTTTTGGGAGCGTTTTGAAAAATAAACATCACTTGAAAGAGCGGAGAAGCATGGAGATTTCGCGCTGGCTGCAATATTTCAACTAATCGTTCAAACGGAAGATCCTGGTGGTCGTAAGCCTCCAGTGTGACCTGCTGTACTCGTTGCAGCAATTCGAAAAATGTTGGATTCTCGGAAACATTGATCCGCAATACCAGCGTATTCACAAAAAAACCGATCAATGATTCGAGCGATGGGTGTCTGCGATTGGCAATCGGCGTGCCCACAACAAGATCATCTTCTCTGCTATAACGTGCAAGTAAGACGGTAAACGACGCCAAAAGCGTCATAAACAGCGTTCCCCCTGTTCGTTGACTCAAGGTCGTTAATTGCTCGCGTAACTCAGCGTTTAAGGAAAATCTTAGCGTTTTACCCTGAAAACTCTGAACCGGAGGGCGGGGGTGGTCTGTCGGGAGTTCCAGGATCGGTGGAATGGCCTCCAATTGATTTTTCCAATAGGTCGCTAACTCTTCTAAACGCTCACCCTGGAGCCAGTTGCGCTGCCAGACCGCAAAGTCAGCATACTGAATGGGTAAAAGGGGGAGAGTAACAGGCTCTCCAGCTGCATAAGCACGATAGAAGTGCGAGAGTTCTTGAAAAAATATCCCGGTTGACCAGGCGTCCGAAACGATATGATGCATCGTGAGCAACAGGATATATTCGGCTGGCTCTAAGCGCAGAAGCCGCACTCGTAGTAAGTTCCCCTGTTCTAAATCAAAAGGACATTGAGCTTCTTCAGCAGCGAATTGTTGCACTTTGTCAGCCTGGGCTTGTTGCGAGAGATGTTGGAGATCTTGGATTGAGAAGGGCACTCTGGCATCAGCCATAATTGTTTGAATTGGAACGCCATTGTGCATAGCAAAGATTGTTCGCAGCACTTCGTGGCGGCGAACGATGGATGTCACACTCTGTTCCAACGCTTTTAAATCAAGCCGGCCATGAAGCTGAAATGCTTTTGATACATTGTAAAAAGCCTGCTGCTCTTCCTCTAATTTGTGCAAAAACCAGAGGCGTTGTTGAGCAAAAGAAAGCGGTAAGGATACGTTGCGTGGAGAAGCCGGAATATGTGGTAATTCTTGCACTCTCCCGTTATTCACCGCACGTAAAAATGTCAAAATTTCTGCTTTTCGCTGGGCGATTTCAGCGCGTACTTCCGGGGTCAGGCTTCCTTTCGGAGCATTCACATGCAATTCTTCCCCTTTGGCTCGAATGTCTACCCCTGAACTTCGAAGATGTGTCAACAGATCGTAAACGGGTCTCATAACACGAATACCTCGCGCTCACCTTCGTCCGGCAGTGTCAGCGGCCGCCGATTTTGAGCGGCCCACTGGACTGTTTCGATAGAGTGGGTCAAACTTTCCACTGTTGGCGACTCGAAGAGAGTGTGAAGCGGCAGCGAGATGTTGAGTAGATCTTGCACTCGTGCAAGAATACGCATTCCCGCAAGAGAATGACCTCCTATCTCAAAAAAATTATCATCAATACTTACGTGTTTTAGCTCTAATACTTCTGCCCAAATTCCAACCAGCATCTGTTCTATAGGAGTGCGTGGAGCAATAATAACATGTTTTTCCCATTTTTGAGACCAATCAGGACGCGGAAACGCAGAGCAATCAATCTTTCCGTTAGGTGTCAATGGAAAACTCTTTAAAGGGATAAACGCTGCTGGAATCATGTATTCCGGCAATTTTTCTTTAAGCGCATCCCGTAATTCCCAGGATTTTGGATGTTGTCTCTGAGCAGGAATAACATACGCAACCAGTCGCTTATCCCCAGGGACATCCTCACGCATCACTACAACGGCATCCTGTATCATTGGGTTTTCAGATAAGACCATTTCAATTTCTCCTAATTCAATTCGAAAACCGCGAATTTTGACCTGACGATCACTACGACCGAGGAACTCAATATTTCCGTCGGGCAAGTATCGTGCAAGATCGCCGGTTTTATACAAACGCGCATCCGGCCGCTGACTGAAGGGGTGCGGAAGAAATTTTTCAGATGTCATGTCTGGTCGGTTCAAATAACCACGCGCCAGACCAGGGCCGCCGATATAAAGCTCACCAGAAACGCCAATCGGCACAGGCTGATCATCCCGGTTCAAAATATACACCTGAATATTGGGAAGCGGACGTCCAATTGTCGGCTTTTGATGGGTTGAATTAATCAGAGAGACACTTGTATCTACTGTACATTCTGTTGGCCCGTACAGATTATAAAACGATGTGGTTGTCATCTGAGTTAATCGTTGCCAGGCCGCGTCATCTAGCATTTCACCAGCGACCAGGACCTTAGCAAGCATATCCCCTGGCATTCCAACCTCAAGCAACAGCTTTAACTGGGATGGAGTACAGTCGAAAACATCAATTTCATATTGCTGAAGATAATTGAGCAAAGCGTTTCCATTAAATCGAATCATTGCCGGGATCACATAAAGGGAATGGCCGCTCAGAAGTTGAATCCATTGTTTCACCGATGTATCAAACGTTAAGGGACCATTCAAGCTCACCTTAAGTGAATCCTTGTCCCTCTGGGCATAAATACTCTGAGCTAATCCGTTCCATAAATTCAGAACTGATTGATGTTGAATCACAACACCTTTTGGGATCCCTGTTGAACCTGATGTATAAATCACATACGCTGCGTTTTGGGGCAATGTGATATTTTCCGGATTATTTCCGTTTTCATTCCAGATCGGATTCCAGGTTGTATCGAGAGAGATGGCCTGCACTTTCCGCTCAGATAGATACGATAAGAATGATTGTTGGGTAAGGAGGATCGAAGTCTGTGTATCCTCCAGCATGAATGCGAGACGCTCCTTTGGATCGCCGGGATTAAAAGGTACATACGCTCCGCCAGCTTTCAAAATACCCAACAGGCCAACGATCATTTCTATAGACCGTTCCAGGTACAGGCCAACGAGCGTTTCGGGGCCTACCCCTGATTTTCGGAGATAATGGGCCAATTGATTGGCACGCTGGTTCAATTCTCGATACGTGAGCTGCATATCTTCATACACGACCGCGATCGCGTCAGGCGTTTTTCTGACCTGCGCCTCAAAAACTTGATGCAGACAAGAGGTGTGGGGATACTCAGCCTGAGTTGCATTCCATTCGTAGAGAATTTGGTGTTGTTCATCCTGCGTTAGCAGAGGGATACAGGCTAAAGACTGCTCCGGCTGTGCGAACAGAGCAGAGATAAAGGTTTCAAAATAATGTATCAACCGGACCACGTCATCCGACTTTAACCACGCTGTTTTGTAAATCCAATGGCACACCGCGCCATACTCCGATATCCTCAGCGTCAAATACGCCTCAGATGAGGAAGATAACACGTTTTCCCCCTCAAATACTTCGACGGCGACAGGCAAAACTGCCTGATCGCGAAGTTCTGTTTTTGAACGAAGGGAAGGAAAACGAGCAATCAGATCGCGCATGTAGGTTTTATGGGCTTTCACACGGGCGATCTCATGCTGTATGGCTCGCTGGTTTGCACGCAAAGATTGCGTCTCATCCAGGTGCACATGGAAGGGAACGCACAACGCAAAAAATGACTCTACCCCCTCGATTTCCTGGCGTAACTCAGGATAACAAAAGGCAATGTCACCCTCGTAAAGATTATTGAGCCGGGCAAAATAGGCCATACACGCTGCCAATAAAAAATCGCTGTCAACCGAAACCGGAGTTTTCATTGTGATGCATCCGGTATGGTCAGTTGCTGAGGGGGGACTCGCAATGTGCGCACCATAAGGCAAAGGTATCGGCTGAAGGGTTTCTAAATGCTTTAGCCAAAAAGACTCATGGCGACAGATCTGAGCATGAATTTCCGTAAGACGTTGAGCCAGGTTAAATGATGAAAGCGGTAGCACGTCTTTTGCATGAAGATCGAACTGCTCTGTAAGTTCTGCGATGGAAAGTGGTTGCCCATCAAGTCTTGTGATCTGACAAAGATTCACATCAAAAGTTCCGGTGGCAACCGTAAGAGTCTCCGGAGTCACCGCGGTAATAGTTCCAGGCGGATTTTGCGAAGAGATATCGGTCACATCCAACGCAGCGACAGCCAGGCAGGCCTTTCCAATAAGCAATTTGGGCAATCCCAGAGGGTTGGGGTAATTCCCAAAGGTCAACCCGCGTACCAGGGCATCAATGACCTGGGCCTCCTGGGTCCAATCAATCAGGCACGCGGCAGGTGGGCGCTCATAACGCCCAATATACGTGCGTTCAGTTAAATTTTGATGAATTGGCTGTATGCGCCCATACGTCAATTCATCAACCAGTTCGCTGAACATGTGCAACGCAGCTTCATAGCATTTGGTATTCAAACTGAGAGCGGTGTCATGCGGTTCGATCGGAAAAAGTTGCTGTTTTAAAATGTCGCCTGCATCCACACTTTCGGTCATTATATGCCATGTGGCTCCATGAAATTTTTCCTGACGTATGAGGGCATACGACGCCACATTTGTGCCGGCATATCTTGGCAATGGCGCATTATGATAATTAATCGCATATTTGCGAGGCAATTTCAAAATGTTTGCAGGAATGACCGTACTATTGACGATACTGAAGAGATAATCAAAAGCTTGTGTACCTAAAATATGGAAAAGATCGTCAGTGGGAACATAACACGGGAGCTTGTGTTGTTCAGCCCATTGGCGCAAGACGGCATCAGTCGAAATTACTCCACAAATACTATGTTGACGTTCTATCAGAACCGTCCCGCACTGAAGCGGAAGAGTTCCTTCTCCGATCAGAAAGCAACGAAACGGATTGTAGTTCGCCATACAGCTCAGTTCCCTCTTTTCAGTCAAATTGATCAAATAATTTATGCAATTCCCGTGGTCTGGAACGAGTCAGATCAGCAATCCGATCGTAGGCCTGGCGTAATTGTTTATTGAGCGCGTTAATGAGTTGCAGCGAGAGCTCCGGATACTGCCGGGCTAGCGCTAACAGGGGTTCGCGATTGATTCGTAAGGTCAGAGTATCCTGAATGGCAATCGCATTCGCCGTATGCGGACTGGCGTCAAACACTGATACCTCACCCAGATAGGAATAGGCTTCAAGCGTATTGACGCGCACGAAGGAGCCTTTCCGTTTTTCCTGCTCAATGCCGACACGGCCATTCACAATGACAAACAAGGTGACGCCCGGCTCTCCCTGGTGAAACAAGTGTGTATCTGCCGGAAAGAACCCTTCTTCACAGGCATTCGCAAGCACTTTGAGTTGCTCAATTGTCATCCCCTGGAAAAATGAGACCTGTTTTAAAAAAATCACTTTTTCAATGGTTGAAAGCATGAGATGCTCCTTTTGTAAAAAATCTTGTTTCCTGAGTCCCGCGATCATCCGTTGAGCGATTTGAGCGGTAAGGCGGACTTCTCCGTCTGGATCGGCAAGCGCACTGGTCAGCATTGCTTCGATTGCCTGCCGTGTAAAGATCTGCGGAAGGGAATCGGGAGCATGAGGGGGAATCTTAGGTTCTTGTGTTTCGAGTGCCTTAGAACCCGGGTTTGGAGATTCCGAAGTCTCTTGAGACGCATTATCGGAAAGAAGGCTAAGGAGATCAGGCTTGACGGCACGACGGGCTATCCTCTTTTTCGATACATTCAAGGGTATTGGAGTTAAGTCGTTGGTTTGCGTGGATCCATCGGCAGTTTCACCAGATAATGTGACCGCACAATTATGCCTATCAGAACGACGGTCAGGGTGAGCGTTTTGCGGCGGCGTGAGGGAAGCACCAAGCTCGCCTAAGACAAAGGTCGTAATCGTTCGTAACCACGGATCTTCAGGCTGTGTGAAAAATTCTTGCAATGTTTTTGCCATGTCAGGCTGAGGCAAATCCCAGAGTTCTTTCCCGATTAAAATTATCTGCTCTGTCTGATGTTCCGGTTCAAATAACGGCGAAATAAGTCGCGCGGTTTTCGGGCTGCTCATCGTTTCCAACACTTCGATAGCACTGGATCTCATGTTCAATTCGTTACTGTGCAATGCATCTTTCACCAACTGCAGCGCGTCAGCATCGTGCATTGCAGACATCAAATAGAAGATCTCTTCAAGCAGTTGCTGATCGCGCTCGTGCAGGAGTTGTTGAAGGATCGTGAGTCCAGCCCCTCCAGGGGATCTCTTTATCATGTCTAAGAACGTATACTGCTGATAAATGTCCAGGAGGTTTCCTTGAATACTAGAATTGACCAGAGGGCTGTATTCTTCCGGTTGAATCCGGCATAACACCATGGCAACCATTTTACGTATGTCTGCTTGAGGAGAATTTAATTTCGGATGGAGCGCCGGAATGGCTGACTTTCCCAGGCGTGTCAGGTTATTGACTGCGATTGTTCTGATATGAGGGCTTTGATCTGATAAGGCTTCAATCAGTTTTGGATACAGCTCTCTATTTTGTTCGCAGCCATGTCCAATGACTTGCAATGCGGCCTGGCGCACCCGTTCAATCGGATCATGGAGCAAAGGGGCCATTTTTTCAATAAACAAGGAAAGAGACGGGTGCCCATTGCCCCGATAAATACAGGTTTCAATGGCTGTCGCCGCTTCCAGGCGCACTTCATCTGCCGGATCATTTATATAGGCGACTAAACGCTCCAACGCCTTGTTGTCTTGGGTTTGTCCGAGGATGCGAATCCCCTGAGCGCGATGATACGGCGAAGGATCTGCGAGAAGGGCATCCAACGCTTTCACCGTCGCTGGCATCAGATAAAAATCGCTAATCTGACTGAGCGCAGAAAGGACGCGAGAACGGACCTGGAAGCTGGAATCATTCAGCATATTGACAGCCAGGGCGACAAACTGCGTATTGTTGGCGCCCATTAATTGCTCCAAACCAGTAAAAGCTGATTGTCGAACCTGTTCATCCGGGTCAGAAAGAAATGTCATATAGGTATCGCGCACGATGTCATCTTTCAAATTTGAGGCCGACATGACGTCAAGAATCGCGGAACGCATTCTAGCGTCTGCCGCTCTATTTATTGCCCTTCTCAATATTTTCCCGGCTTCATGGCTTCCGGTCTGGCTGATCAGTTGAGCCATAAATACGGTCAATTCCCGACTGGTGCTCTCGTTGAGTTTTTTTTCCAGTCGGGCCAGGATAATAGGATCCGTTGTCGTAATATCTGATGTTTCTTGCGGAAGCATGAATGAGAAATCTTCCTCTTCTAACATTTTGATTAAGGCGATGCGGTATTGTCGGCTGATGACCAGGGTGTTGGCAACATACGCTATTGATAGTAATCCGATCAGCGCCGGAATCATCCACCAGCTTGCCACTATCGCCGGGATGAAAAGCAGCAGACTCCCCAGTAATGTGCCGATCGGTTCAACCAGCCCATTTACAAACGCACAGGCTCGTCCTTTAATTCGGGAAGGAACCGCATTGTACAGCAAGCCTTCAATCGGGAATTGAAGAACCCCAGGAAAAACGGCATAATCAAGATACGCGCCGATTGCGCTCGCTGTGCCCGGAGCAAAAATAAGCCCGCCGCACATAAACATGTTCAACAGAGGAAACAAGAGGATGACATTGTTCAGGCCCAGAAACGTAATGAGGCGGCTGATGACAAATACCAGGATTGGTAGGGCAAAAATATTCGCAACCCCAGTGATTAATGCTAAAAAGCTCGCTAATTCTTCCTGGGTTCCACAGGCCTGTAATAACAGTTCCATGGTTTTATACTCAATCAGGGCCAGGAGGATCATGGACAACAGCGTTCCGATAGCGATCCAGCGCAGATACTCTGAACGAATCGTATAGCCAAAACCTTCTTGCATGTTCTTGAGATACAGAAAATAGGACTGTTTTGAAGCAGCTTTCCCAGAGGGGGGATGAGATGATTCGCTGAATGGTTTCCTTTTTTTTAGAAAGTAAGGCATCAGCCAGACTAAACCGACGATTGGAATATAGGATAGTAACCACATCGTAATAATCTTGTTTGTCGCAAACCAGGAGAGCAAAAGCGGGGTCGTCAAGCCGCCGACAATATTTCCGACTCTAAAACCGGATGTGATCACCGGGAGAACGCGTTTGGCAGATTGAAGATCATAAAAACTATTCACATACGTAATAAAATGCGGATTTGAAATAGCGACCCTTGCCAGAAAGAGAAGATAAAGAACTGGAAAGGCAATTGAAGAAAATTGCAAATATAATAAGAGTAAGCCTAACGCAATGCTAATCGCGCCAAAAACATAAATACCTAAGAGGAGTTTGCGATGATCAGTCCGATCAACAAAAGCCGTATAGATTCCCGTGGCAAGGATGGAAAAAATGGCACTTAATACTAAAACCCAGGGTAATAAGTGGAGTCCGATTTGCTTTAAAAATGCGGCATAGGCGATCGTCGATCCCCAAATCGATCCGGTTGTGACCAGTGCAGAGATCGAAAAAAGAAAAAAGACTCCCACCCATTCATGTTTTCGAATATTGAATAAGGTACAAAAAAAGCTCGTCATATAAGTGATGCAGGCTAAATCACAAACTTTTCAGCAATCTGCCCGTATAATTCTGTCAAAGGATCTTGCGGATATTCCAGGACAAATAACTTTTTGCTCCCAAGAGCCAGAAGTTTCCCGGAATAAGGAACCACTGCTGTCACATCATACTGTAATGTTTGCTCAACCTTTTTTCTGATCATATTCAAACCGAAATCTCCTGGAACTTCATTGACCACGAGAAGCATCTTCGAGATGTCAACCTTCTTGATCAGATCGAGCATCATCCCAGTGCCTTCAAAATCCTGGCGATCAAGACGCATGAGCAGCACTAAGGTGTCTACGACCGCGATAGAGGCGGCGGCCATCTCGATCAATCCGGAACGCGGGTCAATCAGGAGCACATCTAATCCAAACTCTTCGCACCACGATTCGATGTCGGCATCCAGGGGGTGGAGGCTATAACTATTGCTCAGGACCCTCACTATTTCATGGGGCTGACAGGTTCCCGGGATAAGAAAAATTTGTCCGGGGATATCACTCCGAAGCGTTATATGATGCGTTGCCTGCGCTAATGTACATGTTCCCCACAAATAATTATTGAGCGAACAGCCGATATCGGCCTCGTTGAGATCGAAAAAAAAGTGGAGCGAGGGCGATTGAATATTGGTATCAATCACCCCAACTCGTTTCCCTGCTATCGCCAATAATGCGCTAATATTGGCGATCATCGTTGAGCGTCCCACTCCGCGACGAAACGAATGAATCATGATGATCTTCGTCATGTCTATTCTCCAGGAGAAGGTGTTACACAGTAGTTCCGAGCCTCCGAAATGCTGAAGTTCGGATTCAGGCCATTAACCGAGCAGCAACCTGTTTCAGCTTGACAGTGACCGGATGATCCGGAAAACTGAGGGAAAACACCCCTTTTCCTCCCAACACCATCATTTCGTCAGAATGGGGGAGAATCGCAGCGACCGGGCATTCATAGACTTGTTCCATGTCGTGTTTGAGTTGATCAAAATCATACACATCGGGCGCTTTATTGACAATGAGCAATAAATCGGGCACGCTTAATTTACGAGCGACATCTATTGTGACCGCTGTGCCCTGAATATCTTGCTGGTCAGGCCGCATAATCAATACCAGCGCATCGGAAATCGCAATCGAAAGCAAGGTTTCCTCATTCAACCCCGGATGGGTATCAATCATCAAGGCGTCTAATTCCAGATCGTCAAGGACATTATTAAAACCGTCATTTAACAGTCCGACATCATACCCCTCCTTGAGAATCCGGGCGATATCATTGGCTTTCATGCTTGAAGGAATTAAAAAAATCTGCCCGCCGCCCTTTATGCCAAGATGCGAGGTCATATCGTGGGCGGCCTCAGACAACTCGCATTTTCCCCACAGGTAATCATTTAACGTATGCTTCATCTCATTCGGTTCCAGGCCCAACAGCACATGAATACCCGGAGATTGGATATCTGTATCCACAATGCCAACTCGCAGCCCCTGATCCGCCAACAATAACGAAAGATTTGCGGTCGTATTCGATTTTCCTGTTCCTCCTCGAAAAGAATGAATTGATATAATCTTTGACATGGCTTTCCTCCTTTTGTTAAATATGAAAAATGTTCAAAATGTCAGACTTCACCACGATCTCCCGCTTATGTTCGCGCGATCGCGCAGGATTGGTTTGTCATTATTCTCTCGTTAGTTCGTCCAAAAAAAATCGCTCGCTCGAATGCTGAGCACGCCTTCTCGTTTTTGCTGCAAACTTTGTTTTATAAACAATATGTTCTTGTGAATCTTGGGCCTGAAGAAGAAATCCTTTTAACAGAAGCGCATCAAGGATTTTTTGGGTTATTTCTGATGGTTGCTGCAATTCGTCGGAGATTTCAGTGAAAGTCATTCCATTTTTGCGCATGAATTTCCCCATCAATGAGGCGATAGCAGGAGGGAAATTCAATAGATCAACGGAGGAGAAGCCCTCTTGCACCTCCTGGGCGTCTAGTTCATCTAGCAAATGCTCATACGGTCCTGCCATGAAACCCCTCCTTTTTCTGTTATCTTTCAGTCAGGTATCGGATTGCGACGTGCAGCCAGCATCGTGATATCGTCAAACTGATCAGCCTCAGCAATATGAGTCTGGAGATGCTCAACAACCTGATCCAACAAGTCTTTCACTGAAACAATAGGCTGCTGTAACAAGGAAAACAATTGCTTCTCTCCAAATTGTTCTCCCTGCGGATTTAAGGCATCAGTCACACCATCAGTAAACATCATGACCAGATCCCCAGGGTTTAAGATTGTTTGCTCAATATCAAAATCCGCATTCGGTATCACGCCGATGGCAGGGCCGGTGGGGTGCAGGCGAGTTTTGATGTGTCCAGTCGAATCAATAATAATTGGCGAATCATGTCCGCCGTTCACATACGTCAATGTCCCGGTTGCCGGATCAAGCACCCCAAAAAACAGGGTGGCAAACATATTCATATCCCCGTGATTTTCACAAATATATGTATTCGTCAATTCAGCGGCTAACAGAGCGCTGGTGCCGCCGGAAAGCAGCATGCGCTGACGTTTCATCCGTTTTTGGACTTCTTCAGGAGGAAGTTCGCCGCTCAGACTGTCTAACCAATTTAAGGGGCGATGTTGTTCGGCAAACGCTCGCAACAGACTGCGGCTCAGCGACATAAAAATTGCCGGCCCTACCCCCTTATCACACACATCGGCAATCACTAACCCGACTTTATCACGCCCCACAGGAAAGGCATCGAAAAAATCACCGGCGACCTGGCGCGCCGGATGAAATTTCGCTACAATGTCCCACCCTGCAGGTTGGGGCAGTTTATTGACATTGGGTAAAAAATCAGTCTGAATCTTGCGTCCGATTTGCATATCGCGTTCAAGCTGCAGCAAACCAACGTGGGCTTGCGCTTGAGCGTGTAAGCGTTTCATCTCAACGCAACCCTCAATCCGGGTTTGTAATAACCGGGACGGACAGGTAGTAAACATATAATCAGTAGCCCCTTTTTCAAGGCAAGTGGCAATCTTTTCTATGTCTTCACGATAGGCAGTTACCAACGTCGGAATGTCATTGGCCTCAGAAAAAGAGTGCGTTTTTTCCAGGAACAGACAAATATCGTGTTCAGAAATCTCAGGTCCAAACACGATCAGATCGATCTCGGATTTATGGAGAGAGGGTTTTTCCTGAACAGAAAAAATGGTGAACCCTTGAGCAACATCCTGAACTGACGTAACGGAATATTGTAATTGCTGGCAAACACGCGTTAATGAACCCGATGCGGTTTCATTGGGTTCCACAATCAACAGATGAATTTGGGCTGCATTCATAACACTCCTCGTTATCATAACGAATTACGAACAAGTTTTGAAAAATAGTACAAATAAATTTTCACATTACGCATCAAACCAGAAATGTCAAGTGCTAATTTGTGTTTTTCTGTTCCGCCCTCAGAGGTACAAAAAAAACGTCATTATTTCCCATTAGACACCCTGAATCGGGAAAAGATTAGTAGATCGAGCCTCATCCTTTTTTGATAGTTCAGTACTTCATTTTTCCGGGAAACATTTTCCTTGACTCTGCCACGCCTTCATTAATTTTTGAAAAAAGTCGGTTTTTACACACACAAGAACATCAGGTTCATTCTATCCGCTTGAGCGATGCGCCATACAACGCGAAAGCGTTTACGACGAACTTCTCTACAATGAAAACGTTTATTGCTGTGGCCGGGAACGTGGGGGTGGGAAAATCCACGTTGACCAGGCTGTTGAGTGAGTATATGGGCTGGGAGCCCTTTTACGAAGCGGTGGATGATAATCCTTATCTGGCCGATTTTTATCAGGATATGCGCGCCTGGAGTTTTCACTCCCAGATTTTTTTTCTGTCAAAACGTTTGAGTCACCACCGCCAGATTATAGAACGCCCCGGAACGGTCATTCAGGATCGTACGGTCTATGAAGACGCTGAAATCTTCGCTCGTAATCTTTTGCTACAGAGGAAAATGAGCGATCGGGATTGGCGCAGTTATTGGGATTTGTACCAAACCGTGATCACGATTCTCCCTCCGCCCGATCTGGTAATTTATTTACAGGCCTCGGTTCCGGTGCTGCAAGAACGCATCCATCAACGTGGCCGCGATTACGAACAAAATATTTCGGAGGAGTATCTGACACAGTTAAATGCCTTATATGACGCCTGGATGGATCATTTTACCCTCTGTCCTGTTTTAACGGTGCCAACAGATACCCTCAATTTTGTGGCTACCAATGCTCACCTTGAAATGATCGCGAATCGTGTGTTATATAAACTGCACGGCAAAGAGATTGTGATCTTTGAATGAATTTCTGCTTGAAAATTTCTGAAAAGGCCGCAAAAAATATCAGACACGACTGATAAAAAAAACGGATGACACGAGTATATGATCAAATTTATGAGGAGTAGATTCTATGCAAGTTGATGAGAAAAAAGCGATGATTTCATGGGCAATCTATGATTGGGCAAATTCGGCGTATGCGACAACGGTCATGGCCGGATTTTTTCCGATTTTTTTCAAACAGTTTTGGAGCGCCGGAGTAGACCAGGTGACAAGTACTGCTCGTCTTGGAGCGGCCAATTCGCTAGCCGGCATTCTCATGGCATGTTTTGCGCCAATTCTCGGAGCAATTGCCGATAAGGGCACGGCTAAAAAAAAGTTTTTACTGTTTTTTGCGACGATGGGAGTGGTTATGACGTCCGCTCTTTACCTGGTATCCCTCGGCAATTGGCTGCTGGCGGTTATGCTTTACGTCTTTAGTTCTATAGGGTTTACCGGGGCCAATATCTTCTACGATGCTTTATTGCCCGGCGTCGCCTCAGAAAAGAAACTGGATATTGTTTCTGCCCTGGGCTATTCCTGCGGCTATCTTGGCGGAGGAGTCCTGTTTGCCGTGAATGTCTGGATGACCTTATCCCCGACAACATTTGGTTTTGCAAACTCTGAAAACGCGGTTAAATTTGCTTTCTTGACCGTCGGTGCCTGGTGGGCATTATTCTCCATTCCCATCTTTGTGTTTGTCAAAGAACCACCTGCCGCCAAAGCAAAACCCGGAATAAATTTGGTCAAAGCCGGTCTTATGCAATTACAACAGACTTTGCGGGAATTTCGCCACCTCAAGTCCGCTTTTCTATTTTTGGCAGCGTATTGGTTGTATATTGATGGAGTTGACACCATTATCCGTATGGCAGTTGATTATGGAATGTCAATTGGGTTTGATACCAATGATTTGATCAAAGCGTTGCTCATCACCCAGTTTGTCGGTTTTCCCGCCGCAATTGCCTTTGGATTTTTAGGTAGCAAAGTTGGCGCCCGGCGCGGAATTTTTGTTGGGATTGCCGTGTATTTTTCGATTTCTATCTGGGCTTCATTCATGCAGGATAAGCGTGAATTCTATTTGCTGGCAATTATGATTGGTCTGGTACAAGGAGGGATCCAGGCTTTAAGCCGTTCTTTTTACGCCAAAATTATCCCGGTAGATAAATCTGCTGAATTTTTCGGATTTTACAATATGTTAGGGAAATTTGCGACCTTTTTCGGCCCGTTGCTCATGGGAGGAACCGGCATACTGGTCCGAGCTTTAGGCTATAGTAGCGATCTGGCCTCGCGCCTGAGCATCACATCTATTGCGCTGTTCTTTTTGGCTGGCGGCGTCTTATTTTATTTTGTTGACGAAGAAAAAGCAAAGCAAGAAGCCCGATATTTAACGGAAGTGAAGTAAGACAATAAAAGTGCGGAGTACATGATTTCAGCAATAACGCTACACGAGAAACCAGGTTTTTTCTTAAAAACCTGGTTTCTTCGTCGTGCCTGCGGAAAACGCGCTCAAGCGCGAACTACGAACCCGACTTACTCTCCCATCACTTTAATAATCAGGCGTTTCGGTCGTTGTCCGTCAAATTCGGCATAATAAATTTGCTGCCAGGTTCCCAGATCGAGGCGGCCGTTCGTGACCGGTACGATCACTTCATGGTGCATCAACAGGCTTTTCAAATGACTGTCGCCGTTGGTTTCGCCAGTGCGATGGTGGCGGTAATCCGGTCGAAAGGGTGCAAGCTGTTCTACCCAGTCATCAATGTCCCGAATTAAACCGTCTTCCGCATCATTAACGTATACTGCGGCGGTAATATGCATGGCGGAAACAAGAATCATGCCCTCTTGAATTCCGCTTGCGCGCAGGGCCTCTTCAACTTCAGAGGTAATGTTTATATATTCTCGATGTTTTGTGGTGTTAAACGTCAGATATTTTGTATGAACGTTCATCGCTCAATTCCTCGTTTAGTCTGATACACCGAAACGGAAGGTGCCTTTTGTCGGAATTTCAAACTCCGCCATCATCATGTCGCCAACCATAAATTTCACAGAAAATATATGGTAGGTCCCTTTCAGGGTCATCATGCTTCCAGATGTCTTTTTTTCGATAATCACTTTCCCTGCGCCATTCGTAAACCAGTATTGTTTGTCATTTTTTTGAAGCAATCCATTGACGTGAACTTTATACTCCTTGTGTTCCACACTGAAACTCGCCTGACGACCAGCATATTTATCAAATGTCGGCACTAATTTATTCAGTTTGACTTCTTCCATGTCGCTATCCCCCTTTCTGGAAGCATCACAATTCTATTCTATTGTCCACAATTTTTTGTATACCGTCAAGGAGAAAGTGCAGTTTGTTACAAAATTCTGTATGCCGTCAGGATCGAAAGGGGGGAAGATGAAAAAGGGTGGAATTTTGAGAGGTGACACCAGGGCAATGCGAAGTACTTCAGGAATATGCTGTAACCCTGTTGCAAGCGAGAGGGAACGGATTGCTCTCCCTCGCTTGCGGGGGAATGAAAAGGCAGCATTGACAACCTTGCCTGCCGGTTAGGAGGCGAATACGGTTTACATCCCGTATTTCGAATTTACGCGAATTTCCAGCTCGACCCGACGATTACGCTGCCGTCCGCTTTCGGTGGCGTTTGAGGCAATCGGCATACTCTCACCGTAGCCCACCGCACTGATTCGAAAGGACTGTACCCCGCGGCTGACGAGATAATTTGCGACCGATTGTGCCCGGTATTCGGAAAGCCGTTGATTATAATTAGCGTCGCCAATACTGTCGGTATGTCCGGCAACAATAATCGTCGTTTCAGGGTAACGCAACAGGATATCGGTCACTCGATCCAGGTCCAGGCGTGCTTCATAGCGCAGCGCATAGGAGTCGAAATCAAATAAGATGGTATTCGGAATCATTACTAACAAGCGTTCGCCTGATAATCTGGCGTCAAACCCCGGAATACGCTGAAAATCTTGCTGCTGCTGCCGCAGATACTCTTCACGCGACGGATAGGGCTGCTGCTGATATGGCGGCCGCGTCGGATAGGGCTGAGGCTGTTGAGAATAACCGACGACATAAAAATAACAGGTTGCGGTGCCGTAATCTTCCTGCCGCGGACTTTCAACTACGCGCGGACGGGTGATAATTTTAGCCTTGATGTCTTCGCGGAGTTGACTGGATAACGAAAAATTTCTTGCTAAACTTTGTTCTCCTTGAGTGCCAAATTCTTGCGGACGATTTTGATATTCTGTACTGCGTTTATAGTTCTGCGAAGGTTCTCGATTGACGCTTCGGCCCTTTAACCCCCAATCGCGCAGCCATTGCGGTTCGCCGCGATTATATTCCCATTGATAATACGGATCTGTTGACGCCACGGCATCCACATATTCAATCCCTTCCGGGCCTTCAACAATCAGGTCGTAAGTATAATTCGGTGTCGGGATCGTGTAGGTACTCCCGCCTCGCACAAAATTGTTCGGATAATGCTGGTTTGGGAACAAGACGGAAACCTGCCCACGGGTATCAATATCATAGAGCGTCACGTAGGCATCAATATTTGTGCTGAAATTGATCATAATTTTTTCGCCCTGCCGGTACGAGGCCCCGCATTGTTTGTCAAACCACAAATCCACACGAATGCTTTCTCTAGGCTGCGGCACAATTTTCCGGGTTTCGGGTGCAGTTTCACGCGGACGAACCTGAGCCATGCTCTGTCCAGCACTCCCCACAAAAAGCAATCCCACAACCATCAAAATACCACAACGATATGCTATCGACTTTTTCATAAGTTTATTCCTCCTGAATATTGGTAAAGACAGCATGCTACGTCAATACACACCTCTACATGCTGTAACGTCTTAAACACCATGTATAACATGATACAACGCTATTTAAAAAGTTGCAACTTTTTTTCTGTTTAAGGAAGATGAATTCCTGAGTTTTTCTACTGCGATGATAGTGCAAGTTCTATTCCACAAAGAATGTTAAGAAGGAAAAAAGAGAAAAGGGCGCGTTCTCAGAAACTTATAGGGCAGAGAGAACCGCGCTCATACACTAACGCTGAAATGTCATTTCCGAATAAAGAAGAAAGAAGGGAAATCTTTGATCTTATTCTTCGTTGAAGATTGCAGCAACCGGGGTTCTCGAAAAACCCGGCTGCTTATACGGCGACAAGGTTCAGGCCGGGTGGTGTTTCAAGGCATCTTTGATCGCAGTGACCAAATTTTTTATTTCTTTTTTGGTGGTATCAAACGAAGTCATCAACCGCACTTCTGAGGTACGTTCATTCCACACATAAAAATAACACTTTTCTTGAACCACCGGAATGATCGTTTTTGGAAAGATCGCAAAAACCGCATTGGCCTGCACTTTTTGAGTAATTGTCAGTTCCGGGATTTTTTCAAGTTCGCTGGCGAGAAGCTGAGCCATCTCATTCGCGTGTCTGGCATTTTTCAGCCAGAGGTCATTTGAAAGATAGGCATCGAATTGGGCTGAAATAAAACGCATTTTCGCAAACAATTGCATCCCTTGTTTGCGGAGATATTTAAAATTTTTAGAAAGGGACCGTTTAAAAAAGATTACGGCTTCTCCGACCATCAATCCATTTTTCGCGCCGCCAAATGACAACACATCCACTCCAACATCGGTGCTGATGTCGCTTAAATGGACATCGAGCGCAGCAGCAGCGTTTGCCAGGCGCGCGCCGTCAACGTGAAGCAGCATATCGTGTTGATGAGCATACCCTGCGAGGGTTTCGATTTCTTCAGGGGTATAGACAGTACCCAGTTCTGTAGCCTGGGTAATGGAAATCACTTTGGGTTGATTATGGTGTTCCACGCCACAAGCCGATAAATACTGCGAGACCTGGTCAACCGTGATTTTCCCCTCAGGCGACGGAAGGGAGAATAATTTGCATCCGGTAAATTTTTCAGGCGCGCCGCACTCATCAACATTGATATGAGCCGATTCGGCGCAGATGATGCCATGATACGATTCCGTGATCATCTTGAGTCCGAGCACATTGGCCGCAGTGCCCCCGAACACAAAATACACATCAATCCGATCGCCAAAATGATCGTAAAATTTTTTGATAGCCACATCCGTATATTTATCCGCACCATAGGCCTTACAGTGCCCGCTATTGGCAGAAACAATTGCTTTTAAAATATCAGGATGCACCCCTGCAAAGTTATCACTGGCAAAATGTTTTGGTACTTTCATATTTTACATTACCCGCCTTCAGAACCCGGTAACGCCATCTCCATCAGCCTGAAGGAATCGTCCTGCCTCATTTGCCTCAGTTCTTCCATCGCAATGAAAATATTGCGAGAATCAAAAAGTTTTAAACGTTCTCAGGCTTTCACGTCATCCAATCTTGTAGAGATTGTCAAGAAAATTTCCCGAAATACACAGATAAATTACTGAAGAGTTTGACAAAAAGACAAAGGGAGGGCTTGACAGAAAAAAAGTTGACAGAAAGATTTTTAAAGTAGTAGACTATAATAGAAATTTTTATCAGACATGAGGAGTGCCAAAGGGCAGCCTTAGCTGGCGTGACGGCGGCAAGCAAATCCGAGTGTTGCTACTCCTTCAAACTCCTGTGACCGTCCAGTGGTACCTTAGTAAAGTAAAATTTGAGAGGTGAGCTGGAGGGTGAACGCTCTGTTTTGATAGCGAAAGCAGAGTGTTCACGCGAAATTCAGAGGCCGAATGCTCAAAAAAACATGACACCTGCGAGAAAAAAGGAAAGGGTATTATGAGCATACAATCAGACAGGGCTGATATGATTGAGTTTTTCGTTGTCGAGGCCAGCGAACATCTCCAAAGCATTAATGATGATTTACTGGCATTGGAACAACAGAAAGATAACATAAATCTTGTTGACCGCCTGTTCCGTTCAGTTCACGGAATTAAAGGATCTGCCGGTATGTTAGGATTGTCGGTGGTGAGCCAGTTTGCTCATAAAATCGAAAACCTGCTTGGAGATATGCGCGATCACAAATTGCCTGTCTCTGATGCGAATATTGATTTTTTATTTCAGGTGATCGACATTTTAAGTCAACAGGTGGATAATTTGGCAAACGGCGAGCAAGAAGATCACACGCTTCTCACGACTTTCAGCCGTCTTTATCAGAAAACCGTGACGCCTTCTTCGCCCAGGAAACCATCGAAAGCTCCTCGCCGTCAGCCCTCTGCGCCACAATCAAAAAAGCCATCTTCAGCGGCGGCATCACAGTCAGAAATGGCGCTGGCTGAACAATATGTCAAACAGAATTTGTGCGAGCAAGCAATTGCGCTCTACCAAAAAATGCTTCGCGCTGACCCATCAAATACCACGATTCGACAGCGGTTGGCAGAAACACGCGCGCTGCACGCGTATCTGCAGCACCAGACAAACCTCTCACCCCAGGCAGGCGAATGAAGCCCAACTATATCTCCTTTTCAGCCAACAGTATTGGTATCGAGAGTGAGATGCTGTTTTACACGGTCAAAAAATCAGCGGTTTCCTGTGCAATGCATTCATGTTGTTTCCAATTGCCGTGCTCAAGTCGTTTTCCTCGAAGTTGTTCGATCATCTCCCGGGTACGAGCATCAACAGACCCTGGTTTACTTCTGAAAAAAGGAGTTCCCGCCAGCGGCATAAAGGCATGGCTATGAATGCGTGCGCCCATCGCAATTAATCGAGTGATCAAGTGCCGGGTTGCCTCGCGATCCCGGCTGGTTTCGCCAGGCAGGCCGAAAATTAAATCCACATTTGGAATCAGCCCGGCGTTCAGGGTCAATTCCGTTGCCCGCAGAATCTCAGTCACGCCATGCCCGCGATGGATAGCTTCAAGTAAACGGTCGCTTCCCGACTGCGCCCCGATCACCAGATTGTCATTGGCGCAATAGATCTTGACTAATTCAAGCGTTTCAATGGAAATATGTTCCGGCCGGACTTCAGAGGGAAAGGATCCCAGATAAACCTGCTCTTTGCCATAGATCTCCGCAACCGCTTTTAATAGAGCTTCAAGAGCTTCAAAGTTCACGCTGCGGCCATCAACAGATCCATAGGCAAAGGCGTTCGGTGTGATAAAACGCAAGAGATGACATCGCAACCCTTTGGCCCGCTCTGCATACGCAACAACACTTTCAAGGGAACGATGCCGCATACAATGTCCCATCAAGAACGGCGTCTGGCAATAATAACAGCCCCAGGGACATCCGCGACTGATTTCCAATGGACAAAAGCGTTTATGTCGGAGCGCAAAGGGCGGAAAATCGCTTAAATCAACCGGCAACGGGCGCTCATTTGCCTGATAACACCCGTCACCTTTCCAAAAGGCCACGCCCTGAACCAGATGGTAATCGCTATGAGAAAAATACGCATTCAGTAAACGCGGAAATGTGATTTCTCCTTCTCCGATAAGAACAAGGTCAAACCCCAATTGTAATGTGCCTTCCGGATCGCCGGAAGGATGCGGTCCACCAGCAACGTACAGAATATCCTGCGAGCGATTTCGAACAAGGATGTCCGGGGTATTCACCTCTGCCAGCTTGTGGCGGATTGTCCCGACCAACTCTTTGATCTCAATCACATTCGCGGTGTGGAAAGAGAACGCCAGCGCGAGTTTTCGATACCGTTTAGCCAGTTCCGCCGCTTGTTCCGCAATGTATGCCGCGTTGGAATGCTTCGAACGCGTTTTCTTTTTAAATGTAAGAAAATGGAGGTCCAGATTTTCAAAGCGTTCGTCTTCTTCAAGAATTCCGGTCAACACTGCCAGACTGTAGCGGTTGTAATCGCATTCAACAAAGGCCACTGCATAATCAGACATGAGATGCCGCCTCAGCATAATCACACACTTGACGCAACGGACATTGCATGCACAAAGGCTTGCGGGCTTTACAAATCGTCCGGCCGTGTGTGATCAGGTTGAGGTGAAAGGAAAACGCTTTGCCGGCCGGCACCCGCGCCTGCATCTGGTGAAACGTCTGCTCAGGCGATGTCGTAGGCGGTTTGACCAGCCCAATTCGGTTGCACAGACGATGGACGTGCGTATCTACCGGGAAAATATCCACGCCGCAGGAAAACGCCAACACGACAGAGATGGTTTTAATCCCAACCCCTTTTAATTGACAGAAGGTCTCGATGACCTCCTGCTTATCCATTTCACACAGAAACGCCAGATCTAATTTTCCATACTGCGCATAAATCCATTGCAAGATCGCTTGCATACGCTGGCTCTTTTGGTTTGCTAACCCCGCAATACGGATAGCGTCGGCAATTTCTTTCACATCCGCGTGCATGACCGCTTCCCAGGTCGGAAACCGCTTTCGTAAAGCATGATACGCTTTATCGCGATTGATGTCATTCGTATTCTGAGAAAGCAGCGTCAGCATCAGGTTATCAAGAACAGGAAGCGGATCATAAATTTCCGGAATTCCGAAAACCTCTTCGAGCATAAGGGCGGTACGCGCTGTTTTTTCCGTAAGTTTCTTCATTGCTGTAGGATTTTATCCGTCTCTTCCTTTATACCCTCACATAACGCACCAAATCACGCAATTCGGCCCCAAAGGAGAGCTTGAATTTTCCATAGCCTTCGATTTCTTGTTCTGCGGGGGAACGGGTCTCCGTGAAATTCATATTGCGAATGCCCCACATATTGTATAAAGTATAGCCCTGCTGTTTGTAATATTTGATCAATTCCCATTGAATCAGATTATTCGGCTTATACGACCAGGTGCCGTCATCGGACGATCCATAAACAAAATTGATCATGCGTTTATATTTCCAGATAAAAGCATACGCCAGAGGCGTTTCATCAAGAAAAGCGACCCACAGATCCGCTAATCCGTTTCGGGTAAAGGTGTCAAATTTCATCCGCAGTTCTTCGTACCCAATATACTTTGTGTTACGCTTTGTGCGAATGGCCTTGTAAAAATGATAAAATCGTTCAAAATAGGCCAATTCGTTCGCGATACGGGCCGTGACCCCCTGGCGTTGAGCATAGCGTATGGCGTTGCGGCATTTGCCGTTCAATCCCATCCATAGGCTGTGTTCCTCACGTTGTAAATCAAGAAATACCGTGGAATCATACTGTTGCATACATTGCCAGATCGGATCAGCAAGCAAGCATTTGTCAAGGTGAAAACAGGGATAAAAGATGAACCGCTGAGGGGATTGAAAATATTGCTGTGCAAAATGTTCAATAAAGCGATTTTTCAGGACCCTGGCCTCGACAGTCTGATCATAGCGAGAGATCAGTAATGGAAGCCCTCCACTTTTGGTGCCAATTTCGATAATGTCCTGATGATAGCCCGAATCATTCCTGACCCCAACGATTATTCCGACCGGTTCCTCCTGATCATAACAACACGAATATAAAAGTTTGTGTCCCAGAGCGGTTTGAATATCAAAATATTCCGGACTATGAAAAACATTCGCTAACGCCGCATGTCGCAGCACATGGTTCCAGTCGTCGCGATTCACGATTGAAGAAAACGTTATTTGCATAATTCTTTACCAACAGAATGAAAAATTTATGAACGCTCAGAAGAGCAAACGCGTGTTTGCGCTTCTGCATCATTCCTCAGAATTAATTTCGTCAGGTACTATTCCAGAATAATTATCTGTTCTTTACAAGTATTTTTCGAACAAAATTACCCCGAAATCCCCGAATGGTTCTCTGGCTGCAAAGAATGTACTGAAAATACTTGACGTACATCATTTATGCACCTTATACTTTGCCCTGAGAGTTTTTCAGCAGCGATATGCGTTGATTTGAGAAAGGAGCGAAGCGGATTTCTTGTAACAACAGAACGGAGAACGAGTATGGAACAAACGCTGATTGCCTGGGGCACAAAAAATCTGAATACCTCGGCCCAGTTAGTGCTTGCAAAACGTCTGGGATTTTTTCGACAGGAAGGGATCCAGATTCAATGCCGATTATTTTCTTCTGAAGAAGACTTATTTAAGGCGTTTACCACGATGCAGGAAAAACCGCTGATCTGGGTTCAAACCGCGCCGGATATTTTACGACTGTGCGCCAATGGATTGCCGATCCGGATCATTGCCCCTCTGGCGGATATCTCAGCGTCTTATCAGGTGATTCTGCGAGAACATGCCGGAATCGTCCTCCCCGCCGATTTAGAAGGTCGAAAAATCGGGATAACGCGCCATTCCTTAACGGAAATCATGTTTCGCAATATGGCCAGAGATTTTAGTCTGGAGTTGGACTCAATCGAATTTCTCGATGCGTCGCCAGTTAAACAATTAGAATTGCTTAGTACTGGCGAGCTTGATGCTGTAGCCTGTTGGGAACCCTGGACCAGCCAGGCGCGTTATATGGGGGGACAATTCTATTTTTCCGGCTTATTCTCGAAGATCCCCGGCCATGAGGGGCCGGTTAACTGGCTGACAGGTCAAAGCTTACTGACAACATATACCGATCAGATTCACAAGGCTCCAGAACTTCTACTTTCCTGTCTGAAAGCGATTAAAAAGGCCACGGATTATCTCAACACAACGGTTCAGAAGGCCGTCTCTATTCTCTCGGATCTGTTGAGCGTTGAGCACGATGAGCTGGCAGAGCTGCTTCAAAAAAACCTCTATACGATGAAGATGGATGAGACGTTTCAAATTGGTTTGAGTTCTGCGCGAGATCTGTTCACAACTTCTGGCCAGTGGTCTCTTCCCTCTGTGGCAGAATGCTATACTCCTGAGTTATTAGCCCGACTTGACGCCTCACTGACTCCTCAAGTCGTTTGTCCCTCGCATGTTTTGGACCACATGCCAGAGTCCGCCACCCCCAAACCTCTTCTTGCCGAAGGGAATATCTATTATGTAGCGCAAGCTCAAATCCAGCGTTCTCGCCCTTCCCCGTTACGCTATATTATTGTAGATGATTCGCATGTAGTGATTGACGTGTTTTCGACCATTGTCGAAATGCTTGACGGACAGGTGGTAGGAACAGCTTCAACCGGAACGGAAGGCCTGGTGCTCTATGTTGACCAGTTACCTGATGTCGTTGTGATGGATATTTCAATGCCAGATATGAACGGCATCGAAGCAATCAAAAGTATTTTCAATATCAATCCGGCAGCTCATGTCATTGTGATCAGCGGGAATGATTACGACGACATCCGCCAACGCGTCTTTCAATTGGGCGTGAAAGTCTTTATTGGGAAGCCTTTTCATGTCGAACAGATTTTAACAACACTGCAACGCCTGATTTCTTGAACTGCTATCGGGTCTCTTTTCCTGCGCCATTCAGAAAGAGTGGGTTGGGGAGTTAGAAGTTGCCACCTCCCCAGTTCCTCAACATACATAGCCATGAAAGACATGAGCATTCTCTCTGGCGTTTCTCTTGACGTAACCTCCTCATTTCGCCTTTTTTCATTCATCAGGAACATATTCGGAGAGGCTGCACACACGTTGCTTTTTCCTGAAAAAATCCCTCTTTATGAAAAACTCATTTTCAAAGAAGAAAACGTGTGTACAGATTAATCAATAATTTCGAGAATATATGTTTTCCCGACCTTCCTTCCTGCTGCTTTCAAAAGAGTTCGCATGGCATCTGCCGTTCTTCCCTGGCGTCCGATAATCTTTCCTCGATCGCGTTCAGAGACTTTTAGCTCAACAATTGTGCTATGACTTCCCTGAATTTCTTGAACATCGACACTTTCGGGCTCATCAGCCAATGCCTCGGCAATATAGCGCACCATCTCTTTCATCGAACCTTCGTGCTGCTGTTCCACTGGATTTCGAAAGCCGCAAAGTGACTTGTTATGAATGCTTTTTTTCTCATCGTGCTCAGGCTTCAACGCCTTATCTGAAAAAAAGACATTTCATAACAACATCACTTTGTGACCTTTTCCTTCGTATGTTCTGATAAATCGTTGCTAATAAGACTCCTCGTCGGATTAACGATCTTCTAATGTCAACCGCAGCCCTTGCAGCATATCGAATCAGGGGAGCCTTATTTTCCGGCGACTTTGTCTTTAAGACTCGTTCCGGGGCTGAATTTGGGCACATCTTTCGCAGGAATTTCCATTGGTTCTCCCGTGCTAGGATTGCGACCTGTCCGGGACGCGCGTGTCACTACAGAAAATGTTCCAAATCCAATGAGGGTCACTTTCTCTTTTTTCGCCAGCGCTTCAGAAATACTTTCAATAAATGCATTTAAACTACTTTCACAATCTTTTCTCGTCAAACCAGATTTTTCAGCCATTGCGGCAATTAATGAATCCTTGTTCATACGTAACTCCTCCTTAATGTTAAACACAATTATTGGATGAGTAAACCTCCACTCACCCTCACCCTACAGAAATTGTTAAACAAGGCCTGCTTCGCAGAAAACTTTTCACCATACGTTCTGTTCGAGACCTCGTTAAACTAAACATACTATAGCGAAAGTCTCTTCTAACGTCAACAGAAAACTGATGGGAGTTTTCATTTTTTTGAGGAAGAGATGCCTGTATAAAGGGCTTCTTACAAATATCAGAGAGGTAAGTCTTTTATTATCAAGAAGATAGAAGAAAAGCCTTTTCTCCTTCGATATGAGGGAAAAGATAAAAAATTTTTCGTATTGGAAGCACATTTTTACAAAAAAATGAAAAAGATCGCATCTGAAATGTTATGAAATTCGACTTGACAGATCAGGCACAAGAGGATGGCATCGTTTTGTAGATCAAAGTCATGAATGTCTGGAATAACTTGGGCTGCCTTTGGATTCAGTGAACAGCACAGATGTCTTTTCTCTCCGGCTTTTCTTTTGACAGAAATACGAGCATTGATGAAATGATATGTGGTTGAGTGGGGTGGTTGTTAACGAATTCCAGGAATAACGCAGTGAATACAAGGACAACGTAAATGAGGGCATCTCTATGCAAGTAAATACAACTCATCTGCCCAAAGGATATATGGGCAAAGTGTTAGCTGTCGATCTCAGCAGGCAAACCTATCGTACCGAACCATTAGCTTCTGACCTCGCGGCCCGTTTTCTCGGAGGACGAGGACTTGGAATCGCTTTTTTGTTTCAACATTTTTCCGGGCTTGAACAGAATGGTCGCTATAAAAATGCGTTTGCCGAAGTTGATCCGTTGTCGCCGGATAATCCGCTGATTATCACTACTGCCCCGACAACCGGCACAAAAATGCCGACGTCCGGAAGGTTTCATGCGAATTTTAAGTCTCCGCTTACCGGAGGAGTCGGCAGTGCTGACTCCGGAGGCTACTGGGGCGTGGTATTCAAGAAAACCGGATATGATGTCCTGTACATCACCGGGAAGGCTGATAGACCAACCTATCTGGTGATTTCAAGTTCAGGAGTCGAATTTCAACCGGCCGATCGATTTCGAGAGGCTAATACCGAAGATACGACAGATGCTTTAGTCGCCGAACTGCCACGGGGCGCTCGTGTATTAACGATTGGACAGGCCGGAAAATTGGGGGCATATTTTGCTTCTGTCAGCAACGATAAAGGCCGTGCTCTGGGACGCGGCGGCGGTGGAGCCGTGTTTGGCGCGAAAAATCTGTATGCTATTGCGGTGGTTCCGGATCGATCTCGCGCGATAGAGGTTGCTGACGAAGAAAGCCTGAATTTCAAAAACGAAAGCGGAGCCGCGTTTAAAGCCAAAATCAAACTTGAAGTGGGGAAATTCTCCCGCAAAGAAGAACATTACGGTTCGCTTTCCTCAATGGGATCTCTCTGCCTGTGCGGCATGGTCAATAATTATGGCCAACTGGTCCACAAGAACATGCAGGATACGTCTCATAAACCGGAAGATATTCACCACATCACCGGAGAAGCCCTGCGTCGCCATGCGATCAACGCCAAACCCGGAGAAACGAAAATCACGGTCAAAAAAGGCACGTGTTACAGTTGTCCGATTTTGTGCAAACGTAAAACTCAGCTGTTTGACGGCGAAGACCATCTGATTGATGAAGGTGAAGGCCCGGAATTTGAAACGGTAGCTTTATTAGGCGCGAATTTATCCATCTATAATTTACCGGTGATTGTGCAGGCGAATTATTGGGCGAATCGGTACGGCGTTGACACGATTTCTTTAGGGGGAACGATCGCTGCGTTTATTGAACTGTATGAACTGGTCACGTCAAAAGGCGCAGCAAAATCTCCGCAGGAACAACAACTTGTGGAAGATACACAAGAATTTGTGACGCAGTATGGCGAACCGGCCTTTGGCAAGGCTGATATCCTGCTTCCCCTGGTGCACGAAATTGGCCATCTGCGCGGAATTGGCAGATATCTGGCTTTAGGTTCGTATCGCTTCTGCGAACGGTACGGTCATCCGGAACTTTCGATGACGGTCAAAAAGCAGGAGATCCCGGCCTATGACCCGCGTACCTCGTTTACCCAGGCTTTAGGCTATGAAATGAGCAATCGCGGGGCCTGCCACCTGGAAGGAGGTTATACAGCAGCAAAAGATTACTGTGCCGGCTATGCTGAATGGCCGGGTGACCGGATCGAAGGCAGCGCGTTGATCTCGAAAAATGCCGCGTTCGCTAATACCACGGTTGATATTATCGGAGCGTGTGTCTATAGCTCGTTTTCTATTACCTTAGATGAACACGCTTTGCTGGTCAATGCTGTGACCGGTTTACACTATAATGCCGGCCTGCTGCAAAAAATCGCCTGGCGGACCCTGACCCTGGAACGGCTGTTCAATATTCGCTGCGGCTTTACGAAAGATGATGACTGGCTGCCTGAACGATTCTTTGAAAAACCGGTTGATACGGGCGAACGCACCGCCGTGTGTAATCGTCACGCCTTTGAACAAATGCACCAGGAGTATTATCAGGCTCTGGGATGGGATGATCAGGGCATCCCGACTCAGGAGACACTTACAAAATTGGACTTGCAGGACTTTGTATAACACGACAGGGATCTCTGATAAGCAAGCTTTGACACTTACCGCATGATGCCGTTGAATGGACCTCAAAAGCAGGAGTCTTACAACTCGGCTTTGCCAGCCAAAGACGATCTGTGGGACTCCTGTGAATGTGGTTCATGCGCATGAATAATGCTATAATAGGCCTTGCTCATGAGACATTCCTGTCGTTCTCAACAATGGCAGATCTACGCTATATTTATGAAAAATTATACCTGACCGGAGCGGCATTGGCTCGCATTAACGCCAATAATACCCATAGCGGCAATCTTTCGATGCGCGACCCGGATGATCCGGATCGGTTTTATATCACCGCAAGTGGTTCGCAGTGCGGGGCCTTGATTCCACGGGATATTGTGCCGGTCAAATTTTCTGATGTGAGTTGGGGGGATGCGCGCGGCTCCACAGAATCAACGATTCACCGCAAAATTTTGCAGATCCCCGGCGCTGATGCGATTGTCCATGCCCATTCGATTCAGAGTACCATGATTTCGTTTGATACGACAGCAACCCAGATCTTTTTGCGCTATCTGGGGCAGGATCACAAAGGACGCGATGAATTTGAGTTCTATCCTCTTGATTTCTTTGGCGCATACACGCTTGGCCCAATCAAAGTCGGCGCTTACATTCAACCGGTCGGCTCGCCGGAAATGGAAGAACGTATTCCCAGGTATCTGGAAGAAAATATTGTGACTATCGTCAGAGGCCATGGCCCATTTACGATTGGCCGTACCCCGGAACAAGGATTGCACCGACTGAGCGTGCTTGAGCATAGCGCCACGCTTGCGATGAATCTGCGGCGGCGCGGAGTCAATATTGTCGCACTCCAACAAATTCTGGCAGAACAGGGCAAGAAAAAGATTTTTGGCGACGGAGCCAGTCCGCATGAGTTCGATATCACTCCGCCCTGCTGCGAGATTACGGATCAATCGGTCATCGCAGATTTTCGCCAGCGTCTCACGTATAATTTCGACGCCTCAATTAGCGCGTATGGCAGTGGTTCTATGAGCCAGAAAGTCAAAGCGAATGAAATGATCTACTGTCCAATGTCAGCCGCGCCAGAAGGATTTGATTTTCCGCTGTATCGTCTCAAGCTGGATTTTCAGGAAGATGACAGCGTGGATCTGCGCTTCCATAAACTGCTCTATCAGAACACCCATCAAAACACCTGCATGATCACGACCAGTCCACTGGCAACCTCTGAAGGCATGGTTGAGTTGGCAGAGATGTATGGCATGGCAGCCTTATCAGGTAAACCACAGGCAGTTATGTATGAGCTTCAACACCATCCTGTCGTCTGTCCGATTGATGCAGAGGCGATCTATCTGAATCCGCGCCTGGGATTGGTGGATTTTTCGCAGATGAAGAATTCCACCGCCGCCGACCCCATTTTAAATATGCTCAGATGGCATAAAGGCTGTTGTATTGTAGCTGGCTATGGCGTGATTTCTAGCGGCGATACCACCCTTGAGCAAGCGGCGCACAATGCTTCTTCTGCCGAACGCATCGCCCGCTTCCGTGCAGATGTGTTTATCCATGAAAAACTGCTGAATGGTCCGCCGATGAAATCTTTCGAGAATAAGACGATTTAGGATACGGATTTTCTCCCCCAATCCTGTCTGACAACCAGGTTTCTCAAAGAAACCTGGTTGCTAGGGGTTATGA
This sequence comes from Candidatus Vecturithrix sp., assembly GCA_040772385.1. Lineage (GTDB taxonomy): Bacteria > Moduliflexota > Moduliflexia > Moduliflexales > Moduliflexaceae > Vecturithrix. The sequence continues at coordinate 1,094,474 of JAXGYF010000001.1, read as the reverse complement.
AACCATTTTCGTGCGATGAAACAAAAAATGTCACCAGCTAATATAAAGATGTAACCCGTAGATTTTATTGTGGTAAGGAGAAACCGCAAACGATTTGCGCGCACGGACTTTTTTCAGCCGCGAAAGTTTCGATGGATTCAGCAAGACTTTTGCCTGAAAATGTTCGTCAATATGAATAGAACTCCCCAGGCCTTTCGATTGATAGGCTGCCAGGTAACCCTGCAGTTCTTCGATAATGACAAACGGTTTCAGCACTACCCTGGGGCTGAAAGTCACCTTGATTTTCTGTTTCAGATCGGTCAGAGCGTCATTGAGTGTAAAATTCGTCTGCTTGGCTAAATAATTGATATTATACTGTTTGTTATCCTGTTCCAATATGTCGGAAAATATACCGCCTTCTTGCCACAATGGCAGTACAGCGTTTTCTGTATACTGGATAAGTGACAGCGACGGATTCAAGGGTATGGCATACGCAGGCAAAACGTTAGCTCCCGGAACGAACAGCAAAGCAGAGCATCCTGCGGTCAAAACAAGGATTGCACGACACAACAATCGGAAGAATAGTCTCATAATCGCCTCTATCAAGGTCTAATACGTCAGACAGTTTTGATTCCACCCCTCTCAATCCCCCAGCAAGCGGGGGAACAGAAGAGAGGTAAATTTTTTGTCGTGGACACAGATAATATATGCAATGGATGTGCCAATCCAGCAGATATATAATTTGACCCATGATCATTGGAGGAGGTTGAAGAAAATATAGGCATCTTCATCGTCTGGCTTTTCGCCGCTTGCTCTTGAAAACGCAGCATCAACCAGGTTCCCCTCGCGTGCAGAGGGAAACGCACAGAAGGGGTGTCTTTCCAATTTCCCCCCGTTTACGGGGAGATAAAGGGGGCACAAGAAAACTGTCCAACCCGTTGTTCTTAGAGTGAGGCGTTTCAGATCGTCCGTGTTTCATGCCGCAGCCAGGCTCGTTCCTGTTCAGCCAAATAAGGAGAAAGCGTAGTATACACCCGCTGGTGATAGGCATTCAACCAGGTTGTTTCTGCTTGACTCAATAACGAGGCGTCAACCAGATCAAGATCGATCGGACACAGGGTCACGGTCTCAAACTGATAAAAGATGTCGAACTCCGTGGTCTCTGCCGGAATCACGACAATCGTGTTTTCAATTCGGATACCATACTGGTTTGTGCGATATAAACCGGGTTCGTTGGAACAGACCATACTTAATTCTAAAGGCACATAATTATTAACATGGATACGCTGCGGCCCCTCATGGACATTCAGAAAATGCCCGATCCCGTGTCCGGTGCCATGCCCATAATTATACCCATGATTCCACAACGCTTGCCTGGCCAGGATGTCAAGCTGCGCGCCGGTCGTGCCTTTCGGGAATTTTGCCAGAGATAGATTGATGTTGCCTTTCAATACCAGCGTGAAATCCTGTTTTTGCTGGGCCGTTGGCGCCGAAAGCGCAAAAGTACGGGTAATATCGGTCGTACCGTCCAGATATTGAGCTCCGGAATCAACCAGCAGGATTCCTTCAGGCCGGATGGTCAACGCAGTTTTTGGTTCAGGGCGATAATGGCAAAGCGCAGCGTTCGCCTGGTACCCGGCAATCGGATGAAAACTCAGTCCTTGAAAATACTGCTGCTGGCTTCGCAGCTCGCGCAAGGAATCAACCACAGTGTATTCCGTGTATACTTCTTTGCCTAAGTGCTGATCCAGCCAGCAGAGCCATTTGACCATGGCCACGCCGTCGCGTACATGGGCATGGCGGATGCCTTGCAGTTCGGTTTCATTTTTCTGCGCTTTAAGCGTAAAGGCGATATTTTGTTCTTCTTTGATTGTACAGTGCTGGCTGAGAGCGTTTTTGATCATCAGGGATGTTTTTTCCGGATCGATCAACACCGTTGTTCCCTGTGGAAGTTGTTGAAGAAAGGTCCGCGCCTCCTCATATCCGGCAAACGTCACGCCGTCACGCCGCAAAGCAGCCTGAACCTCAGTCGAAAATTTGGCCATATCAACAAACAAACGCACATCGTCCTGGGCAAGGTATGCGTAAGCAATGGTGACCGGATTGTACTCCACATCGTTCCCGCGGATATTGAACATCCAGGCAATATCATCTAAGGCTGTAATGAAATGCGCATCAGCTTCAGCTTTGGATAAGCGTTCGCGCATCCGGCTGAACTTGGAGGAGCGTGATTCTCCTGCGAATTCAAGGCTTAATTCCAGCACTGGCTGTGCAGGCACGGTCGGACGATTGTGCCAGATTTGCGCGATCAGATCCTGTTGATAGTTCAACCTGATCTGCTTCGCGGATACAGCTTTTTGCAGTTGTTCGGCCTGCACCGCAGAAAATACCTGTCCGTCAAAACCAATTGTTGCGTGTTCAGGTAATTCCTGAGCGAGCCAATCGCTATACGAAGGCACCTCAGGCTGGCCGAGTTTAAACAAGGTAATTCCTGATCCTGCCAATTCCCGGTCAGCCTGCAAATAATAGCGGGAATCAGTCCATAAACCTGCCTGATTCTGCGTGATGACGACCGTTCCTGCTGACCCGGTAAAACCTGAAATCCAGGCGCGAGTTTTCCAACACTCGGCCACGTATTCACTTTGGTGCGGATCTGCGCTGGGCGCGATCCAGGCCTCTATCTTGTACTGCTGCATCAATTTTCGCAAAGCTGCAATTCTTTCCTGTACGTTCATGTTGTCTCCTTGAAGTATCATGATATCGGGCGAGCATCCCGCTCCCGACAGCAACCCACCTCCTACCCCTCTCAAGAGGGGAATCCGATGGCATATCGTGCTATTCTTCTACGTGTAGATGAATCCGGCGCAATTTTTTAATTTTCCCGCGATGTCGTTTTGTCTCTAAGCGGCGTTCCTTCACCGCCAGGGGCGGCCTGGTTTTGCGACGCGGCGCTGGCGGTTGCGTCGCCTGACGGATCAAAGCCAAGAGCCGTTGCAGCGCATCTTCGCGGTTACGTTCTTGAGACCGGAAACGCCGGGCCTCAAGAATCAGGACCCCCTCGTCAGTCAGGCGTTTCCCGGCCAATTGCTCCAGACGCTGGCGTACAGGGTCGGGCAGCGCAGAATTCCGTATATCAAAGCGCAGTTGCACAGCGGTTGAGACTTTGTTGACATTTTGTCCTCCAGGACCGGATGCGCGGATAAAATCTTCTTGAATAGTCTGTTCATCAATAAAAATATCGTCAGTCACTTGAATCATAACAGTTATTGGAATATCAGGCTCCAAAACCGGGTTTCTTCAAAAACCTCGGCTTTTCGATACCTGAAAACGTGTGGTCAATCGTTTATTTCATCAAAACCAGGGCGTACAAAGGCTCTGGCGTCCGGGAACTCGCGCTCGATCTGCCGCCGCAGTCGATCGAGTTGAACGAGCACATCAATCAGTTCATCTTTACACTCGGGCAAAAAATGACGCAAAGCCATCCAGGCCGAAATTGACCGGTCAATGCCAATCAACGCCACTTTTGCGGAGCCGTCGGAATCTTTCGGGAAATTATCTTCCGGGAACAACTCTTCGCTCGCGCGACCTGAAATTGCCCGCGTCAGCTTCACATAAATCTGATGCTGGTACCAGCGCACAATTTCAAGCACATCTTCAAACCCGGCAGCTTGATCCAGATGTGCCGCGTCGTCCGGATCGAACCGTACCTTATCTCGCAATTCCTGACGTCGTTCCTGAATGACCTCCTGATTGGTTTCGAACCAGTCGTCCACCACATCGCCATACGCTTTCGCTGCGATAGTGCACTCATGCTGGCGCAGCGCCTGTTCTTTGAGCAATTCTTCTTGTTCGGCGGCTTCACGAATGCGTTCATCAAGGCTGATCCCCTGGATCTGCAGCGTATCTTCCAGCATTTCGCGCGTCAGGCGAAACATTTCTGATAAACGCTGCCAGAAAAGTTTATTATAAATATCGCGAGATTCCGGTTCGGCAAATTGTTCTTCGCTCAGGGCAAAGTTCAGACAGCGTGTGGTAAATGGACAGCGTTCGCACCAGCGGTCGCAATAGTTGTAAATATCCGGGATAAATCGCGGATTATTGGCAAGTTGTTTAATGCGTTGTTTTGTCATGACCCTCACTCACCCGCCAGTTTAGGCTCCTGCGGCTTTGAACGCAGCATTGACAATTGTTTGGGCTTCTTGTTGAATGTGTTGTAAATGCTCCGGGCCGTTGAAACTCTCAGCGTAAATTTTGTAAATATCTTCCGTACCTGAGGGTCTGGCCGCAAACCACCCATTCTCTGTGACCACTTTTAACCCGCCGATCGCTGCATTATTACCAGGGGCGTGCGTCAGTTTAGCCAGAATCGGTTCGCCGGCCATGACACGAGCCTCCACCATTTCCGGCGAAAGATTTGCCAGAGCCGCTTTTTGGGCCGGGTTCGCAGCCGCATCCATCCGTTCATAGACCGGACTGCCGAATTGCGCTTCAAGCAGTTTGTATTGTTCCGCTGGATCTTTGCCGGTTTTGGCGGTAATTTCAGCAGCCAGCAGATCAAGAATGATACCGTCTTTATCGGTTGTCCAAACGGTGCCATTCAAACGCAAGAAAGAGGCCCCTGCGCTTTCTTCGCCGCCAAAGCCGTAAGATCCGTCCAACAGGCCATCTACAAACCATTTGAACCCGACCGGCGTTTCCGATAACTTACGCCCTAAATGGGCTGCCACGCGATCGATCATTGAACTGGAGACCAACGTTTTGCCGATGACTGCATCCGGACGCCAGTGAGGACGGTGTTGGAACAGATACCAGACTGCCACAGCCAGGTAATGATTCGGATTCATCAGTCCTGCGCTTTTAGTCACAATGCCGTGCCGGTCGTAATCCGGGTCATTGCCAAAGGCAATGTCAAACTGATCTTTCAGGCCGATTAACCCGGCCATAGCATACGGGGAAGAGCAATCCATGCGAATTTTGCCATCTCTGTCAACGGTCATAAAGGCAAAAGTCGGATCCGTGTATGGATTGACGATGTCCAGGTTAAGACGATAGCGTTCAGCAATTGGCTGCCAGAAGGCTACGCCAGCCCCGCCCATCGGGTCAACACCGATGTGTAATCCGGCCGATGCGATAGCCTGCATATCAACCACGTGTTGCAGATCTTCGACGTAAGGAGTGATATAATCATATTCATGCGTGGTTTCGGCCTGCAGGGCCTGCTCGAATGGCACACGTTTGACGCCTTGTAAACCATTGCGTAGAATCTCATTGGCGCGATCCTGAATCACTTTTGTGATACGAGCATCTGCGGGTCCCCCAGAAGGAGGGTTATATTTAAATCCGCCGTCACTCGGAGGGTTATGCGAAGGAGTAATCACCACGCCGTCGGCCAACCCGATGCGTCTGTCCCGATTATACGTCAGAATAGCGTGAGAAATCACTGGCGTAGGCGTATAGCCCTGTCCGCGTTGCAGCATAATATCCGCGCCGTTTGCGGCAAACACTTCTACAGCGGTTGCCAGAGCCGCTTCGGACAGAGCGTGGGTATCCATGCCGATAAATACAGGACCACTCATTCCGTGTGCCTGGCGATACTCACAGATTGCCTGCGCAATCGCCAGGATATGGACTTCGTTAAAACTTTTTTTCACAGAATTACCGCGATGTCCAGAAGTCCCAAAGGATACCTGCTGCGTCGGATCGCTGATATCCGGAGTGTACATATAATAAGCGGTCATGATGCGGGGGACGTTCACCAGCAGTTCTCGCGGCGCCGGTTTCCCTGCCAATTCATGTATACTCATATTCTCTCCCTCCTTGTAAAATGACAGTTTGCCTCTTTCTCTGAGATAAGATAGGTTTGGCAGGCAATAGGAATCCTGTCAACTTTCTTTTCAAGTTGAAATACAGAATAGTTCGGATAGTGTTGCTTTTTTCCCTTAGTCCCTCCACAATCGCAGCAGGGCTGTGAAGTTCTGCTGCTTGCGGGGGATAAGGGAGGGTGTGCGTAAATCTTGTATTATTTTCATAACACGACTTTGTTAGATTTGAAAATATGGCTCTTTGGCCTGAAAGGGCAAAGGAATACAGCCTTAGTCTCACGAGCAATTTGTTGCTGAATCAAATCATCATAATCAAGAGGTAATATATCAGCCCCAACTTCATCAGGAAACGCAAGTTCTAAGAAGATCGCAACCATCATACCACTGATCTTTCCCTATTTTGCTGATGTTTTTAACGCTTTAGCTGGAATATGTTTTGATCCGGGTAATATTGTACCGTCAAGACTGACCCGTCCAAGTAATTCGTCTCCTTTCCTGGCATAAATATGCCAGTGTTCTCCCCCATGCATACTATCACCAACATACTTGACAAACCTGTATGCTCCTTTCTCGATGACCTCTGCTTTTGATATTCCTAATGGATCCACCCAATTGACCGGATTATTACCCACGAAGGCATACAGGTTCGGGCCGCCTTGCTCGCCGAGTGGGTCACGTCTATCCCATCGAGCTATTTCAGGAAAATAGTTCCTGAATTCATATTGTACCATGCCAACAGGTGCATTATAACGTTTGGTGGAGAAACCGAACGGCTGCTCGAAAGTGCCGGTTTTGGCAAGCAGTGCGCCAAACGAGTCGTAACGGTAGGCTGCCATAATCGCCTGTGCATTGTCAAGGATGGCTTCCACGTTGCCTTTCCCATCGTACAGATAGGCGTAGTTTTGTCCAGCAGTCTTGAGGTTCAACAGGCCGCCAATGCCGCCGCCGAGGTTCAGACCCCAGGTGTGCTCCCGCAGCATGACATTCTTGCCGTCTCTGTCTTGAATGGCCAGCATGCCGTCTCGGACAATGTGGACCGTGTAGACTGGCGTCCCGTTTTCGTACCACGTTTGCTCGGCCAGCAGGCCGTTGCCGCTGTAGCGAAATTCCTGGCGGTGCAGCACGCCGCTGCTGTCCGTGTATTCCAGCGAGGTCATGCGGTTTTCAGCGTCATACTTGGCGGTAAACATGTCGCCGTCCTTTGTGTCACCTTGCGTCAGGTTGCCGTCGGCGTCGTAGGTGTAGGCAGCATCCGGATCAGTTGGTGGTCAGGAGTTGGTTGGCCGCGTTATGCGTGTAGGCGGTCTTCATTTCGGCCACCGCGGGTTCCGACAGGATGGCTGTGCCTTCACGAGACTCGCTGTCGCGCAGATCTTGGGCGTTGTAAGTGTAAGTATGGCGGCTCAGCGCCTCGCCGCTTGACGCGCTGTTCAGGATCTCAGTCAGTTGCTTGAGTGCGTTGTATTGATACGTGGTGGCGCTGCCGTTGGGACGGGTCACCTGCTGCACCAGCGAATTGACGCCGGTATAGCTATAGGTGTAGGCGTTCTCCGCCGTCCCCACCTGAATCTCGGTCAGACGATGGAAGGCATCATACCGGTAGGTCAGCGGCGTCCCGGCTTCCGGCAGGACATGCGTGCGCCGTCCGAGAACGTCGTAGCCGTAGCGCAGGGCATCATCCTCCCAGGGACCGTCCACGCGGATGAGACGGGAGTTGGCGTCGCCATCATAGCGATAGGCGATCGTGTCGTCTTCCGGAGACGTAAGAGGTGTCAACCTCTGACTCTCTGCCGTTGCCCTTTCAGGGCGATCATGGTCGCAAGTTGAGTTCCCTCCCCCTGTCAGCCTTCTTTCCCTGAGTCATGATGAATGGTGTCCTGTATGTACACCAGAGACCTGCCGAAACGAGGATGCGCGTCAGCAGGCTCACGACGCCAGACCCTCACACAAAAAAAACGCCGGAGGCCACGCTGGGCCGTCCGGCGTTTCTACACTCATCCAGGCAACCCGGCCATCCTTCTTGTAAGGATCCGTGGCGTTCCGTCCCCACCTTGCGATGGGTTTGGCTTTGTCAGGTAAGAAGATTATTTCAAAAAACCGAATCCTGTCACATCTGTCAAGAAAATTGTTGCTAAAATATGAGAACATGCGCAATGCGTATCGGAACAGGATTACACCAGTGAGTTTGTCTGAAAATAGGGTACATAATAGAAGAAGGAGTCAGCAATAAAAACCGGGTTTTTCAAAAAACCCGGTTTTTAGACGCACGAATGACAATTTTATTTACATTGGAGAGCTTATGAATCTATATCATCGTCCGGCCTGGATTGAAATCAATCTGGGGCAGCTTCAGCAAAATTTTGTAAGCATTAATCAGGAAAAATCAGCCGCTTTATCGCTTTTGTTTGTCGCCAAAGATCAGGCGTATGGGCATGGGGCGTTTGAATGCGCGCGCGTCGCGCTCGAGCAGGGCGTCAAAATGTTAGGTGTGGCGACGATCAGCGAAGCGGTTGAACTGCGCGAAAAGGGGTTGACAGCCCCGATTCTGATCTTTGGCGAATGCCTTGAAGATCAACTGGAATTCTGTTTGCAGTATGATCTGACAATTTTTGTCAATACTGTGCAAAAAGCGACATGCTATGCCCGCTATGCGGCAAAATGGCGCAAGATGCCGGTCGTACACATCGAAATTGACACCGGATTAAGCCGCTATGGCATTCGCTGGACCGAAGCCGTCGAAAAGATTGCGCAGATTATGCAGATTCCGGGCATTCGCGTTGAAGGCATTATGAGCCATTTCGCCATGTCAGATGAGTTGGATAAATCGTACGCGCTGTTGCAGCTCCAACGTTTTCAGGAGGTGTTAGCAGAACTAAAATTCAAAGGAATAAATTTTCCTCTAATCCATATCTGTAATACCGGCGGATTTTTAGATTTGCCGCAGGCGCATTGTGATATGGTGCGCACCGGGATTCTGCCCTTAGGCGTGTATCCTTCGCAGGTCTGCCGCAGAATTGCGGGCATTCAACCGATCATGAGCGTCAAAGCCAAAATTGTCGTGATCCGCAATCTTGTGCCTGGCGATAAGGTTGGTTACGGCATGCACTATACAGCGCCATCGGCTCGCAGGATTGCGGTCATTCCATTAGGATACGGCGACGGGTTTCCCAGAGTCCGCAACACCGGCTGCGTGCTCATTCATGGAAAACGTGCGCCGATTGTGGGCGGCAACGCCATGGATGTGATGATGGTGGATATTACGGATATTCCGGCCGCTCAAATCAGCGATGAAGTCGTCGTGATGGGAAAGATGGGAACAGAAGAGATCGCTGTGCATGAAATCGCCCGATGGAAACAGAGCGTTTCGTATGATATTCTCACGAATTGGAGCTGGCGACTGCCGCGTGTGTATCTTTCATAGAAAACAAATTTGCATCAATGATATTTTTCCCTTGACAAAAATATGCTGCTTTCTTTATAGACTAAAATGTCAATTTTGAGGGGCCGCTAGCTCATTCGGTTAGAGCATCTGCCTTTTAAGCAGAGGGTACCTGGTTCGAGTCCAGGGCGGCTCACTTTTTGTGAGGGTGAAAACCGGCAGGTTTTCTACCCTTTTTTTGTTTGATCCTGCCACAATCCTTCCTCAATTTGAAATTTTTGCGTCTGCAATCCTTAGAAGATCTTGTCCTGGCATAAAAATTGCTATGATTATTTTATGATTTAAAAATGTCGTTTTCTTCTCAATAGTTCGGACAGTTTTCGTGTGCCCCCCTTTGTCCCCCCGTAAACGGGGGGAAATGAGCAATAGGACGTCTCATGTATACTTCCCCCCGCTTGCGGGGGGATTTGAGGGGGGTGAAATCAAAACTGTCCGAAGTATTGCTTCTATAAATCGGAAATATGACTGCTGAAACTTGATGTCAGTGTTTCATTTTTTTTTAAAAAACTTGTTTTCAATGACGCTTTGAAGTTGACAAGTCTCCGTAACTATAAAAAAACTGTATAAACATGTATTCATGTTCCCTTAATCAGAACATGATCCTGGAGACCAGATTGTCGGGTACAGATATGACTATACACGAATTTATTAATGAAAAGACCTGTGAGCGTTATCGTGATATTACTGAGATGCCTCATGAAGAAGGCGGGTTCGGACGGCTGTATAAAGCTTTTGACACCCAGGATGACAAAAAAGAAGTGTGTATCAAAGTCATCAAGCCCAACCTGAGTAAAGAGCTGCAAATGAAGCTCTGGCACGAAGAAGTCAAAGCGTTGAAAAGTTATTGTTATCGTTCCGGGATCGTTCATCTGGTGGGCGAGCAATATGAATTTACCCGAGATGACCCTTATTGGTTCCTCGTGATGGAATATGTGCATGGTAAACGCCTGGGTTCGAGTAAATATCGGATTGAATTGAATGTGGAAGAAGATCAGGCCATGCGGTTGATTTTTCAACTCTGTTCCGTGATTTACAGCATACATCAACACGGCCATTACCATCAGGATATTTTTCCGGACAATATTAAAATTCAGGATGAAAAATTGATTCTGCTCGATTTAGGCGGGATGCGCGAAGCCGAACGTCGTTCAGGCACGATTATTTTTGGCGGCGAAATGTATTCGCCGCCGGAGGTATCGCCCACTCGTCTGCGCATGAAACGTTTTCGAACCCTGCGTAAAGAAAAAATGGGGTCCTTTGAAAGCGCAGATATCTTTTCGATTGGGGCCATTTTTTATGAATTATTAATGGGCGTTTCGTTTTTTGACAGTATTGATCAATCTGAACAATTAAAAGAATATATTTACGACTATCATTCTGATCCGGCCTCGCAAAAGACGCCGAAAAAAGAATATCAACTCGCGTATCACACGGCAAAACGCAATCAACAAAAATTATATACGTTTCTGCAGCAATATCGTTTGCCTTTAGAACTGTGCCAGCGCTTTGTGTCAACCCTGGAAGTGCTTCACCCGCAGAAACGTCCTTCAATTGAACATTTATTACAATTTCTGTTACCCTATATGCTGCAACGCATGACAGAAGCGTATCAACGTCATGATTGGCGGGAGGCGCTCTTGTGGGGGCAGCATGTGCGCGAACATTTTGATGAAATTCAAGAGGAAGTCGATCACGGTATGCTCAATCCAGATGAGGCGTTTCCTGAAAAATTGATGCAGCATCTGCTTTCCTCGCTGTTGCTTTCCATTCGCGCCCGCCTGATTAGTGGAATGTGTGTGTTTCGACAGGGCCATTATGAAGCGGCTCAACAGATCTTTCTGAAAACTAAAGAGGTGCTTGAACGCTATGAAGACGTCTGGGGAGGACAACACTGGAATACGTTGTTCCTGAAAGTTGTGAACAACCTGGCCGCCTGTTACTATAAACGCCAGCAAAAAGATGAGGCGATCCATTTATACAAATCGCTTTCAACCGCTCAGGGATATTTGGGTCAAATCATTAACCATAATTCCCAGGTGTGTACCGTTTCTAGTTAACAAGATCACGTGTGTTTGCGGATCCTTTATGACGCATGACATGGCCTATGAAGTCAAAATTTACATATCGAAGCACCTCAGAAACCGACGCAGGATTGCGAAAAACCGCGAATGAAGACAGTTTTTTAGATGCTCCTCACACATTGACCGTAGCTGACAGCTTGAATCGTCTGGGGTACTTATTTGCCGTCGCAGATGGAGTCAGTGGCCAGGAAGGGGGCGAAATTGCGAGTCAAATTGCGATTGATACCTTACGCATGTATTACGTATTGCCGCATGTGAAGATTTCTCCAGAAGATCGTCTGCGAAATGTATTTTTCGAGGCGCACCGCCGTATCGAAGAATATGCTGAAAAACATCCGCAATACAAAGGCATGGGCACCACCTTAACCAGCGTCATTTTGAAAGAAAATAGCGCGTATTACGGGCATGTCGGCGATAGCCGCTTGTACGTCATCCGGCCGGTTACGCGGGAAATTACCCAATTGACGGAAGATCACACGCTCGTCAATCGGTTTGTGAAAGAAAAAAAATTGACACCTGAAGAGGCCGCTCAGGAAGATTCGAATGTTCTGGACCAGGCTTTAGGGTGCGTGACCAAAATTCATGTGGATGTGGGCGAATATTCCGCGCTACGCGCCGGAGATTTGCTGTTGTTGTGTTCGGATGGCCTGACCGATCTGGTAACGGATGCTAAAATTCGCGATATTGTGCTCGGTTCCCCCGGTCTGGCCGACGCCTGTCATCGTCTGGTTTCCAAGGCGAATCAGCAAGGCGGAAAAGATAATATCACGGTGGTGCTGATCGCCGTCGAAGAAACTGAGTCAGAGGAACCCTGATATGATGGTACCGCCTGATGTGATGATCGGTGTGCTTGTTTTGGTCGGACTTGTCGGCGTGGTGAGCGGGGCGATCTGGCTGCGTCAATACCTGCGGTTTCTCGCAAAATTGCATTACGATAAAGGAGTGGTGTCTCTCCAAACCGCTGACTATACCAGAGCGGAAGAGGAATTTCGCGCTGCCCTGAAACGCCAGTCTCGTATGATTGAAGCGCGATATGGTCTGGGGTGTACGTATGTCCAGCAGCAGCGCTATCGCGAGGGAATCGCGACGCTCAAAGAAGTCGTCAAGGCGATGCCTCACAATGGCGTGGCGTATTATAATCTGGGAATGGCCTATATTGCGGTCGGTAATCTGGATGAGGCTCAGGAGGCCCTGCAAACCGCGCTGCAGCTTAAACCGGCCATGAAAGAAATTCATTTTAATTTGAGTAATGTGTGCCTGGAAAAAGGAGATGTCAAACAAGCCAGCATGCACTGTGAAAATGCTCTGAAGCTTGATCGCGACTATAGTAAAGCGCAGGAATTGCAAAAACAACTGGCCGAAATCCGCTATGTTGCTCCTATCAACCTCAATCTCATCCGCAAAGCGTTGCACGATTTTGATCAGGATGATACCGAATTCCTGATAAAGCTCTGAAATCTCGGAAAAAGCGAGGGGTTTTCTTATGGATAAACCAAAAGACTATGAACCGATGATGCTTGATTTGCAAAAAACGCAGCGAATCGGTCAACCTAAAGCGTATTTGTTGCTTTTTATTGTGTCTGTCTGCCTGTTCGGACTCCTGATGATCTTTGCCGTGCTCTATTTTCAACGCCCCTTTTCCCAACCTTCTCCAGGACAGACGCCGGAATCGGTTCCGACTCTTGCCGTTGCCGCGACGCCCACCCCACTTCCTACGCAGGTTCCCACGCCAGTTCCCACGCCGATCCCAACCAAAGCTGCGCCAACACCAACGCCATCTGCGCCGCCAACGGGATGGCTTACTCTTTATTCGTATCCTGACCAGGCTGAAGTGATGATTAATGGGAACGTATTGGGGCGAACTCCGGTGGAACACTCCGAACTCCCTGTCGGAACCTATCACGTGGTATTTTCGTATGAGGGGCATACCTATCAGCAGCAACTCGTCATTGCCGCAGGCAATACCACAGAATTTACATACCGGTTCCCTGGTTTTGGCGCGCTCAATATCGAAACCACTACGTCGGGTTGCGACATCTATCTGAACGGAAAACTGGCCGGAGAATCGCCTCTTCTGATCGAAGGGCTGCCCCCGGGACCCTATACGATTACCGTCAAGAAAATCGGGTACGCCACAACCGAGAGAACAGTGACGCTCGTTGGCGAAGAAACCCAGGATATTTTGATTACAATCAGGCGTTTAGGTTCGAGTCCTCGTCCACAGGAGCCAACACCGCGCCCCAGTCGTCCGATCCATCCTAGTGAACGCTTGCAGCGGCAGACGCCTCATCCATAAACGAAAACCACCGCATCTGTAAAAACCGGGTGTTTTCAAAAACCCGGTTTTTAAAAATATCCTCATATTCCAGATCTTCCTGTCAGATGAAATTTTTCTTGACATCCTTGACATCAGGGGAAAACCATTTTTACAATGCATGTGTCGACATAACGGCTCTTGTTAGAAAGCGAAAGCAGCGTGTTGAACAAAGTGCAGAACATCGAATCCACGAATTGTATCTGGTAAAATAAGGTAAAAACAATCAAACGAGGAGGAAGTCATGAAAAAAATATTGAGTGTCCGCGTTCTTTTGGCGGGTGTTTTTTTAGCTCTGAGTAGTTTTTGTGTTTGCGCTGAAGAATACGAAATTGTCATGGTCGCCAAACATGAAGGTATTTCCTGGTTTGATGACATGCGAACCGGGGTTGAAGAATTCGGAAAAGATCACGCGGACGTGAAAGCCTATCAGATTGCTCCTGAAGGCGGAGATCCGGCCAAGCAGGTACAGATGGTCGAAGATCTGATTGCTAAGGGGGTTGACGCTATTCTGGTTGTTCCCAATGATCCCACTTCCATGGAACCTGTGTTGAAAAAAGCCAAAGAAGCGGGAATCATTGTCATCAGCCATGAAGCTCAGCAATTAGCTGGTATTGTGGATTATGATATGGAATCCTTTGTGAATGAAGATTTCGGACGGTTAATGATGGAATCGCTGGCAGCAGAATTGAACGGTGAAGGCGAATATACCGGCTTTGTCGGTGCGCTGACCATGCAGACCCACATGCAGTGGTTTAACGCTGCGGTCGAATTGCAGAAAGAGAAATTCCCCAACATGAAACTTGTCACGGCCGAACCGATTGAAGATAAAAACAATGAAAAATTGGCTTACGATCGCGCTACTGAATTAATCAAAACCTATCCGAATCTGAAAGGGATTATCGGTTGTTCCGTGTCTTCGACGACCATGTCGGCCCTGGTGTTGGAAGAAAAAGAGAATAAAGATATTGCGGTTGCCGGATTGGCGCTGCCTTCGGTCAGCGGCCCCTACATCAAATCCGGGTACCTGAAAAAAGGGCAGTGTTGGCGTCCGGCTGACGCAGGGTATGTCTCTGCCCTGATTGCTTACAAAATGCTCAAAGGGGAAGAGATTAGCACCGGCATTAATCTGGTGAAACCGGGCTATGAAAATTGCACTGTGAAAGACGGCGTCGTATTCGGAAACGCTCCCCTGGTCTTAACTGCCGAGAATGTGGATCAGTATCCTTTCTAAATCGTTGGCGTTTTAACCCCACTCCTCCCCCCTTCTGAAAGGCAGGGCTGTTGAGTTCTCACAGAGCATCCCGTCTCGACTCCGCGCGACGTGCGGGGTTCCGGTCATCGAACGGAGTCGAGATGACAAACTTCCACACAACTTAACAACCCTGCCTCCTGAAAGGAGAGCGTCCGGGGTGGGGCCTATTGCAAAATCAACTGTTCTGGAATAGAGATCATGGCAGAAGAACTGTTTGTTGCCAAAAATATCAGTAAATCCTATGCGGGGGTCCGCGCCTTAGATCGCGTAAATCTGTCGATTGGCCGGGGAGAAATTCATTGCCTGGTCGGAGAAAATGGATCCGGAAAATCCACGTTAATCAAAGCGTTGGCGGGAGTCATTCCGATTGATGAAGGTGAACTGCGCATTCAGGGACGCACCTATAAACATTTTCATGCAATTGATGCGATTCGCGAAGGCATTCAAGTCATTTATCAGGATTTATCGCTCTTTCCCCGCCTTACTGTTGCTGAAAACATTTCTGTCAATCAAATGGTCGAAAAAGGGCAGCGTTTTGTTAATTGGAAAGAAATGAAGCGGATTGCTCAACAAGAACTTGCCAAAATCGGCGTTTCGCTTGATCCGGATGCGTTGGTAGAAGATCTCTCCATGGCCAATAAACAAATTGTCGCCATTGTCCGCGCTTTAACTCAGGATGCGAAACTGATCATCATGGATGAACCGACGACCGCCTTAACCAAGAGTGAAATTGATTCCCTGTTTTCTGTGATCCTGGACTGTAAAGCGCGAGGAATTTCGACGGTGTTTGTCAGTCACAAGCTTAATGAAGTGTTAGAAATTTCAGAAAATGTGACCGTTTTACGGGATGGCAAAAAAGTCGGCGATTATCGTACTGATGAATTGGATAATGAAAAATTAATTTTTTATATGACTGGCAAAAAAATCGATCATGCCCGGTTTCTCTATCAGAACCAACATCAGCGGCCTACGCCGGTTCTGGAAGTGAAAAATCTCTCAAAAGCCGGACATTATGAACAGATCAGTTTTACTCTCTCGCCAGGAGAAATTTTAGGCATCACCGGCCTATTAGGGTCAGGTCGGACGGAATTCGCCTTATCCATCTTTGGCCTGAACCCTCCTGATTCAGGGGAAATTTGGATACAAGGACGCCCGGTTACGATTAACTCTCCACGCCAGGCCGTGAATCTGGGCATCGGATTTTTGCCTGAAGATCGTCATATTCAGGGGTTGTTTTTGCAACACACCATTGAAAACAACATCAGTGCAACTATCCTCAACAAATTATTGAACCCGTTCAAATTGATAAGCCCGGACAAAAAATCTCAGACGGCGGCCAGATGGGCCACGGAACTTCATATCAAAGCCCCGACCTTAGATATGTTTGCAGAAAACCTGTCCGGTGGGAATCAGCAGCGAGTGGTCGTGGCAAAATGGCTGGCTACCAACCCTGTCATTTTTATTCTGGATAGTCCGACCGTCGGAATTGATATTGCCTCAAAAGCGGAAATTCATGCCATGATTCATGATCTGGCTGCCCGAGGCATGGGAATTATCATCATTTCCGATGAAATCCCTGAAGTGTTATACAACTGTAATCGCGTGCTGGTGATGAAAACCGGGAAAATTATCGGAGAATTTGAGGCTCGGCAGACAACAGAAGAAGAAGTTTTTGCCCTTGTAGGCCGAAAGGAAATCAGCGTTGCCTATTAGCAGGGAGAAGGAACCCATGAAAGGAAAAAATCACATTCTGCAAAAAATCTTCAACAAAAACGAAACCTATCTTTTCCTTATTCTTCTCACGTATTCTATTCTTGTGACCGCGGTCAATAGTTCCTTTTTGACCCTTGAAAATTTTTTTGATATTCTAAGAAGCAGTGCCGGTATGGGGATTTTGGCGATGGGCGTGCTGGTAGTGATTTTATCAGGCGGGATTGATGTTTCATTTACCGCTGTCGCCATCTCTGGCGGGTATATTGCCGTGCGAGCAACCATGGCCGCCGGCGTGGACAATTTGGCCCTGGCCTTTTTGATTTCCTGCGCTGTGGGTGTGCTGCTCGGTGCGATCAACGGCCTGATTATCTCGTTTTTTCGACTCCCGACCCTGATCGCCACCCTGGGAACGTTGAGTGTTTTTTTCGGCGCCCTGACTACTTTTGTAGGCACCAAATCCGTGAATGCTCGTGAGATGCCGAAATGTTTCATCAATTTTGGGTCTGCGAAATTGATTCATTTGTCAAATGCCAAAGGGCATACCTATGGCTTATCCGTATTTGTCATTCCGCTGCTGTTCGCCATTCTTCTGACCTGGTTGCTGCTCAAATATACGATGCTGGGGCGTGGAATTTACGCCCTGGGAAATAACAGAGAATCCGCCTTACGCGCCGGATTTCATCTGGTCAGAACCCAATTGTTCATTTATTGTTATGTCGGATTTTTGGCTGGTATCATGGGCGTTGTGTACGTTTCGGAAGTTCGGTGGGTAAATCCTGTCGATTTAGTCGGTCAGGAATTGACGGTCATTGCAGCGGTGGTGATCGGGGGAGCAAAATTGACAGGCGGCTCCGGCACGATTTTAGGGACAATTCTGGGGGTCGCCATCGTCAGAGTTCTCCATTCAACGCTCGTTCTGCTAGGCTTATCTTCGTCCTGGAATGACTTTTTTGTCGGCCTGATCATTCTGGTCAGCGTGGGAATCACCTCGTATCAGAACAAACTCAAAAATGAGAAAAGTTTAACTTTTAAAACATAAGCGATTCTTGATCATTACTTACAATGGAGAAAAAAACGTGCTGTCAATAAAAAGAGGAAAACAGATAGATGCTCATCTTGCCGTCTTGGCGGCCATTACCCTGGGGGTGTTTGTTGTGCTCGGAATTTTCTTACAAGGGCAGTTCTTTTCATTGCGCAATTTTCAATCTATGGCCTATCAATTCCCAGAGTTCGGCTGTTTTGCCCTGGCGATGACAATTGCCATGATTAGCGGCGGCATTGATTTATCGGTGATTGCCAACGCCAATCTTTCGGGAATTGTGGCAGCGTTTATCCTGACGAAAACGATCACTCCTGAGACCTCAGGCTTCGGGAGTATTTTGCTGATTATCCTGGCAATACTGGCTGCTCTGACAGTTTCATCGCTTTGCGGACTTGTGAACGGTGCTCTCATCGCCTTTGTCGGTATTCCGGCCATTCTTGCCACACTGGGCACCATGACGTTCTATACTGGTATTGGTATGGCTGTCACCCAGGGCGTCGGAGTGGTCGGGTTTCCCGAACAGTTTCTGGCGATTGGCTCAGGTAAAATAGGCCTTCTGCCTTTTCCGCTCTTGATCTTCGCGGCCGCTGTAATCATCGTGTCACTCATTTTAAATAAAACAGTTTTCGGACAAAGCGTGTATCTATTCGGAGCTAACCCGATTGCAACGCTGTTTTCCGGTATTCACAACACCAGCGTGACGCTCAAAGCGTATCTGCTTTCCGGCTTGCTGGCCGGTTGTTCGTCAATCATCATGATCTCACGCGTGAATTCCGCTAAAGTCGGTTATGGCGATACCTATTTACTTCAAGCCATTCTGGTTGCGGTGCTTGGAGGAGTGAATCCTGTCGGCGGCCAAGGGAAGGTCTCAGGCGTGCTTATGGGCATCATGATTCTGCAATCTTTACAGAATGCGTTTACCTTGTTTATGTTTACGCCTTACGCCAAAAGACTGATCTGGGGCTTGATGCTGTTATTGGTGATGATTATACATTTTATCAATTTGAGATACCAGGAACGATCGAAAATCCGCGCTATGGTGTCTCAAAGCTAATCATCTTTGTGTGGTCAACGAAACGAACAACGCCGGCGTGCATCTTGCTGCGTCATGGTGAAAGAGGCTGAATCTCTCAGATGTCATGAATAAACAGGCTCTAAAAACAATTATCGAGGCCAAAAGTCCGCAATATTTCGAACGCCTGCCAGGCTTTGCATCCTCAGGATTATTACGGCTTCTGGAACGGATTGTCCATGCAGATGAACTCCTCGATTTTTTTGATCAGCATGGCGATAAACGGAATTGGGAGTTCATCCAGGCAGTTTTTGACTATCTGCACGTCTCCTGCGTTGCGCCGCCGGAACATCTTAAAAAGATTCCTGCGCAAGGGCGGTTGATTTGCGTGGCCAATCACGCGACCGGTCCTCTGGACGGCCTGGTGCTGCTCCATGCCATCGGTCAGGTGCGCCAGGATGTCAAAATTGTGCTGACCGATATTTTAGCAGGATTGGATAATTTATCCGATCTCTTTTTATTGTACGACCAATACACATCGCGCCTGCAAAAGCAGAATATCGCTGCCATTCGCCAGGCTATTCTGGCGGAACAGGCCGTGATTTTTTTTCCGGCCGGCGAAGTAACCAAACTCTCGTGGCATGGCATCCGCGACCGTGTGTGGCAGGCCGGCGCCTTTTCGCTCGCTCATAAATACCGCGTGCCGATCTTACCTGTCGCCATTCACGCCAGGAACTCCTTCCTCTATTATCTGATTGCCTTGCTGCACCGTCATGCTTCCACGCTCTTACTCTCCCATGAAATGTTCCGAAAACGTTCCGGGACGATTTCCATAACGATTGGCGACCTGCTGCCGCCGGATTACATCTGTTCAAAGAGCCTTACTGATGCGACCACGCAGGCTGACTATGTGAGAATACAGGTGCAGAACCTGTTGCGTAAGAGTCTGTCGTCGAGCGAAACGATGGGGTGATGAGAATGGGAAGAGCGTTACAGGGCTTCGACATCATACTGTTTGAGTTTGCGCATGAGGGTTTTGCGATCAATTCCCAATTCTTTTGCTGCTTGTGTCCGATTGCCTTCCCAGCGTCGTAACGCATTGATGATCGCTGCGCGTTCGATGTCGTGCAGTGTGCCTTTGCGAGGCAGCATTTTGCTATGAAACTCAGGAAGATTTAAATCTTTTGGAGTCAAAAGATCAGTCTCAGCAAGAATCATGGCACGTTCAATCAGATTTTCCAATTCACGCACATTGCCGGGAAAATCGTAGGATTGCAAAAGTTCAAGGGCGTCGGGCCTGATTCCCTGCACCGCTTTTCCGAACTGCTTGTTGAATTGCGTGATAAAATACCCTACCAAAAGGGGAATATCTTCCACGCGCTCATTCAGAGGCGGCACTTCAATCCGGATGACATTCAGGCGGTAGAACAAATCTTCACGAAATCTCTGTTGCTGTACCTGCTCTTCGAGAGGCCGGTTCGTCGCCGCAATAATGCGCACGTCAATCGGGATACTCTGGGTCCCGCCCAAACGTTGAATTTTACGTTCCTGGAGGACGCGCAGTAATTTCCCTTGAAGGTGAAACGGCATGTCGCCAATTTCATCGAGAAATAACACGCCCTCATTCGCTAATTCACATATTCCGATTTTGCGGGTATATGCCCCGGTAAATGCTCCTTTTTCGTAACCAAATAGTTCGCTTTCAACCAGGTGCTCAGGAATTGCGGCCAGGTTGATAGCCAGAAATGGTCTGGAAGAGCGGGGAGAACTGGCGTGAATTCTTCTGGCAATGATTTCTTTTCCCGTTCCGCTTTTACCGGTGATCAGTACAGTTGCCGGAGTAGGCGCGATTTTTTCTATCAGATGACTGATCTGTCTCATCTGCAAGCTATTCCCAATCCACTGACGGCCATTTGCTTTACGCTGTCGTCCTGCTTCTACCTGTTCTTGTAATTCATGCTTTTCGATGACACGTTGAATACGGAGGAGAAATTCCTGCATGTCAAAGGGTTTGACAATATAATCTTCTGCGCCCAGTTTCATGGCCTCGACCGCGTCGGAAATCTCTCCGTAGGCCGACATCATTACAACTGGCGTCGAAGGGCCTTCGTGCTGGAGCCAGGCGAGGAGCGATAACCCATTCATCCCGGGCATCTTCAAATCTGTTACAACCAGAGATACGGTCTCATGCAATAAGATCCGTTGAGCTGCAAGCCCGTTTTCGGCGGTAAGCACATTCATGCCTTCCAACTCAAGAACGGTCGTAATTGAATGGCGAATTTCGCGATCATCTTCGACAACTAAGATTTTCATAACGCATTTATACCTGTTCAACCGGAAATATAACGGTAAACGTTGTGCCCTGATTGAGGACGCTCGCAACTGAGATCGTCCCTTCGTGCAACTCAACAAACTGTTTGACAATTGATAAACCCAACCCGCTTCCGGTGATTTCACCCACATTCGCACCGCGATGAAATGCGTCAAAGATGCTGGGTTGATCCTGTTCCGAGATGCCAATGCCACAATCGTGTATTTGGAAAATTACCTCCTGTTTGTTGCGATTCAGGTTGACCTCAATCTGACTCTGTGACGGAGAATATTTCATCGCATTAGATAAGAGATTGGAAAGAATATAGCGCAGAAGTTTCGGATCGACCGGAATTTCAAAATTTTGTCCGTTACTAGAAAAGTTCAGATGGTGCGATTTTTCACTGATCTCCCTGAATTCGCGTAATACCTGTTCCGTCAGGGATTTCACATCGATCAACACAGGCTTAAATTCGTGAATTTCCGTTTCCACGCGTGAAAACATAAGGACATCATTCAACAGATCATTCATCCGTTTTACGGCGATTTTGATACGATCAAAGCTCTCGGATTTTTTGTCTTCAGACATGCGGCCGCCATAGCGTTTTAATGAATCGGCAGTAACCTGGATGGTGGTGAGCGGGGTGCGAAATTCATGCGAGGCGGTAGAAATAAAACGAGATCTCAACTCATGAAGTTCTTTTTCACGCCGAAGCGCGATTCGGAGTTCCTGGTTTTTTATGCGTAAATCGTGCTGTAATTGCTGGATTTGCAAATGAGTACGAATCCGGGCGAGCACTTCTTCAGGCTGAATCGGTTTGGTAATATAGTCCACAGCCCCTGCCCTGAATCCCTGAATTTTATCGGTTGTATCGGTAAGGGCTGTCATAAAAATGACCGGAATATCATGGGTTTTGGTATTCATTTTTAATTGGCAACAGGTTTCAAATCCATCCATACCTGGCATCATAATATCGAGCAGAATGAGGTCCGGCTGTCCTGATTCCGCGCGTTGTATGCCGCTCAGACCATCTAACGCAAATAAAACGACAAAATCTTGCTTATCCAGAAGCTCAGCGAGTATATCCAGGTTCTGGGGATTATCATCAATCACAAGAATTCTCACATTGTCTTTATCCATGACAGATACCTTTATAACTCTCTCTCACCACTATTAACGTTTCCCTGTTCATATCAGCAACGTGTACCGGGAGTACGAATACAATCAATCTCTCTTTATTCTTATATCCGATTGCCTCTCTTGTAAAGCAATTTTTATGAGAGGGGTTGAAGAATTGTTAGAATTTACGGTAAAAGAATCCTTCAGAAATATTGTTGAAAAAAAGGAGAGAAAATAAAAAAACCGGGTTTTTTTGAAAAACCCGGTTTTCCGACAACATCCATTATTTCGGAATTGTGCCTTCAACGCCTTCGATGAAATAGTTCATACTGAGCAGTTCCTGATCGGTTTTATCTGGCCAGACATTAAATGTGCCGTCAATAATCTCCTGACGGCGCTGCATGACCATATCCACGACATCCTCGGGCACCATTTTGCCAAAGGGCGCGATATCCACGATGCCATCTTTAATACCGCCCCAATAGGAACTGGGGGTCCAGGTGCCATCTTTGATTTGATTGATCACCATTTCATAATACACAGACCAGTGCCAGATCGGCGCGGTTAAATGGGCGTCAGGTGCAAAATGACTCATATCGTTGTTATAGCCCACGCTGTAAACCTTATGATCCTGGGCCGCTTCCTGAGCTGCCGGAGAATCCTGGTGCTGCGCGATCACGTCTGCGCCTGCATTAATTAAACTGAGGGCCGCTTCTTTTTCTTTGGCCGGATCATACCAGGAACCTGTCCAGACAACTTTCACCACCGCATCCGGGTTTGCTTCCCGCACCCCTTTGGCAAACGAGTTGATGCCTCGAATGACTTCCGGAATCGGATGAGCAGCGACATACCCCAGAATGTTCGATTTGGTCATTTTGCCGGCCACTAATCCGCTCAAATACCGTCCCTGATAAATTCGTCCGAAATAATTTCCGGCATTTTCAGCGGTTTTGAATCCGGAACAATGTTCGAAGATTATCTTGGGGAAATCAGCCGCGACTTCAATGGTGGGATCCATATACTCAAAACTGGTGGTGAAAATTACATCAAACCCTTTTTGCGCATAACCGCGAATCACGCGTTCAATATCCGGACCGGCCACATTTTCAGTATAAGCGGTTTCAACGCCCATTTTTTCTTCAATATATTTCCGTCCCAAATCATGAGAATAAGACCAGCCGTGATCGCCAACTGGCGCAACATAGACAAAGGCTGCCTTGATTTTCTTTTCCTCGGCCCCTGCGGTGAAACACAGGGCAAACAATAATACACTGAGTAACCCGACAATAAGTATCTTACGCATATTTTCTCTCCTTGGTTAGTTTGAGGTATCGGACATACGGGCATACAAGTTATGAACGATACCTGTAAAACGTCCTTATTCCCTTGCTCCTCTCATATAGGGTTTCATTAACGCTTCAGGCGCGCCGATCTTCCGTCGGAATTTTTCCCGAGCGGAAAAGAGCAGCACCAAAATGGTCGCAATATATGGCATCATCTGCATCAGATGATACGATACTCCGACCCCTGCGGTTTGCAATCGAAGCTGGAGCCCTTCAATCCCCCCAAACAGATACGCGCCGACCAGCGCGCGTTGAGGCGTCCAGGCCGCAAAAATCACCAGCGCGATCGCAATCCATCCTCGTCCGGCTGTCATTTGATCAACCCAAATCCGCGTATACGCCAGAGACAGGAAACACCCTCCCAAACCGGCCAGCATTCCGCCAATAAATACGCAGATATAACGAATTCGATCGACAGGAATGCCGAGCGTATCCGCAGTCGCCGGATTCTCGCCCACCGCAAGAATTTCTAACCCCAATCGGGTGCGAAAGAGAAAGAACCAGAGCAACACGACGATCAACACTGACAGATACACGAGGATATTATATTGGAACAGCACCTGTCCCAAAAACGGTAAATCGCTTAAAATCGGAAAATGGAGCGGTTCAAAACCATAGCCGGTTTTCCCGACCATCGCTTCACCAAGAAAACTCGTCAGACCAACCCCTAGCAGCACCAGGGTGATGCCGCTCACGACTTGATCGCTTTTGAGGGTAATACACAAGAAAGCGTGGATTAAACTGATCAGTCCGGCGCATAGCATGGCGGTCAGGACGCCAATCCAGGGACTATGCGAATAATAAGACCCCATAAATCCGGAAAGCGCGCCGACAATCATCATGCCTTCCACGCCTAAATTGAGGACGCCGGCCCGTTGGGTCAGGATTTCTCCGAGGGTCGCAAAGAGCAAGGGAGTCCCCGCCCGAACCGCCCCCACTAGCACAGAAATCAGAAATGCAGACGTCAGAATGTCAGACATGCTTATTTGCCCTCCCGAACGAACCGAATACGATATTTTTGCAGTGTATCTCCCGCCACAATAAACAGGACAACAAGAGCCTGAATAATTGAGATCAACGCGACAGGCACGCCCAGATCTTGCTGCATATTTGAGCCGCCGACTAACAATGCGGCAAACAACAAGGCTGAGACCATAATGCCTAATGGATGGCCTTTGCCCAGAAGAGCGACCGGGATTGCGGAATATCCGTAACCAATCGCAATATCGTTGCGTAACTGGTGGTGCAGCGCGGCAACTTCACCAACTCCGGCCAGGGCCGCGATCCCGCCGGCCATCGTCATCACCAGCACCACTACTCTGGTCGTGTTGATGCCTCCGTATTGCGCGACCAGCGGATTTGCGCCCACAACCCGAATTTCATAGCCGAGCCGGGTTTTCTTAATCACAATATATAAAATAATGGCCACAACAATGGCTAAAAATAACCCGATGTGCAGGCGTGTTCCCTGTATAATCCGTGGAAACCAGGCATGACGAACGAATTTGGGGGTTACGGGGAAGTTCGAGTACCCCTCGCGATCACGCAGCGGACCATACACCAGATAGGCTACCCAATTCATGGCAATATAATTCATCATGAGCGTCACGATCGTTTCACTCACATTGAAACGTGAATTCAGATAGCCGGGCACCAGGCCCCAGAAGGCTCCGGCTGCAAAACCCGCTGCCACCATTAAAGGGACCAGGAGCAATCCGGGCAGCATGGGCAAAGACAACCCCACGACACTGGCCCCGAAGGCCCCCATTAGAAATTGGCCTTCAGCCCCGATGTTCCAGCGATTGGCCGTGAAAGGAAGGGCCACCGCCAGGCCGCAGAGCAGCAAAGGGATCGCTTTTACCAGAGTTTCCGAAAAGCAATAGACATCGCCGCAGGAGCCGACAAACATTGATTTATACGCTTCCAACGGGTTAATTTTCAGCCATAGCAGCGGAATCGTCCCCACGATCAACGCTAACAGCATCGTAACGACAGGCGCGAGTACTTTAGAAAATGTTGATGTCACTTCTCGCGGTTCGAGCAAGATTTGCATGATTTGGTTTCTCCTATGAGGTCTGGCGATGTCCGCCCGCCATCATCAATCCGATTTCACGCCGGTCCGTCTCTTTGGCCGGTACAATTCCGACAATCTGGCCTTCATAGATCACGGCAATTCGATCGCTTAACTGTAAGGTTTCATCAAGATTTTCCGAAATCAATAAAATGGCTTTTCCCTGGCGTTTCTGGTCGAGAAGGATGGTCTGAACATACTCAATTGCGCCCACATCCAACCCGCGTGTCGGCTGGCTGGCAATTAACAATTTCGGGTTGCGCGAAATTTCTCGGGCTAAAATAATTTTTTGAATGTTCCCTCCTGATAACCGTCCGACCGGGATCGTCACCGAGGGGGTGCGTACATCAAAATGTTGAACCAGCGTCTGGGTCGTTGTTTTGACCGCGGCTTCGTTGAGAAACCAACCATAGTTGAATTGCGGATCGCTCTGACGTTTTAACAAAATATTTTCGGTAATCGGCAAACTCGTTGCCAGCCCGACACTCATGCGATCCTCAGGAATATAACCGACACCCTGGTCAATCATTTCTTTCGGAGGAGCATTCGTCAGGTCTTTCTGTCCGAAATATACATGTCCGCGCTCTACCGGACGCAGCCCGTTCATCGCTTCCACCAATTCCTTCTGCCCATTACCGGATACGCCGGCGATGCCCAAAATTTCCCCTTCGCGGATCGCGAAGGATGCGCCGCGTACGGCTTCTAACCCTTTGTCGTTCAACACCCACAGATCTTCAACGCGCAATACCTCGTTTCCGGGCGGGACGTCAGGTTTTTTTACCTGAAATAAGACTTCACGTCCTACCATCATTTTCGCCAGCTCTTTTTTTTCAGTGTCAGACGTGTTGACCGTCGCAATGACTTTACCATTCCGCAGCACGGTAATCCGATGGCACAATTCCATGACTTCATTCAGCTTATGGGTGATAAAGATAATTGTATAGCCTTGTTGTACCATAGATTTGAGCATTTCGAACAGGTTGTCCACTTCCTGGGGGGTGAGTACGGCCGTGGGTTCATCTAAGATGAGTAATCTGGCGTTACGGTACAGGGCTTTGATGATTTCCACGCGCTGCTGCTCCCCGACCGAGAGTTCCCAGATTTTAGTGCGCGGATGTATTTTTAACCCGAATTTTTCGGATAATTCCGTTACTTTTGCCTCAGCCGCTCTCATGTTCAGGCCAAAAATTTCTGTGTATTTACGCCGTAAGGTGGTTAACAAATCTGCGCCTTGCAAATGCGGAGGGATGTCGGTTTTCAACCCCAGTACAATATTTTCCAGGACGGTCAAGCGAGGAATCAGCCTGAAATGTTGATGGACCATTCCGATACCAAGCTCAAGGGCCTTTTTGGGAGAATCAATATGCACAAGCTGATCTGCAATGAAAATGTCGCCTTGATCCTGCTGATATAAGCCATACAGAATATTCATCAGCGTGGTCTTCCCGGCGCCATTTTCGCCCAGAAGCCCATGAATTTCGCCTGTTTGCGCTTCGAAATCAACACGATCGTTGGCAATCAGGCCCGGAAAATGTTTCACAATCTGCTTCATTTCCACAAGCGTTGGCATGACTTTTTCTCCTGGCAATCGCGGTTACTCGGACAATTTCGCAGGTCTGAACATCAGGTTTTCAGCTTTATGGAAGGTAGCGATTTAAGTCAACAAAATTTTCTGAAGAAAAAAAAGATTACCCTGAACATGATGTGTAACTTTCTGATTGCAATGGATCGTCAAAAAGCTGCATATCGCGTTACACAGGTTTCTCAGTACACAGCAAAAAATTTATACAATTAGGACTTGACTAAATTCTTGCGTTAAGCACAATTCGTACTGTAGTTTTGTTCTTCAACCTTTTACCACTATATGAGGAGGATAACATTTATGAAACGTACAGTTGTGTTATGTCTCATCGCAGTGTTGGCACTCGGTTTGTTGGGCGGAGCAGCCATCGCCGAGGAAAAAATCATTAAAATCGGAACGGTATTTCCCTTAACCGGCCCTGTGGCCCTTGCAGGGCAGCGGTGTAAGGCCGCCGTTGAAACGGCTGTTGAAGTCATTAACAATGCTCATCCTGACATTCAGGTGCCCCTGGCCGCGCAAGAAGGGGTTCTGGATGGCTACAAATTTGTGCTGGTGCATGCTGATCATCAGGGCAAGCCGGATGTCGGCAAATCCGAGGCTGAACGGTTGTTTGATCAGGAAGGCGTGTATGCGATTATCGGTTCATACAATAGCTCCGTCACAAAACCCGCCAGTTTCGTTGCCGAACGTAAGAAAAAACTGTTCATGTGCGGCGCGTCAAGTTCAGCCGCTCTGACAAAACAAGGGTTTAAATATTTCTTCCGTATGGCTCCGACCGATGAAACCGAATCAATTGAATTTGTAGATGTGGTTGAATGGCTGAACGAGACGAAAGGCGCCGGTTTAAAAACGATTGGCTTGATTTATGAAAATAGTGAATTTGGGAAACATGCGGCTGAAGAGGGGCGAAAAGCCTCGGAAGAAGTCGGGTTTCAGGTCGTAGCCGATGTGCCCTTTAATCCGGGGGCCACGAACCTGAACAGTGAAGTGCAAACCTTGAAAGCCGCTAACCCGGATGTCGTTTTTGCGGCAAATTTAGGAGCTGATTATACGTTGTGGGTCAATACAATGAAACAGATGAATTGGCTGCCGAAAGTCGCATTGAATTATTGCAGCGGTTATCAAGATCCGATGATTGCCGGACAATTAGGCAAAGATGGCGACTATTTTATGGGCGGCACCGGTTATTCCCCAGAATTTGCCGATATGATGCCGGCCGTGGCCGCAGTTGAAAAGATCTTCAAAGAAAAAACCGACGGAGTCCCGTTTGACAGTGATAGTATCCAGGAAGCTGTTTCGATGCTGATCCTGGCACAGGCCATTGAAAAAGCCGGCACCCTTGATGCCGACAAAGTGGCAGAAGTTCTGTATGCCAATGAATGGGAATCGCCGTTGTCTTTAGGCGGGAAAGTGGCGTTTTCTCCGGGCGGACAGAACATCATGGCCAAAAGCCTGATCACGCAGTTACAGGGCGGTGAGTACAAAAAAATCTTCCCAGAGAGTATGGCTGATACGGAAATCGTTTTCCCGATGATTCCCTGGGATCAGCGATAAAACCTCGCCCTGACAGGGAGAGACCCTGTCAGGGTGATCTTCAAAATCATTGCAGGCAGCGAGAGTGACACTCTCTTTTGCTGCCTGCCTGTCTCGGAAGAAGGCACTATGACCATATTTCTTCAGGTGGCTCTGGACGGGCTGCTCAACGGCATGTTATATGCCCTGGTTGCCGTCGGATTAAGTTTGATCTGGGGCGTTATGGATGTCATCAATTTTGCGCATGGCGAATTTCTGATGATCGCGATGTATGTCAGCTACTGGCTGGGGTTTCTTTTACACATCGATCCTTTGCTTTCCTGGATCGCTTCCGGAGTTTTTGTGTTTCTTGTTGGGGCGCTTACCTATAAACTCATCATCAGTTATACGATCGGAAAATCTTCGATGTCGGCCTTATTGGCGACCTTTGGTCTGGCCATGGTCCTGAAAAATTTTTGTTTGAACCGGTTTTCCCCGAATTTCAAAATTCTGCAAGAAACTGTGGTGGGCAGTAAAAAGATCATGCTCGGTGACGTGATTCTTGCTCTGCCGCAATTTGTGATTGCGATATTTGCCTTAGCCGTTATCGGTCTGGTCTATTATCTTATCAAACACACGCGCCTGGGATGGGCGATTCAGGCCACTGCGATGGACAAAGAAGCAGCAGAATTAATGGGGATCAGGACTGAGCACATTTATTTGCTCGTCTTTGGCCTGGGTGGAGCTTGCGTCGGGGTTGGCGGAGGGTTATTGCCGTCCTATCTGGCTGTTCACCCTGAAGTCGGCGGATTGTTTGGCCTGATTGCCTTTGTCTGTGTTGCTATGGGTGGATTCGGAAGCATTCACGGAGCTTTGCTGGCAGCCTTGTTAATTGGCCTGGTCGAAGCGTTCGCCGGAATGTATATTGCCCCGGTTTTTAAATATGTCGCCGTATTCGGGTTATACCTGATTGTTGTCATGTTCCGGCCTAAGGGCCTCTTCGGATGGTGAGCCGTATGAACGCACACATTTTCGACGCCAAAAATCTGATCTTAGGAGCCTTATGCGTGGTATTTGCATTACTTCCTCTCGTTCCCGGCGCGCTGCCCAGCTCCTTTACGACCCATGTCTGGATTTTAATTTTGTTGTTCGCCAGTATGTCGCAAGCCTGGAATATTCTCGGCGGTTATTGCGGGCAGGTCTCGTTTGGACATTCCGTCTTTTTCGGGATCGGCGCCTACGGGGCTGGTTTAGCGGTTGTTATCTTTAATGCTGCGCCGTGGCCCGGGATGCTGCTTGGAGCAAGCGTGGCCGCCATTGTCGCGATTTTGATCAGTTGGCCGGTGTTTAAACTTTCCGGACATTATTTTGCCATTGCTACGTTTGCTATTGTAGAAATTTTTAATCGCTTATTTATGGTCTGGTATTTTAAAAGTCCGATTACAGGCTATCAGGTCGGTGGCGCGTTAGGACTTGATTATCCCCTGGTCGATGAGGGCTGGAGAATGTTCACCTGGTATGAATCCAAAACCGGCTATTATTATGGCGCGCTTCTACTTTTTATCCTGATTTTCGGGATTGTCCGCTGGATTGAACGTCATCGCTTTGGCTATTATCTGCGTGCCGTGCGCGAAGGGCAGGAAACTGCTGAATCCCTTGGGGTGAACAGTACTGTTGTCAAATTGACGGCGATGGCCATCTCAGCATTTCTGGCCGCCTTGTGCGGCGCATTTTTCGTGCAATACAATTTTCGCGTTGATCCCCCTATGGTGATGTCGCTCGATATGTCGATGAAATTCGTGTTGATTACGATTCTCGGCGGCGCCGGCACTTTATTTGGCCCGCTGCTCGGAGCGGCCGTCCTGATTCCGCTGCAAGAATATACGCGCGCCTTCTGGGGCGGACTTGGCGGCGGCGTGGATTTGATGATTTTCGGCCTGCTCATCGTTTTGGTCGTTATTAAACAACCACGCGGAATCATGGGAATTATCACCGATATCATGCACTCGATCAAAAAATGAAACGAATCATAAAGAGGAGTCATAATCATGCCCTTGCTTGAAGTTCAACATTTGACCATGAGATTTGGCTCGCTGGTTGCCAATAATGACGTCTCCTTTCACATTGACCCCGGGCAGATTGTCGGCCTGATCGGCCCGAACGGAGCAGGCAAAACCACGCTGTTTAATTGTATCTCCGGATTTTACCACCCCAGTGCCGGCAAGGTTGTGTTTGATGATAAGGATGTAACGACATTTTCCGCCTATCAAATCACCCGTTTAGGCGCTGTGCGCACTTTTCAGGTCGTAAAACCGCTCAAAGAAATGACTGTGCTCGATAATGTGCTTGTCGGCGCGTTTTTACGGGAAAAACAAACCGGGAAAGCAATTGAAATTGCGGATCAGTGCCTTGACGCCTGTCATCTAAGTGAATTTCGAAATAGTATGGCTGGCTCATTACCCATCGGTTTCAAAAAGCGGCTTGAAATGGCGCGAACTCTGGCAACCGGGCCGAAATTGATGATGCTGGATGAGGCCATGGCCGGCTTAACCTCAACAGAAATTAAAGAAGCCATCAGGCTAATCCAAAAAATAAGAGATTCAGGCGTCACCCTGTTAGTCGTCGAGCACATTATGGAAGCTATTATGCCGATTGCCGATAAAGTTGTGGTGCTCGAGGGCGGTAATAAAATCGCCGAAGGCCCGCCGCAGGAAATTGTCGAAGATGAACAGGTGATTAAAGCCTATCTGGGCGAGAAATTCAGCCAACGCTTAAAAACGACAGGAATCAAGAATAAGCAAGAATAAAGCTGACACAGTCAAACTAAAAACCGGGTTTCTTGAAGAAACCCGGTTTTTTCAGGCAAATTTGTGGAACGACAAGAATGACATATAAGCACACATCAAGAAATTCCTGCTTATATGCCATTCCTGCCGTTCCACAAAAACATCATGGCAGAACCAATCTTACAAGTGAACGAGATTCACTGCGGTTACGACAATGTTCCGGTCATCCACGGTATTTCGCTGGAAGTCAATGCAGGGGAATTGGTGGCGATTGTGGGCGCAAACGGGGCCGGGAAAACCACGACCATGCGCACGATTGCCGGCTTGATGCACCCGACGCAGGGATCAATTCATTTTAAAGGCCAGGACATTTCGCGTACCCCGGCCCACGACACCATCCGCCAGGGCATGAGTTATGTGCCCGAAGGCCGGCGTTTGTTTGCGAAACTCTCGGTGCGCGAAAACCTGGAACTGGGCGCGTTTATTAAAAAAGATCGCGCCGAAATCGAGGCTCGCTTAGACGAGGTGTTTGAACTGTTCCCGGTGTTAAAAGAACGCGCGAAACAAACTGCAGAAACGATGAGCGGCGGGGAACAGCAAATGCTGGCGATTGCGCGCGGCATGATGTCGAACCCCACCCTGCTGATGCTGGATGAAATGTCGCTGGGCCTTATGCCTTCGCTGGTCGAGCGCATGATGGAAACCGTGGTCAAAGTCAATCAGGCCGGCGTCACGGTGCTGCTCGTGGAACAAATGGTGCAGGAAGCCCTGGAAATCGCCCATCGCGGCTACGTCATTCAAACCGGCAAAATCGTGCAATCCGGGGCCGCCAAAGATCTGCTTGAATCGGATCAAGTTCGCCGCGCCTACATGGGCATGTAAGTGCAAAAGCTTGCCATCCTCGTCACAAACCAAAAGTTTTTTGGTAGTGGTGACGTAGGACGTAGTAAGTGATGCCCGCTCGTTGAACGAAGTCGAAACGAGCCATTTGCTGTTTCCTTCGACTTCGCTCAGGGAACACGTCACTTACTCTGTAACCGCGAAGCCTCACGAATCAACTGTCGCATGGCGGTCACTGCTTCCGCCAAATAGTCGTGAAAGCGGAAACGCAGTTCGATCACATACAAGCCCTGATACCCTCTCAATTGCGCCAGGGCCTGACTATGGGGCAGTTCTCCCCATCCTGGAGGTAAATGTACGTCGCCATCGCCATAGATCATCTGGTCGGAGAGTGAGCCTGGTATCCCGCCTAAACGTCCAGCATTGTCGCTGCCATGCAGATGACGCACGTAGGGCGCGGCCATACGAATCGCCTCGTAATAATCAAACCCGCATACATTTGCGGCTAAAAACAGATGGCCGACATCCAGGGTCAACCCTAAATTCGGATGATTCACCTCCTCAACCTGACGGATGAGAGCAGGAATCATCATGCCGGCGTGATATTTGGACAGTTGTTCCGGCGGGAAGCCGTGTTTTAGAAGCGTCGCAACCTCCCAGGGATGAGGATCGCGATTTTCCATCGCCACAATCACATCGCGCTCAGCGGCCAGCGGCATAAGCTCCCGCAAAGCGGCAACTTCTTGCGCTCGCGCTTGTTCCAATGCCTCGTCATCAGGAATGTTGGCCGTACCAAAGGCCGCTTCTGCTAACGCGATCAGGCCGCTGTGATAAACCAGCACCTTCGCGCCGATCGCCGCACAAAAATCAAGGCAGGCCGCAAACACGTCCTTTTCACGGACAAGATCTGAAGGATGTCCCGGCCACCTTTGCGGAAACGCAAAATTGAGACGATTTGGCGGATGGACGCTATATATTAGCGGAAACTGTGTCGTCACGGTCCGGATTTTGTCGAGCTGCGATTGCCGTAGTTTTCCATTGATCAAGACATCGAGGGCATGAATCGAGATTTCAATGCCATCAAAGCCGCAGGCCTGTACATAAGTAAGTTCTTCTTGTAAACGGATAACTTTACCTTCTAATTGTTCTTCGTGCGTATTAATACTTACGCCGGTAATATGCATAATGTTCCTCGTATTGTTCCGGAGTGTCAAAGCTCTGCTTTGACAGCGAAAGCAGAGCTTTCGCACTCCTGTTACGTAAAATACACCAGGCCGAGCTTCGCGGTGTTGATGTCGGCGCGAGGACTTTCGAATTCTTCGATGCGCATGGCATAGTCAGCGCGAAACCGATCCAGGCCTTGAATGAGAGGGACTCGCTTGCCTCGAAGGGTTCCGTATAACGCCGCCTCAAGTCCGAGCGGATCGTGGATGCGTTCGTTTTTCAGATTCGAGGCGCGATTGCGAGCCGCCGGATCGTCATATTGTGCGTACTCGCCGGTGCAGCCGCACACAGGGCAATCATCAATGTACGGATGCAGATGGGCCGGTCGGTCAACCTCAAAATGCACACTGATCGCAATCGGATAATAGGGCAGACCGTCAATGGCAACCGGCGATAACTCGCGCAGCGTATGGGTATAAAAGCGCAAATGGAGTTCATGATCATGACTGAACTCGCCGTTTTTGCCTAATTCAACATAAAACAATCCCCGCCGTCGGCCAACCGCATCGCAGCCTTCCGCGGTATGGAAATAGCCGTAATCGTTAAACATCTCTGAACTCTCTTCCAACCGCTCTACCGCAAATTTTAAGGCGCGCCAATAATCGGCGGCCAGGCGTTCAGAAACCAGGATCCATAAATTCGGATAACGCACGGCTGTATTCGGAAAAATATCTTTTGCTGGCAATTGAAATGGCATAAATATAAACCACAGATTTCCTAGATTTCACAGATTGTAAATCAATATATGTGAGGTAACTATTTAGCTCTACGTACCGTCAAACAGCCTTGTTTGACGAAAAAAGCTCATAGAACCGACGCACCTATTCCCGGCGAACAAGGCTGGTCGCCGGTACACTTGCACAATTACATTGCTTTTATAATCTGTGAAATCTGTGAAATCTGTGGCTGATCATAACTCCTTACAGTTTTCCCATGCCGGCGGCCATGACGTTCTCTTTGATTAAGCGGGCGGCAATAAAGAAAATCACCACCGCGGGAATCAATAAGACCAGGGTAATGACCGCGCCGGTCGTGGGGACCAGGTATTTATCGCCCAATTCTTTAAACAACATCACTGCCACGGTTTCGAGTTTGACCCCGCCGATCAGCAGGGTTCGGTCAATTTCCTCAAAACTGGTGACAAAATTGAGCAGTCCGCCGGCAATGATGCCGGGCACAATTAAGGGCAACACAATATGCCGCGTCACGGCTAAGGGTTTTGCGCCGAGCGTGCGCGCGGCATGAAACAGGTCTTCCGGAATCCCTTCCAGCGTGGCTGTCAGCACTCGGATCATCAAGGGCAGGGTCCCGACCGTATGCACCAGCACGACCCCAATGGTCGTGCCATGTAAACCCATGCGATAAAACATTTCGGTCAAGCTGACAGACACCAGAATGCCAGGCACAATCATCGGCGATAACACAAAGAGTTCCACGAACCGTTTCAGCCGGAACGGAAACCGCGCCAACGCCCAGGCGGTCGGCAGGGCTAAGATGGCGGATAATACCGCCACACTCGCCGCAATTGTCAAACTGCGGATCAAGCGTTCTAAAAAGCGTGGGTTATGCAGGACATAGGTCCAGTGGTAAAGCGACAACGAACGCGGAAACAAATCCGGGGCAAACCAACCGACTTTCGGATCCACCAATGACCACGAGATCGCTACGGCTAAAGGAAAGCCGAGCATGAGAAACAGTCCGCCATACAGAAAAAACGCCATCAGCAGATGCCGTTCTTTGCGACGCTGTTGGCGCAGGATTTCAATCCCGGTTGGTTTGTTTTTCTGAGACATCAGTTCCTCCTTCCTGCAAGAAAGGCGCGATTCAAACGGGCGGTTAAGGCATAATACGATAGCAGCACTGCGCTCGCGGCAACGCTCAGCAAAATTCCCATAGCAAATACAATCTCCCATTCATTCTGTTCCGTCGCGAACTCAAACATCCGGATCGAAAGCGGCAAGGGATACTCCGGCGGACCTAAAAGCCGGGGAACGGCATACGCTCCGATACTGCGAATAAAGGAGAGCAGCACAGCGGCAGAAATGCCGGGTAAAGCTAAGGGGATCTGAATCCGAAAAAACACGGTCAGGCGTTTTGCTCCGAGCGTTCGCGCCGCATCCAGCACATCATGCGAGATCGCGGACATGGCGCCGCCGATAATCAAGGTCATGAACGGAATATTTTTCCAGGCTGTAGCGAGAATCACCCCTAAACCAATCGGGTCCCGGACAAACTTCGGCCAGTTGGCCCCAATCCTCAGCCAGGGGAGTTGATCGGGAACGAGCAGATCCAAGTAATATTTAAAGAGCCGGTGTAACACGCCCCCTTTATCAATCGAGGTCATGACAATAAATGCCACCACAATCCCGGGCACTGCTAACGGGATTTTATAGAGGGCTTCAAACGTTTTCTTGCCGAGAAAGGTTTTTTGAAGAAAAGCCGCGAGCGGAACGCTGATCAGCAGTGAAAGCAGCACCGGACCAAGCGCCAGCCACAAAGAAAAGAAAAAACTGGCGCGATACGCGGGGTTGTGCAGAATCACGGCAAACCAGTGCAGCGTAAAGCCGGTCGTTTGTCTGGTCGGCGAATACAAGCCGATACTCCCGATAAATGCACGTACTAAGGGTACGCCATAAAAAATGATGAGATACCCGATCCCGGAGGATAATAACAGGATCAGTCGCAGGAATTGCCGCCGTCGCGCCCATTGGCGCAGCGTCATCTGTTCGGGTCGTAATTGCGGCGTCTCAGTCGGTATCGAAGTCATATTTCACCCTCTTCAATCAGAACGTGGACGCTCTGGGGGACAGACACGCGCACCGATTCTCCCTCCGCAATCACATCGGTTTCATTGCCGGACGCCATCGCTCTGATCAGCAGATTGCCCACTAGCACCCGGTAGGTGATGGACGATCCCATAAAGACGGCAGTTTCAACGACCCCATGCGCGTCAACGCCGGTTGCTTCTAATTTGACATCCTCAGGGCGAACGGAGACTTGCACCATACCCTGCGCCTCTTGTTGAAGAGTAATTTCAGGTCCCCAGGCTAAGCGCCCACGCTCGCCTTCCGCCTCTATGCTGAACACATTAGTATGCCCTAAAAATTCCGCGGTGAAGCGGTAACGCGGCTGCCGGTACAGTTCAATCGGCGTTCCGGTTTCAATGATCCGGCCGGCGTTCATAACAACGATCCGATCGGCCAGGGCCATTGCCTCGGCCTGATCGTGCGTGACATACACGCTGGTGATGCCTAAACGCCGTTGCAGATGATGGAGTTCTTCGCGCAACTGTTCCCGCAGTTTCGCATCCAGATTCGAAAGCGGCTCGTCAAATAAGAGGAGTTCCGGCTCAATGACAATGGCTCGGGCCAGGGCTACACGCTGCTGCTGCCCACCGGAGAGCTGCCGTGGGAAACGACGCGCATAATCAGCTAAATCTACCAGTTCCAGCGCGGCTTTCACACGCTGTGCCAATTCCGCACGAGGCACTTTGCGCATTTTCAGGCCAAAGGCCACATTATTTTCCACCGTCATGTGCGGAAACAGTGCATAGGATTGAAAGACCATGCCGATATTCCGATTTTCCGGGGCAACATGCACAATGTCGCGTTCACCCAGATGAATACTTCCGGCATCAGGATCGGTAATGCCGGCAATCGAACGCAGGAAGGTGGTTTTACCGCAGCCGCTTGGTCCCAACAAAACGACGAATTCTCCATCCTGAATATCAAGGCTCACAGAATTCAGCGCAACTACTTCATCGAATTGTTTGTACAGATCTTTTACGCATATACCTGCCATACCGCTTCCTTTTCCAGGTTTTTCCGTAGTGTTTGCGGAGAACTACTGCTTTGGGACAAAAGTTCTTACTAACACGCCTGGTCGGACATTGTCGAACAGGTCTGAGTTGTCCGACAGAGCTACATAAACCAAAGATTCAGGTGAGTCATTGTGAGCAACGCGAAGCAATCCCGGCGTGATCAGGGGATTGCTTCGTTGAAGACTCCTCACAATGACAATGTCCCTGTCACATGCATTGTGGTTTTGTAGTAATTCTTCACCTTTCAGTTATCAGGCGGCTATTGGCCAACGATCTTCGCTTCATACCACTCTTTTCCCATATTCTTGATGGGAATCGGGACGTGTTGCACGGCATGAGCAGGATATTGCTCGTCAGGAATCAGGCGCGCGGCATCGTCTGTACTTAACAGTTCTTTGACATTGAGATCTGTTCTGGCCGAACGTGAGCCATTGATCTGAAGTTTTATCACCTGAATGTCACGCGAGAGAATAAAATCGAGGAACAGCAGGGCACTCGCCGGTTTAGTGCTGTCCGCCGGCAGGAAAATTCCATCGCCGCCGCCGACCTGACCATCTTCCAGCAAATATAAACGAATTGTACGAGGCAGCAAACCGCGACCGATAAAATCGTAGGTCATATCTTCCCAGGCCGTGCCGATGTACGCTTCCCCATTGGCCAGTAGATTCAGTGTATCCGAGTTGCCGTTCGTAATTTCAACATTCGGGTTGAACTCTTGATAATATTGTCCGACCGGGTCCAAACATCCCTCGCCAATCCAGGCCCGCGCTTCATCGTCGGTAATAGCAAAATTCGAGAGCGCATCCCGGCATTTTCCTTCCACATAGCGCAGCATTAAGCTGGTCAGGAACCCGTCCCCGGAGCCGCCCCGCAACGGCGATGTTGCCGCTAACTTGCCCGGATTTTGCTTGACCCATGCCAGTAATTCATCAAAGTTCTTTGGCACGTCCTGTTCATTGACAAACTGGGAGTTATAGGCCATCGCAGTTTGATTACGGTGGAACGGCACCATGTACCCGCCATGATTGACCCCGTTTGTCACTGTAGCCAGCGTTTCATCAACATCTTTCGCATTCGGAAGCAGCTTGTGCATCGGAATATTGGCGGCCAGCCCATTATCAATCAACGCCTGGGTTTGCGTTGAAGTCACAAAGAAAAGGTCAGTCGGCGAGGGCTGACCGGCGTTTCGCGCCGCCAGCATCTGTTGGAGCGCGACATCTCCCTTCACCGAGTTGTGTTGAACTTTTATCCCATATTCTTTCTCAAAAAGCGGAATAATGTGTTCGGTCCAGAGGGGCGCAAAAGAGTTGCTAAAATCAAAAAAGACAAAGGATCCTTCTGCTTTCGCCAGAGGGACCATGACCTCATAAAAATTTTCCTGGGTCAGAGCGTTGAGGTCAAACTCGGTTTTGATGTTAAAATCCTCCTTCCAAAGCGGTTCAACTGCCCCGACCGGAAGAGACGCCGCAACCAGCACCAACGCAATGGCAAAGACGATACTGTTGAGCAATACCTTGTTCATGATGGACCTCCTTCTTTGTTAGAAACCGCGCGACCGGCCAATCCATCCCAACGCTCTTTCTCGCCTGGCACCCATTGAAACCGAGAAACGCATCCGATGGTTCGCCCGGATAGACCCGGCTCTAAAAATAATGACTCACAGGCTTGTAAAAGATGATGATACAGGAACATGCAGGTTGTGGAAGAGGAGAGAACCTCTGGCATATTCCCGTATTTGTAGTAGAGAAGAGGTCGCAAGTTTTGTCAAGTTTTCTCTCTCGCTTTTCCTATAAGTCAGTCCGCCCAGCCATCAATGGCCGGTCTCAAAGCTAAAGCAGGCTGAAGCCCGCTGCTGAATTTCAGAGGGCGCTTCAGCGCCCTTTCGCTTTGAGACTGGCGATTGATCGCCAGGAGACAGGGCACACGAGGTTATCCCTCACGTTCTACCTTCAAAAAAATTATTCGCGATAATGTCTAGCTCGACAATGTGAAATTATGCAAACGCTGGTTTGCACTCCTGGGATTCAAGGCGTTTTTGCATTCAGGAGCGCACACGAGCGTGTGCGACATGTCCGTACAATTGGAAATTCAACATTGTCGATCTAGTATAAATAATTTCTTTGTACATCAGAAACCGAGTTTTTCGAAAAACCCGGTTTCTCAGTCAGTCAAAACTGGCAAAAATTTGTTTACGCTTACTTAAATCCGACTGATTCACTCCACCGGCCATTCCAGAATCAGTTCATCAATGCGCGGCATGAGTTCGCCGGTGTTGTGCAGGGCGACCACGATTTTTTGGTAATGGCTGAGATCATCGTAGGATAATTGCCGTCCGCGCCGGTCTTTGAGCCATTTTTGCGCGGGCTGGTACCCGCCGATGTAAAAGTCCCAGACCTCCGGCGGCACACCCTCGAAGCATTGGGCGGCATTGATCTTGACCCGCCCTGCCTGTCCGTCTTCAGGCGGCGTGTAAATCGGATAATCCTTTTCAATGCGGTTGTCGCCGGCGACGGGATAGCGGGTGATGAATTGGCTCACTTCAGGCGATTCTAAGAGGTGCAGGCCCACCAATTGTTTGCCTAATGCGCACAACGAGCGGAACAAGGCGACGTCGGAAGTCAGGGGCGCGCGCGGAAAGTCAATTTTCAGAAATTCGGCGTAGCGCGTGCGGTAGGTAGGGCTGTGGAAGATAGCGTAAAGGTAGTGGAAAATGTCTTCGGGGGTGAAGAAACCCTCATCCCCAACCCTTCTCCCAGAGGGAGAAGGGAGTCTGCCGCCCTCTCCTTCTGAGAGAGGGTTGGGGTGAGGGTTAAACACCAGGTCCAGTTTCCGCGCCATTTCGGCCACAAATCTGGGATTCAGGTTCGGCACGCGCCCGCCGTGCGCCTCATCTGCGGGCCAGGGGGACACGTCGAGCAGGCTCTTTTGTTTGGCCGCGTCTTCCGTGGGATAAAGGTAGAGGGGAAAGCCTGTAGCACGATCCTTTATTGAGATGACATCTTTACTATAAATAGTATTTACTGCAAAAAAATGTCCTCCCTCTAATGTTCTTGTTTGTCGTAAAGTGAGTAATGTCTTGTTTGATTGATGAAGATTTTGCAAAATATCAAGTTGTGGTCTTCGTAATAACGAAGAATGATACGTGTAAAGGATATTAAACGGAGATTCTGAACATTGTACGAGCAAATTTGGATTGTAGCCTGAGACAAGCTCAACTTGACGTATTTGTTGCAACCTCCATCCACTGGTAGTTTTTAAGCCATATTGTTCTTCTAACATGTGATCTGAGATTTGTGGATTAAGTAGCGTATTTGAAACAAAACTCTCAATCGTATCAGCATCGAATGCAAGCAAATATTGTTTTGAACCAAACTCAATTCCTAATGAGTTCTGTGGGAAAATTTCTGATAGTTTCCAACCATCTTCATATTCTCCAATTAAATCAAAATCCTTTGGCACAAAGAAAAAATGGGGTTCTTGCGGCGTTAACGTCTGCCAATTTGTTGTGCTAATGTCATGACTGCGCAGATATTCATATTTTCCTTCACGCTTGCCCCATAGCTCAAAAAATTTGACTTCCGCCGGGCCGCTTTGTTTTTGCGCTTTGACAAACAGGGCAATCGCCACGCCCTGGCGGATGTCAAACACATTT
This sequence comes from Candidatus Vecturithrix sp., assembly GCA_040772385.1. Lineage (GTDB taxonomy): Bacteria > Moduliflexota > Moduliflexia > Moduliflexales > Moduliflexaceae > Vecturithrix. The sequence continues at coordinate 1,053,557 of JAXGYF010000001.1, read as the reverse complement.
TCATCCGCGCTGCCATCAGGAGCGGTTTCGCCAATCGTGGCGTTGCCGTGCAGATTCAGCACATAAATCGCTGAAAAGGTTTTCAGCAATTCCGCGCGCATTCCGCGGTGGATCAACCCGGAAAGATAGGCATGATTGGTGATCATGCCGACAATGCCTTGTTCGGTGCGTTCGATCCGATCCTGGGCCAGCCGGATGAATTTGATATAGTCATCGGACAGCGGTTGGATGTTGCGTTCGCTGCGCACCGCGTGTTTGTAAGTATTCATCAGCTTTTCAATCCAGGGACTTTTGTTGGATGAACTCACGGAATAGGGCGGATTGCCCATGACGACTAACACCGGCAAACGTTGTTTGACCGCGTTGGCGGCGTTGCTTTCATCGGCCACCCATTGGGTGAAGAGCGGCAGACCGGTCATGGCGTGCGCTTCTTCCAGGGCGTTGGTCAGGTAAATGCCCAATCGTTCGCCGTCAGCCGGATAATAGGCCCATTGAGCGGCGACGGCTTCGGGCAGGTCGCGTCCGGCAAGCTGCAAACTCAGCTTGAAATGCGCGACCGCGTAAGGGGCCATCAGCAGTTCAAAACCAAACAGGCGCGGCAGCAGGTCATGTTTGACGTATCCGGGCCATAGTCCGGCGTTGCCCTGCTGCATGAATTGGCGGCGGATGTGATCAATCACCGCATACAAAAACGCGCCGGTGCCGACCGCCGGGTCCAGAATCAACACTTTATGACATTCCGTGGTTTTGCGCGCCTGTTTCTTGCCTTTGACCTGCAATCCGGGGTCCTCGTTCGGAATGTGAATTTTGCGGCTGTCTGCCAGTCCCTGGGGACAATCGAAGCAGGTTTTGAGCAGGTAATCTACCGAACGCACGATATAGCTGACGACCGGCTCCGGCGTGTAATATACGCCGCGGGCTTCGCGCAGCCTGGGGTCGTAGGCCGCTAAAAAGGTCTCGTAAAAATGCACCACCGGGTCTTCCTGTTTGGTGCGCCGGCCAAAGTCGGTCAGCACGGCCGCCATATCGGTGTGCGCCAGCAGATGCACCAAATCTTCGACAAAACTGACAAAGGGTTCGTCATCAAGCTGGGGGCCGCTGATCTGGATAAAGAAATCCCGCAGAAAGGGGTTGGATTTGGGAATCAAATATTGCGCTTTCTGGCGGGAGAACGCTCTTCGCGGCGAAACCGTCCAGTTCCCCTCCTGGGAGGGGGTAGGGGTGGGTTCTAAAATTTCATGTAACTCCGAACCCTTTTTACCTACCCCTTGCCCCTCCCAGGAGGGGAATTCATGCGCGGCGTCCATCACGCGAGCGGTAAACAATCCATAAGCCAGGGTTTGAGCGAACATGTCGGCAAATTCGGGCGTTTTTTCCGGCTCGTTCAGATCGGCAATCAAGACTCTGGCAAAAGCCTCGCGCCAGCCTTGCAGCAGCAATGAGGCTTGTTTGGTTTCAAAGGCCGTGATGATGATGTCGCGGATAATATGCGTCAGCCGCGCCATGCGTTCGGCCAGTTCTTTGGGGGTCTGAATCCCCTGGGGCCGGTGCGTCAGAAAGTTCCGCAGCAGGTCCTCGATGTTCTTAATTCCGTCCTGTTCGTCCTTAAGCTGCCCGCCGGCTTGCAGGCTGGCTAAACGGGCGCGCTGGCGCAACTCGCCGCCTGCGTACCAGCGAAATTCCAGGTAATCGGTCAGAATGAGGTTATCCAGGGCGCGGCGGTAGCGCTGCACCTGCGCGCTGCGCTCGGCGTCATCCAGGGACATGCCGACATCTTTGGCTTCAAGATAGCCGAGCGTGACGCTTTTTTGCATCACAATGTAATCGGGCGCGCCGCAAGCGATGCGTTTGGGTTCGTTGACAACCGTAATCTGCGAATCAAACGACTCGATCAACGCTTTCAGCGCAGGGCGATGCGTATGTTCGGTGGCGTTGCCTGCTTTGAGCGCGGTTTCGATGTTGTTAAGATAGTATTTGAAATTGGCTGACATTGGGTTCTCCGTCTGGATTTTGTCCGACTCTGTCGGACAAGTCTGAGTTGTCCGACAAGGCTGCCGCAGCATCTGAATCGGTTGTTCAGTATTTTTTTATGTCCTCAACAGAGAAGGGATGTCAAGCAAATTCTCATTTTCGCGTAAATTCAGCTCTGTCGAATTGTCATTATATTTTTATGAGAACTATTTTTTAAATTCTATTGCATTATAGTAACCAGGATCATTAATGTAATAACATGCAAGAAATATTTCAGATCCTTGAAGTGGAAATCTTTGATAATTTCCTTGACGCAAACATGTCATTTTCTTTTAAATGCAAAATTAAATGTAAAATTAAATTTTGAAAAGCCAGCAAAAGATGGTCATTTTTACAGGAGTTTCCATGAACGAGTTATTCGCCCGGCATCATGAAACTACAAGGACTTCCCATAATCAGGGATAAATCATCCTTGCTTATGAGTCATCCTTGTAGTTTCACAGGAGGAAAACAGCATGAATATCCAGGACATGCAAGCTAAACACAAATTGATCACAGAATATTCCTACCAACCTGGTCAGGTTGAACGCGGCTACAATAACCGCACGTTATATGTGAACCTTTCGGACAATACGATCAAGGAAAAACCGGTGACGGAGCAGATGAAGGAGAAATTCATCGGCGGCAAAGGCTTCGGACTGCGGTTATTATGGAATGGCACCAAACCGGAAACCAAATGGAATGACCCGGAGAACGAGATTGTGATTTCGCCTGGCCCGATTGCCGGCATCACGCAATACTCCGGGTCAGGCAAATCTCTGGTGGTAACGATTTCCCCGACGACAGAGTCCATTATGGATAGCAATGTCGGCGGCCATTTCGGTCCGTTCATGAAATTTTCCGGGTTTGATGCGCTTGAATTACAGGGCAAAGCGGACAAAAACGATGTGATGATTGTGATTGACGGCGTCAAACATACCGTCAGCATCGTCGAAGCGCCGGACGAACCGCTGGATAGTCATCTGGCCGCCGAAGTCCTGACGGAGATGTACGCGGATGACGAGAATGATAAACGCAATATCTCGGTCATTTCGGCTGGTCAGGCGGCAGATCACGCTTTGATCGGACTGTTGAATTTTAGCTGGTACGATGTGCGCCGCAAAACCTGCCGTTTGAAACAAGCCGGACGCGGTGGGATCGGGACGGTGTTCCGCGATAAAGGGCTGAAAGCCATTGTGGTTAAATCCGGCGGCGTGAAAGGCGACATGAATCATGTTGTGGATATGAAAGCGATCCAGGAATGCGGCCAGCGCTTCAACAAAGAAATGAAAGAACTGGACGACGTGCAAAGCGAAATGCGCACCAAAGGCACCGCGCACCTGACGAACATCATGAATGATTACGACCTGCTGCCCACCCATAATTTCAAATTCGGCAGCCATCCGGACGCCAAATATATCCATTCCGATATTTTTAAAGAAAAATATTTCACGCAGGGAATGTTTGACGGCTGCTGGATGGGCTGTAATATGTCGTGCTGTAAAGCGGTTGACGCCTATGAACTCAAAACCGGCCCGTACAAAGGACAAAAAGTGTGCGTGGATGGTCCTGAATACGAAACCGTCGGCGCGTTAGGGTCGGATTGCGGCATTTTTGATCCGGATCACATCATCGAGGCCAATTTCTACGCCGATACTTATGGGATGGATACGATCTCTCTGGGGAATCTCATCGCCTTTGCGATGGAATGTTATGAAAACGGGATTATCACTGATGAGATCACCGGGGGCCTGCAACTCAAGTTCGGCAACAAAGCGGCCGCGATGGAATTGATCCATCAGATAGCGCGCGGCGAAGGCTTCGGGAAGATTGCAGGGATGGGCGTGCGCAAGATGCGCCAATATTTTGTGAAGGAATATGGCGCAGATCCGCAATTTCTCAGAGACATCAGCATGGAAAATAAAGGTCTGGAATATTCGCAGTATGTCTCCAAAGAATCTCTGGCTCAGCAAGGCGGCTATGCCATGACCAATAAAGGGCCGCAGCACGACGAAGCCTGGTTGATTTTCATGGATATGGTCAATAATCAGATTCCGACCTTTGAAGATAAAGCTGAGGCTCTGCACTATTTCCCGATGTTTCGCACCTGGTTCGGGCTGATGGGCTTATGTAAACTGCCCTGGAACGACGTGGAGCCTGCGGATAACGCGGAGACCGATGAACCGGCCAAAGTGCCGGAGCACGTGGATAACTATGTGAAGATTTATACCGCCGTGACCGGCAAACACATTAACACAGAGGAACTGGTGCGGCAATCGGAGCGGGTTTATAATTTTCAGCGCATTTTCAATCTGCGCAAAGGTTTTGGCACGCGTGAACACGACGCCCAACCCTATCGCGCCTGCGGTCCGCTGACAGCCGAAGAATACGAATCGCGCGCCGAACGGTATGACAAGCAGTTACAAGACTGGATGGGCATTGATCCGGCCGGCAAAAGCACGGAAGAGAAAATGGCCCTGCACCGCAAATATCGCGAAGACCGCTATGAAAAACTGCTGGACGCCGTCTATCTGCGTCGCGGCTGGACCAAAAACGGCGTGCCCAAAATTGAGCACCTCAAAAAAATCGGCATGGATTTGCCGGAGCTGATCGAACTGGTCAAGCCGTATCAGGAGGACTAGAGCATTATGCAGAACCGTTGACCTGATACCTGCCCCAAAAACCAGGTTTCTTGAAGAAACCTGGTTTTTAGTCATGTCAATCGTTATGGATAATGCTGTAATCAAAAAAAAACCGCCCTTGCAAAAGCTTTTTGCAAGGGCGATACTTACGAAAGCTTGTGGAGAAACAAGCCGCTGCGCAGTTTGGGTTCGAACCAGGTGGATTTGGGCGGCATGGTTTTGCCGGCGTCGGCGACTGCCATGACATCATCAATACTGGTGGGGTACATCGAAAAAGCCGCTTTCATGCCGGCCTGGACCCGTTTTTCCAGTTCCTGCAAGCCGCGGATGCCTCCGACAAAATCAATGCGTTTATCGGTTTTCGGATCGTGAATACCTAAAATCGGAGCGAGCAGATTGTTTTGCAGAATCGAAACATCCAGGCGCGCAATCGGGTTGTTTTCATTGTAGGTTCCGGGTTTCGGCGTCAATATATGCCATTTTCCCTCGAGATACATACCAAAAGTATGGCGTTTGGTCGGTTTATACTGCCCCGGTCCCTTATATTCTATGACTTCGAATTTCTCTTTCACCTTGTTCAGGAAGTCGGCGGCAGACAGACCATTCAAATCTTTCACTACCCGATTATAATCCATGATATACAGTTGTTCGCTCGGAAACAAGACGGACAGAAAATAATTGAAGGCTTCATCTCCTGTATAGTCAGGATGCTGTGCTCTCCGCATCTGGCCAACTTTCACGGCTGAAGCGGTGCGATGATGACCGTCGGCCACATAGAAGGCGGGAACCTGTGCAAACAGATTGACTAATTTTTCGATAATACTGTCATTGTCAATCGTCCAGACCGTGTGTTGAATGCCGTCATCTGAGGTAAAATCATACACTGACGCATGTTCTGCGATCCAGGTATTCACAATGACGTCAATTTCTCGCTGTGGACGGTAGGTTAAGAAAATCAGGCCGGTGTTGGCATCACAGTAATCAACATAATTGATGCGATCCTGTTCTTTATCAGCACGGGTAAATTCATGGATTTTAATCACGCCGTTGAGATAATCATCAACCGAGGTACGAGTCACCAGGCCAATCTGGGTCCGGCCCTGCATCACCTCTTTGTAAATGTAGAGTTGGGGTTTTTCGTCTTGCACCAGCACGCCATCGGCGATCAGTTTGTTCAGATTATCGCGGGCTTTTTCATAGACACATTTGTCATAGAGATCGATTGAAGGATCAAGATCAATTTCGGCTTTTACAATGTGCAGAAAGGAATACGGATTATCCTTTGCCATGTCCCGCGCTTCATCGCTATTCATAACATCATAAGGCAGCGACGCGACTTTTGCTGCTAATTCCGGTTTCGGACGATAGGCTTGTAAGGGTGTGATAACAGCCATAGTTGTGAAAAGTTGGTCAGTGAGTGCAAGGGACTAAAGGTTCACGTGACGAAAATTTGAGGAGAGTTCTTCTTACTTTAGTCCCTTGCACTCACTGACCAACTTCCCTTTATAAATTACGCGTGAAAAAACTCACTCAAAATTTCAACAACTTCATCAGCCACCCGATCCTGCGCTTCTTTGGTCATCGCTCCGATATGAGGCGTCATCGAAACTTTCGGATGGGTGTATAAGGCTTCATTTTTCGTTGGCTCTTCTTCAAACACGTCCAGGGCCGCAGCCGCTACCTGACCTGAGTTCAGAGCGTTTAAGAGTGCGGCTTCATTCACCACGCCTCCGCGAGCGCAGTTCACAATGAATACGCCTTTTTTCATACGGTTGAATTGTGCTTCTCCCAGAATTGCCCCGACTTTGGAATCAAAGGGCAGGTGCAGGGAGATAAAATCGGCGTGGGCAATCAGGTCATCCAGGGGCATCCAGGTATAGTCATCATAACCTGCGATTTTACCTCGCCGGTTGGTATAGATCACCTTCATCCCCAGGGCATGAGCGCGTTTAGCGGTCTCTTGCGCAATACGTCCGAATCCGATCAATCCCAGGATTTTCCCGCCTAATTCAGTGCCGGTGTAGGCTTTTTTGTTCCATTCCCCTTTGCGCATGGTCACGTTGGAAATATGCAGGAAGCGAGCCAGACAAAACATGTGGCCAATGGCTAATTCTGCCACAGACGCGCTGCTTGCTGCCGGCGTGTTACGTACAGCAATGCCTTTCTCTTCGGCGTAGTCCACATCAATATTATCTACACCGACGCCGCCGCGAATAATCAGTTTGAGTTGTTTTGTTGCCAATGCGCCGTCAATAATCGGCTTCCGCACTTTTGTAGCTGACCGCACCACTACCGCGTCAAAGTGTTTGAGTTCTTCCTTAAGCTGGTCCGGTTCAAAAAATTGCTCAACCACATCAAACCCTTTGGCTTTCAAGGCTTCGACGCCAGATTTTGCCATTCCGTCGGTAATTAATACGCGTGCCATAACTCTTCCTCCTTTAATGAAATATTCAACCTTCATAACACACCCCAGCGTGAAATGAAGCTTATTTCAAGCCCAGAATATCTTCAACATGTCCTAAGAGTTCGTTCACTTCTGCCAGCGTACAATCGGCCATGTGAGCGATCCGGAAGGTTTTTTCTTTCAACGCCCCATAGCCATTCGAAAGCATAAAACCTCGTTCTCCAAGCTTTTTGTTCAGGTCACCGACATTAATCCCTCGCGTATTTTTAATTGTCGTCAGAGTATTGGAGGCATAGCGTTCCTCCGCCAGCATTTCGAAATAGGTTTTCGCCCATGCGCGAGTCCGCTTGGCCATTTCAAGGTGGCGGGCAAAGCGTTTTTCCAGGCCTTCTTCATTGATAATGTAATTCAACTGATAGTGTAAGGCGAACATGTGCGACAACGACGGTGTTGAGGGATATTGGTGATCTTTCTTCTGGATATAATCATACAATTCGACCAGATCCAGATAGGTGCCGCGAAACTCTACCTGGCGCGCGGCATTCAGAGCTTTTTCAGAAATCGAGCAGATCGCCATGCCTGGAGGTAATCCGATTGCTTTTTGAGTGGACGTAATGCACACATCCACGCCGAGCGCGTCCACTTCGATTTTGGTACCAGCCATTGAACTGACGGTATCCATGCACCAGACCACATCTGGATACTTTTTCATCACGACAGCAATCTCTTCGACCGGACACATCACACCGGTTGAAGTTTCATTGTGGGTAATTGTGATCAGGTCATATTTGCCGGTTGACAAAGCTTTATCAACCTGTTCAGGCAGTGTTGGCTGTCCCCATTCACTATCAATTTTATCAGCGGGAACGTTATTGTTTTGCGCCATTTTGAACCAGCGGTCGCCAAAGGCCCCAATCGAGAACACCGCCGCGCGTTTTCTGGTGCAGCAGCGAATCGCTCCTTCCATCAAGCCGCTGCCTGACGTTGTGGAAAGAAGGATCTGATTTTTGGTATAAAAAAGTTTCATGGCCAATTCACTGATTTCACGTTGCAACTGCGAGGCATCTTTGGTGCGATGACCGATCATGGGCGTTGCCATTTTTTCAAGGACTTCCGGGCGAACTTCAACCGGCCCTGGAATAAATAATTTTTTATGCATGATTCTCTCCTCCTGAACAATTCAAGATGTTACTCATAAAAACAGGAAACACGGCCACTTCTTCACATAAATCTCCCCTGCAACCCCTCCTTTGTCAAGCATTATTCCAGTTAATCTTGTCATAAGGCTACGAAAGTTTAAAATATTTCGTGGTTGATGATAAAATGATGAACGTTTCAGTGTATGAGATGCCGCCAATCGCCTTCAAATCTCGTTTAAAAAGAATTTCATTTAACTCATCCAGCGAGTCCACCATGATTTCAAAAAACAGATCGAAATGTCCACTCGCATTCCAAACGCCTGTAACCTCCGGAATTTTTTCAATTTGCCGCATAATCTCTTCGTGGTTGCGATCTTTCAGGTTAACCCCCACAATAGCGGGAATTTTATGCGGCAGCGCAAACGGATCGACTCTGGCCTCTAATTTCAATACTCCGCGCTGAAGCAGACGCGTAACCCGATTTTTCACGGTCCCTTCGGAAATCGCATGTTTCACAGCAATCTCTTTATACGATTTACGGGCATCTTCTTGTAAATCCAGGATAATTTTGCGATCGAGATCATCAATCCCTCTCTTCCACGCCACCATGCCTTTTTTCCTGCCTTTTAGTTCAAACACTGCCTGCTCTCCACCCTTTCTCAGGAATACCACGACCATAAAAATATGCTGGATACCTCTTAATCTTCTTACGGTCTTCCCTTTAATCTCGTCAAGGAAAATATTGCAGGATCATGTATTATATGCAAAAAATATTACAATTTTTTCTATTCTCTGGAGTTTGCAGAAAATTTTTTATTGAGAATATAATTTGTTGTGTAACTTGCAAATAGAGAGAAAAGAGGGTTTTCTTACGTATTTTCGCTGCAGAAAAATTTTTTTAAAATACTGATTAACATTTGACAAGTTTTTCTGCATGATGCATGAATGATGCAGACATTTACGTCAATATGATCCACGTTTGCTTGAAAAGAGGGGGCCTATGGAAACATTACAGAAAAAATTAGCGTGTTTATGGTATGACCTGTATGGGCATCAGGCGGATGAAAAGTTGTCTGCTTTTTTGAATGAATTAGAACGTATCAAACAGCAGCATTTCGCTCAATCTCGTGATGTTGATACGCTGTGGTATAAAGATGCGATTGTGTATTCCGCGTATGTGGATTTTTTTGCGCGGGATCTCAAAGGGTTACAGGCGAAATTGCCGTATTTGCAAGAATTGGGAATTACCTGCCTGTGGCTGCTGCCGATTTTGCAATCGCCGATGAAAGACGCAGGATTTGACATCTCGGACTTTGAAGATATCCGGGCGGATGTGCTGGGCTTGCCACCTGAAGCGTCAAAAGCAGAAAAAGATCAGGTGTTTGCAGAGTTTTTGGACAACGCGCACAAACGCGGGATTCGCCTGATTTTTGACATTGCCATTAATCACACCTCAAACGAGCACCACTGGTTTTTAGAAGCGCGGCAATCCAAAACTTCTCCCAAGCGCGACTATTATATTTGGAGCGACACCCCTGAAAAATTCCCTCAAGCCCGGCTGCTGATGAAAGATTTTCACGACAATAACTGGGCCTGGGATGAGGTGGCGGGGCAATATTACTTACATCGTTTTTTCGAGATCCAACCGGATTTGAATTATCAGAATCCTGACGTGTTAGTGGAGATGACCACTATGTTGATCCGTTGGAAAATCAAAGGGGTTGATGGCATTCGCGCGGACGCCGTGCCCTTTCTCTGGAAAGAAGACGGAACAACCTGTGAGAGTCTGCCTGAAACGCACACGATTGTGAAATTTTTTCGGACTGTTCTCGATTATCTGGAACCCGGTACGTTGCTCTTAGCCGAAGCCTGCCAGCCTCCAAAAGATGTGGTGGCCTATTTTGGCGAAGGGGATGAGTGTCAGGGCGCGTACCATTTTCCGGTCATGCCGCGTATTTATCGGGCTTTAGCCGAAGAACAGGGACAGGCGATTGAGATGGTGATGCATCCGGATTTTACGCCTGAAATTCCTGAATCTGCCCAGTGGTTCATGTTTTTGCGCTGCCATGACGAGTTGAGCCTGGAAATGGTTACGCCTGAAGAACGCAGCTTTATTTTTGAATACTATACGAAAGATCCACGCTGGAATTATCGTCAGGGCGAGGGAATTGCGGCCCGCCTGGCCAATATTTTTGAGCAGGATCAGCGCAAAATGACGCTGGCTTATTCAATCATGTTTACCCTGCCTGGTACGCCGATTATTTACTATGGCGATGAATTTGCCACGCTCAATAATGAGCGTTATTATCAAGAAGCGCTGCAACGCACAGGCTATGCGGATTCCAGAAATTTTGTACGCGGCCCGATTGACTGGGTTCAGGTTGAACAGGACCTGCGCAACCCTGACACCCTGGCCTCTCAGGTCTATCATGCCTTACAACAGATGATCCGCGTGCGCAAAGCTCATCCGGCTTTCAGCCGCGGAACCCTGGAATTCTTGCATTGCAGCGCTGTTAAAGGGCAAGTCAACCCACACATTCTGGCTTATCGCAGAAGTAATCCTTCGGAAACTCGCATTGTCGTCCAAAACCTGTCTTCTTCTGAACAACAGGGAAAACTGCCTATCGAGCTAAAGAAAAGCAAAGATTTACTTGATTACGAGCTGCATTGGCAAGATGAGTATATTGTATTACCGCCATATTCATTTTGTTGGCTATAAGTTTGTAGTCGCCGCAGAGTCGTCTATGTGAACAGCGGCGTTCACAGACGCACGAATGAACGTATAAACACGAGATGGTGCAAACAAAGTTGTTTGCACGTCCAGTATATGGGAGGAAATAATGCAATATCGTACATTAGGTCGAACCGGATTCAAGGTCTCAGCGATCAGTTTCGGAGCCTGGGCCATTGGCGGGAGTTGGGGCACAGTGAAAGACACTGACTCTGTTGCCGCGCTACATAAAGCCATTGATATGGGCGTGAATTTTATTGACACCGCCGATGTTTATGGCGACGGACGCAGTGAAAAATTAATTGCTCAGGTATGTAAAGATCGTTCGGAAGAGATTATTGTGGCGACCAAAGCCGGACGCCGCCTGGATCCCCATACAGCCGATGGGTATAATCGCGAGAACCTTACGAAATTTGTCGAACGCAGTCTGAAAAATTTGGAAGTGGACGCGCTGGACCTGGTGCAACTCCACTGCCCGCCCACGGAAGTCTATTATCGCCCGGAAGTGTTTGGCATTATGGATGACTTGCAAAAACAAGGCAAAATTCAACATTACGGTGTAAGCGTTGAAAAGGTTGAAGAAGCTCTGAAAGCGATCGAGTTCCCGAATGTCAAAACCGTGCAGATTATTTTTAATATGTTTCGGCAGCGTCCGTCCGATCTGTTTTTCGAGCAGGTCAGGAAACGCCGTGTCGGTGTACTGGCGCGCGTGCCTCTTGCCAGCGGCTTATTGACCGGAAAAATGACCCTCAAAACCGCGTTTGAGAAGGACGATCATCGCGCTTTTAACCGGCATGGTGAAGCCTTTGATAAAGGCGAAACCTTTGCGGGCGTGGATTACGAAACCGGATTGCAAGCTGTTGAGGAATTGAAAGCCTTGCTGCCTGACACGATGTCGCTCACGCAGATGGCCTTACGCTGGATTCTGATGTTTGATGCTGTAACCTGCGCCATTCCCGGTGCAAAACGTCCGGATCAGGCCGAACAGAATTTTTCCGCCGCTGACTTGCCTTCATTGAGTGATGAGGTGATGCAAGGAGTTCGCGATATTTACGAAAAATATATCAAAAATCCTGTGCACTATTTATGGTAGTGTTGTTTTGAAAAAAAACCGGGTTTCTTCAAGCAATAGTTCGGACAGTTTTCGTGTGACCCCCCTTTATCCCCCGTAAACGGGGGAAATGAGCAATAGGACGTCTCTTATGTGCTTCCCCCGCTTGCGGGGGATTGAGGGGGGTGAAATCAAAACTGTCCGGAGTATTGTTCAAGAAACCCGGTTTTTAGAAGATTTCGTGATGATGAATGTTGATCTATAGAACCTGGTACATGATTTCGGAAATAAGTACACATTCAGGAGCGCAAACGAGCGTTTGCTTCGCGGCTCCGCCGCGACAATCTTGCCAGGACTTCGTCCTGGGGCAAACGCTCGTTTGCACTCCTGTCTCTAGTGTGTCATTATTTTCGAAACGCTGTACTATTTTTATGAGAAGGGAAAATGCTTCATGAAAAAACATCTATGTTTACTCTTGTTCTGGTGTTTGTTTTTTATCGGATTTATGCCGTCATCTGGGAATGCTCAGCAGCTTGAGGATGTGCTGCAAGGCGTTTTGGGAGGGGAGGAAATTGCGCAGGGGCTGAAAGAAGCGTTAAAAGTCGGCACAGAGAATGTTGTTCAAATTGTTTCCAAACTCGACGGATTTTATAAAAGCCCGGACATCAAAATTTTCTTTCCGGAAAAATTGAAATCTGCCGAAAAATTGCTGCGTACAGCAGGCTTTGGGGGACTTATCGAGGAATTTGAACTCAGCATGAACCGGGCTGCAGAACGTTCGGCGTCAGCGGCGAAAGATCTTTTTTGGGATGCGATCACCCAGATGACGATCCAGGATGCTGAAAAGATTCTAAAGGGCAAAGATAATGAAGCTACGCTTTATTTTCAGGAGAAAACATCCGCCCGGCTGCAAGAAATTTTTAGCCCGATTGTGGCGACGGCTATGACTGAAGTTGGGGTTACGCGTTTGTATCAAGATCTGGAAACAAAGGTAAACACCTTTGTTCCGCTGGCATTATTTACAGATTTCGACTTAAACCAGTATGTCACAGAAAAAGCTTTGGAAGGCGTATTTCTCAAGCTGGCGGAAGAAGAACGCAAAATTCGGCGCGACCCAAAGGCCAGAATTACCGAATTGCTCCGGAAAGTGTTTAACTAAAGAATAAAGGGTGATGCCACACAAAGAAAACCCCGAGTTTTTTTGAAAAAACTCGGGGTTTAGCGATAAACCAATAGCTGGAACGATAGGACTAACTAAGTATAATAAGGGCGTCAACTTTATGGAAGCGATACGTATTTTAACAACAGTAAAAAACACGGAACTTGTGCTTGAACTCCCGATTTCGTTTGAAAATAAAGAGGTCGAAGTGATTGTGCTGCCTCTGGATTCAGGCGTACATGTTGGGTGGGGAAAAAAAGAGGACTTCTTGCGCTTTTTGAAAGACGGCCCTACTTTAAGCGATGAAGAATTGCATCGTATTGACGCCGTAAAAAAGGAGTTTCGCCATTGGACATTCGACGAATATTGATTGATACCTCGATTCTGGCAGGGTATTTGAAACGCAAGGAAAAGGAAAATACGGTTCTGTATAATCTCTACCAGACCAGTGAGGAAATATGCGTGTCCGCAATCACGGTTTTCGAAGTCTTTTATGGCTGTGACCTCGGACATGTTGAAGACATGGCGAAACTCTTGCAGGGATTTGCGATTATTCCCTTTGACGCCGATGTTGCCAGAATTGCCAGTCAGGAATATCGCCGTTTGAAGCAGCAACAGGAAGAGATTGAAATTCCGGCGTTGGTAATCGGCGCCACAGCCATTGCTAAAAATATTCCGCTTGCCACCTTAAACACTGATCTCTTCAAACATCTGTCAAACATCAAAATCGTGTTTTAACCATCGTAAAAACCGGGTTTCTTGAAGAAACCTGATTTTTACGGTGTCTGGACCGGCAACGAGCCGTGCTCTTTGTTTTCTGCTTGGCTTCCGGTTAAGCGCACCACAGAACCGGAGTAACGATTCAGATGCGTGTTGGCGACCTGGTAGGCTTCGCGCGCTGTTTCAAGCCCCTGGCCGATTGCATCGAATTTTTTCTCAAACAACGCGAAATGGCGTTGCGCTTTTTGTAAACTTGCGATGGTGTTCTCGACGCTGGCGGCCATTTCATAATAATCATGGGCAATCGCAATACTGCGTAACATAATGGCCAGGGTATTCGGAGAGGCGGGGAACACCTGCATTTTCCCCAACTCCTGCCACAAGTGTTCATCGCGGATCAGTTCAAAATACAGAATCTCACTGGGCAAAAACATGATCGCCATCTCCATCGTGCCGGCATCTGGACGAATATATTTACTGATGCGTTTAGCTTCCATGCGCAGCACTTTTCTCAAGATTTGACGGGCTTCGGTTAATTTTTTCGGATCCGAGCTTTCAAACAGGTGCAACACTTGTTCACGTGGAAATTTGCTGTCAATCGGCAGCGAGGCCTTCGGAAATTTGACCAGCACATCCACGCGGCCGGCGCCATCAATTGTGCTTTGTAATTCAAACAGATGCGCCGGTAAAAAATCTTGCAGCAAACGTTCCAGGGTCGCCTCGCCAAATCCACCGCGTAAATGCGGCAATTTAAGCAGACTATTGAGTTCATTCAGCGAGGTTCCGACCGCGCTGACTGCCTGCAGCTGCATTTCCGCAGATTTCAAATATTCCTGGACTTTTTCGTAATGTTTGAAACCTTCCTGCATATTTTCATCCAGTTTCATCTGCACATTTTGTCCGATTGCGTCCAGACGTTCATCCATTTTGCCGCGAATGCGTTCCAATTGTTCGCGAGTAGCGGCTTCTAAGTGCTGCAACCGGCCTTCTAACTGCTGCGAGGTTTTCACCTGCACATAGCGCGTCTCTTTGCGTCCGCGGGTGAGTTGATTGTCAATCCGTTCCTGAATCTGTAAAAATTCTTCACTCAGACGGTCTGCTATCTCCTGGCGCAAATTTCCCGAAGATCGTGCAATCCGTTCGGCCGTATCTGCAAAACTGGTTTGCAGCAGGTTGCTCAATATCGCGCGCTGTTCCGCAAAATCCTGTTTGATTTCGCTAATCACTGCGCGTTCATCTTTCAGTGTGCGAAGAGAGAAGAGCAGATAGAGCGTCAACCCGATATTCACGAGAACGCCTAAAATAACAATCAATATTTCCATAAGTAACTACTGTTCTGACAAGTTATATTTAACGGATTGACACGGACCTGCGAACAGCCTTGTTCGCAGACATGCTGACAAGGCTGTCAGCATATACGAATCCGTCACTTAAACCTTGCAAAGCCACTACAAAGATTTTTATAAGCAAGGATTTCCCGGCTTTTGCCTGATACAAGAAATTTATTGACGCGATGTGTAACTTTTTATGACCCGCCGAAAGGGAGGGCGGAAAAGTCATCGCTCCCCATGAAAAGTTGCACATGACGTTTACAGGACTTACGCACACCCCCCTTTCTCCCCCCGTTTACGAGGGGACTGAGGGGGGTATTGCGTAAGTCCTGGTTTATTTATACTTATGTATCGCAAGCTGAATTAAATATTGTTCAAATAACCGGGAAACAAATATGACCCTGGCCGACCTAAGCGAATATCTTCAGGTCTTATTCCGGTTTCCTGCATCAGCAGGTTAATGATGCGCATCATGCAAAAACTCCCCTGGCAGCGTCCCATCATGGCGCGGGTACGGTATTTGATCGAATTCAGACTTTTCGCGCCTAACGGATTTTTCAAGGCTTCCATGACTTCGTGTCTGGTCACCCGTTCACAGCGACATAAGATTTCCCCGTAATCAGGATGTTGTTCAATAAGTATGCGCTTTACAGCCTCATCCTGTTCAGCAAAACGCAGGATCCCTTTGCGGGTCGGAATAAAATCAGGGTTTGATGAGAGTTGCTCTCTAGCGTCAATCATGGCTGTCACCATCTTTGCAATCGGCTCAGAGGCGGTCAACCCCGGTGATTCTATGCCAATCAGATTAATAACATTCGGTACGCTGCGGCTTTCTTCAATTACATAATCGCGGAAGCCACCTTCGGAAGGAGGGGCTTGCTTGGCCCGCAAACCGGAGTAATTGCGAATAAAATGCTGCGGCGACACGAGTGGGAGAAAATCTCTGGCTTCCTCAAACAACAAATCCATGATCTTGCGGGTGGTTGCCAGATCATCGCGTTGGGGGATATATTCTGCGCTTGGGCCAATTAGAATCACGCCTTCAACGGTGGTCGTGAAATGCACCCCTAATCCTCCGCTTCCTTTAACCGGGGCCGGATAGACCGGACGGGAAATCAGAGACCCGGCGTGTTTGTCTAAAATGTAATATTCGCCGCGACAGGGATAAATTCGATAACCCCTTATTCCGGCCATTTCCGCGATTTTATCGGCATACAAGCCAGCGCTGTTAATCAGGTATGCAGCGGAGAAGAGGCCGGTATTAGTATGAACCTTAAAATGAGCGCGAGGATTCTGGCGCGTGATCTGCCGAACTTCTGTATTAAGAAAAAAAGAGACGCCATTATGCAAAGCATTTTCAGCCAGAGCAATTGTCAACAGGTAGGGGGCGGTGACAGCGGTTTCCTGGGAATACAGCGCCGCAATACCGCGAATATTCGGTTCTAAACGGCGCAAGTCATGGGCATCAACGATCTCTAAATCTCTGACCCCGTTTCTCTCTCCTTGCTGTTTCAATTGCTCTAATGTCAGAATTTCTTCGTGATTCCGGGCGACTACAAGCTTCCCCTGTTTTTTGTAGGGAACGTCAAGCTGACGGCATAGAGCTTCAAAGCCCTGGTTGCCCTCAACGCACAAGTGTGCCATCAAGGTTCCAGGTTTATTATTGAATCCAGCATGAATCACGCCGCTATTCCGGCTGCTTGTGCCCCATCCGACATCTGGTTCTTTTTCCAAAACTGCCACGCTGAGACAATATTTTGAAAGTTCTCGCGCAATCGCGCAACCGACAACTCCAGCCCCAATAATGATGACATCAAAACAGCCGTTCTGGGTAAAGTTCATACGTTTCGATTTCTGTTGAGATGAGGACAACGGATTGAAGAATAAAACGAATTTTTGCCTCACATCCGTTGATTGCTGGCTGGACGAATGTTCTGCTTTCGTCTGTCAGCTTTCTCCCACCTATTCATGCGCGAAAGTAGAACTTTCGCACTTCGAAATTTTCAGAACGTAACAGCCCTGCCCTCAATCCCCCGCAAGCGGGCAGGGCTGTTACGTTCTACCCCCTCAGTCCCCCGCAAGCAGGGGAAGGCGATCCGTTTCCCCGCGCTTGCGGGGCGAACAAGGGGGGCTGCGTAACATGAGCGATCATCACTGACCAATACGATCTGCCATATTAACATCGGAGAAAATACGCAAGAAAAATTCCGGGGATTTCCGCCGGCAGGCTAATATTTTATTACAGAGCTGTCATGTCACTCCCTTCTTCTTCCCCCCTCGTGTCTTTACGCCGGAATATCTTGACAAGAACACGAGTTTTTGCAGAGATTGAGTGAAAGTGAGGAGACAGCCTTCAGAGAGATGATACTAAAATTAGTAATACCAGAAAACACCTATGATATTTTTACTGTTATCCATGCTATGTTCTGTGAGTGTTGCTCACGTGTTCAGATATGTTCAGGAAAAATCGCTTCCGATGTTTGGTCTGTTCGCTGTGAATTATTTTGTCGCATCTTGCGTAGCGTTGTGGGGCTGTGATAGAACCTTTTGGCAGCAATGGCCGGCGGTTCTGCTTGTACTTGGCGTGATAATCGGCATTTTGTTTGTGTGCAGCTATGTGTTAATGGTGCTCTCGATCCGCCGGCTGGGAGTGACAATTCCGATTTCGTTAATGCGTCTGTCAGCGGTTTTGCCGACATTTGGCTCGATCCTATTTTTTGCAGAAGTTCCGAACGCGCTTCAATGTAGCGGAATTGTGCTGGCCTTTCTGGCTTTACCCCTGGCGAGTCAGGAATCGTTGTCTTGCTCGAATCTGCTCGAAATACTTCACAATGGATTTGGATGGGGCTTATTATTGTTTGGTGTGTTTGGCGTCACCAATTTTATCTTTAAAATTCAGCATGAAATCGTGCCGTTACGTAATCCTTATCATTTTCTTGCCGTGCTCTTTCCGGTTGCTTTTTTCGTGTCCTGCCTTATGCTCTTACGATACAAAACCTTTACCGCTCAAACCGGCATGGAGCCGCGTTCCGATTTGACCACATACGATGAAATCACCCCCCAATCTTTCACAAATATTCTGTGTGCAGGGCTGATCCTGGGGATGTTAAATCTCTTCTCCAATTATTTTTTTATGAGATCCTTGCAAGAACTTCCGGGGATTGTCGTTTATCCGGTTAATGGCGTTGGCATTATTTTGTTGTCTGCGATCAGCAGCTTATTTCTCTGGCGGGAACGCCTCCTGAAAAAGAATTATTTTTTTATTGCGCTTGCTTCATTCGCCTTACTCCTGATTTATCCTCGCTCATAAACATGCCTGAGAAGAAATGTAGAGGTTTTATTTGACAGGACGTCGCAAAAAAATTATGGAGGTTGATGAGCATATGACAATGAATTTGGTTATGTACCAGGCTTCAGTGGCCTGTGCAGGGGGGAGAGTCTAAGGACTATGAGGACGAAAACAGGGTTTTTAGCCTTCTATCGTCGAAGAAATTGACCGTGAACATACGCAGGATCGGACGCATGTTGGGTATCGCACTTCTTCTGCTCGTGATTATTATCTTCGTTGTCATCCGGTTTGCAGAACAGAAAATGATTTTTTTCCCGACGGTGTTTCCCGGCGGGTATTGGGATACTTCGTCTTTTCCGGGACAGATCGAGGATTGCTCGTTTCGTGCTGAAGATGGGGTGGTCTTACACGGCTGGTTTGCTCATGCCGTCAGTTCGGATATCAGGCCCCGGCGCACACTGCTATTTTTCCATGGCAACGCCGGGAATATTACGCATCGCCAGACCAATATTGCCTATCTCATCGAGCGCGGGCTTAATGTCTTTATTTTTGACTATCGCGGTTATGGGAAAAGTGAAGGGAAGCCGAGCGAGCAGGGGGTATATGCAGACGCCGTTGCGGCTTACGAGTATCTTGCTGCTCGCAAAGACGTACAGCCAGAGCATATCGTGTTTTTTGGACGCTCCCTGGGAGGCGCGGTGGCAATCGAGTTAGCGACTCGAAAACCCTGTGAAAAATTGATTGTGGAATCAACATTTACCTCGATTCAAGATATGGCGCAAGAGATCGTCGGCCCCATTCCGGTCCATTTTCTGCTTCGCAGCCGATTCGATTCGTTATCGAAAATTGGTACGATTCATATGCCGCTGCTGATCATTCATGGGAATCAGGATACTATTATCCCGTTTGAACACGGGAAACGATTGTTTGTTACAGCGAATGTTCCCAAATTTTTTTATGAAATTCAGGGGGCAGATCATAATAATACGTATGAGCTGGGAGGAACAGCGTATTTCAATCGTTTGACAACGTTTATCTACGAATAAGAAAGTGGTGTTCGGACAAAAACCCCGATTTCTTGGAAAAACCAGGTTGTTGACAGTTTTTGCCATGATCGAACGTAATTTTCGCTTGACAAGGCAGCCCTGTCTGTATGCCGTGTTATGGAGTGGAATTTGCAGATATTGCGGTCATCTTGAATGATATCAGAGAAAACAGGTCGTGATGAATATTCAACAAAAATTAAAACAGAAAAGAAAACGCTGGTTGAGCCTGTCCCTGCTGGTTTTTGTCTGGCTCTGCGGGAAGACCCTTGTGGCCGAAGCCGGCACCATTGAAGTGGTGTTCCGGGACCAGAACCTTCGTTATACCTTATTTACCCTGTATAATGGACAGGCTGAATTTGTCCATGTCAACAAAATCGCTGAAATTTTTCAGATTGCGGCCGACATTGATCCGACTGATGGGCATGTTACCCTTTCCTCCGGCGCGAAAACCGCTTCGTTTTTTCCGGGGAAAAATGAGGTGATTGCCGCGCGGCGAAGTTATACCCTTGAAATTGCTCCTCTGAAAATCGAAGGTGTCGCCATGGTGCCAGTCGAATTTCTGACCGTGATTCTCCCCCTGATTTATGAGCAGCCGATCGTTTGGGATCCGGGTTCCCGACGGCTCCTGATCGGAAGTGACTCGCTGAAAATTTCAGCCCTTTCTTCCATGCCTTACGGGGAATATACACAAATTACCGTTGATTTCAGCCAAACCGCACCTTATAAAGTGACTGAAAAACTGCCATCAATGTTGATCTTTGAATTTCCTCAGGCGGCCTTTGAACTAAAACCGAACCCATTACAAATCAACAGCCGCTCTGTCAAACACGTCTCTGTCGTTGACAGTTTCGGATCAACCCAGATTATTGTGCGGCTTGGAGATGAGTTTGTACGTTATGACCATCAGATGACCAAAGATCCGGCACAATGGGTCGTGAAGGTGTACCACACACACATGGAACCTGGTGAAACTCAACTGACTGAAGGGATTGCTGCAGAAGGTCTCGCGTTTCAGGAACAACCGGTTTTGCCTGTGGGCGAGCCAAAGCCGTTCTCGTTAAGAACGGTTGTGATTGATCCCGGCCATGGAGGGAGCGATCTGGGTGTCATAATCTTCCCGGCTACTAACGATACACCAGCACTCTATGAAAAGCACGTCACCTTACAAATCGCGAAACTGCTGAAAACTAATTTGACGCAGCGTCTGGGAGTGCGCGTCATGCTGACGCGTGAGTCAGATGAATTTATCTCCGCAGAAAATCGGGCAACCCTGGCGAATAGTACCCGAGCGGATATATTTATCAGTTTACACGTGAATAAGAGCTTTGCAGCAGGAATCGTCGGTTTTGAAGCCTATGTCATGGATTACGGGAGCCTTGAACAGCCGAACGATCCGAATCCATTAAGCGTTCGTTCCCAATTGTTAGATTTTGCCCAGGCGACTTACGTGGCGCAAAGTAAACGTTTGGCACAACACATTGTGACCGCGTATCAGGCACGACATCCGGGGAGCCGGGCTGAGGTGAAATATGCTCCCTTGTTTACGTTGAAAGGGACAACCATGCCTGCGCTTCATTTGGAAGTCGGTTATGGTTCAAATGCGCAGGATCAGCAGAATCTTGCCGGAGAGGCGTTTCAGCAATCCCTGGTTGCGGCTATCAGCGATGGTATTGCCGGTTTTAAAAAAGAACAAACCCCTTAGTTGAGAAATGATATGAAGAAAATCTGGTATATAATCTGCGTTCTCACGCTCGGTCTGTTGGGAGGAACCTGGTACCTCTATACGCACCCGCCGCACGAAGATCTCTTTGAGG
Source organism: Candidatus Vecturithrix sp. (assembly GCA_040772385.1). Lineage (GTDB taxonomy): Bacteria > Moduliflexota > Moduliflexia > Moduliflexales > Moduliflexaceae > Vecturithrix. The sequence goes on along the minus strand of JAXGYF010000001.1, from coordinate 1,032,221 downwards.
CGCTGCCGCTCCTAGATCCCCTGGAAGAGACTCTATTGCCAGCGCCTGAATTGACGCCACAGCCAACATGGCAAGTCACTCTCTTTGTGGGAGACGGAGCGAACGGTGTCTTAAAGAAATATCCGTTCGAACTCGAAGTAAAACAAGACTTGCCTCAGAAGATCCGGCAGACGATAGAGTTGCTGATTCAGCCAACGTCGGAATTCCACAATCCTGTTATTCCGGAACAGACTGAATTATTGGAAGTTTTTGTCACGGAGAACGGGATTGTGTATCTGAATTTCAACCGACATTTGCAAGATCGCCATGTTGGCGGGCTTTCTGCTGAACTTGCCACGCTTGGTTCGATTGTAAATACGATCCTTTTTAATTTTAAAGAAATTCGACAGGTCCAAATTTTGGTGGAAGGATCTGAAATTGAGACGCTGGTGGGGCATGTTGATTGTCGTAAGCCCTTTTCGAAAATGTTATTGCCGAGTCCATAGAAATACGGAATCCTCCGGATCTTCATGAAGAAACTGGGGTTTTCGAATGAAATTATTTCATGTAGAAAGGAATACAGAATGAGGAATGATGGAAGAGAGCCTGATGCGTTACGTCCTGTCACCATCACGCGTCGCTATATTAAGCGGGCCGAAGGTTCAGTTTTAATTGAAGTCGGTGATACACGCGTGATTTGCACGGCAACTGTTGAAAATAAAGTGCCGCCATTTTTAAGAAATTCGAATCAAGGCTGGGTGACAGCCGAATACGGCATGCTGCCTCGTTCGACCGACACTCGTATGCAGCGCGAAGCGTCAAAGGGAAAATTAAGTGGGCGAACTCAGGAGATTCAACGTTTAATCGGGCGTTCTCTGCGTTCAGTGGTTGACCTGAAAAAGCTGGGCGAGCGCACGATCTGGATTGATTGCGACGTGATTCAAGCAGATGGCGGCACGCGCACAGCCTCGATTACCGGGGCCTGCATTGCATTATTTGATGCTCTGACATATATGCGCCAAAATCGAGGGATTGATTGCATGCCCTTGAAAGATTTTGTGGCGGCTACCAGTGTGGGGATTGTCAATGGCAAAGTGTTGCTCGATCTGAATTATATTGAAGATTCGAAAGCCGAAGTAGATATGAATGTGGTTATGACCGGCAGCGGTAAGTTCGTTGAAATTCAGGGCACTGCCGAAGAAGATCCCTTCAGTGCGGAACAGATGCAGGAAATGATCGCCCTTGCTAAAACCGGTATCGAGCAACTCGTCAAAGTGCAGCGTTCAGCTCTGGGTGAAACGTTGTTTAACAAATATCTGTAAGCTCGATGGTACTATGTCCTTCATCTTTTCGCCGTAGGCGGAAATGCCTGGTACATTGCTCTGAGGCAGAAGTCCTTACTTTCAGGGGGCGTCGAACTCTGCCGGACAAGCCAGTCTGGTCCGACACGCTCTGAAAGTAAGAACTCTAGAAAGCTATACGGCGGCTTCTTCCTCCATCCCCGTTTCCAATCATGCCTTCCCATGCTCTGGATCTGTCTTAACTTCGCTTAACGGAGGCTTGAGCGCGAGTTTCTGGAATTGCAGATCCTGGTTCAGGATCTATATATGATGGAGTTAAGGTTTGATACAGCCTATCTTTTAACCATTGCGGAGCAAGTCGAGTCAAGCCCGGTGAAACTGTCGTTCCGGCGTTGGCGGCTTCGTCGCGCTTGAGTTGACCTGCCTATTGCTCATGAACTTGCTTAAGTCTTTTACATTTGAATTACCCACGAAAATTGAGTATGGAATTGGTATTTCCGGAACCTTGCGCGATCATATTCAGCGTTGGGGAGCGAAAAATGTGCTTGTTGTGACAGACAAGGGGATTCGCGCGTCCGGCCTTTTGGCAGGCCTTGAAAGACAATTACAAGAAGCGAATACCAGGTTTGTGATCTTTGATGAGGTCGAACCAAATCCGAAAGACCAGGATGTTCAGCATGGCGCGGAACAAGCACAGCAATTAAATGCCGATTGCCTGGTCGCTATTGGCGGAGGGAGTCCGATTGACTGTGCAAAAGCGATTGGAGTCGTTGCGACGCATGGCGGTTCTGTACGTCGCTATGCGGATCGACAGCAGATTACCGGGAAAATTCTTCCGCTGATTGCGATTCCGACCACTGCCGGTACCGGCAGTGAAGTGACGTTTGGCGCGGTGATTACCGATACGCGCGAGCATTTTAAATTTACTGTCAAGCATGCCAATACAGCTCCTAAGATTGCTTTGGTGGACCCGGCGTTAACCGTGACCATGCCGCCGGCCTTAACCGCTGCCACTGGTATGGATGCGCTTACCCACGCGATTGAAGGCTATACTGCTACTGTTGCCGAACCGCTGGCGGATGCTGCGGCGCTGTATGCCGTTGAATTGATTACGAAATATCTGAAAACAGCCTTTGTTGATGGTCAAAACATGGAAGCCCGTGCCGGGATGTTGTTAGGAAGTTTGTTGGCGGGTATTTCTTTCAGCCATTCTGATGTGGCCGCAGTACATTGTATCGCAGAAGCGTTGGGCGGAAAATATGACGCGCCCCACGGTGTGTGCAATGCGGTTGTTCTGCCGGAAATGATGGCTTACAATATGACCTATTGCCAGGAACGGTACGCCCGGATTGCCACAGCCATGGGTTTGACGTATGCAAGCCTTGAGGAAGGAGCGCAAAAAGCCGTTGAGGCAGTCCGGCAGCTTGCGCGCGATGTTCACCTGCCTGGTTTTCGAAATTTAGGGGTTAAGAAAGAAGATTTTGAAGAATTGGCGCAGAATTCTGCTCTCAACGGCAGCAACCCGGATAACCCTCGTCCCATGCAGAAAAACGATTATCTAACTGTGTTAACCACTCTCTGGAATGCTTCATAACCATTATATACAGCATTATTCATTGGTATTAAGTTCCTTCATAGGAGTGCCGGCGCTCGCCGTTGGCAGCGAAAGCAGAGCTTTCGCACTCCGATATGCTGAGTGCCAATTCAATTGAATAATGCTGTAATCTCAAAACTACACTTCAGGGCGTCAAAGCATGAGTTTTTTACACGCAGCCTTCATCTCAAAGAAAAACTTGACAGCAACCGATCGTTCATTCTGTAGTTGTTGGAGTGATTTATTCAAAAAAGAACTTCTTTTCTGAGGTTGTCTGCGTCGTGAGTGAACTCACTGATGGCAACAGACAGGCATGGTATGCAAAAAATGATGAAAGCGTTGGTCAAAAAACATGCGAAACCCGGGTTATGGATGGATGAAGTGCCGGTGCCGGAGATCGGAATCAATGATGTTCTGATCAAGATTCACAAAACCTCAATTTGCGGTACTGATGTGCATATCTATAACTGGGATGCCTGGGCTCAAAAAACGATCAAACCGCCGATGGTGATCGGGCATGAGTATGTCGGCACTGTTGCCGCGGTAGGCAGTAATGTCGATCATCTGGAAATTGGGGAACTGGTGAGCGGTGAAGGGCATATTGTGTGCGGACATTGTCGCAATTGTATGGCCGGACGCCGACACTTGTGCAACCATACGGTTGGGGTGGGGGTCAATCGTAATGGAGCTTTTGCTAAATATCTGGCGATTCCGGCCAGTAATGTCTGGGTCTGCAATCCTAAGATTCCAACCGATGTGATCGCCTGCTTTGATCCGCTGGGTAATGCGGTACACACCACCTTATCGTATGATTTAATCGGAGAAGACGTATTGATTACCGGGGCTGGCCCGATCGGCTGTATGTCAGTGGCAATTGCCAAACATGTGGGCGCGCGTTATGTGGTCATTACCGATGTCAATCCCTATCGTCTGGAATTAGCAAAAAAAATGGGAGCAACCCGTGCGGTTGACGTGCGTACGGAAAAAATTACGCCAGTGATGAAGGAACTGGGCATGAAAGAAGGTTTTGATGTGGGATTAGAAATGTCCGGTAATACAAATGCCCTGGAAAGTATGTTAGAACACATGTTTCATGGCGGCAATATTGCTTTGCTAGGGCTGCTCGGTCAGGGGGCAATTGATTGGGATTACGTAATTTTTAACAGTCTGACGTTGAAGGGTATTTATGGTCGTCGCATGTTTGAAACCTGGTATAAAATGACCACGATGCTCCAAAGCGGACTCGATATCTTACCGATCATTACCCATCGGTTCGATTATACTGAGTTTGAACAGGGGTTTGAGCTAATGCGTTCGGGTAACAGCGGTAAGGTGATTTTAAATTGGGCTGATCTGCCATAAGTATCACGTGATAAGATGAAACGTTCAAGTGTTTACGACGAATGGGGAGTTTCAAAGGAGGAAGACGATGTTTGGAGCAATGAAACCATACTTGCAGCAAGAAATTGACGCCATAAAAACGAAAGGTTTATATAAGGGAGAACGAATTATTACCAGCCCGCAGCGTGCTATGATTAATGTGCAGGACCGCCAGAAAGTGTTGAATTTGTGCGCCAACAATTATCTGGGGTTAGCGAATCATCCGACAATCATAGAAGCGGCCAGGTCCAGTTATGACAAATGGGGGTATGGCTTATCCTCAGTGCGGTTTATCTGTGGTACACAATTCATTCACAAAGAATTGGAGCAAAAAATCACGGAATTTTTAGAAACTGAAGACACGATCCTTTATACCTCTTGTTTCGATGCCAATGGCGGATTGTTTGAAACACTGTTGTCGGAAGAAGATGCGGTGATTAGCGATGAATTAAATCATGCCAGTATCATTGACGGAATCCGGTTGTGTAAGGCCAAACGTTTCCGTTATACCAATAATGATATGGTTTCGCTCGAAGAACAGCTCAAACAGGCGTCGGGCGCCCGTTTTCGTCTGATCGCTACTGATGGCGTGTTTTCGATGGACGGTTATATCGCTAATTTACAAGGGATTTGCGATCTGGCGGAAAAATATGATGCCTTAGTCATGGTGGATGATTCTCATGCGATCGGATTTGTGGGACAAAAAGGCAAAGGGACGCCGGAATATTGCGGTGTGCTCGGTCGTGTGGATATTCTCACCGGCACCCTCGGCAAGGCGCTCGGCGGCGCCAGTGGCGGTTACACCAGCGCACGCAAAGAAATTGTGGAAATGCTGCGGCAGCGCTCGCGCCCCTATCTCTTTTCCAATACGGTCGCACCCGCTATTGTCATGGCCTCAATCAAAGCCCTGGAACTGCTAAGCGAATCGGATGATTTGCGGGTAAAACTTTTTGAAAATACCAGGTTCTTCCGCGAAGAATTGACCAGACTCGGATTCAAGATTCTGCCGGGTACGCACCCGATTGTGCCGGTGATGCTGGGTGACGCCATCCTTGCGCAGAAGATGGCGGCTCGTCTGTTAGAAAAAGGTGTATATGTGATTGGTTTCTCTTTTCCAGTCGTGCCACAGGGCAAAGCCCGCATCCGCACCCAGATTTCAGCCGCCCATTCCCGCGAAGACCTGGAATTTGCGCTCAGAATGTTTGCCGAAGTTAAACAAGAATTGGGAATATAAGGCGTAACTATTGCTCTGTCAAGTAATCATAAATGGGTTTGTCGTTCTCGTTTTAACGAGTTCTTCTGCCTGCAGGCGGAACCACAAGCCCGTCACCCAAATCTTGACACAGCCGATAAAAATTTTCTGAGTTTTGGCAGGGGAAAATATGAACATTTTAAAAGAAGTTTTAAAGCATGAGGTGTTTCCGGCGTTAGGCTGTACCGAGCCGATTTCCGTTGCCTACGCTGCCAGCGTCGCTGGCAAAACCTTAGATGATGAGGAATTCCACTCAATTCACATTACGGTTGATCCTGGGGTGTACAAAAATGGTCTGGCGGTGACTGTGCCCAATACCAATGGCGAACGCGGTAATCTGATAGCAGGAGTTTTAGGAGCACTGATTAAACAACCGGAATTAAAAATGGAGATCTTGAAAGGTTCAAACGAGAAACTCATTCAACAGGCGAAGCAGATCATTCAGGCGAAACAGGCTCACCTTGAATGCGATAACTCAAAAACTGAACTCTACATTGAAGTGCATTTAGAATCGTCCGCCCATACCGCCCGAGTCGTGACAGAATGCGGGCATACAAATCTGGTGTTAGTGGAGAAAGACGGAATGCCCGTTTTTCAAAAAGCCCATGGTCAACGCCGTGATGAGGAGTTCCCCTATAAAGCCGCGCTCAAACAGAAGAGGATCGCTGAATTGATTGAACTGGCGGAACAGATTGACGAACAGGATTACGCATATCTGCAACAGGGAATTGAAATGAATCTGACGGTTTCGGAAGCCGGAAAAGAATTGCACAAAGTCGGCTATTATCTGGATGATCTCATGAAAAAGGGGTTTCTGGTAGATGATGTGTTCTCTTCCAGTAAAAAGCTGGTTGCATCAGCGGCCGATGCGCGTATGGCTGGCATGAGCTATTCGGTCATGTCCAGCGGCGGCAGTGGGAACCAGGGGGTAGTAGCAATTTTAGTGCCCTATAATGCCGGTAAATATTTCAAAATCGAAGAAGACAAAGTGATTAAAAGCATTGCGTTTTCGCATTTGTTAAACAGTTATGTCAAATGTTATACCGGCGATTTATCGCCGGTTTGCGGCTGCGCAATTGCCGCAGGAGTCGGCGCGGCCGCGGCTATCGTCTATCAGCAAGCCGGGAAAGATATGGAAAAAATCGCCCTGGCCATTAATAATTTAATCAGCGATTTAGGCGGCATGTTATGCGATGGCGCCAAAGCCGGCTGCGCTCTTAAAGTCGTCAGTTCGACCGATTCGGCCATTCGTTCCGCGTACATGGCCTTGAATAACCATGGGATCACATCGCTTGAGGGCTTTATCGGCAAAACCGCTGAAGAAACTATTCAAAATTTAAGCCGCATCAGTGAAATTGGCATGGCAAAAGTGGATGACACCATGATTGAAATCATGATGCAAAAAAACGCAGACTGAGATAGACACCGGATACCGAAACCAACGAATAGCTTCGCAGGAGGGCATCGCGTCACATGGGTTAATGCCGATAATCAAGATATGACCCATTTCCCTCTATGTTCTCATCGCCTTCCTGACAATCGTCGAATTCGAAAGCGATCGTTCTGAATTGTTCGTGGATTTCAAGAAAAGCATCCACCATATCAGGATCAAAGTGAGTTCCTCTGCCTTTTTTGATAATGTCCACAGCCATAGAATGCGGAAAAGGGAGCTTGTAAACCCTTTTGCTGATCAAGGCGTCATAGGCATCGGCCAGAGCCATCAACCGGCCGCTGATGGGGATTGCCTCCCCTTTGAGACCCTGCGGATATCCAGAACCGTCCCATTTCTCCTGGTGCGAGTAGGCTATTTCTGCGGCAATCGTCAAGAATGATTTTTTGCCGAGTTTGCGGATAGCGGATTCAAGCACGTCACGGCCGATGACCGTGTGGGTCTTCATGACTTCAAATTCTTCCCTGGTCAAAGGTCCCGGCTTCAGCAGGATATGATCGGGGATTCCGACTTTCCCGATATCGTGTAAGGGAGCAGATTTATACAGCATGTCAATATTGGCATCACTGAGGAAGTGTTTGTACTTGTCGTGCTGCTTGATATGCTCGGCCAGCAGTTTGACATATCTCCTGGTGCGCTGGATATGGCCGCCAGTTTCCGGGTCTCGGTATTCGGTCAGATTCGCCATGCTTTCGATGGTAATGCTCTGGGTAAGGATTAGTTCCTGCATGCCGGAAAGTAATTTCTTTTCTTCCAGTCTGTATTTGAGAACAGTAAGGAAGATGTAATGACAAACAACAAAGGCAATCGGAAATGCCGTTCCGACAAACAGCCCGGCGCGAAAGAAGGCCTGCTGCGTTGCCAGCCATAACCCCATAATGCAGAGTAACATGATCGTGAAGGCCGCGGCGACGCTTCTGAAGGCAATAAGCAAACTCAACAACAGGCCCAGAACAAGCACAAACAACAGGATCAGGCCGTTTGACCAGCTTGGCACGGCGATGAAATCCCCGGTCAGCAGATTGTCAACAACGGTGGCATGCACCTCAACTCCCGGAAATACCGGATCAAAGGGGGTGATTCGTAATTCTTTCAGGCCGGCCGCCGAGGTGCCGACAAAAATTATTCGTCCTTGCAGCTGTTCTGATGAAACCGTGTCATCCATGATATCCGCTGCCGATATATACTCATAGTTCCTCTTTGGTCCTCGGAATTTGATCAACATCTGTCCGTGCGGATCAACAGGTACGGAAGTTCCTTTGTAATTGATTGATTGCAGGGTTTTTCCGTTTTTTTTCAGGAGCAGATTGTCAATTCCGTGAAGTTTCAGAATGGTAGCGAGCGCCAGACTGGCATACACCTCGCCGTTATATTGAATGAGCAGCGGTAGTCGCCTCAGCATTCCGCTCTGATCGGGGCTGGAATTAAAAAAACCGGACGTGCTGACCTTTTCTGAAAATATTGTCAAATTGCACAGAACACCGGCGCTTTCGGGAAGCCCTGTATTCGCTTCCCACCCCTCTGTATCCTGCATGAATGAAACTTTGACGGGGTGCAGGACGCAGTGCTCCGAACTTTTTTCAAGTTTGTTGAAGTGGAATGTATTCCCCAGGACAAAAGGCCCCCTGGCCAATGCCTCGGCAAGAATTCGATCGTTATCGCTCAGTTCGCTGGGGAGCCGGTCAACGGTGATATCCAGGGTATAGGTGTCTTCAAGATCTCTCAACAGTCTTCCAATGGAAGTTCTGTCAGGCTCGGCAAACACCACGTCGAGGCTTATGACAGCGGGCTTCATAGCTGTAATTTTGTCAAATAACTCGGCCAGCCGGTAGCGCGGCCATGGCCACTGTCCATACCGATTCAGACTCTTTTCATCAAGATCAACAATAACTAACCTGTTGCTAGCGTCATTATCCGGGAAATTCCTTAGAAGCAGGTCATAATTTATAAAATCAAGAGATTGCAGCAAGGCAGGTTTGAATATAAAAAAAACGATAAAAACCAGAGTAGTCAGCAGCCCCCAGGCAATAATATGGCGGCTTCCCGATCTGTCGGTTACGATAAAATTGTTGGTATCATAAGCTGGAGGCCTGCTCGATTCTGTTTTCATGAAGAACTCTGTATACGCTCAGACGGTGGTTACTTTATTACGACCTCAACTCTCCGGTTTCTTGGTTCCGCAACATTATCCTCTGTTTTAATCAAGGGATTCCCTTCACCATGCGAGGTGACCGTGATATTTGAAAGAACCGCACCGTTGGACACCAGGATGTCACGTAGGACTTTTGCCCGATAAAGGGCCAACACGTAGTTATATTCGTTTTCACCGAATGTGTCGGTATGCCCTGAAATAACGATCTCGGTGGCTCCTCTCTTCTGGATAGTTTGAATAATTTGCGGAAGGACAGCCGTGGATTCATCGGTCAGTTCATTTGAATCCTGCAAAAAATAGAGGATGAATTTTACCGGGAGCAATGGCTGGGCGGCTAACGCCTCGGAAAAGGTTGCACGGATTTCATCGTCGCTGAGAATGGTGATTTCACTCGGAGTAGTTTCCTGATCCGTTATCTGCACCGACTGATTGGTGTCATCCAGGACCTGCTGCCCCCCTTCGTTTGTTACCACGACTTGTCCGACATTGCCGTCAGGGTCCGGGATTAATACGACCATGCTCCTGGTTCCACAGCCTGCCAATGCCACAATAAAACCCACGCTGATAATGACAGTTGTAATTTTTTTCATAATCGCCTCATGTGTTTCGATCGCCTGTTACATTACATTAAATAATTAGGGAAAGTAATCGGATTGCAGGCCGCAACGTCATGAATTACTTGCGTTCCACCTTGACAAGAAATTGGGTACCGCGGATACCGATTGTGGCATCAGGAGTTTGAAATTTCACCGATTCCGGCGACTGCCGACCGATGATGCCTGACAGATAGCACGCAGTGCCTTTCAGCATTCGGGTAACCATAGACATGATGCCTTTCTCAGGAGTAAAAACATATTCATCAATTACAATCTCGCTCTTTGGTCCCAGAGATAACACGGTATTGTCCTCGAAAATAATCCCAACAAAGCTGTCTCCCCCTGTCTGAATGACATCATTCTGATAAAGTTGGTCCCCAATGTGAAGAGAAAGTTCTTTGCCGTGACGGATAACTACAACATGGCCCTTACCTGTTTTTGTTTTTCCTATCGGCAATTCTTCGGCCCTGGTGACGACTGGCAGTAGAATCGTCACCATGAGAGAAAGAATAAATAGTTTTTTCATAAATAATCTCCTCTGAAAATAAAATTTTATGCACTGTAGCCATGCTGCCAAACGCCTATATGGCGTGATGAGCAGCTTTTGATCCATTACGTTAAATATATCCGTATAAACTATCAGTCTATTAAATATTCCTGTCAACTCTTTTTCTTTTCGTTTCCCTGTTTTGAGCAATTGAGATAAGAAAAGTAAAATAAAACTTGACATGTAAAGTACTTTGTATAACAAAGAATATAACATAAACAGTTTATGGAAATGATGAGGGTTTTGTGGGGAGTGAAAAGTTTGTTTATTGGCGGTAGAATCGCCAGAGAATTAAATAAGGGGAGGGAGGAGCATGAATCCGACAGAATTGAATAAAGTGATCCACGAACGGGTCCGATTGGCAATTATGTCGGCGCTGGTGACGCGCGGCAAGCTGACCTTCCCTGAATTGAAAGAAATGCTCGAGGTGACCGATGGCAATCTGAGCGTACATGCCACGCTGCTTGAAAAACATGGCTTGATCCACATAGACAAAGATTTTCATGGGAAAAAACCTCGCACCACTTTCTCAATTACCGCTGAAGGACGCCGACAGTTCCAGGAATATATCGTCGAATTAGAACGAATGCTGGCGCAGGTGAAGAAAGTGTAAGTTTTGTCAAATTCATGTCGTTCATACCCAATGGAGGTGAAGTATGGGAATAGCTGATATTGAAAAGGACCTCAAATTTATTCGTCAGACCATGGAATCGTCATCGCGTTATACGAATGTTCCGGCTTCCGGATATCTGGCGACCGGCGTCCTGGGATTAGTCGGCGTCTGGGGGACCTATACCTTGTTAGGAGATCGTAAGATCGTGAATATCTCCCTGGTAACGCCAGAAGATATTCAGCGGCTCATGTTGCTCTGGTTGCTGGTGTTTCTGTTGTCAATTGGAATCGTGATGTTCTGTGCCTGGCGTAAAGCTCGAAAACACGGACATTCAGCCTGGAATTCCCTGGCCGCCCGCATGCTGTTGTCGCAGACGCCGGTGATTTTTGTCGCGGGCGTACTGAGCGTTGCCCTGACCAAAGAAGGTTATTTGGATCTTATTCCGGGAATGTGGCTGGGAATCTATGGGACGATCTTATATTCTTTCTCGTATTTTACCGGCATTGAGCATAAGATCGAAGGCGCGACCTTTCTTGGGCTTGGTACACTTGTGCTCTTTGTGCAGGGCAGGATCGGTCTGTTGTTATTAGGAATCGGTTTTGGAGGAATCCACCTGATCGCAGGCTGCTGGAGGCTCTTTTTAGAGAAACGATGTTATCTGAAATAACCGTTCCTTCTTCTTCATTCAAACGGTATTAGAGACAGGGCAAGGTTTTTAAACACAACTCAGGTGGCGATTATTTTTGCTTATATGCTTTGTAAAATAAAGTACTTTATGTAATATTTTCAAAACATCTTTTGAAAAGGAGGTTATTATGGATATTCCCGTTCATATTGCCGCAGCGGCGGTGACATGCCAGGCGGCATTATATCTTGACGCTCAAGTCCCCAGTTCTCTCCGTGTTGCCAGACGAACGTATCTCTTCAGCGCCGGTTGTTTTGCGATGGGGACACTGTCGCACCTGGGACTAGATCTGATTCCGCATTATGATGTGCTCTACAAGATCGGAAATGCCTTTAAACCTGAGTTTCTTCCGGGAATATTCTGGACAGGCTTGAAAGTTGGAATCCTTGCTTTTCCAATCATCCTCTGGTTTCTTTTTCTGACCAACGATCATTCGAAATTTGCATTCGCCGCCCTTGTCGGCGGACTGTATCCAGATTTTGAAAAAGGGGCGTATCTTTCTACACTTCTTCCCCGGTCGTTGGTACTCTTCCCCTTTCATAGTTGTTCCTATTCGCCTGCGGGCTGGGAAGTCGAATACCGATCTGTGCTGATTGCGGCCGAAATTGGACTTCTGTTCGGACTATTCGTTTTAATGCACCGGTTCGGACAACAATATCGCGTTCAGTATCCTGGCCCAAACAGTTCATTTAGGGAGTGGTGCAGGGAAATTCGACAGTCTCTTACCTTGTCCACTGCGAATTTCATGGAAAAAATCGTTTGCCGATTCTCAGTGCGACAGGTGACCATGCTCTATCTTCTCGGCCTTGTTACTATTTTTGTATTATCAGATGTAGGCTGGTTTCAGTATGCTCGATCGGCATTGAATGGGTATGTTCCACAAACGTGGATAAATCATTTTCCATCGCGTTTGCCTCATGATGATAAAATGGCACATTTCTTTCTGATAGGGTTTTTAGCTCTGCTGGCCAACATGAGTTTCCGCATCTCCTTTTTCAAGATAGCACGCGTAAACACTCTGAAAGGAAGCTTGTTTGTCTTCATTTTTGTGACCATTGAAGAAGGATCTCAGGTGTTTTTCTCGGCGCGATCCTGTTCCTGGGGAGATTTGATGGCGAATTATTTTGGGATCATTTGCAGTGATCTCCTGCTCCGCTATTTTCTCTATCAGCGCCAGGCAGGTGAAAAAAGATTGCCCACCATGCTCACCAAAATGATGGATCCACAGGGTCCACAATACAAATAATGAAGGAAAAAGCAATGTTTGGAAAAACCTTTTGGAACTATGGCTTAGGAGTTCATCTTGGCGTTGTGACGACAATTTCGCTGTCAGCGTATTGGGGAATCTTACCGGCGACTTACAAGGTCATTCCTCACGCGGATTTATGGGGGCATCTGGTGCTTGTGGGGCTGTTAGCTTTCTTTCTCGATGGGGCGTTGCGCTTTCGTCCTCTTTTTTCCGGCAAGCTGGCGTTTTTGCGGATCGCTCCGGCGCTGATGATCGTGATCGCTGCACTTGAAGAACTTGCCCAATCCTTTTCTCCACGCCGCACAGTGAGTATTTCCGATTTTCTTGCTGACGTGCTTGGCATTTTATTAGGGTCTTGGTTTGCAAAGTATCTGGTTGAACGGTACGGCGAGACTTCTGGCGCGAAATAATAATTTCGCACTACATTTTCATAGGAGAACAGATATTATGGATTTACCAATTCATCTGGCAACCGGGGCGTTAGTCGGCAGTGCGATTCTTTATGTTGAACATACTACGCCTCATACTCAAGATTCCGCTCAACACTGGGCAAAAGTGGGCGTTGCATGCTTTCTGTTGGGTGTACTTTCCCATCTGTTATTAGATGCGATGCCGCACTACGACTGGTTATTTTACATTACAATTTTTAAACCGTTTCCCTTCTGGTGGCACATTCCGCAGGCTATTGGGGCTGCGCCGGTCGTATTGTTCGCCTGGTACATACTGCGCGATCATCCGGTCATCGCCATGATATCGCTCCTGGGCGGAATCTATCCCGACCTCGAAAAACTGGCGTATTTTGATTTCTACCTGCCGCGTGAACTCGTCATCTTTAAGCAGCATAGCTGCTATCTCTCGCAATGGACACCTTGGACGCTTGAACACAAAACTGCCTTGATCGTGTTTGAAGTGCTCTTGCTGCCCACGTTATTGATGTTAGCGTATTGGTTCTCAGTTCAACGGAGCAAACGCCCGTTTTTAACAACGTATTGTTCGGAAAAATATGTATGCGCCAAAAACCGAGTTTTTTGAAAAAACTCGGTTTTTCTCCACAGATACTTTTCAACTATAGAGGTCTTTTATGAAAACATATTGGCATCCGCAACAGATGAAAACCGCGCCTGAGTTAAATCCGACGCTTCGTCCTGAAGAAGTCGCGCGACATGTCGTTTTGCTGCTCAACCCCTTTTATCCCAAAGATCCACGCGCCAGCTTCGGCAAACATGTGCTCACGCCGACGCTGGCGTTAACCAGTCTGGCTGCCGCGACGCCGCCGGAATGGCAGGTCAGGTATTGGGATGAAAACCTGCTGCAAGGGCCGCCGCCCTGCGAACCCTTGCCCCAGGTTGTGGGAATCACCGTCCACCTCACCTTTGCCAGGCGCGCGTACGCATTGGCCCAGTGGTATCGTGAACGCGGCGCAATTGTAGTTCTCGGCGGATTGCACGTGCAATCCTGCCCGGACGAAGCGGCGCAATATGCTGACGCGATCGCCATCGGTAACGGCGTTATCCTCTGGCCGCAGATTTTGCGTGATATTGACCGCAACTGCCTGCAAAAAGTCTATCGGGCCGGCTATGAAAATTCGTATGATGCTGAGCCGTTCCCGATGCGCGATCTGCTTCCGCGCCGCAGTTTTTTGACAACCACCAGTCTGATCGCCACGCGCGGCTGTAAAAATCGCTGCGCTTTCTGCTATCTGGCGACAAACAAAATACGTATGCCTTATCGCTGCCGCAGAGTGCGTCAGGTTGTCCTGGAATTTTTGATGGACGACCAGCCTTACGCGGTGTTCACCGATAATAATCTGGGATCTGATCCGGACTATTTACGTCAACTCTGTCAGGTGCTGCGTCCGCTTGAAAAAATCTGGAGCGCGGCCGTGAGTCTGGATGTGACCGACGATCCCTCGCTGGTGCGCGAAATGGCCCTGGCCGGCTGTACCGGCGTGTTTGTCGGCTTTGAAACCCTTTCAAACGAAAATCTGCACGAAGCCAATAAAAAGAACACTCCAGCAACTGAAGATTACCCCCGGCGGGTGGACATTTTTCATCAAAATGGCATTCAGGTGAATGGCAGTTTTGTGTTTGGCTTTGAGCACGACCCGCCCGAGGTCTTCAAGCAGACAACCGATTGGATTGAACAAAATCGCCTTGAATGCGCGACCTTTCACATTCTGACGCCCTATCCGGGCACGCCTTTATTTCGGCAATTCGAACAGGAAGGACGTTTGCTGCACAAAAATTGGGAACTCTACGATACCGCGCATGTCGTCTTTCGTCCAAAACTCATGAGCGCTGAAGCCTTAGAGGAAGGCTATGGCTGGTGTTATCAACGCCTGTTTTCTCATCGTTCAATCTGGCAGCGGCGGCCGCATGATGTCAAAGCGATCGCTCCCTATCTTGCCATGTCATACTTGTATAAACGCTCAAACTGGCTCTGGAAATTTCTGATTCAGCATCAATTGACAGCAATGGTCTGGCGGCCTATTGTTGAATGGACGCGGCGGCGGCATGTCAAATTTCGGCGCCAACTCGCTTCGACGCCACAAATCACAAGGGAGCAGCCTGTTATTGTCCCTGTCAGTCCGGGCGTGTAAGTTCTACCGGCTCGTAGTAAACGCTTCAGCGTTTCTGAAAAGACTGAAAACACCGCTAAAGCGGTGACTACGAACCTTACGATGCTTATTTCAGTCAACAAATAACGACGTCATTCCGAGGCGCTGCGCCATAGCTTGTATAGCGTCATCGGAGGGACCGACCTGAAAACGCGCAGCAGCATCTAACACTTTTGGCAGCATATAAATATCGCCGATGGTATTTAAAAAGAGTTGAGGCCGTTTCAAGACCCAATGCACTGCCAGATCGATATCCTGCTGATCTTCCAGCGGTTCATACCAGGTAGCGCGAGTTTGTTCTTTTTCGCCCCAGGGGCCGCGCGTCAGGGATTTTATGGTCTGAACGGCGACCTGTTTTTCCTGACAGACCTTCAACAATTTTTCCACGTCAGCGGCGTATTGCGGATTTTGCATGAGCACATAATTGTACGGAAACAGCACGGAATCGAAATCAAAGCGTTCTAAACTGCGCAGGTGCATCGTCGGAGCAGTCAGTCCATGTCCGGTTACGCCTAAAAAGCGAGTCAACCCCTGTTCGCGGGCTTCGAGAAAAGCCTCTAACGCGCCTCCCGGCCCCATGGCAACCTCCCATTCTTCCGGTTTCACCAACACGTGCATCTGCCATAAATCAACGCGATCAACTCGCAGGCGTTCTAATGAACGCTGGAGTTCCCCTTTGGCCTCCTGGTAGGTGCGTTTTTCTGTTTTGGTTGCCAGAAAAAAGGTACGGCGATGGGCTTTCATCCAGGGGCCGATGCGCAGTTCGGCATTCCCATAGCTGGCGGCCGTATCAATGTGATTGACGCCGTATTGCAAGAGCAGATCCAGGGTCCGATCGGCTTCATCCTGTGTGACCTGACTTAATGCGGCTGCGCCGAAAAGCGCGCGTGTACTCAGATGGCCTGTCCGGCCAAAAACTTGTCTGGTAATCATGGTGTATCTCCTTATTTACAGCATTATTCAGTCGTTTTTTACTCACCGTTCGAAGGCCGTTTTCACAACACGCCTTCACCGTCTCAATCCCATGAGCATGTCGGGCAGGACAGTTACGAGACTCGGAAAAAAAATGATCAGCACGAGAACTATCCCGAGAGGGATCAGAAAGGGAAGAGTTGTCTTGACGACATCCTCGAATTTGAGGCCCGAAACCTGAGCCATCACGAAGAGGACAATCCCAAAGGGTGGGGTTAGAAGCCCGATCATCAGGTTTAGCACCATTACAACGCCGAAATGCACCGGGTCTATCCCAACCTTCTCGATGACCGGCATCAATAGGGGACCCAGAATCAGGATAGCCACCGTAGAATCCAAAAAACAGCCGACCACTAACAGGAAGAGGTTGATGATAATCAGGATCACCAACGGGTTTGTGCTGATGGTCACCAGGAACTCGGCGATCCGAATCGTCATTCCCGATCGCATCAGGACCCAGCCGTACATGGTTGATGCGGCGACGACAAAGCCGATCATCGCTGTCTCCCGCGCTGTCTCGACGAAAGCCCGGACGATGTCCCGCCACGAAAGCTCTCTGACGACGAACACTCCGATGATGAGAGCGTACGAGACCGCCACGCCGGCCGCCTCGGTGGGAGTAAAGAAACCGAACCAGATGCCGCCTAGCAGGATGATCGGCGTCATGAGAGGGAGAAGAGCATCGAGAAAGCTACGAAACGCGATCGCAATCGTCGGAAAGGGCTGGCGGGGAAGATTGTATTTCTTCGCATAGAACGCTACCATGAACATCAGGATCACGGTCATCAATACACCCGGGATGACGCCTCCGAGAAACAGTCGCCCGACAGAGACGCCGGACACGAAGGAGAAGACGACCATGGGCAGGCTCGGTGGAAAAATGGGGCCTATAGTGGAGGAAGCGGCAGTAACGGCCACGCTGAATTTCCTGGAATAGCCGCCTTTCGTCATGGCGTCAAGTTCTATTTGTCCAAGTCCGGCCGCGTCTACCACCGCTGCTCCGGACATTCCCGCGAAAATGAGGCTGGCCACCACATTAGCATGGGCGAGGCCGCCGGGCAGAAATCCCACCAGTGTATCAGCGAATTTGAAAATTTTTTCGGTAATGCCGGCGGTGTTCATCAGCTTTGCAGCGAGAATGAAAAGGGGAATAGCCAGCAGAATGAAATTCTGAAGACCGAACTGCATTTTCTGGGAAAGCACGGAAAATTGGAAAATCGAACCGCCGACAAGGGTCGCCGCGAGGGCGGAGATGCCCAGGGCCAGGGCTACGGGCAGACCGATGAGCAGGAGAATAACCAATCCTAGGGTCAGAATGAGAATCATGCGATACCTCCAGTCTCGGAACCTGCCGGAATCCTGCCGGTCAGGTCATAATAAAGATTCAGGAGAAGGTAGAAAATCATGATAATCCCGGAGAGTAACAGCACCAGGTACATGTACCCGATTTTCATCCATTCGACTGTCGGAAGTTCGATGGTCCAATTGAGTCGCACGTTGTCCCAGGCCCCCAGCGAGAAGATGACCAGAAACCAGAGCATCAGAAGACGTCCGACAATGCGGAACACTTTCTGAACTTTCGCACTCACCCGGTCGCTCAGCACGGTGATCTTGATGTGTGATTCATCTTGCATGATCGCTGCGGATCCGATAAAGGCCAGAAAAATGAAGGAATACTGGGCAAGCTCCTCAGACCAGGAAGCCGGGATTTTCAGGATGACCCGGAACACCACCGTCAGCATCGTGATGACAAACATGCACAACAGAATGATTGCGTTAACACTTTCTATGAATTTCCGCACACTCATCCCTCTCAAAAGAAAAAGTACCCCGAAGGCCAATCGGCCTCCGGGGTCCTGGTGTTGTGGTATGCTTTTATTGCAGAGCGGCTTTCACTTTTTCGTAAAAATCAGGATCCCACTCTTCCTGAGCCAACTGATCAATTACCGGCTGGACGGCCTTTTTAAAGGCTTCTTTGTCGATTTTGATCAGGGTCATGCCGAGTTTTTCGAGTTCCTTGACAAACTGGGCGTCGCCGTCCTTTGTGAGGTCATTGGCGTAGGCAACAGCTTCGTTCATCGCCTCGGTCAGAAGATCCTGGTCCTCTTTGCTCAGAGTTGCCCACCATTGTGCCGAGGACATGACCCGGGCGGCAGAGTAGATATGCTCTGTAGCTATCATATACTTCTGGGCTTCGTAAAACTTGTAGTTCAGGATCGTCTCCGGTGGGTTTTCCTGAGCTTCCACGACGCCGGTTTTCAGCGCCATATAGACTTCGCCAAAGGCGATGTTTGACGGAAGTGCTCCCAGGTGCTCCCATACCTTAAACCACGCCTTAACCGGTGGGAGCCTCATTTTGAGGCCTTTGACTTCTTCTACCGATGTGACCGGCCGGTTCGCAGTGAGATAACGAGCCCCGCGCAGAATGACGCCGTCAGTCCGCACTCCCCTCTCCTTTTCGATGATGGCAGAAAGCTCTTTTCCCGGACCGTTCCAGAATTTCCAGAAGTCGTCCTGACTGGAGAATACGTAAGGGACTTCGGAAATGTAGTATTTCGGGAAATAGGTGGAAATATCGTTACTTCCGAGAACACCGTATTCTACCGAACCCTGGGACAGAAGCTCGAAGGTCTGCCGTTCATCGCCCATGGCGTTGGACGGGTGGATCAGAATTTCGATCCTGCCGCCAGAACGCTCGGTGACGAGATCTTTGAACTTATTAAGTCCCATGTCCTGGGGAGAACCGGGCGGGAAAGTTGACGCAATGTTGGCGGTTATTTTGCTTTCCGCTGCGGCCTTTTGGGTTCCGATCTCGAAGGTGGAAAACACGCTCGCAATTAAAAGCAGACAGAGGGAAAGTGAAACTACCTTTTTCATAGCTCCTCCTCTAAAATTAGGACGTGGTTACATCGCCAGCAAGCCTTCCTGACGACGTAACCACTACCTGAAATTTTTGTAACCCCATCATAGACAGGCAGGTAAAATAGGAGAGATTTTGTGGGATGTCAAGTTTTTTTTGTAAAATGTGTTATGGTATCCCCCAGGAGTACCAAAGCTCGTCTTTGGCCGTCAAAGCCAAACTTTGACACTCCTGAGTTTTATGTTTCAGATGCCCATCTTGTAAGGCTCAATACCAGGTCAAGCAAGAGAAGATCGAAAAATTTACCCGAACCCGCAGAAAGAGGCCTGGAACGAATACGTTTCGCTTTAACATCCCCATTTCTTCAAGAAGCCTGGTTTTTCGGATTGACTGTCTGCTCTCGATGTTATTTCTTCTTGAGTCGGGCCAGAGCATTCTCGAAATACTGTTCGATCTGCGTTTCTTCGAGAAACTCAGGGGCAGTATCAGGAATTCCCTGGTAATACACGATCATATCTGGCTTCTGGTCTTCTTCAATCTTCTCGCTGGTGTAGAAGAAAAATCGGCGTTCCATCTTGTTTCGAAATGCGGCCCGATTTAATTTGAGCAGGTTCTGCTCTGCGAATTTTTCGCCCTTGATCACCCATTCTTCTTCTTTTGAAAAGGGATTCACCGCCAGGACATGATAGTGCTGAAAGGGTTTTTGCGCTGCAGCGGTGCTGATCAGCTTGATATACACCAGCGAATGTTCATCATCTTCCCCTTTCAGAATCGCCCAAAAAATCGCAAGACCTTCAGCCTGAAAAACCGAATCGGCGCCATGATATTCGTGCTTTTCTGCGGTTTCTGCAAACAAAGCAGGATTTCCGATGAGAGCACTCATAACGAATCCGAGAGTAAATAACACACATAGACATTTTTTCATTTTTCTACCTCCCCTGATTGTAATAAATTTTGTCAGTTTTGACAGGCCGAGAAACCGGGTTTTTCGAAAAAACCCGGTTTCTGATGTTCAAAGAATTTATTCATAATCACGTAAAATTTTGATATTCCGGGCATCGAGTTGTATGCCAACCTCCTGATCCAATGCAAAGGTTTCGTGTTCTAAGGGATCATACGAGGTAACATTCATCTGATGCCCCTGAGCATCCACAACATACTCGACTTTTTCACCTAAAAATGTGCGTTCCTGAATCATTCCGCGAAAATGTCCCTGGTCGGGTTGATGGAGTTTGATGAATTCGGGCCGGACAAACACGTTCAAGGTCTGGCCAACGCGCATCTGCGCGGAGGAATCTGAAAGCTGGTAGGTATAATCAAAGATGTTCAGGCTCATGACATCGTTTTCGAGAGTATTGACACGGGCTGGTAATGTGTTAATTCTTCCAATAAATTTCGCGACAAATTCTGTTTCTGGTGCAAAATATAATTCTTCTGCGGTGCCAATTTGTTCGATTGCGCCATGATTCATGACGACAATCCGATCCGAAATCGCCATGGCTTCTTCTTGATCGTGAGTCACATATAACGAGGTAATATGCAGGGCTTTCTGGAGACGTCGAATCTCACTACGGGTATACACGCGCAGTTTCGCGTCCAGATTAGAAAGGGGTTCATCAAACAAGAGGACTTTCGGCTTGATCACAATTGCGCGGGCCAGGGCCACCCGTTGTTGTTCTCCCCCTGACAGTTGATTCGGAAATTGATGTTCATAGCCTTCCAGACCGACCAGTTTCAAGACATCAGATACGGTTGGTACAATTTCCGCTTTGGTCATTTCCTTCACTTTCAAGCCGTACGCCACATTTTCAAAAACCGAGAGATGCGGAAATAAGGCATAATTTTGAAACACAAATCCGATATCTCTCCGGTTGGCCATTAAATCAGTGACATCTTCATTGCCGATATAGATACGTCCGGTATCCGGGATTTCAAAACCCGCAACCATTCGTAAGGTTGTGGTTTTGCCGCAACCGGAAGGACCTAACAGGGTCAACAGTTCTCCGGGCTTGATTTCCAAGTTGACATCGTTAACTGCCGCGACTTCTCCCTTGACTTTGTGGATGAAGGTTTTACTGATATGTTGCAGTTGAATATTCACAGCTTTCATCGTACGTTGATTTACCCTCCAAGAAGATTAGACATCTGGGGTGCCCCTGGTTGTCGAAACACCCTGAGAAACAGGCTGATCGCAATTGTCACCACAAAGACGATGAGTACCACAATGATGGAGAATGCAGCGGCAACGCCCAATTCTAATTCCGTCATTTTTTCTAAAATCCTGACCGTAATCAAGGTCCAATTGATTGAAACCAGAAAGATCGTGGCGCTGATAGCTGTCATCGAGCGAATAAACACCACGCCTAATCCGGTAAATAAAGCCGGAAGAATAAGCGGGATCGTAATGCGCCGGAATGTTGTCGTTGAATCCGCGCCGAGACCAAGCGACGCTTCTTCAATGCTCGGATCGATCTGTTGCAAAATAGCAACGGTCGTCCGAATCCCTGTGGCTCCGTAACGAAACACATAACAGGCAATAATAATGAGCGCCGTGCCGGTAATGGCGATTGGGCGGTTATTAAAAGCGATTAAATAGGCGATCCCGACAATTGTGCCTGGCAGTGAGTAATTCAGCATAGAGACGATTTCCATCATTTGACGAGAAACAAAGCGTTTCTTGGCAACCAAATAGCCGACAATAACTCCGTAAAATCCACCAGCCAGCATTCCGAAAAAGGCGATAATGAGCGTATCTTTCATCGCTGTCACCCCTTCGGTAAACACGACATGGTAATGTCTCCAGGTGATTGTATGATTGGCTCCGAACGCCCGAACGATTGAGGCATAAAACAGGAGCAGATAAAAATACAGGATCAGGGCGCAAATCAGCAAACAGATACCCAGCAGCAGATATTTGACTTTCGGATTGATGCTTTTGATTTGGGTCTGCGCCCCGGATTTCCCGGTGATCGTGACATAATATTTGCGGCTGACCCAATAGCGTTGCAGAAAAAACACCGTGATGGCCGGGATCAGGAGGACAAATGAGAGTACTGCGCCGCCTTTTAAATCAAACAATCCGGTAATCTGGAGGTAGGCTTCGGTTGGAAGCACAGGAAAACTATTGCCGGCAAGAATCAACGGGGTTGCGAAATCAGCGAGTGAGGCCGCAAAGAGCAGTAAAAAGGCATTGGCTAACCCTGGAACTGTGAGCGGAAGCGTGACGGTTTTAAAGACTCTCCAGCGCGAACTGCCCAAACTATACGCCATATCCTCGACATTGGGATCAATCCCGGACAAGATCGCCTTCAGGGTCATATACGCAATGGGGAAAAAGGTGATGGTCTCAGCAAACAGGGTGCTGTGCAAGCCATAGACGTTGAAATTCTTAATTCCCAGGAGTTCGTATGTGATCAAACCTCGCGGGCCAAAGGAAAAGATCATGGCGATTGCAGTGGTAAAGGGAGGGGAGATCAGGGGCAGAATGATCGCCGCATCTAAAAAGCGCCCCCAGCCTTTCGAGAGATTGGAGCGTACGGCCGTAAAGGCAAAGAAAAAACCGAGAAGGGTGCCGCAAAACCCGACGAGCGTGGCGAGCAGCAAGCTATTGCCGAAGGCTCGGAGCTGATACCTGGACCTCAGGGCATTCAGAATATTGTCCAGCGTAAAATATCCATCCGCTTCGAAGCTCAGAATGAAAATCTTAGAAAGCGGATAGAGAATAAACAACACTAAAAACGACCAGATCACGGCGACGCTCAAGAGTAGAGCAGGGTCTTGAATCAGCGTTCCAAAAGGATTTCTTTTTTGAGAAGCAGAAAATGCAGGCATCACAGTATCCCAATTGATTGTTGGAAAGATTTGGAACGCTCCGGCAGCCGACAGCAAACGGAATGCCGGAGCGTAGAGACCGGTGTTCTTGTTACACAAATTCCATGTTCAAATCGCTATTGAAGCACTTCCTGAATCCACTTTTCAACAATGCGTTGGCGATGTTCACCGGCAAAATCGCTATCAATCGGGAAAATATTAGCGGCTTCCAACACTTTAGCCAGACCCGGTTCGATCTGAACATCAGGGTGAGCCGGCACAAAATTGATCTGATACTGGGCATAGAGGTTTTGCATTGCCGGGGTTGTGGCCCAGTCAATCAGCTTTTTCCCAACTTCCTGATTCTTTGCTCCTTTAATTAAGGCAATCGCCTCAACCGCCGTTCCAATTCCTTCTTTTGGAAAAGAAACCACGACATCATACCCCTCTTGCTGGGTTTTCAGGGCATCAACGATGAAAAAGATACCAGCTCCAGCCTGTCCCAAGCCCACAGGAATTGTTCCGCCGCCGCCGCTTTTGGTATAGACCTGGACATTCTGGCGCAATTTTTTCATATACTCAAACGCGTACTCCTCATTACGCTTGAACACTTCCAGAATCGAAAAAATCCGGGTCACCGCCGTCCCTGAGGTTCTGGCATCGGCCATTTGCAACATTCCTTTGTACGCCGGATTGAGCAGATCGTCCCAGGAAGCCGGGGGCTGGAGGTTGTTCTCCTCCAAAAATTTCTTATTGCTCATAAAGACCAGAGGATCATCTGCAATTCCCACCCAATAGCCTTCAGCATCTTTAAACCGGTCGGCTAGGGCTGCAAAGGCTTTGGGTTTGTATGGTTCAAAAACATCTTCCTTCACGCCTGCGCTGAAAGTTTCCACGGGGCCGCCAAACAACACGTCAACCTGTGGATTGTTTTTTTCCGCAATCACTCTGGCCAGGGCTTCGCCTGAGGAAAAACGCACGAAGTTGACATGAATCCCGGTCGCTTTTTCAAACTCTTCAAACATTGGTCTCGCCCAGTTTTCAGGCCAAATCGAGTAAACATTGACTGCATCCGCCGCTTGAAGGCTTCCCGCCCAGAACAATCCCATGACAGCGACACAAACAGCTAATGCCAGAACAGAAGTTTTTAATCGTAACATGATAGAACCTCCATAAAGTAAATTCATACCGATTCTGAATGGTATAAGATTGTTAATCATCGCACTCCCTCGCTACAAATTGATGTACCTTCCTGTCCCTCAGAATGTCAAGAGAATTTCATGAAGCGATGGAGAAAAAAGCGTCTAACATGTCGGCACACTGCCCATCCATACTCAGATCAAATAGATTTCCACATCTGTTGAACCATGCCATTTCACTCCAACAATCGCCACCACCTGCCCCGGAATGACGCCCTGGACATTCAAGCCAGGTTTGAGATGCTCTAAAGTTGTCATATCGGAAAAATTATGCTTGCATATTCCTGATTCCTGTCGTTTTATAGTAAAGAACGACAGGAATCAGGAATATGCAAGCATGTTCGAACTCTTGCTGAATAAACGGTCTGCCCTGGAACCCAGGAGTCGAATTCAGTGAGTGCGGGCCTGCTTGCTGTTGCAATAATACCGTATCGCCTACGACGAAAAAGTCAGATAGAGAGTTACATGCGCTTATGCTACTCGATTTCGCTCTTTTGTCAAGAGAGAAGCGGATTACGTCACATGAGTGCATAATTGTGGTGGCGAAAACTGTCGTTCTTCAGCAAGGGGTGGAAAATTTTATAAACTGAAAACAACCCTGAAACAACTTGAAAGGAGATGAGGTCTTTTATGAAAGATGCAAGCGTGCGTATAAAGTTGTTACTCTCGGTTTGGCTGCTGATTTTTGCGGTACTCGGCACAAGCACAATAGTTCAGGTTACCACACTGCGGCGAGACTATCTGGAGGCGATTGAGTGGCGCTCCGAGGCGCTGGCCCAAAGTTTGATTATCAATATTACTCAGGCAGCGCAATATATCTTGAATGTCCAGGAACTATTAGAAACAGAAGCACTACAATGCGTCAAATTGTACGAAGCCAGTGAAGCAAAAAGCCTCACGCATATTGCGGTTATCAATGAAGAGGGGCAAATTGCCGCGCATAACGATTATAGCGTCTTGCGAACACCGGTTGAAAGCCCTGAACTCCTGGAGCGACTTCAACGACAGGAAAAAACCACCTTTCTCGATGGAGATATTTATCATACCCTTGTTCCGATTTTCAAGTCCTCAGAAAACCTGTTTCTGGGAACAGTTGATATCGGATTTCCGAAACAGGCAGTTGATGAAAAAGTCCGCCATATCCTCCTGAATTCTTTTTCTTTGTTTGGTCTTTTTCTCCTGGTGGCATTTTTTAGCGGATCTTTGCTGATTTCGCGTCTGATTACGATTCCTATTAAACGTCTTATTACTTCAGGGGAGAAACTGACAGAGGGGCAAATTACTCAGCGCGGTCACACCATCACGGGACATGATGAAATTGCCAGGCTTGAAAAGGTCTTTCAGCAAATCTCTGATTATATGCAGCATATTATCCAGGTAGCCTCTCAGATTGCAAATGGGGATGTAGAATGTCAGGTTCAGATACGCTCAGAGTCCGACAAGCTTGGAAATACGGTGCAAGGCATGGTACACTATTTGCGTAATGTCACCGAAATTGCGACAAACATTGCTGAAGGGGATTTAACTCAAACACTCGATATACGTTCGGAAGAAGATGTTTTTGGCCGCATCATGTTGTCAATGACTGAAGGGCTGCACAGTTTGATTATGCAGATTCGAATCAGCGCGGAAGAAATTGCAAAGATCAAAACATGTATTGCCTCGTTAAGCCAGCAAGATAACGATATTGTTCAGCAGGTTGAAGAATCACTTGAACGTATGACGATAACAATGAGTGAAATGGGCAAAAGTGTTGAGGAAGTGGCGCATAACATGGAAACCCTTTCGAGTTCTGTTGAAGAAACCTCGGCCTCAGTAACGCAGATGTCATCATCAAGCCGGGCGATAGCGACAGATACTTCGAAATTGAAACAGCAGACTGACGAGACCACAGCCTTTCTGAAGGAAACGGTGCAAACGCTGCAGGTCATTGTCGAACATACTGAGGTCTCGAAAAATTTATCTCAGGGAACGATTCAAGATGCCCGCGAAGGCGAGGCTGCGGTCGAACAAGTGATGTCAGATATGGAAACGATCCATCAAACCGTAACGACTGCGTCGGAGTCAATTACGCGTTTTGATCAGCGTTCACAGGACATCGGAACGATTCTTGATGTGATTCAGGGCATTATTGAACAAACATCGCTGCTGGCGTTAAATGCGTCAATTATTGCGGCTCAAGCCGGCTCACAAGGGCGAGGCTTCGCTGTTGTGGCAGATGAAATTAAAAATTTAGCCGATGGCGTGCGATCTTCGACCAAAGATATCGGAACGATCGTAACCACTTTGAAAACGGAGACACAACAGGTTGTCCATAATATTTATGATGGGGCAGAGAAAGTGAAAGCCGGAGTCTCCCAAACTCAGCAGGCTCGCGAAATCCTTCGAAAAATTATCAACAGCGCGGAACGGTCTTCGTCAGTAGTGGCAGAAATCGCCGAAACTCTGTATGAACTATTGCAGAATAGCAGGCAAATCGCCACTGCGATGACGCGGGTGAGCACGATGACCGCCGATATTATGCGTGCTACGACTGAACAAGAAACCAGTTCGGTTCAGATCAGAACTGCGGTTGAGCATATTAACGACATGGCCGCTCATATTCATCAGGCCACCGCGGAACAATTAAGCGGCGTGCATCAACTGCTTGATGCCAGTCAACAGATTACCTCCCTGATGAGTCAAAACCAGGAGAGTTCTCACCAGATTGGGGACACTGCAAAGGAACTCTCCTTACAAGCGGAAATGCTTTTACAGGCTGTTGATCGTTTTAAATTGCGTCAAGAGAAGCAAAATATGATCGGCGTTACACAGGAAAATGAAAGGCCGGCATAATATGGCCTGGAAACGCCGAACTATTTCCGGCGAACAGGGTTGTTCGCCGGTACGTCAACAAACATGTCGGAAACAACCTGCTGAGTTCATTAACTCTTTACCGATCCGGCAGTCATTCCGGCCAGGAAGTGTCGCTGAGCGACTAGGTACATGATTAAGATGGGCAGCGATCCCAACAAACTCATCGCCATCATTTCATTCCATTCATAGGCATGCTGCCCCATTAATTGTTGGATCCCGATCGGGACCGTCCGCATTCTGGTCGTCTTCGTGAGGGTTAGCGCAAAGAGAAATTCATTCCAGCAGAGCAGGAAGGTATAGACGCCTGTCGCGACAATGCCCGGAACCGACACAGGCACAAGGACGCGCCAGAGGGCATAGAAGTTCGACCCTCCGTCAACCATCACCGCTTCGTCAAGTTCTCTGGGCAGAGTATTAAAATAGCCGGTCATCATCAGAATCGCGTAGGGCAAGGTGAAGACCATATATGTGAAAATCAATGCGAAATAGGTATCGTACATCTTAAAAGTCACAACAAGTCCGAAATACGGGATCAAAAGCGTAATCGGCGGCACTGTCTGGGTGCTGATGATGAAGAGGTTCAACGGTTTTTTTAGTTTAAAAGAATACCGGCTGAAACTGTATCCTGCCAGAATGGACACAAGCAGCGTAAGAAGGGTAACGACAATTGCTACAAAGTAACTATTGAGAAAGAACCTCACTTTCATCGGGCTGCTGAAGATAGCATTATACGCCTTGAAGGTAATGGTTTCCGGAAACAGTTTTGGCGGAAGAGAGAAAATCTCGGTATTGGATTTGATGGAACAAGAAAGCATCCACAAGACAGGGAAACTTGCATATACCAGTCCGATTGCTAACCCTGCGTAAATGAAGATCGTCAGAATGTTTTTTTTGGTTTTGACTGATTTGAACATGCGTTATTCTCTCGCTTTCTGGTGTCTGACGTAGAACAATGCCACGCTCATGGATAATAGAAGAATGATCACCGCGCTTGCTGATGCAAGCGAGAACTTGTACGTGCTGAATGCCAGTTTGTACGTAAAGGTGCTCAGCATCTCAGTTGCCCGGATAGGACCGCCGCCTGTAGTCATCCAAATGAGAGGGAATACCTGCATGGTCCAGATAAAATCGAGCATGGCGATGCTGATGATGATCGGTAGAAGTTGTGGGATCGTGATATACCAGAATTTTTGAACCTCATTGGCGCCATCAATGATGGATGCCTCATACAATTCACCGGGGACACCCTGAAGACCTGCGAGCAGGCTGACCATGTAGAAGGGATAGCCGGCCCAGATATTGATGAATGTCACGGCATGAAGCGCGGTTTGCGTTGATGCAAGCCACTCGATATTGCTGCTCGTAATCTTCAGCGTTGTTAAAAGATAGTTTACCACCCCGACAGGATTCAGGAGCAAACGCCAGATAATCGCGACAATAGTCGCCGTAAACACCCAGGGCATGATGTAACATACTCTTAGAAGGCTTCTGATTTTACTATTGATGAGCTTCGAATTCAATAACAAGGCAAACGACAATCCAATCAGCAAGTGGAAGATCACGCTCATCATAGTAAAATAGAGGGTATTTCCCAGAGAGACTCTGAAGGTTTCGTTGGTCAAAACGGATGTGTAATTCTGAATACCAACGAAGACCGGATGCTTATTCATGATCACGTTATCTAAAAGGGAATAGCGGATAACCGTGATAATAGGAAAAAGCATGAGAATCGCCAGAAGAATAATTGTCGGTGCCAGATACAGATATGGGGCGATAGCTCGCCTTGTCTTATACGAAATCAGAGGAAGGGAGCGATCTGTTTGAAGAAATGCCATTATATCCTTTCTAAACGATGATTATAAGAACGTTGTGATTGTTCGGGCAATATTTCTGATGGGTGTTATACAAGCGGCGCAATATCATCTATTGCGCCGCTCATATTTTAGAACTCAGCTTCCCACTTGGTCTGAGCTTTGGCAGCGGCCTCTTCGGCGGTCTGCTTGCCATCGAGCATCAACTGAATCTCCTCGGCAAACATTCGCATCAATTCTTCAGCCACCGGAAGACCAACAAACTCATTCGCAAGATAGGATGACTGAAAAATCTCGAACCCTTTGCCAAACAGCTCATCAGCAGTAACAAAGTCAGGTTTTGCATGAATATTGCCTGGGAAGGCATTGGCAATGGAGACGAGCTTGCTGTTGACTTCAGGGCTCATCAAATAGGAGACCAATTTCCAGGCCTCTGCTTTGTGTTCGCTGTTTTCGCTGATACCGATACCCCAGGCCGCATACACAAGACCTCTGTCTCCGCTATAACCATCAGCAGCCGGAATAGCAGAAATAGTGAAGTTGAGTTCCGGGTTTCGTTCGCGAATCATGTTGATATGGGCAAAGGTATCGCACATCATACCAATGCGGCCATTGACAAATTCTTCAACTTTATCCTGTTCTTGTTTCGCAAAAGCTCCAGGGGAAATCACGCCTTCTTTATACATGGATTCAATAAATTTCAGGGCACTAATCACATCATCATTCATGAGATCAGGCTTGCCGTCTTTGAGCATGTGTCCGCCGGAAGCCCAGACCCAGGACATCACGTCGTTCTGGATGCCGTTAGGAAGCTGAAGAGAAAGCGGAAGCACCCAGCCATACTGATTCTTCGACGAATCTGTCAGCTTTTTTGCCGCTTCAAAAAATTCAGTTCTGTTTGTCGGGAGGGTCTCGATGTCAGCGGCCTTGAGTAGGTCAAGATTGATGAAAAGGGGATAGACGAAGGAAGCAACCGGAAACATATAGCTTTTGCCATCTAACTTAATGATCGCGGCAACCTGACTGGCATCATAATTAGCAGCGCTCATCAGGTCATCAAGAGCAGCAATCGCGCCTTGCTTTGCCAGGTCATTCACCCATGCGCCGTCTAAACCAACGACATCGCTAAGTGTGCCGGTCGCAGCGCCAGCCACAATCTGGTCGCGGGTATTCGAATACGGCCCACTAATCAATTCAACTTTAATTCCAGGGTTCTGGGCTTCAAACTCATCCATAATCGCACGGAACGAACCTTCCGGAAGTTCCGGCGCCCACCACTGGATAAACTCAATCGTGACATCCTCTGCCCAGGCAAACGAAGAAATCAAGACGAAAGACAGAACTAACAACACAGCTTTTTTCATAACTCTTCTCCTTGTTGATTGTTTTTGAGGATATTGTTATATTTCTCTCGACATAATTGCCTATGAAAGTGCCTTTCCCTTCTGTCAAGTAAAAACTGCAACACATGAATATCTCATGTTACGCAGCCTCCCCCTTGTTCCTCCCGCAAGCGGGGGAGGTCGATCCGTTTTCCCCCGCTTGCGGGCAGGGCTGTGAAGTTCTCGAACTTATGCTCCTGGATGAGGATCTGAGACCGCGTGTTCAGGAGGGCAATCGAGCGATTGCTTCGCGGCTGTGCCGCGACAATCTTGCCAGGGCTTTGCCCTGGTGCAAACGCTCGTTTGCACTCCTGAGCAGTAAAGAACTTAACAGCCCTGGGGATAAAAAGGGGTGTAAGTCCTGAGAAATCTGTAGACATTCGTCTTGGTTCGAAGTCTTTACTATTGAGCCATCGCTGCTAGAATCTTTCTCCTCTTTGCATCTTTCTATTGACAAACCTCCCTACTATTGATACATACGTATTTATAAAGATATTTCATAAAAAGAAAGTTGGCTTGATAGGCAAGGCTTTCGCCCCACCAAAGTCAAGCAAGTTTCAACGGCCGTCATTTTCAGAAGGAGCGATACACACCAATGACACTGAGAAAAAAGATTTTATTGTTGATCTATATTCTCATGTTTCTGATTATCTTCGCCATGTCAGGAACATATTATGTGCTGTTTACCAAGCAGATCGAGAAACATTCCCATAGTCAGGTCATCAATGCTTTTACGCTGATTTTCGATGATCTTGATACGCGGATGCGCAATATTACTGCCAAATTCGAACAATTTATTTCGAACTCGCTTTCCGGACCGATCTACATGATTCAATTGATTGAACTTCAATACACTCAATTGAATAGAAAAGAATGGGATGTCCGGGATGTGAGAAAGATGATGCCGCATGTCAGCTTAATTGTGAATGAAATGCGGAAATTTCATAACCTGGTGGATGCCTCGGAGATTTTGATTTATGATCAACACAAACAACTGATGGCATTCTATCGCAAGAATGAAGATGAAGAAATTGCGGCGGCCTATTTTCCGCAGATTCACGAGCAGACATTAATCCCGATTGGTTTGAAAGATGACTGGTTTGTTCGCATAAGAACTCTGGAAGAGATTCCACAACAGCCGTTACTTCCGATAATCAATACAGTGTACCAGCAAGAGATTCCGGAAAACATGATGGTACGCTTACTGGTGAAGGAGCAGCGCGTCTTTCTGTCATTTACGGCGCCCATTCGTCAACACGATGAATTGGAAGGTGTGGGGATTATTAATATTGCTATCCGCCAGGAGGATGTTGAGCGCTATGCGCGTTTGACGCAAACCAGGGTGAATGTGTTTGCCGAGAAGTTGTTCAGCGTCGGCACCTTTCCTGAGTTTTCTTCACTTTCTGGCCAGAGTATCGATCATCACCAATCGCCGGATATTTTTCATCTCGAGCAATTACCTGCCATCGAATTTTCTGAGGTGAGCATAGCGAAACAGCAATATTACCAGGGCATCATTGCCCTGGGAACTGAAACGAATATGTTGGGGGCTATTACAGTTCACTTTCCCCACGCTATGGAAGCGGCCGCACGCAAAAATTTTCTTGAAATTATCCTGATCACGGCTGTGATATTCGGGGTTCTTGGCGGTGGCGGGGCATTTTTCCTGAGTGAAATTATTGTTCGTCCGATCAGAACCTTGACGCATTTGCTGCAACGTTTGACTCAGGGGGATTTAACCGGGATTGATTCCTCAAAATTTTTCGCATATACAAAAAGTGAAATGGATCTTTTACTGGCATCATTTTATAGTATGGTACAGTATTTGCGTGAGATGGCAGCGGCTGCTGAACATATTTCTCGTGGAGAAATTATGCAGGATATTGCTCCTCGTTCTGAGGAAGATGTCCTGGGGAACGCCTTTCATCGAATGATCGCGTATTTACGGGAAATTGGTATGATAGCCAATCATGTCGCGCACGGGGATCTGCGTGGACAGATTCGTCTGCGTTCCGCAGAGGATCATTTGGGGAATGCCTTTACGCAGATGCAAGAAGGGCTGATTGCCCTGATTTCTCAGATTCACGAAGGGGAGAATCATCTGACGCGTATTAGCCAACAAATACTTAATGCGTCGGTGAAAAGTTCCGATATTATGGAACAGGTTGGATCAACTGCGGAAGTCACTTCATCAGCCATGCGGGAAGTTGACGCCAGCGCTGAAGAAGTGCGGATGAATACCAGTCATTTAGCCTCGGCCGTGGAACAAACCAGTGCATCGATCAGTGAGATGGTGTCTTCAATTGCGCATGTCGCTGAGAATTCTCGTAAGCTTTCGAATTTTGCCGATGAAACTTCAGACACTGTCGTCAACATTGTGAATTCTCTGGAAAAGGTGGCTGATCAGGCCGAACATTCGAAAACGTTTGCTGAGACGACCACGCGCGATGCGGTTTCAGGGCAGGCTTCGGTAGAACAAATGATTCACCGGATGAATATCATTTCTGACGTTACGGAAAATATTTCAAATATTATCATGCGCCTGGAAAGCCGTTCAATAGAAATTGGAACGATTCTCGATGTGATCAATGAGGTGGCGGAACAAACGTCTCTGTTAGCTCTGAATGCCTCAATCATTGCGGCTCAAGCCGGAAGTCAGGGACGCGCCTTTGCTGTAGTGGCTGATGAAATTAAGAGTCTGGCTACCCGCGTGCATAGCTCCACTAAAGAAATCGCCGCGATCGTTAAAGCGGTGCAGCACGATTCCTCTGATGCGGTCAAAACAATTGAACAGGGACAGCAGGAAGTGGAACACGGAGTCATGGATGCGCATAGCGCAGGTGAAGCGTTGTCGCAAATTCGCCAGAGTGCAGAGGAATCCTCGAAAGTAGCGGCTGAAATGGCGATTTCCGTTCACCAGCAAACCGTCGCGCATACCCATATTGTTGAATCTATTCGTGATGTGACTAACATGATTAACGAGATCTCTAATGCTACCCAGGAACAGGAAAAAAATTCTTCGCAACTTTTCGCAGTAGTCGAAAATATGCAGGAACTCTCATCGCAGGTCTCTCATGCCACTGAAGAACAGCAGAAAAGCACTCACCATGTCACGAATTTCATGGAAGATGTGCAACTGTTGGTTGAAGAAAATGTACAGACTGTCAAGGAACTGGCTCAGTCGTCGCAGGCGTTGACGCACGAAGCCGAACTCTTGAAGACCCAGGTTAAGCAATTTATGTTACCAGAGAACACAGAAAGCTGATATCGTTTAAGAACGGCTCATGAGCAATCGTATCAATTTTGTCATTTGAATTATGAGGTATGCATGTTTAGTTGGAATTTTCCCTATCCATCACAACGAATGCCGGTGATTGCCGAAAATGTAGTGGCAGCCTCACAGCCCCTGGCAGCTCAAGCGGGGTTGCGTATGCTCTTGAACGGCGGCAATGCGATCGACGCTGCCCTTGCCGCGGCAATAACGCTGACGGTGGTTGAACCCACCAGTAACGGACTTGGCAGTGACGCTTTTGCTCTGATCTGGGACGGCCAGCAGTTACACGGCTTGAATGGCTCTGGACGTGCTCCGGCAGCCTGGTCTCCTGAATATTTTGCAAAATATCACACATATCCGACAGTCGGGTGGGATACTGTCACCACGCCGGGCGCAGTCTCAGCCTGGCGGGCGATGTCGGAGCGTTTTGGCAAATTGCCATTCAAAGCGCTGTTCGAACCAGCGATATATTATGCTGAACAGGGTTATGGTGTTTCGCCAATTACGGCCAGAAGCTGGCAGAGCGCCCAACAAAAATACCAAGAATTCCCCGAATTTGCTCACACCTTTCTCCCAAACGGGAGCGCTCCCCGGACCGGCGATTATTTTCGCTGCCAGGCTATGGCGCGGACATTGCAAGAAATTGCCGAAACCAAAGGAGAATCATTCTATCGAGGACGCTTAGCGCAAAAAATTGCTGATTACGCTAAAGCTACAGGCGGGTTGTTGACGTATGAAGACTTGGCTCAGCATCAGGTCGAATGGGTGGTGCCAATTTCTTGTGATGTTTTTGGGTATACCCTGCATGAAATCCCGCCCAATGGCCAGGGGATTGCTGCTTTGATGATGCTCGGCATTCTGGAACACACCAATATTGCTGAATACAAGGCAGATTCAGCGGACAGCCTGCATGTCCAGATTGAAGCCATGAAGCTTGCCTTTGCCGATGTTCACTGCCATGTCGCTGATCCGGACTGGATGCGCATTGACGCTTATACGCTCTTAGAACCTGATTATCTGCGGCAACGTGCCAGGAGCATTGACATGCGGCAGGCGCATTTTCCGAATTCCGGCATGCCGCAGGATAAAGGAACCGTCTACTTGACAGCAGCGGATGCCTCAGGCATGATGGTGTCCTTTATTCAGTCGAATTATATGGGCTTTGGCTCCGGCATTGTTGTTCCTGACACCGGCATCAGCTTGCAAAATCGCGGTTGTGGTTTTCGCCTGGAACCCGGACATCCGAATCAGGTTGCTGGTGGGAAACGTCCGTATCATACCATTATTCCAGGCTTTGTCACTAAAAATGGCCGGCCTTTGATGAGCTTCGGCGTCATGGGGGGGCACATGCAGCCTCAGGGACATGCGCAGATGATGATTCGGATTTTTAAAGAAGGACAGAACCCGCAAGCTGCGAATGATGCGCCGCGCTGGCATGTGTTTCAAGATTTTCAGATCGGCGTCGAATCGGGTTTTCAGCCTGCTGTGTTGAATGATCTGATCGCACGCGGCCATAAGATTGTGACCAAATGTGCGGAAGGACTGTTTGGCGGAGCGCAATTGATTTACAAACTCGATAATGTGTATGTTGCTGCTTCTGATCCGAGAAAAGACGGACAGGCAGTTGGTTTTTAAGGAGAACAATCATGCCAAAACCGAGTGTATATGTCACGCGATTGATTCCTCAGGAGGGAATTAACCTACTGCAATCCGAGTGCCAGGTGGAAATCAATCCTGATGATCGGCCGCTCACCCGCCAGGAACTCCTGGAAAACGTCCGAGGACGCGACGGAATTCTCTGTTTGTTAACGGATAAAATTGACGCTGAAGTGTTTGACGCGGTTAAGAGTGTTAAGGGGGTTGCCAATTATGCGGTCGGCTATGATAATATTGATGTGCCGGAAGCGACGAAACGCGGTATCCCGGTGTCAAATACGCCTGGCGTGCTTACAGACGCGACTGCCGAAATGGCCTGGGCTTTGTTGTTTGCCGTCTGTCGCCGTGTGGTCGAATCGGACGCCGTGATGCGATCGGGGCAATGGCAGGGCTGGGGGCCGTTACAATTTATCGGAGGCGATGTGACCGGCGCGACCCTTGGTATTGTTGGTGCAGGTCGTATCGGTACAGCCATGGCTCTGAAGTCCAAAGGATTTCAGATGAAGGTCTTGTATAGCGATGCCATCCGCAACGAGGTGCTTGAGCAGCAACTTCAGGCTGAAAAGGTTGATTTTGACACGTTATTGGAACAATCCGATTATGTGAGCATTCATGTGCCGCTCATGCCGGAGACTCGCCACCTGTTTGGGAGAAATGCCTTTCAACGCATGAAAAAAACGGCCTATCTGATCAATACCTCTCGCGGTCCGGTGGTCAACGAAGCGGAATTGGTAGACGCGCTGCAAACCGGTAAAATTGCCGGAGCCGCGCTTGATGTGTACGAAAACGAACCTCTGGTGACCGAAGGTCTCAAAGATCTTAAAAATGTGGTGATCACGCCCCATACCGCGTCTGCAACCATCTCCTCCCGTGGTGGCATGGCGCGTCTGGCCGCCACAAACCTTCTGGCCATGCTCAAAGGCGAAAAGGCCCCCAATTGTTTGAATCCGGAAGTGTATAATCCATAACACTGACGAACAGCCGTGTTTACCGAACTTGCCGACGAACACGGCTGTTCGTCGGTACAGCTATGGAATAACGGGGATTTCCTGACCCGGCAGATTCATCGTTTTGACATAAGGCGGTTTTCCTTCATCTTCTGCGCCACAAGGGATAACGCAGATGATGCCTAAGGGTTCATTGTATGGATTGAGCCACTGATGATCTTCATTGCCAGGAATAAAAATGGCCTGTCCCGGCTTCAATTCAACTTCACAGGGCCGTCCATCCCGGATTCCTTGCAGAATGCCGCGTCCTTTGACGATAAAGACTTCATGTTCATGGGGATGACTGGGAGAACCGGAGGGAGGTACGTTGGGTGGAATTTCCACATAACGCAGTTCAACATTGGGCGCGCCGATTTCTGCCGGAATCAGCCAATGGATTTTTTTCCCTGAGCGCGTTGTCCACAGAATGTTCTCATTTGAAAGATCGGTAATATACATTATCTCTCCTTTTGATCAAGCAATTCCTTCACTTTGGCTTTCAGTTCTGATAAATCTGAGGTTTTGACCGAATAGCCGCTGGAAAGCCAGGCACTGAAATCTTGCTGCACATAATCCCCATACGCGGTGGAGATTAAAATCGGAAGGTCTTTATTAAACTGGCGGATACGACGCAGAAATTCAGAGCCATCCATTTCCGGCATTTTAATGTCGAGAATGACCAGATCGATCTCCGGATGCTGTTCAACAACTCCCAGAGCTTCCAGGCCATTTGAGGCCGTCAGCACGGTGTAGCCCTCATCTTTGAATTCTTCTTCATATAGCATGCGGATATGTTTTTCATCATCTACAATTAACAACGTTTTCATAATGAATGTCCCCTACCTTGGATGTTGAATGCTAAGTGTTGGATGTGAAAGTTATTGGAAACCAGGCATCCAGCATTTAATATGCAACATGCAACCTCTCAAACATTTCTGGGATCACTGGGTAAATTGATGACAAAAGTGACGCCAACTCCTGGACGATTTCTGACATTGATATTCCCTTTATGATTATCTATGATCTTGCGGATAATCGCCAGTCCCAGGCCAGTGCCGCTTCCTTTGGTGGTAAAGAAAGGATTGAAGATATTGTCAATGATTTCCGGGGCAATTCCTCCTCCGTTATCTGTCACCTCGACTGTAACGCCGCCTTTAAGCGATAAGGTGTTATACGTCATGATGTTAATCATCCCCTTTTTTTCAGGCATCTGTTGGATCGCGTTGGTGAGCAGGTTAATAAAGATTTGCTTTAATTGCCGGGTATCAGCCATAATTCGATCAATATCTTTGTAAAAACAGGGATTCACATCAATTTCCCGATCCAGGATTTCAAGGGCCATAACATCTAACGCCCCTTTGATCACATCGTTAATATTACACTCTTCAAAACGTATAGGGGTTTCTTTTGAAAAGATCAGAATATCTTGCAGGATCGTTTCAAGGCGTGTGGCTTCTTCAGAAATAATGTTGACATATTTTTTATTTTTTTCACTGAGGGTGTCATCGTTGAGTAATCTCCGAGCAAAGCCGCCAACACAGATGATCGGGTTGCGAATTTCATGCGCAATATCCGCCGACATTTTGCCCAGGGCCGTGAATTTTTCCATCTGCACCAGTTGATCCTGAGCTTCTCGCAATTCGCGATTTCGTTGTTCCACATTAGAATACAAAACGGCATTATCAATTGCCAGAGCAGCCTGGTTCGCAAACATTTGCAGGAAATTCATATCATCTTCATTGATCGGGACGTTGTTGTATTTGTTATCTACATAAATGACCCCGATCACTCTATCTCTGAAGATCAGCGGTACCGTGGCAAAGCGCGTTGTTTCAAGTAAATGGGCAATAGAATAGCAATCTTCGAGGTGCTGATTTGCATCGAGAATATTGAACGCGCGTTTTTCTAAAACCGTACGGGCAAACAATCCCTGATCCGGGGCCAGCGGCACCCAGATACTTTTCGCTAATTTTTCAAAAGCGGTTTCCTCATATTCCCCTTCATCCGGAACCTCGATAATCATCTCCACCAGAGATTTTTGTTTGTTCATTTTGTTCTGCCAGATCTGACTTGCTTCTTCACCTGACCCCGGTCCCACGCCAAGTTTTCCCTTGAGGGTTTGACTATGATCATCCACCATTAACAGTATCGCCCGGTTAAATCCTAGCCCACCGCCGATCGTGACTCCGGTTAAAATAATCCGCAGCAGTTTACTGAGTTTGACTGTTGAGCGCATAGCCGTATTGATATGATACAGGATGGATAATTCACGTAAACGCAGCAGGTTATCCAAAGCCAGCTCTTCCATACGTTCATAGAATCTGGCGTGTTCAATCGCAATGGCGGCATGTCCGGCAAACGAAGTTAACAGGTTGCTATCCTCTTCGGAAAAACGATGGTTTTCGCCGTCCGGATTTTTATCAAAGGTCGCAATGGTCCCTATCACGCCTTCTTTCCCTGTGATAGGGACACAGATCAGAGAATGGCGCACGGATTTAATAACTTCTTGTTCCAATAATTCCGGAGTTACCTCATCAAATCGCATCGGTTCTCCGCATTCGGCGACCAGGCCGGCAATTCCATCACCAATTTCGCGTCCTGCTCGATTGGTCGTATCGGTGATCACATCGCCATAGGACGACTTGATTTCCAATAACGTTTGATCTCGATTTAGCAAACGTAAGACACAGCCGCGAGAATTTGTCAGTTCTACGCTAGTTCTGGCAATTAAATCCAACAGTTCATCAAGATTGAGGGTCGAACTGAGAGCCTTGCCGACCTCGTAAATTCTGGTTTGCTCTTCCTGTTTGCGCGTGAGCTGGCGCTGAAGATACGAGTTGCTCACTATTGCAAATACCTGAGAACTCAAGATTGAAGTGAGGGTGATTTCAGCCGGTGTATAGGTTCTTGCCGCAAGGTTCCACAGAGCAACTGTGCCGATACTGGCATGTTGTTCATTGCAAATCGGAACCGCCAGCACCGCTTCAAATCGTTCCGGGCTGGTGGCAGGATCATGAAACTTCTGTGTAAGCACCATCGCCTCCATCGCGATCCAGGAGAACAGAGTTCCGGGAGGCATAAGATCGCCATTCACAGGAGCCAATTGTGGCCATGCGGCTTCCAGTTGAGCAGAAGTTTTGCCATGAACAACTTTATAGGTCGTCAAATCGCCTTGCTGGACGTAAAGTGAACAAGCGTCCGAATGTGTGAACTCGACGGTAAGTTGGGCGATCTGCTGCAAACACTCATGAAGTTCAAGCGATGCGTAGCTCAGCTGTCCAACACGATTTAACACCTCAAGTTCTCTACTCTGATTTCGCATTTTGTCACACATGAGCAACAATCTCGGAAGCGTGCTCATCAATTCTTGAGATCACGCTTCCTTTCAATCGGTCAAGGGAACTTCAGAGCGTCTTTACGCATGGACTTTCTCATACGCTTTTTTATAAAGTTTCTCGTATTCTTTGGCTGATGCGGTCCAGGAAAAATCTTCCTGCATTCCTCGTATCATCAGGGCTTTCCAACTGTTCTTATCTTTATACGCGTGCAGACCGTTTTTAATCGCGTTGAGCAAATTCTCCGCTTTATATGCGTTAAATTTGATCCCCGTGCCCTGGCCGGCGCCTTTATTGGCCCTGGGTTGAAAAACTTTTACGGTATCATTCAGCCCTCCTGTTGCCCGAACAATCGGGACTGTTCCGTATTTCAAGCTATAAATCTGGTTCAATCCACAGGGTTCATAGCGTGATGGCATCAGAAACATATCGGCCCCGGCCTCAATTTTATGCGCGAGTTTGGCGTTAAATTCAAGGCGCACCCCGGCTTTTTTCGGATATTTTTCCGCAATATGGCTGAAGAGCTTATGATAGCGTTCATGTCCCGTACCTAAGACGAGGAAATACAGATGCTGTCTCATATTCATGAGCGTATCAATAATTTCAGCGACTAAATCGAATCCTTTTTGATCATCAAGACGCGAAATCATCGCAAGTACAGGCCAACTCTCATTGACCGGCAGTCCGAATTCTTTCAGAAGATCTTTTTTACACGCCAGTTTGCCTGAGAGGTTCTTCACACTGTAATTTTGGACAATATGCGGATCGGTTTCAGGATTCCAAATCGAATAATCAACGCCATTCACAATTCCGGACAGATCTGCGCTGCGAAATTGCAATACCCCTTCCAAACCATGCCCGTATTCTTTTGTTTGAATTTCTTCACTGTATTTCTGGCTGACCGTAGAAATCAAATCCGCCCAGAGCAGCCCGCCTTTCATGAGATTGATTTTCCCATAATACTCGAGGCCATTCGGGGTAAAGAGATCCCATCCCAGACCGGTAAGGTGCATGTCATAATGCCAGAATAAGCCCTGATAGCCCAGGTTGTGTACGGTATAGATCGAAGCGGTTTGGGCGAATATCGGTTCACTTTGATAGACTTTGCGCAAATAGACAGGCGCTAATCCTGTCTGCCAATCATTGCAATGAAGAATATCCGGAGCAAAATTCATGGCTTTACAGGCTTCTAAAATACTTCTGGAAAAGTAGATAAAGCGTTCGGCGTTATCGGGATAGTCGCCTTGTGAATCGCCGTACAGATGATCGCGATGGTAATAATTATCATTTTTGATGAAATAGACCGGCACAGCGTCTCCCAGGGAACCTTCTAAAATCGAGCACGTCTCCATTCGATTGGAAATCGGGACATCCATACTTTCAACCACTGGCGTTAAATGAAATGTTTTTACGTCAGTGGCTTTGTATTTGGGAGTGATCACCCGCACATCATGCCCAAACTGTTTTAACGCTACCGGCAAAGACCCGGAGACATCGGCTAACCCTCCGGTTTTTGCAAAGGGGACAACTTCCGAAGAGGCAAACAAGATCTTCATAAATGTGAGTGAAAAATCATAAAGCGATGGGGCGGCGAAACGCCACTCTATGGCTTCACGGTTTCACACTACCATGGCTTAGATGTCAATTTCTCGTAAAAATGTCGCAGCATCCTCAGGGGGAGTTGGGTTGATATAAAAGCCGGTACCCCACTCGAACCCTGCAATTTTGGTCAGTTTTGGTATAATTTCGATATGCCAGTGATAATATAGCACCTCATGCTCTTCGTGCAGTGGAGCGTTGTGAATAATAAAGTTATACGGTGGATCCTGAAGGACTTTATCCATACGAGCAATGGTTTGCTGGAGTACCTGGGCCAGATTGGCATATTCGCCTTTCTGGCAATCTTCGAATACTGAGGAGTGCTGTTTGGGTAAGATCCAGGTTTCAAACGGAAAACGCGGGGCATAAGGGCAGATCACAATAAAGTCGTCATTTTCACTCACCAAGCGAGATTGCATCGTTTGTTCTTGATGAATAATATCGCAAAATACACAACGATCTTTATAGTTATAATAGGTGCTGGCGCCATCCATTTCGGTTTGAACCACTAGCGGGACAATGGGAAGTGCTATCAACTGCGAGTGCGGATGTTCTAACGAGGCCCCGGCCGCTGAACCATGGTTCTTAAACACCATGATATACTTGAACCGTTCATCTTTTTTTAAGTCCAAAATCCTGTCACGGAACCCCCAAAACATGTTCTCAACGTCTTTCAAACCCATTTGCGGGATCGTCATGTCGTGTTTGGGGGTCTCGATCAAGACTTCATGTGCTCCGACTCCGTTCATTTTATCAAACATTCCTTCGCCAACTTTATGCAGCCCTCCTTCTATTTGTAAAGCCGGAAATTTATTCGGCACGACTCGCAGCGTCCATCCAGCCGTATCAGGAAGGCTTTGGGAATCTCGATAGGCAAGTACTTCCGGTGGAGTGGTCGCTTCATTACCTTCACAAAACGGACAAAACCCTCCGCGTCGTTCTTCGATGGTACGCCCGAAATCTGATGGTCGTTTTCCTCGATTTGTTGAAATAATGACCCATCTGCCGCTAATCGGATCTTTTCGTAATTCTGGCATGATTCTCACCTCAGTGATAATTCGGCGTGTGCAGTAACGTGAGACAACACTCGTTTCTTCTGATTCATAAGAAATTCGACCATATGAAATAAAGAATTACTTGAATAAATGATAAACAAGAATAGACACGATGCGTTTTTCCTGGTTATCATTCTTCTCGGAGTTTTCACAAGCATGTAACCTTGTGAGTTTTTATCATCCAAAAAAGACTTCTGCAATATCATAGAGATCTGCATCAACAGGCTTGACTTTATCAATAAGTTCTGACAATTTTACCACGACCAGATGATTACCTTTTAAGCTCACCATTTTGCCAAATTCGTTACTATCAGCCATTTCTGCGGCCTTGACGCCAAACAGCGTCGCTAATACTCGATCAAAAGCTGTCGGTACGCCACCGCGCTGGACAGGGCCTAAAATTGTGACCCGCGTTTCAAAACCGGTCAGACGTTCGATTTCT
This sequence comes from Candidatus Vecturithrix sp., assembly GCA_040772385.1. Lineage (GTDB taxonomy): Bacteria > Moduliflexota > Moduliflexia > Moduliflexales > Moduliflexaceae > Vecturithrix. The sequence goes on along the minus strand of JAXGYF010000001.1, from coordinate 989,569 downwards.
TCGGCAATATAATTTCCGATGCCCCCTAACTGTTTATGACCGAACTCATCCACTCGATTGGTTTTGACAACAAAGTGATCAATTTCTTTAGGGCGCGCGCCTTCCGCCACGACAATAATGCTGAAATCCTTTCCGCGTTGATGCCGTCGTCGAATTAAAGTACAGACATCTTCAATACTAAAAGGTTTCTCCGGAACCAGAATACAATCGGCTCCTCCTGCAATCCCGGCATACGTGGCAATCCAACCGGTGTAACGTCCCATTACCTCCATAATAATCACGCGATCGTGGGATTCGGCGGTCGAATGGACGTGATCAATGGCATCCGTGACGGTCGAAATCGCGGTATCAAATCCGAAGGTACGATCTGTCAACGGTAAATCATTATCAATGGTTTTAGGAATGCCGATAACCGGACACCCGCGTTCGTAGAGTTTTTCAGCTACCATGAGCGTATCAATACTGCCCACGGCGATAAGTACGTTCACATTCAGGTCGTGGAGATGGCGCAGAATTTTTTCAGGGCCATCCTCATATTTAAACGGATTCGTGCGCGAACTTCCGAGAATCGTTCCTCCCTTTCCAATAATATCAGAGACAGAATTAATATCGAGCGGATAAATATCTTTTTCTAAAATCCCTTTCCAGGACTTTCGGAATCCAATGACTTCATTGCCAAGATTCAGAGATTTTCTGACAATTGCGCGAATCACTGCGTTTATCCCGGGGCAATCGCCGTCACCCGTTAATATGCCAATAATTTTATTCATGCGTTACTTGCTCATAAGGGCACATTTGCGTGTGCCCTTATCGTCTTGTTATGCTTGAACTATCATGAGTATCTGAGACTTAGAAATCTCGCACCGTATATTCGAACAGATTTTTAAACTCTCCAGGGGTCAGATGTGCAACCTCTGCCAGCCGGCTGAGGCGTTCAGGATCTTTAAAATCCTCTTTGGTTAAGCGAATCATATATTGTCGCGCCACTTCAAAGGAATTCGATTTCACATTCAGCATCCGAACTTTGGTTTTATTGGTTTTGGGATCGAGCACATCTGAGAAATACATTGGGACAAATTCTCCGGCTTGAACCGTAATAATCGCTCCGGTGCCTCCGCTGAGAAGAAAACTGACCGCTCCGTAGCCCAAATCACGAGTATAGTCACAATCAAAGGGGATCGGCGGGGCGCAGCGCAGTTCATACCCAACATTTTTGGAAATAACTGTCATTTTAATGTCCATTTCTTTCAAACGCGCCTGAATATTTTTCTTGAGTACGTCACCGAAATCAACCTCTGCCAGACGAATATGTCCGAATTCATCGCGTTCAGCGGTCACAAGGTCTTGTAAATCGTCTTCAGTAATGATTTCCGCTACTCCTTCAGCAATCACGGCCACGCCATTCGGGCGTCCCATTACCAGACGTTTGATAATTGAGCCAAGAATAATATCAGAGACTTCTTTGAGGCGAATCTTCTCGCCGTTTTTTTCAAGCTCTTCACGCACAATTGTCAGCGTGGCTGCTGCGGCCTTCCCGATTCCCACAGCAAGGTGGCCGGCATGGCGGCCCATAGCGACCACAAAATACCAACGATTCGCGGTTTCAGCATCTTCCATGAGGTTTTGAATAATCTGCGCTCCGATATGACGCGCAGTTTGGAAGCCGAAAGTATAGACATAATTAGGCAGCGGCAAATCATTATCAATGGTTTTCGGAACATGGGCCACCTTGATCTTCCCTTTCGCTTGAACACTCACCTGGCTGGCTGAGTAGGCCGTGTCATCGCCGCCAATCGTAATTAAATAATCCACACCCAAATCCAGAAGAGTTTTCACCACATTTTCCATTTTCTTCGGATCTTTCGTAGGATTCTCGCGCGATGTTCTTAACACAGAACCGCCCTGAAAATGAATACGGGAAACATCTTGAATCGTCAGTTCTTTTACATGGCTGCTCTCCCCTTTTGCAAGCCAATGGAACCCATCGTAAATGCCAATCACGCGCATCCCCTCATTAATCGCTTCAATGGTTGCTGCGCTGATCACGCCATTAATCCCTGGCGCAGGGCCTCCTCCGACAATAATAGCTAAAGTTTTTTTCTGAATATCTGACATAAAAGCTCTCTCCTCTTTTCTCTCAAACCTATAGTTTTCATGACAATGGCGCGTGTCTCTCTCTTCCAGGACTTACGCCCCCCCCTTATTCTCCCGCAAGCGGGAGGAAGAGGCGTGATGCTCTGCTGTGAACTTCCCCGCGTTTACGGGAGATTGAGGGGTAATTGCATAGGCCCTATTATTATGACGTCGCTCAGGCTTATTGTCCCACAACCACCGTACACTGTGAAGGCAAGGTGGAAAAATTATATAGTTATAGTATGCTGTCTCTTCCAGAACAATGTCAAGAAGCAGGCAAAAATTTTTCTGTTCGTCCTCAAAGTTTCAGGATAAAACCCAAAATACTTCTTTCAGGGGGCGTAGAATTGTCAATGAAAAAGTTTTTGCAAAAATTATGGTTCTGCTTTCGCCTCTGTCAGCAATTGTTCCAGGGCGGTAATTTGCTGTTCTGTCATCTGTAATTGAGCGTCAAAATAAGGATTTTCTTCTTCATCGCTGCATGGAAGCCAATAAGGACGTTGGCGTTGAATCAACTTCATCCGCAGACGTAGATAGCGAATCTGTAACTTAGGGCTTTCATCCGCTATTTGAATTCTCCCGGTTTGATCTGGCACTGCTTTGCCTTCCATCTGTTGTATGATGGCTTTAGCTTCGTCTTCTGCTTTGCCATCGAGCAGAGAACTGAGCGCCGCATAGAATAATCCTAAGGAAAGTGCATCCGGATTGTTGATATATCCCAGCCGCAGCACACGTTCAGCGTCAATCAAATTGCCATTGTATAAAAAAATCTGGCTTAACCGGTAGTAGGTTTCATGCTCATGGGGATCGGCGCAGATGGCGTGTTGAAAATGCTGGATAGCAGGAATTTCCTGTCCTTCTTCAGCGTACAATCCGGCCAGAATACTGTGCGCTTCCGCATTGTCGGGCGCGTACTGCACGGCTTGTTCCGCCAATTCCAATCCTTCTGCTCTTTGTCCCTCGCGATAGAGTAATTGCCCAAGATGAGAGGACACTTTAGGAGACTCCGGCTGTAATGCAAGCAGGCGTTGATAGATCGGGATCGCTTGTTCAGGAGCGTCACCCTCTTCATACAATGCAGCTTGCAGCAGTAACGCATCCCGATCATCTGCATTTATTGACGTTGCCGTTGTTAAGGCTTTCATCGCCTGATTCTGAAAGTGTTCCCGTTGTTTTGAAAAGTAGGTCTGGGAGTCAAAATCCATATTGGGAGTAATTTCTATCCCCTGAGGCAAAGACGAGGCTTTTTCATAATAGGCCTTGCCTAACACATAATGGATGTTCTGGGCATCCGGTGTATTTTTTTGAATAAGCAAGGCATCAAGAATATCGCCATAAAGATAGCGCAGATTACTGGTACAGGTTTGCCTGAAATCACGGTTTTTTATTTGTTGATAGTAGTCGAACGCTCCGATGTAATCGCCTTGTTCTTCAAGCGTGCGCCCGTGCATGAGAGTCGTTTCTTGCGCCATTTTCCCACAAGAGATCAGGCAGCATCCAAGTACGCAAAGTCCGAGCATAAATAGCAAAGACTGTTTCATACGTTCACTCCTCCGAGCATAAATGTCAATTGCGCTTTATTTTGAAAAGACATACTCCATGATGCTAGAGAAGGAAAAAAATAGCAAGCCTTTTTCACGAGAAAATTCATTTCGGGCAGCCTTCACCCTGATTGTTCTTGAACAGATGTATTATTTTTGATCTAATCCCTTTAAATACTGTCCCGCAGTTCCGCCGCCATCAATCGTCAGAGCCTGCCCCGTAATATAGGGCGCCTGATTAGAAGCCAGAAAGGCGAAAAATGCCGCGATTTCTTCAGGCGCTGCATGACGATTCATGGGAATGTCTGCGTTCACCGCATCCATCATATCCTGGGTGTATTCCGCTTTTTGCATAGGGGTCAGGGTATAACCGGGGCAAATCGCATTCACTCTCAACCAGGGAGAAAATTCTAACGCCAACGTTTTCGCCATGACAATAATTCCGGCTTTTGAGGCGTTATAATCAGTATAGAGCGGATGCCCTTCCAGGCCGTTGACAGATGCGGTGAACAGTACCACGCCCGCGCGCTGTTTTTTCATACGGCGAATTGCTTCCTGCGCGCACAAAAACATGCCATCCAGATTGATGCGCAGGATCTTTGACCACTGGGCATACTCAATCTCTAAAAAGGGCTTGCGCACACTGATCCCTGCATTGGAAATGAGCACGTCAATTCCGCCGAGCAATTCATCAACCTGTTGAAATCCTGCCTGCACTTGTTCGGGGGAACTGACGTCAACCCGCAGTCCGGCTGTGAGGGCGGGCAGAAACGAAATCGCATGGTTTAAGGCCTCTTGATTCCAATCAAAAATAATCACCTGCGCTTCTTCCTCCACAAAGCGTTGCGCAGTAGCAAAACCAATACCGCTTGCCGCGCCAGTAATAACAACGCGTTTTCCTTTTAACTCTTGATAAATTCCCATCTTGTAACCTCCTTATAAGTCCTGATAAATAATTTCTTTGTCCATCAGAAACCGGGTTTTTTCAAAAACCCGGTTTTTCGATCCGTCAAAATTGATAAAAATTTATTGTTCATCACTTCAATACTTCGGACAGTTTTGATTTCACCCCCCTCAATCCCCCCGCAAGCGGGGGGAAGTACATAAGAGACGTCCTATTGCTCATTTCCCCCCGTTTACGGCAGGACAAAGGGGGGCACACGAAAACTGTCCGAACTATTGCACTTAAGAAATTAAAATAATTCGCAGAATCCTTTGGCCTTTTGGGCGCCCCGTTCAATCGCCTCTTTTATTGCGGCCTGAAACGCATATTGATCCAGGGCAAACAAACATTCGACCGACACGCCGCCGGGTGTGCTGGCTTCTGCCAGTAATTCCGAGGGCGGCACCTGGCGCGTTTTCCACACTTCCATTGATCCTGCAATGGTTTGATAGGCGATTTTGGTCGAAGTCTTGCGATCAATGCCGCACCGAATGCCTGCATCTACCAGAGCTTGAAAAAACAGATACACCGGGGCCGGACTGCTGAGCGCAGTGACAACATTGATCAACTCTTCTGACAGCACCACATATTCGCCTAAGGATTCGAACAGGGCGGCAACCATGCTGCGCTGTTCGCCAGTCACATGCGGGTTATAGGCCAGAGCGGCAATGCCCCACCCGATTTGACTTGGCGGATTGGGGAGTGCGCGAACAACCGGCATGTGTTCTCCTAAGACCACATATTTCTTGATCGGGATTCCGGCCGCAATACTGATGAGGAGTTTGTCTACTGAAAACGTGAATTGTCGTAATTCTTGAATGACAACCTCCACGACCTGCGGAATCACGTTGATAAAAATGACATCCCCCTGTCTGACCGCATCGAGGTTATCCTGAGCCGTTCGCAAAGCATATTTGTCGCTCAAGGTTTGCAGCCGTTCCCGGTTCGGATCGCTCACGACCAGTTGATTAGGGGCGACGGTATGTGTACGAATCAAATTACTCACAAGAATTTCCGTAATATGTCCCCCGCCAATAAACGCCAGGGTTTTATGCTTTAATGTCATGATTTTTTTCTCCCATATAATCTGTGGAATCCGCGCAATCTGTGGTTATTTCTGCTGTTGCTTTTCATTTGCGGCCAACATTCTCCGAATTCCTCCTTCCAGGGCAACACAGGGATACATGCCTAATTCTTTTAACGATTGTGTGACATCCACGGGTAAAGCCTGATCTTCGAATTTCTGATTTAACACTCCTCCCATGAGTACCGGAATCTCCGCCTGATGTTTGCGGAGTTCCGCTTTCAATCGTCTGGCATAATCGAGAGCCATGCCATTATGCGTACTGATCAGAATCGCCTCGACATTGCGGGCACAGGCTTCGTCTGCCACCTCATCAGGGTTTTTTTCAGAACCTAAATTGATCATTTCGACCCCAGCTTCTGAGAGGAGTTGATGAATTACCAAAATCGCGTGTTCATGCACGTCAGTTGAAGCAATTAACATGCGCCTCCCGTGCAAACGTTGCTTGACTTGAGGTTGCTCAAAGAGCGGACGATATTGCTCCATGCAGGTCAGCGACATCTCAGATACATCGGTTGGAACCAACGGTTCCCGGCCTGCGCCGAACATCTCTTCAAACACCGCCGGACCTAAACGTTTGAGTATATATAGTAATTGTATTGGATTCTGTGTGTCAACCCCGGCCTCTTGCAATCCATCTAACGCGTTTGTGAACACCTCCTTTCCTGCTGATACGATGTTCTCTGCGAAGACGTGCGACGCGCTGAAATCTACGTAAGGCCAGAGTCTGCGGGCAGCTTCTTCAAGCCGATGCCCAAAGATCTGCATTTCTACGATTTCTTCGGCCGAAGGTACGCGCACTGCTTCGGTCACTGGCAGCGGGTGGACCGCATGGCCGGTAGGGCATTCAAGTTGTGCCAGCATGTCCCACAGCAGATATTCGGCGACCAGTCCTCTGTTTATCGCAAAATTGCGACTGAACGAGATCGTATCGCCGTAAAACATCGAGCCGATACAATCGTGGTTGTGAATGCTATCTAAAGCAAACACCCATCCAGCGCGTTTAACCGGACTGCTGGTCAATCCACCAATACAGTGGGCGAGTTTCGCGTCAAGCAATTGTTCGACAATATAACGCTCCAGATATGCCCAGCCAGCGACAGTAGTGCAATCGTGAAAAAGCGCCGCAAATCCATCTTCCAAATAGGAATGCACCAGGGTCCCCTGTTTGCGCAAGGCCGCCATGATGGCTATTGCGCGGACGGTTTCGACGGTTGTTGTCACCTGATCGTGCCACATTGGCACTTCATGTGCGAAGAATTGCGACAGATTTCCGATGGTTGTTACCCCGGCTTTGAGGGCGTTGATCGTATTCTCTGTTGCGGATGGAAATCCGATCATAAAATCTCCTGTATGCGCCTGGATTGGGACGACCTGTCCAATCTGCCGCCAATCTTCAAGCGACTCAAGGAGCGGGCCGGTTTCGGCCGGTGCCTGTTTTCTATATTTCTGAGGAAGGCCCATACGCCTATCAAGACAGATTCCGGCCCGGTCAATCACAAAATGATGTTCCTCCGCAGTCTGATACAGGTGTTGTAACGCTTCGGCTGTGGCTTGCCAGGAACTCATGCCAATATGGGCATGGTACATGATCTGCTTGGCACGGATGCAACGCTGTTTGTACTCAGCTTCCGAGGCAACCTCCATTTTGTCAAAAAAGGCTGTTCTGCCAATACGCAGATCCTTTGCCATGACGTGCCCCTGCGAGATGATCGCTTCAGCAGCCGGAAGTTCAGTAGTCAAAATCGCCTGCACGTGTGCCTGAAATTCTGAAAAATTCATCGTCATAAACAGCTCCGTATTCCTCTGTATAAACGAAAACGCTGACTATCCGATGAATCGCGTTCTTAGCGCTTTACAGAAAAATATGTCGCTGCCTCCTGCTCGAGGTGATAGTATTGGGCAATTTTACGTACATCTATTCGCTGTAAAATCTCTTTTGTGATTGGTCGTTTGGCATCAAAAAAGATAAGGGATTGAAGCAATCGCTGGCAGACCTCGGAGTTGAGAAGTTTTGCGATAAATTCAGCTTCTGCATGTGTCGAGCAGGGAAGAAAATAACAGGTATCATCAACCATCATCGGTTTATCAGAAATTGTTCCGATGACCACGAATCGTGTTGACTTATACAGCCCGGAGACAGCGACCTTCCAGGGCGCAAAACTATAGTCGCCAATGCCGAAGATCGAAAATCGCGGTCGTTGATGGTAGATGCTGCTTTTTCTGCGATCAAACCTATCCGCATGTTGCAGAAGGTATGTCCATGTTTTAGGAGCCAGCGTTCTTATAAGTTCCGTAGATTCCCCCACATGATGTTGGGTGATCAGGACGTATTTTGGGGGCGAGAGACGGGCATTGCCTATATCCGAAGACTTTAACAGCGGAAAGATGAAGGTGGACTCAAGATCGAGCGTCTCGCCAAATCCGTTGATGAAACGCTCGCCGCGTTTTGTGAATTCCATGATTTTTGCCGCGTCATGTTTGACGCCAGAACGCCAGATGCAGGGCGACGTTCCCCGTAAGGTTTTGAATTGTTGATACTCTTCGAGATTGGCAATCAATTCGTAGTGATCCAGGCCGAACTGCGAATGCTTTTCCGTAAAATTCAGTCTCTCGTACAGTGTGGCATGTGTCGTCGGAGTGCCTTTTCCGATATGGGTCACAAATAAGCAGGCCTCAACCGCAACACCAAAATGTTTCTTCGCATCAATGTGGTGCAAGGAACTTTCAGATACGGAAAATTGCTGTCGCCAAGCATAGTGCAGCACTTTTCGGGCTGTGGCCATTTTACACAGCATAGCGACGCATGCCGTCTTCCCCTGCAAACTCTCGATAAGCGTGATCAGCATCCACTCTGCAATATCGAAATTGGCCTTGCCGGTTCTGGCTTCAAATCCTTTATGCCCCTGAAAATTTGTTTTTGTCGGAAGATTTGGGCTATTCAGGACGCCCAGGGCAGCATTGGTCACCCAGGGAGGATTGCCAATCACCAGAATCTCCCCCTGTCCCATGTCGTTGAAAAAGGCTGGCCAATCGCAGGTGAAAAAATCCTGGCAGATTATGCTCACCTTTTCGTTCGGACATTTGCTGACAAGCGCGGTGTGTAAATGGCGCAAATAGCCAGCATGAATATCAAAGGCGTAATAGCGTGGAATATTTTGAAAAGTCTGGACAGCGGCCAGAACAAAACTCCCCAAACCACAGGTTGGTTCGACAACAACACGAGGAGCATGTGCATGATGCGTTTGCAGGAAGTTCACGACCTCAAGGGCTAACGCCTCAGGGGTTTGGAAATCGCCATACTCTCTTTTTTTTCGTTCTGGCATAGGCTCTATACAATTGATTTCTTTACCGCGTAGAAGAGTCAATATTCTTGCTTATAAATATAAATTGTGGATTTCAGGAAAATGCTGCAATGAAAAAACGAATATGTTCGAGTCTTTCCTTAGCATGTTACTCCTTCTCTGCTCTCTGATAGCTTAATTAGTTTTCAAACAGCAGTGTACTTCGACAGAAAGCCTTTCAGAGCGAATGGAGACTGAGAACTTAACCGCCCTGCTGTTCGGGCAGGGAGATGGTGATCGTGCAGCCGGCTCCGTTGTTATTGGCGGCTTTTACTGTGCCGCCTGAAGCGACGGCGAATTTTTTGACAAGGGCGAGGCCGATGCCGGTACCTCGGGTGTTGCGTGTGATTTCATTGTCAACGCGGTAAAAATCGTCGAACACTTTTGACAGATCAGCGCGGGGAATGCCGGGTCCCGTGTCTGAAACGCTGATATTGACCCGCTTGTCTTCTGCACGGAGAGCGAGTGTAATTTCGCGCACCGGCGAGGTTTTCCCGAATTTGATGCTATTTTCAATCAGATTGAGCAAAATTTGCACCATGACTTCGCGGTCATACGCAAAGGGGGGAACCTTATCTCGTTCTATATGCAAAGTAAATCCTTCCTGGCAGAGCCTGGCGTGCATGATACGGCGAACTTCCTGGATCACCTCGTCAAAGTCGCCTGTTTGCAGGGAAATGTGACGCTGTTTCTTTTCCAGTTTCGAGAATTCGAGCACATTATCAATCAGGCTGGAAAGACGTCGGCTCTCTGACCCCACAATGCGCAGATAATCTTCCTCTCGTTCTCTGGTAGGTGCAATCCCCTGCTCCAGCATCTCGATATAGAGCCGGATATTGGTGAGCGGGGTTTTGAGTTCGTGCGTCACTGAAGAGACGAACAGCGAACGTCGTTCTGACAAATCCACAACAGTGCGCGTACTGTGATAGATGGCAAAGAGACCGGCGACCATCACGAGGCTGATCACCACGATCATGACGTTCAAAGTGCTGCGTCCGGTGGATCTGGGAAGTCGAGCGCAAGTGAGCGTTGCGTGCAAAAAAGAAAAAGGACGCGGAAACACTCTGTCCATAGCAAATCTCGGATTCCCGATATGCGCGCCAGCCTGGACTAGGGCAGTCGAACGCCCCTGCTGTTCGGCTTCCAGGCGCAGCCTGGTGAACTCCGCCAGCGGCTGGCCGGAGAAATACAGTTCTGTCAGATGATGCAGCAGATCGCTGAGCAGGATCACAAATCCCTGGCGATAGACCTGTTGATCAATCACGATCCGGCGAAAAATCATGATCTCCTCAGCGCTGAGGAGCAGCGATTCCATGGGGCCAACTTCAACATGAAGATGCTGCTGGTTGTCTGTCTGCCCCTCCATTTCATTGGATAATACGTCTGTGTTCGCAACCGCTTCCATCACGGGCATGGATGCCTCGCGTTCCTTTTTGGGTTCAGGACTTTTCCACTCTGCCTCATCTTCTGCCATCAGTTTTTGTTTCTGATCGGCCTGCGCGATTTGTAAGACCTGTTCCACGGTAATATTCTGTACCGGCGTTTCCTCGTCTCTGCGGGTTTTTTGCTGCTGCAATCTGGAGACATCCAGGTATTTTTCAGCGAAACGTGCGCTTTCTTCCTGTTGGACCTGACTCGTTTTCCCAAGCGGCGGCGTCTCAAGTTCCTCTGAGATCGTCGCCATATTCAGCGTATTGAGTCTCGTATTGATCGTATTGAGCTGCGCGACCACTGCCTGCCCTTGATCCGCAACCGATTGTCCTGCCTCTACCAGAGGCGTTTGAAAAGATCCATCGGGATTATTTTGAAAATACCCCAGAATATACGGCTCTTGCGGAAGATATGAGAGCGGGGAGCGGACAGAACCGCTTGACAGGTAATAATTGTAGGCGTCCACCGGGCGTTTTTCTTCGCGCAGAATAAGCGCGGCAAGCTCCTCTTGCATGGCGTCGAACAGCGCGGCCGCAAAATATTGCAATTCGCTCAGTTCTTCCTGCTCCAAACTGCGATAGGTCCGCACGATGAAATAGGCCAGCGGAATTGACAGCGCAATGCAAAACAGCAGAAGAAAGCTTATGAGTCGTTTCATTGTTCCATCTCCAGGCGATAGCCCTCGCCGCGCACAGTCTGGATCAGCGTAACGCCGCCGCTCAGCGTCTCGATTTTTTTGCGTAATTTCAGGATGTGAATATCTACGGTGCGGGTTTCAATCTCCGGATCAGGGTAGTTCCAGACTTCGCTCAGCAGTTCTTTTTTCGAGACAATTCGGTCGTGATGCTGGTAAAGGTAGAGCAGAATATCCATCTCGCGCCGGGTCAGTTCCAGCGATTGACCGCAATATGCTGCGGTCAGAGTTTTTCCGCTGAATACCAGGTCGCGCACGCGGATTTCCTCATCTCCGGTATTTTTTCCGGCACGTCGCAGAATCGCTTCCAGGCGCACCATAAATTCCCGCAGCGAAAAGGGTTTGCTCACATAATCGTCAGCCCCGGCTTGAAAGCCTTTCACAATATCCTCTTCCGAGCCTTTGGCGGTCAGCAGAATAATCCCCTGCGTGGGTTTCTGCGCTCGAATTTTTTGACAGATCGACAGCCCGTCCAGGGAAGGCAGCATAATATCAACAATCATCGCGTCAAAGTTCTCTGTCAGGGCGACCTTGCACCCCTCGGCCCCATCTTCGACGCCGGTTGCCTCATAACCATGAAATACAAGCACATCCAGCAATCCGTGCAGAATGGCCGGATCGTCTTCAATCAGCAATATTCGCGCTTTTGCAGGTCGTTTTATCATAGGTTTTTTTTGAATCCTTTGAAAAATAATCAGTTAACTCAGACTGGTCTGACAAGTCTGACAAGTCCTTTTAGCAAGAGCTTCTTTCCCAAAGCACTACCTTTGTAAGATAGGATAAAAATCTCTGTTTGAAAAGAGGGAACACGTAAAAGAAATGCAAAAATTCCCTGTTTTCGTTTTGCACTTCTTTGAATTGCACTTTTTGCAGGATGCGTTATGTTAGACACAGGTGAATTGTTAAGTAGTCATGCAATATCGAAACTGAACCATGGGCGAAATTGTAATTTCGCCCTACATCGAGAAGGAGAATAGCATTATGTCAAGAGAATATCTTAAATCAGCGGTAATGTTCGGATTTTTTCTGGTCGTGATTGGCGTGGCCATGGCCAAATTGCACGGCAGCTACCTTGCCGATACCCCCTCAGCGGTCACTCACCCTGCGGTTGTTTCGCATGGCGACGGGCCGCTGGGGATTTCGGCGCACCTTGTGCAGGATAAAATTTTCTTTGGCGGCGACGGAACCGTGTCGCTTGCGCTTACCATGTCGGCCGATGCTGCTGCCGTTGTTTCTGAGGACGATGGCGTAAGCCAGCATGTTGACATGGTTGTGGTGCTGGATCAAAGCGGGTCAATGAGCGGGCAGAAAATCGAATATGCCCGGCAGTCCATTCTGGATTTGTTGTCAAGTCTGTCGTCGCAAGACCGGTTTGCGCTGATCGGCTATGCTGATCGGGTATGGCGCTATGCTGATCTGAATTACGTCACCGACACCAATCGGCGTGGACTTCAAAATCTCGTTGGTCAGCTGACGCCCGGTGGTAATACGAATTTAGGGGGCGGATTACAGGAAGGGATCAATACGCTGCTCGCAGCCGGAAAGATTGGTAATGTGGAAAAAGTGATTCTGATCTCTGATGGTCTTGCGAACCGGGGGGTTGTTGATCCGGAATCTCTGGGCAACATGGCGTCTGTGGCGATACAAAAGGAATTCGCCGTCAGTACGGTCGGCGTCGGAGAAGATTTTAACGAACAGTTGATGACGGCGATTGCCGATCGCGGTGCGGGCAATTACTATTATCTCGCCAATCCGCAATCTTTTGCCGCCATATTTCAGCAGGAGTTTCAACACGCCAAAAACGTGGCCGCTCGTGCAGTGGAAATCAGCCTTCCCCTGCCAGACGGTGTGTCGCTGCTGTATGCTTCAGGCTACCCGGTCAGCGTTAGCGGCAACCGCGCGGTTGTCCACCCCGGAGATTTGCTCGCCGGGCAAACCAGAAAGCTGTTTTTGACCTTGCAGTTCCCGACCTCTTCAGAAACCATCTATCAGTTACAGGGCCTTGCTGTGCGCTACCTGCACCAGGGACAGCCTTATACTGCAACGTTTTCCACCTCCTTGCAGATTGCCTGCGTCAACAATCCTGACGAAGTGGTTGCCTCCATAGTGCAGGAGGAATGGGAACAAAAAGTGCTTCAGGAAGACTTTAACGCCTTGCGCGAGCGCGTGGCGTTAGAGATGAAACAGGGTAAAAAGCAAGAAGCCTTGCAACAAATTGACTCCTATTACCAGCAACAAAATATGTTGAATGCAGAGATTGGCTCAGCGAAAGTCAGCGTGCATTTGGATGAAGAAGTCAATGAGCTGCGCGACATGGTGGAGCAAACCTTTACCGGCAGCGCCCCACAGGTCGAAATGCAGCAGAAGACCAACGCCAAATTCTTACAATATGAAGGCTATAAAGAACGCCGCGCCCAGAAGTGATTGCAGAGTACTTTCAAAAACTGGGTTTCTTCAAGAAGCCCGGTTTTTTTTGCAGGGATTACAGGGAGTAAAGTATGAGTGGATCTTGTGGACACAATTGACATGGCGGACTTTATGGACAGGATGAATCGTCCACAAAACCCACTCCGTCCACCAGGTCCACTTACCAGGAAATTGCCGTTGACGAATCCAGACTCGGAGAAGACCATGAGTAGCATAACGATTATGGAGGATTCCCGCTCAAAGGCCCGCTTACCTACTTCGGCTTCTCTTCTATCCGGGTACTGACCAGCCCATATTGACGCAAATAATCTTGTTGACAGTGCTCTGTTGCGGCATTGACGGCCTCGATATATTGGCCTGAATAATCATCTACGACTGTGCGAAGCGGGCGGGTTCCCGGAGGCATCTGTGCCAGAGTGTTGACAGCATCGGCGACCCGTTGTGGGTCAGGGGCCTGGGGACCGGAAAATAGGGTGACATACGTGTTGCCTTGTGCATGAATCGTCTGTGCGATAGCTGCGCCATAGTCGTTTTGGATGCGGGGGGCTTCAGCGCATACGATTTTGGTGCCGTGTTCGGTCGGAAAGGGACCCGGTTCAATGAGAACAGCTTCAATTCCGAGCGAGCGCAGTTCGTACTGATAGGCTTCCACTAAGCCTTCGACCGCAAATTTCGACGCGCTGTAAAGTCCTGAAAAGGGCATGCTCAAGCGGCCAAAGACGCTGGAAATATGAATGAGCAAACCCGAACCTTGCTGTCGCATGAAGGGCAGTACCGTCTTATTCACGCGCAGCAGCCCCAAGACATTCACGTCAAACAAGGCTTTGGCTTGCGCAATCGTGAAGGCTTCGATCACGCCGGAACAGGCGACGCCGACGTTATTTACGACTACATCAATGCGGCCAGCCTGTTCGAGTACTTGTGTTACGGCCTGAGTCACCGAAGCGTCATCAGTCACATCAAGGTCAAGTACCCGGACGTTCACATTGTCTTGCTGTGCCCACAGGTCAAGTTCCCGGGCTGCGTTGGCGTTTTTCCCTTGCGTTTTGCGCATTGAAGCAAACACGGTATGTCCGTTTTTCGCCAGGGTGTGAACTATTCGACGCCCAAAGCCGCTATTGCTGCCGGTCACAAGTACAACCTGTACCATATTATTTTTCTCCTCCTTCGCTCATAATGATTTTTGTTCAGGAGTTCGAAAGCTCTGCTTTCGTGGCCAAAGCAGAGCTTTGACACTCCGAATTCGTGAAGAACTTGCGCCCCCTTTTATTCCCCCGCAAGCGGAGGGAAACGGATGAACCTCCCCCGCTTGTGGCAGGGCTGTGAAGTTCTCGTTCCTGTGCTTCTGCCTGGGAACGGATCGTGTTTTGAAGCAGACGTTTTTACGAATATTCAGGAGCGCAAACGAGCGTGTGCTTCGCGGCTTCGCCGCGACAATTTGACAGGGCTTCGCCCTGATGCAAACGCTGGTTTGCACTCCTGAGCAGCAAAGAACTTCACAGTCCTCCCCCGCTTGCGGGGGACTGAGGGGGGAGAACTTCACAACCCTGCCCGTTTCCGGGGGACAAAGAAGAGTAACGCGAAAATTGTCCGAACATTGACAACTCCTGATTTAAAAAAGCACCATGGTTGTTGTCAGATTTCTTGTCAAGAGGTTTTTGGGTGGTGGAAAGAGAGAGTCATCACCTATCAGTATAAGCGATTATCAATAATTGCTTTGCACATCAGAAACCGGGT
Source organism: Candidatus Vecturithrix sp. (assembly GCA_040772385.1). Lineage (GTDB taxonomy): Bacteria > Moduliflexota > Moduliflexia > Moduliflexales > Moduliflexaceae > Vecturithrix. Next base: position 974,235 of record JAXGYF010000001.1, on the reverse strand, counting down.
TTTTCGGAAAAACCCGGTTTCTCGGTCGGTCAAAACTGACAAAATGTATTCATAATCACTTAGAATCACTATGAGTTATATTGCTTCCAGGAATGGTAATTATCAGTATTCACAAAGCAGAGACAGTTTTCTATTGACATTTTTTTCAAAAAAATAAATGTTTTTAGTGTTATTTCTATCCCATCTCTTTATTGTTGTTTTTTTAAGATGCCTGAATTCTTTTCCTCTGTTTCGCCTGTTGTGCAGGTAAGAACAGAATGGAGACGAGAGGGAAAATGCCTGAATTACCTGAAGTTCAGACGGTTGTGAATGATTTGCGGGAAGCGGGTCTGATTGGCAGAACGATTATCGGAGCGCAGGTGTTCTGGCCGCGTACGGTGGCTGGGCTGACACCGGAAGAATTTTGTGGCAATATCAACGCTCAAACTGTCAAAGCTCTTTGGCGCAGAGCCAAGTTTATCGTTGTTGATTTTGTTGAGCCGTTACACTTATTTATCCATTTGCGCATGTCCGGACGGTTGCACCTTACATCGCCGGACGAGCCGCGCCAGAAACATGAACATCTGCTTTTGAACTTTGATGACGGGCGACAGTTGCGTTTTCATGACACCCGCAAATTCGGGCGGATGTATCTGGTAAAAAACTCTGAAGAGATCATCGGCGATTTAGGGCCGGAACCGTTAGATCCGATGTTCACCCCGACGCTATTCACGGAACGTTTGCACGCACGGCAGCGATTGTTGAAACCATTGCTGTTAGATCAAACCTTTTTAGCTGGATTAGGTAATATCTATGTGGATGAAGCCTTGTGGGAAGCCCGTTTACATCCGCAAAGGCTGTCATCATCGCTGTCTGCGGTTGAGGTGAATACTTTATACCAGGCTATTCAGACTGTGTTGTTGCGAGGGCTGAAAAATCTTGGCACAACCCTGGGAACTGGAGACGCTAATTTTTACTCTGTCGCCCGGCGTGAGGGCCGCAATAAAGATGAATTGCACGTGTTCCGGCGTACCAACCTGCCTTGCCCGCGTTGCCAAACGATAATCGAACGAATTGTGGTTGGCCAGCGTAGTACGCATATTTGCCCGATCTGTCAAACTGTGTAAAGATAAAAAAGCAAAGAAAGGAGTCAAAAAGTAGTGGAATGCCGGATTGGATGCGGAGCATGTTGCATTGCTCCTTCGATTTCTTCACCTCTTCCGGGAATGCCTGAGGGCAAACCGGCTGGTGTGCGTTGTGTGCATTTAAGTACCGAGTATCGTTGCCTTCTGGTTCATGATCCGCGGCGACCTGAAGTCTGTAACCGATTTCAGGCGTCGCAAGAAGCCTGTGGTTCTTCGCGGACAGAAGCTTTGCAGCGGCTTGCAGAACTTGAACGACTCACAGCATCTCCCAGTCTGAATATATGAAGAAACGTGTATATCTTCTTCGCCATGCCAAATCGAGTTGGAAAGATCCTTTATTAGAAGATTTTGAACGTCCATTAAACAAACGTGGGAAACATGATGCGCCACTGTTGGGGAAGCGTTTACTATCATCCCATGTTCTGCCGGATCTGGTTGTTTCCAGTCCGGCTAAACGCGCTGCAGCAACCGCAAAAATTATTGCCAAAGAAATCGGGTATCCCAAAAAACAGATTGTGTATGAATCTGCAATCTATGAAGCCGATGCGGCAACGCTTCTCGCCCTTCTTCATCGGCTTGAAAATAATGTACAACAAGTGCTGGTGTGCGGACATAACCCGGGTTTGACCATGTTAGCCGAATACCTGGGAGGAATATTGATCGAGAATATTCCTACCTGCGGCATTGTCTGTATAGATTTTGCAGTGGATGTCTGGCAGGAAATCGGAGAGGGACAGGGAACGCTCGTTTTTTTTGATTACCCTAAAAAAGATGATGATAGGCATGAGAAAGAATGATGAGATGTTTTGTTGATGAATATTCCGAAGAAGAATATCGATCCCAGAAGTTTGAGCGATTAGCAGTTCAGGATGAACGAATTGCGTATAAAGATTTTGATGAATGCGTATTTCAGGATTGTACCTTTCAGGGAACACACTTTGACGGGTGTCGGTTTTTACACTGTACGTTCAAAAATTGTGACATTCAGCTCATCCACGTCAAGGATTGCACCCTGGTGAATGCCATTTTTGAAGATTCGCGAGTCATCGGAGTGAACTGGACAGAAGCTTTCTGGCCTGAACGCGGCTTATGCACGTCTCTGCATTTTTTTCGCTGCGTCTTGAATCATTCAACCTTTATGGGGTTGCCTTTGAAAAAAATGACGTTTCAGGAATGTATCGCCAGAGATGTAGATTTTGCCGAAGCGAATCTGACTCTGGCCGATTGCACCAGCACAGATTTTTCTCAAAGCCGTTTTTTTCATACGAATTTAACGCAGGCTGATTTGTCAGGGGCACGAAATTATGTGATTGCTGCTCACCTTAATACGTTAAAAAAGACAAAATTTTCTCTTCCCGATGCCATCGCGCTGCTCTATAGCTTAGATATCGAACTGACAGAATAAGCCCGGATTTTTCGAAAATTCAGCGAAGCGCCCTCTGAAATTCAGCAGCAGGCTTCTGCCTGTGCGTTGTCCCTGTCTGCGCAGACAGGTCAGCCTGCTTCAGCTGTGAGACCGGCCATTGATGGCTGGGCGGACGAGGTATCAGCACAACATACCTACCCCTGCCAGCCCTTTCGGGGAGGATTGGGGAGGGATTTTCTGGAGAACTTCACAGTCCTGGGGACATAAGGGGGGCATCGTTGTTATTAACAGCGTTTCTTTACTCAAAATACACGCTTGCCCGTTTATGGTATAAGGGCGCAAGCGCAGGATAAATGTTGGTAAAAATCTCCTGGTAACATTCGTCATACCAGGCGCTGTGTTCCTGGTTCGGTTCATACACGCCGCCTGCGCGATAGGTCTGCCGGAAAGCGTCGTTTTCATCTCGATAGACGCCTGCACCGATGCCAGCCAGCATGGCCGCTCCCAGACAAGATCCCTCGGTCATTCTGGGAACTTCAATAGATTTATTCAGGACGTCCGCTTTCACCTGAAGCCAGAAGGTATTCCGCGCGCTGCCGGCGACGCGCAGCAAATCCACGCTCGTTCCGGCCTGTTCTTCCATAATCCTGAGCAAACGCCTGGTTTCGTAACAAAGACCCTCAATCACTGCTCGAATAATATGGCCGCGCTGATGGTGCGCCCGCAGCCCTAACAACGCGCTGCAAGAACGGGGATTCAGCGGCGGTACATTTGCTCCTCTGGAATGCGGCAGAAATAAAACGCCATCAGAACCGGCCCCCACCTGTCGAGCTTCATCCATCAATTGCTGCCAGATCGCATCGTCATCGGCTTCTCCGGCAAACAGATTTTTGAAACGCTGCAACTCCGCGCCAGCGACGTAAATTCCGGTAATCATGTAGTACATGCCGCGGGCCACATGGCAACCGTGTGTCAACTGCTGATCCGGTGGGAGATTGCCTAATCTGACCGTCGGCAGCGAAAGCACCAGCGACTCCGTCGTACCGCAGGAGTTGAGCATAACGTTACCCTGAAACGCACCAACTGCCAACGCTCCGCAGATGTGATCATGCCCCCCGGTCACGACCGGCGTGCCTGCCGCTAATCCGGTTTCTTGGCTGGCTTGCTGGTGTACCCGCCCAATCATGGTCCCGCCGCAATAGGCCGGCGGCAGGTGTGAGGCGTCCAGGCCGGCCAGATCAAGAAGTTCTGGTGCCCAGGTTTTGCGGGTAATATCAAAACATAAGGTACGGCTGGCTTCAGAATAATCGGTTGCGTATTCCCCACTCAATTTGAACATCACAAAATCTGGCATGGTCAGCCATTTTACGGCCTTTTCAAATACTGCGGGTTCATGTTCACGAATCCAGAGGAATTTGCACAAGGAATAGATCGGGCTGAAGGACAGTCCAGTCGTGCGAAAAATTCGAGCCTCAGGATCATGTTCCTCCAGCCAGCGCGCCTGGGGTTCCGTGCGCGGATCAAACCAGGCGATCACTTCGTATAATGGCTGCTGTTGGGCGTCGAGCGGGACTATGGCTTCGCCCATGCCGGTAATCGCGACTCCGCGAATCTGTTCCGGTTGAAACGCCACCTGTTTCTGTTTCCGGCATTGTGCGAGAATCTCCTGACACAACGTACACACGCCTTTCCAGATATCTTCAACATGATATACCGCGCTGCCGGAGTCGCCATGGTGTGTGATCGTCGGGATAACACTGCGAGCGACCGTTTCCCCGCTATACGTATATAACACCGCTTTCCAGTTCGTTGTTCCAATATCAATACCAAGCAGATACATAGAAGAATTTTTCAGAAAGTCCTTGCACATCTAAAAATCGAGTTTTTCAAAAAACGACAACGAATTGAAGAAAAATTCGTTCATTTCTCTTATTCGGTGTAGCGTTTCAAAAATCCCGGTTTTTGCCTGCAAGTTCTTATGTTGATTGGTTCGTAATTATCGTTTTCAAATACCCACATTCCGTTTTTTAAGCACTTTACGCGACAGATTGACTTCAAGTCCCTTTTGAATGTACAGATTTTCGAGCAGACGGTAAAATTGTTCACGCTCGCTGCTGCGAATAACTGCCTGTTCATGAGCCTCGGATAAACTGACGGGATAGCCCTGCCCTTTTTGCGCCTGATCGTGCGCCATGGCATGCACGCGCTGCAATAATGCCACATCTTTCGCCACCCATTTAGGGATCTCAATGCGCACAATTTCCGGCCCGACATTCAGGTAAAAGAAATACACAGTATGCTCCCCGTATAGTTTTAGAATTTCAGACTGACTTTTAAAAATTGATGACCGTTCGCCAGGCGATAAAATTGAGGCGAAGAGCACGGCATCCGTGACGCCGGCAATCGGTTCGCACGGCAGCTCCGCTTGCTGGTTTCTATATGGGCAGCGGTCGCAATTGGTCGGATTTTCAGGGCACAACGCGACGCGTAAGACGTTGACAAAATCTGCGCTTGTCGGATGGCTGATATAGCCAAAAAAGGGAATACACAGACTTTTTAACTGTTCGAAACTGCTCAGATAAAAGTTCAAAATTTCTTTTTTAAACTCTCTAGGTTTTCCTTCAAGAATCCACAGGATCAACGTGCCATCACTTAGTCCGACCACCTGGCGATGATCGTGCGCCGCTTGTTCGGCCGCGAGAGATAATTCCTGAATTTCATAAGCTCCCCGCAACGCAGAGATCAATTCGGCGTTGACCGGGGTGCGCCAGCCATTCCATTCGCGATAGATCTCATCTTCCTTATAAAACAAGCGCGGATGATTCGTAAGAAGCGGGCGCTCACCAGTACCATAGTGCAGGACAACCGTCCCGATATTGATTAAATGGCAGGTAGAAAGTTCATGGCGATCTGGAAAAATCTGAGATCCGTCGGTTGCGACAACGGTAAACTGTTCCGGACGCGATGGCAGCGGATAACAACAATCGAAAGGCTCACACAAATCTTCAGCAAGCAGCCAGGATGTGCGGCTTTTTTCGATTTTTTCGACCAAAACTTTCCATTGCGCCGCCCAATCCACAAGGGTTTGATGCGCCAGAGCAAATTTTTCACGATAATTCCGGTGTATGATTGTCTGGTCATGTACCATATCGTCGAGGAGCTTTTGTAATGAAACAAAATCGAGCATGGGCTATGCCTTATTCCTGAGCAGCCTTGTGAATCTGCTGCTGCGCAGCAATCACTCCGTCGTGTTTTTTGTGTTCCAGATCTGAAACATCAGCCTGCTCGCCTTCTCTCATCTGCTTGATCACGATCTGGCAATCCCAATATTCGGCCTCCATCATGGGGTCGTATTTTCCTTGCTCCCAGAGTTCGCTTTTGAGAGCTTCAATCTCAGCCATCCGCTGTTCCAGTTCTTTGATAATATCTTCGCTCATTCATTTCCTCCCATGTAAATGAAATTTTCTTTGTACGTGCCAGAAATCGGGTTTTTGCCAAAAATCCGGTTTCTTTGCCAATTCCTTATCTTACACGAGAACTTCGTCTGGCAATGTTAAACAATGAAAGATTTGTAAAAATCCTTTTGCATTCCTCTTTACAAAAATTGACGTTTTTTATAGACTATTTTTGATGGTATGATTTGTTGCTATGGAAAATTTGTCAATGACTTTTCATAGGAAAGACCAGGAACTTGAGAAGATACTATTTTAAGCTTGACAGGCTTGTGGTATTTTGGATAAGCTTTCTTGACTTATTTACCATGATTTTATGATTGTTTTTGAGGAGATGATACATTATGAAACATCATCAGATCTTTGTATGGAGTAGTTTGTATCTGCTGCTCATGCTGTTTCAGGCATCTCAAGCTGGGTATGCCCAGGGACAAGGATTTGTGACGCCGCTACCCGCGAATACAACGTCTTTCCAACAAGCTCTTCCTCCCGGCGCGGTCTATGAGGGCGGCAAGGTTCGCCATGTCATTGATCCGCAAGAAAATCTGCATATCTTAGCTGCTTACTATTATGGCGACCCACGGCAATGGCAGCGAATTTATCAAGAAAATCGAAATGTGATTCGGAATCCGAATCGGTTGCCTGCCGGACGAACAATTCAGATTTCCGTTGGTGAGTCCTGGCGGCCTCTTTTTCTGTATCAAGAGTGGTTGCAATTAGCGCATCGCAATGGCGTCTGGCAGCCTGGTCAATGGAAAAGAGCTGTGAAAACTGCGGAACAGTCCCCGACCCCTGTGGTGAATGCCAGTCCTGAACCTGAACCAACGGTTGTCTCAACGATGCAGGCATCTCCGGAAAAGGAACCCCCGACAACATCCCCAATTGAGCCAACAGTTCCGGTAGAAGCTGTTACTCCAGCTGTCACTCCTTCTGTGACTGAGGAGCCTCAGCCTGTTGAACCGAGCCCTGTTGTTGAACAGACGCCTGCTGTCGAACAATCATCGCAAGAAAAACCGGTAGAAGAATCGGAAGAAGAACAAGCGCCTGCGTTTTAAGTTGGTTGTGACGTTCTGGAATGTTGAGAAATGGAGACGGAACATGCAGAAAAAAGTACGTGTAGGAGTTGTTGGAGTCGGACACCTGGGCCAACATCATGCCAGAGTGTATGCCGAACTTGAGGAATGTGAACTTGTGGGGGTTGCTGATACGAATGCTGTTCGTGGTCAGGAGATTGCAGATCGTCATGCCACACCATATTATTCCGATTATCGTGCCTTGTGTGATGAGGTTGATGCCCTGAGCATTGCCGCGCCGACAGAGTGTCATTGCGCTATCGGGGTAGAATGCCTGGGACGCGGTATTCACGTATTGATCGAAAAACCGATGAGCCGGACCCTTGAAGAAGCGGATCAGCTTTTAGAAGCGGCGGCGGCTCATTCGGCGATCCTTCAAATCGGACATACTGAACGATTTAATGCGGCCGTGGCAAAACTGGCGGAGTTTGTTGCGCATCCGGTCTTTATTGAATCGAATCGCTTAAGCCCATTTCCGGAGCGAAGTACGGATATTGACGTGGTGCTTGATGTCATGATTCATGACATTGATATTATCTTGAGCCTGGTGAAATCCCCGGTTAAAAAACTTGATGCAGTTGGCGTACCAATAATTACATCGAAAATTGACATTGCCAATACACGCCTGGAATTTGACAGCGACTGCATTGCGAATGTGACAGCCAGCCGGGTGAGTTTGAAACGTGAACGTAAATTACGTATTTTTCAACCGGAAAAATATTTTTCCCTCGATTATCAAGCGCAGTCCTTATACATGGTTGAATTACAGCATTCTGAACGACGACATGATTTTCCGAATAGTCGCCCATTAATCGTCCCGTCTCAGGTAGAAATTGAAAAACAGGAGCCACTCAAAGCGGAGTTAGCATCGTTTATTGAATGTGTTCGAACGGGAAGACCCCCGGTTGTTTCAGGAGTTGACGGACGCAATGCGATGTCCGTGGCGTTTCAAATTCTTCAGGCCATGCACCATGCCCTGGAGTTTTTGTAAGCATCGCGTATTTTTTTTGTGAATTTCTCAACTTGTTCTTTCAACGTCTCTTTTCTGAAGCGTGTCAAATTATGCACAAAGTAGATATTCATATCGAAAAAGTTGATCAGCATCCGGAGATGGTAATGGTTCGTATCAATGGGCCATTGGACACGGTGGCTTCTTATGAATTCCATGAAAAAATGGAAAGCCTGGTGCAAAACGGCGTCTATAAATTTATCGTGAACCTGGAAAAGCTTGATTATATCAGCAGCGCCGGCATTGGGGTGTTTCCCGGAATGTCTTTAGAATTACAGAAGAATCAAGGCGGCATCGTGTTCATTCATGTCCCTCCCAAAACGTATAAATTATTTGATATGATCGGACTGACTACTATCTTTCGCATAAAAAATACCCTTGAAGAAGCTATAAAGGAATTAAGTCTCCATGAGTCATAACTTCCGGATCAGAACTCTCGGAACCGAAACCGATATTCTGCATCTGCTTATTCCGAATTGTCTGGATACGCTCACGGCGTATGATCTTCAGGATAAAATCGAGAGTTGTATTCGAGCGGGCTTCTTCAAATATATTATTGACCTCAGTGACGCCAAATATGTGAGCAGCGCCGGAATCCAGGTTCTCATTCTACTTCAAAGTCAGATGGAGACCAAGCATGGTAAAGTGATACTCACCAATACTCCCGAAAAAATTTGCAGCCTGTTTGCCAAAATAGGAATTACTGAAATGTTTGGGATGGCAGACACCCTTTCCCAGGCGTTGTACTTGGTTGAATCTGATGAGCAATAACGATCTCAACATCAGTACGATTGAAGCAGAAGAACTGGTTGTGCTTATAACGATTCGAGGCTCATTAGATACTGTTGCCGCGTATCATCTTCGAGAACAGGTCGAAACCTTTATCAACACAGGACATTACAAGTTTCTCATTAACCTGCAAGAATTAGAGCAGATCAGCAGCGCCGGCGTCGGCTTATTTTCTGCGATTATTCTGGATTTGGATCGACATCATGGGAAAGTGGTGTTTATCAATATTTCTGAGCAGGTGCATGACATTCTCAAACTGACGCATCTCATCGAAATCTTTACGATTGCCCAAACCCAGGAAGAGGCCATCGCTCTTCTGGAATCGCCATGAAAAACCTCTCCTCTGCCGTTCTCTCTCGGATCTTTTATATAAAGTCCAGCAGGCTCCTGTTTTCTCACTAGGAGGAAAAGGAGAAGCCTTCACTGCCACGATTCTAATAGCACCTTTCTGAGAAAACCTGGTGTTGCTTTCTTATTTAACGTGAGTTCGGGATAAGGTTTTTCGTTCGAATAGCCCCAACGGGGTAAGATTTATGACGCCCTGGGCGACACAGATTCCGTCCGTTCGGGACGGTTAAGATATTTTTCTTATCCCGAACTCACGTTATTTAGCGTTTTTCAATAATCTGGTCAAGCAAGCCGTACGTAATGGCTTCTTGCGGGGAGAGATAGAAATCGCGCTCGGAATCCTGCTGAATTTTATCAAGGGTCTGGCCGGTGTGCAATTCCAGAATGCGATTCAGTTCTTCTTTCATGCGTAAAATTTCTCTGGCGTGAATTTGCAGGTCTGTCGCTTGCCCTTCCATGCCGCCCCAGGGTTGATGAATCATAATCCGCGCATGGGGTAAGGCATAGCGCTTCCCTTTGGCCCCGCTGGCCAACAGCACTGCCCCCATACTGGCCGCCTGCCCCAGGCATATCGTCGCGACCTGGGCTTTGATGTATTGCATGGCGTCGTAGATTGCCAGGCCGGAAGTAATAATGCCGCCAGGGCTGTTGATATACAGGTAAATTTCTTTTTCCGGATCTTCGGCTTCCAGAAATAATAACTGGGAAATAATCAGATTCGCCACATCATCATCAATGGCGGTGCCAAGAAAGATAATGCGATCTTTCAACAGACGCGAGAAAATATCGTATTCGCGTTCTCCGCGCCCGGTTTGTTCAATCACCCAGGGGATAAAGACTGATGCCATAGACTGCGTCCTTTCTCGTAAGATAATGGTTATCGTTCAACTACAAAAAGTGAAATATACGTAAAAATCGGCCTTTGCTGTCAAAGACGAGCTTTGACGCTCCAGATCCTATTTCTTCATCATGGGCAATTCATGGACGGCATCCGTGACAGCCCCGATTTTTGAAGCAAAACTTGTCTTATTCCGAATATCCTCATCGGTCACAAAATGCACATCGAGCAGGCCGCCTGTTCGATGCCCGGTGCGCCGATAATTCATTTCATCCAGACATAAACTCCAACCTTCCAGCCACGCACAAAGTTCTCTCTTCTGTTGTTCGGACCCATAAACATGGAGTAACACATCAATAGCACTGGCCTGCTGCGCGGTCGCATTCTTAGTGCTCCCGATCAGATAGACTCCCTTGACGCCAAAGCGATCCGGATCAATCTGACCAGCAATATGCGCTGCCATTTTCAAACGCCAACACCACGGCTCTTCTGCTGGAATTTCTTTGGCGGGCATCTTGAACGTTTTTTGAGAATCTTCAAGTGGTTCTCGAATTGAGGGACTGGCAAAATACGCTATGGCTTGATCAAGCTCAGCATTCATGACAAAACGGACCACCTGACCATGAGTCGTATGCGGAACATCAATCAGTTTCACAATAGGACTGAATGCTTCATATTCCGGTAAAATTCGTGCAAGCATATTGGAAGCACTCTTGAAAAACTCATGTTGGTAAACAGTTCCTTGTGCATTGGGATACAGCGGAAGGTAGCAAATAGACGCTTCGACTAACTCCTGGAACACATGCGCGCCAAATGACAGTTCCGGTACATAATTCCCCTGTTTTAACGCGACTTCAATCAAAGCTGCCGTGTTGTAAATATCAGCATACGTGACATTCATGCTGGGTTGGCTGTCGTCGAGGCTGCCCCAATAGCCCGGAACAATAAGCATAAACTGTCGTTTTGGAAGAAGTTTATTCAATTTGTTCACGACTCTTCCAATTTCAACAAGTTCGCCGGGATCTTTCAATTGATGGTAGGTTTGTGGATCGATATACACAATATGGGTAATATCCGATACACACTCATTGGAAACAAATTTATTGGCTGAAAAGAGAATATTCTTAGTCGCTACATCCTTCGGAATCGGCGGCGTTTCGTGACAGGTAAACACGCTTTGCGACCGACATTGCAGTAAATAGAGATCTGTGCCGTGTGAGGCAAATTCGAGATGGATTGGGATTTGCATCACCTCTTCAAGCACGTTGAGCATAGTCTGAATCTGCTCCACAAAGCGTGTCTCTGTTCGAAGTTGTTCAAAGGTCACCACCAGGTCTTCTTCAGCGAAATCTGTCATGATACCCGGCGCCGATAAACGATCTGGCTCGAGCACAGAGACGATCAAATGGATCGCCGGAATCTGATCGCCATAGGTTTTGAGTAACATTTCAACGTCAATGGTTTCAACACAGTCATGTTCCAGATCAATCACGTCAACTTTTTGGGGCGCATACCGTATGTTTTCTTGAATCGTCGTATTGACCGGTAAAGTTGGCTGTCCGGGGGCAATCAGAATCGGATAATCCGCAGCCATCCGCTGCACGGCGCGGGTTCCTAAGCCCGGAACAAGGCGGATCAGTCCATCTTCTCTTTTAATGCGCGGCGACCAGCGAAATTCATTTTTACTTAAGGCCATACCGGCATAGGAAGGAAAAAAATAGGGACCAACTTTCGTTCCGACGACTTCCTGAATCATAATCCCCATCTCTTCGTGAAAATCGAGCAACCCTCGTTCCGCCCGATATTCAATGGGATCAGGACTAAACAATGAGGCATAGACTTCAGCAATTGCCTGAGTCAGCCTCTCTAAGCGAGTTTGTTTGTCGCCCTGATTGGCGAGAAAAACGCTTCTGTATTTACCTGAAAATGCGGGGTCTAACCGATCTTCAAGCAAACTTGAGCTCCGCACAATCAGCGGATGCTCACCGAAATCATCCAGAGCCATTGACAGCCCTTTAATAATTTCCAGAGGAAACGGAGAGTTTTTAAAGATCTGGATAATATGCGGGTATTCCAGGCGAACTTGCTCGATCGGTTTGTATTTTTGATCGACAATTTCCTCTAAATTATTGGAATACATGAATTGCAGCACGACATCTGAACTGATATACCAGGTTTTCGGAATTTTGATCTGGCGTAATAAGTCATGTTGTCCAGTCATTTTATGAAGGATGCGAGACGCCAGGAGTAATCCCGCACTTTTTCTGCCTAAGCGTCCGAAACTTCTGGTTGAATAAATTGTACGTTGCAGGATGTCATGCATATCATTCACGTCAATGTAGTCTTTGGCAACACGAATGAATTCCAATTGCGTGGTCAGAAAGCGATCGATCAGGGAACTATTGACAGTTTTCTGCGTGGAGACGGGCAATTCACTGGGATCAGGCATGATGTGATGAAAACGCCGCAGCGCATCCGCAATTTCAAGCAAGGATGTCCCGCGATTATCAACCGTTTTAACCAGAAAATTGATCCGACTTTCCTGAACCCAGCGTTGTACGTTGGATAAGATCTCATCATCATTCAAGTAATTGGTCGCAATGTCGAAGGTCTGGGTCGCCAGGTTTACCAACTCTACCAGATTTTTCGGACTGTGTGTATCCGCATTATGCTCTGTTTCCAGTTGATCGTTTGTATGGCTCGTTCCGATGGTCTGAAGTAAAATCTGTGCCTCTTTGACACCGTTCCAGCAGAGATAATAGGTCATCTTGCGCGAGACATATAAAAACAATTCGTGATCGGTCCGCCGCAAGAGATCGACAATGACTTGCCACTGCCCGTGAGGATCTCGGGTTACTCGTTCTTTGGCTGACTGCCATTCACCCATGAGTCGTTTACCGCGTTGGTGCAAGATATATTTCCCGAGTCGTTCAGCAATATTATCCAATAATCTTCGTTCTTCTTTGAGAAACGGTCCCTCATATTCTAAAGGCATGTGTTCCCTGTAATACACGGCGATTTCGCCTTCTGCTTTCCCTTCCACATCGAACGCTGCCCGCAAAACCCATTCTGTGGGCCAAAACCTGGGGGAATGATATTCCTGATCCACATGGCGAATACTCACCTGACAATATTCTGGATACTGGCATCCCGAAGGAATAATTTTAATCAACATGCGTATCGCTTCTTCCACATTTTCCGTTGTATTTAAAATTTCCTCAACTTGATATAAACAATTTAATTCTTTTTCCCGCTCTTGTAAATTTTTAATAATTTTATCAAAAGGGGTTTTACTTTGAGTTGAGATTTCCATAGAGTCCTCTTCTCTTGTGTCAGTATAGAACGAAGGTTGCGTTGATTTATGGACACGCTGCATTCTCTTCGACAGCATAAACTCCGGGATGCCGGCCTTATACCCACCCTCTGGCTTTACAGGCTCGTGCCACTCGATCAATGGCAATGACGTACGCGGCCTGGCGCAGCGACAGCTTTTTTTTTCCGGCTAACTCACTCACCGCCAGAAAGACCGAGATCATCTTGCTATCAGGGTCTGTCAGCATCTCATGTTCTCCCCAGGAAGAATTCATATTCGATTGCACTTGTTCGAGGTAATGGCTGATCATCCCCCTGCCGCTGCACAATAGATCGGGGATGAGCAAAATATGGCGTTGATTCAGTTCGCGGTCAGCTTCAGGCGTTGTCGTCCCATAAGCGCCTTCAGCAATCAGCTTTACCTGCTCGCTGATCCTGCCGACATTATCCACAGAGATCTGATTTTCTAGAGCGGCCGGAATGAGAATATCCACATCCTGTTCCAGCCAGGCATCACCAGGCAACACGCCATATCCTGCTTCCATCGCCCGTTTTTTATGAATGCTGCCGAAAGGATCTGCGATTTTTCGCAATTCTTCCCCATCAATCCCGTCTGTTTTATGTAAGGTGTAAGACTTCATTTCCTTTTGATCCCAACAGGCAACTGCCGTGACTTTTCCGCCAAGCTGCTCATAGCATTCTATCGCAGATCGGGCGACCGTTCCGAATCCCTGAACGCTGGCGGTTGTCGCGTCTGGAGTGATCTTCATCTCCTCCAAGCTTTCCCTGATCATCGCAATCACGCCATATCCCGCAGCGGTTTCGCTTTTTTTTAGTCTTCCCACTTCACCCGGCTTTCCCGTGCTAAATCCGGGATATTTCGCGCCATATAAGGTTTCGTATTCATCCAGCATCCAGAGTATATGTTGTGCATTCGTCATCAGATCAGGCGCAGGCGCATCGCGCAAGGGGCCGAGATTGCAGGCAAGCTGACGTACCCAACCTCGACAAATCTGTTCCTGTTCCAGCAGACTGAGGTTGTACGGATCACAGATAACCGCGCCGGCCGCCCCGCCTATCGGAAGCTCCATAAGCGCACAGCTCCAGGTAGTCCAGGCGGCAAGCGCACGTATCGTGTTTGCGCTTGCTTGTGGATGAAAGCGAACTCCACCGATGGATGGGCCGCAGGCGTCATTATATTGAACCCTCATTCCTCGCAAAATACGAGTCATCCCTCGCCTCATTTTTACGGGGATACTCAAGTAATACTCTCGGAGAGGGTTTCTCAGTAACTCGCGAGTGCCCTGTTCTAAATTCATTTGTTCTGCAATTTCATCAAATTGCTGTTGCGCCATCTTGAACGCATTAAAAATGCTCTCTGCCATTACCTGTTTTTTTCTCCCATCTTTCCAACTCCGCCAAAGTCATGCATCAAAAAGTGAAAGAGTTATTGTGCATTCGGAGAAGTGTTTCCATCAAAATGGATATACTGGTTCTTGTCAAGAAATCGTCATGTATTCCTTTCCAGAAACTTTAATGGTCGTGTTTTTATTGAAAAGATTTCTTGACGCAAATTAGAACGTTTAGCATTTTCTTATACCAGTTGTGAAAAGGAGACTGGATGATCGATTTAAGGGACTGGTAAATAACCACAGGGTCATCAAACATATCTGAGAAGTTGTTGTAAAAGTCTCTGTCACGGGAAAATTGAGTCACGACTCGCAGGCGTGGCTTTGCCTCCAAAGCCGAGCTTTGACACTTCTTATGGACAACTTCACAACAGCTTCTTAGAAATCTGTGGTTCATATTTATGAGGGATAAATGATGTTTAAAGTCAACGAATATTTTGACGGCAAGGTCAAGTCAATCGCATTTCAGACGGCGGAGGCCCCGGCAACCGTTGGTGTTATGGCAAAAGGGGAATATGAGTTCGGCACAGCGACGGTCGAATACATGACCGTCATCACTGGCAAGCTCACCGTGAAATTACCGGACAGTGATGAATGGAAGACATATCAGGCTGGAGATACCTTCATCGTCGCCAAAGACAAAAAATTTCAATTGAAAGTGGAAGAAGATTCCTCATACCTCTGCTTATACAAGTAAGTATGTGAGCCAAAATAACGTTATGTATTGATGGATACAGAAGGGTTAAAGCTCGTCTTTGACTGCGAAAGCCGAGCTTTCGCACTCCTCTCTTACATTCAGCCCTCTTTTGAGGGAGGGCTGAGACCATCGCTTTTATTGGACGTCGTTCATCTGCTCGGAAACCAGATAACGGATATTACGCTCCTCTAAATAGCCTAACAATTTTTGAAAGCAGTTGGCGTTTGCACCCAGGTATTCGGGCGGATTCATGCCTTTTCTGGTAAAATCGCCGTTCAGCACCAGACGAGCGGCGGCGCTGCAGGTGTAACCAGTCGTGCGCGCCATAGATGAGGTTTTGGTGGCGGCGTCAAACTTGTCGAACAAGTGATACGTATAGGTCTTCCTCTGCCCGTTTTCCATTCCAATCACGTTAATGTGCATCACGGTAAACTCTTCTTCTTCGGGTCCAAGTTTCCACATCGGAAACAACAAGGCGGTCGTGACGTCAAGGGGACGGATTTTTGCGCCTTTGACCTCAAGCACGTCTTTGCCGAACAAACCGGTTTCCCGCAGAACGCGCATATATTCGATATGCCCCGGATAACGCAGAGTTTTTTCTTTCATGTTCGGCACGTTCATCGTTTTGACTAAGGTACGCAACCCATCAGTGTTGAAGGCTTCTAAGGTGCCAATCGGATCGATTTCAATATATTCGGCGTCAGACATCGCGGGTTTGGTCACAATCTTCCCGTCTTCAACCACGCGCGCTGGTCGTGTATATTCTTCCACCACATCAATCGGCGAAAACGGGGCTTTATATTCGTAAGGCCAACTCCGTTTCACCGGTAGTCCGCCGACATAACACTCAAAGGTTTCCACTGCCATGAAGGCGTGATGATACCCTAAAATGATATTATCCATCCCCGGCGCCACACCGCAATCGGTTAAGACAGTCACTTCATGCTTGTGCGCCAATTCGTCGAGTTGAAAGGGATCTTCATCGAAAAAGGAAATATCCACCACATTTTTTCCGGCTTCGATGCAGGTTTTAAGCGTTTCAAACCCCATAAACCCTGGGACTGCGCCGATTACAAGATCCGCTCCCTGAATGATGTCTTGAATTGTGGCTTTTTTCGAAAGATCCGCGGTTTTGACCTGAAGCGGATGCTGAGCCTTTAACGCATCTAAGCGTTGTTTGTTCAGATCGCTCAACGTGACCTGGTGTTCGCGACATAAATCAATGGCAATGGCGCTGCCGACCATACCTGCCCCAAGCACAACAATATTTGACATGTTTTTTTCCCTCCCATGTAGTGTTCTGGCAAGGTGTAACGTAGTCCCGCCTTTAGGCGGAAAACGTGCTAAAGCGCGAACTACGAACCCGTAAGGCGAGAACTACGAGCTTGTTCTCTAAACTTTGACAAAACGGTGGTCTTTTCTCAACTTTTTACAGTTCTGTGGAAGAAATGGTTTCTTGTCAAGCAGACTTCATGAGAAAACTGAACATTTTTCAGGAAATCAACGTATTTCCCTGAAAAAAGTGCTTGACAAAGTTTGGGAGCATCCCTGAAAAATACGTCGATGAATCTTATTCTGGACTCTTGCACGCTGAGTGCTGAAATTATAGGCGAGATAGAAGAAAATTCAGTGTGAAAGAATCTATAACCAGTTATTTCACTCTATTATGCAAGGAGGAAGTTTTATGAAACTGAGGGGTGTTCTCTTGTTATCAGCAGCCCTGGTCATGATGCTGTCCGGGCTGGCTGTTGCTGCAGACTATGAAATCGTGACAGTCGTTAAAATTGCCGGAATTCCCTGGTTTAACCGTATGGAAGAAGGCATCGTGCAGGCTGCCAAAGATTTCGGAGTGAATTCAACCCAGGTTGGACCGTCGGAAGCTGATCCGGCCCAGCAGGTCAAAATGGTTGAAGATCTGATCGCCAAAGGGGTTGATGCTATCTGCGTAGTGCCTAATGACGCTAAAGCCCTGGAACCGGTGTTCAAAAAAGCTAAAGAACAAGGAATCATCGTTTTAACTCATGAGTCGCCGGATCAAAAAGGTGCGGATTGGGACATTGAGACGATTGACAACACCCAGTTCGGAGAAAACCACTTTGAAAAACTGGCTGAACTCATGGGCGGCGAAGGGGAATTTGCGCTCTTTGTCGGGTCTTTAACGGTACCGTTGCACAACCTGTGGGCTGACATTGGCCTGGCGTATGCGGCTGAAAAATATCCGAACATGAAACTGGTCACCGACAGGATTCCCTGTGGCGAGAGCGTGGAATTGTCGCACACCAAAACCCTCGAATTGTTGAAGGCCTATCCGAATTTGAAGGGAATTGTCGGATTTGGCAGCCTTGGCCCGATTGGGGCAGCCCAGGCATTGAAGGAAAAAAATATGTGCGGCGATGTGAAAGTCGTCGGAACAGTGTTACCGGCTCATGCCGCCCGCTACTTGAAAGAGGGCTGCATGCAATACGGCTATCTGTGGGATCCGAAAGATGCTGGTTATGCCATGGTTGCAGTCGCCAAAATGATGCTCGACGGCCAGGAGATTAAAGATGGCGTGGAAGTTCCCGGAATGGGAGTTGCCAGCGTTGACGCCGAAGCCAAACTCATCAAAGTGGATGCCATCCTCAATATTACGCCGGAAAACGCGGCTGATATCGGCTTCTAAGATCGTGCTGTTTGTAAGGGGGAGTGAGTATTTCTTACTCCCCTTCGTTGGCCTATTCTTTGGACAGAGCACATTGTGGTTTTAACTCTTTTAAACTGACTGTGCTTATCAAATACCTGTTAGGTGTCTTGTTCTGCCTGTGCCTTCAGCGCCTGGTTCATCTCTTCAAAACCGCGGCGTGTGCCCATATCAAGGCTGCGTGCAAATAAAGGAACAAGTAAACCCGTAAAAATTTCACGCTGAGTAAACCGGATCCGATTTTCTCCTACCGCCTCAATCGTGAAACTGTGTTCCCCATCAAAGAGACCAGGGATAAAAAGATGCCCTATCCACCGTAGTTCTCGCTCAGGCTCAACATGAAGAACAGTCGGACGAAACGTCATCCCTCTGGATCCAAAAGGCTGGATGTGCAGTTCGAGCCGCGCTCCTGTTTTTATCTCTCCCTTTGCCTGGCGAATAAACGGGTTCCACTGCGGAAAACTGGCAAAATCGGTCAGTACTTGCCATACTCGTTCCGCTGTAGTCTGAATTTCAATTTCCGTATGAAGTTCTTTCAAAGTTTCTCTCCCATGTAAATGATCAGGTCGTCAGAAGCAGATCCGCCCCTGGCAAGAGCGGCTTCGCTTCGCTCGCAGCCAAAGTTGAGCTTTGGCACTCCTGTTTCTTCCTTCTTGCTTTTCGATTTTCATCCTGTGCGTGTGTCATTTTCGTTGTATTCGTGTCATTCGATGACTCCTTATTTTTTTCTTATTCCGCTTTTGACGTACAAGACCTGTGGCATAGCGATTACATGGATTGTGGCAAAAAAAATTTTAAGAGATCGGCCATAAGTAAGTATGAGTAAGTACCTGACCAAAAGTTTTCAGGTATTCCAAAAACCAGGTTTCTTGAAGAAACCTGGTTTTTTCCTCCGCCCAATACCCGAAAACTTTTGAGCGAGTACTTATAATGTTGTTTCGGGAATCTACCTGGGCGGGTTCACACGTAGACAGGTGGGGCTTCGAAATTCGCAAAACAACGGAATCATGTTATTTTTGTTTTGGCCCGATCAGAAAATCCAGGATCCGAATCTTCCAGATCAAGCCCCCCACGAGCACGACCGCGCTCCAGAAGACCGTCAACCGCTTTTGGCGGGCAATGTATTCGAAATAGGTGGGCGTCAGATCCTCCATGAAATCCTTTGCGCCAATCAGAATCCGCCTTGCCGACCCTTCGAACACAACCTTGATGTTCCCTGTGTCCGCTTTGGTCATTTCCAATCGCCGGGCCGCAGGGCTTTGCAACGTGAGATATTCCCCGTCCCGGAGCTCTTTGTTCAGGTTGGTTTCCCGCAGCGTGATCTGTCCTGTCCGCAGCGCAGAGACAAAATGACCGGACGTCGGCGGATATTCTGTAACAAAGTCCAATGTTTGCGCCGGAATGCCGCGCAGCCGCCAGACGGCCGACGTGGTCAAGGTCAATAACACCGGAACTGCGCCGGTTGGCGCGGCAGCGAAGGTGATCGTTTCCGGAATCTCCGCGGCAATGTCAAGCGGGATTGGTTCGCGGTCTGCGCCGGGTTCGATGGTCACGCCGGCCTGCTGCACCTGCAAAACGCCGGTGATCGCCGCCTTTTTGACAAAAAGTTGGAGTTCCTTGCCCTGGATGCCAAACTCGATCTCCGCGCCGGCCGCGATGCGTAAATTGGTCACGGAGATTTCCCCCTCACGCATATCGAGCGCGGCAGTTCCCTCTGCGGCGTTGAGCGGCGATCCTGGCAAGACGCCCGGCGCCTCAATACGGGCCAGGTTGTCAACGCTCAATTTGTCCGCCACAAAACAGGCGCCGGTCTGGCCGAGCGGATTGCACGACCACTCCTCTTGCAGCATGAACCTGACATTCTCGGTCGTAACCTCCAACGCGACATGTGTAAAACCAATCCGCAGGGTCCAGGCCAGGCCCACCAGCAGCACGGCCGCGCCCGTTACGATCAGCGCCCATTTGCGCAGCGCGGCGTGCTGCGCGGGCGCGAACAATTTCGCGGCAGCGTCCGCCCATTCCAAATACTGCTTGACCGCGCCGACGTCGTTGTGCTCCAACTTCTGCGCTGCCTCCTGAAAGCGGCGCGCGCGTTCGGCGTAAAACCATTGCAGCCTGTTGCTTGCCATACGCCGTTACCTCCCCACCAGAATGCGCGCGGTCGTGGTGGGTGTGATCCACTCCCCATGCTGGTTTTGCGCGGCGACTTCCACGTAAAGTTCCCCGCTTACGCTGTCCGGCAGCAGAATCACAATCGGTTCACCGGGACGATAGGTCGCTTTGGGCGCGGCCTGCCAGGCGCTCAGGCCGCTGCTCACGCCATTCACGATGTCGCCCGTACGCCAGCGGACATGGCTGATGGCCGCCGAGGCGCGCAGAGAGAGCCGGATCTGGCCGTCGTCCACCCCGGGCTGCAACGCGGCCGCCGCTCTGACCGGAATATAGGTTTTCTGCTGTTCAGCGCCGATCCAGCCGAATACGCCGATCTTGCTGCTGGCGATAGCTTGCGGCAGCAGCACCGCGTTCACTGGCCAGCTCAACGTTTCTCCCGGTTGCAGCAAGGCATCCAGGCGATAATAGGTTTTCAGCGGAACGCCGACCGCGCGGATGGCAACCGGCTGATTGCGGCTCAACGGCGCCGACAGGTCGATGATCTCTCTGGCATCCAACGCAAAACGGAATGCGCCATCGGTCAGGCCCACAATATCCAACACGGCCGCCGAGACTTCCGCTTGATACAGACCTTCGCAGCGATTGCCGCGCGCGATATTGGATGGTCGGATTGTCCACCGGTCGAATCCGCGGGTCGCATGGCTGCGCCAGGCCCAACTGCGCCAGCCCCAGTATCGCCGTCACGCCCACAATCAGACGCGTGAATGCTATCATTCGTCTCGATATCTTTTGCATTTTCAATTCTCCTATGAAAATGTAGCGCGAAACTCCGGTGTCGCGGCCGCGAAAATCAATTTCACGCTACAATGATCTCTCTTGCCGCGAATTTTGTCAAGAGGGAATAACCAAAAAGGGCAGACGAGTCTTCGGTGCGCCTGCCAACCCATCTGCCCTGTCGGTATTTTCGGATGACGCCGCCGTCATCCGATTGCCTGTTCTTATTCTTCCTATCATGATATCCCTCATCTTCTCTGAACTACAAGGATTGTGTGTAGGAAGGATTCGTGAATAATACGTTGGTCGGCATGACATCACGCCCTTCCGTTCGCCTCCCCACTCACTCTCAAGAATCCTTCCTACACCAAATCCTTGTAGTTCACTCTAAATACCGGAAATCCAGCACGGTGCTTCTGAAATTGAAGATCACGCCATGCTGGCAGTGCAGATGGGTGATGTACTGCCGGAATTTGAGCAGCAGCAGATCATCATCCAGACTCCGCACCGTGTCAATGGAAATCAGCACATCACCAATTCGGAAGAAATTCACGTCCTGCTCGCCGACGGGTTGATTATCGTAGTGCGCGGCCATCTTTTTGATGGTCTCGAATTCGGTCCTGGCGGTTTGGAGTTCGTAGAACATGGCGCGACGGTAAATTTGGGGCAGATAGCCGGGGCCAAGCGTCACCAGTACCCGGTTCGCCATGGACAGCAGGTCTTTGATGCGGGCTTTGCCGGGCAGCGTGAGGGCGTCATAGTCGAAGCGGTCGGTCAGCGGAGGGTCGTTCAGCCGGGCGTTGGGCATGGTTTCGTGTTCTACCGACGCGCCGCCGAAGTTGGTTAAGACGCCGAGGGGTTTGCGGTAACCTTTGAGATAAGAGAGTAATTGGGCGCGGTGGATGGGCTGTAATGCCGGAACAGCTTTCAGTTCGACGATAACGAGATCGTTCACCAGCAGATCGATCCGGTACGTTCCGACCCGTTTGTCGAAATAGGGGACATCGAATTCTTTTTGTCGTTCGACATGCAGTTTGCGTTTGCGGAGTTCCAGTTCCAATGCGGCCTCATACGCCTCTTCCGGCCAGATTGACCCCATCTGGTTCTGCACGGCGAACAGTCCGCCGTTAATCACGTAGGTTAATCGTTCGTGCATAGGCAGCAACTACAGAGATTGGGTGTAGGAAGGATTCCTGACACCAAATTGGTCGGCGTGACACTGAACTCTGTCTCTGAGAATCCTTCCTACCCAACATCCTTGTAGCTAGTTTCATGACGTCGGGTGATCGGTTAGCTCATAATAGCTCCTGTGAAACTACAGGATTTCGTGTAGGAAGGATAGGGAAACTACAAGGATTTGGTGTAGGAAGGATTCGTGAATAATACGTTGGTCGGCATGACATCACGTCCTTCCGTTCGCCTCCCCACTCACCCTCAGGAATCCTTCCTACACAACATCCTTGTAGTTTTCCCAAAAGGTAAAAAGGTAAAAAACTCAAAAGGTTATTTCTTCCTCACGAGGCGAAGCCCGACGAGGCTGTAGCGGCTGGACGGCGCGCTGCTGTAGCGACCCGCGGAACGCACGTTCCTCGGAACGTCGTTCCAACTGCCGCCGCGCAGCACCCGATCCGAGCCGCCGCTGGTGACGACCGGATTGCTGCGAGCATGGTTTTTATACGCATCGCTGACATACACGTCCTCGCACCATTCCCACACATTGCCCAGCATGTCGTACAGCCCGAAGGCATTCGCGCGGAAACTGCCGACCGGGGCAGTGACCGCATAACCGTCATTGCACGTATGTTCCTGCCATGAAAAATTGAATGCTTTCTTTGATGTCTGATCATGGACATTGACATATTGGCAGGCATCATCAGGATTATTGCCCCAAAAGCGGCTTGTTGTTGTGTTGGCTCGCGCCGCGTATTCCCATTCCGCCTCAGTCGGCAGCCGGAAATCTGTGCCCAACCACGCGGCAAATTGTTTGGCCTCCTCCCAACTGACGTACACGGCCGGCTGATCGTTGCCGTTCAGGGAATGCCCTTCATAGTTTGTGCTGTCGTGACCTCGTATTTTCCCATCCAGAAGCCGTCCAGACAGACCTCATGCACCCGGCCTTCATCGGAATAGCGACCAGGTTCGCTGTCCGGGCTGCCCATCTTGAAGCAGCCGCCTTCGACCCAGACAAATTCCATGCCGGTTTTCGGCTCCGTCCACACGTCCCCCTGCGCTGGTCCGCGCGGCGTCGGGGTAGCTGTTGGCGTTGGCGTCGGTTCTGGTTCTAACACGGCCCTGATCGTGGAAGCGGTTTGCAGATCGATGGTTTGCTCGAAGGGCAGGTAGCCGGCTTTTTCGATCCGAATGACATGCGGCCCCAGCGGCAATTCGATGTCCAGGCGCGTTGCGCCAGAATAGACGCCATTCACAAAGACCTGATCCTCGTGTACGTTTGAGCGAATGGTCAGCATGGCGGTCGGCGTCGGTTCCGGCGTGTTCGTGGGCGCGGCGGTGGGTTGCGCGGTGGGCACGACCGTGGGTTTGGGCGTGGGGTCTGGCTGCGGCGCCGCGGCGCTGAATAGCTGCAAGCCCCAGGGATACTTCCATCTTCTCGTAATGATTTGCTGGATGATCTCCAGGCTAATCGCCGCCACATTTTCCGCGCTGTCGCTGACGATCATGCCCACGATGCCATCAGCCGTAAAGAGCGGCGCGCCGGAACTGCCGGGCAGGACGCTGCTGATTTGCACGCTCAGTTCCCCTAAGATTGGCTCCTCTTCGATTACTCCGGCGACAGCGTCGAGCGGGATCCACCAATCTCTGCTGCGGCCGATAAACCAGACGCGCTCACCGCGCGCCGGCGTCATGCCCGTGCACCGCGGTTCCCAGGCATAACTCGGAAAGGGGCGCAGAATTTCCAGCAAGGTCAGGTCAATATTGCAATACGTCACTCCCAACGGTCTGGCCGGATAGGTGTTGCCGCGATCGGACGCAAAGCGCGCCTGCACCTGTTGGGTGGTCACGCCCGGGTCCGCATCATTACGCACAACATGCCGCGCGGTCACGTCATAGAGCAGATCGTCCCGTTCCCCGATCACAAAGCCGAAGCCATGCTCGATGCGCCCATCGGAAAATGTGGTCGTCAGTTGCACGACATTATCCAGAAAACGCTATGCGATGCGGTCGCCTTCCTGGGCCTGGACCGGCAGAATCAGCATCATCGTCAGGCCAGCGCCGGCCAGCGCCAGCGCGAACCAGCGCATAGTGCGTGCTTCTTTGCACATTGTTCCCCCCTTTGCTGCTTATCAGCCTCAATTCGAGCCTTACAGTAATGCGAGCTGCTTTCTATCCTTTATGATGTCATTTTTTCAAGCGTATGATCTTTGTGAATCGCATAAGGAACTACAAGAATTGATATATAAGCAAGAATGTTTCGAATTTCTAAGGAATAACAGCGTTTTTCACCACCCACAAGTCAACAAAATTTATTTATTCAGCAAAGGTCCGAAAATTCTTGTTTATTCTTCATTCTTGTAGTTCCTTAACCATCCATGTTACAATGAATACTGTCAAGAAAAAACGATTGTAGATTGGTTCATCAAGGCTGCGGGCAAATAGAAGAACAAATAAATCTGTAAAATTTTTCATTTTTTACTTGACGTATGCACGTGTGTGCATTCATGTATGCTCATGATAGCAGCCCAGACAAAGACACAAATTGCGGAAGAGTTAGTTGACATTCTGGATTCGGCGTTTTTCAAGACGCTGAGTGAACCGGTGCGGGTGCAGATTTTAAAATTTCTGCTGCTGCATGGCCGTTCGGATATTGGCACGATTGCTGAACAGATGCCGCAGGATCGTTCAGTCATTTCCCGCCATCTGAATTTGATGCACACGGCCGGGATTTTGACCTGTGAAAAAGAGACGCGCCACATCTATTATGCGATTAACGCCCAGACGTTTCTGGAAAAGGTGGAAGGGATTGCCGACAAACTCCGCTCGTGCATGCTGGTCTGCTGCCCTGATTGTTGTCGGAAAAAATGAATGAATTTTTTTTCATTAATTATGTGCATTTATGTGCATATAAACAAATTACATAAGGAGAAACACGTATGCAAACAGCAACAGAATTGAAAAAGATCGTGAAAGAAAAATATGGGGCGATTGCTCGACAGGCCGCGACCGGCTGCGGCTGCGGCTGTAGCTGCAGCGGGGCAGGCAATGACCAGCCGCTGAGTCCGGATTATGCCGATGTCAAAGGCTATTACGCCGGAGCCGATTTAGGATTAGGGTGTGGATTGCCGACGCAGTTCGCCGCGATTAAAGAGGGAAATGTGGTGTTGGATCTTGGGTCGGGCGCGGGCAATGATGTGTTTGTCGCCCGGACGTTGGTCGGAGATTCCGGGAAAGTGATCGGCGTGGATATGACTGAAGCGATGATCGCTCAGGCGCGTCAGAATTTGGCAAAATTAGGCTATGCGAACGTAGAATTTCGCCTGGGGGACATTGAGAGTCTGCCGGTGAACGACGGGGAAGTTGACGTTGTCGTCAGTAATTGTGTGCTCAACCTGGTGCCGGATAAAACGAAAGCCTTTCAGGAAATTTACCGGGTGCTGAAACCGGGCGGACATTTTTGCATCTCGGATATCGTCCTGCGAGGCGAACTCCCTGAAAAGCTCAGGTCTCTGGCAGAATTATACGCCGGCTGCGTCGCCGGGGCCTTACAGCATGATGAATATCTGCACGTCATTCGGGAAGCCGGATTTACAGCTCTGGAGGTTCATAAAGATCATCAGTATATCGTGCCCGACACGACGTTAGCTCAATACCTGAATCAGGAGGATATTCAAATTTATCGGCAGTCGAACGCCGGAGTTTTCAGCATCACTGTGTCAGCCAGGAAACCAGCAACAGCAGCGTAAACCAGGAAACAGAAATCTGAAAGAGTCTGGCATGGAATACAGGCAGTTTGCAAATTGGACATCTTTCCTTGTTTTCAACTGACCGGGTTGATCAGTTACTTGTTAGGCGTCGTGTTCTGCCCGTGTCTTGAGGGCCTGGTTCATTTCTTCAAAATCGCGTCGTGTACCCATATCAAGGCTGCGGGCAACTGGCAAAATCGGTCAGTATTTGCCATACTCGTTTCGCTGTGGTTTGAATTTCAAGGTCAGTATGAAGTGCTTTCAAGGGTTCTCCTTTGAAACGACAAGGATTCCTCATAAGCAAGGATTTGTTATCGCTGGTGATGTGAAATCCTTGTCGTTTTATTGCGCCGGGTGAGCGCTCGCTCATGACACCGTCAATGTTACCTCTGATATGAGCGCATACAATAGGTTAAAGTACCAGATCGCTGAAATGCTGTCAAGCGTTTCTTCGTTCGATATTTTCGATGGCCTGGCTGATTGCATCAG
This sequence comes from Candidatus Vecturithrix sp., assembly GCA_040772385.1. Taxonomy (GTDB): domain Bacteria; phylum Moduliflexota; class Moduliflexia; order Moduliflexales; family Moduliflexaceae; genus Vecturithrix. The sequence goes on along the minus strand of JAXGYF010000001.1, from coordinate 947,844 downwards.
GAAATTGCGCGGCATGGTGTTTTAGCCAATCCATAAACCTTCAATACGTACGCGCATGCCTTCAGGAGTTTTGCCAAGTGAATTGATGAGTCCGCAATGCCGCCACTGGAGCATGCAAAATCTCGGTTGAAAATAATAGCGTTTTCCGATAAGCAACTCAGCACGTGTGTCTTTGACCAGTCCCTCATAAGCTGTGGAATTGTAACAGCCGATATCAATTCCACGTTCCCTGGCTGCCATCGGGCCGACAACGCACCAGACAAAAGTACCGTTGAAATAGTCAGGATCTTCAACGATAATACCAGCATGGGTTACCGGACACCCACAAGAAATCCACCCAGGGCGTCCAAAAACGACATCGCCTTTTTTGAGACCAAGTTTTTCAACATTTATCGGGTTAAACGGCAGAACCGTTTCTCGCGGTCCGGGTTCGCCCGCAAATTTATCCAGAATAAAATCATATTCCCGGCCCAGATGATCCACCCAGGTGGCAGGCGCGGCCTGAGTATTCTCAAAAACCTGAGGAGCGCGGGTATATTTCTTGGCGGTGTACGGGCATTTTTCAAGGGGTGTGGTTCCAGTGATATAGGTCTGCGCAAAGGCTTCGCAGTCCGGCTGACCACACAATCCACAGTTTTTTCCTGGTAATTCGTCTAAAATTTGTTCTAATGTTGTTTGTCGTGCCATAATGTGGTTATTCTCCTCGATAAAAGATGTCTGATTCTAACGGGCGTAATACGCCAAAATGCGCCTCTTTCCCAATATCACGTTTACCTACGCAAATCGTGCACGTGCCGACTGGCGGATTGCCGCGCAGCAGCGATGGCGTGGTGTACTCCGGCGCGATGTCGATCTGTCGTACGACGTGATCGATATTGATGCCGTGCAAGGCATCAGTTTCGATCACGAGCACCTTCGACGCCGCGTCATTGATATTGGCTCGGAATACCTCGCGTTCCGCCTGCGAGACAATGTCGATTTTCGTAACGACTGCAACGTCGGCTAACGAGAGCATTGGCCCGATTTTTCTGGGGAGATTCATCCCGCTAGTTGCTTCAAGCACCACAATCCCCAGCGCATTCTCGATATAAGGGGAACACCGCAGACATAAGCCTGCTGTTTCCACAAACAAGATATTGCAGCCGGCGTTTTCAGCCCAGGCAATAGCGTCGCCAAGCACAATTACATTGCAATGATCGGGACAGAGATCTTCTGAATACACTTTGCGGGTAGGAATGCCGAATTCTTCGGCAAATAACACATCTTCGTCCGCAAATTGCACATCGATTTTTAAATACGCGGGGACGTAATGCTGCTGGCGTATTTTTCTGATCACTTGCTTTAAGACGGTTGTTTTCCCGCAGGTTGATGGCCCTGCGCAAATGACAATTTTCATAATTCTTTCCTTTTTTTTCCTGAAAACCTGATTTCTCGCGTAGAATTATTTCTGGAACCATGGATGCGTTGCGGTGTTTGTGTCAGAGAAAACTCAGGCCGCAGCGACAAATCCAAATTGCAAGAGTTGTTCTTGCAGGTATTGTTCGCGCACGACATTCCCACTCCGAATAATTGCTCGTAATCCTAAGAGGATATCATCCAGTTTTGTGATTGCATGGATGGCACGTTTTTCCTCGTCATGCGTGATCAATACTTGTTCCATGCTGCCATGTTCCATGATGATTCTGAAATCAGAGAGCAAGGTAATTCTCGGATCATGCGTGACAAAAATGAAAATTTTTCGATAGTTCCTGAGTAATTCTAACGCTCTGGTCCGGTCAATTCCAGCGTTTTCGATTTCATCCAGCAAGATAATCGGCGAATTTCCGATGACGACGGCATCGGCAATTAATAATGAACGGGTCTGTCCACCGGAAAGCTCGGTCATGGAACTATTGACATCAATAGGTTCCCCTGTCAGTTGGTTCGCAAAATTCAATACTTCGTCAAGCAAGGATTGTTTGGCGTATGAGTGCCGAATTCTGATGTGAAATTCTAAAAATTTCTGCACTGGTAAATCTGATAAAAAATTGGTATGTTGAGTAATGAACGCTACTGGATTTTTCGAGGGGTCATACAGATACTCGTCTGGCGGCAATTGGTTATTGATCAAAATGGTCCTGCCAGAGGGAGTGTTGTTGTTGGCAAAAAGGGCAATATCATTAATCAGAGTGGTTTTCCCTGAACCGGTCGGTCCAACCACTGAAACTACATTTCCCATTTCAAGCGTTAATCGCTCGATCTTATCCTGTTGGAACGCTTTGCCATGTCCTTGAAGAATCGTAATGCTCTGAATATCCATATCCATTTCCTCCCTTGTTCATGAAATGTTCATTCGAATGTGTAAGAAACCGGTTTCGAAAAAATTTCGGTTTCTCTATCGGATTCGCAGCGAGAGTTTCAAGTGTTGAACGTATGCTAAAATCTTTCTTGACTTTCTTGATCTATTAAGTCAAAATAGTCAAGAAAATATTTACTAACTAAAGTTTTTTTGAATAAAAAAATCGAGCGGTTCCTTCGTAATCCTCCAAATAAAAGCACAATTCGGATCGCAATTTCCTTGACTTCAAATGGTGTTCTGTTTATGCGTTCTTCATGCAGAATGTGCGACAGTAATAGTCCTGTTCAGCTTGGAATTCGCGTTAACCTCATTATTGCAGGGAAATCATGCACACGGAGAATTTTTTGGAGTTACGCAAGATCAGTAAGCATTTTGGCGGCGTACAGGCTCTCAAACATGTTGATTTCGGCGTCACCCGCGGGGAAATTCATTGTCTGGTCGGCGAGAACGGCTCTGGCAAGAGTACGCTGATCAAAATTATTTCCGGGGTTCATGCGCCGGAACCAGGCGGAGAAATTCTGGTTGAAGGCAAAGCTTATCCCCGTCTCACACCTCATAGTTCGATTCAACTTGGCATTCAGGTCATCTATCAGGATCTCTCGCTTTTTCCGAATTTAACGGTAGCTGAGAATATTGGCATCGGACAATATATGGAACGAGGCCGAACCGTGGTGGATACCAAAAAGATCCGCGCTACCGCGCTGGAAACAATGTCTAAAATCGGGGTCTCTTTGCATCCTGATCGTGTAGTGGAACAATTATCAATTGCCGACCGGCAGATTGTCGCGATTTGCCGTGCCATAGCCATTAATGCCAGATTGGTCATTATGGATGAACCCACAGCCTCCCTGACCCGCCAGGAAGTGGAAGCCTTGATGCGCGTGGTACGGGATCTACAGGCAAAACAGATCAGCACCCTGTTTGTGAGTCACCGTCTATATGAAATTATGGAAATCGCGGAACGGGTTACGATTCTGCGCGATGGCGAGAAGATCGGTATGTATGACGTGAAAGACCTGGATGCTCGCAAAATGGCGTATCTCATGACAGGCGAAGAAATTGATTATCATCTGCATACCGAACCGGTGAATCAAGAGCGGGTAGTTTTAGAAGTTAAACATCTCTCCAAAAAAGGGAATTATTGCGATATTTCCCTGCAGCTCCATGAAGGTGAAATCCTGGGAATTACGGGTGTACTTGGCTCAGGACGTACTGAATTAGCCCTTTCTCTGTTTGGGATGAATTCCCCTGATTCAGGCGAAATTCTTCTGGACGGAACTCCTGTACAGCTTCGCTCAAACAAAGAAGCTATCGCACATGGGATTAGCTACGTACCCGAAGATCGTTTGACTTTAGGCGTTGTGATGCAGCAATCCATTCAACGAAATATTCTGGTGACCATCATCGAGAAATTTCTGAACGCATTCAAATTACTTGATGCAAATAGGATGGCCTCTTCAGTGACGCAATGGATTCAGGATTTACGCATCAAAGTGTCTGATCCGCAAAATCCGGTCAATACGCTGTCCGGAGGAAATCAGCAGAAAGTCGTGCTGGCTAAATGGATTGCAACTCAACCGAAAGTATTTGTCCTGGACTCTCCGACGGTTGGCGTTGATATTGCCGCAAAAAGCGGGATTTACGAAATTGTGAAACGTCTGGCCTCGCAAGGAATGGGGATTCTCCTGATTTCCGACGAAGTGCCGGAAGTGTTGTATAACTGTCATCGTATCCTCTTGATGCGTAAAGGTCAGCTTGTCGGTGAATTCTTTCCTGAACACATTTCCGAACATGAATTAAATCAAAAGATCAATGAAGACACCATTGTGGAATATTCTCAAGCGCAGTGAAGTGTATCTTATCCTTATTATTGTCCTGCTCGTCCTGTTTTTGGCGTTCAAGACCGAGGATTTCTTTTCAATTGAAAACCTCTTTGACGTCTTGATCAGTTATTCTTTTTTAGGGATCATGGCGGCCGGCTTTTTGGTCGTGTTGATTTCAGGCGGGATGGATATTTCGTTTACGGCCACAGCCACAGTAGCGCAGTATGTGGTCGCCAGTTATATTATCAAATACGATGGCAATTGGTTCATTGCATTTGGCATGGCTGCCGCAATCGGCCTGATTTTAGGAGCCATTAATGCCTTTTTAGTCCACTACCTGAAAGTGTCGGCCATTATTATTACCATTTCCACGTTGAATATTTTTTATGGTATTCTGATTTTTCTCACTCGCGGCAAATGGCTCTATAATTTCCCGGATTGGTTCTATGATGGGATCAGCTTATATAGTTTCACAACGGTTGACGATATGACCTATAACATCTCAATTCCGATTTTTGTCCTGGCGGCAGTCCTGATGTTGACCGGATTTATCCTGAATAAAACTGTTATCGGGCGCAAAATTTATGCCCTGGGGGGGAATGCGGAGGCTGCTACACGAATGGGCTTTGGCATCCTTGGTTTGCATATCGTTGTCTATTGTTATCTAGGAGTCTTAGCCGGTATTGCCGCTATTGTGCAGGCGCATATTGTTCAGACCGTCGCGCCGAATGCGATTGTGGGGCGTGAATTGGAAGTCGTGGCGGCCGTGGTGTTGGGAGGCGCCAGCCTGTCCGGCGGCAGAGGAACCTTGCTTGGTACCATTTTAGGCGTGACATTGGTGGCTGTCATGCAAAATGGCCTGACTTTGCTCGGCGTGTCCTCTTATTGGCATAAAGTCGTCATTGGCCTGGTGATTCTGATGAGTGTAAGCCTGACCGCCTATCAACGCAAACGCGAGACCACGCAAGGCGCGGAGATGATGCCATGAAATTACGAATTTCTGATCCAACTATCAAATTTTTATTGATTATTCTGATTATTCTTGTGCTCGGATTTGAGGTAATCATCCCTGGACAACGGTTTTTTAAATTCTCAACATTTCAATCCATGGCCTTTCAAGTGCCGGAATTAGGTATTCTGGCACTTGCCATGATGATCGCAATGTTAAGCGGCGGTATTAATCTTTCGATCATTGCCACAACCAATATGACCGCTCTGATTACCGCCTGTATTTTGACTCGTTTTATCTCTGAAAGCACTGGCGTAATCGGATCGGCCTTGGTTATGATCACTGCGATCGCTGCCGGCCTCGTGATGGCCCTGCTGGTAGGCACAGTAAATGGTTTGATCATCGCATATATCGGCGTATCTCCGATTTTGACCACCCTCGGCACGATGACTGTGGTGGAAGGCTTGAATGTGGCCCTGACCCGTGGAGATGTGATTTCAGGCTTTCCGGAACCAATTTTGTTTCTTGGTAATGGCGTGATCCTGGGCGTCCCCGTGCCGCTCCTGATCTTTGCTGCCTGCGCTGGGATTGTTGCGATCTTGTTAAATCGAACTCCTTTCGGAGTCAGTGTTTATATGCTAGGATCGAACGAAAAAGCTACCTTGTTTTCGGGAATTCAAACTCCCAAAGTGTTGGTGAAAGTGTACGCCCTGTCCGGCCTGCTGTGCGGTGTGTCAGCCATTATCATGATCGCCCGTTTCAATTCGGCCAATGCCGGTTATGCCTCCTCTTACTTACTGGTTACCATTCTGGCGGCGGTTCTCGGCGGCGTGAACCCTGACGGCGGTTTTGGCAAAATCTTCGGTTTAGTGCTCTCGCTGATTGTCCTTCAAGTGATTTCCAGCGGATTGAATCTGCTGGGGTTCAGCGCGCATCTCACCATCGCTCTGTGGGGCGGCATTCTTATTGTCGTCATTTCTCTGCACCATCTACGCGGCTGGCTGAGCAAAGCAACCGCCTGAGAGTCCTATTGGTGTTCAAATGTTCGAAGAATGTATGTAGTCTGTTTATCCCGGTTTTGACAGGATCAGGCACTGGGCTTTTCAAAAAGTCCAGTGCCTGGATTTATATGTAGTAAACCGAAAAAATATGAAAATACTTATCGTGGAACCAGACCAGGAACGAAGTCTTTTTTTGAGTACGCAGTTCAGGGTTTTTGGTCATGATGCGACAAAGTCTGAAACTGCTCGGGCGGCTCTGGAATATTTTCAGCAGCAGCAATTTTTGTTAGTTCTGCTGAATCAGAAACTGTCAGACATGGATGGGCTGCAGTTGTGTCGGGAATTACGAGCATTGCGCAATGGTAATGCCTGCATGATTTTCGTGCTGACCGAACATGAAGAACCTCAGGTTCTCAAGTCAATTATTGAGGCCGGAGCCGACGATTATTTGATCATCCCAATACATGCAGAAGTGTTGAAGGTACGGCTTAAAGTTCTGGACCAGGAGCTACAGCGATTATACCAACGGAATCAGGCCCTGAAAGCTTTGCAACCCAGTCTGGTCCGGATTGAAAAGGCGAAACAGGAATGGGAGGCTACTGCTGATTCGTTGACATCAATTGTATGCTTGCTCAATAGCCAGGGCATCATTATTCGAGCCAACAAAGCCATTGAACAATGGCAGCTTGGTAAAGTTCTCTCGGTCAAAGGCACTTCAGCGCATGCGCTGTTACATACACTCTGCTCAGACCCGAAATGTTACTTTCAAGATTTTTTGCGCCAGGCCTTAGAAAAAGTTGCTCAGGGGCAATCTGTCGAGCATGAAGTTGATGATTCGATCTTACACCGCCATCTCCATCTACAGCTTCGTCCGATAGTGGCAGGTGCCCGCAAAACTCTCAAGAAAAAAGAAAGTTTTGCCGTGTTTATGATCACTGACATCAGCAAACGCAGACAGTGGGAAAAAGCTGAACTTTATCAGAGGATGTTGTTAAATGAGGTGACCAATGTTTTAAGTACCCTGTTGATCGCGCCGGATTTTCAGAGAGGCGTTACAAAAGCATTGGAAACGCTGGGGACAACGATTGCAGTCGATCGCGTCTATATTTTTAAAACCCACCCTCTGTCTGGCACACGAGAGCCGGCAATGAGCCGGCTATTTGAATGGGTGCGCGAACCAGCATACACTCAAATTGAGAATCCTGAATGGCAAAATCTGCTTTATAACGATCGTCTGGCGCGTTGGTATCAAACGTTCAATGAAAACCGTGTGATCAGTGGTCTGACGAAAGATTTCCCGGCGCCGGAACAAGAATTCTTAACTTCTCAAGGAATAGTTTCAACACTGCTTGTACCAATCATCATGAATGAACAGCTCTGGGGCGGTATGGGCTTTGATTCCTGTCAGCAAATTCGGCAGTGGACTGCAGAAGAAACCGCCATTTTATCTGTTGCCGCCACAAGCATCGGAGGGGCTTTGGTACACAAACAGACTGAGGAACGTCTTCATCAAACCAGCTCTGAATTGCGGGCAGTATTCCAATCCTTACCAGATGAGTATTTCCGTTTGAGCCTTAATGGCAGTATCCTGGATTATAAAGTAGAAAACGAGCCGGAAGTGCCGCTATCCAGAACTTTTATCATCAAATGGGCAGCGAAATTATTACCTCAAGACATTGAACGCCAATTTGATGCAGCGATTGCGCAGGTGCTGAAAACCAAACAACCGGCAGTTGTGGCGTTTTGGATGCCGACGAAAGGAAATGAAACGCGCCAATACCAGGAACTGCGAGTTTTTCCGTTTCTGGAAAATCAAGTATTGGTGGTAGTGCGCGATATGACCAATTGGAAATTGAACACGCAATAAAACAAAAATCCCGCCCAAAAGCGCATTGACTTATAACAATAGTTCGGACAGTTTTCGTGTGACCCCCTTTATCCCCCGTAAACGGGGGGAAATGAGCAATAGGACGTCTCTTATGTACTTCCCCCCGCTTGCGGGGGGATTGAGGGGGGTGAAATCAAAACTGTCCGAAGTATTGTTATAAGAAAGTGTAAAAAAATCAGTTCTGGAGAGAAACCAGGTTTTTTCCGAAAAAACCTGGTTTCTTATATTTGCAGATCGAAAATTTCATTGACAACAGTGAACAAACTCATCTTTTTAGGAACCGGGACTTCAAGCGGCATCCCAGCCTTAGGCTGTCACTGCGCGACCTGCCTTTCAGAGGATCCCAGAGATCAACGTTTTCGAACCAGCGCGTATCTTGAAACCGGACAGGGCACGAAACTATTGATTGATATTGGGCCTGATTTTCGTTTACAAGCCTTAAAACATCGTCTTTATTGGTTGGATGGGGTATTGATTACCCATTCCCATAACGATCACATCGCGGGCCTGGATGAACTGCGGCAATTGAACGCTTTAATGAATCGTCCGGTGGCGATCTATGCCAATGCCGAGACCTTAGCAGAAATACGCGCCCGTTTCGGCTATATTTTCCGAAACACTCAGGAGGGCGGCGGAAAGCCGCAAGTTGATCTCAAGCTTATTCAGGCTCAACGCGTTTTTTCCGTGAACGAGCAACAGATTCTGCCTCTGGAAGTTCATCACGGGGAAATGTCAATTCTGGGGTTTCGTTTTGATGGCCTGAGTTACATCACTGATGCCAGTTATCTCAGCCCTGAAACCCTCGAACGCCTCAGAAAAACTGAGGTTCTGGTGATTAACGCTCTCCGTTTTTGCTACCACCCTACCCATTTTACCTTAGAACAAACCGTAGATGTGATCTCTCAGATTCAGCCCCGGCGCGCCTATCTCGTCCATATGACACACGACATCCGGCACGCCGAAGTCGCTAAATCTCTGCCTTCATATATACAGCTTGCCTACGATAATTTGGAAATTACCTGGTGAAGAATGCTTGAAACACTACTCCATGATTTCAGATGCCTACAGGGCCTCTAAGGCTGTGGTCACAGATTTTTCAAGCAGGGAATAGGCTTCAAAGCCGACAGAGAAGCGAATCATGCCCGGAAAGGGGAAGCGTTCGGCGCTGAAGATGGTCGGCACGTGAATCATGATGCTTTGCGGATCGCCCAGGCTTGTCACATATTTGACGTGCGGCGCAGCATTGGCAATAAAGGTTTCGACGGCTGTCTGTCCGCCTTTGAGTTCAAATGTGACCATTGCGCCAAAACCCCGTTTTCCGAAAATATTTAGCGCTTCCTGGTGTGTGGCATGAGTCGCTAAACCCGGATATCGGACGTTTTTCACTTGTTTGTGCGCTTGCAGCAGGTTTGCTAATTTCAGAGCATTCTGACATTGCCGCGTCACGCGTAGTTCGAAAGTTTGCAGTTGCGTGCCGAGACGATAAGCGTCATCCGGGCTGAGAATGTGCCCTACAAATTTACGGTAGGTCAACGCGGCCTTATGTAATTCATCGCTATGACCGCACACCACGCCAGCCGTAATATTGCCATGACCGGCAAGATATTTGGTCGCGCTGTGAAGCACTAGATCTGCGCCCTGTTCCAGAGGTTTCCATAATATCGGAGTTGCAAAGGTATTATCCACCACCACCTTTATGCCACGTTCTTTAGCTAAACGGATAATTTCATTCCCATTGGCGACAATCAGCAGCGGATTGGAGACCGGTTCAAAGTAAAGCAGTTTCGGTTTGAGGTGATCAAGTGCATATTTGAGATCCATTAAATCAAACTTTTCTTCCCCCGGAGAAGTTGTAAAATATTCACACTGAATGCCGCGCCGTGCTTGCAACACTTCTTTAATATAATCCTTTGTTCCGCCGTAAATCGCTTCGAAAAAAAGCCATGTGCCCGTGTTTTCGCGCTCATGAAACAGAGACAGGGCCACATCAATTGCCGCCATACCCGAAGCAGTCAGCAAGGCCCAGTCGCTGCCTTCGAGTCTGGCAATCTCCTGTTCGGTTTCAATCACATTTGGATTGCCGTAACGGGTGTAAAATAATTGTTTGCCGCTTTGGGGATAGCGATGCTCTGCATCAAAAGCTTGTTCGGATTGTCCAATATTTTCAAACACAAACGCTGAATCTCTATAAATCGGACTTCTTCTGCTGATAACGACAGGTTTCGTCATTTTCATATATTCCTATTCCTCCTAAATCAAATTGATAAATTGCATCGCGTTCACATCAAACACGCCGCGGTCAGTCACGCGAATTTCAGGAATGACCGGCAAGGCCAGAAAACTTAATTGCATAAAGGGATGTTCGACGGTCACGCCTAGGTGATGCGCGGCCTCATCAAGGATTCTCTTTTTTTGAATAACTTCCGGGGCCGGAAGCGTGGAAAGCAGGCCGCCGATTGGCAGCGGCAAATCGGCCAGCACCTGACCGTCGTTCACCACAACCAATCCGCCTTGCAGAGCTTCGAGATGCCGGACGGCGGTGTACATATCGCGTGGATTTGTCCCTACCACAATAATATTATGCGAATCATGGGCGACCGATGAGGCCAGCGCGCCGCGCTGCAAACCAAATCCTGTGACCAGGCCGACCCCGATATTGCCGGTTTGCCGGTGGCGTTCCACGGAGGCAAGCAACAGCAGATCGCGCATTGTATCCGCCTGTACGCATCCATTAATGGGGTGAATCGGAATCCGCTGTTTTTTTGTGATAATATTTCCCGGCACCAGTTCGATCACCGGAAATTCCTGTAATGACGTCTTCACACAGAACTGTTCCTCAGAAATGCCGCCCACATTCATGCTATGAAACATGGCGTCGTTTTCAATAATTTTCGGTTCAAATAAGGGTTTCCCGTGTTCCGCAACTAATTCCCCTTTACTATACACTTGCCGGATCGAGAAGGACTCCAAATCGTCAACGCAGAGAAAATCCGCGTAATATCCGGGGGCAATCGCGCCGTGACGTTTTAAGCGGAAAAATTCGGCCGGATTGAGCGTGACCATTCGAATCGCCATCAGCGGATCAAGCCCCAGACTGACTGCTTTACGAATGGTATTATCCAGATGACCATGATAATATAAATCCACACAGTCTTTATCATCCGAGACCAACATGCAGCGATGAATGGTTTTGGCGGTTACCAGCGGTAATAACGCCTCAAGATTGCGTTCGCTGGAGCCTTCGCGAATCATGACATACATTCCTTTCCGGAGTTTTTCACGGGCTTCTTCAAGGGTTGTGGATTCATGGTCAGCTTGAATATCGGCCATCAGATACGCATTTAACAAATTCCCGCTGACCCCGGGCGCATGGCCGTCAATGCGACGAATGCCGGCAGCCAGAATAATCGCCAGCGCTTCGGAATCGCCGGAAAGCACGCCAGGATAATTCATAACTTCTCCTAAAGCGACGACGCGCTCTTTTTTGATAATTTCGCGTACCTCATGACTGGTAAAGCGCGCACCGGCGGTTTCGAATGGAGTCGCCGGTACACAGGAAGGCGTGGTAAAATAGACTTTGATTGGCAAATGCTGAGTACTTTCCAGCAGGTAATCAATGGCGATGAGTCCTTTAACATTGGCGGTTTCATGCGGATCGGTAATGACTGCGGCCGTACCGTGCGGCACTACGACTTTCGTGTATTCGGCCGGACTCAGCAAAGAACTTTCGATATGCGTGTGCGCATCAATTAACCCCGGCACCAGATACATCCCCTGCGCGTCAAGAATCTTTTTGCTGTTCGGATAATTTCCAATACCGACAATCAAATGATTATAGATAGCAATATCTGTGTGCTCAATTTCACTGGTAAAAACATTCACGACGCGTGCATTTTTGACCACCAGATCAACAGTAAGCTCGCCTTTACTGGCCTGAATAAGTTTTTGTAAACGTTCTACTTGCATTTTGATTTCTTCCCTGCGAAACATGAGTTAGGACATCTATAAAAACATGATTTTGGGAATTCCGAAGGCTTACAGAATTTCTTGAAAAGGAAGAAATTCAGCAATGTTTTTACCTGGTGCGCTAAAAATTTTTCGCCTGTTTCTGGGGCTGAATAATGATTTCTATTTTTCATAAGGTACTGCCAGGGCAGTCGGGGCATTGGTACGCTTTACAACACCGACCATGGCCAAAATGGTGAAAATGTATGGCAGCATGAGTAAAAATTGATAAGGTACGTTGACGCCTAATCCCTGAAGCCTGAGTTGCAAGGCATCCGCCATGCCGAACAGTAAGGTTGCAATCATAGCTCCCAGCGGATGCCAGCGACCGAAAATCACCGCCGCAATTGCAATAAATCCGCGACCAGCCGTCAGATTTTCCGTAAACATATTCAATTGGGCTAAAGTCATAAACGCACCGCCTAATCCTGAAAACAGTCCTCCGATTACCACGCAGACATAGCGCGTGGCGTACACCTGAATGCCGACGGTGTCGGCTGCCAGCGGATATTCACCCACAGCCCGTAAATTTAACCCAAAGGTCGTTTTAAATAAGATCGCGGTACTGAGCGGAACCATCGCGAAAAATGTGAGATACACCAGGATATTTTGTTGAAATAGAATTGGGCCGATAATCGGAATTTGACTGAGTCCCGGAATTTTCAAGACACCTAAAGGAGTAATGCTGGGCGGAATAAAGGATTTGCCCAGAATAAACCGATAGAAAAAACTGGTTAATCCGAGCGCTAGAATGTTCAGGGTGATACCGGTAATGACCTGATCGAGTTTAAAGGTAATGCTAAATACTCCGGCGATAAAGCCGTAGATGGCGGCTGCGCCCATTGCACAAAAAATGCCTATCCACAGGCTTTTTCCATAAAACGCTCCCAAAAAACCAGCCAGGGCGCCGATCAACATTTCCCCTTCAATGCTGATTTTCAGTATCCCGGCTCGCTCGGCAAAAATTTCTCCCAGAGCTGCCAGCAGAACCGGAGTGGCCAGCCGAACCCCGGCTGCAAGCACGCCGATAAGAAACGTATCATTCAGGATATCAGACCACATAGTAGATTGTCCGGCAAATATGTAGGAGTGACAAAGCTTGCCTTTGTCAACGTGGCGAAGCCAGATCATGTTCCGACTTTGTCGGATGGCAAAGACGAGCTTTGCCACTCCAGTTAAGAGTTTTTACACTCCTCCAAAAGCCGATAAACCACCGTCAACGATTACCGTGGTGCCATGAACGAATTGCGCTGCCTCGGAAAGCAGCCAGAGCACAGGGCCGACAAGATCTTCCGGCCGTCCCATACGCGCCATCGGGGTGTGGGCGATAATACGCTGTCCTCGTTCGGTTAATTTACCGGTTTCAGGATTCGTCAGTAAAAAACGATTCTGTTCTGTAAGAAAAAACCCTGGAACCACGGCATTGACCCGAATATTTGAAGAATATTCCTGCGAAATATGGACTGCAAGCCACTGGGTAAAATTTGTGACTGCCGCTTTGCCGGCCGAATACGCGACGCTGCGGGTGAGCGGTCGAAACGCGCCCATCGAAGAGATATTCAAAATATTTCCCTGTCCCTGGGCGACCATCGCTCGTCCGAACACCTGACACGCTAAAAAGGTCCCCATAAAATTGAGATCAAAGGTCTGACGGACGGCTTCCTCCGGGAGATCAAAAAAGGAAAGTTCCGAACTGGTGGTTGCCGCTTTTTTCGCGCCGCCGGCCCCATTTATCAATATATCAACCTTACCAAATTCCGCCAGGGTTCGTTCAAGAAGCTGTTTTAACGAGACTTTCGAAAGCACATCGGCCTGCGCTGCCACGGCAGAACCGCCCGATTGAACGATTTCAGCGACAAGCTGCTCTGCCCGCTCAGGTCGAGAATATCCGACGAGCACGGTATGGGCGCCGCAGGCCGCTAACGCTTTACTGATAGTGCCGCACAAAATCCCGCTTCCGCCGGTAACAACAGCGACTTTTTCGGAAAAATGAAATGGATTATTCAGCATATTCGTCCTTTCAAAAGGGTAAGGTCGTACTATTCCCACTTCCTTGCCGCAGCGATTGTAAATGGCGTTTAACAGCATATTCACTGGCTAAAACAAACAGGACAATCAACCCCTGCACAACGGATGCCAGGGCTGCCGGCAGCCCGGCCATGCGCTGCATGGCATCCGCCCCTACCATCAAGCCGGCAAACAGGATGCTGACCCCTATCACGATTAGAGGGTGAAGATATGACAATAAGGCGATAACGATGGCAGTGTAGCCATAGCCAGGAGAAATATTCTCGATCAAACGCTGATGGACTCCGGCAATTTCTGCCATCCCTGCGATTCCGGCCAGGCCACCACTAAAAAGCATAGAAATCAGGATGATCCGGCTGACGTTGATCCCGCCATATTTTCCGGCTAACGGATTATGCCCCACTACGCGCATCTGATAGCCCAGAGTCGTCTTTTTGAAGATGATATACACCACGAAGGCTGCGAGAATGCCGAGCACAATACCGAAATGTAAGCGGGTTTTGGTCAGTAAAATAGGTAATTTGGCCGCAGCTTGTAAGGTACGCGATTGGGGCAGATACCCTTGCGGATCACGCAGCGGATGATGAATCATGTAGCTAATCAGAAAAATAGCAATGTAATTCATCATAATGGTCGTGATGATCTCGCTAACTCCAAAGCGCCCTTTGAGCCAGCCCGGAATCGCAGCCCAACAGCCTCCGGCCAAAAAGCTCGCGAAGACTATTGCCGGAATCGCGATGAGTTTGGAAGTCAGAGGCGCGTAAATGCCGACAATGGCAGTCATTAAGGCCCCGATATATAATTGCCCCTCGGCCCCGATATTCCAAATTCGGGCGCGAAAGGCCGCACACATTCCTAACGCTGCAAACAGCAAAGGCGTGGCTTTTAATAAGGTTTCGGCCAGGCTGTTCGCATTGCCAAACGCGCCTATAAATAACGCGCGAAAGGCGACAAGCGGGCTTGCTCCAACCGCCAGAATCAAACCACTGCTTGCCAGTAACGCCAGAATGATGGCAAGCAGTGGATACCCAAAAAGAATGAGATAACGAACAACAGTATTTTTCATGTCTGCATCGCTCCTGCCATCATGAGTCCTATTGTTTCCCGATCCGCTTTTTCAGCAGGAACAACCCCGACAAATTTCCCCTGATACATGACGGCAATCCGATCACTTAGAGCGAAGATTTCATCAAGCTCGGTCGAAATTAACAGGATAGCCATTCCGCGTTCTCGTTGTTCGAGGAGTTGGTGATGGATGAATTCGGTGGAGCCAATATCCACCCCGCGCGTCGGTTGAATCGCCAATAAGACCGTAGGGCGGCGATCTAACTCGCGCCCGACCACGAATTTCTGCTGATTTCCCCCTGATAATTCATGAATGACGACATTGGCATCTTTGGCTCTCACATCGTACGTCAGCAGTAAATTGCGGGTATAACGCTGTGCTTGTTTGTACTGCAACACTCCTTGTTTCGAGAAGGGAAGACGAAAAAAGGCGCCAAGCATGGCGTTTTCATACAAGGGGAAATCCATCACAATTCCCATTTCCTGGCGTTTTTCAGGAATATGAGCCACTCCGGCTTTTGTCAAGGTCCGCGGCGACCAGGTTGTGATTTCCTGTTCATTCAGAAAAATTTTGCCACTGGTGGGCTGGCGCAGACCGGCTAACATTTCGGCTAACTCCGATTGCCCATTTCCTGAAATTCCTGCAATTCCAAGAATTTCTCCGCTATGAAGCGAAAATGAAACATTCTGCACTAGAGGCACCTGCTTTTCAGGTGCGTAATAGAGTTGTTCAATGCGTACGACTTCAGGGCCTTGCGGTCGTTGTTTTTTTTCTAACTGTTCTACTAATATGCTGCGTCCCACCATCTGATATGCTAATTCGCGTTGCGTGGTCGCAGCGACATCCGTTGTCTGTACCAGACGGCCGCCGCGCAAAATTGTGGCGCGATCGCTGGATTCAAGCACTTCATGCAACTTATGGGTAATGAAAATCACTGACATCCCTTGTTGCACCAGAATTCGTAAAATCCTGAAAAAATCCTGAGTTTCCTGGGGGGTTAAGACTGATGTCGGCTCGTCAAGGATCAGAAGCTCTGCTTTGCGGTAGAGGGCTTTGATGATTTCCACGCGCTGGCATTCGCCAACCGCCAGACGTTCAACTTTTGTTCTGGGATTCACAGCCAGTCCGAATTGATGTGAAATCTCTCCGATTTTTTGTTCGGCTTGTTTCAGATCAAGACGACTTTGCATGATGCGCTGCCAGCAAGCATGGAGACCGCGAGAAGGTTGGTCATCTTGCGGGGTTTTCATGCCCAAAATGATATTCTCCGTGACCGTGAGCGAAGGAATTAGCATGAAATGCTGGTGCACCATCCCGATACCGCAGGCGATGGCGTCTCTGGGAGAATGAAACTGCACCGGCGTGCCTTTCCAGAAAATGTCGCCCTCATCCGGGCGGTACAGGCCGTACAGAATATTCATCAACGTGGTTTTGCCCGCCCCATTTTCCCCGACAATGGCATGAATTTCCCCTTGCCTGACGTCGAACGTAATATGATCATTGGCCAGAATACCAGGAAAGCGTTTCGTAATATTCTTCAGTTGCAGCAACATCGCATTTTTCCAATGTAGTGAATGAAGGCAAGATCACCATGAATTCGGCGGCATCTTTCTGTTATTTCAAAGGGGGAATTTTCCCTAAGGTCTGCATTGTTTGAGCTTGAGCCTAAAATACTGACAATTCATGTTGATGTTCAGACGCCTATTCGATAAGCAAGCCTGAGCCGATAGTGATCTAAGGCGTTCACCTTAACAGGCGTAAACAGCGCTTATCACGCCTTAACGATCCACAAGATTTCATTTAACGCTATTTATTTCTAATTCATGCCTGTTTATCTTACCTAATATTTTTTTTAAAGAATTGCTCTTTGTCAACTTTTTTATAGACGAATTTAAAGGAAATGCAGTGAACAGACATCATACCGCCGCCTTTGCTTGTGGGCCTTATTTACCGTATTAATTTCTTGTGCCGGACTTCCCGGAGCGTGCTCAACTCCGGGAAGTCATGCTATCACGCTTGCATGTTTTTCGCCTTTTTCCGATGGGCTTCAAGGATTGGTTTCAGGTTGAGGGTTTTGAGACGCCCCTGCTCCACCACAACTTTGCCATTGATAATCAGGGTATCCACGCGAGTCGGCTGGCAGAGTAACAATGCGCCGATCGGATCGCCTGCACCGGAATAGCCAATATCATTGAGGGCAAAGATAGCAGCGTCCGCCGCTTTGCCAGGTTGTAAAGTTCCCAGATCGCTGCGACCCAGGCAGGCCGCGCTGCCAACCGTGGCAAGACGGAACGCATCCAACACGGTCATGCTGTCGGCCCCGCGCGCCAGACGCGCTAACAAGAGAGCCTGACGTGTTTCGGCCAACATGTTCGAGGCGTCGTTGGAGGCGCTGCCGTCAACGGCAAGCCCGACAGGTGACCCGGCGGCCTGTAATTCCGTGACTTTCGCAATGCCAGACCCCAGACGCATATTCGAACCGGGACAATGGGCCACTCCGACACCCGCAGCCCCGAGCCGCGCGATTTCTTCTGAAGAAAAATGAATGCCGTGCGCCAGCCAGACATTGTTGTTCAGCCACCCGACCTGTTCCAGATAATCAACCGGCCGGCTTCCAAACCGTTGCAGACAGAAATTTTCTTCGTCAAGGGTTTCCGCTAAGTGTGTGTGTAAACGGACGCCTTTTTCCAATGCCAGTGCCGCTGTATTTTTCATCAGTTCGGTGGTCACGGAAAAGGGGGAACAGGGAGCTAAGGCGATCTGCGTCATCGCGCCCGGCGACGGATCGTGATAGTGTGTAATGAGTCGTTCGGAATCCTTTAAAATCTCATCCTCGGTTTGCACGACCGAATCCGGCGGCAAGCCGCCGTCTTTTTCGCTCAGGTTCATACTGCCGCGGCAGGGCTGAAAGCGCATTCCCAATTCCTGCGCGGCTTCAATCTGAATGTCAATTAACTCCCCGCGAAGACCGTGCGGAAACACATAATGATGGTCAGTTGTGGTTGTACAGCCTGATAACATCAATTCGGCCATGCCTGTAAGCGAGGAAAGCCGGATTGCCTCTTCATCCAATCTGGCCCAGATCGGATATAAATTTTTGAGCCAGTGAAACAGAGCTGAATTCATGACCGGCGGATAGGCCCTGGTTAAAGTTTGATAGAGATGATGATGTGTGTTAATCAACCCGGGGATGACCACTTTCCCGTTGGCCCGGATCACCGGGCAATGCCTATCGTCCGCGATGATTTCCCGGGGACTCTTGCCGGTCGCTGTTCCAATTTCTCTGACCACTCCATTCTGAATAAAAATATAACCGTTAGCGATCACAGGTTGTTCATCAGTCATCGTGACAATCGCCTCCGCGTTGAAAATGAGTAGAGAAGATGGAGTATTTTGCATTGTCATATTGTCTTTTCCTTATACTACGAACGTAGCTGATTCTTCGATCCGATACGCTCCCAGAATGTTGTTCCTATAAATGATTTTATGCTAAGAGAGATAAAAATGAACGTTGCTAGCATATCATACCGTCCAACAGCCTTGTTGGACAAAAGGCGTGTGCCACCACACTGTTTCTTTCGGTGAACAAGGCTGGTCACCGGTACGTAAATAGTTACAAATGAACAAGACAATTTTGTCAAATTATCTTGAGTGGCTGCAAGAGTTTTTATAAGCAAGGATTTCCTGACTTTTGCCTGATAATCATGTTTTTCTACAAACAAAAGTTCAAGAAATTTGTTTGCTCTTACTGAAGCAATACGAGGGAAACCAAAATTATATGTTTCCTTAAAATGAGAAGGAAGGAGGAGGAATATAAATTTTGTCTGTGTGCACGACAAAAAATTTATCCCCCCTTCTTTTTGCCCGTCAATAGATTTTTAATGTGCACTCCTGGCAAATTTAGGGACTGGTTGAGGAGTCACCCGTTTCAGGTACGCCTGATAAACGATCAGCAGGGCCGGAGAAATAAAATAGTCGGCTAATAGTGCGGTAACGATCGTTATACCGGTCAACAAGCCGAAATCAAACAGATTATTCATGCTGGAAAACATGAAGATAAAAAACCCGATCGAGAGCACGCAGGAGGCGACGAGCATGGCGCGGCCGCTGGTATGCAAGGTTTGCATGATTGCTTGTTCCGCGCAGCCGCTTTCATCGTAATATCGCCGAAAATTGTGCATGAAATGGATCGTGTCATCTACGGCCAACCCAATCGCAATGCTGCCGACCAGCATGGTAAACAGGGTCATCGGAATATTGAACCAACCGATCACGCCCAGGGTTAGTACAATCGGGAATAGATTTGGCGCCATGCTCAGTATGCCGATGCGCACTCTACCGATCAGCAGAATCATGAGAATCGTGATGACGACGAAGGCTGTGATATAGCTTTTGGCCATGCTGCTGATTACATTGATGATGGTCTTGAAGAGTATCGTCACCATGCCAGTGATTGTCACATCTACCTCTTTATAGGTATCTTCAAGATGCTGTTTAATCTGCTGCATAATCGGTTCATAGGCGACTGCATCCACAAAGGGCAGCTTAAGAGTTAAACGTGTTCGGGAAAACAAACTATCCACCACATCTTCAAGGTCATCGGAATCGCTCATTTCAAAGAGTAAGAATTCCTGAGCGATCAATTCTCGATCTTGCGGGATGTGATAAAACTGCTGTTGATTTTCATGCAGAGCTTTATTGATCTCCTTGAGAATGCTGCTCAAAGCAATTGTTTTGCCGACAAACACGTTGCCCAGATCAAGAGTTTCAAGTTCCTGAGTACTGTGTTCGATCTTATTCATCATTTCTGGCTCATACAATCCATTTTCTTCGCCAACATTAATGATCGCTTCAAAAGTGACCGAACCACGCAGTTCGTGATCAATCATTTCCGAAGCTTGACGAATGGGATTATTTTCCGGAAACCATTTCAAGACATCATGCGAAAAGTGGATGCGCAGCGTGCCAAATAAGGAAAGCATGGTGATCATAGCGGAAAAAACCAAAATCGGTTTCGCATAGGTTATGGCGATGTGACCGATACGGGTCAGCACCTGATCCATGAGGGTGGTTTTATGTCCCTGCGCTTTGATTTCTTCGACTTTGACCGGAAAAATTGCGAGTAAGGGTGGAATCAGAACAATGGTGTACAGTAAAGACAATATTACCCCGATGCTGCCAAAGACGCCGAGATCGCCGATAGGAGCGATATCCGCCGTGGCAAAGGAAAGTAGTCCACCAGCCGTGGTAAGAGTGGTCATCACTACGGCTAAGCCGGAATGGCCAACGGCAAATACGACCGCTTCTTCTTTGTCGCCGCTTGTTCGCAGATGATGATAAAACATCGAGAGGATGTGCACAGCCGCACCGACTCCGACGGCTAATAAAAAGGAGGGCAGAATTTGCGTGGGCAGCTTGATCGGTGTGCCAAAAACGGCCATCAAGCTCAAGGTTGAAAGCAGCGTCAGGATCACTATTAAAATCGGGAAAATGACTCCGGCCGGCCGTCGGAACATAAGATACAGCGTGATAATGATCATAAGCATGGCAAGCACCATAAATTTACGAATGTCTTTCAACAATGCTTGCTTGAGAAAATGAGTCACTACCGGAGAGCCGGCGATCCAGGTGCGAAAATCGTCGGCTTCATATTTTTTGACAATCGTCCGCACGGTATTTACGACGTTGCTATTTTCTGCGTCCGTTAAATACCCGTTAGTAGCGGAAGAATTGCTTTGGGTTTTGATGATGATCGTGGTTAAAGTGGCGTCTTCGGAGATCATTAAATTGACATACATCGGATTTTCAAGCACTCGTTTTTTCAAATCAGCCAACGCTTCCGGCGTTTCCGGCCAATTTTCCAGCAAGTCTTCGACAATCAATTCATCTTCTTCCCCTCTGGTATTACGAGCATTAATCAGACTGGTAATGTCGTCCAGATAGGGAGTATTTTCTTCTAATTCTTCATGCAATTGCTGCAGCTTTTCCAAAAATCCTAAATTAAACACCTCCGGCGGTTTGATCGCAATGATAATCATTTCATCTCGGCCAAACTCATCGCGGAAATGGTTGTAATCAAGTAAGGTCGGATCGTTTTCATGCAAAAATCCTTCGGTGGAGGTATCAATGGTAATTTTAGGAAGTTGCGTAAACAGCCCTCCCATACAGATCGCCATGAGCAGTAATGTTTTGATGCGGTGATGATACAGGGTTCGGGCCACTGACCCGAACCAAAGTTCAATGTGTTTTCTGATGTCTGTCATAGTCTGGTAACTATTGATCCTATTCTGCCAAGTAGAGGAAACGACAAGAAGTGAACTTGACAAAGTAGAACTAAGTAATTTTCTCAGTTTTGATTGGCCCAGAAACCGGGTTTTTCGAAAAACCCCGCTTTCTGGCGTGCAAAAAATTGTTCACTCAGGTTACGCACTACCTCCCTCAATTCCACGATTAAACGGGGGAAAGCAGGGAAACCGGTGGTGAGATGATCGAGAATGGTCTCCCGTCCATGTCCCTCGTTTACGCGCAGGGCTGTTAAGTTCTACCCCCTCAGTCCCCGCAAGCGGGGGAAGTCGATCCGTTTCCCCCGCTTGCGGGGGGAAGAGAGAGGAGGTCCACAGGTTCTCTCTGCGAGAACTTAACAGCCCTGGGGGGCAAAGGGGGCTAAAACCCTTAGCTTGATGCGTATGGGAACAAGGGGGGCTTCGTAACATAAATTATTCAACGCAATTCCTATGAGGGAAATTGGAAAATCGCTGTGGTATGCGCTTCTAGAAAATACCTTTTACTTGCAAGGCCTCGATACTGATCTCTTGGCGAAAATGTTCATCGCCATTTTTGACAATATCAATGTTGGTTGCAAAGAACCACGTCTCTCCCTTCATCTCAAGATACCCAACATACCACCCAATTTGTGGGGTGGTGCGCATCGTCCAGCCAGTTTTGGCTCTGATGGTATATTGTGGAGTTTTTTCAACAATCATCAGTTGTTTAAGTAATGCAATATGCGATGGCATATACGGAAGTTCCCCTGTATACACTTTTTTTAAGAAAGCGATTTGTTCTATCGCAGATATTTTCAGATCTCCTTCTAACCAAAAGGTCGTAACCTCCTTGCCCGTTCGCTGATTGCCATAATGCATCTGTTGAAGATGTCGCAAATATCGTTCATTGCCAATCCGTTTGGCTAATTCCTGATAGAACCAGACGCATGAGAGTGGAAATGCAGTTTCAAGGCTCTGATCCTTGTTCCATTCCTTCCACCCCTTGTCTTGGCCGTCCCATGTGATGATTTCTTTCTCATCTGTAATCACCTTCTCTTCAAGCGCAATAAGGGTATTCGGAATTTTGAATGTTGACGCAGGCAAAAATCGTTCTTCCGCTCGGGGAAGATTGTGAATATAGTTTGACGTTCCATCCAAAGAACTGATGACTATTGTACCAGTCACATTTCTCTCCTGAAAGAGTTTTGCCAGATCAGCATCTTCAGCATAGGCATTTAGCGAAACGTAAAGCAAACAGAGTACACCACTCAGTAGTTTCAATCTATCGAATATATGTTTCATGTGTTTATCTCCCAGTGAAATTAGAACATTACCGTGAGTTCGGCAGAAGCTCTGACCCGGAATCGCTGACGAAAAAGGCTTGTCGAGCGATCACCATGATTCATCGTGGTGTCCGGAGACGCGAACGCCTGGATCCGTGAACCGCTTCAGCGGTTTTCGGTGAGGAGCAAAATCGCTGAAGTGGTTGGCAGACGGTCTCTCATCCCCGAACACCCTCCGATAAATCGGGATACTGACTCAAAATCTTCTCCCAACCTCACGTTACATTCGTAAGTGCTTATCTTTTGTGAAAACTGAACAGTCCTGTCATTTGCAGGGAGTTGAGAAGGCAGTCAAAAATTTTTCACTGCCCGTAAAACCAGGTTTTCGACTTCTGTAACAATCGTTTCTGATATCGTTTGATGCGTACGTTTAAACGATTCCGGTATAGCCTGCTGATGTCCAGAAATCAGGTGTTTGCTGGTTTCCAAAAAAATGAATTGTCCCACAATCATGAAATGGATCATCAGTGGGATAGAGGGCGCGAAGACGCCTGCTTTTTCTCCTTGTCTGAGAATAGTTGTCAACATGCTGATCATTTGTACCAGGGTCTGCATAATGATGTCAGGCAGATGCTGCACACCGGAAGCAACTTCACGCATCATGATCGCCGCAAGCTGCGGGCGGAATTGCAAGGTTTGTCCAATCTGGCGGATATACACGCGCAGTTTTTCTTCCGGTGTTTGCGCTTCCTGGACATACTGAACGATACGTTCACTCAGGTCGCTGAACATTTCCTGGAGGACCTGCGCATATAATGCTTCTTTACTTCCGACATGGTAATAAATCGCGGCTTTATTGACATGTGCCCGGCGTGCGATTTCATCCACCCGCGCTCCGGCAAATCCCACTTCAGCAAAAATTTGCACGGCCGTGTCTAAAATATTTCGTACAGTTTCCTGGGATTGTGTTGTTATGGTTTCTGTTTTCATAGTGTTACTCGTTCTGAAAGAGAATAGGGTGTAAAACAACCATTTAGTTTAACCAACTATTTGGTTAAATAATTTATTCCCTAATATTTGTCAAGTACTTGTGAAAAATTTTAACTTCATCATTGACAATTCATGGTGCTGGTTATCAGTATAAAAAAGTAGATTGTAATGAGCAATACTTCATTCAGTTATTTTGCTACCCCCGCTTTATTCCTTTTTCCCCTGTTTGCGGGGGATAAAGAGAGGTAACGCGAAAACTGTCCGAAGTCTTGTATGTACAATGTTCGATGTAGTGGATCATACATCGCCTTTTCCAAGAATTTCAAGATTTCTATGATTAAATACGGAGTACATTCTTATCTTTTTATTGAGCAATGGTCGGATGACACGCTGTATGTATTGGATACGGCCAGAGAACTTGGGGCAGAAGTCGTGGAACTATCGGTGGGTGATGATATTCCTTTTACGCGAGCGCTCACGCGTCGCAAAGCCGAGGAATCAGACATTCAGCTTACTATTGGCCCGGGCGGGAAATGGCCGTTGGAGTGCGATCTTTCGGCTGATGATGCGGCCGATCGGGCTAAAGGATTGACCTGGCACACGCGCCAGGTGGATCTGTGCGTTGAAGTCGGCGCTATTGCCTATTGCGGCGCGTTGTACGGGCATCCGGGGGTAGTAAAACGCCGCCGGCCGCCG
Source organism: Candidatus Vecturithrix sp. (assembly GCA_040772385.1). Taxonomy (GTDB): domain Bacteria; phylum Moduliflexota; class Moduliflexia; order Moduliflexales; family Moduliflexaceae; genus Vecturithrix. The sequence goes on along the minus strand of JAXGYF010000001.1, from coordinate 923,514 downwards.
ATGGATGAATATCCACGCACAGCAGAACAACTTCACCGTCTGGCCGAATATGCTGCGCGGCAAGGCGTGAAAATCGTGCTTGAGCCGATGAGTCATTTCCGCACGCATGTCGTCAATACGCCGGATCAGCTTATGCAACTCATCACTCTGGCCGATCATGACAATCTGTATGCGTTGTTGGACACGTATCATCTTGTTACTGAAATTCGCGATTACGCTCGTGCGATTCATACGGTGCGCAACCGCTTATGGGGCCTCCATGCGTGCGAAAACGATCGCGGTGTGCCCGGCGGTGGTATTGTCCCCTGGGAGACAGTTTTCGGCGCGTTAAAGGACATTGAGTTTGACGGCTGCATTCTGCTTGAAACCTATAACTCATCTATTGACAATTTTGCTTATCAACGCGGAATGTTTCACGATGTATGCCCCGACGGACGGGAATTTACCCGCAAAGGTTTTGCCTTTGTCCGTAAACACTTGGAGCAGTAAGATAGGTTACCCCTTCTTTTCAAAGGAGTCAGCAGAGAAACCGGGGGTTTTTTGAAACAACCCGATTTCTTGCACGAACGAATAAAAATTTTATTTTCACAGAAAAAGGAATTCCGAGATGAAAGCCATGGTATTGCGTGAACTGTGTGACCTCAGCCAGAAAAGAACGCCGCTGGAGCTTGTGGACATGGCGAAACCGGTGCCACAAGCCCAGGATATTCTGGTGCAGGTCTCTGTGTGCGGTGTGTGTCATACGGAATTGGATGAAATCGAAGGGCGCACCCCGCCAACATCGTTTCCGATGATCTTAGGTCATCAGGTTGTGGGAACTGTTGCACAGCTCGGAGCAAAGGCCGGACGATTTCAGGCAGGGGATCGCGTTGGTATTGCCTGGATTTATTCTGCCTGCGGAACATGCAAATTTTGTCGGTCGGGACAGGAAAATCTGTGCCCTGAGTTTCAAGCTGCCGGTCGCGACGCTTACGGGGGCTATGCCGAATATATGACGGTTGCTGAAGATTTCGCCTATCCGATTCCGGACGTGTTTTCCGATGCTGAAGCCGCTCCGTTGTTATGCGCGGGAGCCATCGGATATCGTGCGCTGCGCTTAACCGGCCTGAAGGATGGACAATTACTGGGGTTAACCGGCTTTGGTGCCTCAGCGCATCTGGTGTTGAAGATGGTCAAACATAAATATCCAAACACGCCGGTCTTCGTGTTTGCCCGCAGCGAAAAGGAACGAGAATTCGCCAGAGAACTTGGAGCGGTCTGGACCGGCGATACTCAAGATGCGCCTCCGCAACCATTGGATGCCATTGTTGATACCACACCAGTCTGGAAACCGATTGTTGAAGCCCTGAAAAATTTGGCGCCCGGCGGACGTCTGGTGATCAACGCTATTCGCAAAGAACAGATCGATCAGGAAGAGTTGCAACGCCTGGATTATCCGACGCATCTGTGGCTGGAAAAAGAGATCAAAAGTGTGGCGAATATCGGACGGCGTGATGTCAGTGAATTTCTTGCACTGGCCGCAGAGATTCCAATAAAACCGGAAGTACAGGAATTTCCGTTAGAAGAAGCCAATTCCGCTTTAATGGAATTACAAGAACGTAAAATTCGCGGAGCAAAAGTACTTCGAATTTCAGTATAATTCATAAACCTTTGCTTCAGCATTTTGAAGCAGGAGTTTGATAGATGAAAAAGGAGAAAATCTTATGAAAAAATTATGTTATTTAGTGATCGCGTTTGGTGTGTTTTCCGTTCCAGGCTTCTTTGTCTGGGCAGATACTCTGGAATTTAAAGACGGGCGTCTGATCGAAGGGCAATATATGGGCGGCACTCAACAAACGATCCGGTTTCAGTCGGAAAACAGAATCCTGGTGTACCCTGTGAAAGATGTACTGGCGCTCACATTTTCGGCAACAGGGACTGTATTGCCCACCCCGACCCCATCTTTATCAGGAAGAAACGAGAAAGTTCCTTCAAAGCCGCAGTTTACACCGCACGAACTTGTCCTGACACCCGGAACGCCGCTTTCTGTGTCAATGCTGGACACAATTGACGTCAATACCAACAAACGAGAGGATTGGTTTAGCGGAATGCTGACGCAAAGCGTCGTGGTAGATGGCGATGTGGTGATTCCCAAAGATACGAAAGTGCGCGGTCAGGTGGTTATGGTTCAGCAGGATCGTGCTGGCGCAACGCTTGTGGTTGAACTCAAAGAGCTTGAATTAAACCGGAAGATCGTTCCTATTACGACAAGACCTTACATTGTTCAGACTAAAGCTGAAACGCTGATTGGAACGAATTCACTGAAAATGGTGGCCCGGCCGCGAACACTCCAAATTCCCTATCGAACTATTATTGATTTCGAACTTGCCAGACCTCTCAAATTCAAGAAATGACATAACGCTGGAAGGAAAAAATGTTGGCTGGATTTTTTTTACCGTCAGGATCTTTTCAGGCAGGAGTGCGAACTGAAGTTCGCACTCCTTTTTTCCGTGAATTACTTCTTTGCTTTGCGTTTTAATCCAAAGAGACCGGTAATTCCTAACCCAAGCAGCAACAGAGTCGCAGGTTCAGGAACCACAGTCTGAGGAGGTACAATCGGCAGACCGCCAATAATGAAATCCTGTTTGCTTGGACTCATCGCAATGCGGTATTTGTCTTCTAATCCAGTGGGATCAAAAGATTGTGCTAAGCTGGTGAGGTAGAAATTCGCCAGACTTCTCGCGTAGTCATTTGCGGTAATCACTTTGAAATTGCCACGCGATAGGCTGAAATTCATATCTTCCCGATAGTCATGCGTCACTTCCCAGATGGCTAATTGCAAACCGGTCACTTCATATTGACTCCAAATCGCATGTTCTTCTTTATACAGCTCCCGATTTTCAAATAACCAGGCCGCTAAGAGTCCGCCCTCTTTCTGGCCAGGTTCTACAAGATCAACGGGCAGCTCGCCGCCAGATTGGGCACCCTGAGCGAGTTCGACACACAGACCGGTAAACCATTCACCATCATTCAACAAATTGCCCTCATCATCCCGTACCTGAGCCTTGAATTCTCCAGCAGAGGTATACATCGTGCTTCCATTATATCTCAGCGTGACATTACTATTTTTCACATATTGCGTCCCTACTAACGACATGGCCTCTACGGCAAAGGGGATGAGAAAAATACTCACAGCGGTGACAAAAATTGTTAAGCGTTTCATAATATGTTCCTCATTTTTTCTTCTCTCGGCGATGATCTGAGATGTTCTTTTTCTCAGCCATCTTCAAAAGAAGTGATGTAATTCATTGAGTGTGATTGCTTCTTCTCTGACATATTCCCCGTGGGTGTATGCCCGTCTTTACCTGAGAAGCGAATCACATTCGAACAAAAAAAACCGGCTTATGAAAAGCCGGTTTGCTTGTGTAAATCTTTCTTCATAGGGCAACCCGGCAGTCCATGTTTATACAGGGATCCGCGGCTTTCCGTCCCATCTTCGCAGATGGTTTGGCTTTTTCCAGTATTGAAGTAACGGGTATATGTCAAACTTCCTATTTCAGTAAGTTATATATGCATGTCTCATGCCAACATTACTCTATCGCTGTTCGAATGTATATAACTCTTTATGACCAGAGAAGATAGAAGGATCGTCCGCTGGAAACAGCGACGATTCAACTGTCTGCCAAAGACCTGAAATTGTCAAGGATTCTGACAGTAAGGAAAAGTTTGTAGATGTCTGTGAGCGTTAAGTGTTTTTAAAAGCTGAGATAACACGAAAAGGATGAGTATGTAAAGAAAACCCGCATCACGTTTTTGTTTGAAACCCCTGTGACGCTGAGCACTTGAGTTTTTGTAGAGTTATTTAGTATATTATGGTGTCGAAAAACTTTACATCTATCTGATACAACGGTCGTTTTTATGAAACTAGTGCGAGTAAAAAATTCTCTTTTGTAAGATTGCCGTGACTTGTTCCGGTTGGAAGGGTTTCGTGATGAACATTTTCACGCCGTTGTTGAATAGTTCTGTCCTGACTTCTTGTAGGTCCGCTCCGCTAATGACAATAATATTGACGGTCGGATCGATTTGCATAATGATATTAATGGCTTCTACCCCGCTTACGCCAGGCATGGAAAGATCCATAGTAATGACATCGGTGCGTAAATGGGCAAAGCGTTCAATCGCTTCACTTCCGGTTGATGCTTCTCCGATAACTGTTCCCCCCATTTTTTTGATTGCGTTGGCCAGGGATAAGCGCACAAAACGCGAATCGTCGGCCAGTAAAAATCTTAAAGGAGGCCGGGTGACTTGCAAGGTAAAGTCCTGACGATAGTAAATGCCTTGCTCTTCAACAATAGGGATATCCTGCGATGGAGAAGCTTCAAGAAATACCAGAGATGAATCTAATTGCTGCAGCAATGAGACGTCATACAATTCATTTTCCGAATATTTGAAGGAAATCTGTCCGGTGTCATACAGAAAATCTCGAAAGCCTAAAATACCTAACCTGAAGAGTTGATTGACTGCCATGGTATAGCGATTTTTCTGCATGGCGAGAATGAGCTCGACTTTGCTGATACCGTAAAAGCGTGCTAAAGGCTCAATCACTTTTTCACGCTGATGATTAATCAGATCGGTCGCTTTGCGGAGTACCTTAAGAATGCTGAGCACGGTATCAGGGTGGGTTTGGATCTGAGAATCTGGTACAATCAGACAACTTTGATTGATAAGCCAGTTAATTTCACCTTCAATTCCTGGAATGTGAGAATGATTTCCGGAAAAGTATAATTCTCCGCCCATAGTACGCGCTTTGGTTGTCCAGGGTTCCCAGGAAGCGAGTATATCAATCTTTTTTGCTTTAAAGGCTTCAAGTTGTTCATGAGGAAGCAAATCAATAAAATGCACGCTTTCTAAGTTGAGATTACAATCCTTGGCCATATTCTTTAACGCCAGATAGACGGCTGCACCTTGCGCCATGCCGATCTGTTTGCCCTGAACTTCCTGAGGTTTGAGAATCGAGCTGGATTTTTGTACAACTACTTGCTGAGTACCTGCAATATCGGCCAGCGGAGCGACTAATTTCGTGCTCAGGCCATATTCATGGAGTAATAAGGCCGTGATGGGCGTCTGGGTAAAGGCAAATGGTTGATACTCTGCTCTGAAAACTTCCTGAGCCATGGTGGTGCCTGATTCCAAAAAAGTACAAAAAACATCAAGTCCCGTTTCTTGCTTAAAAAGATCCAGCGTGTGAGCCAAAGCCAATTGGGCTGAAATATTTGGATCATTCACGCCCCAGAGTTCAAGTGCTTGTGACATAACACGAAGTTATGCGCAGAGTACATGGCAGCCTTTGCCTGCACTCTGGCATGAAATTGTAATGCCCTGGGACGCAAGTTTCTCAGCACTTATTATCCCGCGTTCATGAGCGAAACCTCGCTAAAGTGAGAACAACAAACTTACTGAGAATTTTTGTCCCAATGCGTACTGTAAGGATGTTTGTAATTTAATGGATTACAAGAATTTGAGTAATTATTAGAGGAAGAAATGCAGAAAACGTATAATAATCAGGAAAGAAAAAAATTAAACGATTGACAAACTGTTTTTTTTTCATTGGTAAGCCAGGTCCCAGCTTATAAAAATACAGGACTTGCGCAACCCTCTTTCAGGAAATGGTATTCGAGGACCTTTCGATCCCCTGAGTGATGAAACGCCCTTCAACAACCTTTCCCTGAAAGGGATACAGACATTAGAAGGCAGTATCAATTGCTTGTGCTCCGTTTTGACTGGTCGAGTAACCGGGTTTTTCGAAAAAACCCGGTTGCTGATGGGCAAAGACATGTTTCATCGTCACGTACATTTTCCTTCATTTAACAGCATTGGAGATAAGAGAGGGACGTAACTCCTGCTCTTCTACAAGGTGTAAAGAGGAGGGATCTTCATCAAGAAGAAAATTTGTCTTTTTGTCTCTTGACTTTTTTTTCTCAGACATGGGAGAACAAAAATGCCTTATCGAGTTCTGCATAGGTCTGAGCAGAAGAGACGCGCTGAATATGATGAATTCGTACCTCGGACAGTCTTGTCCGGGTGTGCTCATCTCCCCAGACAAAGCTGTTCGGGGTACGAGTAGTTTCATAGGAGTTGTCATGAGCGTACGCTCATCCGACATGACGAAACGACATGGATTTCACATCACCAGGGATAAAACCTCCTTGCTTATGAGGAATCCTTGTAGTTTCAAGGAGATCGTATTATGCGTTACTTCTATTATTTTCTACCCTCAAAGAAGAAAAGGTTCGCTGTTCTCCTTCTGGGCCTGATATGCCTTTTAGGGGATGTTGTCCCCGGCATTGCTACCGAATTCGAAGAAGAGCCTATTTATTTACAGCGGCGAAATGCCATGGTAAAACAGACAATCGAGGATCGAGGTATCCGTGATCCCAAAGTGTTAGAGGCAATGTTGACCGTTCCCCGGCATGAATTCGTTCCGGATGACTTGAAAGAATATGCGTATGAGGATCGCCCTCTGCCGATCGGTTTGGGACAAACGATTTCTCAACCCTATATCGTCGCTTATATGACTGAACTGCTTGAATTGGAGAGCGAGGCGAAAGTGCTCGAAATCGGTACTGGCTCCGGGTATCAAGCTGCGATTCTGGCGGCACTTGTTAAAGAAGTCTATACTATTGAAATTTTTACGGAACTGGGCCAACAAGCGCAAAAATGTTTTGAACGCCTGGGCTATGACACCATTCAATATAGGGTTGGCGACGGATACTATGGTTGGGAGGAATTTGCCCCCTATGATGGCATTATTGTTACCTGTGCTGCCGATCATATTCCTCCGCCCCTGATTAAGCAGATCAAACCCGGAGGCCGTATGGTGATTCCGGTCGGTGGCGTGTATCAGGTGCAGATGTTGATGTTGGTCATGAAAGATGAACAGGGGACCATCACGGTCAAAAACATGTTACCCGTCCGCTTTGTGCCGTTTTTGGGTGAACATGAGAAAAATTGAGCCTGATGTTTGAGAGACGCATAACGAAATTTATGATACTCTCTATTTTTTTTATCTCAATGGCGATTCTGGCTTATGAGATTTGCCTTATGCGGATTTTTGCGATCACGCAATGGCATCATTTTGCTTATATGATCATTAGTATCGCATTGTTGGGATGTGGAGCAAGCGGTACGCTGCTTTCTCTCGGCCATTCCTGGTTCAAGAAGAAATTTTTATGCTATTATCGCCTGTTTTCAGGTCTTTTTCCCGTAACAATTCTTCTGAGTTATGTTCTCAGCCAGCAGATTCGCTTTAACCCTTTTGAAATCGTTTGGAATCCGCGTCAGATATACGCGCTGGTTGCCTATTATCTAATCCTCTTTGTGCCGTTTTGTGTGGCTGCGCTTTGCCTGGGATTGGTTCTGAGCTATTATCCCGAACAGATTGGCTGGTCCTATGGGGCTAACCTGCTTGGTTCTGGTTGTGGCGTTTTAGGAATTGTCGCCTGTTTGTCGACGTGGCATCCTGTACTGGTACTCTATTGGATTAGCGCTGTCGCCTTGCTCGGAATGAGTCTGGGCTGGTCTGATTCTCCAACAAGGCAAAGAAGGATTTTTCCTTCGATCCCTCTTCTTCTGATCTGGGGTTGTCTTCTCGCGCTCACCTGGATCGCTGTAAAAACCGATCCACTCCGATTGCGCCAGGTTCTGCAGATTTCCGAATATAAGGGTTTGAACCAGGCCCGACATTTTCCTCAGGCGCAAGTACTGACAGAATCTGTTAGCCCCCTGGGCGTCGTACATACCGTATCCAGCCCGATTATCCGCCATGCGCCGGGTATTAGCTTACAGTATACCGGAGAGATCCCTTCACAAATAGGGTTGTTTGTGGATTCTGAACAAGCTGGCGCGATTCCTGATAGCCAATATGTTGCCTATCTGGATTTTTTGACATCTTCGCTTTCCTACCATATCCGACCTGCGGAAACTGTGCTCATTTTAGGCGCCGGAGGTGGAACAGATGTGTTAAACGCTCTGAACCATGGGGCCAAAACTATTGATGCTGTTGAATTGAACTCGGATATTATTGATCTCGTTCGGTACCATTTTGCTGAATGGACGGACGGCTTATATGCCCGACCTGACGTGAGAGTCATTAATCAGGAAGCCAGAGGATTTGTCGAAGCCTCTTCTGCCAGGTATGATACGATTCAAATTTCTTTGCTCGATGCGTTTGGGTCTTCAGTTGCAGGTGTCCATGCGTTGCATGAAAATTATCTGTACACTGTTGAAGCCGTGCAGCGTTACTACTCGCGTTTAAGCCCTGACGGGATCTTATCAATCACGCGCTGGGTCAAATTTCCGCCTCGCGATTCGATTAAATTATTCGCCACTGTCGTAGAAGCTCTGGAAAGGTTAAATCTTTCCGATCCAGCGGAACACATTGTGTCTATCAGGAGTTGGGCAACCAGTACCTTACTGCTCAGCGCATCTCCGTTCACCAGCGAAGAAATTTCGATCGTTCGGACATTTTGTCAGGAGCGATGGTTTGATCCGATCTATTTTTCCGGTATGAACGCCAACGAAGCCAATCTCTATAATCACCTGCCGTCGCCGGAGCATTTTCAAGCGGCTCAGGCTCTGCTGTTTGGCGACCGGGAGGAGTTTTATGCGTCTTATCCTTATTATGTCAGGCCAGCTCACGATCATCGTCCTTATTTTTTCAATTTTTTTACCTGGAAACACCTTTCAACTTTTCTGAAAACCATGGAAAAAGGGATGATCCCATTTATTGAATGGGGCTATCTGGTATTGATCGCCACCTTATTGCAAGCGGTACTCGTCAGTCTTTTCTTAATCCTATTCCCATTATTTGTCCTTCGCAAAAAGAAACGCTCTCCCCGTTTTCGCCTTGCGGTCATCCTCTATTTTAGCTGTCTTGGTTTAGGGTATTTATTTATTGAAATGGTATGTATCCAACAATTCGCACTTTTTCTGGCTCACCCGACTTCTGCAGTTTCAGTCGTTATCGCATCCTTTCTCATATTCTCAGGGTGCGGCAGCCTTTTTTGGGCTATAAAAACCGAGAAGAGGAAACAGCGACATTCCGCATCTTCAAGAGAGATATTTTCTCAAGCCGGCTCTCATAAACAGCTTTTTCTGTTTGCCATCACGGGAATTACCATCTGTCTGGTTCTGTATATGCCCGGGTTATCGAGAGTATTTGCGAAATGTTCCGGCTGGCCCTATTCATGTAAAGTGGTACTGACGATCGTCCTTATTGCTCCTTTGGCGTTTTGTCTCGGAATTCCTTTCCCTCTTGGATTAAGAGCGTTACGCCAACAGGCGGAAGAGCTTGTGCCCTGGGCCTATGGGATCAATGGGTATGCTTCTGTGCTGAGTTCGCTGATTGCCACCTGTCTTGCAATAGCCTTTGGATTTCAAGCAGTCATGTTTGTGGCGCTTTTCTTGTATCTTCTCTCCGCAGAAATATGCTACATGATGGGTAATTTCAAATGACTCATTCCGGTTAAAGCCTGGTGTTCGCCAACTGAAGGTGTACCTCGTGTTGTTCTATAACTCGTTGGGGTGGTTATTCTTATGAAGAGCACTCTGCATGATGAAAATAATGTAACGTATTATTTTATAAAGGATTAAATGATTTTTCTTTTTTAAGAAGGGAGATTTGAAAACATTTTTTTATTTTCAATGAAAAAGTTCTTGACATTTGTATTGGGATTTTTTTGAAGAGGTATTGTTAAGCAGTAAGGGGAATACTGCAAAGAGAAATGATGTAATTGATTTTGAGATAAAGATTAAGAAAAAATATTTTTAACTTGACTTATTTTGTATTTGTTTTTAATCTGACCAATTGTCTGCAATCACACGCTGGTGTAGCTCAGGGGTAGAGCAGCTGATTTGTAATCAGCCGGTCGGGGGTTCAAATCCCTTCGCCAGCTTTTGTGGTAAGGAAGATATTGGGGAGATACCCAAGCGGCCAAAGGGGGCAGACTGTAAATCTGTTGGCAACGCCTTCGGAGGTTCGAATCCTCCTCTCCCCATGAATGAGAGTTGTCGAGAATGTTGTGTTGGTGTGTGCTCGTATAGCGGGTGTGATTGCCTGGTGGGAGGTTCTGAAGTTCACCCGAAAAAGAGCATGAGAGATCAGCGGGAATAGCTCAGCCGGTTAGAGCATCAGCCTTCCAAGCTGAGGGTCGCGGGTTCGAACCCCGTTTCCCGCTCCACGCTGTTGTTCCTCATCTCCTGCCGATACGCAGAAACCATTCCTTCAAGCGGTGCATATAAGCGTTATTCTGTCAGCAGGTATTATGAGAAAGGTTGTCTGCAGGCAATAATCGGCCCACGTAGCTCAGTCGGTAGAGCACTTGCATGGTAAGCAAGCGGTCACCGGTTCAAGTCCGGTCGTGGGCTTTTTTTTGAGATCAGGGTGATTTCCTGGTCAGAGATGGCATATACAAGAGTTTCAAGGAGGCAAAAGAACACTTATGGCAAAAGCAAAATTTGAACGCACGAAGCCGCATGTGAATGTCGGCACGATTGGCCACGTAGATCATGGGAAGACGACGCTCACGGCGGCCATCACGGAAGTTCTGTCGAAGAAAGGGTTGGCCGATTACGTGCCGTTTGACGCGATAGATAAAGCCCCGGAAGAGAAGGCACGGGGGATCACCATCGCCACTGCCCATATCGAATACCAGACCGCGACGCGACACTATGCGCATGTGGATTGTCCGGGACATGCCGATTATGTGAAGAACATGATCACCGGGGCAGCGCAGATGGACGGGGCGATTTTGGTGGTAAGCGCGGCGGACGGGCCGATGCCGCAGACGCGGGAGCATGTGTTATTGGCGCGTCAGGTGAATGTGCCGTACATCGTGGTGTTTTTGAACAAAGTGGACATGGTGGATGACGAAGAACTGTTGGAGTTAGTCGAGTTGGAAGTGCGGGAGTTGCTGAGTTCCTATGATTTTCCGGGAGATGATCTGCCGTTGATTCGGGGGTCAGCGTTAAAAGCGTTAGAGAGCGGCGATCCGGATTCGCCAGACACGAAGTGTATTTTCGAGTTGATGGACGCGATTGACAGGTACATCCCCTTGCCGGAGCGCGATATTGACAAGCCGTTTTTGATGCCGGTGGAAGATGTGTTCAGCATTTCCGGGCGTGGGACGGTCGCGACCGGGCGCGTGGAACGTGGACGGATCAAAGTGGGCGAAGAAGTGGAGATCGTAGGGATCACCGAGACCCGCAAGACGGTTGCGACCGGCGTGGAGATGTTCCGGAAGCTGTTAGATGAAGGGCAGGCGGGCGACAATATTGGGGTGTTGCTGCGCGGGATCAAGCGCGAAGAAGTGGAGCGCGGGCAGGTGTTAGCGAAGCCGAAGAGTATCACGCCCCATACGAAATTCAATGCCGAGATCTATGTGTTGTCGAAAGAAGAAGGGGGGCGGCATACGCCGTTTTTTAATGGGTATCGGCCGCAGTTTTATTTTCGCACGACCGACGTGACCGGGACCGTAACGTTACCTGAGGGGGTCGAGATGGTGATGCCTGGGGATCGTGTGACGGTGGTTGCGCAATTGATTACGCCGATCGCAATGGAGAAAGAGTTGCGGTTTGCGGTGCGTGAAGGTGGGCGCACGGTAGGAGCAGGTGTGGTCGCTGAAATCCTGGAGTAGGAAGATGGGAAGATGGGACGATTGTCTCATCTCTTCTCAATTTCCTCATAACACTTATGCGTGAAATTGTCACCTTAGCATGTACCGAATGTAAGCGTCGGAATTATACGACGACGAAAAATAAAAAGAAGACACCTAAGAAACTCGAATTCATGAAATATTGCCGGTTTGACCGGAAACACACCCTGCATCGCGAAACCAAGTAGGGGACGCACTGACCACAGGCCAGTAGCTCTAACGGTCAGAGCACCGGACTCCAAATCCGGGTGGTGGGGGTTCGAATCCCTCCTGGCCTGTTCTTTTTTCGTTCAGGGAATACTATGCGACGATTGCTACAATTTTTAAAAGAAGCCAGACTGGAATTGAAGAAAGTTTCCTGGCCCACCCGTAAAGAACTGGTTGGTTCCACGACCATCGTGATTGTGGTATCTGTGCTCTTCGGTGTCTTTCTTGGCCTGCTGGATATTATCTTTTTTCACTCCGTCTATGGATTGCTTGGCCTGTTTGGCGGATGATCGCGTTTGCGACTAGTACCACGGAGACCGAGAACACTAAGACATGGAACATACGTACGCTTATTTCAAAAAGCACGAATATGACGAGTTTGTAGAGCGATTCCCTGTCGCTGCAGATGTATTGACTCCGGAAGTTGTTCATCATCCTGACGTGATTGGCGTTGATCTGGATCTTCTGTCTGAAGAACATCGCCTTCAACTCGGCCAGGAGGCGTTTCAGACGCTACGTCGTCATGTCCATAAATGGTATGTCATTCATACGTATTCTGGATATGAAAAAGTGGTGAGAGACAATCTGGAACAACGTCTGCGCTCTATCGGCTTAGGCGCTCGGGTTTCCGCGATCCTCATTCCCACTGAAGACGTCATGGAAGTTAAAGGGGGCAAAAAACAGGTTTTTACCAAACGTTCTTTTCCGGGGTATGTATTTGTGAAAATGGAAGTGGACGATGACGTCTGGTATGCTATTCGTAATACCCCCAAGGTTTCCGGTTTTGTTGGCGGTGCTAAACCATCTCCATTGCTCGACGCTGAGGTGGATGCCATTCTAAAGCAGATGAAGGAAACCGCGGAACGACCCCAGCCCAAGGTTTTGTTTGAGCCAGGTGAAAACGTACGAATTATTGACGGACCCTTTAGCAATTTTATCGGCGTGGTGGACCACATTTATCCTGAACAGGGAAAACTCAAGGTTATGGTCACAATTTTCGGGCGATCCACGCCAGTGGAACTCGAATTTGGCCAGGTCGAAAAAAGCGAAAACTGAGAAGAATGAAGAATTGAGAATGGTCAATTGAGAATGGCCACTTGTCAATTCCCACTTATAGAATCGATGGCAAAAAAAGTTATCGCGCAAGTTAAATTACAGGTCCCTGCCGGTCAGGCAAATCCGTCGCCGCCGGTTGGCCCCGCGCTCGGACAACATGGCGTGAATATTATGGAGTTTTGTAAGACGTTTAACGCCAGAACGCAGGGACAGGAGGGCCTTATTATTCCAGTGGTCATCACAATTTATGCTGACCGCTCATTTACCTTTATTACTAAGACCCCGCCCGCCGCAGTCTTGTTAAAGCGTGCAGCTGGCGTGGCTAAAGGCTCCGGCGAACCGAATCGTACCAAAGTTGGCGAGGTCACTCGTTCGCAAGTGTTGGAGATCGCCGCTCTGAAAATGCCGGATTTGAATGCCACCACCCTGGAAGCCGCCGCGCGTATTATTGAAGGCAGCGCCAGAAGCATGGGACTCCGGGTGAGTGAGAAGTGAGAAATGAACATTGACAAGTGACGATATTCACTTGTCACTTGTGAATGAAAAACCCATGGCAAAAAAAGGAAAACATTACCTCGAGGCGATCAAGAAGATTGATCGTGATAGTAAATACACGCTCGAAGAAGGACTGGCGCTCATCAAAGAAGTGAGTTATGCTAAATTCGACGAGACGATTGATATTGCCGTCCGTCTTGGCGTGGATCCGCGTAAAGCCGACCAGATGATCCGAGGTTCCGTCACTCTGCCGAATGGCACCGGTAAATCTGTGACCGTCTTAGTGTTCGCCAAAGGCGAAAAAGAAAAGGAAGCCCGTGATGCCGGGGCTGATTATGTTGGCGCTGAAGATTACGCAGAAAAAATTCAGAATGGTTGGCTTGAATTTGATCGTGTAATTGCCACCCCTGATATGATGGGGGTAGTTGGGAAGCTGGGTCGAGTGCTCGGTCCGCGTGGGCTGATGCCCAACCCTAAAACTGGCACCGTCACGTTTGACGTCGCTCATGCCGTTAAAGAAGTCAAGGCTGGGCAGGTCGAATTTCGTGTGGAAAAAGCCGGGATCGTCCACTGTCCCATTGGCAAACGCTCCTTTTCCGTCGAACATCTTACGGAAAATGCCCGCGCGCTTCTTGAGACCTTGGTTCGTATGAAACCGGCCACCAGTAAGGGACAGTATGTGCGCAGTGCAGCGATTTCGTCCACTATGGGCGTTGGACTTAAACTTGATCCTACGTCTGTCGTTACCGGATTGCGGTAAAAAAAATTCTAAGTGACGAAAGCTTCACATGACTAAAATGACAAGTGACTCAGTTAAGCAAGGGAATCGTGATCGTTTTCAATTTTAGCGTACTTGAAGCATAAGTCACTTGCCAACTTTCTAGAGGTGTACTGTGATTAAAAGTGAAAAACAAGCGATTATCGAACGATTGCAGGAACGCTTTCAGGCTAGCAGTGCCGCGATCTGTGTTGAGTTTCGTGGTGTGAACGTGGAGAAAATCACTCGTTTCCGTCGCGATTTGCAACAGGCAGCCGGCGAATATCAGGTAGTCAAAAACACTCTAGCGAAACGTGCTGTGCATGATACGCGCTTTCAGGCTCTCGAAACATTGTTGAGTGGGCCTACGGGCGTGGTATTTTGCCCAGGAGAGGCTGCTGCTGCCGCTAAAGTGATCACCAAATTTACCGAGGAAACCAACGGTGCTTTTGCCATTAAAGGCGGAGTCATTGACGGCACATTGTTCGATGCTGCTAGCTTGCGGCGAGTCGCCACATTGCCGCCGCGCCAGGAACTGTTGGCTCAGCTTGTGGCTGGACTCCAGTCGCCGGTTAGCGACCTGGTTTCGACTTTGCAAGGTGTGATCCGTGAATATGTGTTCACTCTGCAAGCTATCGCCGACCAACGTGTTGCAGCTCAAGCAGAATAATCAAAAAGAGGACGAATACAGTAAAAGACAACTACAGTAAAAATAGATTTTATTCAATGGAGTGTCTCGGATTGCGGTGGTCGGTTGTGGACGTGACGTCCTTAATATTGGGCAACAGGCGATGCGCAACACGTGACTGATATCAGGTATTATCATGGCTGAACTCACCATGCAAGATGTTTTAAATTATATTGATCAAATGACTGTGCTTCAACTGCACGAAATGACCGAAGCCTTAAAAGAAAAATACGGCGTGACCGCCGCAGCTCCTATGATGATGGGACCTGCTGCTGCTGGCCCAGAAGCTCCGGCGCAGGAAGAACAGACTGAGTTTACCGTCGTTCTGCTTGGCGCAGGAGATAAGAAAATTCAAGTGATTAAAGAGATCCGTGCCATGACCAACCTTGGACTCAAAGAAGCCAAGGCGTTGGTGGACGGTGCGCCAGCTACGGTCAAAGAAGGCGTCTCTAAAGAAGAAGCTCAAGAGATGAAAGCAAAAATTGAAGAAGCAGGCGGAACGGTTGATATTAAATAAGCGACTGTCTATACCGCTATACCAAATACTGCAACGGAGGGGGCTATGTTGAATTGTAGCCTCCGACAATCCGTTGCGGACGTCCGTAGAGCAGACGCTCAGAATAGAGCTCGTCGGAATCTTCCGATGAAGCTCTATTCGTGTGTTTACCCATAAAAGATTGAGAAGTGTGAATTGTCAAGTGCCAATTCTCTATTGTCAAGTGTCAATTCATACGGTGGCATGACCATGCAGCAATATACAGCAGCAACTTCTGGCCCCGACTCTGAGGCAGGGGTAGGCGATGGACTGGCGTGTACGGTGCGCACGCGCCTGGATTTTGGCGAGATTCCGGTTATTTTGGATATTCCGAATCTGATCGAAGTGCAGCAGCAATCCTATGAACGCTTTTTGCAACTCGATGTCCCACCCGATGAACGCGAGGAGATCGGCTTGCAAGAAATCTTTCACTCGGTCTTTCCGATCTCTGATTATAACGATCTGGCGCTGCTGGAATTCGTGAGTTATAGCTTTGGCAAACCGAAATACAGCGCCGCAGAATGCCGTGAACGCGGTATGACCTATTCAATTCCTCTCAAAGTGACTGTGCGCCTGGTAACCTGGGACATCGATCCTGATACCTCTACTAAATCTATTCGCGATATTAAAGAACAGGATATTTACTTCGGTGAAATCCCAATGATGACTCCCAAAGGTACCTTTATCATTAATGGAACGGAACGTTCTGTCGTGAGTCAGATGCACCGTTCTCCGGGCGTGTTTTTCGATCATGATAAGGGAAAAGGCCACTTCAGCGGTAAGGTGTTGTATAGCTGTCGCGTCATCCCATATCGCGGTTCCTGGCTGGAATTTGAATTTGACTACCGCGATTACCTCTACGTTCGCATTGATAAAAAACGCAAATTGCCGGTGAGTACCTTTTTGCGCGCTCTGCAATGCGTGGTCGCTGAAGAATTGCGACTGGCCGATGAGCGCGGCGAAGACGCACCGCATCTGTCGGATTTGCGAACCACCGAAAGCATCTTGCGCTGCTTCTACGATACCCTGACCTTTCGTTTTGACGCTATTGATAAAACGGTGGGCACGACTTGCTCCGTGGATCTGGACGTCGAACTGCACGCCTCAACCCCAGATGCACTGAGTGAATTCCTGCGTAGCTACTTAGCGACTGAGGATGTTGATGCGCCGGACGGCACGCCGATTGTTCGTCAGGGAAAGAAGATTACAAAAAAGGTACTGCGTCTGAGCAAGTTCCACCAGATGACGACTCTGCGCGTTGAATCTGCTGCCCTGGTTGGTGCGGTGGTCGCGCGTGATGTGGTGGATCCTGACACTGGCGAAGTACTGGTCGAATGTAATGAAGAGATTTCGCCGGACGCCTTGCAACGTCTCTATCAGAGTGCGGTGACGGCGATCGAGGTGCTGCTGATCGATCGATCAGTCGGCGGCGATGCCCTGAGTAACACCTTTATGAAAGACGGTCTGCGCACCATGACCGATGCCTTGCTCGATATCTACCGCACGTTGCGTCCTGGCGATCCGCCAACCCCGGAGAGTGCGTCTACTCTCTTTCTCAATCTCTTTTTCAATGCTGATCGCTATGATCTCTCCAAAGTGGGCCGCCTGAAAATTAATGAGAAACTGCGGCTCAATAAGCCGATTGAGCAGCGCGTCCTGGATGTGGAAGATCTGTTGGCGATTACGGATTATATGTTGAAACTGCGCATGGGGGAAGGCGATATTGACGATATCGACCACCTCGGCAACCGCCGCGTGCGTTCCGTCGGTGAACTCCTCGAAAATCAGTTCCGCATGGGACTGGTGCGCGTGGAACGCGCCACGAAAGAGCGCATGAGTCTGCAAGAACTCGATACCGTTATGCCTCATGACCTGATCAATGCCAAGCCGGTCATGAGCGCGGTCAAAGAATTCTTCGGTTCCAGTCAGCTCTCGCAGTTCATGGACCAGACGAACCCGCTCTCGGAACTGACGCACAAACGCCGGCTGAGCGCATTGGGGCCAGGGGGCCTTAGCCGTGAACGCGCTGGTTTTGAAATGCGTGACGTCCACTCTACGCACTACGGTCGTATCTGTCCGATTGAAACGCCTGAAGGCCCGAACATCGGCTTGATCGCTTCTTTGAGCACTTACGGCAGCATCAATGAGTACGGATTTATTGAAACCCCCTATCGTCGCGTCGAACAGGGCCGGGTCACAGAGACCATCGAGTACCTCTCAGCTTTTAAAGAAGAACAATACACCATTGCTCAGGCCAACGCACCCATTGATGCCCAGGGTTATTTTATTAATGATCGCGTTTCGGCCCGCAAGGGAGGCGATTTCGAATTAGTCGCGCCGGACCAGGTGGATTACATGGATGTGTCACCCAAACAATTAGTAAGCGTGTCGGCTTCTCTGATCCCCTTTCTAGAACATGATGATGCCAACCGCGCGCTGATGGGGTCCAACATGCAGCGCCAGGCCGTACCCTTGCTGCGTCCTGAAGCCCCACTGGTGGGCACGGGGATGGAGGCAATTGCGGCCCGTGACTCCGGTGCCGTGATTATTGCTCGTCGCTCTGGTGTGGTGGATAGCGTGGACGCTCGCAGTATCGTGATTCGTGTGGATGAACGCTTCGATACCCCGGAAGAACTGGCTAAAACCCGTCGCTTTGCAGCCTTTCGCCTGCCCTCCTTTGAAGAAGATGTGGATGAAGACGGCGGCGGCACGGTGATTGATCGGTACGAACTCATGAAGTTCCAGCGCTCCAATCAGAATACCTGTGTGAACCAGCGGCCCCTCGTCAAAATCGGCGAGCGTGTCAAGGCCGGTCAGGTGATTGCCGATGGCTTTTCCACGGAAAAGGGAGAACTTGCTCTGGGACGGAACGTGCTGGTGGCCTTTATGCCCTGGAATGGCTATAATTTCGAAGATGCGATCTTGATCAGCGAACGGGTGGTTACCGACGATCTCTTTACCTCGATTCATATTGAGGAATGTGAAATTGAAGCGCGTGACACAAAATTAGGGCGCGAGGAGATTACGCGCGATATTCCCAATGTGGGGGAAGAGGCGCTGTCTAACCTGGATGAGAGCGGTATCGTCCGGATCGGGGCGGAAGTAGCGCCTGGGGACATTCTGGTCGGTAAAATTTCGCCTAAAGGTGAAACGCACCTGGCCCCGGAAGAAAAATTGCTGCGCGCCATCTTCGGCGAAAAAGCCGGAGATGTCAAAGATTCTTCTCTGCGCACACCTCAGGGGGTCAGAGGGATCGTCATCGATGTCAAGGTCTTTTCTCGCAAAGGGATCGAAAAAGATGAACGCGCACAGAGCATTGAGGATGCGGAGATCGCGAAAATTGTGCGCGATTACCAGGATGAGATTCGCATCGTGCGTGAGGAACTTCGCAAGAAGATCATCCACCTCTTGAAAAATCGCGTGGTCGCGCGTGATTACTATCCGAATGCGCCGCGTGGAGCCATGTTTGAGGATGAAGATGAGGAGTTTTTGTTTGAGGATGAGACACCCAAAGGCAAACCGCTGCTGCGCAAAGGTGATGTGCTCACACCGGAGAAACTGGAGGAGATCGCGGTCGATGATTTAGGAAAAATTAAAGTGCAGGATATGCATGAAATCCGCGATGAAATTGAGGCCCAACAAGAAAACGCCATGGATCAGATCCATATCCTCGAAACGATCATGAATGAAAAGACCAATAAATTGCGCACAGGCGATGAATTGCCGCCTGGAGTCGTGAAATTGGTCAAAGTCTATATCGCGATGAAACGCCGCCTCATGGTAGGCGATAAAATGGCGGGCCGCCATGGTAACAAGGGAGTCGTCTCGAATATTGCTCCTCTTGAAAATATGCCGTATTTGGCGGACGGGACTCCGGTAGATATTGTGCTTAATCCTCTTGGCGTGCCGTCGCGTATGAATGTGGGACAGATCCTGGAAACCTGCTTAGGCTGGGCTGGTCAGCGCCTGATGCAACGGATACAGCGGTATCTCGCCTGGCTTGACACTCCGATCAGTCGTTTGCACGCACCGGACCGTGAGTTGCAAGATATTTTCGCCGATCTTGGCCCAGCGCGTGATGACGCGGCGCAAGAACGCTTGCGTGCCATTGTCACGGAACGTTTGCGCGATCTATTAACCCAGGTGTACGATGGCATCCGCCAGGACGAGACCGTGACACGCTATCTGCGCGAGGGATCGCGTGAGGGACTTATCAGTTTGGCCAGGGCGATTCAGCAGGATGTCTATTTCGCGACACCGGTGTTTGATGGAGCGTCGGAACAGTCCGTGAAACAGAAACTCCGGGCTGCAGGCTTGCCGGAATCGGGCAAGGTCACGCTCTATGATGGCAAGACAGGCGATCCGTTTGATCAAGATACGACCGTGGGGTATATCTATATGGTTAAACTCTCCCACTTAGTGGATGATAAAATGCACGCACGTTCCATCGGCCCGTATTCTCTGGTCACCCAGCAGCCGCTCGGCGGAAAAGCGCAGTTTGGTGGTCAGCGCTTCGGCGAAATGGAGGTCTGGGCCTTAGAGGCCTATGGCGCGGCTTATAATCTTCAGGAACTCTTGACTGTCAAATCGGACGATGTGGTGGGACGCACAAAAATTTACGAATCGATTGTTAAAGGCCAGCATACTTTAGAACCCGGGATCCCGGAATCTTTTAACGTCCTCGTCAAAGAACTCCAAAGCCTGGGCCTGGATGTCGAATTGATGAAACGCTAGAGGTGAAAGGCGAAAGGCAAAAGGTGAATGCGCCCCATGCCCTTCGCCCTTTGCCCTTCGCCTTGAATTATGCACGATTTTTTAGAATTGTTTAAGCGCTCGACCAGTGAGACCGATTTCGATGCGATTCGTATTGCGATCGCGTCGCCGGAGAAAATCCGCGAATGGTCATACGGCGAGGTGAAAAAATCGGAAACGATCAATTATCGCACCTTTAAGCCGGAACGTGACGGCCTGTTCTGCGCCAAAATCTTCGGCCCGGTCAAGGATTGGGAATGCCTGTGCGGCAAATATAAGCGCATCCGTCACCGCGGCGTGGTCTGCGAAAAGTGCGGTGTGGAGGTCACACAGGCCAAGGTCCGACGTGAACGTATGGGGCATATCGAACTGGCGTGCCCGGTCTCACATATCTGGTTCTTTAAGGGGTTGCCCAGCCGGATCGGACAGTTGCTCGATATGCCAGTCAAAAAACTCGAAACGATTCTCTATTTTGAGAATTATGTCGTGCTGGATCCGGGACAGACGGAGCTGGAGGAGCGGCAATTGTTGACAGAAGATCAGTATCGTACCTTGCGCGAAGATCCAGAGTATGCGAGTCGGTTTACTGCTGGCATCGGCGCAGAAGCGATCCGTGAACTGCTGCGTAAGATCGATATCGACTCCCTGGGGGATACTCTGCGCGAACAGTTAAAACATGAAAGTTCTTTGCAAAAAAAGAAGAAGCTGACAAAACGCCTGAAAGTGGTTGAAGCCTTCCGTAAGTCAGGTTGCCTGCCGGAACACATGATCTTTGAGGTCATTCCGGTCATCCCCCCGGAACTCCGCCCCTTAGTGCCCCTCGACGGCGGACGGTTCGCCACCTCGGATCTCAACGACCTCTATCGTCGCGTGATTAATCGTAATAATCGCCTTAAACGGTTGCAAGAACTCAAAGCCCCGGAAGTGATTATTCGGAACGAGAAGCGTATGCTGCAAGAGTCGGTAGACGCTTTGTTCGATAACGGTCGTCGCGGCCGGGTGCTGCGAGGTTCGAAAAACCGACCGCTCAAGTCGCTGAGTGATATGCTCAAAGGGAAACAGGGCCGCTTCCGTCAGAATTTGTTAGGCAAACGCGTTGATTATTCAGGCCGATCGGTCATTGTGGTCGGACCGGAACTCAAGTTGCATCAGTGTGGTTTGCCGGAAAAGATGGCTATGGAACTCTTCAAGCCCTTTGTCTTTCAAAGGTTGCAAGAGAAGGGCTATGCGACGACGATTAAAAATGCCCAAAAACTGGTAGAGCGGGAAACTGCGGAGGTTTGGGAAGTGCTGGAAGAGGTTGTCAAGGATCATCCGGTGCTGCTGAACCGTGCGCCGACTCTGCATCGGGCGGGCATCCAGGCGTTTGAGCCGGTGCTGGTCAATGGGAAGGCCATACGAATCCACCCCTTAGTGTGTGCAGCGTTTAACGCGGATTTCGATGGGGATCAGATGGCGGTGCATGTGCCGCTGTCGCTTGAAGCGCAGGTAGAAGCCAAGATTTTGATGATGGCCACCAGCAATCTGTTGTCGCCGGCCAATGGCAGTCCGTTGGCCTTGCTATCGCAGGATATGGTCCTGGGCATTTATTATCTGACCAAAGAGGTTGTCCGGAAAGATCTGGTGGAATATTGCAGCACTGACAATGGAGGTGCTCCGCAGAGTGTATTATTGGACCTTGGTGACCTTGACCCGCAGGAAGATGCCCTGGTGTCACCGACAACAGGCTTGCGGATGGTTCAGCAGGATGGCCGGGTGTTGGTGCAGATTGCGGATATGGAGGTGACATCAGCGTTAGAAGCTCTGCGTGGGATGCAGATTACACGAATAAATCGCTTTCCGGTACGTTCTCTGCTCGATTGTCGGCGGGCTCTACAGCCAAAGGCTTTTGGGTCGGCCCAAGAAGTTATGATGGCTTATCATGACCGTCGCATCGGGTTGCTCGATCCCATTCGTGTGCGTATCCCTCTGCGTTCCCTGGATGATGAGCCTGATAAATTCAGTTCTGTGCGTAAACAGCGATTTAAATATCTGGACACGTCGGTAGGCCGGGTGCTGTTTAATCATATTTTGCCGGATGATTATCCGTTTGTGAATAAGCAACTGGATAAAAAGGGAGTGGCGCGGCTGATTATGGATATTCATCTGCGTTACGGCAATGAAGCGACGGTCAATGTGCTCGATCAGATTAAGGCTCTGGGGTTCCGCTTTTCCACTCAATCGGGCATGTCGATCGGTCTGGATGATATGTTGGTCCCCAGCCAAAAACTGGCGCTGATTCAGGAAGCGCAGAATGAAGTCATGCAGGTCTATGATCAATATAATAACGGAGTCATTACCAACGGCGAACGGTATAATAAGGTTATTGACATCTGGTCCAAAGTCACAGAGCAAGTGGCGGATGAACTGTTTTCCGAACTGGGAACAGTTGAAGAGTCGAAACGAGGTCCTGCAGCTGAAGAGAACCTGATAGCGGTTGAAGAGCGTGAGTTGCTGCGTCAGAATGCGGCGTTTAACCCGATCTATATGATGGCTGATTCCGGTGCCCGCGGCAGTCGGCAGCAGATCCGGCAGTTAGCGGGGATGCGCGGCCTGATGGCGAAACCGTCAGGTGAAATCATCGAAACACCGATTACAGCGAATTTTCGTGAAGGATTGAGCGTGTTGCAGTATTTTATCTCGACGCACGGCGCGCGAAAGGGATTGGCGGATACCGCTTTAAAAACCGCCGATTCCGGCTATCTCACTCGCCGCCTGGTAGATGTGTCACAGGATGTCACGGTCTCGGAATATGATTGCGAAACCCTTGATGGCATCTATGTCACGCCGATTGTTGAAGGAGGCGAGGTTATTGAGTCGTTGCGTGATCGTATTATCGGACGCGTGGCGATCGAGGATATTCGTCATCCGGTAACAAACGAGGTGCTTGTTCATGCCAATGAACTGATTAATGAAACCCTGGCAGAACAAATTGAGAATGCAGGGCTGACAAGTATTCGTATTCGCTCGGTATTGACCTGTCAATCCAAGCGCGGGGTGTGCGCGCTTTGTTACGGCAGCAACCTGGCCACACGCCAATTGGCAAATTTAGGCGAAGCGGTTGGTATCTTAGCGGCGCAGTCAATCGGAGAACCGGGTACGCAGTTGACAATGCGGACCTTTCATATCGGCGGCACGGCGAGCGCGGTTATGGAGCAATCTACGCTCACGGCACGTCGCAGCGGCACGGTGCGTTTTTATGATATTGATTGTGTGCGTAACCGCGACCAGAAAATGTCGGTGCGGTCGAAAGGGGGGTATATCGCGATTGTTCGCGATGATAATGGCCTGGAAGATCAATACCCGCCGCTGGTGTACGGCGCTACGCTGCTCGTCAATGACGGCGATCATGTCGAAGCGGAACAGGAGATCGCCCGTTGGGATCCGTTTACCACTCCGATTATCGTCGAAATGCCAGGCGAATCGATCGTTCTGCTCCGCGACGTGCTCGAAGGGAGTACGATGCAAGAGGAAGTAGATGAGGTCACAGGCTTGACGACGAAAGTCGTGATTGATACGACCGACGAGCGGTTTCAACCGCGCTTTGTCTTGAAAAATCAAGAGGGGAAAACCATTGATCAGAAATTGTTACCGACCGGCGCGAATTTACAGGTGAATGACGGGGATACAGTGTTCGCCGGAGATATTATTGCGAAAATCCCCAGAGACACCACGAAGACCAAAGATATTACCGGTGGGTTGCCGCGCGTGGTTGAATTGTTTGAAGCTCGAAAGCCGAAAGAACATGCGACGATCAGTGAAATTGACGGTGTCGTACATTTCGGAGAAGTGTCGCGCGGGATGCGCAAAATTTTTGTCCGAAACGAAACGGGCGATGAACGGGAATATTCTATTCCACGAGGTACGCATGTGAATGTGCGTGAGGAAGATCGCGTTCAGGCAGGGGAACCCTTGATGGATGGTCCCTCCAACCCGCATGATATTCTGCGGGTGCTTGGCGCCAAAGAAGTCCAAAGATATCTGGTTGATGAGGTACAGCAGGTCTATCGTTTACAGGGCGTGAATATCAATGATAAACATATCGAAGTGATTGTCAGACAGATGTTACGCCGGGTCAAGATTTCTGATCCTGGCGATACCTCCTTCTTGATGGATGAATATATTGACCGTTTTGTATTTGATGAAGAGAATCGGCGTGTGATTGAAGAAGATGGAAAGCCCGCCAGTGGCCGGCCTTTGCTTCTAGGTATTACTGTCGCATCGCTCAGTACGGATAGTTTTCTGTCTGCCGCGTCATTCCAGGAGACGACTCGTGTTCTGACAGAAGCTGCCATTTCCGGGAAAATTGACGATCTACAAGGGTTGAAAGAAAATGTCCTTGTCGGGCGCATCATTCCAGCCGGGACAGGAAAACCTGAGTATCGAAAACGCCCAATCAAAGTGTCGCCAGCATTTGGGACATTTTTGGAATGAAATGTCGTTCAGAAGAAAGTTTGAAGTTGAAGAAAAAAATCTTGACAAGCTTAGGGGCTGTTGTTACGGTTTGCGAGCTTTTCTGAGAGGATGATAACGTCAAGAAAATCAAGGTGTTAGGAGATTGTGTTTATGCCAACAATTCGTCAGTTGATTAGAAAAGGACGCGAAAAAGCAACGTATGGTTCAGATAGTCCGGCTTTACGAAGTTGTCCGCAAAAACGAGGGGTATGTGTGCGTGTTTATACTTCTACCCCGAAAAAGCCGAATTCCGCACTTCGAAAGGTTGCCAGAGTGAGGCTCACCAATGGAATTGAAGTCACGACCTATATTCCGGGAATCGGTCATAATTTGCAAGAACATTCCCTGGTACTTGTTCGTGGAGGACGTGTGAAAGATTTACCCGGAGTTCGTTATCATATCGTCCGTGGTACTCTTGACAGTACGGGAGTGCAGAATAGAGCCAAAAGTCGATCAAAATACGGTACAAAGAAACCTAAAAAATAGCGATATTGAAGGTTGAAAATTGTTTTAGTTTGCAATCTTTCAATTTTCAATATTCAATAGTTTCTATCTTTTACTTATGTCTCGTCGGAAATTAGCAGATAAAAGAGTTGTATTGCCAGATCCGAAATTTAACAGTGCGCTTGTCACGAAGTTTGTCAATATGTTGATGTATGATGGCAAAAAAAGCGTTGCTGAATCTATCTTTTACGGAGCTTTGGACCTGATTCGTGATCGTACGGGAAATCGTGATGTCCTGGCAGTCTTCAATAAGGCCGTCTCGAATACCAAGCCTATTTTAGAAATTCGATCACGCCGGGTCGGCGGGTCGACGTATCAGGTACCAGTTGAAGTTCGTCCGAATAGAAGAACGACCTTGAGTATGCGGTGGATTATTGACGCGTCGAGAACCCGTTCTGAACGAACAATGAAAGAACGTTTGGCCGGAGAATTATTAGATGCCGCAGGGAATAAAGGCATTGCAATTAAGAAACGAGAAGATACCCATAAGATGGCAGAGGCTAACAAAGCGTTTGCGCATTATCGGTGGTAAAGAACTTCTCTACAATTACACTGAGCAATACTTAATGAAAGTTTCCTCATTAGTGGTGTTTCAGTTCGTGCTTTGGAACGGAAAGTTGCTTTAGAACATTGTCGGAACATCGGTATAATTGCCCATATTGACGCTGGAAAAACAACGACAACCGAACGGATTCTGTACTATACAGGGCGGACCTATAAAATAGGAGAAGTTCATGATGGCAATGCCACCATGGATTGGATGGAACAGGAACAAGAACGCGGTATTACAATTACTTCTGCAGCAACCACGTGTTTCTGGAAAGATCATCGAATTAATATCATTGATACTCCTGGTCACGTTGATTTTACTGTTGAAGTCGAGCGTTCCTTGCGCGTGCTTGATGGGGCGGTGGGAATTTTCTGTGCTGTGGGCGGCGTTCAGCCGCAGTCTGAGACAGTATGGAGACAAGCTGATAAATATGGAGTCCCCCGAATTGCCTTTGTGAATAAAATGGATCGAACGGGGGCAGATTTTTTCCGCGTCATCGAGATGATGCAAAAACGGCTCGGAACACAACCTGTTCCTCTTCAACTCCCTTATGGACAAGAACAAGATTTTCAAGGGATTATTGATCTGGTTCGCCTGAAGATGAGAATCTATGATGAGGAAACTCTGGGAACAGTGTATCAAGAGGTCGATATCCCTGAAGATATGGCGGAGCAGGTTGAAGCATACCGCGAACGGCTTTATGAAGAGATCGATCCCGATGGTGAACAAGGAATCGTTGATCGGTATTTAGAAGGGGAAGATATTCCAGAAGATCTGATTTATAAAGCGATTCGTGAGTTGACGATCAAAAATAAGATTGTTCCTGTTTTGTGCGGCTCAGCCTTTAAAAATAAAGGCGTGCAGGCATTGTTAGATGCTATTATGTATTATCTCCCTTCCCCGGCAGATATTCCAGGGGTGAAGGGAATTGATCCGGAAACCGAGAAGGAAGTGATTCAGGAAACCAGCGATGCTCAACCTTTGGCCGGATTAGTTTTTAAAGTGATGAATGATCCCTATGTTGGTCAGTTGACGTTTATTCGGACCTATTCAGGGAGTATCCATGCCGGATCGTATGTGTATAATTCGACAAAGCAAAAACGCGAACGAATTGGCCGGTTACTCAGGATGCATGCGGATAAACGCGAAGAAATTGATGTGGCCTATTCTGGTGATATTGTTGCCGGGGTTGGATTAAAAGTATCTGGAACAGGAGATACCTTATGCGGCGATGAAAAACACCAAATTATTTTAGAATCCATCGTCTTTCCTGAGCCGGTAATTGCCGTTGCAATCGAGCCAAAAACCAAGTCTGATCAAGAAAAATTGGTCGCCAGTTTGTCGCGTCTGGCTCACGAAGATCCGACCTTTCAGACGAGATTTAATCAGGAAACCGGACAGACGATTATTTCCGGAATGGGAGAGTTACACCTCGAAATTATTATTGATCGACTCATTCGGGAATTTAAAGTTGCTGCCAATATTGGGAGACCGCAGGTCGCTTATAAAGAAACAATTGCCCAACCTGCAGACAGTGAAGGAAAATTTGTCAGACAGAGCGGCGGTCGAGGACAATATGGGCATGTGAAAATTCGCGTATCGCCGCTGCCGCGGGGAAAAGGCTTTATTTTTGAAAATGCCATTGTTGGCGGTGTTATTCCGAAAGAATATATTCCTGCTGTCGAGCGAGGAATCCGGGAAGCCATGGAAAATGGAGAATTAGCAGGATTTCCGGTTGTTGATCTGGCGGTGTCGCTATATGATGGTTCCTATCATGAAGTTGATTCATCGGAAATGGCGTTTAAGATCGCTGGTTCCATGGCGCTTCATAATGCTCTGCGTATAGGGAAAAGTGAACTCCTGGAACCGATTGTTCAAGTCGAAGTTGTACTTCCCGAAGAATATTTAGGTGATGTCATCGGGAATCTGAATTCAAAACGAGGAAAAATTTCTGAAATGGAAGCCAGGGGAGGCGCGCAACTTGTTCGTGCTACTGTTCCTCTTGCGGAAATGTTTGGGTATGCCACCGATCTGCGTTCAATTACTCAGGGGAGAGCGACATATTCCATGGAATTTTCCCATTATGAACAGGTGCCTCAAAATGTGAAAGATGAAGTTGTTTCCGGAAAAGTCTGATGTTTCGGTGAATGATGTTCAGATACTCTACGCAAAAGTAGAGGAAACAACAACACAAGTTGCATGAGCAGGATATCAGTGATCCTGAGTTTCTGACCCTGAAACTTTTGAGAAAAATATGGCAAAAGCAAAATTTGAACGCACGAAGCCGCATGTGAATGTCGGCACGATTGGCCACGTAGATCATGGGAAGACGACGCTCACGGCGGCCATCACGGAAGTTCTGTCGAAGAAAGGGTTGGCCGATTACGTGCCGTTTGACGCGATAGATAAAGCCCCGGAAGAGAAGGCACGGGGGATCACCATCGCCACTGCCCATATCGAATACCAGACCGCGACGCGACACTATGCGCATGTGGATTGTCCGGGACATGCCGATTATGTGAAGAACATGATCACCGGGGCAGCGCAGATGGACGGGGCGATTTTGGTGGTAAGCGCGGCGGACGGGCCGATGCCGCAGACGCGGGAGCATGTGTTATTGGCGCGTCAGGTGAATGTGCCGTACATCGTGGTGTTTTTGAACAAAGTGGACATGGTGGATGACGAAGAACTGTTGGAGTTAGTCGAGTTGGAAGTGCGGGAGTTGCTGAGTTCCTATGATTTTCCGGGAGATGATCTGCCGTTGATTCGGGGGTCAGCGTTAAAAGCGTTAGAGAGCGGCGATCCGGATTCGCCAGACACGAAGTGTATTTTCGAGTTGATGGACGCGATTGACAGGTACATCCCCTTGCCGGAGCGCGATATTGACAAGCCGTTTTTGATGCCGGTGGAAGATGTGTTCAGCATTTCCGGGCGTGGGACGGTCGCGACCGGGCGCGTGGAACGTGGACGGATCAAAGTGGGCGAAGAAGTGGAGATCGTAGGGATCACCGAGACCCGCAAGACGGTTGCGACCGGCGTGGAGATGTTCCGGAAGCTGTTAGATGAAGGGCAGGCGGGCGACAATATTGGGGTGTTGCTGCGCGGGATCAAGCGCGAAGAAGTGGAGCGCGGGCAGGTGTTAGCGAAGCCGAAGAGTATCACGCCCCATACGAAATTCAATGCCGAGATCTATGTGTTGTCGAAAGAAGAAGGGGGGCGGCATACGCCGTTTTTTAATGGGTATCGGCCGCAGTTTTATTTTCGCACGACCGACGTGACCGGGACCGTAACGTTACCTGAGGGGGTCGAGATGGTGATGCCTGGGGATCGTGTGACGGTGGTTGCGCAATTGATTACGCCGATCGCAATGGAGAAAGAGTTGCGGTTTGCGGTGCGTGAAGGTGGGCGCACGGTAGGAGCAGGTGTGGTCGCTGAAATCCTGGAATAAGGTAAGTATTTCGGTGTTTGGGTGTGTTTACGTATCCGAATGTATGGGAGTTTAAGAAAAATCATAAAACACTAAAACACTGAAAAAGAAAAAAAACGTAAAAAGTCATTGACATCGTTGACGGATTTCAATACATCGCCTCTTGTTGTGTGTAGCACGCCAAAAAGCCTTAGAATAAGGCAGAGTTTTCATGGCAGTATGGTTCATTAAGAAGATATGCCTTGTGAGGTTCATTGAAACGCTGGTGTGATGAAGATACGAGAGGAAGAAAAAACAGTGAACATACTGACCTGAGTTACTTCTTCAAGAAGAGCGTCCTCAACGGGATGCGCAAATTCCGGGCGTACATTTTTCAATTCTCAACGTTTAGGTGGAATAGTGGATTGCTATGGCTAATCAGAATATCAGGATTTGTTTGAAAGGATATGATCATCAGTTGCTTGATCAATCTGTAACTGAGATCGTGTCTACAGCGCAAAATACGGGATCACGAGTGGCAGGACCGATTCCATTACCCACTCGTATTAATCGGTATACTGTGCTTCGTTCCCCTCATGTGAATAAAAAATCGCGGGAACAATTTGAAATACGCACGCATAAAAGGATTATTGATATCCTGGAACCGACTCCGCAGACAGTTGATGCGCTTATGCGACTAGATCTCCCTGCTGGGGTAGATGTGAAGATTAAATTGTAGAAGTCAGAAATCAGGGGCAGCAACATGGCGTTCTGCGTTCTGTATTCTGCATTTCGATGAAGTGTGGCAACAATTAATGTTTTAACGGCTGAAAACGCGAAGATTGAAGAGATTGATCTGAATGACAGCGTATTTAATGCTCCGATCAAAGAGCCTGCTGTGCATCAGGTGGTGTGTTCCCAGCTTGCATCTCGACGAAGAGGAACATCATCGACTCGGGGACGATCCGAAGTGAAAGGGGGAGGGAAGAAACCCTGGCGACAAAAAGGAACGGGAAATGCTCGTGTAGGAACGACGCGTTCTCCATTATGGCGAGGTGGTGGTGTGGTGTTTGGTCCGAAACCTCGTGACTATTCTTTTTCTGTTCCCAAAAAGATGCGCAAGGTTGCCATGCGATCGGTGTTGACCTCAAAACTCCAGGAAGCCAAATTCCTGGTGATTGATCAACTTGAATTTGACAAACCGAGTACCAAACGCATGGTGTCGATTTTGAAAAATCTGGTGGGAGATTCCTTGAATGTTGCGATTGCTCTAGGGAGTTGGACGGAGGCGGCCTGGCTTTCAGGACGAAATATTCCCGGTGTGCGTGTGATGCACGCAGAAAACTTGAATGTGTATGAAGCTTTACGATATGATTATTTGATTGTCGATAAAGCGGGATTGTCTATTATCGAAGGGGCGTTAACACAATGAAAGACGTGTATAGTGTGCTGAAACGACCATTATTTACAGAGAAATGTGACCGCTTAAAAGCAAAGTATAATAAATATGCTTTTGAAGTTGCGATCAATGTCAATAAAATAGAGATTCGTCAAGCGGTCGAACAGATTTTTGGGGTAACCGTTTTGAAGGTGAATACCATGCGAGTCCATGGCAAAGTCAAACGGCGAGGCCGAAGTGAAGGGAGACGCCCTGATTGGAAGAAAGCGATTGTCACATTAAAAGAAGGCGATACTATTCCTATCTGGAGTTAGAGATGATCGCTTGACAAGCGAGAATTGACAAGTGAGAATTGAGCATTGACAATTGACAATTGAGCATTGACAATTGATAATGATCAATGATGTGAACATGGCAGTGAGAAAATATAAGCCGACTTCACCAGGACGACGGTTTCAAACGGTATCAACATTTGAAGAAATTACCGCAGCACGCCCTGAACCGAGTTTAATTAAGCCTCTCAAAAAAACAGGCGGGCGAAATAATCTGGGGCGTGTCACCAGTCGTCATCGAGGCGGTGGACATAAACGGTTTTATCGAATAATTGATTTTAAACGCAATAAACTGTCCGTTCCCGCAAGAGTTGCGACGATAGAATACGATCCGAATCGTTCTGCTCGAATAGCATTATTACATTATCTCGACGGAGAGAAACGTTATATCCTGGCCCCCGATGGATTGAAAGTTGGGGATCAGGTGGTGGCAAGCGCCGAGGCTGATATTCAGGTTGGGAATGCGCTTCCACTCAAAAATATTCCGCCGGGAACACCGATTCATAATATCGAATTAAAGCGTGGCAAGGGCGGGCAGATTGTCCGTAGTGCCGGAACAAGTGCTGTGATTATGGCAAAAGAAGGCAACTATGCCCAGATACGCCTTCCTTCGGGAGAAGTGCGTATGGTACACCTGGAGTGTACGGCGACAATCGGGGCTGTCGGGAATGCTGATCATGGCAATATTGTGATTGGGAAGGCTGGTCGCGCTCGTTGGTTAGGTCGACGTCCGAAGGTTCGCGGGGTCGCAATGAACCCGGTTGAT
Source organism: Candidatus Vecturithrix sp. (assembly GCA_040772385.1). Taxonomy (GTDB): domain Bacteria; phylum Moduliflexota; class Moduliflexia; order Moduliflexales; family Moduliflexaceae; genus Vecturithrix. Next base: position 891,883 of record JAXGYF010000001.1, on the reverse strand, counting down.
CATCCACATGGCGGCGGTGAAGGACGGACATCCGGCGGACGCCATCCGGTCAGCCCCTGGGGTGTTCCTACAAAAGGTTATAAGACGCGTAAGAAACGCAATCCTTCGGATAAATACATTGTTCGGCGAAGGAAACAGAGTTAATATGGTGATGGTAAGGTAGCAGGCAGCGGAGTAAAGATGTCAAAAAGAAAATACATCTGCTCTATGCTCCATGTTGCATGTTCCAAAAAAATTTATGCCAAGATCGGTAAAAAAAGGACCGTTTGTAGACGGAAAGTTGCTGAAAAAAGTTCAGGAAATGAATACGCGAGGGGATAAAAAAGTGATGAAAACCTGGTCGCGTCGTTCGACGATTTTACCGGATTTTATTTCGCATACCTTTGCTGTTCATAATGGGAAACGGTTTATTCCGGTGTATGTGACAGAGAATATGGTCGGACATAAACTTGGAGAATTTTCCCCTACGCGGACATACCGAGGACATGGGAAAACCGAGAAGACGACGAAACGGTAAAATGTCTGACGGTGATTTTCGAATATAGGAGAAGAGTATGGCTGTGAAGTCAATAGGGCGATATGTGAGAGTGTCTCCGCGTAAAGCACGATTAGTGATTGATATGATTCGGGGACGATATGTTCAAGAAGCGTTAGATATTCTCAGAGACTCGCCCAAGGCCGTGGCGAAAACGATTGAAAAACTCGTGCGAGTAGGGATCGCAAATGCTGAGAATACTCATGATGTGTCTGATGTGGATACGCTCTATATCAAAGAAGCGTATGTCGACCAGGGTCCCACGATGAAACGCTTTCGTCCTCGCGCAATGGGTCGGGCGACAAGAATTCGAAAACGAACAAGTCATATTACGGTAATATTGGATGAGAAAATCTGAAAATAATGTTCGATGTTGTATCGTAGATGTTTAATTCAACATTCAGCATTCCACATTCAACATCCAGTCGTATACGTGGAGGTTTGAGATTGGGACAAAAAGTACATCCTATAGGTCTCCGATTGGGGATTAATAAAACATGGCAATCGCGATGGTATGCGGAGAAAAATTATGCTGATTTTCTGCATGAAGATCTGAAGATCCGCAAGTTTATTAAAAAATCATTCCATCATGCAGGTATCTCGCGCGTGGAAATTGAACGCGCAGCAGAAAAGACCACGATTAACGTGTATACGGCTCGTCCAGGTATTTTAATCGGACGCAGAGGGGCGGAAGTTGACCAATTGAAAAAGAAATTACAGCAATTAACCGACCGCGACGTTCATGTTAATATCTATGAGGTCAGAAAAGCTGAACTTGATGCGCAATTAGTCGCAGAAAATATTGCCTTGCAATTAGAACGACGTGTAGCGTTCAGACGCGCAATGAAGCGGAGTGTGACAACAGCAATGCGATTTGGTGCGGAAGGGATTCGAGTGGCCTGTTCTGGACGATTAGGCGGGGCTGAAATGGCCCGGGCCGAATGGTATCGTGAAGGACGGGTCCCGCTCCATACGTTACGCGCCGATATTGATTATGGGTTTACGGAAGCGCGAACAACCTATGGCGCGATTGGGGTGAAAGTCTGGATTTTTAAAGGTGAAGTCCTTTCATATCAGACTCCCGCAAATCCGACAACATAGTGCGATGAATATAGGTGGCCGATTATGTTAATGCCAAAGAAGATTAAATATCGTAAGCATCACCGGGGACGAAATCGAGGGAAAGCCTATCGGGGATGTGAAGTGAATTTCGGACAATATGGCTTGCAGGCAGTCGAGGCCGGGTTGATTACTGACCGACAAATTGAGGCAGCGCGTGTGTCTATGACGAGAAAGATCAAACGCGCTGGTAGAGTCTGGATTCGAATTTTTCCCGATAAACCCATGACGTCGAAGCCTGCGGAAACCCGAATGGGAAAAGGCAAAGGGAGTCCTGATCACTGGGTGGCTGTGGTGAAACCGGGCCGCGTGATGTATGAAATGGAAGGGGTTTCTGAAGAATTGGCGCGAGAAGCGTTTCGTCTTGCCGCTCATAAATTGCCAATTAAGACGAAATTTGTTGAAAGAGGAGTATTATCACAATGAAAGCGCGAGAACTTCGTGAAATGAGCGATGAGGAACTGGAAAGCCGCGAACGAGATTTAACGGAAGAAGTGTTTAATCTCCGGTTTCAAATTGCTGCAGGGATAGCAGAAAACCCTCAGATCTTACGAAATGTGCGTAAGGATTTGGCGCGAGTCAAAACCGTGCGCCGACAACGAGAACTAGTAAAACAAACCGTCCAAAGAGTACAGTAGAGTAGTGCATTCTGTTGGCGAAATTTATTGACAATTTGAAGGGGGTTTTTAGTATGGCGAAAGCTGAGGCACAGCGTAAGACTCGCCGGGGGGTTGTTGTGAGCGATAAAATGGATAAAACGGTGGTTGTGCGGGTTGAACGCTTAACTAGACATCCGCAATATACCCAAGTCATTAGACGAGCGCGGAAATTTAAAGCTCATGATGAACAGAACGAATGCCGAATTGGCGATGTCGTTGAAATTGTTGAGACCCGGCCTCTGAGCAAAGATAAACGATGGCGAGTGACTGAGATAGTGAAAAGAGCGGCAATGTGATGACCACATCTGTGAACACGCTCAAGTTTGAAAGAAAAGGTGATTAGCGATGATACAGATGCAGACAATGATAGATGTCGTGGATAATTCAGGGGCGAAGAAGATTCAATGTATCAAAGTATTAGGTGGTTCAAAACGGAAGTATGCCAGGCTTGGTGATCTGATCATTGCTTCAGTAAAAGAGGCAACTCCAGGTGGAAACGTCAAGAAAAAAGATGTCGTGCGGGCGGTTATTGTGAGAACAGCAAAAGAACAACGCCGACAGGATGGCTCATATATTAAATTCGATCGCAATGCGGCAGTCTTGCTGTCAAACCAAAATGAGCCAATTGGAACCCGCATCTTTGGACCAGTGGCGAGAGAGTTACGCGAAAAAGCGTTTATGAAAATTGTTTCCCTTGCCCCGGAAGTACTGTAGGTATTGATAGGTGTTCAAGAGACTGGCAGAGGAGTAAAAAACAATGGGAATGCCAAAACTTCATGTGAAGAAGGGTGATGTAGTGAAAGTCGTCTCCGGCAAAGAACGAGGGAAATCGGGGAAGATTTTGAAAGCGTTTCCTGCCAAAGGACGTGTGATTGTTGAACATCTGAACATGATTAAAAAACATACGAAACGTCGAACTCAAGGGCAGGGGGGCGGAATCATTGAACGTGAAGGCACGATTCATGCGTCGAATGTGATGCTTGTGTGCCCGAGTTGCAAACAGGCAACTCGTAGTGGAAAAAAATTCCTGGAAGATGGTTCAAAGGTGAGAATGTGTAAAAAGTGTGGAGAAGTCATTGACAGGTAAGGTGGCTGGTTTCGGGGGACTGGCGGTTGACGCTGTGAACCCAGAACCCAGAACCTGACCCTTGGAACCAGAGAGTAATGAAATCGAGACTAGAGCAAAAATATACGGAAGAAACTGTTCCCTCTCTCACCAAACGGTTTGGCTATAAAAACCCGATGGCCGTTCCGAAACTCGATAAAGTGATTGTGAATATCGGGTTGGGGGAAGCTGTAGCAGACCCGAAAGTCCTGGATCGGGCAGTCGAAGAGTTGGCTGCTATTACCGGACAAAAGCCGATGGTAACGCGAGCGAAAAAATCGATTGCGGGCTTTAAATTGAGAGCAGGTATGCCAATCGGGTGTATGGTCACGCTCCGAAGACAACGGATGTATGAATTTCTTGAGCGCTTGATTCATGTTGCCCTGCCTCGTGTACGTGATTTTAAAGGGGTGTCTCCCAAAGCGTTCGATGGTAGAGGCAATTATACTTTAGGGATTCGGGAACAATTGATTTTCCCGGAGATTGATTACGATAAGGTGGATAAATTGCGTGGATTAAGTGTGTCTGTCGTAACAACAGCAAGGACCGATGAAGAAGGGTATGCATTGTTAAAAGAACTTGGAATGCCCTTTAGTAGTTAACGTCTAGGGAAGGAGAGAGAACTTGGCGAAGAAAGCACTGATTGAAAAGTGTAACCGTCCTCCGAAATTTCAAGTACGGCAATATCATCGGTGTCGTATTTGTGGTCGCCCACGGGGATATTTGCGTAAATTCGGCATGTGCCGAATTTGTTTCCGTACCCTGGCTTCCAATGGTGAAGTCCCGGGTGTGATTAAGGCGAGTTGGTAAATTGACAAGAGTCAATTGTCAAGTGTCAATTGTCAAGTGAAGGTGATGAGATTATGGGAATGACTGATCCTATTGCTGATCTGCTGACACGAATCCGGAATGGCGGTATGGCGAGTAAGCCGTATGTTGACGCCCCGTATTCAAAAATGAAGGCAGAAATTGTAAAAATTTTGAAACAGGAAGGTTATGTAAACGGATGTACCCAGACAGATGACCGCACTCTTCGAATTTATTTGAAGTATACGGAGGAGGGGAAGAGTGTGATCACGGAAATTAAGCGAATTAGTAAACCGGGGTGTCGGGTATATAGTAAAAAAGTTGAATTGCCAAAAGTCTTGAATGGACTGGGGATCGCTGTGGTCTCAACCTCAAGAGGCATTTTAACTGATCGAGAAGCTCGCCAGGCAAATGTTGGCGGCGAAGTGTTGTGTACTGTATGGTAAGGTGATAAAACGTAATACGTAATATGTCACTACGTACTACATACTCTGCAACGTGGATGAATACGTGATACGTGATACGTATAAGCAGGTGTCTATTTACGCATTACGGATTACTGATCTGAAGAATGTCAAGAATAGGAAAAAAACCGATTGAAATTCCTCAAGGTGTAGAGGTCAAATTAGAACAAACGCTGCTAACGACCCGTGGCCCTTTGGGCTCCTTGACGTACACCATTCCTGCTGGAATTTCACTGGATCTACACGAATCGCAGATTCTAGTTACACGCGCGACCGATCAAAAACGCCATCGCGCGCTCCATGGGTTAGTGCGATCGCTAGTCAATAATATGGTAGTTGGAGTTTCAACTGGATTTACCAAGACCCTTGAGGTTGTTGGGATCGGGTATCGCGCTAAAATGGAGGGAAATGTCTTAAATATAGCTGTTGGATATTCTCATCCGGTCAATTTTCCTGTTCCCGAAGGAATTTCCATTCAAGTGGAAGGGCAAAATAAAATTATTGTCAAAGGAAGAGATAAACAACAGGTCGGACAAGTTGCAGCGAATATTAGAAGTGTTCGGAAGCCAGAGCCGTATAAAGGAAAAGGCATTCGCTATAGTGATGAAGTTGTACGCACAAAAGTCGGGAAAACAGGAGCATAACATGAGGGGTGCGAAATCTCTGGCTTGAAGGAGTAAGCGGTATTATGGAGAGAAAAGGAATAATAAAGAACCCACGGTTAAAACGACATAAACGGATTCGAAGAAAAATATCTGGAAGTGCAGCATGTCCGCGTCTGTGCGTATTTCGGAGTTTGAAACATATCTATGCGCAATTAATTGACGATGAACATAGTCATACCTTGCTTGGTGTGTCAACGTTAACGCCGGAAATTCACGCAGTCATTCAGAAGGGCAGCGATATTGCTGCGGCAAAAGAAGTGGGAAAATTTTTGGCTCAGAAGGCAGTCGAGAAAAATATTACCCAGGTGGTGTTTGATCGCAACGGGTATCAATATCATGGAAGGGTGGCGGCATTAGCAGAAAGTGCCCGCGAAGGTGGTTTACAATTCTAAGATTGAAGATTGAAATTTCTCAATAGTCAATTTTCAAGAGGCAATTGAAAAAGGAGGGGTATCTCTTGTCGAGGATAGATCCCAGAGAAACCGATTTAACCGATAAGGTTGTACACATTAGCCGCGTGGCAAAAGTCGTCAAAGGCGGTCGGCGCTTTAGTTTTAGCGCGCTCGTTGTGGTTGGAGATGGACATGGTCGTGTTGGATATGGCCTTGGAAAGGCAAAAGAAGTTCCTGAAGCCATTCGGAAAGCCATTGAAAGGGCAAAAAAGAGTTTGATTACCATTCCATTGCGGAATACGACGATTCCTCATCAAATTCTTGGAAAATTTGGAGCAGGGCGAGTCTTGTTAAAACCGGCCTCTCCGGGAACTGGAGTGATTGCCGGTGGTCCTGTTCGCGCAGTATTAGAAGTGGTGGGGATTCAAGATATTTTGACGAAGTGTATTGGGTCGCACAATCCCCATAATGTGGTGAAAGCGACAATCAACGGCCTGCAAAATCTCAAAGATCCATCGGTTGTTGCTAAACAGCGGAATATTCCGTTAGAACAACTGGAAGAATTGATGGATTATTAAAATACCACATCCTGTAGATGGATTGATCTTCTGGTGCGGGAGTGAATATGTTATGAATTCGACGATCTGTATTAAGCTGATAAAAAGTCAAATTGGCGTCCCTAATAAATTGCGGAAAATCCTTACCGGATTAGGGTTGAGGAAAATAAATTCCTCAGTAAAACATCAAGATACGCCTGAAATACGAGGCATGGTGTTTAAGGTCAAACATTTAGTCGAGGTAACTCAAGTAGAAGGTGAAGAATAGAGAAACTCTTTGACTTTCTGTATTTTGAATGTAAGGCGTGTTATGAAACTACATGAATTGACATACGCAGACGGAGCAAAAACGAAAAGAAAGCGAGTTGGAAGAGGACCAGGTTCCGGTCTTGGAAAGACAAGCGGAAAAGGACATAAAGGTCAAAAAGCTCGGTCGGGTAGTGGTATACACCTCTGGTTTGAAGGTGGCCAGATGCCGTTACAACGTCGTTTACCGAAGCGTGGATTTACAAATATTTTTAAGACAGACTACGAGATCATCAACCTTAAAACCTTAGAACAGAGATTTGAGAGTGGAACGGAAATTACGTTAGATCTTTTGCGTGAAACGCGACTTGCCAGAAAAGCCACGAGTCTGGTAAAAATTCTTGGCGAAGGAGATCTGACCAAGTCGTTTCACATCCATGCTCATGCATTCAGCAAGAGTGCGATGGAAAAAATTAAGGCGGTTGGTGGGGAATGTACAGTTGTGAACTAGCAACGGGTAATGAGCGAATTCTCTCTTGCTAATTCAACATGAGTGAGGAGTAGAAACATTGTTACAGGTATTCCAAAACATATTTAAGATTCCGGAGCTCAAAAAGCGTATTCTCATTACGCTGGGATTATTGGCAGTGTATCGTTTTGGAGCTCATATTCCTACCCCCGGCGTCGATGCGCAGGTATTAACGCAGATTTTTGATTCTGCCCAGGGAACAGTGCTCGGCATGGTTGATTTGTTTACCGGAGGAGCGCTTAAACGGTTAACAGTGTTTGCCCTGGGGATTATGCCCTATATCAGTGCGTCGATTATTCTGCAATTGTTAACAGTAGTGGTTCCTTATCTTGAACGACTATCCAAAGAGGGCGAGCAGGGACGCAAAAAAATTACGCAGTATACCCGTTACGGAACAATTGTGCTGAGTATCATTCAATCTCTGGGAATCGGAATTGGTCTGGAAAAGATGCAGGGCCCGGCAGGAGCTCCGGTTGTTCCCGTTCCAGGATGGGCGTTTCGCTTGATCACGATGATTACCTTGACGGCTGGAACAGCGTTTATTATGTGGTTAGGCGAGCAGATTACCGAACGCGGCATTGGTAATGGGATTTCGCTGATTATTTTTGCCGGAATTGTCGTCCGGCTTCCCGCAGCCGTCGCCGGGACAATTGAATCGGTGCAGCGGGGAGATTTCGCACTGTTTTCACTGCTTGGTTTGCTGATTATGATGGCGATTGTGGTTGCCGCTGTTATTGTTATGCAGCAAGGAATGCGAAAAATTCCGGTGCAATATGCCAAACGTGTTGTTGGAAGGCGCATTTATGGAGGACAAAGTACACATATCCCCTTACGGGTAAATACGGCAGGTGTAATCCCGGTCATTTTTGCCTCCTCTATTATTGTGTTCCCCGCGACACTCGCAAGATTTGTCAACAAACCCTGGGCGCAGGCCATTGCGGAGAGTTTATCGCCAGGGCATATTTTATACACGGTCCTCTATGCGATGATGATCATTTTCTTCGCGTATTTTTATACGGCGATCGTGTTTAATCCGACAGATTTAGCAGAAAACATGAAGAAATATGGCGGTTATATTCCCGGAGTTCGACCAGGAAAACGAACTGCAACCTATATTGATGCGGTCTTAACTCGCATTACCTTAGCGGGAGCGATCTTTTTAGCGTTGATCGCCATTCTTCCTGAATTCCTGATTAGCGCCATGAATGTGCCATTCTATTTCGGAGGAACGGCATTATTGATCGTGGTTGGGGTAGCCTTAGACACGATGCAGCAAATCGAATCACACTTATTAACGCGTCATTATGAAGGCTTTATGAAAAAAGGAAAACTTCGAGGAAGACGCTAATGAGTTGGCAATTGATAATTGGCAGGAACCGATTCTCAATTGGGACTTAATCGGAAAAGTTTTATGTCAAAAGAAGATGTTATTCAAGTTGAGGGAACAGTTATCGAACCATTACCGAATGCGATGTTTCGCGTAGAATTGGATAATGGGCACAAAGTCTTAGCTCATATCTCAGGAAAAATGCGCAAACATTTCATTCGTATTCTCCCTGGTGATAAAGTTGCTGTAGAATTATCTCCGTATGATCTTTCGCGCGGACGCATTACATATCGGCATAAGTAACTTTTATGGGAAGTAAAATACGGGAAACCATTCTTTTCTCGATGGTTGGCGAACGTGTTTCCTTTACTGAATAACGTGAATGTGAAATTTATGAAAGTGCGATCTTCAGTCAAAAAAATCTGCGATAAATGCAGAATTATTAAGCGAAAAGGTATCATTCGAGTTATCTGTGAAAACCCTCGTCATAAGCAACGACAAGGATAGATCATTCATTGTCGGCGGGGGATTTCTTGCAAACAGACAGATCGATTTTTTAGATGGAGGGTGGACGTTGGCTAGAATAGCGGGTGTAGACTTGCCAAAAGAAAAGCGTGTGGAAATTGGTTTGACCTATATTTTTGGAATAGGACGAGCCACTTCTCAGAAAATTTTACAAGAAACAGAGATTGATCCAAATAAACGCGTTCAAGATCTCTCAGAAGATGAAGTGAATCTTCTACGAAAAGTGATTGTCGATAGTGGACAATATCAGGTTGAAGGCGATCTGCGACGTGAAATCTCGATGAGTATTAAACGGTTGATGGATATTGGATGCTATCGAGGCTTACGTCACCGACGTGGGTTACCTGTACGAGGACAACGAACACGTTCCAACGCGCGAACACGCAAAGGACCAAGGCGAGCGATCGGTGGGAAAAAACGTAAATAGTCAGGAGTCAACACAGGATGAACACAGTTAGGTTATGGGTTTAAAGTTGCGTAGAGCTTTAAATCTTTGACGTTAACCTCGAAACCTTGATATGGCAAAAGGACAGAAAAAAAGTACGGTCAAAAAGAAAAGACGCGATCTCGGGAATATTGAAAGAGGAGTTGCGCATGTTCAGAGCACCTTTAATAACACGATCGTGACCATTACTGATATAAGCGGGAATGTGATCTCATGGTCAAGTGCGGGAAGTATTGGCTACAAAGGGTCGCGCAAAAACACCCCCTTTGCCGCTCAAATGGCTGCGCGAGATTGTGGAAAAAAAGCCCTTGATATGGGAATGCGTCAGCTTGAAGTCTATGTAAAAGGGCCTGGAGCCGGAAGAGAAGCAGCTATTCGGGCTTTGCAGGCGGTTGGATTGGAAGTGAAAGCCATCAAAGATGTCACGCCAATTCCACACAATGGATGTCGGCCTCCGAAAAGGAGACGAGTATAAATAATTGACAATTGACAATTGAAAGTTGACAATTGAGAATTGACAATCTATAATCGAAGGAGGATACAACTTGGCACGGTATACAGGTCCTGTGTGTCGATTATGTCGAGTCGAAGGGACAAAATTATATTTGAAAGGCGATCGCTGCCATACAGATAAATGTGCGCTTGAACGGAGAAATTACGCTCCTGGGCAGCATGGCCAGCGCAGATCAAAACGATCTGATTATGGCCTGCAGCTTCGCGAAAAACAAAAAGTGAAACGCATGTATGGTCTGTTAGAACGGCAGTTTCGCGGATATTTTGCAAAAGCAGAGCGGCAGCGGGGAATTACAGGCGAAAACCTGTTAGGGTTATTAGAACGACGGTTAGATAATGTCGTGTATCGCCTGGGCCTTTGTCATTCTCGTACACAAGCCCGGCAGATGGTGTGCCATGGGCATTTCCTGGTCGATGGAAAACGTGTAGATATCCCTTCGTATCTCGTGAAAAAAGAGCAAAAAGTACAATTACGAGAAAAAAGTCGAACCAACAAAGAGATTCAAGAATCACTCAAGTCGAGTGAACGCCGCGGAGTTCCGAAATGGATGACATTAGATGCCGCGAATTTTGTTGGAACTATTCTTGATTTGCCCAAACGGGACGATATTTCAGAAGAAATTCAAGAGCAACTCATTGTTGAGTTGTATTCAAAGTAATTTATACGTTGCTATGTGTTCTTCTGTCGAATGCGCTGTTGAAATCTCGACAGAAGATCACTTAGTAGAAAAGTGGTTCTCGTATAATAGTATTTCATGCAGCACTGGAAGGGAATTCAAAAATCAAAAAATTTAGAGTGCGATAGAGGGAGCTTAACAGGATCCTATGGGAAATTCTTCGCAGAACCGCTTGAGCCTGGGTTTGGAGTGACTGTAGGCCATTCCCTTCGTCGAGTTTTACTGTCGTCGTTACGAGGTTTGGCAGTTACCGGGGTCATAATTGCAGGGGTGGCTGATGAATTTACACCGATTCCTGGAGTTGTTGAAGATACGCTAAGCGTGTTACTCAACTTTAAATCGCTTCGATTTAAAGTATTTGATGCTGAAAAATGGGAATCTCCTGCGCCATTTCGACTGACTGTGAAAAATACGACACACGATGAAAAGGTCATCACAGCCGCAGATATCCGGATCGATTCCTCAGTAAAAATTTTGAATCCTGAGATCCAACTAGCAACCCTGCAACCTCGCACTGAATTGCAGCTTGAGGTGTATGTGGAATTGGGGCGAGGGTATATTCCGGCTGAGATGTTCAGAGCGCGGGATGGGCAGCAAGATGGAATGTTGTATGTTGATGCGGTATTTTCTCCGGTGACAGCAGTTGAGTTCTCTGTTGAACCTACTCGCGTTGGGCGACGAACAGATTTTGATAAGTTGACAGTAGAAATTTGGACTAATGGCAGTATTTCACCAATTGAAGCGTTAGGGCATGGAACAAAGATATTAAGTCGACACCTTGTTGGGTTGATCAACTTTGAAGAAGAACCCGAAGAGGAAATTGTCGAGATTGAAGAAGAGAATAAAATTAATGAACATCTGTTCCGAAGCGTTGATGAACTGGAGCTATCCGTACGCTCAAATAATTGCCTGAAAAACGCCAATATTCGTACGATTGGTGAACTTGTCCAAAAAACAGACGCTGAAATGCTGAAGACCCGCAATTTTGGGAAGAAATCGCTCAACGAAATTAAAGCTATTTTGCTTGAAATGGGACTGTCCCTGGGGATGAAGCTCGAAAATTTTCCACCAAAACCTGTAGAGGAAGAAACACTGAAAAACGGAAGTTCGTCATAAATTCGAAGGCGAACTCATGAACGATCATAAAGAGGGTTGAGAGAGTCATGCGTCATAGAAAAGCTGGAAAAAAGCTCAGTAGAAATGCGAGTCATCGAAGAGCCTTATTACGGAACTTGGTGACAGAATTACTTCGACACGGTCGAATTAAAACAACTCTGGCAAAAGCAAAAGCAATGCAGAGTGTAGCAGAAAAGATGATTACCTTAGGGAAACGAGGAGATTTGCATGCCCGACGACAAGCACTCAGCTTCATTCAGAGTAAGGACGTGGTTCATGAACTGTTTGATACCATTGCTGCTCGATATGCTGACCGTCATGGGGGCTATACCCGTGTATTAAAATTAGGGCAGCGCCAGGGGGATGCTGCTCATATCGCCATCATTGAATTAGTTGAAGAGAAATAGTTGTAACACGCCGTGAGATGACAAAATAATCAATTTCGATTTTTCCTTCTTACGGCGTTTTTTTCTCTCCGCCTCCCCCCCTTTTTTTTCTGCTAACAGGCAATGTACAGCATTATGCCGCGATCCCTGTCACAAAAATCAGGTTTCTTCAAGAAACCTGATTTTCAGCTACGGCAATTGTCATGAATAATGCTGTAGTATGATGAAAATGTCTGCCGAATTTCACAGAAATCTGTTTTTGGAAAATCAGGAAATTTCTTCAGAAAACGGAAAGATCCTATCTAAGAGTTTACTTAAGAGAAAAAGCAGAATAAATGCGATGACGAAAACGATCCAGCCAAAGGATTCGTGGAGTACACCTTCGGCAACTTCGCGGCCAAAATAATGAGCAAGAATCCCTGTTGAGGTGACGCGGATAATATTGGTCACTACTGCAATCGGTAAGGCAAACGCCACTAAAATCCATTGTTTCAGCCGGGAGCGATACATGAGATAAGCAAACAGAGCACTCAATGCCAACAACGCCATGATTGAGCGCATGCCGCTGCAAGCTTCTTCAACAGCTAAAGGGCCGGAAGCAACTTCTATAATGTTGCCGCTGCGAAAAACAGCGATTCCCGCCAAACTGATAAGTTTCGCCGAAATGACCGATACAAATAATTGTAATTTAAAAGCAAGAGCTTTATAAATGATAGCAGGCAGCGGTACCATAAAAATCAGGAACACAAGAGGAAACAGTAATATTTTGAAACACTTTATTCCATATATGAAGAGGATTAAGCCGCCAAGAACGATGATGAGTGAGGAACGTTTCAAAAACCATTCTGAACCTATTGTTCCGAGCACATAGATCAATAGCCCGCCACCCAACAGAACAAGTCCCCAGGAAGAAGGTTTGGGGGTGAGTTGCTGTAATGCCTCTTTTTTAGTCCAGACCAAATAGGCAACAATAAAAGGTACCAGAAAACCGTGCGAGTAATTGTCATCATGTTTCCAATCATACAGAAACATCGAAAATGTTGGAGAATATAAAATCAGAAAGAGTACACCGAGGACAGTTATTTTGAGTGCATGAATGCTGGCAAGCGACGATTTCACAATAAGGTCTCCTTGTAGTTGGTTCCCAGACATCAATTTCATTATGACGATTCTCTTTTTTTCATTATATAAAGATCGTACTGGATGTCAACTGGAAACTTGCTTTAATTATCGTTCTATGAAATTGTTTCAAAAAGATTGAGCAAGAGACAGGTCTTTTCTTATTTTTGATGCACCCTATATTGGCTTTTCTCTTGACAAATTTTTCGATGGTGTATAAAATATTTTCATTAACTTGGGTGCTAAAGGAAACCGGATAATCGCTAATATCAGAAAACAGGTATTAGAGGAAAGTCCGAGCTCCACAGGGCAAGGGGCTGGGTAACGCCCAGGCGGAGTGATCCGACAGACAGTGCCACAGAAAAAACACAGCCGATGGCTTCTATGAAGACACAGGCAATGGTGAAAAGGTGGGGTAAGAGCCCACCGCAATTCTGGCGACAGAATTGGCATGGTAAACCTCTCCTGGAGCAAGATCAAATAGGAAAACGCATGAGAGTGGCCCGCTCGATGTTTTCGGGTTGATCGCAAGAGGTGCGCGGCAACGAGCATCCCAGATGAATGATTATCGCTCCTGAATCGGAGAACAGAACTCGGCTTATAGGTTTGCTTTAGTACCCCCCTATTACACAAGAAAGGAAATGAGCTCATGAGAAAAAGTAGGACTGTAAAGCTGGTATGTGGGGTTATGATCGTACTGACTATAGGGATTGTGACTTGTCTTCAGCCTGTCTTGGCGGAAGAACGCGGTACGGGATTTTCAAGCGGAGTCAGCCTGGGAGGGGCCAGATTTTCTGATGGTGATATGGGAACCGGATTTAGTGGACGAGCGTTTTTAGAATATGCGCCCTATATTCCTGAAATTGCCGTGCGGCTCTCAGCAGGCTATCTTCGCTTTGAGGATGAAGTGACGCTTGGCCAGGGAGCGTTTCGCTCGACAGAAGATGTTATTTTTGAAGATATTTATGTGACAGGAGGGTTAATTTATAGATTTACGCGGGGAAATACCGTTCCATTTCTGACTGCTAATGCCGGGATTTACCATTATCGTAAAGAGGATGTCTCGTCGGCAACCGGTCCGGTTATTGGTGGTGTGCAGGTTAGCCCCTTTGATACGGTTGACTCGAAAGATGGCAATGATTTTGGAGTAAATGTAGGAGGGGGCGTTGAATTTTTTCTCAGCGAGAATACCTCGCTCAGCGTGGAGTTATTAGGCCATGTGATTTTTGGAGAAGTGGATAGCCAAATTTTCGATCTCACAGCGGTATTTCGTTTTTTCCCTTTGCGATAGCAAGGAACCTGAAAAAAATATATTTTTTCCTTGCCAATTCTTTCTTCGTATTTTAGGGCGTCTTATGTGTTTTCTCTTATAATGAAAGATTGCTCTAAAATGGATAAAGAGCAGAAGTACGAAATGTGACTAATCAGGTAGAATAAAGAACCTAAGGATAAAAGAGACAGCGACAAAAAGTAGAGAATAGTGGGCAATCTGCCCACTTTTTTGTTTTTTTGATTACAGAGTCTTGCGGCGAAACCACGATAATAGAGGCAAGGGGTTATGACAGGACATACGATAGTAGAAAAAGTGAAGACTCTCATCACTCCAATTATTGAGGGACAAGAACTTGAACTGGTAGATGTCGAATTCAAGCGCGAAGGTCACCTTCAGTATCTGCGTATTTTTATTGATAAGCCTGGCGGAGGAGTCAGTATTGATGACTGCCAACACGTGAGTCGTGAATGCGAAGTGCTCTTAGATATTGAAGATATTATTCGAACACAATATGTCTTAGAAGTCTCTTCTCCAGGATTAGATCGGCCGTTGAAGACTATTCAGGATTATCAACGCTTTCAGGGACGATTAGCAAAAATCAAAACATTTCAGAGTATTCAGGGACAGAAAAAGTTTCTTGGGTATATTCATGGCGTGACTCAGGCAACCCCTGATTCACCCTTCTTAATCACGCTACTTATTGATGGGAAGGAAGAAATCCAGATCCCTTACGAACTCATTGCCTCGGCGCGTTTAGAGGTTGAATTCTAACGTCGCATGAAAGCTAATGAGAGATCTGGATAGACGATATAACGGATTATTAATAGTTATTGTCCAATGTTAAGGGATATGAATCGAGAATTAATGCAAATTTTGGAACAGGTTGCCCGAGAAAAAGGGCTGCCATTGAAAGTGATCGTCGAAGCGATGATCACAGCGATCGAATTAGCGGCAAGAAAACGCGACAAAGCAAAATTTGATGTCGAATACGATGAAGCTAATGGCACGATTCGCTTATTTGAGATTAAAGAAGTTGTTGAGACAGTGACGAATCCGCGACTGGAAATTGATCTGGCCCATGCACGCAAAATGAAATCCGATGTTGTTCTTGGCGACGAAATATATATCGAACGCGATATCTCGGACCTAGGAAGAATTTCTGCCCAGAAGGCTAAACAGATCATTAATCAGAAAGTTAAAGAGGCAGAAAAGCAAAAAGTCTATGATCAATTTAAAGATCGGATTGGCGATGTGATCCTTGGCATTGTCCAACGTGTTGAAAATGGCGTTGTTGTCAACCTCGGAGAAACTGAGGCGATTCTTCCCAAGCGAGAGCAAATTCCCGGGGAATTTTACAAGCGCGGAGATAAACTCAGAGCATATATTACTGAAGTCAAAATGGGATCTTCTGGCAAATGGCCTCAAATTGTTCTTTCGAGGACCTGTGATGATTTTTTGATCCGATTGTTTGAAATTGAAGTCCCAGAGATTGCGGATGGAATTGTCCAGATTGTTGGCGTGGCCAGAGAGCCGGGAAATCGGGCTAAAATAGGGGTTCGTTCCCTGGATAAAAATGTTGATCCGGTTGGCGCATGTGTTGGTATGAGAGGAGCGCGTATCCAATCGATTGTTCGAGAATTGCGAGGGGAAAAAATTGACATTATCGAATGGAGTGACGATCCCGCGATCCTGGCATCTCGGGCGGTAACCCCGGCAAAAGTCTTGACTGCATCGCTCAATAAGGATGAAAAATCTGTGGATATTGTTGTTGCGGATGACCAATTGGCTCTGGCGATCGGAAAACGAGGGCAAAATGCCAAACTGGCTGTGCGCTTGACAAAATGTCGAATTAATATTACCAGTGAATCCGAGCGGCGAATTGTCGTTCAGGAATCCTTTGAGAGAGCAGTGGCACAAGCGGGGTTGGAGGAAGCGACTTCGCTACGTGATACTGTTCGCTCTGCCTCTTATACGCAGAATGAACAAGAAGATTTCCAGGAACCCGATGATCAAGAGATCTATGATCATCAGGATGGTGAGGAGAACCTGGATGAACGAAAACAGTCGGATATAACTTATGAGCAGGAAACAGATCCAATGCTCATGCTTGGTCTTGAAGAAACAACGATTGATCTCTTAGTAGAATCGGGGTTCTCTTCTTTTGAAGATATCGCCTCAAGCTCAGTAGAAGAGTTGATTTCTATCCCTGGCATTGATTATCGGAAAGCACTGAGGCTATTGGAACAGGCACGACAATTTTTAGGAATACCGCAATCCCAAATCTCGGAGGTGAGGACGGATGAGTAGTAACAGAATCTATGATCTGGCCAGACAACTGAATGTTCCCAGTCGGGATTTACTCGATGTGCTCAAAAACCAGGGCATTGATGTTAAAAGCCACATGAGCACGGTGGATGATGCGACCGCTAACATCATTTTGGAGAAGTTTCAGAAGAAACCGAAGGGTGAAAGCCAGAAAAACGAAGGGAAATCTTTCCAGGAGAAAAAAATAGGAACGCGAACATATATACCTCCGCGAAAACGACAGCGAGGGAAGCCGGAACGTCCGCGAATGCCTGAAAGGTTTCAATACCAGGGAGAACGACAGCAAAGAGAAGAAGACATTGAGCTCAAGAAATCTCAGACTCAATTAGAATATCAAAAATCGCCAGGTTTTGCGAAAAAGACTGAGGCTTTCAGAACTGAAGAACGGTTCGACCGGGGACAGCGACCTGAAGTTACGCCGAGAGACCGGGGACAGCGACCTGAAGTTACGCCGAGAGACCGGGGACAGCGACCTGAAGTTGCGCCGAGAGACCGGGGACAACGACCTGAAGTTACGCCGAGAGACCGGGGACAGCGACCTGAAGTTACGCCGAGAGACCGGGGACAACGACCTGAAGTTACGCCGAGAGACCGAGGACAGCGGCCTGGAATTCCACAAAAACAAGAGAGGGGACCTTCTCAAGAATTTGTCTCTTCAAGAGTAAAACCTCAACGTTACCGCTATGAAGAGAGAAAAAGTGAAAAATCGGTTGAAAAGGGGTTTCCTGCGCCACTCTATAATGAGAGTGGGGAACGTATCGGTGGAGAGGTGGCCAAGCGAAGAGAGGGGCCACATCATAATCGTAAGGCTCGCGGTGGGCATGAGCAGGAGAAGAAGCGTGATCGCTATACCGGGGACGATCTTGAGAGCCAGGATCGAATTGACAAAGGGTTCGCGAAACGACCTGGTAAAGGAGAGCGTATTCCGATCAAAAGAAAAGAAACGCCGATCAAAAGAAAAGAAAGCGATTCTCATGCCGAAGAACTTGTATTACGAACTCAGGTCAAAAAAGAAAAAAAGAAGCCGTCGCAGCCCCTTGCTCAACCTCCGATCAAATTGCCAATACCGGAACCTGAAGAGCCTAAAGGCCCTAAGCGTCTTGAAATTCCTGAAGTCATTATGGTGAAAGACCTGGCAGAGATGATGGATGTTCCCCCGGCCAAAATTATTCGGCATTTAATGACAATGGGATTTATGCCGAATGTAAATCAGGTGCTTGAGACGAAAGCTGCGATGTCTATAGCTCAGGAGTTGGGTTTTGAGGCGATTGCCGTGACTGTGGAAGAAAAAGCTGAATTGCAAGAAGAATCCATTGATGTTTCAAAATTGAAACCTCGCCCTCCGGTTGTTACTATTATGGGGCATGTTGACCACGGGAAAACAACGTTGTTGGATGCCATTCGTGAATCAAAAATTACGGATACAGAATTTGGCGGAATTACCCAGCATATTGGAGCATATACTGTTGAGATCCGTGGGCAAAAAATCGTTTTTCTTGATACTCCGGGCCATGAGGCTTTTACGGCGATGCGTGCGCGAGGAGCAAAAGTAACCGATGAAGTGATTCTCGTGGTGGCTGCTGATGACGGTATTATGCCGCAAACGATCGAGGCAATTGATCATGCACGCGCTGCCCATGTGCCGATTATTGTGGCCATTAATAAGATTGATATTCCCGGAGCGAACCCGGATCGGGTTATGCAAGAAATGACAAAATATGGATTGACGCCCGAGGAGTGGGGGGGAGATACCATTTGTGTCAAGGTGTCGGCCAAAATGAGAACGAACCTGGATGATTTGTTGGAAATGGTTCTTTTACAAGCTGAAATGCTTGAATTGAAGGCTGATCCTGATCGTTCAGCTAAAGGCGTGATTGTTGAAGCGCTCCTAGATAAAGGACGCGGGCCGGTTGCGACCGTCCTAATCCAAAGAGGGACCCTCCATATTGGAGACTCATTCGTGACAGGGGTCCATTACGGACGAGTTCGTGCGATGCTAGATGATCGAGGTAAACGCGTGAAAGAAGCAGGCCCGGCAACTCCGGTTGAGGTTCTTGGACTAACGGGAGTTCCAACTGCTGGAGATTCATTTATTGTCGTGGAAGGGGAGCGGGAAGCTCGCCTTATTGCTGAATCTCGGCAAGAACAACAGCAAAAAATCGAATTGTCCAAAACCTCCAAAATCACACTTGAAGAATTGCACCATCACATTAAAGAAGGAGAAACTCAAGAATTTCGAATCGTGATCAAAGCTGACGTCCATGGCTCGGTCGAAGCGTTATCAGATGCCTTAGAACGCCTGAGTACAGAAAAAGTCCGATTACAGGTAATTCATGGAGGTGTTGGCGCGATTAACGAGTCGGATGTGATGCTTGCTGCTGCGTCGAATGCGATAGTCCTGGGTTTTAATGTTCGTCCTGTGGCAAAAGCGCGCGATCTGGCGGAAAAAGAACAAATTGATGTGCGTTTGTACAACGTGATTTATCAAGCCATTGATGACGTGAAGAAAGGTATGGAAGGCTTGCTTCAACCGGTGTTGAAGGAAGTCTTAATTGGACAGGCCCAGGTATTAGCGTTGTTTTCTTTACCCAAAGGAGGCACTGTCGCAGGGTGTCGGGTGACAAATGGTAAAATTACCCGCAATTCTATTGTCCGCGTGGTGCGCGACAATAAAGAAATGTTTAAGGGAAATATTGCATCATTACGTCGGATAAAAGAAGATGTCCGCGAAGTCCTATCAGGATATGAATGTGGAATTCGCTTAGAAAATTATAATGATATTCGAGAAAATGATGTCATAGAGGCGTATACGATTGAGAAAATGGCGATGAGCCTGGACGGCACTGTGGCAAAACAAGGCGAAGGAAGAACATAAGAGGGGAACGCCAGAGCGCAGGTCGCACTCTCTTATCGCTCTCCAAAGGCCTTCAGGTGTGTATGGTCATAGGGGTGTGTACAATAGACTTGTATTTGCCCGATAACCAATCCTTAAAAGGAAAACGGCAAATTGTCAACAGTTTAAAGGGGAAATTACAAAATCGTTTTAATATTTCCATTGCAGAAATTGATCATTTAGATGTTTGGCAACGATCGACATTAGGAGTGGCTATGATGAGTAAGGATCATGTCCATGTTGATCGGGAATTGACGAAAATGATTCACTTTATCGAATCATCCCATTTTGCTTCGTACTTGATGGATTATTCCATCGAGTTTTTGTAGTGGAAACAGGGTGGAATTCTCTAAAAGAGAAACAAAGGCAAAAAGATCGGATTGAAGATTATGAAAACATATAAACGAGCAAGTCGGGTAAAACACTTGCTTCAACAGGAAATTAGCCGTATTCTTCAAATGGACATTAAAGATCCGCGCGTGAACCTGGTGACAGTGACAGGAATTAAACTGACAGATGATTTACGAGAGGCGAAAGTGTTTGTTTCAAGCCTTGATACGACGGTTGAGCGCGAGAATTTGTTAACCGCGCTCAAACGAGCTACCGGATATATACGCGGAGAATTGGGGCGTCAACTGACATTAAGACATATTCCGACGATTGATTTTGTGTTCGACGATACCTACGATCAGCAAGAGCGATTACTCCAACTCATTGATCAACTCCATAGTGAAGGACCGGTTGATGAATCCTGAGGGATTCAGGAGATGCCTTGATAAAATTTTCCAGTTAAAGGGAGAGAAGATCAGACAAGTTGTTGGATGAAGTTTTCCATCAGCGCATGAAGAGAAAGCTTGTATTAACAGGATAGTTTTTTCTTGACTCAGGGAGGGGATTTTTCTATATATTATGTGGAATTCTTCGAGGCTTTTTTGAAAGAACATGTTTTTCTAAGAGAAGAAATATTTGGAAAAAAGCCGTTTTGGAAGAAGAACTATTCTGCATCAAGAGGTGTAAGACATGAGTTACCGAATTCTGATTGTTGAAGATGAGCCCGGCATGATCGAGCTGTTAACGGTGGCACTCGAGGATGAAGGATATGTCATTTCAATTGCGAATAACGGGCATCAGGGATTAAGGAAAGTGGAAGAAGAACATCCCGATTTGATTATTTCCGATGTGATGATGCCCGATATGAATGGTTATGATTTTTGCGAACAGCTTCGAGCAAACCCCAAAACGGCAGCTATCCCTTTCATCTTCTTGACCGCCAAAAAAGATGTCTCTGACAGGGTCCGAGGACTGAATTTAGGGGCAGATGATTATATTAGCAAGCCATTTCATGTTGTCGAAGTCGTGGCTCGTATTAAAACGTTGATGCAACGGGTACAACGATCGCGTCAGGCTGCACCCCAGGGGACAACGTCAGCAACAGAAGTGGCCTTCTCTGGTGATTTAGAAAAGATCAGTATTGGAGAAGTAGTCCAAACGATTGCTTTAACCCGAAAGAATGGTTGTCTGGTAGTGATGAATAATAGTCGGCGAGGCGAAGTGTATTTTCATGATGGTATGGTCATGTATGCAGATGTGGATCGTAAAAAAGGTGAAGATGCAGTCTATCGCTTGCTTTCATGGAAAAATGGCCAGTTTAAATTTGATGTTGGCGCCGTTGCCAAAACCCGAAATGTTCAAAAATCTGCCGAAGGGTTGTTAATGGAAGGGATGAGGCGATTGGATGAATTTTATCGGTTGCTTGGGTATTTTCCATCAACGGAAACGAAATTGGAACCTCTTTCGCTAACAGAAGGCGATTTGAATCCAGATGAGCTCCAAATCCTGAATTATGTCAATCAATATGTAACGGTCCAGGAAATTATTGATCACAGCAAATTGGGCGATTTGAAGACATTACAAATTCTGGTAAAATTACATTCGGGGAATATTATCGGTATTAAAAGCGATGACGTTGAGGAACAACTGCCAGAGGTCGTGGATTTTGACCAGCTTGCGGAAGATCTTTTTGGTTAAATGGTTTCCTCGATCTCTCCGGTCGTTACGAAAAGATCCCGAAGGTAATTTTTATCATGTCATGTAGAGGAGGAAGGATATGTTATATCCGCAAGGAAAAACTGTCATTGGTGATTTAAAAACCTCGTTCGTGAATATTGACGGCGTCTTACAAGAATTGAAGTCCGAAAAATTCACTGGATATGTCAAAATATCCTCTGAGAATTACGATGGTCTTGTGATTTATGAAAACGGAGATCCTGTCGAAAGCGTTGAAAGTTATGCTGATGGTCGCCCTCGTCTTGAAGGTGCCGAAGCAATGACAAATGTCATTGCGAAAACAAAAGAGGGAGGGGGCCTTTTAAATATTCAGGAACTCCCGTCTAATGTAGTCAATATGATGCTTCGGGCCATTCATAGTAAAGTAGTCTATAAAGATCTCCTCTCAGAATTCACTCAGATTAAAAATTTGCTGGTAACCCTGAAAACAAAGCAAATTACCGGACATGTGGAAATTGAAATGAACGATGGGGCCGGAGAAGCGTTTATTTTTCTTGAAGACGGGAAGCTGATTGAAAGTTTATTCAGCAGTGGAGACGGCACGACGTTTTCCGGAAAAAAAGGGCTGGCGAAAATTTTGGAGGTCGCCAATGAAGTCGGCTATGTGATGAATGTGTTTCAGGCGGAGAGCCGAGATTTTCAGACTGGGAAAATTGATATTGGCAAGAAAAAAGAAATGCCTCCCGAACCTGAAGATCCGAGTGAATTACTGGAAATTGTCGAAAAAATTGTGCAGAGTATTGATCAATCTCTTCAGAAAATGCTTGGGAAAGGAAAATTCCGTGATGCCTTTTTGCAAGCGGTCTTTCAAAAGTCAAATGATTATCCGTTCTTGAAATCCCTGGGAACAAATATTCAAACTGGTAACGGCTATGTGATTGATGAACCCACAGTAATTGACGATATTGTATTCGGCGTCAGTGACGTACTCGATCAAAGTGTGAGTTTTCTTTCAACGCCTAAAACACGAACAAAGTTGAAAGAAACCATTCGCATGGGACTGGGACAGGTGAAAATGATTTATGAAGAGCAGATCCAAGAGTATAACCTTGATACTGCTCTTTTTGAATATTTAGGCTAGCGACTATCTCCCCGGTTTGAAAGGCTTATGCGATATAATACACATAACCGAACGAACCGGGGCCAAGGACAGATCCTACACTGGATCCCATAGAAGTTTCGTAGATTTCCTCACAGGTATAATTCTCTTCAATTTTGGGTTTCACGATTTCAACTTTTTCAGGGGCCATTGCATGAGCAATTCCTACTTTGATCGTGTTTCCCGGTGAAACAACATCTTTCATTAAATCTATCATTTTGTCATATGCCCCTGTGCCTCCACGGGGAGTGGCTTTAACGCCGGTTTCTCCCCCTTCAATGGAAAGAATCGGTTTTAAATTCAAAAAGCTGCCTAACATCGCTCTCGCTTTCCCCATTCGTCCGCTTTTTTCTAAATAACTCATATCATCAACCATGAATAAGCTTTTCATATTATTGATGATTGGATCAATATACGTCAAAATTTCTTCTTTCTTTTTTCCTTGTTGCGCCAACCGAGCAGCCTCAATCACAATGATACCCAGCCCAATGCAGGTTGATTTCGAATCGACGACAGTAATATCAAAATTTTTTCCTTGTTTTTGAGCTGCTCCCATCGAAAATCGCGCCATATTAGTCGCCAGGGTAAACGTCGGGCTAAAATTCGCTGAAACGTGAATTGAAAGCACTGAGTCTGTCTCCTGACTCAAATGGGTATAGACATCCGAAAAATCTTTCCTTCCCGGAGGTGCACTTACCGGTCTGTCAGGCGAGGTTCGTAACATGTCATAAAATTGTTCGACTGAGATTTCAAACGCCTCTCTATAGACTTTATCTCCAATCGTGATTACTGTTGGAACAAGTCGAATGTCATATTGCTTTATAATGTCTTGCGGCAGATCACATGTGGTATCAGTGACAATCTTTACCTGACCCATAATCCTACTCCTGTTCCCCCGGTATTAATCGATTAAAAATATGATAAGTATTTTCGCGCTTCAACAACATCATCACCCGTATGGCCCTCTGTCACAAAGCATTTTCCTCTCTTTACAGAAAATGTTCTGTATATTTCGATACCATTTATACTTAGAATAAATTTCGTCTTGTGTCAAGAAAATAATATAAACACAAGAATTTTTGCCTGTTTTTCGACAAATTTTCTTGCCTTCTTTTTTATCCCGCGATAACCATGGATAAAGCAAGTTGGTGCGAATATTAGATTGAGAAGATCGTTGCAAGACTATTTTGCCAGAATAATGCTATTACTCTATGAGGAAGGAATCTATGCGCAAAAGTAAACACCTGGAAAGTCGTGGAACACAGGTTGTTCGGATTATAACACAACTTTCGGATTATGTCGAGTTTTACAAACAATGCGGATTTGAGGGACTGCCTCGTACAGCACCTCAAGATCCTCATGCCCTTGAAAGGCTTCGCAATGAATTAGCAGGATGTCAGCGCTGCAAGCTATCGCATGGCAGAACGCATATTGTCTTTGGCGAAGGAAATCCGCAGGCAACATTAATGTTTATTGGCGAGGGACCAGGCGTAGAGGAAGACCAACAGGGGCGTCCCTTCATTGGAAAATCAGGTGAACTCTTGACCAGGATGATTCAAGCCATTGGGCTTCGTCGAGAAGATGTCTATATTACAAGTATTGTCAAATGCCGTCCTCCGCAGAATCGTGATCCTGAACCTGAGGAAATTGCGATGTGTGTGCCATTTTTACGCCGTCAAATCGAATTTATTCAACCCAGACTTCTTTGCGCATTAGGACGTGTGGCGGCCCAAACCTTATTAGAAACGACGACGCCGATTTCTCAGCTTCGAGGACGCTTTCATGAGTACGACGGCATTAAACTTATGCCGACTTTTCATCCCGCATATCTTCTGAGAAATCCTCACGATAAGCGATTGGCATGGGAAGATTTACAATCGGTGCAGCGAGAATATGGAATGGTGGACAAATCATTGGCAGTAAAAGAAAATACTTGACAAAATAGTAGCATTCTTATTTAACTTAAGTACTCTATGTGCGTGAGAAAATTTCTTTTTGTTTTCAATTAAGCAAAAGCTCAAAAAAATAGTCAACTCTAAAGACAATGGCCTGAAAAAGAGATTCAAGTACGATCTATTAGCTAGAGGTTAAAGTGTGTATTCTCTGCAAATCAAAACATTATATCGTTATCGGAGTTTGATTTGGAATCTGGTGGTGCGAGAGCTGAAGGCCCGATATCGTGGGTCAATTTTGGGCTTCTTGTGGTCATTTTTAAACCCCCTTCTCTTAACATCGGTGTACACACTGGTGTTTTCCGTCTACTTACGCTTTGGCATGGAAGACTATGTTGTCCACCTGATGAGTGGGCTTTTGCCGTGGCTCTGGTTTTCTTCATCGTTGCTTGAATCGTCGGGGTCAATTCTCGCAGGGGGAAATTTGATTAAGAAGATTCTTTTTCCGGCTGAAGTCCTTCCTCTTGTGGTTGTGCTGGCAAACGGGATCAATTTTCTTTTGAGTTTACCAATCCTTTTGCTTTTTGTGGCCGGGTTTAAGGCCCTGGGGTTTGGTGTGTCTGTCGGAATTTCTCTTGCTACGCTGCCTGTGGTTATAGGGATTCAAATGCTATTTACGGTGGGATTGGCCTTTATGCTGTCGGCGTTGTGCGTGCATTACCGGGATGTACAGCACGTTCTTGGAAATTTGCTCACGTTATGGTTTTTTTTAACTCCAATCGTTTACCCGCTCACACAAATCCCTGAGAAATTTCGGTTTATGGTGAATCTCAATCCTATTGCTCCACTGATTTTTGCCTATCAAGATATTTTTTACTTTGGGAAGTTTCCGAATTTTTCTCAATTAGCGATGGTTACAGCCATGTCGATCTGCATGTATGCAATGGGCTCTGCTGTTTTTGAGAAGTATCGAGGAACATTTGCTGAGGAGGTGTAACCAGTGTATGCAATAAAAGTTGAAAATGTTGCCAAATCGTTCCGACTCAAGAGTCGTTGTCAACGTACCTTGACGCTAAAAACGATGTTGGTCAACCTTTTAAAAGGAAAACATGTTATTCAGGAGGAACGGGAATTTTGGGCCTTGCGCAATGTGTCTTTTGAGATACCCAAAGGAATTACCCTGGGAATTATCGGGAGTAACGGATCGGGCAAAAGTACGCTTTTAAAATTGATTGCCGGAATTCATCGTCCGACGTCAGGAGGGGTTGCTACAAATGGGCGTATTTCGGCTTTAATTGAACTTGGTGCAGGGTTTCATCCTGAATTTACTGGACGCGAAAATATTTTTATTAATGGTATTATTCTTGGACTGACTCGTAAGCAAATCCAGCAAAAACTTGAGGATATCATCCAATTCTCCGAGTTAGAAGATTTTATTGACAGCCCGGTGAAAACCTATTCCTCTGGTATGTATATGCGCTTAGCATTTGCGATTGCTGTGGCTGTTGATCCTGAAATTTTATTGATCGATGAGATTCTGGCCGTCGGCGATGCCAGTTTCCAGAAGAAATGTCAAAATCGCATTAATACGTTTAAAGCTGATGGAAAAACCATTGTCATCGTAACGCATGATCTCAGCGCATTAGAACGGTATTGTGACCGCGTGCTCTGGCTCGATCACGGGAAACTGCAGGCGTATGGTGATGTGCAATCGGTGATGCAGATGTATCTGGAGCATGTGGCAGACCACCAGCGAGCTAACCTGCTTGATGAACATGAGTTAGATGTGTCGGGACAGTCAAAATCTTCGCGTAAAAAACGATGGGGATCACGAGAAGTCGAACTGAATTCGATTGAAATGTTTAATGGAAGTAAAACTCCCTGTTATCTTTATAAAACCGGTGATAAAATGGCAATCGAAATTCTTTATAAAGCCTATCGTCCGGTTTATGATCCTGTCTTTGGGGTTGGAATTTTTCGCGATGATGATACGTATTGCTATGGCACCAACACGCACATCGAGAATATTACGATTCCAAGAATTGAAGGCGAAGGAAAGGTTCGTTTCTGCATCGATCGCTTAGATTTGACTGAAGGCAAATATTTATTAGATATTGCAGTTCATGAAAAAGATGGCACGCCTTATGATTATCAAACTCGCGCCTATTCCTTCGAAGTCATCTCCGCGATTAAAGATGTGGGCGTTTATCGCCCCCTACACCGATGGGAATTTGAATAAGGTGTGAAGTTTTGTGTATTCTGCTTGAACGAAGAAAGTTTGTAAAAATCCTCGCTCAGGCAGAATTCAGACAGAAAGACAGGCGTGCTCTAAAAAATCAACCAGAGGCACAATATCTTCCAGCCCAAAACACGGAACGCCTGTATCAACGTTTATATCACTCACCGTTGCTAACAAATGATCCTCTTTGCGAAATAATGGGCGTTCATGAACTGCTGCTCGGAACACTTCGACTTTAGGGTGCGTACTTCCCTTGTAGCCCTCTGCAATCACGAGATCCACATCGTGAAAATAACGGTCGCGCAATTCATCAAGCGTCAAATCTGACCGAGGAGTGGTGATAAACGCCAGTTTAAAGGGCGAAGCAATGGCAACGGCATCAGCGCCGGCCTGAGCATGGCGCCAGCTATCTTTCCCTTTTTGATCAATCTCAAAGTCATGTAAATGATGTTTAATTGTACCGATACGATACCCGCGCCGTTTAAATTCCGGGATTAATTTTTCAATTAGCGTCGTTTTGCCGCTATTTGATTTACCGACAATAGAAAGAATCGGGATCATTGTCATTTCCTTTGTATTCAGGAGCGATTAATTCACTCTGGGAACATTAGTGAAGGTGGTTACACCATTTTTATCAACATATTTATAGATGGTTTTTGTCTTCGTACTATCATAGGGTGAATGGAGAAGATACAAAGCTTTCACTTTTTTCACATAACGTTGTGTCTCCGCATACGGTGGAATTTTATTGCCATGTTTGCGTACAGCTTCTTCGCCGGCATTATATCCTGCGAGAACCAGATCCAAATTTTCTTCTCCGAATTCGTCAAAAAGATATTTGAGAAATTTAACGCCCCCTGTAATATTCTCTTCAGGATCAAAAATATCTTCGACACCAAAACGCTTTGCTGTCGCCGGCATCAGTTGCATGAGCCCTTTGGCTCCTTTTGGAGAGACTGCTTTATGATTAAAATTAGATTCGACTTTGACGATCGCTTTGACTAATTCGGGATTTAACTGATATGTGTTGGCAATTCGAGAAATCGTTGCCAGGTGAGGCGATGTAAGCGAGAGGGAAGGGGATGAAACTTTAGACGGACTCGAAGGCTGAACCTGCATTCGTGAAGTTCCTGTGCCTCCGATAATCTCGTAAGACACATCAGTTGGGGCCTGATTCCCATAATGAACGACTCCATTTTTCATATATTTATAAATCTCAGTCGCTCCTGAGACCGGAATCGTAAATACCCAGAATATTCCAATGTTGAGAAGGAAAAATATCTTGATTCGATATCGAGAACTTTTCTGA
This sequence comes from Candidatus Vecturithrix sp., assembly GCA_040772385.1. GTDB lineage: Bacteria > Moduliflexota > Moduliflexia > Moduliflexales > Moduliflexaceae > Vecturithrix. The sequence continues at coordinate 863,600 of JAXGYF010000001.1, read as the reverse complement.
GCCGCCATAAAATAGATCCTGTCTCTTTTAAATAAAGTTATTTCCTTACACAGTCTATTGCTGGTTGAAACTATAAATGCAGCCCAACCCCGGGGTTTTCAACAGGCGGGCTTCTCCATGTGTAGCGATTGTTCTCAATTAAGATAATATGACAAAAGATGCCAGCACGTCAAGAAAAAAAGCAGGAAGACAATGATCCGCATCACCAGAAATCATATAAGGAATGTTAAATCCTTGTTGTTGAAATCAGCAGTGAATCGTGTTCATATTTTATTCGAATTGGACGATTATTAACAAACACTTCTGTAATGCCAGGAAATTGCGTTCGGAAAATATAATTGTCTGAACAGATCACATGTAATGTTTCTCCCTCGAATTGCAAGGTTACACTTTCTACCGGGGTCTCGGCAACAAAAAGCGACAGGCCATTGATGGCGAGGAGAGTGGCATGAGAGAGGATAAGTTCTCGAATATGTTCTTCCTGTTTTCTGAGAAACATCAGTGATCCGCTGAAGGTAATATGCGGTTCTATCTCAACAATCGGATATTTTGTTGGTTCGTAGAGGAACGCAAAATAATGGGTTTCCTGATCAAAAGAGATTTCTAATGCAGAAATTTCATGGCATAATAACAGTTTTTCTTGCGAATACGCTTGCAGATACCGCCCTGAAACTCGAAGAGCTTCTTCCGCATAATACGCATACAGCAGTGTATGAAAACTCGCTGGAGCAATCGTACGCTTGCCATACTTAATAAAGGAAGCGGCCGCGGCCTCCTTGTATCCCTGACTAATCCAGCCGGAATCTGCTGTTTCTCCCCCGGTGAAAATAGAGACATCCATCTCTTGCGGATGGAATGGCATCAGAGTAAAGCGGCGATGTTCGCTGGTGCGAATATCAACACACTTATTGGTGAAATCCACATTGAGACGGAACGGAGGGAAATGGAAATATTGATCAAAGAAATGTTGCCCTTCTCCGAGAAGTAAATCGCAGAGAATCCAATACGTCGGTTTATAATAGAATATGGACCGGTAATGAGTAATCGGTTCGTCTAAATCCTCGAACCCATTATGATGACCGCTGATAAAATCGAAGGTTGGTGTTGAAAGCCACTGATCAAAGGTACTCTGAATGCGTCGTTCTGAAAAATTGATGTAAGCAATCCGGTCAACCGTAATCGTGTTATGCGCCTGAGCCGATCGAAAATACTGGTTCCATTCATGCGCGTGTTGAAATGAGTATGCCCCTCCATCAATCAGATATTCCTTTCCATTAGCAAATAATTCGAAACTTAACAAATCTGAATGTTTCAATTGTAAGGGCGTTTGGAATACGTTCAACCCGGTGGAAACAATGCAATAGCCTTTTCCTTCTGAATGGTCACTTTGCATCATCGCATAGGAAGAGTGGGGAATCAGACAGGATTGTTGAGGCACTGTACCCGTCGTAAGGAGGCGCTGAAATTCTTTTTGCCCGTCTAATCCGAAATACCAGAGCAGGGTTTCATCAAAACGTTCTCCTTGCGCTGAAAATTTTTCATGTTTTAAAAGAAGCGCTGCAACCGAAAATAAATACCGAAATGTGGGAGGCTGCCTGTACATCCCTGTTAAGAGATACTCCGGAAAATCTTCGCCAAAACCACAGAGACGTCCATTGGGTTTGAGAAATAATGCCCAATGCGCTACCATTGTTGTGACGCCGTTGAGCACGACCTGAGAAATATGAAACCGATTATTCTGACGTCCGAAAAGCACCAGGCAGTAGAATTCTATTAATGTCGTCAGTACTGCCGGTGAATTCTGCAAAATCGCCTCTAGACTGAGAAGCGGAGTCTTCCATTGCAAAATGTCCCAACTCACTTTTCCCCACATTTTGCTGTGAAGATATTCCGGAAAAGTCGTACTCAGCAGATACAGAAAACTTGCCTGAGCCACAAGCGACTTAATTGACAGAGGATCTGAAGACGCTGCGGAGAGTCTATCATAGATGGCGTGACCATGGGCCAAAAGACTATGATAAAAACGACAAAAGAAAGTTTCATCAAGCAAACCTGAGGAGAAGAAAAAAGCATATCCGAACAGCCAGAAAATGCCGCGCAAGGCGATCTCATACTCACAGGCCCAATTGACACTTAACAAGTAAGGATTTTGTTCGATCCAGGTGAGAATTTCAGTCACAAATTCCTGAAGATACACGTCGTCTTTCGTGTACCAATATGCTTTTCCAAGATCGAGGATATGTTGATGGCGATTCAATTGCCAGACAAAATGAATATCCGCCTCTTCATCAGCGCATAATTCAGCAGAGGTATATTTTCTTCCTGGCTGCCAATATTTCCCGTCTCCGGTGAGATGTTCATAACTTTTATTCCACAGAATCGGGGTTTCTGCCTGAATAGAATGAAGAGAAAATAAAAGAAATCTATGATCTACAATGTCATTGGCTGCTTGTAGCAACCCTGGCACCACTTCCGGATATTGAGTTTTGAGGGCGTGGACAATCTCATCCTGTTTCCACCAGCTCTTGAGAAACGAAGCAGATGGCCTCATTTTCAGATATTTAAAAAATTGTTCAAACGCTTTTTCTTCTTTTCCTAATTCAAGTGATAATTTGATCGGTTGTAATTCCGGGATAGAAAAATTGAGATACTGAAAAATTTCGTATTTTGAGCGAAATTCTGGCGGAAGTTTGAGCGATTTTGTAGAAATCTTGTGAGGCTCATAGCGAGAGTCCTTCCGCTTCAAAAGTTTGGAAAATACTGTTTTCAAATCGTTCACAAGGCTTGACTCCTCCTCTATAGCTGGACTTTATCTGAAATTGATCACTGTAGAACCTGTATATGAAAGAAAAACAGAGAAGTCAAACAATTTTTCTTGATTTCATACTCTCTTCTCGATATGAGGGAAAAAGATTTAAAAAAATTTCTCTGACTTTTTGTTTGACGAAAAATATACGTATCAGGCAAAAGCCGTGAAATTATGGCTTATGAGGAATTGTTGTACTTACTTATCACGCAGCATAAACGGAGAAATAGTAAAAAATTTATGTTTGAAAAACTAAATGCGTTGGAAGAAAAATATGAAAACCTCACTCAAAAATTGAGTGACCCGAAGGTCATTACGAATCAAGAGCAATTTCGAAAATGTGCGAAGGCGCATGCTGAATTAGAAGAGATTGTTGTGAAATATCGGGAGTATAAGAAAGTGTCTCAAGAGCTCACGGATACACGGGAACTGCTCCGAACAGAAACTGAGGATGAAATGAGAGAATTAGCAGAAGGAGAACTGGAAACCCTGGCTAGTCGAGTAGAAGACATTGAAGAAGATTTGCGTATGCTCCTCATCCCCAAAGATCCGAATGATGAAAAAAATATTGTGCTGGAAATTCGAGCAGGCACCGGAGGTGAAGAAGCTGCTCTTTTTGTCGCCGATCTGTTTCGGATGTATTCAAAGTATGCTGAAAACCAGAGGTGGAAAGTTGATATTATGAGTTCCAATCCCAGTGGAATTGGAGGGTTCAAAGAGATCATTGCGATGATTGAAGGCAAAGGCGTGTATAGTCGTCTCAAGTTTGAAAGTGGCGTGCACCGCGTGCAGCGCGTGCCGGTTACGGAAGCCAGCGGTCGGATTCATACCTCAGCGGTTACTGTCGCTGTTTTACCGGAAGCAGAAGAAGTTGAGGTCGAAATTGATCCGAATGAACTGCGTATTGATGTGTACCGGTCATCCGGCCCCGGCGGACAAAGTGTGAATACCACGGATTCTGCGGTACGGGTCACTCATATTCCCACCGGGTTAGTGGTTTCGTGTCAGGATGAAAAATCACAGCATAAAAATAAAGCCAAGGCTCTAAAGATCTTACGCGCACGGTTGCTTGATCGCGCGATCGCCGACCAACAGCAATCAATTGCAAAAGATCGGAAAAGTCAGGTCGGAACCGGCGACCGGAGCGAGCGAATTCGCACCTATAATTTCCCGCAAAGTCGCGTGACAGATCATCGCATTAACCTGACATTATACGCTCTCGACACTATTCTTGAAGGGGAACTCGATGATGTAATCGAGCCGCTCATTACGTCTGCTAAGGCCGAAGCCTTGAAAAATATCCAGGAATAACGGAGAATGGAATCTCCTAAAAACAGACACTCCGGGGGACGAGAAATTCCGGGGTGTCACTGTATCAAGAATTAAAATAGACTGCGGATCTTTACTTATGTTCGTGTGCTTAGCACCAGATAAAAGCCAGCAGAAGCAAACACCACGTGAGAGATCCATGCGGCCAGGAAGGGAGGGAAGATATGGCCATGACCAAGCGAGATCGCCATTTGCAGCATGATCCAATAGGTGATCCCAATAAACACACTTAACCCCACGCCAAAAGCAGCTCCGCTCCTTGGTGACTTCAGAGCAAAAGGAAAACCGATAATGACCATGACCAGACTGACAAAGGGATAAGAAAATTTGGCGCGTAAATCAACGATATATTCCGATACGTCATAACCCGATTCGGTCAGGGTTTGAATATATTGTGTTAATTCGCGATAGTTCATATCTTCCGGTTTTTTAGTATCACGGCGAAATTCTTCAAAAGAATGCGGAATGACGTAATCCCGACGTCTTTTAAACCGAATAATAGATTGATGCTCCTCTGGTTCAAACGAACGCTCAATTCCCTCATATAAGGTCCAGGTCCCCAGATCTTCATCGGCAGGTTCCCCGTTCTCCGAGGCAGCAAAAAAATCAAATAACCTTTTCGGAAAAAATTTTTCCCACGTTCCGGATGGCTGCTCGTTCTTCTGCCTTGGAGGATGATATCTGCCCTGCGCGACATCTAATCGTTTCATCGGCAGAAACTGATCATTGAGTTCAAACACGGTGAATCCCTGAATCCCTTGATTTTCAGGAATAAGGGCATTAATATAATAAATTCGGTTATTTTCATTTCCTCGAAACCAGATCTCAATTTTGGGCATTTGGCGGGTATCTGGTTTCTGTTTCATAATCCGTTTACATTCATCCGCAACCTGGTTTGCTGTCGGCACCACAAATTCATTTAAGCCGAACATTAACAGACTTATCACAAAACCGATAATTAACAGCGGAACCATCAGCCGATAAATGCTCACCCCGCCTGCTAACATAGCAATAACCTCGCTGTTGCGGGCAAACCGACCAGTGACTAAGAGGGTCGTTAAAAGAATTGAGATGGGGGTAATCATGAAGAGGATTTGGGGAATTCGAGCCAGAAAATAGGTGATCGTAACCGTTAAGGGGGGCTTATACTCAACAATTTCATCAACAGTTTCAAAAATATTCACAACGGTTGAAACCAGAATCAGGGCGATTATCCCAAATAGAAACACTTTAAGAAATTCACGGCTGATATAACGATCGAGAATCTTCATCGGCGCGCCACCCGAATCAGCAGAAACAGACCGACGATCCCTAACAGAATATTTGGAGTCCATACTGCTAAAAAAACCGGAAGTTTTCCGTTATCACCCAGACTTTCCCCGGCAGTGATAAAAATATAATAGATCAACAACAGAACCACACTAACGGCAAATCCGCCGGATTTGCCGGCACGTTGCGATTGAATGCCTAACGGAGTCGCAATTAATCCGAAGACCAGGCAGGCTAAGGGAAGGGAATAACGTTTATGAATTTCAACCAGATAGGAACTGGATAATCGTCCTTGAATGACAAAACTTTCCCCTATGAGCCTGGAAACAATCTGCCAATACCGATGTGCCGCATCAGAAAAAGAATCCTCCGCCGCAGGACAAGCCAGCGTATTCTGGTCGACAAGCTGCTGCTCGTGACGTTGCAATGTAAAATATTGCTCGATTAATTGGCAAATGGTCATATCCCGATCGGTCCGAGGAATATTCATTTGTCCTGCGCTCATCTCTTCATCTTGCAGGCTTAAAAGAATGTCCAGCGTCGGAAATTCGACAATCTGATATTTCGTCGGATTCAATACTGTTTTGGGATGACTGGCACCATCAGTCAAACGCAGAATGACCCGTAACGCCTTTTCATCGGAAATGAGTTCACCCTTGCGGGCAAAAATCATCTGGGGACTTTTTTCATCCCTGGAATCAGAAATCATAATTCCTCGAAAAGAATTATCACTATTCGATAACTCGTCAATGTAAATGACCAGGCCCCGAAAGAGAGAATTAAAGACATGCTCTTTTAACTCGACCGCTGCTTTGGTTCGCGCCAACTCGTATAATGTCACCCGAAATTGATGGTTTCCCCAGGGAAGCGCCCTGGCATAGAGAAAAAATGATATTCCATTTGCCAGTGCAGCGAAAATGAGAACAGGGACAAAAAGAGTATAAAGGCTGACGCCGGAAGCTTTCATGGCCGTGATTTCACTATCGGTTGATAAGCGTCCGAACGCCGAGAGCGTAGCGACCAGCACTGCCATCGGAATTGTCAGCACTAAAAAAGAAGGCATAATATATACTATCAGTTCAAGCACCGAACGCAGGCTAACCCCTTTGTTGATCACCAGTTCAATCAAGTCGAGCATCCTTTCCATCAGCAGGACAAAGGTGAAGATCAACAATCCCAAAAAAAACGGTCCGATCAATTCTTGCCAAATATATTTATTTAGAGTTTTTTTCAATTTCAGTCTCATCTCAGTTCCTCTTAAATTTTGAATGCTATCGTGTCAGTAAAAAATTTAGTCAAGGAAAATATGGCAGCAGAGTTGTCAGGGAACGAGAAAATATTGAATAATCCGGCGAGTTAAGAGCATTACTCGAAATCGGATTTTTCGAAAAACCTGGTTTCGTATTTTTTTATTTGACTGTTTTGTCTGCTCCGTAAAGATAGAGAATGACCCGCTGGTTAAAGGAATTTTGAAAGATTCAGGAGTGTCAAAGCTCCTCTTTGACGACGCAAATCGAGCTTTTACACTCTACGGAAGGGAAAACTGTGGATAACCGGCATATCCAAAACATTATTATTATTCGCTTCAGTTCTTTTGGTGATATTGTTCTCACGACTCCACTGATTCGCGCACTTCGGACTCGTTTCCCGGATGCCAGGATTGATTTTGTCGTCAAACAGGAGTTTGCGGAATTACTCAGCACTAACCCTCATTTGACAACCGTGTATCCCTTTCGTAAAGAAAGCGGGGTACAGGGACTTTACAGATTCGCTCAGGATCTTCGACGCAATCATTATGATCTTTGCATTGACATTCATGCAAATTTTCGCTCCTATCTGTTGCGTTGCTTGATTCGTCCGGTTTACACAACAACATGGACCAGGTATCTGCTGAAACGACTCCTTCTGGTCAAGGCAGGAATCAACCGGTATCTCAAAATTCTCCCGGTTCCGGACCGCTATCTTCACAGCGTCGCCTCATTCGGAGTGGTCAATGATGGGAAAGGCCTGGAGATTTTCCCCGATTCTCAACATGAAACCAGGGTACAAGCGATATTTGCACAGGCATGTTTGGCTGACCAGGATCTGGCGATTGGTTTTGGCGCAGTGGCTGCTCACCCTTTGAAGCAATGGCCTCTGGAAAAATTTATACAACTCGGCCAACAGCTTATCCAACGCCAGAACGCCAGAATTCTTTTGTTCGGCGGGCCTGCCGATCTTGAACAGGCCAGAGAGCTTGCCAACCATCTTCCGAACCATCCGGTTGTGTTGTGCGGTAAACTCTCTTTGTTAGAATCTGCGGCAGCGCTGCGGCGCTGTGCCGTATTTGTCGGGAATGATACCGGTACTGTCCACCTTGCCGCTGCCATGAAACGCCCTGTTGTGGTGATATTCGGCCCGACCGTGGAAGAATTTGGCTTTTATCCTTACGCAACCAGGGCGACAGTGATCAGCACGCCTCTTTCCTGCCGCCCCTGTACGCATACTGGTAAGGGCCGCTGCAAGATTCGAGAGACTCATGCCTGCATGGAGCGAATTGAAGTTGAAGATGTGGCGGCCGCCATTGAAAACATGTTATGACCATGCCGTTCCCCTTTGATGCAGTAAACAGAGAAAATGGAGCGAAAAACCAGGTTTCTTCAAGAAACCTGGTTTTTGGAATACCCCAAAATTTTGGGTCAGGTACTTATATCAAGTACGCAAATTGTTTGAAACCGGAATGCTCCCGGAAGTCATCGAGCATATTCAGGAAGAGCACATTCAAACCTGCTACAAACATTTACTGGAGAATATTTTCCGGATTGCCTATCGCAATGCCGTCAATAAAACGTTTCCCGACATTGCCCAGCGAGCCTATCAGATCACGCTTGACAATCATTACAAGATTCTGTCCGCCGTCGAGGCCCGCAATGTCGAATTAGCCCAACAACTGATGGCCGACCATTTCGAAGGCATTCGAGAACGTATCGAGATGAAGATTGAAGAGAGTTCGGAATGAGTAAACTCTCATGTCACATTTCCATATCAGAACGATGACATTACCGCTCAATTAAATCAGGTCTATAGCACTGAATTCTCGCCACTTGATCCGGAGTTCATGTCTCTTCAACTCGCTTCGCTGGAGAACGATGTATGGTAATCACTCGCGGCGACATTTGGTGGGCAACCCTGTCTGCTCCAACAGGTTCCTCCCCAACTGACAGGGGTAGGTATTTTACTCGTGCCCCCTTGTCTGGCGATCAATCGCCAGTCTCAAAGCTGAAGGACGCTGAAGTGCCCTGTTGCGGAATTGAGCAGCGGGCTTCAGCCTGCTTCGGCTTTGAGACCGGTCATTGATGACTGTCGGACAGATCAAAAGAGATATTCAATTGCCGGAAGGTCTCTTCAATTTTATCTTCGATGTCCTGCTGCGAAATGGTGCCATTCCTGGCTTTTAAGGAGATTTCGAGGGTCGCAAATTTACTCTGCAATAAATTCATCACGCCCATAATTCCGGCCACTTTCCCTTTGGGGATTTCAAAGGTCAGGCGTAACTGCGTGCGTGTTTTCGCGGCAGGGCTTGGGGTTGGCGGATGAACCGCTTTCTGCCCGCCTTCATTGATCACAGGCGGCTTTTCAGCGCCATTCCCGCCGTAGTGCTCTTCGCCGGGTTGCGTAAATGTTTGTTCTTCTTCTTTTTTCTGACGCTCACAGATGTCATGCCTTATAAGGATCTCTCTTTCGGCAAAAGAAATGCTGGCGGGTTCTTTGAAATACACGCACCGGGGCTGCTCTGCTTCCAACTCGCCTACACCGAACACGCCCTTGTGCGCGCCTTCGCGCAGGCCGGACTCAAGCACTGCGCGATTCGCAGGCCGGGCTTCTCCGGGGGTTTTCAAGGCGGCCTGAAAGATCTGCGCGGTGAACACGTATTCTTTGCCAACTAAATATTTTTCTTTGAGCACAATGGGGGCGATCTTTTCCAGGATGTCGCCCTCGATCCGCAGTTGCTCATAGACTTCCTCATCCAGGCTCTTATTCAGCCCATACGCGGCAATGCCCAGATCCTTTTCTTGACAGCCATCCTTTGCAGGAATGGCTATCAGACGATATAAGCGGCGCACCGCCTCCTTTAACGGGGCGTACAGTTTTTTGAGTTCTTCTTTCACCTCTTTTTTCTGATCTTCAGTCAGCCGCAGATGTTGATCCTTCGCAATTCTCTCAAAGGCAATCTTGCGTTTGAGCGTGGTAAGAAACGCGCTGCGTTCGGATTCCAGCGGATAGAGAAAGAACACGGTATTCCGATATACTCTGGGGGTTTGTCCCTTTGATTTCAGCATGTCGTTGATGAGCGCGGGGTCAGCTTTTTGCAAAATCACGAGTTTGATGTCCTCTGAATCGGCAATGTTCAGCGAGCGATCTTCCCAGAAGTATGTTTTGAAGCGGCTGCCTTTCAGCGAGGAGCGCAGCAGCTCCCTCTCCAAATCAATCAGATCCGCATCTTTCACATTTTCCATGGTGCTCAACAGGATGCGGTTCAAATTGGCCTGATTGCTGAAAAAATATTTCTCCCCATGGGTTTGCAAATAAAACAGTCTGGCCTTTAACTGTTCGATGGCCTCCGCCACGAAGGGCGAGGGATTTTGCAGGCTGGTGGCCGACCGTTTGATTTCAGCCAATGTGGCGCCATGTTCCTGTCCGCCGGAAAAGGAGTGCAGAAAAATCGTCGTTGCTGCGCGCGCGCCGATCCGCAAGCCCCGGTAGGCTGCGCCGAGGGCATTGTTGACTTTTTGCGCGCCGGCTTCAGGGCCGGATATATCGGACGCGATCACGCTATTGAATTCAGAACCGATGTGTTTTAATAATTCCTGGCGCAATTCCTGCTGTCCTAAATCAAAATCAGCCAGACTGATATAGGAGATGTTGGAATCTTTCAGGCTGTGAATCACCAGCGACAATAAGCGCAGTACGCCGCGGGTGCGTTGAAAGGTTGGGAAACTGCCCCAACGATGATACAGGACGTCAATCACTTCCGGCAGAAAAGGATAGGATGCGGCAAAGCGCGTGCGATAGTCGCTGGCCTGCACGTCAGCCGGCAGAATATTTTCATGATCTGCATACTCCACAAAGGCCGAAACAATCGCTTTGGCGTCATCCTGCTGAATTGCGCTGAAAAGTCGGCGGCGAATGATGCTGGCAATTTCGTGTTCCTCGACCGGGGTGTAAATCTTCTCCACCCGGCCGGCCACTTTTTGCAATTGCTGAAATAATTTCTCAGCCCCTTCGTCGTAATGTTCGATCAGGCTGGCTGGCAGCGTGACGACCAGACACGTCTTTTCCAACGTGCTGACAGCCTCGGAAAGCTCCTGCATAAAGGCAATGGTCTGGGCCGCCAGGTCGCTGCTGCCGACCCTGACGCCGGCCGCTTTGGTGGCGTATTCCAACACTTCGTCCATCAGAATCACCAGCGGCTGATGTTCGCAAAGCAAGTTTCGAATGGTTTCTTTGCCTGGCGACACCTGCCCCGCGCAGCGCGCGATGCTCCCGGTCAATTGTTCTTCAATCAAGCCCCACAGCGTGTGCTGTGGCCCCAGGGCCGTGCCCACGATCACCACCCGTTTTGCGTTCCAGGCCTGCGTTCGGTGATACATGGCGATCAGCGCATGGGTTTTGCCCCCGCCGAAAGGGGTTTGAATTTGAATGATCGGGTCCCCGCCCTGCCCCTCCACGCGCTTTTGCACCACGTGCAGCAAATTCTTCAAACCCTGCGTGAGATAGGTTTTCTTGAAAAAGGTCTCGGCGTCTTGATATTCATCAGGGCCGCGCTGCTGCGCCACTTCCCATAAATCGGCGGCAAACACGTCCATGGTCAAACGCCCCTGTAAAATATCATCATGCGGTACAGCAATCGTGTGAAACGGTTTCATAGCTATTCTTGCTCCTTACTATCCTTCGATATTCAATGTTTTTCTTAAAATGGGTCTGAGTTTCTTCACGATCTGAATGGCTTGACGCGCCTGCTCTCTGGCGGCGGACTCTCCGGGATAACGGAAGGCAACAGCAAAGGGATTCAAATACGCCAGCAATTCTTTGTGCAATTCTAATTCAGGCGCAACAGGCAGGCATAATTTGAGCAATGCCAACAGATTCCCCTTGAACAATTCGCTTTGTTCAGAAGTTGTTATACTATGACGCCGCCATTGCCATCTCAGTATTTTCCCCGACCATCAATTCTTGCAATGCTCTGCGCAATGGATTGATGATCGTAAACCCCACAACTTCGTTTAATTCCGGATTGATGCGCACGATGACGCCTTTGCCGATGTCTATTCCCTCTGCGCAAACGAGTTTTCCAATGGAGATGTATAACACATCAGCTTCCGCATCATAATCCCACTGTAAATTTTCTTGTCGTTCGATCATTTTTAAGGTTTCCATTAATTTTCTGGTTCTTCCGTGAATTTTGTGGGAAACTACAAGGATTGAGTGTACAAGGGATGAGATACTGCCTGTATCTGGCGTTTCAGAAATCCTTTGTACACTCACAATCCCTGTAGTTCCCTATTCGAATAATGTTGGCTGGCTGGCGGCTTTTTTGACGTCTTCTTGCAGGCGTTCGCGGCCGGATAAAAAGCCGTCCAGTAATTTCTTTTCTTTGTCGTCGCTGCTCAAACATTCGGACACGGCCTGCCCCACGCGGTAAAAGGCTTCGCTGCTGCCAAAGCCGGTCTCTTGCAGCAGTTTGATCAGCTCCTGACGCTGGCTTTTTTCCCACAGCAGCAGCACTTTGTGCAGCACGTCAATCAATTCGGACGGCTGTTTCAGGCTCTCCGCTTTGCGCTGCTGGGGCCCTGACACCCGGATGAATTCTTTCTCTTTTGTGATGAAGCCGGGCCGGTTCCAGTGCAAGGCCAGGTCAATGCCGCAGCTCTGCGCCAGTTTGCGGGCCTCGTCAAAAGGCGCTTTGGCGGCGCCGAATTCCCAGCGCCACAGCACGTAAAAGCGCGTCAGCTCCGAGATGTCTCCGCTGAATCCATTGCGCAGAATTTGCCGCACGGCAAAATCGGTCACAATCTGGCGCACGTCCTGCAACAGACGGTCGGCGCGGATGACGCTGCCCTCGTAATCCATGACCTGCTCGTATTTGCCGAAGACCTCGATGGCTGAGCCGATAGCGGCGATAAAAAAGTCTGAGCCGCTGATGCCCTCCTGCCACAGGCGTTCCAGTTTGGTCGTGAGATAGCGGTTGAGTTCTTCTTTGACCGGCGTGTAAAAGCCGGTGGGCTGGCGCTGCATTTTGCGGGCCACAATGTAAATCGAGGAGGCTAACGATCCGGTTTCCTGAGCATTCATTCTTGCTCGCATTTCCGTATTCAATGGCCAGGCACCAGTCATGATCAAGCCGGAATTCAACAGGGAATTAATGAGTGTTTCCCAACCTTCGGTAGATTTATGAGCATAGACGATGACGGCAATCCCATCCGGTTTCAGAATGCGATGGATTTCTTGAAAGGCTTTCTTGAGCATCTCTTCAAAATAGTGCTTGCCTGCTTCAAACCCTCCGGAATCAAGCGTATAGGCGACAATTTCATTCTTTTTAGGCGTCAGAGGGGTTGAAAACAATTCAGGATAAAGATGACCAGTACTTCTTTTGAGCCAGACATAAAAAAAATCGGAAAGATAGGAATATGGAACATTATCATAATAAGGAGGATCAGTAAGAATAGCATTAAAAAAGTTGCTAGGGTATTTAAGAGTGGTTGCAGATGAATGAGTAGTTATTGTAGATATATTTTGAAAACTTGAATTTTGAATGTTATCTATTAGCTCAGAGAGAATAGCTATCCAACCACTTGGATGTTCATTTTGATCCATTTCAATATAATCCCAAAGCATTGATAATGCCTGTCTCGCGTAAGTAAAACCAATAGCTTCAGTTTGAGGAATCAAACGACATAAACTTGAATTTTTATCAGTTAATCGATCAATTCCTAATCCTAAATAACTTACTATCGCTTTCGCATACTCTTCTTCCAGTCCTTTTGCAAGCATGTGATGATGAATCTGCCGTATTTTTTCAACAAAAACGATCAGCGCCAATTTTTGTCGAGAGTTAAATAAATCGCCCCAGACATTCATCGCATAACGCGTGACCGCCGATAATCCGCGCGCATTCGGGGAGGGACGTTTGGATTCAATCGGTTCATCCGGCACCGGATCCATGCCCCACTCCAACATCAGTTTTTCCCGTTTTTCCTGCAAACAGGCTTCGGCTTGTTTGAAAATCGCCATGTCCTGTTCGGTCGCCACGCGGTAGCGTTTACCCTGGGTTTTCGGTTTGTGCAGCACCACCGCCACCATGCGCTGCCCGGCCTGGCCTGTTTGAAAGAGTTGACGGGTCATCTTGTCTGCGATGGTTGAACCGCACACCGGGCAGATTGCCACGGCGCGGGCCACGCTGCCGTTTTCTGGTTCAAAACCGGCCGGCCATGCTTCATAGCCGTCGCCCACAATTGTAAATTGCACCGCATTATTTTCTACGAACGGAAACAACGCAACATTTTTGTTTTTCTTTTTCGCCAGCCAGTATTGGCGCATCAGGGGAATTTCCGCGCCGCAGGCCGGATTCTGGCAGGGAATCGTGCGCGCCCAGATATAGCCCACCGGAATGCTGCCATCTTTTTCTTCAGGGTAAAAGCGGCCGATTTCCTGTTTGGCTTCCTGCAAGACCCAATTGCCCCAGTATTTCACGTCTTCCACCAGGGGATTGACCGTTTCGGAGCGATCTTCGAACAGTGTAAACACCAGGTTTTTGTCAAAAACCTGGTGTTTTTCTACGGCGAGCCAGGGGCGTTCGGCCAGGTATTGGGTTTTGGGGATCGGCTGGCCGTATTTTTGCGGATATTCCAGGGTGCATTTCTGGATCAATACCGCGACCGGGTTTAAATCGTTCGAATAGGTTTCACACCCCAAACGCAGAGCTTCTAAGGGAATGGCCCCGCCGCCGCCAAAAGGGTCCAGCACTTTGGGCGGCACGCCGCCGTTGGCTTCCAGTATTTTCCGGCGCGCGCGTTCCAGCAGCTTTTGATTATTGGAATTCTCCCATTTGCACAATTCGATGATGAAATCCCGTTCTCGCTGCCATTCCTCGATATTTTTGGGGGCCGGAATCAAGGCCGCATAGGCTGTGGCGCGGGAGGATGCTAATGGCCGGCGCGCCCACCAGATGTGCAGCGTGGAAATATGGCCGTGCCGGATATTCTTCTCCCGCGCCGATTCCACGCTGACTTCCTTGACCGGAAAGGATTCTTCGATAAAACGTTTGTCATTGTTCATGATCTTTTTCTCTTTTTATATCGGTATCAAATCATGATGAATATGAATATGAACCAAAAATCCCTTGTAAATCGGCTTTATACTGTTGCAGCGAATCGTGTTTTGCCGATTGTAAAATCCTGATAATTCCTTGTGCTGTCATCTCATCCCTCTTTTCATCGGAAAGGATTTTTCGATAAAACGTTTATTGTTGTTCGTAATTTTCCCAGTTTTCCAGCATTGTGCGAATATTTTTTTTCAGCGTTGGTAATTCATTCTTCACCACATTCCAGGTTAATTTTAAATCTACACCAAAATATTCATGGATTAATTTATCCCGCATTCCGGCGATGCTTTTCCAGGGAATATTTGCGTGTTCACGCTTGATGTGCTCCGGAATGTTTTTTACCGCCTCGCCAATAATTTCTAAACGCCGGATGACCATGTCTTGTACTTTCATTGATTCTAAAAAAGTCTCCCTGGTCACATCCTGCGTATATTCTTCAATCAGAGCGATGCTCTCTAAAATATGCTCAAGAAACAGCTTTGGATTCCTTTTCATAAAAAACCTCTTGTTCACTGAGAATAGATGCTTTTAAACGCGGATGAATGGAATCATAGGTGAGGAGGTCAACTTTTCGCTTTAATAATTGTTCAAGCTCATGCTCCAGGTTGACCAGATCGAACAAAGATTTTCCTTCCTTAAATTCTACCAGCATGTCAATATCGCTTGCTCTTGTTTGCTCTCCCCGTACCCATGAACCGAATAGAGAGGCTTTTACCACATCGTATTTCTTTAATACGGAGATAGTTTTTTTGCGAATGATATGAGCGTTCATCACTGAATACCTCGTTAAAATCGGCTTTATCTTGTTGCAGTTAATCGCGTTTAGCCAGTTGTAAAATCCTGATAATTCCTTGTGTTGTCATATTGTCTCCCATGTACGTGCCAACATCCTTGTTGGCGCACGTTCATCTGTGCGTGTGTGAACAGGGATGTTCACACATACGGCTCCTATGAAAATCAGCAGGCAGGCAACAGCAGAACGCGCGCTCAAAAATCATGTCAGCCCCTGAAATCAAGCAACTAGGGCTGTCATATCGAGCGATTGTCATTTCGAGCGAAGCGAGAAATCTTCTGCCTGGGTTGGGCAACCCTTTCGCCCGTGTCAACGAGCAAAGATTTCTCATTTCGCTCGAAATGACAGATCGATTTGCGATTTTCATCCCTGCGAGTGCCACATTCGTTGTATTCGTGTCATTCGATGACTCCCATGAGCGCAGTCTAAAATTTAGGTTTGAGTCCCGCTTGTTTACAAAGCTCATTCGCTGTAATCCGATCGAGTGTGCGATGCCGTTTAATAGGAAGAGTCTTCTTGTTATTCGTATAGATTGAGTGATTTGCCCCTTCACGCAGCAAATAAAATCCATGTTGTTCAAAATAACGCACCAAGTCTTTCCGCTTGACCGACATTACCAGACCTCCACCGGCATCGGTTCCATGAGGTTCGGTTCTAAGGGAATCTCCTGCCCTTGTTCTCGATACGCTAAAATCATTTCATTCAGGGCATCCCGCAGCATCTCACGACAAATTTCAATCGTCTTGCCTTCAGTAATCACTTCCGGCCACTCAACGAGTTGTCCCATATACCCGGAAGGTATTTTTGTATATTTCGCTGTGTATGTATGTAACATGGTTGCTCCTCCTTTTTTTAACTTTCTTTGCCAGCCAGTATTCATGTTTCAATTTTTGTCAATCGTTTCATTCGAAACGCCCGATGCCGCGTCAACAATCCCTCAAGCGTGAATCGTGTGTTCTTATCGGCCGCAAGGATAATCAGTTCTTTTCTCATTGCAGCACTCCTGCCGTATGCAGCGTCGCCAAATCAACATCCTTTTTCCAATCTTTCAGCTTTGGATGTTTATCATCTCGCACAATATCAATGGCACCCGAATCCGTTTTGGGAAAACATAAAATGTCGCGGGGTTCGCATAATCTCAGATTAATCATTGAGTTTCCCCCTTTTCCTGAATTTGCTGTACTGAAATCACATTGCGCACTATTCATGCGCTACCCTGCTTTTGCTGATAATTTCATTGGATGATACGACATAGCGGACAACCTCGATTTTTTCTTCAGCTTCTAACGTTTTGGCCGGATTCTGAATGATATGCAGGTTCGGATTCTTTGCTGTCGGCATCACCACATACAAATAATAGGCGTCTTGAAACTGTTTGGCCTTGAACCATTCATTCTGGGTTAAAGCCACCGCAGCGGTGGTTGAGCGCGCTTTTACTTCGATATAGCGGATTTCAGCGGTGTTCGGGTCGCGGGAACGAATGTCAAAGCCTAAATTTTGATCGGCCACGTTTTCAGGAACGCGCTGCTGCCGGCGTTCATGCTCCAGCGCGACCTGCATCCCGATACGCTCCACTTCGGGGTCGCGGCGCATGTCCGGTTCAACCCTCGCTGCGGGTCTCACCCGGATAATGCCCTTGAATCGGGGCATGCTCATGGTCAGGCGTTTTTCTTGTTCAATCTGCGTTTTCAGCTCCTCCAGCGCCTTTTCATAACCGGCTTTGCGTTCAGCCTTGTTCCTCATCGCCAGGTCCACATTTTCGCCCTGCTCCTGACGCCCCAGTAAGGCAATCAAATCGCCGTCCAATTTCCAGATCAAATACTCAAGGGATTGCAGGCCGTATTTTTCTTTAATTTCGGCCTGGCGCTGGCGTTCTTGCAGAAGCTCTTGTTTGTACCCTTCCAATGCCTTGATCGCCTGAGCGCCGGCAAGCGATTTGATCGGCTCTCTATCACTCTCTTCCGGGGTAATTTGGTTAGCTTCAGCGAAATCCCAGATCATGGACGCCGGGACCGGCCTTACCTGCTGATCCTGCACGTAAAAACTGAACAGGCGTTTGCCGGCCGCGCTGCCGGCGCCATCCTGAATTTCACCTTCATAAAAGACGATATAGCCATCAAGCACTCCATCGGGATCGAAAAACGTGGCTCCGGTGAGCAGGACGTCAGAAAATTCTTGCTCAATATAGCGCATCATCGCTTCAAAGAGCGGGTGACCGAAACAGATAAACTCGGCGTCCGGGTTTCTGAACGCCATCTCTTTGTCAAAGGTCGCTTTGGGATAACGCCTGAGCAGGTCGCCATAGGCTTTTTTAAAGACATCATCCTCTGCCAGTCTGCGAATGGCAAAGGGGATCGACTCAATGGCCAGAAAACCATCTTTGCGCGTCCGGCTTTTTCCTTCGGCTTTGATAAAGGCTTTCTTGAAAAAGTTTTCGGTATATTCGGGAATCAGGCGGTGTTCTCGGGCTGCCTGCTGCATTTCTTTGATGCGGGTATAGTCTATGTAGCGCGTTGCCAGGCTTTCACCCAGATTTTCTTTGATCTGCCGGATGTATTCCTCATCCACTTCGATGTCGAGTTCTTGCAAAATGTCATCTATGCTGCGGGCATTGGCGGCCGCCTCCATCATCAGGCGGGCCAGGTTTTGATTATACAGCACGTCATCCAACACGTCAAAGACTTTATCGCTGCCCATGGCGTTGCGGATTTCCTCCA
Source organism: Candidatus Vecturithrix sp. (assembly GCA_040772385.1). Taxonomy (GTDB): domain Bacteria; phylum Moduliflexota; class Moduliflexia; order Moduliflexales; family Moduliflexaceae; genus Vecturithrix. Next base: position 845,325 of record JAXGYF010000001.1, on the reverse strand, counting down.
GTTTTTCAAACAGTTTGTGCAGCACCATGCCTTCGCGGGTATCTATGGCGACCAGATTAAACACAAACACTTCCTTCTGCTGTCCGTAGCGGTGAATGCGTCCCATGCGCTGCTCCAGGCGGTTGGGATTCCAGGGAATGTCGTAATTCACCATCAGATGGCAAAACTGTAAATTGATGCCTTCGCCGGCCGCTTCAGTGGCAATCAGCACGTCGGCGTCGTTTTTAAACACGCCCTCGGCTTTGATGCGTTCTTCCAGTTTCATGCCGCCGTGAATCGTGTTGGTGCGATAGCCCCAGTCGCGCATCTTTTTTTCCAGATAATCCAGCGTATCGCGCGACTCGGTGAACACTAAAATTTTCTTATCCTGTGGGTCTTCATATTTGTCCGAAAGCTCTTGCAGGGATTGCTTAAATTCCGTCAGTTTGATCTCTTCTTCATTGTGAATGATGGCTTTGGCCTGGTCGATCAGGGCGGCGATGATCCTGATTTCTTTTTCCAGTTCTGCGCGGTTCTCAGCGACGCTCAGGGTTTCCCAGATTTCTTCTTCGCGCCAGCGGTCTTCTTCGCTCATCTCCTCGACGCTCTCGAACTCGAAGGTGCTTTCTGAAAATCTGTGCGCGTCTGCTGCGCCTTGCAGGTATTCTTCCAATCGCTTTTTGCGCCGTTCCAGGGATTTCAGCAAGGCGTAGGTGCTGGACGCCAGACGGCGCTGCAAAATGACCAGCGCAAAGGCGATATTACGGCGTTTGTCTTTGGCTAAGGCTTTATTGTATTGCGTTTCCACATAGCGTGAGAGCGCGTTATACAGTTTGACTTCATTGGGAGAAGAGGTTTTCCACTGAAAGCCGATGGTGCGGACATAACGCGGCAAAAACAGCGGTTTACCCTCGAAATCTTGTAAGTCTTCTTTGATTCGGCGGATAAACAGAGGATTGTCTTTGCTTTTGACCGATTCTGCCACCATGTCATTAGTCGCAAAGAAGCCCGGTTCAATCAGATCCAGGAACAGACGAAAATTTTCAGGGTCCCCTTTGTGCGGCGTGGCGGTCAGGAACAGTAAATGTTCGCAATTCGCGGAAAGGGTTTCCCCCAGTTTATAGCGGCTGGTTTTATCAATCTTTTCGCCGTAGCGATACGCGCTCATTTTGTGGGCTTCATCCACGATAATCAGATCAAAGTGCGCCGCGGCAATCGAGGGCAGCACGTCGTCGCGTTTGGCAAAGTCAATTGACGTCACGATCTGATTTTCCCGCAGCCACGCATTTTGTCCGAACAGGGCGTCAAGGTATTGGCGGCCGACCGGTATAAAAATTTCCTCGAAGCGTTCTTTCAGCTCCCGCCGCCATTGATCGCGCAGGTGCCCCGGAGCGACAATCAGAATGCGTTTCACAAGCTGGCGGATTTTCAATTCTTTGATTAACAGCCCGGCCATGATGGTTTTCCCGGCCCCGGGGTCGTCGGCAATCATAAAGCGGATGCGCGGTTTTTTTAAGATAGAGCCATACACCGCTTCAATCTGGTGCGGCAAAGGATCAACCTTTGACGCATTCATGGCGATGAGGGGATCATACATGGACGCAAAACGATAGCGCGTGTTTTCAAGCGCTAAAAACACTTTCCAGGCCTCTGCGCTGAAATTCGCTGTCAACTGGCCAGGTTTGAATTGGGCAAATTCTGCCTGTGAAATCAATTGATCGATATGCTGGCGAGAGTTCCTGGTCGCCCCAACGATGTGAACATAGTCTCCCGCCTCTTCGATTAATGTAATTTCCACCGGTTCAGGCCAGTTCGGTCCTGTGATGATCGCGCCTTGTCGGAAATTGTGCATGGCATCCCCTTGTGCGTGTGTTTAAGAACATCATCATGCAATGGGTTTCGTTGTTTCGTCAACATATTTTTTCATCAATCAATTATCAGGATCTGGCCAGGACAATAACTTTCCCGATTCTTCCGTGAAAGCTGTGGAACTACAGGGATTGGGTTTACAAAGGATTTCTGAGAGGCTGATTCCAGGCAGTACATATTCCTTGTAAACTCAATCCTTGTAGTTTTCGACAAACTTCACGGAAGAGCCAAACTTCTGAAAACTTCTTTCCGATTTTGACGCAATTTGCAGCCTTACAGCATTGTGCAGTTGAATTGACCTTCAAAGCAGGGCTGTCAAAGCTCGGCTTTGACAGCGAAAGTCGAGCTTTCGCACTCCGGTTGGTATTTTCCCTTACGAAGTCTGGAAAACTTCGCAAGGGGAACAGGACTATCCGAAATAAGCGGGGGCGTTGCCGGGTTTCCATTTGATGTTGCAGCCAATGCTGGTGCGTTGGTGCTCGCTGACCGGTTGTCCGGCAAGCAGATTGTCTAAGGCTGCGCGCAGATCTTTGCCTGTCACCGGAACCCCATTGCCCGGACGCGCATCATCAAATTGTCCGCGATACACGCAGCGCATGTTTTTGTCAAAAACATAAAAATCCGGCGTGCAAGCGGCGTGATACGCTTTGGCCGTTTCCTGAGTCTCATCGTATAAATACGGAAACGGAAACTGCTTGCGTTCAGCGAATTCTTTCATTTTTCCAGGACCATCTTGAGGAAATTGCTCCACATCGTTGGCACTGATCGCGATAAAAGCCACCCCTTTGGGAATATAATCCCTGGCCGCCTGAATCAAGCCATCCTGAATGTGCAGGACAAAAGGGCAGTGATTGCAGATAAAGACAATAACTGTGGCAATGTCTGACCTGGCCTTTTGTAATGAAAGTGGCTGTCCTGTCACGACATCGGGTAAGGTAAAATCTGGGGCTTGTGTACCTAATGGAAGCATCGTCGAGGGAGTTTCTGCCATAAAAGTTCCTCCTTGTTTGAACTAAGCCATTGGAATAAACTTGGTTCTCTGTGAATTCCCGTGATCAGGAGTGGCAAAGCTCGTCTTTGCCGTCCACTGATCAGTGGAATTATCAAAGAGCCATAAAATTGCGACAGGTTCGCGTTCTTTTTCTTGAAATATTATGACAAGTTTCGAGATGTCAAGGGCGTTTTCTGGAAATAACAATGAATTTTTGTTGACATCTTCCTGAAAAGAGACAGGATAAGCCTATAAAATTTGATAGCAACCAGATTATTATTATACCAGAAAGGGGAGAGGAGATCATGGATCTTTCAACAACATATTTGGGATTATCATTGAAAAACCCGATTATCGTCGCAAGCTGCGGATTAACAGAGACGGCTGAGCAGATCAAACAATGTGAACAAGCCGGAGCCGGAGCAGTCGTCATGAAATCACTGCTGGAAGAGCAGATTCGCGAGTCTGAAGCAGATATGGAAAAAGAATTAAGTATGCATCCTGAGGTGATGGATTACCTACGTGCGGATTTAGATATGCGTTATGGCTCGGAGAAATACATCAAGGTGATTCAACAAGCCAAAAAAGAGGTCTCAATTCCGGTGATTGCAAGCGTCAACTGCTATACCTCGAAATGGTGGACTGAATATGCCAGACAAATTGAGGAAGCCGGAGCAGACGCCCTGGAACTGAACGTGTATGTTATGCCGCTGGATTTCACGAAAAATGCAGGAGATTTGGAAAATATGTATGTCGAGATTGTCAAAACGGTGAAAGCCCAGGTAAAAATTCCGGTGGCGCTCAAAGTGTCTCCCTATTTTACCTCTTTCGGAAATTTTGCGCTGAAAATGTCGGATTATGGGGTTGACGGCCTGGTTCTGTTTAATCGGTTTGTTCAGCCTGATATTGACATTACAGCCCTTTCCACGAAGATTAAACCTTCTTTTGATGACCCGGTCGGTGTCGGACGATCGTTGCGATGGATCGGAATGCTTTCAGGGCAACTGAAACTCGATCTGGCGGCCAGCGGAGGCATCAGAAATGAAGAGGTGGTTATTAAAATGCTCTTAGCCGGAGCTTCCGTGGTGCAAATCGCATCTGTCCTCTACGCTAAAGGGTTAATGCGGATCCAGGAGATCCTTGAAGGATTAGAAAAATGGATGGCAGAAAAACATTTTTCCTCAATTGCAGATTTTAAAGGCCGGTTAAATCAGAAGCACAGCCCTCAGGACACCTCCTATATTCGAGCGCAATACATCAAAGCCATCGGAGGAAAAGAAAAAGCATAAGAACAAGTATGTTTGAGTATTTGAGTGTTTGAGAAATAGTGAAGGTATATAACATTCTAGTGCAGATCCTCAAACACTCCTCATCATGGTTAGCGCCGAAAATTTTTATATTCAAGCGCGTATTGCTTCATTTTATACCCTAAAATCCGCTCTGTGGTCGAAAGGTATTGGGCGGCTTTAGCTTTAATTCCACGTGTTTTTTTGAGTGCATCAATAATTAGTTCTTTTTCAAAGTTTTCCACCTGATGAGCGAGCGACACCTTTTCGTGGCTGTCAACCGTATCTACCCGCTGCAGGGTTGGCGGAAGATGGGTCGCCTGGATTGTATCGCCGTTGCACACGAGCACGGCGCGTTCCAGACAATTTTGTAGCTCGCGCACATTCCCCGGCCAGTGATAGGAATTGAGCAGATCAATCGCCAGGGTAGAAATGCGGGTAATCGGCTTGTTATTTTCGCGGGCATACTTCATCAGGAAATGGTCTGCCAGCAATAAAATATCTGTTTTCCGTTCCCGTAAAGAAGGCATATAAATAGGAAACACATTGAGCCGATAATACAGGTCTTCTCGAAACCGATTCTTCTGAATTGCTTCTTCCAAATTCTCATTGGTAGCCGCAATAATGCGGACATTCACTTTAATGGTGTCGATTCCACCAACGCGCTCAATTTCTTTTTCTTGTAAGACTCGCAGTAATTTGACTTGAAGACTGGGGGGAAGTTCTCCAATCTCATCGAGAAAAATTGTGCCCCCATCCGCAACTTCAAATTTTCCCTTTTTGCGGTCTGTCGCTCCGGTAAACGCGCCTTTCTCATGTCCAAAAAATTCTGTTTCAAGCAGATTTTCCGGAATAGCGCCACAATTGATTTTCACAAATGGTTTTTTGGCGCGCAGGCTGTTATAATGAATGGCATGGGCGACTAATTCTTTACCTGTGCCGCTTTCTCCTCGAATAAGAACAGTAACATTTGCATGAGCCACCTGGATAATATTTTCATACACCAGGTGCATACTGCTGCTATTGCCAATCATATTATGGATATTATATTTCTCTTTCAATTCATCCTTGAGCTTGATATTTTCCGTAAGCAGATTTTTTTCATCTTCCAAGATATTTTTCAATTTTATGGATTGCGCAAACATACTGGCAATAATCGAAAGCAACCGAACATCTCTGGAAAAATCGTCCTCTTCTGAGAAGGGACGATCGACCGTAATCGCTCCCAGGGTTTCCAATCCAAGTTTGATCGGGACGCAAATGAAGGAAATATTTTTACGGGTAATATCCCCGCGTGAACGAGTTTTATTCAAGAAGTGCGGCTCTTCACCAATTTGAGGAATAATGACAGGTTTGCCTTCCTCAATCACTTTGCCAGTGATCCCTTCTCCTAATTTATACCGCCCTCGTCGTTTCGCTTCTTCGGCCATACCGTAAGCCACTTCAATGGTAATATCATTCGTTGTCGGATGAAACAATCGCAAGGTTCCCCGCGTCAACCCCATTTTTTGATCGAGCATTTCAAAGGTTTTATAGATGAATTCATTCAAGTTCAAAACTGAAGAAGAAAGTGTTGTGCTGATTTCTTGCAGAATGGAAAGTTCTTTCGCCTCTCTTGTTATATTCGTCATCGGTTTCTCAATTTCCAGCCCTTTTGTATCCAAAACTGGTGAAATTGCTGCCTCTCATACCACAATCTACAAATTTGTCACATATACCTGTACTCTACACAATTCATAATGAAGAAATGCAAGAAATTATTGTCGTTATTCTCAAAATTTTGTGTTTTGCTGGATATACTGGGATAGTATGGATTTTGTAAACATAAAATACATAAATGTATTTTGATATATTTAATATTACAAATTTGTTATGGATGAATTTCAAAAATAGCGTCGTCAATATCTCAATCCACTGTTTCTGGAGCAATGGCCGAGAGAACCAAGTTTACAGCGTATCTCCTTTATAGCGTTGCGATTTCTGCTGTGATTTATCCAATTTCAGGGCATTGGGCGTGGGGAAGTTTGCTCGGAGGAACTCCGGGCTGGCTGGAGAATCGAGGATTTATTGATTTTGCCGGTTCAACCGTGGTGCATTCGGTTGGTTTGGTTTTAATGCCGGAAGTACCACTGCAGGGACCAACATGGCATGGAAGCATACGCAGGTTTCGAAATTATTCCGACTCGTTAAACATACAGATACACTCTAAATTTGCTGCAAATCAAGAAAGGAAAGGGGAATTAAGGTCATGAAATTAATTATTGCAATTATTCAACCGGAAGCATTATCTGTGGTTGATCGGGAATTGTACAAGGAGGAAGTCTATAAAATCACGGTTTCAAATGCGATTGGGCGTGGAGAAGCAGATGGATTCAAAGAAGTCTGGCGCGGCATTAGCGAAGAAATCCATTTACTTAAAAAGGTCCGCCTGGAAATTGCGGTGAACGAGAACTTCGTTGAACGGACAATTGCTGCTATTCTCCGAGGAGCTAAAACAGGAGAGGTTGGGGATGGCAAAATTTTTGTCCTGCCCCTGGAAGAGTGCATCCGTATCAGAACTGGGGAACATGGCAAAAATGCTATTGGGTAGTTGGTGCTTGCTAATAAGGAACGCCAGAACGTAAAGAAAATCATGAGAAAACTTTACCTTCTGGCGTTTTGGTATGAGGATTGCTGGTATTTGATGACAGGATTGTATTTTTATACAAAATAACCAGACAAAATTGTGAGAAAAAAGCCAGGAAATAACCCAGGAAAATCAAAAAAAGCCCGCCATCATGAGCTTTCAACGTATCTGGCAAACGATTTGAATAGTTTCTGCGATAACATCTGCACACACGCATCAAGAACTGCACACAGAGCGTGCAACTGCAAACGGATACTGCTTGCGATACCCGGTAAATGTTAACGCAGTTCAGACCGGCAGAGGGGATTGCAATGTAAGTACACCAATCCTGTTGAAATTATGATGAAGAAAGTCTCGTATTTTCAGAAACAAGGGCTGTATGATCCTGCGTATGAGCATGGAAGCTGCGGGGTCGGGTTTGTTGTAAATGTGAAAGGTCGAAAATCTCACGAAATTGTGAGAAATGGCATTCAAACGCTGGTCAATTTATCCCATCGCGGAGCAACCGGCTGCGATCCTGAGACAGGCGACGGGGCCGGAATTTTAACCCAAATTCCCGATCGATTTTTCAGAAAGTATCAAAGTAATACGGCATTTGCTTTACCGACTCCCGGTCGGTATGGGATTGGCATGATGTTTTTGCCAACCGACAATGCTGAAAGGCAGCGGTGCGAAGGCTGGGTTGAAGCGACGGTGCTGGAAGAAGGGCAGCTTTTTTTGGGATGGCGCGATGTGCCGCACGATCTGAGTAGCGCCGGGAGGGTTGCGCGTTCCGTAGCGCCGGTGATAAAACAAGTCTTCATCGGGCGCGGAGCGGAAATTGCAGACCAGGAAGGTTTTGAACGGAAACTCTATATTATCCGTAAGAAAATAGAGAAGAAGATCCTGGAAGCCGAGTTGATACAGAAAGAAATGTGTTATTTCTGTAGTTTATCCTCGAAAACCCTGGTATATAAAGGCCAATTGAAATCTGAACAATTGAGCCAGTTTTATCCGGACCTTTCGGATCCCGATTTTGTTTCTGCGGTCGCAGTAGTCCATTCACGCTATAGCACCAATACCTTTCCTTCCTGGAGACTTGCACACCCCTATCGTATGCTCTGCCATAACGGGGAAATTAATACACTGCGGGGCAATGTGAATCGTATGCGATCCAGAGAAACCGATGCCAGAAGTCTATTATTCGGGGATGAATTGCACAAAGTGTTCCCAGTAATTATTCCAGGTGGAAGCGACTCCGCGATGTTTGACAATGTGCTGGAATTTTTCGTCCTCACCGGGCGTGATCTGCCTCATGCAATGATGATGATGGTGCCTGAAGCCTGGAGCGGCGATGACGCCATGGAGTCAGAAAAAAAAGATTTCTATGATTACCATTCCTGCCTTATGGAACCCTGGGATGGCCCGGCCCTGATCGCCTTTAGCGATGGACGCTTTGTGGGCGCCATGCTGGACCGGAATGGATTACGCCCGGCCCGGTATTGCTTCATGAATGATGAGACAGTCTTAATGTCTTCAGAAACCGGAGTATTACCGATTGCAGAAGAAAATATCCAGTATAAAGGACGGTTGCAGCCAGGCAGAATGCTGCTTATAGATACAGAGGCCGGACAACTCATTGAAAATCGTGAACTCAAGCTCAAATATGCCCGTCAGAAACCCTATGGACGCTGGATTCGAGAAAACATGGTGGATATAGATGAATTGTCTGAACCGGATAATGTTCCGTGTGGTAACCCGGAAACGCTGCTTGAACGACAGCGGGCGTTCGGCTATACCCGCGAGGATGTCAAACTCCTTCTCTATCCTAAAGCTGTGCAAGGCCTTGAAGCCACAGGGTCAATGGGGAATGATGCTCCTCTGGCAGTATTGTCAGAGAAACCTCAATCCCTATTTTCGTATTTCAGACAATTATTTGCTCAGGTGACGAATCCTCCCATTGATCCGATTCGGGAGGAAATCGTGATGACTGAAGAGACAAAGCTGGGAATTGAAAAAAATTGCCTGGAAGACGGCCCTGAACATTGCCGGCGCTTACGGCTGAAACGGCCGATTATTACCAATCATACTCTTGCAAAAATCCGAGAAGTTCAGCATTACCACTTAAAATCCACAACCTTATCGCTTCTTTTTGAGCCTACCGGGAGTGAACAAGATTTGGAAGAGGCTTTGAACCGCCTGTTTCAGGAGGCAGAAAAGGCAATTGGACAAGGCTATACCTTGTTGATTCTTTCGGATCGAGGCGTTGATCAACACCATGCCTCAATCCCGATCTTACTTGCCTGTTCAGGCTTGCACCATTACCTGATTCGTCAGGGGATGCGCAATAAGGTGAGTCTGTTGGCAGAAACCGGCGAAGCGCGCGATATGCACCATTTTGCCTTATTAATCGGATACGGTGTCCATGCAGTCAATCCATACTTAGCCTTAGAGACGATTGAAGACGAAATCGAGAAAGGGCATTATCCCTCGGAAATAGATTCTGAGACTGCTAAAGCGCATTTTCTCAAAGCCATGCGCAAAGGGTTGTTTAAAATTATTTCAAAGATGGGCATTTCTACAATCCAGTCCTATTGCGGGGCGCAGATTTTTGAGGCCGTAGGATTGAATGAGGCGTTTATCGAGAAATATTTTACAGGAACTCCATCGAGAATAGGGGGAATTGGGCTGCAAGAATTGCAACAGGAAACCATTCGGCGGCATACCCAGGCATACAAACTGTGCCCGCGACGAGAACGATATATTCTGGATGTCGGCGGGCATTATCAATGGCGGAAAGATGGCGAATTTCACCAACTCAATCCAGAAATTATCGCCGCATTACAATATGCGGTGCGTACCGGGAGTTATCAAGTATATAAAGAATATGCCGTCCTGGTGAACGATCCTCACAAAAATTGTGCAACGATTCGTTCACTGCTTACGTTTAAACCTGGAAATTCGATTCCATTGCATGAGGTTGAGCCGGCAGGCGAAATTGTTAAACGGTTTGCTACCGCCGCGATGTCATTTGGTTCGATTTCCCGTGAAGCGCATGAAACCATCGCGATTGCGATGAATCGGTTGGGTGGTTTTTCCAATACCGGCGAAGGAGGCGAAGATCCGGATCGCTATAGCCCTGACGCTCATGGGAATTGTCGTAGAAGCCGGGTTAAACAAGTTGCTCCGGGGCGGTTTGGCGTCAATCTTGAATACCTGATCAATGCGGACCAGATTCAGATTAAAATGGCGCAAGGGGCAAAGCCCGGAGAAGGGGGGCAATTACCTGGCCCCAAGGTCTCGCGTGAAATTGCCAGAACTCGGCGCACGATTCCGGGGGTGATGTTGATTTCCCCGCCACCGCACCATGATATTTATTCGATTGAAGATTTAGCTCAATTGATTTTCGATTTAAAAAATGCGAATGCACAGGCCGAAATTAGCGTCAAATTGGCGTCAGAGATCGGCGTGGGCATCATTGCAGCTGGTGTGGCAAAAGGCAAAGCCGATCATGTCTTGATCAGCGGATGTGAAGGCGGCACAGGCGCCTCTCCGCAGTCCTCGATTAAGTATGCGGGCTTGCCAATGGAGCTTGGTATCGCCGAAACTCAACAGGTGTTGGTGCAAAATCATCTGCGTGGACGAATACGAGTGCAGACCGATGGACAACTCAAAACCGGGCGGGATGTGGTGATTGCCGCCATGTTAGGGGCTGATGAATTTGGGTTTGGCTCTATTGTGCTCGTCACGCTGGGGTGTGTAATGCTGCGCAAATGCCATTTGGACGCCTGTTCTATGGGCATTGCGACCCAGAAACCGGAACTGCGGCGCAACTTTGCCGGAAAACCGGAGCATGTCACGAATTTCTTTCTGTTTTTGGCGGAAGAATGCCGGGAAATTATGGCGGAACTGGGTTTTCGCGCCTTTCATGAGATGATCGGCCGGGTTGACATGCTGACGCCGCGCCAGGACATCTCACATTGGAAAGCAAAACGCCTTGATCTTTCAAACCTGTTGTATCAGCCGGCAATCCTTGAGGGGCAAGCAATACGGCACATTGAAAAGCAACAGCACTCGATTCATACGGTGTTGGATAAAGTCTTGATTGAACACGCAAAAGACGCGATTGACAATGAAAAACCCGTGTATATTGAACTGCCGATTCATAACACCGACCGGGCGGTCGGGGCGATGTTAAGTTCCGAAATTACGAGGAAATACGGCGACATTGCCCTGCCTGAAGATACAGTGAATATCCGTTTTACAGGCTCCGCCGGTCAAAGTTTTGGGGCTTTTTTAGCTCGCGGCGTGACCATGACCTTGGAAGGGGATGCCAACGACTATGTCGGTAAGGGGTTGTCAGGCGGCAAAATTATTCTCTATCCATCAAAACAAGCTGGATTTGCGCCGGAAAACAATATTATTGCCGGAAATGTGATCTTGTATGGCGCGATTATTGGCGAAATGTATCTGCGCGGCATGGTTGGTGAGCGTTTTGCCGTCCGTAACAGCGGCGCAAAAGCCGTAGTCGAAGGCGTTGGTGATCATGGCTGTGAATATATGACCGGTGGCCGCGTTGTGGTTCTGGGACCCACCGGTCGAAATTTTGCCGCCGGCATGAGCGGCGGTGTGGCCTATATCTGGGATCAGGAACAGACCTTTACCGCCCGGTGTAATCTGGAAATGGTGGATTTGTTCCCGATCAGGCGCGAAGAAGATCGCCACGAATTGCAGAAAATGATTCGAAAACATTATGGATATACGCGCAGTGACGTCGCCAAATATCTTCTGGAACACTGGAAAAGTGTGCTGCCGCAATTTGTCAAAGTGTATCCGAAAGAATATCGGCGGGTTATTGAGGAGGGGTAAGTGGGTATGGGGAAAGTGCTTGGATTTTTAGATTATCATCGGCAGGATTATCAAAAAGAGCCGGTAGAAATTCGTTTGAAACACTGGGATGAATTTGTGGAGCGCGTCTCAAATGACGAACTCAAAAATCAGGGCGCCCGCTGTATGGAGTGCGGCGTACCATTCTGTCATTGGATGTGTCCGGTCAACAATATTATTCCGGAATTGAACGATCTTGTGTATCGAGGCTGTTGGAAGGAAGCCTTTGAATGGTTAATGTACGCGAACAATTTTCCTGAGTTTACCGGCAGGGTTTGTCCGGCCTTATGCGAGAATTCTTGTGTATTAGGCGTTACTGAGCAACCCGTCACTATCAAGAACATCGAGTTTGCCATTATTGAACATGCCTATAAAGAGGGGTGGATGAAACCGGAACCTCCGTCCTTTCGAACAGGCAAAAAGGTTGCGATTATTGGTTCAGGCCCTGCGGGCTTGACCTGTGCGGATCAATTGAATCAAGCCGGCCATAGTGTTACTGTCTATGAAAAACACGAGTTTGCCGGGGGACTGCTTGCTTTGGGTATCCCGGATTTTAAATTAGAGCCGAAATATATTGAGCGCCGCCTTGATCTGCTGCGTGCAGAAGGGGTGATTTTTCAAACCGGCGTCCATGTTGGTGTTGACATCAGCGCCTGCCAACTCCAACGCGACTATGATGCGCTTATCTTATGCGGCGGAGCGCAGCAGCCACGAGATTTACAGGTGCCAGGGCGGAATTTGCGTGGTATTCATTTTGCCTGGGAGTATTTAAGCCAGCAGAACCTTCGTAACCACGGCGTTTTCATTCCGCCAGAACAAGAGATTTGGGCCGGAGGCAAACAGGTGATTATTCTGGGAGGCGGAGATACCGGGGCAGATTGTGTCGGAACGGCTAATCGCCAGGGGGCAAGCTCTGTAAAACAATTTGAATTGTTTCCACAACTGCCGGGTTCACGATCCCAGGATAATCCCTGGCCTCAATGGGCGCGTATTGCCCGTGCGTCAACTTCGCACGAAGAAGGCTGTATGCGTGAATACAGTGTGTTGACAACCCGCTTCTCCGGAGAAGATGGCCGGGTTACACACCTTCATGCAGCACGACTCGAATTTAATTCTGAAAACTACAACGAGATGCAAGTTATTCCAGGTATGGAATTTATTGAAGAGGTCGATCTGGTCCTTCTGGCAATGGGATTTATTGGTCCTATCAAAGAGGGGATGCTTGGGGAACTTGGAATTGAGTGTGATAGCCTGGGAAAAATCAAAACTGATGAGCATTTCATGACTTCTGTTCCGGGAGTGTTTGTTGCCGGAGATATGCGACGCGGGCAATCGCTTGTCGTCTGGGCTATTCATGAAGGTCGTCTGGCCGCCAAAGGTGTGGAACATTATTTCGAGCTGCGTGAAGATAAAAAAAACCGGGTTTCTTGAAGAAACCCGGTTTTTCAGGAAGAATTAGGAAAGACAACGCGATAAAACTTGGAAAATTACATACCGAAACAATTTTGTTAGTTTTTCAGGTGGAAGCAATGAGAATTGCGAAGAGGACAATTTTTGTTTCCGGGTTTGAATTTTAAGCAGAGGTGAACGAGGAATTCATTCTTTTCTTCAATATTGTAATTTATTTAAATAAATATGACAAAAATGTCATCTGTATATTCTTCATACAGAAAGGTCTTCGACAAAATTTTCAAAATTTCAAAAAATGTTATTCTTATAATATGCGGTGTTATAGGAGATCAGGCCATTCAATTATCTCTAAACTACAGGAAAAGTGGAATGTTGGCAAAAGAATTGAATAGAATAAGAAGTATGAATTTGGAAGAGGATATCTGTGCAAGAGTTCAAGTGAAAAACAAAGAACGGAAACACAATATTTGTTATGGTGATTCATTCAATATTCGATTGAGGAGAACATACAATGCACTATGTAAGTAGACAACAATAGAAGGAGGACTTCATGTTGAATACTTACCCAAATGTAATGGTGATTATGGAAAAAATTCTGGAACGAGTCAAAGAAGATCATGTGAAGTTTGTGCAATTACAATTTACAGATTTATTAGGTGTTGTAAAAAGTTTAACCATTCCTGTGGCTCAGTTAGAAGGTTCTCTGACAGACGGTACCTGGTTTGATGGGTCGTCAATTGAAGGGTTCACTCGAATTCACGAAAGCGACATGTATTTGAAGCCGGATATTGATACGTATGCTGTCATCCCCTGGTTAGAATCGCCAGAGGGCAATACGGCCCGTTTTATTTGTGATGTGTTTATGCCTAATGGCGAGCCTTTTGAAGGCGATCCGCGTTATATCTTAAAAAGGGCAATGGCTGAAGCCGAAAAATTAGGCTATGAATATAATACAGGCCCGGAATTGGAGTTCTTTCTGTTCAAACGAGAAAATGGATTAAAGGTCCTTCCCAATGATCGCGCCGGATATTTTGATCTCACGACTGATGAAGCTTACAGTGTTCGGCGAGAGATGGTCGTGACTCTGGAAAAGTTCGGGATCGATACGGAAGCTTCGCATCACGAAGTTGCCGTGGGACAGCATGAAATTGACTTTCGCTATGGGAATGCCTTGAAAACGGCGGACAATGCGATCACTCTGCGGTTTGTCTTCAAGGCGATTGCGCAGAAACATGGTTTACACGCGACCTTTATGCCGAAACCGATTTTTGGAATTAACGGTTCAGGGATGCACGTTCATCAGAGTTTATTTGATAAAGAAGGGAACAATGTATTTTTTAACGCTGATGATCCGTACAAATTCTCAGAAATTGCATATCAGTTTATCGCCGGGCAGTTAAAACATGTCAAAGGGATTGTCGCAGTGTTATCGCCGACCGTGAATTCTTATAAGCGGTTGGTTCCAGGCTATGAGGCGCCGGTCTATCTGAGTTGGGCGCGTACCAATCGGTCAGCATTGATTCGTATTCCGCGCTACTCAAAAGGCAAAGACAAAGCGGTGCGTTGTGAATTACGTTGTCCTGATCCAAGCTGTAATGTATATCTGGCTTTTGCTGTGATGCTGAAAGCCGGATTGGATGGGATTAAACATAAGCTTACGCCTCCAAAGCCGGTTGAAGAAGATGTCTACCATTTTAGCGATGAAAAGCTTAAAGAATTGAATATTGATACGCTGCCGGCCTCGCTATGGGAAGCCGTGCAAGAAATGAAGCAAAACCCGGTTGCCAGAGAAACGCTGGGAGCGCATACATACGAACGCTACATTGAAGCGAAAACTTCGGAATGGGATGAATTTCGTTTGCATGTCACAAGATGGGAATTAGATAAATATTTGGAAATTTTTTAATCGCGATTCCCCCAGGGCGTTTTGCAGTAGTCGTGCAGAACGCCCACCCCCGATCCTCCCGAGAAGGTTTCCCTCCTTCCTTCTCAGGGAGGAATCTGCTGCTTACACTTCTTCCATGCGGTGTAATGCTTCCGATTGGCGTAAAGCCGCAATAGCGTCGTGGACATCCTGGGTTTTAGCAAGCTGGCCGAGGTTGTTAAGCGCGTTGCGTCCGCTTTGCAGAATGCCGATCAAATCGTGCATCGGGCCGGGGCCAGAACCGATGACCAGACCTGTAACCAGCATATCTATAATACGAGGCGCCGGCACCCCCACATAATGTAAAATGCCTAAATCGCTCAAAATAGAAACAACAAGCCCGGTTAACAAGCCAAACCAAATACATAACGCTTTTTTCCAGGCTAAATATTCTGGCGCCTTAATCCAACCGCTTAATCGTTCTTCTGCTTTCGCCAAACGATTTTCGGCTATCTCAAAGACACGCAGCGTCTCTGGTGTGGTTTCCACTCGAAGGGTTTCGGCTGCCGCCTGGGTGGTTTCGTAGGCTTCTTGATATTCTTCTTGTATCCAATCTAAGGTTTCGCGGGGAGCTACGAGAATGTCGGCCACGGCGATAGTGGTTTGTTCGTACCAGTTAAAGGCTGTTTCAAGCAAACGTTCAATCGCGACCGAAATGGCCAGCAGCGGCGCCAGGATCGTTGCAAAATCACCAACCGTTTGCGGCAATTCGGGAACTTGAAATAGCCAGAGAACGCTGGCCTGCTCCGGGAAAGCTCTGGCAACGGCTAACACGAGACTTACCACAAGCAACGTTCCCAGCAAGAATGGCAAGGTTAAACGATCTTGCAGTCGGCTTTTTTCTTTGGTGGCCATTTTCAGTTCTTGGGCTTGTTCTTCCGCATGTTCCCCTGGTGCAAGACTCCGACTTCTGATTTCCATCTGCTCGATTTTTTCGTGTGTTTTATAGAGTTTACGTGTTCGCGGCATACTAGAACTTGAAATTGACATACTCTCTTCTCCTTTTAACGTAAACATCAAGAATTGATAAAACATAACGCTGCGGATACTTTCCATAACAAATCTAGGTTACACCTGTTTCATAGAGAAAGTCAAGTAGGAAATACCAGGAAAATGAGGAAAGAAATCATCAAACATTGTACATCACACTTGGTAATGTGCTTCAACCAAATTTGTCATATTTGTCTCTGATCATCAAGTTTTCCTCAACCCAGGAAAAATTAGCAGATTCGTGCTTATTCTTGTCGTGGCGATGCCTCACTTTTTTCGACAAGAAAAGCATAAGAATTCTTTTTTCTACTTGACCAGTTTTGCCGAATGCGAAAGTAGTGCCTGAAAATATGGCAATTGTGTAGAGACCCGTCGCAAGGTCTGAAATGATGAACTGTCCGTGACTGCGATGGTCGCTTGATCGCGTAAAAATTATATGGCGATATCTATCCACGATGAACACGATGAATCCTGGATAAGGTATTCTGAGAGGGAGTTGAGGTTATGAGAGAAAAATTGCCAGTGTTAGACTCGACCTACGGTGTTGTACAGCGAAGTAAGCATGTGACAATCAACAAGGACGCCGCCCGCAAAATGCTGCTAAAAGGTGATGTGAATTCAGACTGGCATCCTGATTTGCACATTGTCGAGCCTGATTGGATATTTGTGCTCGATGCTCTGAATTTTTGCTTTTGGGAAGATCCCGGCCATTCTAAATGGAGCGTGGAGTACAATGGGGAAGAATACTCTGGATATTGGGCGTTGGCCGCCAGTTTAAAACGAGCCTATGAAGAAGGAGTGCCCCTGACAAATGCAGAATTTCTCGCTACAATTTCCTCCAAAACCGTCGAAAAAATTTTTCGAGGACAACAAACCATTCCACTGCTTCAATACCGGGTGAACCATTTACGCGAAGTTGGAAAAGTACTTCTGGAAAAATATGATGGCACATTTATCAATGTGTTACAACGAGCATCGCAGAACGCCGTCGCCTTGGTGAAAGAAGTCGTCGCAAATTTCCCTTCCTTTAATGATGTCGCCATCTACGAGCAGCAGCCAGTGTATTTCTATAAACGCGCCCAACTTCTGGTGTCAGATTTGTATGGAGCCTTTGAAGGCGAGGGATATGGAGAATTTCTCGACTTAGAGGAATTGACGATTTTTGCAGATTATAAGCTGCCGCAGGTACTTCGACACTATGGAGTTCTGGAATATGATGAGTATTTATCGAACCTGGTTGATGGTTACACGCGCTTTGCTTCGGGAAGCCTGGAAGAAGTCGAGATCCGAGCTGCCACCGTGCAGGCAGTGGAAATTATGCGGCAGTCATTGACCAATGGTCAGCGAACAATTCCGGCCTTCAAATTGGATTGGTGGCTCTGGACCCTCGGACAGGATGATGCGGTACGTGAAAAACCCTACCACCGTGTACGTTCGCCGTTTTATTGAGCGATCCTAAACATAAATTCTTGACAGAATTCTCAAGTGATATACCATTATTTCTGTTATTGAGCTGATGAAAGCGTATGTTCATCTGAAGCCAGGGGACGCGCAAGGGACGCGTGATTCTGTTTGCGATTCTAAAGTTATGACATGCAAGAAAAATCGGGGGTACTGGCGTGATAGAATTTAAAAATGTGAATAAATGGTTTGGAAAACTTCATGTGCTGCAGAACGTCAACATCAGAGTTGACCATGGTCAGGTCGTCGTGGTATGTGGGCCAAGCGGTTCCGGCAAGAGCACAATGATCCGCTGTATTAATGGATTGGAACAAATTCAAGAAGGCGAGATTACAGTAGATGGTATTTCAATAACTTACGCAGAACATCACAAAAGAGAGCTCGTGAAGCTTCGCGCAGAAGTTGGCATGGTTTTTCAACAATTTAATTTGTATCCTCATAAAACTGTGCTTGAAAATGTTACCCTTGCTCCAATCAAAGTCAGAAAAATGAAAAAAGATGAGGCTGAGGAACTCGCGATGGAATTATTGAAAAAAGTGCATATTCCGGATAAAGCGCGATCCTATCCGGCTCAACTTTCTGGTGGACAGCAACAGCGGGTGGCGATTGCCAGGGGGCTTGCCATGCGTCCCAAAGTGATGTTGTTTGATGAACCCACCTCCGCTCTCGATCCCGAAATGATCAATGAAGTTCTGGAAGTCATGATCGATCTGGCCAAAGAAGGGATGACAATGGTGTGCGTAACACATGAGATGGGATTTGCCCGCGAAGTTGCGCATGAGGTCATGTTTATGGATAACGGTCAGATTCTGGAAGTCAAACCGCCGAATATCTTTTTTTCAAACCCGGAACATGAACGTTCAAAATTATTTCTGAGTAAAATTTTATAAACGACAATACACATGGAGCATCAGCAAGAACGCTCTGATTGTTGCTGAATAGCCGGCCGGTCGTCTTAACCCAAAGAAAAAAGACGTTGTCTCGTGAATATCCTCCTTTCTGTCTGACGCAGGTTAATCACCGCAATCTGTCGTATATTCGGCCTGGAAGCGTATGGCTTTGCTTCCAGTGCTCACTATTTAACAATAGCCCGCACGTTCTCGCGTATCTTCTTTGGTTTCTTCTAATAATTCTTCCACAATACGCTGAGCATCTCGTTGATAAATATACTCTTCAATATAATCAGCCAGTAAGAGCGCATCATCACGCAGTTGTTCAAGAGTTTCTTCTGGCGAATCTTCCAACAAGGCTTTAAGTTTTTCGATTTGTTCTCGTATTTTACTGTTCATCGTGCTCTTTATGGTTGATATTCCCGAATAAAATCTGCATGAGCATACCCGATGGTGCCATCTTGTAAGCGAATATGATACCATTGACCGGATTTACTCAACAATAACAGTTGTTCCCCTCTCTCAACTTTTCCTACTACGCGATATTCAGTTCCCTGTCCACTGCGAATGTTTAGCCGGGTGCTTGCGGTCTCGACCGCTCCAATACCAACGAGTGCAGGCACGTTTAGGATCGCAGCCGCATTTTTCAGATCCCGTATCTTCAGAAAGTGGGTTCCCAGAAGATACGCCAATTTTTCCAGATCCGGAAGACCTTCAGCTGTCTGAGCAAGGCGTTGATAGGCTGCAACAATCCCCTCATGATTCAACATTGTTTGCGAATGGTGCGAGATTAATTGCATCAGGTGCTCTATGCCCTTCTGACGATAAGGGCTTTGCGGATAATCCGCAAAATATTCAGCATACAACTGGAGAGCAGCTTCGATGGTCAGCGTATTTGTTTGCATTTTTGCGGTCAAATGCGTATGGATAAGCTGAAATGCCGCGTCATCAGCCAGATTGCTTGCCGGATAGCGATCAAGTAAGGTCTTAAACTCGACGCCCTGATACACAAATTTATCAATAGCCTCGAGATAGAGGAATTGATTTTTACTTCCGCTCAAGTACTTAATCCATTGCGAATAGGTCTGCTTTTTGGAATCTGAAAGGCTGTCTTTCCGCTGGTCAAATTCTTTTTGGCCAGGTGCACGCAAACTGAGCGTGTATTTGCAAATGCCTGAATAATACAAGGCTGCTGGCGCAAGCTCCGACTGTTCGTGCTGTTTGATAAGCTCGTCATACAGTTGGGCGGCTTCGACAAAATTTTCATCTTTTCGATGCTGTTCTGCCTGCTTAAATAATTCTTGAGGGGGCGTGTTTTTTTTCAAGAAATCGCATGAAACCATGCCCAGGAGTAAACAACTGCCCATAAGCAGATACCCAATAGAATGGTACAGCCACTGCTGGCGTATTTTATTCATTTATCCCTCCTTTGCCATTGAGGACGTTGGCGGTGCAAGAATGTGATGAATATAATATAAAATAGCGACAAAATTATTGACGACATGCGCCAGAATCGGAACCCATAAATTCTCACTACAGATATATATGCCGCCAAACACGAGTCCCATGAAAGCTGCATATATGCCGTAAACAATCGCTGTTTTTTTCCAGATATGTGCCAGGCCGAATACGCCGCTCGCGATCCAAAGTCCAAATTGCGCCTGTAAGACGCCTCTGAAGAAAATTTCCTCCGCCACACCTGACATAATCGCAATTACAACGACTGTGTACACGTCCAGGTGTCTGAATAAAGGCGACACATCCGCTTCAACCAGAGTTTTAAGAGTTTGGAGTATCTTGCTGTATTTGGCCCCATATTCAATTACGCTATAATTAAAGGCCAGAAGCAGGAAACCCAAAAGGATACCCAACACCCAGGCGTTTATGCTCGGTATCAAGGTGACGTAGAGCGGAATCTTTTGCCATAATGCCCACAGAAGCGCAACCCCTAATAATCCGCCTTCTAACAGAAACACTCGGAACAATATCTGGCGCGAGTAGGTGTTAAATATCCGAAGTATCACGTAATTTTCCCTCAAACATCAAGTCTTTCCGCATTGACCGCTAATTTCGCCATAACGTATTGTTCCTCTTTGTTCTCGCTCCATCGCGAGTAGGTCTGCACCTCTTCACATCCGTCTTTATCGTTTATCTGTTCTTACGATACATTCTGATGTTCAGGCTGTCAAGAAGAAAGACCACATGCGCTGTCTCCGGTTATCACAGACGTCTTCCAAGATCGAAACCAGGTAAATCATCTATCTTTTTCGTGACATATGTGAACATATCAGTTTGTTTAGCTTGAACTGCTTCCCATGAATTTTTTCTGACTCAGGATCGTTACGATGTTCACGTATTCTTTTCTGCCAATTCCTTTATAGAGAATTCTCACAATACTGTCAAAGATTTTTTTGGAAGAGAGCAAGTTAAAATACTGGTTCTGGCCTCTGATGGGAAGAATTACAGGTATGAAAAAGGACCCTGCTCCCCCTTTTCCCACCTTCTGAAAGGAGGCGGGAAAGGGGGCGTGGGCTCTGGTGTCGCGTCAGTTAGATAATGACTTTGCGTAACTCGTATTCCAGAATATCAGTGACTCCCAATTTCTTGAGTTTGGGGATCAAATACAGCACTTCGCTTTTTTTGACCGCCACTTTCACCGCATATCCGGCTTCTCCGTATAACGGAGCGACCGTAGGCGACCGCATACACGGCAATAATTTGACAGTTTCGTCAAAATGCTCTTTGGGTACGTTCATTTCTAACATGACTCGCTCGCGGGCGGCCAGCGTGGATTGAAATAAAATTTCCATCTGACGAATCTGTTCCGATTTCCAGGGATCGTGCATTGCAGCGTGATTGGCGATAAAACGGGTTGACGACGCTAATACTGTATCAATAATCTGTAATTTATGCTCTTGTAAGGTTTTGCCGGTTGAGGTGTTGTCTATAATCATATCGGCGTCATCCGGGGGAAACACTTCGGTTGCACCAAAGGTTTTTAACAGCATATAATCATATCCGTTGCGTTGCAGATAGGATGTGGCAATTCGCTCATATTCCGACGCGACGACAATCCGCTGCTGTCGTAATGTTTCCTGATGGAGATGTTCCGGAATTGCCGCAACAATTCGCACCGGATCAAACCCAAAATCCATGACTTCGTGTACATCAGAATCAGTTTCCACTACCCAATCTCTTCCGGTAAAACCAATATCATGCGACCCCAATTCGACTAATTTGGGGATATTCTGCGGTTTCATAAGTTTAATGTCAATGTCCAGATTGTTCACGACCGGACGATAATCGCGCTCACTTGCCCGAAGATCAATGCCGACATCGCGTAAAAGCTGCGCAATATTTTGAAAAATACGACCTTTCGCGATCACCACGCGTAATTTTCTCGTTTCTGCTTTCATGAGTAACGTCTTTCTCCACAAACATCATTTGTAAGAAACTACAAGGATTTTTTATAAGCAAAGTTTTCCTGACTTTTGCCTGATAGCCGCACTTTTTTCCACGCAAAAGTTCAAGAAATTTATGTGCACTTGCTTAAAGATTATTCGGTTTTTTTAGAAATACGTTCCTCTGAAAAAAATGAAGCACCAAAGAAGTCAAGGAAATAAAACCTGATGCGCAGGAAATTCTTGATGAGGTACGCGCAGTAATTCCAGGAAGGAGTGCGTCAACACGTTTTTTCCCTTGACGCTTTTTGCCGTTCTTGTATGCTATGTCACAGCATAATAAGAATTAACTCTATGTTAATCTGGAGGCTGTGAGGCTTGTAGTCGCCGCTTGAGCCTGCCTCTGCCTGTGCAGACAGGTGAGCAGATGAAGAAACGCTGAAGGGTTGACTATGAACGACTCTTTTTGTAGGAGAACGAGGATGATCGGAATTATTGATTATGGCGCGGGAAATCTCCGTTCAGTGAAGAAAGCGATTGATTTTTTGACCATTGAGAATGTGATTATTCAATCCAAGGCGGATTTGACAGAACGTATTGAAAAAGTTATTTTGCCGGGCGTTGGGTCGTTTGGATCGGCGGTGGAAACCATGAAAGCCAAAAAATTGTACGCTCCGGTTGCGGAATGGTTAGCCGCAGATCGACCTTTTTTAGGGATTTGCCTGGGAATGCAAATGCTTTTTGGCGAGAGTGAAGAATCGCCTGGCGTGAAAGGGTTTAACGTGTTCCCCGGTGACATTCCGCAATTTAAACAAGGCAAAGTGCCGCAAATTGGTTGGAATCAGGTGAAATATGCCAGAGAGGCGCCGTTATTTGAAGGTATCACCGATAATGCCTTTTTTTATTTTCTGCATGGGTATTATGTCAACCCGGCAAGTTCAGACATGACGATTGCCGAAACCGATTACGGCATTACCTATACCTCTGCGGTGCAGAAAGGACGCATTTATGGGGTACAATTTCACCCTGAAAAGAGCAGCAATGTCGGAATTCAACTTTTAAAAAATTGGGTAACCTTATGTTAGCAAAACGTATTATCCCGTGTTTAGACGTTGATGATGGACGGGTTGTCAAAGGGATAAAATTTAAGGAGATTCGCGACGCTGGTGATCCGGTAGAACTCGCTCGTTTTTATAACGAGCAGGGCGCAGATGAACTGGTCTTTTTAGATATTGGTGCGTCCTATAAAAGCCGTGAAACCCTGATTGAAGTGGTTGAAAACGTCTCAAAAGAGGTCTTTATTCCCTTAACGGTCGGCGGCGGTATTCGCAGCGTTGAAGATATGCGCCGAATTTTAATGGCCGGAGCCGACAAAGTGGCAATGTGTACCTCAGCGATCAAACAGCCTGAACTCTTGTCTGAAGGCGCCTATATTTTCGGAACCCAGTGCATGGTGTTGTCAATTGATGCCAAACGTACAGGGAACACCTGGCATGCGTATACCCACGGAGGACGCAATGATTCGGGACGTGATGCGGTTGAATGGGCGATCAAGGGGGAAAAACTGGGAGCCGGAGAAATTCTCCTTAATTCGATTGACATGGACGGCATGAAACAGGGCTACGATTTAGAATTGAATGCCAGAGTTTCTGAAGCCGTCGGTATTCCGGTGATTGCCTCCGGCGGCGCAGGCAACGTGCACCAGATGTTTGAAGCGATAGAACTCGGAAAAGCCGATGCTGTATTGCTGGCGTCGTTATTGCACTATGGGGAATATACAATTCAGGATATTAAACGTGAACTTGCGGAAAAAGGAGTAATTGTACGATGGTAGTAGCTTCAATAGATATTATGCAGGGCAAGGTGGTGCAGCTCAAACAAGGGCAGGAAAAAGTATTGGAACGGGAAGATGCGGTGGCCCTGGCGCAGCAATTCGATCAATATGGTGATGTCGCAGTGATTGATTTAGATGCGGCCCTGGGCAAAGGCGAAAATATCGCTCTGCTGAAATCGCTCTTAAAACACGCCGATTGCCGCGTCGGCGGCGGGATTCGTTCGGTTGAAAAAGCCAAAGAATTGGTCTCCCTGGGCGCGGTGAAAGTGATTATCGGGTCGCAAGCCTTTGAGCGCAATCAAATCAATCATCCCTTTCTGCAAGAATTGGTGAATCAGATCGGACAGCCGCGCATTATCATTGCGGTTGACGCTTTGCACGGCGAAGTTGTCACTCGCGGCTGGAAGCATCAAACCAATATCCCTCTTTTGCAAGCCGTGAAAGAATTGGAACCCTATGCTTCGGAATTTTTGTTTACCTGCGTCGAACGTGAGGGCATGATGCAAGGCGCGGATCTGGAATTAGTACGACAATTGCTGCAAACCACGCAGAGAAAAATCACGGCCGCCGGGGGAGTCGCTTCACTTGCAGAGGTGCAGCAGCTTGCGGAGCTTGGTGTTGACGTGCAACTGGGTATGGCGCTCTATACCGGTAAAATTAATCTGACCGACGCTTTTATCGCCTCGCTGAACTGGGAAAAAGGCGATCTGATTCCTACAGTCGCGCAAGATGCCTACGGACAGGTGTTAATGCTGGGCTACAGTAATCAAGATTCGCTGCGCAAAACCTTTGAAAGCGGCAAAATGACGTATTTCTCGCGTTCACGCCAGAAACTCTGGACCAAAGGCGAAACTTCCGGCCACACTCAGGAATTTGTGAAAATCCGTACCGATTGCGACCGCGACGCCTTGCTGGCGACAGTTAAACAGCACACCGCCGCCTGCCATACCGGCCTGTATTCCTGTTTTGGGGATCAGCGTTTCAGTCTGCACCAACTGTACGATGTGCTCGCGCAACGCATTCAATCACAAGATCCGAAATCCTATACCGCCCAATTGACGCCTGAACTATTGCGCGAGAAAATTTTAGAAGAAGCCCAGGAAGTCGTCGAAGCCAAAACCACGGACGAAATCATCTGGGAAGCCGCCGACGTGTTCTATTTTGTCACCGTGCTACTGGCAAAACACCAGATCAGCGTGGATGACGTGTTAGCAGAACTGGCGCGTAGAAGAAAAAAATAGAAAGAACGGAAAAATCTATGCTTGAAAAGGAAAAATCACAAAAAAGCATGGCCTTGCAACTCACAATGCAACAGTAACATATCAGAGAGTTGGAAGAAAAACACCGGCAAGGTTATCTCAAACATCCGATAGGAGAAGAAGAATTCAGTATATGGGAACATGAACAGGAGAAAATTCAAGATGGAATTGGAACAATATTTTACGTTTTTAGATAAAGATGATATTCGCATCAAAGGGACTCGGGTAGGCATTGAAACGGTGATCGAGGACTATCTGACAAACGCCAGTCCTGAAGAAATTGCGGCCCGTTACCGGACGCTGACTCTGGAACAGGTGTATGCGACTATCACCTATTACTGGCATAACCAGAAAGAGGTTGATGCCTATCTTGCTCGCTTACATGCCTATTCAGATGCCGCCTATCAAGAACAACAGCATAACCCGCTGCCGGTGGTGCGTCGTTTAAAAGTATTGAAACAGAAGAATAACGAGCAAGAACACGTTGGCATGGGAGGGACTTTTCATGGAGAGTATCACGCAAGAGCAACGAACCTTTACGCTTCCTGATGAGGTCTATAATGTTTTAACTCAGGGCAAGCACGTCAGCATAGAATTGAAAGGACAGCAACTCATTTTTCATCAAAAGGAGGATGTTCCAATTGATTCACACAGTTATGCTGAATGCACCAAAGGTAAAACCTTTGATGAATTATTACACGAAGGTAAACGTGAAGCGCAGCGAATTCTGGAAGATCAAGGAATTGCTTCGATGGCGCTGTATATTTCCGAAATCATGGTGCAGTCCATTGATGGAGAGCGAAAACGATCAGCAATAAAAAACCATGTTGTATATTGAAACCTCTGTTTTATTTGCCTATACGCTTGCAAAAGAAAAGGGACCAGAACGCTTTGCTGCGGCTGTGAGACTCATAGAAAAAATTAATCGAGGCGAGTTTCAGGCAATGACTTCGCTGTACACCTTTATCGAATTACATGCTTTAGCTGTTGCGTATGCCCAAAACTGGAGCGAGGGTATCAAAATGGCAAAAGCGTGTTTTCTTGCTGTGTTACAGACAGAAATTTTAGTGACAGGGATGCTCACGAGAGAAGAGCGCATTTTAAATGAACGGCGGTTCAAAATGGTGTCAGACGCTTCAGACATTTCTCATGCGATTTCGGCATATTTATATAACTGCCAATATATGGTCACGTATGACAGTCATTTTGATAAAATGGCCCCTATAATGACAATAATAACCCCTGAAAAAATGACATGAGAAGTCGTCAAGATTGTAAAAGAGGATGCTGAATGGATTTTATTTTTGACTGTCTGGCTATCGGCGATCTGGCGGATGCCGAATCGCATCCGCCGGTAGATGCGGTTCTGAATCTGAGCCAATTTCATTATTATACGCCGTTATATTATAAACGCGTCTATTTTCCCGATTTTGAATATCTCACTGATTTGTCCGTGATTGGGGAATGTACGCAGTTTATCCGCGAACATATTCTGCAGCGCCATCGCGTGTTAGTCCACTGTTTTGCCGGGGTCAGCCGGTCAGCGACGATCTGCGCCGCTTATCTCTACGAGTGTGGGATGTCCTTTGACGAAGCTCTGATGTTCATTCAGGCCAAACATCCGATGGCTCAACCCCATGAGGAGCTTTGGCGTGCGTTGCATGACTGGTATCAATAAGGCTGAAAATATTCTGGTGATTCAACTGCGGCAGGTCGGGGATGTCTTATTGACCACGCCGGCTCTGAGAGTGCTGCGCGATCATTATCCTCACAGCCGTATCAGTTTTTTGACAGAAACCGGGCCGGCGGCATTGCTGCGCGGTAATCCGCATCTTGATGCGCTTATCACCCGCAAGCGCACCAACACGCTTCTGGCAGACGTCAGATTGATTGGGGAATTACGTAAAGCGAAGTATGACCTGGTGATCGATTTTTTTTGTAACCCGCGCAGCGCGTGGATGTCTTTTCTGACAGGCGCGCCGCAGCGTATTGCGGCGTATCACAGCGGACGGACCTGGTGGTACACGCACACGCCTGAAATAAAGGGCGGTAAAGGCTATGCCGCTGAAGATAAACTGGCCTTGTTACGCGCCGTCGGCATTTCAGGCGACCTGACACCGCCGGTGCTTACGGTGTCTGAAGACGCTAAGCATTATATTGAGGAATTTTTCAGAAAAGAATATCTGTTAGAACAACATACAGGACCGGTGATTACAATTGATCCGACAAGCCGCCGCCAGGCCAAACGCTGGAGCCCTGAACGCTATGTGGAATTAGCGGATCGTTTGGTCGAACAATATCAGGCGGCAGTGATTTTCATCTGGGGACCCGGAGAGCAGGAGATGGTAGCCTCGCTGGTGCAGCAAGGGCAATATCCGCATACGCTGGCCTGTCCGACGGATTTGGTGCAGCTTGCAGCTCTGATCCAAAGAAGTGACCTGCACATCGGGAATTGTTCAGCACCCCGGCATATTGCAGTAGCTGTCGGAACACCGTCTTTGACAATTATGGGACCGACCGTTCCGGTGAATTGGACCTATCCTTCTCCGATACATCGAGCAATCCAGGGGAAAGTGCCCTGTCTGGAATGTCATAAAACAGAGTGCAAAGCACACGATTGTATGAAGGCGTTAACCGTACAAGAGGTTGAACATGCGGTGGAACAACTTCTGGGAATTGACAATTGAGAATTGACAATTGAGAACTGACAATTGACAATTCTTCATGAGGGTAGTATGCCAAAACGTATTCTTATTGTTGACGACGAAAAGGTTTTTTCCAGTTATTTAGACCAGATTTTAGCTCGTAAAGGCTATGAATCGGAAGTGGCGCATAACGGTGAAGAGGCCTTGGCTGTCTGTGAACGTGCCGAATTTGATCTGATTCTCTCAGATATCAAAATGCCGAAAATGGATGGCATGGCTTTGCTCAAAGCGTTGCGTCAGAAAAGCCAGCAAACTGGCAGTGAGAGCCTGGACGTCGCGGTCATCATGATGACCGCCCACGGAACGATTGAAACTGCGGTCGAGGCCATGAAATTAGGGGCCAGCGATTACATCACCAAACCCTTTAATGCGCAGGAAGTGTTAATGGTGATCGAAAAGGTCTTTGAGCAGCAGCGTTTGAAGGAAGAAAACCGCTATCTGCGCAGTGAAGTTCTGGGCAAATATACGGTCGAAAATATTATCAGCCAAAGTCCGAAAATGGAACGGGTCTTTCAACTGATTGCGAATGTCGCTATGACTGATTCAACTGTCATGATTCAGGGAGAAACTGGCACAGGTAAAGAACTTGTGGCCAGAGCCATCCATTTTGGCAGTAAACGTAAACGCAAGAACTTTGTCGCCATTAACTGTGGGGCCTTAGCCGATAACCTTCTGGAAAGCGAGTTGTTTGGTCACGAAAAAGGGTCCTTCACCGGAGCAATTCGCCAGAAAATCGGCAAATTTGAACTCGCGGATCAGGGCACGTTGTTTCTGGATGAAATCGGTAATGTATCGCCAGCCATGCAGATGAAACTACTGCGAGTGCTTCAAGAACGTCAGTTTGAACGAGTTGGAGGCACGCGCACGCTTGAGACTGATGTGCGCATTATCGCCGCCACCAATGAAGATCTGGAGCAGGCGGTTGAGGAAGGGCGATTCCGTGAAGATTTGTACTACCGCATCAACGTGATCCCAATCAATCTCCCGCCGCTGCGTCAGCGTAAAGAGGATATTTCGCTGTTGGCCCAACACTTTGTCGAAAAACATGGACACCGTCGAATTCATACCATTTCAGACGAAGCGATTCACGCGTTAATGAGGTATGATTGGCCCGGCAATGTCCGTGAATTGGAAAATATCATCGAACGCTCTCTTATTCTTGAACGCGGGTCTGAATTAGTCAATATTGATCTGCCTAACAAAGTGCACCGTAAAACCGGCGAAAACAATTTGCTGGATTTTAACGAAGATTTACCTCTGGATCAGGTGCGCGACCAGGCCATTGATCAGGTAGAAAAAGAGTATCTGAAACGTATTTTGACTCGCTACCACGGTAGCATTAAGCGGGTTGCTGAACATACCGGGTTGACCACTCGAAGCATTCACGGCAAAATGAAAAAATTCGACTTACGCAAGGAAGACTTCAAGAAATAGAAGAGAAACCGGGTTTTTCTCAAAAACCTGGTTTCTTGCACGAGGAGTAAAGACTATGCACACAAAGCAGACGATATTCCTATTCATCCTGGGATGCTGTTTACTGTTCACCTGTTTGGGGTACACCCAGGAAGCAGACGTGCCGGAAACAACACAACTGCCATCAAAACTACAAATCGCGATCGAACCGGAAGAGATCATATTAACTAAAGGGATTACGGTCGGCGCGGCCGACCGCAAGATTCAACTGATTATTCGCGAAACCAGCAGCCTCAAACAGGCTGAACTGGAATTAGTCGCCCGCCCCTTTACCGATATTACCAGTGGTGATATTATGGATGTGAGCACAGTCAGGGTCGGAATTGCCAAACAGCAAGTTACATTGACCCCGGGCGGGTTGCAGCGTGTGGATTTGACGATTGGCGGTTTCGAACAGGCTGGCACCTATCTCGGCGGCCTTACGATTCATGATACGGTCAGCGGCGAACGCAAAGATGTGCATATTCGCGTCAGCGTGAAAGCTTCGTGGGAAACGCCGGTGGCGGTGTTATTAGTGTCGGTGCTGTTGACCTCCGGCGTCAATCACTGGGCTCAAAAAGGACGACGCAAAAATCGGTTGGAGCAACGCGTAGAAGAATTGCACAAAACGATTCAACTCGCTGGAATCGAAGCTGATCCATTTTTAGTAGAAGCCGAACGCCTTTTAGAAAAGGCCCGTCAATATAACCAGGAATTTCAATTCGAGCATACAGAAGCTGCTCTGCACGAAGTGGAATACAAGCTAACAGAGTATGAACAACGCAAGCAGGGCGGGGAGGAACTCCGAACCAAAATTCAAAATCTGTTAAATGAAGTACGGAGTTTAGGGGAAAATGATCCGCAAAGTTCGCGTTTGAACAGCGAGTTGATTCAAATTTTGCCGAAAATTGAGAGCGATTATGAAGAAACAGAAGCTATTTTCAAACAGATTGACATGTTTTTTCACGCCTATCGCCTGGCCCGACGCGATTTACAGACAGCTCATGAAAAACTTTTCAGCAGCCTGGAATATGTGAAAAAAGCAGATAAAAGTAAAATTGATTTGATTTTAAGCGATATTGATCGCATTTTGATGAGTGCGGAAAGCATGAGCGCGCTGGACGAAGCTAATACCTTGCTGCGAAAAGCGGCATTCGAACTGTCGCCTGAGAAGATCAATGAAAATATGTTCCGATCTCAACGTTTGCAAAAGGTGTTGGATAATTATCAGCAGCGTGTGAAACAGGTGACCGGGTCTCAAGTCAGCCAGATTGCCAGTAATTGGTATCAGAAAGCGCAACAGTCTCTTGAAGATAACCGCTATGAGGATGTTGATGACGCCCTGCACAAGCTCGACAAAACGTTGACCATTATCGAAAAAATGAAACAGGCGGAAAAGCGGATGAAGGGTCGTGATAAGAAAATGACCGATTTACGCCGAATGATCCGCGATTGCAAAAATTTCCTGGAAGGCGCATCCTGGGAAGCTATCCATCGCGCGGAATGGGATGTGACCCAGATCGTTGAAATGCTTGATGGCATTCGTGAGCAATACGAGCCGTTTCAGATAAGCCATCAGCAAGACAATCCTGCTCAAGAAGCGTCCGCACAAGGGTACACTGAGCGAACCGTTGAAACCGAGCCACTTCAAGCTGAGGAAGACAGCTCAACCCAATTACGTCCTCTCACCCCTAAAGATCTGTTACGTAGTTTGGAAAAACTGCTTGAGGAAGCCGCTCAATATCCGAAATTATATGGCAAAATGGCGCAATGGCGAAATTATTGCCAGAACTTGTTAAAATTTGATGAATTGAATGAAATGTTCGAATATTTGCGTCTGGTTCAGGATGAACTGTCATTATATACCAGAATACAAGCTATTCGTGAACAAGCGGAAGCTCAGCATTTACAGGCCGGCCTGCGACTGCTCGACCAGGCGGAACAATTGCTGCTGGCCGAGGCACAAGATGAGCGCAGCGTTTATAACCGCGCCGAAGTCTTGGCCGATGCGGCCAAAACTCTGTTAGACGAAAAACAGAAGAGCGGCGATCTGGATCAGATGATCTCCTATATCCGTAAACCCCGGACGGTGTCGAAAATTGTGACTTACGGTTCAGTAACCATCTATTTTTCAGCCGCAATCGCTCTGGGCTTCCAGATTCTCTATGCTCCCAGTCCTGATTTCGGGGCGATTGTGTTCGAAGATTATTTTTCCCTGGTACTCTGGGCGTTGGGATTGGAAGGCGTTCGCATGACCGCCGCCAACGTGTATGAAGCCTATTTTAAGAAAGAAGCTTGAAGTTTAGAGTTTTATTGACACCAGGAACAAAGTGGACTATATAGAAAGTGAGAAGAAAAGATGTCATCGTACTCATTCGAACCTGTAAAGGAGGAAAAACCATGAAAAAGAATGTTGGTAAAACCGATAAAATGATCCGTCTCATTGTTGGGGCAATCATTTTGCTCGTCGGTCTGGTGGCTGGAAGTTGGTGGGGTTTGATCGGGATTCTCCCGATTATTACCGGTTCATTGGGCTGGTGTCCGGCCTATCTGCCTTTTGGTATTTCAACGTGTGAAGTGAAGTCTAAAGAGTCAAAAAACTAGCAGGACTTACGCAATACCCCCTCAGTCCCACCGTAAACGGCTGACAGGGGTCGGTATGTTGTGCTGATGCCTCGTCCGCCCAGCCATCAATGGCCGGTCTCAAAGCTGAAGCAGGCTGAAGCCCGCTCCCAAATTCCACAGGGCGCTTCAGCGTCCTTCAACGTTGAGACTGGCGATTGATCGCCAGGAGACAGGGCACACGAGTTTGTCCCTCACGTGATACCTACCCCTGTCAACCCGTAAACGGGGGGAAGTTCACAGAAGAGCGTCACGTCTCTTCCCCCCGCTTGCGGGGGGATAAAGGGGGGCGTGCGTAAGTCCTGACTAGTACAGAGTTTCGGAAATAAATATACATTGAAGTATGACGAAGAAACCAGGTTTTTTCCTAAAAACCTGGTTTCTCGTGTATAGTTATTTCTGAAATCATGTGCTAGTACCTGATATATACCCGTTCAGGAGTGTCAAAGCTCGTCTTTGACAGACCACCAAAGACGAGCTTTGACGCTCCTGGAAAGCGGTTTACTTCACCCCTTTTTCCTGGAAAAACGGCGCAAATTGCCGGTCGGTCTTTAAAATATGATTCGAAAGCCAGTTTTTTAGGAATTCCGCAATTTCAATCGGAATGACTAACTGCCCGCTGTCAAAACGCAAACGAAGCTCTTCCACCTTCTGAATAAATTTCGTATGTTCGTTTTTATGCTGCGGATAGTTGGGATACTATGCCTCGTCATCAGCGCTTCTTCCGAGTTGAAATGATACTGCGAGTAATCAGCCAGGCCTTTCAAAATGTCAGCTATCCCTTCTTTGGTCTGTTTTTGCCGCATCTGATCGTAAAAATCCTGAATCATGACGAATAAACGTTGATGCTGGTCATCAATCACCTTGATCCTAACGCTATATTGATCGTCCCATTGCATAAAAGCCATTGTGTATTTCTCCCATGTAAATCCTGTTCGTAGTAAACACTTTAGCGATTTTTCACGCCGCTTAAGCGGCTGCTACAAGCCTGATTCTCATCCCGCGCATGTAAGAAACCGGGTTTTTTTGGAAAAACCCGGTTTCTATGCCCGACTCCTTGCTACCAATCTTTGGATAAGCCGCGCAGACTGGCGCCGCTTTTGGAATCAACCGGCAGCTTGTGCAGGCTTCTGACTAACAGCAATCCCTGAAATTCGTTCACAGGCTCCGGCTCAATGCGTCCTTCGTCAAAACGCACGATCCAGCCAGCGTTCTGCACCTGATCGTGAACGCGGTCGGCGCTCCATACACTCTTCCCACTAAAATTCTCGAAAGCTGAATTCAAATAGAAACCGGATTGCGACGGCGTGAATAAAGACGCCAGTTCTTCAATTGTCGGCACACGCCAGTCGCGCAATCCGGCATAACGACCTGTGGCAACCACTTCATGTGCTTTTTCATGCGAGGCGTACATATCTAATCCTGCGGTCCAGACTAAATCATGGGTGCAATCAACAACGACCAGATCGCCGTCAAGATACATTTCATAGTAAGGATGGCTTCGCTCACGATAGGGATGTAAAACACGTTCGTAAAATCCGTACTCCTTGACCATGTTCTCAATCTGTCTGGCAGTCAACACCAGTGGAGTCGAGCGTAAAGGAATTTTTGGGCAAGAAACAATAGATTCTTCTTGTGCTCCACTGGTTGTCCCTGGTTGGGCCGCTGAGTCAATCCGGGTACAACCGGCAAGAAAACTCACGAATATTAAAAAGTACACCATACGCATACAAATACCTCTCATTTCTATTGCCTTATCGGAAATATTTTTGAATAGCAAGGGCTGACTGTCAACAATATTTTGACATTTTCTTGTTTGAATAATTTCGGTACCTTACAGATTTCCCAGTTCTTCCCGCACAACAACGAATTGAGAACTCAACGAATTATGTCGGAAATCCCTGAAAATTCGTTGTATTCCAAAATTCGATGTTGTATTTCTGTAAGGTACTGAACTGGTACACATAAGATCTTATTGCAAGACTTGCTTCAGGGAGGGACCACGCGCAAGAATTGAAATTGACTATCGCCTCCAAGTACTCTGCTGTTGCTGAACAGAGGACGAACAAAACACGCTCAGTTCCGATTTTCGCGTTTACGCTGATCCTCGTGTTTTGGCCTTCTCTCTCGTTTGCCTCTTGCTCCAGGATGAGGAACGCGGCACCTCGCTCTCAATTTTTGGTATTGGTGGCATCATGCGCCTGAATTACGCCTGGGTGGATGGTAATGGCGCGTTCTATGAAGACAGCGATGATGGCTTTCGCGAAGGTTTCGATCATCGCGAATTTCTCTCGCTCACCGCATCCGGAATTTTGTTTTACAACTACACCCTGGACGGGGAAGTGCATTATAACCAGGATGACGACCCGGACTGGAACTTTTTTGCCAAACTGGCTCGCGATGAAAGCTATCTCATTTTTGGCGACCAACCCGATATTTTTGAAGAACCCTATTTCACACGCTATACACTGCCGTTTCGCGGACTCACGCTGCATATAGAAGGTGATCCTGCTGGCGTGATGGCGTTTGGAGCCATTACCAGAGGGACCGTCTCGAAAGAAGAAATCACGCCTGATGGAACTTCCGGGCCGTATCGCCTGGCAAAAATTCCTGTAGTGCCTGGAAGCGAGATTGTTTTGTCGGCATTCTGGCTACTGAAGCCATTGTGAACAAACTCTGGTTTATGCGAACACGCTGCTACAGGATGTTGAGCAGTAGGATGGCACGGTGGTCCCATATTTTCCGTATCAGATCGAAGTTGCGCCGGGCGTGGATTTTGGGAAACTGGCGCGAAGGGCGGAGTTGGCTGGGTTTCAGTTATCAGTCTCTCTGACGCGCATCGCGTTCAACACCCTGTTCGAACACCATGCAGATTTCAAAGCAAGCACGCTGTTTGACGTCGTCTCGTTAACAGTGCGCCAGCAGGATCAGGAGCAAGAAGACCAGCAGATCGCCTCAACGGTGTTTGTCGGGTTAACTCTGGCCGCTTACCGCGTCACCAAATGGGACGGCGACAAGCCAAAATCATTTACAGTAGCGGATACGGCAAGTTATCTGTTTGATCAGGTCTCCTTGCTGTGTGGCCTGAGCGAATTTGCTCGTTTGAGCGCACCGATAGTATGGGTGTCGGACAATCTTGAACCCGGGAAATCCGTGCGTTTGACGTATAAAGCGCACCTTGAACCGCAATTGGAAGAAGGCTTGTACACCACGCAGGTCAAGGTGTATGCCCTGGATCGTTCCGGTTTTGCCTTTGAAACGAATGAATCTGAACTGGATGTTAAAGTAGAACGTCATATTTTACTGAATATTACGCCGCAGATCCCGGAATTACAAACGCAAAAGACGATTCATTCCGTCGATCCGTTCACGGTGTTCGTTGAGATTGAAAATGTGGGCGTTGATACTTAAGTGCGCATCTATAAATGGGTTAAACGGAGAAATCGGGTTTCTTGAAGAAACCCGGTTTCTCTGCCTGGAACAAGAAATGAGATTAAAATAGAAAAAAGTCATTGACATTGTTCTGACTTTCGGGTAAAAAATGATGATATTCTTCATGCATAGTGTTGAAGGCGTTTTCACTGGATGGAATATGTTCTCACGTGTTTTTTTCTTGACACTCAGTCAAAAGCTTTTTTGCTCGTTTTAAGAGAGTAACGCAGGAATTCTACGAGGGAAAGGCTGATAGCGTGAGGAAATGAAACGCAATGGAAGAAAAATGCCCTGTGTGTCGCGGAACTGGATGGAATATCAGTGTCCGTAATGGAATTGAGTTTGCTGATCGTTGTCAGTGTGTGCAATCACAAAAAAAATCTGATCTTTTGCAGCAAGCTCGTATTCCCAAGCGGTATGCGGACTGTTCTTTCGATAATTTTAAGCTGGAAAATTGGCCTGATGAGTCCATTCAACGGGCGAAGCGACAAGTTGAATATTTTGTGCATGCCTATCCGGCGGTGGAATCCGGAATTTTATTGATGGGGCCGCCGGGAACCGGAAAGACTCACCTGGCGGTTGCTGCAATTAAATCGTTGATTGAACAAAAAGAAGTGGGATGTGTATTTTATGATTTTCGTGATTTATTGAAAACCTTGCAAAATTCTTATACAAAAGATACTGATATTTCAGAACTTGATGTGCTACAACCGGTTTTAACGGTCGAAGTTCTGTTGTTGGATGAGTTGGGAGCGAGCAAAATCAGTTCCTGGGTGCAGGATACACTGGCCCATATTCTTAACTACCGCTATAATGAAAAGTTGAGTACCATCATTACATCAAATTGGATGGATGAGGAAATGAAGGATACTTCCGGTTGGTTGGATAAACAGGAAGAAACTCTGGATAAGCGGATTGGGTATCGTCTGCGTTCGCGTTTATACGAGATGTGTGAAACCGTGCAGATACAGCCAGCCTGTTTGGATTATCGAAAAATCCTTCATGCGAAAAATAAGAATCGCGTTGCGCATTTGTTGTAAAAATTTTCATAATGGGCATTTCAGAATGATGAAAAAATAGGATGAGCTACAGGGAACAGTATTTTTATCTTGACAAGTGTACGAAGATTTATTACTTATTTTATATTTATATGATTGACAAATAGAGGAAAGGATATTGCCAAGAGAGAGCAGATGGATTGGAGTGAACGGCGTTCCGATTGCTTAAGGGGCAAGGAGGATTTCCATGGTTATTCCAAAGGGAAAGGTTATTCATGAGGATTTAAGTACCTCATATACTGACATTGATGAACTGCTGAGAGATCTGCGTCAGAATAGTTTTACAGGGTATTGTCAGGTAAATTTCTGGGAGTATCGAGGCACGTTATTTCTTGATCGGGGACGAATTATCAACGCCTTTGAAGAAGCTGGGAGCGTTCATACGACAGGCGATCGCGCGATTAGAAGCATCCTGGCAAAAGCTAAACAAAAAGATGGCGCCGTCAGCGTGTTTCAATTACAGGATGAAATGGTGGCGACATTGGCGAGCGTTCTGAATAGTAAAGTCAAATATCGTGATTTAACGACAGAGCTCACAAGCCTGGAAAAGTTAATTTCCAAACTCAAAAAAGAAGAGCATTCCGGCTATGTGGAAGTGTTATTAAATGGTGATAACGGCGACGGCTGTATTTATTTTCAAGATGGACGGGCGATGGAAAGTGTATTTCGGGCGATTGACGGAGAAATGATTTCTGGCCCGAGTGGATTTAAAAAGATTTTGGGATTAAGCACAGAAGTTGGTGCGGTCTTCAACGTCTTCGAATCAGATCTGTCTTCGATTGTAGTTGATAGCTCTGTCTCTGATGAAGTGATCCGCTTGTTTCAGGAGACGTTGAATGTGCTTGAAGATGCCGTTGATGCCAAATTAGGGGCAGGCAAATTTGTGGATGAATTTAAACGAGGACTGGCGATCAATGCCAATAAATATCTCTTTCTTGACCCGTTTGCCGGAGAATTTGTATATAAAGACAGAACCCTTACGTTTGAGGGGGAAGACATCACGTTGGAAGATTTTACTACAGGAGTATGCGATGTGATCTCCCAGACAGTTGAACATTTTAAACAAAAAGATGAATCGCTTCTTGATGCTATCTGTGTCGGGATTCAACCTCTGAAAGAAGACCGGATTCAGGTGATCGATCGTTTAAAGCTTGATATGAAAATACCATCAGTTTTTGGAGATCGAACTGTGATCGAGCCGGGATCAAAAGAAGAAGAAGACAAAGAACCCAAAGGCGGTCGTCTTTCCAGGTTATTTAAACGTAGGAAACCTTCTGAGGAAGCATGAATCTAGTAGATGAGTCACTCACGCGTATTATTAACCCGGATCTGATTTGAGAAAGTAAGGGTGCAGGATGTTAGAAAAGATTAAGAGTTTAGGCTTACGGTGGAAATTTGGCGTCATTATTTTTTTCGTCTTGCTTGTGGTCGTTGGTATCCTGTTAATCACTCTGCGAGGGTATTTGAATCGGGAATTTGAACTCTTATATGGTGCTGCGAGTACGAAAGGAGAATTTATCGCCGAGTTGCTTGCGGATGAACTCAAACCGATCGTTCAAGAGAATATTGATTCTATGGAGGTTGAACAAATCACAAATCGCTACAAAGCTGCTTATAGTCCTTATGGCCTGAGTTATATTTTAGTTCATCGAGATTCCGGCGAACTCGTGTTTGATACGATCAAAGATGTCAATACTGCCCAGCAGTTGCTCGCGATTAACCCTCTGTCTCAGGAGAGTCCATGCGCTTCATTTTCCGCTGCAGGCGGAAAAAAATATTATGATTGCGCGGCGTTTGTCTCGCTAACTGAGGAGAGCCGGGCTGTCGTCCGAGTCGGCGTGATTGACCACAATCCTGAATCAACTGCCTGGGAAAAGCTGAAAGCCTCTCATGTGAAAGGAGTCTTCACTCCTCTTCTGATTATCTCCGCGTTACTTGTGGTATTGGTTACTGTGTTATTGACCCTGGCCTTCTGGTTTTTTGTTGTTCGCAGAATCGTCTCGATCAGCCAGGCCACTGAACGCATGAGCTTTGGCGATCTGGAAACGATTGTGGATGTGAGAACGCAGGATGAAATGGGCGTGTTAGAAGATACTCTTGAGCGTATGCGGGCGAATTTGAAAGATGCCATTGAGCGATTGAAACGCAGAAAATAAGACGTGCCAAGAAGAAGAGTCAAGTAAGGTGCGAACGTGTGACAGTGACCAAGAGTATTGTGTCTGTGAATAAATGATTGGGGTTAGTGTGGGAGAGTAGTTATTATGGCGCAAACGAAAATAGATGGAAGTAAAACCATTATATTTGATCCTGCTCAGTATGAAGGCGTAAAAAAATATTTGGGGGAATTATATTCCAAGACCCGAGCGAAAGTCGTATTATTTGCTGATATGGCAGGGCAGATTATTAGTGAACGCGGCGATACCTCCGAGATGAATACCACCGTCCTTTCTGCATTGGCGGCGGGCGATTTTGCGGCGACTGCTGAAATGGCCAAGTTAGTTGGAGAAGGCGATCGGTTTAAATTGCATTTTCATGAGGGTGAAACGAAGAATATCTATCTGACGAATGTCGGCAACCAATTCTTTCTCATTATTATTTTCGATGCGACGGTCGCCTTAGGGATGGTACGGGTCTATACGAAGAAAGCCGTGGAATCCATTCTAGGAATTATTGCTGAGGCTGAAAAGAATGTTGGAACCGCTGCTGAAGATATGATTGATGATGATTTCGGACGATTGTTGGCTGAAGAACTGGATGGAGCGTTTCGAGACTAATTCGTGACGAGATGAACCACAGATAAAGAGTGTGAGTTATGTATATAAACTGGGCATTACAACAGATCAATTTAAAAATCGTTTATTACGGCCCTGGTGTCAGCGGTAAAACGACAAATCTCCTCTATATTCATTCCAAGGTTGCGCCTGAATTAAAAGGTGAACTTGTCTCTCTCCAAACCCAGGAAGATCGCACGATCTTCTTTGACTTTTTGCAGCTTGAAGTTGGAAAAATCAAAGGTAAAAAACCGAAATTTAACCTCTATACAGTTCCCGGGCAAGTGTATTATGCCTACAGCCGTAAAGTGATTCTCAATGGAGTGGATGGCGTCGTCTTTGTGGCTGATTCGCAATTCGATCGTCTCGAAGCGAATTTGGAGACACTCAACGATCTGGAAAATAATCTGCGACAGGATGGGCATAAATTAAATGAATTTCCATGGGTCATCCAATATAATAAACGGGACTTGCCGAATGTGGCCCCAATCCAATATCTGCAACTCAAACTCAATAAATTCAATGTCCCCTATTTTGAGGCGGTATCAACACAGGGGACTGGCGTTTTTGAGACTCTTAAAGCGGTCATTAATCTTGTAGTCGCAAACGTCAGAAAAAAATTATAAGAACATCATACCAAAGCCTATGGTTCTTGCGGGCGTCTTCTTCTGTGATGGTGAAGATGCGCAAGTCGTCAGTCGAGCATGAGAAGTAGTGATAGGAACCAACGATAATGAAATCAACGCAGGATTTGATTGAAGAAGAATTTCTGCGGCTCAAAAGTCAAGGGAAAATAGAAGTTCTGATCTTATTTAATGAAGAAGGAATTCCTATGGCGGAAGTCGGTGACTTCACGCATTATAGCAAAGATACGATTACAGCGCTTTCCGTGCTCTTTCATCAGTCGGCTGAATTGCTGGCTGATTTTGAAACTGACGCCACCATTAATGAGACCTTGATCCGAACCACAAATAAATTCTGTATTGTCAGCCGTCCGTTTCATATCAATGAAGGACAGGTCGTGTTGATTGCGATTGTGCCGCAGAATGTGTCGTATCGAAAGGTGACCAATAAGGCTGTACGGAAAATTCAGCAGTTGATGAACACAAATGAGGCATGAATTTTATCCTGGAGGCCAATTCATCTTTCGTCCTCCTAAGACATGCATGTGGAGGTGATAGACGGTTTGCCCTCCGTCAGGATTGCAATTCAAGACAATCCTGAATCCTCGATGGTCAACGTGTTTCATGGCGGCAACTGTTTTTGCCACGAAAAAAAGCCGTTCAAGAATACCTCCCTCGTTTTCTTTGAGGTCCACAAGTGTATGAATGTGCTTTTTCGGTACAATTAATACATGCACAGGAGCTTGCGGATCAATGTCTTCAAAGGCGATAATCTGCTCGTCTTCGTACACAATGGTCGCCTCAATATCGTGATTCGCAATTTGACAAAAAATACAATCGATCATAATGTTTTTCTATTCAGGTTTATGGTTGACAGCTTTTCATAAGTATGACAGAGTAAAAACCATATTTTAGGAGACGTTCGCTTTTGTCAATCTCTAATTTTGTCCGGAGGACTAATTCAATGACTAAAGCCGATTTAGTTGAACAGATCGCTGACAATGTGTCGCTGTCAAAAAAAGATAGTGAAGTCGTTGTAAATACGGTTTTTCGATGCATTATTGATGCCCTGGCAGAAGGGGATAAAGTTGAGTTGCGCGGATTCGGCAGTTTTCGAACGCGTAAACGCGAATCCAGAGTCGGTAGAAACCCGAAAACCGGAGATCGGGTTGATGTGCCTGATAAACACGTACCGTTTTTTAAACCCGGAAAAAATCTGAAGAAACTAGTGAATAGCGAGTAATTTTATGACCAAACATGAATCTGCTGTATATTTTATTGCTGTGCCTGATGGGGCTGATGCCGGACGACAGGCCGCTGCCATGAAAAAGTTGTATAAAGCGTCGCAGGCGGCGGAGATTATCCAAAAAGAAGACATGGTAGCAATTAAAGTCCATGTCGGCGAACAACATAATACGACGCATGTTCGCCCCGAGTTAATTAAGGAAATTGTCACGAAAGTCAAGGGCAAGGGAGGTCAGCCTTTTCTGACCGAAACCTCAACGCTTTATCGCGGGCAACGCGAAAATGCGGTGAAGCATCTTTTACATGCGTACCACCACGGTTTTTCAATCGAAACTCTGGGCGCCCCATTTATTATGGCCGATGGGCTGGCCGGAAATACGGAGCATGAAGTGCACATAGATGCTGAATTGCACGAGTGCGTGAATGTAGCTCGTGAAATCCTGGTGGCAGACGCGCTGATCGCGGTGTCGCATCCGACCGGTCATCCGGGATCGGGCCTGGGGGCATGCATCAAAAATCTTGGTATGGGATTAGCCAGCCGCATGGGAAAAATGCGGCAGCATTCCGCCATGAAGCCGGAAGTCAAACCGGACAAATGTACGCTTTGCCGGAAATGTATGCGCTGGTGCCCGGAGGATGCTATTATAGAGCAAGAAGGCAAAGCGTTTATTGTGCAGGAAAAATGTATCGGCTGTGGCGAGTGTATCGCGGTCTGTCGTTTTGGCGCGGTCAGTTTCGACTTTGCCAGTGAGTCAGCATTTTTACAAAAAAGTATGGCTGAACATGCCTACGGCGTGGTTAAAGAGAAAGCGGGCAAATGCTTTTATTTTAATGTGCTGATTGATATGACCAAAGGCTGTGATTGTTTCAGCGCCAAACAGGAAAAATGTATTCCTGATATTGGCATTCTGGCTTCGCACGATCCGGTGGCAATTGATATAGCCACGCTTGACTTGACAAAACAGGCGAACGGAAAGACGCTTGCCGAGATTTCGTCTCCGCATCTGGACGCATTGATTCAATTACAACACGCTGAAAAAATCGGTATGGGATCCATGTCCTATCAACTTATCGAAATTTAACGGAGTGGGGTATTCGTTCGTAGGCAACGCGTTAGCGTTTCTTGAACGCTGAAGTGTTGCCTACGAACGTTGAATAAAAGAACGTGAGACCATATTGGCTGGGGGAGGGCTGCCATAACGATTTTGTGATTTTCGATCTGCTCGACGCGCCGGAAACGTTTTCGGAGATATTTCTTGACCAGGCTCATGCTGTGTTGTTGGATGAGCGCAAGGATGACGCGTTGATTCTTGTGCCTGAGCAGGTTGCCTCTCAACAGTTTCGACTTAAAATGATCGTCCTGGAACCGGATCGATCGCTTGCCGCGTTTTGCGGCAACGGCGCCAGAGTTGTGGCCGCATATCTTGAACAGAAGTATCGTCCTCCATACCCTCAATTTTCACTGGTGGCTTACGATGGCGATCATGAGTTGTTCTTTCTGGGGCATGAGGTCTATGGCGTTGATATGCTTACCACAAAAACGGACCCTGCCTGTAGTCAGTTTGTCAGCGAGTCTGCTCGCAGGATGTTCGAGACGCGCGCTCTTCATGAACAGGT
Source organism: Candidatus Vecturithrix sp. (assembly GCA_040772385.1). Classification (GTDB taxonomy): domain Bacteria; phylum Moduliflexota; class Moduliflexia; order Moduliflexales; family Moduliflexaceae; genus Vecturithrix. The sequence goes on along the minus strand of JAXGYF010000001.1, from coordinate 803,014 downwards.
ATGGCCAGCACGAGTTGAGAATCGCGATCTTCTCTGTTACTTTACCGAAACCAGCGAACCGCACCTGGTGTTGTTTGATTCATTACAATCTCAGGAACTCACTGCGTTCGGCTCATATTTGAATGTTGAGCGTCGCGATCTTTTTCCTTTAGGGATAAATGTCAATCAAGTTGAAGTGCTTGGTACAACGACCATTGCGGTGAAAACTTATGAACGAGGCGTCAACCGCATTACGCAAGCCTGTGGTACCGGTTCAACCAGCAGCGCTGTCCTCTCTTTTTTACTTGATAAAGTTCAGAACGCGACTATTCATGTACAGACTTCAGGCGGAGCGTTAGTCATTGCATACAATGCTCAGCAAAACCGGTCTATGCTACAAGGTCCCGCCAGAATATGGCAGCCTCAATGACGATAGAAACGTATCAGCGCTGAGGGATGCCTGTTTGCGGGAATTCGCGCAAGGCCAAATTCCCCTCCTCATCTATCACAAGATATTGATATGTATCTTTCCAGGCCGGGAGTACCTGCAACGTGTGCCGTTTCCCGTTCAGTACTGCGCTGAGCGTGTGTTCTTCGTGGAAATGTCCTAAAATAATCGTATCAATCCCGGCGTTCCAATGTTTTTCAGCATAGGTGCGGCACACAGTTTCGGGAAAAAAGGATTTGTGTCGCTGGTTAGTTGAACGAAAACGTTGTTCCAGGGATTGCATCACATAGACCGCCAGAGTCTGCGGAATGGCGCGAAAGATCGAAAACAGCCAGGGATTTCGCGATAATGATCGCCAGAGTCGGTATTGTTTATCATGCACGTTGACCAGATCGCCGTGTGCAAAATAAAAACGTTTCTCGCCGATAGTTTCCTGGAGAAACTCGGAACCTATCTGGTAAAAAGGCTTGTTCAGATAGAGCGGCGCAAGAAAATAATCGCGATTGCCTTCAACATAATTTACCTGTATCCCCGTATCATTGAGCGCAGAGAGTGCCCGGGTGACGGCAGCGTGGTGTGGGAGGGTGAATTTTGGCGTCCCCAGCCAGATCGTAAAGAGATCTCCTAAAATATACAGCGTGTTGGCAGAATTTTTCTGTACAAAGGTAAGAAATGCCAGGAAAACCTCAAGTTCCTGATTCATGCCCTCTAAATGGGCGTCGGCGATCACAAACGTTTGTATTGACATTGGATAGTATTTCAGAATCAGGTCAAACTATTTCAAAATCCCTGGCTGCGCAAATTTGTCGGGTAATTCAGATTTGTCTGACAAGATCTATTCGCAAGAACTTCTGTTACAGCCTACTATTTACGAGGTTTTTCTATAGCACTGGCATTATATGTCTGGCGATAAAATTCTGTAAGCGATAGTCCGATTTGATTCTGAATTTTTCTCATATCATAGGTTCCAGCCTTATAATCATTCAGGAGAATCGCAAAGGCAAAGGTTTCATTATCCTGAGAGGCTGCATAGCCTGATAGACACGAGACACTGCGGATAGCCCCGGTTTTCGCTCGAACACGACGTTCTGCCTGGGTGTCTTGCATCCGACTGCGAAGAGTGCCATCCACACCTGCTACGGCCAGCGACGCTAGATATTCTGCTTTTACCTCAAAGCTATCGTGCATATATTTGAGCAGTGTAACAATCTGATTTGCGCTGAGTCGGTTTTTACGAGAAAGTCCCGAACCGTTTTCAAGGATATAGGCATCTGGCGGAATACCGATTTCCGCTAAAAATTCCTGAATCACCTGGATTCCTTTGACCGTCGTTCCAGGAGCTCCCATAGTTTCCGTCCCCAGGGTTTTTAAGATTTGTTCTGCCACAAAATTACTGCTGGATTTATTGGATTCATAAATGATATTGGATAAATACTCAGAATACGAGACAGCCAGGCGTCGCGGCTTTTTAGGCAGGCGTCCGAGAGTTGCCCTGCCTTTCACGACAATGCCAATTTGCTGCAAGGCATCTTTGAATGTGGCTGTCGTAAATAACGAGGGATTTTTGACGTTGACATACGCTGAAACGCCATATTTGGATTTCTGAGAAATTTTGCCCTGTACAACAAGTGTTTCCTGAACAGGAAAATCTTCAGAAGTGTTCTGGTTATTTGAGAACGAAGCATAAATCCCGTTTGAGGAAAGCGTCACCGCCTTGTTTTTGATCTGTATGTAGGATGTCGGCGGATTCAAAATAATTTCCGGGGCTACGCCAGAGCGATAGGAGGGTTTGATGAGCAGATGCACGGAGTTCTCCCCAAGCGAGAGCGCGCTCAAGTTGCCTGAATAAGCCCTATCAAAATCATGCCAGCCTGAGAACTCACGTTCATCATCAAAGAACGAATCATCGCCCACAATATCGCCATTGATCGTTAAAATCCCGGCATAGTAAACTTCCTGAGCAAGGGCCAGGAGATCTTGATAAGAAAGCGTCGGATCGCCGCCGCCTTTGATATAAAGGTTTCCTTCCAACACACCCTTTTTGATTCTGGCGTCGGTATAGACAGATGTTCGAAATTGATACTGAGGAGTCAACCGTACCAGGGCAGCCGCAGAAGTTACCAGTTTCGTATTCGATGCGGGATTGAGCGTTAATTCCGGATTACGTTCATAGATAGTTTCTTGTGAATCCAATGAAATAATTTGAATTCCAACCGACGTTCCTTTCAAGGTTGGCGTGGCAAGAATGGCATCAATTTTTTTTCGTAATCGTTGCAGGGTATTTTCCGCTTCCGGAGTACTGCTCAAATTTGAAACGCCAGCACTGAAGAAAATAACCAGACTCAAGAATCCTATGCGCAATGTGTTGTAAAATCGTTGTTCCTTATTCATAGCATCTATTTTTACACGTTTTATCATCAAAGGCAAGAAAAATTTACGATGTTTGCGTTTCTTGCTCAATCCAGGCTAAATATGATTCTGAACCAGCAAGAATAGGTATCGCAATGATTTCCGGTTCATCATAACTATGCAAAGATTTAACCACCCTAATAATATCTGATAATAAGGCAAATCTGCTTTTCAAGATCAGAAGAGCTTCCTGTTCGTTTTCCAGGTTCCCCTGCCACCAAAAAACTGAACGTAGATCAGGCAGAATATTTCCACAGGCGGCTAATTTCTTCTTAACAACGGCTGTAGCTAACATTTCAGCTTCTTGAACTGAACTCGCAGTGATAAATATCAGAATATATTTTGTTGTCATGGTTGAATAAAAAAAAATCTCACAATGAGATAAATAATTACAATAAATTTGGGTTAGTTTTGACAGTTCAGAAAACCGGGTTTTTAGAAAACATCGGTTTCTGTTTTGACTGTAAGAACAGCAGCTTTCATACTTCAGCCCATATCACAGCAGTATTGCGAGGCACAGATCTATTGCGGTTTTTTCTTTTTCGGTTCCTTCTTTTTTTCCTCTTTTAATGGTTTTTCCTCTTCAGTATAATCTAGATTGTTTTCAGAAGAGTCCATAAGAGGTGGGGCCTGCTCCTGTATCGCCGCATCCTGTTGGGAGGATGTGTTTGCTTGTTCGTCTTCCGTTTGGGCAGGCTCTTTTAATTTTTCCGAAGGAACGGGAAGTTCATCTTCTACGCCACGATTTTTTTCGCCAGCACGTTTCAGAAACCACCATGACTTTTTTTTCTCTTCTATTTCTTCTTGAGTCGCTGTTTCTTGATCCTCTATCGGCAAAGTCGGTTTTTCTATGGCTTGTTCCTGCTCAGGCTCCTGCGGAAAATCAGCATTTTCCGCAGGTTTTTCATTCTCTCCCCTGGATTTCAAGGGCCACCAGGATTTCTTTATCTCGTGGTCTTCTGCTTTTTCAGTCTGCTCCAGTGGGACAGCAAGCACTTCCTCGTCTTTGACCTCTGCATTTTTTCTCTTTTCTTCATGGCGGATTGAAACTTTCAAGTGTCGCCATAATGAGGTGGCTTTGGCCCGAGATTTGAGATCGAATTCGCACTGGGTCAAGGCCTCAAGAATCTGCTCATTGAGATGATGATCCACTGATTCCGCTGTTACGCGAATAGCATTTTTGATCGCTTTGGCTTTCGAACTCCCGTGCGAAATGACAACCACCCCATTTAACCCTAACAGCGGAGCACCGCCATATTCCGTGTAATCAACCCTTTTGCGAATAAGATCCATGCCAGGTTTGACGAGCAAATAGCCTAACTTGGTCAGCCAGTTTTTTGAGAATCCTTCTTTCAAGAACAATCCATAGGTTTTGGCCAGGCTTTCAGACACTTTTAAGACCACATTGCCGATAAATCCATCGCAGACGACAACATCTACCCGTCCGTTAAAGACATCCCGCCCTTCTGCATTCCCGATAAAATTTAGTTTGCTGTCACTGAGCGGCTCAAAGACTTCTTTGGTCAGAATATTCCCTTTCGAGGCCTCTTCACCAATGCTAAGCAGACCGATGCGCGGCTCTTCTATACCAAACATGTATTTGGCATAAACATGACCCATCACCGCAAATTGAAGCAAATGTAATGGTTTGCAATCGACGTTGGCACCCACATCAATCATCACGGTGATTCCTTTACTATTAGGAAGTACCGTCGCCAGGGCCGGTCGATCAATACCTGGCAGCATACGACAAATTAATTTACTGATAGCCATAACAGCTCCGGTATTCCCAGCGCTGATAAACCCATCAACTTCGCCTTGTTTTATCAGGTTGATCGCAACATGCAAAGAAGATTCCTTTTTCCGACGCAGAGCGACTGAAGGAAGGTCATGCATATCAACGACCTGAGGAGCATGTTTGACTTCAATTTGAAGATGCTGCGTGTTATATTTGGTTAACTCCTGCCGGACGCGATCTTCCTGTCCTACCAGGACAAGCGGAAATCCATACTCCTCGGCTGCCTGAACAGAGCCTTCAACAATCGCTTCAGGAGCAAAATCCCCTCCCATGGCGTCGACAGCAATTTTCATAAGAATCTTTCAGAAAAGACGGATTGGGGCTGAAACAACCCCATCCATCTTATTTTTCCTTAATTTCGATCACCTGCCGTCCCTTATACATACCACAATGAGGACAGACAACATGCGACCGTTTCATTTCTCCGCATTCAGGACACGGCGATAAACTGGGAATCGTGAGAGCATGATGGGAACGCCGCATATTGCGCCGTGATTTAGAAGTTCTCCTTTTTGGAACAGCCATAATTTTTTCTCCTCTTGTTATTCATACATTGAGTGCAGGAAAGCTCACAGATTGAATCTCAGAAATGCGTTTTTCATATTCCGTTTTGTTCTAATACGATGCTTGAACTATTCCGGTTCCTGCGATAGAACGGTAATACCCGTTATCATCCGGAGACGTTCTCAGATGTTTCTGTGGACAACAGATTCTTTAATGCAGCAAAGCGAGCATCCACGCTTTCGTGCGAACAGGAGCATGGGCCTTCATTCAAGTCTTTTCCACATGACGGACATAATCCGGCACAATCAGCTTTGCACAATGGTTTTACCGGCAGGAGCAGCAGCACTTGTTCGCGGGCAAGTTCAGTCAAATTAAGCTCCTCACCAGTGTAATAAATGACATTCATATCGGCTTCATTCAACTCGATCTCTTCCAGGGGATGGGTTTTTTCAGGAGTAGGAAGATAGATCACATCAAATGAGTCATGAATCTCTTCTTGATGCGGCTTCAGACATCGAGCACAACTCATTTGCACACAAGATGAAACCTGACCTGTAATGGCAATTTCTTCTCCAACTTTTCGCACCTGGGCATCAAGATGAATTGGGGCTGTCAGTATTCCGATCTCTCGAGGGAAATCGCACTCCTGTACCCCAAAATCAAGACTTACCTCTGTTAATGTGTGAAGTTGGTCAATCTGTAAAATCATAATTAATCACCTGTAATTCAAAAAAGTTTACAAATAGAAAGCAGGAAAAGAGAAGCACAATTTTGTCAAGATTTCTCTCTAAAAAATAAAATATTTGTCATGTATACAGAAAATATTGACAAAAAGCACACTTATATTTAGAAAAGACGTGTTCATTGTGAAATTGACTTTTTGAAAAATTCGATTTTTTTTGTAGAAGATGTCCAGAAATATGCGATCATGTATTGGAAAAACGAGTGAAGAGATCCGGGCATGGCTTTCCGCACATCAACTTCTTCAAGTTTTAGAAGAGCAGATCAGATTGCCTCTCATGCCATTACCCGATAATTTTACGCCCCCTATGCGCACGCCCTGGGGAGGCATAAAAATTTTGGGGAAATATAAACGGAATGTTCCGATCCGCAGGGAGAAACGTTATTCAGTCGTTGGAGAATCCTGGGAAATTTCGGCTGACCCGGCGGCCCCATGCCAGTTTTGCTTTAATCTGGGGACTGAAACCCTTCTGATAGATTTGATTCAACTCCTCGATCTCTTTCCGGAAACAATTTTAGGAGAAAAAGTTACTGCAAAATTTGAAGGGCAAAACCCTATCCTGGTAAAATTACTGGATGCCGCTGATCACCTCTCGGTGCAGGTTCACCCTTCCGACAGTTATGCGGGCTTAGGCCCTGATGAATCCGGCAAACCGGAAAGCTGGTACATTTTGGAAGCTGAACCCGGTGGTGGTTTGTTTTTTGGTCTGAAAGAAGGAGTTTCAGAAATAGAGTTACGGCAGGCTATCGAACAACGCAAAGATGTGTCGCACTATTTGAATTTTGTGGAAGTGAAGCCTGGCGACTTCTTTGTGATTGCCGCCGGAACCATTCACGCTATCGGAGCAGGCGTGACTCTGATTGAACCGCAGAAAATCGCTTCTAAAAAAAGCGGCAAAACCTATCGAATTTGGGATTGGAATCGCCTGTACGATGAACGTGGAAATGTGAGTCCTGCGGGGAAACCTCGAGAACTGCACATTGAAGATTCCTTGCGAGTGATTGATTTTGATGCGCCTCGCGGTGAAGCGTTTATTCGCCATATTCAGCCGCAACGGCAGATTGTGCAGCAGCATGAAGCAAGCGTGGAAACGTTGTGTGTGGAAACCGAAAATTTTGGAGTGAGGCAGCTCGCTCTGGAAAACGGAAACGACTTGCCAGGAAATTGTTCCTCCAGCTTTCATGGCTTGATAATCTATGAGGGCGAGCTTGAGATTCGCTCGCAGAGCAACAGATTAGTTAAAGTTCAATGCGGTCAATCGGTAATTTTACCGGCTGCATTGGAAACCTACGAGCTGACAGGCCAACACGCCCGCGCAATCAAGGTCTATTATCCCGGCCAATATCTGTAAGGATCTCGATGGAGCCTGGCAAAGAAACCGGGTTTTTGACAAAAACCCGGTTTCTGACGTGCGAATCCAAATTTCCTTTCTGGAAGACAGCCTCATGGCCGCATCCGTTTTTGCAACGCGATTTTGAGAGCCGGGTCATCAATGGATTCCACATCAATCAGGGGTTTCATGCCGGGATATTCAAGTGAGGGGATAACCACATCATCAGGAAGCGCTGCCAGGATTTCGACAAAAGGACGGTGAGTCAGAGTTGAAGTCTCTTCAAGTTTCATGCGGGCAGCTTGCTGCGGCGCTTTGCGATGGGCCGGATACCCACAGCCCCATTCCACGCTGAACAGGCGATCAAACATGAATTGGAGATTCATGTTGCTTCCCCAGCCATACCCCTGGTTTAAAGCCAGAGAAATGCAATTGCCGCCGTTGATCTGGGCAAATAGCCAGGCATCCAATGGTGTCAAAAGATGCCCGCAAAATACTCCGGGATACTGCATGACCGCATTGAGATACCCCTGACCGGTGCCACAACCGCCGACCACGAAATCAACTCGTTTGAGGTGCAGCAGAATGGCGCTCATAAAGCCTGTGTGGGTATATAATAGTTCCGGTTTTTCTCCGTTTTTCGTCATCCCGACGTTAATGATTTCATGCCCGCGTCCTTCCAGCGCGGACAGAATATCAACATTTTTATCAGCAGCGCTGGTTTCATTGATAACAGCAATTTTCATAGTAACCCGACTCCTTTGTAAAAGTGAGATGGATGAATTTCGATCTGCATTGACCCTTCAATCTCAAATACGGCGTAAAAAGAATTGTCAAGAAAAAGTTTGCCCTCTGTGTCGCGATTAAAAAATATCAATCCCGGCAGATTTTTTATTGACAGACTGAATTAAGCAGCTGCAAGGATTTCCTGGTTTTTGCGTGATCCTTGTGTTTTTTTCAAACGTACGAACGCCTGAAAAATGTTGTCCCAGAGTATGATTTATGAAAATTCTTCTGGTTGTACCCGGCAAACCGGGATTTAGTACGGAAGGCTTGCAATCGCTTGGGATTGGCATGATTGCCGCGGTGTTGAGTCAGGCCGGGCATGAGGTTCGGATCTGCGACTTGACAGTTCAACCTCTTCAAGACGGAGGGGTCGGAAGACTGGCGCAGCAATTCAATCCGGAATTTGTGGGATTCACAGTTGTCACGCCTACGGCGAATTACGTCTACCATTCTCTTGTTCCGGAAGTCTATCAGCATTCAAATGCTCGCGTTGTAGTCGGAGGCCCCCACCCGACTGCCCTGCCTGATGAGGCGTTGCAATATGTTGATTACGTTGTTAGAGGTGAAGGGGAAGAAACTATACGGGCATTATGCTCCGGAAAAAATTCGGAAAACATGATTCCAGGGCTTTCATACCGAAAAGAGGGGCAGCCGGCGCACAATCCTGCACGTGCGTTGATTAAAGATTTAGATGCGCTTCCCTTTCCTGCGAGGCATTTGTTTCCGCCGTTGACAGCCTATAAGGGACTGCCGTCGTTTGGTAGGAAAGTCGTCGGCAATCTTGCCAGTTCGCGTGGATGTGTCGCCAATTGCGCGTTCTGCGACAGAACGATTTTCGGCAGAATATTTCGAGCGCGTTCTGCGGAAAATGTCGTGGCTGAATGGGAACTTCTGGTGAAAAAATACCAGGCGCAGGTGGTCACGATCAGCGATGATAATTTCACGACCGCGCCGGGGCGTGTAGAAAAAATTTGTACCTTATTGCAGCAAAAAAGGCTGCATAGAATCCCCTGGACCTGTTCAAACGGCATTCGCGTGGAAACCGCTTCTTATGATTTGCTCGCCTTGATGAAGCGTTCCGGATGTTGCAGCATCGCATTTGGCATTGAATCCGGCAGTCAGAACGTATTAAATGCCATGCACAAAAACATTACGCTGGAGCAAATTCGTCAGGCCGTAAAAAATGCAAGACAGGCCGGAATTTCTACCCTGACTGGATTTTTTATGCTGGGCGTTCCCTGGGATACTGTAGAAACAATGGCGCAAACGATTCGTTTTGCCACAGAACTTCCGCTAGATTACGCCCAATTTGCGATTGCAACGCCGTATCCGGGAACAAAGATGTTTGAAGAAGTCAAAGCGTCTTTATGTGATGTTACGTATGACGATTATGGCACACATGAAGGCGTTGTGTACTTTACAACCAGGCACCTTCGTCCTGATGTTGTGAAAGCCGCCTTTCATAACGCTTATCGCCGTTTTTATCTGCGACCAGCTCTGATACTGCGTCATGTTCAGCGCGTTATCAGCCATCCTTCCACCATTCCAACCTATCTGAATGGTGTCAAACGTTTTCTGACATGAACGCGGTGTATCGAGATTGCCTGATAAGTTCGCAGTTCCACCCTCAGTCGGAAGAACGCGCTAAAGCGCGGACTACACGTCAACCTTAACTTGATAGACCATTATGGCGCAGAGCGCAGAATCGTCTCGAGTTGGTCTCGCGCCGGGTGATCCGGCTGAATGTGCAGTACCTGGTGAAAATAGGTGAAGGCAGTTGAGAGTAGTCCTTGTTCATAGTAAAATTCTCCCAGACCAAGCAGAGCCGAGAGATACTGAGGATCATACTGCAAAGCTTTTGTGAATGAGGCGACTTCCTGATCGCGCCAGGTAGGATCCTGTGTCAGACGGTATTTTTCGCGTGCAGCCAGTCCAAGCAGCGCATAGCCTTCGGCTGAACGCGGCGCTCTTTGTAATCCTTGTTGATAGGTCTGAATGCCGGCATCCAGATTCCCCTGGCGGATTAATCTGGTCCCCTCTATAAACGTCGAAACCGGTGTAGAACTCGGGGTGGGGGGGGTGGCAGGCGCAACAGGGGCTGCTTCAGGAACAGAGGCACGCGCCGCTGCCTGAGCTTGTTGCTGCAGCCGTTCTTGCGCTTCCTGCACCTCTGCCTTTTTTTTCACGCTGTCGAGAAGTTTTTGCGCTGGCTCGTAAGAAGGATCATGCTCGAGCACCTGTTCTAATTGCTGGAGAGCTTTCCGGGCATGCCCTTGTTCAGCATACACCATGGCCAAGTTCGTGCGAGCTTTTACATGTCCGGGGTCTGTTTCTATTGCCAGCAGATAATTTGCAATCGCGTGCTCATACTGTTTTTGACGATGATACACCACGGCGAGCGCATTATACGCATCGGCGTAGCCCGGATTGGCCTGAAGGGCTTGTTCCAGTTCCAGAATCGCTTCCAAATAGTTCCCCTGTTTTCCGTAAAACACGCCCTGGTAATAATGTTCACGGGCCACGCCATGCGCGTGCTGCCCTATTTCCTGTGCCACCAGACGAGGACTGTACGCGAAACTCAACACAAAAAAACCCAGGTTTACAAGAAAACTTGTATATTTTTTCCCCATCGTTCAATTCCTTTCCTGATGTATTTCGTCACGTATCAGACACAATAATGTCTTTTTTTCAAAAATCTGTCAAGCATTTCTTTCTTGTTTTCTTTTGAAGATATGAACCGATAAAAAGACCGTAGAAAAAACCGGGCTTCTTGAAGAAACCCGGTTTTCAGAGTTTTTCAATGAAGGAGATGTTATTCGACAGGTTCTAACACAATTTCGCGCACGTGACTAAAGTCGCTCAGAGCCTCTTGAATGTCTTCACGATTGCCTACTGCCAGGATGACCATCTGGTCAGGATGTAAGTAGGTATTGGCAACCCTGAGCACATCCTCTGTTGTCACCTTCATAACGTCATCCCGAAACGTTTCAAGATAATCGCTCGGATAACCGACATATTCATAAAACATCTTACGTCGAATGACATCATCTACGGTTGCAAAGCGGAACACAAAGGAATTTAGATATTGATTTTTAGCGGCTTCAAGTTCTTCAGCGCGAACTTCCTGCTCTCTGAACCTGTTTACTTCTTGTAAAATCACCGTCAGGGCTTCACCAACAGCATCGTTGCGCGTGCTGCAATAAATCAGAAACGCGCCATACTCTCTGATACCGGCTCCCAGAGACGATCCGATCGAGTAAGTCAGTCCTCTTTCGGTCCGAACGGTTTGAAACAAACGGCTGGAAAATCCGCCGGCGCCTAAAATCAGATCAAGCACGCGGATCGCGGGATAATCAGGATTATCGGCTTTGATCCCCAGATGTCCCACAGCCAGATTGGTTTGTTCGACCTCTTTATGAATCAGGTACACCTGGCGTTTCAGATTATAATCCACCGTTTCAACTTCAGGAAATGTGACCTCCCGAGGCTGCCAATCCTGGAAAACACGTGTAAGGGTGTGAAGCATTTCCTCTGATTCAAAATCGCCCGTGACTGCCAGCATCATGTTGTTTGGCTGAAAATATTGCTGGTGAAAGGCGATGAGGTCTTCACGGGAGATCTTCATAATTGTTTCGACTTGAGGGATGCGTGCCAGCGGATGCATTTTTCCGTATAATGCCCGCATGAATTCCCGACCCCGAATCTGGGGCGGTGAATCATTACGCCGGCGAATCATTTCCAGCATCTGGCTTTTAGCAAGATCGACCTTTGCCTGGTCAAAAACCGGATTCCGTAAAATATCAACGAATACTTCCAAACTGGTGTCAAAATTTTTCTTGAGAGTCCAGAGTTCCACAGATCCGTTTTCTTCAGCAATATCTACCTCGACTGAAGCGGCCAGAAATTCCAGCGTCTCATTGATTTCATCAGAACTGCGCGTGGCTGTGCCGCCTGTCCGCATGACTTCTGACGTGATTACCCCCAGTCCGATTTTGTCTTCCGGCTCGTAAATCTCGCCGGTTTTGATCAGCGCATAAATCGAAATCACTGGCAGTTCATGATCTTGAACAAAAAAAAGGGTCATGCCATTCTCAAGCGTATATCGCTCAATGTGTGGTGGGCTAAACTCCAACGGCGGGAACTCCAAATCTTGATACGTTTGCTGGGCGAACGAGACACTGACCAGTACGAGCAGGACTCCGATATTCATCCATAGACAAAACAATTTTTTTCTCATGATATTTCTTCATTGAAGGGAGTAAAGGGTAGGAAGTAAGAAGCTTACTTCTTACTTCCTACTCCTCTCCCCTTTTCACCAACCAGGCGACGGTTCGATTCTGTCTGGTAAAGTAGGTTTGAGCCACGCGCATAATATCCTCAGCCGTAATGTGCTTGATCTCTTCGACCTGTTTCTCAATCATTTGCCAATCTCCAAACACGCTTTGCGCAAAGGTCAGTTGGCTCGCCAGTCCGCTATTTGATGACAATGAGCTAATAAATCCGGCTTCGACGTTATTAATGACTTTTTGCAGTTCCCGTTCCTCAACCGGTTCGGTTTTTAATCTTTCAAGTTCAGCGAAAAGAGCTTCTTCAAGTTCGGCAACCGTGTGCGGTGCGAGCGGAACGCCGATGACTACAAATAAGGTCGGATATTTCCGACCAGGAAAAGTGGCAATGGTTTGAACGTGAATAGCGATTCGCTGCTCTTCTACCAGGCGTTTGTAAAGTTGGGATGTACGGCCTGAACTTAACAAAAATGAAATGACATCAAAGACTAAATCGTCTTCATGGTTCACGCTGGGACGATGGTAGCCAATCACCAGGTAGGGATTGGCGTCCCATTCCACCTGAACGCTCCGTTCACCCGGCTGCTGGGGTTCAACTGTGCGAATGTTCGGATCAGAAAAACGCGCCGGAAGTCCGCCAAAGTATTTTTCCGCCATCGGAATCACTTCCTCCGGATCAATATCCCCGACAATCGCAATCACCATATTCTGCGGCACGTAATAAGTTTTGTAAAACTCCATGAATTGATGAATCGTCAGATTCTCAATATCCGACGCCCAGCCGATGGCGGGAAATCCGTATGGATGGGCAATAAAGGCGGCTGACAGAAATTGTTCGATTAAGGTGCCGACGGGCGAGGTCTCAGTGTTCATGCGGCGTTCTTCTAAAATCACATCTCGCTCTTTATAAAACTCGCGCGGCACGGTATTCGCTAATCGGTCGGCTTCTAACATCATCCAGAGTTCCAGCCGATTGGCAGGTAAATTCACAAAATATTGGGTTTCATCCCGTGAAGTCGAAGCATTCAAGCCAACTGCGCCGTTTTCTTCCATAATTTTGCTATAGGCTTCAGACACCACATACTGGGCAGCTTTTTGCTGGATTTGCTCAAATTCGCGTTGCAGTTGCGTCAATTTCTGTTGGTCGGCTTTGTCGCGTTGTTGTCGTGTTTGATCAATCTGCCGCCAGAGTTCATCTAATTGATCCAGCAGTTCTTTTTCCGCCTCATAATTCGTTGTGCCAATCGTTTGAGTACCTTTAAACGCGATATGTTCAGTCATGTGCGCAATGCCGGTTTCACCCAGGCGATCATTGGCCGACCCCACGTTCACATAAATATGACAGGCCACGATCGGGGCCTGGTGCCGTTCATAGAGTAAAAGCGTCAATCCATTTTCCAACCGATGTTCAATCACGTTTCCTTCTAACGATTGGGCTGAAACCAATGATGCCCAGAGCACGATCAGCAGTAACCCCCTGATCGCAAGCCAACCGGATTTTCGCATGATATTTCTCTCCTTTATTTTGTGAGTAGGTAACTACAAGAATGTTTTATAAGCAGCAATCTCCTGGCTTTTACTTGATAGTCGAGCTTTTTCTGACGCAAAAGTTTCAGGAATTTATTTATTCTCACTAGCAAGACTTCGAACAGTTTTGATTTCACCTCTCCTTAATCCTGAGGGCTGTTACGTTCTGAAAATTTGGAGTGCGAAAGCTTTGCTTTCGCACTCCAAATTTTTATGTACTGGTTTTATACATTATAGCCATCACTTAAACTGTCAAGAAAAACCCGGGCAATCTCTGCGACGAAAAATATGTTTTTGTGAAATCTCTCCGTTTTTCTACCGACACACTCAGCAATTTTCCTTAAGGACAGAGGCATTTGAGATACATTCAGTTCATGAACAGGTCCAAGACGCGGACGTTCCCGTTACCTGGATTTCTCTCAGCGGCTTAGCGTCGTTCCCAGACATCGTCCGTTTCTTCGCGAAACCAGGTACCTACCCGTAACGGCCAATGGGCGGGGCGGCGCAATTGGCGTAATGCCAGCGATGCTAGCGTCACTTGCTGAACGTTCAGGGCGCTTTCACCGTATACTTCCTGATGGAACAGTTCAACAATCAGCGTAATCTCTTGTTGAATTGCAGGGAAATGATGGCTCAAACGCAAACCATATTCATACGGGGTCTCAGTACGTCGGCGCGGAAGTCCGCTGCGCCGGCCCCAATCCCCAAGCAGGCGATAAAATTGGACCGCTGTGGTATGGCCTTGTACGCAGCGAAAAATCCATTCCCAGCATAAGCGCAACAAAATCGGGGCTTTGAGCACCCATGCCAGCAGAACGTCTGACAGGCGAGGCTTGCGCTCACCGACAGGCGTTTTGGACAAAAGCCAGCGTATAAGACGCCAGCCGCCGACGCTTAGCATACCCACAATGATCAGGATAAACAAGCCGCCAATGCCCCAACTCAAAATCTTTTCGAGGATTGCCATCCACCAGGACATTTCACCTGGCGAGATTGCTTCGATCTCGCTATGACTTGAAGACACTGTCGGATCAGACATGCCTGTCCGGCGCGGCAAAAACAAAAATCGGAGGATCGCGGCTAATACAGGGATAAAGGGCCGAAGTCCCTGTTGTAACAGATCATAGCCTATTTCAGCTGTCATCATGAAGTAGGGCCAGAACAGCAGCAGCAGGCTCATGCCTGATACGACCACCAGTGCTGTAAAACTTAATATAACACCAATGAGGCGGTGTCCCGCACGATAGGATTTAGCGTGATGGTTGTGGTTGCGAGCGCTTCCAATAGCGACCATGCCAAACAGTAAAAATGGCAGAATCAGCCATCCGGTCAGAGGATCTTGAAGCTGAGTGCCATTATGCTTAATCGCTAGTTTAAGCAGCAGCAACCCGAAAAACATTCCAAGCCCCAGATCAAATCGTCCGCACACGTCTCGATATGCTGTGGACCGACGCGCGAATTGGATGCCGCTCACCCAAAACAACAACGCCCAGAACAAGATGAACAGCGAGACCAGTCCTTCCATGAAATTGTTTGGGACTCTGAACAAGGCGTTCAGCCACGTACGGCTCAAAAAGGGATATGCCTGATACGTGAACGCATAAAACATGCATAGTGTCGTCGTCAGGCAGCCAACAAGATGTAACCCGATAATTGTTACCCACCGCCAACCTCTGCCGCGTAGAACAAACGTGAGCGCAGCGGCCAGACTAAACGTTCCGATAGCTGCTGGCAGCGGGAATATCCGCTGCGCTAAAGCCATCATCAGGAAACCCGCCCAGGCGGATCGCCAGATCACTTCCATCCCGCCGCTCGCCAGGTGCAAAATGATGGGAGAGCGTGACTTCATTATTTGGTTTGCAGACATAGATCCTCCAACCGGCAGCGTTTGCCGCGCACCTTTGCTGACCGTGCGTCCGATTCAGCCGACATCTGCCCCACCACAAACATGGCCGGAAAATGGCGGCGTTGAAACAAGTTGCTGATCGTCACGGTCGTTTCGTCATGACAGTAGGCCAGATGAAGGCAACTCACCCCCCAGGGCCAATTCATGCCGCGTATGAGCAGCGCGGTCAAATCTTCAGCCGTTTCCATCAACAGTTTTGCCAACAGTTCAAGCAGAGCTTGCGCCTGGCGCGGACCGCTGGCAATCGGAAGCATCCCGAAACCCCCATCTACCACCCGTGCGTTGGTCATGAGGCCTACGCTTTGCCCTTGCTGAAGCAAATGAATTCCGAAGGAGGCCGCCACTTCAAGCGTCCGTTCGAAGATGTCTGCGGCCTGCTGCTGCTCAAATTGGGCCACATCAAGCACCAGCAGCACTTTTTCCTGGGATGTTGGTTCAAAAAGTTTTTCCTGTAACCGGTTATAGCGCGCGCTGGCCTTCCAGTGGATATATTTCGCCGGCTGTGAGTGGTGGTATTCCCGCGTACCGAGGAGATACACAGGATCATGAATGGGATGTTTGGCTCCGGGTGTTCCCCAGACTTCACGCTTTGAGACGCTAAAACCGGTCAGCGGAATCAGGCGCGGATACACCAGTATTTGCCGGTGATCCTTTGCTGGCCGGTCGTGCGGAAAAAAACCCAGCAGATCGCCAGCGCGAAGGGATGTCAGGCCAATGCGATAGACGCCCCGCCGTTGAGCCGTAAATGCCCATTGCAGATCAACCTGCTGATACCACAACAGGCCGCTTTCCCGCGTCAAAGATGCGGCAGTGTCAACAGGTTGGAACGGGCCATCCGCCGCAATGCCGAGCCGCAGCCAGACCGGCAGCCAGGTGGCGTTTTCAGCGTGGATGGTAAAGGTTACATGCTCTCCCGGAAAGAGGTGTTGTTTATCAACGTGGATGTTCCAGGTCAATCCTTTCAAGCTGGCCCGACTCCAAAGTTTTACCCCGCGCACCAGGCACAGGATCAGGAAGGCCAATAGCGCCAGCGTCTGTTCGCCGTTTAACAACGCGATAAAGAGGAAGATCCCGACAATGATCCGGGACAGCGGGACGACCATCAATGTTGAAATATCATATTCCTGGGTGTCCATGTTGATTTATGAGGGGAGCGGCGTTTGTGCAAGAATTTCATCTAACACCTGTTCCGGCGTCTGACCACGGAGTTGCTCCGTTTCCTGTAAAATTAGGCGGTGTGCCAGCACTGGCCGGGCTAAATATTTCATGTCATCCGGCAGCACGTAGGTTCGTCCGCGCAGCGCTGCCAGGGCCTGCCCGGCCCGCATTAAACTCAGCGAGCCGCGCGGACTGGCCCCAAAACGGATCGCCGGGTGACGCCGGGTCGCCTCTACAAGGTTCACGATATATTCCCGTACCGGCGGCGATACTCGGATCTGTTTCCGCGCCTGCTGTAAAGCGGCCATCTGCTCCGGACTCGCCACAGGCTCTAATTCCAAAAACGGTTCATCTTCTTGAAAGCGTTCCAGAATTAACAATTCTTCTGTTTTTTCAGGATAACCGATCTGCGTTTTCAACACAAACCGGTCAAGCTGCGCTTCCGGCAGTGGAAAGGTGCCTTCCAATTCAATCGGATTTTGTGTGGCAATCACAAAAAACGGGTTTGGCAGCGGAAAGGTGCGCCCATCAACCGTGACCTGCCGCTCCTCCATACTCTCTAACAGACTGGCCTGGGTTCGCGGGATCGTCCGGTTAATTTCATCCGCCAGCAGAATATTCGTTAACACCGGGCCTGGCTGGAACGTAAATTGTCCGCTTTGCTGATTGTAGATATTGAAGCCGGTAATATCGGCCGGCAGCAAATCCGGCGTACACTGCACCCGTTTAAACGATCCGCCGATGCTTCGGGCCAGAGATTTGGCAAGCAAGGTTTTGCCGAGACCGGGGACATCTTCGATCAGCACATGTCCATCAGCCAGCAAGGCGACGACTACCAATTCAATTGAAGGCTGTTTGCCCACAATGACGTGCGCAATATTCTCAATGAGATCCTGGCATAAACTAAAATCCACGCTGAGGTCTTCTCCTTTCGACTTCGCTCGATAACCGAAACACCGCGCGTTGAGCGAAGTCGAGGCGCCATGTTTAGTAGAATTTGATCATTCTGTCCCGAACAAGCATTGTTAAAGTACTGAAAACTGCTGTCCCAGGGCATTTTATGTTTCTTTCCAGGTGATATCATACTCACAAACTGGATTGCCTTTCTTTACACAACGCGTTTGCTTTACTGTATATGTCTTGATGTTACACATGTCCAGGATGCCTTCAAACACGCCTTCGACCAGAATACAGTTATACCCTGGAGAAATCGCTTCGACGATGATATGACCTGGCTCAACTTTAAGAAAATTGCGTGGCACGACATCGCGGCCTTGATGATCGTTCAAAAAGCTCTGACCTTCCCACCTCAGCCAGTCGAGCGGTGTCTTTAAATGTGTTGGAAGCCCCACAGTTTTGGCTATCGTGGGATAGATTCGTCTTCCCATGACTTTGATTGTTGACCAGGCCATAATCGAACCGTAGTATTTTTCAACAATTTGAAAAACAGATTCGATGACACTTGTGTCATACCACCCCTCGGGGATAATCTGGGTCAAATCTTGTCCCGTGAGTTGTTTTATTTTTCGCGTAGCCTCAATTTGTGCTTCAGGATGCAGTTCTAAAAGTGTGTATGCCATTGCGACAAACTTACCTTTGCTTTTTGCCATCATGCCCCTCCTTACCAATGTCGAAATGTCCGATATATTTGCGCCAAAGTTTTTTACTGTGCCTAATCAGGCCCATCATATCATGACGATAGGGGAGGTATCAAACTCTTCTTCCAGGTCAGATGGGAGGTCATCTCGTATAATACCAGACATTTTTGAACAGCGCGTTGTGTTTTATGTTCTTTCTCTTGACAGACGATGCCAGACAGCACATATATTCCCCAGTATGCACCAGAACAGGTCATGATCATTTGTCTTGTCAAGGTTTTTTTACCAGGAAAACGTGCGGCAAGTAACAAATAGACCGGGTTCCGATGGCACGTATTCCTGGCGAACAAGTCTGTTTGTCCTGGGCAGGGCTGTAGCTGTTCGCCAATGCATCTAAACACTTCCTCTGGAACAATGTCAATCCTTTACCGATTTTTGTGTAACCCGAGCTTTTTCTTGATTGAGATGATATCGAGCAGACCCGGAGATGCAGGATGTTCTTCGTCGTCTTCGCGGGGCGGCAGATTTTCTTCGGAAAACACCGTGATAAGCCGACTGTACGGGAAATCAAACAAGTAACGCACGCCGGCGACGTTTGAAACGTGCCGGAAGGCTCTGCGCACGATGCCGTAAAATTCCGTAAGGACAATTTCTTCCTCAGCGTCACCAATTTCTTGCACCAGCGATAAGCGGTGTAAGGTGTACACGCCCAAGATAACCGCAATCATAAATAGAAAATCCAGACCGCGCAAATCCATGGCCAGCATATCTACCACGCGTTCTGCGGGTTGAGACAGCCATCTGAGCGTCAAACTCAATTCGCGCTGTGCATACCAATCGGCCGCCAGACCGCCCAGAATCGGGGCAATTGTGGCAGCAATCCCTGACATCAGCGCACTGGCCGCCAGGTATGGAGTGGCCTTGCCATGCGGCGCGAGTTTCAAGGCGATATTTCCGGTACAGAGCAACACTCCGGCAGTAGCAATTCCGGAAAGTCCATGAATCAGAATCAAAAACGGCATGGTCATCACATACTTTTCTGGCATGGTTGTGAAAGGAAACAGAAAAATACTGAGGATAAACAGCGGCGTCGTGACGGCCAGCACGGATTTATTGCTGAAACGGTCGGCTAAGCGTCCCCAGAGTTGGTAAAACAGGACGTTCGCAATCTGACTCAATACAGATAATCCGAGCACAATTGTCATGCTCAGGCCGATACGTTTGAGCATATACACCGTAAAAAACGGCGTCGCCAGATAATAGATGCAATTCCACCACCCGAGAAAGAATAGCAGTTGGCGAAAATTCGTATCCTGAAAAGGTTCTGTCAGGATCGTCAATAGCCCGCGTGGGTGAATTTTTACCATTTGCGGCTCAGGAATTCTGGTGAGAAAATACACACCAAGAAATCCGACCGCGGCTCCAATCAGAAAAAAGACGCTGTAAATCCCGACCTCCGGAAAACGTGTGCTGAAAAAATCCACGCCGACGGCAGCCAGCAAACTCACGAGGACGCCGGCGGCCGTCGCAATTGCTGAGCGCTTTCCAAAATAATCGCCGCGAATCTCGACCGGCACAAAATCCTGCATCCAGGAATTAAAGGCCAGGTTCGAGATTGACCCCAGACTGAAAAAGAGCAGTAAACAGCTCAAAAATATCACAATCCGCCAGGTCTGCGGCACAAACCAGGGAATCGCGGCAATCAGGGGCCAGAACAGACGACTGCCGAAGGTGCTCAGCACGACCGCGGCCTTCCGCAAACCGCTGCGTTCAATCAGAAAGATGGAAGCGATTTGCAGCACTTGCGCCATCGGTCCCATTGCTGCCAACAAGCCAATCACGACATTTGACGCTCCTAAGTGCAACGCAAACGCAATTAAAAACGCGCCGCCGGTCAGCACATTCATGACCTGGGTACAAACGCCGTCGCTGAGCAGCATGGCAAGCCCTGTGCGCGTCTCAAACTCATTAATCCGTTCCTGAGGTCGTAACCATGTTACCATAACCATTTTTCCTGTGTACACAACGAAAATTTATCCTTCCCTTCTGTTCCCAGGGCTGTGAAGTTCTCGTGAAGGGAACCTGTCCCTCCCTTTTGACTAGCCGAGAAACCGGGTTTTTTGAGAGAACCCGGTTTCTGAAACCAGCGTGTGAAAAAAAGGCTATAAAATGAATGGATTTCAAGCAAGAAAAATTTACCCGGAAACGCTTTTTCACAACCTTGAGGAAACGCCGGAAGTTGCAGGAATTACCGGCTGCACGGGTGATAGGTGCGCCGGCGTTCCCGGGCCGCGCTTTGTTCTTCTTGCTTGCGATATTCTATTGGCGAGACGCCGAAATGTTTTTTGAATTGGGAAGAGAAATATAAGGGATCGTCAAACCCTGTGCGATAGGCCACTTCCTTGACTGATAGGGCGGTAGTAGTCAGGAGTTGGGCGGCCCAATTAAACTTTTGCCGCAAAAAATAGGCGATTGGCGTACAGCGCATGTGCTCGGAGAACAGCCGGTTAAAATAGGCCGCGCTCAAACCGACATGGCCGCAAATATCGTCGCGCGTCAAGGATTCGTGCAGATGTTGGTGCATAAACGCCAGCGCGCGTTCCAGCATGATCGGCATCGGCTGCTGCACGGACAGGCTGAGTTCCAGGAGCATCTGGTACGCCAGGCAGCTTAACTGAATATCCATTTGCCGGTCAAATTCTGCGGAGACCTGGCGGAAGAGGTTTACAGCGTGTTTGAACAGACGTTCAAAGGCGCGTGGATTGTGCAGACGAATCCGGATTTGATCAGTCAGACCCAGGGTACGTAAATAATGATAAAGTCCTGAACCGCCTATCTGCACAAAGCGTTTTAAAACCACATCAGCGGGCCCAGTAGAATAAGTATGCGAAAGACCTTTGTGCAGCAGATACACCTCCCCCGGCTCAACAAGGTATTCCTGACCGTCTTCAACCAACCGGACATTACCGGCGCGGACATACTCGACAAAAAAAATCTTCGGATTTTTGCGAGAGTATGATTCACCGGAAGCCCAGCGGGCATACCCGATCATTTTGAGCAGAAGCGGATAGTTATAGCGCTTTTCCTCAAAGGGGCGATACACCCAGGTATGCTCCCATTTTCGGGGCTGTTCAATAACATAGTGATCGTATTTCATCGGCGTATCCTGGACCCAAGAGCATACGAATCATTTCATTTACGCGCCTATCTCATCGGCATAACCGTTTTTCCAAAACCAGAAGTAACTACTCAGGCTTGTAGTACATGATTTCGTAAATAGGTACACAACATGAGACAGGAGCGCAAAGCAGCCTTTGCGTCAACGCAAAGCGTTGAAATGGCGAAATCGAAGATTCCGCAGCAAACGCTCGTTTGCACTCCTGTCACCCGTCAACTAAACCTTGAAAAAGCAGTAGTGTTCTGTCAAGGTGAAGATGACGGATTCGTAGTAAACGCTTTAGCGTGTAAAAAGCCGCTGAAGCGGCTACTACAAACCCGTCAATCAAATGTTGACGGATCTGTATAGAAATTTAAGAGACTTTTGTAAAGACTTTTTTTTCGGAAAATACTCTTCAAAGGCGAGAATGCCAGGGTTGGATGAAACATGAATACTTGACAAAAATCTGCAAGAAAAACCGCTTCAGAGCCGGAGAGTAACACTGATCGTTTTTCCCATGTTTTTTTAACGTTTTTCCCATTCTCATTTTTAGAACGGCGTGTAAACGTGACATACAGCTAAAAACATTCACGCGCTTCAGCCAGCACAATAGCGAGGTTTTTCTATGGGGGAAATACATCCTGCCCAATCACGCCCGATTTTAGAAATTAAGAATTTGAAAACGTATTTTTTCCTCGATAGCGGCACGATCAAATCTGTGGATGGCGTGAACCTGAAAATCAAGCGTAACACGACCTTAGGATTGGTCGGAGAGAGCGGCTGCGGAAAAAGCGTGACCTCTCATTCCATCATGCGGCTCATCCAAAGCCCGCCCGGCCGGATTGTTGACGGCCAGATTCTCTTTTATCGAGAACCGCAGGAGGTCGTTGACATCACAAAACTTGATGGACGGGGGGCGGAAATCCGCAAGATTCGCGGCGGCGAGATTGCCATGATTTTCCAGGAACCGATGACCTCCTTGAATCCGCTGTACACCATTGGCTCACAGATTGCCGAAACTGTCAAATTACATCAGGATTGTTCAAAAAAAGAGGCCATGGATCGGGCCTTAGAAATGCTGTATAAAGTCCACATCAGCGATCCCAAACAACGGCTGCACCAATATCCCCACCAACTCAGCGGCGGAATGCGGCAGCGTATCATGATTGCGATGGCGCTTTCCTGTAATCCCTCGATATTAATTGCTGACGAACCGACCACCGCGCTGGATGTGACCGTGCAGGCGCAGATTTTAGATTTGATGCGGGAACTTCAGAAAAATTTTGGATCTGCCATTATCATGGTCACGCATAACCTCGGTGTTGTTTCGCAGATTTCGGATTTTGTGGCCGTGATGTATCTGGGCAAAATTGTTGAATACGCATCTGCAAACGCGTTGTTCCACCATCCGCTTCATCCTTATACCAAAGGCTTATTAAACTCGGTGCCGGTCTTTGGCAAAAAAGGGCAAAAGGTTCTGGTGCCGATTGAAGGCATGGTGCCAAGTCCGACCGAAGACATTCGCGGCTGCGCCTTTGCCGACCGATGTCCGCAAGTCATGAAGGTCTGCCGTGACCATGTTCCTGAGTTGAGCGAAATCGAGTCAGGTCATCAGACGGCATGCTGGTTGTATGGAAAATCATCAAAAGAAGTGTCGTGATCATCTTTTCAAAAGGGGGTGGTGCCGCAATCGTACATTCCGAGAAGAATTGACGTCAGTTGAGTTGGTTGGAGTGAGTTCCCATGAACGGGACGCTCACCCGTCGCCATGAAAATCAGGTTCGTAGTCGCCGCTTCAGCGGCGTGAAGAAACGCTAAAGCGTTTACTACAAACGATAAGGAGGAACGTTATGAACAGTATGAAAAAAATGACAGTTTTTGTTCTTGCCGTGTTTTGCCTGCTGGGATTGACCAGTGAATTCTACGCCGCGGACCTTGCAGCGCCGGTGGAATATCCTGAAGGAAGAGTCATGCCTGGCGGACGGGAAGCGAAAACCTTTGCGCTGGACGAAATGATTGTCTATAAGGCGCTGCCGGCCTATAGCCAGCCGGCCTGGATGGACAAATTGGTTCAGGATGGCACACTGCCGCCTGTAGAAGAGCGTTTACCCAAAGAACCTCAGGTACAATTAGCTAGCGGCATCTCAGATGGCATCGGAACTTATGGCGGAGTCTGGCGTGAATTTTCGGCGGTTCCGACGGAAGGCTGGAACCTGGGCGCAGGTCAGACCCAGGGGTGGTTTGGGATTAATGCGATCTTCGATGAACCCTTAGTGATCATCGGCCCGATCTTCTTGCGCAACGATGGGGTCGAACCGCTGCCGAATCTGGCGAAAAGCTGGGAATGGCAGGAAGATGGCAAGGTGTTAATCATGCACCTGATCGAAGGCGCCAAATGGTCGGACGGCGACCCCTTTGACGCTGACGACGTGATGTTCACCTGGGAAGATATGATTCTTGATCCGAACGTGCGCTCCTGGACGCGCGAGAGCACCTGGCAGATTGACGGTAAGCCCGTCACTCTCGAAGCGCTTGACCAATACACTTTGAAATGGACGTTCCCGGAGGCCTATCCGATTGCCATGCTGTACAACATGAGCGAACTGAATTTTTACGTGTCCCCCTCCCATTGGTTGAAACCCAAACATCCGAAGTATAACAAGGATATGGATTATGTCAGTTTTGAAAACTGCATGCCGCCCACGGATCTGCCAGTGCCGACTCTGGGACCCTGGGTGCCGGTTTCGTATAAAACCGACGAATTTATGGTGCTGCGCCGCAATCCTTACTATTGGAAGGTTGATGAAGAAGGTAAACAATTGCCCTATATTGACGAAGTGACCTTCCAAAAAGGCACGAGCGGCGTCGGGCGCACGATGGGCACTATGGCCGGGTCTTTAGACCATGATAATGTAGAAAACCCGGAAGTCTTTGTGGAAATGATGAAAAAAGCGGCGGATCCGAATATACACTTCTACCTTGAATGGGGCCCGGAACTCCTGGCCTACGATCTGGAATTGAATTTGTCCGCTAATCTCGGCGTCAAAGATGAGCGCGACGCTGCGCTGCGGAATCTGTTCCGCGATCTGCGTTTCCGCAAGGCGTTGAGCTATGCGATTGACCGCGAAGGACTCGCCCAGTCGTTAGTACGCGGTCCCTTCCTGAGAGGCTTTGCCGGCGGTCTTTATCCGGGCTGCCCGTACTTTGATCGCGCCTCAGTCGTGTATTATCCGTATCATGTCGAATCTGCGAAACTGCTGTTAGCAGACCTTGGCCTCAAAGATACCGACAATAATGGCATTCTCAATTGGACCGAAGGCCCGCTGGCCGGACAGGATGTGATCATCCAACTCGTCTCACATGAAGATCAGGCAGCGGCCGGCATTTTGGCAGAAACGCTGGTCAATATGTTCCGCACGGTGGGAATCCAGATCAATTATCGTCCGGTGACATCGGCGATCGGAGACGTGAACCTGAACTCAGGCAATTGGGAAATGCGCGTGTTCAGAATTGGTCAGGAATTTGCTGTGCCCTTTGCCCGGTGGAACCAGATCGCGCCGATTATGAGCACCTATCCACTGTGGCATCGCGCTGGCGCGGAACCGCGGGAACTCCTGCCTTTTGAACCGGAATTGATCAAAATAGTCACCGAATTTTCGCAGGAAACGGACTTTGAGAAACAAAAAGCGCTGATGTTCGAATATAACCGCATTGCGACGGAAAATTGTTATAACATCGGTCTGGTGGTCGGGCGCTACGGCCTGGCCCTGGCCAAACGTTTCAAAAATATTCCGATTGGCACACCGGCCTTTATGTATCAATGGGATTGGAACAACTGGCGCGGGGAACAAGTCTGGGCCAGCCCTGAGGATGTGGCGCAATTCTCGGAAACTGCCCCGAATACAATTCCTGTGTATAGCAAGTAAATAGAAACGTGGTACGCAAATGCGTCACACGCAGACTCTGCGTGTGACGCATCGCTGCTTGCGTCTTTGAGCGATCATCGTGCTATGAAAAAACGTATTGCAATTATCGGGGCCGGTAGTGTTGAATTTACGCGCAAGCTGGTCAGAGACATCTTATGCGTCCCGGAGTTAGAAGACACCGAATTTCGCTTTATTGATGTGAACACGCGTAACCTTGACATGATTACACAGTTGGTTGAACGGGAAATTCAGTTCAACCGGAAACCTGCCGCAATTATGGCAACGACTGACCGGTGCAAAGGGTTGGAAGGGGCCGAATATGTCTTTAATGTGACGCGCATTGGCGGACTGGAAGCGTTTCGGCTGGATATTGACATCCCGCTGAAGTACGGCGTGGATCAATGTGTGGGCGATACGATCTGCGCGGGCGGGATTATGTACGGACAGCGCAATATTCCCCAAATCCTGGACTTTTGTGACGATATGCGCGCAGTCGCTGAAGATAACGTCCTGTTTCTGAATTACGCGAATCCAAACGCTATGAACACCTGGGCCGCCAATCATTACGGCGGCGTGCCGACGATTGGTTTATGTCACGGCGTGCAGCACGGGCATCGCCAGATCGCCGATGTGATCGCGCTGCTTGTGAACGAGGGAAAACAGCCGGGCGACAGCGGTTACATTCCGGTCGCCATGCAGGAGGTAGATATTATCTGCGCCGGCATTAACCATCAAACCTGGTATATTCAGGTGTTATACAACGGCGAGGATTGGTGCGACCGATTACTGGAAGGCTTCGAACACCATCCGGAATACAGCCAGACCGAAAAGGTGCGCATAGATGTGCTGCGGCGTTTCGGGTATTATTCGACCGAAAGTAACGGCCATTTATCAGAGTATCTGCCCTGGTATCGCAAGCGTCCGGCAGAGATTGCGCAATGGATCGATCTTTTCGACTGGATTCACGGCGAAACCGGCGGGTATTTACGCTTCAGCACCGAGGGACACCAGAGGTTTAACGCGGATTTCTCGCGCTGGATGGCAGAAGAGCCGCTTACGCTTACCCCTGAAATTCGAACCAATGAACATGGCAGTTACATCATTGAAGCGCTTGAAACCGGTCGGATTTATCGCGGACATTTTAACGTGATCAACGCCGGGACGCTCACGAATCTTCCCGACGATTGCGTGGTTGAGGTTCCCGGATACATTGATCGCAACGGCGTGAACATCCCCAAAATCGGCGATCTGCCGTTAGGCTGCGCCGCTGTGTGTAGTTCGTCGGTGCATGTGCAGCGCTTGGCGGTTGAAGCGGCCGTGCATGGCGATGTGAATCTGCTGAAGCAAGCCATGATGCTGGACCCGCTTGTGGGCGCCGTGTGCAGCACGTCGGAGATTTCGCAGATGGTGGATGAGATGCTGCTGGCAGAAGCGCAATGGCTGCCGCAATATCAGGAGGCCCTTTCTGCCGTAAAATAGAAAGCCCGGCAATCAATCGCCAGACTCAAAGCAGAAGGACGTTAAAGCCTCCTGAGACATTCAACAGCGGGCTTCAGCCTGCTTCGGTTTTGAAACCGGTCATTGATGGCCGGGATAACTGGCAGGGCTGTTAAGTTCTCGTTCCTGCGCTTCTGCCTCTGAACGGATCGTATTTTGAAGCAGAAGTTTTACGAATATTCAGGAGTGCAAACGAGCGTTTGCTTCGCGGCTTCGCCGCGACAATTTGACAGGGCTTCGCCCTGATGCAAACGCTGGTTTGCACTCCTGAACAGCAAAGAATTCAACAGCCCTGGGGATAACTGGCGGGTCGGAGGAGGAGGTATGTTCACGTATATCGTACGCAGGTTGTTAGGCTCGATTCCGGTGTTGATCGGCATCAGTATCGTCGCCTTTATTATCATTCAAATTCCGCCCGGGGATTATGGGAATGTGTATAAGCGCTTGCTGATCTCGCAAGGGGGAATTTCTGAAGATGACGCCTTGAAAATGGTGGCGCAATTCAGAGAACGCTATGGATTGGATAAACCGCTTCATATCCAATACCTGGTATGGATCAGAGATATTGTCACACGCGGCGATTTCGGGTATTCTTTTGTCTATAAAGCCGATGTAGGCACGCTGATCGCAGAGCGTTTACCTCGCACCTTGCTGCTGGCGCTGACCGCGCACCTGATTTCTTCAGGCATCGGAATTTTGCTTGGTATCTATATGGCCCCGCGTCAATACAGCGCGGCCGATAACGCCGGCGCATTTATGGCATTCACATTTACCTCAGTGCCCAGGTTCTCGCTAACCTTGATTATTATGTACACGCTGGTGTTTGTATTCGGACAGCAGCATGTCAGTTCGCTCTACTCGCCGGAATACGTGATGGCGGCCTGGTCGTGGGGCAAATTTGTTGATCTGGTGAAACATGTCTGGCCTGTGATTGCGATTGCCGGCCTGGGAGGAGTGGCCTTGAATATGCGCTACATGCGGGCCAATTTACTGGATGTGCTGAACGCCCAGTATGTGCAGACTGCTCGTTCAAAAGGTTTAAGGGAGCGGCAAGTCATTGTCAAACATGCCGTGCCGAACGCCTTGCACCCGATTATTATGTATCAGGGCATGATTCTGCCCTATATGATCCAGGGAGAAATGGAGGCTACGATTGTGTTGAGCATCCCCACGCTCGGCCCCTTGTTTCGAGACTCGCTCGTTAATCAAGATGTGTATGTGTCCGGCAGTTTGCTCTTGATTTACGGCGCGCTGTTAGTGCTTGGGAATTTATTGGCCGATATCGGGCTATCTCTTCTTGATCCGCGTATTCGCTATCATTAAGTGACGAAAGTTGAAGAATCCTCCTCACTATTTTTAGTCACTTGAGTCATTTTAGCCATTGAATCTTGAAGTGCTGACAAACTTCTTTGAACGAATTTTATGAGTGAGACGATGCACACAGAAGACATGACGATCAGTCAGGAAGACCTGGGACAGCAGCAATATGAAAGCTACCTTCAACTGGTATGGAAGCGGTTTAAAAAGAGCAAACCCGCCATTGTCGGAGGATTGATGATTGTTGTGCTGGCGATGCTGGCCATCTTTGCCGAATTCTTTTGTCCGAACGACTTTGATCATGCGGATTTAACGCATACCAACATGCCGCCGCAGCGGATTCATTTTATTGACGCTGACGGTAAACTTCATCTGCGCCCGTTTACGTATAATCTGATGTTTGATTACGATCCGCAGACCTTTGCCCCAATCTGGATGGAAGATGCCAGCCGCCGCTACCCGATCAGGTTTTTTGTCAAAACCTGGGAATACCGGTTTTGGAAACTGTTCTCCACACGCTGGCATCTATTTGGGGTTGAAGACGGTGGGACGCTGTTTTTATTAGGCACTGACCGTATGGGACGCGATTTGTGGGGACGCGCCTGTTGGGCCGGACGGATATCGTTGTCTATGAGCGTGCTGGCAGCGTTGATTAGTTTAACCGTCGGCTCGGTCATCGGCGTGGCCTCCGGCTACTATGGCGGCATCATTGACTGGGGTCTGCAACGGATCATCGAATTTTTGATGTCCTTTCCGCAACTCCCGATCTGGATGGCATTAGCCGCGGTTATCCCAAAAACCTGGGACTCGTTTACCGTATTTATCGTCATGGCCGCGATCTTTGCCTCGCTCGGCTGGACAGGCGTGGCCCGTGAAGTGCGCGGCAAAGTCATGGCTTTTGGATGTACGGATTTTATTTTGGCGGCCAAAGAGATGGGGGCTTCAGATTCCAGGGTGATTCTGAAACATCTGTACCCCAACTGTTTGAGCCATGTGATTGTTTCGCTGACCCTGAATATTCCCACGATCATTTTAGCGGAATCCTTCCTCAGTTTCTTAGGAATCGGGATTCAAGAACCGCTGACCAGTTGGGGATTTCTTATGAAAAACGCCCAGGCATTGGAAGTCCTGGGGTCTTATCCCTGGATTTTAACCCCGGTCGGCTTTATCATTTTTGCTGTGTTAGGTTTTAATTTTTTAGGCGATGGCCTGCGAGACGCCGCAGATCCGTATTCGATTGTGTAAAAAGTGTTTGAGTGTTTAGATATTTTTTTCAAATACTCAAACACTTAAACACTCAAACACTTAAAATCATGACTACAAGTAATCATGTTATCCTTGAAGTCAAAGGGCTGAAAAAATATTTTCCCATCCGCATGGGGTTTTTTCAAAAAGTGGTGGGCCATATTCGCGCCGTGGATGACGTCAGTTTTTACATTTGTGAAAACGAGGTAGTGGGGATGGTTGGCGAAAGCGGCTGCGGGAAGACGACCGTTGGCCGGACCCTGTTGCGTTTATATGATCCCACCGCCGGAGAAATCTGGTATCATACTCAAGATGGAGAACGCATCAATGTCGCGGCGATTCCTGCGAAAGCGATGAAACCGCTGCGCAAAGAGATGCGCATGATTTTTCAAGATCCTTTCAGTTCCCTGAATCCCCGGCATCCGGTGAAAGATATTATTGGCGAGCCGCTGCTCATTCACGGCGTGGCCAAAGGGAAGCAATTGGAAAACCGTGTAGCAGAACTCATGGAAGCGGTGGGGTTAAATCCGGCATTTATGCAGCGTTATCCCCACCAGTTTTCCGGCGGGCAGCGCCAACGCATCGGTCTGGCGCGGACGCTGTCGCTGAATCCCCGTTTCATCATTGGGGATGAACCGGTCTCGGCCCTGGATGTCTCGGTGCAGGCGCAGGTCTTGAATTTGATCCAGGAATTACAGCGAAAATTAGGGCTGACCCTGCTGTTTGTGGCCCATGATCTTTCAGTGGTCGAACATATTTCCGATCGCATCATTGTGATGTATGTCGGAAAAATCATCGAAATGGCTGCAACCGAGGAATTGTTGAAATATCCGCTTCATCCCTATACCGAAGCCCTGATTTCCGCGGTACCGCCGGCCGATCCGGATGTGCACTATGAACGCATTATTCTTGAAGGCGACGTGCCCAGTCCGGCGAACCCGCCGTCAGGATGCGTGTTTCACCCTCGCTGCCGCTACGCGCAGCCGGTTTGTAAAACCGATGTCCCTGAATTGCAAGAAATCCGGCCCGAACATTACAGCGCCTGTCACTTTGCCGGAACCTTGAACCTGAAAGGTATTGAATGATAAAGTTCGTAAGAACTCCGTTTATGATGAACAACACAACGAAACTATTTGCTTTGTTCGCTTATTTGCTGAGTTTTATCGGCGCATTGCTGGTGCTATTTTTGCGCCGGAAAGATGACTTTGCGCGGTATCACGCCCGCCAATCTCTGGGAATCGCTCTCCTTGCGCTTGCGCTCTTTGCCGCATGGGGAGTTGTGGGATGGGTCATGGCCTGGATTCCGGCGGTGGGATTTCTGTTCGCGGTAGCGTTGTTTTCTTTAGTGATTGCGGGCTGTTTCATGCTGATTATCAGCAGTATTTCCGGTATGGTGTATGCGGTTCAAGGAAAAATGCAGCCGCCCCTTTTCATCGGAGAAATCGCGCTGAAGCTGTCGGCTTTGGTTTTTGAACCTCGTGAATAAAGAGAGATAGACAATTTTTGAACAGGCGTTTCATGGAAATGTTATTTACAGAGAACAGAGGAGTCATGATGTTTGTAGTTCTGCCTTCAGGCAGCCCGCTAAAGCGGGAACTACGAGCACGCGCGCCTCATGAAACTCTATCATTTACATTCGAGGAGTTGTCATGAATTGACGCTCACCCGGCATAATAAACTATAGGAATGAAGTCTTCTTCATTCCTATAGTTTCAGAGGAGCATAAAAAGACCACTATGGCAAAAATTACGTTTATCGGAGCAGGAAGTTTAGGGTTTACACGCGGATTGGTGCGGGATATGTTGACCTTCCCGCTGCTTGAAGATGCGACAATTTCACTGATGGATATTGATGCGGAACGCCTTGAATTCGCTCAAAAATCCGTGCAGCGCATTGTAGATATGGGCAATTATCCGGCAAAAGTTGAGGCTACCATGGATCGCGCTGAGGCCCTGCAAGGCGCGGATGCCGTGCTTTGTACGATTTTAGCCGGAGGAACCGAGGTCTGGCGGCACGACATCGAAATCCCCAAACAGTACGGGGTGGATATTAATATCGGCGATACGCGCGGCCCGTCCGGGATTTTTCGCGCCTTGCGCACCATTCCGGTGATGTTGGATATTGTTAAAGATATGGAGCGTTACTGCCCTGACGCCACGCTCCTGAATTACACAAATCCGATGGCCATGCTGTGCCGCGCTATGCAGCGGGAATCCTTTATCCGGCTGACTGGCCTGTGCCACAGCGTCCAGGGCACGGCCGAAATGCTGGCGGATTGGATTGGCGCGCCTATGTCGGAAATTACCTATACCTGCGCTGGAATTAATCATCAGGCCTGGTATCTCAAATATGAACGCAACGGCAAAGACGCGTATCCGCAAATTCGTGCGGCGATCAGCAAACCGGAGATTTACAATGAAGAAATCGTGCGCAATGAGATGTTTCTGCACTTAGATTATTACGTCACCGAATCCAGCGGGCACAACTCGGAATATAACGCCTGGTTTCGCAAACGTCCGGAACTGATCGAACAATACTGCACCCACGGCACGGGCTGGAACCCGGGCGTGTATGCCTATATTCTCAACGAGTATCAACAAAAGGAGCATTCCTGGAAAGACGAGGCGAAAACGTGGTTTGCCGCAGAAACCCCGATCAGCCTGGAGCGCGGGCATGAATACGCGGCCTACATTATCAACGCCTTGCAAGGCGGGGAAATTTTTGGGTTTAACGGCAACGTGCCCAACACCGGCTTAATCACCAATCTGCCGGAAAACGCCTGTGTGGAAGTTCCGGTCTATGTGGATAAAGGGGGCTTGCATCCGGTGCACGTCGGCGCGCTGCCGCTGCAATGCGTGGCGTTAAACCATGTGTGCGTCATGACCGAGGAAATGGCGGTTGAAGCCGCCCTCACCGGCGATCCGCGCCTGGTTTTTCACGCCATTATTCACGATCCGCTGACCGCCGCCATGCTCTCGCTGGCTGAAATCAAGCAGATGGTCAACGACATGCTCCGGCAAAACCGCGAATATCTGCCGCAATTCAGACATTTTAGTGTTTGAGTGTTCAAGTGTTTTCTGTCAAACCCTCAAATACTGAAATACGACTTCCGTTTTACGGGATAAAGATGTAGTCCACTTTGAAAGTGGACTACATCTTACACGCACAAATGAAAATTTCCTTTGGATCGTTCCCGTTTTACAACGTTATTCATAAGTATTGACCTTCTTTTGTACCCCAGGCATCCCTGTCCGGGCTGCACATAGACCGGACAGGGATGCCTGGGGTACATCTGTTCAAAGGTGTATCAATTCAAATGAATAATACTGTAATACTTCCGCCCATCTTCGGAAATCTCTCCAGTAGGAGGTTGGCTCACCGGGCGTATCCATCCCACCGAATTCGTATTCATTTTGACGAAGCATCTCAGGGGATTTTAACTCTCCTTTTTATCTATCAAGCCCATCGCTTGCATTTTTTTCTCAATCTCCTGTAAGCCATTATAGACATCATGAAAATATTTCCTGGTCATTGAAGGTGCATCTATTATTCTCGTTGTTCCGTGTATATAGGTATGTGCTTCATTATTCCGTCGCTTTTTGAGACTATCTAATGTGCTAATGAATTGTATAAACACTTTTTGCTTTAATTGCTGTTCAAGTTTTTCAACATTCACGATACCTATCAAAATAATCAACAATTTACGAAAATTCTTCTTATACTCAAATCCATAATTTTTATCAATCATCTCTTTAATAGTTTCAATATTTTCCTTTTCTCGCAGGTTTTTTTGAGCAATCCGAAGAACAATTTCATCCATACATTCCTCAATCCAACCACAAAGCTCTAACAACGCAAGTTTTGAGTAAAACTCCTGTTGTCCATCTGAAGAGGGATTTGTATTATGCAGTTCATTGAGTTGTTCTAATGTTTTAATAATCTGACCGTGCTCAAGCATGCTCTTTTCCTGCAAAAATTGCCGACGCTGCTTTCAACCGTGCCGTGACTTTTTCCTTGCTTGCTATTCCACTACTCAATGTTTGTGAAGAAAGAGCATTATCAGTTTTTAACTTATGATACCAAGAAATAAGCTGTTGCTTATTCATTTTTGATAAAGTTGTTAAATTCTTTGCGACTCCAAACATCATGGCTTCTAAAAAGGAATGGCCAAGCTGCGGATGGTTATCCTCTAGTATATCATCAATGATCTGAACGGTCTTTTCAAATAATTCTCGTTTTTGTTGGAATTCTGTTTCACTAACTTTCAGGTGTTTTGCCATATATTCATTCAGGAATTCAGTCAATCTCCCATGATATCGATCATGCCAATCATACCATGTAAAAAATCTGAGAATCATTTCTACATGGATAAAACGATAGGATTTATTATCTCGAATACGGTTAATACGTTTCCATTGAGGATGATTATCAAGCTCTTTTAAGAACGTATTAAAATCACCATGGTAAATACAATTGCGAATCTCTTGATTATTGAGTTGGATTCCTCCTGTATTTAATCGCTGAAATATTGTAAAGAGGTACATTGTATGCGATTCTTTTGCGTAATCACATCGTAAGACGGTCACAGGAATCGTTAAATTTTCAACTCGTGTAAAAAAAATATGTAAATCGGACTGTTCATCCATAAATTCTTTCACTTGCCGTCCATTGATGCGAGGGTCTCCATCAGGGAGGGATGATAATGTCCATTCTGGTTCATTAGAAAGAAATCGAATAATTGTTGACATCCGTTGAAGACCATCAATCACTTGCCAACGTTGCGTTTTATAGTCTAAACTGAAACACATACTTGGGATAGGAAGTTGCTTAATCAAAGAGTCAATAAATCGCGTTTGAGTGGCCCCTTTCCAGACAAAATTTCGTTGAAAGTCTGGTTGGATTGTTAAAATTCCTTTTTGATACATTCTATAAAGATCAGCACAAGATCGCAATTCATTATATGCAATAATATCTTCTGGTGGTTGATTCTCATAATCAATCTGATAGAATTGCTCTTCTTCTAGTTGTTCGATTTCATTGCCCAAAGTATTTTCTGCCATAAATAACCCATGTAGAATAAGTATTTTAATGCGTGTTACCTCTGTCAAACTCGCCAAATAGTATTCTTGAAGAAGAATAGTTGATATTAAGTCAACATGTCAGGAAAGAAATTTTTTTCTGACAATACTCCAGTTCGAAGCAAGGTTGCAAGTTTAGTGTTCTGCAACCTGGTACCCGCGGTGAATTTCCGTATCTGCGCGGTGCGCGGCCAGTTCGTCCGCAACATGATCGAGCTTGCGGCTGACGGAATCCAGGCGTTGGTCCATTGTATCCAAACGTTGATCCATTCCATCCAGACGTTGGTCCATTGTATCCAGGCGTTGGTCCATTGTATCCAGACGTTGGTCCATTCTATCCAGGCGCTGATCCATCGCATCTATGCGTTGGTTGGTTACATCAAGTTTTTGGTAGAGATCGGCAGCTATGCGATCGAGCTTCTGATCGAGCTTTGTGATTTTTTGATTCAGCTCAGCGGCCACGCGATCAATTTTTTGGTTGAGCAAGTGATACCCTTCAGAAAGGAGTTCGACTTTACTCAAAATATTTTCCAGCAAGAGTTCAATGCGGTCTTGTTCCATAGGTATTCTCCTCCTTATTCAAGAACTTGAGGATAGTGTCTCAGGGCATGGCATGTCAAGAAAATAATCACCTGACCGCTTTGAGAAATCATTGAACATGGCGAAGAAATTCGATATATTCTTGAATTTGTTGTCGTCATTTGTTGTTCTGAACGCATCGCACCGGACTTAGCCGCGTTGAATCAGGTAGCCGATGTAGGTGACGTACACCAGAAGAAACCCGACTCCTTTCCAGCGGTTAATGATGTATTTCTTCCCGACTGCCAGACCTAAGAGCAGCAGGCTACTGGCGAAAATGACCATGAGAATATCCATATTATTCAGCACGTCAAAAGCAAGCGGGCGGATCAGGGAACTGAGGCCTAAAATCCATAAAATATTGAAAATGTTCGAGCCGACCACGTTGCCGACCGCAATATCCGTGTTTTTGCGATAGGCGGCCATGGCGGAGGTGACCAATTCCGGCAGCGACGTGCCTACCGCCACAATCGTCAAACCGATTAACGATTGGCTGACGCCAAAGGCGGTCGCGATCTTGACTGCGCCGTTGACCACCCATTGCCCCCCCAGAAACAGGCCAATGACTCCGCCGAGCACATACAAGCCGGCGTTCCTGAGCGCGAGCGGGCGTCCGGAAGCATCAGACTCCTCAAGAACTGAACTTTGCAAGGCTAAACGATAAATGTAGGCCATGAACAACGAGAAGAAGAACAATAAGAGCAGACCGTCAATGCGGCTCAGCATGAGTTGCGACCTATCCATGAATAAGGAGGCGTTTGCCAGAAAACCTAATAAGAGCACGGCGGTCAGCGAAAACGGGATTTCAATCAGCATGGTATTTTCCTTGATCGGCAAGGAATAGAACAGGGCTGAGATGCCCAGAATGAGCAGAATATTCGCCACGTTACTCCCCAGCACATTCCCAATTGCCAGATCCGCGCTGCCCTTGAAGGCGGATACTATGCTCACTATTAATTCCGGCATTGAAGTCCCAAGCGAAACAATGGTTAATCCGATCACCATATCGGAAATATGATAGTGTTTGGCAATCGCTGAGGCGCCGATCACCAGGATATCCGCGCCTTTAATTAATAACACAAAGCCAACAAGAAAGAAGAGATAGGTTAACATAGCATCGTCAGGAGACCAAAAGCCAGGCGTTTACTCCAAGCGCCCTACTCTTGTCTGCCCATGAAAAGAATTATAAGGTTTCTTCAATTAAGGGTGTCCAATGTACCCCAGCATGACCCAGCAATCTGGCAAAATCTTGCGATAATTTGGCTTCTACTGAGGCGATTTCTATTTCTGACAACGAATGTAATTCAATTTTGCCTCCGGCAAACATATCATGTCCGCCAGCGTTATTCGGATCAGGCACCAACTTTTTAATCAATTTTCCGGCATGGGCTTTAGTATTCGTTGACCGGATGGAGAGATACAACGTGTGACCAAAGCGCCCGGTACACAACACCCAACTGATGTGTTCCTGGCGCATCAATAAATCCGCCATTTCTGCGACCACTTCAGGCATCAGAATCTCGCCTAAATGAGCGCACGAAAGGTGCCGGAATACCCGGGTTTTTTGCAACACGTTGGCCAATGTAATAAAATAAGAACGCGAGAGCCTGGGGCGACTGATACGGGCTAATTTTCGCATCGAAGCTCTGGAATAGACAAAAAAATGGGCTTTTACATCCTTTGACGTGGCGTCGCGGCCTAAATCCTGCGTCTCCGAACGAATCGCATAGGTTAAGGCGGTCGCAATATCAGGAGGGATGGGGAAACAACTGATTTCCAGCAAAAGGGTCAGAAGCGTAGCAGTCGCCCCAATGTCCGGTTCGATGATGGTTAACTGGCTGTTCAGGCCACGGCGCTGCGGATGATGATCGATGACAAGATGGCAGTGTAGATCCGCCGGAATCGCGGTATTTCCTGCGCCAGGCTGCGTATCAAGCACGGCAATACGGTCGTAGTGCGTATAATTGACTTGATGCAGTTTTTTTAAAGGAATTTTTAGTTCCCGCACCATAGCCCGATTTTCTGCCCGGCCGACCCAGCCGCTATAGGCAATTGTACTCTTGACATGCGCGATTTTCTGCGCCAGGTACCGTAACGCCATTGCACTGGCAAGCGCATCGGGATCGGGGTTATGGTGCAGCAGGATCAGTACTTTCTGCTGGCCCTGCAGCAATTTTTCAAGCTGTACAAAACAGCGATCGAGATCATTATCGAATTTCATTTCATCTAACTATTTGGTTATTATCAATTCGTTGATGACATTGATGATCCCGTTAATAATGAATTGCACGCTCATGCACAACAGCAAAAATCCCATCATGCGTTCCACAATATTCATGCCTGTAACTCCTAAGAAGGTTGACACTTTTGCTGACGCATGTAAAATCAGCCAGGTACTCAAGGTGACAATCGCAATCGCGATCAAAATCGCAGCATAATCGTACCAATGATGTATTGATGCTGTCAAGCCTAAAGTGACAGCAATTGCGCCGGGGCCGCTCAACAGCGGCATGGCAAGCGGCGTAAACGAGACATCCGGTTTATTGACGGATTCCGTTTGTTCTTCCTGACTTTGCTTGTATTTTGGTTGGGCTTGCAGCATATTTTGCGCCATACGAAACAGAATCACTCCTCCTGCAATACGAATGCCGGGAATGGAAATCCCGAAAAAGCGCATAATCGCATTCCCACCCACGAGAAACAGGCTGAGCAGGATAAAGACATACACACAGGCTTTCTTGAGTTGTTGACGCCGGCGTGCTTCGGAATCCCCTTCGGTAATCACGACAAAGGTTGGGATCGCGCCAACCGGATCAACGATCGGAAAGAGGGCGATCAACGAAGCAATAATAACCTGCCCCCATGCCAGCAACATAATTGATGAACCTCCTCTGAGACTTACGCTCATACCACCTCTGAACTTACTGGTGTGACACGAGCAACTCACGTAAGTAAGTATCAATCAGGACTTATGCACACCCCCCCCTTATCCCCCCGCAAGCGGGGGGATAAGGCGTGACGCACTCTTCTGTGAACTTCCCCCCGTTTACGGGCTGACAGGGGTAGGTATCACGTGAGGGGCAAACTCGTGTGCCCTGTCTCCTGGCGATCAATCGCCAGTCTCAACGTTGAAGGACGCTGAAGCGCCCTGTGGAATTTGGGAGCGGGCTTCAGCCTGCTTCAGCTTTGAGACCGGCCATTGATGGCTGGGCGGACTTATACATCAAACAATTACTCATTCATCATTTTCCCATGCCTTCTGTCGCCCTGGCGAGTGAAACAATGGTTAATCCGATTTGTTCTCAAAAGCGTGAGATAGAGAGAGGAATGACAACAACCATTTCAAAACTTAAACGTTTCAATCAACCGTTGTATTTGAACCGCAAATAAGGCTAATTCTTCTGCCGCACTTTTGACTTTTATCGTTAATTCTGATGTTTGTTGGGCCACGCCTGCCACCTCAGCAATTGTTTTATGAATTTCATTACTATCATCAGCTGTACGAGCGATATTGAAAGAAATATCGCTCGCTGAGAGCGTTTGTTCTTCAACTGAACATGTAATGGTTCTGGTAAAATCATGAATTTTATGGATAATCTGCGATATTTCCGTAATAGCCAAAGCTGTTTCCTGACTGCTTGTCTGAATCATCTCGACTTTATGAATAATATCCTTCGCCGAAACAGTTGTTTCACGGGAGAGTTCCTTGACTTCATTCGCTACGACAGCAAATCCTTTTCCGCTCTCTCCTGCTCGCGCTGCTTCAATCGAGGCATTTAACGCTAAAAGATTCGTCTGCTGAGCGATAGCAGTGATAACCTGGACAATTTCTCCTATTTCCTGAGAATGAGACGCCAACAGAGCGATCTTATTGTCGGCCGAGTTTGCAATGGTCACTGCAGAAGCGACGATATCCAGCACATCCTTCGAATTCCGTGAAATTTCTCGAATACTCGCGACCGATTCCTCGATCGCTGCCGAAACCTGGTTCACACTCTGAGTGATTTGTTGACTATGCGATGAAACAACCTGCACTTGATGAGAGGTCTGCTCCATTCCGGAGGCCATCTGCGCGCTAATTAAATTGAGTTGTTCGGCTGCTTGATTTAAATCCGCCATTCCCTCGGTGATCAGACTCATGGTTTCCCGAATTGATTCCATTTGAGAGAATGCTTTTCCCAGGATATCGTGTTCAGTTCTGGGCTGGACATTGACTCGTAAATCCCCTTCGGCAATGGATGTTGCCACGGCTGCATTTTCACTAAGATAGATTGACATTTCTTGAAAAGCATTTCCTAATACATCGTGTTTGGATTTTGGTTTTACAACCTGGCTGAGATCGCCGGTCGCAATTTTGACGGCGGTGGTAGCCATATTTTGCAGGTAGGTCATCATTCGATTCAATTTTACAGCGACCAGGCCGATTTCATCGCGCGTGATGGTATGAGCCGTCTGTCTGATATCTCCCTCTGAAACCGCCCCAATAACTTCAACGATATTATGGATAGCGCGTATGAGCTTTCGGGTAAAGAACGCCGAAATTCCAAAGGCAATGACAAACCCAAGTCCCGAGACGACCAATACGGCGGTCAGCACTTTTCGGATCGCGTCCTGTTCGATCTGCTGGGAAAGACTGACGGTGACAGCCCCGACCGGTTCATGAAAATTCATCAACGCACATCCTCCCTGATAATAATTTTCTGAGCCTACTCTTAGCGGAAAAATTTCTATGTGTTGTGTTATGGAAGGAAGATCCGTGCATGGCGCAAATAGAGACAAAACTTCCGGTTCAATCTGAGATTGCGTCGGAAGTGTGCCAACACTGAGTGTATCTTTTGCAAAAAAATTTACCTCTGTTTTGCTCAAAAACGCATACCGGTCTATCAGATGCTGCGTATGAAATACTTCCCCAACTAAAACGCCTATTTTGTCGCTGTCCTGATAAATCGGAGCAACAATTCTTATTCCAAGCTGCTGTCCTTCAGAGAACATCGTGGTGGACAGGGTATCTGGGAACTCCTCTGCATAGGTACCACTCAACCCGTCGGGTAGAGGAGTATCAGGAATTGGCTGGTTATTAAAATTCATAGACATCAGGAGTGCAAGATCATCCATGGGAAGATAGGTGTCGTTTCCTGTGGCCGAAATGACGTATCCTCCGATGAGGTCCTTCTCCTCATGGCGTTGATACACAATGAGGAGGCGTTTGTCTCTGCCATAGAGGAGTAACCGGTCGACAGCTACAATAGACGCAAAATTTTTGAAAGCCTTTGTAATATTTCCCAGATCCACAGCAATGAAGTTTAAGGCATTCAGCTTACTTTTATCTTCATTATAGAAAGTGAGAGTCCAGGGAAGTTCTTGTTCTTGTTTCAAAAATTCATCAAACCTGCCGGAGTAAAGCTCGGTTTGACTGGCAAAATCATCAAGAATGATGTCAAAGGCGATCTGAATTCGCTGTTGAGATTCACGATGTTTTTCTTGCTGTGTCAATTTGTAATAGGTGATTGACATCCCTCCGGATATTAACACAACTAAAAAAATACATAAGCTTAATAACTTTGTTCGCAGAGACATTTTCATAGTATCAATATCCTTTTTTCATAAGTTGTTCCAACCCTTTTACCTGAACTATAATTCAACATCCAGAGCATCGCGAAGCGCATCTCCAAGCATATTCACGCTCCATACTGCTAAAAAGATGGCAATCCCTAATTTTTTGTTGTCCAATGACAGCCGTCGCCACAAGAAGTAAAATCATGCGTGGAATAGAAAGTTGGATATCCGCCAGTCTCATGAACACCTGAGACACCCATTTTTCATAATAGCCTGCCAGGCCGCCAAAAACTACACCAATCACGAGCGCAGCCACTGTTGACCCAAAGCCGACCAGCAAGGAGGTTCGCGTTCCCCAGACAATCCGGCTGAACAGGTCGCGCCCCAGAGCATCGGTCCCTAACCAGAAATCCCGGCAAGGTGGGTGGTAAACAAATTCGAACATCATATCCTGCGGATCATAGCGTGCAATAGAGGGTGCAAAAACTCCGACGAGGACGAGGAAAAAGACTAATAACAATCCGACAATAGATAGAGGGTTTCCTAAAACGCGTTTAGACATGGCATGCGATTGTATCCTCACCTTTCTGTCTCCTTTTCCGATTTAATACCGCACTTTCGGATTAATCCAATGATACGTCAGGTAACGCCCGATCCCCGGCCAGCTAAACACTGTTTCCGTGAGAACCGCTCCTGAAAAGATATGTCCCATACTGAGTCCAATCATAGTGACGACCGGCATCAGAGAATTACGTAATGCATGCTTCAGATATATTTTGCGTTCTGTCAGCCCTTTGGCTCTCGCTGCGGTAATATAATCTTTCTTCAGAACTTCCAGCATCTCCGCTCGTGTTAACCTCATTGTCGTTGCGATACTCTGTAAAGCGATCGCGGCAGAAGGTAAAATAAGATGCCAAAGACGATTCCTGAGCAGAAAAAAAAGACTCCCATCTTCTGTACCAATACTCAGTGAACCGCCAATCGGAAACCAGCGCAATCTGACCCCAAAAAGGAGAATCAGGGCCATACCAATCCAAAACGCTGGCAGCGATAATCCAATCAACGCCCCGGCGCGTCCCAAATGATCAACCAGTGAATTGGGTTTGATTGCAGAGACGATTCCGATGACTAAAGAGAAACAGGGTCGCGGTAGCCCCAATTCGGGAACGAAGCTCTTCAGAAATTTTGCGGCTTGTCTCAAATGCACCTTTTCCATGTCCATTCTCGTCTCAGGATTGGCCGACATATAAAAATCAACAATATTGCCTGGCGCCATCTGGATCAGGCCAAAAACAATCAATGTAATCCCTAAAAAAGTTGGAATTGTGATGAGGATTCTTTGAATGATGTATGTTGATAAACCCAAAACGACCTCTCTCTGATTCTCACCGAGCGCATGTTCTTTTCATACGGAATTCTTCAGTACGCTTAACAGGACAGCCCCCTGATAAGCATCTCATTTCAGGGGGCGAAGTATTAACATTATGACAGACCTGAACGTTGACGCATCTCAGGATTGAGGCCCCTCAATGCTAATCGTCTCATAATGGTATCCGGCCTGTTCTAACAGACGCTTGGCTTGTTCCAGATCGTATTCTAATGGAGGAATATTCGGATTATAGCCGGGGCTCCACTCCGGAAGGTGCTGCCCGGCAACAACGCCCAGTCCATCGCTGATGACATCCACCATCACTCGCCGATTGGCGGCCAGGCTGATCGCCCTTCTGACCAGCACATCTTTTAAGATTGGGTGCTCGTTATTGATCAGGAGCATCTGCGGGCCAAAAAAGGGTTGTTGAAAAGCATAAAGTTGAGGATCAGCCTTGAGTTCTGCCAGTTCGCGTGTAAATCCATACCAGGCTTCCGTGACATCAACTTCCCCGGTTTTTAAGGCATACCAGGCGGTGGCTCCCTGAGGGATAATTCTGATCACGACCGCATCAAACCAGGGGCGGCCGCCATAATAGGACTCATTGACCTTAAATTTCAAATACTCCGCCGGTTTATATTCTTCCAAAATCCAGGGGCCTGTTCCAATCACTCTTTTCCCGGTGTTAAAGTCAGATTTCGCTAATTCTGCATAAGGCACCGTACTGAATAAATGTTGCGGTAAAATCGGAATATCCAGTATTTCACTGGCAAATAATGGGTTAAATTGTTCACACATAAACTGTACCGTATATTCATCGATTTTTTTCCAGGTGATGCCATTTTGGTGAATAAATGCGTCTGAACCATATCCGGCTTCTTTATTCGTGCGTAATTCATACGTGAACAGCACATCATCGGCAGTAAATGGCGTACCATCATGCCAGACCACATTATTTCGCAGATAAATTGTCCAGGTTTTCCCATCCTCAGAAACATCCCAGTGATCAGCCAGGGCAGGTTGAGGGCCTCGATCTTCTTCCGGTCCCCGGTTATAGGGGCCTATGGTTTGGTGCATGAGTGCATCATACACCATATAATCAATGGCCCTGTCTGAATATGTGCTTGAACTGTATCCTGTTAAAAAGGCATCAATATCTGCCGGCTGAGCATAGACCAGCGTTCGTTCGCGTAAGCTCATCTGCTCTTTCGTTTTCTCTTTCAACTCGCGCCAGGCCCATCTAAAAGCATAAGTTGTCCAATATTGCGGATCATGGTGTTCCGGAAATTTGACGCTGCTCTGGATGCCATAAAACTGAGAAGGCCGCCATAAGGGAATTGTCGGAAGATCTTCGTAGAGAATACGTTCGGCCTGCTTGACAAAATCCCCCCGCGTTTGAGCTTCTACGGTTTGTAATGCTTGATAAATAACCTGATCAAATTCCGGATTACAATAAAGAAGTGTATTGCTCCCGTTAGGGTGTTGTTGGTCACAGGCAAAATATGTATAAAGACCGGAGGGGTCAATCACTGCATCCATAGAAGATTGAGCCATATAGAGATCAAAACCTCCATCATCGAATGCGACATGATTGGCCACCGATGCTTTCCAGCGTGGAGTTATTGAAGCAAATTCCATGTAGTGTAAATTAACGCCGATTCCAATTTTCTCCAGATCCCGCGCCAGGATTTGTCCGGCCTTTTCTCTGGGAGTATTGCCAATCGGAACAATCAGATTAATCGTAAAAAAACGATCGCTTTTCTCTTGCGCCTCAGCCCGGTGAACTATATTCATCCCGCTTATCATCAAAATTATACCCACTGCCACTGTTAGAAAAAGCCGATTATTCGTGTGTTGCATAAGTTTTCGATAATGGTGTACTTGTAAGCGATACCCATTCCCTGAGCGAAGTCGAAAGGAATGCCTCATCGC
Organism: Candidatus Vecturithrix sp.; assembly: GCA_040772385.1. GTDB lineage: Bacteria > Moduliflexota > Moduliflexia > Moduliflexales > Moduliflexaceae > Vecturithrix. The sequence goes on along the minus strand of JAXGYF010000001.1, from coordinate 758,887 downwards.
TCATCTCAACTCCATTCGACGAGCGAGCATTATTTACAACGTAACCTCTCACTTGTTCTCCCGTGTGTTTTCGAAAATTCCAGACGACTATACATATAACGTTACTTCCCATCTGAATGATGGATTTTGTGAAAAACTGAGAAGAGATTTCTTATGATCATTTAAAGTAAGGGAAGTTGTCAAGAATTTTTCTCTCTTTACCATCAAGTAAGAATTTTCCTTGCCTTAGTATGCTCAAGTAATCCGGCAAAGGCCATGACTTCACAAGTTTTTGTTCTCAGTACACGATAAAAATGCCTCCCCCTTTTTTCCACTTAGGCTGGGGGAGACCACGAACAACAACGTTGCGATTATTCGTCTAAATCTGCCGGATTCTTGGGGAATTCCTGCAAAAATTGGGGATCGATGGCGTAAACAGCGGTTTTAGAGGCTACTTTCACATAACAAACATCTTGCGTTTCCGTAGATTTCCCGATAAGTAACGTGAATAATTCGTTTTTTGTGTCACCCCATAGGGTCAGAGCGAGCTCAGGCTCAACTAAACCATATTGACTCAGGTCAGATTCCGGCTCATCGAATTTTTGAGTAAACTCCAGATCAGTCAGCTCGTACAACAGGTTGTTGACCTTAAAAAATGCGACCTTTTTTGATTCTGGTTCACTCGCTTTCCAATCATCTCCATCTTTTTCCAACACCAGCTTCTGATCCGAATATGTCAATTGAATTTTTTCGACCTGAGCGTGATCAAAGGAAAGAATTTTTTTGTAACGCAAGTCAACCACGGTTTTGTGCAGTTGCTCAAGCGCATCAGTTTTGACAAGTACAACGTCGTCTTGATGACCTATTTTCGCGTATATTCCTTGATGTTCCGGATCAGAGGAACCCAGAAGCAATTCATAAGGTGTTTCCTGTGCTTTTTCCCACAGACGGATCGACAATGGCGGCGAATCCAGGCCATATTGTGCGAGATCCCCAGCGGGATCGCTGACAAATTGCTGTGCGGTTAAAAGTTCGACATCTGATAAGAACTGTTGAATTTCAGTTCCATCAGCTTTGAGGGTTTCAGGCTGCGTGATCTGCCATTCCTCTTCAGATTCGCGTTCTACGACAATGGTTCCCTGCGGTGAAGCCAGTTCGATTTTTTGAATATCAGGGCTTTTGAACGAGAGTACGGTCTTATTGCGCAAATCATTCACGCTTTTTGGAAATTCGTCCAGGATTGTTGCATCAACCAGAAAAATATTTTCCGCACCTTCATGTTTGGCATAGACGCCGTCCCCACTCGCATTTTTTTTGCCCAGGAATAAGGTTTTTTGACTTTTATCGTCACCCACAAATAACGATAATGTCGCTTCCGGTTGATCCAGACCATATTGCGCTAAATTCTCGTCCTTTTCTACGATAAAAGCTTTGATGGAAGAACTCGTTATTTTTGACAACAGCGCGTTCATTTTTTCTGTATCGGCTTGATATTGCCGCGGAACAACAATTTTCCAGGCTTCCTGCTCTTGTTCCAGCTCAACGCTCTGGTGAGCTTCCGACGGCAGCGTCAAAAGAGCTTTCTTTACCTGAGTGGGTTCAAACACCAGAATCGTTTTATCGCGCAGATCATACATACTCTTATCCAGGCCGGTTTTCACCAGAGAACTGATGAGCACCACCTTCTTCTGGTTGTCGACACGGGCATAGTAACCTGAATTAGTGGGCGTTTCATTGCCAATCGCCAGTTGCATGGGGCTGCTTCCTTCCTGCCCTTTGACAATCACAGTGAGTTGAGGCTGATCTAAACCAAATTCTTGATCCTGAGACGTATCGTCTGCAATCGTTTTCTTTTGTTCAGCGTTCGCAAACTCTGTTATCAGCCGTTGTACGGCCTCATCATCGGTAGAGGCTTCAACTGGTTGCAGCATTTTCCAGCTTTTTTCCTGTTTTTTGAGCACAATTTCTTCATTCTGACGTTTTATGCTGATTTCCTGAAGGGTTTCTTCTGTTGTGGTAAATATCTTTTTGGCTGCTTCTTCTTGCTTTTGTTGTTTTTCGGAAAGGTTGACGCGGGTGTAGTAATACCCACCCATCACTAACAATATCAGGAATAAAATGATTGTTTTCTTAATACTCATGGTATTTTTCTCCTGTGAAAATGAAATGTTTATTCGCTTGTGTAAGAAACCAGTGTTTCGTGAACAAGAAGGTTTCAAGCGGATTTTTTGCGTTTCATAGAAACGGTTACGCCTGTGGCGATCACCAGAAGCGGCAGAAAAATTACCGTCAAAAAGAACGCGAATCTTCCCTGTCCTGCGGTAAGAACTAAGGGGGAAGTCTCTGGATCTTTGGCGCGGATGGCGATCAGATCAGCTTCCTCTGCCATCCAACTTACGGCGTTCAAAAACAGATCGCTGTTGCCTGAAAGTCCCAGATACGTATTGCTGGCAAAATCCGAATCGCCAAACACAACGAGACGAGCTTTTGGGGATGGCGAAGCGCCGGTCGTATCCTCTGACTGATCAGCTTGTTCCGGGTTTTGAGGGAGATCGAGAGTCACGACAGCGGCTAAAGGAACTGGTCCCTGGAGATCGCGGCCCTCATGAAATTCAACCTCGCCGCGCTGGAGTTCCTGTTTATCGGTTTCGGCCCAGCTTTGAGGACTGCTCGTCGCCAGAACCGTCGCATTGGCGCCTTGCGGTAGTGGCTCCTCAAGCGTTACGGAGCGCGCCGCCGGATAAAAGGTAGCAATGTTGAAATTTTCCGTAATTGGGTGTTGAGTATAGGTTGAGGCAACGGGCATCTCATAACTGCCGCCGAAAACGCGGCTGAAGGTGTCAATAATCATGTCATCGCCCAGAACCACACCGTACTCTTTCAGGAAAGCTATCATCCCGGACGCTTGATCCGGATCGAGTAAGAAGAGCACATTTCCGCCTTGATGAATATAGGCGTGTAACGATTCCTCTTCCGCAGGAACCAGGTCTTTCTGGGGACCGGCAATGATGAGCGCGGTTGCGTCCTCGGGCACGGTTTGTTCCTGCATTAACAAAAGCTCCTTTATGACATAATTTTCCTGTTCAATGGCGCGTTTAACCTGATTATATCCAGCTTGGCCAACATCCTCCAGACTTCGCTCGCCGTGTCCTTTCAGAAAATAAATGACTTTTTGTTCGTCGCGGATGACTTTGACCAGCGCGTTGGTCAGGGCTTCTTCCGTAGAATCAATGATTTTTTCATATTTCTCGCTCGTTTCCAGTACAATCGTACCGTAGTTTTTAATCTCATAGCTTTTCGCCCGTCCCGGATTTTTATCAGGATCAACAAATTCATACGAAATGCGGCTGGACAGGCGTTTATATTGCTGCAACAGATCAGTAGCAGCCTCTCGATCGTCCTGATCCAGACTAAAAAACGCAATCATGTTGACGTCTTTGTCGAGCGCCTGTACAATCTTTTGGGTTTGATCTGAGAGGGTGAAGCGTTGATTGCGTGTCAGATCGAAACGTATGCTATGTTGACTGGAAATCGCTTCTACAAAAATGGCAATCCCTAAGACCACCAGAATCATGATGGTCACGTTCGTTCCGTATTTGACCGATCGTTTTGAGAATTGCGCCAGAAGGTGTTTGAAATCGCCGATCAGATATATTAAGACCCCAATGAAGCCTATAATCGCAAAAAATGAGGCGAATGTGCTAAAACGCATTTGTACGAGCCAGGTTATACCGCTCAACGCCAGGCAAATCAAGCCGGCCAGCCCGATATAGCTGCAATAACGTTTTCCAAAGAAATTTTTCCTGAATTGTATGAACTGTTCTTTTGAAAGTTTCATGTTTGCTTCCTCCTGCTGTTATCCACGCCACTTATTCGATTCCAATGCGCGTATGGTCAAAAAAAGACAGAAGACGGTCACGTTCAGGTAGTAAATAACATCCCGGGTATCAATAAGGCCCTTACTAAACGTATCAAAATGCTCTAAAAGTGAAAGATGGCTCAGGATGCCGCCCAGGGCCGGGCCAACAGATTGCGCTGAAAATCCGATGAGCCAGAAAATCAGCAACGCACCAAAGGAGATGGCGGCCGCTACAATTTGATTAGAAGTGAGTGACGACGCCAATAAACCAAAGGCAATGAACGCTCCTCCCATGAGCAGTAACCCCAGATAGCTGGCGAATAATGGTCCGAATTCAATTGGGGCAAAAAAGGCGAGGAAAAGAGGATAAACGAGGGTTAAGCCCAGCATAATCGCAAATACGAGCAGACAGGCAAAAAATTTTCCGAGCACGGTTTCAATATCTCGAATCGGATAAGTCAGTAAGAGTTCAAAGGTTCCGCTTTTTTTCTCTTCGGCCAACAGCCGCATAGTAAGCAGCGGCATCATCAACAACATAATAACGCTGGTATTGCCGAACAATGGCCGAAAAATGCCATTGGTCACGTTTAACCCCTGCACGAGATAGGGATTACGCATGGCGTTGAAGCTGATCATGATGTAAAACGACAAAATGTTCTGAAAAAAGTAACCGGAAATCGCCAGGAAAATCGTGATGACCACATACGCAATCGGCGAATAAAAATATGAACTCAGTTCCTTTTTGCAGATCGCCATAAAATTTCTCATCGGTTTTGTTCCTCCTTCTTCGGTATTAAGCCGCTGTTACAGTCTTTTCTTCTGTTACCAGTTGGACAAAGACATCTTCCAGGCTCATTTCAGCAGCTCGCAATTCCAGCAGGCCCCAATTATGAGCTGCGGTTACAGCTGCTAACTGGCGGCGAACATCCTGGTCTTTCTCGGAATCAATTTGATAACGGAAGATTTGATCGCTCACCTGTTCAAGCTGTTCAACGCCGAGCACTCCGGGGACCTCTTGTAAAGATTGTCGTACCTCCTCAACTGGTCCGTCAACTTCCATGATGACCCGGCTGGACTTCTGCATACGCGAGGTTAAATTCTCGGTTGTATCTACTGCCACAATTTTGCCCCGGTTAAGAATGATCACTTTCTGGCAGATCATGCTTACTTCCGGTAGAATATGTGTGGAGAGAATGATCGTTTTTTCCCGGGCAAGCGCGGTAATCAATTCGCGGATCTCGATAATCTGTGCCGGATCCAGTCCGGTTGTCGGTTCGTCCAGGATGAGCACATCCGGTTCGCCGATCAATGCTTGCGCCAGACCAACCCGTTGACGGAACCCTTTTGACAGATGCCCGATTAAGCGGTTGCGAACTCCCTGAATACCACAGCGTTCAATCACTGCGTCGACCTGTGAGGCACATTGTTTTTTTTCAACACCTTTGATATTCGCGGCAAAGTGTAAAAAAGCGTTGACATTCATATCGCGATACAACGGCACATCTTCCGGCAAATAGCCGATCCGTTTGCGAACTTCTAAGGATTGATCAAATACATCAAATCCTGCGACCGACGCTTTGCCGCTTGTGGCCGGCATAAATCCAGTCAAAATTCGCATTGTGGTCGTTTTTCCAGCGCCATTCGGACCGAGAAATCCGGTAATCTCGCCTTGTTGAATGGAAAATGATACCTCGTGAATGGCCGGAATCGCGCCGTAAAATTTACTCAAGTTTTCTACGTGAATCATAATGGCAATATCCTCCTCATCAAAATAACGCCCAGATCGCATTGCAAACAGGAAAAACCGAGTTTTCTGAAAAAACTCGGTTTTGAGTTTCACTTCCAGATTATTTTACAAAAATCATGCCAGGTATTTTCGCAATAAGGGAAATCCTGGTGTTTGCTCTATCAGTCCAGCGCGGTTCGAAATGGTCAGGCAGAAATTTATACCTGATTTCAGGCATTCAGCGAATGCTTATTTTTGTAACATATTATAAATAAATCATTTGACGTTTTTAAGGATAAAATCGAGTCTTTACCTCATTTCAGGTATAAGCGAAACGACGAAAACTGGAATGTAAAGGTTCTACTTTTGCGTGTCAGCTTTTCAGCAGACCCTCTCTTGCGAAAGCAGAATTTTTGCACTCCAAGCTGACGGCTTTTATTCGTTTTTATTTATCTTTATTTGTCATGCTTGCGATTCTCCAAATACTTTGAAAGAACTTCTAACTATTAACATCCTGCAAATCGTAAGGTAAAAAATTGTTACCGATGTAAAAAATTGCCTCTTTTAATGAGAAAAATCTCATAATTTTACGTTTTAAAAGGCGATTTCAGAAAAGAACAACACGTAAAAAGTAAAAAATTGTTACCAATGTCAAAAACCGTCTCTTGACAATTTTTCGCATCACGTATGTATTTTAATAGTGTCAAATATTCGTAGTGATTAATAATCAATACTGTGGACAGTTTTATGCAGCAATGGCTCCATCGTTCATAAGCTCCTCGTCGTGAGGAGGTAATTGTATCGAACTCAGGTCAAGCCCTCACGTGGACATAATTCGTTCAAGCTGATGTTCGTTGAATTTCCGGGTTTTCCAACGGTTGATCGAAATGACATGCCCTGTGTCATCTTGAGCCGTCAACCGATCGTCAAGTTTGAGAAAATTGAGGGCGGTCATAGAGGCATTCACATGGAACGCAATCCGTTCTTCTGAACGTGTCTGAAAATCGGCAAGTCCGGTAAACTGTTTGGCATCCCGGAACAGAAATTCGATCTGAAAGCGCGCCCGATCATCCCGAGAGATGTCTTCGGCAGCCAGCGTGGGAGCCGTCGAAAACAGGAGGGCCGTCAGCAGTTTCGTCCCGTGACGTTTCCAGACGTAGACCAGTCGAATGTGCCGTTTGAGGGACCCACTGTTGACAATGGCCGGATAGAGGGTCACGGGTGTTGAGACCGGGATGGGGGGCAATCGACTGAGATCGTGGAGATGCACGGTGCCATCATATTTTTTCCGAGCCTCTCGGCGTTTGGGATGGGGGCCGACAAACAGATACCGCAGAGGCGCATCATGCCGGAGTTTGCTGAGGCGATGCCTCCCAAACTCCCAGACGCTGTCGACAACTTTCTGTTTGGCAGAATACCCGTCAGCCGCCAGAGACGTTACTTCAGCCGGGAGTAAGGGGCCATCTCGCCCCAGATGCGAGAGATCCCAATCGATGCGGGTCTTCTCGGGGCCGAGTTCTGTGATGAGGGTGACCGTATCCGGTGTTTGCTCCATCGAGAGATGAGAGGCCGTGTTCTCGTCGACGGCCACTACGGCCAGTTCGGCAAATTCCAGCCCGTGTTCGGCCCGGTCATGACAACCATGAGAGACCATATCCAGGCCGTAAGTCTGCTGGCCATGTTTGGAGACAAACGTGCCATCGAGCACCGCAATTTTGGTGGTGGTCGCCGGCAGGTAGCTTGTTAAGGCGAGATAATTGCTGTCGGCAAAATCGACCGATTTCTGAAAATGGCGAGCGTAGGTTTTTTCATGGAGGTCACGATCCCGACTCAAATTGCGGAAGGTCATCTTCCCACGTAAGAGTTGAATGGTGGTCAGTAAGGTGACCAAACATTTGCGTTGTGGTGTTGACATGCTTGACATCTTTTGCACAATCGATTCGATCAGGTTCATAGAGTCCTCCTTGTTGATGGTGAAAAAAAGTGTTTTTGGCGAAACACGTCTTTTTTTCCCATTGGGGGACTCTTTTCAAGTATTTATTTCAAAACTGTCCGAAGTATTGTAATAATCATTTTCTGATAAAAACGGAGGTGAGGCGTGCGGAATAAAATAGTGCATTGATGTTGAAGCGTATTGTGTATTATCTATGAACTCCATGTATAAAAGGAGAGTAGCTTTATGAAAAAATCTGTGATTTTTGCGGTTATGTTTGCCTTTATCCTGACATTTCCACTTGGCGCACTCGCCGAAATTACCCTCACGGTTGCTGAAGTTCATCCGGAAGACTATCCTACGACACAAGGATTATTTAAGTTTGCTGAACTGGTTAAAGAACGTTCAAATGGTGAAATTGTAATTGATGTTAAATTTGGCGGCGTTCTTGGACAGGGCGAAAAAGAAGTCGTAGAACAGGTTCAGTTTGGCGCATTGGATATGGCTCGTATCAGTATTTCCCCGGTGACGGAATTTGTGCCGGCTCTCGAAGCTTTTGGTCTGCCGTATATCTGGAAAAGTCAGGAAAGTATGTGGAAAGTCTTAAAAGGCGACATTGGCACCAGATTGTTGAAAGAGGTAGAGAACTACAAATTTTATGGCTTGTGCTATTATGAATCCGGGGCGCGGTCGTTCTACAACTCAAAAAAGGAAATCACGAAAGTGGAGGATCTGAAAGGGCTGAAAATCCGCGTACAATCCAGTCAATTGATGCTTGATCTGGTCAACGTCCTGGGGGCTAACGCCACGCCAATAGCCTTTGGCGAAGTGTATGATGCTATCAGCAAAGGCGTTGTTGACGGCGCCGAGAATAACTGGCCATCCTATGAATCTACTGCGCACTATGAAGTGGCGAAATTCTACACCTTAGATATGCACACGCGGGTTCCTGAAATTCTGATTGCTTCAAAAATCGCCTTCGATAAGAAGTTGACCCCGGAGCAAATTGCTCTGGTGATGCAGGCTGCAAAAGATACCCAGGATTACGTCATTGAAAAATGGAATGAACGGGTGGAAGCCTCTAAAAAGATCGTTTTGGATAGCGGCGACGTCACTGTGACAGAGTTAACCCCGGAAGCTTTTAACGGCTTTGTCCAGGCGGTACAACCCTTATATGAAAAATACGGAGCCAAACATAAAGAGATCATTGAGGAAATCCGGGCAGCACAAGAGTAATATGTAAGACCGATAACGATGCCGTCTTGTCACAAGATGGCATCGTTGCCTTCAGGGTAGGCGCACTATGCAACAAGTTGTCAAGATTGTTCGCGGCATCTTTGGCGTCATTGAAAAAGTCTTTGAAGTTATCTCCATGGTCATGTTAGTCGCTATGACCGTGATTATTTGTTACCAGGTGTTCTTGCGATATATTTTCAATTCCTCGCCCTCATGGGCGGAAGAAATTTCGCTGGTTTTCCTCATCTGGTTCGGGATCTTGAGTATTCCTATCGGAGTGAAACTGCACCTGCATATAGGGATTGAGTACCTCTTCAATCGCCTTCCGAAACGGGCGCAATGGATCCTAGCGCGTATCATTTATTTCCTGATCGCAGCGTTTGGCCTGGTGATGATTACGGCAGGCATTCAGTTAGTCCAGTTTATGGCGATGTCAACTTTACCAGCGACAAAACTTCCGAGCGCGGTCAAATATGCGGTGATTCCACTTGCAGGCTTAACGTTAATCTATAACGCCTTAGAACTATTTTTTGTTTCTTATAAAACTTATGTGGAACAAGGGGATGCAACAGTTAATATCCCTATGTAACCAGGATTTTTTGCGACACGGTGAAGGAGCACTTCACCAAGAACTGTCAGGGAGATGAAGACAGACACGCGTTGTGCTGGCTGCTGACTTCTCCTTCCTGGAGTTGAAATGACGTATGCATGCAGATCCACTAGGGATTACCATTCTTGTCGGTACATTTTTCCTGCTGTTATTGTTGCGGACTCCTGTGGCGTTTGCGCTGGGAATCCCAACGGTTCTCACAGCTTGGTACCTTGGTCTTCCACTCATGATTGTGGCTCAACAAATGGCCAAAGGGTTGAATTCCTTTTCTTTGATGGCCATCCCGTTTTTTATTCTGGCCGGACAATTGATGGGAGTCGGGGGCATTTCGCAGCGAATTATTGATATGTCGAATGTCTTTGTCGGCAGAATTCGCGGCGGCCTGGCAATGGTCAATATTTTAGCCTCCATGTTTTTCGGGGGCATCTCCGGATCATCAGTGGCAGATACCTCCTCGATTGGCTCAATTTTGATTCCCATCATGAGAAAAGCCGGGTATGATAACGATTTTTCTGTGGCAGTCACGATTACCTCATCGGTGCAGGGTGTGCTTATTCCCCCCAGCCATAATGTGATTATTTATGCCCTGGCTGCCGGTTGGGTCGCAGTGACCATTGATGGCGTCACCAAGCAGCTTTCCCTCTCGATTGCCAAACTCTTTTTGGCAGGGGTTATTCCAGGGATCTCTTTGGGGATCATGCTGATGATTATCTCCTATTATCTCTCGGTGAAACGTAATTACCCGAAAGAGCCGCCAGTGAGTTTTCGAGAAGGCATACAAAAGATCGCTAATGGATTCTTTGGCGTGATGACGGCGGTGATTATTATTGGCGGCGTGCTAACAGGCGTGTTTACAGCAACAGAATCGGCGGCGATTGCTGTAGCGTATGCGTTTTTAGTCACCTGGCTCATTTATCATGAAATCAACTGGAAGAATATCAAAAGCGTGCTGTACGAATCGCTCAAAACCTTAGCGATTGTGGCGGCCCTGATCACAACATCGAGCGCGTATGGTTACATGATGACGCGGCTCGATATTCCCCGACTGGTCACCGAAAGTTTGATCAGCTTAACGGATAATCGCTATGTGATTTTTTTCATTGTGAACATGATCCTATTGTTCCTGGGGATGATCATGGATATGTCGCCGCTTATCCTGATTACAACTCCGATTCTTCTGCCGGTCGTGGCCAACTTTGGCATGGATCCGCATCATTTTGGCATTGTCATGATGCTGAATCTGGGCATCGGGTTATTAACGCCTCCGGTAGGGTCAACCTTATTTGTCGGGTGCGCTATCGGGCGGATCAAAATTGAAGACATGGTGAAGCCAATGCTGCCGTTTTATGTCACGATGTTTATTACGCTCATGCTCATTACCTATATCCCCCAAATATCGCTCTGGCTGCCGAGTGTGTTAGGGAGATAGTGATGTAGCATTATGGAACAAAAAAACCGGGTTTTTTCAAAAAACCCGGTTTTTAGCAGGGAAAAATCTGTTCCTAAGAAGCTGTTTTAAAAGTCCATGTAACGGGCAAATTGAGCAATGACTCCCAGGAGTGTCAAAGCTTGTCTTTGACCGCCAAAGTCGAGCTTTGGCACTCCTTATGTTCGACTTTTAAAACAGCTTCTAAACTTCCACATTTGAAAGTGCGCGTTTACGATATGTGCCGGGCGTAACGCCTTCAAACCGTTTAAACGTTCGGATAAAACTAGTCTTGCCTGAAAAACCTACCTGAATGCCAACCTCATCAATTTTTTCCTGGGGTTGAGCGACGAGCAGGTTTTTGGCGCTTTTGATGCGTAACATTGCCAGATATTCAACGTAATTCATGCCGGTTTGTTCTTTAAAATAGCGGCTGAGATAGCTTGGGTTCAGGCTGAAAGCTTCAGCCAGGCTGTCTAACGAAAGGGTAGGATCAGCATAATGGCGTTCGAGATACCGAAATAGTTTTCTGGTAAGCAGATCAGTCTGTTGTTGATGCCGAGTGTAAAACAGCAGCAATTGCCGAAAAATCTCGTTCAGTCGCTCGCGGAATTCCTGAACAGTTTCAGGTTTTGCGGCGCGAGAGGCCTGTAACAATGGCGATTCGCTCGCGCCCAGATCTTGAATCGGCGCCTGAGCCAGAATTTTCCCAACAGTTTGCAGGAAATGGTTATATAGCGCAATGAGTTTTTGATAGCTGGACTGTTCCAGAGTATTTTGTTCAAGAATCTCCTGGAGCAGATAATGCACCTGCGAAGATTGTCCCGCAATGACCGAAGTCATTAGCTGCTGCTCTTTTTCGACCGGAAAATAGTATAACAGAGCATCGCGTTTATGTTGTTCCGCGTCTGTTGCAAAGAGAATCTGGATCATTCCGCTGTTCTGCCTGGTTGACAGCGACTGCTGTGCGTTATCATAAGAGGTGTGTAACTCTTCAGGAGACCTGACAAGATGACCGATTCCAATGGCGAGCGTATACCTGTATTCTTTTAAAACAGGTTCACCCCGAGAAACCAGGTAGGTACAGAACGCATGCACCTGAGTTTCATCATCGAGGTTGAGAATCAAACCAGCTTCAGTGTCTGTAAGATGAATAAACAGGCCGGCAATGGCGGTATCGCGTACATACTCTTCATACAGGCGCATTAAGCTGAACAGCAGATCTTTGGCTGATGAACGCGATTTAAGGAGCGCGGGCGTCAGCGTATTTCCCGGAAGCAGCTTGATTAAGATCACGCAAAAACAGGAAGCATTCCAGGTTTCATGAACTGTCGCCGGAATACTTACCGGAGATGTCATGGAAGGAGCGCCTAGCAGTAAGGCTTTCATAGAGTAGCGTAGGGTATCTTCTTGAAGTTGGCGATTTAACGACAGGATTTCCAAATAGGCATGTTCTAGCGACGCCTGCGCTTGTTTCTGTGAAGTAATATCACGCGAAATGCCAAAGGTGCCGATAATCTGTCCATTTTCATCGCGTAAAGGCATTTTGGTGACAAGCGCCCAGCGCACGCTGCTGTCTTGCTGTGGAATCGGCAATTCCCGATCCAGAATCGGTTCGCCGCTGCGGATGATATTTTGTTCCTGCTCGCGCGTCATCTGCGCTACGGCTGCGGGCAGCAGGTCAAAATCGGTCTTGCCAATCTCTTCGTCAGGATCAGCAAACCCATAACTCGCAGCATGGGCTTTATTGGCTCTGGTAATATACCCGTCACAATCTTTAAAATAAATTTTATCCGGAACCGTATCCATAAAGGTGTCCAGAATATATTTTTCACGCGCTAGCTCAGATGTTCGCTCTTCAACCCGCTGTTCCAATTCCTCATTGAGTTGTTGCAGCGCTTCCTGAGCACGAGTGCGCTCAGCAACCTCTTGTTGAATCTTGTCAAAATTTTCACGCAATTGGACTGCCATGGTCTGAAAAGCATTCCCTAACACATCATGAGTAAATTCCGGCTGCACCTCTTGTTGCAAATTGCCGCCCGCAATTGCAGTGGCAGCGTGGGCCAGACGATCAAGATAGGCCGTCATACGCTGAAATGCCATTCCCAGAACATCTTGCTGTGAACGCGGGAGAATGTGGCGGCGTAAGTCGCCGGTCGAAATTGCGGTTGCGACCTCAGCGACATTGCAGAGATAAACTGAAATCCGGTGAAAGGCTGAAGTCAGAATCGTAATTTCATCTCCCTGTTTCGGCGGTTCCGGAATATCTACCAGATTTCCGGCTGCCAGTTGCTGCCCTAACAGCACCAGATTCCGAACCGGTTTGGTGAGCAGCACATGCATGAGGAACGAAATCATCATAAACGCCAGAAACAAAAATACCACAAAAAGGATAATCGATTGCAGCAGTACCCGCTGCGTTTTTTCATCAACTACACTTCTGGGCACGCCAATATCAACTGTCCCCAGATAACCTCCCTTTGCCCCGAATACCGGGACAAGGGTGTGAAACAAATTGCCGTCCGGTACTGTCATTTGCTTGCGGTGTTGCAAATACTCACGTAAAACCGAGCTTTGGATTGGCGTGTGCCAAAGTGCGCTATTATTATGCGGGCCAATCATCCCAGCCGCATCAATGACAGCGAAATGGGTGACATTTTTTTCTTTGTTTAATTCATACAACTTAATACAGCGCAGAGCCAGTGGCGGAAACATATCGCTGAGTTTTTGCAGTCCCAGATCTTGCATTCCGATGATTTCGCTCATAATATCTTGCGCCAGCGCTTCAGAACGCCAGGTTAACGCTTCCAGATAATCTTGTCTCAAGTTGTGAATATGAATCAGCGTACTAGTCCCCAGGACAACAAAGATGATGACCCCAACCGACAGTAAAATTTTTGTGCGTAACCGAATACCTTTCATAGATTTTTCCTTGCCACATTATACAACAACGGATTGGAGGAATCAACGGATATGAGGAAGACATCCGTTGATTCCTCCAATCCGTTGTTGTTTTACGGAAATCCCATTTTTTCAGGTTATCCTGTTTACTTTCTCATGCAAGAAACAATTGTGTCAATTTCTTTCCAAGAATATTATTGACAGAGTACAGGCATTTTGTATAGGGATCTTCGCTATGTAAATCTATATTCATACATTGTGAAAAATATCAGAAAACTTTTGGAAATACATAAGATGAAACGGATTCTTTTGACGACGCTGGGGATATGGTTTTTGCTCTCAATGTCTATATTGGCGATGGAGCAACGTTGGATTGATGATCTGAACCAGCGTTTTCCCGGAATAGGGTATGAATTTCGGGAAGCCATTCAACAAAAACTTGCCCAGCATGGCGGCGATCTCAGCGTCGAAGTCCTGATTGAAAAATTACTTGCCAGCCCGGACTATGCACCGGATGCCATTACAAACGCCAGAACCTTTGGTTTGCACAGCGAATTGATGCTATTATATCCGGCTTTAGGACAATATCAGGACGCTTTGCGTGAGGCGAAACTTCTGCGGGATTTTGTGATGCAGCACTCTACTGATGATATGAAAGTGCTTCAGACATTTCGCGGTGTGTATGCGGAATTGTTGATTATTAATGAAGAGTATGAACAGGCGCTTCAAGAAATCGAGGCGGTGATCGCCTTGAACCCTGAAGAAAAGGGGAATTATCTGAGTCGCGGAGTGGTTGCTGTCAAATTAGGACAATTTGAACAGGCTATGCAAAATTTAGCCATTCTGATTCAAACTCCGGGGGCTGAACACCACTCGGAAGAACTTTTTGTTTTTCTCATGCAGCATCGCCAGAAATTCCAAAAAGCGCAAGTGCAACCTAATACCATGATTGATGTGATGCTCAAAAAGCTTGAACCAGAACCCGCTCCTCACATTCGGATTCCTTCGGAACTTGATACGGCTCGTCCTGCTGCACCCTTGCCGGAAAAGCCGAAAGAACAAACGGCGCTTCCGGCGTCCCCTCCTGCATTTCCTCTGAAAAATGATCCTGAACCGCTGGCGACGCTGATGAAGCTCACTCCTGATCAGGCGGCGCAATTACTTGGATCTCCATTGACAGAAAATGAGAGTGATCAAACGATTGAGCGCGATTATCCTTATCAGGATCAGACGTTGACGATCAGTTTTGATAAGGAAAATCAGCAGATTCTCTCGTTTCAGATGTTTTTTTTGCCCTTAGTTGATGAAGCCACCGCATTTACCCGGATGGGAGTTCTGCGCCGGGATCTGCCGCCCACAATCACAACGGACGTTTTAAAAGTCTGGAATACGTACGGCCCATTTTCAAAAGTCCGGCTCTCATTGAATGAAGGTCAGGTCATTGCTATGATTGTCGAACCGTAATGATTGTTATGAAAATTCTTCGTAAGCAACATCGCACGACTCAAGAACATTTGAAAAATGTATTTATCGAGCTTATTCAATCGAATGGTATTGCTTCCATTGTCCGATGGAATGGTTTTGAATTCGAGGGCAAGACCAAAGGCACCAGTATTCGTGGGAAAATTTTTCATGATGAAATTCAGGTAGAAGTTTCCGGTTGGTTTGAACACATTGCCGCCCAGAAACTTCAGGATGGGTGGAATGAATTGGTCATGAAAGGACTGGTATAAGAACAATAAAAACCGGGCTTGTTCAAAAGACCCGGTTGTTACAGATGTCTCGTATGACGGTCACCCGTCCTTCCTGTTCTTTCGAATAATTGCCAGAAGAATGCCGATCGTGAACAAGCCGTATCCGCCGATCCAGATCCAGAGAATGAACGGATAGACAATAAACTGAAATGACGCATGTTGCTGCTTGTCCCAGCCGATTAAAATCACATAGATATCCCTGGTAAACGATGGACGCCAGCCAATTTCCGTCGTTCTTTGAGCATTTTCTGGTGACGGTCCGTGAAAGTGCTGTTCCGGAGTCAGTACCGTCATAAGTTGTTCCTTTTGATAGACAGCGACTTCGGCCGCAACGATTCCTTTGTGCTGTTCTTCCTTAAAATGTAGCTGCACGTATTCGAACCGAAAATCGCCCAGGATGGAGGATTCTCCGGGTAACAACCTTGCTTCCGATTCTTGCTTATAGGTAGAAGACACAGCAATTGCTGCCATGATGACCGCGATCCCGGCATGAAAAAAAGTTGCAGGGCGCAAAAGTTTTTTTTGGTTTGCTAACAGCGAAGCCCCTACCAGAATACTAAGGGTGCACGTCAATAGAGTCAGCAGATGCGTCATGCCCCACAAACCAAGCAGGCATGCAACGACAAGGGGGCCTCCGATGATCAGAGTGAGGCGTTGAGGAGATGCTTTGGTAATGCCTTGTTTCCAGGATAGCCATTGACATATTCCTATCAGCGCCAGAAGCAAGAGACCCAGGGGGATGCTTATGCGGTTAAAAAATATCTGATTGATAACGAGGTGTTTCCCGGTAAAAAGCTCCGAGAAGATCGGATACATCGTTCCATAGAAGACGGCAAAGCCCAAACCTACAAGTAACTGTGCGGTCAGTAACAGGCTCGTTTCCTGAGAAACGAGTGAAAATGCCGGACTGGGCCTTTGCAACGCATTCCAGCGAGCAATTAATCCACCGATAGTGCATACTCCTGTGGTTGCGAGAAAAAACAGGAAATAGTTTCCTGTTGACGATTGGGCGTATGCATGCACCGATTGCAGAATACCGCTGCGGGTAATGAAGGTCCCTAAAATACACAGAGTAAATGTTGTGATGTTCAGGAGAATATTCCAGCGAACAAGCATTCCTTTGCGTTGCTGTAACACTAAGGTGTGCAGCAAGGCTGTACTGCTGATCCAGGGTAGAAGTGAGGCGTTTTCGACCGGGTCCCATGACCAGTAGCCGCCCCACCCTAATTCCAGATAGGCCCAGTGCGCGCCTAACAGGATGCCGATGCTAAGAAAAAACCAGCCGGCTAATACCCACACGTGAACCGTCTTGAGCCATTCCTTGCGTAGTTCTCCAGTGATCAGCGCAGCAAACGACAAAATAAACGGCACGACGAAGCACGCATATCCCAGAAACAAGATAGGAGGATGAACAACCATATAGAAATTCTGTAAGAGTGGAGTTAAACCCATGCCATTCAATGGAGGATCTTCCAGAATCTGAAATGGAGGCGTCGCAAAGACAAGTAATGCGACAAAAAATCCTGCGACCACGGTCAATCCGATGACAACATAAGGAAACTCCGGTGCGATCTCAGGAAAAATCCACAACGCGTCGGCAAACGAGCGTTTGAATGAGGTTTTCGGAGAAAACTTGTACCTGGCGGCTATTACGTGTTTTTGATACATGCGTATCCCGATGGCGCCGCACAGGGCCAGTAACCAGGCTAAAAACAGCAATGAACCGCATTGACCGGCCCACAAGGCTGAAATCGCATATAATGGCGCAAGTGAGACATCGGTGTGATTTGCCACATATTCCAATTGAAAATTCCGCTGCAACAGGAAAAATAACAAAAACCCTGTCGCCAGCGTCAGCATCGCGGCGAGAGCATTGAGAGCGCGTACTGCGCTTTGCAGCCAGAGCCGGTTTCTGACAACGAAACTAATACTGCAAGCCACACAGGCGTATCCGGCACATAAAAACGCGAGAATCAGGGAGAAACGAGCAAGTTGGATCATGATTTTAGTGATGAGTGTTCTTGTGACAACAATATTTTCAACAAACGGGATTCTTAAAGAAACGCTGTTTTGGAAAATAGACATCATTACCTTACACAGCAGCAGGCTGTATTGTCAAGTCTAAAGGTCAGTTGTCAAAAAAATTTTCGTCATCAGAGGTGCTTATATATGCTCCGGGAACTCTTCTACATTTTTCGAATAATGAAACAGCGATGAATACAAGGAATTGTCGTTTATTTTTTTGAAGAAACCCGGTTCAGTGAACTCAATAGCACGATATAGCTTTTTTATTGACAAAGATGAGCTATCCTGAAAAAGATACATAAACATTCTAAATTTGCAACAAGACAAGGAAACATCATCACGATTTTTTTAATAACGTGTTGGCAAGAATAGGATTCATGATGGAGTAAACAACGTATGGAAACGCACAATGTGTTTTTGGGAGTTGATATTGGGGGGACTAACGTCAAAATCGGTGTAATTAATCAGGAAGGGGTTATTTTAGAACATCGCCAGATTCCGACTAATGTTCATCGCCCTCCAGAAGAAGTCATCGCTGATATTGCTGCCACAGCGCAGAATGTTCGAAAGATGTTGGAAGATCAAGGACAACACATCCTGACTTTAGGTGTGGGTGTGCCTGGAGCTATTGATTGGCAAGAAGGGATTTGTCGGCTGCTCCCAAACTTTCCGAACGGATGGCGCGATGTACGTTTAAAAGCTCAGCTTGAACGTCATCTTGGATTGTCAACCTTTATGATTAACGATGTCCGGGCGATTACGCTGGCAGAAAAACTTTTTGGGGCCGGAAAAAATGTCTCGTCAATGATTATGGCTGCAATTGGCACGGGTATTGGCGGCGGGATTGTCGTTAATAATGAATTGTTGATCGGCCGTGATGGCAGCGCGGGAGAGTTGGGCCACATGAATGTTGAATCCGGCGGGGTCGTGTGTGGCTGCGGCAGCCGGGGTTGTTTGGAGTGTTATGCCAGTGGGCCGGCAATTGCCGGAGCAGCGCTTCGGGCGCTTGTCCAACAAAACGATACACTTATTCGCGACCTCGTCAAGAACGATTATAACAAAGTTACTGCAGCGATTGTGGCAGAGGCTGCTGAACAAGGCGATCAGGTCGCCAAAGACATCCTGACTAACGCTGGAAAATATATCGGGCAGGCAATGGCGAATGTTGCCGTCGTGATCAACCCCGAAATGGTTGTTATCGGCGGAGGCGTCGCACAAGCCGGTCGCGTTTTATTTGGAAGTATTTGTAAAACCTTTCACAAAACCCTGCAGATTATTCAATCGGAAACCATTCAACTGCGACTCTCGGAATTGGGGGTATTGGCCGGAATTCAAGGAAGCGCTGCATGGGGCATGAAAATGAAAAGCGCGTAAGGCGTCATGCGTCATTTGCGTTGTACGTGGCAGCATTTATTCAGGCGCATTGATAACGCGAAAATTGGGTTGTTCAAAACCCCAGTTTTTACCATGTTAAGTATGATGGATAAACCTGTCATGTATAACTGATTACGTATCACGCCCTGCGGAAAAACGTATGAAGACATTACCAGGGATAAGACTTGTTCTGGTTGTTGCACTTATTTTGGGCGCGCAACCAGTTCTTGCTCAACAAGAAACCACCGCCTTTAATTTTGCTTACAACCTCTATAAGGATGGCATGTATGATCTGGCGATTGGTGAATTGGAAAAATTTTTGCAGACTTTCCCGCAGAGTAACAAATTTGCCGACGCTCTGGTCTATAAGGGAATCTCGCAGCAAAAAATCGGACAGTATCAGGAAGCCATCAAAACATTTGAAATGCTGCTTTCCAGGTACCCGGATAGTTTGTTTGTTGATGATGCGTTGTATTACCTCGGAGAAACATATATACACGACGGAAAAACGACGGAAGCCTTAGAGGTCTTGAACCGGCTCACCTCTCGCTACCGTGAAAGTATCTTTTTGCTCCCTGGTATTAATTTGATTGGGGATATTTTTATGTATCAGCAAAAATATTCCTCTGCAATCCAATCCTATCTTTATGTCCTGGAACAATCGAGTTTTTCGGGTGATCGTGAAGAAGTGATGCTGAAACTCGGCCATGCTTACCGCCAGAATGCCCAGAGCGCAGAAAACGCTGACCAACAGCATACGCAATATGAAAAAGCAATAGAAATCTATAGAACCGCGTTAACGGAATTTCCGAATAGCCCCAATCTTCCGAAAATTCAATTGGAATTGGCTAAAACCTATTTTCAAACAGGGAATTATGCGCAAGCCAACCAGCTGTTTGACGAAATCTATAAGAAAGAGAAAAAAACATCTTTTGGGGCGGACGCTCTGTATTGGTTTGGGCAAACTTATCTCCGTCTCGGAGAGTTCAAAAAAGCCAAAGAAACGTATGAAGAATTGCTCAAACGGTATCCGGAAAGCGAATTGCGCGGCAAAGCCTTGATTGGGATTGCAAGTACCTTCTATTATAGCGAAGATTATACACGCGCGATTGAACACTATTCTCAACTGTTGCAGCAATTGACCGATGAAGAACTGCTGAAAGAAGTAACATATAAAATGGTCTGGGCTTACCGGCGGATGGGCGAGTATCAAGAGGCGGCCCGTATGTTGTCAAGGCTTGAGAATGAAACATTTTCTGCCTCAGAAGCCTCTGTTCAAGAACGATTTCAGGAAGCTGAGACGGTTTTTCTCACCAAAGATTTTCAAACAGCTCTTGCGCTATTTGCCGATTTTCTTCAGGATTTTGCCCAACACGATCTGGCCGATAAAGCGATGTATCGAACCGGCGAATGTTATCTGCGCCTCAACGAAGAGCAAAAAGCGGTTGATGTGTTTACCAGCCTGACGAAAACGTATCCCAGAAGCATGTACACGCCGTTTGCCAAATATCATCTGGCTGATAATTTATTCACACGACATTATTATGATGGAGCCTCAAACGCCTTCTTTGAATTTATCATCAATTATCCGACTCATCCGCTGGCCGATGAGGCGCAATATCGCATCGGTGAAATCATGTTTGAGCAAAAACGGCTGCAACAGGCGGCGACAGAATTTCAGAAAGTCATTGATGTTTATCCCTCAAGCGATCTTGTTGATGCGGCCTTTTATCGCATGGCGCAATCGCTCGCAAACCTGGAACAGCATGAGGAAGCGATCGCTGCCCTGACCCAATTACTCACTCAATTCCCACAAAGCGAGTATGCGCCTGAGGCGTTGTTACTAATGGGAGAAACCTTCTTCCGCCTTCAAAAGTATGACGATGCTGTGCGCACCTTAGCTCGTATTGAAACCGAATATCCGAAGAGCGCGTTGAACGCCCGGGCGGCGATGCTGATCGGACATTCGCATTACATCCAAAAAGATTACTTGAAAGGTTTTGAGGCGTATCGGAACGTGGTGAACACCTATAAGGATCCTGAACTCAGCCGAGAAGCGTTATTTCAACTGGCCTGGGGAAGTTATCAGCTGCAAGATTATCAGCTTGCCCACAAACTGTTTCAAAACATTCTTGACTACTACCCCAATTCTTCGGACGCAGCAAATGCGCGTTTCTGGAAAGGCCTGTTATATAGCCGACAAAACGATTACAAGCTGGCGGCCGATGAATTTGAAACCTTTCTAAGAGAGAACGAAGACTCTTCGGATTTATATCAGGAAGCCTTGTGGCAATACAGTGAAGCATTATATGCGGCTAACGATCTGAACTCGGCTCAAACCGTCTATGAACAACTTCTCGAACAATTTCCTGACGATCCTCATGCCAGAGCCGCCCAATCCAGATTGCGTACGGTCTATTATCAAGCCGGAGAGTATGACTTATTCTTTAACAGTTTTGAGGAGATGGTCCAATATGATCCCGGCTCCTTTTCTGAAGATGCTGTGGTGTTCCGGCAAGCCATGCAATACGTGTACGAAGAAAACCCCGGTAAAGCTCAAAAAGCCTTCACGGATTTTATCAAAAAGTACGCGAATAGTTCCTACCTGCCGGAAGTGTATTACCAGTTGGGAAAGGCGTATTATGATCAGAATAAAATGAATGAGGCGCTTCAGGCTTATCAAGAACTTGCCGTTCGTTTTCCCAATTCAAAATTTGCGGCGCAAGCGCAATATAAAATTGGCGATACCCTCTTTCGCTTAAAACGCTATCAGGAAGCGTTACAGGCCTTCCAGCTTGTGATTCAAAATTACACGGATCAGGAGCTTGCGGCGCAGGCTCAATATTCCATCGGCGGGTGTTATAAAGAACTGCAAGATTTGGATAAGGCGGTGGCAAGCTATTTGAGCGTGATTAATGATTATCCTACCGTCACGACGGTTGATGTCCAAAAACTT
Organism: Candidatus Vecturithrix sp.; assembly: GCA_040772385.1. Lineage (GTDB taxonomy): Bacteria > Moduliflexota > Moduliflexia > Moduliflexales > Moduliflexaceae > Vecturithrix. The sequence goes on along the minus strand of JAXGYF010000001.1, from coordinate 737,108 downwards.
AGTATTGGCATCTTTTTCCAGGATATTAAGCTCTATGACCTGGCATTAAAAGCCTTTACCCAGGTGGCGAAATTTACGGAAGATCCTGAGATTAAGCTTGAGGCCCAATATTATATTGGCGATACCTATTCTGATTCCGGCGATTTTCAACAGGCGATTTTGGAATTCTTGAAAGTTACGTATATGGGGTTTTCGCCGAAAAATATCTGGGTTGCGACGGCCCGGTTCAAGATCGCTGAAATTTATGAATCCTTAGGTGAATGGGAAAAAGCCTGTAAAATTTACCAGGAAATCTATAACGATTTTGGGAACGACAAACGCGGTCTTACCGCAAAAGAGCGCATGGACAATATTTGTAAAAAATAACGATCATGGCAGAAGCAAAGCATATTTTAGTCATTGACGATGCGGTCGTGAATCGGGATGTGTTGTATGATCTCATTCATGCGCTCGGGCATATCCCTTTTTTAGCCAGAGATGGCTTTGAGGGCTGGTCGTACATGGAAACGCGCTCTATTGATCTGGTCCTGCTCGACATTCTTATGCCGACTCTGGACGGCTATGAATTGCTGGAGCGCATGAAAGGAGATCAGAAGTTACGCCACATTCCTGTGATCATGATTACCGCGGTTGATGAATTGGATAGCGTGGTCCGGTGCATTGAGAAAGGCGCAGATGATTATCTGGTAAAACCGTTTAATCCGATTTTGCTTAAAGCCCGAATTAACGCATGCTTGCAGAAAAAAGAACTGTATGATCAACAACAACGCTATCAAACGCTGATTGAAGAACATAATTTGCACTTAGCCGACCTTGTGTGCCAGAAAACTCAGGAGTTGGCTCAGGCTAACGAACGTTTACAAATTCTTGATAAAACGAAAAGCGATTTTCTGGCGCTCATTGCACACGAATTGCGGACGCCGCTCACCGGCATTTTAGGCGCTGCTGAAATGCTGTTTCAAAAAAATCTGGATGATCGTTCTTTTGATAAATTCAAAACAATTTTTCAGAAATCCAGAAGCCGGCTCCTTGCTATTCTCGATGAAGCGCTGCTGCTCGCTCAAATTGAAGTTTCCGGTGAGAAATTTCCCTTAGTACCCCTTGCGATCCAACCGATTCTCAGTTCTGCCATTGAATTGGCCGGTTTTTTTGCTAAATCTCGGCAGGTGCTGCTCCCTACCCCTTATTCGTGTGACCATCTGATTTTAGGTGAACAAAAATTATTACTTAGAGCAATGGTCGCCCTGTTGAAAACCGCTGTAAGGTTTTCGAATCCAGGAGAAATGATTCAGGTGAGTTGTGAAGACCAACCGGCTACGCTGGAGATCCACGTCCGGACAAAAGGACGCTCAATTCCTGATGAGGCCCTTCCGCGGTTTTTTGAAATTTTTTCAATTGCCGATCCCATCACTCCCGGAGGAGACCTGGGGCTTGGACCGGCAATTGCTGAACGCATCGTGAAACTGTTTGACGGAACAGTCACCGTAAATAATCAAGAACCATCAGGCATTGAATTGCGCATTACCTTACAACGGATCTAAACACACCGCGTCTATTTTTCTGTTTTCTGGTGTTTTTTTCTTGATTCTCCAGGAGAATATCGTAATATTTTATATTCATACGGTTTATCTTTCATGTGATGTTATAGTATGACACATGATCTTTGACTTCATATTGAGAGGGAATGAACTCTGTGAAAGAAATTACCATTACCATTCCGAGCAGCACTGAATTTGTCGGGCCGGTCGTAAAATTCTTTGATGCCTTGTTTGGCGAAAAAGAGATCAAAGAACCTGCAACTACGAATGTTACGACCTCGGTAATTGAAGCGATCGGTAATGCGATTACTCATGGAAATAAAGGCGATATCAGCAAAACCATTGGTATCTTTATCACGCTGCGCCAAAAAAAAATGACCATTAAAGTGCAAGATCAGGGAGAAGGATTTGATGATAGCTCCTTACCGGATCCCTTAGCTCCTGAAAATTTGCTCAATCTGTCGGGGCGAGGGATCTTTTTTATGAAAAGCCTGATGGATCGGGTTGAATTCAAGTGTAATGGGAACGGTTCAACAGTGATTATGGAAAAAACCTTTCAACAGAGTCTTGAATAGGGACAACATGTCTTTTTTCTGCATATTATAACCTCTTGACGATGCCTCTCGGAATGCTTCAGGAATAATCCGCATCGGGCTCGGTTCATCGCAATGAGTCGAACCCGATGCGAGTCTCTCATTTCCATATTTTTTCAAACCAAGAGCTTTTTTTCTGTCTTTCGTATGTTTGTGGGTGATGCCCGGTTTAAGTATTCTGGCTCTACGGGGCCTGTCAAGACGTCTACTACCTGAAGCAAGATTGGAGCAGGTCATACGTGCGAATCGCCGGCGTTCCGGCGTGTTCCTGTTCCACATAGACGCGGCGGCGGCCGGCATCCACGGCGATATCCGTGACCGGATTTTCCCCCAGATCAGCCAGCGCAGTGACGCTGCCGCTGGTGTGGTCGATCGCGGCAAGCTCGTAACCTTCCTGGAATGCTCGAATGCCGATCAGGGTTGCGTCGGTATACACGTCGAGACCAAACAAATCGGCGCCCTGCTCGAGCGGAATCTGGCTGACCGCCCCGCTCCGCAGATCTACGCTGATCAGCATCCCGCCCTGACTCAGCAAGACCGCGCGTTCGTTCCCCGGATACACCGAAGGATAGCGAGGCTGCATCGGCGTCACCGCAAAGCCTAACGGACGCCAGGCGGTCTCAGCGAGGGTGGCCAGGATTTCGATTGCGCCAGTTTGAGTGTTGATGGACACCACGTCGGTCTGGTCGCCGTTGAGACGGTAGCCAATCAGTGTATACCCGCGGTAGAACCCGATCCCCTGAAGTGGCGGACCGGGCAGCATCTGTTTATGCACAGCGCGGGTCAGCAGATTCAGCGTGAGCAGGCCGCTCTGCCCACCGCGCTCCACGAGGGTGTAGCATTCCATCACCGCCGCATCAATCGCCATGCCGCGTACAGGGGTTGCGTCGCCGCTGACCTTCGCCAGCACCTCTTCCGCGCCCTGCGCCGATCCCAGGACGACAATCTCCACCTGACGACTGTCCGGTTCGACCCGGGCGGTCAACAAGGGCAAGAGCGGAGTTTCAACGACGTCGAGTGTCACGGTTTCTTCAAAAGTACGATAGCTCAAATGTAACGTATACGTTCCGGGGAAGGGGGGTGTCCAGTACACGCCATGTTGGAAGCGCTGCCGGAACTCCTGGGGCCCCTCGATCAGGAGTTCATACGCGCCAGAACTCAGATCTTCCAGGGATTCGTCGCCATAGAACGCACCGACCTTCACGATCTCACCAAAGGGTAGTGCCCCGATCTGCGCCCAGGCATGGTTGCTATCTTTTTGCAAACGAATATGCGCCAAATCCAGGTCCTGAAATTGCACGTCATCCACCGCTACAAAGCCTTGCAGATAACTCCCCCATCCGATGTAGCGATTGCTATCCTCGATCTGAATCCGGGCCATCTGTCCCACAAGTTCAGGGACTTCCCAGAACACCCGCTGCACCCCATCGCCGGTCGGCGAAACTTCACGGACGACCTCTCCATCAATCAGCAGCCTGACGGTTTGAGAGATCAGCGGCCCCCAGCCAGAAGCCAATGACTGAGAGCCGTGCAGCAGAAACGAGAGCACCGGCCGCGTCAGAGGAAAAGGGATCGAGGTCAGCGTGCCAGCCGGACTTCCAGGGTCGCCATATATAGTGAGAGCCGAATCTTCCGGACTATATGTATTGATCCAAAACGCTCCTTGAAAGCCCTGAGCGTCTCCCTGCACCGGTTGGGTGGTAAAGGCGTTGCCGGTGGCGGTCCACCCCCGCAGGTCGCCAGTTTCAAAATCCCAGGTGATGTCACCCACATACATCGTCGCGGTGCGTTCCAGCAGCCCGCAGCGGGCAGTCAGCGTATACATTCCCTCAGCCGTCAGCGTTACGGGATCGCCGTTGGCGACCTCGCCGACCGGCTGCGGGCCATCGAGGGTCAGACTGATGGCTGTGTGGACCTGTCCCCAATCATCCACACCGCCAACCTGAAAGGCGTTTCCGGAGGTCGCAAAGAAGAGCGTCTGCCATGCTTCCGTCTCATTGGCGCGCGCCCCGACCTGAATTGCGTCCAGCGGACATCCGGTCGGCAGGGCGCGGAATTGGGCTTCGACACGATGATCGCCCCGGATATCGGTGAACGTATAGGTTTCCACAACTCCGACGGAGATGCCGTCTACCAGGACATCCTCAATCGCATAGAGCGCATCAGGGGTGATTGTCACCGTCTGGGTTGTTCCTGACGTCACCACGGTTTGCCCCGCCGGAGCGATTTGACCGCCTGGTCCGGCAAGGGTCACCAGGAAATGTTGAGCATCGCAGGACTGCACCTGCACGGCAACAGAAAGTGTGTTGGTCGCGTTACACTGATCCGCAACGCTCACGTCAAACTCGTCTTGCCCGGTCACTCCGAACGCCGGCGTATAGAACAGAGTGTGACCATCAGTACTGAGTACGCCGCCAGCCGGCGTGGCGGAGTCATTAAGCACGACGCGAAACGGCGTGTTAGGCAACGGCAGATCATATTTCTGGCGCACATACTGTTCGACCTGAAATTGTTCGCATTGAGTCAATCCGCGCGGATACAGCAGGACTTCGGCGATCTCGCCCTGAAAATATCCGGCTAAGCCCCCATAATACGACTGTGATCCCCCCAGCGCCAGCCAGGAGGAAGGCGAGAGCGAGGCTGGCCAGACTTCTTGTACGCGTTCGCCATTGAGCCACAGATCGATTTCGTTATATTGAGATTCGATGGCCATCAGTACCGCCTCCGATCCAATCGAACCGGCATATACCGCCTGCTCATTGACGCTCTCCCAACAATTTCCCCAATTATTACAGGTCCGATTAAAGAGATATGAAGCCAGACGGTCAGTATAGAGCCCAATCACGGTATCACTGTTATGGGCCATGCCCTGAGGTCCGAGCAGATAGCGCCGGGCTTCTGCCGCGGCTGCGTTGGTGCGGGCCACCACGAATAGCATAAACTCACCGCTGCCGGGGGATTGGCTCCAGATCAGCCGGTCATCCTGGCCGTCAAACTCCACGACCGGCAAGCCGTTGAGCGCGTTGGAGCGATAGCGCGGCTGCCGCGCCAGGTCGGACTGCGTGGCATGATTGGCCTGTTCGCTGGCATCGGGCCAGCGCTGCACCCAGCCGTCGAGCAGATCGTCCAACTGGATCGCATCGGCTTTGAACCACAAGCTCATCCCCTCCGGCGGCGCAGAGACGACCTGTGGCTGGTACGCGCTCAACACATCCAGGGCATTTTCATAGCTGTTGTCACACACGCTGAATTCCGGGGTAGATCCATCAGGGGTAAATACAGCGGTCAGGGTGGCGTCGCCGTGCAGGCGGAAAATCCCGGCGACAGGCTCGCCCTCCAGACGCCATTCGACAAACAGCGATCCCTCGGCCGGGACGGCTTTCAGATTCAAGGCTTCTCCGGGCTGGTATGAGAGCGAGCACTGCTCGTCGCACACAAAGTCTTCTGTCCCGATCACCTGTCCGCGCCCGACGCTCTCGATGGTTACAGTCAACACACAAGCGTCCTGAGCAATTACCGTTTGATACAGCATCAGCCCCAACAGCGCCAGCCCGACTACAAGGATCACCAGCATCCCGCTGGCCTCTTTTGAAGTGTGGGTCCTGTTGGTCTTCCTTAGCCATGCATTCCTGCTCCACCATCCCAACAGCAGCGCCAGTCCCAGCAAGACCAGCAACCCGCTGCCCGGTTCAGGCACCACGGTTGGCCCCGGCGTGGGCGTTGGCCCAATGCTGAATAGTGGTCGGTAGGTCACCTCAATCAGCGGCAAATCCGTCGTTCCGGGCTGGGGCGTCAGGCGCAGGACGTACAGATTCCCGGCCACAGTACGCAGCACGATCGTCGTCCCATCCGGCACGCTGAGTACGTCCGGCTGCTGCCAGTCCCCGGAGATGAGATCCGAGAGCGTCACCTGCTCAAAGGGGATCTCCGGCAGCAACATGATCTGCGCGCCGTCGCCCGGAGCCAGCCACAACGCCTGCTCCGGCTGCGGATGATAGGGCAGAAACAGATCAACTTCAGCCGGGAACGCATACAGATCCCGGTCGAGGGCCGGAATGAACGGCTCGGTCGCCGTGCCGCAGAACACGACCGAGATCACCTCCGGCGTACTTACGACCTCATCCTGTTCCAGGTTCAGCCCCTGGTAAAACGCCAGGGTCACGGTCTGCTCCTGCGCAGTCGCGCTGGACGCCACGCTGCCCACCACGACAAGTGACAGCAACAGAGCATAGATGAAACGTCGTGTTTGATAACGGTGTACGATGTACATAAAAAAACCTCCTTGTAGGAATCAGAATGTATGACAATTTGCCATTTCCTGCGTATAATGCTGTATGGCCGCAATAGCGAGCGGAATCAACGCCTACTACACCCATACCAGCTATTCCCAGCCTTTCAAATAACGAAACCATCCATCCTCGTCACACTGGTAGTCCGGGGATTTTTTCAAAAAATTCAGCAGAATCGGAACAGGAGCCTTCTCATATTCTTGACGGTGTTGAAGAACTGCACGGAGTTGTTCAGAGGTCGTCTGATAATTTCCGTTGTTTTCCTCTATGACAAGTAGTTCTTGTCCACCGACACGATAGTGGACAATCTGATAAGTAGCTTCCCCTGATTGTTCATGACGTGACCAGATATAGATTGAGCAGGCTTCCGGTTCAAGATACTTCACGAGCATATTTTGATATTCCATAGTGTATTCTTTGCCGATCAGTAATTCTACAGCCTCGAAAAAGCTGTGTTCGTCGACAAAAATCTGTCCTTCCAGAACGTGTAATTGTATAATAATGTTTTTTGGCAATCCCTCTTGTTCAAAGTGTTCAAACGACATCTTCGAGAGTTTCTTTCCCCAAGCAGGCAAAAGCATCACAAGTGACTCCAGCCTGTCTTTGCTTGGTTTACAGCTACTCAGTTTTTCTTCATCTGGATCACACAGAAAGATATCAACAACAGCAAGAGAGAGCGGCTGTTCTGTTGTTTGTTCGTTGTCAAAAAAAAGATACAGATACTGAGTCCAATGCTCTGCACTCTTTCCGATCCCACGATCCGTTGAATAACAAAAAAGCAGATCAGGTTGTTGATTCGCGTTGAAATTTCCTGTAGCCAGAACTGGAGCGGGAACATGAGTAGATGGACCGAGCCAATTATTTTTCCACAGCATTCGCTTCTGCTTCTGTTCGAAAACTAACAGAGAGGCTTCCCAACTTTTGTCATGGTAAAATACTACTGTTTCTTCAGAAAGTTCCAATGTGAGTATCTTTGGATGAGAATACTCAATCGGTAGCTCAGGGTGAAATGGTAATCTTTTCCATGCTTCGTCAGATGGATTGATGAAAGTCCCAAATTGAATGCCTTCTATTTCGTCAGCAATAGCAATTGTCCATCGCAATCCTAGAAACAGGAAAAGGCTCAAAAACCTTATCAACGTTGTGTATGTCATGCTTTTCATGTGAACACATTCCAATTTAGTCAGGATGTGAATTCAGGATTACGGCTATCGGCTAAAAAATGGCAACTCCGAAATGTTTTTTGCCTCTCCCAGATTAAGGGGAGTTAGTGCGGAAAAGGTCAGACCATTCTCTTCAAAATACATGGCCTGTAATTCCTCCTTTTCAAGAACAAAATCTTCTTCACCAGGCTCTTCTATCAACCGCGAACGATAGCGTTGCTTCCACACCAGAATATCCCCATAGCCATCATCATTCGCGTCAGTGAAAAAAATTTTTGCGATATCTACATTCGCTGGCACCAAAGGTTCATAGCCTTGAGATGGATCCTCACCGGCGGAATAAATATAGCGATATTTATATGCAGGATCCGAATTCGCAGTAAATATCACATTTGTTTCCGCGATTGTTTCCTCATGGAGTAATGTTGCTTGGTCAGCATCGACTCGGAAAATCTCAAGATGAGTGGCCGTTTCTTCCGATTCTCTGGAGATATTGCCATCAACATATTCAAGCAGGACGAACGGGATTGAAGGCTGCAATGTGTTGAGATACAACACCTTCAGTGTTATTCCCGTGGAGAACCATGCGATGGTGGTCGAATACTTTTTCATCATCGTCTCCGAGGGATTATTCCGCGTGATGACAGATAAGAGGATCTCGTCAGATGTCGTTCGCCCTAAAACACATAAAGTCTCAGCGTTTACAAGCACGTATTGATAGACCATCACATACCCATATTCTGCTAATTCCACTCCAGCGACATTCAGATTCTTCATATCATCAATTTTTGAGCTTGGGTAGATTGTGATTTCACATGGGGAACTCCCAAAGGCGTTGGGAGACAATCCAAGTACACTTAACAGGAATAACGATACGACCACATACACACCCAATATAGTTTTCATAGTTTTATTCTCCTCCGATATTTTACTAAATCAATGTTGTATTCTCCAGATTTATTAAGGACATCCTCCTTCCAATACAGCGCAATCATTCAATTTTTGCTGCCAGGCATTTCCTCCAAGCCACTCGGCTTCTGTATACACAAACAGAAATGTCTCAATCACATCATCGGACGGGGCCGTCTCAAGCCGACCATTTGGACCTGGCGTGATGCACATCTGCCCTTGTTGTCCTGGGGCCGTGACTTGACTATCATCACTCTGGTTCTGTTTGAGAGTCTCACATATTCCATTTGGCCCAGGAAGAATACTTTGAGAGGGAGTATCAATCACATCATCGGATAGGGCCGTCTCAAGCCGACCATTTGGGCCTGGGATGATGCACACCTGCCCTTGTTGTCCTGGGGCCGTGACTTGACTATCATCACTCTGGTTCTGTTTGAGAGTCTCACATATTCCGTTTGGCCCGGAACCAATTCTTTGCGCGGTCCAGACCCAGGGTTTCTTCAATGAAATTCCAGCCCTTTGTTGAACTGTGAGCGTATAGTCTATGCCACACTTTATAATCTGTTCTACAGTGTTCTTTACGCTACATTGTGTTGGAGGCACATAACTTTTGAGCACTTCAGGCCAGATAATTTCCCTGAGAACAGATCTTGCAGAGCCTACATTATACCCCATGATCCCTTTTGAAAGTCGATCTTTAGCGTCATCTATATACTGTTCGCCAACACGGGGATATTCACTTTGTGTGGCATAGTCATGATCCTTTTCATAAGAATCCCCCCCCGTTTTAACAAAAGCAAAGTCAAATCCACCACCTCCTCCTATCCTATCATCATTAGAAAAGACTGCAAAGCCTTTTACCCCGTTTGCGGGATGATATAAATTCAAATCTCGAAGTGCAACTTGAGAATCAAGATTATTTCCGTACTTATGCCGGGTCTGAATTTGTGAGAAACCAATACTTCCCATTTCATCTGCGCCACCAAGTACAATACGATAGGAGAATTTATCATTCCATGTTGGAAGAAAGCCCCAATGTCCTTTCGAAGCTTCTTGTGTCACCCACGCACGAATTAAATCTTTTCGAGCATCATCACACCTTTCTGTTTCACTTTCCTGGAAACCTCCAACTTCGGCAACAAATTTATTTGTATATGTTTTGGCCAATTCATTCGCTCCGTGTTCTACCCATGTTTCAAACACAGCCTTTGTCGGCACGTTTTCTCTGGTATTTGGAGTATCGGGATACGCTTCGAACGCCACTAAGTAATCCTTCCAGTGTTCTTGAAGTTTATCAAGCATTCCAAGAGTAACAGGGGCGATGTGGCTGTTGTTTTCATTAATTTCGCCAGGCCAGAAGTTTTGTGTCAAAATACCATCAGCAGTAAGCTCATTGTGATACTGAAATCGTCCAACAGCCCCGTTTGTTCCTGGACCAAACTGAGAGTCAAGCTCAACTGGTGTTCCTGCATATCCTGGAGGAGGATCATTTTTCCTCTCCTTTGCAGGAATTCCGGCAGCTTCCTGCATGGCTACAGTAGAGGTCAATTTTGAGATACCAATACTCCGTAAAAATGCCTGCAACATCATCACATCATTACCTTCCATCAGCGGATCTGCTAATTGTAATATCCGGCTTTTTATCCGACGTGTGATCGGCACGGTGCCAAGCACCTCAATCTGGTCGCCACGCAAGCGTTTGCCAAGCGTGAGGGAGAGATGAACCACCTCATTCAGATCCGGACGGGTTTCGCCTTGCCAATAAATCTCCTTGCGCAGTCCTAAGGCGTCGCTGGCGACGGTTTTCCGGCGTTGGAGTTCGTCATCAGGCAGAGACGGGGCGGTTTTGGCCCAGCGCACAAGAGCGGCTTGATGGGTGGTCGTCGCTTCTTTGCCCAGCATGTCAGCTTGCTTCAGTGTGTTCAAAAATTCCTCCTCTGTCAGAAAGATCTGATCCAGAAGTTTCTCTTTCAAAATTGTGAGTATCTCTTCAGGCAACCCTGCCGCGTTCAGGTGTTCCAGGGTTTCCTCGCTGATCGTAAAGTAATCCAGTGTGGTGCGATAATCAGGATACAATTGTCCGGTGTGCAGACGACCGTGCTTAACCAGCAGATCGCGACAACGGGTGTAATAATTGCCGTTTGACGTCAAAAGTTTAATGGTTGGCGTAAAGAGACGCAGATGAGCGGCGTAGCGCATCACAATCTCATCATAGGCAGCAGAGCCGACAGCGTTATGCAACGCATTTTTGAAATCCTGAAACTCGCCGTTTTTGACGATTCGATACGACCATCCGGGACCACCCTCGCCTCCCCTTAATGCCGAAGATTGTTCAATCTTCAGGTAGATGTCGTATGGAATTTTCCAGGCTAACTGATCCGCAGGCTCATAGGAACTGCTGTCGTGCGTCGCTCGACTCCGGGCCAACACCTGCCGGCTTACTCGATACCCGGCGACAGCGTACCGGCTGGCATCATCAACATTTTTAGTCGTTCGTAACGCCTCTGCCAGACTCTCCGCATTGGCGTATGAGCGTTCTTTGACTTCCATCAGTTCCCCATCCTTTTTCTCCCAGCGTAGGGCGCGGAGTCCATCTCTGGGATTCTGCTTGTTTTTACTATTCTCAAAATAATCAGGGAAGAGACCTTCCTCCACATACTTGTTCAGTTCATTCAAGGCGCGATCATTGATGGTATACCCTTCAAACGCGGGAGGGATCACGTCAAGCAACGCATCCAGGTTACAAAAGCTCTTATTTTCGAGAACTTCTTGAAGCCCGATAATGACGGCTTCAGGCACTCCCTGGCTCACAAGATCAGCCCGTAAATTATTGGGCTGTCCTTTAGCGAACGAGGCTTCTGAGAAGTGAAATTCTATCTCTTGCGTGCTATACCAATCGAATCCGACAATTTCGGATGCATACTGAGTGAGCAGGGGAGTAAACTCGGCCAAAAGATGCAGGCGCATACCGCCGAGAGTCCGGAAGAATTGCTCGTCGTTTTCTGCGATCTCTTCCAGGGGGGCTTCATGGACATACGGCGCCTCTTCATCTCCAATAATCCGGAATTGTCCACGCATCTGCCCCGGTCTGCTGACATGCACCGTGATCTCTTTTGCATGCTCCTCGTTTTGCTCTGTATCCAGCAGTTTGATGTCATATTCTCCTGGCTCATCAATCAAACCGGTTACCAGATACCGACTGGATTGCAGGCTATACTGAGAAATGCCGGTCGCCTGACTCATCCAGCGAAGCACGTCATCCTTCTCGTAATGTCCAAACGGAATGTGGAAAAAATCCAGAAGCGCATTCCATTGCTCAACAAGGTTGAAAAAATACGATCCATCAAGCAGCCAGCCATCTTTCTTCCATTCCTGCTCAGGGTCAGTTGATTTGCGATACCACACAGAGCGGTACACCCCGGCCTCATGCGAGGGTTCCGGAATAAGTACCGTAATGGGGCGCTCTGCATCAAAATCCCGGAAGACCACCCATGTGCCTTTCAGATTCATGGCGGCAGAATAGCGCACGGAGCCCCGGGTATATCCACCTTGAATTGTGAGATCCACGACGCTGCAATGTACGTCATCTCTAGCTATTTCCTTGCCATCCTGAGAGTAGATGAGTTCCACCATCGTGCGTTCCACCGGAATATTGGCCTCCACCAGCAAGGTGACATCCCGGGGATGCTCGGCGTTCACGGCATCCGCCAATGGGCCGCTCGGATGCGCCAGATCCACTGAAAGCGGCAAGCTCAGTTCCTGTGTGCCGTCAGCGGTGAAAAAATGCAGACCATCACCGGCAAACAATTCCAACGTCCCGACACCGGGGTTCACGGCGAGGGCGCGGACGATAACGGTCATCACCTCGTCATCCTCCGGGACAATGGCGGGTGACTGGGTGCGGTCGTTGTCGATGATGCTGTCGTCATTGTCGTCGTCGTCGTTGACTGACGCGATCAGATTCAGGGAATCCCTCTCCTCAGCATCGCTCACCAGCGGCCCGGGTTCGGCCATGGTGCCGGGCCAGTGGGCGTCCAGATCCACGCCCATCACCTGGACCTGCATGGTATCGAGCATGAGCCGGTCACCGTCATCCCCCACGACGGACAGTTCGACCTCATACACGCCTGGCTCGCGGATATTCAGGCGGGCATGAGGAATCAGGCGAGTGAAAGGCCCGGACGCCATCGTCGCTGGCAGCGTCTCCAGCAGGTCCGGGCGGTTGGGCGGAGTGACCAGGCGCCAGTGCAGGCGTTGTTCCAGATGAGATGCGCCGTCCGGCGTCAGGGAGGTCAAGATCCCTTTGGGGTGCGCGATCTCCACCCCGCCAGCGTCGCCACTCTGGGCCTGCTGTTCTTCTTTGGTGCGCGTGTCCCACCAGGTCGCGCTCAGCTCCAACCAGACCTCCTCGTCCGGCGTCTCCGGCGCGGGAAACGTATACACCGGTGTGGTCCGCTCTTCCGGCGGCAGTCCGGCCTGCGGCGCGTTGGTCGCAAAATAGGGATGCGCCATACAGGTCGTGTTGTCGTCAGCATCCTGTGTGAGCGGGCAGATGTCGGCGTACGCCGTGTGCAATGTCCCGGTGACCAGCGGGAAACTGTAGGCCTGTCCGATAAGGGTGTACGGCGCGCGCTGGGGTTCGTAGTCTGGATGCAGCCACACCTGCGCCCGCCGGTCGTTGTCAGGATCGTTGCGGACGCGGTTTCCCAATGGCGGGGAGTACGTGAGTTTCAGTGGTTCGTACAGATATGGGTACCCCTCCATGACATCATCACGCCAGGGATTCATATCCAGCGCGTCGATGTCGACTGGCGGCGAGTCGCTCAATGCGTCGTCCGGCGGGTCATATCCGGGAAGGGTGAAGGCCTTGGGGCGCAGGCGGGTCAACAGCCGATCGCCGCGTCCGAACCAGGCCGTCCACCAGCCGTTGGCGTCGCTCAGTTTGCCATCACCGGACAGCACCGTCATCTCATCGCGCAAGAGAAAGATACTATCCAGATTCTCCTCGTCCGGCCGGGTCGGGTCTTTGAGATAGGGTTTCTCGGTCAGTTCCAGGGCCGGCTCAGACACCGGACGCAGTTGCCCCCAGTCGAACGGCAGCCACAGGGCCGGCTGTTTGCCGGGCTGGATGCCGTCGGCAGCATAGATCGGCGCTGGACCGCCGCCCTGATAATGATCCACCGAACGGATCATGCCGTCGCGGTCATAAATCAGGGCGCGCACCACCGGATACGCGATGACCTTGTTCATCTGGAACCGCCCGTGCGGGATGCCTGCCGCCAGTGAAAAATTGGTGAAATTGTCGGTAAAAAACGCGCCCGCCCAATGCGCCTCGCCGCGCTTCGCCGGAAAGACCCCGCTCCCGCCCGGACCGCCATTGGCGCTGCACACCCCGGAAAAGTCGAGGCGAAAAAAATCGCTGAACACCGTCCCGGAATTGGAGGGCAGCGGACCGCCCCAACTGATGCCCAGGCACAAGATATTCCCACCAATCTGCGTGGTCACCCACTCCACCGGCGCATCTTTCGGGAGGGGACCGGGAGTCAGGGCCTGGCTGATCCGGTGAGGAACCAGCGTGAGACTCAGCAGCAACACGACCACAAGCACTCGACACGAGCGACGTTCATCACACATGATATGCTCCTTCGTCACCCAGCACCACCATTCGGTCGAGGGCCGGAACGAACGGCTCGGTTGCTGTGCCACAAAACACCACGGAGATCACCTCCGGCGTGTTCACAACCGCATCCTGTTCCAGGTTCAGTCCCTGGTAAAACGCCAGGGTTACGGTCTGTTCCTGCGCGGTCGCGCTGGGCACCACGCTGCCCACCATGAGAAGAGCGACCAACAGGATGCGAATAAAGAGTTTTATAGAAGATATCTGTACACACATCATCATTCTCCTTGCATCAAAAATGTATTATTCTTGGTTTTCTCTGCAATTCTCATTATATGCTGAACATCATTATTGGATGCTTCGCTTCTCATCCGGAAGCTCATCGTCGCTTATGATGGGAAACGCCCAATGCACGTTTCGAATCACCGGATCGTGACAGACGAGCCGGGGGGCTTTGATCTGTCCCTCGGCAAATGTTGCCTCGAATAACTCATCATCAATCCGGTACAAGATGTTCTTCGCGCCGATTCCCAGAATCTCCGTGTGCGGGTCGCTGTGCCAGACGAATGACTCATCTCTATCAAGCGCATAGAATGTATAGGTCCCTGTCGTCTGAGCAATATTTGGAGAGTCGGACGCCAACGCCGCATGCTGCACCGATAGCCAGTTTCCGAAAAGTTGGAGCACTCCACCGTCAATGTCAGTTGCCATTTGACGCCATGTGGTGGTCCGTTTGTCGAAGAGCGCAATCTCCATACGCCCGGAAGACGGCGCAGTGTCCCGGACGCTGATGACGCAGACCCGTTCGGTATTGGCCCACAGTGTGACAACAGGACGGGTCAACTCGTGATACCGCTGCATGAGCGGTCCATCAAGAGGCCAGGGAAGCGCCACATGCTGTGGGCCGACATTCGCTCGTAGGATTCCCCGGTCACGATGCACCGACAGGTCTATCCCCATTCCTTTGAGGCCCAACCCGTTTCTTCCGGCAAGCATCAGGGAATCCCAGGGAAGTTGGCGCATTTCCGCCAGGCGATTGATGAGGACGTCATACGCATACAGTTTGGGCTGCGTTGTGACGCGATCCCAGGTGACAAACAACGGTCGGGCTTCTGCCTGATCCAGCAGATACCCCTCAGTCTGCAGATTGAACGGAAACGCGACAATTCGCTGGTCCTGGGGAACATCGACATCGACAATGAGCAATGACCCGGCATCCTCCGCCTCATTGCGCCAGATCGCGAGCTTACGCAATTGTGGATAGGCAGACGCCTGCCGGATGCCCTGACTGGCAGGGATTTCCGCGAGCAGTGACAGTCTCGGCGTCGACCGGTTGGTGCGATAGATTCGGACAGGCTGCGGAGGCTCCGCCTGTTCGTCGGCGGATACCAGCACATACCGCCCGACCGAACGCCCGTGTTCCTCCAAATTCTCTGGAACTGAAATGGGCTCAGCGTTCAGCAGATAGGCGGCAAAGACCGGCAATGAGACCGGCAGCGTCAACAGTGGGATCGACGGCGAGAATCCGTCCGGCGCCAACGGCGTCCACACAATCTCCTGCTGACGGGCAAAGATCACGGCGTGTTCAGTGGCATACAGCGCCCGCAGTGTAGGATCGAGCGTGGTTGAGAGCAGCGTGTCGCTGCCGGGCCGGAGGACATGCCAGGCGCCGGAAGGCTTCGGAGGCACAGAAAACCCATCGGCGCCCCGGTCGCCTTTGAGGTCGGTCATGCCGCGGATCAGCGCTGCGCCGTCATACACGCGAATCTCAGCCGCTTCGTCCAGGTCGAACAGCCTCCAGGCATTGGTGGTCAGATCATGCGCCAGTACTGTTGCCCGTACCGTCTCACCATCCGGGGTCAGGTCCAGCACCTCTTTGGCGTACACTTCCAACGTGCGCGAACGCCCCGACAACGCCCAGGAGGCATCCGCATGAGCGGTAAGCTGCGCGGCCAACGCCGGAGAGGCGGTTTGGAGGTCAGCCGTGGACACCATGCTGCCCGGCATGCCTTTCAGGGCGGCCTGTAAATTCGGGTGGCGCAGATGGTTCAGGGCGACAGCCCGTTCTGCGCCCTCATCATCGAGGATAACGACATGGGACGTATAGCCGTTCGTCAAGGCGACCCGTCCCGGACGCTTACTTTCCTCATCGAACAGGACATACAGCGGTTGGGCCGGCGGCATAGCAACCGGCGCGTAGCCGGGGATATCCCGGTCAACGGACAGGGCATACACATTCCCCGACAGCGTCGACACAAAGACTGTTCCAGAATCCTCGTCGACATACCAGTCAAGCACGATCTCGCCAAGCGTCGCCAGCGGCGTCAACGCCTGCGCTCCGCTCTGGGGATTCCAGCGCAGCACCTCGCCCCGCGCTCCCAGAATCAGCAGGTCTTGCGCCTGAACAGCGCCTGTGCCGAGCATATACACACAACACCAGCAACCAGCAGCGACAGAGTTGAATGGTCATTCTTCTCCTCCTTGTGATGGCAGGCGAAAGGCCCAGTGGACATGTTGAACGGCCGGATCACGGCATACCGGCCGGGAATCAATGATGTCGTGTTCGTCAATGGTGGCTTCGAATACGGTCTCACCGGTTCGATAGAGCAGCGTGGCTCCCCAGATTCCCAAAACCTCGGTCTGGTCGTCAGCCTGCCAGTGCATTGGCGTTTCCCGGTCGAGATGCGTGAAGGTATAGTCGCCTGTTGGCGTTGGCAGGCCATCGGGATCATCCTGATTGGGCATTACGTGCTGCATGACGATCCAGGGGCCAAAGACCTGCACGGCAAAAGCCGCGCCTTCAACGGCCAGTTCGCGCCATGTTCGGGTGAGTTTGTCGTACACCAACAGGGGGAATTTCTCAGGCAATTGGTTCTGGATGTACGGTCTCAGCACGCACAGGCGCGCTGTATTGCCCGGCATGTCGGCTACGTTGGTGTGGAACGACTCGAAGCGTTGACGGGTGACCTCGTCAAACTGAAACGGCAGTATGGCATCGCCATCATCGTAGAAAAACGGCAACAACTGATTGGTGTGCGGCTCAAACTGTACCACAACCGATCGAAGTCGCCGGCCGCGCAGGGCATTGGCTCCTTGCAGCACCGCCGTGTTCCATTGTATATGAGTCAAGCTGCGGTCTACGCGATCTGCGCCGAGAGGCACCGTATAGGCCTCGGCATGCCGCGCGCTGACCGCCCGGCTGAGCACCAGCGGCGTGTCCTCGTGCACCAGAAACGCACCTCCGGATGTAGGCGCAAAGGGCAACGACACGGTCTGGCGATCGGCCGGCATATCCACGTCCACAATGACCAACGAGCCGGTCTGATGGTCGTCCTCGCGCCATACGGCCAGCTTGCGGTAGAGGGGATGGGTGGTGACCTGATGAATGCCGCGATGAGGAAAAATGGTCGCCAGCGGAGCCGAGAGCGTCTGCGAAGCCGCATCCGTGCGATACAGGGTGCAGGGCATGGGCGGATCGCTTCGCTCCTGAGCCGCGGCCAGAAGATAGGTGCCGACCTGTTGGGAATGCTGTTCTTTTTCCGAGTCTGACGTGGAAAGACTGGTAGCCTGAGAGGGAGCAAGAAATGCCCAATGAACAGCCTGAATGGCTTTGTACTGGCATAACACTCGCTCTCCCACAATCTGTGTACCAGCAATTTGTGATTCAAACAACCGATCTCCTCTTCTATAAAGAATCGTGTTGTCCCAAATCCCCAGAATCTCAGTCTGGGGATCGGTCTGCCAGGTAAACTGTTCGTTGCTGCCGAGATGATAAAAGGTATATTTACCTTCAAACACCCGAGAAATGGGAGAAGTCTCTTTATTTAAGGAAATATGCTGAACAAGCAGCCAATTACCAAAAAGTTGAACTCTATGGTCTTCCTCGCCTTCGATAACAAGATGCTTCCAAGTCTGTTGTATTCTATCATAGATAAATATATAAAAGCTCTGTTCATTTTTCTCTACAGCTGCTATTATACACGTTTGTCCATCGCTAGCTGGTATTGCTGCCCATTTTTCTGATGTTCCCGGAAAATTCCTGACATGAGAGCGGAATACCTCAAGAGTTTTTTCATCGAAACGGAATGGTAATAAGGCTCTAAAATTCCCTGAATAATAAAAAATGTTGCCGCTATCGGAGTCAACCACAATACTCATGATCCGACCACCTCCACCTCTTCGCAATGCATTGGCAGATTGAAGTCTTGCAGTCTCCCAGCGCACATTCTGCACTTTTTCCAGGCGTTCTGATACGACTGAATACGCATGCAACTGATCTCCAGAGTCGGATAACTCCCACGAAGCGAAAAGAGGTTCATTTTTTGAATCCTGCACGAGATAGCCTCCTAAAATTGGTGTGAAAGGAAGCGAAACAGTTTTATGCTCCTCTGGGCTGTTTACATCCACAATCACCAAAGAGCCGGTATTATTTTCTGCATAACGCCAAAGAACCAATGTCTCGAATTGGGGATATGCAAAAACGAGCCGAATTCCCTTTTCAGCAGAAATCTCTTGAATCAACGAAAGACTCTGCTGTTTTGTATCTGTCCGGTAAATCTGACATGGTATAGGTGGAGCCATATCTTCAATAGTGGAAATAAGAATATATTCATTTGCTAACGCATCTTGAATGATGCATATAATGCTCAAAAATAGGCTTATACATAGTATCTTGTTCATTATTTTCTCCTTATTCATAACAAGAACATAATCAAATTATTTTCACTGTCAGAGTGGCATTGACACTTCCGTCTGTATAGCGTTTCTAAATCAAACGTAATATTCTCTCGATTTACGGTGGCTAACATAGCCATAATCTGACCACAGCATAACACTATACAGAACTCGACCAGAATATGACAGTATGGCGACGTCGCCACGATGTGCATGCCAACGTGCTCACGTGAATGCCAGCATAGCTGGAAATCCTCATTTTGCCCAATGTTATACATGTTACGTTTGACTTAGGAACGCTATATATGTATAACCTCATGGTGTTTTTACAAGTTCTCTCCCACTACGTGTTGTTTTGCTTATTGTGGAGGATCAAACCATTCTCTACATACTCTGATGATATGAGCATTATAGTTTTGGCCCCAAGCTCCTACTCCTCCATTAGCATCATTATCCCAAAAGATCGTCCACCCACCAGGTGTTGCTTGAAATTCACCATTTGCTGGAAAAGCCCCGGTTCCATTGTACCGCTGAATGGTACAAGCATCAATCGGTGTGTGCGCAGTACCACTTTGAAAAATGCAGTTTTCGTACGGAAAAGGTTGATTGTTAAGAGACATATCAGGATTTTGTCGTTGTTGTTGTTGAATTTGCTCATTTATCCATGCGGCTGCTCCACCATCTTCCAAAGACGCATCCCGGCAGGTGTTAATAAGGTGATCTACTCCTCTTTGTATATTGTCCGGCCAGTACCAAAGATCTCGCACAGTGGCCGGAGGATTGTCCAACATCATAATACCCCACCCGTTAGGCCCGCCGAAATTCGGGCAAAATCGATAATTTTTCATATTTATATTCAATCCGTTTATATTGGCATAATATTTATCAGGCCCTAGACTGGACCGATTATCATTAAATTGTGCATAGGGGATATCAATATTGTCAGGAGCCGGATAGCGTTGACGATTCCGACCACTTTCCATTCGAGCAAGTGGTCGGACATACCACGGTTCGTCAATATTCCACTCGGCAAACAGTTGGGCAATGTAATTCTCCACAGCGCGCCAATCCGGATTGCGACCACGAATATGAAAAACAAATTGCTGTTGATGCTCAGGTTGGTCTTCATAGCGGTGCAGTTGCCAGAACAACGTGGCTTTTTTGCCCCGGTACTCCCCTTGATAAGCCCGCCACATTTCCCAGGCAGCATCTATATCATCTAACACTTCCGGCAGTTCATACCAATCATCTCGTACCCGCCTGAATTCATGGAGATCTGTATCACCATCATTGTTCCAGTCATACCGTTTTTGCGTCCGATCTTCTATGGTCAATTGCCAATGGACAAACTCCATCAATCCTTCAGGCAGCAATCGTGCAACAAGCTGCGGCATCTGTGGGATGTTCTGCGCATCATCCTGAATAAAGGCATCACTGGCGGAATTGGCTCGAACAGGCCGTCCCCCGTTTCGCAGATCGACAAGTTCAACGCCAAGCACCGTGGTCCGCACCGAATCAGAAATATCAAACTGCATTCGGGCATCGTTGTCAACATTCATTTCCACCATAATTTCCTGGTCGCCGCGCTGTTCGCTGCGTGTCACGCCTTCCAGGTGCAGCGTTATTTTTCGCTGGTCATTAGTAAATCCCAGATCCGACGCCGTATAGACGTGAGGTGACGGTAGGACATAATCGGCTTCTGTCCGCGCCTCATTGCCATCTTTTCGCCATAATCTGAGGTGCCCATCGGCGGCCGGAAGCAGAATGTTCACATCATTGGCTCTGGCAGGCCGCTGAAACGGGAGATTGCCCGTCGGGGCTTCTTCTCTGATGTCACCAGGGGCAGAGGCGTCATACGTGAAGCGAAGCTGAACATCTGCCAGATCCACCCATTCCTGAATGGCCGGCAGTTCAAGAATCACTGGCACAAAGTATTCATGCGCATTGATGTCATCATCGGTGTTGAGGGTGTTATCCCGGTTGAAGCCGTCGGCAAAGTCCGGAATTTCATCCTCGTCGTCGTCACTGTGATTGGCATAGACGATTTTACCTGCGCAGTCGTCGCACCCCTCCAATTTTTCTTCTTCCGGCGTCGACATCCAATCGGCATCATAGCCGTTATTGTTATCGGAGTCAATATCTAAATCCACGGTTTTGCGCACAAACACCGATTTTGTGGACACATGCTGCCCCTGTTGCAGAAATTGCACTGTGTACTGCACCGGAATCGTGACGTCTGTGGGGGCTGTGGCGAAATAGCGACCGTTCATCAGTTTTTCTTCTGCGATGCCGGATTCTTCAAACAGCCAGGTTCTGATC
Source organism: Candidatus Vecturithrix sp. (assembly GCA_040772385.1). Taxonomy (GTDB): domain Bacteria; phylum Moduliflexota; class Moduliflexia; order Moduliflexales; family Moduliflexaceae; genus Vecturithrix. The sequence continues at coordinate 716,006 of JAXGYF010000001.1, read as the reverse complement.
TGCTCTTCAGTATATTCTTTCAGTGGCCAGCCAAAGAGCGCAGTCAGTGCCCTATTAATCAGATTGTAGGTGAACACGAGATTGGAGACGTAATCGGGGTCGGACACTCGCGATGCGACGCTCGTTGGTGCTGTTCCCAGGCCGTAACGCACACCGGCCGTCGCAACCGCCTCATCCGGAATATCCTCCTCAGGTAAGCTGATCAGCAGCGACAGGGGTTTATCATCCGTCAATGATCCGAATGCCAGATACACACCCTGATCTGCCAACCAGATCGTGTTGGCATACTCTATCGAGCCTCTGGTAAAGCTGCCTACGATTTCGGTGTTCACAATGGTGAGATGCACGTCATTACGAACGACTTCCTGTCCGTCTTCCAGATAGCGCAACGTGATCACCGCGTCACGTGAACAGTCCTGCGCTTCGATCAGCAAGGTGACATCTTGCGGATTGCTGGGATTTCCAACCGCCGCTAATGGCCCGGACGGTTCAGCCAGATCGAGGGTTAACGGCAGGGTCAATTCCTGGGAGCCATCCGCCGTAAAAAACCGTAACGGTTCGGCGGCAGAGAGTTCCAGGGTACCTGTCCCGAGTTCCGGCGCGCCAAATTTCCGCACCACAATCGTGATCAATTCATCATCCTGCGGAAAGAGTGTGGAAGGCGTGAAGTCCGCGATTCTATCGCCATTGTCATCATCGTTGTTGACGGCCATGAACAGGTTGAGCGGATCGTTTTCATCAGCATCGCTTACTGGCGCTCCTGGTTCAGCCATGGTGCCAGGCCAGTGGGCGTCCAGATCCACGCCCATGACCTGAACCTGCATGGTATCGAGCATGAGCCGGTCACCCTCATCCCCAACGACAGACAGTTCAACGTCATACATCCCAGGTTCACGGATATTCAGGCGAGCATGAGGAACCAGGCGAGTGAAAGGCTCAGACGCAATCGTTGCCGGCAGCGTCTCCAACAGGTCCGGGCGGTTAGGCGGAGTGACCAGACGCCAGTGCAGGCGTTGTTCCAGATGAGATGCGCCATCCGGCGTCAGGGAGGTCAAAATCCCTTTGGGGTGCGCGATCTCCACCCCGCCAGCGTTGCCGCTCTGGGCCCCTTGTTCTTCCTTCGTGCGTTTGTCCCACCAGGTCGCGCTGAGCTCCAGCCAGACCTCCTCGTCCGGCGACTCTGGCGCGGAAAACGTATAGACCGGCGTGGTGCGTTCTTCCGGCGGCAGTCCGGCCTGCGGGGCGTTGGGGCTGAAATAGGGATGCGGCAGACAGGTGTCATTGCCCTCGGCATCCTGCGTGAACGGACAGATGTCGGCGTAGGCCGTGTGCAGGACGCCCGTCACCAGCGGAAAGTCGTAGGCTTGCCCGATGAGGGTGTAGGGGGCGCGCTGCGGTTCGTAGTCCGGCTGCAGCCACACCTGTGCCCGCCGGTCGTTGTCAGGGTCGTTGCGGACGCGGTTCCCCAATGGCGGGGAGTACGTGAGTTTCAGTGGTTCGTACAGATCCGGATACCCCGCCATGACCGTCTCGATCCAGTAGTTCATATCAGACGCGTCGATCTCAACCGGCGGCGAGTCGCTCAACGCGTCGTCCGGTGGTTCATACCCGGGAAGGGTGAAGGCCTTGGGGCGCAGGCGGGTCAACAGCCGATCGCCGCGTCCGAACCAGGCCGTCCACCAGCCGTTGGCGTCGCTCAGTTTGCCATCACCGGACAGCACCGTCATCTCATCGCGCAAGAGAAAGATACTATCCAGATTCTCCTCGTCCGGCCGGGTCGGGTCTTTGAGATAGGGTTTCTCGGTCAGTTCCAGGGCCGGCTCAGACACCGGACGCAGTTGCCCCCAGTCGAACGGCAGCCACAGGGCCGGCTGTTTGCCGGGCTGGATGCCGTCGGCAGCATAGATCGGCGCTGGACCGCCGCCCTGATAATGATCCACCGAACGGATCATGCCGTCGCGGTCATAAATCAGGGCGCGCACCACCGGATACGCGATGACCTTGTTCATCTGGAACCGCCCGTGCGGGATGCCTGCCGCCAGTGAAAAATTGGTGAAATTGTCGGTAAAAAACGCGCCCGCCCAATGCGCCTCGCCGCGCTTCGCCGGAAAGACCCCGCTCCCGCCCGGACCGCCATTGGCGCTGCACACCCCGGAAAAGTCGAGGCGAAAAAAATCGCTGAACACCGTCCCGGAATTGGAGGGCAGCGGACCGCCCCAACTGATGCCCAGGCACAAGATATTCCCACCAATCTGCGTGGTCACCCACTCCACCGGCGCATCTTTCGGGAGGGGACCGGGAGTCAGGGCCTAGGTGATCCGGTGAGGAACCAGCGTGAGACTCAGCAGCAACACGATCACACGCACTCGACACGAGCGACGTTCATCACCCATGAGAGGCTCCTTCGTCACCCAGCACCACCATTCGGTCGAGGGCCGGAACGAACGGCTCGGTTGCTGTGCCGCAAAACACGACCGAGATCACCTCCGGCGTGCTCACAACCTCATCCTGTTCCAGGTTCAACCCCTGGTAAAATGCCAGAGTCACGGTCTGCTCCTGCGCGACCACGATGGGTGCCACACTGCCCAGCATGAGAAGAGCGAGCAACAGGGGACAAATGAAACGTCGTGTTTGATAACGATGGACGATGTGCATAAAAAAACCTCCTTAACTTCCTTCGAATGTGTGTATGCTGGAATATTCCCTACACGTCGATATGATGCTGTATGGCAGTGATGGCGAACGGAATCGACACCTGCACTCATACACAGAGCTGTTCAATTCTCCGTGGAGACCACTTCAGAAAGTGGACTCCACCAAATTTCAGAGAATTGAACAACCCTGTACTTATACATACCTTCCGAACTGATACATTCTATTCCCAGCCTTCCAAATAACGAAACCATTCATCTGCTTCACACTGGTATTCTGTCACTCGTTTTGAAAAATTCAGCAATTTGCGATCCTCTTATTCGTGATCATTTTCAAGCCGATACTGAGATATCCCATATTGCACCAGGAGTCTCTCATATCGCTCCGTGTCCTCTTTTCCGATCTGCTGTTCAATGGTGCTCAAGAAGTCATTTTTTGTGGCAAATTCTTGTTTTTTCAAGGGCTGCAATGCTTGCACAATCTCTTCAGAGATATTCTTCATGCGTAAATACTTAAAAGTATATGAAGTGAGTTTAAAAGTAGCGCTATAAATTAAGGGTTCTAAGGTAACTTTGTTGGTATTCAACGCATTTTCCCCTTCATATTCTACTACCTCGATTTCGTTAAGCCCATCCTCATTTACATCTTCTATATCAACTTCCGTATTCATATAATAACCATCTTTTCGGACATGCCCCAACTCTTTTCGTACCTGCAATTCCAGTAGGGTATCAAAGGGAGTTCCTCCCCGGATGACAAAGAAATTTTCTCGCAAGCTCCATTTGATCATTCCCACAGAACCTGAGTCATAATTTACTACAATTTCAGAGATACCATTTCCTGTTATATCTTCAATCTGAAAGCGTGAAAAGCCACCCCTATCAGATGGTTGAAAGTCTATACTAAATAACTGCGTTAGCAGATCATTTTTTCTGGCATATATCACGAGAAAATCGTCAATGTTGACCTCTGGTTTGTCATAGAATTCGCATCCGATAATTACATCATTTTCGCCATCTCCATCGAAATCGTGATCAATTGATCCAAAAAGATATACTCGAGTAGGCTTACCGTGATACTCAAAATTATAAAGAGGAACCCCCTGTTTATTATCAAATTCTGGATAATAAGAGAGTTGAGTGATTTCTAGCTTATTTTCGAGAGCCCTGTGAATCAGATCAATTACACTGCTTTCAATACTTGGTTCGAACCCGTAAATTTTGGAACAATCATACACCATTAGCAGCAATAATAGCGTAACGCAAGAAACTATCTTTTTCTTCAATATATTCATAGTTCTATATACTCCCTTAAATTTTGGTCAATTATTTCTACTTTGTTAAGTTAGCACATCTGGGGGTCGCATGGATCCCCGTCTTCGCGGGAATCCATTTCTGCGGAAATTTTGAAACTTGACAAAGTAAAATTATACAGTCGTTATAATACAAGTTAGCGAGTACGCAAACAGATATATCATTCATTCTCTATCGAATGGTTCTTCAAAGTCCTTTATATCCAAACCCAATTTTTTCTTGATCTTGATGACATAATCAAAGGATCTGGATCATCCTCTTCTTTCACAAGTTCATCTTTGCAGATAGTTTCCCAAGTATTATTCTGGTGAATACTTTCATCTCCTCCATTATACCTGGCTAAGATTTTTGCCAGTACATCTACATCATCATCTCCAGAAACTTGCCAACCATCAGATTGATTGGCATGATCACCAAATGCCATCACCGAATATTCTTCAAGTAAATAAGCCGCTTGTTTCAAATTATCATCTGGCCTATACAAATTTAACGATGCTGGTAATGTTCCTAAAGAATTATAGCGTTTAGAATTATAAGACATAATTTGTAGAAAACCTAAAGCTCCTTGGGGCGAAATTGTTACTTCCCAATTATCCCAATGTGTTCCTGATGATTCTTTCCAAATAACTGCCAATAAGAGATCCCTTTCATCTGTACTCCAAGCAGGATCGGGAGTAATGATACCAGATTTTAGGTGTTCAATCTCTGCTGCTGCCTCTTCTATCCAGCGATCCTCTTCTTCCTCTTCCTCTGAGTCTCTTTTAAATAGGGGATGTTCTTGTCCTACCGTCGCGCTTTGTTGAACTGGTTCATCTCCATTATCCCAGCCAAAAGCATTTAATGCCCATCGATAGTCATCGAAATGAGCATGCAGCAATTCTAATTCTTTATTACCTATTTGAATACTTGTGGCTCCATATATGTTTTGTTTTCTAAATGCAAGAACTCGACTAGCCGTGCCTGGCCCAAAAGCCCCATCAATTCCAAGTTCCCAGCCAAGAAACGTGAGCAGCGACTGCAGCATCATCACGTCATCACCCCCCATGATCGGATCGGTTTGTTGCAGTACCCGGCTTCTCATCCGGCGGGTGATAGGGACGGTGCCAAGCACCTCAATCTGATTACCAGCGATCCGTTTCCCAAATGTCAAGGAGAATGTGACCATCTCATCCAGATCCGCCCGCGAGTCGCCTTGCCAATAACGTTCTTGCCTGGTAAGGAAACAAGAGGGTTCCATGTTACTGTCCTTCAAGCCGATACGCCGAGATCCCATATTGCACAAGCAGCGTTTCATATTTCTCAGTGTCCTCTTCTCCGATCTGCTGTTCGACCGCTTGCAGAAAGTCACGTTTCGTGGCAAATTCCTGCTCTTCCAGAGGTTGTAATGCTTGTAAAATCTCTTCAGGAAGATTCTTCTTGTGTAGATGGTCGAAACTGTGAGTGGTAAGTTTGAAACTCGCCTTATAAATCTCCGGCTGCGAGGTTATTTGCTGTATTTGAAGTTGATCCTTGCCTTCGTATCGCATAGCTACAATCTCATATATTTCATCATTATCCGCATCTCTCAGTTCGACAGCTATTTCTCTGTAGTAATCAGTTCCATCTTTATTTCCCGCTTCTCCTTCGTTAATCCTTAATTCTAACAGTGTATCAAAAGGATATTGCCCTCGTATAATAGAGAAATCTTCTTTCCATCTTGCACGATTGGCTCCGGCATGAACGGAATTATATGCTACTATGATCGCAGGTAGTCCATCTTCTGTGAGATTCCTTACTTGTAAATCCGTAAATTCCCCTTCATCTGTGTTTTGAAAACGTTTGCGAAAAAGGGGGGACAATTGACCATTTTCCCCAATTGTGTATACTGCAAGAAAATCCTCATCATCAAAGCGTACTTTATCAATAAATTGATACCCGACAATCAATTCATCGCTCCCATCTTCGTCTAAATCTCGTTTGATCACATTATAAAGATACAGTTGTTTGTCTTTATTGTGATGGACAATATGAAGAATTTTACCCCTCTCATCCCATTCAGTAAGTTGTGTTCCTGGTAGTTCTAGCATCAGCATTTGACTCAGAAATTCGGATACATGAATTTCTGCCCCTGCTTCAGCATAAACTCCAACAATGTAGCAAAACGTCAGGATTCCGCACAATATTAACGACACTTGAAAACAGATATATTTTCTCAAGCAATACATCCTTTTTCTCCTTTCATGATTTTTATCCCTTGTTTGGTGGTCATAATATTTCTCTGTTAGTTACAATCTAAGCCTGGAACAATCTCATCACACTCTCCCAAAAATCGAGAGACATAATTTACTTCTTTTGTCATTCCGAGGTTATTAGGGCTTGTAACAATAGTTTGCCAACTATTGTTTTTGAGGATATTCTCGTCCCCACCATTATAATATGCCAGAGCTTTCTTTAACAATGCCATATTATCATCTCCAGGTTGTGTCCAATCACCAGAAAATGCCCCACTGTTTAGACACTTATCATTGAAGAATTGAGCCCCCGCCCTCAAATTTTCATCTGGACGATATAGATTTAATGATGCATCAACAATACAAGTTACGCCTCTATCATTATATCGTTCAGAGTTGAATGGCTGAACTTGAGTGAATCCAAGCGCCCCTGTGCTTGAAATTGTCACATTCCTATCCTCCCAATGTATACTCCCAGATTCCTCATGAACTACCTTCAAAAGAAGCCTTCTCTTATCTGTACTCCAGGCAACCTCCGGAGAAATCACTCCAGGAGGCAACGCTGTTAACAAGGCTGCGGCTGCTTCTACCCAGCCATGACAATCGTCATGTGCGCTCTCTTTCTTAAAGCAAACGTTTCTCTCTTCATCACGATAATCTCCACTTATTGTAACATCATCTTCATCAGGGTTTTCTCCATCATTCCAGCCAAAAGCATTCAATGCCTTGCGATAATCATCAAAATTTATGTTCAACATTTTCACCACGTTGGTATCTACCGTGCTATCCTGATCTGTTAACCATGTCCCCCTGTTCTGCTTTTTGAATTTGATAACTCGGTTAGCGGTTCCTGGCCCGAAGGCGCCATCGATAGTGAGATCCCAGTCAAGAAATGTGAGCAGTGACTGTAACATCATGACATCATCGCCACCTGATCCCTCCTGCAGTTCCCGGCTTTTCATCTGGCGGGTGATGGGGACAGTGCCAAGCACCTCAATCTGATTGCCCACGATTCGTTTCCCAAATATTAAGGAAAATGTGACCATCTCATCCAGATCGGAGCGCGAGTCGCCTTGCCAATAGATCTCCTCCCGGAGCAGCAGCGGATCATCCGCCCATTCCTTCTGTTCGCTCAGTTCGTCGTCCGTCAGGGGCATTACTGGTCCAATCACCTCTCGCGTCTGGGGATCGGTGATGACCGTGCGATAACTGGGGAAAAATGTCCCAACGTCCCCCGTATCAGGGGTCGCGTATCTCACAATCACGGGTTTGCAGAGATCAAAATAGCGCGCATTGTCTTGACGAGCTTCGTCTTTGATGTACCGGCTAAACTGGTTCCAATGGCTGGCACGGGTCATGATTGTGGAGAGATACGGAATCTCTTCATCTGGCTCCAGGTCTAATGCTTTTCTGAGGGCCGTCAGAAATTTGAGATTCACATCATCCTTATTCACATTCCGAAAGGAGTATCCCTCTCCCTCTGCTCCCCGGATACAGGCATCCATCCCGGTCTTGTCGCACAAGGTTTTCTTATGCTCATAATGTGCCAGCTTCCTATAAAATTCGAAGGGCATGGTCTGCTGTTGCTGAACGTCGTGTTCAAAGAGTGTGGTCAGCGCCTGGCTGGAGAGCCGGTATCCTGCCAGATGATATTTGACATATCGCTCTGAGTCCCCGCCTTCCCCTTCTCTCCGAGATTTGGCCGCTTCCCAGAAGGTCTGCAACTCGTCGTCGCTCCAATAGGCGGTATCGACGCGCATATCGCCATCTTTTTGGCGTAACACACTCAGACCATCATCCGGGTCAAAAAAGTAATCCGGGCAGAACACGCGTTCGTTGAGAACGCGTTGTTTCACCCTGTCCAACACCTGTTGGGTGATGGTATATCCGTTGAAGGCCGGCTGCATCGCCAACAACAAGGCTTCTTCCGTCGGAAAGGTCGTATTCTCCAGCAGCTCTTGTAATTTCCCGATAATGGGTTGTGGAATCTTGGACTTGCGCAACGCGTTTCGCAAGGTCTCAAACGTCTCCGCCGTGATCTGATAGACCGGCGGATGAGTGGGCGCAGCGCTCCACCTATATCCCACAACCGCGTCTTGATATGTTGCAAGCTGAGGTGAAAGTATCATCTGAAGATGTATCCGCACTCCCCCCAACGTACGGAAAAAGGTTTCGCCTTCGGTGAAGACTTCCCCAAGCGTCCATTCCGAGACTGTGGGATCACGCAGATCCGTCCTGAACATTCCCCAGATCGTTCCGGGTTGAATGACTCTGACCTGGATATCCTTCCACTTATCCTTGTTCTGACCCGTGTAGTATAAGCGGATGTCGTACCTCCCAATATTTGTGATAGGCAGTCCCGGATTGGTGACCAGGCCCTCCGATGTCGCGATCTGTTCAGGAATCCCGGTGGATGCCACAAACCAGTCGATGATGCCATCGAGGGTGTAGCGATGAGGACTGCCAAGCGAGGCCAACAGCGCATTCCACTCATCAGTGAGTTGTTGAAAATAGGCATTGCCTAACCGCCATCCGCTCTTATAGGCCGATTCCGGTTCCGTGGCTTTCTTATACTGGATGGATTCATACACCTGATCGGTATCTGAAATAAAAAGAGAGAGCGGGCGATCCTGCGTCAACATTCCAAACACGATCCATTCGCCCCTCAACTGCATGGCTTCCGCATACCGGACAGAACCACGGGTAAAGCTCCCTTTCACCGTTGGATGTGCCACTTTCAGATGCACCTCATCACGCACGAGTTCTTTGCCATCTTGAGAGTAAATGAGTTCCACCATCGTGCGTTCTACCGGAAGATTGGCATCCACCAGCAGCGTGACATCCCGGGGATGCTCGGCATTCACAGCATCCGCCAACGGGCCGCTCGGATTTGCCAGATCCACTGAAAGCGGCAACGTGAGTTCCTGTGTGCCATCGGCGGTGAAGACATGCAGCCCATCACCGGCAAACAATTCCAGGGTCCCGACGCCAGGATTCACAGCAAGGGCGCGGACGATAAAGGTCATCACCTCGTCATCCTCTGGCACAATGGCGGGTGACTGAGCGCGGTCGTTGTCGATAATGTGATCATCATTGTCATCATCGTCGTTCACTGAGGCGATCAGATTCAGGGCATCATTTTCCTCATCATCGCTCACCAGCGGCCCGGGTTCGGCCATGGTGCCGGGCCAGTGGGCGTCCAGATCCACACCAATCACCTGAACCTGCATGGTATCGAGCATGAGCCGGTCGCCGTCATCCCCAACGACGGACAGTTCGACATCATACACGCCTGGCTCGCTGATATTCAGGCGGGCGTGAGGAACCAGGCGAGTAAACGGATCGGACGCCATCGTCGCTGGCAGCGTCTCCAACAGGTCCGAGCGGTTGGGCGGAGTGACCAGACGCCAGTGCAGGCGTTGTTCCAGATGAGATGCGCCGTCCGGCGCCAGGGAGGTCAAAATCCCTTTGGGGTGCGCGATCTCCACCCCGCCAGCGTTGCCGCTCTGGGCCCCTTGTTCTTCCTGCGTGCGTTTGTCCCACCAGGTCGCGCTCAGTTCCAACCAGACCTCCTCGTCCGGCGACTCCGGCGCGGGAAACGTATACACCGGCGTGGTCCGCTCTTCCGGCGGCAGTCCGGCCTGGGGCGCGTCGGGGCTGAAATACGGGTGCGGCAGACAGGTCTCGTTGCCCTCGGCATCCTGCGTGAGCGGACAGATGTCGGCGTAGGCCGTGTGCAATGCGCCCGTCACCAGCGGAAATTGATACGCCTGTCCGATAAGAGTGTAGGGCGCGCGCTGGGGTTCGTAATCCGGTTGCAGCCACACCTGCGCTCGCCGGTCATTCTCAGGATCGTTCGTCACATGATGGCCCAGCGGCGGAGTATAGGTCATGTTGAGAGGTTCGTACAGATCGGGGGAGCCGGTCATCACCTCGGCAACCCAGGGATTCATATCAGACGCGTCGATCTTCACCGGCGGTGAGTCGCTCAACGCGTCGGCCGGCGGGTCATATCCGGGGAGGGTGAAGGCCTTGGGGCGCAGACGGGTCAGCAACAGATCGCCGCGCCCGGCCCAGGCCGTCCACCAGCCGTTGGCGTCGCTCAGTTTGCCATCGCCGGACAGCACCATCATCTCATCGCGCAAGAGGAAGATGCTATCCAGATTCTCCGCCTCCGGCCGGGTCGGGTCCTTGAGATACGGTTTCTCAGTCAATTCCAGGGATGGGTCGTAGACCGGACGCAGTTGCCCCCAGTCAAAGAGCAGCACCCGGGCTGGCAATCTGCCGGGCAGCAGACCGCTCTGCGAGGTATCATAGGCGGCTGGCAGGCACCCACCCATATAGTGATCGCACTGCCGGATCACCCGGTCCGGGTCATAGACCAGCACCCGGTCGATCGGGTAGGCCGTAGACGGAAAGGCCCCGGATTTTCCACCAATGTGCGCGGAGGACAGCCAGGTCGTGGTTTGCCATTTGTCGGAAAAGCCGCCGCTCCAGGCGATGCCGCCATGTCGGGCCGGAAAGCTGCCGCTTGCTCCAGGTCCGCCGTTCGCGCTGCACTTTCCAAAAAAGTCCATCCGGAAAAAGTTACTGAACACCGTGCCAGAATTCGGGTCTGGACTTCCCCATGTGATGCCCGGGCAATGCACTCTGGCCCCCACTGAAATGGTCGTCCATTCCACCGGATCGTCTTTTTCTGGAACTGGTCCCGGCAGCATCTGAGCCACGCCGGGCGCCGCCAGGATCATGATCATGAAACTATATATTCCGAGACGGCAAAGCGTATGGAGTCTTCGTCCTGTGGGCATGGGCTGCTCCTCTTACCATTACAACGCACACAATACCATCGTGTCATGCGAGGGCATCGCTCAGCACTGTCGTTCTCGTCCATGGGATATGGCCTGGAAACATGCGTTCTTCCAGGGGCGTACTCAAAAAACACGCCGGGCAGCCACAGACAGGCTCCCCGGCGTGAACATCTCTCCCAGGCAACCCGGCTGTCCTTGCTCACACACGGACCCGTGGCGTTCCGTCCCTCCCTTCCGAGAGGTTTGGCGTGTACTGAACGTGTGTCTCTTCTGAGATGTTGGTGTATAAAGATGATAATATTATATCATGCATAATATTGACGTATTCTTACAAGCAAAATCTGTGTCACAGTGAGGCAGTGAGGGGAGCATTGTCTGATGACTGTTCCTGACATGTCCTGTGTTTTCCCGGAATTCGCCGTGTGTTTCTTTTGAATACGTCTCGCAACGTATGGGCTGACAGGTTCAGGACATTCCCGAACATTGTCACTCAGGATGACAGATATTCTTCTCGTGAAGGGGGGCTGACTCCTCAATATCGCAGCAAAGAGACGACATGCGCCCAGAGGTGACATTCTTTGGCAATTCCCGCTCAAAGGTGACGTCTCTTGTCAGTCCTGTCCCCTCTTCACACAGAACAACTCCCGGTCGAGGGCCGGGACGAACGGTTCAGTCGCCGCGCCGCAGAACACGACCGAGATTACCTCTGGCGTGCTCACGACCTCATCCTGTTCCAGGTTCAGCCCCTGGTAAAACGCCAGAGTCACGGTCTGCTCCTGCGCGGTCGCGCTGGGAACAATACTACACACCACGATAAGAGCGAGCAACATGGTGCGAATACATGGTTGTATACAAGTCATCGTCATTCTCCTTGCATTCATGAATGTTTATGTCATACGTACCAGAGTGAATACGTCAAGGCGTGATACCGCCCCGTCGTCACCGACGACTGTCTGTGTTCATCGTCCCGGCCCTCCCCGAACCTGATGAACGTCTTCCGTCCATCGAAGATGCCTCTTCGGAATCTTCAGGCGGGGTTTCCCATCCCAAAAACACGTCACAAAGACACGCGAAGAGACATGATTCGTTGCAGTGGATCATGTCTCTTCCTCCCATCCCATGCTCTCAGTCTCTCCAATCGTCAAAAACATGAAACCATCCACCTGGAAAGAGGAGCCGCCAAAGATGGTCTTTGTCTAATGCCCTGGTTGGCATCTTGACCGGAGCAGTGAACCCAATCAAGAAACATCACTAGCATGTCTTCGTGAGCCAACGAGTACTCAGGAAGAGACGAATACGCTGAATCTGCTTTTTGGACAAAAATACGCTGCCACACGACAATATCCATGAACGTATCATGATTGACATCTGCCAGGAGCAGCCTGGGAACAATCTTCGTTGGCGGAACAGTTGTGCGATCAAGCCCTCCAATCTTCGCCTGGGCCATGAGGGTAAACGAGATCGGTTCTTCATTCTCCATGCGATAGACCTGGAGTAAGATGCCACTTCCTCGGTTATACGTCAAAAACACATATCGTAGCCGTTCTTTCGAAAAATAGTGATCCAGAAAGCAAATTCCGACACTCAGGTCGGGATTAACCACCTCTTGTGTCTCCACTGCTGAAAATGTGGTGATGACGGTAAATTCTCGATCTCCAAGGTCGAGTGCCCCGAGCAGCAATTCACGAGAGTCCGTCAGACCTAACGTCACCATCATAAAATTTTGTGAGGCGATGGTATATTGAAAAATTGAATGATAGCCATACACTGACAAATCAATACCATGAATCACAGCAGGCCCCGTGTCGTTAAAAAATGTGATGGGCTCGGAAATATTCAGTAAGCGCATGTAGTCCTGCTCTTGCTGCTCAATAGCCCGAATCGGGGACGCCGTGATACACAATATGAAGAAAAGGCCAACGCAGATCTGTCCATATTTCATGAGAGTCCTCCTTGTGCTTGAGGTGAAAGAGGCCATTTAGTCGACCGCTTCCAACCAGATTCCGAAGGGCAGTAAATTGTTGATTCTCCGCTCTGTCAGGCCATATTGGGTCAAGGCTTCCTGGATGAGCGCACGATTGTCAGCAGTGTTCTGAAAAAACGGCACAAAGTACCAGGTGAGTATCTGTGCCCACTCCTCCTGCCCACTGCCTACATATTTTTGCAAGGTTCTGTAAGCATGGTCTGGAGATGTATAGCCTCCGAAACTTAGCCGGATGATGTGCTGTCCATCGAGACGCTGCTTAAGCTGAGTGCGTATTTTAAAATTTTTTTTCGGATCAGGGGGGGCCGCTATGTAAATATCACAGAGCATCTCGACATCTTTGCCCTGGTCGATGACGGCCAGGATGAGCCCAAACAGCATATCTTCCAGCGTGACGCGTTCGACGCTCGTCTGCCATAAGGCCGTGCGTTGACCGAGCCTGGTTCTCCATTCCTGAGGAAACGCTCTGGTAGCTTCGCCAGTCAAAACATCGTCCAGGCTAAAATTTTTACTGTGACAAAATGTGGCAAATGTCCCCTGAAGTGTCCGGATATAGGCTATCGCCTCCCGTTCATCCATGCGATTTTGCTGGAAGACTGCCTTCACAGTGTCTACCTGAAAAGAACCTGGGTGATAGGGAGGAGGAACGATCCTCCCTCGCAGAGCAGAGGCTTTTCTGGCTGCTTCAAAGAGTAACAGGCGGTCGATGCCTTCTGTGAGAGTCACGGCCAGCAGCCGTTCCCGAAGGCCAGAGGATCGCTCTAAGGCTTGTTTGAGCTGTAGGATCTGTTCCAACCGGGTCAGGCTGTCTTGCACGCCCACAAACGGGACAGTGATGAGCACATTATAGGCAGCGAGGGCAATGTCTTCCAGGATTTCACTGGTGAACGCGGAGGATTCACTGACCTGGGCGACCAATTCCTGTATCGGAGGGCGTGCGGCTTCTGCCTAGCCTCCTGCAACCAGGTGAACAGAGACGAACACACACAACAGAACGAATGTTCGTTTCATCATGGGTTCAAGCCTTTTCAGCACGGTATCGTCAATATCGCTGTCACCATATTATCAACGACACGATACCAAAAGAACGGTAACATAAACATATCTTCAGTTACGTATTATTGATTCAATTCCAACCAGTTTCCAAAGCCAGGCAATAACCCTTCAAATTTTTCCTGCTTTCCTGTATACCAGAACAACACTTCTTCAAGTTTAGCAATGACAGTGTGCTGATTTTTTAAATATGGAGCAAAGAGATACATCAGGGTTATAGGATAATCCTTTTCCCTCTTCCCAAGATATTTTCTCATTGTATCGTAAATACTATTCGGAGTCGTGATATCTCCGCTACTCACCCGACAGTAAGGAGAGATTTCCAACTGTTGAGTAAGTAATTGTTGTAATACCTGCCAGGACGCAGGAGATTCAGATAAAAAAATAGTACAAAGAATTCTCACATCTTTGGCTTGATCTAATGCTGTCAGAACAGAGATAAATAATCCATCTTCGACAGTTTTCATGTTCTCCTTCTCCGAGAAAAGATGTAACGCTAATTGCATGGATTTGATGGAGGTTTTCCATTCTTGAGGAAACGCCATCATGACAGTACAATTCAGAAAATCCTCAACACTAAAATTTTTGCTCCGGCAGAAACTGGCAAACTGTCCATGAAGTCTTCTAATATATTCGATCTGCCTTTGTTCTTCAAAACTATTTTTTTCTAGCAACTCAAAGACCGTTTCAGGGGTGATGGAATGAATTTGGTATGGAGGAGTGACCGTTTTTCCTATACGGTGCATGGCTCTTCTGGAAACTTCGACCAGCAACATTCGATCAATCGCTTCTTGCATTCGGAGTGATAAGAACCTTTCTGATAGACCAGTATACGTCCCCAGGGTATTCCGTAAAGAGAGCAGGGCTTGAATTTCTGCTCTATGATTTTCTAGCCCATCAAACGGAATGTTGAGTAATACTTCATATGATGTTAAAGCGATTGCTTCCAAAATTTCCTTATCTATTGAGCCAGGTGATGCTTCTACCTGAGAGAGTAACTGCTGTATGGAAACAAGCTCTGCTTCCGTATTAGATGGCATTAGAAGATAAACACATCCAATAATTACCAAAAGAAATTTTTTACGGTTCATTTTTTAGAATTTCTCCTTTATAGAAGGATTCACACAAATATTCTCTTGAAAATTAGAGATGTATTTCCAAACAAAAGTAATATTTGATATATTCTCGTGCTTATAACTACCTGTGATGTGTAAGCACATCATTGAGTGTTTTGGTGAAGCCACTCTATTGAGTAACAAGAGAACATTGACTGTAAACACATTATAGAGTATGAAAATAGATTTTATGGCAATCACATCGTGGTTTGTCTATATGACCTCTCAAAGAACTGATGTTATTTTGGAGGTACGACAGATGAACAGTTTTTATGAAGATCGAGTGATTGCCATAAAACGCTATTTGGAAGGCGAACAACCCTCCCATATTTATACGAGTTTAGGGTATAGCCCAGCCTGGTTTTTTAAATGGAAACTCCGGTATGAGGTGTATGGCTTAGATGGACTCTACGATCTCTCTACTGCTCCTGACCATCAAGCGAGACAAACGGACGACGCCCTCGAAACGGCGATTGTGAATATCCGAATCTGCCGGGAAAAACGAGAACGAGATGAGACGAGGTATGCCTTGATTGGAGCTGTAGCGATTCATAAAGAGCTTCAAGAGCTTGGCTACGATCCTCCCTCCATCAGAACCGTGCATAATATTTTAGTGCGGCATGGACTCATTCGGGCAGCGCCAGCTTCTCCGTCCGGTCATGAGGTGCTTGATCGACATTATCCCGTCTTGAAACTCACTCGTCCGGGACAATTACAACAACTTGATGTCGTCGGACCACGCTATTTACAAGGCAGTTCTCAAAAGTATTATTTTTATCATCTTCGAGATATCTGTAGTCGTCGAGTCGCCCTTGAAGTTGGGAAAAACCACCAAGCAAGCACCATTGTGAATGCGGTCATTCGTTCATGGCAACGCATGGGAATCCCGACATGCTTGCAGCACGACAATGCCTTGGAGTTTCGAGGAAGTCCCCAGTCTCCCCGGTCAGCGGGGCTACTTACCAAACTCTGTCTCGCGCAACACGTCGAATCCGTCTTTATTCCAGTCCGCCAGCCCTGGAGGAACGGCTCCATTGAAAATTTCAATGGCCTGTTTCAACGGTTCGTATTGTATACCCAACATATTCAGGACTTCCCTCAATTACAGCGAGAAGTCGCGGCCTTCGAAACGGCGGCAAACACGCAACATCCCCATGTTCCGCTTGACGGGAAAACGTCATTGGAATATGAGCGTGCTGTGAAATTCACGCCGACCTTATTGGCGTCCAATTTCACGTTTTCGCCCCGTTTTCATTTTCACCAAGGGCCAGAGGGGAAGGTGTCATTTATTTGTCGCATCCGAAAAAGCGGTAAAATTACCATCGCGTCTGAAACGTTTGAGATCGACCCCAAATTGGCTTGGGACTATGTGTACGCAACCATCTGTGTCAAAGAACATATCTTAAAGATTTATCCACCTGTGCAAAGCTAAATTTATAAAAATTTATAGACAAAGATCATCTGGGTATGAGAATACGGTTGAGACGGGAAAATTGTCAAGAAGAATCCTAACGCCAGAGGAGGTCTCTCATGAACGCCTATAAAATTCGTATCAATATTGAAATCACGCCAACCACCGACACACCACATTCCTGCCCTACTCACCGTGACGATGGGGGGCTTGAGGTCGTCATTCCAGAAACGGAGGCGAGCAGCATCGATCTCTGTGAGCGACGCCTTCTGGAGACCAGCCATCCGGCGATTCGTGACGCCCTGGCCCGCCATTTGAGTGCCTTGTCAAAAAAAAAGCCTTGGCCCACGGAACTGACACAATGATTCGTGACAAGGCGTATCCATATTGGGTTGATGGGGAAGTTGGTCGCTTCGAATTTACGACCCATCAGGTGTGTGATGGCGAGCGGACGCTGTATGACACCGCCTCCGAGTTCTTTCCTCAACGAGGACGATGGGAATGGTACAAGACAAGCGGGTTCAAAGAAGTGGCCTATATCCATGGTGTGACGGAAGCCTCCTACCGGAAAACCAGTCGGTGGCTCAATCGTGTGCGCGATCAGTCGGAGCGCGAGGGCACCCCGGCGCGCAGTCTTCAAGCCCAGGCGGAAGGGGAAGGCATCAGACTGTGAGAGACGCTTGACCGCAAAGCGAGTCAAATTTTGGCGATCTCTCATGTCTCCGAGTCCAATGGCCGAATGAGTGTGCCGGACGTCCTGCCCCCGTCCTCGTCGCCAACGATCCCCCAGGTTCGAGTGGACGCGGCGATTGAGAGGTGTCAGCACCGCATGAAGACGCCTCAGAACCTCTGGAGCAATCCAGTGCCTTACGAAATGCCGGAACTGACCGTGAACCTGTCGGTGGATGATGTAGGCGTGAAACGGCAAAAGGCTGAACGGGGCTCGTCAGCGCCCCCTCCATCTCCCCCTGGTCAAGGGAACAAGACACGCACGTATGCTCACACGACCGTGGTGCATCTTGAGCGACAAGGACAGACCTATGTGCTGGCAGGCCATGGCATGACCGCTGTCTTTCGCGTGGTGCTGGCATTTTTACTCTCAAATAATCTGAAGGCGTGCCATCTTCAATTTTTTACCGATGGGTATGGGGTGTTACATGAGGCCATTCGTCGCAGCTTTTCGTGGTGTTCGACGATGGTCATTGTGGTGGATTGGTATCATGTTCTCAGGAAGTGCCAGGTGCAACTCAGTCTGGCGTTCACAGGGCGAGAGCGTCGCAATGCCGTCTTGAAGGAGGTATTGCCTCTCTTGTGGCATGGACTGGTTGATCACGCCATTCGCGTTCTCACCTCACTCGATATGAAGCAGGTCAAAGATCCCAACGCTCTCGCCAGATTAGTCGGCTATTTTGAGCGTAATCGTGCGCATATCCCCTGTTATGCCGTCAGGAAAGAACTTGGCTTACGAAATTCCAGTCAGATTGGCGAAAAAATGAATGACTTGCTGGTGTCAGAGCGTCAAAAGCATCACGGGATGAGTTGGTCGATTGCCGGCTCTGTTGGCCTGGCAGCTCTTGCTGCCCTGGGAAGGAACAAGGAATATGCCCAATGGTTTGACGAAGGGGATATTCCGTTTAAGCTTGTCGCATAGGCATACAGGAGCTTTGCACAGGTGGAGATTTATCATAACGGAACCCTCATGAAAGAGTTTCCCTATCTCCTGAAACTCTAACAGACTCTACGATGTGATTGCACATGTATGCGTTTCGTTCATAAATACAGTGACATCAGTTCCTTGTAATTTGGTTCTAAGCTACGATGTGCCTTCACATCACAACTACCTATTAAATTCAAGAACAATATTCCTAATGAATCCTCATGTTTATAATAAATTTTTCCTATGCCGTGGATCAGAATATTTGGTCAAAAATTCCTTATTCTGGAAAAGGCTATTTTCCAGAACTCTAATTTTACTCTAGATGCCATTTGAACCAATCTATCGACATCTCATGCTCTCCATCATCTTTTTTGTCAATGACAGACCAATTATCGTTAGCCCGTATCCTGAACCATTCTATAGTACGTAAAAATTGATGATTTTGTGGAGCCATATGATGTAGTCCGCTAATATCGATTTTTTCACGAGGAACCTGTCCGGCATGCGGGACAGAATTGCTTTGTTCAAAACCAACTTGAATACTGGAACCAGATACTGAGGCAAGAGTCGGTTTTGCCTCTTTGCCCTTAAAATAGTTATAATCAAAACCATCTTCAATCTCAAACGAGACAAGTTCAACTTTTTGAGAAACATCATACAAATCTGGAATATTTGTACTCTTTCTGACAAGGACTTTCAGCGTACCAGAGTGAACTGTTGCTCCTCCTAAACCAATCTCAAATAGTGGAGTAAAATCGATCCACCAGGAACCAGAGTATGCAAGGGTGACTTCTTTGATAATATAATCAGTAGTAGAATCTATAACAGTCCCGTTCTGATAGGCGGCTTCCACTTCTTGATACTTTTTCTTAAGTAATCTTTCGAGATGTTTTTTTCTGAAATAATTGGTTTCGTTTCTTATCAATTCAGAGGCATCATTATCTTTATTCCAAGAATAAACTGGAACCGTAACATCGGCCTCAAAATAGGAGCGAGGATATTGACCTTTTCTACTGTCTACGTTGTCTACAATCGTCGAATAATTTGTAAAAATTGCCCCAACATTATGAGTAAGATCCCTGGATACCAAGTTCTCCTTTGTATTTCGAGGACAGGAGAGAAGATTTCCGCTTGAGCAGGTGCATGAATTCGCTTTACCGTTTGGAGCACAGGAGGCATCCTCATCTGGACGATAGTCTTTATTTCCAAGCCACCACTCAGACTCTTCCCATTCTCCGTGACTGAACCGGTAGCATAATGCATCTGCAAGATGTGTTACTGCAAGTGGCAAATAAATCTTATCATATCGCCATATCGCCTTCTCATAATCGAATTGAGTTATTCCAAAAACTTCATACTGTCCTTTGACTTCATCTCCTGACAAGTCCCCTGAGTCATTATAGTCTATACCATACTTAACAATAACATCAGCCTTCCATTGTTCGGTAATCTCTATTGCGGATAAAATGCAAGATGCCCAGGAAGCAGATGAAGTGAAGCAATTGCTGAGTAAATCACTAAAATCTTTATTATCCAAAACGATAAGAGGAGACCAATGTGTTTGAGGATAGGTTGCACTGTTATTATCTAAACGTTCACAAAATGGTTTTTCTCCTTTCTGCCAGGTATTTAAGTTATTGAGATCCTCTTTCTCTTCAAGTTGAATCCAGATCGGAGTATTGTTATTAATGAATTGTGTCCCATCTGGAATATCTGTTTTTATGACTTCAAAAGTGATCGCATTGTCGTTTCCAGCATCATGCCACACCAGGAGCTTGTTTCTAGCCAGAACATCATCCCCGTCCATCCGAGGGTCATCTCGTCCGGCTCTATTTTCATGCCGTGCCGCTTCCCGGACATCAATTTCCGGCCAAATGCCAGTGGCGACTACGGTATCTTTGCCCCCCATAAGTTCTAATTCAAGCTTGATATCTCCAAGTTTATTGCTTGGTTCGATGACTTCAACCCAAACAGTATTATTAAGTTCAGAAATCGGAAATTCATAACTCCCTTTAATGGGTAAAATTTCATACCACTTTGTAGAACGCTCCCAAAGTTTTACCGTACCCGATACAACTTTCAACTTAAGAGTTTCTTGTGTATCTCCAAAAAACAATTTATCTACAAGATTTACTGGATAAAGAGAGTGGATAGAGAGTTTCATTAAGTCTACTTCGTTTTGCCCATCCCCTGTTGCAATCACATGAGTATCCAGAAGATCGATTATTCCATCTGCATCCGTGTCATTACGATTGATAACCGTAAGCGCACCTCGGTTGGCTTCCTGGCTATCAGCGACTTCAGTTTTAGATTCATTTCCATGATAGATCGTTAAATTGAGTTTCAAAACAAACAATTCTTGAGGAGGAAAACTTAATTTTTCAACTTGGTCAGACTTTCCTCGTAAATAAAATCTGATCAAATATTTTCCAGGGTTTGTTATAGAATCAATTCTGAAATATCCAGAGGCAAGATCTTCTTTCGAGATTTTTGAGGATTCAATAACTTGATTTAAAAGATAATCAGCATCAAAAAGCTTGAAAAACCAGTTCAGTAAGCTCAAAATACCATTATATGCATCGGCTAAAAGCTGGAATGATTCTTTATTTGAGGCGATACCATCCTTCCAACCATCCCCTTGAAAATAATAACTCATCCCAAGTTCCCATTGTTTTCCCATTGAAGCATAAAATTGTGCCGCCTTTAATATTTTTTCAGGAACAGGCACTAACACAGACAATGGCTGATCCTCAGATAAGGCATCACATACCACCCAACGACTCATCTCACGGCCATATTGATCCTGTAATTTGACCGCATCTACCCAACGAATATTTTTCTGAAACTGCTCTCCTTCGGTTTGCTGCTGCGATTGACGGAATTGTGGTGAGGTGTCAGAAAAAGTACGTAATGCCTGAGGTGACGACGGCGTTATCGTCTCGGTGTCTCCCAGTGTAAACCCTCCGGTCATGTCGGGACTGAACACGGTCAGATGGACTTCGTCACGTGCGACCTCCTGTCCATCTTCGGTATACACCAGTTCCAGCCGCGTATTTTCTGAGAGTTGATAGGCTTCCAGCAGCAGCACGACATCCTGAGTCAGCACATCGGCCAATGGTCCGGTCGGATTGGTCAGATCGAGACTCAGATCGGGGGCTTCGAGGGCCTGGAGACCGTCGGCCTGAAACAAGCGCAATCCTTCGCTGGCAGTCAAGGTCAACGTCCCCGTGCCTGATCCGGGAAGGGTCTCCGGCGTAAGCTGCCGGATGATCAGGGTTATGATTTCATCATCTTCCGCATCAATGATCGGGGAATGGATCGGATCGTGATCCACAATGTTGTCAACATTGTCATCGTCATCATTGACTGAAGTGAAGAGATTCAGCGGATCATTTTCTTCAGCATCCGGCACGAGCGGTCCCGGCTCGTCCTTTGTCCCTGGCCAGAAGGCATCCAGGTCGACTCCTTGCGTCAGAACTTGCGCCTTATCAAGCAGCAGCACATCACCATCATCCCCGGTAATAACCAATTCGATGTCATACATACCAGGCTCACTGATATTCAGGCGGGCGTGAGGAATCAGGCGGGGAAATGGATCGGACGCCATCGTCGCTGGCAGCGTCTCCAGCAGGTCCGGACGATTGGACGGAGTGACCAGGCGCCAGTGCAGGCGTTGTTCCAGATGAGATGCGCCGTCCGGTTTCAGGGAGGTCAAGATCCCTTTGGGGTGCGCGATCTCCACCCCGCCGGACTTACCGCTTTGAGCCTGATTTTCTGGTGTAGTGCGTTTTCCCCACCAGGTCGCGCTCAGCTCTAGCCAGACCTCCTCGTCCCTGCCTGAGCAGACAGGCGGCGACTCTGGCGCAGAAAACGTATAGACTGGCGTGGTGCGCTCTGCCGGCGGCAGCCCGGCCTGCGGTGCATCGGGGCTGAAATAGGGATGCGCCATACAGGTCGTGTTGCCGTCAGCATCCTGTGTGAGCGGACAGATGTTGGCGTAGGCTGCATACAATGAGTTTTCAGTATAATCCCTCATAGGTTTACGGTATATATCGGTGTAAAAATTGAGATACCGCCGTTTTCCACTGTTCGGGAGCAATAGACAGGTACGATTCGTGACCGGCCTTTTCAAAACACACAAACTGCTTTTCGGCCGGTACATGATCAAATACTGTGCGCGCCTGGGGAAGCGTCGCACGGGGATCGTGTTTCCCGTGTAACATCAATACAGGACATTGAACACGAGTGGCGTATGTGACAGGATTATGGGCAAATCCCCAGAAGCCCTGTTGGAGACCTCCCCAAAAGATGAGGAGATATGCGCCTGGGAATGACGGCAATCCCATCGCTGAAAAGCGATTTTTGACTGTAGACAACATCTTGTCAAAAACCGCTTCAAGAATAAGAGCCTCTGGCTGAATTGCGTGGGTGGAAATCGCCCGAAGTATCGCCGCGCTTCCCATAGATTGTCCATACAAAATCAGAGGAATGTCCTGGAACGTGCGTTGGATGTAGTCAACGGCGCAGGCGACATCATCTGCTTCGTGGAAACCGATGCTTGTCTGATTACCACTCGACCCGCCGCTCCCTCGAAAGTCTATGAGAACAGTAGCGTAGCCCATCTCATGAAATGCGAGGGCTTCTGAAAGTACATCGGACTTGGAGCCAGAATATCCATGGCACAGGAGAATGATTCCTGAAGCCTGTGAATGCGGAAGATACCAGGCTTCAAGTTCAATCCCGGGCTCGACCTGCATGACATGGGTCTCAAATTGGACTCCCAGTGCAGCGGGCGTGTGAGTATTCACGGGCTTTGGAATCGTAACCCCAAAGAGAAGAACCGTGAATTTCTCTCGCAACGACAGCGATTCAGGCGAAGACGTTCTTCTTCCTTGTGGAGTAAAATTCAGCATCTTATAGGCATGTTGAAAAGCGAGCACGTTGATTCCCCCGAAAATACTGAGGAGAATGGCGATGATCGTATATTTCGGATGCTGGCCGATGATGTGAAAAATTTTCTGGAATAACATCGCTGTTTTCTTCGGTTTCAACTCATTCTTCAAGAAGATCGCGAATGTGGTGCAACATGGCTTCAAGCTCTTCTGAAGTGAGAGGTGTTGTAAAATCACACTTAATTTCCCGTTGGATATGAATCGGCAGAGCATGAAATGCAGCCAATCGCACTTCTACCTCCTCTGCTCCTAATAATTCCCCAAGAAAAAGAATATCATTCTTTGAAGGAATAAAGCCAAACGCAGGAATCGCAAAGAGTCGGGCATCTAAAGAAATTTCTTCATCTTGAATAAAACGTGCCAGAATGTTCTTTGCAGAATTGGCATACTCTATGGCTTTCCCCATTTCTTCTATTACACGAGTATTAACATCGCTGTTCTGGTCAAACGAAAAATTGATGATATACGCTTCAATTTCTTGATATGTATGCTCTACAACTGTTGTAGAAGAATCTTCCAACACCTGATGTGCGACATCATGGAGATCTGCTGATATTGATGAATCCTCATTCACAAATTCTTCAAGCTGCTTTTTAGCCAGTCCTCCCATGTGAATCACTCGAACAAGTAACGTCACCTTCTCAAAATCTTCAGTTCCCTGTTCCTGTCCACTAACGTAAGAAGTTAACAGAAGTAACAGAAAAATAATCGTCTTCATAGAAAACATCCAGTAATGTTTCATGATGTATAACCTCCTTGTTAAAATGGGATATCTTCAAAAAAAGGTGAATCAAC
Organism: Candidatus Vecturithrix sp.; assembly: GCA_040772385.1. Lineage (GTDB taxonomy): Bacteria > Moduliflexota > Moduliflexia > Moduliflexales > Moduliflexaceae > Vecturithrix. The sequence continues at coordinate 692,056 of JAXGYF010000001.1, read as the reverse complement.
ATAACTATTGGGGGTAAATATCAATAATTGAGCTTCTTCGTGGAGTTCATATACACCAGGAACCCACCAGGGAACTTCTTCTAAAGGAGTATTATAGAATCCTGGGTAATACGGATAAAAGTCTCCTTCAAACTCCATAAAATGTACATTCGGATTTGCTCCTTCCTTTTCTGCCTGAAATTGACCACCAGTGGCTAATCCTTTAATCGCCAATCTTGCGGTAGGAACAGGTCCTCGAAACCCTTTCAAAAGTTGAGGAAAAGCAATATCTACAATTTGGTTGTATTGCAAATATGCTGCCTGAAACTGTAAAATATGTTCAGGTTGACTCAATTGATCATACACTTCACGAAGAGCTTTTTGAAATTGAGCATGAACATATTCTAAGCAGTTGGCAGTAATATAGTCAGAGGCTCTAGAAAAAATATTCCATGGTTTACTGCCTGTTGGAATTCTAAGATTCCTTTTTTCAATATTTTCAAATACTTTGGCCCATATTCGTCGAGACATAAACCGGGTTTTCTTTAGTCGCATTCTTTTCTTAAAATCTTCACTGGCAGCAAGACTGTAGAAATATTGAATATCTCTATCCTGGATACCAGGATAACCAATATCATGAATTCTATCATTTCCATAATCAAGTCCACCATGTGTATAATTTCCCCCGAGTAAAGAAGCCAACGCCTCACTTCCAAGTCGAAAAACAATATCGCACTGTACAACTTTAACTGCTAATTTGTCTGTATAGGTAAAATTCCTATATTTATACTCTAAAATTAAATTCGCATCCCCAATCTGTTCCCCATATAAATCCAAGACCATATCTTTTGAGCAAACTAAATCCAAAAAATTCGGAGTTGTTTCATCATCAGCTCCTAAGATAACATCACCATGCTGATTTAGTATGGAAATTTTACCATTCCCTGATTTTTTAATTCTTACTTCTCCGGTATTCACTCCAACCTGACGTATGTTTAACTGACGGACATCATCATTGACAGCCACAATAACAGGGAGGATTTCTTCTACTAAATCGTCCTCTTCATCAATATCCTCATCAGACTCATTGTCCCCATCTAAATCAACATCAGGAACATATATCCTGGCTTTATCGACAAGCAGGACATCTCCATTCATATCCGAGGGATCTCCGGCGCCACCCTGGATCAGCAGTTCGACATCATACACGCCTGGCTCGCTGATATTCAGGCGGGCGTGAGGAATCAGGCGGGTAAACGGTTTGGACGCCATCGTCGCTGGCAGTGTCTCCAGCAGGTCCGGACGATTGGGCGGAGTGACCAGGCGCCAGTGCAGGCGTTGTTCCAGATGAGATGCGCCGTCCGGCGTCAGGGAGGTCAAAATTCCTTTGGGATGCGCGATCTCCACCCCGCCAGCATCGCCGCTCTGGGCCTGCTGTTCTTCTTTGGTGCGCGTGTCCCACCAGGTCGCGCTCAGCTCCAACCAGACCTCCTCGTCCGGCGCTGCTGGCGCGGGAAACGTATAGACCGGCGTGGTGCGCTCTGCCGGAGGCAGTCCGGCCTGGGGCGCGTCGGGGCCAAAATAGGGGTGCGGCAGACAGGTGTCGTTCCCCTCGGCATCCTGCGTGAGCGGACAGATGTCGGCGTAAGCCGTGTGCAGGACGCCCGTCACCAGCGGAAAGTCGTAGGCTTGCCCGATGAGGGTGTAGGGGGCGCGCTGCGGTTCGTAGTCCGGCTGCAGCCACACCTGTGCCCGCCGGTCGTCATCGAGGTCGTTCGTCACATGATTGCCCAGCGGCGGATTATAGGTCATATTGGGAGGTTCATACAGATCAGGGTAGCCGGTCATCACCTCTGCAACCCAGGGATTCATATCAGACGCGTCGATCTCAACCGGCGGCGAGTCGCTCAACGCGTCGTCCGGTGGTTCATACCCGGGAAGAGTGAAGGCATTGGGGCGCAGGTGGGTCAGCAGCAAGTCTCCGCGTCCGGTCCAGGCGGTCCACCATCCGTTAGCGTCGCTCAGTTTGCCATCGCCGGACAGCACCGTCATATCATCTCGCAAGAGAAAGATACTATCCAGATTCTCCTCGTCCGGCCGGGTCGGGTCTTTGAGATAGGGTTTCTCGGTCAGTTCCAGGGCCGGCTCAGACACCGGACGCAGTTGCCCCCAGTCGAACGGCAGCCACAGGGCCGGCTGTTTGCCGGGCTGGATGCCGTCGGCAGCATAGATCGGCGCTGGACCGCCGCCCTGATAATGATCAACCGAACGGATCATGCCGTCGCGATCGTAGATCAACGCGCGTACCACCGGATAGGCGATGCCATCATTCATACGAAACCATCCGTGCGGAATGCCGGCCGCGAGCGAAAAATTGGTGAACGTGTCGGTAAAAAACGCGCCCGCCCAATGCGCCTCACCACGCTTCGCCGGAAAGACCCCGCTCCCGCCCGGACCGCCATTGGCGCTGCACACCCCGGAAAAGTCGAGGCGAAAAAAATCGCTGAACACCGTCCCGGAATTGGAAGGCAGCGGACCGCCCCAACTGATGCCCAGGCACAAGATATTCCCACCAATCTGCGTGGTCACCCACTCCACCGGAGCATCTTTCGGGAAGGGACCGGGAGTCAGGGCCTGGCTGATCCGGTGAGGAACCAGCGTGAGACTCAGCAGCAACACGACCACACGCACTCGACACGAGCGACGTTCATCACACATGATATGCTCCTACGACGGTATTCAGGAGGCACGAGACGACGCACAGGCGTCTGTGTGCTCCTGAGAAAGATGTTCTGATGGAGGTCACGGCATGGCCCCGCCAACAAAAAACGCCGGACAGCCACAGACAGGCTCCCCGGCGTGAACATCTCTCCCAGGCAACCCGGCTGTCCCTGTCTGAGCAAGGACCCGTGGCGTTCCGTCCCTCCCTTACGAGAGGTTTGGCGTGGACTGAAAGTTCGTTTCTGCGTAAATTTTTGTTCTAGAGAAATATGAGAAACATCATATCAAAAATAATTACGTTGACAGGCAGGCAAAATATGTGCCATATTCAGACGTTGGAGGAGAACCGTGTGATGACTGTTCCTGAAATGCCCCGTCTTTTCCCGTGATTTGCGGTGGATTTTTTTCTTGTGTGGAAAAATCCTCTGCGAAAAACACGTTGACAGCTCTGGGAAATTCCGGAAAATGTGTCAAATTTTTCGACAGGCTCCTCTCGCTGTAGGGATTCATATCTCACAGAACGTCTGTAAATACAAGAAGATAGATACGGTGTGTCCAACTGTAAAATTTTCCGTCACCCCGATCGTGCTTCACGTGGAAAAACCGGGTTCTTTCGCCACTATCACGAGGAAAGATGAGAGTCGCTGATGGTGTTAAATTTTTCGACAGGTGGTGAGAGGGGGCAAGCCGCATGACCTGCGCGCCGTCGCCTGGAGCCAGCTACAGGGCCTGATCCGACTGCGGATGAGAGGGCAGAAACAGATCAACCTCAGACGGGAAACCAAACAGATCCCGGTCGAGGGCCGGAACGAACGGCTCGGTCGCGGCGCCGCAGAACACGACCGAGATCACCTCCGGCGTGTTCACAACTCATCCTGTTCCAGGTTCAACCCCTGGTAATACGTCAGGGTCACGGTCTGCTCCTGCGCTGCCGCGAAGGTTCCCAGCCCCAGAAATAACACACACATCAGCATGAACCCACAATATCTTTTTGCGTCACAAATGTCACGGAACATAGATTATCCTCCCTGGACAAAGACAATAAACGGAACATGTTTCGAACATCTCCCTGAACATTGACATGATACGGATACATAGACAACACTTGTCATCTGGCACAAGGATAGCAGAAGCATTCTCCCGTTTCCTGTGATACCCCAATCCAGAGCTTTAAAAAAATCTCGTGTATCTGATGATCACATCCCCTACAAAATTTCTTGCAGCGTTTTTTGGCGAGAATAGACCTGGTCAAAGAGATTCTGGCTTCGATCATGTTTTAAATTCGGGGTACCATCAGGATTCAGATAGTATGAAAATTTCAGGCCACCTTTTGTTTTGATGCTCTGACCCTGTTCATCCACCACATGCACCGTGACCTGAACGACCGGTGCAGCCATGGCCACGCTACCGAATGTCAGAAAACATAACATCCCTCTCCAAAACCTCCTTATCGTCATCCTTCTTGTGCTCCTGCCCCCTGGCGGCCTATGGCTGTTTTTGCTGTTGTTGGCGTTCTAACAAAATGTCTCGCAGGCTTTTCTGCGGGCGGCGGACTTCGTCAAAGAGGTTTCGGTCTGGATCTTCCTCTAAATTCGGGGTGCCATCCGGGTTCAGCCAATAAGTAAAATCAATATATCCATCCCTGGAAATATTGATCTCTCCATTTATTTTACCATAGAGGGGGCCGCGGATTGTACCCGTTTCCTGTCCGGTTCGCACTCGAAAAATATACTGAATATCTTTCATTATATTCGTTCTTTGCCCCTGTCCCGGCAAATACGCTTCTTCTTTTTCTAATCTGGGTTGATACCCATCTAATGGCGCAGAAAATGGCCATTTAAATACACTTTGATTACTTTCATCTGGCACAAAGATTTGAATCCCGTCCCCTGGGTTCGAAAAAGTCAATATATACTTGGCTTCCGCATTGGTCATACTTTCGAAACGACAGGTCATGATAAAGACAAAATCATTGATTGCCCCCTTCCCGTAGGGTGTAACCCAGTCTCCTTGTACCAGATCATACCCTACGGGCGTACCAAACACCGGGACTTTGATCCAATCAGTCTGTTTATAATACATGGGGACTGGATTCCGAATTTTCTTCAGTATGACAGTGATCGTCGGATTCCATGGCTCCCAGCGATTTAAGTCTGTATTGATCGTATCTATGATAATTCCTCCACCACTTTGATAATACCCGTCTTTCTCGGCGATGACTGTTACATCGGTCCATTCGCTCTCTCCGGAACCGGTAAAATTTCCTGCCCCATCCGTCAGCCCTTCTACCAGGTAACTCTGAGCTCCTACACTCTCCGGGGATGACAGAATCAAAACAATGCTGACGTGTGCGCCTTCAATAGCCTGTCCCTGTTCATCCAGAATATGGGCAGTAACCTGGGTTACTGGCGCAGCTGCTACAACACTGGCGAATATTCCCAAGAGTAAGATTCCTATCAAAAATATCCACATATTCATCTCCATGTTCCTCCTGTTAGGTTGAATGCATCCATGCGCCTGGCACAATCTTCTGATGCACTGGACACGTCAACAATTCTTATTCTTTTGATAAGTCAACGATTTTTTGATACAATTTCCATACATGCAGATAAGCCACATCTTCATAATCGGTATGCCACCAGACCGGCTCCATTTTCTTTGTCTCTTTATTTATCATTTTCCTCTGCTCCGGCCATTTAGCTGGATCAGTCATAAATTTATCGCTGGTCATATTAAAATTATTTTTTAACCCCCATGCCACATTTTCTCGTGACCCCAGCGGCCCGGTGCGGGCCGGAAAGGCTTTGGCCAGCAGCCAATCGGTGATCCAAACATTCTGAACTTCCTCTGACTCGCCTTTGCCATAATTCAGTTCGTTGACATAGTCCTTCACCTGCCCTTTGGCAAAGTCGGCCCCCTCGGTAGCAGTACACAAAATCTCGGGATCAGGCCGGAACAGCGGATCGGTTTTCAACAAGGCGAGAAAGGCCGCACGTTCTGTGGAGGATGCCAGCTTTGCCTTCACAACATCCGGTGTGGTGAGAATAGTCTTGAAGAAGAGAGTCTGCCCTGTGCTCGGATCGAAGATGGGAATGCGTTCCAGATGGGGCAATGATGTAGTAAAGCCCCACCCGGCATACGGATCACTGCCGCCTCCAATGTTGATGAGGATTTCCAACCCCTTGAGGAGTTCCTGAACCTGCCAGACATAAAAGATGAAATTCCCCGTCCACGGGTGTTGAAAGAGTGTCCGGATTCCCTTTGGATCACGAGAGATGCCCAGCACATCTTCGGTGCTGGAATAAAAATTATACGCCGCTGCCGCCTTTGACTGTACAAGCCGCAGCCGATTCCGCCAGGTCACGTTCCGGCGCTCATCATTCGGATCATCCGCAAACAGACGATGCCATTCTGAGGCATAGACCTCCTCGGCATACGCTTGCCAGGGGTAACTCTCCCCGGTACCTTCGAATGTTTCCGGCGATATCAGGTAGGGCCGATCATCGTCATACATGGGGGTCGGGAGTCCCTCCCAAAAGAACCCAAAGAGAGTTTTTTTGAGGATTCTTTTTTCCGTGTCTTTCCGTGTGTTTCGTGGGCAACTCTTTGTCAGAAAAGCCGCTGCTCCAGGCGATGCCGCCATGTCGGGCCGGAACGCTGCCGTGTGACCAATCCTCTCATCATGAGGGGTCGAACTCCTCGATCTCTCAGCAGAAAGACGACATGCGCTCAGAGGTGACCTGGTGTGTCACTTCTGTTCTTTCGCCACTCAGCCCACCACATCGGTCGAGAGCCGGGAAGAACGGCTCGGTCGCCGTGCCGCAGAACACCACCGCGATCACCTCCGGCGTGCTCACAACCGCATCCTGTTTCAGGTTCAACCCCTGGTAAAACGCCAGAGTCACGGTCTGCTCCTGCGCAGTCGCGTTGAGAGCAACGCTGCACGCTACGATAAGAGACAGTAATAGAGCATAAACGGAGAGTTGTGTTTGATGAATGAGGGAGGATGGGCAGAAAAGGACTTCCTTGCATGAATGATAGGTGCTTATGAATAAATTTTTATTCGTTTTGACAGACCGAGGTATCAGGTTTTTTCGAAAAAACCTGGTATTTAAAAGTGTCACGACCCAGAAATGCTTCGCAAGAAGTTGTTTCACGTGAAATTTGTAGATTTTTCTTGACAGTATTCCGCCCCTCTCTTTATGGATTTTCCCGTTACACATGTTGAACAAAAATGTTCGTACCTTCTAATTTTATATTCCAAAAAATAGTAATGTTAAGCCAAATGTTCTGTATGATTAACAATGTGGAGGAAAAACACCAATGCCATTAACGACAAGTAAAGAGTTATTTGAAAAAGCTTATAAAGAGGGATATGCAATTGGCGGTTTCAATGTGAATAACATGGAAATTCTGCAAGCGATTGTAGAAGCCGGCAATGAAGAGCGTTCTCCTCTGATCCTGCAGGTCTCCTCCGGGGCGCGAAAATATGCGCACCCTGTCTATTTACGCAAGCTTGTTGAAGCCGCCGTTGCCACCACAGATGTCCCGATCGTGCTTCACCTTGATCATGGCGACAGCTTTGAGATGTGTAAGTCCTGTGTGGATGACGGTTTTACGTCCGTGATGATCGATGCGTCAAAATATCCGTTTGAAAAAAACATTGAGATCAGTAAGCAAGTGGCTGAATATGCTCATGCCAAAGGAGTCGTGGTAGAAGCGGAATTAGGAAAATTAGCCGGTATAGAAGATGCGGTAAAGGTCGCCGATAAAGACGCTATTTATACCGACCCTAATCAAGTAGCTGAATTTGTTGAGAAAACTGGCGTGGATTCTCTGGCCATTGCGATTGGCACCAGTCATGGAGCCTATAAATTTAAAGGCGAACCCAAACTGGATTTTGAACGGCTGCATAAAATCGAGAAGCTGATTCCTGGATTTCCAATTGTGTTGCACGGTTCCTCCTCAGTTCCCCAGGAACTCGTCGAAAAGTGCAATAAATACGGGGGACAGTTGCCAGGAGCCAAAGGTGTGCCGGAAGAGATGCTGCGGGAAGCCGCCCGTTCGGCTGTATGTAAAATCAATATTGATACGGATTTGCGGCTGGCATTGACAGCGACAATTCGTGAAATTTTTGCGACCGCTCCAGCGGAATTTGACCCACGTAAGTATTTAGGCCCTGGCCGCTCAGCGATTAAGGAACTTGTCCGCCATAAGATTAAAGACGTGTTGGGATCATCCGGTAAAGCCTGAGCCTTTCAACTAGGAGAAGAAAAACCGGATTTCCTGCCGAAATCCGGTTTTTTTTTATGCTATGACCGCCTTTCATTTTTTACACCAGACATTATATGTTGAAGATATTCCGATCCACGAGATTGTGAACCAGGTTGGAACTCCTGTATATATTTATAGTGCAGGGCAGATTCTTGAAAATTTTCAGCGTTTTGATCTGGCATTCCGCTCTATTTCTCACTTAACGTGTTATGCTGTCAAAGCCAATTCCAACCTTTCTGTTCTGGCCCTGCTCGCTCAAGTAGGAGCCGGAGCAGATATCGGATCTGGCGGCGAACTGTATCGAGCAATCAAAGCTGGTATTGCCCCTGAAAAAATTACGTATTCTGGCGTGGGCAAAACCGAACAAGAAATTGTTGAAGCTTTGCAGGCAAAGGTGCAACGACTCAACATCGAATCAAGCCAGGAGTTTGAATTAATCCAGAAGATTGCACGCGAGTTGAATGTCACGGTGTGTCTTTCTCCGCGCATCAATCCTGATATTGACGCTCAGACGCACCCCTATATTTCGACCGGGTTGAAAAAAGATAAATTTGGCATGACGGTCGAACAGGCCAGAACGCTGTGCCGCCATGCCAGAGAATGCTCTCACGTTCATATCGCGGGTGTTTCTATGCACATCGGCTCCCAAATGACTCACCTCGACCCCCTGATTGACGCAACAAAGTTGCTTGCCGCATTTATTCAGGAATTACGCCAGGAAGGTTTTCAGATTGATACGCTGGATTTGGGCGGAGGACTGGGAATTCGGTATGATCAAGAGCGGGTGCCAACGCCGGAAGAGTATGGTCGCGCCCTTCTTCCCATTTTGCAACCTTTAGGCTGTCGGGTGATCGTGGAACCGGGCAGAGCCATCGTCGGCAACGCAGGAATTCTGGTCATGAAAGTGCTCTATACCAAACAGAACGCCTCGAAACATTTTACAATTGTTGATGCGGCGATGACGGATTGTATTCGACCGGCGTTATATGACGCATATCATGAGGTGCTTCCGGTACACCAACATTGCGATGATTCCCTCCCGCTTGTCACAACCGACATTGTCGGCCAGGTGTGCGAATCGGCCGATTTTTTTGGCAAAAATCGTCAACTGCCGGAACCCCGACCAGGCGATCTGCTTGCGCTGTTCACGGCTGGTGCCTATGGATTTTCGATGGCCTCTCATTACAATTCACGGCCAAATATCGCAGAAGTCTTGGCGCACAAAGGAGATTTTCGGGTCGTCAGACACCGGGAGACCTATGCAGATCTGGTGCGAGGTGAGGACATGCAATTATTGTGAAAGATGCTCGATTTGTTGGGCAAACTCATGTTTTCCAAATCCGTTGAATAACAAGAATTCAACCCCCATCCCCGGATGGTTCACCAGGCGTTGCACCCACCGGACGATGGCGCGAGCTTGTATTTGTCGGCGAGGCATTGTTTCTGAACTAAGATTAAATTCCAGATTCAGAACATTGCCTCGAGAAAATGGGTAGTTTGTCGCAATAAACATTCCTCCAGCGCTGCAATTTTCAGCAAGTCCTTGTTGAGATTGCCGGCTGGAACTATCAACAGCATCGCGAAAAAACTTCACGAAAAAATTCGTGGAAATACGGGGGTATTTTCTCTTGTTGTAGTCGTCCATTACTCTCCCCTCCACGGAGATAGTGGTAAAAACCGGAATAAAGACAACATATTTTCACTGGCATTGCGTTATCATGATGTCATATTCATAATAGACGATTGTTAGCTATTTACGATTATGTTATTCTAACATTTACTGAATAAATGGAATTTGTCAAGCGATATTTTATGAAAGATGACCAGTAAAATGCACTCATTATATTCTGTTTCATTTTATACGCTCGGTTGTCGCCTGAATCAGGCCGAAACAGCGATTTTATGCGACATGTTTCGGGAAAAGGGCTATGCAATTAAAGAGTTCGGACAAGTAACCGATGTCTGTGTGATCAATACCTGCTCAGTCACCGGACACAGTGAGGCTCGTTGCCGCAATATGATCCGCAGCCTGCTCCGCCGGCATCCACGAACATTTCTCATTATTGTCGGCTGCTATGCCCAGGTCGGCCTGGAAATATTACGAACCATTCCCGGGATTGACATGATTGTCGGGACAGAAAACAAGTTTCAACTCGTCACCTATCTTGATGACATCCTGGCCGAACAGAATGGCGATCTCCACTTTGTGAAACGTTCCGAACCGCTGATTTTTCATTCTCACACGATCAGTCAGAAGGATTTTACGATGGATTCTGTTGGAAATTTCGTCAAACATACCCGAGCCAACATCAAAATCCAGGACGGATGTAATTTTTTCTGCTCGTATTGCATTGTTCCCTATACTCGCGGACGAGATCGGAGTCGAAAATATAACGATATTCGCCAGGAAGCCTTACAGCTTGTCGCGCGCGGGCATCAAGAACTTGTGATTACAGGTGTGAATATCGGAACGTATGCGTATCGGGGGAAAGGACTGCTCGATGTGCTCAGAATGTTAGAAGATATTGACGGGGTTCGACGTATTCGCATCACGTCTATTGAACCAATGACCCTTCCGGAAGGCATTCTTGACTATCTGGCTTCATCAAAGAAGTTATGCCGTTTTTTTCATATTCCTCTGCAAAGCGGTGATAACAGTATTCTGCAATCCATGAATCGTCGTTATACCCGCGAAGAATTTTCAACCTGTATTCGTTCTTTTGCTGAAGCTATTCCTGAAGTCAATATCGGGACCGATATTATTGTCGGGTTTCCGGGGGAAGGCGAACGTGAGTTTGAACATTCGCGCCAGTTGTTGGAGGAACTGCCATTGAATTACGCCCATGTCTTCAGCTTTTCTCCTAGAAAAGGGACCCAGGCGGCTACAATGCCACAACAGGTCCATCCGGAAACCATCAAGCAGCGCAGCCAGATTCTCCGCACACTTTCAGCGTACAAGCGACGACAGTTTTATGCCACTTATGTGGGCAAAACCGTGTCTGTGCTTTTCGAACAACAGGAAGAAAGCGGCTTATATACCGGCTACACCGATAATTATATTAAAGTCGGAGTACGCTCTGAGATGCCCTTATCTAATTCATTTCGTCAGGTGAGAATTGCCAGTGTTCTCGATCAGAAACTTGTGACAGGCAGCTTGATAGATGGGTATCAATAAACTGAATCCAGCGAATGCCGCCGAAGCAGGCACTGTTGGGGGGGGGACCGACGACTCAGTCTGAAAGGAGAAAAACGCGGATATTTCTTGTCGGGTTTTCAGCCGTGGATTCTTGAATTTCGATTCAGAAGAAAAAATTTACTTGACTCTCCTTGTATATCGCTCATGTTGGTAAACAATGTGCCGATAAACCTCCATCAATATATTCAGGGAATAAGTGTAACAAACTTTTTTTGGTGGGGAAGATGGCAAGGGCACCAGTTTTGAACAAACAACGTTTGACAATGAAGGGTGTCAAACTCATAACTGCTGACAAGGAGGGAGTTATGATCGTTGGAATTTTAAAAGAAATTAAGACCGCAGAAAACAGAGTGTGTATGACCCCGGCCGGGGTAGAAGTTATGGAGCACCATGGGCATAAGGTGCTGGTTGAAAAAGATGCCGGACTGAATAGTGGTTTCGAAGATGCAGATTATGCCGAACACGGGGCCGAAATAGTAGCGACGCCGCAAGAAATTTATAAACGCGCCGAAATGGTGATGCACGTCAAAGAACCGCTGCCTTCAGAATTCGACCTGATCCGTAAAGATCAGATCGTGTTTACGTATCTGCACCTGGCGGCTTTCGAAGAGCTGACCCATAGATTAATTCAAAGCGGGTCGGTGTGTATTGCCTACGAAACCATTCAGAAAGTCGATGGCTCGCTGCCGTTATTGACGCCGATGAGTGAAGTTGCCGGCCGTATGGCGACGCAGCAGGGCGCAAAATATCTGGAAATGGCACAAGGCGGCCTTGGAGTATTGTTAGGCGGCGTGCCGGGTGTTGATCCTGCCACCGTTGTCGTACTCGGCGGCGGCGTGGTTGGGACGAACGCCGCGAAAATGGCTTGCGGCTTAGGCGCAAAAGTCTATGTCCTCGATATGAATCTGGACCGACTGCGCTATCTTTCCGATGTGATGCCCAACAATTGCATTCCCTTAATGTCCAGTCCGTCTACGGTGAGGAAACTGGTGAAAGAAGCGGATGTCGTGATCGGGGCCGTGCTCGTGGCCGGCGCAAAAGCGCCAAAATTGGTGACGAAAGAAATGGTGAAAACCATGAAAAAAGGCGCGGTCATGGTGGATGTTGCCATCGATCAGGGCGGCTGTTTTGAAACCTCACGGGCTACAACCCATACGAATCCAACCTATACGGTGGAAGGTGTGGTACATTATTGCGTCGCTAATATGCCTGGTGCAGTCGCGAAAACCTCGACGCTGGCCTTAACAAACGCGACCTTGCCTTATGCCCTACAAATTGCAGATAAGGGCTGGAAACGCGCCATGCAAGAGAACGCTGAAATCAAACGCGGGGCGAATGTCGTCAAAGGCAAAATCACCTATCAAGGAGTCGCTGAGGCTTTTGGCCTGGAATATACTCCTATTGACAAATTTCTCTAGTTCAGAAAGAAGTGCACAAGCAAAGCTTTCGCTGCAAAAGCGGAGCGTTTGCAGGATGTAGAGAGCTCTAAGAAACCAGGTTTTTTCCGAAAAACCTGGTTTCTTAACGAAAAATCATCCGCCTAGATAGGCTTTTTTGACTTCAGGGGTCGCCAGCAAATCCGCAGAATTGCCTTCTAACACCACATGACCGCTTTCCAGCACATAGCCCCGGCTGGCAAATTGCAACGCTAACCGGGCGTTCTGTTCTACAAGCAGAATGGTCGTGCCTTCTTGCTTGTTAATATCCTTCAAAGCGTCAAAGACATTCAACATCAACAACGGCGCCAGTCCCATCGAGGGTTCGTCTAAAATCATCAGTTTCCTGCCGCTCATAAAAGCTCTGCCAACCGCGAGCATCTGCTGCTCGCCGCCGCTTAGCGTGCCGGATTTTTGATTTTGACGTTCTTGTAAGCGTGGAAAAATGGAAAAGACGCGTTCAATATCTTGTTCAATATTTTCACGATCTTTTCTGGCAAACGTCGCTAAACGGAGATTTTCCATCACTGTCAGGTTTTCAAACAAGCGCCGCCCCTCGGGCACATGGGAAATTCCAAGCTCACTGACCACCTTATCGGCGGAATATTTAAGCAAATCCTGGCCCATATACGTCATCACCGTACCAGCTTCGACAGACACTAAACGCGAGATGGCCCGTAATGTCGTGCTTTTCCCTGCGCCATTGGCCCCGATGATGCATACAATTTCCCCTTCTTGAATGTGAAAATTGATCCCATGGAGAGCCTTAATCTGATCATACGACACGTGCAAGTTTTCTATTGTTAACAACATCACGTCACCTGTTCTTTGCCCAGGTATGCCTCGATCACCCTGGGATCGTTTTGAATTTCTTCGGGCGTGCCTTCGGCGATGATTTCGCCGAACACCAGCGTTTGAATCGCGTCACATAGTTCCATGACAAACTTCATGCGATGCTCGATAAGAAAGATGCCTAATCCCAACTGCTCATGAATACGACGGATAATCACCATAATACGCACAAGCTCTTCCGGATTCATGCCTGCGGTCGGTTCATCCAGAAACAAAATTTTGGGTTCTGTTGCCAGTGCTCTGGCAATTTCAACGCGTCGTTGGGCGCCGTATGGCAGGTTCGTTACCACCTGATCGGCAAGGTGAGTAATCTCCAGCATCTCCAGCAGGTTATACGCCTTTTCTTCGATCGCGGCTTCTTCTCTGTGGCGTCGAGGCGTTCCGAAGAACGCGCCGACTAGACCATACTGAATTTTTGAGTAGTGCGCCAATTTGACGTGGTCAAGCACCGTCATGTGCCGCCACAGCAGAAGATTTTGAAAGGTGCGGCCCAGCCCCTGACTGGCAACTTGATGCGGCTGAAGTCCGTTAATTCTCTGGCCGTTTAAGAGAATATCGCCCTCTGTCGGGGTATAGACGCCGGTAATGAGATTGAAAATTGTGGTTTTGCCCGCGCCGTTCGGCCCGATCAATCCCTTAATCTGACCTAATTCAATCTCCAGATGATAATTGTGGACAGCTCGCAATCCACCAAAATTGTGAGTCATCTTGTCAACCTGAAGAAATGCCATGACTACACCTCTTTTGTTGGTTTCATTTTGGGTTCGAGGAGCTTTCTGACATCCAGAACCTTGAAAGCTACCAACCCCGTAGGACGATAAATCATCACCAGGATCAACAAGAGTGGAATCAGAATCCATTTATAAATTTCCAATGGTCGCAGAATTTCACTCAAAAAACTAATACTGACGGCCCCGACAATCGATCCATACACCGAATTGAGGCCTCCAAAATACACCATTGCCAGAAGTTCGGCCAGTTTTTGAATACTAAAGGTCCCAGGATTCACGTACCGGAGGACATGGGCAAACAGGCCGCCTGCGACCCCGGCCCAGAAAGCCGCAAACAGAAACGCGATCATTTTGGTTTTTCTGGTATCCACTGTCATGGCACTGGCTGCCATCTCGTTATCGCGTACGGCATTCAGGGCTTTACCCATCGTCGAACGCACAAAATTGTTGATAATCCAGACGCAAGCGGTCGCCCAGGCAAATACGGTCGGGAGATTCGCCCAATCCGGCTGATCGCCTAATCCGCGAGGACCGCCCACAATCTCAAGGTTTTCAATTAAACTTTTGACGATAAACATGAATGCCAGCGAAATAATGGCCAGATAGTCTCCTCGTGTTCGAAACGAAGGAATCGCGACAACCAATGCACCTATAGAAGCAACAAGGCCGCCGAGAATCAATCCGATTGGGAACAGGAACGGGCCTAACGCCGGAGGGAGCCATGCGTCTCCAAAAAAACGATCGTTTACAAAGAGCACAATCGTAAAGACCGAGGCCGCATACGCACCTAAGGCCATAAAACCCGGATGCGAACAGGAAAATTCTCCCATATAGCCGTTAATAATATTCAGGCTGAGAGTCAGCATAATCGCGATCAAGATCATTTTGAGTGTGAGAACACGATAATCACTTATTCCAGCCCAGATGTGTAAAGTGGCGTAAAATAATCCCAGATGAATGATGACAGAAACTACCAGCGAAAGTTTAAGCAGGTGATCTGCCAGGGTATTGGCCAGAGGCGCAATCGTTCTGGCAATCAGCCCTATTGGTAAAAGATAGATCAGAAAGACATAGAGAAGCGTTCCAGGAAACAGCAGTGGTTTTTTGAGGATAGTCATCATTCCGAACAGCGCAGGAACTTTCGGTAAACCCAGGGCCCAGGCCAAACGTAAACCGATAAAATGCTCAAGGATCACGGCCGCCAACGCACCAATGAACCATCCGAGCAAAGGAATTCGGGAAAATCCTGCCCAGACCTTTTGTTTCTTAGAGAGTGCCTTTTCTCGTGTGTGCTCGCTTTTTTTTCCCATAGGTTCTTGCGTCTCGTGTGCCTAAAGTGATAGGCGCCAAACCTCCTCAGCCCTTCATGTCACTTCAGGGCACTTTCGACTTCAGATCAAGAGGTCCATATTTTACAGTCTCAACCGTGCGCTATGCGGCTCGCCGAAGAAACCATACGGTCTAAAGGTCAAGATAATCAAGACGATTGAATATGCGATTAAATCACGTAACGTTGAGGGGAAAATCATCGCGACGAAAATTTCAATGAATCCCAACAGAAATCCTGCTAGCGTCGCGCCAACAATCGATCCTCTTCCGCCTAAAATTGCGGCCACAAAGGCTTTCCATCCAAAGAGAATTCCCATGTACGGATCCAGTACCGGATAGGCAAGACCAAACAGAATACCTGCCGCCGCGGCCAAAGCAGAGCCAAGCCCAAAGGTTAAGGCCGCGATAGTATTCAGTGGTACGCCCATTAATGGAACGACCGTAAAGTCGAACGACATGGCCCGCATCGCCATTCCCCAGCGCGTGCGCTGGATAAATTGATGCAGAGCCAGAGCGAGAAGAGCTGACACAATCACAATCATAATCTTTTGATTGGTCACAAACACACCGCCCACATTATACGTTTTGGTTTCAATCAGGGAGGGGAAACTGATCCGTCGTGCACCCAACAAGGCAAGATTCCCGGTCTCTAAGATAATCCCGATCATTAATCCTGTGATCGCTGCTGACGCCCGCGGAGCTGAACGTAAGGGGCGATACCCGATCCGTTCTACCAGCATCCCAACAAAGGACGTCAAAAACATGGCAAAAAGAATCGTCAACATTAATACCAGCCAACCAGGCATCGGGATGGCAACCCATGAAAAAAACGCTAACAATCCGGTTGCCACTCCAAAGCCGATATAGGCTCCGACCATGAAAATATCGCCATGCGCAAAATTAAACAGCATCAGGATACCGTACACCATGGAGTATCCAAGAGCGATTAAGGCGTAAAAACTTCCCCATTGTAAAGCATTGATCAGGTTCTGGAAAAAAAATGCCATTGATTTCGCTCCTTCATTCTAGAAAAAAGGCGGGCGCAGAACGCGCCGTTCTGACCCGCCCTCCTTATGGTGAGAGAGACATGCGCCATCTAGACAGAGGTATTATGGGCAAACCGATTTATAGAATTCATATTCACCCTTGTCGCTAATCCGGACAATCACAGCACATTTAATCGGATCGCCTTCTTCGGTGAAGGTCATTTTCCCGGTAATTCCGTCAAACTCTTGAATTTTCGCCATGGCGTCGCGCACACATTGACGATCAGCTTTGATATCGCCGGTAATCTTGCCGCAATCCTGAATCGCTTGTTTCACGATGCCCAGCGCATCCCAGGTCAGAGCGGCGACATCATCCGGTACATAGCCATATTTGGCGTTATAGCGTTCGATGAATTCCTGAGTGGCTCCGGTGGCTCCGGCGGCCGCATAATGGGTACTGAAGAAGAGGCCGTAGCAATCTTTACCACACAGTTCGACGGTTTCCACGGATCCCCAACTGTCACTGCCGACAATCGGTTTATCCCAGCCTAATTGATGAGCCTGCTGTACAATCAAGGCCACTTCGTTATAATATTGCGGGGTAAAGATCACCTCAGCTCCTGAATTAATGATCTTGGTTAATTGAGAACTGAAGTCCGTGTCTTTGGTTGTAAAGCTTTCATAGGCCACTACTGTGCCTGCGCCGTGCATTTCTTCCCAGGACTGTTTAAAAAATTCGGCCAGCCCTTTGGGATAGTCACTGGCGACATCATAGAGCACCGCTGCTTTCGTAAATCCGAATTCTTCAGCAATGAATTTCGTAACTACAGGGCCCTGGAAGGGATCGAGAAAACAGCCGCGGAACACGTAAGGACGATCTTTAGTCGTATTCGGATTTGTTGACCAGGGGCTAATCATTGGCGTCTTATAGTTGTCAGCCACGCCGCCAGCAGGCACCGCCTGTTTTGATGCCTGAGGGCCGACAAGAGCCAGCACCTCATCCTCAGTAATCAGCTTGGTTGCGACAGCAACAGCCGATTCTGCTTTGGCTTCGTTGTCTTCGACGATAACTTCGACCTTGTAAGCCTTGCCGCCAACCTCAAGGCCACCAGCTGCTTCAATGTCTTCAAGCCACATCTGGGCCGCAAACTTTGAACCCTCTCCGACTTTGGGAATATCCCCCGTAATCGGAACATTGAGGCCAATTGAAACTGTCTGCGCCTCGGCACAAAATGAAACTAACAAAACAATGCCAAGAACGGTAATCATAGATCTTACTCCCTTTCGCATAACCTTAGCCTCCTTACTTTTGGAACAGTTCTTATTGTTATATTGATCATCCAAAAAGCGACAATTGCAGATAGCACCAGCATTTTTTTTTGTCAATAAAAATATCATCTTTTTTGATGAAGCATAGGGCAAAGCGAAGTGGTAAGATCGGATTCAATTGTTCTTGAAATAAAAGACAAACGAATGAATTAAGTAATTTCCGTGAACTTTTCCTCTTGACATTCTTTTTAATTTTTTTGCAAATATTCCTAAGTCACTACAAGGGATTTTGGTATGCAAGAATTTTCTAATTTTTGCGTGATTGCCGTGTTTTTTCCAAATAAAAGGTGCAGAAATTTATTAGCATTAACTGAAATAATTCCAAAGAATAGCTATACGCAAGCCATCAACAAAAGTAAAGGATAGTCATAATACGAATAATTCAAACTGAAAATTGACTTGATAAGGGGGAAGCCAATGTTACTCAAACCCTGGTATGACATCGTGAAACCGCGCAACGAGCTTTATGATACCAGCACATCCGAAGCACTTCAATTCACGATGAATTTAGAGAAAGTCCGTGAGGAGCAGACCCTTGAGGAGTATTCCGACCCTATCGGTTTTTTTACGTACACCTATTTAACTGCTTCGCTGACCCATCTGGCTTCCGAGGTTATCTGGCGTTTGACAGGAAATACGAGTGACGCTCATGCGGTTTTTCATGTCACCGGACATGCGGGGGAGGGCAAAACCCATGCTCTCACGCTGTTACACCACCTGGCCCGATACGGAGCAGAGGCGCACAAATGGACGGGAATTCAGAAGATATTGCCGGCTACAGGAGTCTCCTCTATTCCTCCCGTCCATACTGCTGTTTTTGCGGGAACGGAATTCGATGTGCACAAAGGACGGCGTGGGAAACGTACGGAACCGCTCCGTAAAACGCCGTGGGGAGAAATTGCCTTTCAAATCGGGGGAAAAGAGGCCTATGCTGCTATCGCTGCCTATGACGAACAGATGATCGCCCCGGAAAAAGATGTGTTGCACAAGATCCTTATTCGAGATCACCCGTGTTTGATTTTGATTGATGATTTGATGGACTATGTGTTTCACGCTCAAACCTTCGGTATGGTTGAACAATGCTATCGGTTTTTGCAAGATCTGACAGAACAGGCGCATACTCTGGAGTATGTTGTTGTTCTGACATTTCCAACAAAAGACCAGACCATCGAGATGGACATGAGCAGCATACTTGACAGGTACCAATCCCTGCTCTCGAAAATGAGCCAGGCTACGCCGCTGGCTTCGGAAAGCGAATGGCCGGAAATTATTCGACGACGCTTATTTCATTGGGATTCTACCGCTATTTCTCCGGAAGGTAATGTTCTGCTTTCGGATGAGGCTCTTGAAACCTGCCACACATACTCCCAGTGGATCATGAACAACCGCGGACAATTACCCGGATGGATTCCTTTTGATCAGGCAGAACAGCTTTTTCGCGACGCTTATCCGTTTCATCCTGCTGTTTTTTCCGTATTAACGCGCAAGTGGCGTTCTCTGCCGCATTTCCAATATACACGAGGAATTCTGCGCTTATTGGCCCTTTGGATGGCCAGCGTACAGCAAGATGGATATCGTAAGGTCTATTCAGATCCATTGATCAGTTTGGGCGCGGCTCCCCTCGAAGATTTAAATTTTCGCACCGCTGTGCGGGAGCAGCTAGGGAACGATCAACGACTCAAATTGCCGATTTTTACCGATATTGTCGGACGTGAGGCCTTTGCGCTGCGCCTTGATAATGAGGCCGCGGATGATATTAAGCACGATCGCTTGCATCAGAAAGCGGCTACTGTTATCTTTTTTGAATCAAACGCCGGAATTCCTGAAACCGACCGTGTAGAAGCGAGTGCGCCAGAAATTCGATTTGCTGTGGGAGAACCGACTATAAAGATTGAACATGTGGATACGGTGCTGGATGCCCTGGCAGCGCACTGTTATTATCTGATGCGTGAGGGCAAACGCTATCGTTTTCGACTGGTTCCGAACTTGAATAAATTGTTTGCCGATCGCAGTCAACGAGTTGATGAAGAGCATATTGAAGAATGCGTGCGCGCCCAGATTAAAGAACTTTTTACTAATTCCACGCTGGTCATGCTGTTTCCTGAAGAATCAGAGGATGTGCCGGATCAACCTGCTTTAACGCTCGTTGTCCTTTCGCCTGAACATACGCGACGCGACCCTGCAACGCTTACTTTTCTCCAGGCCCTGACAGAACGATATGGAGAGGAGCCGCGCGTCTTTCGAAACGCCTTGATTTGGGTTGCGCCTGATGACAAGAGCGGGATGTATGCAGAAGCGCGCGTTCTCCTGACCTGGCAGGATCTTCAGAAAGAGATGCAGGCTGAAACCATGCCTTTACTGGATGCTCAGGATTGTGATCCGGTCAGCATGGCGGAACAGATCCGAATCAATATCGAAAAAGCCGAAGCACACCTGCGAGAAAGTGTCTGGCAGAGTTACAGACAGATCGCGATCTTGAACAAAGAAGAGCAAATTGAATTTCTCGATTTAGGCAAATTCCAGCCTGATGACGCGGCTACACTTCCCCTTCTTCTTTTGAACCAGTTACGCTTATTTGATTATGTCGTGGATACGGTCAGCCCGCGTTTTCTTGTACGCAACTGGCCTGGCGAGCTGCATGGGCAAGAATGGAGCACACGAGCTGTCCGGGAGATGTTTTTTATGTCGCCGCTTTTTCCCCGGCTGCTCAATCCGGACATTTTGAAAGATACTATCGCGAAAGGCGCAAGCAATGGGTTATTGGGCTATGTGGGCCAGAAGATAGAGCAAAAATATAGCATGTTCTACTATCAAAAAACCTTATTGGCGTCTGATGTCGAGATCTCAGATGAGATGTCCATCATTACCCCGGAAACCGCAGAAGCTTATGTATCCGGACTAACCCCCACCTTAACCTCGTTAACGATTGATCCGCCGCAGGTCAATCTGACGACCGGTGAAAAAATCACGTTCACAGCTCATGCCTTAGATGAAGACGGAGAAGAGATCACACGTAACGTGCGCTGGGAAGCGACCGGCGGCACCATTGATCAAAACGGGGTCTTCATGGCCGGAGAAAAGGATGGCAGCGATTTTGAAGTGCGGGCAACAGCCGGCGAAAAAAGCGCCTGGGTGAAGGTCACGATCCTTTCGAAAAAACCGGAATCTCCGGCTCAACTTGTCCAACAATTTGCCTCGCCTGATGAACGTCCTGAACCGCCTCTGCCGACGCATCTGACATGGACCGGCAAGCTGTCAAACGAAATCTGGCAGGAATTTTATCACGCCATTCTTGCCCCCTTGAGCCAGGAGTACAGTATAGATCTCGGGGTTCGCCTTGATCTGTCAAACGAAAACGGGTTCACTGAACAGCAGCTTGAAGAACTGAAATATAGGTTACAGCAACTGAATTTGCTCGGTGATTTTCAAGAACGCTGAGAACAGGAACGTCATAGAAGAGTTGTCGGAATGAATCTGAAAACAAAATGGAAGATGTTCAGGATCGGTGTCACCTTTTTTTTCTTGATGCTGGGCTGGATAATTTTCACCGGAAATCTGGATCCGCAGTCACTACTGCTGGGAGCGATTTTTTCGTTTTTTATTGCGCTGCTCACCTACGATTATTTCGTGGATGAGACGGAGGTGTTTATTAAGGATATTCTGCCCAGACCTGATATCATCTTGCTCTACCTGATCATTCTCATTGCTAAGGTCTACATCGCCAGTTTTGATGTTGCATATCGAGTACTAACGATGAAGATTAATCCTGGCGAGATCAGAATCAGAACCAGGCTCAGATCCGAACTTGCGCGGGTCATGCTCGCTAACTCGATTACGATCACTCCGGGCACGCTGACGATTGATCTGCGCGATGATTATCTCTATGTCCACTGGCTGGAATCAAAAGGCACAAGCGCACTGTATGCCGGAGAGTTGATTAAAGGAATTTTTGAACACTTATTAAGGAGAATCTTCAGGTGATCCGATTTACAGTGCTCTTTCTCTCTATTACCTCTCTTTTAAGTCTGTATCGAGTAATCATGGGCCCAACACTTCAGGACAGACTGGTCGGATTAAATTTGATTGCGACAAAGACCACTGTTGTCCTGGTTCTGTTAGCGGTTCTTTGGGATCAGAAGATCTTCCTGGACGTTGCTTTAGTGTATGCTATTTTAGGCTATGTGGGAATCATCGCAATCACCAAATATTTGAGAAAAGGAGCGCAATGATTTCTAACATTTTTATGGGAATGGGCCTATTTTTTATGCTTATCGGAACCATTGGTGTTTTGAGGTTTCCGGATGTTTATACGCGCCTCCATGCCAGTTCAAAGTGTGGAACCACCGGGGTGATCTCAATTTTTCTCGGTCTCATCGTTTTCAAGGGATTTTCGCACATATCGCTTCAGATTGCCGTGATTACGTTTTTTATTTTTTTGACGAACCCGGTATCCTCGCATGCAATAGGGAAATCAGCGCATGATTCGAAAGTCGCCATGTGGGTCAAAAGAAAAACGTTGAGATGACGACGTTCTTGATAAGTCGACCTGAAATCCATAGTCTGGGGCAGCCTTGCCCGACAACTCAAACCTGTCCGACCAGTGATGTGACGTCGGACAGGTCTGTCAGGGGTATTCAAGACTGTTGTCCCAAAACAGTAGAGTTATGATCAATGTGTTTCTATTTATTCTAGTAACAATGGCGATCTGGGCGATTGAAGTGAAAGACCTGATCAATGCCGTGATCATGCTCTCAGTCTTCAGTCTGGTGATGTCAATCATCTTTTATTACCTCAAAGCTCCGGATGTGGCGATGGCAGAAGCAGCGGTTGGTGCAGGGGTATCTACGGTGATTTTTATGACAGCAATTTACCGCACCGGGGGAGGGCAAAAATGAACGTTGCCAGAGTTCTCATTCTTGTCGTCCTGTTAGGGTGCTCAATTCTTGTCTGCCTGGACACTGACGAACAAACAGGCCATAACGAAACAGCCCAATATTATATTAACCGAGGGCGTGAGGAGACGGGTGCCGTCAATATTGTCACGTCTATTTATTTAGGATATAGAGCGTATGACACGCTGGGTGAGGCGATGGCGCTTTTTACGGCGGCCACAGGTGTCTTTCTGCTCTTAAAGCGAAAAGGATAGGTTAAAAAAAATGGAAATCTGTAAAGTGCTCTCCCTGGAGAGGATCATTGTTGGATTGAAAAATCGAGACAAAAAAAGAGTACTCCAGGAGATATTGGAAGTTGCGGCCACATCGGGAAAAATTCGTGATAAAGAAAAATTGTTCAAGAGCATCCTGCAAAGAGAACAATTACAAACGACCGGGGTAGGGCTTGGGTTAGCCATTGCTCATGCAAAGTCGGAGGAGGTTGAGGAGATCGTCTTAAGTTTGGGCATTTCGAAAGATGGGGTTGAATATGATGCGTTGGATGGACAACCGGTCTATATCATCTTTCTGCTTGTGGCTTCACCGGAGAAGAACACGGAGTATTTGAGCGTCCTGGCAAAGATCTCCCGGATTTTCAGGGAGGCAGATTTCCGAGAAGCCGTGATGCACGCCGAGTCGTCAGCGAAGGTGATGAATCTGCTCAAAGAGCGGGAGGAAGGTCACTACAGATGCTAATGGTGTGTATTATTCTGAACAAAGAAGAATATGAGGATGATCTACTTTCCGTGATGATGGAACTTGAAATTACGGGCGCCACTATTCTGGATGGCGTAGGCATGGAACGGGTATTGGCTAAGGATGTGCCCATTTTTGCCGGACTGATCCAGTCGCTCGCCGGGTCCAGGCCCTATAATAAAAATATTATTGCTGTTTTAAAAGATAAGCATACCCTGATCAGGCTGATAGACGTGTTAAAGGAAACCGGGATTGATTTTCAAGAACCTGAAGTTGGGGAAATTTTCGCCCTGCCAGTCAGTCTCTCTTTAAGCCAGTACGGACTATTTGAAAATTGGGAATAAACCATGCAAGAATCAACGATTATCAAAACCATGACCCGCAAGCTGTTTCCGTTCATCCTGCTCTTCGGGTTATATTTAGTTGCCTATGGACATCTTTCTCCGGGCGGCGGGTTTCAGGGAGGGGTTGTTATTGGGTCGGCGATTATCCTGCTTTCCCTGTCACAGGGAATTTCCAAAACGGAAGAACGGTTCAAGAAAAATATCCTCGGTCTGATGGAAAGTCTCGGCCCGCTTGTCTTTATGAGTATCGGTCTGGGAGGCATTCTCTTTGGGTATCATTTTCTCAAAGATTTCCTCCCTCACGAAGGAGGCGGCCGATTTGGGGGGTCGGGTTTTATTCTGTTTCTCAATCTGGCAATCGGACTGAAAGTCGGGGCGGCGATGAGTATCATTTTCTATTCGCTGGCCGGCGAGGAAGAGGGATAATATGACAGCCTATACCAGCATCGTCTTGATGTTAATCGGACTCTACGGCCTGATGGTGAAGAAAAATCTGATCAAAAAAATTATCGGACTCTATATTCTGGATGGGGGCATTATCCTATATTTTATCAGCAGCGGGTATCGTTCGAACGCTGGCGCTCCAATCCTGCAGCATGGAACGGAAAATGTGGTTGATCCAGTTCCTCAGGCGCTTATGCTGACTGCCATCGTGATAGGAATCTGCGTGACGGCTTTGGCGCTCTCTATTGCAGTAAAAATCTATGAGACCTATCAGACCCTGGATGTTGAAGAACTAAAAAGGCATTTGTAGATGACGAATGCAGCGATTTTTATTATCGTAATTCCGATGTTCATGGCGGTAGTCATTACTCTGCTGGATTTGACGCAGTGGAAAGCTTTCTGCGGACATCTGGCGATATTCAGCCTGACGGCGGCGTTTAGTCTTGCCCTGGTTCTAACCCCTCAAATTCTGTGCGGCGAAAGTGTCGTCTATACCCTGGGATCCTGGAATCAAAGGATCGGCATTTCGCTCCTGGTCGATCGTTTGACGATCTTTATGCTGCTGCTGGGCAATCTTCTTGGGGCATTGGTCCTCCTCTACGCTCTGGCAGAAGGGAAATATGAACCAAAATTTTACGCACTGCTGTTAATTATGATGAGTGCCATCTCCGGGGCCTTTCTTTCCAGAGATATTTTCAACCTCTTTGTCTTTATGGAGGTGCTGTCAATCGCTTCATATATCCTTGTGGCGCACTATGGCAGTCAAGGGTCATTCCTGGCAGGGATCAACTACTTGCTCATCAGCAGCATAGGACTGATCCTCTTTCTGTTTGGGATTGGCGTCTTATACCGGTATAGCGGCACGCTCAATATGCTTGACATCAGCGAGAAGATACCTGAATTTTTTTCCGAATCGCCCCGGGCGTTTATCTTGACATTGGCTTTATTTATCGTTGGGTTCGGAATAAAATGTGCAATGGTGCCGCTCCACACCTGGCTTCCCGACGCCCATTCCATCGCGCCTTCTCCGGTCAGTGCCCTCCTGTCTGGCATCGTCATCAAAGTTGGTATCTATGCATTTTTTAGAACGGTTCAGATGTTCAGGCTTTGTCCCTTCAAAGAGAGCCTATACATGTTTCTGGTCTATACCGGAGCAATTACAGCGATTTTTGGAGCGCTCATGGCCCTGGCCCAGCAAGACTTGAAGCGTTTGTTGGCGTATTCCAGTATTAACCAGATCGGCTATATTTTGATCGGAATCGGTTTGGGAACTGCGGACGGCGCGAGCGGCGCGTTATTTCATACCATAAACCATGCTTTTGCTAAAAGCTGCTTGTTTCTGTGCGCGGGTGTTATGATCGAAAAAACCGGACGCAGAAAAATCTCGGAGTTAGTCATTGTTGCCAAAGAGATGCCGGCAGTGACCATTATCTTTATTCTGGCTTCTCTCTCGCTCATAGGCATTCCCCCGGCCGGAGGTTTTTTCAGTAAGCTGATGATCGGCCTTGCTTCCGTTGAAAACGGACACCCTTTCGTTGCTCTGGTCATATTTTTCAGCAGCATTATTACCGGTGCGTATTTTCTGAGGTGTATCGGCGTGTTCTTTCAAGGCGGGGCAGGGTATAGCATCAATGAAAAGAAATGTTCTGCTCTGGTCTATCTCTCCCTGGTGCTATTAGTATCAGGGGTTTTTGTCGTGATCTTGTTTCCCAGGGCAGGAGAAACCATCTTTAGTGTGACTTTAGCGCCGTAGGCAATTGGGTAAATATTTCCCTCTCATCCCGGGATCTCGCCCTTTGGAGAGGAATTGAGGGGGAAAAAGAGTCTTCTATGAAACAAACTTTTTTTGAGTCAGGTCTGACATCGCTTCGCTGCAATCGTTTCCCCATGATTCCGTGTGTATTTTTTTTGGCAGCGCTGCTATGCTTGCTCAGCCTCTATCCCCAGATAACTATGGGAGAAATACTTGAATACCGTTCTTTTTCATTAATGGGCGGCTTCGAGGTCCCGTTCCGCGTGGACAGGCTCAGTCTGGGGGTTGGAACCCTGGTTGCCATACTATACCTGCTTGTGACGATCTATTCTGCGGCCTATATCACAACGTATCGCCTGAAATATTATGTCCTGCTCATCCTGAATTTTTGCAGTCTGTTAGGACTGATATTCTCTCAGGATCTCCTGGGGTTTTACATTTTTTTCGAAATTCTATCACTCTCCGCATACTTTCTCATCATCCACTCACGTGAAAAGGAAGCTCTAGAGGCGGGCTACAAATATATCGTTATGATGCTTGTCGGCGGTTTGTGTATCCTGACAGCCATCATGGTACTCTCTATTGCCCCGCTGGAGAAGGAATACCTGGGGCGCCTCGCGGGTATCAGCTTTTCCATCGGCTGTTTGCTGAAAGCAGGCGCGTTTCCGTTTCATCCCTGGTTGCCTGAGGCCCACCCTGCCGCGCCTTCTCCGATCAGCGCCCTGCTATCGGGCGTTATGATCAAGGTGGGCGCCTACGGCCTGGTGCGAGCCTTCTTTTATCCCAATTTTTTCGGAGGAATGTCAGAAGGCAGCCCGAGGTTCTCTTTTGAAACTTTGAGGAGGGTATCGCAAAGTATCTCCTGTGTAAACCACTGGTTGATCGACCCTACTTTACTGCTAATCTATACGGGAGTTCTCTCGATGGTCATCGGCGTTTCTCTGGCACTGCTTCAGAAGGATCTAAAAAAACTGCTAGCTTATCACAGCGTTAGTCAAATAGGCTATATTCTACTAGGTATTGGAATCGGAAAAGTTGGTTTTGCCGGAGGAATCCTGCATCTATTGAGCCATGCCATCTTCAAGGGACTGTTGTTTTTGGCAGTTGGATCGGTAATTTTCAGGACAGGAACACGCAAAATTGATATGCTAGGAGGGATATGGCGCAAGATGCCGGTGACAACGCTTACGTGTCTGATTGCGGCGATCTCTATTTCAGGGGTGCCTCTCACCAGTGGATACGCAAGTAAAGGGATGATTTTTGGGGGGCTGGAAGGCAACCTGCCGTTCGAGATTATTTTTATTTTGACCTCAGCCGGCACCTGCGCTTCCTTCCTCAAGCTGGTCAGGCATACCTTCTTTGGGCCGCCAAACTCTGCACTTGTGAATGTGCAAGAGGTTCCGGCATCAATGTATATTCCCATGCTCTTCCTTTCTGCCGGGTCCTTTATGCTAGGAATCTTCCCGGGCATTGTGTTGAAGATCCTGTTGGGCCAGTCTGCTCCGCAGCCTCATCTCTGGACGTTTGTGCATCTCGCTGAAGCATTGGTGAGCCTGGGAATCGGAGTTGCTCTGTATACATTTCTGTTACGGATAGGGGTGTTCGGTTTCAGTCACTATCAGACTGCCAATTCCGGACAGAGGCATTTTGCAAAATATTTCAGTGTGAATAGCTGGTATAATTCCCTTGCCCGGGGAGTCGTTGTGCTTTGCATCAAGCTGGAACAAACCCAGTCCAGGTCCCTGAGCGCCTCGATCCAAATGGCCATTGCTTTTCTGGTGTTTATCATGCTCATGTCTTTCACTCTGTGACAAACATGACTCTGCCTCCCCCTTAATTTTCCGTAAGCGGGGGAAACGGAGGATTCCCTCCACTTGAGGCAGAACTGTTAAGTTCTGGCAGGATTGCCAGCGCATAAAACCCTTCCCCAACCTTCCCCGAAGGGAGGGACAAGGGACTGCGTAACATGAGTGACGTCAGTATAACTACATCATACGTTTGGGACAGGGAGTTGTGAAAAATGTCCTCAAAAAATTTAGAACAAGCGACGCTTTTACTTGTTGATGCTATTCCTGAAAACTTGAAAGCCCTGATCGACTTTTTAGAACAATCGGGGTTTCGCATTATTGTGGCTCAAAGTGGTGAAGCGGCGATTCAACGTGCACAGCAGGTTATTCCTGATCTGATCCTGTTAGATGTAATGATGCCCCAGATGGATGGCTTTGAAATTTGCCAACAGTTGAAGGTTCGTGAGTCGCTGCGTGAGATCCCGGTCATCTTTTTGGCGGGGGATTCCGAGCCTATCGAAAAAGTCAAAGGGTTTGAGGTCGGCGGGGTTGATTATATCGCCAAGCCGATTCATTATCAAGAAGTTCTCGCGTGTATCCACACTCATTTAACAATGCGGAGGCTGAAGCAAGAACTTGAAGAACAACGTGTACGCTTTCAAACCCTGTCAGAAGCGATCTTTGAAGGCATTTTAATGCATGATCAGGGTAAAATCTTAGAGATTAACCAGGCGATAGAGCAGATGTTCGGCTATCAACGTACTGAAGTCGTGGGACGCCATGCTCTGGAGTTTGTCGCGTCGGAATCACAGGCGATGGTGGCCGAGCGTCTCCATTTGGCAGAAGATAGGCCCTATGAAGCCATCGGCGTTCGACGGGATGGGTCGAGTTTTCCTGTCGAATTTCAGGGGAGAACCGTGCCCTGCCAGGGACGGAATATCAGAATGGTCATCATCCGCGAATTGACCAGGCATAGGCAGTTGGAAGCTGAAAAAGCCCTTCTGCAAAAGGAAAACATCACGCTGCGTTCCAGTCTGGGGGAACGCTATAAATTAGGTGATATTATTGGTAAAAGCCAGACCATGCAAACCGTTTACCAGGCGATAATTCATGCCGCGAACTCGGATGCAAATGTGGTGATCTGTGGGGAATCCGGTACCGGTAAGGAACTGGTTGCTCGTACGATTCATCAATTGAGTGCGCGCAGAGAAAAGCATTTTGTCGCCGTAAATTGCGGCGCTATTCCTGAAAATCTCTTTGAACGTGAGTTTTTCGGGCACCGTAAGGGAACTTTCACTGGGGCGATCATGGATACACCTGGCTACCTGGCTCAGGCCCACAAGGGGACGCTGTTTCTGGATGAAATTGGCGAATTACCCGCACTCTTACAGGTCAAACTCTTGCGCGCCCTGCAAGAGCGCGAATATATACCGTTGGGCGATATTCGCAGTAAACGAGCGGATATACGTATCATTGCCGCCGCCAATAAAGATCTGAAACTTTTGCTGCAAGAGGGTGTCATCCGCGAAGATTTCTTCTGGCGTATCCGTGTGCTCGCCATCGATCTGCCGCCATTACGCGATCGAAAAGACGATATTCCTCTGTTGATCGAGTATTTCCTCAAACAGTACGGCAAAAACAATCCTTATGCTTCGCTGCCCGGCAATCTCCGCGCAATGTTATGTGACTACAATTGGCCTGGCAATGTGCGCGAACTTCAAAATGAATTGCAGCGCTATTTGGCGGAACAGCAATTCGAATTTATCGGCAGTATCCAACCTGGCATGCCGGGTGTCAGACAAATCTTCCCGCTAAGCACCACATCAAAACTCCAAGATGCTCTGGAAATCTATGAGAAAGAGTATATCCATAGTGTCTTGCAGCACAATCACGGACATCGTGGCAAAACGGCCCAAGTCCTCGGCCTTTCGCGCAGGACCCTGAATCGAAAAATGCAAAAATATGGGATAAATTGAATACGTCAAAAATGTCTTATGCGCTGATTTTGACGTATAAACATTTTTCCCCTTATTTTTCAAAGATTTTCCTGCCTTTCTTGTATCAAAACTAAGACAGTACTGTCTTAGTTTATTTGCATCTATACGTATACTTTTAATACAAAACTACAATAAAAACAACAGGTTATCGTTCAAATTATTCTCTGGCACAGTTTTTGCTTAATCAGGGGTGTTAAGAAAAGGAGTTTTTAAGGAGTACAAGGGTGTTCTATACAAATGTAGTGAAAGAGCGATGCTGCTGCAACTTTAAGGAGGGTAGAGATATGAGAGCATTGAGAATACGTTTTATTGTTTTACCTCTTGTATCACTTTGGATTCTTGCTGGTTTTTTCATCTTCATTCCTTCAGGACAGGCAGAGGAAAAAATAATTCTTCGTGTGGCCAGCCCATTTAAAACTGGTCATATTCTTTGTGAAACCAGTGAAAAATTTAAGGAACTTCTCGAGCAAGCCAGCGAAGGAAGAATCGAGGTCCAGGTTCAACCAGGTATTGGCTCTGAAGAAGAGGTCGACGAATGGTGTCATCAAGGAACGGTGGAAATGCAGGCGACCGGAGGACGCCCTCTCGAAGTAGCTGCTCCTCAGTATTTTTTCCTGAATGCCCCTTATGTCATGAAGGATTTCGACCACTTCATGAGAGTTTGGAAGGGTCCTTTAGGGGAACAAGCAAGAAACCTGGTGGAAAAGGATGGGAATATGATCTATTTGGGGATTGTTTATCGGGGGCTCCGACAGATGACCTCAATGAAACCTATCTATACTCCGGAGGATGTACAAGGATTAAAACTCCGCTTGCCAACCGTTGCTACATGGATCGCAGTCTGGAAAGGGATGGGAGCAGATCCTGTGCCTGTTCCCTTGCCTGAGCTTTACGAATCTTTGAAAGACGGAAGAGCAGAAGCTTCGGAGGGAGATTTGCCGCAAATCGCTTCTTTCAAATTATACGAAGTCCAGACCCATCTTACGATTACGAATCATCTCGTGCAAACAGGCGGGATCTTAATCAATAAACCCTTTTTCGATGGATTGTCCGAGAAGGATCAAGAGTCTATCTTGAAGGCTTCAAACGATGCAACGGACTGGGCAAACATGAAAATTAAACAGGAGGAAGTAAAACTTCTTATTGAGCTTCAAAAACATGGAATGCAGGTTACCATTCCTGACGCCGAAGCTTTTAGAGAGAAAGGAAAACCGGCTGTCGAAGAACTGTTCAAAACAGAATGGCCAGTGACAACCTGGCAAGACATTTTGTTACAATAGAGAACATGCAGATCTGGCAGGTTTTTCAAAACCTGTCAGATCTAAAAAGCACACAAGGTAGAATTGGTAAATGAGATAAGTAATTTTTTTGTATATCAGAAACCGGGATTTTTCGAAAAAACCCGATTTCTCAGCCAGTTAAAGCTGACAAAAATTTATTGATACTCACATGGTGTAAGTAGTGAAGGGAAGCATAAAATAACTTGCCTAAAAAGAGTCTTTTCTGTATATGCGCCCATGTAGCGTACTGCAAGAATAAAGCATAAGTAAGAATGGTCTGATTTTGATTGGAACGGGTGAGCATCATGGGTGAGGAACTCTCTTCTCTGCTTGTATGGTATGTAACGCTATTGTTGATTGGCTGGGGAAGCTTTCCGCTGTCTTTTATGCTTTTCGGACATTTCCCGGATCGTGGTTTCTCGTTTTCGAAAACTCTGGGACTGCTGCTCACAACCTACCTCATCTGGATGGCGAGCAGCCTCGGTTTCGCGCAGTATCATCGCACTGCCTGCCTTATTACGGCGGCGGGATTTCTCGCAGCCAATGGCGTGCTTGCATTTTTCAACAGGAAACAGATTTGGAAATATCTCAGAACCCATTGGCGGATCATGCTTGGATTGGAAGGGCTGTTTCTGCTCTTCTTTCTCGGCGCTGTGCTCATTCGTATCTATAACCCGGATTTGACCGGCGCAGAGAAGGAAGCGGATTTCACCCTGTTAAACGCCATTTTACACAGTCACACTTTTCCTCCCAAAGATACCTGGTTTGCCGGGACTTCGATCAATTATTACTATTTTGGTTATGCGATTTGGGCTACGCTGATCAAGCTCAGCGGCGTGATGGCGCCGATCGGGTTTAATCTGGCTCTGGCGGCGATTGTTGCGCTGGCCGTCAGCAATAGTTTCGGCCTTGTCTATCGCCTGACGCAGCGCGTTTCTTACAGCCTGTTTGCAGCTTTTCTGCTCATGATCTTCGGAAACCTTGACGGGTTGATCCAGATCTTACAACGCGGCGGTACGTTTTTTCCTTATGATTGGTGGCGCAGTTCACGGATCATTCCCGACACCATCAATGAATTCCCGTATTTCAGTTTTTTATTGGGCGATTTGCACGCTCATTTTATGTCGATCCCTTCGGTGTTGCTCCTCTTAGGCTTGCTCAGGCAATTTGTAGGAACGTTTCATCCGAAAACCGCGCTATCCTCTCAGATCCCGCTTATTTTGTGCCTTGGACTTTCGTTAGGAGGGACAGCGGTCATCAATAATTGGGATTATCCGACCGCGCTGCTTATCAGTGCCGGATGCCTATTCCTGGCGTTACACAATCCGTTCTGGAGTGATGTCATCCCTTTGCGGCGACTGTTTTACGGGATTGGGTTGTTTGTATTTTTGGCAGGACTGAGTTACGCGCTTTTTCTTCCTTTTTATGCCCATTTTACACCGCAAGCCACATTGAAAAATTTACGTCTGGTATCCGCAGTCCAACGCACCGAACTGCGGTATTTTCTCATTATTTATGGCGTCTTTTTGTGGGGAATTCTCCCTTTGTGCTTGAAAAATGTTTTTAACGCAGACTCCTCAGTTTGTGCCCGACAATATCGGTTGATATGGGTGAATAGTGTCTTGTTAAGCCTGGCGCTCTTCTATCTCTGTCAATCGGAGCGGGTGTTGCTGTTCAGTGCAGCCTGTAGTCTATTTTTTCTCTATATGCTATATCGTGGCGCTTCGGAATCAGCCAATCGTAGTTTTGCCTGGGGACTCCTTTTTATGGCCTTTGCGATTGCCGCCGGATGCGAATTGTTCTATATCAAAGATTTTTACGGGCATCCTCTGGAACGTCAAAATACGATTTTTAAATTTTATTATCAAGCCTGGATTTTACTTGCGATCGGGATCCCCTATGCGCTTTATGACATAGTTCGCGAACCGCTGCGAATGCCGAAAGCCTTGCATTCGATCTGGAAGGTCGCGTTTATTCTGCTCTGCGTCGCCTGCTGCTGCTACCCGATTTTGGCGACCTGCGAAAAAACAGATTGTTTTCGCGGCGGAGCACAGAACGGTTTGCCGTATCTTCCAACGTTAAACGGGATCAGATATATCGCTTATCGCGAACCGGATGAATATACGGCCTTGATGTGGATTCAGGGTCACCTTGCGCAGGATATCGTGATTTTAGAAGCGACCGGTAATCCGTATTCTTTTTTTGGCCGCGTGGCAACTACCACCGGACGCAGTACCGTGCTGGGCTGGGGCAATCATGAGGCCCTGTGGCGCGACCAGACCTGGCAGACCATTATGCAGCGCACGCAGGATATTCGAGCCATCTATGAAACGCTTGACAAAAGCGAGATGTTGGAATTATTGTATCAATATGGAGTTGATTACATTTATGTCGGAAAATTAGAACGTGAAAACTATGATTCCAGGGGATTGGAAGCATTTCAGGGCATGTTTCCGCTGGTCTATGAAAATGGCAGCGTGAAAATTTACGCTGTGCCTTCTCAGTGAAAAATTGACTTCTTCGCCTGGAATGAACATAAAAAGTAAGACTTAACAGCCCTGCCAGCCCTTCTCCGATTGGAGAGGGGAGAAGAATTTCCCTCCTTCGGGGCGGGGTTCTGAAAAACTACGGGAAAGAAAGGATTAAAGCGACGATGAATATTTTATTGACCAATGACGATGGAATTTATGCTGATGGGATTTCGGCTATGTATCAAGCGTTGCGCCAAAAAGGACATGAAGTGGTGGTAGTTGCTCCGGATAGCGAGCGAAGCGCGGTAGGCCATGCCATTACCGTTTCAGACCCCTTAAAAGTGGCTTTTGTTGACGTTGAAACACGAATTCGAGGTTATGCGATTAAAGGTACGCCGGCAGATTGTGTTAAACTCGCGGTCAATGCTTTATTAGAGAAAAAACCCGATCTTGTTATTTCCGGTATCAATAAAGGAGCCAACACCGGCTATCACATTATTTATTCCGGCACAGTTTCGGCGGCGACTGAAGCGAGTATGTTCGGACTCGCGGCGATTGCCGTCTCATTAGATGTCTCACTCAGAAAAAGTGGTATTATTGATTATAGTTATGCCGCGCAATTTGCAACCAATCTGTGTGATGTTGTCGCCCGACAGGGCGGACTTCCTGAAGGCACGCTGTTAAATGTGAATATTCCAGGCGGCGATCCGCAGCAAATCAAAGGAGTGCGAATGTGTAAGCAAGCCCGGTTCCATCAGGCCGATCAATATGAAAAACGCACAGATCCGTTTGAACGAACCTACTATTGGCCAAAGTTGGAACAGGTTCTGGTGACGGATCCACCGGAAGTGGAGGTGGATTATCGTTTACTCAAAGAAGGCTTTGTCGTGGTGACTCCTATTCAATATGATCTGACGGATTATCGGATGATTACGCAATTACAGCAGTGGACGATTGATCTGTAGAAAACAGAGTTCTTTGTATTTTTTTCTTGACCGGGAGTAAATAATTTGATACCAAATATTAACATCAAAATCTTGAAATAACAATGTGTAACAGGCGGAAGGGGAGGATCTATGGACTGGGTTATAGGGAGTATCATTATATTTGCGATTGTGGTGCTAGCCATTTTGATCTATCTTATTCTTCATACTCCAATTTTTACAGTGCAGGAGCAGCAAGCCGTTGTCATTGAACGTTTGGGGAAATTTAAGCGCGTGTGCGGGCCGGGGTGGCATGTAATCTGGCCCTTTCTCGATAAGAAGCGCAAGTTCCGAGAGGGAGGCGTGGATCATGAATTCATTGACCAGCGTGAACGCGCGGTTGATTTGCCCAAACAAGATGTGATCACGAAAGATAATGTACAGGTGCAAGTGGATAGCATGGCGTATTACGAAATTTCCGATCCCAAAAAAGCGGTGTACGGCATAGATGACGTGCTTATTGCGGTGAATCAATTGATCAAAACCGTGCTGCGAAATGTGATTGGCGATACCACGTTGCAAGAAATGCTCAGCGGTCGAGAAGCGATTAATCGCAGGTTGCGCGATCAGGTGGAAAATGCCAGCGGCGACTGGGGGATTACGATTCGCAGCGTGGAACTGCAAGCGGTCACTCCGCCTCCCAGCTATGTTGAGGCGATGCGCAAAGTCTCGGAAGCGGAATTAGCCCGCAAGGCTGAAGTGACCAAAGCGGAAGGCAAGAAACAAGCTTCAATTCTTGAAGCGGAAGGAGAAGCGGAAAAAATTGATCGGATTTACAAAGCAATTCACAACGGCAAGCCGACAGAGGAATTGTTGAGGATCAAATATCTGGAAGCCCTGGAGAAAATTGCGGATGGTAAAGCGACCAAAGTGTTTATGCCGTTTCCTACCAGTTCGTCCAGTCCAGGTTTCGGCTTTCAACAAGCCTTTGAAATGGCGGCCGGTTTAGATGCATATTCTTCTGCCTCATCTTCGTCGCCTGCTGAGAGTACTCCGCCTCCAAAAACAGCAGAGCCTGAGAGTCCGACCACACCTATTTCGAAAGAGCAGCAATCTGCGCCGGGGAAGCCGCCTGAACCGGGAGCCCCCCCCTCGCAAAAAAGTTATTCGACGTGTGGTCAGGAGGCCAGCGGGTGAGCCAGAAACGAAAAAACCCTGAGGCTCGATGTTCGAGGTTTCCCCGAAATAACTTAAATTTCCCTCCAAATGTGAGGTGCTTTCAGAAAAGTACTCCATTTGGAGGCGTTTCTTTTTTTTATGAAACGCATTAAGGTTAATATCGAGGGTATTTCCGAGTTCGATCTGAAGCTCGCCAGAAATCCGCAGATTCCCTCACTTATTGAACAAATAGTCAAATTGCCATCTGAGGAGCGCGAACAGCAGCGTCTGGCGCTTCAACGCAAGGTTGAACTGGGCAAAGCCAGTTTATTTGAGGAACATGTGCATCTCCGGCTCCTTGAACCGCGCAAAGCAGAATGGATTCGCGTGATCTACAAAAATCTGCCGCGCATTGAACAGGAATTGAAAAAATACCGCTCCTCTGGTTTCCAACAGGCGCAAGCACCTCCTGAAAATTTTCAGATTGAACCGAGTGTTCCTGTTGTAGAGGAATACCCGTCAGAACTCTTGAATTTTCTGGCAACCCAGAAACCACCGACTCCTCCGAAAAGCTCAGCTGAAAGCAGAACCTCCTCTCTTCGTCCGGAAACAGCGTTGTCGCCAAAATCGCGCCGCCGTTCTCTTCAAGATGTCACTCTCGGCCTGTTACTTGTCAGTGGATTTATCCTGGCTGTCTGGTATGCTCTGGCCTCAGATCAAGAACCTCCGCCATTCACCACGTTTGACAATCCGCAGATAGAACAACAAGAAGAGCCGGATGAGCGTCAGATACAAATTCGAGATCAGTTTGATAAGGCCGTTCATTCCTTGCGTTTCGAGGATTTCGAACAGGGGAAACAACAGGTCTTTGAGCTTCTGGAACAGCACCCACAAAGCCCGTTAGCCGCAGATGCGCGTCTCATTTTAGCAGATATGTATCGGCAGCGCCAAAACAATCCGGATGAAGCGATTAAGCATTACCAACTCTTTTTAAATCAGCATCCCCAGAGCTTACAAGCTGGCCTTGTATTGTTAAAAATGGGATATGCCTATGAAGATCTGCAAGACCTTCTCAATGCAGAAGAGACGTACCGGTTGCTCATTGAGCAGCACGGGGCAAAGAGCCGTTTAGGGCAACTTGCGCAGGAACGTCTTTCCCGCCTGACGAGCCGAGAATAAATGCTGCGGAATTATTGATCCGGCATTTTCCCCGGCTCAATCCCTTTACGTTGCAGAAATTTCAACATTTCATGAAAGATACCTCGTACAATCCGT
Organism: Candidatus Vecturithrix sp.; assembly: GCA_040772385.1. Taxonomy (GTDB): domain Bacteria; phylum Moduliflexota; class Moduliflexia; order Moduliflexales; family Moduliflexaceae; genus Vecturithrix. The sequence goes on along the minus strand of JAXGYF010000001.1, from coordinate 655,164 downwards.
ACTTCGCGTTCATCCAATCCTGTGCGTCCGAGAATATCGCGCAGAGAGCGCATAATACCCCCGCTGGATGGGGTTTTGATAAATTCAATTCTCCAGAGCGTCGTTTCAATCTGTTGATACATGCCCTCAAGCTGACGGTGGTCGGCAGGAGGAAAGTTCCTTTTCGCTTCAGGAAGCGCCAATGGGACCTGTTGGGCTGCGAGAAACAGTTCATAGACCATGATTAACACAGCCTGTGCCAAATTCAGAGAAGAATACGCCGGATTGGTCGGAATCGTGATATAGTTCTGGCAGAGGGTTAAGGCACTATTGGGAAGCCCTGAATCTTCGCGGCCAAAAACCAGTGCCACGTTGCCCTGAGTCGCCCGGTTCAGTAGTTCCTGAGCAGCTTCACGCGGGTACTGCACCGTAAATTTTGCCCGTCGTGCTCTGGCCGTTAAACCAACGGTATAATGACTATCATGTAGAGCTTCTGTCAGCGAGGGAAAACGTTCAATCGCCCGAATTTCCTGGTCTGATCTCGGGGCGGCAATACTGATTCGCCACAAATCGTTGGCGGCTGGCTCAACAATTCGAAGCCTGGCAAATCCCATATTTTTCATGGCTCGCAGTGTTGCGCCGATGTTAATCGGATCTTTCGGTTCATAGAGCACGATAATGATGTTTGAAAACATCGCTGGTATCATGTTTTCGCCGTAGGCGATACAGTAATTGCAGCAACGAAGCGAACCACAGCCACTACCATTTCTACAACACTTGAAGCACTACGTGCTAAAGAATTAGAATAAAAATTAAAGAACCTTACTGACGACAGGTATTCATGATCATTTAAAGACTCATATTTTGGCAATGATTTTTTCCCCTGTTTGGAAATATTCATCTGTGCATATCCTTCCAACGACTTCTTTAAATCATAGCTGCTTGATTTCTCTATTGACAAATTTACAAGACGTTGTGTATAGTTATTGCGGTAATAGCAAATTTTCTATGAGGAGCAAAAATGTATGGATAAAACCCCTGGGAAAGTCTATATTAAACTTATTGAACTTGGAAATCGAAAACAAGATGTGCTGTACGTTTTATCGAGAATTCAGGGATTAAAAGATACGCCTGAACAACTCATAGCCCATGTTCCCTGCTATATTTCCGATAAAGTTTCTCCAGCCCTGGCGCACAAGGTGAAAGCATATCTGGAAAAAGCCGGGGCAACAGTGACGTTTGACACGGAGCTATCTGATCACTCCGACGAGCCTGAGGATCACTCCGGGACAGCAGACCTTCCAATCATTTATCCTGATATACTCAACCGGCCAGTAGCTGAACAATCTGACTCGTATCGCGAAAGATTCTCTCACCAGGCCGGATATACTGAACGCCTGGCGCAAGTAGTGGAAATGTCAGAACCAGAGCCTCCGAAACGGCGAGTCAGAAGGTCGCGTCAGGATTCCTCGCGCACCATCAAGATGATGAGTCTTGTTTTACTGCTTATTCTGGTATTTGGTATAGGAATCTGGCTGTTTCTCTCCGGGCAATTTAACCGGATTACCCATACATATCGGCAGAATCCGGTTGTCGGACAGGTCGGCGTGCTTGAAGTTCTCAACCCTGAACAAGCGGAACTTCGCCTGTATCACATGATTGGCACCAGAGTAACTGAACCCATTCCGCTCGAAGGCGAAGAAACTCGCTTAAAACAAGGAGACTATTATCTTGAAGCCCGAAAAGGAACTCAAACCTTTTACTTTCCTGTCCATATTCAGGGGCGAGGCCATCGTCTCAAGGTAGAAATTGACTTTTCTGTCAAACAGGCTCCGTCACAGAACGTGGCCTATATCCCTGCTGGCTGGTTTCGGATGGGCAACAAAGAAGCCGATGTCGCCCATTTTGGATTCCCTGATGAAAAGCCTGATATTGACGTGTATGTCAATGGGTTTTTTCTCAGCCGCTATGAAGTGACCAATCGCGAATTCCTGCAATTTGTCAAGACCGGTGGATATGAGAATGAAGTATATTGGGAACGTTTGTTAACAGATTGGTCTTCTCTGGTGGAACAAATGCCTGACTATTTGCGCGTATATGGCAATGATGGTTGGAGTTCAGTAAAATCTTATATTCATGCTCGTTTTATTGATACAGATGACCGCCCCGGCCCGAGGTTATGGGAAGATAGATCCTCACCTTATGGGTATGGGCGGGAGGATCATCCCGTCACAGGTATCTCATTGTATGAAGCCGAGGCCTATTGTCAATGGATAACCCAGCAAACTGGAACCATCCATCGTCTGCCGACCGAAGCGGAGTGGGAAAAAGCCGCGCGAGGTTATGAGGGCTATTTCTTTTCTTACGGGAATGAGTACGATCCGACCAGAGCGAATACTGAGGTAGGCGATACCCGATCGGTTGGCTCATACCCTCCGAACAGCTACGGATTGTATGACATGACAGGCAGTGTGTGGGAATGGGTACACGACCAGTATCGTGCTGATGCCTATCAACTGTTGTTAGAAAAGTATCGCACCGAGATTAGAAATCCGCTCACGTTTGATGAAAATCTTCGTTATGATCGCGGGATTGTCAGAGGGGGATCGTTCCGAAGCGTCAACCGGGTCAACGCTCGAACTCCGGTTCGTTATCCCATGTTTCCCAATGATTGGCATACCAATATCGGCTTCCGGTATGTCGTTGTTCCATAGTGGAGAAGTGTTTGAGCGTCCAGGTGTTGGTGGGGGACTCAAATACTCAAACACTGAGAGGAGAGAGTATGAAAGTCATTATTTTAGCAGCCGGTCGTGGAAAGAATCTCAATCCACTCACAGAAACCCGTCCGAAGCCCATGATTTCGATTTGTGGGAAACCTGTTCTGGAATATATCATTCGCGGACTGGTCGAAACCGGTAATCGCGATCTTCAGATCGTGGTAGGACATGGGGCCAATAGTATCAAAAAATATTTTGAACGCGGCGAACGCTTTGGCGCCAATATTCAGTATATTGAGCAAACGCAGCAAACCGGGATTGGAGATGCGGTTTTGCTAGCGCAAAAAAAGTTTGTCCCCGGCGAACGATTTTTTCTCGTGTATGCTGACATTCTGTTTGAAGCGAACATTTTTGCGAAAACAATAGAAACCTATAATTTGAAGCTGGCCCCGGTCGCTTCAATTACCTTAACACCTACCATTCATCCCTATTACGGCAACGTGTCTATTAATCAACATATCGGCATTACTAAAATCGCCGAACACCTGGATGAAACTCAGGCAGGTAGTTATGTGTTGGCCGGAGTGTTCATTTTTGATTATACACTGTTTGATGTGCTGAAAGAGACCCAGGGCAACATGCAGAAGGCTTTTGAACGAATCGTTCAACAGCAGGGGTTATTTGGTTCGATTTTTGAACATGAATGGATTGATTTAGGCTATCCCTGGAATGTGCTCGATGCGAACCGGTTTCTCATGAAGTCTTATCGTCACGCGACAATTGCCAGTTCTGTAAAATTTGACGGAAACGTAATGATTAACGGACCGGTGCAAATCATGGAAGATGTCGTGATTGGCGGAGGATCAATCATTAATGGTCCATGTTATATCGGACGCGGAACCTATATCGGCAATAATGTACTTGTGCGTAAAAATACATCAATCGGAGCGGAGAGTATCATCGGATTCGGTGTGGAACTTCGCAATTGCGTGCTCTTTGATAAAGTCAAGGTCGGACGTTTATCCTTTATCGGCGACAGCGTGATTGGCGAAGACGTGGAGATCGGCTCAGGCATCATGACCGTTAATAACTTGATGACTGGCGAAACGGTGAAAGTGAATATTAACGGACAACTCGCGGATAGCGGATTGGTAAAACTGGGGGCCTTTATCGGGGATCGCACCAGGGTCGGGGCAAGTAATACCCTGGCTCCGGGCACGATTATTCCGGCTGGCCGTTTCGTGCCGCACAACGTGTCTTTATAAGCGAAGCAAGGAGGAGAGAATATGTGTGGAATTGTTGGAATTGTCGGAACAGCCAATATCTCGGATCGCTTGTTTCGCTGTATCAAGAACCTCGAATATCGCGGCTATGATTCCTGCGGCGTCGCAATTCTTTCGAAACAGGGGATTGAGGTGCGGAAAAATGTTGGGGCTGTGGATGAAGTGCACAAAACGGAACATCTGACAGAGCCTCAGGGTCTTGTGGGCATCGCTCACACGCGCTGGGCCACGCATGGCGGCGTAACGCAGGCTAACTCCCATCCTCATCTAAGCGGCGATGGGGCCTTTGCCGTCATCCATAACGGCATTATCTCCAACTATCGGCAGTTACGCGAGGAATTACAGGCCAAAGGGCATCTCTTTGTTTCTCAAACCGATACCGAGGTAATTCCGCATCTGTTAGAAGAAACGTATCAGCAGGAACAGGATATTGAACGGGCCTTGTTGAAGACGATTGCGCGGCTGGAGGGCACCTATGCCTTTGCTTTTGTGACCACCCACGATCCGGCAAAAGTGTTCTGCGCTCGCAAAGAAAGCCCGCTTGTCCTGGGGATTGGCAGCGACGGCATGTTCCTGGCCTCAGATATTAATTCCTTTATTGAATATACCCGCGATATTGTGATCTTGAATGATTATGAATACGCGCTGATTACCTCGGATAGTTATCTGATTAAGGATGTCAACACCGGCGAACGCATCCCGCGCGCGATTCAGACGATCACCTGGAGTCCTGAAGCAGCTCAAAAGGGTGGTTTTCCAACCTTTATGCTCAAAGAAATTCATGAGCAGCCCGATTCGATCCGAACCGTGCTCAGTATTGAACCGGAGCAAATCCAGCAACTGGCGAAGATGATTCATGAGCATCAACGCACCTATCTGGTGGGCGTCGGCACCACGTATTACGTCGCTCTGGTCGCTCAATATTATTTTGCATCTCTGGCCAAAACATTTTTACCGGCCTTGAGTTCCGATGAATTTGAATACGCGGCCGAGGTTGATCGCAACACGCTCTTTGTGTGCAATTCCCAGTCCGGCGAAACCTACGATACCTTAAAAGCCCTGCGCTTTGCCAAACAGCGCGGAGCGGCCTCTGCCGGCATTGTTAACGTGATTGGTTCTTCGATTTCGCGTGAAGTGGATCTGGCGATTATGCAGAGTTCCGGCCCGGAAATCTGTGTGTTGAGCACCAAAGCCGCATTGGCGCAAATGACGATCCTGCTGCGCGTTGCGCTGGAATTGGGAAAAATCAAAGGCGTTTTGTCGGAGCAGCAGTACCAGGAATCGCAACTGCATCTGAAAGACTTGCCTGAAGCGATTCAATGGGTACTTGACCAACGTATGAGCGTGATCCGGAAAATCGCCACAGCGCACTGCCACATCAAAAACTGGCTGTTCCTGGGGCGAGGCATCTACATGGCTGCGGCGATGGAGGCGGCTTTGAAGATGAAAGAAGTCACGTACCAGCACGCGGAAGGCATGCCGGGCGGATTCATGAAACATGGCACAATTTCTTTGATTGACAAAGAGATGAATACGCTCGTCCTGGTTCCGCCGCAGTGCGAAAAAGAACTCTATGAAGCCACCATGAGCAATGTCGAAGAAGTGAAAGCCCGCGGCGGTTTCATTGTGGGGTTTCATTACGGAGAACCGGATTCCAGGTTTAATGAAGAAGTGATTTTCTGCGAGGTTGCCTCAATACTGGCGCCCTTGCTCGAACTTGTGGCCGGGCAATTGTTTGCGTACTATTCAGCCGTGACGTTAGGGAGAAACATAGATAAGCCACGCTCACTGGCCAAATCTGTCACGGTTGCATAAAAGTATCAGGAGTGCGAAAGCTCCTCTCGACTCCGCTCGATGACCGGAACACCACACGTCGAGCGGAGTCCAAACGGCCTATTTGATGAAAACTTAACACCCCTGTTCCGAGTCGGGTTGAAACGATTGTCAGGTTAATCTTTCCTAAACATAATATTCATCACTCTAACGGTTATATATACGTTATCTTCTACAATCTCAATCTTGTATTTATGCAAGACATTTTCTTGCGTTCTTTCAAAGAGTTCTTCATAATTTCTATTCATTTGTCTGGGATAGCGGATAGAGCTCTCAAATTCCTTCTCAATCAAAAATCCATTCTCTCTAAAAATCTTTTCTATTTCTGGCTTTCTATAAAAATGCACATGACCATCCTGAATTTGCATTTGAAATTGATCAACAAAATTCTCACAATCATCCTCATCCATCAGAGGATCTGATAATATAAAAAAACCTGTTGGTTCTAACACTCTTCTTATTTCAGAAATTGAGTGATTGACATTGGGAAAATGATGAAACGCATATCGTGAAATTGATCCTAAAAAACTTCCAGACTCAAATGGAAAATCAATTCCATTATAGGATTGAAAATGAAGATTCTCAATGTTTTCATCTTCACACATCTCATTATTTTTCTCAATTGAGTTTGATGCAATATCAAGTCCATACACGACAATATCGGAATACCTTTTCGCTAAGGAAAAAGCGACATATCCATTGCCAGTTCCAAGATCAAGATATTTCTTCCCCTTCTGTATATCAATCAGTTCAACTAATTTCGCTAATTGTTCATTGTCAGCATGTATTCGTTTATATTCAGTAGTGTGCAATTGAGCATCAAACCGTTTTCTGGCAGCTTCAATAATGTGTCTATTAGACATTTTTCCCTTCCTTAGGATTTTTTTGCTTCTTGTATTGAAAAGGCTTGTAAGCACCGAATGCACTTCCGAACCATTAACCGGGTATTCTTTTGTTCATACACCACCCTTCATGTTATTTGATATAGGCTCGGAACGCAATTGAGAAAATATCTTGCGAATATTGATATCCCTTTTCTTTGCTCTCAAAAGTGCTGTCAAAATTATCAGCCTCTTCTTCATTGATAGTAAAGACATCACTATATTTGAATTTCCATTGATGTCCTTCAAGGGCTTGTTCTTCTAACTCAAGCGCGAGCAATCCATACGGGTATTCTCCATTCATATCGCTTATATTGAGATCTTTCCCGTTTTTAAAACCATGCTTGCAATAATTATGTGGCTCGCCTAAGATCACGATCACTTGTATGCCTTTTTTACGAGCAATTTGTATGGTATGGCGAATCAATGCGCTCCCAATGCCTTGACGTTGATATGCCGGAAGGACACTGAGAGGACCAAAACTGATACTGTCTTTTTCTTGCCCATGTTCATTCAGCAACCAGGCTTTTGTGTACATGATGTTTCCGATTATTTTTCCGTTGTCTTCTGCAACGAAATCCAATTCTTTTATAAAATCCGGATGATTCCTCATCTGGTGAACTACATAGTTTCATCGTTGTTTATGTTGCTCCTCTCAGCGTGCCTATTCTACGTTATAGTTGTCCAAATCCAGACACAGGAAACGTCTTCTATGTCGTCCATCAGGGCTTGATGAACTTGATAAGGCCTTCCAATCTTGTCGTCGGGTTTTTAGCGGGGTTAAGGTAATCAACATATCAAAATCTTTTTTTTCAAGCGTCTGGTGAAATTATCCTTAAGAGTCGTTGTCTTATAATAGGCCACTCCTGCGATAGATCAATGGTTCGGACGCTGACGCGATGACCTTTGATCTTTCGCTGGATATTGAGTTCCTGCGCGACAGTCGGATAGAGCAAGATGCCTTCACAATCGGCATTGACGCCGCCAACTGCCTCTAAATTGGTCAGATAGGCGTGAATTTGGTAGAGATTCGACGAAATAATCGTCTGTTTGTCATAGTGCGTTTGCAACGCCTCTTTGTAATATTTCGTATCAATGATGATCTTTCGATCCAAAGAAGTCAACGAAATATCGGTCTGCATTTTCGGCAATAAATCGTGTGAATCGTCGTTGAGCGGTTCGGCATCCCATTCAATATATTCCCGTTCGACTTTGAACTGCTTTTGCTCGCGTTTGTAGAAATTACGGACGAACGCTTCGAATAAGGCGGCCATTTTCTTTTCATCGCGCACAACATCTCTGAAGGTTGATGTTCCGGTCTGTTCATCTACAAACAGATTTTCATGAATCAGTTGGCACACGTCAAGCAGCAGATCGTAAAAGCCGTTGTTCCGGTGCAGTTGCACGAGGCCGAAATGCCTTTTGGTTAAGGTCAGCCGGTCAATATCCGCCAATTTGCGATAACATTGTTCCAATCGGCCGCGAATCCTGGGATCAAGCTCAGGCAGCCGCAGCACGTTGAACATCGTGGTTTTGAGAATCTGATTTTGCAGGATATTGTGCTGAAATTCGTCATATTCGCAGAAAATGCGCGGCACGGCAAAATAGGTGCGTTTAAGCGTTGTCGCCGCATCAATTTTGCCGCGCAAGGTTGCCGTTTCTTCGAGATACGGCACGTACCCGCGATCAAGACCACGCCGCAACACATAGGCCGCGCCGTTCGCCAATACGCTTGCCAGCAAATCAATCAGCGTCTCACATTCCATCTGCGCCACGTTGATGCGTTCGCCCTCTTCGAGCTTATTCCACGCGTAACTGAGCAGATAATAGATGTTTTTGATTGGAATATTCATGAGAATCTCAAGAAACCAGGTTTCTTGAAGAAACCCGGTTTCTCCCTATGCTAACAGACGGCGAACTGCGGCGGCGGCTTTGTCGCTGTCGTCGAACCAATATTCTTCAAGTAACGGCTGAATTTCATATTTGATAACCTGCCGATACCACTGTTCATCATACATCGGCTGCGCATGATTCGGGCAGAAGAAACTATGCCCGATGCAAAAGCCTTTGCCAAGATTCTTGTCGTCTGCGATTTGCTGATTGAGCGCAGTAAATTGTATGGCAATCCGTTCGCTCAATTCATCGGAAACGCCGCATTGGTTAAGGTGCGCCCTGAATTTTACGCTTTCAAATTGCGGCCTCAGTTCGATAAAGACAAAACGCCGCCGCAAGGCGTAATCTACCAGCGCTAATGAGCGGTCGGCAGTGTTCATCAGGCCGATGATGTAGAGATTCTCAGGCAGAAAAAATGCGTCATGCGGCGAATAGGTCAGCGGCATGGCGAACTCGCGGCCGCGCTTATCGGATTCGAGCAGCAGCATCAATTCTCCGAAAATTTTGCTCAGGTTGCCGCGATTGATTTCGTCAATGATAAAGACGTGCGGCGCGGGGCTGCGCTGCGCTTTTTTGCAGAATTCGTAGAACACGCCATTTTTCAGGACAAATTTGCCATCCTCGTTCGGCCGGAAACCCTGGATGAAATCTTCATAGGAATAGGCCTGATGAAACTGAATCATTGTAACGCGCTCTCCGTCTTTGGCTTCCAACAAGGCGAAGGCAATCTGTTTGGCGATGAACGATTTGCCGACGCCCGGCGGCCCTTGCAAGATGATATTTTTCTTGTATTGCAAGAGGTTGAGGATGTTGTCGAATTCGACTTCGTTCAAAAAGAGCTTCTCCAGCGCATCGGCTTTAGAGAATTTTGGCGGCAACGGCGGCGGAACAGGCTGATCATCAATTTGAGAATGAAGATTGAACAGGTTAAGAATTTTCTTGAGCCAATCTTGATATGGCGTTAAATTTGTCAAAGCTTTGGTCGCAATTTTCGTTTCTTTTTCTGGAATCTTCCACTGCCCTACTGACAGCCATTTCACCTTGCGCACATGATGATATTCTGCTCTCGAGTTGTCGTAAAAATACTCAGACATAACCTGCCCGAAACCGATAATTGTATCAATCCCTTTTTTCGCGAAGACATAATCACCGATCTGCATGACATGCGTAAACTCGTAACACGCAAGCGTATCATTCATTTTAGAACTCTCAGTCTCTTCAATCTCCTGAAGTGCCTGCCGGATCGCCTCTTTGTTGGGGTATTGTAGGAAATCTCCTAATTTATCCCATCCAATAGCGATAATGTTGTTCTGTTTGAAATCTTCCCATAACCGCGCATTTTCGCCGGGCGCGATTGCCCAATATCGCGCTTGCTCATCAAAGATTATCGGAATAGCCTGTTCGACTTGCGGGAAAATCATTTGATTCGGATCAGTGTTCATAGTGGGCTTCAAATATGCCTGAATGTCCTCGTCAAATTCTTCCAGACACGTTTCATAAACGTCGAACGCTGCTTCCAAATCCCTGACTAATTCTTCCTCATCCAATTCATCTTTTGCATAGATTTTACGCGGATAGCCGTCATTATCGTGTTCGTTGAATTCAGGCAACAGTTCAGCGGCGCGGGCGGCGAATGCTGAGACGAGTTTCTCAGGTGGTTCATGATCTTGAGCACTATCGAACCCGAAACTTACCCCCTGATTTTCAAAATCAAACTGATAGCCTGGATAAAATCCCTTGCTCGTCTTGTGGTCTGACGCCAAAAAACTGATATACGGTTCTTTGCGCATGATGCCTTGCCCGCCGAGCGCATTGATTTCAAATTGAAAGTGCAACAAGGGCCGGAAGGTTTGCACAATGCGTTGTTTCAGGTCTTTAAAATACGGATTGCTGGTTTTGCTATCACGCTGATATTCCTGCGGATATTGTTCGAAAATTTCAAGAAAGAGTTCGCGTATTCCCATGATGTTTCCCTCCACAATATCGTTAAAGGAATTTATGTTCTCTCATGAGTTTGTTTCTGTCAATATTTTCCTGGAGGAAGAATTGCGTAAAGTTTTCAAATGAATATCGGTGATTAGCTGAGTGCGGTACCACCGGTGAGATAGAAGGGTGCGCCGGATTTTTTGACGATATTCAGGACTCCATCCTGAAAAGGATACAGGCTCTGCGTGTGATACTTTGCGGACCAATTCATAACGTTCTCGCAATTCCGGTTTTCCACAAGAAAAAAAATGGATCTCTTTTGGAGAACTCCATGCAGAGATAAGTAAGAATAAGCACTGTACTTCGATTTAGGATGAATCAGGGCTTCTTTATTCTTCCTCTGCTTCTTCTTGCAGCACGTATTCTACCTGTCAGATCATTAGTGAATGTTCCGATTCGGTTGCGGCGATCTTGATGAATACTCGTAAGGTTTTGTTTTCAATGTTTGATCTGTTTGTTTACAGCAGATTAATTTTACTTTTCAGATACTTCACTCTCAGAAAGGGCGCGTACATCGCGTAACACTTCTTGAGCGTGATCCGCAGGTTTGACCTTTGCATAAATCTTGGCAATCTTCCCCTGCGGATCGATCAGAAATGACATGCGATGCGTGCCTTCGTATTCCTTGCCATACAGCTTCTTTTTGCCCCAGACCTCGTAAAGCTGAACGACCTCCTTGTGTTCGTCAGCTAAGAGGGTAAAGGGAAGTTCGTATTTCGCGACAAACTTCTCATGACTTTTGACCGAATCCGTGCTGATCCCGAAGATCGGCATACCGAGTTTCTCAAATTCAGGAAAAGTATCCCTGAAGGCACAGGCCTCTTTGGTACAGCCGGGAGTATTGTCTTTCGGATAAAAATACAGCAGCACCCATTGCCCTTGATAATTTGATAGAGTATGCTGTGCGCCATTCTGGTCATTCAAACTGAAATCCGGAGCCGTATCTCCAATGTTTTGTGTCATGGTCGTATTCTCCTTTCATAAAATAACTACAAGGATTTCTCATAAAAAAAGGATTTCTGACCCCCGTTCCGGGAGTTAGATCAAAATACCTACTACAGCGTTTCGTAAGTAATTGCACATTTTGACCTCCCCCCTATGGGGCGCAGGGCTGTTAAGTTCTTTGCTGTTCAGGAGTGCAAACAAGCGTTTGCTTCGCGGCTTCGCCGCGACAATCTTGCCAGGGCTTCGCCCTGGTGCAAACGCTCGTTTGCACTCCTGAACACGCTGTCCCAGATCCCCATACAGGAACGTCAGTTCAAAACTTAACAGTTCTGTTTTATGGGCCGGGGGAGAATTTTCAGAAAGAACAAGAAACTTATTCACACTTACTTACCTCTATTCATTCTGCCCTTTTGAGATTCCTGGCAAGTGGGGAACCTGAAATTTTTCATACATCCGTTCCGCCGCTGCTGAACTGAAGATATTTGCTTGACAAGGACTCTCGCCGGCACTAGTGTAACTCATAAATAACCTGGAACTTATATGAAGGAGAAAAGATGAAGGAACAAATTTTTGAGTCAACGAAGAAATTTTTCTATCCTGAAAATACCATCGCGAAAGAGTTGATAGAAAAGGCGAAGGATTTGGATGAATTAAAGACGCTTATTTTGAAGCATAACATGGGACTTCAAGGTAGTAGTCAATACTTTGACGCAAACATGTTAATCATGTCTATTGATCGGTATTTGCAAGATGGAGATATTCGCCACTTGACATCAGCAGGGAATTTTCGATTTACGGTGATCCGTTTAAAACGTAAATAGCGGTCGTTAGCCGCCCAAAAGACAGAATTTGCCAAGGTCTTCCTGAAAAATGGGATGGATTGGGACTTTATTGCTGAAACAAGCGGACTTTCACATGAAGATATGTAACCTCCTTATATTTCGAAGTTTGATAAAGTCACGTTATGCATGTTCCTCATTGCCCTGAAGCACGTATTTCGGTTTCTCTGTCGTCTGAGAAAGTTTCTCTTTCACTTTCTGAAAGGCTGTTTTCAGATCATAGCCGATCATATACAAGCTCGGTAAAAGCACCAGAGTCAGCGGCGTGGCAAACAACAACCCGTAGCCCAGCGCAAAAGCCATTGGCCCCATCGAGGTATCCTCGCCGCCGATGCCATAGGCTAAAGGTAATAAACCTGCAACGGTGGTGAGCGTGGTCAGCAGCACCGGACGCAAACGGTCTGCGACGCCGGAGGCGATCAATACTTTCATCCTCATTTTGCTGAGAGAACCCCGGCGCGTCAACTGGTTGAGATGATTGACGAGCACCAGCGAATCATTCACGACCACGCCGGCCATGCCAATCATGCCAATCGCGGCCAGGAAGCTCAGGGGACGGTCGTGCAGCCCAAAGGCAAAGATAACGCCGCTGACGCCGAACGGAATCGAAAGAATCACCAACAGCGGTTGTAACAGGGAATTGAACAATAGCACCAGCAGGAAGTAAATTCCCAGGGCCGCAATGATGAAGGTCAAGGCCAGTTCAATCAGCGAATTCTGCGTTTCCTGCGCCTCGCCGCCAAAGGAAAGGATAAGGCCGGGATAATCTTGATCCGGATTAAAGCGATTCTTGATGGCGTTTGTCACCTCAAGGGGCGTTGTTTTATAACGCAGGACGCCGGCGTCAACTGTAATCGCCCGTTCGCCGTCGTAATGGTAAAACACGCGCGCGTAATTCAATTGCAGGGCGACTTCATCCTTGCCTGATTGATCATCACGGTCAATATCCCGCACGCCGTCCAGGGTTCCCAAAAACGTGAAAATATCGTCAGCCAGTTGGGTGCGCAGCATATCATCCGCTTGTCTGCACGATGTCAAATTTCGTGCGCACGTTGATCGAGGCGTCGTTGGTGTACAAAAATTCAACCGTCTCAGGAAGGCGGGTTTGCTCTTTTTCAACCAGGGCTTTCACGGCATCAACGGTCTTGACGACATCCGCATTTTCATTTTTGGTTACCAGAAAGGCAATGGTCTTGCGGCCGTTCATGCGCGGGATCACTCGTTCATCCTCAAACTCATCGCGAATAATGGCCAGGTCTTTGACGCGCACAAAGGCCCCGCTCTGAGTTGAACGCACAATCACATCGCCAACCTCCAGCGGATCGCGGAACTGCGCCAGCGTGACCACGTTTCTCTCGCTGGTATAGGATTCAAGAGACCCGCCTGAGGCGCGAACATTGCGTTCTTCAATCGCGTTGATAATTTCGCGCATCGGGATTTTATATTTCATCATCTTATCCGGCAGGACTTCGACTTTGACCTCTCGTGCGCGATAGCCGTAACGGGTAATGGAAGCCACGCCCGGAAGGTTTTTCAATTTTTTTCAAATTGGCGGGCATATTCGCGCAGCTCAGCGTAGGGGAGAGTTTCACTGGTCATGCCGACCTCGATAATCGGAAACAAGGAGGTTTTCACTTCCGTGATTCTGGGAGTTTCGGTGACTTCAGGCGGCAGGTCGCTGACGCGTGAGACCGCTTCGCGAATCTCGGTTTTGACTTTCTCTTCATCAGCCGCGTCAATATCGATCTCGATGATGGAATTGTTTTCCAGGGAGGCCGAAATCATCTGTTTAATCCCTACAATCCCCTTCAGTTCGTCTTCCAGCTTATTGGTCACATTCAATTCCACATCTTCCGGCGAAGCACCGGGATAGTAGGTGCTGATCACCACTTCGCCGATGTCTATTTTCGGCAGTTCGCTGAGGTTAATCCGATACAGCGAGAATAGCCCCAACAGCAGAATCATGACCGTCATCAGAAGAGGCAGCCATTAAGAATATAGCTCTTCATTCTTTCTCACATGCAAAGCATTGGACAGTTCAATATATCGTTGTCGATCTAATTGTCGATCTAACGCCGGCACTGCCTTTTTCTTGATCCACTGAAGCAGACGCCGAATATTAAATGTCGTGACGGCTTCTGCTGCCTGATCTAAGAGGCCAGTCACTGTGCCAAGCTGTTCGCTGTCTTGTTGAGCATACGTCACGATATCATCAATAAAGGTGAGGCGTAACATAATAAGCGACCAACTGGTCAGAGTGACCTGACGTTCAAGTTCCAGACCGTCTGTGCTCAGAATATCTGCAATCTGAATGTCCGGTTCTTCAGGTAGTCGTGATTTTGTCCACCAATATAAATGTAGGCCGCTTGTCCAGATGCCATTGCGATTAATACAGTTTTGCACATAGCTGCGAGCTAAACTCAAGAGCGCGACCTCTGCTCTGGCTCCGGGAATACGTCTCAACTGAGCAAGGGACTCAATAGTCGATCCCAATGTTCCATAATCACACACAAGTTCAGCAACGTCGTCATGCCGCAGGAGATTGACATCCTCAGGGCGATCCGAGACCTCTCCGTTGACAGGCATACCATCGCGCAGGTGCACAATGCCTTCTCGATTGAAGGCGTGTTGATGAAGAGCGCTCACTTGTAGAACGCGATGCAAAGCAAGATCCTTGCGCTTTTGATAGCAACAGGTGGTTAAACTCGGGACATTCAATATTTTTTTGTGTAAGACACAGTAGCCGACGCCTAGCCCTAACACTCCGTATTGAAGGCCGTTATACCAACAGTTCTGGCAGGATTGCGTGATCATCGTTTATGAAACACCTCCTCCACAAGCGTCTCGGAATCCGATAACTCGCTAAAATCAAGCAAATGTTCAGACCATTGTTCCACGTACCGTCTTGCTTGCATCACCTCAAAGGGACTATTCCACGCCGCCCGTCCTTTCCCTTGTCCTTTGAGCAGGGTCAACAGCTCAGTTTTGCTGATATGCCCAATTCCCAAAGCTCTTGCTTGCTTAACCATTGTTACCCAAACAGCACCATTTTTCCCTGCAAACATTTCAGCCACGTCTTCAACTTCTGTGCAAGAAAGATATGGGGTTTCTCGTCCCGGGCCTTCCGGGTACAAAATATGTCTGACGAATGATGTATCCGCCTGAGCGTTCGGGACAGAGACATGTTCTTTCTTATCCCCCCGAAAAAGAGGATCTTTGTTGGACTTCCATTTACTCTGTTTCGACATGACTAGATACTCCCCAAATGGCTATCAACATGATTATCCCGCATCCTATTTCTGACCAGACAAACCTGTCACCTTAACACCGCCACAAAGAATGTGGTGAAACCCACCGGAGATCGGGACGACGAGCGCGTCGCCATGCAGCAGAAGCGGTTGAAGGCATAGAGCCAAATATTCGAATCAATAAAGCATCGCTGGGAATTA
The DNA here is from genome assembly GCA_040772385.1 of Candidatus Vecturithrix sp. Taxonomy (GTDB): domain Bacteria; phylum Moduliflexota; class Moduliflexia; order Moduliflexales; family Moduliflexaceae; genus Vecturithrix. The sequence continues at coordinate 639,359 of JAXGYF010000001.1, read as the reverse complement.
TCGCTCATAGATGTCCTCCCGGGTCAGTGGGGTGAAATGGGGGCGTTTGAAAGGATGTCGGAGTAATTCTCTGACGACACCTGTGTTTTGAGGAGCCTCTTCCATCAGCACGATCACTCTCGCATGAGTTGACAATTGATGAAGATACTGCTTCGGCACTTCAATAATGCCTTCGTGAATCGTTGTCTGAAATTCTATCGCATGCATATCCTGCTCTCCTCCCTGTTGGTTACCAGGGCATTAGTACATAGGTGATGTTGAAATACCTTGTTTGCGCCCTTATCAAGATACTTTTGAAGTTTCGAACGTTCTTCTTGCATCAATATTTCTTGCACATATTTGATCTCTTGCCACTTTTCCGTTCTGGAAAGTGGTTTTACCTGCTTTTCAATATCTCTCAGTAACATCTTGCCTTTGTCAATGATTTCCCCACCTAAACAGCCAGGCAGCAAAAACGACGTCGTGTTTTCCGTGAAATTGCTGCTTGCCCTATCTATAATGAAAAGCTCTCAGTTTTTTGTCAAGTCCCTGCTGGGCTTCTTATCAATTTTTTCTCCCGAAAAGCGACCACAAGCCTCGCTGCTGGTCAGAATGTCAGAATGCTGACAGAGGGCAAAAGTTCTAGACTCGATACACTTCTTTCACAATGGCGCAAAGGTGGCAATATATTCCGGATAGTCGCGTTCCAGGCCAATCCCTCCCTGAGCATATTGGCGCTTTTGCCAATAGGGGGGGACTGGTCATGGCCATATCAATGGATTCGTCAGGGAAATCTTTGAGCACAGCGAGCGCGTCGCCATGCAGCAGCAGTGGTTGGATGACGGATGAGGCTAAATAAGACGTGACGGTCTGTCGTATATTCGTGGTAATAATTTCCATACCTTCGCGTGGTTGCTTCATGAGGTTTGGGTTGTCGTTGGCCTCAAAAATAATTATCGTCACTCACTTACGGGCGCGGGATGAAGCTGACCCATCCCGCGCCCGTTACGCGGCGACGCAACGAACGGAGCAACGGCAGATCGCCGCGTAACTCTAGAGATGAGCAGCATCAGCCCCGCCCTCGCGCACGAGGACGCACCCTGCCCCTGCCGCCTCACGTGGTCGAAGATGCCTTTCTTGCCGCCACCTGCGGGGCTGATGACGGTCTCAATCTCGCTTGTTGAACATCTTGCCAGTGGCACGATTCTTGCTTATGGAGATTGCTCTTTTTGGCCTATTTACACGTTTGCGAAGCTTCGTTCAACGTCTAAAATCACGTGACCCGCACGCGCCCTAACCGGAAGTACGAACTTTGCACAACCACCCAAACGTTTATGAGCGGGCACGTATACTAAAACTGCGGCGCGCGGGTGGGGTATGAAGTAGGCAGCCAGCGAGTTCCCTATTAAACAGGTACTTTTCCAACTGCCTCTTCCCGAACCGGACAGGCGAGTTTCCCAGCATCCGGCTCTCCAGTTAGACTTTCGTAAGCTTGACTCCATCGTATTTTCCCTTATGAATTTTCTCATGACAATTTCTACAGACAAAGAGTGTTTTGCGTCTCATCGCTATCATTTTCCGTACCCACTCAGGTTTTTCTCGCCTCCCTTTGTATGAATTCTTCAGGGGTGCGAGTTTCCTGATATGGTGTCCTTCTACGTTCTCTGGGCTTCCACAGAGTTCGCAGACATCCGCTAACATCCTTGTGAGAAGTTCATTACTATTTCTATATATCGTCTGTTGTCTCTCCTGGGATACGATGTGGGCTTTCCGGGTGAGAGGTTTCTTGCCGAACGTCGCTCTTAGCGGCTTCTTGGCTTCTCGCTGCATCTCCACTCCAACTCTTCTTCTTCCATCTATCGTCAAGAACTTTCTATATCTCTTGTCGGCGGCAGGCTTACTCATCTTATGCGTCACAGCTAATGTCTTCAGAAGTGACTCTTGCCATAGGTAGCGTAGTTTTCCCATCTGGGTCCTCAGATTGTGTGCCATGCTATAATAATTGATGAGTCCTTGCAATTCTATTTCAACGCTCATTATTATGTCATAGTCACTCAAGTTCATGAGATCTTTCCTATGAATGACTTTTCCACCTTCTGTAACTTTGGATTCCCACCGTATTGTGACATCTCTTGGAATAGAAAACCAGAGTATCGCGTTGGCGGTTCTTCTTGTATGCCCTTTTACCTCTTTCATGATGTTGTCAGCCTTATTTCTACTGATTTCATAATTCAGGAATCTGGCTTTTTCCGTGAAGGCATTGGTGATGAGTGTCTTTTCTTCAGACAGTTCTAATTCCAACTCCTCCTTCAAGAATTGACCAAGTCTTTCCTTTATCCTTTCCGCTTCCCGCTTCGTTCCGATATAGCCGAGTAAGAAATCATCCGCATAGCGAACATCCCCGAGTCTTCTATAGGTCGGGTCTTTGGGAGCAACTGAAGGCATTTTGGTGTACTGGCGTCTGATGTCATTGGCGTGTTTCCAATTCCCTTTCTGTTTTTCGCGTTGCGCTTTTCTCTTCAGGTTCGTGTATGCCTTATTCAGTCTCCGCTTCTTTCCCGTGGTATATTCTGGCATGAGCCGGTCTTCTACGAATGCATCGAGTTCATTCAGCACAATATTCATCAACAACGGACTGACAATTCCGCCTTGTGGCGTACCGGAATACGTTGTGTGGTATCTCCACTCTTCCATGTAGCCGGCTTGCAACATCTCCCAAATTAATCTGAGAAAGTCTCTATCTTTAATCTTTTCCGCCAGAAGCTTGTAGACAATTTTGTGCGAAATTCCGTCGAAGCACCCTCTGATGTCACCTTCTATAAACCATCCAGTCCCTTTTCCAATGACACTGATTGCGTGTAGCGCTGTATGACAACTTCTTCCACATCTGAAGCCGTGTGAACAGTTTCGGAATTGCGGTTCCTAGTATGCTTCAAGCACCATTCTGATGACTTCTTGGAGTAATTTGTCTGACCACCCCGGAATTCCCAACGGACGCTTGTTGCTCGAACTTTTCTTCTCGATATACGTCCTTCTCACTGGTGTCCAGGTATAGTGCTTCTCCTGAAGTTTTTTCACAATGGTATCGATTCGTCGCTGCCCCCCGTAGGTGTTCCCGTGTTCCGTGCATGATGAACGTGTGAGATGGTGGTAGGTGCTCCACTCATGTCCTTGCCCTTCCTCACTGGAAGATGTCCCTGATCATGCTCGTTCGGAATCACCACATGACGATGACTCGTACTCTCAGGGACAGGGGTATTCAGCAACGCCTTCCGGCTTGGTGAGCCATCACCTCGCCAACTACCGTCAGGTAGGCTTTCCCACTGGATGACAATGGCATCCCCGGACATTGGAGTTCAGGCAGTCTCGCTTTCACCATGACCATCAGCCCTTGCGGTCGCGTCTTGGATAGCCTACTTTTCCTCACGCCGCTTCTCCTCCCGGCTATGCGTCCCCTTGGCCTTTCGGCTCATTTCGGGTTAGTAGGATGGGCTACGGGGGATTCTGAGCATTTCCCCGTGTTTCCTCTGGAAACAATTCAATCACGCCGTGACACGGCGCACCATGTGCATTTTTTTTGTTATGCTTTTCCGCTCTTACAGCAACAATCTTTACGTTTTCCGCGAATATCATCCTTATTGTTCTTTCACCCATTCATCGGCAAAGAGTTGCCCCTGTTCTAACACGGTTTCGGTTGCAATAGCCTGCTTATCGGGCGGATAACCGTATTTACGCAAGAGTCGTTTCACCATCACTTTCATTCGCGCTCTGGCGCTTTCTTTCAGTGACCAATCAATCGTTGTATTGTTACGAACTCGGTTAACTAAGACAATAGCAAGTTCCTTAAGTTGGTCGTCGCCCATGACATCACGGGCACTTTCGTTGGCGGCTAAGGCATCGTAAAATGCCAGTTCCTCCGCAGATAAGCCTAAATCGTCTCCGCGTTGGTCGGCCTGTTGAATATCTTTGGCAAGATGGAGCAATTCATTGATGACTTCAGCGGCGGTAAGGATGTTATTTTGATAGCGCCGAATGGCGTCTTCAAGCATTTCCATCAGGGCTTTGCTCTGTACCAGATTGGTTTTCGTCCGGCTGGCGATTTCGTCATTGAGTAATTTCTTGAGTAATTCCAGGGCAAGGTGTTTCTGTTTCATGCCCTTGACTTCATCCAAAAATTCACTGGAAAGAATGGAAATTTCCGGTTTTTGCAGCCCGGCAGCATCAAATACGTCAATAATTTGGTCAGAGACAATGGCGTGATCTACGACCTGACGAATCGCGGTTTCAAGTTCTTGATCGGTTCGTCCACTGCCATTCGTCGGCTCAAATTTCTGTAATCGGGCTTTGACGGCCTGAAAAAAGGCTACCGTTTCTTTATGATCAAGGGCGATTTCGTGGGGGATAGCCAGCGCAAAGGCTTTCGAAAGTAACGTGACTTCACGCGCAAACCGATCTTTGCCATTCGCGAGGCCGAGCAGATGTTCTTCGGCTTGTAAGATGAGCGACAGCTTTTCAGACGTGTCAGCCGTGAAGTAGCGCCGGTAGTCAAACCCTTCAAAGAATTGTTCCACGACTTCCAATTTTTCAAGCATCAACGTGACCGCATCTGCCTGCGTTTCCGTTGGCCGGCCTGTGCCGCCGCTTTCGGCGTAGAACGCCAACGCTCGTTTTAAATCCGCCGCAATGCCGAGATAATCCACGATTAAGCCGCCCGGTTTATCCAAATACACGCGATTGACCCGCGCAATAGCCTGCATGAGCGCATGGCCCTTCATCGGTTTATCCAGATACATCGTATGCAGGCACGGCACGTCAAATCCCGTCAACCACATATCACAAACAATGACGATCTGCAATTCATCAGTGGGGTTTTTAAACCGGTCGGAGATCCGGCGGCGCTGCTGTTTGGTGGTTTGGTGCGCCTGTATTTCAGGAATGTCTGATGATGACGCGGTCATGACCACTTTGATTGCGCCATGCTCAAGTTCGGGAGCATGCCATTCCAGACGCAGGGCAATAATATTGTTATACATCTCCACGGCAATGCGACGACTCATGCATACAATCATGGCTTTGCCGCGAAAGACTTCTTGCCGGGCGTCGAAATGGGTGATGATGTCGCGCGCGACATCGCGCAGCCGGTCCGGATTGCCCACAATCGCCTCCAACTTTGTCCATTTGGCTTTCGCTTTTTGGGTGACGCTCAATTCTTCCTCTTCCAGGTCCCGGTCGAGTTGTTCGATCAATTCACGCCCTTCGTCATCCAACTTGACTTTGGCAAGGCGGCTTTCATAATAGATTTTCACCGTTGCGCCGTCTTCCACCGCCTGGGCAATGTCATACACATCAACGTAATTGCCGAAAATCGCCGGGGTGTTGACATCGGTGCTTTCGATGGGGGTTCCGGTAAAACCGAGGAAGGTGGCGTTCGGCAGGGCATCCCGCACGTATTTGGCAAATCCGTAGGCGGTGCGCTTGCCAACGACGTTGCCCTGCTCATCTTTCACATCAATTTCTTTGGCGGCAAACCCATACTGGCTGCGGTGGGCTTCATCGGCGATGACAACGATATTACTGCGGTCAGAGAGGAGCGGATACATCGCTCCGCCATCGTCAGGCGAAAACTTCTGAATGGTGGTGAACACAATGCCACCGGACGCCACGCGCAAGAGTTCTCTCAGATGCTCACGGTTTTCCGCTTGCACCGGGGCTTGCCGCAAGAGTTGCGTTGAGGCGGCAAAGGTATCAAACAATTGATCGTCCAGGTCGTTGCGGTCGGTCAGCACAATCACCGTGGGATTATCGAGAGCCAGGACAAGTTTTCCGGTAAAAAAGACCATTGACAACGATTTGCCGCTGCCTTGCGTATGCCACACTACGCCACCTTTTCGGTATCCGGTTGTCGCAGCCTTGATCGTGGACTCAATCGCTTTGTTGACCGCGTAAAACTGATGATACGCGGCGATCTTTTTGACGGTCTGCACCATAGTTAATCCAATCTCAGGATCTTCCTTTGTGGTTTGCTCAAAGACTGTAAAGTGCCGAATGAGATCAAGCAGGGTCGTTTTCTGCAGCATGCCCGTTATTAACACTTCCAGTTGACTCATAAGCGGCGAAGCATCAGTCCGACCATCGGCGGTCTTCCAGGCCGCGAAGCGGCCATAGTCAGCCGAGAGCGACCCGGCTTTGGCTTCAAGGCCGTCAGAAATGATCAGAAGTCCATTATACGTGAAAAGCGATGGAATCGCCGTCTTATAGGTCTGGAGTTGATTGAAGGCTTTTTTGATGGTGGCGTGTTCATCGGAGGGATTTTTTAATTCAATGATCACTACTGGCAGGCCATTGACAAAGAGGATGACATCAGGGCGTTTGGTGACATTATGTTCAATGATGGTAAACTGATTGACGACGAGAAATTCATTATTCTCTGGATGTTCAAAATCCACCAGCCAGACCTTGCCGCCTCTGGTAATACCGTTTTGCTGATATTCGACCTCGATGCCATCGGTGAAAAAGGTATGAAAGCGTTCATTATTGACAATCAATTCGGGCGAGGCGATATTGGCCACATTGCGAAAGGCTTGAAATCTGGCTTCTGCCGGGATTCCGGGATTTAGGCGGTCGATGGCGGCTTGCAGCCTGAGAGGCAACAGCACATCATGATAACTTTGACGCTCGGCGTGTTCACCATCGGGGGCGATTTGCGGACCGTACACATATTCATACCCTGCACGTTCCAGCAGTTCAATGGTAAAATGTTCAATCGTGTTTTCAGTCAGTGGCATCGTGTCCTCCCTGAAATTGTTGCAACTCGTCAAGATAGGCGGTTTTATCAATGGCGAAAAAGGCTTCGCTTGAGGGGTAGGCATACTTTACAATCATCACATCGCCATACTTGTCATCCAAATAGGTGTCAAAGTCCGGGTGATCTCCGTACAGTTCCTCTCGTTGTGCGGCTGCTCTGGGATGCTCAATTTCATAGAATTCAATCAAAATACAAGCCACCGTTTCAGTTGAACTGACCAGAAAATTGGCGGAAATTTCGTCAATACGCTGTTGCCGTAAGGTATCAAGGGGTTGTCCATGTGAGACAACCGAAATCGTATTGCGTACTTCAGCCAGATTTTGCACCATATTGACAAAGCTTGTCCCGAATTGTCTGACCTGCTCAGAATGCTGCGGAATATTGAGGACGCTGATCGTGGCCTTCATTAATTTCTGGACAGAGTCATTCGTTGAGAACGGCTCGTTTTGCTCGGTTAAAATCGTTTTACAGATGCTCTCAAGCAGCACTTTACTATTTTCGATAGCAATCGCAAAGTTCGACAACAGATAGGTTTCGATCCGCGAGCAATAGTCTTCTAAATCTGTCCACCGGCTATATGATTGGATGACGGTCCGTAATCGTTCCATTATGCAGTCACTCTAATTTGTCCACTCATCAATTTTGGTAGTAGCGCATCCCGCAGACGCGTGAGGGTTTGGATTTGGTTGATATTGTTTTCTATCTTTTGATAAGTTGGCTTTGTTACATTGAAGTAACAATCCATAGTCTTCTGATCTGCGATAACAATATCTAACTTTCCAAAAACTGCTTTGCTTATCTCTGGAAAAGTGCTGCCTGACGCAAGATTACGAATTTGTCTTAACTGCGTCTTAAGCCAACCATGCAAAAAATATACAGAAAATTTTTCATTTGGAATTAGTGTAATAAAACCTTGATTTGTGCATGCTTTCTGGGTATTTATTGCGATCTCGCCAACAGTAGCACGACTTGTCAGAAGAAGACTGTATGCAGGAAAAAGCTTGGCAGAACTCTTTTGCAAGCCCAATTCAGTGATATGTTTCCCTGAATCTAACGAATAGAGCCTATTATTCTTGGTTAAGTCTGTTGGAGAATACCAAACTATTTTCCCAGCCTCCCAATAAGCAGGCTCCTTTGTCGAAGGCGTACCTCCTCCTAAAAACTTGACCTTATCGCCAATTTTAGAAAATCTCCATCCTACTGGAATCTCGCCAAATTCTGACGCCACCATTGCTCCGCCGCTGCTTTTGTAGGGCTGACCAACCTCATTCGGAAATTCAAATTCCACGAACCAGCGCGTGAACAGTGTTTGGGCGAGGTGTTCCAGGGTGGCGTTCTGGCGGCGTAGAAGGTCGATTTTATTGTCAAGGGCTGAGAGGATAGCAGCTATACGACGTTGTTCTACTAATTCTGGAATACAGATAGGGAATCTTTCGATATCAGAACCACTAATATTCGCTTGGGCACTACTTCCAGAAGAAAAAGATTCTATGTACTTTGTAAACTTCATGTTTGAAACTAAAAAGTATAGGAAGTCATTATCTGAAAGATCTTTTTTAGCTTCAATTTTAGCAACACGCTGATTTAAATAAGCTATCGAATTAGTTCTTATACGCCCGACCTTCCCTATTGTCGCTCCTGTCATGGCTACGACAAAGTCCCCTTTCTGTAGCTGATATTTGTCTATATTTTTGTAGTTTGAAATATTAACCTTTTCATTATCATTTATCTGAACATTTGGAGGGACAATATGGGTTATTTTTACAATCGGATAACCATGACAGCCAAAATCTTCACTTTTAAAGGCGTACCCTGGAATGATCCTGGCGATTCTCCCTAATGTTGTTTCTTGCCAATCGCTCATAATAATAGAAAGTTTATTCTGTTGTTAACGATTCTTGAGAAAGGGCCTCAGCATCAATCAGATCCTGTGGACGTCCTGAAGCCAACTTGGTCGTAATCAGGTCCTCTCTGGAAATAAACGGAACAATGATCCCGTCAATCTCGGTTTCAACGCGATTGTTCCAGGCTTTGTCGAACGTAAGACCGGAGACCGACATTAAAATATCCACGCGCACCGGCGGACGCCCCATCTGGTAAAAATAGCCCTCATACGCAAAATCCTTTTCCGTCATGTCCACCAGCGGCGCGCCAAACTCCTGCAACGCCTGAAATACGGCGTTGGCATTGCCGCGTTCTGTGCTGACCCACAGATCAAGGTCTTTGGTGTAGCGGGGTTCCGTATATTTAATCACGGCATAGCCGCCGATGACCAGAAACTTAACCTGGTAGCGGTTGAAAATGCTCAATAGTTCTTTGAAGTCGGAGTTCATTCAAGTTGCGTCCTTTCAGTTCGTAAGCGGTCGTCACTAACTCCCAGGCAGCAGCGAATTTCGCGGCATCGCTCTGGGCCTGCCAGAATTGGATGTCGAATGACCGGTCGAGGTCTTCAATTTTGCCTTTGCGTTCCATCACCAGAAGCTCTTTCATACCTTCTCCTTCTCTGACAGGGAGATCCCAATCTTCGCCAGTTGGGTGGCGATCTCTCTGTCCAATGTTGCGCTTTCTCGCATTTGGGCGTTCAACTCGGATGTCAGGGCCGCGATTTTTTCCTCAAACGGAATACCATCATCTTCTTCCTCCGGAATGCCCACATAACGGCCCGGAGTCAGGACGTAATTGTGTTTGCGAATATCCTCAAGAGAGGCAGATTTACAAAACCCCTTGACATCCTCATAGTTGCCATCCTGTGCTTTCCAGGCATGATACGTGTCAGCAACGTTCTGAATATCTTCGTCAGTGAATTCCCGGTTTCTGCGATTCACCATAAACCCGAATTCCGAGGCATCAATAAACAAAACTTCTCCCTGACGCGCGCGGGCTTTATTGCCGTTTTTGTAGCGCGACACAAACCACAGACAGGCCGGAATACCTGTGTTGTAGAACAATTGCGTTGGCAACATGACAATACAATCAACAAGATCAGCCTCGACAATATGCTTGCGAATGTCCCCTTCTGTGCCGGTAGTTGAAGATAAAGAACCATTTGACAGCACAAAACCGGCAATTCCGGTCGGCGCAAGATGATAGATAAAATGCTGCACCCACGCAAAGTTGGCATTGTTCACCGGGGGGACTCCAAATTTCCAGCGGCCATCGTCTCGTAACAAGTCGCCAGACCAATCGCTGGCATTAAACGGAGGATTGGCGAGAATGAAATCGGCCTTCAAGTCCGGATGCGCATCTTTCAAAAAGGAGCCTTCATTGTTCCATTTGATATTTGAGGCATCAATGCCCCGAATTGCGAGATTCATCTTACATAAGCGCCAGGTGGTCTGGTTACTTTCCTGACCGTAAATGGAAATACGATCCTTCAGACGGCGGCCAAACAGATCCTTTTTGCCGCTGCTGTAGTAATCGGCGTGAGCCTCAACAAATTTTTCGCTTTGCACGAACATGCCGCCGGAACCGCAGCACGGGTCAAACACCCGTCCTTCATACGGTTCAATCATGGCGACTAACAGTTTGACAATACTGGCCGGCGTGTAGAATTGCCCGCCCTTTTTGCCTTCTGCCATGGCGAACTCGCCCAGGAAATATTCATACACGCGGCCCAAAACATCCTGGCTTCGGGCCTTGACATCGCCTAACGCGATTGTGCCAATCAGGTCGATCAGGCTGCCGAGGCTCTGTTTATCGAGATTCTGCCGGGCGTAGACTTTAGGAAGCACGTCTTTCAGAATGGGATTCTCCTTTTCCAGGGCAATCATCGCTTCATCGACATATCTGCCGATATCCGGTTGTTTTGCAACACTTTGAAGATATGACCACCGCGCTTTTTCCGGCACAAAGAACACATTGTCGGCCCGGTATTCTTCCGGGTCTTCCATCGCCATGTAGCGTTCCTGAGTTTCTTTGATGTACCATTCGCTTTCAGGGTTTGAGAATTCAAATTCTAATTGTTCGCGCTTCTCCTCAAAGGCGTCTGAAATATACTTGAGAAAGATGAGGCCGAGGACAATATGTTTATATTCGGCGGCATCAATATTTTTACGGAGTTTATCCGCTGCCTGCCAGAGCGTTTGTTCAAAACTTTGTTCTTTATTATTCGAGTTCTTTGCCATATTTATTCCCTGTCCTCAACTTTACGTATTCACGAATGTATGCAAACTTCACGGAATATAGATAATTAGGGTAAAATCGTCAATAGAAATTTCACCAAAATCGTGTTTTGTGGAATGCGAAGATGTAGGAAGGGTCAGCAACGAGCGCGGTGCAAGGTACGCAGCACGGCGCGGAGCTTATGTTTCGGAAAATCAACTTCTTTTTACGGTGAGCTGTGCGCGAAGCGCTCTGCGAGCAAGCGCCAAAGTTCAATGTGGCTTACAAGAAGGATATTTTAGACGTGAGTAACAAGAAGCATAACGCCAAGCATGTGCGGCCCGTCCGCGGTGCGGCCCGCCCGCGCCGTGTGCGGCAGGATGAAGTTTGAGTTGCCACAAAACCTTTATGGCGGGCAATTATGCGAAAATTACCGCGCGCGGGCAGGGTCAGCACCATGTTATTGTTAGAAAACCAGTCTATGAGTTGTGCAAATTGCCTCACCGCAGATGATGCAGATGATATTGACGAGCCCTTACCAGGCTTCCTTCTATTACGATTTATTCTATTCCGAGTCATTCTCTGTGTCATCATCGTGCTCTTGCAGTGGCGTTGGAAAAAGATAGACCTGAATCTGCCGAACAAATGCCGTGGCATCCCGAAGATACTCATCAATCGCGGTCACATCAGGTGTCACCAGATCGACATAATCAAATTTTTGCCGATACTCAAAGACCATATTGTAGAGCTTGCCAGCCTCGACGGGGAAAATACGGGGTTTGATATACTCGCGGGTAAAATAGCCCTTGACTTGCCCATGCTTTGAAAACGCCACCTCATCACGCGCTAACACGGCCTGGACGGCATAAAACATGGCATAGTAAATGCGATTCATGGCTGGAATCAGCATGCCGTTTTCGCGCAACAATCGAGCCGCCTGCAACGATTCTTCTGCCCGTTCCAACCGATAGGTGACAATCGTGTGACGATCTTCAGGAGTCATACACGCACCCCTTCTCGGAGGATATTGCGGTAGACTGGCAAGTGAGCCGCATGGGTCTTGACGACGGCATCAGAAAGCACGATCACATCAAGTAAGCAGTCGTACTTGAGTTCTAAATCGTAGGCCATATTGTACACATCTTGCTCCATGTCCTTCGTCAGATTGGCGACCTGAAGAAAAATGTCAATGTCTGACGCTTCTGTCGCATCTCCCCGGGCTTGTGACCCAAATAACCGCATGTCACTGACCGCATATTTTGCGGCAACGGCCTGTTTAAATTCTTGAACAATGTCCGTCATCTGTGGCGTGACCATGTGTTCAGTCTCCTTCCAAGCATTATCGAGAATATCCGCATATCGTCCATCTACTTATCCATTTCACCAACTCTGGACAGGACACCATAATGTGAGAATCGCGTCAATCTTTTCTTACAAAATATCACGTCATACAGAACCATCCGCACTTTTTGTCAACAGCATACACATTGAAACGCGCGTGATGACGCGGTGCGAAGCACAGCGAACACTCTTTGTTGGAGAACACTAGCTGACCTTGACCCGCTGCCGGTGCGCCATGCACAGGGTTATGAAGTACCACGAAGCGTCTGAGGCGCACGGGCAAACGCGGCCACTGGACTTCTGTCGCAATTTGGCAGAGACATCTCACGGGAATACCACCAGCCAAAAAACTTCACATTCGAGTAAGTTTGCTAACGACTTGGGTAACAGGCCGGCTTTGTAGCAAAGCGGAAAAGCCGATCCTTGTTGACCCAAAGGTTAACTTTCTATTTCAATCCATTCATTTAATTTGTTTTTTATATTATCAAGAAACTTTAAAAGCACATTTTCGAGCTCATTCTGATTTAAATAATTCATATCCGTATCATGTTCCAGATAAACAACATGGTCTCTGTTAATAACTTTAGAAATCGACACACCTAAATCATTACCAAATTTTGTTCTCCCCATAAGAATATGAATTTGTGCATTATCAACTTGCTTTATAAAATAAACGTTCTCCTTCCATTCATTGGTTTTTATATACTTATCTTGAGCTGTACAATCACAAACATACGGATAAAAATCTAATTTTTGTATCCTTGGTAAAAATATCTTGTTGATCGCTTTTTTTATATTTACTTTTCCTTTTTTAGCTTTTCGCTCAATCACATTCTTTACACCCTGAATTTGTGGCAAATACTCCTCATCCAGATCAGCAGCACGAGTCATTAGATTAATAGCTTTCTCAGGGTTGTAATTCTTTTTTGTAAAAATATAACTCCAGGCTTCTTCGCTTAATTTATATGCTTCAGCGTATTTGGGGTCTTTAAGCTTTTCTTGAAACTCCTGGTATAATTTTGCATGGAGCTCCAAGCCCTTTTCTAGATTTGCTAGTGCTTTATCTTTTTTATCCATTTGATTTTATAAGTTAACTACTATTCGATCCCACATCTGGGGCGTAATCCCGATAAAACCCGCACCTTTCTCCCACATGTGGGACATTTTTCCGGGAAATTCTGGTATTACGCGACAGAGATGGGATGTAACACGCCAATATCAGCCTCGGCTATTCTTCCACATGTGGGAGATAATATTGCCATGGTAGAGGACATTTTTGCCTCATAGCGAGGAATTCCGAAGAACCCTCTGGTTGTCTTATCACCCAATATCTCCCGATATACGGTGTGGAAAATATCCCACCCGCATATGTGAATGTTTGGGGCAGAATACCGACACAAATGAAACCTGTAAAGGAAATTTCTCTCTGAATATCTTTTCGGTGGAAAAAAGGGCGCTAACTCTAGAGATGAGCAGCATCAGCCCCGCCCTCGCGCACGAGGACGCACCCTGCCCCTGCCGCCTCACGTGGTCGAAGATGCCTTTCTTGCCGCCACCTGCGGGGCTGATGACGGTCTCAATCTCGCTTGTTGAACATCTTGCCAGTGGCACGATTCTTGCTTATGGAGATTGCTCTTTTTGGCCTATTTACACGTTTGCGAAGCTTCGTTCAACGCCCCTGCTCAGCCGCCGTTGCCCGCCCTGACACTGGTAACTAACCTGACCAACAGCACGACACGTTGAATAAGCACGAGACTTGACGACGGCACGCGGGCAACGGTCGGTTGCAGCAGATTGTTAGCACAAAGCCTTATTTTATAGGATGTTAGCCAAATCAAAATGTTCTCCTGTCCCTCTCCTGAAAATCTCCCCCGTGAACTCATTGCCCCTATTTTACGGCAACGACACAGTGAAATGCTGATGATCCAAATTTCCTTGATGTGACAGTGATATTCTGGTTAAATCCTGCATGTGACAGGAGATTCTGGATATCTGTGAGAGAATACACGTGGAAAATGTCGTCATCCAATTTCCTCTTTTGTAATTGTTCACGATCTTCAACACCTACGACAAGTTTTCCTGTGGGTTTAAGAATGTCGGCAATCTTCCTTGCGGTCATGCCTGGTTGTCTCCAGAAATAGAGCGTGTTGACACTACACACGGTATCATACTGCCCGGTTTTCAAAGGAATTTCATCAAAATCTCCCTGAACGATTCTCACCTTCCCTGTTCTAATATGGATCGTATTCCGCTTTTCTGCAAGTGAGACCATGGCCTTCGAAAAATCAATGCCCTCGATGAGTCCTTGTTCAATGTGGCTTGCCATCGTATACAGTAACTTCCCAGTACCAGATCCAATTTCAAGGATATGGTCATGGTCTTGCACGGCCATCATTTCGAATACAAGATCATTTAACGTTGCATTCCCAATATTGAAGACGGCAGACATGACGACACGCCCAAACCATCCTTTCGGCTTTCTTGCTTGTTCAGAAAAAAACGATGAAAAACTCATAACCTCATATTCCCTTGATGTCTATCCAGTTTTAAGCACGACACTCAGTGATATGCAAACGTAGTTTGTGCAAACGCATTGTTATGAAAATGACCTCCTATTCTTATTCAGTCTGTAATGCCTGGATAATAAGAGTTTTGACATGTTTTTTGATTGTCCTTGCAGCACTGACAACCTGGATCACTTCTTGTTTTGTCTTTGGGGTGAGTACGTTCTTAATCCGACTCACATCTCTCCCAAGTTGCCGATAGATGTCTTCTTCAGAAAATTCATCAATCACTTTACTACAGTTAATATAGGAATCATGATTTAACTCATATTCAGACGCATCTAATTTGATTTGACATTTGCTTAATTCAGGACGAGCCGCAATAAATGGATGGATTTCTGAATTAATCATGAACAACAATGGGTTTTGGCCTGGGCAAGCCAAGACGAGATATTTTTCTTTTGGGGGAGTCGTAAAATCACAGAAGAGGTATAGAATTTGTCCAGGTTGAAGATGCTCATCAATATACTGTTCTTTTTCTTTCTGAGGAAAATAATCTCCAAGTGTCGCCATCGCTTAGTTCGTGTGAATATAGTCTAATAGCATTTCACTATTAGGAAGAGAGTGAATAATTGTTTCAAGAGGAATAAAGTCATTTTCATCCGCAGCTTGATATGCGTGTTCTTGATGACTCATCTCTTTCAGTTGAGAAAATGACAGATGTCCATATTTCTGAATTGCTTCATCAAGACAGTCAATGATTGATTCGCTTAAATAGTCCTCATTTGCCTGTCGGTGGGGCGTAAGATGATATTTTTTGACAGAAAAACCGATATCAAGTGGAAGTTGATAGGCCCAAAGACCATCCCCTCTCACATATTTGACTAAATCATACGCTCCACTTGGGACAGGGCCATGACTCATGGCAACATATGTTTCTCCATACATCAGTTGTCCATATTGTGTCAGATGTTCTTTGTCCGCAAAATAAATGACTTTCAACACATTATACATATTAGTACTTTTCTGAGTAATATATAAAAGAATTTCTATCGCTGTGTTGACATCAATTTTATGTTTCATAATATCCATTTCCTCCAAAGATTGAAGTCATAGAAACGTATAGTCTTATTTCTAAAATATGTTCAGTATAGTTTTTGTCAATATATTATGTGATCAAAAATATTAAAAATTTTTGATAGTTTATTCTATTATATTTCGCCTTATATTTAACTATTGTATTATAACGCCTGGGTTGTGCAGCCGTGCCCGCGCCGTGACCGGAAGTAGAAAGTGGGAACCAGTACCGCACGTTTAATAGCGGGCAATTATGCAAAAACTACGGAGCGCGGGTACGGTGTCGGGTAGAATGCCAACGAGTTCCTTGTTAAACAAGCACTTTTTCAACATTCCCCCTCCGAACCCTACGTCCAACTTTCACTGGATAAGGCTCTCCAGTGAGATATTCGCAAGTTTTGCCCCATCATATAATCCATTGTGTATTTTCCTATGACACCTATGACATACAAATAGTGTTTTTCGCCTTATCGCAATCATTTTCTGTACCCATTTTGGAATGTCTGATTTGCCTGTATATTGCTTCTTTAAATCAGATAATTTCCTAATATGGTGGCCTTCTACGTTCTCTGTGCTTCCACAGAGTTCACAAACGTCAGTGAGTAAGCGAGTTATCAATTCGTTTCTATTTATATGTATTGTTTGAATGGTGTCTTGGATTTTGACATTGCATTCACGTTTGAGAGGTTTCTTTCCAAATGTCGCTACAAGTGGTTTCTTGTGTTCTCTTTCAATTTCTATCCCCACTATCCTACGCCTGTCTATCGTCACGAATCTTCTATATTTTCGTTCGGCGGCGGGTTTGCTCACTTGATGTTTCGCTGCTAATGTTTTCAAAAGAGATTCTTGCCATAGGTAGCGCAGTTGTCCCATTTGGGTCTTATGGTTGTGAGCTATGGCATAGTAGTTTATGAGTCCTTGTAATTCGACCTCATATGTTGTAATTATGTCGTAGTCACTTAATTCCATAAGATTTTTCCTATGTATGACTTTGTTCCCTTTTGTGACTTTAGCTTCCCACCGTCTGACAACATCATGTGGTATTGAAAACCATAATATGGCATTTGCCGTTCTGCTTCTGTGATTTCCTACCGTCTTTATCCTGTTGTGGGCTCTGCTTCTGTTCATTTCATAATTAAGGAATCTTGCTTTTCCTGTAAACGCATTCGTTATCAATGTCTTTTCTTCAGACATTTCTAACAAGAGGGCATTTTGCAAGAATTCACGTATTTCATCCTTAATTGATTCGGCTTCCTCTTTCGTTCCTGCATATCCGAGTATAAAATCATCGGCATATCGCACATACCAGAGTCTTCTGTAATTGGGGTCTTTTGAATCCACTGATGGCAGTTTCGTATATTGACGTCTCAAATCATTGGCCGTATCCCAATTGCCTTTCTCTCTCTCACGTTTCGCTTGTCGCCTTAATCGGTTGTATTCTCGGTGCAGTCTCCGTTTCTTTCCTTGGGTATATTTAGGAATGACTATGTCTTCAATGTAACAATCTAATTCATTGAGGACTATATTTGCCAAGAGGGGACTCACGACTCCCCCTTGTGGTGTCCCTGAATATGTGGCGTAATATCTCCAATTTTCCCAGTATCCAGCTTTCAGCATTCCCCAAATTAACTGAAGAAAGTCTTTATCTTTAATCGTTCGCTTGAGAATGTGAATGATCAACGTGTGAGAGATGTTATCAAAACATCCTTTGATGTCGCCTTCAATAAACCAGCCACTTCCTTTTCCAATAACACTAATTTCCTTCAGAGCCGTATGACATCCTCGTTGTGGCCTGAACCCATGTGAAGACTGCCTGAATTGTGGTTCAAAGTATGCTTCGAGCACCATTCTGATAACTTCCTCAAGAAGTTTATCTGTCCAACCAGGAATTCCTAAAGGTCGTAGGTTTTTTGAATTGTTCTTCTCAATATACGTCCTTCTCACTGGTGTCCATGTATACGTCTTGTTCTTGAGTTTTCCAACTATGGCGTCTATTCTCTTCAAAGACATACCGTCAATTGTATCTTCAGAATGTATTCCCGGCGTAAGAACACCTTTATTGGCATAAAGATGTTGATAGGCTATGAGAAATAGCTCTTTACGTCTTCTGATGTTCTCATACACGTGCTTGAGTTCAGCCTTCCTCTCTCCACGTTTCCTTACTATCTCCAAATATTTCTGAGCGTCATTCGGTGGCATTTCGCTTCCCTCACTCATAATCTATTTTGAGAACATCTCACCTGTCTCACTTCGCCCTGTGAACGGCGTTACCGTCTCCCTGGTGGGGCGTCACTCCCACGACTACCATTGAGACTCCGTGACCATAGGCGTCTCCGCCCGTAGGCCATCCCGCATTCCGGTCATGATGAACGTGTTAGACCGCCTTAGAGACTCCATTCATGCCCTTCCTTCTCTTCGGTAGAGAATGTTCCTGACCATGCTCTTTCAGTGTCACGTACCGACAATGACTCCTACTGTTCCGAATAATGCGCTGACAATTATTCGTACTATCAGGTCAGGGGTATTCAGACTTCTCGTTGCCAACTCCCTCTTTTGAGGTACAATCAACGATACTTAGGCTTTCCCCTGGATGGCGTTCACATCCCTGGACATTAGAGTTGAAGCAGTAAAGCTTTTCTCATCACAGTCAGCCCTTGCGGTCGCGTCTTGGATAGCCTACTTCTCCTCACGCCGCTTCTCCTACCGGCTATGTGTCCCCTTGGGGTTTCCCCTCATTTCAGGTAAGTAGGATGGGCTGTAGGGTATCATTTGAGCATTTCCCTACGCTTCCTCTGGAAGCAATTCATTCATGCCGTTAAACGGCGCACCTGTACCAACCCTTTGTTAGCTTTTTTCGTTAAATCACACATTTCTATGAGAGACTATCCCATTTATTGGTTGTCTCTATCATTTCATTTATAATGGCGATAAGTTCATCGCCAGAAT
The DNA here is from genome assembly GCA_040772385.1 of Candidatus Vecturithrix sp. Classification (GTDB taxonomy): domain Bacteria; phylum Moduliflexota; class Moduliflexia; order Moduliflexales; family Moduliflexaceae; genus Vecturithrix. The sequence continues at coordinate 620,606 of JAXGYF010000001.1, read as the reverse complement.
GAATCACATACTTCAAATTATCCTCTTCTGTTTCCCCCTCATAAAGCAAAGGGGGCGGATATTCTCCCTTAACATAGAAACGTGCGAATGCGTACATGCCTTCTGGGCCATAAGATTCACTACTGAATTCTATGATATTATGGGCAATTTTAAACAGGAAGTCATTGTAATCAATAGAAACATCAAATTTTTCGATAGCGATTTTACGCTTTTCTATAAATTTTTTTAAAACATCAGGAATGCTTTTTGCTTTATCTTCATTTTGAGCGTAGACTCGTTCTACCCATTCAGAGTATTCACGCTTAAATCTCGGTAAAAGGAAAGTAGTTTCAATCTTTTCTATCGCGAATTCAAGCTTAGAATTCAAGATGTCAATTCTTCTTTGTAGTATTACTTTCTTATTTTCTATATCTTCTCTCAGGGATTTCAGCGCCTGCTGTCTCAACTCTTCCTTTTCTGGAAGTCTGAGTAAATCCTGCAAATCAACTGAAAGCAGTCGTTCTAAGAGGAGTGCTGCAATTTCTGCATATTCAGCAACCTTTTCCACAGAAACAGTTATGCCATTCCCTTGATGGTATAGTTTATTTCTTATGTCATGATAGAATTCTATATGAGGTAGATTTATTCCTTGTAACCTACTTTCTTGCCCTGCTTCTCTCTGAATATCAGCTTCTTTTACCCCTTCAAGCACTTGATGAAAATTGCCTTCTGATGCTTGCTGCCGTTTATAAAAAGACAGATTCGTCTTTATTATTTCCTGAGGCAATTGGAGATATGTTTTTAAAACCGTCTCGACGCCCACATCTAACAATAAGAACGCTATTCGTCTATCGGGATCAGTCGAATTATGAAAATGGTTGAGCGCATAGGTAAGTATTTCTGTTGGACCAGATTGCCACGGATGAACGATTCCTGTATCCATACTCTTACAATTCTCATCATTCTCCGATGAGACATACGCAACAAGCGTACATCTCATCGGAAATCAAACTTCCTATAAACGCAAAAGCAGGAGCCAATTAACCGTGTACACGGATATTTTTTGGAAAATCTTTTCCATGCGTTTTGGTGTCAATGATTTGTACCCAAAGCTCACCTTTTTTAGGAGTAGGAGGGGCTGGTTCTCCCTTAACCATAGTTGCCCGCCTTCCGGTGATTGAGCTTTGATAAATTCCAGAATCCTGAACAGGTTTTCCCGGGGAAACCGTTTTTTCTTTATTACTTCTACTCATTATTTGAAGCGATCTAATTTATACAATCTCTATTTCGACTATCACAGTTCAAATATCTGCATATTTCCAGATTAGCAGATACATATGAAAAGGATATGGCATCTTACATACGAGCAAAATTCATGTCAAGTTTTTTTACAAAGGGCCATCACCTGCATAACAAAACATAAGATAAAATTAGAAATAGCAAAGAACTGCAAATTCCCTATTCAAAATTTAATCACAAGATGTACTCATTCGCTTATTTCCAGCACATTGTAAAGCTAACGACCGGCGTAACCGGCGCAAAAAGGCGGCGGCCACCGAACCCCAAAGAACAGCACCCAATTTTCCCCGCCGCCTTTTTGAGTCCGGTTCACGCCATCGTTAGATAAAGCCTTTATTTCTAATAGATTAGACCATTTTTGACACGGTTGTAATGTAGAATTTGTTAAGATTTTATATAATTTTCCTCATCGTTAATTTTGGCAAGAATCCTATCCAATGTATTGTCATTGTCAAAGCTCTCAAAGCGATAATCACTTTTAATTGCATCATCTGATTGGATCAGTGAATCTCGCCTCAGCATTTTAGCCGTCTGAGCAGCTTCTATAAACCTCACGCTGACTTGTTTGGAAGCAATATAGTCTGATGTGTTATCTCCTATATAGACAAATCTATCAAGAGGAATTCCCATCTGTCCTGATACCTCAAGAAGTAGAGATGCTTTGTCTTCAACTTTGTCCCATCTGTATTGAGGATCATCTTTCCCAAGTATTAATGTGAAACAGTCATCAATCCCTTTCTTTTTTAAAAACTTTCTTACGAGTTTACTTGACGTTGCCGTAACTATAGCAAGATGATATTGTTCCCGAAGCGACAATAGTTTATTTTCAACCCCCTTAAATAAATCTACATCTTCTATAAGCTCTTGTCGAATACGAAATCTCTCCGCATTAATTACCCCTTTTATGTGTTCGTCTTTTAACCCTGGTAATAATGCCATAATAATCTTATCAGCCATTTGGTATTGTACAAATTTATCTTGTATACAATCATAGTATGTTCTAGGATCATTTTTGGCATCTCTTAATTCAGGAGCAAAATCTTCTAATGTAATATCTCCTTTATTTAAGGCGATATTTAGAGCTTCTACCCATGCTTTTATCTGGATCTTCATTGTCGGGGCTAGTGTATCATCAAAATCGAAAATAATTGTATGAATTCTTCCATTGTTCCTCCCCCGATAATGCGATATCCAACTTTCAAGCATATCAATCATAGAACTTCTGCTTTGGGGCGAGTCTTTTATGACAATTGCATAACGAGAAGCTTGATTCTTTTGAGATAACCATTCATACGAGGAAAGATACGCAGTTCTATTTTTATGATGATCTTCACAAATAACCCCTCTATGAGAAGGGAGGCTCTGATAAAAATTGTATTGAATGTTCACATTTTCATTTTCTTTAAGCCTTTTTATGCTATTGAGCGTTTCTTCTATTTGTGAAGCTCTTCTTAACGATTCGGATACTGGATGTTTAATAGCAACATAAATAGCTATATCAAGATTCTCACTTTTTGTTTGTTTCAATCTTAGAAATTCATCAATTTTTTCTTCTATTGGTGCTAACAATAATCTCCCTGTAAAACACAATATTTTAATGGAACGAATATCCTCTATTCTCATTTGTTCCATGAACTGGAACGGTGCAAGATAATTATAAAAAGTAGGCTGATTCGCTTGTGATGCATCAACGTTTTCTTTACTCTCCACGCTATTAACTTGTTTTTCAGCCTGCTTATGTTTACTTGCAAATTCTTTATCATCGTTAACACTTTGATTTCCCTTATTATCATTAGTATCTTTATCTTTTAATTGTCTTGGTTTCTCTCCAATTGTCGGTGGCCAAAAAGAAACACTTCTCCCTTGTATTATGGCAATAATAACGATAACTATTAATGTAAAAACTATTGATGCAAGCAGAATTACAATTGATATGAGCAGTATATTTGTCACTGAAGGATTTTTAGTTAACCAATCAAAGAATGCTTGCATAATTCACACTCCTCTTTCAGTAAAAGGCGTATCTAACGTTGCCCATCACGCGCGTGCGCTTTCGCACGTCGCGTGTATGGGGTTGTTGGGCGGCCTATGACCACGACTCCGAGTCCTTACACACCAGATGGATAATGGACGATGGACTCGACACCCAGAATGCTTGAAAGTCTTGCGGCAACGGCTCGATTTCGTCACACCTCACCACGCCCGACGCTTCGAGATGCCGCGAGGCTGCAGCGATGTCGTCTGTCACTATTTCAAACCACGTTTCGGCCTGACTCATCCCCGGCACCTTATCTATCCAGAGATTGTTTGATCCAAACTCAAAGCCCACAGAGGGGGCGTGTTTGGTTATTTCCTTGAGACAAAGAACATCACGATAGAAGCTCACGGTTGCCTCATATTGGTGAGGCGGCACCTTCATCGCTATATTGCGTCCTGCGGCAAATTTTACTCTTGTGGCCATGTCAGTTCCTCCTTCAATTTCACAGCCCGGATTTAAGTTTCTATACTGCTATTTGACCATTTTGGCAACACTGCCTTTTTGGCCCCAAATACCTTAAATGATGCACCCTTTATTATCCCATTTCAGCTTTTAAATTTAACGCCAGGCTTCACCTGCACAAAAGGCGGGCGCGATGAACTATGAAGTTAGCGATTTTGTAATTCGCCGCCTTTTGTGTATGAAGTAGGCAGCCAGCGAGTTATCATTGCTGACACTTTTCCAACTGCCCCTTCCCGAACCGGACGGGCACCTTTCAGCGTATCCGGCTCTCCACTGGCTTGCGGTCTGGCTTCTCTTGCGAGTTACCTCCTGCCTTCCCGTCACTTGGGGTCAACGATGGCATTTCGCTTCTCTCACCCTTGCTTTTCAGGTTGACTCACCAGCTCTTCCCCCTTTGCCTTGTAGTTGGCTTTCCCAACCGCTGACTACTATGAGGATTCTGTGACCATGCGGCTCTCGCCGGTTAGGTCATCCCGTGTTCCGCACATGATGAACAACAGACTGTCGTAGGGACTCCATTCATGTCCTTCCTTCTATCCGCGATAGAATGTTCCTGACCATGCTCATTCTGGGTTTTCACCGGACAAATACCCATACAATCAGGACGGGGGTATTCAGACTTCCCGTGCCAAGACCTCCATTCGGAGGGGAACTCACGGTACTTAGGCTTTCCCACCGAGTCCGCTTTAAACCACTGGACATTGGAGTTCAAGCAGTGTAGCTTTTCCCATCACAGTCAGCCCTTGCGGACGCGTCTTGCATAGCCTACTTCTGCTCACGCCGCTTCTCCTACAGGCTATGTGTCCTCTTGGGCTTTCGCCTCATTTCGAGTAAGTAGGATGGGCTACGGGGTATTCTTGAGCATTTCCCCGTGTTCTTTCAAAGAACGATTCATCATGCCGTGACACGGCGCACCAGGTGCAAGCCATTGTTAGAAATAAGCCCATATTTTACAAGCAATTACCAGTTTAACTCGTCGTCAGCAATGTCAGGAATTTGAGATTGTTTTCTACTTTTTGTATATGTGCAAAATGGAAAATTTGAACATCCGTAAAATTCTCCATATCGTCCAGTTTTTTTAAGTAGATCACCTGTTTCGCATACAGGACATTTTCCCCCTGTCTTCTTCTCTTCTTCGATGACCTCACCTTCAAGCTCATCAATGAGAGGGTAAATTTCAACAGCTATATTATAGCATGATTGACGATTCCAAAACGGACGCTTGTACAACTTACTTATAATCGTATCCAAAAGCGATCCAGAATACTTCTGTCGATAAAACAAAAGGGAAGATTCGCTACAATTCATTAACTTTGCAATTTCATAAATATCGTCTGCAAACTTACCAAGAGTTAACTCCATGCACTTACCTCTTCGTTTGTTGAACGTTATAGAGTTGCTACTTAATAAGCAATGCATTTCATATTTTCATATTGGCTTGAAAGTTACCTAACGCCCTGCTTCAGGGGCGGCACGGGGCGGCGGCTACAAAACTTGCAGGAAGAGCAACCAATTTTCCCCGCCGCCCCGTGGGTAGGGTAGCAAGCCAGCGAGTTACTTCCCTGTGTAAGCACTTCTCCAACAAGCCCCCTCCGAACCGGACATGCGACTTTCACCGCATCCGGCTCTCCGATAGGTTTAAGCAAGTTTCGCTCCATCATATCTTCCAGCATGTATTCGATTGTGACACTCCTTACACACAAAGAGTGTCTTACGATTCATGGCTATCATGATGTGTTCCCATGGCTCAATCTGACCTTTTCGCCTTCTTTCTTTCGCTTTGAGGTCTTTGAGTTTCCTGATATGGTGTCCACTCACGTTGCCTGCTTTTCCGCATAGTTCACATTCGTCGTGCAGGAGTCTCTGTAAAATTTCAGTTCGCTGTATTCTTCGAGTAGGTGTGTTGTCGGTTAATATGACGTTTCGATTTTGTCGTATTGGTTTCTTTCCATAGGAAGCTATTAACGGGTCTTTTCCTTCCCTGGCTGTTTTTACCCCGATGACTTTTTTTCCATCTGCCGTATAAAGCGTATACTTCCTTTTTACTGTGCTTCTGTTCATACGATGTTTACAGGCTAATGTTTTTATGAGTGATTCTTCATAGACATCACGTATTTTACTCATCTCCTGATACACATTATGTGCCATCTGATAGTAGTTTATCAGCCCTTGTATTCTCGACTCATACCATACGATGATGTCATAATCACTGTTATTCATGAGCTCTGTATGGTGTCTTACGGTGTTATGCGTTGTCGTTCTCACAATCCAGTTTTGACGAACATCTTCAGGGACTTGCAAGATCACTTGTCCGTTTTTCCCTCTCATTTTCCCATTCTCAGTTTCTTTTATCGCGTCATTATTCCACATAATCGAGATATGATAATTCAGGAATCTGGCTTCCCCTTCTCTGGCATGGGTTATCAACGTCTTTTCCTTTGACAGTTCCAACTTGAGTCCCTTGAGGAAGTTACTGAGTTCCTCTTTTATCTCCTCTGCTTCCATTTTTTTCCCTATAAAACTGAGGAGGGAATCATCAGCATACCGGACATATCTCAGCCTCGTATAGTTCGGGTCATGGGAGGCACTTACAGGGAGTGTGCGTTGTAACGTCTTCATGTCCCTGTAGGTTTCCCGGTCGCCCTTCTTCTTGGCTCGTATAGCTTTCTGACGTACTGATTCGTATTCAGGATTTCTTTTCCGTTTGCTTCCTTTCGTATGTTTGGGGATGAGGATGTCTTCAACATACTTATCCAGTTCGTTGAGAACAATGTTTGCCAAGAGAGGGCTGACTATTCCCCCTTGTGGTGTGCCTGAGTATGTCCTGTAATACCTCCAATTGTCCACATACCCGGCTTGTAACATCCCCCTCATTAACTTGAGGAATCGTTCATCTTCAATCTGTCGGTTCAGTATGTCCAACAGCACGCCATGGTCTATATTGTCAAAGCACCCTTTGATGTCGGTTTCAATAAACCATTTTGTTCCAGCCCAAGTGTGATATATCTCGTTCAGTGCCGTATGACACCCTCTTCCGGGTCTAAATCCATGTGAACATTCCCTGAATTGCGGTTCATAATATGCTTCAAGAATTAACCTGATTACCTCTTGTACCAGTTTGTCATTCCATGATGGTATGCCTAACGGCCGTAACTTCTTAGAGTTGGCTTTCTCTATGTAAGTTCTTCTTACTGGTTTCCATTTGAAACTTCCCGCTTTCAGTTCCTCTATGATCTTGTCAACTCTTTCAACAGACATTCCATCAACCGTGTCTTCTGGGTCTGTTCCAGGAGTTGTCGCCCCATTGTTGGCATAGAGGTTTGCATACGCCATCAGGAAGAGTTCCCGATTTCGTGTGATATTCCTATAGACCTTTTTCAGCTTCTTCTGGCTTTGACCACGACATCTTACTATCTCTAAATATTTCGGAGCAAAGGTCATTTCGACTGCCTCCTCGACATTTAGTGATAACCTACCTGTTCCCCTTCGCCCTGTGGTTGGCTTTCCCAACCGCTGACTACTATGGGAACTCCGTCACCATGCGTCTCTCGACGTGTAGGCCATCCCATGTTCCGCCCGTATGACACGTCATAGACTCCCGTAGGTCTCTCACTCATGACCTTGCCAGCACTCGCTGTGCCGTGCTCTCAGTCGCTCTCCTTCAGGGAATCGGGACGCCTGCTCCCCTTACGCCTGAGAAGTGGGTTTCAGTCTTCGCCAGTCTGCCCATTTCCGTCTCCATATTTGAAGGCGTACTCTTTCCCCTGGGTACTTCGGGTTTCCCACCAGTGTTGCTTGCACCGCTGGTCATTGAGATTCAAGCCATCCAGCCTTGACCATAGGAATCAACTCTTGCGAATGCGTCTTGGATACCCGACTTCTCCTCACATCGCTTTTCCTTCCGGCTGTGCTTCCTCTCTTCCTTTCGGATTCAAGTAAGAAGGATGAATTTGAGGGTTTGGATAGCTTCCCTCAGCCCTCTTGGAGGGCAATATCATACGCCGTGACATGGCGCACCGTCCCCTGCAAGCAGATCGTTATACAGTTTCCCAATATTTTACAAATTCATCTTGAATAATCAATTCAAGTTGTTTAATTCCGCCATGAAAAATATCAATCTGCTGTTCTCGCATCTTGTCTAGAATATTATCAAGTATATTCTTATTGTTTACCGTCATGCTGTATTGTGAGAAGTCTTTATTCTTAAAGGTCACTACATCCACTGTTTTACGAAGAATGTAAAACACTATCGTTTTTTCGATTACTTCCTTTAAGTTCTGATCATCAATAAACGTATACATTATAAGGACTAAATAGTGAAAGGTGATACCAAATCGTATGTATGGAATAATTCTTAGATATACACATATCAACAAGATATCTATGATTTGAGACAACCATGAATAGATGGCTACAAGAAAAATTCGTGACTCAGGTTGTTCCCTTACTAACGCTCCAAAATTCATCTGACTTTTACAGTACTGCTCTAATTTTTCTCTAAGGGATATTCCCTCGTTATCATGTTCATTGAAAACTAAATTTTTACATACATACGGATCCATCTCATGCTCTATCTGTTCGAATGTTTGGTATTGATGGCAAAAATCATTTTGGTCGGTAAATTCTTTATGGAATGAACTTGAAAGAAAATCGAGAAAGAATTTCCCAAGTAATTCATGACGTTGTTCCTCGTCTTCTACTGCGAGTTGTCTGATGGGCAAAATATAGAAATAATTTTGGTAATACGTTACGATATCTATGGTATCAGAAAATACTCTTTTAAAATATTCGATTGTTTGCGTACTGTCAATTCTGTCTTCTGGGACTCTAAAAAAATGCTCCATCTTCAAAAAAGGATCGAAGAGTAAATGATAATCACCAATTGACTTAAAATAGTAGTGTTCATATTCGGAGACATCTAAATAAATTGCGCCGCATAGCACAAAACACGCATTATTCTCGGTCAATTCTTCAAGTTCAAAAGCAACAATATCGAGTTTCTCTAACCAGAAGAATTTCACCTCATCTAAAAACAGGGCTATCGTTTTGAAGGTCATTCCGTCCGTTTGAAATATATTTTTGTAACCAACGATCAATTGCTGATATTCTGCTTGAAATCGCTGAATATTTTTAGGATTTTGAATAGCCATCTTGCAGTTCCTTCGGTACGTCATAAATGCCTGTTAATAATGAGAGTAATTTCTTCATCGTTCTAAAACTATCGGCTTTTGCATCTGGTAGCTGTTGATCTGAATGGATGTCAGGAATTATATGATATTGATGGGCTGAATTGTCACAATGTAGCATCGCGCTTTCTCTAACAGATCCCCATAATCCATGAACAAAACTGGAATCATAATCATAAAAAAGATCGAATAACTCTTTTTCGCCGGCTTCTATACTTTTTTCTCTGATCCCCTGTTGATCAAAATACTTCAAATCAACATCTATGAACTCTTCCCATTTTATCTCATTAACGAGTACTTCGGCAACTGGAGGGATAAAGTGTGCCGTTTTATCTAAATCAGTTTCGCGTGCTTTTAATAAAATCAGCTTATATTTACTAATCCCGTATAGTTTATATTCTTCCCATATATTCGGATTTGCGGATTCTCGTTTAAGTAAGTATTTGAGTATAATTAGTATTTCAATAATCGTTCGTACTCCATGACGCCCAAGAATACTATTGCCTAATGATTTCTCAATCATCTCGATAAATATTTTTAAGGCGTAAGTAATTGACCCAACGATGACATCAAATTTATCTTCAGAAAGAGCTCTCTCTTTATTTGAGTGGAGAATGTACTCCAAAATTTTCTGAAAGCGATTGATAAAGTCTTTGTATTCGTCTTCATTTTGGTCAAATAGTATAGTCATGGGCTTACATGAAGTAATCATGCCGATGTCCCTCCAAAACTTTTTACAAAAGTCATTATTGTTATTACCTAAGAGGCCACTATACCCGCCTTCCATACTTCTGATAACTGCTCGATATGCTTTCATCTTTTCATCACTATGATCTGTGTATGGATATTCTTTTAATGCTTCGGCTGTCATGGTGAGATTTTCAGCAATATGGAGTTTGTTACTAAACAATAAAAGGCTTAACGCTAAAAACCGTAGATCCGTTGTTTCGTCCGCGTGGGAAGATGAGTATGTTTTAATGGCTAAAGATAACTGTTGTATTCTACTTTCAAACCCAAACTGTGGAATATTGAAAAATTCATTGAATACAGGATAGGCAAGGGAACGATATAAGACTGTTAACGGCGAGAGAACTTGTTTATCTATAATATTTGTGATTATTGTAAAAAGAGTGCGTTGGTCTTCATCTGAAAGCTCAAAAATCATGGACAATCGAGGATGGGATAATTTGTTTACTTCTCTCGATGTCTCGAGTAGTATTCTACCGGCTTTCTCAAATCCCTCATTTCTGCCATAATAAAGCAATATCAGCCCCAACCAAAGATATTCAGGCATCCTTTCCTTAGCCCAAGAGCTTAGGGTTAGTTGATCACGAAATCCCTCATTGAGAGGAGTGGCTACAATTCCTTGCTTCTTATGTAAGCGATGTTCACTCAAGCTACTTACATCTTTTCTCTTCTTCATTCTATTAATGATCCTTCAACAGGTTAACGATTAAGCAGATTACTGTATAACGCCGCGCATAACGCGCCAGAACGAACGGGCGCTACCCAACTGAAATTCCAGCAACCATTTTTCCCGCCCGCTCGTTCTGGTCGCCGTTCATGCGCATCGTTAGGTTTTCATTATTTATCCCAATTTATCAGAGGTCATGTATACTCACATATTTAGCCAAATAAGAGCTTGGATCGTTGGGTGATGTGTTTATTGCTTCAAGCAAATCTTCTGTTTCCTGAATTCGATCTTTCCTTCCTAATTTAGTGTACGTATCATAAATTATATTGAGATGTTTCTTAGCCTCGTCAATCTTGCCTAAAGCATATTCTATTTTGGCGAGTAGAGAATGACAATAAACACAAGAAGAGACTATATTGAATTGTTCTGATAATCTCAATGCTTCTTTAGCTTTTGACTGGGCTTCTTGAAAATGCCTTTGACGAAAAAGCACATTACTCATTCTTACCATATTTGCAGCAATTTGATCTGTTTCTTCTATTTCTTCGGATTTCTTTAGGGCGGTAGCAAAATACTCAAGAGCCTGTTGGAAGTTTCCACGATCTCCCTCATTGCATCCTAAGGCTGCGATAGTCCTTATTTCCCATTGTTGATCCCCTATCTTTTCCCAAAGCTTAAGAGTTTTTAAGAGAATTTGCTCGGCATCATCATTCTTACCTAATTTCCGAAGGAGACTAGCTTCATTGCGTGAAGCTATGGCATATTGCCGTTCATCATTTAATTCCTGAGCTATCTCTTTAGCTTTTCGAATCGCTTCTAAGCCTTCTTCTAATTGACCAAATCGAATTGCTTTAGCCCAACCTAATCCAAAGCCAGTATGTTCCATGATCAGTCGTTTATCATTGATCTCTCTGCCGGCTTCAACCCCCATCTCTGCATATTCTATCAGTTCGTTCCACAATCCTCGTCTATCTAAAAATTCAACGAGATTACTCACAAAACTCCCGACCTCTCGCCACATTCCCAACCAATATGCCCATTCCAGAGCTTCCTGGATATTCTTTAACTCTGGATCTATCTTGGGATAAAGACGCCACTGTCCTCCACCAAATTTTGCACAGAACTCTTTAAAATAGTTAATAAAAGCACGTTGAAATGATGCTTTTAGATCAAGGCTCTTTTGAAGGAGTGTCTCAATAAAACCTTTAGTCAACGGTAATAAACCAAATCGTCCATCAGACTTATTAATTAAGGACAGTTTTTCAAGCATGACAAGTCCATCATCTCGATCCCACTCCGATAAATCAGAGATCGTTCCTAATGCTTCTCTATTAGCATCTGTCGCAAAGAGGGACAAAACTAATAATAGCTTATAGGCAGGGTTCTCTTTGATCCTCTCTATCGCCGCATCGAAACAAAATTTAATAATATCACTATTGGGTTGACCTAAACGCGTCAATACGGTTCCGATACTATACCCAAACCCCATCTGTGCGATGCTCCAAATGATTGCGAGGGGGACTCCACTTGTCCGTTGATAAAGACAAGAAACCTCGTCAGATGTAAGCGTTATTCCTTTCAATGTTGCTGCCTCGTGAATCAGTTGGATACTTTCTTCTTCAGGCATAGCAACAAGACGTAATGGATAAGCAATATCAAGGCGGTGGCGAGTTGTGACGATAACTTTTGTAGGAGCAGGGACTTCACGGATAAAAGCGAGAGTTTGTTCATCATCTACTGTTTCCAGATTATCTATAATCAGTAACGTTCGTTGTTGAGTAAGAGCTTGTCGTACAAGATTCGCTTGCTCAGTGAGAGAAGCTTGGATAATATCTTCACGACGCAATGTAATTGCTATTGTGGTGTAGATGTCCTTCAAAGTACAAAGTGTCTGGGAACGAGAAATAATTCCTTCGCTTGTTAAGATAGTTTGTTTGGCAGTTGTCCAAACGATAGCATCAAACCGATTTTGTTCAGGGAGTTCATAATATTGGCGACGATAGTTATCCGCGATTTCCAGAGCTAATGCACTTTTACCAATGCCTCCAATTCCATCAATCGTGATCACCCATGAACGATGCTGAGGTGAAAGTAAAGCATAAATCTGTTCAAGTTCATTTTCCCGGCCAATAAATTTACTATAGTCAGGTTGAGGGAGATTATGTAGCACTGGAGAAATGATAGGAGTACCTTCTCTTTGCTTTTCATCAGGGAGTGCAACTTTAACTTGTTCGATCAGATTGTTACAGAGAACTTTTTTATCAATTCCAATATACCGTTTCGTCGCCTCTAATAAGACTTCAATGGAATTCCGTTCATCAATAGTCTTTCCATAGTGAAGCAGTATCTCTACCAGGATCGGGATAAACTCTGCTGTTGGTTTGCCAAAAGGGATTAAATCTTGGAGTTCACGATCTAACCCCGCATCATAAAGCAATGCTCTTTGACTCTCAGTGCTATGAATATTAGGAAGGGAAAAGAGAAAATCAATAATCTCTCTCTTTAAATTGGGGGATAATTGCATAGTATCTTGCTTTCTTTACAACATTGTTTTGGTCATTATGGAAGTCAAAAATTATATAAAAGACTTCTATTTCCCTGTCAATATTTTAATGCCAGTATTTTATTCAAGGAAACCTAACAGGAATTAGGCTGCGTACTTGCGGCCGAAACCGTTTCGTATATACGTAACATGTTACGTATATACGAAATTTGTTACGTATATACGACACAAAAAAAGTTGCGTATATACGAAACTTTTCCGACAGCCATGTGCTCCGGTTTATTATATACGCAACATGTTTCGCATATAATAAATTTGTTTCGTATATGCGAAACATTTCAGAACCCCTCTCTCGTCTTGTTTCTGAGACGAAACTTGTGTCGCCTAGAAAAAACAACAGCGCATCCGCCCCGCAGCCTACTCAACCCCCTGCACCGCTGCATACATCTCTTCAACTTCGGCAACCATTCGAGTTTCCAAATCTAACTCACACCCCCGTTATAGGGCTCTCCGAAATCTATTATGTGCCAGAATTATTGTTATTTTTTCTTGCCGATCCTTGACAAAACAGAGGCTCAATGAATTAGGGAAACCCTCTATCTTCTCCCGCTCTTTTTATGACGATCTCTTGTCGAACATACTCCTCCGGATTTGCAGCCGCCAATCCACCAACCTTGAATGTCGCTTCTCCCTGTGGAGGAACGACAATGGGATAGAGGTCTTCATTGAGTACATCAATCAGGCTGCCTTGCTGATCAAAGTAGGTCACTTCGATATTCAGAGAACTCCAGGCAATTTTACTTCTATTAGTAATCTTCCCGATTGTTACCACAAAGGGCTTGTCCTCTGAACCTACAAATGAAAATTGCGTGTCGTGAACCCTTAAATAGGTTTCTGGGACATAGGTCTTTTTTTGACGAAATGGTGATGACCGGAAAAGACATTGATAGACTCCAATCCCTCCCATGACGATGACAAAGACAATGACAAGCATATTCGGTGTCTTACTCTGATAGGAAATACAGTAGGGGCATTTCTTGGCAATGGCTTTGATTTCCTCACCACAGACTCGGCAGATTTTCGTTGTTCCTGATGTGTTGCTTCTGTGACTCTCCATCACTATTCCTTTTCCAACTGTATATTCACTGGCATACCTTATGAAGGAAGAAGCCTAACTCTAGAGATGAGCAGCATCAGCCCCGCCCTCGCGCACGAGGACGCACCCTGCCCCTGCCGCCTCACGTGGTCGAAGATGCCTTTCTTGCCGCCACCTGCGGGGCTGATGACGGTCTCAATCTCGCTTGTTGAACATCTTGCCAGTGGCACGATTCTTGCTTATGGAGATTGCTCTTTTTGGCCTATTTACACGTTTGCGAAGCTTCGTTCAACAAAGGAATTATCTGAATGACTGTGCACCTTTTTTAGTGACTATATGTAGTTGCTTAGTGTCTATATATAGCCATTTGTGACTACATGTAGCTACTTTTTGAGGTGGCTACATGTAGTTACCAAACATATTGATCATTCTTTTTCATCCTCTGTCTCGTTCCTGATCGTTCCGCTCTTCCACAATCCGATCCGTCGTCCCAACGCAACAATTTCTTTGTAGGCTAACTTCTACACCTTCTGTTGAGGATGTCTTTCTCCTCTGATGGCTCGAACGGCTTTGCCGGTTTCGACTTCTCTGCTGATTTTGCGATGTTTCCAGGCAGCATTCCCTGTCAGAAACCGGGAAGGTGTTTGCTTTTTTTGATTGGATGTATATCAACCGAATGTGACCGATGTGTCAAGAAAAATTCTTCCCATTGTCGGGAATCTCGTTCTTCTTTATTCCCCAATACATTGAGGCTATCTGGTGCGGACCCAGGGTTTGGCGATGCCGAGTTTTTGGATGCGGGAGCGCAGGGTGCTGGGATTGATCCCCAGGATTTCGGCTGCGCCGCCGGGGCCGGCGATTTTCCACCCGGTCTTTTCCAGAATGCGCAGGATATGCTCGCGTTCGATTTCTTCCAGGAATTTGTTCTCATTCCTGACCAACATGGCTGCTTCCGGCAGTTCCACGCGCAAGATCGCGTCGGGCGCATTGATGACCGCCCGTTCAATGACATTTTCCAATTCGCGGATATTGCCGGGCCAGGCATAGTTTTGCAGGCGTTCCATCGTTTTTTGAGGAATCTGGTCGATGCGTTTCCCCCCAGGGCGTATTATGAACTTCGGCCACAATGGTTTCCAGTTTTTGATCGGCCTGGTCGTAGCAATAATAAAAACAGACCGGATTAAAACAATAACCGAAATATTGCAGATGGGTCAACATGCGGATCGGGCCTGTGGGGCGCGTACCGGTTTGTTGAGCAACTACAGCACGAATCGTTGCGTCAAGCGGAATTTTAGGATTCCCAAGATGATGTTTGCGGTAAAAACTGGCAATATTCGCTTGCTGATATGACCAGAACCGGTATTGATCAAACAGAGTCGGAAGTTCTTCCAGATCGAGATAGAGCAGGAACAACCTGTAACGAAAAACGTTTTCCACTGGCGAAAAGCGCCGATGTCGAACATGCCCCTCATAAATACAACTGTGCATTATTCCAGCCCACAAAACACACGGAACACACGAAAAAAAAGAAAACAATGATTCATATTATACTGCTTTGGAACAAAAATTTTTACGAGTGTTCAGGAGTGCAAACCAGCGTTTGCTTCGCGGCTTCGCCGCGATAATTTGGCAGGGCTTCGCCCTGGTGCAAACGCTCGTTTGCACTCCTGTTTATGTATTGGTACAAATTTGTGTCCTAAAGCAACACGATGGAGGCCAGCCTAAAGGCGGACTCCAACAAACTGTCATGTTTTCGTGTCTTTCCGTGTGTTTCGTGGGCAATAAAATCTTTACAAGGTCTTCCCGAAATGCTGGCACACCGCAAGCGCGCTGTTGACGCCATCTTCGTGAAACCCGTACCCCCCATAAGCCCCGCAAAAATAGGTGCGATTGACGCCGTTAATGGACTCGCGCTGCTCGCGTTTGTGTAAACTCTGCGGCGTATAAACCGGGTGATGATACTGGAATTGTGCGAGAATATGTTCAGGCGCGATCAGATCCGTCCGGTTGAGAGTCACGCAGAATATGACCGGCGCATCGAGGCTTTGCAGTTTGTTCATATTGTAGGTCACAGCGATTCCTTTAGTCTCTTTGCGCGGAATATGATAATTCCAACTGGCCCAGGCAATTTTGCGGCGCGGCAGAATTGAACTGTCCGTATGCAAAATGGTCGGATTCGACTGATACGGCAGCGCGCCGAGAAGATCCCGTTCCGCGTCGCTGGGGTCGGCCAGCATGGCCAGCGCTTGATCGCTATGCGCAGCGATAATTTAGTAACTACAAGGATTTCTCATAAGAAAAGGATTTACGTGACAATTAAAACTTCCGAATTATCAGGACTGTTACCGCTGGTTTAACAGTCCTTTTTCCCTTCAATATGAAATTCCCCTTGACAGATCGCCCAAATATGTTCTAAGAACATTCAAAACGGTGCATAACGGCATGGTGAACTTGAATTGATGCTGAAAAAAGAAAGGAGTGAGAAAACATGTTAGATTCACACAAGGCAGTCGCGCTGATTACGGGCGGCGCGCAGGGAATTGGCAAGGGTATCGCGCACTACCTGCTGCAAAAAGGCATGACGATCGTCATTGCGGATCATGATGCGGAAGCCGGGGAGGAAACCGCGCAGGAATATCGAGTCCTGGGCGATATTCATTTCATTTCTCTGGATGTGACAGATGAAGCGCCGGTGCAACGGGTTGTTGCCACAACTCTTGATCATTACGGCCGTTTGGATGCGCTCGTCAATAACGCCGGCATTGCGAATCCGGGGAATACTCCTGTCGAACACCTGACGCTCGACGCCTGGAACAAGGTGATCGCCACGAATCTCACCGGTTATTTTCTGTGCGCCAAATATGCGGCGCCTCATCTGCGCCAGACGCGCGGCGCCATTGTCAATATCGCCTCAACCCGCGCCCTGCAATCAGAAGCCAATACAGAAGCGTATGCGGCTTCGAAAGGTGGGATCGTGGCACTGACCCATGCCCTGGCAATCAGTTTAGGTCCGGAGATTCGCGTGAATTGCATCAGTCCCGGCTGGATTGAGGTGCGCGATTGGAAAAAACAGACAGCGCGTCAGACGCCGGAACACAGCATTCTCGATGCGGAACAACATCCGGTTGGTCGCGTGGGCGTTCCAAACGATATTGCGGCGATGGTTGCATTTCTGATTTCACGCGAAGCTGAATTTATCACCGGGCAGAATATCGTCATTGACGGCGGCATGACCAAAAAAATGATCTATGTCGAGTAAGACATAAGCAGAAACCGGGTTTTTTCAAAAACCTGGTTGCTTGTTTAAAAAAAGAACGCCATGAGCACTCAGACTTCAATTTTGATTATTTATACCGGCGGCACGATCGGGATGTTTCAGGAGAAGAAAAATGGCCCCTTACAATTATTGAATTTCGACAATATTTATGACCAACTTCCTATCCTGAAGCAATTCGAGTGTGACATTGACACGTATGCGTTTGATCCCGTGATTGACTCCTCGAACATGAATCCGGACTTCTGGATCAGGATTGCGGAAGTCATTGAGCAACGCTACGAACACTATGACGGATTTGTGGTGCTGCATGGCACGGATACGATGGCGTTTACGGCGTCGGCCCTGAGTTTTTTATTAGAACATCTGAACAAGCCGGTCGTGTTTACGGGGTCGCAACTGCCGCTGGGTATTATTCGCACTGATGGCCGCGAAAACCTGATCACCGCGATTGAAATTGCGGCGGCGCGTGAGGATGATACGCCCATTGTTCCGGAAGTGAGCCTCTATTTCGAAAACAAACTCTATCGCGGCAACCGCACGACCAAGTTCAACGCTGAAAATTTTGATGCTTTTTTGTCGGGAAATTATCCGGTGCTGGCTGAGGCAGGGATTCATATTACTTACCATCGCCATGAGATTCTGAAGCCGAGGTTTAAGCGTTTAAAGGTGCACAAACAGATTGACCCGCATATCGCCATCCTCAAATTGTTTCCGGGCATCACCAATGCTGTCGTTAACGGTATGCTGAACATTCAGGGTCTCAAAGCGGTGATCCTTGAAACCTACGGCACCGGAAACGCCCCAACCGATGCGTGGTTTCTTGATGCCCTTGCCCAGGCTAGTCAGCGAGGTGTGATGTTGTACAACGTGACCCAGTGCGCAAGTGGATCAGTGGAAATGGGACGCTACGAAACCAGCGCTGAACTCAGCAAAATCGGGGTAATAAGCGGCTATGACATGACGATTGAAGCGGCAGTCACAAAATTGATGTATCTGTCAGGCCGCTATGACTCTCGCGAACAAATCGAACGCTTGTTTCAGACTCCTCTGCGCGGTGAAATGACCGTCAGGTAATGCCAAGCAAGCTCTGTCTGATAGGTTTATAGTCGCGACTTCAGGCGGAAAAACTCGCGAACACGAGAACAACAAACCTTCGCGCTGGTGGTAAGAGTAACTTAAAAACTATACGTGATTTTTAACGCCAGTAACGAAGAATTTCGCGCCAGTCCGCCAGGATTATCCTGAAAATAAAAGGCATGCGCTCCGTTCACAAAATGTCCTTCGACTTTCACAATCCAGTATTCATTGAGATCAAAACGAGCGGTGAGCGCCAAATCTTTTTGCCAGGCCAGATAAGCAGGATACCCCGCGGCTTCCCATTGCTCGCCTTTGTGATCGTGGACATCGCCATAAAATACGGCGTAATACGTGCCAAGCTCAAGCCAGTCATTGATGCGATAGGAGACGCCGCCATAATAGCCTTCGTTCCTTCCGTCTTCATCCGAACTCGTAGCATATTCAGCCGCAAACACCCAATTCCCGCGCATATATTCCAGCGAAAGAATTTTCATGGCGCTATCTTCATTGGTCAGACGTAAGAATAGCCGGTCGCTGTCGATGCCAAGCTGTTCCAGGAATACTCTATCAGTAATATTCAGATCGAAGACCATATCAGTCTGGCCATACCAGCCCTTCAGGCGTAATCCGGGAAGCGGCGTGTCCCATTCCAGCCCCGCGGCCATCGTATTTTTTAACTGAATGCTTTTCAAAAATTGTAATATTTCCTGATCAGGGCTCTCCTGTAAATCTTTGACCATGCCGCTATCGGTCATAAGATCTTTCCCCCCGTATTGCACCTGATAGGAGAGATACCCCAGGGATTTCAGATCAAGATGTCCATACACTTCGACCCCATACATCGAATTGTACATATCGCGCTGCTCCTCCGCGTAAATACTCTGGGGGAGAAAAATACTGGTTCGCACGGCG
Organism: Candidatus Vecturithrix sp.; assembly: GCA_040772385.1. GTDB lineage: Bacteria > Moduliflexota > Moduliflexia > Moduliflexales > Moduliflexaceae > Vecturithrix. Next base: position 601,363 of record JAXGYF010000001.1, on the reverse strand, counting down.
TCAATATCGCGGGTTTCGTTGTATAAGCCATAAGCTATTTTGATTTTTCCTGCCCGGAATCCGAGTTGATCTTTCCAGCGGTAGTCCCCATACGCCCAATCAAGGAGGAGTTTATCATTCCCAAGATCCCCGATATCTCGAGTAAAAAGCTGCATCCCGACATGCAGGCGGTCGGACACGTTTGTCAAAAAATTGACACCGGCCTCATGAAATTGAAACGTACCGTCTTCCGTATCCGCGTAAAAATTGTTCACGTCGCTTTTCAGAAACCCCTGGGAAATAAAACCGTGCACATCGAAATTTTTCCAAAACGTTTCGCCCATCAATTCGGCGCATAAGGGCGTACTCAAAGAGCTGACGCTGAATACACACAAGATGATCAGATGTTTTTTCACCCTTGTTCTCCTTTCATTATGGTATCACAGGAATAATTTTCACCATGTTCGGCTCAACCACATCCCGGCCTCTGGCAAAGCTGATCGCTCCCTCGGTATTGGCGAGAAATGCCATCAATTCTTGCGGATCATTAAACATTCTGGGCATTCTGCCTTTACCGGTAAATACTTGTTTCTTCCAGTAGTTCAAATACTGGGAATAAGTTTTTTGAACATACTGTCTCAAAAACGTCTTATACACTTCTTCCTGGTTGAAGATGACAAAGATAATGGTAGTATTGTCTTTCCATCTGGTTTTCTTGCCGAGGAAGATTTGCTGAATTTCCTCTTGCGTCAGAGGGTCTTCAATCCGTTCGTGGCCAACGAGCACAATCTCTGCTTCCGCAGCAGAAGAAGACGAGACGATTCCCCCGGCTAACAGCACCAGGGCAACCCCAAACATCAATATCTTCTTCATTATGTTCAGCTCCTTTATCTGTAAGAATGATATGTCATTTTGATGTTCAACATCTTTCATGCTAATAGATACGGTGACAATGTTGTCGCTTTCAGTTCCCTTTGCTCACAGCGTGTTCATCAGTTTCAGAAATTTGAATCACAACGATGATCTACTCAGTTGCGGTTCAAGCTTCCAACGAGAACAATTGTCGTTTCTACACTACTTAAGGCACTACGTGCTGAATAATTCCATCCTGTATTCCTTTTCAAGTGCTTTTCACTCACTTTGATACTCGTAACCATCCTGCAGCTGCCCTCGGCTCGGTGATAAAATATCGTCCCTCCTGTGTTACTAATCGAAACGTTTGGCGCGGCTTTCCAAAGATGTTCTGCTGGATGATTTCAACATGCTCGTCCGTGACAGTCGTGATAATTCCGACATGACCATAAGTCGTATCGCGGAAGACAAGAATGTCGTCAGGCATGGGTCTGGTGTGGCTTCCATTCTGATACTGAAGTAGTCCTCTGTGCTGATTGAGAGTGCCATCAGCAAGCAAGGGATCAAAAAAATCCTTCGCATGTCCCCAGACATCCGGCATGATATGCCCTTTTGCCAGATGATAAAACCGCTTGATATGCTCGACGCATTGCCATTTTTGGCCATAATAGTATCCCTCAGCGCTATAATGACGTCCATGGCTTCGAAAAAACAATATGCCGTTGTCATAGACAGGAATACCATGATACCGGTCAAGTTCCCGTCCGATATGCCCATAATCCCACGTCATGATAACGAGCAACGCAGCAAGCGACATCACAAAGCCTATGAATAACCCACGGAAAATAGATATAATACTCCCCATCAGCGAGCATCTCCAAAACATTTCCCAATGCCATACAAATCCTTCACATATTTACGACGTTCTAAGACAAATTTATCCGGTATCAACCATCTATGATTTTTTTCATGAGAGATCAGCCAGCTCAAGCACTTCGCCTTCCAGGGTGACATATTTTCGCAACAGATGCGCGGTCAGGCACGAGTGGACCGGGATCACCATGAGCAGATCGCCGATATTGACCCGTTCGAAAATTTCTTGCGACACTTTGACAATGCCATGCTCTTGCGCGACTCCGGCGACATAGGCATTCGGGAGAATCGGCCCCCATCCAGAGTCTCCGGGCAGAGCAATCGCCCCATACGTCGGTTTTTCGCCCCAGAAGTCAAACAATTGCACCAGCACATCCTTTGATAAATGCACGGCCCCGCCATAGATAATGAGTTCCTGCCGTTCCTGGTGTTTGGCGACCACCGGACAGGCGACAGCGACGGCGATCTGCTCCTCAGAACAGGAGCCAATGGCGAATTGGGTGGCGTCGTAAAACACAAAATTGCCCGGACGAATTTCATCTACGTCACTGAGATCTTCAACCATGCTGCACGATGGAGTATCGCCAATCGAAATTTCGACATCTGCAAAACCTGCCTGCCTTAGACCCTCACGCGCCGCTTGCATTTTGGTGACCGTATCTGCATAAATTTCGCGCACCTGCTGGTGCGAACGCACCTGATAACTATGCCCGGAATGGGTTAATAAGCCCTGAAAGATCAGACCCTTTCCCTGTTCAACCGTTCCGGCCAGCGCCGCAATTTTTTCACGATGATCCCAACTCAAACCCGTCCGGTGATAGCCGGTATCAATTTTGATCCAGAGTTTCGCCGGAGACGTAAGGCGTGAACCTAAAAAATGCACGCTTTCCTCTGCTTCTACCAATAAGTGGAGCGTGATAGTTTCCGCCAGCGCATTAATTTTGTCAATTTCGCGCATATTCACCGGAAACGCAATCGTGATATCCTGCCAGCCATGATTGGCAAAATACCGCGCCATATCTACAGAAGAGACCGTAATTGCTGCTACGCCGCGCTCCTGAAACCACGCCCCAATCGCGGCCGACTGATGGGTTTTAAAATGCGGCCTGAAACGGACTTCGCTTCTGGCCGCCTTGTTGATCATGATTTCGATATTCCGAAGCACGCGCGATTTATTCAACAGCAAAGTTGGTTTGACAAGATTGTTCAGCATAAAAATACCCAATCCTCCCACATGGTGCATAGCTATCGGGATAGCCTGCAAAACGTACAAAATACGCGGAAAATTGTGACGAAGCAGATCATTTCTTGCTCTTTTCGCTGTAGGCGATAGAGTATTGTAACATGATCACGATACGAAACGCCTGCTGTTTTGTAAAGTGGAAATTGAAGGATTTGAGATTCTATCAAAAAAGCTTGACATAAACCCGGCCTCTTTATCTTAAACTCAGAAATGATACGCTTTTTTGCGCCGGGTTGATCATTACAACAGAAAGGACAATTATGGCAAAACAACATCTCTTTATTATTCAAGGAGACGCGCAACTCCAGGGAGAATTGTGCGTTGATGGCAATAAAAACGCGGCGCTGCCGCTGATTGCCGCTTCAGTGCTGTTTCCGCACAAGGTCGTGTTGAAACGCATTCCGCAGATTCTCGACGTCAAACGCATGTGCGATATTCTCGCCTGCATGAAGGCTGACGTTTCAACGCCTGAAGCAGACACGTTCGAAATCAATACCGCGAATCTGGATCCGAGCCGCATTCATTCCAAAGCCTGGGAAACCGTGCGTGCGGCAATTCTGTTTGTGGGGCCAATCGCGGTGCGTTTTGGAAAAATTACCTTTCCGACGCCCGGCGGCGATGTGATTGGCCGACGACGTCTGGATACGCACTTCCTGGCTATGCAGGAGATGGGTGCGTCAATTCAAGTGCACAATGGGCGTTTTGCGGTCGAAACCCCATTATCAGGGTTGCGGCCGGCGTCTCTATTTTTAGATGAAGCCAGCGTCACGGCGACTGAAAATATTTTGCTCTGCGCCGCCGCTACTTCAGGAAAAACCGTTATTGAAAATGCGGCCTGCGAGCCGCATGTGCAAGATCTGGCTGACTTTCTGAATCAATGTGGCGTAATAATTGAAGGTAACGGTTCAAATCGTTTGATTATCCATGGAACATCCGAGTTGAAGGCCCCGCCCTCTTTTACGATTGGAACAGATTATATTCAAACCGGCGCGTTTATCGGTATCGCTCTGTGTACCAATTCTGCGCTGCGTATCCGTGACGCCGGTGTAAAATATCTCAAACCGATCGAAATCGGCTTAAAAAAATATGGCGCGCGCTTTACGATTGACGGCGATGATGTTATTGTGCCGGCCAATCAAGAATTGAAAATTGTGGAAGATGTGGGCGCGAGTGTCGCGAAGATTGACAGTCAGCCCTGGCCGGGGTTTCCTTCAGATATGACCAGTACTGCGGTTGTTCTGGCAACTCAGGCTGAAGGCGCGTTGCTGATTCATGAAAAATTGTATGAAAGCCGTCTGTTTTTTGTGGATAAGTTAGTACGTATGGGTGCGCGTATCACGTTATGCGATCCGCATCGCGCTATAGTAATCGGACGCACGAAATTGTTTGGCACCAACATTGAAAGCCCTGACATTCGCGCCGGTATTGCGTTAGTAACGGCGGCGCTCTGCGCCTCTGGTGAAACGAAAATCAGCCATGCCCATCAAATTGACAGGGGCTTTTTTGAAATCGAAAAAAAACTTGGCGCGGTCGGCGCCAGAATCGAACGTATTGCTGTCACTGAGTAACGAAAAACCGAGTTTTTTGAAAAAACTCGGTTTTTGGATTTTTAGAAAGATACTTCATGAAAACACAAACTGAAGAACAGTTAATCAATTTATTCGAAGATTGGACGCAAGAACAGGCCAAACAGATTACCCAACTCCCACCGTCAGGTTCTTACCGCGAATATTATCGGATACGCGGCGTCAGGACAACGGTGCTAGGCGCCTTTAATCCTGATCGAAAAGAAAATATTGCTTTTCTCGACTTTTCTCGCCATTTCCGGCAGAAGGGCCTAACTGTACCGCAGATTTATCTTGAAGATCTCGACCGGAATATGTATCTGCTCGAAGATCTAGGCGATACCACCTTATTTTCCTATCTCATGGATACGCGCAAAAATGGCATTTTCCCGCACGAAGTACTCGACGTCTATAAGAGAGTGCTGGAGGAACTGCCGCGGTTCCAGATTTACGCCGGAGAAGATTTGAATTACCAGGTTTGTTACCCACGCGCCAGTTTTGATAAACAGTCCATGCTCTGGGATTTGAACTATTTTAAATATTATTTCCTCAAGCTGGCCAAAGTAGCTTTTGACGAACAGGAGTTAGAAGACGATTTTCAAACCTTTACCGATTATCTGCTGCAAACCGATTGCCACTATTTTCTGTACCGCGATTTTCAATCCCGCAATATCATGCTCTACCACGATCAGCCTTATTTTATAGACTACCAGGGCGGACGCCGCGGCGCGCTGCAATACGATGTCGCCTCGTTGTTGTACGATGCCAAAGCGGATCTTCCGCACCAAATTCGACGTGAATTGCTCGACCACTATATCAGCGCGCTCAGCACGTTTGTCCTGCTTGATGAGCAATCCTTTCTCGAATATTATTACGGGTATGCGCTGATTCGTTTGATGCAGGCCATGGGGTCCTTCGGTTTTCGGGGATTTTATGAGAAAAAAGAACATTTTCTGCAAAGTATTCCCTATGCAGTAAGAAATTTGGAATGGCTTTTGGAAACAGTACGCCTTCCGATCAACGTGCCCATGTTAATCAGTGCGTTGAACCAGGTCGTGGATTCGGAAACGTTAAAAAATCTGGGCACAGCAGCCTCCACTTTAACGGTAAGAATTAATAGTTTCTCGTATAGGCGAGGCATCCCGATAGATGAAACAGGGAATGGCGGAGGCTATGTGTTCGACTGCCGGGCCTTGCACAACCCGGGACGTTACGCGGAATACAAAGATTTCACCGGTCAGGACGCGGCTGTGATCGAATTCTTCCGGCGAGAACCCGAAGTCGAAAGTTTTTTGCACAATATCTACGCCCTGATTGATCGGACGATTGAAAATTACCAGCAGCGCAGCTTTTTGAACTGCATGATCAGCTTCGGATGTACCGGGGGCCAGCATCGCTCGGTTTATTGCGCCGAACAATTAGCAAAGCACCTTCGCCAAAAATTTAACGTGAACGTTGTGGTACGGCATTTTGAACAAGAAATGAAAACCGTCTGAGAGGGGAGACAGAGACACCGGGTTTTTTCAAAAAACCCGGTGTCTTGTGCTTTCTCAAGGTAATTTGAAAATTTTCTTGACTTTCATCTTGCCTGTTCTGTTAGCTCAAAATGTTCAAGCTCATTTTTAAACGATAATTTCTCTAAGGAGGGAACAATTCATGAAAAGAATCGTTATGAGAGTGGCTTTGGTGGCATTGTTTAGCGTTGTAGCCACACTGTCCGCTTCTGCGGCTGACAAACTCACGTATATGGCCACGCCGTGGGGCACGCCATCGCAGGAATTGCTCGACAAATTTGCGGCTGAAACCGGAATCATCGTCGAAGTGACGAGTATGGAACAAACCGCCTTACGCGATAAGGTGTTAAGCGCGGCGGCCGGCAAAGTCAATCCGGCGGATCTCATTTATACCGGCATTGACGACCTGGGCGTGTTTGCCAGCGCCGGCATCACGCGCCCGCTGGATGAGATGGTATCTCAAGAATTATTGGACGCCTTGTATGGCAGCAAATTTTTTACGGTTGAAGGAAAGTTGTACGCGGTGCCGATTTATTCGCAGATGGTGATGATTGATTACGATAAAGCCGCGCTGGAAAAAATCGGCGTAACCGAAATTACCACCTGGGACGAGTTTGAAAAGGTTGCTGTCACCCTGAAAGAGCAGGGGATCAGTGAATATCCGGTTGGTTTTGGCGTGCGCTCGTGGTCCTGGTTTTTGATGGCGCTTTCCTCGGGTTCCATGCTATTTAACGAAGAACTGGAACCGACCTTTGATAATCCTGATGATCCCGGCTATCAAACGTTCTTGAAACTGATCGAGTTCTATAACAAAGGCCTGATTTCTCCGGAACGTATTACGTCTCCGAACCCTCATCCGGCGTTTTGGGCCGGACAAACAGTATTTCATCAATCCTGGCAGGGCGGTCTGGCCATCGCCAATGACCCTGAAAAATCCAAAGTGGCGCCAAATGCTGACTATTGGTTGTTACCGGAACAGCATTTCACCTGGAGTCTGCCGGGTGCTATTGGAATTTCAATTTACACGGAGTTTCCGGAAGCGGCTATGAAATTCATCGAGTTCATGACGACCGAAGAAGTACAAGTTTTTACATATCAAACTCATGGGATGTTTCCAGCCAGAAAAGCCACCTTTGAACAACTTGGCGCTGAGGGCAAAATTGACGGGTTTGAGGCAATGAAAGAACAGGCGAGTTACCTGGTATCGCTCCCCTATTCGACCCCCTGGTTCAGCGAGTTCAATACGGAAGCCACCAAAGCTCTTGTCCGCGCTGCACAAGGTGAGCAAACTGCCGAAGAAGCTGTGAGAGCATTGGCGCAATTCACGAGGGATTTGCAGGAAGAATACGAATAAGTCTGGCAGAATGAAACTACAAGGATTTCGTGTAGGGAGGATTCTCAGGGGCAGGGTTCGGTGTCACGCCGATCAGTTCAACGTCAGGAATCCTCCCTACACAAAATCCCTGTAGTTTTGAAGGAGGGAGGTGCTCTAATAGCAATAAGACTCCCGAAGCGGGAGAAATTGGATTGTCACGATAAAAACTTGACCTATGTACCGCGAAACTCCAGTTTCGCGGCTGTCAACGGATGCGCGAAACTGGAGTTTCGCGCTACATTTTCACAGGAGGGAATATTATATGAAACGCATGTCACAAGGTATTGTCCTGTTCACGCTGATTTGCCTTAGTGTGACGACGATTGCGTCTGCTCAGATTAAATTAACCATGGGCAGTTGGCGCACGGAAGACCGCGAATTTTATGAAAAAGTGATTAAGGTGTTTCAAAGAACGCACCCTGATATTGAAATTTCCTATGAACCGACGAAAAACACAGAATATAACACGACTTTGAATATTGCTTTGCAAACCGGTACCGGTCCTGATATTATCCACCTCCGTCCTTATACCCCGGGCATCCAATTGGCTGAGGCCGGATACCTTGAACCGTTAGACGGGAATATTCAGGGATTAGATCAATACGCTGATTCTACATTAATTGCTTCACGCGGACCTGATGGGAGAATTTACGGCGTTCCTGCCAAATTCAGTTCAGCTCAAATCTTTTATAACAAAAAGCTGTTTGCACAATATAATCTGCAAGAGCCGCAAACCTGGGACGAACTGATCCAAATTGCCGAAACCTTGAAGCAAAATAATATCACCCCTTTTGCGTATGGTTCGAAAGATGGCTGGGTTATTGCTGTTGTTCATGCTGCGGTTGGTCCGACATTCTACGGCGGCAACGAGTTTGTCGAAAAAATTCTCACAGGAGAAACCAATTTTACCAGCTCGGAGTTCGTGAAATCCGTCCAGATCATGAAAGACCTGGTCCCCTATTTCCCGAAATTCTATACGGGCTTAGGCATGGAAGAAATGCGGACCTTGTTTACGACGGAACAAGCCGGGATGTTCGTGATGGGCGATTGGGAAATTGCAGTGCTGCGTAAAGAAAATCCCAATTTAGAACTCGATTGTTTCCCGATCCCCTCAGCGACCGGCGGCAAGCCAACGGTTTCGACCTGGGTTGACGCCTCGTATGCGGTTAACGCCAATTCGAAAAATAAAGAAGCCGCCTTGAAATTTGTCGAATTTCTGGCAACCAAAGAATTCGGCGCGATGGTCTCAGAAGATCTGCACAGCATCCCGACCATTCCGGGCGTTGAAGCCTCTGATCCGTTGATTGCCAAAATCCTTAAATACGCAACGGATCCGGAAACCTCCACGCCCTATATGATCGTGGTGTATTTTAACCAGGGCAATCCTTCAACCAAAACCGAGTTCCAAAATCTGATGCAGGGCATGTACCTGGATCAATTAACAGCGGAACAGGTAGCTGAAGGCACCCAGAAGAGTGCGGATTCCTGGTTTAAACCAGCCGCTCAATAAATTCTGCAAGAAAAACCGGGTTTTTTCAAAAAACCCGGTTTTTAGACATACCATTTTTATGAAACACACTGATTGGAAAAAACACGTAATCCACTTGTTCCCTGTACCAGCCCTGCTGGTGTATGGTCTTTTTATGATTTACCCCATTATAGCTGCGTTTACGTATAGCATTTTCGAGTGGAAAGGCTTACAAAAAATCTCGTTTAACGGGGTTGCCAACTTTATCCGTCTGTTCACAGTGCCGCCGTACAATGATTTATTTTGGAATGCATTTGGACATAACATCTATTATTTTACGCTGGAAATGCTCGTCCAAAACGGGATTGCCTTTCTGCTGGCCTATATTATTTATTTAAAAATTCGTGGCTCAAATTTTTTTAAAATCGCTTTTTTTCTGCCGCGCTTGCTCTCAGTGATTGTTGTCGGCTTTCTGTGGAAATTAATTTTGAATCCGTACAATGGCGTCTTGAATGTCTTGCTCGGCAAAATCGGCCTTGAGGCCTGGCAGCAGCCCTGGTTAGGCGATCCGAAACTAGCGTTGACCGTTGTGATTCTGGTGAACTGTTGGTTCGGCCTGGGGTTTGCCATGTTAATTTTTTTGGCCGGCCTACAATCCATTCCGCTGGAACTCATGGAAGCCGCCAAAATTGACGGTGCACGCGGCATACGCATGATCCGTTCGATTGTACTGCCGCTGATGCGCCAATCACTCATTATTATTACAGTCTTTACCTTTATTCACGCCTTTGAAGCCTTCGAACTGGTATATGCGATGCAAGGCTCCGAAGGCGAGCCTTTTCGCTCGACCGATACGCTGGCCGTGTATTTTTACCGCATGGCCTTCGGCGCTTCGGGCGATACGGTTGAAATCGGTTTAGGCTCGGCCCTGGCCGTGATTCTGTTTTCCATTATTGCCTGTGTTTCCGCGCTCTTTTTGTATGTGGTGCGCAAAAGTGAAGTAGAATATTAATACGCCATTTTTAGTTCTACTTTGTTAGATTCGAAGATATGGCTCTTTGCCCTGAAAGGGCGGCAGGACATCATCTTGCGCCCTTTCAGGGCAAAATCGTAGGTCGAAAAACCGGGTTTCTTCAAGAAACCCGGTTTTTAGAAATTCAACAAGATCATGAACCATTTTTCACGCTGGATTCTTTTAATTATTGCCTGTATTTTCGCCGTGATCTGTCTGTATCCGGTACTTTTAATGCTCATATCCTCATTGAAAAGTAATGCGGAAATCTTTGCCGGTCCTCTGGGGCTGCCAACCTCGCTGACGCTGAGGTCATACCATCAATTATTGCAGCAACTTCCGTATTTTGGTTATATCAAAAATAGCATTATCATCAGTGTAGTTGCCGTATCTCTGACCTTAGTTTTCGGAGCCATGGCCTCATTTTATCTGGCCCGCTTCAATTTCAAATGGAATTCGGCCTTATTTTTCTTTTTTCTCATGGGCATGATGATTCCTATCAAACTCGGCATTATCCCCTTATTTTTACTCATGCGCAGTTTACGTCTCCTGGATACACTCTGGTCCCTGATTCTCATTTATACAGCGATCGGCATTCCGATTTCCGTCTTGATTTTAAGCCGCTTTTTTCGAACTATGCCTAAAGAACTGGAAGAAGCGGCGCGCATTGACGGCTGTTCCAATTTGAAAATTTTTGTGCACATTCTGCTGCCCCTGATGCGCCCGGCGTTGGGAACAGTCATGATTATTCATTTCATCACCGTCTGGAATGATTTTTTCTTTCCGCTCGTGTTTATTCATAATGAAGCCAGAAAAACCATTCCGGTCGGTATGTTAACGCTGTTTAGCGAATACTCAACGGATTGGAGCGTCTTGTTTGCGGGCCTGACGCTTTCATCCTTACCGATGTTAGTCCTCTTTTTTGTCGCCTCAAAACAATTTATGGAAGGAATCACCGCAGGTGCTGTGAAATAAGGTGTTTGAATGTTTCAGTATTTACTGAAAATGTCCTAAACACCCAAACACTCAAACACTTAAACACTTATGTATCAAAAAAAAGCTCAGGAGTTTTTACAAATTGCTCCTCAATTCAATTTAGGCAAATTACTAACTGAAGCTCAACACCCCAAAACACTTAACCTTTCTGCGCTAGCGCAACAGGATTTGTTGCAAGCTCTGGATATTTTACGTGAAATTGATCTGGACACGCTAGCGATTTTGCGCAAAAAATTAAATGAAGTGCTCGCTATGGCGCAAGATATTAAGGAAACCCTTGAACAGGGCGGACGGATTTTCCTGGATGGCTGTGGATCGACCGGACGGCTCTCTCTGGTTCTGGAAACTCTCTGGCGCGAAGTACACCCGGAGCCTGAACTGCACGACCGCGTGATTGCGTTCATGGCCGGCGGCGATATTGCGCTGATTAAAGCGGTTGAGGAATTCGAAGACCTGCCGGACTACGGCGCACGCCAACTAATGGAACTTGGTTTCGGTGCGAAAGATCTGCTCATCAGCACGACCGAAGGCGGCGAGACTCCGTTTGTGATTGGCGCGACCGAGAAAGCCGCCGAAATCTCTGCGCGCGCGCCCTATTTTCTTTACTGCAATCCTGATGAAATCTTAATAGAGTGCGTCGAACGCTCCCGGCGGGTGATTGACAACGAGCGCATTCGCAAATTGAATCTGACGGTGGGACCTATGGCGATTTCCGGGTCAACCCGGATGCAGGCCACTACCATCCTGATGTTGGCCGTCGGACTCGCGCTGTTCCATTATGAAGAAGGACGCACAACCACGCCGACAGAATGGCGCAGCGGCGAGCATACGGCGTTGGCGAAAGAATTGAACGCGCTGTACCGTTTTTATGAACAACTGGATATCGCCTTCTTGCAAGCCTTTATTGAACAAGAAAGCGCGGTGTATCAACGCCAGGGCTATGTTTTTTACGAAGCGGACGAAGATTTTGCGATCAGCGTTTTGACCGATACCACCGAACGCGCGCCGACTTTCAGTTTGCATCCCTTTGAAAATCTTCAGGATCGTGGAACACCTGTGTTCGCTCCAGCGTTGTGTTATCTTGTGCTTCCCAAAGCTCACACGGCTCAAGAAGCCTGGCGATTGTTGTTAGGACGTGCACCTCGCGCCCTGAACTGGAAAGGATTGGAAAACCGCGTCGGATTGCAGCGCGTATATGGTCACGATTTTAGCCGCAAGATTCTTGATTATCGGCGTGAATATCTGCCACAGGCGGAACATGCAACCTTTAAAATCCATAAAACAGAGCAGCATCTTAGGCTCCAGTGCAGCGAAGTTTCACACACCTACTCGCTGAACGGTTTAGGGCGTTTAGGGGAACACCTTGTGCTGAAAATGCTGTTGAATACTCATTCTACGCTGGTCATGGGACGTTTAGGCCGCTACGAAGGCAATTTAATGACCTATTTGAAACCGAGCAACAAAAAACTGATTGACCGCACGATTCGCTATGTCCACTTGCTCTTGCAGCAGCGCGGGCTTGACAAATCCTATCAGGACATTGCGTACGCCTGTTTTCAGGAAATGGAAACCCTGCGTCCCGACGAACCGATTGTTTTGAAGACGTTAAATCGTCTGTTGCGTAAATGATCAAAAAACCGGGTTTCTTCAAGAAACCCGGTTTTTAGCAGGTTCGTAGTTCGCGCTTTAGCGCGTTCTCTGCTGGAAAACGGAAGACGCGCTAAAGCGCGAACTACGAACGCATTATGAAAAATCGAGTCTCCCAGTGGTTAAATAACGAGCGACACCTGGCATACAGCATTTTGATTCCTGGGTGCGCGCTGGTGTTGATTTTTGCGTATCTGCCGGCTATGCAATCTCTGCGCTTCAGTTTTTTGCGCTACAATATCAAGATGCCTGGCGCAATCAAATTTATCGGGTTAGACAATTATCAAAAAATTCTGACGGATCCGGTTTTCTGGCAGACTGTTGGCCGTGTCGTCTATTTTATGGCGGTTGGCGGATTGCTGGTCATGCTCCTGGCGTTAGGCATGGCTCTGGTGCTCAATCAGGATTTTCCGGGACGTGCGCTGCTGCGAACCCTGGTGATTCTGCCCTGGGCGATTCCGCCGGTCGTGAACGGATTTCTCTGGAAGTGGATCTTAAACGGCGATTATGGCGCGTTAAATGGTCTGTTATATCAGCTTGGCCTTATTCAAGCGTATCAATTCTGGATGGCGAATGCCCTGGCCGCCCTGAGTTTTGCGGTCATGACTTTTGTGTGGCGCTATACGCCGTTTATTACGATCTTATTTCTGGGCGTGCTGCAATCCATTCCCGGCGACCTGTATGAACAAGCGACCGTGGATGGTGCGGGCGCGCTGCGGCGTTTCTGGTACATCACGCTGCCCATGCTCTCCAAAGTGGGCGCAATTGCCATTATTCTCACGCTCATCGCCGCATTCACCGTGTTCGACGATATTGTCACACTGACCGGCTCGTACCCGACATTTTACGACGCCACCAAAACCCCCATGATTTACAACTATGAAATGACTTTCGGCATGGGACGTTTTGGTCGCGGCTCGGCCATGGCCTATTTAATCGGCTTACTGCTTTTTACATTGACATTTTTCTATATCCGCATGAGTTTAAAAAAAGAGGAGTAATTTCTGTTTGGAGGTTTTGAGTAACTACAAGGATTTTTTATAAGCAAGGATTTCCTGATTTTTGCCTGATAGTCGCGCTTTTTTCCAAACAAAAGTTCAAGAAATTTATTTGCACTTACTTGAATGAAAAAAGCATTGCAACTGACTGCTGTGATTGAACGAGAAGGCGATGGATATGTGGCAACCTGCCAGGAGCTTGATGTTGTCAGCCAGGGGGAGACAATTGAAGAGACTCGCATGAATTTAGTCGAAGCTGTCGAAGGTTTTTTAGAAGTGGCCTCTCCCTCAGAAATTAAACGCCGTCAAGGAATTTGAGAAAGTCCGTCAAAAGGGCAGTCACGTCGTGATCCAAAAAAGGAATAATTTCTAAATTGATGAGAACGGAATGATGAAAAATAATATTGATCCTATTCCTGAAAATATGACGATTGAAGAGGCTTCTGAGTTTTGGGATACTCATAGTGTGGCTGATTACCCCTCTCATCTTGTGCAATTTGAGTACTCCCCGGAAGAACGGATGACGTTTATTGCGATAGCTAACAGTTTATTACAACAGTTAGACAAGTGCGCCCGGGAAAATGGCATTTCAATCGAGACTCTTGTAAATTTGTGGATTCAGGAAAAATTGACAACCCATAGTTTCTCGTGATGGAATCTTACAGGTAGATTGCTGTGAAAATAACAAAACTCAGTTACAAAGTCTTGTTTGGAGTCGCAGTATTGCTGATAGTGGTGTGGACGCTTGCGCCCTTTTACTGGGTGCTGATTTCCGCCATCTCGCCACGGGTGGAGTTGTACGCCAAACCGCCGCACTGGATTCCTGAAAACCCAACCTTGAAGCCATTCTACACCGTGCTCGTGACCGGCGAAGGCTTTCGCGGCGGGGGCGGCGTGAGCGCGGCCGAATTGATTCGCAAGGGGCTGTATAATTCGCTGATTATTGCGATTGTGACAACGGCGCTGGTCATGGCGTTCAGTCCCATGCTCGGATATGCCTTTTCGCGCCTGCATTTTCCGGGGCGCAATCTGTGGTTTATGCTTTTTATCGGGATTATCGCGCTTCCTTCCTGGCCGGTGCTGATCGGCTTATTCTCGCAATTCAGCTATCTGCGTTTGCTCGATACCAAAATCGGCCTGATCCTGCTCTCCTTCACCTTTCGCATCCCCTTTGAGACCTGGTTTATGAAGGGCTATTTTGAAGCCGTGCCGCGCGAAGTCGAGGACGCCGCCTTAATTGACGGCTGCACGCATCTCGGTACCCTGTTTCGCGTCAGCATTCCGATGGTCATGCCGGGCTTGATTGCAGTCTCGATTATCTCCTTTTTATTCACCTGGAACATGTTCTCCGCGCCGCTGGTGTTGACCTATACCCTGAAATCCAAACCTCTCACAGTCGCCATGACCGAATTTATAGGTCAGTACTTCGTGCACTGGGATTTAATGTCAGCCGCCGCCATCATCGCCATTATTCCGCCGGTGATCGTGGTGCTGGTTTTTCAAAAATTTATCGTCAAAGGCCTCTCAGCCGGGGCTGTTAAGGCATAACCGTATTCAAAGAGATCGGTACCTGTGGGCAGCCGTGAAGAACGCCCTGAAGGGCGAACTACGAACGGCGAATCTTCAAGAACGTGGTTCGTAGTTCTCGCTTTAGCGAGTTTTCCAGGAATGCCCTGAAGGGCGAACTACGAACGGGATTTTACGGACAGGAAGAAGATGAACACATTGAAAAATCACATTTTTTATTGCTTACAACAGTTTTCGCGCGGCGCTTTGCTGGATAATGCGCTGACGTTGTTCAATGCGCTAGGCTATCGCAGCGATATTCAGATGCGGCTTGCGCCGAATACGGCTGAGAACTTTCTGGAACACTATGACGCTTACGGCATCTTCGACGCCAAACACCGACAGCGCGTGCTGCTGAGCGAATGGAAGAGCATTGATTTCCTGTTTCAACTCACTGCGGCTCACCTGAACGGACAAAGCGCTATTTTTCAGGTGAATGAGCTTGACGCACAGGAATATCAATCGTACCTGTTTTTCGCGCTGGAATTGCAGGGAAATGCTTACCCCAGAGGCGCGCTGGCTGTGATTACGCGCGAAATCAACCGGCTGTTCATGATGCCGGCCCTGATTCTTTTCAAACATGGCGACGCCCTGACTTTCTCGATTATCAACCGCCGCCTGAGCAAAACCGACGTTGCCAAAGATGTGCTGGAAAAAGTCACGCTGATCAAAGATATTGCTATCGAACGCCCGCACCGCGCGCACATCGAAATTCTGTTCGACCTGTCCTGCGATGAACTGCGGCGCGTCCACAAATTTACGAATTTTTCGGAACTGCATCAGGCCTGGCAGAAAACGCTGGATACCAGGGAACTGAACCAGCAGTTCTATCAAAAACTCTTTAACTGGTATGTGTGGGCACTGCAGAGCGTGAAATTCCCGCAAATCCGGTCTGAATCGGACGTAGTTAAAGATCGCGTGCACCAGAGCGAAAGCCTGATCCGGCTGCTGACGCGCCTGCTCTTTGTCTGGTTTATGAAAGAAAAGGGACTGATTCCTGAGAATCTATTCGACCCGCGCGCCCTGCAAGCCATACTCAAAGATTTTCAAGGTCAGGATGGCGAAGAGACCATCTATTACACTGCCATTCTGCAAAACCTGTTTTTTGCCACATTGAACCAGCCGCGGGAAAAACGCAAAGTGTTGGACAGCGGGTTTAATCCACGAGAGTACGGCGACCCGCTGGTCTATCGTCACGCACAATTGTTCCGGGAGCCGGATAAACTGCTCAGCTATTTTGAAAAAATTCCTTTTCTGAACGGCGGGTTATTCGAATGTCTGGATCAAAAAAAGGATGCGGAGCATCCATCGGAAATCCGATTGGATGGCTTTTCCAGCAAAAAAGAGAAACAGCCCGTATTCCCGGATAAGTACTTTTTCGGTCACTACGCCGACATTGATTTGAGCGCGGCTTCCGGGGATCAAAAGAAAAAGGCCGTCGCTGTGACCGGCCTGATTGACATTTTGCAGCAATACAAGTTCACGATTGAAGAAAATACGCCAGTGGAAGAGGAAATCGCGCTTGACCCTGAATTGCTGGGCAAGGTATTTGAAAATCTGCTGGCCAGTTATAACCCCGAAACCCAGACCACCGCGCGCAAGCAGACTGGCAGCTTTTACACGCCGCGCGAGATCGTGAACTACATGGTGGATGAAAGTCTGCTGGCCTATTTGGAAAATTGCCTGAACTATGATTCTTCCGATGGACATGATGACCATGGTTTTCATCATGAGAATCATAGTTCAGATATTGCCCCCCGCCTGCGGGCGCTGCTGGCTTATACTGCTGAACCGCCTGAATTCAACGAGGTGGAACGTCAGACCTTGATGACTGCGCTTGAGAATTGCAAGGTCTTGGACCCGGCTTGCGGCTCCGGCGCGTTTCCGATGGGGATGCTGCAAAAAATGATTCATGTTTTGCGCGGGTTAGACCCGGACAATCGCCGCTGGTTAGAGATGGTGATTCAAAAATTTCCGCCGGCGGCGCGGGCCAAAGCGCGCGAACGCCTGGAGCAGGAAAACTGGAATTACGTGCGCAAGCTCGGCATTATTCAACAGTGTATCTACGGCGTGGATCTTCAGCCGATTGCCACACAGATTGCCAAACTGCGGTTTTTTATTTCGCTGCTGGTGGATCAAAAGGTCAATCCCGCCGCGCCAAACCAGGGCTTAGAACCGCTGCCTAACCTGGATTTTAAGATCGTGACCGCCAACACCCTGATCGCCTCGCCGCAAGCGGAGACTGCCAACACAGATTTATTTGCGCAGCAGATTGACCCCTTTTTTCCTCAATTTGAAGCCCTGACCAGCCAGTATTTCACCGCCTCGCTGCCAGCGGACAAGAACCGCCTGAAACATAAGATTGAGGCGCTGTTGAAACAGAAAACCGCAACGAGCATTCAACAGATCGAGCAGAATTTCAAAACCGCCTTAGACGCCCGCTATAACGCCGCCAAAGCTCAAAAACATGCCGCCCTGATTGCCGAAAAAGAGCGTGAAATCGCGCTCTGGCGCAGCTACCCCAACCTGTTTAAGCACGAGGCCGTCGGGTTTTTCGAGCCGCGCTACTTTTTCCCGAACGTGAGCGACAGCTTTGATATTGTGATCGGCAATCCGCCCTATGGTGCAAGTTATCCAACGGAGCATAAAACGTACTTCCAAAAATATTATAAGTCGGCCAAAAGTATCAGCGGAAAACAAAAAGGATCGCTTGATACATTTTCTTTGTTTATTGACAAAGGTTTGAATCTTATGAATAATGCGTCTGTGCTGTCATATATCGTACCATTAGCCATTACTTCAAGCGAAGCGATGACGGCATTGCATAATATCATGTTCCAAAAATGCGAAACAATTTATGTATCAACCTATTCAAATCGCCCCAGGAAAATCTTCGATAGCGCAGATCAGCGTGTAGCTATTCTCATTTGCCATAAAAACAATCTGCCGACGAAATATCTCTTTACGACAAAAGTCAATAAGCGCTATGAAGGAACAAGTATTCAAGAGATCATTGATACCCTCTGTTATGTGAACAGTTTTTCTTTCAGGAAATTCGGTAGATTGCCGAAAGTCGGGACTCAAACGGAATTATCAATTCTGCAAAAATTGTATACCTCATCAACAACGCTTGCAGATTTATATGATCCTCATGGAAAGCCTGTCTATTATAGAAGCGCAGGCGGACGATATTATAATATTATTACAAATTTTCCTACAGGTTCAAGCCAGGAAAAGAATATTAACGTGAAATCTCAATATCGGGATTTAATAGCAGCGATTTTAAGCAGCAATTTGTATTATTGGTTTCTACATCTTTATTCAGATCATCTTCATGTCAAATCCTATGAATTAGACATATTTCCAATCCCGATTCATGCGTTTAACCAGCCGTTAATTGCTCAAATTGAACAGATGTATGCTGAGTACTTGAAAGACTTACATAAACACTCAAAAATTAAGCAAGTCAATTATGCCCATGTTTCTGAATATCGAGAATATTATGCCCGTTATTCGAAACTCATTATTGACAAGATTGATTTCGCTATGAAAGATGCTTATAATCTGACGGATGAAGAAATTCAGTTTATTATCAATTATGATTTGATCTTCAGAACAAATGTTGACGAAGAATAATTGATAGATCAGGCCAGGTTCGGAAAAAGGACATCAACGACAAGCAGGACAATTGATGTCCCTGATCGTCCCTCAAGTCCGAGAAAGAGCAAAGGACTTTAAGGACACAGGCAGGACACGTGATTGATGTCCCTGAGCGTCCTTTTAAGTCCTTTGTTGATGTGAAGCTCATTAATTTCACGTTTGCACAACAACCTTGAAAGGAGGAGAACACATCATGGTTGACCAGAACAGCCCTGGCCCTGGTTTTATCCCGCTGCATGGCGGGTATAGGAACCTGCGGTCATATCAAAAAGCCGAAATTATTTATGACGGCACAGTCTATTTTTGTCACAAGTTCCTTGAGAAACGCGACCGTACTAACGATCAGATGATTCAGGCCGCCCGGTCGGGCAAACAGAATATTGCTGAGGCCAGCATGGCATCGGCCACCTCGAAAGAAACGGAAATCAAACTCACCAATGTGGCCCGCGCCAGTCTGGAAGAATTATTGCTTGATTACCAGGATTTTTTACGGGTGCGCGGCTTACATGAGTGGGAGAAAACCCACCGCTATGTGCAACGCTTACGCGCACTCAACAAAGACCCGAATGCCACGTATGAAACGTTCCGCAAAGGGATTGAACATGACGACCCGGAAATCAGCGCCAATGTGCTCATCGGCTTAATTAGAGTGGCTTCCTATCTGTTGAGTCGTCAACTCCAGTCTTTGGAACAAGAATTTCTCAAGCACGGCGGCTTGCGAGAACGCATGACAAACGCCAGAATCCTGGCCAGAAAAAAGAACTTCAAGGATAATCAGGACCATTAATGTCCCTGATTGTCCTTGAAGTCCTTTAAAAGAGCATATACCGCCAACCAGCATAACTCCGCGATCCTGCTCGGCAGACACTGTATGGGACTGATGGCGGCTTATACCCTGGTTTACAGGCTGCGGACGTTCATCACACCTTCAATGCCTCGCAGCGCCTCAAGCAGCTCCGGAGTGGCCGGAGTTTCAATGTCAATCAAATTGTAGGCAATATCGTCGCGGCTTTTATTAAGCATTTTCACCACATTGATATTTCGGTCGGCAAACATTGCCAACATTTTGCCTAACATTTTGGGGATATTTTTATTGGTCACGGCAATCCGGTAGCCGTGATTTCTTTCCAGGCAAAGCGCCGGAAAATTGACCGAATTGCAGATATTGCCATGTTCTAAGAATTCGATCAGTTGCTTCACGGCCATAATTGCGCAGAGGTCTTCAGCTTCGGTTGTACTTGCGCCAATATGCGGCATTAGCAGCACACCCTCCCGTCCGGCCAGGCCTGGGGCAGGAAAGTCTGTGGCATAGTGACTTAATTTGTCCTCATCCAGTGCGGCGATCACCGCTGTCGTTTCTACGATTTCACCACGCGAAAAATTTAGTAAACGCGCTTCATTTTTCATGAAACGCAGGCTGCTGGCATTTATCATACCGCGAGTCGTTTCTAACATGGGCAGGTGCAAACTGACATAATCAGAGTGTGATAAGAGGGTCGGAAGGTTTTCCATGCGTTGGATCTGGTTTGGTAAACCCCAGGCGGCTTCGACCGAAAGTTCCGGATCATAGCCGACAACCCGCATTCCAAGCTTTAATCCCATGTCCGCAACCAGGGCGCCGATTTTTCCTAAACCAACCACTCCCAACACTTTGCCTTGTAATTCCTGTCCGGCAAAGCGACTTTTTTCTTTCTCCACCAGGCTGTTCATCTCCTTTTGATCGGAGATGGACTGCAATCCTTTGACAAACTCGATACTCTTGAGAATACCGCGTGAGGTCAGTACCAATGCGGCTAATACTAATTCTTTCACGGCATTGGCATTGGCGCCTGGGGTATTAAAGACCGGAATGCCGCGCTCTGTGCACCACGCGACCGGGATATTGTTTACCCCTGCTCCTGCCCTGGCAATCGCTTTGAGCGACAGCGCAATTTCTTCTGACGTGAGTTGATAACTTCTGATAAGCATGGCGTCAGGATTGTTGAACTCGCTGGCGATCTCATATCTTTCTGGCGGAAACTCGCTTAACCCTTTGGCTGAAATCTGGTTACGTTTTAAAATTTTGAACATCGATCCTCCTTTGTAATGTTGGCAAAATGGTTTTTTTACCCGTTTCTATTCAATCGAACGGGAATGGGTGGCAACATACAAAAACGGATTATGTAAGGGAAGACCGGGTATCTTGTCAAGTTTTTGAAAATTCGGTGAAACATTTTAAAAAAGCCGATTTTGTTCACAAATAAAAGTTGCTAAAATTCCTAGGATTTCATCTCGCTTTCTTTGTATCACGCTGCATATATACCATAGACATTATCGCAATAAAATTTTTATGCGGCGAAATCGTCAATATTTCCCTCCCAGGAGGGAAATTGATCCAATGCCATCTCTATGCGCGATAATGTCTCATGATAAAACTACAATGTCACCTGCTGTAAAGTCAGTATGGTGGAGGAGAGAGGATGATCACTCATGAAAATGTTCTACACTTCCTGCTGGTCGGACTTGCAATTCTGCTGGGCAGAGTGTTTCAGGATGTGTTTTTTTTGGGGAAAATAGATGCGTTCAATCGCGAAAATAAAATCTATATGGCGATTATCAACTTTATTGAAGCGCTGTATGGGATTTCGATTATTAAGCTCACCATTGATTTGATGCGCTCAAATTTTTTCTATGCGGTATTGTTTGGGATGGGATCAACGATTGGCGGTTTTGTTGTGCTGATCCTCAAGAAAAAGTTCAACAATACCCTTGAAGGACAGCGCAAATATTTTGTGCGTATTGCGGTTCCGGCCGATACGTCCGACTTAGTCGCCCGGATGAGAGACGCAGAGTTCAAGTTTGCCTGGACAGAGCAGCAATATGTGAATGGCATCAATCGCATCGTGATTGAAATCACGCTCAAAAATAGAAAAGAATTAGATCGCTTAAAGGCGATTTTACGGGATTACAAAGATATGTTTGTCACTATTCTGCACGCGGAAGATGTTCTTTCGCAGGCTGCGGTGATGTAATCGCTTCAAAACCGGGTTTTTCGAAAAAACCCGGTTTTTTCAGTACGCTTGTTTTTTAGGGATTACATTTCGCCGTAAGGCATTGGAGGAACTTTGCCTAATAAGCGCGAATAGACGGTCAACGCCCCGCGATGGTGCGCTGTATGTTCGACCATGGCGCTGATCACGACGGCTTTCGGCGCGCCGCCCATAATCGGCCCTGCGGGGAGAGGGCGCATTAACTCTTCATCAGAGGTCTCACGCACCGTAAGAATCGTTCGTTCAATCGCTTTTTCAAAGTCTGCCAGCGCTTGCTGGAATGACGTGAATTTTTTGATGTCCGCCATCTGCTGCTCAAAATTCATATCAAAGCCTTTGCCAAAGGCCCCTTCCGTAAACCAATCAATCGTTAACGCTGTATGACCCACTTGCTGTGCGGTGGTAAACATCTCCGGCGTCGGTGCGAAGCTTGAATCCGCCTCGGTTAAGCAACTCGTACTGTTCAGAAAAAATTGACGCATAGTTTGTAATTCCATGATTAATCCATCACGAAGCATCGCTCTACCCTCCTGTAAATTGTCTTGATCGTAGTTGTCCTTTCAATGACTTAGTAAAGTGTAAAAAATACTGTCTTACGTGAGAAACCAGATTTTTCGGAAAAAACCTGGTTTCTTGATATGTTCCGGGGAAAAGCTGAAAACCCCTTGCTTATGAGAAATCCTTGTAGTTCTTCATGTTAAAAAAGTCAAGTAAAAAAATATAAATTTTCGTCTTTTATTTTCTAAAAATTATATTTATTTTTAGAAATAAGTAACTACAAGGATTTTTTATAAGCAAGGATTTCCGGACTTTTGCCTGATAGTCGCGTTTTTTTCCACACAAAAGTTCAAGGAATTTATTTATACTTACTTATATCATCATAAAAACAAAAAAGACCGGCGGTTGGTTCTCCCCCGGTCTTTTTGTTAAGAGCGCGGCGTGTTATTCCTGGTGGGTAATACGCCAGCGGGCGGCAATCTGTTGGATACGACGACGGGAATCACCGACCCAATAGGATTCGGTGTTTTTTAAGCCGTTTCTTCTGAACGCAATCATGCCATCCTCTTCAATCAGAGCCTCGTCAGCAACGGCAACGCGCAAGGCATTGATAAACGCGCCATGAGAGAAGGCTATCACCAGCACGGGCCGCTGAGCATACTGCTGATTCAATTCCGCAAGCAGCGTATCAGCGCGAATAATCACATCAAGATAGCTTTCGCCGGTGCCCTTCCAATCAACGGTGGCGTCCTGCTCAGCCCTGAAATATTCGGCCAGTTTTCTGAGTTCTTCATCTTCAACCTCGTTTAAGGTTAAGCCCTCGATCACGCCGAAGCAGCTTTCTGCTAATTTTTTTTCCGTGATCACGCTCAAAGCGATGTCGGTTTGAGCTTCAAATTCGTCCAAAAACGCTTTCGCGGTTTCACGGGTCCGTCCTAGTGGACTTTGCATCACGATCAGGTTTCCGGATGCCGCAAAGGAGGGCAGCACATCGCCAAACAGGTCAAGGAGTTCTCGATACAGTCGCTTTGCCGCGTGTTTTACCTGAACTTTCCCGGTGGTATTCAGTTGGCTGTCAGGGATGTCAATTTGCCCTTGAAACGCGCCATTGATATTGCCGTTGGTTTCGCCGTGGCGCACCATCAGCAGCGGAAATGTCACATCCGCTCCCGCACCATTCCGGTAAAGGTGGCCGGTATATTGATCCAGTAAAAGCCGATTATTGAGCACGGCGCGATATTGAGGAAAAGCGGTATGTTCTCGTCTGAAAGGAATCTGCTGTGACGTTCCTAAGGCCGATAACGTTTGAGATTCCTGGACTGTCGTTGTTTTATGAGATAACGGAAGTGTTGTCATAGATTTCATATATATGTTTTTTGTTTGAGTGAATTGATGGAGATGATTACATAATTCTTTCGTAGCTATGAGAAACTTTTGGGATGAAGGCCAGATGTTTTTTGTGTGAAGCTTCTGATAAAATCCGATCACTTCAGCCACAATGAGCTTGAGGACAGTCTGATCCTGTTCTGTAAAATTATGCAAGTATTTTTTGCTGTTGTAATAAAACTCGCAAGTTGCGTGGTAAAAGATGAAAATATCCGAATTCGACAATTTCCAGGTCCTTGATCTTTCTCTGCGTTTCCGGGGGCAGATGTTCCTGGGGCGTTCCCTGCAAAAGCAGAGCAGTTTCTTCCTCAGAAAATTGCGCCTTGTGTTCGGTCCAGGCGGCGACATCCTTATTCGCTGGACATGAGGTTTGACACTTAAGACAACCGATGATGCAGTTGTGCCAGACCGGATCAATCCATTCCGGGAAATCTCGATCTGATTCATTGTGTAGGGTAAGGCAGCGCTCAGCATGAATCAAAAAACGATCAGGCGTGATTGCCCCGGTCGGACAGATTTTACAACAGACCTGGCAGGTGGAGCAGCGCGGCATGAAAGCGGCGTCGCCCCAGGAATCCGCCTCACAGGGCAAGTCGGTGTAAAAAGCGACCGGCCGGTGAAAACTGCCCATGCCAGGAATATAGGTGATGTTGTTGCGCCCATATTGCGCCAATCCGCTGCGGACGGCCAGGAGCTTGAGCGGTAATCTGGCTTGCACCAGATGATACCCTTCCGGACTCAACGCGGAATCGAGAAGCTGATGAATGCTCGCATCCGTATAAAAGAAATAGGTCGGCGGAATCAAGGCTGAGAACGGCTGTCTGTTGACATGAAAGGTCGCCTCCACCTGCGGCTGCGGGGCCGCCGCAATAATGAGGGACCTGGCCTCTGGCAGCGCTGCCGGGTTGGTAAATTCAAACTTCTTACAAGGTTCTTCATCATAAACCTCTCGGGCCATTTCTTCCTGATAATACCGCTGTTCTATTTCGGTTTGAAGCTCCGCAAGGTGCTCCACCGAGATCATGCGACCTTGATATCCCTGTTGTTCTAACGTTTGAAATATCTTTTTGAAAAGCGACTTGTGGCTCATACGTAATATCCCTCCTGGTATAATTTTCTATAACAGCGAAGAACGCAACAAGACGAACGACCAGCCATTATTAACCAATCCATCTGTAAGCCAGGTGAATCATCTTTGACGTTATCCACCACTGCAAGCTCAGCAGCGTTGCCCCACCTAAAACTATTATCCAGCCAATCATCGCTGGCGTTACTTCAAAACCAAGGTGTAATATCCCTCGCAGGTTATCGCCTGTATAGGGATCACGTATAGCAATGGCTGCCGCAGCCAGACAAACCAATGCCAGCACCAAAGTGGTAAATATACAAGTTCCTCGGACAAATCGGCGGTATTCTTCACCATCTACTTGACGATGCGCCAATTTGCTGCCAATGAAGAAACCTGCCGGAACAGCTAATACGACATTGAACGCCGGAACCCCCATAAAAAAGCCAAAAATACAAACGGAATAGAAACCATAAATACCCATCCAAATTTTCAGGTCATAAGCATAGGCGTGGGCTATCCATTTTTTTAGATAGCTCATATCAACAATGAAACCGGCCATCAGCCCCAGTACGGCACAGACAACGATCAACCGCCCTGACAAGAAAGGAAGGCTTCCCCACCAGAAAGCCAATAAACCGGCTACCGGCGGAACTGCCCCCAACACAAGTCCTAAAACGATACGTTCACTTTTTTTCATGTATTCAACAAAATCTCGAAAATTTTTATTTATGTTTTATTCTTATTGTTACTCAGGTACTTTTCTATAAGTTTTACGCGCTCGGCGCGTCCTCTTCTCCTATTCACATTCAATTGCAGTTGTACCGGAGGAACTTTTATGGTGTATCCATGCCACTGGCACTCTTCGACATGCTCTCTGGCATAGGGGCCGCAATCTATCGGTTCCGGCTCGTCGAGGCTCTCGTGCGGATCCGAGGCAATATCAATGCGCGCATGTAAAAACAAGACACCAAAATCCTTTGTCAGCCATCCCTTTGTATCAATGATCGGTTCAATCAGATCATCAGCAAACAGATCGCTGAGAGCGTCCACATCTTTCGCAGCAATCATAACATCAACATCATGAGGCTGGAGTGGAATGCCCCTGATGCACGCCGCGCAACTGCCTGTCAACCACCAATCAATATCCGTCCCGTCAAGCCGCCTGACAAATTCGAGTAAGGCGCGCTCCCAGGGAATGGGCGCAAAATATCCGAGTTGATCAAACATGTGCTGGGCGTTATTGGAATAGTGCGCCATGATTTTCTCAAGATATTTTGTCTGTATTGGAAAGCGTTTGATATAGCTCGCACCATCCTGCTGGTAAAAACACATTTTCAGGACATCGTCATACTTACGCTCAACATCAGATATGCGAAAGATCATATTCCCATCAGATTCTTCAAAAGAAATACGCACGTCTTCAATCTCCTTTCATTCTGATATTGCACTGGAATTTCGTCCAACAATTTTGATACCTTTCAATCCCTCTCTCAAAAATACCCGGTCATCAGGGTGAACAGGCGAACGTTCGACTGGATGGGCCATAAGAACAATGGGCAATGTCCAGGTTGTTTCGAAAACCATATGCCAAAACACTCGAAGAACATCCGATCCATTGCTGATTTCAGCCGTACCGTGAACGCTCCTGGTGAATGCTCCGGCTCGAACAACTTGTGCGACAAGCGGCCCACCGTCCAAATTGAGAGCAATCCGAAGAGCAAGCGGTCCGTTCCGCAAAAATTCTCCTAACCGGTGAAGTGTGAAAAACCCGGTTTCGGTCGCGCCCAAAACAACATTATCATCAACGTCCAAACCGATAAAATTTCGGGAGGCAAGCCATCCTGTTGATTCAACGGCTCGATTTGTTCCACTGGCGTCGAGCAGCAACGGGTAAGAGACCATCGCGTCGGGGAACTGGCCGATGGCGTTGAAGACATCGGTGTGATGAAGATCGAGAATATCCACGTACGGTCCATCAATGACGAAGGCGCCATGGTGTGAGACATAGGTTGTAGGCCCGGCTGAACGACCATGTGTGCGTAATGGAGTCAACGGGACAAACTGATCGTCGAAATAACTTCCGTTCACGACGACGACGGCTTGAAATTCCTGCTGCCATTGTTCAGCGGTTCGAGTGCCGGTCGGATCCCAATGGATACTGAAACGATAGTGTTGCGGGTCAAGACGAATGAGCATCATCCGATCCACAATTTCCCCGTTCACGTCAAACGCCAGTTCGGCAGTTTCAAGCCCTGGAGAACGCTGAACCCAACGCAATGGTGAAACCGTCGGCGTTGGAACAACGGTCTGCGTTGCCACTCGTAACCATGCCGGACGCATGACAAACAGCCCACCCCAGACAACCAGCGTGATGACAGCGATAGTCAGGGCCGAATTCGATAGCCGACGACGCTTCGCAAACCAACCTAACGTAAAGACGACACCGCACACCAGAAGGATGAAACCAAACACAACCAGTGACATGTTGACCGCACGGTGTGCCGGAAGAAATTTCCACAACAGTGATTGGAGTTTCCAAGCCATACTCGTTCAACGCCTCTCGTACCTGATCAAAAACGACAAACTCGGGAAAAACATCTGACAAAATCGTGTTTATTCTCTGCAATGCGTGTTGTGTCTGTCAAGAGAATTTCAAAGATGATCACGGCGTTCATTCACTATATCATCAGCAAGATAGGCCGTTTCATCACGCACCACCAAAACATCGAGATAGACATAGTGATGATACGTTTCAAGGTACAGGCGTAAGTCCGTCATGTACGGAACCCAGAGTTTCCCCTCAAGGTGTGTAGAGCCTAAAGGCTGAGAAAATTCGGCCGGCTAACATATTGCGCCAACGAGTTGCCCCGGCCATCACGACACTTTCATGCGATGCCATTCATGTCGCTCGTATTGGCGGCGTTCGGTCGCCAAAGCGGATTCCTGTTCATTCATTCGAATTCTCTTCCTGATCCAGTCCGTCCCATTCAAAGCTTTGCGCGACAAGGATGCCTTCTGCCTGGGTCTTTGTCAGCAAGGACGGGCGCGCATAGTGCGTGACGATCAGGGGGATGATAGGGCGGGATGTGCTCTGGCGCACCATTTCTACAGCATCCTCTAACTGCCGCAGTTTGTTGCGATCATCAAATTTCAAGACGCTTTCGCCGACAATCACCACCTCTTCGCCATCGCTGCGCCGCGCATGTGCAAAAAAATTGATCTCCTTGCCGCCAATCTCCGTGCGAATAAACCGCTGTGTCACCTGAAGCTGATGCCGTGCAGCCAGATACGCCGGTAGGTGGCGGTACGCCTCATTTTCTAACGCATACGCCATACTGCGCCCCAGGCCGCCCACCTGCGAATTCGTGATTTCGACCGCCTGTGTGACGCGATCGACCTGAAGCACGAGGCGATCGACCTGATGCGCCAGTCGCGCGACCTCGGTTGAGGTCTCTTTTTGCATTTCGGCTAATTCCTCCACGCGCTGTTCCGTGCGCTGCTGCGCCTGGGCGAGTTCTTCCACGCGCTGCTCCGTACGCTGCTGCGCCTGGGCGAGTTCTCCCACGCGCTGTTCTGTGCGCTGCTGCGCAGTGGTTAATTCCTTCTGCGCCTGAGCGAGTTCTTCCACGCGCTGCTCCGTGCGCTGCTGCGCCCCTGCCAGTTCTCTCTGCGATTCGGCTAAGTCACGGACGATGTCTTTTAACTCGCTGAAATCGGTTTTGGTGACCGCCTGCTCCCGGCTGTGTTCGATTTCTTCAACGATCGCCCACAGCACCTCTTTGAGATCCGGATTCACGCGAATATGTTGAATTTTGTGAAATAATGTCACGCTGCTTGCCATACATGCCTCCCAAATTACTTCGAACCGCCAACTTCAGTTATGCACCCCACCATACAGCATGGATGCAATCGTAGGGGGTGTCAAGAAAAAAATCGAAACACCCCACTCTCGAAGACCCGCATAGAGGGATGGGCATGGTACCTCATGGTCGAAGGGCATGCCCTTGTCTTATGACCGCATCTTGCCGATGTTGCTGATGATGACGGCCAGAACGATAATGGCTCCGAGCACGACAGTCTGGTAATAGGAAGAAACATTCAGAATATTCATGGCGTTGGCGACCAGGCCGAGCAGGATCACGCCCAGGAACGCGCCAAACACCGTGCCGCGTCCGCCTTCAAAGGTGACGCCGCCAATCACGGTCGCAGCCAGGGCGCGGAGTTCATAGCCGTCTCCGACCGTCGCCAGCACCGAGCCTAAGCGCGAGAGCAGCACTAATGAGGCTAAGGCGACTAAGGCCCCGCTGATGACATAGTTATAAATTTTATAGCGCACCACATTGATGCCGGCCAGAAAAGCGACTTCTTCATTGCCGCCCATCGCAACGACTCGCCGTCCGTAGGGTGTCAATCGCAGTAACACGTGCATCCCGATTGTCACCAGCAGAAAGATGATCACTAAGACCGGAATTCCCAGAATTCTTCCCCGTCCTAAAAAATCGAAATCCGTGGTCAGCGTTAAAAATAACCCGCCGGAAATCACCAAAGCCAGGCCGGAATAGACATAACTCATGCCCAGCGTGGCGATCAGAGGCACGACTTTTGTTTTACTGACAATCAGACCATTGAGAAAACCGCAGCCAAGACACAGCAGCACCCCGATCATCAAGGCAAATTCCAGACGCATGCCGCTCATGGTGAGTTTGGTAATCGTGACGGTGGAGAAGCCGATCATACCGCCCACTGACAAATCAATTAAGCCGGAAATCAGCATCAACACCATGCTCATCGTGACAATCCCAAGCACGGAGACTTGCTGCAAAATGGCAAACAGGTTCGAGCGGGTGAGGAAATTCGGGTTCAAAAGACTTGCTCCAATGGAGATGACGATAATGACAAGAATCAGAAAAAAGGATTGACTTTTTAACACCTGTGACCGTTTCGTTTTCACGTTCATCTTAATTCACCTCAATCGCATTGGCAATGATATATTCCTCGCTCATCTGCTCGCCCGTGATTTCTGAGGTAATCGCTCCATTTCGCAGCACGAGCACCCGGTCGCTCATCGCAATCAGTTCGACCAGATCAGAGGAAATCATGAGAATGGATTTGCCCTGTTTCACAAACTGCGCCATTAATTTATAGATTTCCGCTTTGGAATTCACGTCAATTCCGCGCGTCGGTTCGTCCACAATCAACACATCAATCTCTTTGTACAGCCATTTGGCTAACACGGTTTTTTGCTGGTTGCCGCCGCTCAAAAAACGAACTTCCTGAGTTAAGGCGGGCGTTTTGATCTTGAATTGGTCAACAAAAGTCTGCACGGCTTCGGCTTCGCGCCGGCGTTTGAGCAGAAATTTACTGAATTTATCAACCGCCACCAGCGTGGTATTTTCAATAATGTTCATCGAAAGCACCAGGCCGCTTTTCTGCCGGTCTTCTGTGATGAATCCGAATCCCAGGCGAATGGCCTCAGCAGGACTTTGAGGATTCACAGGCTGCCCTTTGTAATGCAAGGTGCCTGCGGCTCTCCGGTCTGCGCCAAAAATGGCTCTGACCATTTCCGTTCTGCCTGCGCCGACCATGCCGGCGATTCCCAAAATTTCTCCCTGACGCAGACAAAAATTCAGCGGAGGCGAGGTTTTGGTCAATTTGAGTCCCTGAATTTCTAGAATAATCTCGCCGATCTCGCTTTTTTCACGTTCATAAAACAGGTTCACCGGTCGTCCGACCATTTCTCTGGCAATCACGTTCAAATCAACATTTTCCTGCGCCGTATCATGACAATTCACAAATTGTCCGTCTCGAAGCACGGTGATGCGATCGGCAATACGAGCAACCTCTTTTAAATTGTGCGAAATATAGATGACGCTGATGCCCCGGCCGCTGATCTCTTTGACCAGTTGCAACACCCGTTCCGCGTCTTTCGAGTTAAACATGGTCGTCGGTTCATCCATAATCAGCACTTTAGGGTTCAAGGCCAGCGACTTGATGATTTTCACGAACTGCTGATCGGCCGTGCTCAAATTCTCAACTAGTTCTTCGGGATCTAAGCGGATGCCCAGGGAAGCGACAATATGCTGCGTGGCTGCGACCGTGGCCTTCTTATCAATCAATCCGAACCGGTTGGTTTTTTCGCGGCCCACAAACACATTTTCCGCCACGCTCATGGAATTTACAAGGATATTTTCCTGATAAATGACCTGAATTCCGAGTGCCTGAGCCGTATGAGGTGCCAGGGAGCTAAAACGCTGCCCCTCAATCAGCATGTCGCCGCTGTCAGGATGCAAGGCCCCGGTCAAGAGTTTGATAAAGGTTGACTTGCCCGCGCCGTTTTCCCCGACCAGGCAATGAATTTCGCCTTTGGACAGCGCAAAAGAAAAGTCGGACAACGCCACCACGCCCGGAAAATGTTTCGTCAACTTATTGGTCTGAATGACAATCTCCGCATTATTCATAAATGACTCAGGGTAATTGCTCAGCCCGCGAAACACGCCAAAAATAGAACACTGATTGGACTGATGCGACTGATTTTTCTGATACAATAAACTCTAGAAAAACATCAGTGGAAATCAGTTCAGTCAGTGTCATCAGTGTTCTATTTCCTATCTTTTTTGACGTGTTTCGCGGGCTATTTTCAGCTATTACATGCTTACTCCAATCCGCCGATATAGTCAATTGCAGCGTCGCTGACTTCCCAGGAAATCGCGTCATCCACATTGTCAGCCGTCACCGGAATAATCGGCAGCGGCGTGAACTTGGGCGGAGTTTTGCCGTGCAGGTGTTGGTACAGATTTTTGAAGGTAATCAAACCTTGCAAGGAGACCGGAGCGCCCATTGTAGCGTCAATCTGTTTGTTTTTGACCATTTCCAGGCCGACCGGACCGCCGCCGGTCGCAACGATTTTAATTTTGCCATATAATCCGGCGTCTTTTAAGGCGTTAACCACTCCCTGCGCCATCTGTTCGTTATTGGCAAAGATCACGTCAAACTCTTTGCCGGATTGAATGAAATTTTGGGTGACATCCATCGCTTTTTCCGCGCCCCAATCGGTGGGTTGGGTTCCGACCAGTTCGATTGTGCCGAATTCTTTGAGCGCGCGGTGCAGCCCTTCTTCATAAGGCTCAGTGATATTCATGCCCGGCTGTCCCATCACATAAAATAGTTTACTGCCCGGCCAGGTTTCGCTGATGTATTTTCCGGCCGCATACCCGATGTCATCATAACGGCAGGCTACAACCGAGATGTATTCTGCGCCTTCACCGGGCATGGAATTCTCAAATGTCACGGGAATTCCGGCTTCTTTGGCCATGTTCGCCAATCGCACATCCAATTCCGGCGTAATCGTATAGACCGAAATACCGTCAACTTTTTTGTTGATCAGATCCTCCATTGCGGCGACCGCTTTTTCCATTTGCCCCTCAGGATCTAACACAATCGTCTGGACTCCCATTTTTTCTCCCGCATATTCGAAAGCTTTGATCGAATAGCTGTTCCAGACGTCGGTCCGCGCAAAACAAATATTCCCGAATACCAGTTGTTTCTCGGCCTGCGCCAATCCTGGCACCATCACTCCGATACACAACATGATGATACATGCAATTTTCCCTGCTGTTTTCATTGTTTCACCCTCCATTTGTAAATTAGTTGGTTTTTAACATTCATGCGCATCATTGATCGGTTTGTGTAACGCTTATATCACCTCCCTGGCAATAAGAAAAGTGAGCGGAAGACTCGCTAAAGCGAGAACTACGAACTAAACCTACGCAACCTGGATAACCTGCCCGCTTTCAAGCGAGGTTTTCAGGGCCAGCACCAGTTGCAACACTTCTCTGCTCTCTTCAGGCGTGACAATGGCTGGCTGCACATCGTTTTTGACGCAGTTCACAAAATATTCAATTTCGTGCAGATAACCATCTTTCTGAACGATGTCAAGAATTTCAGGTGATTTTCCCTCCTGATACAGCACCACCGCATTGGCGGCGCTGGCGCGTTCTTCCAGATTGAATCCGGCTTTGAACGAGAACTCGATTGTGCCTTGCTCGCCAACCGCGCGTAAACCCATGGTGAACGGATAGCCGGCTGTCATCTGGTTACTGCCCTCGACAACGGCCTTGGCTCCATTGACAAAGTTCAAGACAGACGTCACATGATTCCAGGCCCCGTTCTGATCTTGTTTGCCGACGGCATAGACCGAGCGAACCGGCCCCAGCAAATAGCGCAGATAGTCAATATCGTGCAGGTGCAAATCGAACAGCGCGCCGCCGCTTTTTTCGACATCCTGAAACCAATCGCCCCAATTCGGGAATTGCGCCAGACGACAGGCATAGACCGCATTGATCTTCCCGGGCACGCCCTGATCGCATAACTCTTTGATTTTTATATATTCCGGCCAAAATCGCAAGACCTGGGCGATCATAAACTTGACTCCGGCTTTCCTGGTCGCCTCTATCATCCGATCCGCGACCTCCAGGGTTAAACTGAAGGGTTTTTCACAGAGCACATGTTTGCCGTGCGCCGCCGCCAGCACGACGTATTGTTCGTGTAGATGGGTTGGCAGGCAGATGTCAATGATGTCAATACTTGGGTTTTTGATGAGTTCTTCAGGCTGCGGATAATTGGTGCACTGATACTCTTCTGCGAATTTGCGGGCTTTTTCCTGTCCGCGGCTGGCAATTCCTGCGAGGCGCACATCCGCCAGGTTCTTGTACGCATTGCCGTGGGTTCTGCCCATAAAACCCGCGCCAATAATTCCAACGTGAAGCATAAGTCACCCTCCTCTTTCAGATTACAGGATGGTTTGAAGATAGTCAAACGAATCTTTGACAGCCTGGTGGACTGCTTCGACAGATCCAGGGCCTTCGGGGGTAAATTCGATTTCGATGCTTAATGGGCCGGTATAGTGATGTGTGTCGAGGAGCGCAAAAATTTTCGGAAAATCAAGAAAACCTTTGCCGATGGCGGGAAAGTTCCATTCATGATCTGCTCCGGCCTTATCTTTCAAATGGATGAATTTCAGGCGCGATATGCCGTTGACAATATCTTCTTCCGGCCTGACCTTGCCGTAAAAAATCACGTTGGCCGTATCGTAATTGATGCCGAGAAAATCCGAATTAATCTGACTGACAAGCTGATACATGGCCTGACCAGTGTTATAATTATTGCCATGGGTTTCTAATACCGTGCAGACACCCAATTCTTCTCCGCGTGTGACAATTCGGTTGAGTGAGGCCACCAGAATGGATTCATCTTCTACCACTTCTTTATCGCCGTGGGTTTCTCCGGTGCCGGTCACGATATACTTGCATCCCAACCGGGCGGCAAGTTCCAGGTTGTGCAAAAAGGCGTTCTCGCCTTCCGGCGCAATAATGTTACAATGTCCGCTCAGGGCAATCGCGCTTAACCCTTGCCGTGAGAGTTTTTCTTTGAATACAGAGATCTCGGTGTCGCTCATCTGCCAGTTGACATGTTCGGTCCAGCCGGTCACACCGGTTAATTCCACATATTTGAATCCGGCCCGGGCGATTCCCTCTAAGGCTTCATCAAGGGAAAATCCATGATAGGTATTGGTACTGACTGCAAATGTATTGTTCATGCTCTCCCTCCTCCTCATCAACTCACAGTTTACAATTTCATGTTACGCAGCTACCCCCCTTGTTTCCCCCGCAAGCGGGGGGAAACGGATTGACATCCCCCGCTTGCGGGGGACTGAGGGGGTAGAACTTAACAACCCTGCCCGCTTGCGGGGGGATTGAGAGGGTAGTGCGTAACATGACTTACAATTTACAATTCACTACCCTGCTTTAAAATGAGAGAAGTCTGAGAGATACGTCAAGTTTTTTCTTTCGAGGCAAAAGAAAAACCGGGTTTCTTCAAGAACCCCGGTTTTTAGGATGTTGAACAGAGGATTTAGATGCTGGTCGGCGAAAGTAACACTTCGATAATTCCTTCACAAAATTCCGGTAGATCATCAGGTTTGCGACTGGAGACAAAATTCCGGTCCACAATAACCGACGCATCTTTCCAAACAGCCCCGGCGTTTTCTAAATCATCTTTAATGCCGGGAGAGCCGGTGACGCAAACATCTCGATAGACTTTGGCAGAAATCGGAATCCAGCCGCCATGGCAGATTGCCGCGACCAGTTTTCCGGATTTTGCAAAATCTTTAACGAGTTGCAGTACTTTCGGTTCGCGACGCAGTTTATCCGG
Organism: Candidatus Vecturithrix sp.; assembly: GCA_040772385.1. Classification (GTDB taxonomy): domain Bacteria; phylum Moduliflexota; class Moduliflexia; order Moduliflexales; family Moduliflexaceae; genus Vecturithrix. The sequence continues at coordinate 566,424 of JAXGYF010000001.1, read as the reverse complement.
CATAAAACCGCCCGGAATAATCACACCGTCAAATGTTTCGGCGTTGACGGCCTGGAATGAGACGTCCGAGACGCAGGGATAACTATGTTTTCCAAGATAGGTCATCCCGGCTTCTGGGCCGGCTACAACCACTTCTGCGCCAGCTTCACACATACGCAATTTCGGATACCAGAGCTCCAGATCTTCATATGTATCGCCCACAAACATTAGCAGGCGTTTACCTTTTAACGGTTTTTGATTCATTATCCATCCTCCATCAGTTCAAGTCAAAATGTTCAACGTCAAAGACATGTGAGTGTAAATTGGCAATCCATTGTTTGCCTTCATGCGTGACATGTAAATAATACAAGGCATCTTGAATATACGGGCTGACAACATTCCAATAAAATTTCGCATAATTTTTACGCATGTCTCCCGGAGTTGTAAATCCGGTTTCCGTATTCGCGCCTGTTTCTTCAAATTCATAAAATAAGGCGGGAATTTTGCGAAGATAATTGGGATCTCCAAGTTGTCCGATGTAATCAGCCGCCCGTAAGAGGCCCGGCAATCCGCGGGTATCTTTGTAAAATTCCGTATTGGGGTGAGGAGAGCGTGTAATTTCTATATATGAAGTGATTATGTCCGTGTTGACCTCAACAAGCAGATTTTTTCCGAATCGTTCACGGACAAAAAGCTTACTCCGATCAATATGATAAGGGGTTAACGCCGCATCAGTTCCGCTATTTGACAGCATGACAGCGCTATCCCCAATTCCGGTCGCAATCATATCGTTCCGATCCGCTCGGCATACCCCTCTGGCATATCCGATGTCATGACAAAGCAAGGCAATCGTAAAGTGCAGCCAGTCTTTCGGAGTGACGCCTCCCTCGCACAAATGTTTTCCCTGAAGAATTGCCTGACCGACTGAGGTCACCATCATGGTATGTTCAACATTATGGTACAATGAATCCGAATTTGCAAGGTTTTCCAGAGCGAGGCGACCGGTCCAGGCCGCGATTTCGCCGTATTCAGGTTCTAAAATCCCATAGGTTTTATAATACGCGGTTTTCAGTTCTTTAACAAAATATTCTATCAGATATTCCTGAAGATTTAACATTTCTTTCTCCCCTTTTTTCCTTGCAAGAACCGAAATATTTCAATTCTTAGAAACATTTTACAGAGAAGTGTAAAAAAATTCAAGGAAATCTTCTAAGTGATTATGTATAAATTTTGTCAGTTTTGACAGGTCGAAAAACCGGACGTTTCGGGAAAATGCCTGCGTAACATGAGTTATAATACATGCTTTTAACTTTGACAAATTATAAGCAAGGATTTTATGGCTTTTGCTTGATATATACGGCTTTGCCAAACAAAAGTCAAAGAAATTCTATTGACAATCCTTTGTTATGCCTGCATGATTTATTCAAGGTAATTATTTAGATGCACTGGCGAAGCTTTGTTCGCCGGAAAGAAGGCGTATGTCAGTTCCACCTCTTTTTTCGTTAAACAATCTTACCTGTTCCAGGTGGAGTTGTTTGACGGTAGTTGGAGAATCTGTAATGAACAAAACATGTTCGCATAGCTCGACGATTCCCTGGATTCCTGAAGAATGCCTCGTATTTGAAGGTTTTGCCGACCCTGCGGATATTCAGACGTTTTTGGATGACATTCCCTATAGTGAAGACCCCATTTATCGCTCCCCTCGTAGGGTGTTGCGCGACCGAAAAGCACATTGTTTCGATGGCGCGTTGTTTGCCGCCGCTGCTCTCCGTTTTCTCGGGTATGCGCCGCGCGTGTGCGAGATCAAAGCGGTACGCGATGATGTGCATTTATTAGCACTTTTTAACATTGATGGACATTTTGGCGCAATCGCCAAATCTAATTTTTCCGGTCTGCGCTTTCGAGAACCGGTGTTTCGGAACCTGCGAGAATTGGTACTATCATATTTTGAAGACTATTACAATGTGGATGGCGAAAAAACGATGCGTGGCTATACGATTCCACTGGACCTCCGTCGGTATGATTCCTTGCATTGGATGACAGAGGATGCAGGACTTGATGTGATTGCAGAAAAATTGGATCAGATTCGCAGTATCTCCCTTCTGACCTCTGCAATGGAAGCCAGGTTACATCGTATGGACACCAGGAGCTATCAGGCTGGTTTGCTTGGGGTAAATGAAGCCGGACTTTATCGGCCTGGAGAACATCATTAACTAAGTAGTGGCTCACAAGTTTTCGGGTAAGCGTTGCAGCATCGAGTCAATTTTGATCTTATTTTACTCAAGGATACTTTAGAGCCATTGAGTGTTGAATTTGCAGATGCCAGAAGTGATAATACATCTATTTGGCTCGACAAGTTCATTTGAAAAAGCTGATGATCATGCTTGACAAGCTTGACCACCTTGATATATACTGAAAGCTGTTGACGACGCAGATGCAACAATTTGCAAACTAGTTTGAGATGGATCCGTTGTGGCAATTTTCAGAGTATCATCTCAAACGAGAAGGAACATTATGCCATATACTACATCCAAAGGGGTCATTTTAGCTGTTGATGATACACCAGAAAATTTGGAAATCTTGTTTAATTATTTGGATCAACGCGGATTTACGGTTCTCCTGGTACAAAACGGAGAGAATGCTTTGAAACAAGCACAAACCTGTCATCCGGATATCATTTTGTTAGATGTGATGATGCCCGGGGTAAATGGTTTTGATATTTGTCGGCGTTTGAAAGCAAATGAGATGACCTGCCATATTCCGGTGATCTTCATGTCGGCTCTTTCGGAAACCGTAGATAAATTGCAAGGATTTGCAGTTGGAGGAGTTGACTATATTACCAAACCGATTCACTGTGAAGAAGTTGAGGCCCGGATTAAGACCCATCTCATGCTGCGCAGATTGCAACAGGAACTTCAGAAAAAAAATATGATTCTCGTTGAAAAGAATGAACAGTTGCAAGCGGTCAACGCCAGTAAAGATCGTTTTTTCTCGATTATTTCTCATGATTTACGAACCCCGTTTGTCACGTTGATTGGATTGACTCAGGTCCTTACTGAAGAGTTTGAGGCGTATCCGAAAGAGGATCTCAAATCTCTTCTGGTCAAGGTGCAGAAAACCTCTGAAATATTCTATGCGCTGCTTGAAAACCTCCTGACCTGGTCGCGTTGTCAAACCGGGGTGATCGAGATGGCTCCCCAAATGGTAAATATTCGAGAAGCGATTCTTCGGAATTTGCGCATTTTTGATCAAACCGCTCGGGAAAAACAGATTGCTCTGACAACAACCCTTGAAACACCAATGCTTGTTTACGTTGATGAAAAAATGCTCGAGACCATTTTCAGAAACCTTATTTCTAATGCGCTCAAATTTACGCCTTACGGGGGGACAGTGACAATTTCCGGGGCGCAAGACGGTCATACAGCTACGATCGCCGTTACCGATACCGGTATCGGTATCGGCGAGACGTATCTTCCCAAACTGTTTCGGATTGACGACCAATATAAGCGCAAAGGAACGGCTGATGAACAAGGAACCGGTTTAGGGCTCATTCTATGCCGGGAATTTATCGAAAAAAACGGAGGGGAAATATGGGTGGAAAGCAAGGTGAATGAAGGTTCGACTTTCAAATTTACCCTGCCCCAGCAGTCTCCGGTATAAGTCTCTGATCATGCATTCTTTGGGAGATTCCTGAAGATTTGCGTTATAAAAGTTCAAGAAAATTATTTACATTTACGTATGAATCTCAAAGTTTCTCATGCTATCCATAAAAAAGATTTATTGTTGCAATACCAGGAGCAGAAACAAAAAAAGCGTCAATTACAGGAGACCGCTTTACATGAAGCGCAACGTCTGGCGCTCATACTGGTAGAACAATTCGGAATTGAACGGGTGTATCTGGTCGGGCCGTTGGCTTATGAGAAATTTACCGCCGACATGAAGCTTGAACTGGCATTAGAAGGCATTCCGCCCGGCGTTTATGCCGGCGCACTCGGATATTTGAAGCAGCTTTCGTCGTTTGAACCGGATCTCATAGATCTTCAATGTACCGATCCCTGGACTAAGCGTTCGCTCAAAGAAAAAGGCCGGCTTCTGGCAAAAAAATAACGCTCAGCCAAGGCGTTATTTTTTCCAGAACCGCAGTTTACGTTTAAGCCTTCGCCAGGAAACGAGCAAAGAACACTGCCACTGCGCCAATTTATAGATCCAATCACCATCAGGAACGCCATAATATTTCATGCTTCCCGGACAGCATTTATTGAGTAAAACGACATCATACATCCGGGCGTAGCGGGAATTCCAGGGACGAGCACGGGTACAATCAATCATCCGAATGTGGTTGTTATGCAGCAGAAAATTTTTGACGTGCGGATCGCGATGGACCCATCCGTGTTGGTGCAGCTTTCGTAACATCGCCGCAATACGGTCGGCCTCAGCGCAGGTACAGGGTTGTCCCTCAAGATATTGATAGACGCTCCAGGAAGCCGTCACAAATCCGAAACGCTTTTTTTCCAGCATAAATACTGGCTCCGGTACAGGTAAGCCTGAAGTGTACAGCTTTTCCATGTTTCGCAATGTTCGCTCGCCTTCACCGGCCCGGTACCAACTCGTGAACTGCGTCCACCAGCGTTGCTCCTGGGTTAGCGATCGTTTTACAATAAACTGCTGATCCAAATGTTGAATTAAAAACACTTGCCCGCGATTATGGATTTGGAGTATTTTTTTCGGTCTGGCGAAAAAGCTGGCAGCGTCCGTAAGAGTCTGGAAGGTCTCGCGCCATCTCGGAAAAACGTAGAATTGCCATCCTAGTTCTTTGTCAAAAGAAAGCATATTTTGAAACTCAGGCTTGATTATTGGTTGTCCTTCGACAAATTCAGTGGGAATCACAGCAGGCGGCGACGTGGTTGATCGAATAAACTGTTGCTGATGTTTTTGCAATCGCCATTGTGTTCGTTGCCATACGTCATAAAACAGTTCTCGGAACGTTCTGGTTTCTTTGGTGTACGTGTTGAGATAATGTTTGAGAAATCGTACGCGATCAGAGGTGGTCAACAGACGTAAATCAAGAAAATTTCGTCCTAATTCATCCAGATTTTTGAGGCGGCGTCGCTCTGAAATCCAATGTGTCGAGCGCACAGAATCAAGATCAATAAGATAAGCACACCACTGCTCGCCGCATTGTGCGATCAAGATATTATTCGCCGTCAAGTCGCCATGATAGACGCCTGCTAAATGGAGGTTCCCCAGAAATTCGGCCACACTGCGGATGAGTGTACGTTTCAAGGCGATGCGCTTCTTGTCTTCTTTGAAGGAGGAAAGGGGACACGCGTCTTCTGGCACAGCTATCCGCGATGGCCCATATTCCCGAAGCGAGAAACCGCCTGCAATGCCTTCTGTGATCAGCAGGTATTCCTTTGAACGCGATGAGGTTTGGCGACGCAGAAAGGCGACAGGTTGAGGAGTTGGAATGCCTTTTCCTGAAAGGGTTCGCGCAATCCGCCAGGATTTCTGCGCTTTATGCATCTGAAAAAACGCCTGAATCGTTTGTTTCAGGTTCTTGATACTATAACGTTTGATATAGATCTCTCCGGAATTCAACTTGAGGCGATATACGGCCCGGTCGGGATACGTCGTCAGAGTTTCATGACCCTCCTGCTCAGACGCTAAAAATATTTGTAGTTGTTCCCGAAATTCCGGAAAGTCCCATGTTTTCAGCAAATACCCTGCATAGCCTGCAAACGCCGCTGGTTGAAAGAACTCAGACATCTTCATCATCACTCAGCATCTGGGTTTCGTATAAACGGGTGTAAACACCTCCCTGGCCCAGTAATTCCTGATGCGTCCCGCTTTCAACAATTCTGCCGTAATCAAGCACGATAATATTTTCCGCTTTTTTAATGGTTGATAAGCGGTGGGCAATCACCAGCGTGGTACGATTTTGCATCAGATTGGCAATGGCGATTTGCACCAGACGTTCCGATTCCGAATCCAACGAAGAGGTCGCTTCATCGAGAATAATGATAGGCGGATTTTTTAAAATCGCTCTGGCGATTGCCAGGCGTTGCCGCTGCCCGCCGGATAAACGCATACCGCGTTCACCGATAAGCGTCTGATACCTGTCAGGTAAATTTTCGATGAATTCATGCGCATTGGCGACCTGCGCAGCTTGAATGATCTCTTCGTGAGAATAGTATTGTGCGCCGTACGCAATATTATTTGCGACCGTATCGTTAAACAGAACTACGTCCTGCGTCACAATACCAATTTGTTTACGCAGCGAGGCAAAGGTCACGTCACGGATATCTGTTCCGTCAATAGAGATCGCGCCAGCGGTCGGATCATAAAATCGGGGCAATAAGCTGAGCAACGTGGTTTTTCCTGCGCCGCTCAAGCCGACAAATGCGGTAACATGGCCGACTTTTGCCGTAAAATTGATATTATGTAAGACCACTTCATCATCATATTGAAACGATACATTTTTATAAGTGACGCAATTTTTAATCGGAGGTAATTCAATCGCTTCGGGATCCTCGGTGACATCCGGAGACATGTCGAGAATCGCAAAGACTCGTTCCGCCGCCGCCACAGCTTGTTGAATTTTCAAATTGAATTTACTGAGGCGTTTCAAGGGTTCGTACAGCATTAATAACGCTGTAATAAATGTTGCAAAAGTACCGGGCGTCGTAATTCCCTGGGTCACTTCATAACCTCCATACCAGACCACGCCGGCAATCCCGATGCCTCCTAACACTTCTGAAAGTGAAGAATTGATAGCGCGGATACGCACAGCATACAACGAGGTTCGAAAATAATCCTGAAGTACGTTTGAAAATCGCTGAATTTCGATGTGTTCAGCGCTAAAGGCTTTGACAATGCGGATGCCGGAAATTTTTTCATACAGCAGGTTGTTGATGTCAGCCATTTTTACCTGTAATGTATGGCTGTTTTTCCTGATTTTACGGCCAAAGTAGGCCACAAGGCTCACTGCTAACGGCAGAATCACCAGTGAAATGATTGCCAGTTTCCAATGATGATAGAACACCACGATCAATAACGCCAGCGCTGTCACAACGCTGCGAATTGTATCCGCAATAACCGTTGCTACGGCCGTTTGAAGTAAATTGACGTCATTTGTGATCCTTGACACCAGGGTTCCGCTTTCAGTTTTTGAAAAGAATTTCAGCGAAAGGGTCTGGATATGACGATAAATCTCGTTACGCAGGTGCAATACCACCTGTTGGCCGACATATTCAATGGAATAATCCTGGCCATAGGAAGCCAGCCCTTTGATTGTAACTAGCGTCAGGACGACAAGCGGGATATACAGCAACATGGTCTGGTCTTTTTCCACAAAAATGCCATCTACCACTTTTTTGACCAGTGAAGCTGATAAACCGGTTGCTCCTCCGGCAATAGCCGCACACAATAAGGAAAAAATAATTTTTGAAATGTATGATCTGGTATATGCTAAAAGTCGTTTATAAATATCCATTCTTTATGAGCGTTTTGTTAACTAAGGTAATGGTTACATGGTACGTGATACCCGTTTATTGAGCAAAGTCGAAACGATCCGTTCACTGTTCTCTTTGACTTCGCTCAGGGAACGCATGCCCACCGCCCCTTCAGGGCAAAACCCATACCGTAAGCCCTCAGTCCCCCGTAAACGGCAGGGCTGTGAAGTTCTCGTTTTTACGCTTCTGTCTAGGAGCGAGTCGTGATTAGGTACAGAATGTTCAGGAGTGCAAACGAGCGTTTGCTTCGCAGCTTTGCCACAACAATTTACCAGGGCTTCGCCCTGGTGCAAACGCTCGTTTGCACTCCTGAGCAGTAAAGAACTCACAGTCCTACCGTAAACGGGGGAAACCTGTAAAAGAGCGTCACCTCTCTTCCCTCCGCTTGCGGGGGGATAAAGGGGGGCGTGCGTAAGTCCTATAGAAATAAATTCCTTAAACGTTTGTTTGAAGAAAAACGTGACTTTCAGGCAAAAGTCAGGAAATTCTTGCTTGTAAAACATCTTTGTAGTGACTTATGAGTTTACAGTAATAACGAACAGCCAATCAATGAATGGCGATGCCTTCTGACCTGTCAAGAATTTTCTGATTTTGTGAAGAGAAACCCTCTTTTCTCCAGGCAGATAAATTTTGAGAGAACAAACAGGCGTGTTGAAACTCTGTTTTGGCAGCGTAAACAGAGTTTCAACACGCCTGTTCTATTCAGAATATTACGCGGGCTTTTTCAGGGAGAGTATGGCTTCTTCCGCCCCCAGCACGCTGGCGTATGTGGAAGCAAGGGCCGCCAGAAAGGCGCCATGAACCTGAACTGCCGGGATCATTTTCCCCTGGAAAGAGAGCGAGCGAGTTGCGCAGGCGTCATGAATTACCAGGCACTCAAAGCCATAATCAAAGGCAGCGCGGGTTGTGGCTTCAACGCACATGTGCGTCATCATACCGCAAAGAACAAGGCGCGTAATCTGCTTCTGTTGTAAATATTCCAATAGGCCGGTTTCTCGAAAGCTGTTCGGATAATGTTTTTGAATTACGAGTTCAGCAATTAACGGTTGAACATGCGAATGGATCTTTACCCCTTCGGTCTCAGGCAGAAAAAACGTTGCTCCAGGACGAACGGAAATATGCTGAATATGCACGACAGGCAATTGCTGTTCTCTGAAAAATGTCAATACCTGCTGGGCATGAAGGCTGGCTTCAATACTTCCTTCCAATTCCATCTTGCCTTTTGGAAAATAATCATTTTGAATATCAATAAGAATAAGTGCTGTTGTCATTTGTCCTCTGTCCTCCATCAATGTCTGTGCTTATTTAATCTACTGTTTTTCGCCCATCTCCGGTAATCGGAATGACTTCACCAAGATATTTCGGTTGAGCGTGTAATAGGTGAACGTCCACAAACGCCTTTACTCGCGCAAGCAGTTCCCGCACAGTTGACTTGATTTGGGAGGCTGGCATATATACTCGCCGATCAGCCACAAGTCCGACCGCCTGGAGTCCAAGTTGCCGGGCAATATATACGGCGCGAGGCAGATGGAATTTCTGCGTTACCACAATCACATCTTGAACCTGAAACACATCTCTGGCCCGATACATACTGGCATAGGTATTAAATCCGGCATGATCCATAAAAATGTCTTGAGCCGGCACCCCGTGTTTGAGCAAATAGGTACGCATTGCATTGACTTCATCATATTCTTTTTGTCCATGATCGCCAGACAACAGAAGCTTTTGCACGGCTCCTTCACGATAGAGTTCCAGACCGGTAATCACGCGATCTTCCAGCATGTGAGAAAGCCTGCCGCTAGGATGAACTTTGGCTCCCAAAATCAAAGCGGCGTAAGCTTTTGGAACCCTTTGCCCGTGTTCATAGATCGCACGACCGGCGGCCTTGCTGATATACAAATTGATCCCACTTGCTCCTCCTAGAAGTAAAATTAGCCCTATGCTCAAAACACACATTATCGGTTTCATAGTTCTCCATTGTTAAAGATGAGCTTTGACACTTCTCTGTCACATATCTCTGAACCGATATTTTTCATCAAGACTTTTTTTATAGATTACTCATATTCGTAAGTTTCATTGACAAATTTTCTTCTCTGCTATAACCTAGGATGAGATGAAATCAGAACTGGTATCGTAAGAACCTTATGTTGTCAAGGAGGGAAGAGTTATGGTTGAGAATATTACCTGGTATGGTCATGCAACGATGAAATTTCAGGGAGAAAAAATTGTTTATATTGATCCGTATGAGCTGCAAGGCTCATCCTATGAACCTGCAGATATTGTGCTTATTACCCATGATCATTATGACCACTGCTCACCGCAAGATATTCAAAAAGTCGTAAAAGCTGATACGGTGATCATTGCTCCGGCAAGTTGTCAGTCTCAGCTTTCAGGGAAAGTCAAACTCATTGCGGCAGGGGAGAAAATAATCGAACAAGGTGTTCAGATTGAAGCGGTTCCGGCTTATAATATCGGTAAAAAATTTCATCCTAAATCTGCCGGCGGCGTGGGGTATATCGTGACGCTCAACGGCAAGCGGATTTATCAGGCCGGAGATACCGACTTTATTCCGGAAATGAAACAGATTACGGCTGATATTGCGATCCTGCCGGTTGGCGGAACCTATACGATGACTGCGGCTGAGGCTGTTGAGGCCGCAAATGCCATCAATCCAGAGATTGCGATTCCGATGCACTTTGGCGCGATTATCGGATCGCAGAAGGACGCTGAGGAATTTAAACGAGGAACGCATGGACGTGTCGAGATTTTGACGCCGAAGAAAAATTAAGATGTGATTCCTTCGGAATTTCTAAAAACCGAGTTTCTTCAAGAAACCCGGTTTTTCTCCCTGATAACCCTCCCGTCTAACTACATATTATTCAAATTCGTAAGTCCTTATGAATCAAGCCACAAAAGCATACACCCTGCGCTTTTCAATCAAAGGCGATAAAAAATCATAGAGAATTCTTGACAAGGTAGGTGCTTATGATAGAGTTATATTAAATTACGCTCAAGGGGTGAATTCTTGTGAAAAAAGCGGAGAGAGGTGCTGCCCTTGACGAAGTAAAAGAAAGAGACACGAGCTTTTTCAGAAGTCTCGGCTTCTGAGGAGGAACGGAACTTTATGAATATATCAAATATGCTGAAACCCGGTGGTTCTTTGGTATTATCAGGAATGGTGCTCTTGATGCTTGCCGGTGTGGTTCTGCTCATTGCGTCAGCAGGAATTGTCTTTTTGGGCTATCTTCTATCTTATGTGACTGCAATGCTTTTCCACCCAACCACCATGGGATTTTTTCACTATGTCCTGGTTGTCCTCGCGATTAGCTGTACCGCAGGTTTAGGAATTCCGATTTTATTGCTCGCACGCAATATCCAACGTTCAACCGAAAACTTTTCATTACTGCAATTTGACGATGATGCTGATGAAGATGAAGACTATGATGACGAAGATGGCGATGTTCTTGATGATGGCGAAGAACTGAATGAATTTCTGAAAAAGCTTCATAAAACTCGCAATATCGGCCCGTTTATTCCGTCTCCGAGATCCATGGATGATCTTTGCCCGTGTGGCAGTGGGCTAAAATATAAAGACTGTTGCGGGAGATTTTGGGTCTAAAAAGATCAATATCCGGGAGTCGCAGCGTTCAGATACAGAGTACAATACCCTATAAATGTTTAATTTGGCGCATATCATCAATGCGTTTCATGGCCTCAAGCAGGAGCCCGTGAACATTCATCGTGACTGTTCTCTCAACATTAACGTCTCCCGGTATAAATCGAAAAGATGCATCGTGCCATGTCATGAGTCGGAAAAATGCTTGTTCACCTTTTAAATTCTTGGTCATGGCATGGATCACAAGCCCATTTTTGATAAAAATTTTCCCTTTATCATTTTGATTATCAATAGTTAAAATTCCAGTTTTATTAGCGGTATATAAGGTTTGAATCAATTCTTCCAGGCTGATTGTACTCAATTTACCGACTAATCCTTTATGAAATTCTCCGTTTTGCGCTTTGGCACTTGTAAAATTCAGGCGTTCAGAAAGCATGCGATGGAAATAGCGATTTAAAACAGGATATTCGAGTAAAATATCATTAAATCGTTCCTCGCTTAATTTGAGCAGTTGAACATCCTCGATACAGGTAATTGACGCTGATGCCGGATTTCCGGTCAAAAGCGACATCTCTCCGAAGCAGTCGCTTGTATGCAGAATCGCCAGTTCAATTTCTTTTTTGCCTTTACTCGGAATGCCAACGGTCACACTGCCGTGTTTGATTACATAAAATGCGTCCCCTTTTTGACCCTTCTGGATGATGACCGTATTTTTCGGATATTCCTGTAATTCAAACCGATCAATGATACGTTCAATGGCGCTCGTTGAAAGTGTCCGGAAAAGGTCGCTTTCCAATAACACTTTTTTCGCTTCAAGGCGAAAGGTGTTCATTTCTTTCTGATTGTTCTTGCTCTCCTCTAATTTTAAATTTAAGGCTTCGAAAATGTTTTTGGAGACCGTATAGTATTCGAACATCAGGTCAACATCTTCTTGCATATTCAATAACAACGACAGTCGAGCGAGCAATAAAACATTATGTTTAATCGTATTCACTCGGTATTTTTGGGCGATTTCTTGCGCCGTCAGCCCTGCAAAGCGCGTCAAGCGTTCTTTGAGAAATTCATCCTTAAACACCAGTAAGTTTTGCTCGATATGTGCCAGAAGTTCTTGATATTTTTTGTGTTTTTCCGGTTCTTCCCACATCAAAATCTGGATACCTTCGGCTTCAAGAACTTTCACAAGGGTTTTATGACGTATAAGCACGTCTTCAGCATTTTCATCATCTTCGGAGGCCACAATCGAGGCTTCAAGTATTTTGCGGTATTCTCGGATGCGTTCATAAGGTTGGTATGCGGCGAGTTCATCGGGATGAATGCCTGCCAGTTCATCACAGAGGCGCAAACCAAGCTGTTCCTTATAGGGATTTAATTTGATGCTCAGTGCTTCGGAAATCCGCTTCGAGGTTTCATTATATTGTTCGAGAATATGGAGATTATTTTGACTCTCCAGCAAAAGCGTAAAATGCGATAACACTAACAGGTAATGTTTAATCATGGTCGCATCATACTTGCGGGCAATATCTCTGGGACACATTGAGCTAAATTGATTCAACAGGGCTGCCACAAACGTCGTTTTTTCCTGCCCCAGGCAGTTTTCGATTTCATTGAGAATCTCTTGATATTTTCGATTTTCTTTGACGCTTAACGCTTGAATGCCAATCGCTTCCAGTACCTTCATCAATGCATAGCGTCCTGTTTGCCGAAATTCTTCAGCATGGTCAGTCTGTCCAACGCTCACATCGAGAGAACTTTCCAAAATCATGCGAAACTCTTCTAATTCCTGGGGTGGATACGAGGCAATTTCTTCGGCGGTAATTGAGGAAAGAAGCTCACTAATCTCTTGCGCTCGTCGTCGCAGCAGAAGAAAAGTCTCACCAACTTTTGTCAGTACATGTCGGAGGGTGTGTACTTCTTGTTGAAGTCGTTTGTGTTTTTCCGTCAAAATTTCCTGATAATCCAGTAAGGATCTCTGATAATGGACCACGGTTGAATAGGAAGTTCTGGCAATATTTTCAGGCGTGGTATTCGTCAAGCGATGGAAGAGATCGCGCACAAAGTCGGTTTTTAATCTGATCGCAGTCGTAATTTTCCGCAGGACTTCAGCATAGCGGCGGAAATTATAGGATTTATGCCCCTCTTTCTGTAAAATGGTGCGCATTTCTTCTGAGACAAGCTGCTTATAAGATTCCAGAATTTTTAAGGTATATGTGCTATTTTGGACGATCAGCGTCACATCTGGTGGCAGAGACTTGACAATTTTTTCTGCTGTCACGGTAGTGTCATCGTCATCATCAACTAATACCTCAAAATCCATAACATCATTTGTCTCTTCGAGCAAAGACACATTCCCTTCGTAATCGTGATATATTTTCAAAGGTTGTTTTCCCGATTCCATAGATTTTTATAGCGAGACAGAAGTTTTTGATCAGTATCAGAGGATCAAACTTGCATCCCGATAGTTTATACGTTCAGGACCTCTTTGGATAAACATCAAACGAATCGTCCATTAATTTCGATAGATGATAGTTGCTCCAAGTGATGAAATACTACGTTTTCGTCATAAAACTCGTCAAGTATTAATTCAATTACGCAACAGATATTCTTGATAAAAAGATAATCTGTTGTTACGTATTGTTTTTATTGATCTTATAGGATTTTAATAAGTTACGATAACTAAAAATAGTGTCATTTTTTTATACTCTAAAAATAAAAAACTTTTCACAACCTGCCTTATCTTCTTAAAATATTTATAGTTGCTGATATTTTATCCTTGACAAAACTTTTCTCTCTGAACTAATTTTATAGAAACTTCTTTTTTTGTAAAGGTTGGGTTTTTGAGCAAAAGAGAACTTTTTAACGATCTATGAGTGTGAAGGAGGAATTTCCGTTTTCAAAAAGGATGTGTGTTGCTTTTTAATGTAAGCGAAAGCTGTAAGGACTGGTCCTCCTTACAGCTTTCAGAAGCGACAAAAGGGAGAAACAGCAATGTATCCGGGAAAGCTGTTCATGTGTATGCGCCCTTCTGTGCCTCTATTCGTTCGATTTTATTTCTTGCGATTAGGCTTTTCTACTGTGGAGACTTTTTGATACTGGCTACGTTTTGAGAACGAAGAATCTCTTTTCCCTGATCTTGTTCCCCTCTTTACCTTATCCAAAATATTACTCTCCCCCGCCCTTTTGTAAAGGAAAAAAAACAAAAAAATACTCCTTTGCTTATAAATCAGCACAACAACGGGAGAGACTCTATGCCAGGACATTCGAAAACACAAGACATCCCGCGCCATGAAGAAGCCGGGAAAATCATTGTGAAGCGTTTACGAGAAGCCAGGAAAACAAGAGGACCGGTTGTGTGTCCGGTCTGCTTTATGAAGTTTGACGCAACCCATCTGCTGAAATGTCCGCGCTGTCGGACGCTGATCGGGCAGAATTTTTCTGAGGTTCGTCTGTCAAAGAAACGCAGGAAATCGCGACAAAGAAAAAAAACCGAACATGATCCAAAGAAAATGGAACTTGACTTTTTTACATGATTTCGTTGAAGTAACTACAAGAATTTCTCATAGGCAGGGATTTCAAGGAGTTTACGTGATTCTGGCGATTTTCGCCAAATAGTAGGTTTTTGTCTTTAACGAATGATAATCTTCCTCCAAAAGGATGCGAGCACGAGATGATAAAAGCGATTGGATTGTTTTCAGGAGGTTTAGACAGTATCCTGGCGGTTAAATTGATTAAAGATCAAGGGATTGACGTCGAGGTGATTCACTATGACATTGGGGTGGAACCGTTACACATTGAACGACGAGTCAAACAACGGGAAACCGAAATCACCGAGCAAGAGATTGAACAGCAACTGGGCGTAAGCATTATGCATCTGAATGTGGCCCAGGAATTTCTCTCTGTTTTCTTGCACCCAAAGCATGGTTATGGGTCCGGGATGAATCCATGTATTGACTGTAAGATTTTTCTTATGCAGAAGGCTAAAACTTACATGGAGACCCATGGGGCCCAATTTATTTTTACTGGTGAAGTGATTGGGCAACGTCCGATGTCACAGCAGCGTCAAACCATGCTGCAAACCGAACGTGAAGCTGGTTTGAACGGATATTTGGTACGTCCGCTTTCTGCGAAATTGCTCGATCCGACGATTCCTGAGCAGCACGGATGGGTGGATCGCGAAAAATTTTTGGATATTTCCGGGCGCGGGCGCAGAGCGCAGACTGAACTCGCGCAAAAATATCAGTTACGCTATCCTCAACCGGCAGGTGGGTGTTTACTGACCGACCCTCAATTTTCGAAGCGTTTAAAAGAACTATTGACATATACCGCCCCGGAACATATTCAGGTCGAAGATGTGCAACTCTTGAAATTAGGGCGGCATTTTCGTTTTCCCGGGAGTCTGAAAGTGATTGTAGGGCGCCATGAATTCGACAATAATTTGTTGGCGCAATACGTCCGAGGACGCTGGCAAGCGCAACTTCGGGAATATGAGGGACCGCTTGTTCTGATTGAAGGCAAGCCAACAGAGGCACAATTCGAGCAGATCGCACAATTACTTGTGAGTTATACCAAAGCAAAACATGCTGAACGCGCTACGGTTGAGTTTATCCGGGAAGAGGAACGCCACACCGTTACGCTCATTCCTGATGAGACATGTCATTTTGAACCGTGGCGCATAGTATAGGAGTAGTTCTCATGATTATTCGCACAATCACGTATGCCAGAGCAGGTTTAATCGGCAACCCATCGGATGGGTACTTTGGACGCACGATTTCATTTTCAGTCCGCAATTTTTCTGCAAAGATTACCCTGTATGAATCGCCAGACTTAGAGATTAAACTCCACACCAATGATCGCATGATGTTCCGTTCTATGCAGCACCTCGTTGATGACATTAAATTTTCAGGTTATTACGGCGGAATTCGTTTAATTAAAGCAGCGATTAAAAAATTTTATGAATGCTGCCTGGAACACGAACGCGAACTTGAACAGAAGAATTTTACGATTTTGTACGATTCAAATGTGCCGTTACGAGTCGGATTAGCCGGGTCAAGTGCTATTATTACTTCAATTATGAAAGCATTAATGCAGTTTTATGAGGTTGAGATTGAAAAACCTGTTCTGGCGAACCTCATTCTTTCGGTAGAAGTTGATGAATTGGGCATCAGTGCCGGACTTCAGGATCGCGTGATCCAGGTGTATGAAAATATGGTGTATATGGATTTTGACCGGCAATACATGGAAGAATATGGGTATGGAGTGTATGAATATTTAGAGCCGGAAGTCTTGCCTAATTTTTATATCGCCTATTCTGACGACCTGAGTGAAGGCACAGAAGTTTTTCACAATAATATCCGCCAGCGGTATGATAACGGCGACCGCCAGGTGCATGAAGCCATGCAAGAATTTGCCGAGATTACGAATCAGTTTCGTGACGCCTTATTGGCAAACGATATTCCTACTATGAATATGTTGATCAATCGTAATTTTAATCTGCGGGCCTCTATTTACAAATTAAGTAAACGGAATTGGGACCTGATTAATTGCGCCAGAAATATTGGAGCGTCTTCCAAATTCTGCGGTTCTGGCGGCGCAATCGTCGGCATCTATGAAAACGAGAACATGTATCACCGCCTTGAGCTTGAGATGAAGAACATTCGAGCGCGCGTGATCAAACCGATCATTTTTGAAGAACACCCCGACGAAAAAGGAGAACAGCTATGATCAAAAAAGCCGTGATTCCTGCGGCCGGCTTTGGATCGCGTTTTTTACCAGCCACCAAAGTGCAGCCGAAAGAAATGCTTCCAATTATTGATACCCCGACGATTCAATTTGTCATTGAAGAAACGGTCAAATCCGGAATTTCACAAATTCTGGTGATTACCGGAAAAGGCAAGCAGGCCATCGAAAATCATTTTGATCGATCATTCGAATTGGAAGCCGAACTTGAAAAGAAAAATAAGCAGCGTCAGTTGAAAGAGATTCAGGATATTTCAAACATGGCGGAAATTTTTTATATTCGCCAGAAAGAATTAAACGGTCTCGGCGATGCAATTCGCTATGCACGGAATTTTGTAGAAAATGAGCCTTTTGTGGTCCTATTGGGCGATACGATCATCAAGAGTAAAACACCGTGTGTGCGACAGTTGATTGATGTGTACAATTTACATCATACCACGATGGTCGGGGTGGAAGAGGTTCCGGAGGAGAAAGTCGGACGTTATGGCATCGTGCAGGGAGAGCGGATTACGGAATCATTATATCGGATCTCCAACTTGATCGAAAAACCCGAGCCTCACAAGGCCCCGTCGCGCCTCGCTATCGGAGGCCGCTACATTCTCACACCCGCAATTTTTGAGTATTTAGAACGCACAAGAGCTGACAAAGGCGGTGAAATTCAACTCACCAATGCTTTGCGCGATATGTGCAAAGACGAGGAAATCCTCGCCTTTAAATTTGAAGGAAGACGTTACGATATCGGCAATAAACTCGATTATCTGATCACCGAGGTCGAGTTTGCGGTTGATCGTCAGGACATTGGCTACGAATTTCGCAAATTTTTACAGGGATTTGTGAAAACCCTGGACACAAATACTGACAGGTCTGAACTCATGGAATGATAGAAACCGGGTTTTTGTCAAAAACCCGGTTTTCTTACACACAATGTAACGCTGAAGCGTTTACGACAAACCTATAATGTATACGCAGGAGAACATTATGCCAATTGTGAATATTCCCCAAAATCACGGACAACATATTGATGATTTACGCGCGGCGATTGAACACCGCGCCACCTGGATGTATTTATTGCTGGATGAGGCGCGGAAGCGTGGCTTGGATTGGGAGGATTTCGCTCGTAAAGCCATTCGCCGCTGCGGCTGTTTTCACGGCGAATCTCGATTTTCAAAAACCGACCGCGCCGATGTATTTGCCAGAGAATTTGCGACAGGGAATGTCAAACAGATTTTTGATCTCGATATTTGTGAACTGACCGAAGAACGGTTTGTGTGTGAATTCCATTATTGCCCGCTGGTCAGCGCATGGCAGAAAATCGGGGCCTCCGCCGAAGACATGCCGCAACTCTGCGATCTTGCCATGGAAGGCGACCGCGGCATTTTAGCGACGATTCCGGATCTGGATTTTTGTCTGGAACAGACTTTGGCCCGCGGCGAACGCGTGTGCCGCATTGTGATCTCAAAAGCAACAAGGGACTAAAAGGACTGAAGGGACCGAAAGGACGCAAGGGACGAAAGTTGAAAACGCTTTAAACTTTACTCGCCTGCCCCTTGAGTCCCTTTCTACTATTATGACGCCCTATGAATTACGAGAATTGGCAGCAAGGGGGGAATTTTTATCTCCGACTGCCGGGTACTGTGAAGGCTATGTTCAGGCGAATTTAGTCGCGCTGCCTGAACAATATGCGCAGGATTTTGAAGCGTTTTGCCGCAAAAATCCCAAACCCTGTCCGCTATTAGAAGTGGTTGGTCCGGGAACTGCCCAGACATATCGCCTGGCAAAGAACGCGGATCTCAGAAATACGCTTCCTCGCTACCGGGTGTGGCGGGATGGTCGAGTACAACAGGAAAAGCAGGATGTCACCGAATTTTACCAGGAAGACCTGGTCTTTTTCCTGTTAGGATGCAGCTTTTCTTTTGAATCCGCGTTAGTACAAGCCGGAATCGGCCTGCGGCATGTAGAAGAACAAAGGAATGTTTCTATGTACAATACCAACATTCCATTAGAGCCGGTCGGCATCTTTACAGGTAATATGGTGGTGAGTATGCGTCCGATTCGGTATGATCGTGTGATCGACGCCTGTTTGATTACCGCGCATTATCCTGAAGTACACGGCGCGCCGGTACACGTGGGCTATCCGCATCTGATCGGCATTGCCGATCTTCAGTCGCCGGATTACGGCGACAGCGTGAGTATTTACGCGGATGAAATCCCGGTGTTCTGGCCCTGCGGCGTCACCCCGCAAAATGTGCTTGTACAAGCGAAATTACCCTTTGCCATCACCCACGCTCCTGGCCACATGTTTGTCGGCGATCTGAAGAACGCGGATTTCTACCAGGAAATTCGATAAGATTTTTCATAGCATTATTTTAGCGATGATGATAACGAATTCGTTATGAACTCGATAATTTGTTTGAATTGAAAGGTGCTTGCCATATCTTCCAGCCTGGCGACAAAGGGCTGCAGATGAGGATCGGACGCCTTCATGCGAGTAAGAGCTTGCCGGATATCGGTAATATAGCCGCCTTTTGCAAATTCCAGCAATGATTTCAGGTCTTCCCTCGACGGGAATATCAGCGGTTGCGTTTCAAGATCAGGTTTAGCAGGAGACGCATATTCCCATTCAAGGTCTAAATGAAGACGCAAGTGGTCTAATAAGCTCCTGAGATGAAGCGGTTTCGCAAAAAAATCATCGCCGCCGCTTGCGATAGCTTGTTCCTGAAGAGAGGGTGAGGAATTCGCTGAGACGAAAATGAGCTTGAGATATTTGAATTCGGGTGAGTTGCGCAATTGACGAGCCACTTCAAACCCGTCTATCCCTGGCATAATCACATCCAGGAAAATGAGATCAGGGAGAGAGGTTCTTGTCTCATGTAATTGATTTAACGCATCCTGACCATTAATAGCCTCTATCACATCAAAGCCAAGCGGCCGTAAGAGATTGAGCAGCATCGTGCGATTTTGCCTATTGTCATCAGCCACCATGATTTTGCGCCGGGCGCCTTTGTAACCGATGATCCGCTGCGATTTCAGAGTTGTTTGTGCATCGGATGTCGGCGCTTCAGGCAAGGAGATATCAAACCAAAAACGGCTTCCCTCTCCTTCTGTGCTTGCCACGTGCAGTTCACCACCCATGAGCCGCACTAATTGTCGGCTAATGGCTAAGCCCAAACCTGTGCCTTTTCGTTGGCGGGTATGATCACCAATCTGGACAAATGGAGAAAAAATGTCATCCAGATGATGGGCGGGGATCCCAGGACCAGTGTCAGAGATTTCAAATTTGAGGTTTGAGGTTTGAGATTTCAGATTGCCACTTTCAATTTCAGGCACTTTAGTCACTTTCAATGTCACGCGTCCGTGGTCTGTAAATTTGACCGCATTACCCAATAGATTCAGCAGAATCTGGCTCAGGCGGTTTGCGTCGCCCAACAGCATGAGTGGCGCTTCGGAAGGTGGTTCAAAATAGAAGGTAATCCCCTTGCTCTGCGCCCGTACCTGGATCATCGAGGCTGCCATCCGCAGACATTCATGCAGGTCAAATGGCGCGAGGTGTAATTCAAATTGGTGGGCTTCAATCCGCGACAGGTCTAACAGATCATTAATCAGGTTGAGCAGCAGGGTTCCGCTGCGCTCAATCGTGTCCAGCCCGGCATAATCGGGATGGTCTTTCGTTTTCGTACGTTTTAGAATATTGGCGTAGCCCAGAATACTGTTCAGCGGTGTGCGCAGTTCGTGGCTCATATTGGATAGGAATTCGCTTTTGGCCTGATTGGCCGCTTCAGCCGCTTCCTTAGCCTGTTGGATCTCTTCAAAAAGACGGGCATTTCCGATAGCAATCGCTGCCTGATTCGCAAAAAGCTGTAAGACTTGTGCATCTTCATCCCCATACGTCCCGACTTCAAAACTATCCACGGTCAACACCCCGAGGGTCATTTGATTAGTTGTCAGCAATGGGGCCCCCATCCAACTTCGGATACGCTCGCCTTCTTCCCACTCTCTCCAGCCTGGGTCAACACGGGTATCGGCAATAATATGGACTTGTTTACACTGAAGTACTCGTATCATCGGGGATGTACTGAAAAAAGGAACACCATGTCCAGTCCACCTATTATCAACATCAATTCCGTGAGAGAGAACCAAACCATCATCAGTTTGCAAAAAAATAGTTCCGCTATCACAGCGAATCACTCGTTGCAATTGCTCCAAAATCTTGGCTATTACAGTATCCAGATCAAGGCTGCTGTTCACTGCAATAGAGACTTCGTGTAAACTTTCTGCGATTTGTCGTTGATAGTGCTCTTCGCCAAACAATCGTTCGTTCTCAACGATACTGGCAATCTGGCCAGCAATAGTCTCCGCCAGGGTTACTTCAGCCGAGGTGAATGTTCTTTCCTCTTGAGCTATCCCGATACTGATCGTCCCCATGACATTCCCACGCGAGAGCAACGGCACAATCATCATGCAATGGAGATTCCGCTGCTTCATAATGTGTTGGGATGACTCGATCAGAGTATTTGTTTGTGCCTGAGGGACGATGACTGATTTACCGGTTTTGACCACCTGTATAGAGGCGTGATTGTTCGCCAACGAGAGCATTGTTCCAACAATCCCCGGCAATTCGGAGTTTGCGACATAATCTGCGATAAAGGTGAGTTCCGTTCGCTCTGGGTTTAACAGACCTATGCTCGTTGTTTTCGCGTTAAAAATAATCGCTAATTCTTGAGAAATAGCCCTCAGTATGGCCTGGAGATCGGACATTGAGGCGACCATTTGCGTGATGCGATTGAGCATAGCGAGTTCATCAACACGCTGATTCAATTCATGGTATGCTTTCTGAAGAGCTTCTTCTGTCTCAATGATTTCCCTCCGTAGGTGCTCATTAAGCCGCTTCGCTTCCGTAATCGCTGTTGTGAGTTCAGCAGTGCGTTCCTTCACTTGATCTTCAAGGATTTTTTGCCGTCTTTTCATTGAGTCCGTTGCCATTCGTGCCAATCCAAAGATCCCCTGACGGATTTTCGGCGATAGACGTGACATGGTTGTGGCTCAGGCTCAGGGGATTGCCCGGATCGTGACGAAACAACAAGAAATTATATCCATCATAACGACTCAGTCCGTTTCTGGTTCCAAACCACAGGAAGCCCCGGCTATCCTGAACAATACAGACAACAGAACGTCGGGCAAAGCCCTGTTCATTCGATATCTGCTCGAAGTTTTGAGCAGCGAAAGGTTGCCAGACACCATTCCTAATCGGCCTTAACCCCATACGCCGATTGGTAGCGATCTTCGGCATTTTTCGCCATGAGTTTCATGATGATATCAAAGAGAACTTTGGGAAACCCACCCCTGGCCCCTCCCAGGAGCAGGGCTGTGAAGTTCTCGTTCCTGTGCTTCTGCCTGGGAACGGATCGTGTTTTGAAGCAGACGTTTTTACGAATATTCAGGAGCGCAAACGAGCGTGTGCTTCGCGGCTTCGCCGCGACAATTTGACAGGGCTTCGCCCTGATGCAAACGCTGGTTTGCACTCCTGAGCAGCAAAGAACTTAACAGCCCTGCCTCCCAGGAGGGGAATAAGACGTCCCTTGCTGATGGACACATTCCCCTCCTGGGAGGGGCCAGGGGTGGGTAAGTCACACAGCGGCACCGGCATTTTGGCCAAATGGCAATGCACCATTGCCAGGGCATCGTCAGGTTGAAATGGCGGAGTTATGCGTCCGGTCTGCTCCGGCGATGTGTAGGCCAGCGTGCCTTCCAGAATAACAGCAGTTTCAGCATCACCGGGCATTCATCTGCTTTCCGTACCGCGCGATACACCAGGGAACAGGAACTCTCATACAATTGTGCGATCACCTGATAGCCTGACTCTCGGAACATCGTGGTTCCCCTCGCATGAGATTATGCTAAAACACTGCTATCATAACAAGCGTGATTTGTATAAGGTAAGCAAACTCCTGTCAAGAAAATATCACTTTTATGTCACTTCAGTTATTCTTGAAGTTCTTCACTTTTTCAGTGTAATTCTCGTGAATACCTGGTATTGTGAAATTTTAAATAAACAGCGTCCTATTTTTTAAGAGATTTTTTGCCTTCCGCCAAAAAGACAATGGCCATTCCAATAAAAGAGATTTTACTGAACTAGCAAAACATGCATACCTCCATCTGAAGTTTAAAGGATGGCCCCATACCTGATCGTCTTTAGCGCTACCACTGTCAGTACTGACATAGAGATGCTGCTTGAATACGGCTAAGGAAGTCAAACTTCTATTTTGGGGAACAAATGGGTTTGGCCCAGGTACTACGATAGTCCAATTATTACCATCGTATTTTGCAAGGTTCGCGGTAGGATATCCCTCCGCGAGATAAAGACTATCTTGAAAAACGATCATGGATTCATTTCGTCCAGGACCTGAAGTGATAGGGGTAGAACTCGGTCCCGCCCACGGGGGAGTAACGTTTCTCCAGCCACCTCTCACTCCTTTTCCGTTATACTGCCAGACCTCCGCCCCCCAGTGTGACTTTGTACCGATATAAAGATACTCTTGTAACTGATTTGGGGCTTTGTAGACTGCCCATGATCCTATGGCATGGTTAGTGTGGATTTTCTTATCTTGATTTAACAGTGTTTCCGAACCAAAACCATCAGTATTTATCTGAGTCCAGGTTCCTGCATCCCCGGTGGAACTTTCCCATATCTCTACTCCAGTCGTTGGTTGAGGTACACCAAACATATATTTCAGCGTATTTGTCCCTGCATAGATCTTGTTATTAAAGACACCCAAGAAGTCCACATCCTGATTATTCTGAAGATCGCCAAACGACTGGGTTACTACTTGCTGCCAGGTTATTTCAACCCCAGAATGCCAAACATCAATATCTTCGGAACGCCAAATATCGAAAACTCTCTCTCCAGTACGATCACTATAATACCTAGAGATACCGTAAATCTTACCATTGAAAATAGTCATCGGAATTGGGCTGACATCGCCTGGTAATCCTTTTGAAATGGTTTTTTTCCAGTTTATCGCGGTCAATTCTTCGTCTTGTTTTATCCACCAGAGCTCCTTTGTCGAAAAAGAACAAATATAGTCATCCAAAGATCTGAAATCTTCAGCAGGAGTGAATACTTTTTGCCAGCTTCTACAAAAAAGGTTATCCATTCTAAATACTCCGTGCTCGTTATGGGCATAGAGGTGCTCACCGCATGTGACGAGTTTAGTCACTATATTTGTTGAGCCGCTTTGCGTATATCCAAAACCATCCTTGTTTACTTGAGTCCAATTTGCTATAGCCATATCTGAATCAACCTCCCACTCTCTTTTTCTCCTAATTATAAAGTTAAGAGGGTTGGGCCTGGTTCTTTCCCCCGTACATTAAAAATTGCTGACAGAGTTTTTCCCAAAATTTCATCTCAGCAAGAGATAGTCAACTCGGTTTCCCGATATATACGAGGTTTCATGAATAGGCCCACTCCATGGCAATATTGCCGCCGTTTTCAGCGATTGCTACCCTTGCCCGAAAGAGGCATTCAACGATTTTTTCCCTTTTCTTTCTACCGTTTCACAAAAAGGATAACCCGTGCTTTGGAATGACCGCCATGTCCTTTTTCTACTCTTACATTTATGCCATCTTTGCTCCATGCAGCTACAGGATCTAGGCTTGCAATGTTAGCGTACCAAGCTCCAATTCCTTCTGCATAAAACGCAACTGTCATCCCCCAAACACAATCAACAGGATTACACCCCAAACCCTCAAGTTCATAAGGGCTAAGATGAAAATCTCCATTTTCGTTTGTGGGGGCCTCAATGGTATATGTATCAAGACTAGTGTATCCATTTTGCACAGCAGCATCGATTTTGTCAATACCAGACCATGAAAGTCCTATTGTGATGACAATAATCGTCAAAACGAATGTCAAACATCCAATAATAACATAATGTGATCTCATATTTAATTCCTCCTAATTATGCAGGGAATACGACATAGTTCAAATACAGTGTCATCAGCATATTTGTTTCCTCGGTTTAATTCAAAATATAAAGCATTCCCTGTCTTGAAATTGTGAATAATGAAACATTCTGATAATACAAATATGTTATGCTCAATATTCAGGGTTTTTGCAATCGAACTGGTGGAGAACGACCATAGTTCTCAACAGTCAACATAATTAGCGTATTTTTGAAGCTAATATTTGCCATAATTTCGTCTTTTTATAGTTGACCCTGTTACCATCAACAGCATTTTTCAACAGCTCATTTCCATAACCTGCTATGTGTCGCTAAAGCCAGGCTACACCGGACGGAAAAAGTGCGGTAGCCAATATAACTTGAGAACTTAGTCCCGCCGCTGGCGATTGCGCCGCACTGCGCCCAGCAACCCCACTAAACCGAGTCCAACCAGCACAAGCGTGCCCGGTTCGGGAATCGGATTTTTAATTCTGGCTTTGACAGGTTCGCTTGTTTGGAAATGGTTCCCGTATTCAAGTGTTGCAACATTCTCAATCCACGTGTCCGCAGGATCAAACACATCCGTCACCTGCACAGTGAACCAGAGCACCACTTCTGAAAAGGCATCAACCATCCCGCTGTATTCCAATAAATCACCACTAACGGTTCCTGCCCAGGTGGCGTCATCCACAAACGTCACTAAGCCATCCAGCGTATCGTAAATCGAAAAATCCAGCGCAATATCAGAGGTGTTGGTTATCGCCAGTTGATAGAAGAGCGATTCGCCGAGCGAAACATCCAGGGTATCAAAGGTCCAATCAGTGTCATCCAGGCGCTGCATTTTCTCAATTGCCAGTTCACCCGGTTTCAGTTTGTTGGTAAAAACACACGTAATCGTTTCGCCAGGCTCTACCCGGAACGTTGCTGTGGCCGCGCTCAGATCGCCGCTGCTGTTCGCGTCGTCACAGGTGATGTCAATCAAATCCCAGGCTGTTGGTACCACCTCTTGGATGGTGTAGGTTCCTGGGGATAAATCATATACCGCGCACCTGGAGCCATCTCCGAGTGGGCCGAGATTAAAATCACTTGTGAACTGAAATTCGTCAGGCGCGCCATCCGGATCAGTTTCCTTCCCGATGATGATGGTGTTATCACAAACATCCCCGAACCCATCCTGATCAGCATCGGCCTGATCCGGGTTCGGAGTATTCGGACAGTTATCGTCCGTATCCGGCACGCCGTCGCCATCGCTGTCGGCGTTTACCAATTTATGGATACACCATACAGGGCGATATTGGCTTTTATTATCCCGGTCCACGGTACCTTTAAAGAAATTCACAATCCATGCAACGTCTGCACCAGGACGAGTCTCTGTACCCCAGTAGCCATCACAGTGTACGTTTGTAAATAGCCCCATCGTTGTACATGTGATCCCGCTATCATACAATTCACCTTTTAACTCAGAAGGTTCTGCTAACTGCCAAGCCGTGTATCCTCCCAGGTTTGAATTCATGCAGTACGCATGCGCCCCCCACCAATCACGATAACCAGCAGCATTCGCATCTTGCATCCAGAGATTACCAGTCGTCCCATTAATCACTGTACCATCGCCGTTGCTGCAAAATGTTCCTGGTATGCACGCGGCAAGAGCGTCCAAAGACAGGCTAAATGCCACCAGCAGCATGGTTGTAATGACAAATTTTTTCCAGAGTATGTGTTTCATGACGATATTCCTCCTTGTTGAGTGCCCTGTAAACAACAACGCCTAACATTCTACTATATAAGTAGCAACATCAATGCCAACAGCAGCTATAAACCGAAAATTGCTGTGTTTTAGGGAAAATAAGGACGATAAGGAACGTCTTTCTGAAGAATTGTGAAGAGAATACTCGGTAATTTTTACCGAGTATGAAAAAAGAAAAAAGGGGAAACCCGTTGAAAATGTGAGAGGCAATACCGATCGGCAACTTTGTAAGAATGTCGGTAAAAGTTACCAATTATTGATCATTCGAGAAGCTCAACCCCGTATTTTTTGAGTTTATTGTACAGGGTTTTGGTGGGGATGCCCAAGATTTTTGCTGTTTTCCCGCGATGCCCGGCATTCCGCGCTAAGGCATTGAGAATGAAGTGTTTTTCAAATGCTGCGACCGCTTCGTTGAAGGAGGCCTGCGTGAGATCGAATCCGAGTTGGGAGCTTATCTCTCTCTCGCCCACCTCTGCCAGTCCGGTTCCAATACATTCCAATCGTTGTCCGGCCAGATAGCGTTGGAGTTCGTTTTGCAGCTCGCGCACATTGCCAGGCCAATCGTAGCCGCACAACGCGCCCAGCAGTTTGCCGGAAATCGCTGCATGGGCGGTTTCACCGGCATACAGTTTCAGAAAATGTTCGATCAGCAGGGGAATATCTTCTCGTCGTTCGCGTAAGGGGGGCAGGGTGATTACAAGAATACGAATCCGGTAAAAAAAATCTTCTCGAATCAATCCTTCTCGTAAGTAGGCTTTGACATCTTTGTTGGTGGCAGAGAGAATGCGTACATCTACATGCTTACTTTGCGTCGATCCCAACGGCATGTATTCTTTATATTCCAATGCGCGCAGGAGTTTGACCTGTAAGGCAGGGGGCAGTTCGGCGACTTCATCCAGAAACAGGGTCCCCCCGTGGGCTTGATCGAAGTAGCCGGGTTTATCCATCGCGGCGCCGGTAAAGGCCCCTTTGAAATGCCCGAAAAACTCCCGTTCAAATAAGGTTTCCGGCACAGTTCCGCAATTTATCGGAACAAACGGACGTTTCTGACGCGCGCTCAATTGGTGAATCGTGTATGCCACAATTTCCTTGCCGGTGCCGGATTCACCGCAGATCAGCACATTGGCGTCTGAGGCTGCGGCTTTAGCAATGGCCGTATACACCTCCTGCATGGCCGGACTTCTGCCAATCAGATCGCCGAATTTATACCGTTCGCCCAGGCTGGTGCGCAGCGTGATATTCTCCTGGGCAAGCTGGTCGCGTTCGTGTTTCAGTTCAATTTCATGGGTTTTGCTCAGATGTAACGCATCTTCGGTCTGCTTGCGGATTGAAATCTCTTGTTGCAGTTGTTCGTTTTTTTCCTGAAGCAGCTCATTGCGGGCCTGAAGTTCTTGCTGGAGTTTGCAAATGGTGAGATGAGTGCGAATTCTGGCGACCACTTCTTCAGGTTGCACGGGTTTGGTGATATAATCAACCCCTCCAATCTCAAAACCCTGCATTTTATCAATAATGTCAGACGCCACCGTCATGAATATGACCGGAATCTCTCTGAACGCTGCATTGACCTTCAAACGGCGGCAGGTTTCAAAGCCATCCATGCCCGGCGGCATCATCACGTCTAAGAGGATCAGATCCGGCGGCGCATACGCAATTCGTTCCAGGGCTTCCTCGCCGCTGCGAGCGACCGCGATGCGAAATCCGGTTTCTTCCAGACAGGCGATCAGGAAGTTGAGATTTTCCAATGTGTCGTCCACAAGTAAAATCGTCGCTTGCGCCGGTGGACCAGCAGACATGGTTTTTCCTCCTCATTATGAGGATTTCGTCCAGGAACTATTCAGTTTATATAAATGATGACATGGTATGCTTGCCGATAAAGAATTGTCAATGGAAAATTGAGATCGCTCTCATAAGTTTATCGGCGATCTGAAGAATGACGATTTTTACCAGGAAAAACTTTAAAAACCTTGATTACTCTATGCTCAAAATCTTGAATTGTTTCGGGAATGAGAAAGAAAATTCCTGAAACAATTGCCTTATGACAGATCTACGGTGTCGAGCAGTCTTTCGATCTTTCGTTTCTGCTCATCCGTAAGAGGAATAAACGGACGACGGCAGGAACCGCAGTTGATTCCCCAAAGGGTAAACACGTACTTGACGGCGTTAAAAATCCCGACCTCCAGAAAAGCTTCTACGGCCGTATTGAGCTTGTGTTGGAATTCTGCGGCGTCCCGCATATTTCCTGCCAGATAGAGCCCACGAATTTCTTTGAATAACTTTGGGAACAAATTGACGGTTGTCCCGATTGCCGCGCTCGCTCCCGCAGCTAACCCGGAAAGAAAAATCTCGTCATACCCGTTAAAATAGATTTTTTCCGGATACGCAGCTTTCATTCTTTCCAGATCATACAGATTGAGCGACGTATGTTTAATCCCGACGATCTGCGCATGGGCAAGCAATCTGGCGCTGCTGCCCCTGGTAAAAGACACTCCGGTAAACGCTGGAATATTATAGATAATAATCGGAATATCTACACTATGTAACACATCTTCATAATATCCGACAATCTCCTCCTGGCTGAAATGATAGTAGTAAGGCGGGATCATCGAGACGGCCGCCGCGCCAGATGCTGCCGCATGTCTGGCGAGTTCGATTACCTCATCGGTGCGGATGGTGCCGGTGTGCGCCACAACAGGAACATGCTCCCCGGCTTCGGCGAGCACGGTTTCAAGCACCTGTTTCCGTTCTGAAAGCGAGAGCAAAAGTCCTTCGCCTGACGAACCGCACACATAAAATCCCTCCACCCCGTGTTCCAGCTCCCAGCGCACCAGGCTGCGCAAGGCCTTGGGGTTCACCTGGCCGGATGCTGTCATGGGGGTTACTAGAGCGGCATAAATTCCTTCAATATTTTTTTTCATATCTTTTTATCTCACGGTCTGTTTTCTGAGTAAGATCATTACCAGGCCGTCCAACCTCCATCAATGACCAGGTTTGATCCGGTCATATACTTCGAGGCGTCTGAGGCAAGAAAAATCATCGCGCCGTTGTATTCACCCGGTTGAGCCATTCGGCCAATCGGAATCCGTGCACAGTAGTTTTTCTGAAATTCAGCATCCTGAGTATCTCGAAACACTCCTGACGGGGTTAACACGTTTACCCGCACCCCTTTTTTGGCCCAATAGGTTGCCATATAGCGGGTCAAGTTGTACACGCCGGACTTCGACGCAGAATAGGCTACCGGTTTGATAAAGGGCACGCCGGTTTTTTCTTGCTTATACGCATAAATATCCTGCACGGGCGAGAGCATGCCATAGATCGAGCCGATATTGATGATCGAGCCTCGGCCGGCTTCAGCCATCTTCGCGCCCACAACCTGACTGCACAGAAACGTGCCTACCAGATTCACATTGACAACTTCCCGAAACACCTCTTCCGGAAATTGCTCAAAAGGTCCTGACACTTCAGGCGGAGCGCTCGGCTGCGTATCAATTCCGGCATTGTTGATCAGAATTTCCGGCACATCCCATACAGCAATGATTGCATCAAGAGCCTTTTCAATCGTTTCTTTGATCGTAATATCAACCGTAAAAAATCGAACTCTGTCGGTATCGCGGTATTCCTGCGGAAACCTGCTCTCTACAATTTCTTTCCTGATATTGCGGGAAAATACCGCAACTCTTGCTCCGCGGCGCAACAATTCGAGCGAGAATTCAACGCCAATCTGACCAAGTCCGCCCGTGACAATTGCGACGCGGTCAGTTATATCAAACAATGTATCTGTCATTACGAAACTCCTATTTTCGTAAAATTGTTAATCCATTTTTATAAGATAAGAAGAAATTCTTGAAGCCGCCTGACGCTATTTCATCAGAAGATCCGGCAGCCAGGTGACGATTTCCGGAATGAACAGCGTAAGCAGTAGAACGAATACCAGCGGAAAAATAAAGGGGATGATCGCGCGAAACAGTCGGTGCAAAGACACGCCTCCGACCTGACTGATCGTAAACAAACACATTCCAAATGGAGGCGTCACCTGTCCGATCATGAGATTCAGGATCATCATCACGCCGAAATGGACATAATCCAACGCCAGATGCTCCACGATCGGCAGCAGGATCGGCAGCATCATGATCAGAATTGCGCCCGGTTCCATAATCATGCCTAACAGAAACAGCACCAGATTGATGATCAGCAGAATCACAATGGGATTTTCTGATATGGAAAAGAGCTTCCCGGCAATGATCTCGGTGAAACCTTCGTTTGTCAGAATAAAGGAGAAGAGCGTGGCTGTACCGATAATGAAGATGACGTTCGCAGAAGAAACCGCTGTATTTCTCAGGGCGTTCATCAATTTTTTCAAAGAAATCTCTCGATACAGAAGCCCGCCGACCAGCAGCGCGTAGAATACCGCCACCGCTGACGCTTCGGTCGGGGTAAATAATCCGATGACAAAGCCGCTGAGAATGATGACCGGCGTCAACAGGGGAATGATCGCTTTAACAAATTCTCCGCCCAATTCGCGTAAGGAAAAGCGGGTTCGCGGATATCTGTTATTCAGGGCATAGAAGAAGATCATGATCATTAAGGCGGCCATCATAGCAAGACCCGGAATCACTCCGCCCAAAAACAGTTTTCCGACAGAAACACTCGCAATTCCTCCGTAAATCACAAAGGGAATACTAGGGGGGAAGATCGGTCCAATGGTCGAGCTTGCCGCAGTGACTGCGCTTGAAAACTCGTCATTGAATCCGGCATCTCGCATGGCCTTCATCTCAACAACCCCTAATCCTCCTGCATCGGCAATCGCAGATCCCGACATTCCGGCGAAAATAACGCTTGCCACGACATTGGCATGTGCCAAACCGCCGGGAATCCATCCGACAATCGCTTTTGCAAAGTTAAAAATTTTGTCAGTAATCTTGCCAACGTTCATCAATTCTCCGGCAAGAATAAACAACGGGATCGCGATAAAAGTAAAGGAATCAATGCCTGTGACCATTTTCTGGGCGATCACAATCAATGGGTAGCCATAGTATTTCAGCGAAACAATTGCGCTCAGGCCGATCGCAATCGCAATAGGAAAACCGATTGCGATCAGGACAAAAAACAAAAAAAACAGTACGATCATATCATCATCCCCTATCGCCTTGTCGAGTCTCCAGATTTTTCCCCGATGCCGGAGAAACCAGCAGTACAAGAATTTTGACCACTGTCTGAAAGACCAGCAGCACACCGGCAGCAACAACAGCAATATAAAGCCACCGGGTTGATATTGGCATGGTGGAGAATACCTGAGCTTTTGCAAACTGGCTCACTTCAATTCCGGCCTTCACCATAATTCCGAACAGCACAAGCGAAGCAAGATAACGCAGGAAGGTAAAGAACTTGCGAACTGTGGGGGGGAAACGATTATCAAGCAGATCGAATCGGATAAGCAACTCTTTATCACTCGCATAGACAACCCCGAGAAAACACATCCAGATAAAAATCAGACGATTGGCATCCACGATCCATTGGAACGAAAATCCCATCAGGTTTCGGACAATAACAGACAACATAATCAGAGTTGCCATCGCCGCGACAGTCATTCCAATCAGAACACTGACCAGGTGTGTCAGGCCACTATTTAAATGCTGCATTCGATTGATAAACATGGATACGTTTCCCCCCCACAAACTCATCTTTTTAGGATGAATCAGTTATTTCTCAGTGCGTCAATCAGATCCTTATCATACCAGGGTTCGTTCTCATACTTCTTGTAGAACTCCTCGATCCCGGTCATGAAGCTTTCTCGATCCGGACTCATATCAATTGTGGTTCCCCTGGCTTTCATAGTCTCCAACGCCGTGACATTATCCCGTTCGATTTCATCAAACGACCATTTCGCAGCAACTTTAGCCTCTGCTTTGATGATCTGTTGATATTCTTCAGGCAGGGTTTCCCATTTGGCTTTGTTCACGACCATAGTTAATCCCATCCACATATAATTGATCATAGAATAATGATCCTGCACTTCGTACACTTTACTCGCAACAGAATGATACGGCGCATTGTCCTGCGCATCAACCACACCGGTTTTGAGCGCCATATAAAGTTCCGTAATCGGCATAGGAGTCACCACTGCGCCCCACCAGGTCCAGAGATCTACGTATGTATTGATTTCGGGGACGCGGACTTTCAACCCTTTGACATCTTCCACGCTATGCACAGGGGTTTTGCTTGTGCTGATATGGCGCATCCCGTTATCGCCGGTCGAAAGATACACCAGGCCGAATTGTTCCATATCTGAGAAAATCTCTTCTCCCACAGGCCCATTGACCACTTCATAGGCTTCCTGAGAATTATCGAAAAGGAAAGGAAGATCGAAAATTTTGGTTTTGTCGTAGAACGTTGAATAGCCGCCAGTCCCGGCGAACATAATATCAATCGTTCCGATTCGGGTGGATTCTATGCCTTCCCGATCATTTCCTAACTGTCCGCTGTGAAAGACTTTGATATTCACCGCGCCATTAGTCTTCTCTTTCACATTTTCCGCGAAGAGCACCAGGGCTTTGGTCGGGACCGCCGTCGGATTGGTGGGCACATAGGCTTTCAGGTTGATTTCCTGAGCAGCAGCACTTACGACGAATCCTGCTGTAATGATCAGAGAGACAACAATCAGCATCAATTTTTTCATAAGTATACTCCTTTTTTGGAACGCAAAGTTAGTAAAATCTGTGCTATTGGTGAGTCTGCGAAAACGACATATCCCAGTAGACCTTGTCCAGGTGCGTGCGCATACAACGCTGCGCTTCAGGGATATTTCGTTCCTGTAAAGCGGCATTGATTTTGCGGTGCGGATCAATCGCATTGTCAGCGTGCTCTTGTACTGTAAATGACCTTCGCCGATAATCCGCAAATGCTTCCACCACAACTTTGTACATTTTGCTCAGAACGCGGTTATGCGCCATATCAACAATGGCCTGATGAAACCTGGCATCTAACTCTGCCAGGCGTAGATTCGCGCCGCGCTCCCATTCTTGTTCATACATTTGCCGGATCTCGTCAACCCGGATAAATTCCTCCGGCGTGCCTCGTTCGATCGCCATAGCAATGGCGTAGGGTTCAATGAGCTGCCGCACCTCAATGAAATCGCTCAGCTCCAGTTTATGGCTTTCAAACCAGGAAGCAATCTGCTGGATGGGAAGTTCGGCCTTCTTTTGCCGCAGAAACGAGCCTTTCCCATTCACAATTTCGATATATCCGAGCACTGACAACGTCCGGATCGCTTCGCGCACGGTTGAACGACTGACCTTGAGCATTTTCGCAAGGGTGAGTTCCGGTGGGAGTTTTTCCCCGATCTGAATTTCATCCGAAGCGATATACTCTTTGAGAATATCAACCACCTGGTCCGATTGATTTTTTTTGGACAACGGCTTAAGCTGTCCGGCTGTTAGGCTGTCTGACATCATGGATACAATAGAAAATTTTTGATACTATTTGTCAACAAAAAATTTACGAAACAATCTTGTGAAGATATGCTGAGAGGGTTATATGAGGGGTGATTGTGAAAGGTTTAAACGAGTGTGATTGAGGACGGGGAGTTTGGCACGAACATTGCGGAGGCGTTCGGCCTGGAGTTCAATGACCAGGACCTGTTCTTGTTCACCCGCATCGGCGATCTGGACGCCGAAGGGATCAAACGCTGCACTGCGGCCGCAAAAGCTTGCTCCAATCGTATTGACTCCGACGACATAACAGGTATTTTCAATCGCTCTGGCGCGCAACAAGGTGAGCCAGTGATCTTCTTTGAGAGTTCCCGCATACCAGGCTGAAGGAAGAAGCATTACATCCGCGCCCTGAAACGCCAGATGGCGGAAAAGTTCCGGAAAGCGAAGATCATAACAAATTGCCATTCCGATCTTGAACTCTGCGACCGGAACCACTGCTGGCAGAGCCTTCCCGGCCAACATACTGTCTGACTCACGTACATTTAATGCATCAAACAGATGCAGTTTGCGATAGGCAGCTAACAATTCACCGTGCGGCGAAAGCATAATAGCGACATTTCCGACGCGCTTTTCCCGGGGAATGCGTTCCCACACGCCGGCGA
Source organism: Candidatus Vecturithrix sp. (assembly GCA_040772385.1). GTDB lineage: Bacteria > Moduliflexota > Moduliflexia > Moduliflexales > Moduliflexaceae > Vecturithrix. Next base: position 531,815 of record JAXGYF010000001.1, on the reverse strand, counting down.
TTATATACAGGTGGTGTTTGTGGGCAAGGTTTTGCAAAGCCGTTACAAAGGGGCCATCCAGAGGTTCGGCGACTGTCGTGAGCGGCGCGTTTTTGCGAGGGAGAGCCATAAACATCTCCGGCAATACAAAAACAGCAGCGCCCTGTTCCGACGCGATGGCTGCAAAGCGCTGCGCGGCTGCAATATTCTCATCCGGATTCGGGCTAATCGGTAATTGTGCAAGAGCCAGTTTCATAGAAAAATAAGACGCCCGTGATCTCAGAGACTCCGGGCGTCTTATCGCACAAGGCGTATCTGCAAACTTATAGCGCCAGGCTGTTGTCCCAAACGCCGTGCAGGTTGCAATACGAGAGAGCTGTCAGAGATTTGTAATCTTCTTTTTTGATCACCAGCGATCCGTGAGGAAAGGCCGTTCCTTTTCCGAAATTCAATTCACCAATCTCAACAAATTTACCATCCTGGGTTTCTCCAAATACTTTCACCCATTCAATATGATGCTCTTTGGTAGTAGGATGAACGACTTCTTTCCCGACTTGAATGGTGACTACTGTTCCCAGGGCGCTTGTTGATAAGGCCATATCAGGAACGTGTTTTTCCTTGCCTTCAAATTCAGGGGCATGAATAAATTGTGCTAATGCCATCGTCTTTCCCTCCTTTTTTGAGACGCAAGGTTATTAATCCAGGGGTTCAAACATATCTTTTTCAACACCACAATCCGGGCAAACCCAATCATCAGGCAGATCTTCAAACGCTGTTCCAGCCGCTACTCCATTCTCAGTATCACCGACTTCGGGGTCATAAATATACCCGCATACTGTACATTTATACTTTTTCATGAATTCACCACTCCTTTTACTTTTTGACAGAGACGAGCATGACTGACTCTCTGCCTGCATCGCATGTTGTTACGAATCAGTATCTTCGAGCATTCATCAGAGCGATAAGAATTCTAACACTCTTATCATGGATAGTGAAGGAGAAATCCGTTGTGAATGTCAAGAAAAAAACGTTGTGAAGAAAGAGCGTATGGGAATTCGAGTAGTCTAACTCAAAATTTGTATGAGAAATCCTTGACACGATTTCATGGTTCTCCATAAGCTGATTATAATGCAAATAGATAAAAATTGAATGAGTTGTTCGGGTTGTAGAGGAGAGGAGATCGTGAATATTCTTGAAAAAATGCTTGAGGTCGAAGCTCAGGCGCGACAGATTGTTGAAGATGCCAAAAATGAAGCCAATGCTATTCGAAAAAAAGGTCGAGAAGAGGCAAAGCAGCTGGTGAACGATGGGAAAAAATTCATTCAGGAAGAAGTGCACCAGGAAATTCTCACTATTGAACAAGAAGCGCAAAAGCGGAGAACCACTATCGTGAATGAGATGAACATTCAGTTAGAAAAGATGGAACAGAAAGCCAGAGAACGGATCGCATATACTGTTGACCATGTGTTAACAACACTTTTAATATAACACAATATTCATGATTAGTTCAGTTTTCAAATATGCGTATCCTCACGCAAAAATTCGCGCCCTGAAAGGTAATCTCTTGTCGCAAGAACTCATGCGAGCCTTGCTTCAGACAGAAACTTTTGAAGAAGTGCTGCACGTGCTTCGGATGACCCCTTATGCCGACGGACTTGGTGATTATGCTGCCGAGGATATCTCTATTCCGCTGTTGACGCGCATTCTGTATCGGAATCTTTTTGAGGATTATGAAAAAACCATTCGATCTGTTGCCAGGGATATTCAACCGCTCTTCATCCTTTTATATCAAAAATATGAACTGGTGAATTTGAAAACGATTTTGCGCGGCATTATCAGTCATACTGATCCGCAAGACATCGCTGCGCTTCTTTTGCCAACGGAACGCTATACGCTTTTTTCGAAAGAAACTCTCCTGGAATATCATGAGGTCCATCACCTGATAGAAGCTCTTCAGGGGTCATTTTTTCAATATCCATTAAACCAGGCATTACGGCGATTTGAGGAAGAACAAGAATTTTTTCCGCTTGAAATGGCGTTGGATCTGCACTATTATCATACTCTATGGGATGCTACGCTGGAACTTCCGGAACAGGAACGCCAGGAAAGCCAACACATATTGGGCATGTGGCTTGATATTCTTAATGTCGCCTGGGTGATCCGTTTTAAAGAACATTATCATTTTTCTCCTGAAGAGATCCTGAATTATTTGATCCAGCATGGATATGCGTTCAGGCTTCGTGAACGCAGGCAATTAGCGTATGCTCACGGAAGTCAGGAAGTCCGCGAGTATTTGAAAACTACCGGGTATGCCAGGGCGTTAGAGCAAGAAGATGAGGCGTTTAACACGCTGCATGTTACCCTCTTCCGGTACCTGGGAGAGCAGTTGTACAAATATTTTTTGGGGAACCCTTTTCATATCGGGGTACTTCTTGGTTATTTGCTGATGAAAGAGTTTGAAATTTCTGATATATTAACTATTGCAGAAGCCAAGAAATACGGATTTTCGTTAGAACAAAGCCAGCATTATGTTATTCGTGGAGGAAGTGACTAAAGTGACTCAAGTTATAAGTGGCTGCAATGAGCACATATATCGGGTTGTGCAATTGTCGTTGCTTATAACTTGAGTCATGTATAACGTTATAGATACTTTAGTCATTTGCAATTATGTTTAGACCGCTTGAAATGGTCAGGGTGGTTCTACAAGTCCTGCATTCGGATGCAGCCAAAGTGACGCATGTGGTCGCCAAGCAAGGATTATTTCACCTGCTAGACAGCCGGCAGTTTAGTAAATTTGCCGGACAGGGGAAAGTTGGAGGCGAAGCGTTTCAGATGCTGATGAATCGTTACAGTACGTTAGATCAGGAGTTGCAGAATCTGTTTCAAACGCTCTCAATTCATCGAACGCTGCGGAAAGATAGCGAGGTTGAACCGGCAAAAGAAATTGACGTTATTGAAGATAAAGTGAAAAGGATTCGGCGCGATCTGGGTAATCTTTCCGAACAATTAGAACAGCTTGAACAACAACGCCAGGAGAAAACCCGGCAATTGCAACTCCTGCGGTCAATTGCGGCGAGCGCTCCTGATTTGGAAACCATTAGAAAGTTCACGTATTTTTATCGCGCGGTCGGATTTATGGCCACGAAAGATATTCCTCGTTTTCAAGTCAGCCTGGAGTCAATTCACGTTGTGCTTGTGCCCCTAACTACGATTGAACATCGCACCCTGATTGCTGTGTTATGTTCGCCCAGAGATCAAGACATTCTGGAACGGGCGTTAAAAAGCGCATACTTTGAGCGAATTGCTCTGCCTGATATTGGCCAGGGGACGATTGAAGATGTCATTACCCGATTAGACGCCGAATTATCCGAGATTGCAGCGAAAAAGATCGCTTTAAGCCAGGAATTGCAGCATACCCAGGCCGATATTATTGAAGAATTGCAAAGATTACGAGAAAAAGTGTCGCTTGCGCTTCTGATTTTAAAAGCAGAACTTTACTATGGTAAAGGCGCGCGTTCTTATGTGATTTTAGGCTGGATTCCTAAAATGCAGATTACAGCGTTTGAAGAAGAGATTATGAGCGTCACTGAAGGGCGGGCGCGTTTTGATGTATCTGAGCCAGAATTCATTGAAGAAGTTCAGCAGGGGAAAATCAAGATTCCGATCCTGTTCAATAATCCGTTGTTGATTAAACCGTTTGAATCCGTGGTGTTTAATTACGGAACCCAGGATTATCGCGAGATCGATCCTACCCCTATTGTGGCAATTACGTTTTTGTTGATGTTTGGGATGATGTTTGGCGATGTCGGACACGGAATGGTGTTATTTGCCCTTGGATATTGGTTATTTAAGAAGTTTTACCAGTTGATGGATTATGGCATTATTACCATGGAGTGCGGCGTATCTTCAGCGATTTTCGGGTTCTTGTACGGAAGTATTTTCGGCGTTGAACATGTACTTCCTCCGATCTGGCTCCGTCCATCCGAAAATATTGACATGTTTATGAAGTTTGCCATTGGTCTGGGAGTTGTGATGATTAGCACCGGCGTGATTTTGAATATTATCAATTCATTTCACCGGAAAGATTATGAATCCGGCATTCTTGGACATTATGGCATTGTTGGCGGATTGTTTTATTGGATTGTTGTCGGACTTGGGTTGAAGTACGCAGTCTATGGAAATTTAGGGATGGACACGAAAGTGCTGCTCCTGGTTCTGGCGGTTCCGTTGGGAATCATCTTTTTTAAGGAACCGCTCGCTCATGTGTTGTTTCATCATGAGCATACGGGCGAGAAGTTATTTCCGTCCGGTTTTGGCATGTTTCTTATGGAAGCGGCGATTGATGTGATGGATATCGTGATACGGTATCTGGCCAGCACGGTCTCTTTTGTGAGAACTGCCGCATTTGCTCTGGCTCATGGAGGGTTGTTTATCGCGGTGTTTTCTTTAGCCGAGATCTTACGAGAACTCCGGGGCGGAGGACTTTGGTATTGGTTGGTCATTCTTCTGGGGAATGTCGGCATCATTGCTCTGGAAGGTCTGGTCGTATCCATTCAAACAATACGTTTGGAATACTACGAATTTTTCAGCAAATTCTTTAAAGGTGGAGGGGAACGTTTTCAGCCCTTGAAAATGGAATAAGCTGGTCAATTTTATGAACCTGGTGAATGAATTATGAAGATCAATAATACAGATTTCAGGAAAATTATTGTCGGCGCATTAGGATTTCTGATAGTGATGAGTCTGTTTACCATTGCTCTGAATATAGGGATTGGTGTTGCCTTTGGACAAGAAACAGCTCCAAAAGGGGAAGTCAGCCCGGATATTATTAAATGGGGATTTCTCGCGGCGGCTATTGCGGTCGGGCTGGGATCGATCGGGGCCGGAATTGCGGTGAGTTCTGTTGGCTCTGCGGCGATGGGAGCTATGGCTGAACGACCTGAGATGGCGGCGCGCGCCTTGATTTTTGTCGGACTGGCTGAAGGAATCGCTATTTACGGTTTAATTATTGCTATCATGATTTTAGGAAAAATTTAATGAGAACCGTCGTTATTGCTGATGAAGATACTGTTTTGGGGTTTTCGCTGGCCGGTGTTCAGGGTATGGTCGTTGAGACGGAAAATGATATTCGCAAAGCCTTTGAGACGGTGGTACAACGAGAGGATGTTGGTATTTTGCTCATCACAGAACGAGCAGCAGACGCCATCCGGGAAACAGTGGATCGTTGGATTATTGGCGGAGGACGCCCGCTTCTGGTTGAAATTCCCGACAGCCGCGGACCATTACCAGGACGACGTACGCCGCATGAATTCGTGAAATCAGCGATAGGGGTGAAGTTTTAGAAATCATGAGGCAACGCGTGTTTTATATAAGAGGGAATGAGGTGGAATTATGCCCGTAGAAGACGGAACTGAATTCTCGGAAGCGATTCTGGAGGAAGCCAGACAGGAAGCTGAAAGCATTATCGATCTGGCGCGGCGCGAAGTTGAAAAAATTGTGGATGGGGCAAGAGAAGAACTTGAACAAATCAGGATTACTGAACAGTCGCGAGCAGCTACGCAAAAAGCGAAAATGCGCTATAAACAGCTTGTGGCCGCCGCTGAACTTGAGGCCCGCAAGCAAAAATTTCTCAAACAAGAAGTCCTGATTGCTCAAGTGGAGCAACAGGTCAAGAACCATTTGCTGCAAATTCGCAATGAGGTTCGCTATCCTGACATTCTCCGGCGTTTAATCCACGATGGACTTTCCATGTTAGATGGGCAGGCGTTTGAGCTAATTGTTGCGCCGGAAGACCGTTCTTTAGTCACAGACGAGTTTTTGAAACATCTTAGTCAGGAACGAAAAGTTTCCGTGACGCTTGCTGAAGAGACTCTTTCAGAAATGAGTGGGGTGATCGTACAGCGCGTTGATAAACACGTCCGTTGCGACCATACGCTGCAACGTCTATTCGAACGGCGAAAACACGAAATGCGACTGTTGATCGCCCAGAATTTGTTTGAAGGAATGGAATTATGAGTGAGAAGATTGTTGGAAAAGTCGCCTGGATTAGCGGCCCGGTCATTCGCGCTGATCAGGTATGCGGTCTGAGCATGATGGAACAGGTCGAAATCGGCCAGGAGCGGCTGATAGGAGAAGTGTTAGAACTGGATGGCGACACGGCAATTATTCAGGTGTATGAAGATACGGTCGGAATTCAACCTGGCGCTCATGTTTATGGGACCGATTCGCTGCTTTTTGTTGAGCTTGGACCGGGCCTGATTAGAAATATTTACGATGGGATTCAACGCCCTCTTGAAGAAATCAAGCTGTTGCAAGGTGATTTTATTCAACGTGGAGCGCAAGTTCAGGCACTTGATCGTGAAACTTTCTGGCATTTCAAGCCGACCTGTCAAGTCGGTGATGTTATTGAAGGCGGAACTGTCTTGGGTGAAGTGCAAGAAACCTCGACATTTAGTCATCGTATTTTATGCCCGCCTGATAGACGTGGCAGACTGCTTGACATTGTACCAGAAGGAGAATATGCGCTTGAACACGTGATCGCAAAGATCTCAACCGAAGAAGGCGAACAAGATCTCAAAATGTATCATCGTTGGCCGGTTCGACATCCCCGTCCCTATCGTTATCGTCTGAATCCAACAATTCCTTTAATTACCGGACAGCGTGTGATTGACACGTTTTTTCCTTTAGCTAAAGGCGGAACAGCCGCGGTTCCCGGCGGATTCGGCACCGGGAAAACCGTGACTCAGCATCAATTAGCGAAGTGGTGCGACGCGAATTTGATCGTGTATATTGGATGCGGAGAACGCGGCAACGAAATGACCGGCGTGTTAGTTGATTTCCCCAAACTCATTGATCCGAAAAGCGGGAATCCGTTGATGGAACGCACTATTTTGATTGCCAATACCTCTGATATGCCTGTAGCAGCCCGCGAAGCCAGTATTTATACGGGAATTACTATTGCCGAATATTATCGCGACATGGGCTATGACGTGGCCATCATGGCCGACTCTACGTCCCGTTGGGCGGAAGCGTTGCGAGAAATTTCAGGTCGTTTAGAGGAGATGCCGGCTGAAGAAGGTTTCCCGGCCTATCTCGCCACGCGCCTGGCAGAGTTTTATGAACGTGCAGGCCGGGTTGTCGCGTTAAACGGCAACGAAGGCTCAATCAGCGTTATCGGTGCAGTTTCTCCGCCGGGCGGCGATTTTTCCGAACCGGTCACACAGCACACCAAACGTTTTGTCCGCTGTTTTTGGGGGTTGGATAAGGAATTAGCAAGCGCTCGCTATTTTCCGGCGATTAACTATATGGATAGTTATAGTGAATACCTGGAAGACGTGTCTGAATGGTGGACGCAATTCACGATTGCCGATTGGAATGCTTTACGCGCGAAAGCCATGGGATTGCTGCAGCAAGATGACAAACTCCAAAAAATCGTCAAACTTGTTGGCGAAGATGCCTTGCCCGATGATCAGCGATTGGTGATCGAAGGCGCACGTTTGCTGAAAGATGCCTTACTCCAACAGGGGGCGTTTGATGAAGTGGATACGTACTCGCAGCCGGAACGCCAACTCTGGATGTTGAAAATCATTCTGCATTTCTACGACCGGGCCAATGAGGTGATCAAAAAAGGCGCCCCGATTTATCGTATCCGTGAGATGGAAGCCATTGAACATATCAACAGGATGAAAAGTCGCATTCGTAATGAAGAGCTTGCAAAATTCGAAGAACTGCTGCAACAGATTAATGAAGAGTTTGATGAACTCGAAAAAGACTATGCGGGCGGGTTCTTTTAAGTAATTAAAGTGAGCTAAAGTTATAAGTGAACTAAAGTGTGAAAATTTTTCAACTTTAATCATTTGTAACTTTAGTCACTTTTTTAAATGTCTGGATCAAAAGAATATCTTGGCTTTAAAAAAGTATCCGGACCAATTCTCTACGTTGAAGATATTTCCGATGTTGGATTTGGAGAAGTGGTTCAGATTGTTGACAGGCAAGGCCGGTTACGCCATGGGCGCGTGTTGTCGATCGGAAGAACGCTTGCGGCAGTTGAGATTTTTGAAGGTACAAGTGGACTTGCCTTTGAAGGCACGAAAATTCGTTTTCTCGGACATCCCCTGACCATTCCGGTGGCTGAAAGCATGTTAGGACGAGTGTTCAATGGAATTGGTGAACCGATTGATGGATTGCCAGAGCCGATTGCTCGTGAATGGCGTAATGTCAATGGTTTACCGATCAATCCGGCCTGTCGGGAGTATCCCCGCGATTTCATTCAGACCGGCATTTCCACAATTGACGGGATGAATACGCTTGTGCGCGGTCAGAAACTGCCGGTATTTTCCGGCAGCGGCCTGCCCCACAATAAATTGGCCGCACAGATTATTCGGCAGGCAACGATTCCCGGTGAAGCGCAGACCCAGTTTGCTGTTGTGTTTGGGGCGATGGGCATTAAACACGATGATGCTGAAGTTTTTCGCAAAAGTTTTGAAGAAACGGGCGTGTTGAAAAATGTCGTCATGTTCATCAACCTGGCCAGTGACCCCGCGATCGAACGGTTAGTCACGCCGCGTTCGGCGTTAACCATTGCGGAATATTTAGCCTTCGATTGCGATATGCACGTTCTCGTTGTACTGACGGATATGACGAATTATTGTGAAGCGTTACGGGAAGTTTCGACCTCAAAGGGAGAAGTGCCAAGCCGCAAGGGGTACCCGGGTTACCTGTACAGCGATTTAGCCTCGATTTATGAACGGGCAGGTCGCATTATTGGCCGCAAAGGATCAATTACCCAAATTCCCATTTTGACCATGCCGAACGATGATATTACACATCCCATTCCGGATTTAACTGGGTTCATCACTGAAGGTCAGATTGTGCTCGACCGTAATCTGGATAAACAGGGTATTTACCCTCCAATCAATGTGCTGCCCTGTCTGTCGCGGTTGATGAATGACGGCATCGGCGAAGGTAAAACTCGTGAGGATCACCGGAATATCGCCAATCAAATGTATTCGGCCTATACATACGTGAAACGGGTTGAAACCCTGGCCTCTATTATTGGAGAAAGCGAACTTTCTGATTTAGATAAGAAATATTTGGAGTTTGGACGGCAATTTGAACTCAGGTTTGTGCAGCAGGGGATTACAGAAAACCGTTCGATTGAAGATACGTTGGATCTGGCGTGGGAGCTTGCATCATCTCTGCCACGCAGAGAACTCACACGCGTTACGGAAGAGCAGATTGATATGTACGGACAAGGCGTCTAAATTGACAATTGACAATTGTCAATTGTTCACATGTTATGGCAAGGTTAAGTATTCCATCAACAAAAAGTAATTTTCTGCGATTGAGCGATGAACTGATATTCGCCAAAGAAGGTCGTGATCTGCTTGATGAAAAGCGAGAAATTTTGATTATGGAGATTATGGGAACGCTTGAAGACGCGCACCGTAAGCGGTTAACAATGGAAAAACAATTGGCCGAAGCGCATCAGGCAATGATTGTCGCAAATGTAGTTTTGGGACGAGAAAATGTGCGACGAGCGGCGTTGGGAATTCCTTCAGAGGCAAACATTGATATTCATGATCGAAGTGTCATGGGGGTAGTAGTGCCTGTTGTTCAAGTAAAATGGAGTAAAACAGATAAACCGCGCTATAGTTTTGCCGGCACAACGTATGCTTTAGATAACGCTGCCCATAAGTTTTCAGACTGTTTGGCATCATTAGTTGAGTTAGCTGAAATTGAAACGACATTGTGGAGACTGGCAACTGAATTGAAAAAAGTTCAACGCCGATTCAACGCGTTGGACAACCTGCTGATTCCTCAATATGAGGAGACGGTGAAATATATCGAATATACACTGGAGGAAAAAGAACGGGAAATCCTCTTTCAACTGAAGCGAGTCAAAGAAAAACTGAAACAAGAACGATAGAGGCACGGGTTACGAGTATCGAGTTGCCTCATGCTCATAACTTGAAACACGCAATCCGCGGTCGCTTCTGACATCATGTCTGCATCAGCGCTATTTAAAAAAATACTTGTGCCGGTTGATAATTCAAAATACTCAATTGATGCAGCTCGTTTGGCAATGACCCTCGCTCAACTTCATCATTCGCAATTGATTCTACTGCATGTCGTGGATACACGCGCACTTGAAACCATGGCCCGTTATGGTAAAGAGTCAAAAGAGGCTTTGTTGGTCAAGGCCGAAGAGAGTGGCTGGAAGGTTCTGTATAGCTTAGAGGAAGAAGCGGTGTCGAATCATGTGCGTGTCGCCTTGACGTTAGAAGAAGGCGCTCCACAGCGAGTAATTTTGGATGTCGCGGAAAAATATCAAATCGAGTTGATCGTGTTGGGAAAGCATCGTAAAACTGGTGCCAGAAAAGATATGATTACCCCAACCATCATTGAAAATGCAGAATGTCCGGTGTTGATTTCGAAGTAAGACGTGTCCAGAGGCAATAGAGGAAAATTTCCTGAATATGCCGCTACTGGAACATTTCATTTTTCTTCTATGGAAATGCCTTGACATTCAGTGGTTTTCTGCTACTGTATAAATTGCACCTTTTACTCTGATCCACAACTCCCTGGTCTGTTTTGACAGGGCAAAAAATCGAGTTTTTCGACCTGCCTGAGCAGACAGAAAAAATTTGGTTTCTGATATGCAAACAAATTAGAGAGGTTTATTATGGCAGAACAACATGAGAAGTCTCAGAACCATCCTGAGTATGAGCAAAAGAATTCATCGGAAGATGTTCCTGTCGATCAATCTGAAACAGAACTTTTGCGACCACGTCCTTCCGATGAAGAGAAAGACGCTATTCAGTGCGGCAGGGAACGTCTTGAACAGAGAATGATCCGGCAAGTCATGCGCTCGCGAGGCCTTGAAAAGACTATTGTGCGTCCGCTGCCGTCAAATTCTGATTCTGAAGTGACGCAACATCAGGAAAAACGTTCACAAAAAGATTCTCCTCCTCTTTCTCAAGAACCTCCCACTTCTACAGGAATGTTGGAAGATCGCGCTTCGGTAAAATGGGCGGCCTGGGCGGCCTTGTTGACCTCGATTGCCACCTTGATCCTTGTCGGTATTTATTCAAGCCGGGATTTTGGTCCAGAATTCCAACTGCGCGATTTTGAAATTACCCAACAAAAATTGATCGCAGATGTTGACATGCTGAAACGCGATGCCCACCTCGAAAAGATTCGAGTTGCGATCTTAAATGCGTATTTTCAACTCTTTGCTCGGAAAGATCATGCCGCGGCTGAATCAATCCTGGCTGGCACACGCGAAGAATTAAGCCGGCTGATCGACATGCTGCCCGTAGAAAAGAGCATAGAGCCGAAACAGATTCGGGATTCGTTAGAAAGCATTATCCGTGAAATACGAAAAGGCCCCTCAACCCTTGATGAACGGCTTAAATCAGTATTACTGGAACTTGAAAAAATCTCGCCACCTCAATAAGGCCAGATGTCGGATGATATGATCTGCTCAGGGCAAATATGACCGTTGCTCAGATTTTTCAGAAGAAAAGAACGCGATTTCGAAAAGCCTTATTGGCCTGGTATCGAGAACATGGCCGCGATCTGCCCTGGAGAAAGACAGATGATCCGTATCATGTCTTAGTCTCGGAAATCATGCTGCAGCAAACCCAGGTTGAACGCGTTATCCCCAAATATCACGAATTCTTGGAAAAATATCCGGATGTCAAGACCCTCGCAGAGGCCTCCCAAGAGGAGGTTACTGCAACGTGGAAGCCTCTAGGCTATAACATTCGACCAGTGCGTCTGCATACGATTGCTCGTGAGGTCCAGGAAAATTACGGAGGGAAGATTCCAGATACGCCGGAAGACCTGGAAACCCTGGAAGGTATTGGCAAATATACTGCCGGCGCGGTTTCCTGCTTTGGCTACCGAAAACCGGTGCCTTTGGTAGACACGAATGTTGATCGGGTGTTGCAGCGGGTATTTTTCGGCAACCCTGCATCGCAAACGATTAAGGAAAACAAACTCGTCTGGGAACTTGCCAGAGAACTCGTGCCGAAAAAGAACTTTTATGATTATAACCAGGCCTTAATGGATTTTGGCGCGATGGTATGCACGGCGAGAAAACCGCTCTGCTCACTCTGTCCAATGCAAGCATTCTGTTCTGCTTATCCTCTCCCTTCATAATCAGATCCTTGAGTTTCTTTATTTCCAATTTTTCAGTAATAACATTTCTTCATTTTCACCTATAATCTGCACAAGCCTTTCTTTAGTGGAGTAAATTTTCTGGCATGAAATTTGCTCTACTCATGAAAAGGAGAGGGGATAAGGAGCGGCTTCGCTCATCCCTATGCTTGAACCTGGGGTTTGTCAACTGAAATTGTACATCGCGTAGAATAATGTTGTTATAACTCTTGACGAAACCACAACATGCTATAAAACATAATACATGAAGAGACTGAAACAAGAGTGTTTGTATTTTTGAAATTCTGATAAGGGAGAAGATTTTATGAAACCGCGTAATCGTTCGTTTTTATATATACGTGTTTTGGTGTTGACGCTGCTCCTGGTTATTGCCGGATGCAGTGAAGAGGAAAATGGAAATCCAACAGGTCCTTCGCCAACAGGAGAGCTTCCCGCGGATCCCGGCGTCGGAAATTTTGCGGGAAAAGTGGTGGGGACGATCAACGGAGATACTTTAGCCGGGGTCAGAGTTGCTATTGCAGGAAAATCAACAATTACAGGCCTGGATGGTACCTTCAGGCTCGATAGCGTCGGAAGTGGAAATTTAGCGGTGGTGTTATCAGGAAATACTATTTATACTCGGACAGCAGCCGTTAATACTGGCAATGGACGCTCTGTATTACTCGATGCGATTGAGATGAATAGCAACTTTAATCTTAAGTTTTATCGCGAACTGGCCCGCGGAAACCATCCGAATGAAAGAAACATGTATCCTATTCATCGTTGGACTAACTCGAGTCCACCTGCCGTTTATATCAATACCAACGCGCAGGCAGTCCTGGACGGGGAGATAAATCAAAAGACGATTGATACGGTTAAGCAGGTGCTTCGTGAAGTCGTTCCGATATTCAGCGGCAATTATTACAGGACATTATCGGTTAAGACGCGGTATTTTGCCACGTTGAATAGTTTTGCTCAAATCCCTGAAAATTCAATCGTGATTTCATTTGATGATACATTATTGGATATTGGAGCCTATGGAATTACAGCAACTGATCCGGATTTTGTCACACCAGTCGGAACATCCATCAACAAAGCTGTCGTTTTTATCCTGGATAGCGATCAATTTTACAAAAGCGGAACCAATCCGACCGCGATTGCTATGCGTGAGATTATTGCCCATGAATTGGGACATGGATTCGGCTATCGCCACGCCTCGGCGTTGCCGACCGTCATGTATCAGGCAGAGGAATTTGGAGGATTGTATAGCTTCTTTGATCAAATTCATATGGCTGTGATGTACAGCCGTCCGATCGGCAACACGGATATTGATAATGACCCGCTTCCGAACACGAAAGTGTTTGGCGCTATCTTACAGCCGCAAATCTTTGTAGATAATCGGGCGAATTTTGTAAAATCGTCGGAACTCTTACGCCAGGTTCGATCGCTCACTCGTTTTGGAATGGTACAGGAATATATGATGAAATGATCCTGAGAAGCTGTTTTAAAAGTCTCTATAACGGAAAAATTGAGCAACGACTCAGGAGTGTCAAAGCTTGTCTTTGACTGACAAAGCAGGGCTTTGGTGCTCCTTCGATTTTTACAATAGTTTCTTGATAATTAAGAAAGGGGTGCTTTTATGAAAGAACTCGTACTTTTGAGTTTACTGCTTATGTTGTTAGGAATTTCCTGCGCACACACGGAACAATCGCCATCTATTGTTCAGGAGCGACAGATTGTACCGGACACGAAACTGCTTGAAGATCGCTACAGTCTCTGGGGAGTGCAGGGCATGGAATTGCCGCTCGCCGCTCATCGCTATCTTCTGGCACGCGATGGCAAGCAGGAGACGATCATGCGGACATCTGAAGATTTGTCCCCCCTGGTCAAAGAAATCGCGTCAGCCGAACAGGCTCTGGAATTTGTGCGTTTCTTAACATCTGAGGACATTCGTACGTTCCTTGCGGATATTTATTACAGCGAAGTGCATAAGAAAGCCGAGACCTTAGAGGAAAACGCTCAAGAAAGTCGCTGGTTTGCTATAGAAGCGACACAATATGAGGCCTGGGACATGCATGAACCGATTGTACAAGAACTTGATGGAGAATATAGGATCGAACGCTTTGTTGCCAGCTACCCTCACCGGGAAAATCAGGACATTGTTCCGGCACGTCTGCTGAAAATCTGGGAATGGGTGGATCGTGATGGCCATTACCGCATGGAAATTCAAACGATTCTGGCTGAGGGCGAACCGGTGCAAAAAATTTTGCTGTTTCAGAAGTAAAAAGCTTGACATCCGCGAGAGACAGAGGGTAAAGAAAAACCAGGTTTCTTCAAGAAACCTGGTTTTTTTGTGTACCAACTTATCAGAACCAACATCGTAAGGAACGAGGTGACATGGGAAGCACAGAATTTGTCCATCTTCATCTGCACACTGAATTCAGCCTGCTTGATGGGGCGAACCGTATTGATAAATTGATGAAAAAAATCCAGGAATTGGGCATGTCATCCGTCGCGATTACGGATCATGGCAACATGTTCGGCGCAGTCCAATTTTTTCAGAAAGCGAAAAGCGCGGGGATTAAACCGATTATCGGATGCGAAGTCTATATTGCTCCTGAAAGCCGTTTCGATAAAACCAACACCCATGGTATTTCCAGCGCATCGCACCACCTGGTTTTGTTAGCGCAGAATGACATCGGGTATAAAAACCTGATTAAACTCGTGAGTGCGGGCTATCTTGAAGGATTCTATTACAAACCGCGCATTGATATGGACCTGCTCAGCCAACATGCTGAAGGTCTGATTGGATTGACCGCTTGTTTAAAGGGCGCAGTACCTTACTGGTATATCCACGACAACGAGACCAAAGCGCGAGAAATTGCCGGACAATATCGCGAGATTTTCGGTAAAGATAGTTTTTTTCTGGAACTCCAATACCATCATCTCAAAGAACAAGAGCAGGCAAATACGTTCCTGGTCAAATTAGCCAAAGATTTTGATTTGCCGCTGGTTGCGACGAATGATTGTCATTATCTGAATCGTTCCGACGCCACGCCGCACGACGTTCTGCTGTGCATTGGCACCGGGAAGCATGTGAGTGATGCGAATCGCATGAAATACACTTCCGACGAATTTTATGTGAAATCGCCGCAAGAAATGGCGGAAGTGTTTGCAGATTATCCTGAAGCTCTGCAAAATACGCTCAATATTGCAGAACGCTGCCAGTTCCAATTCGAATTCGGCAACAATATCCTGCCTGAATATCAGGTCCCGGAAGGGCATACTTTTGATTCCTACATGGAACAGTTAGCCCGAGAGGGGTTACAAAAACGCCTGGAAGTGATTTTTAAGCATAGCCAGGAAGACCATGAGACGCTGCAACGGGAATATGAAAAACGTCTGGACATTGAACTGGATATTATCAAAAAAATGGGTTATGCCGGGTACTTTTTGATCGTATGGGATTTTATCAACTACGCCAAAAATGCCGGCATTCCGGTCGGACCGGGAAGGGGGAGTGCGGCAGGTAGTCTGGCGGCATACAGTATGCGGATTACGGATATCGATCCGATCCAATACAACCTTTTGTTTGAACGTTTTCTGAACCCTGAACGCGTCAGCATGCCTGATATTGACGTGGATTTTTGCATGAACCGGCGTGAAGAAGTGATCCGTTACGTCTCTGAAAAATATGGCAAAGAGAATGTTTCCCAGATCGCCACGTTCGGAACTCTGGGGGCGAAAGCGGTTGTGCGCGATGTTGGCCGTGTGTTGAGCCTCCCTTATTCAGATGTTGATAAAATCGCCAAACTGATTCCGAACCAGTTGCACATTACATTGGATCAAAGCCTGCAATCCGTCTCTGAAATGCGGGAATTGAAAGAAAGAGACCAGCAAGTCAATCAACTGCTCTCGAATGCGCAAGTGCTGGAAGGCTTAACGCGCCATGTCTCCACTCATGCTGCCGGCGTGGTGATTTCTCCGAAACCGCTGGTCGAATTCGTGCCTTTGTATAGAGGCACCAAGGAAGATGATGAAATTTCGACGCAATATCCGATGTCGGACCTGGAAAAAATCGGCTTGCTGAAAATGGACTTTTTGGGTCTGCGCAATCTGACGATGATTCAGGATACGCTGGAATTGATTCGCCATGTGCACAAGTATGAGCTAGACATCATGGATTTACCGATGGATGACCGCCCAAGCTATGAATTGCTCTCGCGCGGACAGACACTCGGCGTGTTTCAGCTTGAAAGTTCGGGCATGCGCGAACTCTTGCGCAAATTGAAGCCGGAAACCTTTGAAGACATTATCGCGGTATTAGCGTTGTATCGTCCTGGCCCTTTAGGCAGCGGCATGGTAGATGATTTTATCAATCGTAAGCATGGCAGAATTCCGATAGCCTATCCGCTGCCTCAGTTAGAACCGATTTTAAAAGAAACTTACGGCGTCATCATCTATCAGGAACAGGTCATGCAGATTTCAAACGTGCTGGCAGGCTATTCTCTGGGCGAAGCTGATCTGCTGCGCCGAGCAATGGGCAAGAAAAAACCTGAAGAAATGGCAAAGCAGCGTAAACGGTTCATGGAAGGCGCGCGGCAGAAAAATATCCCGGAGGCCAAGGCGGATGAAATTTTCAGCCTGATGGAATATTTCGCCGGATACGGGTTTAACAAATCGCACACTGCCGCGTATGCTCTGATTACCTATCAGACCGCTTATTTAAAGGCTCATTATCCGGTCGAGTTTATGGCAGCCTTATTGACAAGCGATATGGATAACACCGATCGTGTGGTGAAGTATATCAACGAATGCCGTGAGTTGAATATTACAATTTTGCCGCCGGATGTGAATGAAAGTTTTCGGATGTTTTCTGTGGTGGACGGAAAAATCCGGTTCGGATTGGCGGCCGTGAAAAATGTCGGCGGCGCGGCGATTGATTCAATTATCGAAATACGCAAACGTGATGGGAACTATCAAAGCTTACAAGATTTTTGCGAACGGGTTGATTTAGGCAAAGTTAATAAACGCGTGGTGGAAAGCCTGATTAAGTGCGGGGCCTTTGATTTTAGCGACGTGTCGAGAGCTGCAATGGTGCAGGGATTGGAACAAATTTTTGAAATTGCTCAACGTACCCAAAAAGACCGACAGAGCGGACAGGCGAATATTTTCAAGCTTCTGGAAAATTCTCCGGATGTCTCGACATCTTCCGTTTATCAATTACCTGATGTGCCGGAGTGGGATGAATCGGAAAAACTGAAACTGGAAAAAGAGGGCATTGGTTTTTATATTACTGGTCATCCCCTGGAGAAGTATATTCAGATCGTACGCCAAAACACGACCGCTACAACGTCGTCGCTGCTTGAATCTCACGATGGGGATGCTGTGACGATTGGAGGCATTGTGACTTCCTATCGCAAAAAACTGACTAAAAAGGGTGATATGATGGGATTTTTCCGGCTGGAAGATTTAGAGGGAGCGATTGAGGTGATTCTTGTGCCCCAGGTTTTTGAACGTTATAACAATATGCTGCAAGAGGATCTTCCGGTACAGATCGAAGGGAAAATCTCGGTGTCTGAAGAGGAACTTCCCAAGCTCCGGGCCGAAAAAATGAAACCGTTGGCTTTGACCTCGGTACAGGAACAACAGTGCCTGATTGAACTTCGGGCCTCAAAATTACGTCAGCAGACTCTTTACGCGCTTCACAAGCTTTTACAACAGCACCACGGCGACTGCCCGGTGATTTTTAAATATATTGATCTTGACAACGCGATTACGCGTATCAGAGCCGGAGAAAAATTTCATGTGCAGCCATCGGAACAATTAACACAACAAGTTCAGGAACTTATCGGCAAAAATACCGTGTTTGTTTCAGTGGCATGATGAATTCTTCCAGCAATAAAAACAACCCCCCGTCTCACCCTTCTTCTGGATGAAACGGGGGTACTCAATGGTGGAGGCGCGGGGAATCGAACCCCGGTCCGAAGATATTCAGCGTTCAGCATCTACATGTGTAGTCGGTATTTTCATCTCACACAACAATCCTCCCGCCGACAGGATGATCATTGTGCCAGTTTAGTTGAGGATTCGCCCACCTTCCCCTAAACATGAAAGGCAACTAGCCTGCTTTGTTGACGTTCGCCATGCCTCGCAGGCAAAGGACATTTTGAACGCCGGGTGCTATTGACCCGGTTGTGCATGGCACGTCTGCTTACGCAGCCATAGCCAGTGCAGGCGTATTATATTCGTCTGCAGTTGTTTTATGCCGTGTTTTACGAGTGCCGACACCTCGACATGCCACTGAAGCCTCAACTACCCCCGTCGAAGCCTTATCGCCCCCATTTTTGCAAGGAGTAAGGGGTAAAAAAACGTTCTCCTTCCTGCTCCTTAAACATTCTTTTGCTTAAACACGCGTTCCATTTCTCGGCTGGCATCTCGTTCTTTCATACTCTGACGTTTATCGTATAATTTTTTCCCTTTGCCTAAACCGAGTTCAAGTTTTGCTTTCCCTTTCGTAAAATATAAACTTAACGGTACCAGCGTATAACCGCGTTCAGCGACTTTACCAAAGAGCTTACGAATTTCGCGCCTACGTAACAAGAGTTTGCGCGGTCGGATCGGATCGTGATTTAAACGGTTACCATGCGAATAGGGACTGATGTGACAATTATAGAGAAATACTTCTCCGTCTTTAACTTTCGCATAACTTTCTTTTAAATTTGCGCGTCCTTCTCGCAAGGATTTCACTTCGGTACCTTGCAACACCAATCCCGCTTCATAGCGTTCTTCGATAAAATATGAATGCGTTGCTTTTTTATTCGCACAGATCAATTTTTTTCCGTTCATACCATTCAAATCCATTCTTTTTTCTTTGAGACGTTAATATAATTCCCTATGAAATTATTGCAAGGAAAAATTTGATTTTTTTAAGTGATAATGAATCATTTTTTCGCATCACCTTGGCAAAATAAAAGTCTTTTAAGTATCAGGTATCGGGAGGGTAATATAAAAGATCACTCCATTTCCCGGTTCACTGTGACACTCGATGGTTCCTCCCAGGGTTTGGGTAATCAAATTATACACGATGTGCATACCTAGCCCGATGCTCCCCTGGGCGTATTTCGTCGTAAAAAACGGCTCAAAAATTTTTTCGCATTGTTCTGGGGTCATTCCTTTACCATTGTCCTGATACTGTAAAAACAGCTGGTTTTCTTGTTGACAAATATCGAGGCTGATGGTTCCTGCTTGTGCGGCTTCAAAGCCGTGGATCATGCTATTTTCAACAAGATGAGAAATGATTTGGACGAGCATTCCCGGATAAATATCAACACACAAGCCATCCTGACAGGTGAGCGAGATCTGAGCAGGTAATGGAGCATACTTCGCCCGAAGTCCGATAAAGAGGTTTGAGAGGTAGGATCGTATGTTGACCTGACGGTGTTCCTCTGAACGTTGATCAATGGCGACCTGTTTAAAATGCTGAATCAACTCCGCCGCTTTTTGTAAATTGTTCAGAATGCTTGCTGTAGAAGCGACCGATTGTTGGAGATACGCTTCAAACCCCGATCTCGGAAGCTTGCCGGATGTATAGAGGGCCATAACTTCGCGCGATTTTTTCTCAAGGAACGATGCTGCCGTAATGCCAACTCCCAGCGGAGTATTGATCGTATGAGCAATCCCTGTTACCAGATTCCCTAAAGCCTCCATCTTTTTCGATTGCACCAATTGTTTCTGAGTGTTGCGGAGCGTGTCGAGAGAATCTTGTAATTGTTCGTTCTTTGTTTGCAAATCTTCTTGTAATTTTTTCAGCGTTAAATGTGTATGCACGCGTGCGAGGACTTCTTCCGGTTCAAAGGGTTTGGTAATATAATCTACCGCTCCGCTTGCAAAGGCCTTGACCTTATGGGAAGTATCAGCCAGGGCGGTCATAAAGATAACCGGGATATCCTGGGTCGTACTATTTGTTTTCAGTTTGCGGCAGGTTTCAAATCCATCCATGTTTGCCATCATGACGTCCAGCAAAATTAAATCCGGCCGTCCGGATTCAGCGCGTTGTAAGCCTGTCAGTCCATCGAGGGCAAATAAGACGACAAAATCGTGCTGATCGAACAGTTCCGCCAACACATCCAGATTTTTAGGATTATCATCAACCACTAAAATTCTTGCCATATTACTCTCCCATTGCTTCCTTGTGAGTGTGTAAAAATTCGATCAGTTGATCGAATTGATAGGCTTTGACAAACTGGCGTAAATGCTCGGCAAGCGGGTGAAAACGAGCGTCTTGTGTTTCAAGTGTTCGCAACTCTGCCAGAAGAGTTTTGGCGATGCCGAGTTCGGCAAGCTCCAGGAGCTTCTCTCTGACCGACGGTGATAACAGCACCGGCTCTGAGGGGAGGGCATTAGCCGGTTGTTCACCACATTCAGATGTGTCGGAATGCTCTTGATAGATCCATTCGAGATGCAAATAGCCGCGTAAACATTCCAGTAATGTCGGAAAGTGAATAGGTTTCGCCAAAAATTCGCGGCATCCGGATTGTAAGCTCTGTAGTCTGACTTCTTGATAGACACTGGCAGAGATGGCGATGACAACTACATCGCGTAATTCAGGAAAAGTCTGAATCAATTGGGCAACCTCAAAGCCATCAAACGCCGGCATTTGCAGATCAAGAAGGATCGCATGGGGAGCATGGGTTAATGCCAGGTCAAGACATTCCTGCCCATCTTCGGCTTCAAGTACGTGAAACCCGATAGAAGTCAGCCGATCTGCTACGACGGCCCGGTTTTCCTTGTGATCGTCTACGACGAGAATTGTGCGCCGATCCCCGGTATATCCAAGAATATTCGGGGCGTGAGAATGTTCTGCCGGGAGCACTCCCAAAATTTCTGGAAAGGTAAGTTCAAAAGTAAACAGACTGCCTTGCCCGACCGTGCTGCTGACATGCAAAGTCCCCCCCATCATCTCAACGAATTTCCGACTAATAGTTAAGCCTAACCCTGTCCCCTGCGTCGAAGATCGCCGAAATGCTATTTGTTGAAAGGGTAAAAAAATCTCTTCAAACCGTTCAGGGGCAATGCCAATGCCGGTATCTTCCACCTCGAATCGAATCGTAACAGTATGGGATGAGATATGGTTCAGGGCTTTCCCCATCATCTTCACTCGGAAATTTATCTGGCCTTGATCCGTAAATTTAATGGCGTTACCGAGCAAATTCATGAGAATCTCACTCAGCCGTTGCTCATCGGCATATATCCATAAAGGTAAATCAGAATCCTGGGTATACAAGAAGACGAGGTTGCGCTGTTCGGCTTGTATGCGCATCATCTTAACAATCTGAGCAAGAAAATTCGGCAGATGAAATTCTTTACGCTGCAATTCTAATTTTCCGGCTTCTACCTTTGAGAGATCTAAGACCTCATTAATCAGGCGTAACAGATGATCCCCGCTGCTTCTGATCGTTTCAAGCCCATCAATCTGGCGGTCGGTAAGATTATCGGCTGTTTTGAAAATCTGGGCATATCCCATAATGGCGTTCAGGGGGGTACGGAGTTCATGGCTCATATTCGCCAGAAAACGACTTTTAGCCAGATTGGCGACTTCAGCCGCTTCTTTGGCCTTTGTTAATTCCTCTTCTGCCCGTTTGCGAGCCGTAATATCACGATACGCGCTTAAATACCACATACGGTTTTGATCATAAATAAGAGAGGTTGACACCAGAAGGATTTTTTGGCTTCCATCTTTGGCGATAATCGTCGTTTCAATATCGCGTGTTCCTTTGTTCCGAAGTATTTCTTGCAGTCCAAAAAGCGTTTGATGATAATCTTGAGTTTGAGGATATAGTAAGCGCAGGAAATTTGAGCTTTGATTGGCTTCCTCCTGGGTGTACCCCGTGATCTGTTCCATTTTGGAATTAAAAACTTCAAAATACCCTCGTTCATCGCTCAGGGTGATGCCTTCTCCGACCGTTTCGATGACGATCCGTAATCGGTTCAAGGCGACTTCAAGTTCAATTGTTCGTCCTCTCACGAGCACCTCAAGATGTCCACGGTGCTTTTCCAATTCTTGTTCGACACGTTTGCGTTCAAGAATTTCTTTTTCAAGATGCTGGTTCGTGATTTTGAGCGAACGTTCCATCTGGTGTTTATACAGTGCCATCTCAATGGTCACGCGTAATTCTTTGGCATGGACGGGTTTAATCAGATAGCCAAGCGGATCGGTCAGCTTGGCTCGTTCAATGAAGGAATCGTCGGAGTTTGCGGTCAGATAAATAATAGGAAGGTCATGCGCAGATCGAATGTGTTCAGCTGTTTCAATGCCATCCAGATCGCCAGGTAGATTAATATCCATCAAAATCAGATCCGGTAACGTCCTTTTTACTTGCTGAAGCGCCTGTTCACCTGAGATAGCGACAGAAACAACGTCATACCCTATCTGGATTAAGGTGCTCTTCAAATACATTCCAATAATACTTTCATCTTCTACGATCAGGATTTTTTTGACTTGCTCACGCATGATGCTATTTACACATATCACGTTCGGATTCGGAGATCTTTGATAATTCCAGGTTGTTTCTTGTTTACAGTGTTCTTTTAAGGTTTGAACAATGATGAAGAGAGAAGACCCTGGAGATTTTCATTGCCGGTTTATGTTTACTCGTTAAGGGTAAATTTTTTGTCGTGTACACAGTATTTATGTATTGTAATGAATATGATTTGTCAAAAAATATTTATCTCTGACTTTGCATTGACATGAAGTTCAGAGGAATTTATGGTGGACCGCTGTTACTCCTTACCCTGAGGGCAGAACAACGATCAGTTATGAAACTTCTGGACCCATCAAGCGATTTCTCAAGTTCTCAATCTTAAAGCAGTGAGAAGAAACCTGAGGTCATGAGACACTCGATTAGTGGCTTATTTGAGATAATTGCGAGAGCTGCGTGAGAACAAGATCCGGTTCCAGACGTGAACATCGAGGATCATCTTCGCGCAGACGTAAGGATCGGGTGTCTCCAGCAAACAAAGCGGTTTTCATGCCGAGTTGCGCGGCAGGCCAGATATCGTTCAACATGTCATTTCCGATATACAAGGCTTCTTCAGGAGCAATGCCGTACTGTGTGAGTTGGTCGGCCACTCGCAGAAATAGCGTTGGTGATGGTTTAGCTTCCTGGCATTGGAAAGACCAGGCGCATAAATCGACATCAAACCCGAGTTCAAGATGCGAGCGACCTAAAAACGCCGGAAAGAGCAGGAGAGTGTAAAATTGGGCATTTGAAATGATTCCTAGTAATACAGGCTTGTCCCTGAGCATCTGCAGGGTTTCACGCAGATTTGGCATAGACCAAACCGGATTGACCCGGCATTCATATTCCACGCTGAGCTGGCTGATTGTTTCGTCGGAGATCTCACCTTCGAGCAGATCCTCGACTTGAAGTGTGATTAAGACTCTGTGCCATTCATCTCGAATATCTACTTCCGGCGATATTTTCCCTTCTATCCGCCGTTGAGCGTGAGTCTGCGCAATGGTTTCTAAAAGAAGCGATACGCCTCGTTCGCCAGCTTTCTCAAGGTTTCCGGTAAAATCGGCATAGTACAGGGCTTGTGTCAGCGCGCGGCCATTACTCAGTTCTCTGGCAAGGCTGATATCGCCGGTTCCGGAAATGAAGAGGGTTCCATACACATCAAATAACAAGGCTCGAATACCCTCTAATTCTCGAAGTTTTTCAGTGAGTTGGGATGGCTGCGGCTCCATTGGCGCGCTCAGTTCCTGGATGCGTTTGATCAGTATTTGCTCGCTCATATTGTGCATTGTTGTTGTTATGCAAAAATCGGATTTTTTTAAGAACCCGGCTTTTTGTATGGTTGCGGGAATGCCAACGGCTATTTCCCATAGTGACAGTGGTTGAGTGTATTTTTTGGGATTACAATTTTGTCAAACCTTGAACAAAAGAATAAGTCAAGAAGAAAAAATCAGAAGAAAGTACATAATCATTTCTACTTACCGAATAGAGTAGAACTTCGGGTACGTTGATGATAAGAGTATATTCTTTTCGAGTTTGTTGAGGATTGCATGAATCTTTGAGAGATGCTCAAAAATATGCTTGACAGGAGCAACGACTTTACTTATGCTGAATACGTTGATATGCCGGAACTGTTCGGGATGATAATGTGAAAGAGTATGGTATTCTCATGTAAGGAGGAAAAGCGGATGAAGGAACTGGTCGAATATGTGGTCAAGCTATTGGTTGATAAACCCGATGAAGTCGCAGTTACTGAAATTCACAGTGAAAAAACAACGGTGATTGAATTGCGGGTTGCGCAATCAGATATCGGGAAGATTATTGGTAAGCAGGGTAATACCGCGCGAGCCTTACGAACAATTCTGAATGCCGCTGGTCGTAAGCACGGCAGCCGTTGTATCCTCGAGATCCTGGAATAGATATTTGTAACGTTGTTTCGGGAATGAAGTGCAAAATTCCCGAAACAATTCCCCCCATCCTTTTAAGTTTTTAGTGCGATAATTTTCTATGAACATTCTTGGAATTGATACAGCCACAATGACGGGTAGTGTTGCTGTGATCACGGAACAGCAATTGATAGCGGAAACAACAGTGAACACAAAAACCACACATACAGAACGCTTGCTGCCTATGATTGATCAGACATTGCGGGCGGCCTCTTTAACAATTCAGCAAATTGACGCAATTGCTGTGGCGTCAGGGCCGGGGTCGTTTACCGGACTGCGAATCGGGGTGACAACAGCGAAAAGCCTGGCCTATAGCATTCGAAAGCCTCTTGTTGGAGTTCCGTCGCTCGATGCCTTAGCCTCCCAGTTTTTATATACAGAGGTACTGATCTGTCCGATTTTGGATGCCAGGAAACAGGAAGTCTATACCGCTCTGTATCGCAACACGGAAGATCACGTTCAACGAATTTCTGAGTATTCTGTGATTGCTCCCCAAAATTTATTGAAAGCGTTGCACGAACCGACGCTGTTTCTTGGTGACGGTGTACTTGCATACCGACAGCAAATTTGTGAGGTCTTAGGAAATCACGCCCTGTTTGCGAATCCGGCTCTGATGTTTCCGCGCGCAAGTTTGATCGCTAAACTCGGTGTCGATCGACTCCTGACCGGAACACCTGATGATTCCTATGCTTTTACCCCGTTGTATCTTCGCAAATCTGATGCGGAAATCCATTGGGAACGGGCGCAGCAACCTATTCAGGAGATGGACTCATAGGAGAATGTATGGTACGACTGTCTGCGTTGTTTTCTCGCCACGTTGGTTTTGCTGTCTTAAGCGGGTTTCTTTCGATCCTCATTTTTCCGAACTGGAATGTCGGTATGCTCGCCTGGATAGTCTTGTTACCCTTATTAGCCGCAATTGACGGGGAAAGTCTGCACAAAACATTCTGGACAGGCTGGGTTGCCGGCTGTTTTCATTTTTTAGGAACGCTCTATTGGATCACGGTGACTATGGTGCTCTATGGAGGACTTTCCAAATTTTTCAGCGCGGTCATGCTTGTGTTGTTAGCGATGTATTTGGCTATCTATATCGGATTGTTCTGCTTGCTGCTCACATACTTTCAACAACACACCCCATTTCCGTTGATCTTGACAGCGCCAGTGGTATGGGTGGCTTTAGAATACCTGCGATCCTTCTTTTTTATTGGTTTTCCCTGGAATTTTTTGGGATATAGCCAGGTCCAATTCCCTGTTATCACTCAAATTGCTGATATCGCCGGAGTGTATGACGTTTCATTTTTGATTGTGTTTGTAAATGCCGGTCTTTACATGATCGCGCTTTCCAAAATATCACGGATAATGCGGTTCAAAATCGCACTCGCCGTATTGCTGATCGTCGGTTTGTGCGCCGGATATGGCATGAGCTGCCTGCATACCTATTCTTCTGGCCAGAAAGAACTGATTACAGTTGCTGCCATTCAAGGGAACATCGATCAGGCTATCAAATGGGATCGCGATCACCGCCAACAGATTTTCGATACTTACGCGCGCTTATCAAGAATGAGCCTGGCTCACCAGCCGGATCTGATCGTCTGGCCCGAAACCGCCGTACCTTTTGTCTTTCAGTATGAAGATCTCCCGTTCACTTTTCACGATGAACCCTACTATAAACAACAACTGCTGCGGCTTGTTCACGAGCTGAATGTCCCTCTGCTTTTCGGGGGGTTAGATCTTGTCGCTGTGCCGCCTCCTGAAAAATATTACACATTGAATAGCGCCTTTCTCCTTTCGCCGCAAGGGAAAGTTTTGTCGAAATATGATAAAATTCACCTTGTGCCTTTTGGAGAATATGTCCCGTTTGAAAACATCTTATTTTTTGTGAACCGCCTGACAACAGCTATCGGAAAGGTTCACCCCGGAACCATGTATGAGGTGATGTCATTTAACGACATTCCGTTGAGCACAGTAATTTGTTTTGAGGTCATTTTCCCAAACCTGGTGCGAAAATTTGTTGACAGGGGCGCTCGTTTTCTGACGACCATCACGAATGATGCCTGGTTTGGCAAAACCGCCGCTTCGTATCAACATTTTGCCATGGTGACCTTTCGCGCGATTGAAAATCGAGTTGCCTTTGCCCGTGCAGCGAATACAGGTATTTCAGGGTTTATTGATCCTTGCGGACGGATTCTTGCCAACAGTGATATTTTTGTGGAAGCTGCGCTTGTGCATGAGCTGCCCCTTAGAACCACAACAACTCTTTATACTCGTTATGGAGATTGGTTTGCGAAACTGTGTTTGGGATTGGCCCTGGCAGGCATAGGCTTCGGATTTATTAAAAGCAGGAACTCGAAAGGCTAAGAATACATTCGATGTAATATAAGACGCGAAATCTAAGTTCGCGTGAGATTTTTAAAGGAGACAACACGTATGGAAATCACCTCAGTCCAAACAGCCAAACATGCATTAAAAAACATGACTGAAGCAATCGAAGCTCTGCGGAGGTATCTTTGACATCGCTGCCTATCAAGCTCGCGCAATTGCTCTGGAAACAAAAATGACGGCCCCAGGGTTCTGGGAAAATCCGGAAACAGCGCAAACTACGCTCCAGGAAAATAAACTCGCCCAGCAACGGCTGGAAATGTGGCGCAGCCTGCTGCGCGAATATGAAGATTTTCAGGTCATGGTGGAACTCTGCGTAGAAGAGGAAGATGCCTCGGTACTGCCAGAGCTCCAGTCCTTATTAGCTCAGCTTGAACAACACATTGAAGACATTGAATTTCAACAGATGCTCAGCGGCGAACATGATCGCAACAATGCGATTCTTTCGATTAATGCGGGAGCCGGCGGCACAGAAGCTCAGGATTGGGCGGATATGCTGCTGCGTATGTATTTACGCTGGAGTGAAGAACATGACTTTTCAGCCCAGATTGTTGATATTTTGCCTGATCAGGAGGCGGGTATTAAAAATGCAACCGTCCTGGTGAACGGTGAATATGCCTTTGGCTATTTGAAAGCTGAAATCGGAGTCCATCGGCTAGTCAGAATTTCGCCTTTTGATACGAATAAACGCCGGCATACGTCGTTTGCATCAGTGATGGTTATTCCTGAAGTCGCAGAAGATATTGATATTGAGATTGATGAAGAAGAATTGCGCATTGATACTTATCGTTCCAGCGGCGCAGGTGGACAGCATGTTAATACTACGGATTCAGCCGTCAGGATTACGCATATTCCCACTGGAATTGTCGTACAATGCCAGAATGAACGTTCGCAGCATAAGAACCGGGCGCAGGCGATGAAAATTTTACGTTCCCGGCTTTATGAACTCCGGCTGGAAGAACATGATGAAGCCATAGAAAAGCTCCAGGGGGAAAAACGCGTGATTGCCTGGGGAAGCCAGATTCGTTCTTATGTGATGCATCCGTATCGTATGGTCAAGGACCATCGCACAGGCTACGAAACGAGTAATGTCGAGGCTGTGCTTGACGGAGCTTTGGATGAGCTTATTCGTAAGTATCTGCTCTCACGGGCTCAAGAATCGCATACTGCTTAGGGGACGGAAATGAGTTCCTGATTCCCAAAGCAACAGCCCATTATCCTTAATAAGACGTGTCAAACGTTTCCTCCTGATACGTCTCAATGACATGGAGAAAAAGACGATCAATGAGTACAGCCACATACAAATCCTGGCCTTTTCAGGAAGCGCAAAAATTACACAAACGTTTTAAACAGCCTCCAGCGACTCCGGTTAGATTTGAGACCGGGTTTGGTCCCAGCGGTCTCCCCCATATCGGCACGTTTGCTGAGGTCGCCCGAACCACATGGGTACGCCATGCATTTGAGTTTTTTACGGGCTGGCCGACCGAACTGATTGCTTTTAGTGATGATATGGACGGTTTACGGAAAGTTCCGATCAATATGCCGCACAAAGAGATGCTCTCGGAAAATTTGGGTAAGCCGCTGTGTTACATTCCCGATCCCTTTGGAGAAGCCGAAAGCTACAGCGCCTATATGAACAATAAGCTCAAAGAGTTTCTGAATGCTTATAACTTTGAGTATCATTTTCAGAGTTCCCAGGAAGCCTACATTCGCGGTGATTTTAACAAAGGTTTATCCGTGATTCTCCAGAAAGTTGACGAAATCAATGCGATTATTCTGCCCACGATGAGTGCGGAAAAACAACGGGGATGGTCGCCGTTTTTCCCGATTTGTCAACAATGCGGTCGTATTTACAGTACACGTGTTGTTGGCTATCACCCTGAAGATGACACTATTGATTACATCTGCGACCGCGGCGCAGGCCTGGTCAAATCCTGCGGACACAAAGGCAATGTTTCTGTCCACAATGGGCATGTGAAAGTCGGTTGGAAAGTAGATTGGGCTTTACGCTGGTATAGTTATGAAATCGGCTATGAAATGTACGGCAAAGATTTGATTGAATCCGCGAATCTGTCAGGTAAAATTACGCGTATCATGGGCAAGCAGCCACCAACCGGGTATTTTTATGAACTTTTTTTAGATGAAGAAGGTAAAAAAATCTCGAAAAGTGTGGGGAAAGGCCTGACAATTGATACATGGGTGCATTACGCGCCTTTAGAATCGCTGCTGTACTATCTGTTCCAAAATCCGCGCCAGGCCAAACGCCTGTATTGGGGGGTTGTTCCCAAATCAGTAGATGAATATCTCGCCGATTTGCAAGTCTATCCGAATTTGCCTGAGCAGAAACAACCAGACGCGGCTGCTTGGCAAATTTTCAATAAAGGCGCGAATGTTCCACAATATGAACTCTCAATCAATTTTTCATTGATCAATAACCTGATTTCCGCGGTTGGCACGGATGATGTGGAAGTGATTTCAGAGTATCTGAAACGCTACGATCCGGCAGCGGAAAAATATGCCGATATTTTGCGCGATCTGATCCAGAAAGGCATGAACTATTACAGGGATTTTATTCTTCCCAATAAACATTTCCGTACGCCGACAAACGAGGAACGCGTTATGTTGCAGCAGATTCAGGAAAATTTGGCGCGGCATGCCGGTGAGAATGAAGATGATCTGCAATCAATTCCCTTTGAGGTCGCCAAGGCCAACAATGTTGCGCCAGGTGAGTTGTTTAAAATGTTCTATGAAGTTGTGTTGGGACAGGAACGTGGTCCTCGTTTTGGCACTTTTGTGCGCCTTGTCGGCAAAGATCGCGCCTTAATCTTACTGGCGGAAGCTATTCAACGTAACTAATGCGTGATAAGCTTTTGTCGGGTTCAAAACAATCCGCCAGATTTCCCAATTCAAACTTATCACATTCATCATCGTTCCGTCGTTTATGGGATTTGATGATGCTTTAGCGGGTCAAACAGGATACTGGCGAACAGCCTTGTTCGCCAGTATTGCCAATCCTCAGTGTTATTTAAGTCTCTTGAAACAGAAAAAAGTCTTGACTTTCTAAGGTGAGCATTTAGACGTGCTTATGGGAAACAGGTGTTATGAAAAATGAAATAACGCTTGTTCATGAATTATGACACTCTGAAATCACACAACCGCCTTATACCTGGTGTATGATCATCAACTTCATGGAGGAGGTTTATGGCAGCATATATTAATGGCAAGCAATACCTGCAACTGACGACTTTAAAAATGACTCCGCAGCTGCGAACTCTATTAACGATTGTTCGGGATAAACAGACGAAACGTAATGATTTTATTTTTTATGCGGATCGGATTAACCGTTTATTGATCGAAGAAGGTTTAAATTTTTTACCGACTCGAGAAAAAATCATAGAGACCCGTACCGGTGAGAAGTATATCGGATCAGAATTCGTGGGAAAAATTTGCGCCGTGCCAATCATCCGCGCCGGATTGAGCATGGAAAACAGTATTCGCGAAGTTGCGAAGAAGATTCGTATCGGACACATCTTGATCCAACGCAATGAAGAAACGGCCGAACCGATCTTTTTTAAAGACTGGTTACCAGAGGATATTGCCAAACGCTATATATTCGTGCTTGATCCTATGCTGGCGACTGGAGGATCAGCCATCGCGACCATAACGCGCCTCAAAGAACGCGGGGTTGAGGAAAATAAAATTATTTTTATTGCGATGGTTTCAGCCCCGGAAGGGATTAAAGCCATTCTTGACGTGTTCCCGAATATTCGCATTATTACCGCCGAGGTGGATCAGGGCCTGAATGAACGCGCCTATATTGTTCCGGGATTAGGCGATTTTGGCGACATTTATTTCGGAACAGCATAATCCGGAGTTTAAAAACTGGGGTTCATTTCTTCTAAAGATCAATGCGTCGGGAGTAATGGAGGAAGGAGTATGAAAGTAGCTACCGCAGCAGAGATTCGCCAATTAGATCGGGAGGCAATTGATACATTAGGCATTCCGGGGATCGTTCTGATGGAAAATGCCGGATTACAGGTGGTACAGGTAATGAATGCGTATTTTCCTCACCTGAAACAACAAAAGGTGTTAGTGGCGTGCGGCAAAGGGAATAATGGCGGAGATGGCCTGGTTGTCGCTCGCCATCTCAACAACCAGGGGGTTGACGTGCGTGTCACGCTGTTGACTGAGAAGCCCCAATTAAAAGGCGATGCAAAGATCAATTTCGACATTGCCGAAAAAATGAATATTCCTATTGTGGAAATCACCTCCAATGAGCAGCTTCCGGCGTTTCGGAATCTACTCCTCCAGGCTGATATTGTGGTTGATGCTATTTTGGGAACCGGCTTGAATGATGCGGTAAAGGGCTTGTATAAACATGTCATTGAATCGATCAACAAAGCGCACAAACCGATTATTGCTGTGGATATTCCTTCAGGATTGAGCGCGGATACAGGCATGGTCTATGGCAGTTGTATCAAAGCGGATGTTACTGTGACCTTTGCCATTCCCAAACGCGGCGTCATTCTGTATCCTGCCGCGGATTATGTTGGCGCGTTGGAAGTCGTGGATATTGGTATTCCCAAAACCTTGCTTTCCTCGTCAGGGATCAAAGTTCACCTTGTGGAATATGCGAACGTTCAAGGAGTCTTTCGGAAACGGATGCCCAATACGCACAAAGGTACCTATGGGCATGTGTTAGTTATTGCCGGATCTCCGGGAAAATCAGGAGCGGCGCTAATGGCCGGGCGCAGTGCTCTGCGGGCCGGAGCCGGGCTGGTTACGCTGGCAGTCCCTGAAAATTTGCGAGCGCCTCTTGAAATTCCGACCCTGGAAGTCATGACGGCTTCATTACCGGAAACCGCTCAAGGTACGGTGAGCGTGGATGCGTATGAACACATTATGAATCTGGTTCAGGATAAACGGGTGGTTGCAATTGGTCCCGGCCTGTCAGTTCACCCCTCAACAGTTGAACTGGTGTTTCGCCTGATTCGCACGCTTGAAATTCCGATGGTGCTTGATGCGGACGCCATTAATGCGGTCGCCCAAAATCCTGAGATTCTGCTCGAAGCAAAAGCGCCGGTGATTTTGACGCCCCATCCTGGGGAAATGGCGCGGTTGGTTCCGAACATTCATATTCAAAACAATCGGATTCCTGTTGCTCAGGAAAGTGCTCGAAAATATAACGTCTGTCTCGCTCTAAAAGGTGTACGAACCATTGTTGCCTCTCCGGATGGTAATGTCTTTATCAATCCGACCGGAAACCCGGGCATGGCAACCGCCGGGACTGGCGATGTACTGACCGGAATTATTGCCGGACTGATCGCTCAAAATGTGATTCCGGTGGAAGCGGCAAAATCCGGCGTATTTTTGCATGGGGTCGCCGGAGATCTGGTCGTTAAAGCTAAAGGAGAGTATGGTTTATTGGCCGGTGATTTAATTGAGGCGATCCCCAATGCCATTAAGTTCATCCAAGAGCAGAATTGATTCAGAGGTTCGCTGTTATACTGCCAGTAAGTAGGTTGAAAACAATGCTCGTGAAAGAGCAAGGCTCCTGAGTATAAGAGTGATGCGAAATTAGAATTTTAACTCCGCGTTACAATGCGAGCATTCATCCAGCAAACGAATAAAATTTTCTCGAAACCGGCGTTCATCTTCAGCAGAACGTTTTTTCGGCCCTTTTATGCGCACCCCGGCTTTACGGGCTTCGTGGTGCAAATAGCGACGTTCAAGCAAGCTTTCAATCGTGCGATCCCGGAAAATCCGCCCTCGCGGGCTAATTGCCTTTCCTTGTTTTCCCAAAACAATTGACGCCAGACCGTAATCCTGGGTGACGACAATATCGCCGGCTTCAGCCAGATTGATAATGGCAATATCAGCCGCCTGCGGCAGTGAATCAACAAGGACCGTCTGCACTTTCCAGCCTCGATCAAAATAGCCGGCAGTTGATACAACAAAGACTACCGCAATTTTTCGTTGGGAAGCGATCTCTACGATCGCTTCTTTAACCGGACAGGAGTCACCGTCTACGAGAATTTTCATTTGCGAGCCAGTTCAACATTCGTCATGCCGTAATTATGTTCATCAACCGCATAATTGACCACATGGGGATGAGAACGAAGTAAATCGGAGACGGCTTTTTTTAGTGTGCCCGTACCAAGGCCATGGACGACCGCAACCGAAGATATTCCTGAGAGAAACGCTTGATCCAGGTATTTTTCCACTTCCTCCAGGGCGTCATCAACTCGCTTTCCGACAACGACCAGTTCCAGGGGAACAGATTGGTCATGCGTTCCGGCCCCGGAATGATCTGACACTGAAACGGCGGGAATCGCTGACGACACATGGGGTTGACTCAGGGGAGTCAACTGATGAATCGGAATCTCAACTCGCATCGAACCCACCTGGATTTCCGCCTGTTTTTCATCTTTCGATAATCCCAGGACTGTACCTGTCTGACTGAATCCGGCTAAGCGAACTTTTGCGCCAATAGTCACTTCACCAGGCCCTGTCTCTGTTGGAATTATACGTGGAAGCTTGGTTTTTTTCAACTTTTCGCGCACGACTGCTGCCTCTTTATGAAGCGGTTTCAACAATTGTTTCCCTTCTTCCCGAGATTTTCCGGGCAAAAGTTTTAACACTTGCTGGGATTGCTGAATCGCCTGATCCATAATCTGGCGCGCTTCTTCCAATGCGTTATTCACAATCTGTTGTCTTTCCTGCTCGGCCATGGCAAGCAGTTTATCAGTTTCTTTTTCCAGGCGCAGCACCCCGCGATAGCGCGCCTCGATTTCCGTTTTTTTCCGAGACATCTCTTCGCTATCAATCGTGAGTTTTCGGATTAAATGATCGACTTTGAGCAGATCTTCTCCTATCAGATCTTTGGCTCGCTGGATAATCGCTTGCGACAGTCCTAAACGTTCTGCAATAATGAAAGCGTTACTTTTTCCCGGCAAACCGATCATGAGGCGATAAGTTGGAGAAAGTGTGTTTACATCGAATTCGACACATGCATTCATCGTGCGCGGATGAGTATAAGCATAGGATTTCAACGCGTCATGGTGAGTTGTCGCGAGGCATAGTGCGTTTACCTGATCGAGATACTCCAAAATAGCAATGCCAAGCGAGGCGCCTTCGGCCGGATCCGTGCCGGCTCCCAATTCATCTAACAAGATCAGGCTGTGGCGATCAGCCTGTTTCAAAATTTGTACAATGTGGCTGACATGTGCCGAAAAGGTACTGAGATTCTGTTCAATACTCTGCTGGTCGCCAATATCAGCAAAGATACTTTGGAAGA
The DNA here is from genome assembly GCA_040772385.1 of Candidatus Vecturithrix sp. Taxonomy (GTDB): domain Bacteria; phylum Moduliflexota; class Moduliflexia; order Moduliflexales; family Moduliflexaceae; genus Vecturithrix. The sequence continues at coordinate 497,535 of JAXGYF010000001.1, read as the reverse complement.
CGCTGACTTCGCTATCTTTGGCGGCCGGGATATGCAAGCCTGCCTGTACCATCAACGCCAGCAGTCCAATTGTTTTTAACGATACAGTTTTGCCTCCGGTGTTTGGCCCGGTAATTAATAAGGTCGTATATTCTTCAGATAGATGCACATCAATCGGCACCACCCGTGTGAGGACTTCTTCGTACTGAAGCAAAAGCAGCGGGTGACGAGCTTGCAGCAGATGAAGCTCGCGTTTCTTTGTTAATTTTGGCTGAGTACAATGCCACACTTCGCTTAATTTGGCTTTAGCGTTAATAAAATCGAGTTTTCCGAGAATATGTAACGTGCTCTGAATTGGCTCAAGGCATTGTCGGACCAAATCGGTTAATTCAAGTAAGATGCGTTGAATTTCCCGCTTTTCCTCCGCTTCCAGCGAAGCGATATAATTATTGAGTTCAACGGTTTCCAGCGGTTCAAGAAAGACCGTTACCCCACTGGACGATTGATCGTGGACGATCCCCTTAATTTTTCCGCGAGAGGAGGCTTTCACCGGAATAACATAGCGATTCTGGCGCATGGTGATCACCTGATCTTGGATCACAGTCTGATAATCCTGGCGTTGTAAAAAATGTTGCAGCCAGGCTTGAATTTTTTCACGGGCCTGGCGCAGATCGCGTCGGATCCGTTTTAGGGCCTGACTGGCTCCATCCAGAATTTCTCCTTCCTCATCAATCGCCTGGCGGATTCCGACCTCGACGCCATCTACCAATGCAATGTCTCCGACTCTTTGGAGAATCTGTTTGTATACTGGCGGATCAATGGCTTCGATAAATTTTTTTACGGCTCTTCCTGCACGTAGCGTATCATAAATCTGGCGAAATTCCAACGGAGAAAGGATTGCTCCCTGAACACGAGCTAAGGCCAGCGGTTCACGCAGATCGCGCAAGCCTTCAATCGGAAGCGGGCCATGCAGGGCCCGAATGTCTTTGATCTCGCTGACTTCAGCCAGGCATATCTCAATCATTTGCGGCTCTGTCATAGGTTCAAGCGCATCAATGTGGGTTTTGCCCAGAGCAGAATATGTGAAACGTGCGAGATACGTTTTGATTTTTTCAAATTCTAATGTCTGTAATGTGAGTTGCTCCATGGGGTTTTAAACGTCGCGAGTGGACAAAAAAAGTGCGACGTGCATGAGAAACCATCGCACTTTTTGTTTCCTGAGCATCAAAATAATGACCCTTCTAAAAACCGGGTTTTTTTGGAGAAACCCGGTTTTTACCTCAACTTATGCCAACAGATCCTTTACCAGTTGATTAACTAATTTTCCGTCGGCGCGTCCCTGGATTTTGGGCATCAGGGCTTTCATAACTTTTCCTATTTCTTTCGCTGAAGTCGCGCCAACTTCTTGAATCGTCTCTTGCACAAGTGCAGAAAGTTCTGCTTCTGTTAATTGTTTCGGAAGATAGGTCTCCAGAATATCCAGCTCTGCCTGTTCTTTCTCGACTAAATCCGTACGTCCACCTTTTTCAAATTGTTCGATAGAATCTTTATGTTGTTTTACGAGCGTAGCCATGACTTTTAGAACGTCATCATCTTCAAGCTCTTTGCCAAGTTCAATCTCTCGATTTTTAATAGCAGATCGAACCAGTCGAATGATTGACAGACGAATCTGATCTTTCTGCTTCATAGCGATCTTCATATCCTGAGTGAGTTGATCTTTTAAGCTCATAATTCTTCTCTTGAAGGTCAAATAATTTGTGAAAGTCTTGACGGTCCGAGAGAAATCAGGTTTTTTGAAAAAACCTGGTTTCTGTTCTTGTGGTTGTTGTGTTTCACAAATTTATGCCATTATCCCTTTCTTTTCATTCAGCGTCGTTTTCTTTTTGCGGTGAAACCCCTGCTGTTCTGCTATAGACCTGGGTAAACATCGCCAAACGGTCGAGCGCGTATTGGGGAATCATATCCCAGGTAAATCGCCATTTCCAATTTTGTCCGGAAGTTGCAGGGGTATTCATGCGAGCTTCGCTGCCTAAACAGAGCACATCTTGTAACGGGGTTATGGCAATATCGGCTACAGACGCCCAAGCCGCATGGATAAAATCCCAGCAAATATCCCGTCCGTCGGTCTGGAGGTACTTTCTGGCGAAATCCGCGTCGTCAGGCGAGCATTTTTCATACCAGCCGCGTGTAGTGTCGTTGTCGTGAGTACCGGTATAGACCACACAATTTTTTTCGTAGGTATGGGGCAGATAGTCGTTCTCTTCTTTAGAATCAAATGCAAATTGCAGGATTTTCATCCCCGGGAATTCAAAGGTTTCGCGTAATTTTACTACATCCGGGGTAATCACCCCCAGGTCTTCGGCGATAATCGGCAATTTCCCGAGCGCTTTTTCAACAGCCTGAAACAGGCTTCTTCCGGGACCAGGTTCCCAGGTGCCTTTTATCGCAGTTGTCTCGCCGGCCTGCACCCGCCAGTATTTTGCAAAACCACGGAAATGATCCAAGCGAATGATGTCAACTAATTCTAAGGTTTTGGCAATGCGTGCAATCCACCAGGCATATTGACGTTTTTTCATCACATCCCAGCGATAGACTGGATTTCCCCACAGTTGTCCGGTTGGGCTGAAATAATCCGGGGGAACGCCGGCCACATACGTAGGGCGTCCGTCTTCATCAAAGAAGAACAAATCCGGATGGGCCCAGGCGTCAGCACTGTCATAAGCCACAAAAATCGGGACATCTCCAATAATTCTGATTCCCTGGTTATTCGCGTAGGCTTTTAAGGCTCGCCACTGCGTAAAAAAACAATATTGAATAAATTCCTGGTAACTGATAGACAGGTGTAACTGTTGTTTCCACGATTTCAATACCGCAGGGTCGCGTTTGATCAGAGCCTTTTGCCAGGTATTCCACATTGCTCCCTTGTGGTGTGCTTTTAGTGCCATAAACAGCGCGTAATCCTCCAGCCAGCTTTTTTCTGTTTGACAAAAATGTTCATATTCTTGCCGCTGTTCCCCTGTTGCTGCGGTTGTAAAAGTGTGGTACGCTTTTGTGAGCAGGGCCGTTTTGTGATCAATCACCGGGCCATAATCAACACTGTGTTCATCAAATGCCACAGATCTCTTGAGATCATTCTGTGCTAAAAATTCCTGTTCCACAAGCATTTCCAGGCTAATCAACAGCGGATTTCCGGCAAAGGCCGAAAAGCATTGATATGGAGAATCACCATAGCCGGTCGGACCAAGTGGACAGATCTGCCACAATTGCTGCCGACAGGCTGCAAGCATATCTACGAACTTGTATGCCGATTCCCCTAGATCACCGATACCGGAGGTTCCTGGCAATGATGTCGGGTGCAATAATATGCCGCTCGAACGTTCAAATCTCATAATGGTTTCCTTCTGTTACGAGTATTGGTTCGCTTCTCTTGCTATATTTTTTTCAGGCAGATATCAGGATTCAGCGCATAAATTGCACGATTATTAATACCGCTCCGATGATAAAACATGCGATTGCGCCATATAACCCCCATGTCATTCCTGATTTAGCAGAGGCAACCAATTCTTCTTCCGATTTCAGCGAAATGAAAAATTTTCCGTTTTCACGGGGTTTTTGAACCATCAATTCTCCGGAACGATCAGAGGCCGCTCCCAGAATATATACTCTACGGTTTAGCGGCAACACCCATTCTTTGAAATGATATCCCAGGGTACGCCGTCTGCCGCTGTCGCGAGATCCCCCAATAGAAAAGGATCGACCGCCAAAAGAGATATTTCCTCGAGATGCCGAAGACCCTGGTTCAAATCGATCGAGTACCTGTTCTATATCAATGTTTGCACCTTCCGGATCGACCAGAATCGTTCCAGTCTCATCGCGAACATAAAATCTGGTCGAGCGGGAATTACTCGCTACCGAATCGCTCCCTTTACGTGTGCCTCTCCGGGTTTTTCGAACCATTCGACCGCTGGACGGATCTTTTTCAGTGTATTCTTCCTCGTAGTCTTCTTCCCATTCTCGTTCAACTGACATGCGGTAATGAACACAGCGCTCTTTAGCAAGCTCCGATTCGATGGGCTGTTCACATTCAATGACTCCGTTAATTTCCGTTTTTTGTTCAAAAGATCCGGCCCCGATTTCATCGGCGACTCCTTGCCAGATATCTCGTAAAGCCGCTGTTGTTGAGACATCAACCGCATACATCTCATCTAATTTCCGCTTATTGCTAAAATAGATCACAAGTAAGACAATCGCCACAATAAATAAAATTCCTCCGAAAATTCCCATCTTAGCCTCCTTTCCTGATATGTTCCCTTTATGGAGAGATTCTATGATCCCTCAGTATTCATGCCTGGCTATTCGGAATCTTGCGTTAAATCATCATCCTTCTGGCTGTCGCTGTCTTCGAAAATATCTTGAATTTTTCGATTTTTTGTTCCTTTTTCTCCAAAGATTCGGTTGAAGAATCCTTTTTTCCGCTGCTTTTGTTCTTCTTCTCTCTCTTGTTGAATTTGCTTTTTGACTTTCAGCATCAAAGGCAAAGCTTTGGCTTTAGCTTCATCAAGAGATTCTTTATAACCGGCGAGCAACGTTTCTATACGCAATAAATCAGCGTAATCAGTCCAAATTCCTCGACATGCAGAGCAGCGGTGTAGAATGATATCGGATGAATACGCATACGTAAATGGGACGAGAAGTTCCGAGCAATCAGGGCACCTCATATCTTGCTCTTTCGCTGAAGAAGACTCCTGATAAGTTTCTGGAGTGACCTCTGATGGCGAAATCCTGGATAGTCCGTCAAAACCCTGTTGTTTCACCTCGCGAAATTTTCCTTCGCGGAACCAGAAACCATTGCAATCGCCGCATTTCAAAAGCTCAATCCCCTCATAATCCACGACGAACAATTCATGCTGACATTTTGGACAGATACTCACGTCGTCTCTCCCTTCAAAATGGTAAATACTCAACCTGTTCTCTTCACCTCGGCATCATAGGAATGAACGTAGAATTATTAAAGAGTTCCTGTCAAGAATTTTTGATGTTAAGTCCGAGGATTAACGTAAAATCCTGAGAATCGTTTTGTCTGATTCAAGAAAAACAGGGGGTTTCTTAAGAAATCGAAATTTTTTATTGACAAAATTCTTAAGGGGCGCAAAGGATGTTCATGAACGCGGGAATAGCTCAGTGGTAGAGCATCGCCTTGCCAAGGCGAGGGTCGCGGGTTCAAATCCCGTTTCCCGCTTTTTTTTGAGGCGACATACCCAAGTGGTTAAGGGGGCGGTCTGCAAAACCGCTATGCTCCGGTTCAAATCCGGATGTCGCCTCCAAAAAGTGTTCTGCCGGGGTGGCGGAATTGGTAGACGCCTGGGACTTAAATGAATTTGAGTGCCTGAAGGGAAACTTTCAGAGTAGAATCTCTTAAATTCGGGGAAGCTTGTAAAATGGCAATCCCGAGCTAAGCCTGATAATTTTCAGGAAAGTGTAGAGACTGTGGTGAAGGAGAAAAGGAGTGTCCTGTTTTGAAGGACATCAATAATCTTGAAAGTGTTTCCTACAAAAGATCGTTGTTGATAGGAATGCTTTTAGGAGACGCGTTTAGCAGGAAAAAAACTCTTAAATCTGGCAGATTAAGAGTTGAATGGGCTATTTATCATGCATCTAAGCAGGCGGATCTTGTTGAATGGAAAAGAGATGAGATAAATAGACTTTTTGGTTTTTCATGTAACATACATAGTCATATCTATCATAATTACTCAAAAGTTGGGTTTTCTTTTAGCGCAGGGAGACGATTTAGAGTAATTCAAAAGTGGTTTTATTCAGAAAGAATAAAAGTTATTTCTGAGAAGATTCGTTTTATGGATCATCCGGTAGGTTTGGCTATATTGTTATGTGATGATGGTTCTGTCAGGAAGAGAAAGAAGCAGCATAACGATGGAAGTACTTACTATTTAAAGCCCTCAATTACTATTGCAACACATTCATTTACTCAAAAAGAAGTTGAGCGATTACTTGATCATATTGAGTGGTTGTGTGGTGCAAAAGGATATATAAATCTTGAAAGACGATTTAAGGGCGGTAAGAGGGTTGAATATCAACGAATAAATTTTAATGTTCAAAATAGTAAAATAGTGTGGGATTATATATCCCCGTGGCTTCCGACCGTTCCGTCAATGCTAGAAAAATTTGCTTATGCAATTGAACACTTCACCATGAAGACAGGAGACACCTAAGGCTTTTCAGCTAAGGTGAAGAGAAAGTCCAGACCACAAACACAACAGTTTTGTGGCGGCGAAAGTCGTAGTTGGTAAGAAAATCCCATGGGAATTTATTCCCGTACCGGTTCGAGTCCGGTCCTCGGCACCATTTAAAGTGTAGCGTTTCGTCATCGTCAAAAGTGATGAAACGCTCTTTTTTTGTCTGCGATGTCACAACGATACCCGATACCAGCCCAAACGATCCGGACGGAAATCAGCATCAAACGTTCGCGCTTTATTGCGACGGTCGGCCATGCAGAGACCGTCGAAGCAGCGCGCGCGTTTATTCAGCAGATTCGCGCTGAAATGCCGGATGCGTCGCACCATGTGTATGCGTTTCGCGTGGGCTATGGCAGCAGCGTCCAGGAAGGCTTGTCGGACGACGGAGAGCCGGCTGGTACCTCCGGTAAACCCACAATGGCGGTATTACGCGGTGCGGACATTGGGGATATCGCGCTGGTTATTACCCGCTATTTCGGCGGAATCAAACTGGGCACCGGCGGATTAGTACGGGCCTACAGCAGCGCCGCCAAAGAAGTGCTCGATATTCTTCCTCTCATCGAGAAAGTCGCAACCATCAGCATGGAAATTCCTGTGCCCTACGCCCATTATGAGCAAGTCAAACGTCTTCTGCCGGACTATCAGGCAATCATTCTTGATGAAATTTTTGCAAAAGATGTTACAGTGAAACTCAGCATCCCCCAGGATCTCTTTAACCCATTTTCCGCGCATATTCGAGAATTTACGCTTGGCAACATCGCCCCTATCCTCACATCTGAATCGTAATCTTGATTCGTTGCTCATCTGGTTCTGGCAGTGAAAGAATTTTTAAAAAAAGTTGGACTATTTACACGGAAGATATATCATAATATGTGGTGTATCTTAAAAATTCAAATCGTCTCTTCATGATAGAGAAACCGGGTTTTTGACAAAAACCCGGTTTCTTAATACACAGATGAAAATTTCATTTATGCAGGAGGATAATTTTATGAATACTTCCCGTGTTCAATCAATACTTGTAATGGTGATTATAAGCATCTTTTTGCTGACGCTTGCCTTTCCAACGCTTGCGCAGCAAGTTCCTGCAACAGGTTTGAGAGAAACCCCCAGAGAGGGCGCAACGCAAAAAGTTACGCCTGTTTCGCGTTCCACGATTAATATTGAAATCTGGTTAAATAAGCAGTGCAGTTCTGCCTTTTATCCGGGCGAAAAAGCGGTGATTTATTTCAGAACCGACGCCGACGGGTACGCCACATTGTATGATATTGATACACAGGGTAAAGTACTCGTCATTTTCCCAAATCGGGAGACGCCGGATAATTTCGTGAAAGCCGGGGAGGTGTATCAGATTCCGGCGCAGCAAGCGGATTATGATCTGATTGTCGAAGGGCCGGAAGGGATTGAATATATTGAAGCTGTTGCTTCAACCGATTCGTATTATCGCTGGAATCATTATGACGGCGAACCGCGCTGGCTGCAAGATTGGGGACTCAAAGGCCGGAAACTCGAAGCCGGCAGTTCGCAGCCGCAGGAGACGATGACCGCTTACAAACAGAGTCCAGAATATCAAAATCTGCCCAAAGATATGGGCATGACCGGTCTTCAGAGTTTGTCGCACAATTTACAGCTTTCGCAAATCCTGCGTGAGCAAATCCAATCGAAATTGGTTGTGCGTCCGCGTGAAACCGAACAAAGCGGCCGAACGCCGCAAACCGGAACCACCCAGCCTGAAGGCAAGGTTCAGCCGGTCAGCCAGCAACCGCTCAGGAATTATAGCACTGCGACCTGTTACATGTATATTGTGGATCAGGCTCCGGTTTCAGCCCCAGCCCCTCAGCCCACTCAACCGCTGGCGCCAAACATTCCATCCGGCGAAGAGTATCTGCGCCAGCAAGAACGGGAATTCCAACAGATTCCCAGCGTGAATCTGCAGCGCCAGGGAGAACGCCTGATCGTCGAACTGCCCGGACGAGTGTTGTTCGATTCCGGCTCCTCTTTCCTGCGTTCGGAATCGCGTCAGGATCTCACCCAGGTCGTCAACGTGTTGCTGCGTTATCCCGACACGCAGATTATGGTCATGGGGCACACTGACAGCGTGGGAAATGACCAATCAAATCAACGCCTTTCTGAAGCCCGCGCTAAATCAGTCGCCGATTTCTTGATTTTTGAAGGCGTTGCGCCAGCCCGCATCAATTGGATCGGCTACGGCGAGACCATGCCGCTTGCCTCGAATTCTACCGAAGCCGGCCGCCAGAGGAATCGTCGCGTCGAGTTGGAAATCCGCTACGCGCAATAACATCATACAGCAAAAAACCGAGTTTTTCCAAAAAACTCGGTTTTTTTTAGATATGCAAGACATCGCCAAACAGCTTCAAGACCTGATTTTCCAACGGTACGCCGCTATTTCGGAGAAAACCCTGCTCCAAATTTATCAATTGGAATCTGACCTTTTTGTGACGCCGCCAGAGGCGGCGCATTTTCTGTGCGCAGAACGACAACGGGTGTGTGAGTGTCTGAAAAATGAACTCATGCAGGCAGATTCAGACCAGCAGCCTCCTTTACTTTCCCTGTTTCTGCGGCTAACCAAACAATTTGTCTATCAAAAAAATCAATTTGTCTCTTATACGCCGCAGGATGAAGCTATTCTGAAAGCTATTTACAGGAAATTTCTCTACAATTTGTACTGCCTTGCCATTCAGGCCGATTCGCCTGAAGCTCTTCACCCTCTGTTCCGCGACGTTCTGGTGCAGCACCATCTGGCACTGCGGGCGTTTACTGCCCGATTTCTCAAGGAAGCCGATTTGCTGCCGCCGGAAAATCATTTTCTGTTTTCTCAGCCGGTCTGTGAAGAGTATTCCGAGCGATTGCAATGGGACTTGTTGGGACTGGATCAGGCAGCATTGCAAGAGCCAGTGCTCGATCTGGGCTGTGGCCAGCATGGCCGTTTCGTGCAATTTTTACGTTCCCAAGGGATCGAAGCCTACGGGATTGACCGTCTTTGCGATCCGATGCCCTTTCTCACGGAAGCAGATTGGTTTCAATTTCACTATCAATCTGAAACCTGGGGCACAATTCTTTCTCATTTGGCCTTTTCTAATCATTTCCTTTTTCAGCATGTCTATAAGCACGGCGCGCCGGAACGCTGCGCCCGTCTGTTTATGACTATTCTCGCCGCCTTAAAACCTAGCGGCGCGTTTCATTATACGCCGGGATTGCCGTTTATTGAGCCATTCCTCTCCCCCTTGACGTATGCGATCATTCGAACTCCTGTGGCATTTCAAAATGCTGGCGAGTTTCAGTCCTACACGCCATATCAGCATCTTCTGGGGCAGGATGTGAATTACGCCGTGCAGATTCGGAAGATTGCCCGTTCAGAAATTGCGCTTTAACTTGACAAAAATGTCCGATATGTTCAGTCAGGGAAAAACTGAGTTTTTTGAAAAAACTCGGTTTTTAGAGGTGCAACGATTTTTCTGAAATATTTCTATGCTGATGGAGTGATTCTATGGCAAGTTTACATTTACAGCAGATTACAGAACGCACGTATCTGATTCCTTCGCCTGCGAATATCGGCGTGTATGTCAACGATCATCGTGCGATTCTGATTGACAGCGGCAATGATCCAGACGCCGGTCGGCAGATTCTCAAACTGCTGAAGGCGCAGAACTGGGAACTTGATCTGATTGTCAACACCCATTCCAATGCAGACCACGTTGGTGGCAATGCGTTTTTACAACAGAAAACCGGCTGCCGCATTGCGGCAACCTCTCTGGAAGCGGCGTTCATTCAGCATCCGGTGTTGGAACCAGCCTTTCTGTTTGGCGGATTTCCGATGAAAGCTTTGCAAAATAAATTCTTGATGGCAAAGCCCTCGACTGTCACCGATGTCATTCCCGCTTCAGGCCCTATTTTAAATACCGGATTAGAAGCGATGCCGCTGCCCGGACATTATTTTGAGATGATCGGAGTGAAAACGCCGGATAATGTGATTTTTTTGGCGGACAGCCTGTTTTCGGAAGAAATTCTGAACAAATATCACCTGATCTTTCTCTACGATCTTCAGGCGCATTTTAGCACTCTTGAGGGCTTAAAGTCGCTCAACGCTGCCTGGTATGCGCCGAGTCATGCGGTACTGACAACCGACATTACTGCGCTCATAGCGGCGAATATCCGCAAAATTCAGGAAATTTTGGAGCGGATCGTCTCCTGGTGCCAACCCGCAGCCATGTTTGAGGAACTCCTGGCGCGACTTTGCCAGACGTACAATATTACGTTAAACGCGAATCAATACGTATTGGTTGGCAGCACGCTCAAATCGTGTCTGACATATTTGACAGATCAGGGACAGATTATCCCTCAATTTACCGAAGGAACCTTACGATGGAAGCAGAATGCGATCTAAGAGAGTCTTTTAAAAACCGGGTTTTTTGAAAAAACCCGGTTTTTGTGCCTGAAAATATCTGAGCATTTTGTTAGCTCAACCCCGATGTCACTTCCGTAATAGCTTCGCGCAGAATCTTGACAAGCGTATCCACTTGTTCTTTGGTGATGATAAAAGGAGGACAGATTAAGGTATGATCCCCTTGAATGCCGTCTGCGCCGCCGGAGCCGGGATACGTGATTAATCCACGCTGGAAAGCGGCCTGAAATATTTTTGCATTGACTTTCAGCTTGGGATCAAAGGGGGTTTTCGTAGTTTGATCGCGCACAAATTCCACGCCGCAGAACATGCCGAGACCGCGTATATCGCCGACAATTTCCAAATCCCGGAGGGTATGCAAGTGTTCCAGCAAATATTGCCCCATCTTATGAGATTTTCTGACAAGATCGTGCTGTTTGACGTATTTCAAAACGGCTGCGCCGACCGCCATCGAAAGCGGATTCATGCTATAGGTGTGTCCGTGCACAAAGGCCCCGGAGCCTTGTCGAATTGTCTCCCAGATTTTTTCTTTCACCACTACCGCGCCCAGCGGAATATAGCCGGAACTTAGCCCTTTCGCCATCACGATCATATCAGCCGTCACATTCCAGCGATCGAGCGCGGTATTGTATCCGCAACGGCCAACGCCGGCCATGACTTCATCGGAAATAAGCAAGATGTCGTACTGGTCGCAGATTGCACGAATACGCTGCCAGTACCCATCTTTCGGCACTAAGGCTCCAGCGGTTGCTCCAACGACTGGCTCCGCGATAAAGGCGGCCACCGAATCCGGCCCTTCGTATTTCAACATGCGTTCCAATGCGTCGGCACACTCAAGATTGCAGGTTTCCGGAGTTTTTTCAAAGGGGCAGCGATAACAATATGCTGGCTCAATATGGGGAGTATGAAGAATCAGCGGTTGATAATGCCGTCTTCTGGCAGTATGCCCGCCTAATGCTAAGGCTCCGGCCGTATTGCCATGATAGCTTGTCCAGCGCGAAATGGTTTTGAACTTATCCGGTCTCCCGGCTTCACGCCAGTATTGTCGCGCTAATTTGACCGCAGTTTCGATCGCGGTCGAGCCTTCGGACAGGAAATAACATTTATTCAGTTCGGGCGATGGCATCAGCGAAATCACTTGTGCAGCGCATTCGATTGCGGCTTCACTGGTAAAATGGGAGCCATGCGCAAATGAAATACGGTCGGCCTGTTTTAACATGGCTTCACGGATTTCCTTGACCCCATGTCCGATGGAGACGACACACGCGCCGCCTGATCCGTCAATGTATCGGTTACCATCGGTATCCCAGATATACACGCCTTCTCCGCGATCCACGCTCGGATAATATTTCCGCAGATTCCGGTAAAAATTGCCATCAATATTCGGGACTCGTTGCTCTGCCATGATTGTCACTCCTTTTTGTAGGTGTTGCAGGTGTTCTTGCACAATGCGACAACAATCAAGAGTTATTGCAAAAAAGAAAGGGCATTGTCAAGTTTTTTCCAACAAGGTTGGATGAACAATTCTGGATTGAGGCAATTTATTCTGTAGGAGAAGGGAAGCTGTCAGGTTCAGGAAATTCCCCTAAAGTAAGCTGGATAGTCATCTGTTCGCCATCCCGATTGACCGTCAAGGCCCCGCTCGTCCCGGGTTCACATTCAGCGACAATTTTAGGCAGATCAATGGAATGCTGAATGGCAATATTATTGAAGCTCAACACCACATCTCCTCGAATGATTCCGGCCTTCTCAGCTGGTCCGTCAGGGACAATATTGGACACCAGCGCACCTCGGGCGTCTGGTAAATTTAAAGAATCAGCAATTTCCGGAGTCACTTCTTGAATCACGATTCCAACCCAGCCTCGCCGAACCTTTCCATATAACTGCAAGTCATGCACAACGCGCAGGACAAGCTTACTGGGAATGGCAAATCCGATTCCCTGGGCCATGTAATTTCCTTGAACATTCGTGAAAATGGCGGTATTGATCCCGATCACTTCGCCTTTAATATTAATCAAAGGACCGCCGCTGTTGCCTGGATTAATCGAGGCGTCAGTTTGCAGAAACTCATCATAGGGGCCTCCGATGACGCGGCCTTTCGCACTGATAATTCCGGCAGTGACCGTATGGGTTAAACCATACGGGTTGCCGACAGCGATGACCCAATCGCCGACTCGTATACCATCAGAATCACCAAGATTAGCGACTGGAAGCTCTTGATCTTCTACCGGAATTTTAATCAACGCAATATCAGTTTTTACATCTCTTCCAATCAGTTCTGCTTCAAATTCTTCTTCGTTTGAGAGCTTGACTTTAATTTGATCAGCATGCTCGATCACATGATTATTCGTGATAATGTAACCGTGCTGATCGAGGATGACACCTGACCCCAAACTTCGACGCTGAAACCGATGCGTTGGGGCGTTCTCTCCGGAAAATCGTTCAAAGAACTCATCGCCCTGAAAACCTTGACCAGGTTTAATGATCGGGGTGATAATCTGAGCGGTGCTGATATTCACTACACAGGGTTGAACCTTTTCGGCGATATCAGCAAAAGAATAGGGAATATATTGAGGAGTCTGAGCAACGACAACGGCTTCTGGGAAAAAAAGAGCGAATAACACCACAGCACTCACTATCGTTGCTGTCCAAAGGTATTCGAGTCGTAATTTCACAAATAACATGATAGCGTAGTAAACCAGAGCAGAATTTTTGTATTATTGGGCAAAAGATGACGCAATTTTGAGCAACTCAGCATCCGCGACTTCTCCGACTAACGTGAGATGAAGATCTGGATTCAATTGCCAATCCAGAATCTTCAACAACCCCTGATCGTGAAAAGTGCCTTTGATGGACGGATTAATCTCAACTTTTTGACTGGTTTCATGCGATGTTTCTGAGGAAATCTCATGTGTTTCTTCAAAAATTGAGATCGAACTTAAACCATCTATATACGCTAATTGAAGTTTCTCACGCTGTTCACTCTGGGAGTAAACGACAGCGGCGAGCACAAACCCTTCTGGCATATAGCCTGGCTGTGAAATCGGGAAATCGAGTTCTTGTTCTGCTTCTTCAATTGTGTGAAAATGTTTTTCAACCGATGTCCGCATCGTCGTGCCCTTCGGAACTTTGATTACAAAGGAACTTTTTGAAATTTCCGGTTGAAAGGTCAGTTCGGAAAATGCTGATAACAGCGTCAGATCACCGTTCACATCATAAATTTCCGTTCGCACGACCAGGCCGTGTTCGCTATCAAGCCAAATTTTCCAGGCCGGACGATCCTTCATCTTCGGCTGAAATGTGACCAGCACGTCACCAATCACTGAAGGAATTTGAGAGATGGAGGTCGTTATTGAAGTCTCTGAAAGCCTTTCAATTTGAATGTGATAATTTTGCTGGATCAGTTCATTTTGTTCATGGATTCTTTGGGAGATTTCCCCTAAAGAGACGCGCCGTTTTTTCTTTACGACCGATGCTTGCGAAGGGATATAATGCCACAGAAATTTTCCATCATCAAGAATGATTTGCGACTCTCCGCGCTGGAGTGGGGATACTTCCTTCTTCTCCAGGCCCGAAGCCCCATAAGTTACTCGCACCAACGTCGTTGACCGACGAGAAGGGGTATAATCAATAACAAATTTTGTTCCCAGATAATTTAATTTTCTACCCGAAGGATCTAGCATTCGGATAATATCATCAAACTGTAAGCTCTGCTCCTGCGCTGCAATGCCAGGAACCATCAGCAATTCGATAAGGAGCAGAATTCCAACCCCTAGGTACACGACGTTGATGACATCTTTTGACCACGGTTTCATTGTCCACCTCCTGATGTGTTGAAGATGTCGCTGTGTCATTGCGTGCGAATTATTGGGTGAACACATCGTGGACATACCCAACGAACACGGCATCATCCATGAAGTGAGTCTGATAAACTTCAACCACATGTGAATAAACATAATCTTCAACTGACGGAGTATGATGACTGGCGACGCGAATAAATGGCGATTCATCTTCTTCAATGATCAGTCCGTCGGTCTCTGCAAATCCTCCCATCTTTTCTTGAAACGAAGAAGGGAAGTCAAGTATTTTTTCTTGTCTAGATGCCATATCCTTCATTTCAAGCGCCTGAAACACGTCCTGTCTCTCAGAAGCCATTGGCTCTTGCAAAGAAACAGATTGCCGTCCGCGAGATGTTCGAGTCGTACCTGGCAGCATAGAGGGGGCAGGGCCAGGAGGTATCGCCGTATTTCCCAGGTTTGCTATTCTGGTCTGTTCTTGCCAGGAAATTTGATGCACGACTTTGAAACTCACAAGGCCGACCATCAGCATTAACATGCAAGAAACCGCGGTCGTCCAGATAAATGGCCGGGTTTTTAAACTCCTGATCCAGCTTTCAACAAAACCGAAGACGAAATGGCGATAGGTCTGTTTAATTCGGGCTGCAAGAGGAGGCTGCGCTGGCGTAAGTGTCTTCTGAAGTTTTATAATAACCTTTTTCGCAAAATCTGGAGGCGCTTCCAGAGATTCCTGAAAAAGCGAATAGTGTTTTAGCGCATTTTTCAGGATTTCTTGCTGTTGCAGATAGCGGACACAGTCCTCACAGACTTGTAAGTGAGCTTTGAACAATTCGACTTCCTGATCGGAAAGCTCACCGTCAAGATAGCTACTGATCAAAATACGAGAGGCTTCGCAGTTCATCATCAATTCAGCATCTAAACTTGCCTTGACAAGCTTACACGCCCTTTGACTTTTGGATCATACATATTGATGTAAATACTCCTGTAAAGTCGCTCTGGCCCTGGCAAGACGCGAACGCACCGTTCCGACCGGGCATTGCAAAATTTCAGCGATTTCCTGATAGGAAAACCCCTGAAATTCACACAAGGTGATCACAATTCGCTGTTCAGCCGGAAGCCCTTCCATCGCTTCTTCCATCTGCGTGACAAATTCTTTGGCTATGAGCATACTTTGCGGATTCTTTTCATAATCATCAGATGTCTCTACGGTTTCCTGCTCTGCCCGATACAGCTTTTCAACATCCTGAGTTCTATTGGCCGATGTCAAATAATTTTTACAATGGTTAATGGCAATCCGATATAACCAGGTAAAAAATGATGACTTTGCTTGAAAATCTTTGATCGCCCTGAATGCCGCAACAAAGACATCCTGTCCAATATCTTCCACAGCATCAACGTTATGCGTCATCTGATAAATCAAATTAAATATTTGCCGTTGATATCTGTATATTAGAACTTCAAACGCTCCTGTATCACCGCGTTGAGAAGCTTCTACCAACTTCTCATCAGGAATCTGAGTTTGCGTCGTTTCCTTCTGAATAGCTTTCTTAACGTTACTCGACTCATTAGACAACACAAGCTCACTAAAGTTCCCGTTGCGAAATAATTGCCACTGATCTTGAAGGTTATCAATAATTGTCATTATTCTTTTGCTTTATGGTTAACGAATAAAATTTTCTCAGACCATACAAAGCACATGAAAAGTATGTCAACATAAATTTTACTATAAAGTCACGATAAAGGATCAAAAGTTACAGGGATTTTACTGAATATTTACGATTTTCACCACGCAAAAGTTCCTCAAAATTTATTCTTAATCACCCATCACAAGAGTTCGGATAGAGTTTTCGCGTTTCCCCCCTCCTCATCTTACCCATAAAAATTTCATTCTATGATAGTGGCAGACATTACTATATTCTCAAAGAATTCTTCAGCGGAACTCTGTAATAAACGCAGCCGTTGTTTCATAGAAGGAGAAGTGGTTTGGTTGGGGCGGCGATCAATAAAAACCTGATATTTTGAACTCGACTTCATGATTTTTCCTGTTGTCAGCGGATCATTATCTATATCCAGGTTTCCTGCAGGGCGACGATACATCACTGCCATGTGCATCCGATCGTGTTCGCTGAACAAACCGGCATACATGCCAGCTTTTGCCATGATTGACGGCAGGAATGATGTATGCCGATATCCAAAACTATGCCCCAGTTCATGTGCGACAACTATTTCACGGGTCACGCCGCTGAGAGAAAAAAACGCCTCTTGATTCAGTACAAAAACCCAGGCTTTTTGTAGGGCATAGCTTTCAGAAGAAGTTAAACCGGGTTCGGTAAACACGACTCCCAGGGCATCTCGCAAGAACAGCGTATCATCAAACGAGATTACCAGGGAGTTTTCAGGGATCGACTCAAACCTGTAATCAGAAAATGATCGGACTTGAATGAGGGGAGCGATGTACATATTCCCACTGAAGACCGGGACGACCTGGTTAATGACTCGCGTGACGCGATCTATCGTTTCCTGGGTAATTACTCCATTATATGCAGCGCGGGCATTTGTATCAATATAAAATGTTGGCGGCGTCGCGCCTGTCCAGCGATGAATCGGCAGCAGCTCCTTTTCTTCTGGGTGATTGCCGCGTGCTAATTCACGGTAAAATTTCAAATGGAACGCACTCTGTCGCTCAATCGCATCCACCTGAATAACTCGTCCATTCGCAGGATTTACAATGATTCTGCGTGGATAGACCTGATCGCCGGAAACATTGAGCAGACATTGTCCATTTCCAACGCCGTCCAGACGAAAATTTCCGTAGAGATCTGTAGTGGTCCGGAGTGCTTGTACCCTTACGCTTACTCCGATAAGCGGTTGGTTCGAAATGGTTCCGACTATCGTTCCCGCCAGATTCCCCGGTCCCGGATCAATGATCATCTCAGATGGTGTGAGCGGTTTATCCGGTTCTGGAAATGATGGAGACTTCCCTTCGTCACAACTATTCAGACTTAGCAGCAAGAAAAAGCTCACAAGGAAGATCATCCAACGCAGCCAGAGTCGCCAGAATTTTACCATATCCATATCCTTATAGTCAATATGAACTCTAAGTGATTATCAATATTTTTTTTGCACATCAAAAACCGGGGTTTTTGAAAAAACCCGGTTTTTCGGCTTATCAGGAAAATGTAAAGCATAAGGGGCATTCCTGTCAAGAATTTCGAAAAGAAGATCTATGTTTTTTGATCTTCTTCTGTGAGACTACAAGGATTTCTCATAAACAAGGATGTTTTATCCCTGGTGATGTGAGATCCATGTCGTTTCATGATGACAGGTGAGCGCAAGCTCATGATAGTTCCTTTACAAGGTGCATCCAGATATTGGTTTCATCAAGATTTTCAAGAGCAGCTACCACGTTTTTACTGAAAGTTTTTGTATGAAAGATTGAGTTGAGTTGCTGAATGCTCTGCTTGTACTGACGCCGAACATTGTCATTAGCATAAGGGCATGGCGTATTCAAAACCGGCAGGCCAATATGTCGGTGAATCTGCTGAATGGTCGCTTCTTCGAGGTAAATCATCGGACGAATAAGGATCATCGGATTATTGGCATACTCGACCTTGGGTGAAAAACTGCCGAGTTTGCGATTCTGGATCAGATTCATCAAGAACGTTTCGGCTATATCATCAGCATGATGCCCATACGCCACTTTCTGAATGTCATGCTGTCTGAGTACATTCGATATTGCCCCTCGTTTCAGTCGGGCGCACAGATAACATCTGCTTTTTTCAGGCACACGCTCTTCCAACAGCAGCCGATCTTCCAGATATTCGATCTCAAAGCGTTCACAGACAGTTTTGAGTACGTCAGTCTCATACTCGTCAATTTTAATGTGGACAGCCGACAGGTCAAACTCAAGATAGGAAAACCGTTTGAGATAGTGCAAAATAAAGAGGAGCGTCATGCTATCTTTCCCACCAGATAAGGCGATACAGACCTTTTCTCCTTGCTCAATCAGTCCATACCGTTTAATCGCTCGCAGCACATCTTTCGCAAACCATTTTTGATAATTTTTCTGAAACTCCTGTCGCATAGGTACGTTTCATGCAGAAAAAACCGGGTTTCTTCAAGAAACCCGGTTTTTAGAAGGCTGACATTTTTTCGGATAAAATTTCATTGACTTCAACATACGATGTCATGTTCTGTCAAACTTTGAACGATGGGTTTGTAGTCCTGCCTTCAAACGGAACTATAAACGCATCAAATTTAATGTAACCAGGTATCAGGAGAATGAAAAAATACACAAGAATTTTCTGACTTTTGCAAAATATCCGCCTGCCTGGGAAGATAGGCATTTTTTGCCAAACAAAAGTCGAAGAAAGTTTTGATAATTGTTTATGAAAAAAATATCGCTTCTTTTCATTATTTGGGGAATGCAGCTTTTTGCAGGACAGGATGTGTTGGCAGTGAATCGCGGTCGTTTTGAAAATGTTCATCGTTTTGGAGGCGGAATCCACTATTGGAAAAGCCTGGAAGACATCATTATTGAAGGCGTTGATGAAGAAGGGTTGGCTTTGCTGCTCTCGTACCAATACCAGATGATGAAATTTTTCACGGTTGAAGGCATGCTCGAATTCCTGGCAGATGGCTACGCCGGATCCGACGATGCAGTGTTTGCTCCGCAGGTGTATGTGCTTGTTGGGCGCGGAATTTATGCGGGCGCAGGAATCGGATGGCATTTTTCCGGCGGCAAGGCAGCAGACAATCCGTTTTTTGGGCTGCGCACCGGGCTGGATGTTGAGATTGTGCCCACGATCTTTTTGGATATTAATGTGAACTATCGCTCTGAAACATGGGGATTTGGCAAGATTCACGAAGACATCCAACTCAACACCATGACGCTCGGCGCTATGCTGCGTTTTGAATTTTAACAATGACCGTCACTTCAAAAGTGTTCAACTGTGGTATCCCCTGTTCCCAGGGACGGTGATAGATCAGTTTCAACGGACTCTGGCCGGCGGAAATGGCCTGAAAACGAAAGGTAAATTTTCCGCCGGAGCCTATAGCATCGCTGTCAGGCGTAAAATCAGGTTCTCCCTGTTGTTGCAGGATTGCTGGATCAAGGGCGTCAAGCTCCCAGGTATAACCGGTTGTGGGATTACCTTCCAAAAGCAGAACTAAAATGTCGCCAGAACTCATCTCGACTATACTACCGCTTTTGGCCTCGCTCAAAGTCAAAGAAGAGGGACCCGGAAGTTCGTAAGAATAACAGGCGATCACGGTTGTCGCCAAACATCCCAACAATACTATTCGTAATAAATGCGTTTTCATACCTTTATCTCCTTATGACAATACCTGTTTGTAGTAAAGACGTTAGCGTTTCTTCCCGAGGCTAAAGCGGCTACTGCGAGGCTCATTTTTAAACTGAAGATTCATGACAACTCTTCTCTGATGCAAAGAGTGCGCCAGGAAAATTGAGAAGTCAAGAACAATTCAGATTTTTCTTGACAAGTCCGCAAAATTCTCATGTGAGCCATAGTTATGCTGGAGAAAATTTTTATGAAGCTACTCTATACGTTATTTTTTGCCATTCTGCTGTTTGAAGTCTGTTCTTGTTCAAAACATGCGGAAGATGTTAAATTTTATGATACCGGCGGCTCACAAAATGAACAAGATTGGAAAGAAATTGAAGGAACAGACTATACGTTTGCAAGCCCTGAGCATATTGTGTTTGAAAATGAAATTTTTCGAGTTACCTATCCTACGTTGAGAAAAGACCAACAGGCTGGTCATAGTTATTTTGTTAAGGTCAAGAAAACGTGGATGCGAGTCACCTCAGAAGACTATGGCGACTATACCTATTTTATTGATAGCATCAGAACATCCCCTGAAAAGATCGATATTCTTAAAAATACGCCTGATGAAGTCACATTGGCATTCAGCTACCATCATAAAAATTATCGAGCAGATTCCTCATTGAAATGGGCATATAAAGGGGATATTGTGTTGAAAAAGGTCATGACCTTAAAAAAAGGTCTGCCCGGAGTGTTTGTTAAATTGTACAGCGAGCCTCGTAACCCTCATGGCGAGCGCGAAATCGGATTTGGAGCGGAGTCTTCTCTCGTGTATTCTGAACGGGTTATGGCGCTGCATCCTGTTGCCAGACGCCATATCGATTTGCAGATGACGCAGGCGAAGGATCTTTATGCCGTGTCTTTACCCCTCTCAAACTCTTTTTATCGTATCCTGATATTAGCTCGCCCTATGTTAACATTCTCCTATCAGTTTAAGCCGCAAGCAGGAGGTGGGAGACTGATTGTCAATCAATTGATTGAAGATGAACAGGATGCCTATCAGGTATTTTTAGGCGCAGTCCCTTATGATTCAACGGATGCACTGACAGAGGTTGAATCAACGCTTGCAACTCCTGTGCCCTCCAGAATTGACGATCCAGCGGCCAGTAGTGGGCACTTCATCAGAATTGGAGATGGAAATGTTGTTGAGTTGACAATTCCGTTTATTGTCAAGATTTCCGGCACTTACCGACTTGGATTGCGGTGTCGTTCTGTTGGAGAAACGGCCAAAATGAGTGTTCGCCTTGATTCGAAAAAATTAGGCGAATTCCAGATTGAGCATGAACACTTTGAGCAATACATGCTTACTGACCGTCAAATTATTTCAAGAGGAGAACATCACGTAACAGTTCTGATTCATGAGGGAAGGATAGACCTGGATGCTCTTGTTATCTTGCCGCTAACGTCCTCCAAAAAATTTCCACTCAACATTGTCGAGATCGTGACGCCTCAGTTCAGGTCGCTGTCCAGTGGTTTCCCCGCCTCATGATCGTTAGGAAAAAGGAAAAATGTGAATGAAAGTATGTGTGATCACTGGAATTTTTCCACCGGACATCGGCGGCCCAGCTACCTACGTCAGTCGTCTGGCGACGAGTTTGCATCAGCAAGGAGGAGATGTGTGCGTTGTGACGCTCGGCGATGATCGTCAACCGTTTCCGTTTCCGGTACGGCGAGTGTCGCGCAAAGTTCCGCTGCTGTTGCGCATGTTCCTCCTTTGGCTGACGCTTATTCGAACAGGCTGGAATGCCGATGTCTGGTATCTTAATGGTTTAGAACTTCCGGCTGTATTGGCTGGATCGCTTTTGCGAAAACGCCTGATCATGAAGGTTGTCGGCGATTACGCCTGGGAACGCGCGATGAATACAGGATTGACAACGGATTCTATCGATGATTTTCAACAGAAAAAACAACGTTGGCAAGTCGAACTGCACAAAGCAGCACGAGCCTGGTTAGCCCGACAGGTTGAAAAAATCATTACTCCCAGTCAATACCTTAAGACTCTGGTGCATGGCTGGGGAGTGTCTGAGCATAAGATTCAGGTCATCTATAATGCTGTTGAACCCTGCTCAGAACAACTCGCATCACAATCCGAAATTCGAGCGCAGCTTGGAGTGGCTCCGCAGGATCGCTTGATCATTACAATTGGTCGTTTAGTGGTCTGGAAGGGAATTGATCAGCTCATTCACCTTCTTCCTGAGCTTGAAGAATCAGTGAAATTGCTGATTGTCGGAGATGGGCCTGAAAAAAATAGATTGACAGAATTGGCCCGTACTCTGAAAGTAGCTCACCGGGTAAGATTTCTCGGAAAGGTTTTGCGGGCTCAAGGGTTTGCTTATATGCACGCCGCAAATATTTTTGTACTGAACACCGCCTATGAAGGATTTTCCCATGTATTGCTCGAAGCAATGATGGTAGGCATTCCCGTTATTACTACCTCGGTATGCGGTAATCCTGAATTAGTTGAACACAAGAAAAATGGCCTGCTCTTTCCACAAGGAGATGTCGCAGCAATGAAAGAGCAGATTAAGAGCGTGTTACATGATGCAGAGTTCCGTGAAACACTCATTCATGGAGGTCAACGCTCGCTCCCGCCGAATGCCTGGGAAAAGTTACTGCGAGACACCCTGGATGCATTGCGGCAGTGATGATCAAGAGGACTCAGGAGTGCAAATGAGCGTTTGCTTCGCCGCGGCAATTTGACAGGGCTTTGCCCTGTTGCAAACGCACTCCTGGGAGAATATCCATGCAGCAATATCTTTTCGATCTGACCCAACGTATATTGAGTTTTCAAGCAGATCGTTTTCTGACCTCATGGGCTGGTGATCTTGACTCTTCTTACGTTGTATGGTTGTCTCACAGCGACGCGTTCAAAGAAATAAACAAAAAGATGGTGGATCGGCGGTCTCCTGGGGCTGACCGCTCTTGGGCTGACAGTCATGCTCTCTTTCTGGAAATTCCCTCATGGTTTCAGCGCGCAATATTATGCAAATCCTGTCTGGTCTGACAAACCCTACGTCAAACTGGAGCGTTACTTTGAAACCAGCGATAAAACCAACGATCAGCGCATCGATCGTTTTCTCGATTTCAATCCCAATGATTTCAATGACCATGATCTCTTTTCCGGCAACCCTTTCAGCATGAAATGAGAGGGTTATCTCTATGTTCCTAACGACCACTCTCACGTGCATGTTGACTCAAATTTTGGCGCATAGCTGTTACATAGATGACGAGCTGATCAGCGATCAGCACCAGATTGATTTCGGCCATCCTGCGGCGCATCCTTATCTGCGCAAAGGGTGGTTTGACGATGAATACTGGAACGGCAATCCTGACCTCATGTTTTGCTGGAGTTCAGCGCAGCGTTCGGAATTTTACCTCGGAGTTGATGAACTGACAGATTATCATCTGTTTGTACGCTGCCGGCCTTTTACGTACCCTGACAATCCTCCGCAAGAAATTCGACAACATATGAGGACCGATGGAAGTTCGTTGCTGAGCAAGTTTCCCGGCTATGTATTCAGGCATCATTCGAATCTCTTGCGTTTTCCCTGGCTCAATTTTGTCCTGATTGGTCCCTTCGGTCTTGTCGGAATGGTATTGGCGCTTACCCGTTGGAAGCGCCTATTCCTCCTGTATAGCTTTGTCATTGTCCAGGTATTGACGACCTTGCTCTTTTTCACATTAGCGAGCTATTATGAAATCAACCAGGAAACGCCCATGCCGCTTTCCATGCGTTATTGGGATCTGTTTTATACCTGGTAACAATGCTCAGGGCAATGGTAACATCACAAATTTTTTGATGTGTACACTGAACTAGTGCTAAGCCAAGTTATTATTGAGGGGTAGGAGTGCAATTGAGCGATTTCATGCAAACGCTCAATTGCACTCCTGAGCACCCGTATTACAAAAGACATGGGAAAATACATTGACAGAATTCGCCTGAAATTTGAAAGTACATCGTTATGCCACATATAGGAAGACATATGCTCTCTATCAATTGTTTCTGAAGAAACTGAGTCTGGAATTGTTGACTATCCTGGATAGTTACTGGAAATCAGTTTGTCCGCGATGGAATATGAAAAAACACCTTTGAAAATTTGTTTTGTCGGAAGCGCGCGTTATTCCATGCCGCTGAGCACAACAGATGCCAAAAAAGTGCAGACGCTTAGCGTCCTGGGAGAATTATTTTTTATCGGTTTCTCTAAAGATTGGTTTCCTCGACATTTCACCCAATCGGCTAATTTCTTTCTTTTACCGGATGCACCATTACGGATTGTACGGTATGGTGAAATGTTTTTTGGCCTTCCTTTTTACTTACTGTGGCTTATTTTCCGCCATCGAGTCGCTATTCTGGTTGCCCAAAGCCCGTATGACGGGGTTGCTGCGGCTGCCGCCAAACAGGTCGCAGGTTATTTTGGACGCCGCGTTGCGCTTGTAGTGCAGAGCCATGGAGATTTTGAACAGCATATTTTTTTACAACGACGCATTTTTTTCCCTCGTTTGTATCAGATGGTGATGAACAGATGCGCTGATTTCACGCTGCGTCGCGCCGATGTACTTCATGCGATTTCCAACGCCACACGCTGGCAATTAGAGCAATGGAATCCCCATGCCAGAATATTTCAATTTATGGCCTGGACAGATATGGAAAGCTTTGTGCAGGCCGGAAATACTCGCAATAGTCAGAATCAGCAAACAATCCTTTATGCAGGCGTCTTGACGCCTTTAAAAGGCGTTATTCACCTGATTAATGCGTATGTTCGAATTGCTCCTGATTTTCCTGACAGTCAATTGATTCTTATTGGGCAGACGCAAAACTCTGCATATATGAGAGAATTGCGACAACAAATATACCATCACCAGATCGAACATCTGGTGAAATTCATGTCGCCCCGGCCGCAAGTTGAGTTGGCAAAACAGATGGCGCAGGCGAGGGTATTTGTCTTACCTTCTTATTCTGAAGGATTGGGACGAGTTGTACTTGAAGCAATGGCGACCGGAACGCCCGTCATTGGCACAAGAGTAGGAGGGATTCCGGAAATGATTACCCCTGGAGAAACAGGTTTTTTGGTGCCGCCGGCTGACGAGGGGGCCCTGGCTGATACATTGCGTTGGGTGTTGGAGCATCCGCAAGAAGCCGATATGATGGGACAGCGTGCGCGACAATTTGCCTGGTCGTTTTTTTCCGCAGACCTCTATGTCGAGGGGTTTCGCAAAATTTTTGACGCAGCCCGACAGATCATCGAAACACCATGAACTCTTTTTTCGGCAAAATTACCTGGACAGCGAAGCAGAATAAGAGCATTTTTTGTGACGAACACTCGTTTTCTAACGGTATTATAGAATTTCGAGCGAAGAGAATCCGAATTCTCAGATCTGCTGAAAAGACTTTATACTACAACAAAAACTCCCGGGTGCTCTGTGCGATTATCGGGTATATCTGCAATATCGAAGAAGTTCGTGAAACATACGAACTTAGCGTCCAAACAGATGTGGAAATTGTTGAATACCTCTATCGCTGCAAAGGTCCCGCATGTTCTCTGGAACTGGAGGGACTTTTTTGGATATGGCTGTTTGATGAAAACGAGCAAAAAGGATATATTCTTCAATCTGAACCTGGCACTAGCCTGCCTCTCTACTATACGACGACCAGTGCAACGGTGCTATTCAGTACGAATTTGAAACAACTGTTACTTTCCTTTCCTCAGCAGCGTGAATTGGATCGTGAAGCGGTCAGGGATTTTTTTCATTTTTCCCACGTGATTCCGAATGAATCAACCCTGATAAAAGGAGTGCAAAAATTACTTCCCGGAACCGCCCTGGTCATTGATTTTACAAGGCAGTCAATCCAGGTCACAGCTCATAAATCTCATGAGGTTTTACCGTCAAAACAAGAGGCCAAAGCTCAACTGCTTCCATCCATTCAAGCCTGTGTGAAGAATCTGTTTTGTTTGGGTAAACAAAAAGAAGCCGCTCTGACTCTGACAGCAGGCTGGGATACGAATCTCCTCTTGCATTTCCTTAAAAAGGAGACAAGTGCTCAGGTCACTGCCGTCACAATAAACGGCGGCGGAAAACAGAATGAAATTCCTGCAACGGCTTCAATTCTTGAACATTATCCCAATGTTCGTCATCTTACCGCAACCGTGCATTATGAATTATCCAGCCTGCCGGAAATTGTCTGGATTCTTGAAGGGTATGTTTTTCAAGAAGGGATGTTTTTGCGGTCTGAACTGGCCAGGGTGTTAGCGCAAGAAGATTTACACAGTGTGTTTCTTGGAGCTTGTGGCGATCAGGTGCTCTATCCTGTATCGCTTCTGAAAAAAATTCTCGAAAAAATTCCGGGGGGGAAGTATAAAGCGTCTCTTCTTCGCATTCTGCGCTTATCCAAATATCGTTATATTATGCGTGAAGGCGGCGAAGAACGGGCTTTTCGTCTCAAAATTCCTCCCCATAAAGGGAATCAGGGGTATCATCTTGATATTGAATTCCTCTTAAAAATGCACGAAATGATGTTGAATAGTTTTGAGATCATGGGATTTTTTCCTCTTTTGAATCGAAAAACAGCCCGGATAGCGAAACGACTGGGGATATTGAATCATAAAAAGGCATTTTACAAGCAGAAAATCAAGCGGTTATTAGCCCCTCAAATCACGCAATATTTAAAAAAAAGCGGTTCTGTGGTTGACACCGGGCAATTGTTTGAAGCAAATAAAGCCATATTATTGAAGATTCTGAACACTTCCTTTGTGGAAACCATTCTGACTGAGGCTCAAAGACAATTGCTAATCAAACAGCCTTCTCATTACCATCTCGTGATTCTGCAAGTGGCATATTTATATGTATTTCATGAGTTAATCGTCAGCGGGAGGCTTGATGCACAATTTGATCAACCTCACCTTGATGTTACGCTAACAGATCTTTTAACCGGCAGAGTATAATTTACGATGTGTGAGAGCACGAAACCATTACGATTTTATGTTTATCCTCAATTTGTTGATCAGAAACTCAGCCACACTCCGCTTCTTTTTCCCTTTTGGCAGCCTAAATTAAAACGTGCAACGCCCTTTTCAAACGCATTATGGAAAAAATATCAATTTGACACGTCATACTATTGTCTGGTGAATGACCTTAAAGATGCAGATTATATTTTGCTCCCCCATGGATATTGGCTTCTGAAAAAATTCCGTCCTGACTTATTAACAAGTTTTTTGAAGGAGACTGAGGGAAGTGGAAAGCCGGTACTGATTGATGCGTATGGCGACTCGGATGCCGTTATTCCAATCAAATATGCCTGCATTTTGAGAACCAGTCAATATCGTTTTAAATATCAGCCAAATGAAGTGATTCTTCCCGCGTATGTGGAAGATCTGCTAGAGCAGTATTATCAGGGCATCCTGGACATTCGACAGAAACAGACTAATCCTGTTGTGGGCTTTGTAGGTTGGGCTAGTAGCCCTTTGCCGGATACTATTCGTAAACATTTGAAAGGAAGTTTCTTTCAGTTGCTTGCTCTCTTCCAGAAACAGTATGGCGCCTATATTCCCGGCGTATTATTGCGCAAATATGCCGTCATGCGCTTACAAGACACCCCTTACATTTCTGTTAATTTTATTCTTCGGCAAACCTATTCCGGACATAAAAATACGCTTCAGGGAGATCTGAACACTATCCGTCAACAATTTATCACCAACATGTTCGAATCAGACTACATACTCAATGTCAAAGGGAATGGGAATTATTCGCAACGTTTCTACGAAACCCTGAGTATGGGAAGAATTCCGATATTTATAAATACCGAATGCGTTCTTCCCCTGGAGTCCCGGATTGATTATCGCGAATGTTGCCTGTTTGTTGAGCATCATCATCTTGATCGGATTGGTGAAATACTCACGGAGTTTCATCGGCAAATACGTCCCGAACAATTTTTATGGATGCAACAACGCGCACGTGAAATTTTTGAAACCTATCTGCGTGTAGATGTTTTTACGAAATACCTGGCACAGGAATTGCGTGAACAATTGCGAGCAATAACAAGAGGAAAAAACGCATGCTGAAGTCGTGTAATACAAGGATTTCTCATATTAATTATGCGCCTACTATTATTTAATTTAGCTACTGATGCCGATGATCCGGTATTGGGGTTTACGACGCATTGGATTCATGAACTGGCGCGGCAGACGGAATATATAGACGTTCTAACGATGCGAAGCGGTCGTATCGCTGTTCCTGCCAATGTTTGCGTTTATTCTGTGGGAAAAGAAAAGGGATATAACGAACCTCTCCGAGTGATTGAATTCTACCGGATCTTGTGGAGTTTACTGAAGCACCGCCAATATGATGGCTGCTTTGCTCATATGATACCAGTTTTTGCAGTCATGGCTGCACCGCTGCTCAAATTCAAGCGTGTGCCCATCGTGCTATGGTACACCCATAAGTCTGTGACATGGATACTTCGTATAGCAACTTGCCTTGTTGATAAGATCGTAACGGCCTCGCCGGAAAGTTTTCGGATTCCTTCGTCGAAAGTACGTGTCATTGGACATGGTATTGATACTAATAAATTCGTGCCAAATGAGTACGCTGAATTACACCAGCGTCCATTTACGATCTTAACGGTTGGACGACTTTCACTGAGTAAACGAGTAGATCGTTTGTTAGAAGCGGTGAAACTATTTCGCCAAAAGCATCCTGATATAGCAATAGGCGTCAACATTGTCGGCGGACCGGCGACTGAAGAAGATCTGAAATATGTTGCCCAACTTCAGGATCAGGTCATGCAATCCTCGTTATCAGAGATTGTTAAATTTCTCGGAAACATCCCTTTTCACCAGGTCGTCCCCTGGTATCAACAGGCAGATTGTTTTGTCAGCTTGAGCGATACCGGTTCGCTGGATAAAACCGTCTTAGAGGCGATGAGTTGCGGTATTCCTGTCATTGCTCCGCCAACATACGCCGGAATATTGGGGAAAGAATTAGCGTCTAACTTAATAAGCGCACCTGAACCGAATGCAGTCTGCGAGAGAATAGGTTTCTTCGCTTGCATGTCCCCGGCTGAGAGAAAAACCCTCGGGAGACGTTTACGCAATATCGTCATCCGCGAACATGCGTTAGCTACAATAGGTTCACGCATTTTTCGTGAGTTTCAATAAAAAATATTAATCACTTGAAGTAACGTATGGCAATTCCTCTTCTTCAC
Organism: Candidatus Vecturithrix sp.; assembly: GCA_040772385.1. GTDB lineage: Bacteria > Moduliflexota > Moduliflexia > Moduliflexales > Moduliflexaceae > Vecturithrix. The sequence goes on along the minus strand of JAXGYF010000001.1, from coordinate 468,544 downwards.
ATCAGTAAAATGAATGGAGTCTCCGGTTCAGAGAACCATCTTCTGACATTACTTTCTCATCTCGACAGAAACCGATTCGAGATCCATCTTTGTATTCTTGCTGAAGCCCGATTTCTGCAAAACTTACAGAGCTATAAAGCTCACCTTGAACAGGACGGTATTCATGTTTCGATTCAAGTCATGCGTCGTCATGTTGATCCACGATTAATAGGAAAATTACGGGCTTACATGCAGAGTAAACAGATTCAGATCGTGCATACGCATCTGATTCATGCTGACCTTTATGGAACTCTGGCAGCCAAACTTAGCGGTGTACCCATCGTGATTTCTTCCAGACATAATGATGATCAATTCCGTCGTCATCGTGCAATTATCTGGTTGAATCGTCTGTTCGCGCGGTGGCAGACCAGAATTATCGTGATCTCCGATTGGGTTGGTCGTTTTCTGCAAGAGGTCGAAGGAATTCCTTCCGAAAAAATCACGCGTATTCATTACGGTCTTGATCCAGTCCCCATCGAGGCATTGTCTGAACCGTCTTATGTTCGTCAGCAATTTCATATTCCTGAGGATGCGCCGGTGATCGGGACAATTGGTCGTCTGACTCCCCAGAAAGGGCAACATTATCTGCTCCAGGCCGTGTGTCGGTTGAAACACGATTTTCCACACTTACGCGTACTCATCATTGGCGACGGTGAACTGCGTGATAAGCTTGAAGACGAAGCAAAAATGCTTGACATCACTGGCAATATTATTTTTACCGGTTTACGAACATATCAGGAAACCATGCGCTTGCTTTCCGGAATGGATTTTTTTGTGTTTCCATCATTGTGGGAAGGCTTCGGATTGGTGTTGCTGGAAGCCATGGCCTTCAAAAAGGCGATCGTAGCCTCCAATGTCAGTGCGATTCCGGAATCTGTGATGTCTGGAATGTCAGGAATCTTAGTATCACCCGGACAAGTTGAACCACTGGCTGAGGCGTTGCGCTGCTTATTGAAAGATCCCGAAAAATCAAGACAGATGGGTATTACCGGCTTTCATAGACTGCAAGAAGAATTCTCAGTCAAGAACATGGTATCTGCGACTGCCAATGTGTATGAGCAATTTAGTGAGCGAACGATAGCCTGATATGAGCAGACAATATGTTTCATTGAGATAGCAAGAGTCATGGCAGCAGACGAAGTAAACATACTATGTATATGCCTGGGACAAGGTTCACAGTATCTGTCTTTTGCAATAGGGTCGTATCATGTTACATGGTCAGAAAATTGTGGTTATTATGCCTGCATATAATGCGGCGAAAACACTTGAAAAAACGTATAATGATCTTCCGAAAAGCCTTGTAGATGAAATTATTCTCGTTGATGACAGCAGTAGTGATAATACGGTGGAAATTGCAAAAAAATTAGATTTGAACGTCATTGTACACGAGAAAAATTTAGGTTATGGGGGCAATCAAAAAACCTGTTATCGTGCTGCACTTGAAGCTGATGCAGATATTATTGTCATGATTCACCCTGATTATCAATATGATGCCACAAAAATTGCGGAACTAGCTTTACCGATTATTCATGGAGAATGCGATGCCGTTTTTGGATCAAGGGTATTGAATAAAGGGGCATTACGCGGCGGAATGCCTGTATATAAATTTTTAGGCAATCGCCTCTTGACAGGCATAGAAAATCTGGTGTTGCGACAATCGCTTTCCGAATACCATACCGGTTTACGAGCGTATAGCAGTCATTTGATCCAGTCTCTTTATCTTGGATTGAATTCCGATGATTTTGTTTTCGACACAGAAATTATTGTTCAAGCCATTGCTTTAGGCTATACCATTCAGGAAATTCCCATTGAAACCCGATATTTTCCTGAAGCATCTTCAATTAATTTTCGACGAAGTGTCACCTATGGAATTCAAACAATCCTGACGTTACTAAAATACCTGCTTCATATTTCTCATATTCGCCTTTCAATGCAATTTGAACGAAAGAATACTGACGTTATTGAGGACCGATAAGATGTTTTTAAAACACAAGAATTCTCATTTCGCTCACCAGCACTATGCCATAACAATTATTTGTTGTATTGTCATCGCGGTGGTTGCCGCGGTGGCATCCTTTGTTTATCGAGGAATTTACCCTGATGACCTTCCCCGGTATTCTCATTGGGCGGAAGCTATTCTTTCCCAGAAAGGATTAGGCGGTAATGATCCAGATTCAATCGCTGCTGTTTTGTACCAGGCGCTGATTGCTGTCGCCTCTGTTCTTGTTGGCAAAGATCTGTTAGCCGCTCATCTTTTTCCCTACCTGTTTGCCGTCGCCACGCCGATAGTTATGTTTTTGCTGCTGCGCCGGATTCTCCGTCACTCACTTTGGGCATGTGTCGGCTCGATTGCCTACATTTTTTTCCCGACAAATTTTATCTGGACAAATCAGCCATTGACAGAGCCGATTTTTCTCTTCTGGTTGGCTGCGACCATGCTTCTAGTTGAAATGGCACAAACCCGGCATTCGTTTCTGATTCTTGTTGGCATAACAGCCGCGTTGATGTCATTAACTCGGTTGTTCGACGGTTTTTTCTGCGCTGCGCTGGCAGGAATCGCAATAATCTATCAACATCGTAAACAATTTCCTTTAAAATGGGGACTCTGGGCAATATTAAGCTTTATCGGCGTTCACCTGCTTGCCTCAATCGTTTTTGATTATTCGCTGCTCCAATATTATGCTTACTATCGTCAGATGCTGCATTATCCCTACCAAAATAGCTCACCTGTGATGAAAACGGTTGCGGCAATGAAAATCTTTATGCAATGGTATTTCTATAAGTACTTGACCCCTGTTTTTTTGGTTGTCATCATTGTGGGTATTATTCACAATATTCGTCATAACATCCTGTACCCATTCATTTGTTTGAGTGGTTATGCGTGTTTCCTGTTGTTTTTGTATCAAGGCAGGTATGTTGACACTTTTGTGCTGCGGCTTGGCGTGAAACTGATTCCATGTCTGATTGTGCTAATGATGAGCGGAATAAAATGGAGCTATGACACACTCGTGGCTCGGCATCATTCTATCGCAGCATATGCCCTGACAGTTGGAATGTTTGTGCTATTTGGTGTCACATTTGTGCAAGAAAATCAGATTTTTTTAAAATATATGGCCGATATTATTCCATCTTCATCATTAGCGAGGATTTTACAACATCCTTCGATCTATGAACAGGCTCGACGTGAAGCCGCCTCTTTGGCTCAATTTCCTGAATTTGCAAGTAAAGCGTTTCGAGAAGCGGTCATTAAGGAAGTGCTGGGGGCCTATCGCCCTTCCTATCGGACAAAAGTCGCTCAAAAATTTTGGGATGACAACGTGCCATCCCAACAGATGGATCGCGCTGATTTTTCTTATCATGAAACGTTTTCTGAACCTGAGACATGGCAGGAGAATATCATCGAAATCTCTGGAGATTCTCCACTTTGGACGCCTGATCATCCCGGTATTATCGGAGCATTTCCGGCAGGGGCAACCGCGCGTATTATGTATAAATTTTCATTTCCTCGTAAAATTCAGCAAATGACACTCGGCGATATCCATACTCAATGGGGGCCAGGGGATGTGGTGCGTATGTCAACATCTTTTGATGGCGCAACCTGGACAGTACGCTACGATGACTCTCTAAGAAATCAGAAAGTCTATTATTATGAAACGGTTACCTGGGAAGTGCCTGCACATCAAGATCTGTTTGTCAAATATGATTTTCATGCCGGCGATCCTGCTCGAGATCCTTCTGATAACCGAGGAGCGTCGGTACATGAATTTTTTTTAGCAGTGACGTTTGCACAATGATCGCGCGGACCGGCTGTTCCTGACTGAGGCAGAGGATGTGCCTTTTGTCTTTCATCAACGCCCGGATCAAGAGATGATTTCATGAAAATTTGTTATTTTGGCGCATACGATCGGGCTTATGCTCGGAATTTTGTGCTCCGACGAGGTTTAGAACTAAATCATGTACAAGTGATCGAGTGTCATATTCCGGTAAAAACAAAATTGTGGAAACGCTACCCATGTTTACTCCAGCAATTCATGCGTATCCCTCATGTGTTTGATGCGATTCTGGTAGCTGAGACTAATCAATATGTTATGCCGCTTGCGAAAATGTTGAGCGTTTTGACCGGAAAACCGTTGATTTTTGATATTTTTTTTTCGTTATACGATGCGTATGTCAAAGATCGAAAAAGCGTGACGGAAACCAGTGTTAAGGCCAAAATTTTTCGAGCGCTCGATCTAATCAGCGGACGCCTTGCTGATCATGTTCTAGCCGATACCCGGCAACACCTTGAATATTATCATACCGAATTTCAGATTCCGCGCGAATGCATGTCAGTCATTTATGTCGGATATGATGATACAATATTTTTTCCAACAACCTTTCCTGATTCGTTCCGGAACGATTCAGGATTTCTTGTGACATTTATCGGAACATTTATTCCCTTGCATGGGATTGAATACATCCTTCATGCAGCGAAACAGCTCGAACATGATCAAGTTATCCGGTTTGAATTTGTTGGCAAAGGGCAGACATACCAGGAGATGCGAACACTTGCAGATGGGCTGAATTTAGGAAATTGCGTGTTTCATGGAGCAACGGATTTGGAAAATCTCCCGAGATATATTGCCAAAAGCGATCTGTGCTTAGGAATTTTTGGAAACACCGAGAAAACTACACGCGTCATTCCAAACAAGGTATTTCACGCGTTAGCCATGAAAAAACCCATTATTACGGGCGATACTCCGGCGATTCGAGAAGTCTTTCGCGATCATGACCATCTTCTGCTTTGCCCTGTCGCCAATGCAACCGCTCTGGCCAATACGATTCTGCGAGTAAAACAAGACGAGTCATTACGAATGAAAATTGCAGAAAACGGACATCAGCTTGTCGCAGCAAATTTTCTTCCGCTTGTCTTAGGGCAGCAACTTAAACAACTCATTCAGTCGCTGTTATGAAATTGTGGTATATTACGAATATGAGAATCCCAACCGAAAAAGCGCATGGCTTGCAAATTGTGAAGATGTGCGAAGCCTTCACGCAACTGGGAATTGAGGTGCAGTTGATCGTGCCGTTTAGACGACAATCACCTCAGATGCAACAAGTGGAATCTGTGTGGAAATATTATGAGGTGATGTCACTCTTTCCGATTCAACAACTGCCGTCGCCGGATTTTATTCTTTTCGATAAAATCTTGCCGGCGAGGTTTTCACAAGCCCTGTATGTTGTGCAATCGTTGATATTTGCGCTGATGGCAGTGGTGAAAACGATGCGAACCGAGGGCATCTATTATACGCGCGATTGGTACGTGTTGTTCATACTGGCTCTGGCAAAACGCTGGCATGGCAGACGGATTTTTTTTGAAGTTCACGAAATCCATGGCACAGCACGTCCCAAATTATTGCGATGGCTTTTACGTCATATAGATGGACTCATCGTGATTACGCAAGCGTTACACGCCTATTATGAGCAATGCGGCATGGCGGCCGAAAAGATCATCGTTGCAGCAGATGGTATTGATGAACGCCGCTTAACGCAGCAAATTCCGAAAGAAGATGCCCGCAAACAGCTTGGAGTGCCGCCAGACAAGACAATAATTTGTTATACTGGTCATCTTTTTGGTTGGAAAGGCGTCTACACCTTAGCCGAAGCCATGCGCGATCTGCCTGATGAATATTGGCTATATATCGTCGGCGGTATGGAAACGGATCGACAGGCTTTACAGCACTTTATCGCTGAACAACGGTTGCCGCGAATTACTCTGACTGGCCACGTTCCATATCATGCTGTGCCTTGTTATCTGGCGGCGGCAGATGTATTGATCTTGCCCAACAGCGGGACCGCAAACATTTCACGAGAATGCACATCGCCATTAAAACTTTTCGAATATATGGCGGCGCAGCGCCCGATTGTGGCTTCGGATTTGCCGTCGCTGCGGGAGGTGCTGCGGGATGGCGAAAACGCCTGTCTCATTCCTCCGGATGATCCTCTTGCACTGGCGGCAGGTATTCAGCGTGTTATGTGCGATCCGGCAATGCAAACACAGCTTGTTGAACGGGCATATAGTGATGCCCAAGCTTATACATGGAACAATCGAGCTAAAAAGATTGTGACTGAAATTGAGCGTACAATTCATGCATCATAAACGATTACATGTTCTTGCTGGAACCATCATCTGCCTGGTCATATTGCGCGGATTAATGTACGGGTTAATTATTCCTTTTGACCAGGCCCCGGACGAAAAACACCATTTTCTGTTGATCAAGGCAAAACATCTCCAGATGAGCGGAGCGTCATCTGAGGAAAAACAGCAGATAGCTTCACAAATTGAATTCACCTGGCATCGCCTGCTCTACCCTGAAACACAACGGACCCAGGGAGATTTTACCGGAGGATTCATTCCCTCGCCGCCTTCTTCTACGCACCTATATTACCTGGTGACTGGTGGGATGTTGAATCTCTGTGCGTTTGAGCAGAGCCAGAATGAAATCTATCTGCTGCGCGGCTTTTCGATTGTGTGCGGCGCGATTGTGATAATTTTTGCCATTGCCATTGCCCATGAATTATTTCCTGACGACCGTTTTCTTCATCTGGGCGTTCCGATCTTTATTGCCTTTGTGCCGCAGTTTTCCGCCATGAATGGCGTGATTAATAATGATAAACTGGCAGAAGTTTTTGCTGCTTTGCTGGGGTGGCTTATCGTCAAAATTTTCAAACAAGGGTTCTCCTGGCAATATGGCCTGGCGTACATGGCGGCAGCAGCGCTGGCGCTGATGAGCAAACGTACGACAATCTTCATTGTGCCGCTTTCGCTGCTGGTCTTGTTTTTATATTTTTGGAACGGAAGGCTCGGTCTGCGTATGCATGGCATCCTGCTTGGCGGGATACTCGGCGCCACCCTGCTGATCTACCTGCTGCTCTGGAATCCGACAATCTACACCCTGGTCGATGATTATGTCATCGGTATTCCCGAAGCGCGATATTTACCCGCAAAAGTCTTTCGCCCTGAATTATTTTCAAAAGCCACTCTGCTGCACGTCGTCAAATTTTTTGCCGTCATGTATCTTGGTTTTTGGGGTATTTTCGGCTATATGACGATTCATCTGCACCATTTCTGGTATCTGGCAGCGGCCTTCGCACAGTCGTTTGCCATCCTCGGTCTGCTGAAATGCATGATGCCTGCCAAACTGGACATTCCCTCTTTTTTGAAGAGAAAACAGGAATGGGATGGCGATGTATGGAAGGCAAAGGTGTTCTATGTTTTCGGTGCAAGCATCGTACTTTCATTGATTATTCCGGTTTTGCGTTCAATCATTCTGCGCTTTGATGAGCCTGACTTGACACAGGGGCGTTATCTCTTTACGGTGATGATTCAGATTAGCGTATTGACCCTGCTCGGCCTGTCCGCCCTGTTTCCCAGGAAATATCGCACCTGGATCGGCGGGATTGGATTGTTCGCGCTGCTCCTTTTTGATACGGCAGCGCTAATTAATTACCTTCTGTTGAATTTTCATTATGCGGCATTTTTTTAAACAACACATATCTTTCGTGATAGCAGCGATCGCTGCCATTATCGTGCTAGCGGGCGTCCTGTTTTTTTCAGGAAATGGTGTCGTCATCGGACGCCGTGAAAACCAGACCGACACTCGTCTTGAAATCGGCATCTGGACCAGGGACACACGGATTGAACAGACCTTTTCAGCCTCGCAAAATAACCTGACGCGCATTGATTTCTGGCTCGATTCCCATCGTCCCTGGGATACGCCCTCCCTGCTCTGTCGTTTATTCGAATTAGATATTCAGGGCCAGCCGGGCGACTTCTCCTATCAAGCCTTGCGCGAGCACCTGACCGAAGTACGTTCAAAGCGCTTACACGGTTGGCTGTTGTCGCCGCACATGTTTAATACGTTTGCGTTTGAGCCGATCTCGAATTCCCAGGGCAAACGTTACCTGCTTTCGATTCAAGCGCCGGATTTGAAACAGGGCGGTAGTACGATTCTCTTAGCCAGTTCCAGAAAACGACTTGATTTTGATCGATTTTTTGTTGACGGCCAGGCTAAAGACAGCGATTTGGCCTTTCGTGCCTTGTATGCCCTGCCCAGATACCAACTCATCCCCAAAACCGCCGCTCGTATCGCCTTGCAAAAACCATTTCCTTTCTCACAACCTTTCGTTCTCTATGTTCTGGTTGGTCTTTATTTTATGCTGCTTTTTCTTTTAGTATGCCGACTGATCAGGTCTGGCGTTTGCCAAAAAAACTTGAAATAGAAACGATCGTGCGAAGAATTCCTTGACAAACCGGAAACATGGAACTTTAGTAAAAGAAAATGGATTTATAGAACAATCCGGAAAAGTGCTGTGGTATGGAGGGTTATGATGTTTAATACCTTACAAATTTATGACGAGTTATCACAAACCATGGACCAGCGCAGCGCGCGGAAACTGGTCAATGTGATGTCGTCCATGTACGAAGAGTTGCGCAACAGCGTCACTAAAGAAGAATTCGCCGAATTAAAAGGCACCGTACAGGAACTGGCCGAAGCGCAAAAACGTACGGAAGTACGCTTATCGGCGTTAACCGAAAGAGTTGAAGAACTGGCCGAAGCGCAAAAACGCACGGAAATTCGTGTGGAAGAACTGGCCGAAGCGCAAAAACGCACGGAAATTCGTGTGGAAGAACTGGCCGAAGCGCAAAAACGCACGGAAATTCGTGTGGAAGAACTGGCCGAAGCGCAAAAACGCACGGAAATTCGTGTGGAAGAATTAGCCGAAGCGCAAAAACGCACGGAACAAAGTTTGGTCCAGTTGGCAAAACGAATGGACCTCTTGACGAAACGCGTGGATCAGACCAATCAACAAGTGGGCGGCTTGAATATGACCGTCGGCTACATGCTGGAAAATGAAGCATTTCGGTCTCTGCCTGAATTATTGCGCCGCGATTGGCAGATTGAAATCACTGAATCGCTGCGCCGCGATTGGCTGCCAACTATAAAAGGGGACATGGTGGAAGTCAATATTGTGGGACGGGGCCGACGCAACGGCGAATCCATCTTGCTCATCGGCGAGAGCAAACTCCAACTTTCCCGCAAATATGTTGATAAGTTTCTCGAACAGCGTCTGCAAAAAATTGAAATGGGCGGATTGTCGGTCTTTCCGATTCTCATCGCGCATATGGAAAGTGAGCCGGGTGTGGTGAAATACGCCAAAGAACAGGGAGTGGCTGTATATTTATCTTATCAGTTTCAACCGAGAACATAAGTGATTATGATAATTTCTTTGCACATCAGAAACCGGGTTTTTCCGAAAAACCCGATTTCTCGACCAGCCAGAACTGAGAAAATTTATCAGGACTTACGCACACCCCCCTTTATCCCCCCGCAAGCGGGCTGACAGGGGTAGGTATCACGTGAGAGACAAGCTCGTGTGCCCTGTCTCCTGGCGATTGATCGCCAGAACTTAACAGCCCTGCCGTTTACGGGGGGGACTGAGGGGGGGTATTGCGTAAGTCCTGTTTATGTATAATTATTTAAATGTACTCTGCTCGTGCATTTTCATTTTCCTTGACAAGAACGCCGTCTCAGAAAACAGCAACATGATAAGAGTGAATGTCTTGTCGTGTTTATGATGCGCCGTGTCAGTAGTCAAGCATAGAAACCGGTTTTTTACACGCACGAATGAAAATTGGACATGTTTCAAAAATTTTGGTTGTCGAACGTTGTGAGTCACCGGATATTTCACATGACAAGAAAGAGCACCCGGCGATCGCTCGGAAAATTGGGATGTCTGTGAACGTACGCGCCTTATGAACATTATCATTTATACGAGAGAAGAACTGTGAGGATCTTGTACAAGCGTGCAAAGGTTTCGTAACATGGGGCAACAGCAAGAATATTGGGATATTATTATCCGGCCTAAACGTCATTTACTGGATATTGATCTGAAAGAACTGTGGGAACACCGCGATTTACTGATGATGTTTGTCAAGCGTGATATTGTCACAGTCTATAAACAGACAATTTTGGGGCCAATCTGGTTTTTTGTGCAGCCGATCATGACGACCATCATTTATGTGATCGTGTTCGGCAATATCGCGAAAATTTCGACCGATGGCATTCCGCAGCAGTTATTTTACCTTTCCGGTATTCTGATGTGGAATTATTTTGCCGAATGTTTGAATCAAACCGCCGATACCTTTGTACAAAATGCCAGTCTCTTCGACAAAGTCTATTTTCCGCGCCTGATCGTGCCGCTCTCTAAAGTTGCCTCCGGTTTGATGAAATTCGGTATCCAGTTATTGCTTTTTTTCAGCGTCTATGCCTATATTCTCGTGAATAATCCGCACGTGCGCCCGACCCGCTGGCTGCTGCTGTTCCCGTATTTTGTGATCTTAATGGCTGGTATGGGACTGGCCTTCGGCATCATTTTTACCTCCCTGACCACCAAATACCGAGATCTGAAATTTTTGCTGAGTTTCGGCGTGCAATTGTTGATGTATGCTTCCCCTGTGATTTACCCCATCAGTATGCTGAGCGACAAAGCGCGGCGTGTCATGCTGTTGAACCCGATTGCGTATGTGCTCGAAGGCTTCAAATATGCGTTTCTGGGTGCGGGCGTCCATACAGGCGCAGGGTTGGCCTATGTTACAATCTTTACGCTGCTCATATTGGCCCTCGGCATTGTAATTTTTAATAAAACCGAGCAGAATTTTATGGATACGGTCTAGAAATGGGACTGTTGCGTAAGTAACTACAAGGATTTTGTTTAAGAAGGATTTCATGCGTGTTGTCTGATATTCAAGAGTTTCGCTTATTCAAAAGTTCAAAGAATTTATTTGTAATTACATAAATGGAGTTGACCTGTTAAACATCATTTCAGAGTGAATTGCTATTATGAAGGTAAAAACGCAAGAGAATGTGAATAAGATGGTGCTCCGTGACCTCAACCAGGCGTTGTCTGAAACATTCAACGATTATCAGGGAAGTTATTTTTTCGGTTCACGGACAAAAGGAATCTTGAATACAGACAGTAATTTTGATATTGTGTTCCTGAACTTCGCCAAAAAATTGCGTATTGCCGGGCATTACCATGACCGGAACAAAGAGCATCGAACATATTCGCCGGTATGTGAATCCATATTTCGTGCATGAGGCGATTGATCAGGGAATCTTTTATGGAAGGCAGTGAAACTGTTATCAAAATCGAGAATCTTTCCAAACTCTACCGTTTAGGGCAGGTTGGTACCGGTACGTTGGCGCACGATTTGAATCGCTGGTGGGCCAACGTACGCGGTAAGGAAGACCCTTACGCCAAAATCGGACAGGTGAATGACCGCACGAAACAGGCGGAATCTGACTATGTCTGGGCCTTGAAAGACATCAACCTCGAAGTCAAACATGGCGAAGTGCTCGGCATTATCGGTCGCAATGGCGCCGGCAAATCCACGCTGCTGAAACTGATTTCGCGTATCACGGCCCCGACTACCGGGGAAATCAAAGCCAAAGGCCGTATCGCCTCGCTGCTGGAGGTTGGCACGGGGATGCACAACGAGATGACAGCGCGGGAAAACATCTTCCTGAACGGCGCGATTCTGGGCATGAAACGTCAGGAAATCGCTCGCAAATTCGACGACATCGTGGATTTTGCCGGCTGCGTCATGTATGTGGATACGCCGGTTAAACGCTATTCTTCCGGGATGCGCGTGCGGCTCGGCTTTGCCGTGGCGGCCTTTTTAGAGCCGGATATTCTGATTGTGGATGAAGTTCTGGCGGTTGGCGACGCCGAATTTCAGAAAAAAGCCATCGGCAAGATGAAAGAGGTCTCCACCTCCGAAGGCCGCACAGTGCTGTTCGTCAGCCATAACATGGGCGCGGTTAAAGCATTATGTACAAGAGGGTTAATGTTGGAGAATGGGAAAATAGATTATGATGGAAATGTTGAGCAAGTTATTGATAATTATATGTTAGCGAGTACCAACCATCATGAGAAAAAAAACCTGGAAACATTAGCCAAAAGATACGGAAATGGAAAGGTGCTATTTGCTGATTTTTGGATAGAAGACTGTCGTGGTAATAAATTAACTCATGTATTAACAGGTGAGGATGTCATTTTTGTATTTAAATTAAAAATTCATGAAAACAAACAGAAGAATATTGATGTGGGGTTTTCTTTACATAACATATATGGTGATACTTTGAGCATTTTATACAGCTCTTATCAACATATATTTTTTGATGTTACTGGAAATCAAGGAGATTATAAAGAAATTCGATGTAAAATCCGGTCATTCCCGTTTTCCCTTCCATCAATGGAAATCAAAGGGAGAATAGTCGTTGAAAAAGAAGAAGCAGATTGGCCTCAAGAACCTTTAGGAATAATAACTATCGAAAAAGGAGATTTTTTTGAAACAGGACATCGAGGTTTTGAAGGAAACATTCCTGTATTGATCAAGGGGGAATGGCTATGATCTTTTCAATAAAACAACGAATAAAAAAGATTGTTAAGACAAGAATCCTTCCTTTCTTTGATTTTTTGGAGTATAAACCGCAATATTCGGCACTTTCTTATTCTCAAGAAGGGGAAGATATGATTTTGCGTCGTATCTTTGAAAAAAAAAAGAAGGGGTTCTATGTAGATGTTGGCGCGCATCATCCGAGACGTTTTTCGAATACCTTTTACTTTTATCAAAAAGGCTGGCGCGGGATAAACATTGATGCTATGCCGGGAAGCATGAAATTATTCGAACAATTGCGACCCAAAGATATTAATTTGGAGTTAGCTATATCAGATACAAAAGCAACCTTGCTGTATTATATGTTTAATGAGCCTGCATTAAATACATTTTCTGCGGAGGATGCTAAATCTATTGGCGAAGAAAGCGGAATATACACGATTGTCGCTCAAAAAGAGATTGAGACGTGCCCTTTAGTTTCGGTATTGGATGCTTACTTACCCCCAGATTATTCCATAGATTTTCTTTCTATTGATGTTGAAGGCTTCGATATGAATGTCGCAAGATCGAATGATTGGGATAAATATCGCCCCAAAATTGTTTTGCTCGAAGAAAGACATCAGGGAAACATGGTTGATGTCTTACATAGTGATCTCTACAACTTTATGATATCTGTTGATTATCAATTGATTGGCAAAACCTTTAACACGTTATTTTTTAAAACGAACACATGAATTAATGATGTTACCCCCCCCAATTTTATTTTTGATTTTCAACCGCCCGGACGTGACAGCGCAGGTGTTGGCTGCGATCCGGCAGGCGCGGCCGGCGAAGCTTTATATCGCCGCCGATGGGCCGCGGCCTGATAAAGAAGGCGAAGTCGAGAAGGTTGCCCGTACGCGGAAACTTGTGTTACAAGGCATTGATTGGTCCTGCGAGGTGCAGACACTCTTGCGCGAAACGAATTTAGGCTGTCGCATGGCCGTATCGTCGGCGATTGATTGGTTCTTCGAACACGAAGAAGAGGGGATCATCTTAGAAGACGACTGCCTGCCGGATCAGAGTTTTTTCCGCTTTTGCGCAGAATTGCTGGACTACTACCGCCACGATACACGTGTTATGGCAATCAGCGGTGATAATTTTCAGCATGGGCAGCAGCGCGGCAAATACAGCTATTATTTTTCGCAGATTCCGCACTGTTGGGGCTGGGCCACCTGGCGGCGCGCCTGGCACATGTATCATAGCGCCATCGAACATTTTGAAGAAATTATGGCTGAACAGGCATATCGAGAATTTACCCACTATCCTCCTGCCAATACGATGTGGCAGAAAAGTTTTTACAAAACATTTCAACAAGAAATTGACACCTGGGATTATCTCTGGACGTTTGCCAATCTTGTTAATCATGGGTTGACGGTCTTACCCCAAAGCAATTTGGTTGAAAATATTGGGTTTAGCGCAGAAGCCACGCATACGACCGGCAAAGGCAAGAAATTAGGCATCCCGGCGCAGGTCATGACCTTTCCGCTGCGCCATCCAGCGTATATGTGCCTGCATCAAGAAGCGGATATGTTTTCATATACTCACCATTTCAGGTTACGTGGAAAAACCCAAAAACAATCAAAAAAATGGATTTATCATTGGATCTTGAATAAATTTCACTTTTTCCGTAGATGCTTAGAGAAAGCGTAAGAATGAAAATGCCTGTTGATCATGTCGTATGCCCTATTTGTTCGGCGCTTCAAAAAAAACTATTTTCAAAAACCCTTCTTGGAAAATATGACGTCTCTTATTACAAGTGCGGAGACTGTGGATTTCTCCAAACCGAAAAACCATACTGGTTAGAAGAAGCGTATTCATCTGTCATCGCGAGCACTGATATTGGGTATGCCAGTCGTAATGTCAAATTAGTAAAAAAAGTGGCAAATATTTTGTTGACTCATTTTGATGCTCAAGCAAAATTTTTAGATTATGCCGGCGGATATGGTTTGTTTACCAGGCTCATGCGCGATAATGGGTTTGATTTTTATTGGCAGGACGATTATTGCCAGAATTTATTTGCTCGCTATTTCGAACTGGAGGCTCTTGCGTCGACACAACGTCATTTTGAGTTAGTGACCGGATTCGAACTCATGGAACATGTGATCGACCCTTATCACACACTTGATAAGATCTTCACGTATAGCGATTCCTTCTTATTCTCTACAGAACTCCAGCCGCAAGCAGAATTTCTTGATGAGTGGTGGTATCTTGCTTCAGAAACCGGGCAGCACATCAGTTTTTATACCTTACCCTCATTGCAAGCTATCGCCCAACACTATGGGTGCCAGGTCTATTCCAATCAAAAAAACATGCACCTTATCACCAGAAAAGTTATTGAGCCTCAGCCCTTTCAAAAGCCGTCTCGCACATCAAAGTGGTTAGTGTTTCGACGAAAAAAACGAACTCCTCCTGCATTAAAGAGCTTATTGCAGCAGGATTATCAATATGTGAAATCCATTATTTTTGATACTTTCAAAACCTTATGAACGTGCTGTATGATCATCAAATCTTCGAGGCTCAGAAATTCGGCGGCATCTCACGTTATTTTTATGAACTTTGGCGTCATGCCGAAATTGTTGGTTTTTCGGCTCGGATCCAAATCCGTTATGGGAAAAATGCCTATCTGCTTGAAGCTAATCAATTTCGAGCGTCAATGCAGCCCTTCGACGATCCGTGGCGAGTTTTTTTAGAGCACGCCAATGTTCTGGGGAAGGAACTGATCCTCCGCATCAAACATCGGGTCGTTCCGGGGAAACCCTGGAAGCCGATCCTCAAAGAAAAAAACCGGTGTGCAGTCCTGGAACATTTCCAAAGTCACGCGCCAGACATTTTTCATCCGACCTATTACGATCCCTATTTTCTTGAGGCGTTGCAAGACCGGCCCTTTGTGCTGACGGTCTTTGACATGATTCACGAACGTTTTCCTGAATATTTTAAACTCACCGACCGTGTCAGCGCCAACAAACAGCGGCTTTGCCAGGCGGCGGCGCGCATTATTGCGATTTCGGAACAGACCAAACGCGATCTGATCGATCTGTTTCACATTGATCCTGACAAAATTGCAGTTGTGCATCTTGCCAACTCCATCTCACCGACACAAAATGTACCAGTGATTGCATTGCCGGAAACGTATCTGCTGTTTACCGGCGGCCGGGCCATTTATAAAAATTTTTACTTTTTCGTCAGGGCAATTGCCGACATTTTACGAGACCATCACGTCACGCTCGTGTGTACCGGAAAACATTTTTCCGCTGATGAGCGCAATTTTTTCGAATCTTTAGGCGTGCAGCATCACGTCAGGCACATCGCCGCCGATGACCCCATGCTGGCGCATTTGTATCACCAGGCACGTGCCTTTGTGTTTCCGTCGCTGTACGAAGGCTTCGGGATTCCCATCTTAGAGGCATTCGCCTGCGGCTGCCCGGTGATTTTGAGCAATGCGTCATCCTTGCTGGAAGTCGGCGGCGATGCGGCCATCTATTTCGAACCGAAAAACCTCCGTTCGATTCAGGAGGCTGTCGCCCACGTCATTTTGCATGAAAATGTTCGAAACGATTTGATTGCAAAAGGTGCTGAACGCGTGAAGTTGTTTTCATGGGAAACCACTGCGAGAAAAACGACCGAGGTGTATCAACGCGCGCTTGATTCTTATTGACAAAATCGTTCGCCGGAGAAAAATAGATTCAGAGTTTCACAATTTCCATGATTTTCGGAGGGGAAGCAAATGTTTAACACCTTACAAATTTATGACGAGTTATCACAAACCATGGACCAGCGCAGCGCACGGAAGTTGGTGAACGTGATGTCGTCGATGTACGAAGAATTGCGCAACAGCGTCACCAAAGAAGAGTTTGTCGAATTAAAAGGCACGGTCCAGGAATTAGCCGAAGCGCAAAAACGCACGGAACAAAGCCTGTTCCAGTTGGCAACACGACAGGATCTCTTGTCCAAACGTGTAGATCAGGCCAATCAACAACTGGGCGGTCTGAATATGACTGTCGGTTACATGTTTGAAAATGAGGCCTACCGGTATCTGCCCGAATTATTGCACCGCGATTGGCAGATTGAGACAATGGAAACTGAGCCGGGTGTGGCTGTGTATCTGTCGTATCAGTTTCACCGTTGAGTACAGCATTTCGAGAGGGAGGCCGCATGAAATTTTTTAATACTGAAGGTCCCATGAAGCCGGAGATTCACTATTGTATTCCGCCGTTGGCGCGTTGGAACCTGACGGAGATTTTGATGCTGATTGATCGGCAGAAATATTTTGTGATTCATGCGCCGCGTCAGACCGGCAAAACCACCTGCCTGCTTGCGTTGATGGAACATCTGAATCAGGAAGGGCGTTACAAGGCGGTGTATGTGAACGTCGAGGCCGCACAGGCTTCACGCGAAAACATTGCGGAAGGCATGAAAACGATTTTGATTCGCCTGGCTTCCAAAGCACGTGAATATCTCAATGATACGTTTATGACAGAGCATTGGCAGGCCATCTGGCAAACGTCGTCGCCGACGTCAGTGTTTGCAGAGGCGTTGTCTGCCTGGAGTTTGGATTCTGATCGTTCGCTTATTCTGTTGATTGATGAAATTGATACGCTGGTGGGCGACATGTTGATTTCGATTTTGCGCCAACTGCGCGATGGATACGCTTCGCGTCCGCAGCGCTTTCCGCAATCCGTGATTCTGTGCGGCGTGCGTGACGTGCGTGATTACCGGCTGCGGACTGATGACGGTAAGGCGGTGATTACCGGCGGCAGCGCGTTCAATATCAAGGCCAAATCCCTGCGATTAGGGAATTTCTCCCTTGATGAAATTCGTTCCCTCTATCAGCAGCACACAGACGTTACCGGGCAGCCCTTTGAAGAGAACGTTTCTGCTCAGGTGATGCGCTTGACCGCTGGTCAACCCTGGCTGGTGAATGCATTGGCGCAGGACGTCTGTTTTGAAATGGAAGAAGGACGAAACCGATCCTGTCCTATCACGCCGGCGTTCATCGAACAGGCCAAAGAACGTCTAATTTTGCGGCGCGATACGCATCTGGATCAACTGCTTGATAAATTGCGCGAAGAACGTATCCGGCGCGTGATCGAGCCGATCTTAGCAGGCCGCGAGGTGAGCGCAGACTTGCGTCCGGACGATGTGCAATACGCTGTGGATTTGGGGTTGCTTCAGCAGGAACGGAACGGCGCGATTGAGATTGCGAATCCGATCTATCGCGAGATCATTCCGCGTGAACTAGCCTGGACCCTGCAAAGCGGGGTCGCACAGCAGACGACGTGGTACGTGACGCCAGACGGGCGACTCGATATGCCCAAACTCCTGCGAGCGTTTCAGGAGTTTTTCCGCGAACATTCGGAGCATTGGATTGAGCGCTTTGAGTATAAAGAAGCTGGACCTCAGCTTTTATTACAGGCCTTTTTACAGCGGATTGTCAACAGCGGCGGACGGGTGGAACGGGAATACGGTTTGGGGCGTTTGCGCACGGATTTGCTTGTATTGTGGCCCACACCGAAAGAGATGCAAAAAGTGGTCATCGAACTGAAACTCTTGCGGAAAAGTTTAGAACAGACCATTGAACAAGGACTGGCGCAGACCGTCGAATATTTGGATCGCACCGGGACGACCGAAGGACATCTCGTCATTTTTGACCGCAGCGTCGGCAAGTTCTGGGAAGAGAAGCTTTTCTGCGAAGAACGCGAACATCAGGGGTATCGCCTCATTATTTGGGGATGTTGAAGATATGCAAAACGTCATTGCCCCTACTTTTCCCCTCTCAATTATTACCGTGTGTTTCAATGAAACCGCACGGATTGCGCTGACCTGCGAAAGCGTTGTTAACCAGACCTTTCAGAATTTTGAATGGATCGTGATTGACGGCGGTTCGACCGACGGCACGCTTGATATTCTGAAACGTTACGAACAGCGCATGAACTATTTTGTCTCCGAACCGGATCGCGGTATTTACCATGCCATGAATAAAGGCATTATGCAAGCACACGGCGCGTATTTGCTTTTCTTAAATGGGGGCGATTATCTCCATCAAGAGGATACGCTGGCGCAAGTTTTTAACCCCAATAAAGTCTTAACAAAAGATATCTATTATGGTGATGCCTTATTCGAGAGAGAAGGGAGTTTTAAATATCACACCCCAAAATTTCAATATTACTATAGCAGATTTTTGACAAAAACATTTCAGCATCAATCTACTTTCGTTAAACGGAAACTTTTTGAAATCTATGGTTTCTACGATGAATCTTTTCTAATTTCCGCAGATTTAGATTTTTTTTTGCGTGTACTTATTAGTAATCCAAAACGAAAAGAGCATTCTATAGAGCATCTTCCTTTTGTCATTTCGGTGTATGAAAATATTCAGGGACTCAGTACACGTGATATAGAATTGCGGGAATTGGAAAATACACTGGCCAGAAAACGACATTATCCCTGCTATTACCTTATCTGGCATCGAATTACAACATGGCTCAGGCCCTATAAAAACTATTCTGCTCACAAAGTAAAGCGATTAATCGAAAAAATAGGACTACAGAGGAAAATATGCCAAAGATAAGTGTGGTTATTCCTTGTTATAATCATGGACGTTATATTGATGAGGCCGTCAATTCTATACTAAATCAAACCTATCAAGATTTTGAAATTATCATCGTAGATGATGGTTCAACAGATCCTTTTACTGTTCAGAAACTCAAAACTTATCTCAAACCGAAAACTACAGTCGTACATATAAAAAATCAAGGGCCTTCGGCCGCCAGAAATGCGGGTGTTAAGCTGGCCAAAGGCGACTATATTCTGACCTTAGACGCCGATGATCTGTTTGACGTTAGTTTTTTAGAAAAAGCAATTACAGTGTTGGAACAACAGCCGCAAGTTGGCGTGGTTACATGCGGTATTCAACATGTTGGTGCAAGCAAAAAAAAGGTTCTCCCTCAAGGGGGGGGAGTAGAAAATTTTTTGGCTGGAAACGGCGTGCTTGGTAGTGCTTTTTTTAGAAAAATCTGTTGGGAAGAGGCCGGAGGTTATGATGAAAGTATGAAAGATGATAATATGGGATATGAAGACTGGAATTTTTGGATTGATGTCACTAAAAGAGGGTGGACCGTTTACGTAATTCCCGAATACTTATTTTATTATCGTATTCATAAAGTATCCAGGAGAACAAAAGCTCATAGCAATAGACCGCAAGTAATAAAAAAGATTGTAAGTAACCATCGAGAGATTTTTGCAAAATATGTTGAGAAAGTTGTTTTTGAAAAAGAACAAAAAATATATTCTCTGAATCAAGCTAAAAATACAATCTTGAATTCCTGGAGTTATCGACTTGGCTCTTTTTTACTCTTCCCTGTACGTCAAATCAAGAAATTATTCCATCGTTAATTTCTGTACTTTTCGACGCGCTTAGAACGAATACAGAAGAAGTGAATACGACAATAATGAAAGGAATACGATTATTATGGAGAGAAATTCGGCAAATAGCTTTTTTCAAGCTTCAAAACGTGAGAGCAGAAAATTGCATCTGCTGTTTTTACGTTCATTTGGGAAAGCCCCTTTTTCAGCGAATATTGCCAGAGCATTGACACTTTTTCCGAGAATTGAGTTTTCACAATATCCTTCGTGGCCCCTCGACCGGCAGGGGAAAATTGAAAAATTATATGACAGCGTTGGCGCCTGGAAATCTCTCCAATTCAACCTCATAGAAAAAGCTGATGAACTTACTGATATGCTCTCAAACCGGTACTTTGATCTGATCCTACTTGTGGACGATGATGCACAATTGTTTCAATATCATGGATTATCATTGTTTCAAAAAGTGAAAAGCTGGCTCCGTCTTGTTCGGATGTTCCGATCACGTGGACTGGCAGGCACGATAGCCCATTTCAAGTATCTTCGCGCTTTGCCATTCTCACTGGCTGAGATCAATAATTTCGCGCCTGTGATTGTTATTGATTTGACCGATTCTCCCATGTTAACGCCAAACGATCAGCGCGTGTTACGCGACTGTTCGCTTTATTTTAAGCGTGAAGTCCCGTTTGATCGCTTGTTTCTGTATTATCAGGATCGCCCGGCGCCCTGGACAACGCGCCGCAAGGAACTGCTGCCGATCCTGGAAAAAGTGCATAACATCCCGCTCGGCATTGAAGATTCAAAATATGCGGCGTTGAAGCAACAACGTGTCGCTGTGCAAGATATTGACGTGTTGTTTGTCGGTGAAATCACGAACACATTGCGGAAAACAGGCATGGAACACTTGCAGGAGTTGGCGTCGAAAAGCCAGTGGAATATTGTCATCACCCGAGGATTGCCATTTGACGACTATTGCCATAAGATTGCTCGCAGTAAAATTACGATTTCAATTGCCGGCGGCGGCTGGGATTGTTTCCGCCACTATGAAGCGGTCGCGCTCGGTTCGCTGCCGCTGATCAACAAACCTACAATTGACGCAGTCTGGTGGCACATCATGCCAGACGAGATCTTTTTCGAGAATACCTTTGTGAATTTCAGGTCGAGAATCGAGCAATTGTTGACAAATCATTCCTTGAGAACGTCTTGCTTTGAACAACTCGAACAGCAGGTAGAACACCGTATGCTGCACTCAAAAATTGTTGAATATATTATCAAGACTTCTCTGGAAAAATTATCTTGCCAGACAAGCTCCCTTTCGACAACCATGTAAAAATAATCTTGACAACATTGTTTGCGAAATTATTTGACACTCTATAACTTGACAATGTTCAATTCTCGTTGTGTCGGGAAATTTGAAGATGTATTCCCGAAACAACTTTGTGATGAGGAGAATACACGATGGGCAATACCATCCTCGGTGTAAAATATATCAGTCATGATACTGCGGCCGCGCTGATGAGAGATGGAAAGATCATCGCCGCTTGCGAACAGGAACGTTATACACTTGATAAACACAGCCGCCTGTTTCCGATCGATGCTGTGCGTGATTGCCTGAAAATGGGGGGAATCACCTATGATGAGGTGGATGAAATTGCATTTGGCGGCGATCCAGAAGCTTGTTTACGCCGCACATATCTGGAGCCTGCGCTCAATGATTTTAAACGAGTTGGGATGATGATTCAAGAATTCGATCGGATCAAAGAGCTTTATCGCACAGAGGAGATTATTCGGGAACAGACCGGTTTTAAAGGCAAAATTTCGTTTTTCGATCATCATCTGGCGCATCTGGCAAGTTCCTATTATCCGAGCGGATTTCAGGAAGCGATTGTCTTAAGCCTTGACGGCATCGGCGATTTTAAAACCATGAAACTGGCTCTTGGAAAAGACGGCGCGCTTGACGTCGTGCATGATCATTATGAGTATCCGCATTCTTTAGGGCTGGTGTACGCGGCGATTACCTGTTATCTGGGCTGGAAAAACGTGCACCACGAAGGCATTATCATGGCCTTAGCCTGTTATGGCGATCCGTATGCCACAATCCCGGGGCAGAAGCAGACCTATTACGATATTTTTGCTGACATCATTCAGTATGATGGGCAATATGACATCACCATTAATCAGGACTGGATGAGCTATTATTATATGCGAGATAAGTGGGTCAGCGACCGGTTTATTGAGGTGTTCGGGCCGCGGCGTCACTATGATATTGCGACGCTCAATCAGCACCATAAAAACATCGCCGCTGCTTTGCAGCAACGTCTTGAAGATGTGGTGATCGGCGTGCTCAAACAAGCCCGAAAGGATTACGATATTCCCTATCTTTGTCTGGCCGGCGGGGTGGCTCTCAATTGCTCGATGAACGGCAAAATTGAACAGACAAGAATTTTCGATGAAATGTTTGTGCAGCCCGCCTCCGGAGACGCCGGGCTGGCGATTGGCGCCTGTTATCTGGCGCAGCGCAAAAATGATCCCACTTATCGCCCGGTGAAAAGCCATAATTATTATCTGGGAGCGGCGTTTAGCTCTGAAGAGATTGAAATCGCACTGCGACAATCCGGCCTGACTTATCGCAAACCTGAGAACATTTTTGCTGAAACCGCGCAGCGACTGGCGGACGGCAAGGTGGTTGCCTGGTATCAGGGCGGCTCTGAATTTGGTCCGCGCGCCTTAGGGAATCGTAGTATTTTAGCACGCCCCTATCCGGCCGAGATGAAAGATTATATCAATGATCACGTGAAATTTCGCGAATATTTTCGTCCCTTAGCCCCGGCGGTCATGAAAGAACATTTGTATGAGTACTTTCAGATCAAGCAGGAAAGCCCGCACATGTTGATCGCTTGTCTGGTCCAACCTGATAAAAAAGACGTGATTCCCGCGACCGTCCATATTGATAACTCCTGTCGTGCGCAATCCGTGGGACCGGGGAACAACGAACGTTTCTATAAGTTGTTACATGCCTTTAAGCAGCTCACAGGCTGTCCGGTGCTGCTGAATACGTCGTTTAATGTGAAGGGGCAGCCGATTATCAACACTCCGGAACAGGCGATTGAATGTTTTCGTACCCGTGAGCTTGATGTCCTGGTGATCGGGGATTTTCTCCTGGAAAAATAGGGGATAGCGATGCTATGAGCCAGAATATCAAAGCAAGCGTTGACACTCCAGATTCGTTTGAAACGCGGACACGCAAAATCTTTCACGAGCTTCATAAGCAACAGGGTGAAAATGCGCAGATTTTCCAACGCTTAACCGCGCTGTTAACTCCGACATATTTGCAGGTCCCTGAGGATTTTTTTCATGGAAAGATCTGCCTGGATGCCGGGTGCGGGTCGAACGCCAATGCGACCTACAGCATGTTGCAGCAGGGCGCGGCCCGGGTATATGCGTTTGATTTGAACGATACGATTTTTGAAACCGTTCCCCGGCATTTACAGGCGTTTGAAGGAAAATATATTCTCAGTACGGACAACGTGCTTCAAATGCGATTTGAAGATAATTTCTTTGATGTTGTCCACTGCTCGGGAGTGTTACACCATACTGCCGACCCGCCGGCCGGACTTAAAGAATTGGCGCGGGTTACCAAACCTGGCGGCATGCTGTACATCATGACGTATGGAAAGGGCGGCCTGATTCGGGACATCGTGACCTATCTGCGCGGAAAATATCAACAGGATCAGCAATTTGCCAACTTTGTTGATACTCTGGATGCTGCTTTTTTCACGGATCTGTTTCAGATGATCTTGTGCTCGATGCAAGCGCATGGCGATGATCTGGCGCGTCATATTTCTCCGGAAATCATGCATACGTTATTTGACGAGGATCTGGTGCTGACAATCAAAGATCGGATTACAGCGCCAGCCTATCATGAACATGACGCTGACGAACTGATCAGCGTATTACGAAAATACGGATTTGCCGAGATTACCCGCCTGACCCGCTATCCTGAATTTACCAATATTCGGAGATTTTTGAGCCCATTCTATGAACAGTATGACTCAGAATTTGCCAGATTGCTTTACGGGAGCGGCAGTATCCAACTGAAAGCTGTGAAAAGAAGTTGATACGTGACGAAAATTTGAGAAAAGATATCTAAAACTTTAGGCACTCTATTGCTTTGGAACAGAAATTTTTACCAATGTTCAGGAGCGCGAACTAGCGTTTGCAGGAGCGCAAACTAGCGTTTGCACCAGGGCGAAGCCCTGGCAAATTGTCGCGACGAAGTCGCGAAGCAAACGCTAGTTTGCACTCCTGAATGTGTACTTATTCACGAAATGTTGTACTAATCACTTATCAATTTGAGTCATTTAATTATGGAAGTATTAGCCATCATTCCCGCGCGAGGCGGTTCAAAGAGTATTCCTCGTAAAAACATTCGCCTGTTCGCGGGACATCCGTTAATTGCCTATAGCATCGCTGCGGGAAAAGCTGCACAATCGGTTAATCGACTGATTGTTTCGACGGATGATCAGGAAATCGCCGAAATTTGCAGACAGTATGGCGCTGAAATCCCGTTTGTGCGTCCGGCGGAATTTGCCCAGGATGATACTCCTGATCTTCCGGTCTTCCATCATGCTTTGCGCTGGTTAGAGGAACAGGAACGCTACCGTCCCGACCTTATTGTCCATATTCGGCCTCCGTCCCCGCTGCGACCTCCGCGATTGATTGATGAGGCGGTCGAACTTTTGCGTCAGACTCCGGAGGCGGATAGTGTGCGCGGCGTTGGCGTTGCCCACCATACCCCTTATAAAATGTGGTGCAAACGCGACGACGGATTTCTCAGGCCGCTCTTAACGGACACCGCCGGCGAGCGCTACAATATGCCGCGTCAGTCCTTGCCAACCGTCTATTGGCATACCGGGCATATTGATGTGATGCGTTATGAGACGCTGATGCAGAAACATTCGATGAGCGGTGATCATATTTTGCCGATCATCATTGATCCGCACTATTGTATAGATATTGACACGGAAGAGGAGTGGATCTATGCGGAATGGCTGCTAAATAGCGGCAAAATTTCAGTGATTCCGCCGCAACGTACATTATGATTATTGAGAAGAATATTGCCAAATACATTGTGTTCTCAGAAGAAAGCATCCTGGCCGCGCTTAAGAAGATTAGCGACAATGGGAGCGGGTTAATTTTTTCTGTGACCGATTCAGGCGTGTTGGAAGGGATTCTTTCCAACGGAGATTTCCGGCGCTGGCTTGTCCAGCAGCGGACGATCGATCTGAACCAGCCGCTCGCGAATATCTCAAAGAAAGAACTGACGATTGCCTGGGAAGATGACCCTCCGGAACAGATTTTGGCGCGCTTTCAACACCCGATTGAGTATATTCCGATCCTCAATCGTCAGCGGCGCATTGTCGGAATTGCGCGTCAACGCCGTTCCTCTGATGGTATTCAAATCGGTGATGTCTCTATTTCCGAAACCTCGTCCACATTCATCATTGCGGAAATCGGGATCAATCATAATGGCAGTTTCGAGCTTGCTAAACGTTTAATTGATCACGCCGTGGCTGCCGGTGCTAATTGTGCCAAATTCCAGATGCGCAATTTGCAGGCTTTATATCGTAATGCCGGCAACCCTGATGACGCGCATGAGGATTTAGGCGCGCAATATACGCTGGATTTACTCAACCGTTTCCAATTGTCGCCCGATGAAATGTTTGCGGCCTTTGATTATTGTAAAGCTCAGGGCATTTTGCCGTTATGCACTCCCTGGGATGCTGAAAGTTTCTCCCTGCTCGATGAATATGGTATGGAGGCCTATAAAATTGCCTCGCCTGATTTAACCAATCATGATCTGATCAAGACGGTTGTCCGGAGCGGGAAACCTTTACTCTGTTCGACCGGCATGTCTACCGAAACCGAAATTCTCGAAAGCGTCAAACTGTTAAATACCATCGGCGCCAAATATGTACTGCTGCATTGCAACTCTACGTATCCGGCGCCTTTTAAGGATGTAAATCTGAATTATCTTTCCCATTTAAAAGAGATTGGACGATGTCCGGTTGGGTATTCAGGGCATGAACGCGGAATTTATGTCGCTATTGCGGCCGTTGTTAAAGGCGCGAAGGTGATTGAGAAGCATTTGACGCTTGATAAAACCATGGAGGGCAATGATCATAAAGTGAGTTTACTGCCCGATGAATTTGCGGAGATGGTCCAGGGCATTCGGCAGGTCGAAGAGGCCCTGGGCGCAGGAACAGAACGCAGCGTGAGTCAGGGGGAGATGATGAATCGGACCAACCTGGCTAAAAGCCTGCTCTGTACAATCGATCTGAATCCGGGCGATGTGATTACTGCAGCCGCTGTTACTATTAAAAGTCCTGGGCGAGGCTTACAGCCAAATCGAAAGGACGATCTCATCGGATTAAAAGCCAAACGCCATATTCGCGCCGGCGATTTCTTTTTCCCCAGCGACCTGGCGCGGGAGCAGATCCAACCGCGAAAATATACATTTCAACATCCCTGGGGGGTGCCGGTGCGTTATCATGATTTTCAGGCCATCCTGGCCAAAACGAATCCGGATTTCCTGGAATTTCATTTGAGTTATAAGGATTTGGATCAGGACGTATATCAGTATGTCGATCGGGAGTTCGACCTGGATCTCGTTGTACATAGCCCGGATGTCTTTGCTGGCGATCATTTATTAAATCTGGCTGCTGCTGATGAAAACTACCGACAACGCTCGCAGCAGGAATTACAGCGTGTCATTAATGTCACGCGTGCGTTAAAACCGTTCTTTACCAGAGCAATTCGCCCCAAAATAGTGGCGAGTTTAGGAGGATTCAGCACCAATGGCTTGCTGCCAGCATCAGCCCGGGTAGCATTATATGCTCGCATCCACCAGAGCCTGTCGGTCTTAGACATGGAAGGCGTGGAAATTATTGGACAGACCCTGCCGCCGTTCCCCTGGTATTTTGGAGGGCAGTTATATTTGAACCTCTTTGTAGAACCCGATGATACACTCGTCTTTTGTCAGCGTTATGGTTATCGCCTCTGTCTGGATATTTCGCATTCCAAATTAGCCTGTAACCACTATAAGCGCTCTTTTAAAGAATTCATCGAGGCCGTTGGCCCCTATACCGCGCACCTTCACATTGCTGATGCAAAAGGAGTAGACGGGGAAGGGCTTCAGATTGGCGAAGGAGAGATTGATTTTGCCGCATTTTGCGAATATGTCAGACAACATGTTCCTCAAGACGCTTCATTTATTCCGGAAATCTGGCAGGGACATAAAAACGAAGGAGAGGGCTTTTGGATCGCCTTAGAACGGTTGGAACGATACGGATTTTAGACTAAGGGAGATAAGCTCGTGGAAAAACGTTTATACATTCCGGTTGAAACAAAAAATAGAGAATTTGACGCCAAATTGCTGCTAGCCTGCACGGCCGCTGAGTCGGGATATACGGTTGTGCTCGGATATAAAAAACAGTTGCTCAAACATTTGGAAGAACTACCGCCAGGTATTTTTTTTGATAAAAGTCTGCCGCTTGACAAGCTGCAAAAATTTGTGTATTATAAAAAACTCGGGCACAAACTTGTCGCGCACGATGAAGAAGGGCTGGCTCCGTTTAGCCTTGAAGAATATCAACGCAGGCGGCAGTATTGTAACGCAAGTTTGGAACATTGTGAATATATGTTGGCCTGGGGAGAATGGCAGGCAGATTTTATTCGGGCAAAGGCGCCGTTGTTTCAAGAAAAAGTCGTGGCAACAGGGCATCCGCGCGTTGACTTGACTCGCAAAGAATTGCGAGGATTTTATCAGGAAGAGGTCGAGCAACTTCTCGCTCAATATGGTCATTTTCTTCTTCTGAATACCAATTTCTCCTTTGGCAATCATTTTTATGGAGAGGGAGGCTTTGTCGAAGCTCTTGAGGCTGCCGGTAAAATTCGAGATGAGGTTCATCGCCAGTTTTATCTGGGGATCCAACATCATCAGGAACGGCTCTTTGAGGAGTTTGTCTCGATGATTAAAGCCTTACGTGAACGTTTTCCCGGTATGACGATCATCGTTCGGCCTCATCCGTCAGAGAACCATGAAAAATGGTGTGAAGTGCTTCCTGAACATGAGAAAGTTATCGTTAAACATGAAGGCAATGTGCTGCCCTGGCTCATGGCTGCTCAGGTTGTGATTCATAATAGCTGTACCACAGGGATCGAAGCTTATCTGTTGGAACGCCCGGTGATCGCCTACCTTCCAGTACGTAACGAAGCTTTTGAGGGGTACCTGGCGAATCCTCTGTCAGAATTAGCCCTTACTCGTGAGGAATTGCTTAAGACGGTCGCGCGTTATCTTGAAAAAGGATTGCCTCCTCAACCGGATTCTCAAAAGCAGGCATTGGCAAAACAGCATATTACCGGCCTGGATGGAGCGCTTTCTTCTGATCGAATTGTCAAACTTTTGGATACAGTCGTAATCTCTCCGGGAAATTCAGGTAGAACGGCTTATCAGGTCTATCACCGCCTCAAAAAAATGCGTGAGAAAATCTCAATCCACCGTATATTCGGCATGGACGCGAATTCGCAGCAAGATTTGGCCGAGCGACACAAGAAGCAGAAATTCCCGGGCGTTGAGCTTGATGAGTTACTTGTGTCCCTGGCAAAACTCCAAACCCTGTCAGGCAGATTTGCTGACCTTCACGCGATCTCGATAGCTCCTAATCTGTTCCAAATTACACAAGGATCGCGTTCATGATGAAATATGTCGAATTTCTTGGAATCCCTGGCTCCGGAAAAACCACGGTGCTGCACAAAACTCTTGCGATGTTACAGGCTGAAAACATCACAGCCGTTTCCAAATATGATGCTCGCAAAATCGCTATGCATCGGGTGTTACAACGTGAATCAGGTTTCTTGTGGCAACTCGCGAAGATCGCTGCGTTGTTTTGGGAATTTCGGCTGCTGAATCTGCTCTGGGAAAAGACCCGGTATACTTACATCATTCGCTTTATGCAAGCTTATCCTCGGTTTAGCCGTCTATCAATTGAATGCGCAGAGCGTGTTACTCCGCCGGAGTGGATTCCCCGTGATGTCGTTTGCAGCGAAAACCTGCTCGACTGGCTCTTCGGGGGAGTTGCCAGTTATTATCAGGCTGCGTCTCAGACCTTAGCTTCTGAGGATCTGTTTCTTATGGAAGAAGGCTTTTGCCAGCATGCTTATTATTTACTGGCGTTTTACGATGGGAACTTTGAGGAACAGCGATTAGAAACATATCTTGATCTGATTCCGAAACTCGATCTGCTTGTAACGCTGCTCCCTCCTCCTGAAGAGTGCGAAAAACGGATGAACTCCCGACAGAAAGGGGTGGCCTCTGATATTTTGACCCCGCTCAGCGTGCAACAACGCCTGAGCATCTTAGAGCATCGCGCAAGTGTGTGTCAAAAAATTGCCGATTATCTGGAGAAACAACATGTGCCGGTAACACGTTTAGAAAATACGGATTATCAGTCAACCCATGTCACATTGGCAAATCATCTGAGAAATCTCTAATCCGTTATGAACATTCTTATTCTCAATCAGCATATTCAAGACGTCGTTGGCGGAAGCGAGGCGCAGTGCGATCTGATCGCGAAATACCTCACACAATTTGGACATCATGTCCTGTATTTTGCGATTAATGGACAACAGTCCCCCTATCATACTCCGTATATTGTGGAATCAGGACCATTGACCTGGAGAGAACTGCGGCGCATGGTCTCCACCCACCAGCCTGACATCGTGTATTGGCGCTTTAATAAACGCCGCTTACTACCTTCTGTATTGCTCTTGAAGTTATTGGGAAAAAAGGTGGTTTTTGCTATTTCACACATCAATGATGTGAAAAAATGGTCGCACAAAGTCAGATACAACACAAGTACTACCTGGACCAGGTTACGTTCATGGTCACGCGCTGTTCGTCCGGCGCTTTCCGGTCGGATCAATCATCTGGGGCTGGCTTTTGTTGACGGGGTTGTGGCCCAATTACAGTCTCAACTTGACCAATTATCCGCACGCCGCTCTTGTGTGATTCCTAATTCAGTTGAAATACCAGACATGCAAGCTTTTCAATGGCCAAAACCCTTTATTGCCTGGATCGCGAACATTAAACCGGCCAAAAATCCGGAATTATTTCTTGAACTGGCTCGGAAATTAGAAACATTCTCCGTTGATTGCCTGATGATCGGCAGCATTCAAACCGGCAGCTATCATTCTATGTTGCACAGCGATGACTTACCGTCGAATTTTCACTATCTGGGCGCCAAATCGCCTGCTAAAGTACATGGCATTCTACAGGCATCGCTTTTTCTCGTGCATACCTGTGAACCGGAGGGGTTTCCTAATGTTTTTATCCAGGCCTGGATGCATGCAAAACCGACGGTCAGTCTGTTGTATGATCCTGATAATATGATCCGGGAGCAGAGACTTGGATATTGTTCTGGAAACGTTGAGCAATTTGTGCAAGATGTCAAAATCTTACTTGAAGATGAGGAAATGCGGAAAGCTTTGGGGCAGCGAGCGCAAGAATTTGCATGGACGCATTTTCTCCCGGAACACAATATGCGGACACTCGAACAGTTCTTACAAACGCTCTGTGCGAAAGGAGACAACAGGGATGTATAACAAAATTTTTAATTTCGGCTTGCCGAAAACAGGCACCACAAGTTTGAATCAGGCATTACACATCTTAGGATTCAAGTCGCTCCATAATCCCAAAAATTTTCGCCAACAGGCAATGGAAGGACACTATCATTTTGATCGTGACGACTGGCAGGCTATTACGAATTTTGGCGAGCACTTTTATCCCCAGCTTGATCAAGCCTATCCCAACAGTAAATTTATTTTGACTATCCGGGATGAAACCGCCTGGCTGCAATCGTGGCGCAAGCAGGTTGGCGCAAGTACGGGAGATGAGGTCGGGGCGCGCTGGGCCTGGACGCGGAAGCTGAGAACCTGGGAACGTGGAATCAAAAGAGTGTTGAAGTACGATACCCGCATTACTCATAAGCACGCGCGAATTGATATTTTCGGCACCTATACATTTCATGCTGAACGTTGTCTCTATGTCTACCGGCTGCATCAGAAAAACGCAAAGGAATATTTTCAAGATCGCCCCCGGGATTTTTTAATCATGAATATTCCGGAAGGGGACGATTGGGAAAAACTCTGTCCCTTTCTTGAAATTGACAAGATTCCAGACGTCCCTTTTCCGTGCAATCGTCCTGAACAATCGCCTTATGCCTGAACACAGTGTTGAATGTTGAATGTTAGATGTTGTTGAATACTCCTGCTTTGGGACAGAAATTTGTCGGAGTGTTCAGGAGGGCAAACTGGCGTTTGCACCAGGGCGAAGCCCTGGCAAAATTGTCGCGGCAAAGCCGCGAAGCAATCGCTAGATTGCGCTCCTGAACTCTGGTAAAAACTTGTGTCCCAGAGCACTACCGGTAAATTTAACATCTCGCATTCAACATTCACCATCTATAAGAAACCTGTATGGATTCATATAGCATTTCATATCTCAAACAATTAGAATCGGAATCAATTCATATCATACGCGAGGTGGTGGCTGAGTGTAAAAATCCGGTCATGCTTTATTCAGTGGGGAAAGACTCGAGTGTGATGATCCGCCTGGCGCAAAAAGCGTTTTATCCTGGGAAATTTCCATTTCCGCTTATGCACATTGATACGGGCTATAAATTCCCGGAAATGTATGAATTTCGCGATCGATTTTGCAAAGAAATCGGAGCGAATTTGATTGTAGAACGCAACGAAGAATGGATCGCGAAAGGCGCGCATCCCCTTAATTTGGGAACTGATACCTGTTGCGCCCATCTCAAGACCCAGGGGTTGTTACTGGCGCTCAAGAAACATGGTTTTGATGCCGCTTTTGGCGGCGCCAGACGGGAAGAGGAAAAATCGCGGGCCAAAGAGCGGGTCTGTTCGATTCGCGATGAATTCGGCCAGTGGGACCCCAAAAATCAACGCCCGGAACTCTGGGACTTGTATAATACACGCCTGAACGAAGAGCAGTCCATTCGGGTATTTCCCCTGAGTAATTGGACGGAAATTGACATTTGGAACTACATCAAACTTGAAAACATTCCGGTGGTGCCTTTGTATTTTGCGCAGCAGCGCGAGGTGATCGAACGCCAGGGTATTCTTATTTTGGCATCCTCTTACGCTGTGGTCGCCAATAATCCCAAAGCTACGATTGCGCCGGAAGATATTGAAATCACCCCCTGCCGGTTTCGCAGTCTGGGATGTATGCCCTGCACCGGAGCCGTGCGTTCCACTGCGACAACCGTTGATGAGATTATCGAAGAATTGCGTCACGTCAAAAAATCGGAACGCGAAAACCGCCTCATCGATCTCGGCAGCGACGCGGCCATGGAACAAAAAAAGAAAGAAGGCTATTTTTAAGGGACTAAAAGGAGCTAAAGGGATAAGTGGCTAACGCTTGAAGATCTTTCAATTTTGGTCCCTTTAGTTCCCTTTAGTGCTTTCTTCATAATGGAACAAAAAGAAAAGACCCTGTTGCGTTTTGTGACGACCGGGAGCGTTGATGACGGCAAATCCACGTTAATCGGGCGGTTATTATACGAAACCAATATGGTTTATGAAGATCAGCTTGCCGCCGTTACCAAAACATCAAAGAAAAAAGGCTATGAAGAGGTCGATCTGGCGCTTCTGCTTGACGGATTATCCGCCGAACGGGAACAGGGGATTACTATTGATGTGGCCTATCGCTATTTTGAAACCTCCAAACGTAAATTTATCATTGCCGATACGCCCGGACATGAGCAATATACACGGAATATGGTCACAGGCGCCTCAACCGCGGATCTGGCAATTATTTTAATTGATGCTCGCAATGGCGTGCTGACCCAATCCAAACGTCATGGATTGCTCGTGTCTTTACTGCAAGTGCCTCATTTAGTGGTGGCCGTTAACAAAATGGATCTGGTAGATTATTCCCAGGCCGTTTATGATGAGATCGTGGCAACCTACCAAACCTTTTCTGAAAAGCTGGATATTCACGATATTACCTTTATTCCGGTTTCCGCTTTAAAAGGGGATAATATTGTTGTTAAAAGTTCGAATATGCCCTGGTATGATGGAACATCGCTGTTACATTATCTGGAACATGTGCATGTGACCCAGGATCGTAATCTGGTAGATACGCGTTTTCCGGTGCAATATGTCATTCGCCCGCATCAGGATTTTCGCGGATTTGCCGGTCGAATGCTGTCAGGTATCTTACGCCCGGGAGAAGAAATTGTCGTGTTGCCTTCCGGGAAAAGTTCGACCATCCGTTCCCTCGTGACGTATGACGAAACGCTTCAGGAAGCTTTTCCGCCTCAATCGGTGGTAGCGACGCTCACTGATGAAATTGATGTCAGTCGCGGCGATATGATCGTGCGCACCAATAATTTACCGCAAGTCAGTAATCATTTCGGCGCGATTTTGTGTTGGATGGATGACCGGAATTCCTTGTCGCAAAGCACCTCGTACTATCTTAAACATACGACTCGCACTGTCAAAGCCTTTGTGAGCCGCCTGATCTATAAAATTGATGTCAACACGCTGCACCGCGAACAGACGAACACGCTGAATCTGAATGAAATCGGTCGGATTGAACTCAAAACCTCGCTGCCGATTTTTTTCGATTCCTATAAAACTAATCGCCAGACCGGCAGTTTTATTCTCATTGATCCGGTGACGCAAAATACGGTCGCGGCCGGCATGATTCGCGACGTGGTTCGTACGCTTGAAGAGGTGACAGAAGCCCAAAAAGAGGAACAGCAGCGGCAAAAATCAACGCATATTGTCTGGAGGGAGTTAAATATTCCACGCCTTGAACGAGAACAACGCCATGGCCATAAATCTGCCGTGCTCTGGTTTACAGGCCTATCCGGTTCCGGCAAAACAACCATTGCCAGACGATTGGAAAAATTGCTTTTCGATCGCGGCTGTCAGACCATGCTGCTCGACGGCGATCATCTGCGGCACGGGTTGTGTGGTGATCTGGGCTTTTCTGTTGAAGATCGCCATGAAAATATTCGTCGCGCCGGTGAAGTGGCACGCCTCTTTTTTGAAAGCGGCCATATTGTGCTTTGCACCTTTATCTCTCCGTTTAAAAAGGATCGCGATGCTGTTCGCACGCTTTTGCCTGAAGGACAGTTTTTTGAAATCGCGGTGGAATGCGATCTTGAGGTGTGCAAGCGCCGCGACCCGCATGGGCTGTATCAAAAGGCGATTACAGGAAAAATTACTGAATTTACCGGGATTTCTTCGCCTTACGAAACCCCTGAACAGCCGGAAATTCGAGTTGAAACGGATTTGCAAAGCATAGATGATATTCTGGAGCACCTGCTGGCGATTTTGCAGGATCGAAATATTCTCTCGCGCTAAGGACAAGCACCTGTGGGAAACGACAGGAATGCAAAAGTAAAAACCGAGTTTTTTCAAGAAACTCGGTTTTTTTCTTGTATGATTGATCGCATTCTAAAGTCCCTTACAACCAGAAATTTATGGCAAAGGAATAGATAAATTGAGACTCGCCGAGATCATCGTCAAAGCCGTGCGCATATCCCAATCTGAACGTTACGGGAAGCGCATTTTTGATGACAACGTTCAGGCGAGCTTCTGCGCCGGCGCCATGTTTGAATTCATCCCACTCAAGATCTTTCTCCCAGGCATTCCCGGCATCATAAAAAACAGCGGCGGTCAGACTATCAAAAAAGCTCCAGATTTGGCGCACCCCGCGTTGCGGATACCAGAGTGGGAAGCGGTATTCGACTGAACCAAGGGCAAAGCGGTTGCCAGCGAGCGCATTGGCATCGTAGCCGCGTAAGAAATAGCGTTGTTGATCTAATTGAGCTATGGCGCTGCTAATACCAGGTCCTCCTAATTGGAACACGCCCTGATTCAGGGTATCCCCATCGCTGATTCCTCCGACGGCGCGCAGAGCTAACACATGGTGCTTTAATTTGGGCAGGCTCAGATAGACTCTGGTATCGCCGATAGCTGTATGCAGGTTAAAATCGCTGCCAAATACTTCATCATCGCGCCGGTAGGTTACAGAGGCCAAAAACCCTTGTTCCGGCGAGAACGCATACAATGAAGATCGTAAATGGCCGAATGTCAGGCCGGCTGAGACGCCGCTTAACGCCCCTTCATCCGGAAGAGGCAGCAAGACGTCATTATCGTTCAGGATCTTAAGGTTTTTGTAGCGATAGCCGGTCGAAAGGTAGATGCCGGTATTCTGCCTTTGGTACAGAGGAATGCTCAGATTGACGCCAGCGACCTGTTCGCGTTGCCAATAATCCTCGTCATCGCCGATGTCATCTCGAAAAATGTCAGTAAATAAATTCGCAGAATCCGAAGTAAACAGCGTAATTTCCGACAAAAATTGGCGATTAACATATACGCCGTACCCGCTCATGCGCTGACTTTCCAGGCCGTAAAGTGCGGAAAGCAGATATTCATGCTGCGACAATGCATCCTGACCAGCAAGCGTTGCACCTAATTGCCAGCCGTCTTCATCCTGGCCCCAGGCTGGCAGCCAGTATTTCGGCAAGAGTGATGAGACCGGACTATAATTTTCTTCAGAAAGAGATTCATGCTGTTCAGCAGTAGCGATCTGTTGTTCTATCGGCTGTTCATTGCTGTAGGCCGCTGCTTGCCAGGCATCTCGATTCAACCCGGTCAGGTGAATATCCATGCCGCTGCCGGAATAGTGCTCAAAGACCAATTGCATCTGATCCGGCGTAACAGCCGGGTGAAACGCGCCGGTCAGCACATTGGTGACCTGATAGAAGGTCTGGTCTTGCAGAGCATACGCAAAAATGTTCGGCACACCTGTTCTATCTGAACTGAAGAACAGATATTGATCATCCTTTCCCCATACCGGAGCTTCATCGGTGGCTTTATCGAAGGTCAGAGCGTATAAATTACTGCCATCACTGTTCATCACATAAATGTCTTGAAAGCCGCCTTCTTTCCACATTTGCAGGGCAATTTTTGAACCGTCGGAAGAAAACACCGGATAGCGCATTTGCGTATGATCGGCAGGTTCCAGAATGGGCGTGATCGTCTTTGTCGCAAGATCCATGCGCATCAGGTTCATGCTTCCGGAGTCGGCTGTGGTAAACACCAGGGTGTTGTCATCAGGGGCAATCGCCGGATCAAAGGCGCGTTGACCGTTGGTCAGACGCTGTACGTCATGCGTTGTGAGATCAAGCAGGTATAAGTCGCTATAATAGGAAAAAAAATGATGAACGTCGCTCTTTGAAAAATAGAGTTTTTGTCCGTCAGAAGAAATGCTGAAATTTCCGGAAAAATACTCTTCAATTAACCTGGTTTTGCTTCCATCGCTCAGGCGATACTGGATCAGAGCCGGCAATTTGTGTGCTCCATATTCGATATAGTACAGGTATTGGCCATCGGGCGACAGTATTGGCGTATTGGTATAATACCCGTTTGTGCTGATTGGGGTCGTTTCTGTCACTGCGAGAGAACGAATGTCGGCTAACTGCTTTTCATAATGCTGCTGCATGGCGGCGTGCCATTCTTTCCACAGCATTGATTCGCTTTTGTCATATACCTTTTTAAAAATATTGCCGCCGAGGATCGGGGATTTCGAAGCATTTTTATGGTGCAATTGAATCATACGGTCCTCACCGTAAGTATCTGCCAGATATTGGAAGAAAAAGTAACCGTACAAATAACAGATCGTACCCATCGGCCAGG
This sequence comes from Candidatus Vecturithrix sp., assembly GCA_040772385.1. Lineage (GTDB taxonomy): Bacteria > Moduliflexota > Moduliflexia > Moduliflexales > Moduliflexaceae > Vecturithrix. Next base: position 431,874 of record JAXGYF010000001.1, on the reverse strand, counting down.
TGCGCAGCGTGAGCGCTTCCATCTGATCCAGTTTTTTGAAATCCTGTTCGAGGATTTCAGTGCGCATCATCATGTCATAATACGGATGATAGCCGCGGCCATCTTCAAATTTGGTTTCGGCATACACTGCTAAGCCCTCAATCATCCAATATGGTAATCCGGCGTTTGGCAGCATGGTTTTCCCGAAAATTTTCCCAAGCGCGGCATACCATTTTTTCTTCATATTCATGTGCACAATATGCGTATATTCATGCGTGAAGACAAGAGAGAGCCAGTCTTTTGAGCGTATCCCGAAAGAAGGCGCCATGCCTGCGCCGGGTTCGCGCAGATACAGGACAATTTTGTTATCTGGAATAGGACTGGCATACCCATTGATAATATCCACGTGATCTGCCAGAACAACATAGGTTTTCGAGGACAGGGGATAATCGAGGAGATCGGTCACGCGCTGATGAATCGGCTCGGCAATGGCAGCCGCCTGTTGAGCAATTTCACGATTCTGTTCATCATACAGAATGATAAAATGTTCGGTTTCGATCTGTTTCCAGGTCAATCCGGGAGGAAATTCACGAAAGTCCTGTGCCAACGCAGATGGAATGAAACAACATACGATCAACATGATGATTACCAAATCTCCTGATAGGAGGATAAATTTTTTCATAAACCTCACCTGAAAAACGTAAGTTTTTAATGTGTGTAATTCAATGCCGTTCATTACACGATGTAGAGCAACTTTTGATATTATATGGCAAATAGCTGCATACGTAAAAACCGAGCTTTTCAAAAAAACTCGGTTTTTTTGCCGATAAATTTCTGAAAATCTATAACACGTCCTTTGCCAGCATGTCAATTTAAATTTTCACGCGGGCGATCAAGGTTTCCAGATAGCGCGATTTCATCTGCTTACTTGCCATGACTTGCTTGATCGGCGGAAGTTTCAGAATCACGCCTAAGATCGCAGCCATGGCGCGATGGCTTGCAAGGGCCTGATTATCGAAAATCAAGTTCTGTAACATGCCGCGTTCAATCGCCATCACCACTGCGCGGTGGGTAGTATTGATCGGAGTCAAAATACGCTGCGGACGCGATTCAAGCCGAATGCTGTCAGTCGGACAGGGCTTCACGCATACTCCGCATCCAAGACACAACTCTTCATTGACTTTCGCGATTTTTTGGTTCGGATGATGGGGATCGTTGGCGGAAACAAGGGTCATCGCTTCAACCGGGCAGAACGTTACACATTTACCGCAGCCCGTACAGGTTTCCCGGTGTACGACCGGAAAAAAATTTGTCGTATGCACAGGGTGTAACATCCCGAAACGTCGGGCCGCGATCATGGCTTCGCAGCAGCAGCCACAACAGTTGCAGATAAAACTGACCTCTTCACGCACATTTTCTCCAAACTGCACCAGGTGGTGATCATAAGCCGTTTGCAGCAAATCTAATCCTTCGACGATGTCAATCTGCCGCGCAACAGTGTGTCTGATTAACGATGACGCGACATTTCCAAAGGTCATGCAAATCTCCAGCGGTGCCTGACAAGCGCGTCCCAGATGTTCCATTTTATGACGGCAATAACAGATCCCGACCGCTATATGAGAAGCGGTTTTGATCACTTCAGTCGCCCGTTCATAATCAAGCACATGCAGCGCCTGTTCATACGTGAGCGCGGCTTCCTGGACAAACGTGCGCCCTAATTGGGTTTCGCCATTAGTGAACAGAGCTTTGATAAAATCTTCTTCCACATTGAGGTATTCATAAAAAAGCTCGCTCAAGAGTTGTTGATCAATATCCTGACGAACCCGCATCAGGGAAAATTCAAAAAATCCGGCCATTGGTGGTGGAAGAGTATAGATGGTTTCCCCCTGCTGTTCCGTGTCGAGTAAGATCGCCCGACTGGCAAGCTCATCCAGTAGTTTTTGTGTTGTCGCAAGATCGTGTTTCCAGCGTTTGCTTGCGGTTTCGGCCGTAAAAGGTTTAATCGGCAAGGTCGCAACCAATTCAGCTTCTTGTTCGTTGACTAACATGGCGAGAATTTTATACAAGAGATCTGAAGGCGGCGCTCCCTGAGGAAACTGATTTAAACGCTCAACTAACCTGGTATAGCTCGATTTAATCGTATGATGCGCCATTCTGAATAGCAGCCGGCAAGGCATACGCCACGAGAGATAACGCGCTGACCTCATTCCGTACACCTCGCCTTTCTTATCGGTTACTCACAAAGTCTTACCGTTGAATCGGTGTATTAGGCGGAATTGTCGAATTTTTTTCTGACCAGAATTTGACGACGCGTGTAAAATTTTATACTGAGGCTCGTCATTTTCAGTGTAGGGATACAGATAAAAGAAATAACGCTGATTTGGCTTGCAGGCAATGGTTTTTTCTATTGTTTTTTGATACCATTTGCGATAAAATGTGAAGGTCAACTGATGCTCTCCTGGTTCAATTTCCCAAAGAACATAACTGTCTTTCTCAATCGGGCTGGATTTTTCATCAAGCGCGACCGCGGTTGTCCCTAACAGGTATTTCCTTGTATAGTAGAAATATACCAATGATTTCCCCTCCGGAATCTGATGCTGAATTTCAGCCTGTTGCTGTGAAGGTGGAATATCAGAAGTGGCTGCACAACCAAAAAGTATTCCTCCCGTGCAAACAAAGAGGATGAAAAACCACAAGGCCCTACGCGCGGTTTTTATGCGTTGAGAAAGTGTCGTATTGTTCATAGAAATCCTCCATACACATTCAAATTAATTGGCAAAATTTGGGCGGTTATTTCTGGACAGAGCTTTTAGAATGAAGATAGAAGGGATGTCAACAAGAAAATAGCATTAAAAAACTGTTCGAACTATTATTGAAGATGTTTAGACTTCTTTCCAGGTAAAAAGTTCCATTATATTTTTAAAATTTAGAAAATCATGAATTTTTTTCTTTACAAAATTTTAAGGATTGCAATTATAGGAAATGTTGTTGAAAATCTTAATTATTATGAATGACTATAATAATTAAAATAACCTTAAGTAGTGAGGAGGTAAGAAACGTATGAGAATGTTGAAATTGGTAGTGATTGCAATGTTTGCGATGCTGTTGTTGGCTCAGGGTGTATGGGCCGAGATGACAACGACCATGAGTATTGCCGGTGATGTCGAAACGAATACCACCGCCGAATTCCTGAAGGAAGAGGGAGATGACGACGACAAAGATAGCTCGAACATGACCAATGACGGTCGGGTGAAAGTCACAGTTACCGGTCGTACGGAAGGCGAAAATGGCTGGTATGGCGCTGCTGTAGCGCAGCCCCTGGTCAGCACTGACGGTGCCACGAATGTTGATGATGCGTATGTCGAGTTCGGCACGTCATCTTTTGCCATTCGAATTGGCCGTTATGAAGGTGAAGGCGGTTTTTCAAAGGGCGAAGATGTGTATATCGCTGCCGCTCCTGGCGCGCCGGGGCGTTATGAAGCCAATTACGCCCGTGGTCGTTTTGACAAAGGACTGGGACACGTTGGGTTCCATTTTTCACCGAGTGACAATCTGAAAATCTATGTGGATACGACGATTGGACACAGAACGGAAACGGATTACAATATTCTGACCGAAGCTGATGAAGATGTGAATGTCAATGTGTTTGGTGTTCGGCCGGTTGTGAAATTCAGCAATGATGCCTTTACCGTAAAAGTGACGGGCGATATGTTGAAATCCATTGGGCAAGATGACGATAGCGATTATGATTTGACCCGCTGGGGGTTTGGAGTTGACGCCAGCACGACGTTTGGCGGCGCGACCATTGGAGCAGCCGTTGCCAGAGGAACTCGAGGCGGCACCGGAGTTGACAATATTGATTTCGATGATGAATACACGTTAAGCACGTTTGGCTATGTGACCATCCCTGTGATGGAAGATGACGCCATCGGAGCCGCTGTTGGTTATACCATGCTTTCCTTTGATAAGAGTGATGACGAAGCCAAAAATCTGGAAGGCTATCTCGTCTATATTCACCAATTGCCGGTGGAAGGGCTGAAAATCAAATTTGCCGGATCTTTCTCAACGGCAGCGCTTGAACCTGAATATGGTTCCGATGCTGATAATACGGCTTTCGGATTCCGGGTGCGCATGAACTACGATTTCTAATTGCAAAGACTCTTCGTCGTAAGATGCAAAGGGGGGGGCAGAGACGTGTCCCCCCTTTTTTTGCGAAAAATTAGAGAGTTGTCGAACTGGTGTGTGCGACCCCAAAATTTACCCCCCTTTTGTTCCCTGACAAATATGGTTTTTCAATGCTCGCCCGAAATGAGCGGATCTTTCCGCCCTGACAGGGCGGAGGGATAGAGTCAGATGTGTCAACATCTGGGCACGTGCGCAGGCCTCATCTCCGCCCTGAAAGGGCGGGAGAATCCTTCCGTCGCCCTTTCAGGGCAAACACCACCATCCCTGCCAAAAGTTGCACATGACGTAATCTTATATATTGTGCAAGTTATAATAACTCGCTGAGAGACATTTTTACTTGACAAGATTTTGCTTTTTCACATGGATTTTTTTGAAACGACAAGAAGGACAGACAAGTAAGAATGAAGAAATTCTTTTACTTACGTAATCAAAAAACTGAAAAATTATTTTATCAAATGGATTTAATTATGAAAAAACGAGTCATTCAATCTGTTGTTGGCCTGCTGAGTCTGGCGTTATTCAGTGGAAGCATCGTTTTGGCAGAAAATGTATTGGAACCCTTTGCAATACAACTATCAGAAAAATTGCACCATTATTTTCCAAATGTGAAAGGCATGGTTGTCTCAGTGCAAGACGGCAATGTGTTTCTTGATCTTGGTATAGAGCACGATCTTGTGAGCGGTTCGCAGTTGGCAATCCTTCAGGAAGGTGTCGAAATTGTGCATCCGACCACTGGGCAGGTTTTAGGTGCTTATGAAAAACTGTTAGGAACCCTGCAAGTGATAGAAGTACGAGAACGATTTTCTGTGGGGCAGATCCTTTGGGTTGAAGACGAAATAGAGATCACGCCGGGAATGTCTGTTGGTGGAATTCCGGGGCGGATTAAAGTCGGGATATTGCCGGCCAAACCTTCAGAAATTCCTGCCCTTGATAGTCTGACAGTGCAGCAAGCGTTGGTCCTGGCATTACAACGCGATGATCATTTTACGGTGTTTGATGAAGCTGATCTGCATGCGGCAGCTTTGAAAGCCGGGATCGCTGTCGATCAAATGAGCCAGGAACAGTCTCTGACCGAAATCAATACGATTTTGCAAGCGCATAATTTTTTGCAAATAAATATGCTGCCTGGCGCCAATAACGATAACGTCTTGGTGCAAGTCGCCTTGTTATCTCCGCAGGGCAAGGAGATTGGCAGTGTCCAGGAAATTCTTGACAGGGGTCAGGAACCGTCAGGATTGGCTGTACCGCCGGTACAACCTGTGCCTGCTGCTACTGAAACGGGTTCGAATTCCTCTGCAACTGCAGAATCAACCGAGTCTCCTTCTTCGCCGCTATCGCAACCGCTTACTCCGCAGCAGCGCACTCAGGAAAAATTTTGGAAGAGCGACCTGTTGCGTATGAAGATCCATAAATTGGCAGTAGGCGATCTGACCGGCGATGGCCAAAACGAAGTGGTAATTACCTCACAATCGGAAATTGAAATCTATACCCATGGAGTTCTGGGAGAAAAAGATTCCTTTCATCTTATCGGAAAGGTTGGAGGATTTACCACCGCTTCCATCTTGAATTTGGATGTTGCTGACATCAATCGAAATGGACGGGCGGAAATTTTTGTGACAACGCTGCAAACCATCAGTTCAGATGTACGGGTGTTTGAATATACTGATGGCCGCTTTCAGAAAATTTGGAATACTAAGGGCTTGGTTCTGCGGGTGCTTCACCGCCCAGGTGCAGATCCTCTGTTAATCGGGCAGAATACAACTTCTTCATTAGCTTTTGAGTTTCTCTCTGGAAAAGTCGCGGCATTTAGCTGGGATGGCCAAAATTATACTCGCCAGGAAGCCTTAAATATTCCGGGCCGGATGAATATTTTTGGAATGGCCCTGGCGGATGTTGACGCCGATGGGGTCGAAGAATCTTTATGGTATGACCGCGATGACCGCATTCAATTGTTTCGAAATAAAACCCTGGTGTGGAGAAGCCGGAGCTATGAGCCTTATGTAATGAATGCCATTCGGAGGGGAGAGGAAGAGAAAGATTTTGTTCAGAGAAAAATTCGAGGCAGAATTGAATTGACAGAAATCAAGGCAGATCATGAAATGCGATTGGTCTTGATCAATAATTTGCGAGCTTTTAAGGTTCTACAAGGCTTGCCTATCTATAATGGATCGAGATTCCTGATATTCCGCTGGAATGGCGAAAAATTTACTGAAGAAGTCACCTCTGAGGAATTTGACGGATATATCACGGATTATGCGGTGGCTGACATTGATCAGGATGGAGAACAGGAAATTGTGCTGGCCATGGTCTTGAAGGGCGATAATTTTTTTAAGACGCCTCAAAGCCAGATTGTTGTCTATGAATTAGAATAAAAAGCCTCCCATTATTGCGATCAGTCAGATGTTCAACATTTGACTGATCTGTTTTAAAAAAAGAATTATTAGACAAATCCTCGTTTTAAAAGTTCCCTCCACAAGAAAAAAAATATAAATTTTCTAAAATTTTTCTTTACAAATATTTTGACTTCTATATATGTATCTCTATTGAAACGGATGGTTATGATCAACCTGTATTCAGGGAGGTGATGCTGGGTAACGAAAGGTTCAGCAAGTAATCAGAACGTTTTTGGCATGTAAGTTTCAGTAGATATAAAAGCACGTGGGTTCATCTGAGAGAAAAGTACAAGATGAACTATCGGGTAACAAAACATCACGTAACAAGGAAGAGAGGTTACAATGAATAAAAAAGTATTGGCACTGGTTGTAGGATTGCTGCTGTTAGCAACTCCGGTATTTGCTGCGTATGTGGATGACAATGATAGCATCAAGTTTAATATGCAGCGGTTGCGGTATCGTTTTCAGTATCTTATTGAATCCGATTATGGCACAGAGGATTCCAAAGAGTATTTTGACGACGATTTCGATACAACATGGTCGTTCAGCAAAGGCGAATTGGAACTGTGGTTTGAAATCGAAATCGCCGATAGCAACATGGGCGACGATAAAGCCCCGAATACCGATTGGGATTCTGTGCTGGGCAATTATGGCGGTAAATGGCGGCCGGAATCACTGGCTGACAGCGAATTTACTTTGCAGGTTGGCGACTTCGGCACCGGATTCGGTAAAATGATTAATAATGATGATTCTCCGCGTGGTTCAGTCGGCGTATCCTGGAAGATGGGCGATGTCGCGATGGTAGTGGAGTATGGCCGTCGCTCTGAAGGCGAGACCAATGACGATGTGGAAGGCGATGAACATCTGATTCGAGGCCAGGTACACATGCCGCTCGGCGAAAGCGGATTTAATCTGGGCGCGTATGCCGCCTTGTACACAGGTTCCGATCTGGTTTTTGCAGAAGAGGTTACCGGCGACAGAAATGCGTTCTTAGGAGCTGTTGAATTTTCAGGAAAAGTCAGCAACCTCGATCTGTATTCAGAAGCGGGTTTTGCCACCGGCAAAAGTGATGAGACCGGTGAAGAAGTTGATTTGTCCGGTTTCTACATCATGGGCGGCACAAGCGTCGGCGTGGGCCAGATCACGCTCGGTATTGAAGGTGGTTTTGCCACTGGCGATGAAGACGGATGGGCAGATGGCAAAGATGAAGGATTCACCGCAATCAATAGTGACTTCTGGTTAGGACAGGTGTTGCATGATGAAAGTCTTATTCTGAGAAGCAATGGCAAAGATGGCGGTTTGTCTAACATTATCTACGGACAGGTGACTGCGGGAATGAAACCAACCGATAAATTGAGTCTGGATGCTGGTCTGATCTACCTGAAACCGGTTGAAGAAGTCGGCGGCGCTGATACCTATGGAACAGAAATTTTTGGAACAATTGCGTATCAACTCGCTGACAGCCTTGCTTACAAGCTGTACTGGGGTTATGCCATTCCTGACGATGATTTCATCGAGGATAATCAGTATCAACTCCACAACAGATTAGAGTTCAATTTCTAAGTCGCTCTGATCGTCAGTTTCTCAGCCCTCCGGGAACCTTTCTCGGGGGGCTTTTTTTGTTAGAACGACAGGAGAACTGCAGGAATGAAGAATAAGCAAGAATAAGTAAATAGCACTAATTCATGTGACGCAGCCACCCCTTTTGTTCCCCCCCCCGCAAGCGGGGGGAGACGTTCAATAATCCAACTGCGCTGCCACGTTGGGCTTCTCCCCGCTTGCGGGGGGATTGAGGGGGGTAGGGCGTAACATGACTCACTAATTTTCTTCGGTAAAGAAAAAACGATTCTTGCTTATTCTTCATTCCTGTAGTTTTCGCCGGAACAACCAAAATAACTTGACATCTCTCTTTACAGTTTGTTCAGGTGTCAATGGGAATACGTGAATTGAGAGCCTAACCGAAAGGAGAGAAAAAACGATGGAAAAAGAACAGAACCACACCGATGGGATTCAGGAACAAGAGCCAAACCCGGAGCCTGAAAAGTTAATAGCAATAACCACAGACAATATCGGAGCTTTGATTGCTGAAGAATTGAAAAAAGTTGTCGGACTTGATGAAACCGTGTTAGCAGAATATACAACATTTTTGGAAAATATGCCGATAGGGGAAATCGAAACGTTGCTGGGAACCTTAAAAAAGGATCTCGATGAAAAATTGCTGCCCTTCCTGGAACTTATGACTCAGCAGGGCAGTTCAAAAGTTGCGGAGGCCGGAATTTTGAGCCTGGGGAAAATTCAATCCTTTAAAGCGGCGCAATTTCTGGCAGAACTCAATGCATCTCATCCTGATAAAAACTTGCGCAAAGCTGCCCGGAAAAGCCTGTATAAATTGCGATCGGCCGGAATTGAAATTGAGTTGACACATAAACCCTTGTTAGGAGAACTGAAGCACCAACGTTATAAAGGCCTGATCAGTCCGGTAGATGGTACCGGTACACAACTCGTCATGCTCACACAGGAAATGCTGGCCGGTGATTTACATCTGTTACAGGTGGTGACTAGCGATGAACAGGGAATTATCGAATGTTCTTCACGGCGCGGTCTAACCAAAAAAATGTTCGCGAAACTGCCGGAAACCTTTGCCCTTCAAACCGGAGCCAACAGCGCGATGTTTGCTGAAGCTGATTATGACTATGCCATGGCACTCATTTTGGAAGCTGAAACGCTTACGGAAACAATTCCTGAAGAATATACGGAAAATAAAGAATTGTTTGAATTAGCTCAGGCTCAGCCGATTGAAAATCCTGTTTTCCGAATGCTGGATGTTGAAAATTTAAAGAATCAACCGTATTTTCTGCGAACGTCAGCCGACCTTTTTCAGAACGATGTCTTTCTCAGCTGGCATCTGCCTGTCAATGAAACGGCGGAATATGCCCAGGAACTTCTCGATCAACAAGATTCGGTGTTGGAATTAAGTCCTCAATTTCAGCAACAACGCAAAGAAGAGGTGTATCTGAAAATTATTGCGTCATCTGTCACCGAAGAATTTCTCAAACATTTGCAGCGACGTCTGTCCATCATGGCCTATATTTTTCTGACACAAAATAATGAGGAAGATGCCAAAAAAGCGATGGCTGCTGCCGTGACATTGCCGGAAATACCGCAAGAACGCTTAAAAGAGCACGCTTTTCTCAGGCAATTGTTGTTAGTTAGCCTTGAAGCAACCCAATATGTGCTTGAAGAAGGCTATGATCCCGGGGAACTGAAACGCGAGGATTATATCGTCACCAGAGATCAAGAGGGTAAAATTGTTGTTGAGTTTGTTCAGGAATGAACAGGAAGGATGAAAGGAAATTCTATAGCCTATGGAAAAAGTTACTATTGGAGTACTTGGATTTGGAACTGTCGGGACAGGGGTTGTGAAAACCCTACGCGACCATCAAGCCGTGCTTCGCGCTAAAACAGGGATAGCGTTTGACCTGAAAAAAATCGCCGTTCTTGATATGACCAGAAAACGGAGTGTCAATGTCGAGCAAAACCTTCTCACGACCGATGCCTCAGAGATTCTCAATGATCCGGAGATTCAGATTGTCGTAGAACTGATTGGCGGTTACGAACCTGCCAGAACATTGATCCTCGAAGCATTACGGCAGGGAAAGCACGTGGTTACAGCGAATAAAGCTTTATTGGCCGTACACGGGCAGGAACTGTTTGAAACTGCACAACAGCAGCACGTGGATATTGGATTTGAAGCGAGCGTTGGGGGGGGGATTCCGATTATCCGCTCATTGCGGGAAGGTCTGGTCGCAAATAATTTTACGGAAATTTACGGTATTCTGAACGGAACCACGAATTACATCCTGACTGAAATGACGGAAAAGGGCGAAGCTTTTGAAGATATCCTGCGTCGTGCCCAGGAGCTTGGCCTGGCCGAGGCTGATCCCACCTTTGATATTGAAGGCATTGACGCGACCCATAAACTCGTGTTGCTCACCTATCTGGCGTATGGACAGCACGCGGAGATGAAACAGGTTTTAACCCAGGGGATTAGTGATTTACAACCGATTGATATTAACTTTGCGAAAGAATTCGGGTATAAGGTCAAATTGTTAGCCATCGCCAGACAGTCGGATGGTATGGTCGAAGCGCGCGTCCATCCCACGATGATTTCTGCTGACCATTTATTAGCAAAGGTTGATGGATCATTTAATGCAATTTATGTTGTGGGTGATGTTGTTGATTCGACCATGTTTTACGGACACGGCGCCGGAATGATGCCGACGGCAAGCGCGGTCGTGAGTGATATTGTTGATATCGCCCGTAACGTGCAAAAAGGGGCTACCAACCGCCTTCCTCTGTTGCCAAGTACGGGAGAAGCTGCGCGGTTTACACTTCAGGCGCCCGATCAATTCCACTCAAAATATTATCTGCGTTTTACGGCTGTTGACCGGCATGGGGTGCTCTCGAAAATTTCAGGCATCTTAGCACAATATAAAATCAGTTTGTCCTCGGTGATTCAAAAAGCCGGCTATCCGCCTGATAAGGTTCCGATCGTGATGATGACTTATGATGCGCCTGAACATGCCATGCAGCAAGCCCTGGCAAAAATAGACCAACTCGATATCGTCACCGATAAAACCGTCCTGATTCGAGTGTTATAGGTGAGGTGTATTTGCAGAAACCCCCCGAGTTTTTTGAAAAAACTCGGTTTTTCGACGCAGCAAATCCTGGTACAGGGTTTCAAGATTGCTGACAAGCGTGGAGATATGATAGCGCGGATATACGCTGGTGCGCCCGGCTGCGCCCATTGCCTCGCGTTGCTGTGGAGTTAGTTCCAGTATTCGACAGATCCCGTCAGCCAGGGCGCGGCAATCTTTTGGCGGGACTAAAAAACCGGTTTTTTCATGTGCAATCAAATCTCCTACTCCGCCGACCTGAGCGGCAACAACCGGCGTTGCTGCCGCCATCGCTTCAATTAAGGTCACGGGTAATCCTTCATTCAGCGAAGACAGTACGACCACATCCAGATCCGCATAAATTTCAGGCAGATCGCGTCGAAATCCGAGAAAATGCACGTGTTTTTCGACGCCGGTGTCTACAGCGTAACGTTCAAGGTCTGGGCGTAATTCTCCGTCTCCTATGATGAGAAAGCGCGCCCCGGGATGCGCTTCCAACGTGTACCTGGCAGCGTCGAGAAAACACTTATGTCCTTTAACTGGTACTAAACGAGCCACAATCCCGATTAACGGCGCGTCCTGAGATACGCCGAGTTCCTGACGCAATTGCCCGCGGCGCACTGTGCACTGTACAAACGGATCTAAGGGCAGCCCTAATCCAATGGCATATACTTTTTCAGGGCGACCGATACCGTAGCCTAAAATTTCTGCGCGCTGGGCCGGACTGAGCGTAATAATAGCATCCGACATTGTGGCAAGCATTCGTTCAATTCGGAGAAATGCCTGCGTTTTGGAGCGACTGAAATAGCTGTGAAACACATGGCCGTGAAAGGTGTGTACAATTACCGGAACACCCGCCAGTTTTGCCGCTAACCGCCCTAACATCCCGGCTTTGGCGGTATGAGTATGGACAATGGTCGGACGGAGCGTGCGCATCAGGCGGAAGATTTTCCAAAATGCCGTTAGATCGTTCTTCCACTGAATTTCACGTCCCAATTCCGGAATGATGAGTGGGGTAACACCCTGTTCTTGCGCCAGATACGACATATCGCCTTCTGTCGGAGCTATCTGGCCGGCGACAAGCGTCGAATCAAATCTTTCCGGCGCAAGCAGACTGGTGAGCAAGATCGTATGAATCGCAGGGCCGCCAACGTTTAAGCGGGCGATCAGGCGCAGAACGCGAATTTTTTCAACACGCTCTTTCATAGAGACTCCACGGCATCCGCAAGGCGTCTTAGAGGCATGATAAAATTCTGATGTTCTGCTAGACTCAATATGCAACGTCATCTCTATTCAATTGATTTTCAAAAAATTTGGCGATTCGCAGGAAATAATTTTCAAAAGCTGTATAGAGGTTATGAATGGTATATCCCAGCCCCGCCCAATCGAATTCATCCGGTTCAATGATCTCGATTTTTTGCGTCATCAACATATTTTTTTGAAATAAATCTGCGATCATTTCATAATCGGCGTCGAGTTCGGCGATCAGTTGCAGCACCTCTTCTTTACTTCTCATACAAAATGATTCCTTCTTCTACAATCCGCTGCTTCAATAACCCTTTTGTCGTTTCAAGATCGAGCAAATCAACCTCAAATTCCGGGACATCCAGCATCAGTGATGCGATTCTGCTCGCGAATCCAGGCCAGGTTTTTTTCAAGATTGATCATCTTTTTCCTATTTTATATGGACTTTTCCGTTATTACCGCCTGTTTCTCTGAGTTTTTCCAAATCCTGTTTGAGCGCGTGGTGCAGCACCTGAATTTCTTTGCCTTTGAGCATCAACAAGGTAATCAGGCTAAAAATTAAGCCTTCTTGAATCACAACGATCACGCTTTCAAATAAATTGAGATCAGGAATCAAAATTGCGCTGATGCCAACGCAGAGGGTGGCAAGATAAATAAATACGACCGCTTGACGGGTGGACATCCCTAATTTGACCAGCCGATGGGAGAAATGACTGTTGTCACCGACGAATAAGGGTCGTTTTTCACGCCAGCGAATCAATATGACGGAAAAGGTATCGAATAACGGCACTCCTAAGACCAATACCGGGACCACCACCGGTAATTGAGACGCGCTTTTGGGCGTGATATACGAGGTTGATACGGTCATGACAGCCAGGATGAAACCGATAAATAAACTTCCCGCATCCCCCATAAAAATTTTTGAAGGATGAAAATTATAACACAAAAACCCCAATACTCCTCCTGCCAGGGCAAGTAAAATCAGGGCTGAAAAATATTGTCCTTGCTGAATCGTTAATATTCCAAGAATCATGGCGATAATTCCGGCGACTCCGCTGCTTAATCCATCCATATTATCCAGCAGGTTAAAGGAGTTTGTGATTCCGACGATCCAGAGCGTGGTGACGAAAATATTCAGCGCAGGGTGCAGTAAAAAATCCAATCGGGTTCCGCTGATTACGACCAGCCCTGCTGCGAATATTTGTACCATAAACTTGAGTTTATATGAGAATCCGACGCCGCGAATGTCGTCAAATAGTCCAAGTACGAACATTAAGGTTGCCCCAAGCAGTAAGCCCGCTAAGCGAGGAAGGGCTGCCAGCGCCACCGGCCATTGACTCATCAAGGCTTTTTGAAAAGAGGGAAATTGGGAGAATCTCCCTCCGGCTCCCAATATCAGAACGATGAAGCCAGCCAGAATGACAAGCATGAATGTCACAAAAATCGCACCACCTCCTAGTAAAGGGTGGACGTTGATATGGGTTTTGTGATAGCCGGGATGATCAAGAACATTAAAACGAAATGCCAATCGGATCATGATCGGGACAAGTAAAGCTGCAAGAAGGAATGATCCTAAAAAAATTCCCAAAAATGTGAACCATTGCATAATGCCTGAAAAATCCTCTGTCCTGTTGTTTCGGGAATTTTATACATGTATTCCTGAAACAATTCAACTTCAAATATTTATTGATAAAATGTCCGGATGGTCTCGATTACCTCATCTTGTTGTTTCTGCGTCAATTCAGGATACACCGGAAGAGCGATGGTTCCCTGGGCCGCCTTCTCCGATTCCGGAAAATCGCCGGCAGCATAGCCCAGATGAGCATAACATTCTTGCAGATGCAGGGGGATCGGATAATAGATGGCATTTCCAATCTGATGTTTATTCAAATATTCCTGTAAATTATCGCGTTGAGGCACGCGCAGGACATACTGATTATAGATATGCCCATTGCCAGGCTCGGTATACGGGACCTGAATGCCTTTGAACGAGCGAAAGGCTTCATTATAATACTGGGCATGAACACGCCGCGCCTGACTCCAGGCATCAAGATGACGCAATTTCACTCGCAAAATGGCAGCTTGCAGCGCATCGAGTCGGCCATTCATCCCAATCAAATAATTGCGATACTTATCTTTCCCCCCATGAGTGCGCAAATCTTTGATACGTTTGGCAAAGGCTTCGTCATTGGTCGTCACCATGCCTCCATCGCCAAAGCCCCCTAAGTTTTTTGAGGGAAAAAAACTGAAACAGCCGCATGTCCCCATGCTGCCTGCGCGACAGGGCGTACCATACGACATCCCCCCGTATTCCGCACCAATGGCTTGCGCCGCATCTTCAATCACGGGAAGCTGATGCTTCTCGGCAATTTCGAGAATTGGTTTCATTTCTGCGCATTGTCCGTATAAGTGTACCGGAATAATTGCTCTGGTTTTCGTCGTAATCTTTGCTTCAACCAGGGTTGGATTCAGATTATATGTTTTGGGATCAATATCCACAAAAACCGGCGTGGCCCCAACGCGCGAAATTGAACCGGCTGTGGCAAAAAACGTGTACGGCGTGGTGATCACCTCGTCACCGTTGCCAATTTCAGAGGCCATCAGGGCAATTAATAGGGCATCTGTTCCCGAAGACATCCCAATGGCATAAGTTGTCCCGCAATAGTGCGCGATTTCTTGTTCAAACGCTTCAACTTCCGGTCCAAGAATAAATCGCTGACTTTCTAAGACCTGATCGACCACAGGCCGGATCTCTTCGCGGATCGTTCCATATTGTGCTTGTAAATCGAGTAATGGTACTGGCATAGCGTCGTAAATTTTATCAAGGTTTGCCTGACGGGTTCGTACCGCGGACATCTTTGTCCGCCTTTACCTGAACAAAGATATGCGGGGAATACATCAATCCGTCACTGTATACTTGACAAAACAATGATATTGAGCTTTTAGAAAAATGCACAAAATACGTTCCAATGTGACAGGCCAGAAGAAATCGGGTTTTTCAGAAAAGATCCGGTTTCTTGCCTCGTATTTGAGCATGTTTTCTGTAAAAGTGACATATTGACATAGGATATATTCGTCAGGCAAATACGGTAATACCTGACAGGTCTTGTCAAGGAATTATATATATTTTTTTGTGAGCAAATTTGAAAAATTCGAATTTCACTGATTACACATGAAAGCGTTTCTTGATGCGTTTAATCAGTTCAACAGCAATCTGGTACTTGTTAAATGGCGGCATGAGATAGAGTCCGCCAAAATGCGGATACGCGTATTCAATGAGTTCCCAGGCAAGCTCAAGGCCCTGCTCAACTCCACGTTCTCCTGCAAGACGCATTTTTTCACGCACTTCGTCCGGGATTGAAATTCCAGGAAATTCATTGTGCAGAAACTCTGCGTTGCGTGAACTGACCAGGGGAAGAATACCTAAAAAGATCGGGACCGGCAGGTCACGGGTTAAGGCGAGGATCTGATCAATTTTTTCTTTAGAATACACTGGTTGAGTCTGAAAAAATTGCGCGCCTCGGTTGATTTTTTCAGACATGCGTTTCACCTGGATGGCCATGTTCTGCGTATTCGGATTAAAGGCTGCGCCAATTGTAAACGTGGTCTGCATCTTGAGATCGTCACCATCCACATTCTGCCCCTGGTTAAATTGCTGCAAAAGACTGATGAGTTCATAGGAACGCAGGTCAAACACGCCTTTGACCCGTTCCTCTTTCCCTCTGGAAGGCGGATCGCCCGTGACGGCCAGGATATTGTGAATTCCTTCTATTGCCATACCCATGAGTTCCGATTGCATCCCGATCAGATTGCGATCACGTCCGGTTAGATGGACAATCGTTTCGATTCCGACTTCTCTTTGGATGATACGAGCTAGCGCGACATTACTGAGTCGCGTGACGGCTAATGGATTTTCAGCAATGCTGATCACATCGGCACCGTTCTGTTTCAGCACCCGGGCGCCTTCAAGAGTGTTCACAATATGTAACGTTTTCGGAGGATCTAACTCCACACTGATCACTTTTCGGTGCCTTAAGAGATCGCATAAATGACTGCGTGACTCAGTTGGTGCCTGTAAGGCTGGCATTGAAACGATTTCCACGGTTGTGGCTGGATCAATTGGCTGCTTGGCGATCGGGTGGAGATCGGACACCGCGTGTTTGATTGCCTGGATGGCAGCCGGGCCAATGCCGCAGCACCCTCCGATCAGATTCACTCCGATGTTGACCAGTTCTGCCGCTGTTGTCGCAAGATACTCGGTGCTGGCCAGATACATGGTGCGATCATCTCGCTGTTCCGGAAACCCGGCATTGGGAAATGCCGAGACCGGCAGGTCAATCTTGAGAGCAATATTTTTCAACACTTTCAAAAGGCCGTTTGGTCCGATGCCGCAATTTGCGCCGACAATATCGGCTCCGGCCTGTTTGAGGTGAAAAAACGCTGCAAGCGCGGTTTCACCCTCGATCGTTCGTCCGGATTCATTAAAAACTAATTGTGCAATAGTTGGGATATTGCGAAGTGTTTTGACTTCTTTGAGCGCAATAAGCAAATCCGTAAGGGAATTGAAGGTTTCAAGGATGATCAAATCGACGTCGCCGTCAATTAAACCCTGCGCCTGTTCGCTGAAAATTTCAGCTTTCTGATCATCGCTGATCGTTTCCTGTTCCAAACGGCCCAGGGGCCCGATTGATCCGGCAACCCATGCCGCCCCTTGCGCGCATTCTAACGCCAGCTCAGCCCCCCGCTGGTTGATTACACGGACCTGATCCGCCAGATTGTAGTGCCGCAATTTCCAACGATTCGCGCCAAATGTATTGGTTTCAAGCAGTTCTGCTCCAACGTCAAGATATTCCCGATGGAGTTGAACGACAATCTCGGGCTGCGTGAGGTTGAGATGGTCATAACACACTGAAAGCGGAATCCCTTTTTCATATAATTGGGTACCGAAAGCGCCGTCACCGACAATAATCCGCTGTTGCAATTCATCCAGTATATTGGGTCGTGTCGTCATGGTGTGTTGGTCTCCTCTGCCAACCAGGAGGGCTCATCCAAATGAGCCCTTCACTACACAGATTTCCAGCGAACAGGGTTGTTCGCCAGTACACCTGAAAAATTAAAAAACTCCGCCGCTTCTGCAAAAATCATTGCAACGATTGTATAGACATCTTTCATCCTTGTTGCTCTTTCTGGGAAAATAAAAATGTCAAGGGAAAAACGTCGAAGAGAAGCTCTGATATTTTTTACAACTTCTTTGCAAATTCGGAGTCTAAACTAACAGATGTTTGATGTGTTCAGAGGAGAAGTATAGGTTGACCCCTGTAAAGATTTTTAAAAATATCCAGGATAAAAACTTGACTTCAAAACCCGCTTCACTGTTGTCATATTTGTTGACACTGCTCTTCTTTTGATGTTATACGTGACAGCCATAACATGAGATTCGTCAAATGATTTTGACAAAATTTCTTGACGCGGATGATGCAGACGAAAAATCAACTCGTTGAAATTAAAGGACAGAAAGATGGGTTATGGATTTATTTAGATGATCAAGAGACGCTGGACAGCGTATTTTCTGCCCTGGACGATAGACTGCGGGCCTCCAATCGGTTTTTTGCAGGGGCAGAGGTGATGATTGATACGGGAACGCGGGAGATTGCGGCAGAAGATCAAGTGTGGTTACGAAAAATTGTCGAACACACGTATGGATTACACATCAAAGAAATTCAAGCTGTAGGTGCTCAATCCACTCATACGGAGAAATTGTCTGAAATACCCCTTAAGGATTCTGATGCAACCTCTATCCAGACAGAGGCTGCCCACCCTGAGAACTCCTTAGAAAATCGGGGAGAGTTTTCTGAATCGCCTGTATTGACAGAAGAAACGCCGATTGAGACTATTCGCAAAGATCTTGCGGACGCATCTGAAGAAGAAGATGCGTTCATGAAATATATTGACGCGACGTTTCAGATTCCTGTGCAGCAAACGTGGGAACCGAAATCGCCATATTCTTCAGAGCATCTGTATGAAAATGAAGAAACCGCGTTTTATTTTCGAGGAACAGTTCGTTCAGGTCAAACGTTGGAATATCCCGGCAATATCGTGATTTTGGGTGATGTGAACCCAGGAGCCTATGTGGTCGCTAGCGGCGACATTATTGTCATGGGCCGATTGCAGGGGGTTGTCCATGCCGGAGCAGAAGGAGAGGGACGAGCGGTGGTGATTAGCGCGAGTTTTACCCCATCCCAATTACGCATTGCGCAATATATTGGAAGACCGCCGGATGAATACCCTGGCTCTCGCGCTAAACAGAGACAAACCGAGAAAGCGTATGTTAAGGACGGTGCCATCGTGATAGAACCGATCCTATAAGCATAAAGGAGTGACGCAATTATGGGAAAAGTGTATGTGATTACCTCCGGGAAGGGCGGGGTCGGTAAAAGTACCAATACCGCCAATTTAGGAACAGGCCTGGCCCTGTTAGGACGGAAAGTCGTGGTCGTTGATGCGGATATTGGCCTGAGAAACCTCGATATGATCCTTGGCTTAGAAAATCGAATTGTCTATGATCTGGTGGATGTCGTTGAACGACGATGTAAGATTAGCCAGGCACTCATTCGTGATAAGCGTTTTAAAAATTTATTTTTGCTTCCGGCAGCGCAAACTCGAAGTAAAGAAGCCGTGAACGCAGAGCAGATGCTGGAACTGACGGAAAAACTCCGCAAAGTTTTTGACTATGTCCTGATTGATTGTCCGGCCGGGATTGAGACGGGCTTTCGAAATGCGGTTATTGGCGCAGACATGGCTTTACTTGTGACGACCCCTGAAGTTTCGGCGGTGCGCGATGTGGACCGGGTAATCGGGTTATTAGAGGCGTCAGGAAAACGTAATCCCAAATTAATTATCAATCGCCTGAATCCTGAATTAGTGAAACGTGGAGATATGCTTGATACAGAAACGATTTTGCAAATTCTGGCCGTTGACCTGATTGGGGTGGTTCCTGAAGATGAAGAGATGGTGGCATATACCAACCGCGGTGAACCTGCAATTCTTTCGATTAAATCAAACGCAGGCAAAGCATTTAAGAATATTGTGCGGCGATTGGAGGGTGAAGAAGTCGAATTTCTGCCGTTAAATGGAAACCGGGGATTTTTTCAGGGACTAAAACG
This sequence comes from Candidatus Vecturithrix sp., assembly GCA_040772385.1. Lineage (GTDB taxonomy): Bacteria > Moduliflexota > Moduliflexia > Moduliflexales > Moduliflexaceae > Vecturithrix. Next base: position 412,233 of record JAXGYF010000001.1, on the reverse strand, counting down.
TTTGGTACGATTGGGATAATATTATGACGAAATTAGTATGCACACTGAAAAAAATGTTTTACCGCCAGCCCAAAAGCGCGGAAGTCGCCGCAGAACGCTTGAAAATTATCCTGGCGCATGAACGTCGCGGCGTCAGTGCTCCGCTGATGGAACAAATGAAAGAAGAAATTATTAAAGTAGTGTCAAAATTTGTGGAAGTGGACACCCGGCAAATTGAGGTGCGTTTGACTGATGAAGCTGATATTGAAATGCTGGAAGTCACCGTGCCTTTTCATCGTTGAATTACAGTATGAGTGAACACCCCGGGTTTTTCAAAAACCCGGTGTATTTCTTCTGACGCCATCAATGAGCAGCATTTCTTCCATAAGCTCCTTATACAGGTTGAATAGCCGCTAATTCAGCAATCATTTGTGGTATTGTGAGTTGGTGCGATTGCCAATCAACCGTTAATTCTCCAGTTTCTGCGATGCTGACGGTCATCGGATCGGTTAATTCTCCGATGAATGAGCCATCAGGCGCGAATTGATAACAGGCCATGAATTTCCAGTCGCCGTCAGGCGCTTGAATCAATTTGCCGCTATAGAACAAGCCTGTTGGCTCGCCGACCAGAAAGTTGTAGGTACAGAATCGGAAAGGCCCCAGGGGATGATCAGCGATTAAATAATGGGTGCCGGTGACGGGTCTCAGGCCGGTCCGCTCATAATGTCGGTCAGAGTGAAACCGAGCCGGAGCAGAAAAAAGTAAATAGTAAAATTTGTCAATATGGACTAACTGCGGAACTTCAAGATACCCGAAATCCCCCGGAGAAGTGATGGGCGGCAGCACATCCCAGTGGATTAAATCTGTTGATTGGGCATGGCCGATGATCCCTCGTTCATCAGAAGATCCCGCATTCGTGCGCGCGGTGAGAAACATATGGAACAAGCCGGTCTCAGGCTCTTGAAATACCCAGGGGTCGCGCCAGGCCTGATCGTGCCATAGATTTAGATCTAGCAATTCATACCAGCGGGCGTCAGTCGTCACAAGCGGATTCTGCGGATACTTTTCCCAATGCAGCAAATCAGAAGACGTTGCCAGGCCAATCCGCTGGACTAAGCCTTTTTCAGCATGATTTGTCCCGGTATAGTAGAGATACCAGGTTTTCTCATGTTTGAAAATACTGCCGGTCCAGGTCGTATAATCATCCCAGTCTCCGGAAGTTTGCGAGGGGGCGAGCGCATCCGGAAGCGCCTCCCAGGTAGATAAATCTTGAGACACGGCATGCCCGATTGACACATGCCAATGCCGCGTTTCTCGTCCGGCCAATTCCTGGGGCGCCTGAAGATAAAACACATGATAATCCGCGCCATCCCGCGCGAACCAGAAATCCCATACCCGTTTCTCTGCTAATCGTAGTGCCATATAATGATCCGACATGAATGGTGTCATGACACTTCGACTCCGCTCAGTATCCCGGCGGTTGTCGAGCGAAGTCGAGACACGAACCAGTCAGGATGCCTATAAATGTTTATGTTGAAGCCCAGGCTTCTGAAAATGGAAAGCGGTGATGCTCAAATCCTTCTAAAATGCCAGCCGCGTAATGCGCAGAGGCAAAATAAATGTGGCGCAAGCCTTGCAATTTGTCAAGTTCCTCATGATGGTTGCCCACAATGATGCCGAGCATTTCACCGCGTAACATATCCTCATCATTTTCAGAGTCTCCGGCGACCACAATATTCCCCAACGCAATGTTCCATTTATAACTCAAATACCGGATCGCTTTGCCTTTTGACGCGCGATACGGAAGAATATCCAAAAACATCTCGCGCGAGTAAATCAAAGTATAACGTAATCGTTGTTCCGTTAAGACCTGGTGAATCTTCGTAATCTGCTCTTCACCGGGTTCCATGAAATAACTGATTTTAAATTCTCGCTGTGCTTCTTGTTCCTGAAGGTGTAAAAAGGGGATAGCATTGAGAATGGTCTTAATTTTCTCCGGCTCCCATCCGACTGAGATATGGCTGGCCCAACCTTTATCGGGTAGGAGATCTGCGCCATAGTAGATTTCCGTGCCGACCGAAGAGATGATCATATCCGGCATCGAGATGTTGTATTCTACGAGCACATCCTGAACAGAGGGTAAGGGGCGGCCGGTCACCATGCCGAAACCGACTTGCTCATGATGCGTGTTGAGCACATTCATCAAGCGGACCAACGCCTCATCATCGCCAATGAGTGTGTCGTCAATATCGGAGAAAAAGAATTTTTGCACATGGGTAAATTTTTTGCCGATCGCCTTGGGCGGGGTAAAATCCGTTCTCGTCGGATGGGTTTGCCCGGTCAGTTGCCGTAATTGTTCAAGGTATTTCTGGGTGTGGGCTTCCCAGGTGTAATGTTCTCGCACGCCAGCGATGCCATTTTGAGAGCAGGTTTTCCAGAATTCCTGATCCACCAGGATTGTTTTGATTGCCTGCGTCATCTCCTGCGGATTATTGACATCAACCAGGAGGCCATTCTGACAATTTTCAACAATATCGTGCGGGCCGCCCGTATTCGTGGCAACCACCGGAAGTCCGGTGGCTGCCGCTTCAATAAGTGTCAGTCCAAAATTTTCCTTAAACGCCGGATTGACGAACACGCCTTGTTTTTGGGCGATCAGGCGATAGAGTTCGGGCACTTCGTATTCCACATCGTGTCGTTTAGGAATAGCCAGTTTGCCATACAGATCAAATTTATCCATCAGCAGCAGTAATTCCGTGAGCACTTCCTGTTCGTTGGTATCCATGTCGCTGATGTCTTTGCGAATTCCCGCAAACACGGCCAGATTGGCGATGGCCTGCAATTCCTTGTCCTGTCCGTACGCAGAAATCAAGCCGGAGATATTTTTGCGCCGGTCCGGTCGAGAAAGAGCTAAAATCAAAGGTTTTTCAGGATACATTAAAAACCGATCCAATTCTTTACGTACATAAAATTGCGCTTGTTTTGCTTGCTCACGTTCATGCAGTTCGACTTCCTCCTGCAGCCAATTATCATAAAACGGATAAAAGCGCGTAATATCAATGCCCGGCGGAATGACGCAAAATCGGGCAATTGAACCGGATTGGTATAACCCGTATTGTTCTCGAATTTCCTGGGTCGTACTGGCAATGACCAGATCGGTGTTGCTGAGAATCTCTTCTTCAACCGCAATACGCCGCCCAATCCGAAATTTTTTCTGCATCTCTTCCGTGCCCATACCGCTCTCTTCAAGATCAAGCTTTTTTACCCGCCCCAGCGAATGGCCGGTAAAGATACAGGGGACTCCCCAAAAGGCCGAGAGTTCTCGGGCTATATACCCAGCGTCGGCGTAGTGACCATGCACGACATCCGGGATAAGATCGTGATCTTTGACAAATTTTAACGTTTTGTCCACAAATTCGTCCAGATGAGGCCAGAGCAATTCTTTGCGGATATACTTCCGGCCGCCGCACTGAATCCTGATAATACGGACGTTTTCAGCCACATGCTCTATCGGCTGTGCATAGTCTGACGACAGCGTTTTGTCATCAATCAGTCGTGTAAATATATTCACGCGTTTTACATCAGGCCGATTTCCGAGGGCTTTCGCAAATTCGATCAGATATTTTACCTGCCCGCCCGTATCCGCATTGCGGCCTAATTCGATATTTTCTCCTCGAATCAATCCGTGAACGCTATGCAGATGGATGGTAAATTGGTGTGTATCCATGAGCCTGCCTTTTTATCTAAAATGGTCCCACCAAACAAAGTTTCACAGGACATGTTGACGTTGTGACGATTACATGTTTGGATATTATGCAGGAGCAGGGCAAAGACATTGTCAACAAGAAAAATCACAAAAAAACCTGAAAGGTTTGCTGATAACCCTTCAGGTTTTTGTATCGTGGTGTATTTTGACAGAGATATTGTGTGTGTTTAGCCTTTGACTCCGGTGGTTGCGACGCTCTGGACAAACCATTTCTGGAACAGCAGGAAGACAATCAGCACAGGAATGGTAATCATTGAGGCAAAAGCCATAATATCGCCCCACACTTTGGGATCTTGACTGAAAAATTGCTGGATAGCGACCATCAAAGGGCGGTAGGTTTCACCGCGCGTTACCATCAACGGCCACAGAAAATCATTCCAATGCAGCAGGAATTTTAGAATAGCGACAGTCGCAAACACCGGGCGTGAAAGCGGAAGCACAATTTTCCAATAAATTCCGAACAAACTGGCGCCGTCAACTAAAGCTGCCTCTTCCATATCTTTGGGGAGGCCGATAAAAAACTGGTAAAACAAAAAAATGGAAAACGGGTCGGCGATAAACGGGATAATCTGCACGTGATAGCTGTCTAACCAGCCAAAGCGGTTGACAATAAGTAAGAGCGGCACAACCACCGCTTCCAGCGGAATAATAATCAGCGCGATGATAATCGTGAGTAAAATCCCGCGTCCGGGAAAGCGCAGCCTGGCAAGGGCGTATGCGATCAGGCTGTTGATGGTTAATCCGAAAAAGACGATGGTGCTCACAATCAAGACGGAGTTCCCCAGAAAGCGTTTGAACGGCATTTGCGTAAAGACATCTCGATAGTTTTGAATGCCGATTCCTGCTTGCCCGGCATAGGGTAAAATGATATCTTTATACTGAGTCGCCGCCTCCTTGCCGACTCGTTCTTCCAGGGTCTGGATAAAATTTTCTTCCCGGGTCGTTTCGAAAAGCAAGATTTTCGTGAGATTGTCGGCGACTTCTTGCGGAAGTTTATGCTCGTCCAGCAATTGATTAAGCGAATGCTGATCTAAACGATAAAATGAAGAGGAAATTGGCAGAAACGCCCGTAAGGATGACATGTCGCGCAAGACTTGCATTTCGTAGTTTTTGACAGAGGAGACCAGCATAAATACTATCGGAAAAAGAAAAAACACTCCTAAAAATAAGAGCAAGAGATAATCTAACGCGAGTTTAATAAACTTTCGCAGGCGATATGTTACGCCATGCGGCGATCCTGATTGTTCAGCCATACTATTTCACCTCCCGTTCTTCTTTGAGAAATACTCGTTGGATCATTGAGGCGGCCAGGACGATCAGAAAAAAGACCACTGTGACTGCAGAGGCATAGCCAATTCTCCCCTGACGAAAACCCTGGTTAAAGGTATAGAGCATCATCGTGCGCGTGGCGCCTTGCGGATGCCCACCCACCCCCTGCATCGTATAGACCTGGGTAAAAAGCCTGAATGCCAGAATGGTCGTTGTCATCATCACAAAAATAGTGGTATTACGCAATTGGGGCACGGTGATGTGAACAAACTGCTGTAAAGGATTAGCCCCATCAATATTTGCCGCTTCATACAGAGAACCGGGAATTTCCTGTAAACCCGCCAGATAGATGATCATTTGAAATCCCACTCCCTGCCAGATCGAAAGTACCATAATCGCTGGAAGCGCTAACGTCGGATTATCGAGCCAATTGTACGGGCCAAGATGTCCGAAACTGAGCCACTGAATAAACGCATTAATCAGCCCTTCCCCCGGATTATACATAAATTTCCAGATAATCGACACCACAACCATCGTTACGACGACCGGACTGAAATAGATTGTACGAAAAAGATTGACCGCCCTGATCTTTTGATTCACCAGCATGGCCAACAGCAAAGCCAGGGAGGTTTGAATTGGCACTACGATGATCACAAAATAGAAGTTGTTAAAAATCGCTTGAAAAAAATCTTTATCTGTTAGTAAGCGGCTGAAATTACGAAATCCGATCAAACGGGTAGGGAGGCGCGGATTAGGAATCAGCCGCTGATCGGTAAACGACAGCCAAAAAGCCATAAGGAACGGGATCACTAAAAAAATCACTAAAAAAATAAGAGCAGGAGTCGAAAAAGCCCAGGCCATAATAGTTTCATTACGCTGGCGCGAAGACATTCCGCCAGGTTGTTTGTCATTCGTATGTGAGGTCATAACATATCCTCTCTTACCTGGAAAAACCGGGTTTTTGAGAAAAACCCGGTTTTTGTTGTACGTCGTTTATTCGGGCTTCGGATAGCCCTGATTATCCTCAATATCCTGATCGATCTTCTGCACAGCCTTATCGAGTTCAGCTTTCACATCTGCCCCGGCAATGATATTTTTCACCGCTTCGGCAAAGGCCGCTGTAATCACCGGATAGGCCGCAGTAGCCGGACGCGCCACGGCAACCCCGCGTTGTAATTGCTGCGCAAGGAGGTTGAGCGCACCGTCCTCGGCATACAGTTCCGATTTGGTAATGGCGCTTTTACGAGCTGGTACGGCCCCATTCGCGTTAGTCATGCGTAAGATTTCATCCGGCTCAATCAGGAACGCCAGCACCTTCCAGGCTGCATCAGGGTTCGGACAGCTTGAGGTCAGGCCCCAGTTCCATGAGCCCATTCCGGTTACAGCTTGTTTCCCGAATTTTGGCACTGGCAGCAGCACTAAGTCGTCTCCCAGGCTTTCTTTGTGCGGCCCCCACATCCAGTGCCCGACAAACGACAGTGCCGCTGTTTTGGTTCCGTAAAAGGAGTCATCGCCAGCCGGCTGCGGATCGGCAAAGCCTTCTTGAAACAGGTTCTGGAAAAATGTCATCGCTTCAACCGCTTCAGGGCCATTGAGCACTCCTTCAGCGCTTTGAAAATCACTGCGGTCAATCAAGTCTGCGCCAAAGGATTGCAAGATCGGAGAGAACCCGTAGGTAAACCATTCTCCGGCTCCGTAATTCAACTTGAAGTCAATCACATATTCGACTTCATCCAGGACCTGCAATTTTTTGAGAGCATCCATGAACTCTTCCTGGGTCCAGGCATCATCTATTCCCGTAGGAATGCGGACGCCAGCCTTCTCTAAGTAGGCTTTATTGCCCCAGATGGTCAAACCGGAATCAAAGGTTCCCAGGCTGTACAGTTTCCCTGCAAAAGTCCCCTGTTCAATAATCGAAGGCAGGAAATCCGCTTTGACCTCAGCAGATACATACTCGTCTAATGGCAGCAGGTAGCCGGACCAGGCGTAATTATATACGAAAGGGCCGTCAAAATCCAGCAGACACGGCAAATCGCCTGCTAAGGCCGCGGCCTGTACCTGATCGTTATAGCTGCCTTCCGGCAATTGAACAGCATCAATCTTGATCTCGCCGGCGTGGGTTTTATTAAACTCTTCAATCTGCGCATTGAGTGCCCAGCGTTCTTCTCCTTTACCAGAATGAAACCACAGCGAGACCGTTTCTTCAGCTTCACATTCCATGATGAAACCGCTGATAATAAACATCCCGACCACAAAAAGCAATAACAAGACAAACCGTTTCATAAAGATAGCCTCCTTTGAAAATACCTGTACCGACGGACAGCTTTATCCGTCGAACTTTTGACAGATTCGGTTGTCACAGTCACGCTCTCGTCATGTTCATTGCATTGAACGAGCGTATATTCATGACAACCCTTTGGCATGTAAACCCATGATAAAACAACATGCTACGAATTATAGACATGGTGAAAATCAGGCCTCACCTCCTTTCACGTAAGATGGTTTATCGTAAATGAGCCAGAAATGACAGAACAGAAGATTACACAGAATTCCGGACAATGTACTGACACATAATTGTATGTTGCACTGGCTGAGGTTTTTCTTGCTTCGCAGCCTGTTCGAGTAAAAAATTGACCGTCCACTGTCCCATTTCATAGTGTGGAAGCTCCATAGTTGAAAGCCCGGGACGCAAGTACGCTGCAATAATTTCCAGATTATCAAATCCGATCACGGCTACATCGCCGGGAATTGAAAGTTTCATTTCTGCTAAAGCTTCATACGCTCCCATGGCCACTTGATCGTTAAAACAAAAGATTGCTGTGGGCGGATCAGGAAGGTGCATCAATTTCAGAGTATTTTCATAACCGCTATCTTGTCTGCTTTTTCCATATAAGACGATATCTTCGGTGAATGGAAGGTGATATTCCGCCAGCGCTTGCTGATAGCCCGCCATTCGTCCTAAAACCGCCGGTCCGGTATCAACGCTGTTAATGAAGGCAATCCGGCGATGTCCCTTTTGCAATAAGCTTCGTATGGCGACTACGGTACTATTGACTTCATCGGGTGTCACTGACGGCAGCCTTCGGTGACTATCGTAGCAATTGAGTAAAATGGCCAAGGTGTCATACAACAGTTCAGGCGGCGTGATCTCTCGGTGCCCCATGGTAGCATAGATAATACCTTCTACCTGATGGGCCAGCATCGCTTCTAATGCTTTCCGTTCAATCTCCAAATTACCCCCGGTATTGGCCAAAAACAAAATTTTTCCGGCTGCACCGGCCACTTCTTGCGCTCCCTGAATAATTTGCCCCGCGTAAGGGCTGCTGGCGATTTCATCAGTCACAAAGCCAATGATGTGAGAGCGGCTTGAACGTAGATTCTTGGCAAAAACATTCGGGCGGTATCCGAGTTTTTCAATAGCAGAGAGGATGCGCTGGCGCGTGTCCTCAGGAATGCCTGCATTCGGGACGTCATTTACGACAAACGACACCGTCGTCTGCGACACCCCAGCTAATTTCGCCACATCTTTCATGGTTGGCAGTCGTCTTTTACTCTTTTTTTGCGATAGCATAAGTTTGATGCACTACTATGATTTACTAAAATGTATTAATTGAGCAATTAAAAGACAACATTTCACGCTGATTTCCATGATTCTACACTATAATGACTATAATAATGTTTTGAGGAAACCATTATAATGTGTAAATAATAAATCGTATTAGTAATACGCTTCAGTATATTGTCAAGAAAAAAAATTGTCGGATCAGGAAAAATATGGCAAATCATCGGAAATAAGGATTTAGGAATGTAAAAGTGTACCAAAAATCGAAATGAAAAATGAACGTAAAAACTTATGGATATTTTGAGGCTGGAGAATTAGTAACTCATGTTACGCAGCCCCCCTTGTTCCCTCCGCAAGCGGGGGAAGGCGATCCGTTTCCCCCCGCTTGCGGGGCTGACAGGGGTCGGTATGTTGTGCTGATGCCTCGTCCGCCCAGTCCGCCCAGCCATCAATGGCCGGTCTCAAAGCTGAAGGACGCTGAAGCGCCCTGTTTGTGAGCTTTTAGCGGGCTTTAGCCTGCTTGAGCTTTGAGCCTGGGCATTGATGCCCAGATTTTAAGTCAACAGTATTGGGGGCCGGGGGTGGGTATGAACGCGTGCAGAAGATTATCTACCCCACCTTCACCAAAGCGTTCCGCTATGATGAGGAGGGCCGGGTCAGTGAAGAAATCTATACATTCAACGGAGGCGAGAGCTCTTCCGTCACCTACGCCTACGACCGGTTCGGACGCCTGGCATCCACCACCAGTCCGGACGGCAAACTGAAGAAGGACATTCGTCCGATGGGGCAGGAAACCGTGTATTCGTATGATGATCTGGGCCGGGTGTGGAAAATCCTTGACGCGAAACATCAGACGACACAGTATGAATATGACAATCAGAGCCGGTTGTGGAAAATTCATTACGCGGGCAGGAAGACCGTCACGCTGAGTTACGATGGGGATGGGAATCTGGCCGGCTACGACGACGGCGTGACCTCGGCCAGTTACACGTACAATGCGTTAGGGCAGAAACTGACGGAAACCGTGAACTTTGGCCCGTTTAGCAAGAGTTTCAGTTACAGCTATTACAAAAATGGGTTGAAGCACACCTTCACGGCCCCCGACAACACGATGTACACGTACATGTATGGCTTGAATAACGAGTTCAAAGACGTTCAGATTCCAGGCGTAGGGAGTATCACGATTCCCGAATACACCTGGAACCGGCCGAAAACGATAACCTTCCCTGGCGGCACACAGCGCACGGCGATCTATGACGCGCTGATGCGGATACAGTCGTTGAGTGTGACCGATCCGGGCGGCAATCCCCTCTTGAACTATCAGTACACCTACGATTCAGTTGGAAATATTCAAATCAAGACGACGGAACATGGCATGTATGCCTATGGCTATGACTCATCCAACCGGCTCACGAATGTGGATAATCCGGTCTTGCCCGATGAAACCTACACCTACGACAATGTCGGCAACCGCACCACCGCCTCCAACGCCACAGGGACGATTGAGCACAACCAGAACAACGAGCTGCGCATTTACGGCGACCTGCATTATGACTACGACGCCAACGGCAATTTAATTGAAATCACCCTTGACACCCAGCGCATCTTCCTCTATGTGTATAATACCGAGAACCGCCTGGTGAAGGTCGAGAATGGCGTGGGTGGGATGATTGCTGAGTATGATTATGATCCCTTCGGACGCAGGCTGTGGAAGGATGTTGGTGGAGAAAGAACCTATTTCTTTTATTCGGATGAAGGACTGATTGCCGAATATGACGCCAGTGGGCATGAAATCAAAAGCTACGGCTATCAGCCCGATTCCACCTGGACCACCGACCCGCTGTGGTTGAAGCAGCATGGTCAATACTACTTCTACCAGAACGACCACCTGGGCACGCCGCAAAAACTCGTGGCGCAGAACGGCGCGGTGGTCTGGAGCGCCAGTTACGCAGCCTTTGGGCAGGCGTATATGGAGGTGGAAACGGTGGTGAATAATCTCAGGTTTCCGGGGCAGTATTTCGATGCCGAGACGGGGCTGCACCATAATTTCCATCGCTACTATGATCCAGGGAGCGGACGATATGTAAGGAAAGACCCAAAAGGGTTTTTGAGTAGGGATGTCCACCTCTATAGATATGCAAAAAATAATCCTCTCACACTGTTTGATCCGAAAGGCTTAACTTCACGAACAGATATTGATGAAGATACATTAGATTATTCTTGTAATTGTGGCTGGATTGATTGGAATCATGCCAGTCGTTGGGCTATCGACGGGCCAGATCGAGGACCGCTGTGGGATGGGACTCTGTATAGAACAGCTATTGGCATCTCCTTAGACCAGGGTTGGGAAAGATCAAAAACAGGCAAGGGGTATCGTATACAATATTATCAAGGAGGATATGCTGGTGGCAATATTTGGTTTGGAGGAAATTATTTTGTGAAAGATGGCCTTTCAGAACCTGAAAAACTTTCTGTTGCCTTTGCTATTTTCAAAGAGGTGTCTCTGTTTCATGAAATATCGCAAGGATGGCTCCCCTGGCCACCTACGTGGCCTGAAGGTCTCTTCTGGCATCCATCATCTTTTTCTGAAGAAGATCTTGTATCAAATCAGCTTGCATTTTATATGGCTGTTTTTAGGTTGAATAAAGACGCGATCATTCGACGATGTGGTGGTGTACTTCCAAATTGGGCTGCTCACTCATTATGGAGGGAAATCTATGGTCCTGATGCAAAAACACTCTCTCGTAAAAGTACAAGTTGGAGACCCACAAATTATAATTCTCACTGGCCCGCCTCCTGTTTCTGTAGTCCAGAAATGCGTTGGCCGTTTGAAAAGGTTGAACCCCAACCAGCTCCAAAGGGAGAGCTTTGGAGGGATTGGTACCTGGGCATAGATACTGAAACAGTGCCATTTGATCCTGAACCATAGTCAAGGAGAATATGTTTTACATTGGTTAGATATGAAAGGACATTGTTTGGGCTTTGGTTAAATGGGCTTTAAAAACCAAAGGAGGAAATTGTGAAACGTTTGCGGTATGGACTCTACGTATTTCTTGTACTTTTGCTCGGTATTGTTGTGAGCCTCTGGTATGTGGGTAACAAAGAGTATTCTGTTACTACCCTCAAGTCTCAAAATGGCTATATCTTTGCTATACAAGTGCCTTACTTATGGGAGATCACACGACCAGTTCTGTGTCAGGGGGTGAAAGATAAAAAAACCCTTTTTAAAAAGAGAATTGGTATTGCCGCCATAGATCCAGGCAAGATGAAATTTAAGCTTATTGAGACTGAAGACGATTTAGTGGTGATTACAGAGCAAACTAATCCATATGTTGCTTTAATGATCGTTGATCTGAAACATCTCAAGTCTGATCCTTTATCGCCAGGCTGGTTGTATCCTTCCTCAACTGGCTGGCCAAAACAGCAAATAATTGCCCAAAAATTAATTCAACGATTAAATAGAAACGCCAAAGATGAACCTTTTGTTCTTGACCCGGATCCTGTAATAGGAATGAAGAAAAAATCTCCAGACTATTCGGAGAAAATCGAGAATTTCCATGATTAAATATCAACCGAAAACGGCGCGGTGGTGTGGAGCGCCCGCTATGCCGCCTTCGGGCAGGCGTATATGGACGTGGAAATGGTGATCAATCATTTGCGCTTTCCGGGGCAGTACTATGATGCGGAGACGGGGTTGCATTATAATTATTTTCGATATTATGCCCCAGGGATTGGACGGTATTTGAGAAAGGATCCAATGGGTTTACATGGAGGTATTAACCTCTTTATGTATGCTACAGGTAATCCGTTGCATTTTACAGATAAACTCGGTTTATCTCATGATTCTAACAATATTTGCTGTGATGGCAGTTTGTTCAATTGTGCTGAGAGATGTTACGGAGAAATATCTAAAATGATGCCCTCAAAAGTAAGGAAATTACTCAATCCTATTCCAGCCGCTATTTCTTTTGGTCTTGGTGTGGTGGCGTACGCTCTGAAAGCTGGTGCGCTCACGACTTCTTTTACTGTTGGAGGATTATTCTTGGGAGCTGTGCCAGCAGGAGTTACTCTGGCTTGTGTAGGGATATGTTTTATAGAGTGTCATAATGCAAAACAAGTTAAACCTGAACCGACAAAAACGATAACAATCCAATGCAGACACGGTGAATGCGATGAGTACAAACCACCGGAGTTTGGACCAAATGGTGAACTGTTAGCAATATCCATAGATCCTTGTCCTATTCATTATTTACGTGTTTCTGTGAGTATGTCAGAAGCAGAAGCCAGAAATTGTGTGTGCGGACATTTTCAGCAGGGGAAATGTGATTCGATAGAATACTTCTGAATAACGTTTTCGGAGATAAAACGACTAGCAGAACTGTATTGACGCTGCTGTGATAATCACCTGATTCATCAAAATGAGGCACCAACCATTGAAGAAATACGGCGAAATGGACAACAAACAGCCTTTTGAAATCAAAAGAGAATCATTTGGGATCAATTTATCCTTCGCGAATAGTTTGATTTGTGGATTGAACGGTGGCTTCTTTTTATTCCTGCTCCCTTCAAAAAGAGCAGAGGGAGTTATTTGGCTCGGTGCAGCGTTTTTATGGTTTATTGGGTATCTCTGGGCGAAAAATACGCCTTACATTCGAATCACCTCTCTTGAAATCATGATTTTTTCTTCTCCGATTTACGCTCCGGTTTTTATTCCCTGGGAGAGTATTCAGGAGATACGGTTCCTTAAAAAGCATAAAGTCTTGCTTCGTGTATCGGGACAGAAGAAGTAGATAATTCGTGTTACTCGAAAGAACAAAAAGGAGATAGAATGTCTTGTTGAGATGGTGAATGATGTTCTTACTCAACGTTCCAAGAATACTTCATCACCATCGTGATACATCTAACGATGAAGTGTATCAATACATTCGGTTTTTTCAAGGGGCTGAACCTCCTGACTGTATATATCTGTGCCCTTTCAGGGCCAAAAGTTGTCAGAGCAGGTCATTGACGAAGGAAGACAATATTGGCAGCCTACGTGGAGAGGAACGACAAAGACACAACGATATAAAAAGCATCCGGGAGAATCCGGCCCCCCTGTGTGCCGTTTCTGCCTGTGCCGAAGGCAGGCAGAGGTGTCTGTGGGGTGAACAGGAGCGTTGTTGCTCAATAACGCCATGCGACGTGAAAAGCCGCTGAACTCAGGTGTGCGCAACAACTCGAATAGATGAGGTGAGCGAAGCATGGCAGACCTTGTCAGGCGATTCAATGCTGAGACAGAGGACATGGCCGGGACACAGAAGACGGTATGTATTACATTATAGGGAGAAGCGTATGAGAACGAAACAGGGAAGACAACACTTGATCCGGTGGTTTATGATCGCCATGGGCGTGGTAGGTACCTGCGGCGGCTGGCCGCTGACGGCGGCCTGTGCTGACGGGTCGTTATGCGCGGAGGTGCAGATCGAGATTCAGCAGGACCTCACGCTGGAACGCCAGGCCTTTGAGGCCCATAAACGCATCAACAACGGGCTGACACACATCACACTGGAAAACGTGCAGGGAGCGCGTCTTTCTGCCGCAAAAAGACTGAGCTTGACAAAAAAGGGAAGAGAGGTGATGATAGCGATCCTGTGAGGTTGTGTCAACAGACATAATATGTATCAGACAAAGGAGAACATCCCATGAATACAGACCTTCAACAGCAAATTGTCAGGAATCTTCCGCAGCTTACGTCGCTGCAACTTGCCGAAGTATTGAATTTTGTTGAGTTTCTCCGGTTCCGGCAACACATTGTTCAGCCGATGCCGGATATGATTGACACGCTGTGCGGTAAATATGAACACCGCCTATCAAGCAGCACGGCATTTGCTCGACAAAAACAAGAAGAAATACGCCGGGAGGACGAAAAATGGCAGAGAATATAACGACATACGTGCTTGATGCCTGCGCTCTTATCGCCTACCTTCGGAAAGAACCAGGCGGTTCTACACTCCGGGGCATGTTGAAAGATTCTGAGAAGAGATTTCTGATGCACGCCGTCAATGTCGGCGAAGTGTATTACGACTCACTGCGAGTTTCCGGAACAGAGAAGGCTCAAGAACTCTTTGACGATCTGGCGTGTCTTCCGATTACCATTGTCTGGATGCTGGATATCTCGTTTCTCAAATTAGTCGGAAGATATAAAACCTCTTATAACATGTCGTACGCTGATACCTTCGTGCTCGCTCTTGCTGAACAGGAAGACGCGATTGTTATTTCCACAGATCATCATGAATTCGATCTGATTGAACAGGCGAACGACGTGTCATTTTATTGGTTGAGATAATGTTTGAGACTCACTCTCCTTATCCCAAATAACGCTGGATGGGACGGTGATGTTCACCTATCATTATAACACCTTTGATCGCCTGGTGCAGGTGGACGATGTCAATGGCGCAGCCCTTGGCCGCTATTATTATGACCCCTTTGGCTGCCGCCTTTGGAAACAGGCGGGAGACCAGACCACGCTCTTCTTTTACAGCGATGAAGGGCTAGTGGCAGAATACGACCCGACCGGAGCGGAGATCCGAAGCTACGGCTACCGCCCGGATTCGACCTGGACCACCGACCCCTTGTGGCTGAAACAGGATGGCGAATACTATTTTTATCACAACGACCACCTGGGCACGCCGCAGAAGCTCGTCAAGCAGAACGGCGCGGTGGTATGGA
Source organism: Candidatus Vecturithrix sp. (assembly GCA_040772385.1). GTDB lineage: Bacteria > Moduliflexota > Moduliflexia > Moduliflexales > Moduliflexaceae > Vecturithrix. Next base: position 396,949 of record JAXGYF010000001.1, on the reverse strand, counting down.
GCGCCAGCTACACCGCCTTCGGGCAGGCCACGGTTGAAGTGGAGACCGTCACCAACAACCTCCGCTTTCCGGGGCAGTATTATGATGTCGAGACCGGGTTGCATTATAATTACCATAGGTATTATGAATTAACAATTGAGAGATATATCGGGATCGATCCTATTCAACAGAAAGATGGGGGTAATTTGTTGAGTTATGCAAAAAATAACCCATTAAAATATATTGATCCCAAAGGACTCGCATGTGGTCCAGCAGGTTGGTTTGGAGTAAAAGACTGCGTTATTCCGGATGTTCCGGGAGGATATGATTTTACAGAATGTTGCGAAAAGCATGATGGTTGTTATGGTGGACAACAAGATGGAAAGCAAGTATGCTGGAAAACTCGAAGCATCTGTGATATCGAATTTCTTGATTGTCTTACTCAAACGTGTAAAGATTATCCAGAACCTCCCTCCCTCATACCAGTCATAATTTATGAGGATGGTGAACCAATTGATACCATAATGGCACCGAATATGGCAATGATATGTAGAGAAATAGCGATTGTGTCCTATCATTTTGTAAGTTCGGAGTTTCCATTTCTTGGTGATCCGGGAGCCGATGCTTTCGATTCAGCAAGAAAAGGCCCTTCTTCTCCTTGTTCTCCGTATTATTGTCTTGTTAGATGCAGATGATGCCTATTACATCGTATTTCTTGGAGAAGATGGTCAGACAAGACGTATTGTCAAGCTGATAGGCACTGGAGTTATTTTCCCCAAACGATTTTATCATCTTTCTGCCTTTTCCTGTCAAAACACACTATGTATTGCCGCAACATCAGGAGGGAATGGAATAGGGATATTTGACTCATCAGGAAAGATGCTCACCTATGTGAAAACCGTAGCACATCCTATTTCAGTCGCAGGAATCGACATGACAGAAAATCATGGTCAGGCATTTTTTGTGATCTTTGCCAACCATATGACGACCACAAGAAGTTCCATCTTGTTTGTCCTCTCTGAACAATGGGATGTGCTCTATAAAGAAGTGCTTGAAACAGGGAAATGGATAGGAAGGAAAGGGGACACTTCCGGCGATGAGTTCATCCTGTCAACAAATTGTTGGTGTTCGATTGATTGTCAAGATGGAGAGAGAATCTGGAAATATTCTCTCTACTAGCATAGTGGAGTGGAGGAATGCCTATATCGTATGTTCTTTGATGTGATGAAAGACGTCAGGTCATACAACGAATCGGATGTGTTTGCCGTACTGAGTATGCCAACGGCAACACTACCCAGGTGACGCTGGATGGCACGGTCATGTTCAGCTATTACTACAACACCTTTGATCGCCTGGTGCAGGTGGATGATGTCAACGGTACAGCTCTTGGCCGCTATTACTACGACCCTTTTGGCCGTCGCCTCTGGAAACAGGCCGGCGACGAAACCACGCTCTTCTTCTCCAGCGATGAAGGGCTGGTGGCGGAATACGACCCGACCGGCGCGGAGCTCCGGAGCTACGGCTACCGCCCGGATTCGACCTGGACCACCGACCCTTTGTGGCTGAAGCAGAATGGCGAGTATTACTTTTACCACAACGACCACCTGGGCACGCCGCAGAAGCTTGTCAAGCAGAACGGCGCGGTGGTATGGAGCGCCAGCTATACCGCCTTCGGACAGGCGACAGTTGAGGTGAACACGATCACGAACAATCTCCGTTTTCCGGGGCAGTATTATGATGCGGAAACGGGGTTGCATTATAATTATTTTCGATATTATGCCCCAGGGATTGGACGGTATTTGCGGAGGGATCCAATTGGGTTCAAGGGAGGAATTAACCTCTTTTCGTATGCAAAAAATAATTCTTTACACATTAAAGATCCTCTCGGACTGGTCGGACTATGTTGTAAGTATCCAAGAGAAACCGGTGGTACGACAAAAGAACAATGTATTCAAAATTGTATTAATCGTATTTACCAGGGTTTACTACCCTGGAAAGCAAGTTCAGCGTTGACCGCTATAGGAGGGCTGAGCTTATTCTTTACGAAGGGCCTATTAGCTATGGCGGCGGGTGTCGCAACTGGGGTTGGATTAGCAATTTTGATTCCTGATATCATCTATAGATTCTACTTATGTCCAAAACATTGCAATGCCGATCCATGCATTTACCCGAATAAACCTGTAGCTTCTAATAGACTGATATACATAAAGCGATGTGAAATATACAGAATTGTGAGAGAGATTGAGCAATACTATTATGAAGAAAAATGGACTGATTGTGAAGAGTCCGCATCAGGAAAATGTTGTCAGATCATGTATAGATCATTTGATGGACCTGGACAACCAGTAGAGCCAGTTACACCACCAATAAAATTTCTTGATGACGTATATAAAGAACCATGGATTCTCTAAGTTGATTTCTCCTAGAGTTGAAATACGATGTGGACAAAATTTATGACTTTATCATTTCCGTTTGTTCAAACCTGTCAAACAATCACAGGATTTCAACAAACTCAGTACGGACAGTTCGGCAAAATATGAACAGCATTCTCTTCACGTATCAAAAGGTCTATAGTTATGAAATTAGAACATGATGAAGAAAAGCTATTTATTGCCCCTGAAAAACACCAGTATCGTTGGAAAATCTGGCTTTGTATTTTGACTGGAATAGGGTGGCTTCTATATGGGATACTCCTTGTATATAAGCCAGTCCTTCCTACTGACGAGTATCAGGGAGTCGGGAGCATGGCTGTAGCAGCAGTATGTTTCTGTGTTGCGAAAGGACTCTCTTTACGTCAAACAGTAGAGGAGCAAAAGAGGCAAATAGAAGCGTTGAAGGCTTCCCTTTTGGAACAAGGACAAAAAAAGAGGATGTAACCTAATAATATTTCGTTACCTTTTGAGTCGTTTCAGGAATGGAGCGAAACGGATTTCCAGAAATAACAGTCTGACAGATATTTCTGAGAAACCTTGAACATCTTCTTTGCCCTGAAAGGGCAGGGGCATAAAGCCTGGTGGCTTCAGCCCCAGGGAAGGCGATGGTTTTTTCTCCCATTGCACCTGAAGGGGTGCAGCCCTCATTTCCTCCGCCCCTTCAGGGCGGTGGGGAGGGAGGAGGTCGCTCATATCCTGGGGTTCACACCCCAGGCTCTATGCCTGTGCCCTTTCAGGGCGGTGGAGGAGACGCTTCTGCCCTGGGGTTGAAACCCGTAGGCTGCTCTGTCTGCGGTATTTCAGGGCAAAGAGTCGCCAGAGCGGGGCATTGACGGAAGAGAACAGCATTGGCAGCACACGTGGAGAGGAACGACAAAGACACACATTTGTGGAACGACAAGAAGAAGAGAGAAGAAAAGGATATTCCAGGAATCTCGATCCTCAAAACATATCCTGTTGTGATCTCTTCTCCATGTAGTTTCACCATAAACGCAAGAAGGAGAGGGGCCGAGCTGACAGGGGTAGGTATAACGTGAGGGACAAACTCGTGTGCCCTGTCTCCTGGCGATCAAGCGCCAGTCTCAACGTTGAAGGACACTGAAGCGCCCTGTGGAATTGGGGAGCGGGCTTCAGCCTGCTTCAGCTTTGAGACCGGCCATTGATGGCTGGGCGGACGAGGCATCAGCACAACATACCGACCCCTGTCAGCCCTTGTTCCCCCCCGTAAGCGGCAGGGCTGTTACGTTCTGTGAAAAATATACCTGGGTCATTCGTAAAATAGGGGCTTGATAGCAAAAATTTCTTGACATCCCCGAAGGCATTTCAGAAACCTTCTATTCTTCGAGTCTTCGAGAAAAATGCCTCCGTTGTCCCCTGAAGATCCCCAGGAGAAACAAGCGATGACGCTTATCGAGAGTTGACAAACGATTCCAGATGTTCGTCGGAAACAAGGTCAGCGTTATCCGCTGATTGCTGTCCTCCTCATCACGATCATGAGCATCATGCGTGGACGCTGCCGCTATCGCGAGATTGCCGCTTTGGCCAAGGCCAATCGGAAAGAATTGTTACAATGTTGTCACCTCAAGAAGCGAACGCGGCTTCCCTCTCATGTCACCTTTCGCGAAGTGCTGAAAGGAGTTCCGTGTGATGACGTCCTGACCGCTTTCAATGACTGGGCGGAACAGCATGTGCCCCTTGAAGAAGAGGAGTGGATGGCGCTTGATGGCAAAGCGTTGGCGTCGACAGTGACGGATGAGGCGTCCTCATCTCAGCATTTTGTCTCATTGGTCAGCGTGTTTTCTCATACACGCGGCCAGGTGCTGGACGCCGCCAAATGAGCACATCAAAAACGGAGTGAGATTCCGCCCGTCCGCGAGTTCATTGAGGCCTTCGACTTAGACGGCGTGGTGTTCACCCTGGATGCGGTGCATTGCCAAAAAAAACCGTCGAAACCATCATCGACAGGGGCAATGACTACGTCATGCAAGTGAAGGCGAATCAACCCACGCGTTTTCAAGCGCTCACAGAGGCGTTTGAGAGCCAGGAGCCCTTGTCCTCTGTGCCCCATGATGAACAGGCACGGGGACGACATGAACGACGGACAACACGTATCCGTGGTCCCCCTGAAGACCTCGCTGAGGAGTGGACAGGACTTCAACGGGTCATTGATGTCAACCGCCACGTCGTTCGAGAAGGGCAAGGCACCCTGGCCCATCACGATTCCATCAGTAGGCTCGCTTCAGATGATGCGGAGATGTTTGCCACGGGCATTCGTGGCCAGTGGTCCATCGAAAACCGCCTGCAGTGGGTCAAAGATGTGATGCAACAGGAAGATGATTCCGGCATTCAAAAAGGGAATGGCGTCGAAACATGATCCATGTTAAAGAATGTGGCAAGTAACATCAGCCGTGAACTTGGCTTTGATTCTATTAAAGGCGCCGCAATTCATTTTGCGAGTAATGTCAAAGAACTTTGTCCCTATTTTAGAACTTAACAGCCCTGCCCGTAAGCGGGGGGAGACGTTCAATACTCCAACTGCGTTGCCACGTTGAGTTTCCCCCGCTTGCGGGTAGGGCTGTTACGTTCTACCCCCTCAGTCCCCCGCAAGCGGGGGAAGGCGATCCGTTTCCCCCCGCTTGCGAGGGGAATAAAAGGGGGGGCACAGCTTTTCCCGCGAGAACGTAACAGCCCTGCTCTCTTTTGGGGAAGGGGCAACGCATTCTAAGGACAACATGTGTATGAAAAGACCGATGAGACTGCTTTCCATGCTCTGCTACTGCCCGGGGCATCTCATATTTTTTCACATAACAGGAGCGCAGCCGTTGCCTGCGTCCGCGCTCACGGCCAATGCGGTCAGGCAATACGTCCGGGAACAGCGGGAGCTTGTTCTGATGGATATCCGTCTGCCGCAGACCTCTCCCGCTTCATGCCGCCGCTGCCCGTGACCCTGCAAATCTGAACGAACAGAACCGTCACAGCATGTGATGGTTCCCTGTCAGGACAGCGATCTGGGCACACCTGGAAACTCGTCAAACAGAAGAGCGCGGTGGTGCGGAGCGCCAGCTACACCGCCCGGTTTTTGGGGAGAAGCATGATTATTGATAGGAGTAGAAGTTTGAATACGATCAGGATTTAAAAAAATCATAGAGAAATCTTGACAAGCTTTGCCAGGAATTGTGACAATTCTTGCCAGTTTGTATGGTGTTTTTGTCATGGGTATCGTTAATCTTCAAACTGAAAAAGGTGATGATGCAAAAAATATGGTGTATTCTTGTGTTTGTTTTGACCAGCGCTGCACTGTCAGCATGCGTTCAGGTATCTTCCTATAATCATAATTATTCTGTTGATCTGTTCAGTAATTTACATGAACCACATACATACTTACAAAATTACTTGAACTTTTCTCAAAAAGAGATCGAGTTAATGGAACAGGGCGAGGTCGTCGTCAAAGTGTTTGATAGAGGGGGCATCGAAAATGAAGTCGGAGCCTTTGGCGTCGTGCGTCTCAATATTCCCAAAGAATTTTTTGTCGAACAGTTCCGCGATATTGTGTCGTTTACAGAAAGCGATGCTGTCGAGCAAATCGGCAAATTCAGCGCATCGCCGAGTTTGCAGGATATTCAAGAACTCGTTTTTGAATCGTCCGAAATCGAGGATGTGAAAAGATGCCGCCCCGGGAGTTGTAAGCTCAAAATGGATACAGCAATGATGGAGCGTTTTCAGCGTGAGGTTGATTGGAAGGCACCTGATTATCAGGACCAGGCCACACGTTTGATGCAGCAACTCCTGGTGGACTATGTGAAAGCCTATGTAACGCACGGCGATGCCGCTCTGGGAGAATACCATGATCAGGCCGATCCAATCTCTCAGGCTGAAGCTTTTCAAGGGTTATTGAAAAACTCATCGTATCTCATTCACTATGTCCCGGAACTTTATGCATATCTCAAGGAATTTCCGCACGGAGAATTACCGAATACGGAAAACTTTATTTACTGGTCAAAGGAGATCTTCGGCCTGAAACCCGTGATTAACCTGTTCCATGTCACAATCTATACTCGCGAGAGGCGAGGAAAGACGGATGTGTTTATTACTTCAAAGCAAATTTACGCCAGCCATTACTTTGAAACTTCGCTGGGGTTTACGGCCTTTGTTGAAGAGACGGGTAATCAGGGTGAACCTGATTCTTTTTTGATGTACTTAAACCGTTCCCGCTTTGATCAATTACGCGGGAAACTCAAAGGCTTGATCGTCTCGCTGGCAAAAGGTCGTGTGTATGATGGGGTCAAGATGTATTTTCGACAGGTCAAAGATCGCCTGGAATCCGAACAAACGGTCAGAGCATTTTCAAAATCATGATGGTCTTTGGTGGAAAGATTTGAAAAACCGGGTTTTTTCAAAAAACTCGGTTTTTTTTCTACACAGGATAAAGAAAAGGAGGGGATCCTATGAGCGATGAATACAGCGTTTTATGGACGGAATCGGAGATTGAACCCCGATCTGCAATCGTTGAGGGAAAAGATTTTGACTATGTTGCGCCAAGAACATTAGCGGAAGCAGAACAACTTAAGCAATCTATGAAGGGGTATCATTATCTGGCGGGCGGGACGATTTTAAACGGGAAAGGTTCGCCCTGCGTGAAAGGTTTGATTGACTTGAAGCACCTTCAATTAGACAAGATTACGGGTACAAACGCAGAAATTCGGATCGGAGCGATGGCGACGATCCAGGATATTGCGGATTGTGCAGAATTACCTCAGGCACTAAGAGGATCAGCAAAATTATTCACAAGTAGAAATATCCGAAATATGGCGACAATTGGCGGAACCGCGACCGGGAATTTTTTCGTGTCAGACGTGCTGCCGCTGTTGGCCGCGTTTCAGGCGGACATCGAATATTTTCACGATGGGCAGAAAGCCATGATGCCGCTTGTGACCTGGCTCAAAAGCAAACCGGGCCTGATTTGCGCGATCATCCTTAAACATACGCACAGAATCGCGCTTTTCCGGCAGGAAAAAATCGCGCAGATGGATTTCCCCCTTATCGTGACGGCCCTGGGCGTTGAGCTGAGGGATGGGAAGATGTCGGAACCCGTGATCGCGATTAGCGGAGCGAGTGGAAAACTGCTTGTGTCTGAATCCGGGATCGCTCAGTTAACAGGAAAATCGCCGTCAGAAGTGAGGGGAGAGGAGCTTAACGCCGTTGTACAGCAAGATGTGGAACCGACCGGAACCGTTAAAGCCACGCCGCGCGTTAAACGCCGGGTGATCGAAAGCCATCTCAAAGCAATCCTGGCTGAACTGCGAAAGGAGGGTGTCTGATGAGAATACAATTTCAACTCAATGGAAAACCACAAGCCCTTGAGGTCAGTCCTGGTAAAAAAGTGCTGGAGATTTTAAAAGACCTGCACATCAATTCCGTGCGTAAAGGCTGCGATGAAGAAGGGAAGTGCGGGAATTGCGCGATTCTGCTGGACGGCAAACTGGTCAATTCCTGCCTGCTGATTGCGCCGCAGATTGACGGCAAAAGCATTACAACCGTTGAAGGCTTGTCCAAAGGCCGTGAATTGCATCCGATTCAGAAAGCCTTTATCGAGGCCGGCGTGGTGCAGTGCGGCTATTGCACGCCGGCGCAGATTTTAGCGGTCAAAGCCTTGCTCGATCAGAAACAATGCCCCACAAAGGAACAAATCGAAGACGCGCTCGGCGGCGTGCTCTGCCGTTGTACCGGCTATAAGCAGTTGTATAACGTGATTGAGATATTGACGAGCGGCAAAACTGCGCACGATTTCACCCCTGAGTTCAAACACGATTATCGCGTGGTCGGCAAGCTCACACCCAAAGTGGACGCCGAGCAGCTTGTCCGCGCTGAAGATGCCTTTGTCGAAGATTATGTGGCCCCGGACGCGCTGCATCTTTACATTTTACGCAGTCCGCACCCTCACGCTGAAATTGTTGCGATTGATGTCGGCGAAGCGCAAAACATGCCAGGCGTGGAATATATTCTGACGCACGAAAACTGCCCGAAAACCTGGTACACCCAGGCCGGGCAAAGCTTTCCCGAACCATCGCCGTACGATTATCAGGTCATCAGCAAGAAAATGCGCTTTATCGGCGACCGCGTGGCGGCCGTGGCGGCAACCTCATTGGAACTGGCCCGCAAAGCGGCTGAAAAAATCAAAGTAGAATATAAATTGCTGCCGGCCGTGTTTTCAATAGAAGAGGCGGCGAAAGAAGACGCGCCTCTTATTCACGATCGCGATCTCAGTCTTGATCCAATAGACCTCGGCGGCGATCCCCAACGCAACATTGTGGCTCGCAATTCCGGCGGCCTGGGTGATGTAGAACAGGGATTCAAACAAGCCGCTGTGATTGCAGAGCACACGATTCACACGCCGCACATTCAGCATACGCCTATGGAACCGCACACCGCGTATGCCTATATGAAAAATGGCCGCTTGATTCTGCACACCTCCGTGCAAACGCCGCACCATGTTCGGCGCATTGTTTCAAACATTCTTGGTCTGGACGAAAATAAAATCCGTGTGATTAAAGAGCGCGTCGGCGGCGGCTTTGGCGCGAAACAGGATTGCAGCGTGGAAGATCTGGTTGCGACTGTCGCCTATCAATCGGGTAAGCCGGTGTATTTACGCTATTCCCGGCGCGATGAATTTCTGTTTTCCCGTTCTCGTCGGCCATTGACGATTACCGCCAAAATCGGCGCAGATCAAGAGGGCAATTTAACCGCCATTGCATTGGACATCAAAGCCGATTCCGGCGGCTATGGCCCGCATTGTTTAACCGTGCCGATGAATGCGTGCAGCAAAACCCTGCCGATGTTTACCTGCAAGAACATGGCGTATAATGTCACGGCGTACTATACCAATAACATTGTGCCGGGCGCGTATCAGGGTTATGGCGTGCCGCAAGGGAATTTTGCCGTGCATTTAGCGTTGATGGAAATCGCCCAAAAATTGAACCTTGATTTTATCGAACTGCTCAAAAAAAATCTGGTCTATACCGGATTTCAATTGGATATCCTCAAACAATTAGGCGAGGGCAAAGAAGGTCTGGCGCAGAAGGTGTCGAGCTGCGGATTTCCCGAATGCCTTGAAAAGGCCCTGCAGCGCTATAACTCGTGGGAAAATGCTCAGGAGCGCAAAGCAGCCTTTGCAGATGATTGGGTGCAGGGTAAAGGCTTTGCGGTTATGATGCAAGGCTCAGGCATTCCAGGGATTGATGCCTCGAATGCGGTACTGAAAATGGTGGGTGACGGTACGTTTATCCTGCACATCGGCGGCACGGATTTAGGCACCGGCGAAGATACGGTCGCAGCGAAGGTCGCGGCCGAGGAACTGGGCGTGAAACAGGAAAATGTAACCGTGATCGCGGCTGATACGGACATCACGCCCTTTTATAAAGGCTCCTACGCCTCCAGCGGCACGTTTTTCACCGGGAATGTGGCCTATAAAGCCGCGCACAACATGAAAAAACTGATCATTGAGGCCGCTGCCGAACTTCTGCACGTTGATCCCGCACAAGTACAGGTGTTTCCGGGCAGCAAAGCCGGGACAGCCGCAAAACAGTTGACGTTGAAAGAAATCGCCTATAAAACCCAGTCAGGCAAAGGGCGCGGCCAGTTGATCGCCAGCGCGGCCTTTACGACCGAGCAGTCGCCGATCCCGTATGCCGTGCATTGTGCACAGGTTTCGATCAACACCCGTACCGGGATGATCAGGGTCGATAAATATTATGCGGCGCATGACTGCGGCATTCCGATTAATCCGGATTTGGCTGAAGGACAGGTGTATGGCGCGATTATGAAAACCATCGGCCATTCACTGTATGAAGCCCTGGAATTTGATCAAAACGGTCAGGCTTTGAATGCCAATTATACCGGATACCCGATTCCGAATATCGCCGACCTGCCGCAAGAATTTGAGGTAGAATTGGTCGAGATTGCCGATCCGATTACGCCGTATGTGGGCAAGTCTATTTCTGAAATTGCCTGTAATGGCGCGTCCGTTTGTATTGCCCTGGCGGTGAATCAGGCTACTGGCATCTGGCTGCGCGACTGGCCCTTCAGACCCGACCGGGTACTCGCGGCTCTGGAAGCCCGGTGATAATTTGTAAGCTCGCAGCAGCCGTTTTGAAAGAAATTTAGACCTTAAGTCAATATTCCTCTTACAACACTAGCAAAAACCGGGTTTTTCCAAAAACCCGGTTTTCGCTAGTGTCAATCATTCTGAATATCGCGAGTACTTTGCTCTGCCTGGCGTACCAGATACCGTTTTTCAGTCTTCTCCGACAGCGGCAGCAGTCGGAGAAGGGTGATTTCACTGTCTGTGCCCAGGCGCATAGGCGGCCCCCAGGTGCCTGTGCCGGTCGAAACGTAGAGCGTGCGATCTCCTTGTGTATATAAGCCGCGATAACGCGGATAGCGGGTTCTCACAATTAATTCGAAGGGGAAAATCTGTCCCGAATGGGTATGGCCGGCTAACTGCAAATCAATGGGATGTGCGCCAATGTCAGGAAAATCAAGCGGCGCGTGCGATAGCAGCAGCGTAAACGCCTCATGGCTTGGCGACAAACTGGTCAAAACCGGCTTGACCTCAACATCCGGCTGCCGTTCCAGATAATCCAGCCCGATAATTTGCAAGGTGTCATTGTACAGCACCGTCTCATTTTTGAGGATTCTGATCGGGGTGGTTGCCAGAATTTCTTCGGCGCGCCCGGCTTTCAAAAATTGGTCATGGTTGCCCCACACAAAAAACGCCGGGGCTTTCAGACGATTGAAGCCCTGTAGCATTTCAACAGATGCGCCCGTATCCAATAGATCGCCAGTGATCACCACTAAATCAGGCTCTAACGCATTGGTTTGCGCCACTACCCGCTCAACAAAGTTCTCTCGATTGATAGCCCCTAGGTGCAAATCTGTCAACTGCACAACCGTGATCGGTTCATCCACTTTATCGGAGAAAATCTCAACCGTCTTGACCTGAATCTGCCGGGCGTGATATACGCTGTACGAAACCAACGCCAACAGGCCGATGACCACAATATATTGCGAGGCTCTGGCCGGAATCGGACGCACGAATTGAGCGGCAGATTGCACCAGCGCATAGACCAGCAGAAACCAGAACGCGATCCAGAGGATGCCGATATAACTGACCGTCGCGATCCACCACAGCCGCACAGCCTCATTCCAGGCCTGTCGCGCCGCAAACATAGTCCCGATGAAATTGACCGTCGCCAGAAAAGAAACCGGCAGAAACACTTTCCAGGTGTGGTCATATTCGAAAATTCGGCAAAAACGCCTGATGACATAATAGTGCAGCCCAAACGAGGCGCTGAACAAAATACCAAAAAACATTACAAAAAACTGCATCTATCCCTTCCTTGTGAAAATCGCCCACGGAAACTGTTCCGCAGACGGATTGATTTTGCTGAAATACGGTATGTACCTTTTCCTCATCAGGACGCCAGGCAGATTTGTCAAGAAAGGCTGTCAAAAAACCGAGAAACGTTACACATAATATTTTTATCTCCCTCTAATTTTTTCTATACAAAAACCGTGATTTTTTTATGATGTTCGGGTGGAGTGTCAAAGCTCGATTTTGACAGCGAAGGCAGAGCTTTCGCACTCCGGGACTATATTCGTAAAGATTAATAAATGTAATAAAACAATAAAACAAAGAATGGAGAATTGCTATGAGTACATTACCTGCAGATCACCGCGCGCCCGACAAACGCCTGGCTGCGGTTTGCGGCCTGTTTTGTCCGGCCTGCTCTCTGTATATTGCTACACAGGAAGATCCGCAGCGGCTCACACGCCTGGCGGAACAGTTTCAGCTTTCTGAGGAAGAGATGCGCTGCGATGGCTGCCGCGCCGAGAAACGCGGCCCCTACTGCCAGACCTGCAAAATGATCGTCTGTGCGGCCGAGAAAGGCCTTGATTTTTGCGGAGAATGTGAGGAGTATCCTTGTGAAGACTTGAAAACCTTTCAGGCCGCAGCGCCGCATCGTAAGGAACTCTGGAACGCGCAGGCCCGCATCAAAGAAGTCGGCTATGTCCAATGGTTCCAGGAAATGTATGCCGAATACGCCTGTCCACAGTGCCAGACCTTAAATTCAGCTTATGATCTGGTCTGTCGCAACTGCGGACATGAGCCGAGTTGCGCCTACGTCAATAAGCATAACGCATCTATTATGCAGCATTTAGACAGATCCAGTGTTATGCGCTCGCGCTGACGCAGGGCTCTCTCAAAACCTATTAAGGGAAATGTAAAAAATAACGTCAACTTTTGTGAAACCAAAGAAACCAGGTTTTTTGAAAAAACCCGGTTTCTCGCGCGTGAACTTAATTTTTCAACAACATAAGGAGTGCAAACAACGCAATATGAGCGAACCTTTAGAAGTCATAGTAGAGTTAATCAATCAGAAAGTCCAATTTCGCGGCGTGTCAAAAGCGAATCCCGACCAGCCGATTATCATGGACTATATTCCCCCGATTGGAGACGGCCAGGGCTATGCGGGGTTAGAATTATTATTGATGAGTCTTGCCGGGTGCAGCAGCACGGCCATCGTGTGCTTGCTGCGTAGGATGAAAAAAACTATCTCCGGATTTAGCGTGAAGGCGCAGGGCATAAAACGCGACCAGCCTCCGATAAAATTTGAAAAGATCCTGCTTGAATTCAGCATCCATTCAAAAGATGCCACTGAGAAGGATGTGCAAAAAGCGATTGATCTTTCCGAAGAATCGGTGTGCCCGGTCTGGGCCATGTTGAAAAATAATGTGGACGTGAAAACTGAATTCCACATTATTGCTTCAGATGCTCAAATGGCAGCGTAAGTATCAAGAGTTCCTGGGTATTTAAAAAACCGGGTTTCTTGAAGAACCCCGGTTTTTTCTGGTGAAACCGGCAGAGCAAGACCCCTGTCAAACTTGATTATAAGGTTTTGAGCAGGCCGGTCATATCGTTGAACTGGTCAATCAATTCATCCCAGCGCGCGGCCTGACTGAAAATGTTCGGCCACAGTTCGCGGTCGTACCAGAGTTGATTCAGGTCTTCAAGCTCTTTTTCCTGCTGTTCGATCCAGGTGTAGTATTTCAGATTGTGAATCGTGCGCTGATCGAAATAGGTCAATTCCTTGAGATAATCTGTGGCGACGCCGTACAGACAGCGATCCAGATCTTTGGCAGCCTGCACGTCGGTATATTGAGCGTGATGGTCATGGAGTTCTTGCAAGCGCGATTCATACATTTCCGCGGAATCGGTGGCCACCGTAAAGACGATGTCATCGGAAGTCAATTCGTAGTATTTCGCAGCTTTGATCGCTGACAACAGGTTCGAGATGCTGGAAATGCCGAACAGAGGCAGTTGTTCGACGATCTCGGACGGCACACCGTTTTGCTTCAGATACGTATGACCGGCAGGTTCGTTAAACAGCCGCAGCAAGCGCATACAAGCTTCATCGTCAATCGCCACGACCATGTTCGTATTTTTCACATTATGAATCCAGGGCACGTGCTTATCGCCGATACCTTCGATGCGATGACCGCCGAAGCCGTTCATCAGCAGCGTCGGGCATTGTAAGGCTTCCGACGCCACGACTTTGACGTGCGGCGCAAGAGTGCGCAGATAGTCGCCGGCCGCGATGGTGCCGGCCGATCCAGTGGCTGAGACAAAGGCCGCCAACTGGCTTTTGGGCGTTTTTAGAGCATTATAGACTTCTTCAAGCGCGGAACCAGTCACCGTATAATGCCAGACCGCGTTGCCGAATTCATCAAACTGGTTGAAAATCACGACATCTTCGCGGGTTCGGCGTAATTCCCAACATTTATCGTATATCTCTTTGACATTCGATTCACATCCGGGCGTGGCGATGACTTCCGCCCCAATTTCTCTGAGCCAGTCAAAACGCTCTTTGCTCATTTCTTCCGGCAGAATCGCGATAGCAGTGCAATCCATTAAATACGAATCAAACGCGCCGCCGCGGCAGTAATTGCCGGTAGAAGGCCAGACCGCTTTGTGATAGGTCGGATCAAACTGGCCGGTCGTAATGCGCGGCGCCAGACAGCCGTATGCAGCCCCGACTTTATGTGCGCCGGTCGGAAACCATTTACCGATTAAGGCCACGATGCGAGCGTCAACGCCGGTCATGGATTTCGGAATCTCGATATAATTGACGTTCCCGAACAGCCCGCCGTTTTCTTTTGGCTCATTTTTCCAGGTAATCCGGAATAAATTGAGCGGATTCAAATCCCATAAGCCGATATGTTTCAATTTGTCCTTAATCGCTCCGGGAATCAAATCCGGATTCTCCATCTGTGCGAACGTGGGCAGAAGAATCCCTTTTTCCTTATAGCGCTGCACGGCCTTTTCAAGCACCTGCTGGTCAACAACTTTATCAATCATTTGAATCATGATGTGTTCTCCTTGTAGTTTCATAACGTCGGGCGAACGTGCGCCACATTTTGTTATTCGATAATTCGTTTTGTTCCTTTTTCCAACAACTCCATCAACGTATCGGCTGGATGTTTCATGCGGCTCAGAAAGATCATCGCGGCGATGATATAGGGCTTATAACTGGCTTGTTTGTAAAGCGGATCGCGATACCGGCCGAACACAGAAGCCGCGACTTCCCCTTGTTTGCAGCTCACGTCCGTGATGTCGGCCGGCAAGCAGTGCAGATACAAAGCCTTGCCGTCTTTCGTGTTTGCCATCAGTTCTTCGGTGCATTCCCAGTCTTTATGTTCGGCGTTCTGTTGCAGCAGCTCTTTTTCCAGGGCGGCGATGCCCTCGCGGTCGTTCTGTTCGTACAATTTCGTGCGTTTTTCCATGGCCGCAAAGGACGCCCAGCTCTTGGGATACACAATGTCAGCATCTTTGAACGCTTCAGCCATGCTATTGGTTTTGGTGAAGGACCCTCCGGTGCGCGCTACATTTTTCAGCGCGACCTCTTCTACTTCCGGCATAATTTCGTAGCCCTGTGGATGCGCCAGGACCACATCCATGCCAAAACGGGTCATCAACCCGACCACGCCTTGCGGAACCGAGAGCGGTTTGCCGTAAGACGGCGAATAAGCCCAGGTCATGGCAATTTTCTTGCCGCGCAATTTGTCAAGTCCGCCAAACTCATTGATCAGGTGCAATGAGTCGGCCATGGTCTGCGTCGGGTGATCGATATCACACTGCAGATTGACCAGTGTGGGGCGTTGTTCGAGCACTCCGGCTACATGTCCCTGTTTCACCGCTTCAGACACTTCCTGCATGTAGGTGTGACCTTTGCCGATGAACATGTCGTCGCGAATCCCGATAATCTCAGCCATAAACGAAATCATGTTTGCCGTTTCGCGCACTGTTTCGCCGTGCGCAACCTGAGACTTGCCTTCGTCAAAATCCTGCACTGTCAACCCCAGCAAATTACACGCACTGGCAAAACTGAACCGGGTGCGCGTTGATTGGTCCCGGAATATCGAAATGCCCAGACCGCTGTCAAACACTCTGGATGAGATGTTATTTGTGCGCAATCCTCGCAGGATGTCTGCCACCAGATAGGTCGCGTTGATTTCGTCGTCCGATTGATCCCAGGTTAAAAAGAAATCGTTCAGATACATTTTATCCGCTCGTAACGCGGCTAACTTTCGAATCATTTCTGCAATACCAAGTTTGTTCATAGACTTTTCCCTCCTTTTCAAAAACCGGGTTTTTTCGAAAAAACCCGGTTTTTATTCTGGTACTACAATGCCTTTCATGGCGTTGGCAATATCCTTTAAGCCGTTGCCGGTAATTAATAATACAACGCTTGCATCAGCAGGCAGGTCGGTTCTGGCCTTCAGAAATCCGGCAAAGGCGGTTGCGCCGGCCGGCTCTGCAAATAAACCGCTTTCGGTCGCCAATTCTTTTTGAGCCTGAATAATCTGCTCGTCGGAAACCAGTAGGCTTCTGCCCTGATGTTCCAGAATCTGCTTACAAGCATAGTAGCCGTTGCGGGGAATGTCAACGGAAATCGAATCAGCAAGGGTCGTTGACGAGACCGGCGTTCCGAATTGCCGCTGGTTCTGCACCGCTCTGAAAATTGCGCTGCTGCCTTCAGCCTGCACGGCGTAGATTGTCGGCACTTTTTCGAGCAGTCCGGCTTTGACTAAATCACGAAACCCTTTATACACGCCGCCCAGAATCACGCCGTCGCCAACGGATACAAACACATAGTCCGGCGTCTGCTGCGTTTGCTGTAATTGTCGGAAGATTTCCAGAGCAACCGTTTTTTTACCCTCGATGGTCAGGGGATTATAGGCCGTATTGCGGCTAAGGCCGCCTTTTTCACGCGAATAGGCCATAGATTGATCGTAGGCCAGATCGTAAGTACCGTCCACGCGAATGAGATTCGCCCCGTATTGCAGGGCCTGTACCATTTTGGCCGGAGGCGCGGATTTTGGGAGAAAGAGGGTGACGTTCAGATTGGCGGCCGCGCCGACGCCCGCCATGGACGACCCGGCGTTACCGGTCGAAGCCAACACAATATCCTGAATCTGGTGTTTGCGGGCAAAAGCGGCAACAAGATACGATGCGCGATCTTTGAGGGAGCCGGTCGGATTGGCGGTATCATCTTTCAGAAAGAGGTTGGGGAATCCGTATTTTTCGCGCAAACGCTGCGGAGTCCAGAGCGGCGTGCTGCCGACCGGAATCGGCGGAAAATACTGACGTTCTACCGGCAGAAAATCGAGCGGATCAAAATCGCGGGGGAGTGCTCCTTCAAAAGCAACTTCCAGAACGCCGCGTAAGGGTTCGTCATCGCGCTGGGCCTGCGAGCACTCCGGACAGACCATCAGATCAGGAGTGATGTCAAAGTGTTTAGCACATTCACTGCACGTGTAAAAATATTTCATTATGGAGAAACTACAGGGATTACTCATAAGCAGGGATTACAAAATCCTTGTTTATGTGAAATCCCTGTAGTTATATAGAAATCCTTACTTCTTCCCATCCAGCGTATAGACGAGCATGGCATAGAAGGCGGCGCAGATTTCCAGGTCGTCAATCCGGGTGATTTCGTTCGGGGCGTGCGCCTGATTTTCATCGCCGGGACCAAAACCGATGGCCGGGATTTTATGCCGTCCGGTCGTAGCCACGCAGTTGGTCGAGAAAGTCCATTTATCCACAACCGGCTGCTTGTCATATAAATCCTGATACGCATTGATACCCGCCTGAACCAGCGGATGGCTTTCATCAATCTTCCAGGTTGGGAAATAAAGCTCCTGTCCATAGTCCGTATTTTTGTAACCGCGTTTGGTGTATTGCGGCATATACACCTCGATCTGCTCTTCCTTGTCGCCGGTCGCTTCAGCCATATATTTTTTCACCTGGCTGATGGCGAATTCCGCATTTTCGCCCCAGGTCAGACGGCGATCCAGGTAGAGCATCGCCTGATCCGGCACTGCGCATTGCGACGGGCCTTTCACATCCATTTGTGACACGACAATCGTGCCCTTGCCGAGGAAATGATCGTCATCCGGCTGTAACGCCTCGTTGAGTTTTTCCATGGCCAGGGCAGCCCGCGAGGCTTTATACGCCGCGCTGACGCCGCGTTCCGGGGCTGAACCGTGCGCCGAGACGCCTTTTAATTTGGCGACGATTTCCATGCGTCCGCGATGCCCGCGATAGAGCCGGCAGCTCGTGGGTTCGGTTGAAACGACAAAATCCGGTTTCAGACCTTCTTCTTCGATCAGATATTTCCAGCACATTCCGTCGCAATCTTCTTCCATGACCGTAAAGGTGAAATAGACAGTATAATCGCCATCATAGCCCAGATCTTTTAAAATACGGCCGGCTGTGATCATCGAAGCTGCTCCGCCTTTTTGATCCGACGACCCGCGTCCGTGTACCAACCCATCCTGAATCAGACCGGAAAAGGGGTCGAGTTTCCATTGATTCGGATCCCCGACTTCTACAGTATCAATGTGGGCGTCAATAGCAATTTTTTTCGGGCCATTGCCGATACGAGCGACTACGCTGCCCAATCCATCAATACGCACGTCATCAAATCCCGCGTCTTCGCAGGTTTTAGCGATCATCTTGCACACCGCTTCTTCCTGGCTGCTGTAAGAGGGAATTTTTACCATTTCAGACAGAGTTTGCGCGGTATAATCGCGATATGCTTTGGCTTTTGCTAAAATTTGTTCACGAATTTCCATAACAAAAACTCCTTGTGCTCTTGTGTTGAATTCATCTCTCCCTGTTTTTCAAGGTAAAGCTGTCATATTTAAGAAATGCCATATAAAGGAATCTCTTTTCTGTCAATTATTTTCTGAAAAAAATTCATGAAATTTTTTATTTAGTTCTGAAAATATCAAAAGTGATCTACAGGAATGACGGGGAACTACAGGAATTAAGAATAAGCAAGAATTGTTTTTCCTTGCTGATAGGGCATTCTATTCTTGCTTATATACCATTTTTGTAGTCCTCAGGACATGGGGCCCCGTCGTTTCACGCACGACAAGCGAACATTTCAGCAGGGTAAAGCCTCCGCTCACAGTAATGCGTTTATTCATCAAATCTGCCAGAGTTTTGACAGCTAATTGGCCGATCTGGTAAGTCGGCTGTGCGATGGTGGTCAGCGGGGGATTGGTGTAGGCGGCCATGGAAATATCGCCGAATCCGACCACAGAAATATCTCCGGGCACTTGCAGGCCGCGGCTGTGGATGGCGTGAATCGCGCCAATTGCGCTCAAATCGTTAAAGGCCATAATCGCGGTCGGACGAATACTCTCAGGAAGGCTCAAGAAATTATGCACAATTTGCGAGCTTTCTTCGATATTCGGAAAACAACAGCGATATAAATCGCCATGTAATCGTAAGTTTGCCTCTTTCAGGGTTTGGCGTACATTTTTTAGAATCACGATTGACGATTCCCATTCCGGCGGGCCGGAAATGCAGGCAATACGCCGGTGATTCAGACTCAGCAAATATCTGGTTGTTTGGACGATAGCAGTCGCATAATCCACCATGATGCAAGCAAGTTGAGGGATTTCGACCAGGCGTGAAACCACGATGGGCATATTGTTCTGGACCTGAAATTTGACCAGCATTTCAGCGGGAATTTGAGTCCGCATCACCGTCAGTCCATCGAGTCCCCATTTTTTCAGGAGATTGAGATGATACATCTGCCGTTCGGGATCTTCGCTGGCATGGAAAATCGCCAGATTTAACCCCTGGCGTTCCGCTTCTTCCTGCGCGCCGTTAATGATCTCGACAAACGAGGGATTGAGTACGTTAGGCACAAGCAGCCCGATTTTTTCCGGCCGGCTGCGCGAAATCCGCTGGCGCGGTTGAAAACCCAGATCATCCACCGCTTTTTCGACTTTTGTATGTAACTCGCGGCTCACCGGAGACGATTTATTAATCACGCGTGAGACGGTTGATACAGATACACCACAATATTTCGCCACATCTTCAATCGTTGGTTTCGACTTCGATTTTTCCATCCTCTGTTTCCTTATTTGTGCTGTAGTGAAACATAAATTTTCAAGCAATCGGTTAGCCTTATGAGAAATCCCTGGAGTTGATTATGAAAAACTATGAAAAAATGTCAAGAAACTTTATTTGAATTTAGACTTTCCTCGAAATACCCTTGTGGTTCAAATGATGTTAAACGCGGCAACGAACTCGTTCCATTCTTCAATTCGTTGTCGTGTTTTGAAAAATAATAAACAGAAACCACAAAAAGTTTTCTGCTCTATTTTCTCTTTTTTCTTGACATTTTTTCAGCATGAAAATCTGACTTATACCTAATACTGGATTATTGCATCTTTTATGTGGAAAATTACAGGAATATTCTGCAAAAACCATAAGGAGGACGTTATGGGAGACAAAATGCGACCAATTCCGTTTGGTCAACTCATGCAGTGGATGATGTCCGAATATCGCCGCCAAGGGGCGATTTTTGGGATTGAAACGTCTCAATTTTTTCGCAAATCCACAACGAATACAGTCAAAATTCTTGATGAAGAATGTGACACTGCGCTTGGCCCGGCTGCAGGGCCTCATACCCAATTATCACAAAATATTATTACCGCGTATCTGGCTGGCGGTCGGTTTTTAGAATTAAAAACCGTGCAAAAGCTGGACACGCTCGAATTTGAGAAACCCTGTATTGACGCCCGGGATGAAGGCTATAACACGGAATGGTCAACCGAACTGACCTTGAAACAAGCAATTCATGAATATATTAATGCCTGGTTTGCGCTGCATGTGTTAGAAGCCCTGTTCGATCTGTCGGCGACCGGTAAACGCTCGTTTATCTTTAATATGAGTCTTGGTTACGATCTGGCCGGAATCAAGCTGCCCAAAATGGACGAATTTATTAACGGCCTGATCGACGCCTCCGAGCATCCGGTTTATCAAAGCTGCATGGCGGAGTTGAAAAAACTGCTTGCAGACCCGGAATTTCTGAAAGGCACTGACCTGGAAGGTAAAGATTGGTCTGGTGTGTTAGCGCAGATCAGTCCTGAGATTGTCAGCTCCGCTTCGCTTTCCACCATGCACGGCTGTCCGCCCGATGAAATCGAATCAATCTCTGAATACCTGCTAACCGAAAAGAAACTGAATACCTACGTCAAGCTGAATCCGACCTTGCTGGGCTACCAGCGCGTGCGCGAAGTTCTTGATAGTCTGGGCTATGAATATCTCGGCCTGTCGGAAGATTCCTTTTCCCACGATCTGCAATATGACGCGGCAATTCCGATGCTGAAACGCTTAGTGCAAAAAGCGAAAGATCATGGCCTGACCTTTGGCGTCAAATTGTCGAACACCCTGGGTTCCAGAAATACCCTGGGCATGTTACCGGGGGATGAAATGTATATGTCGGGCCGCGCCCTGTTCCCGCTGACCATCAATCTGGCGGCCCTGCTCTCTGAAGAATTTGACGGCAAGCTGCCGATTTCTTACGCTGGCGGTGCATCACAGTTGAACGTGAAAGATATTTTTGCAATCGGCATTCGTCCGATTACATTAGCCACGGATTTACTGAAGCCCGGTGGCTATCTGCGCATGAAAGAGATGGCGGAGTTGCTGGAATCCATGCCGGTTCCGCAGGACGACAAGATTGATGTCGCCCAACTGAAAACATTGGCGGCAGAGGCGTTAAATAATCCACTGTACCGCAAAGAGTGGCGCGGGACGGACAAAGCCGCGATTGATGCGAAACTGCCGCTGTTCGATTGTTACGCCGCGCCCTGTAAACTGCGCTGCCCGATCAATCAGGACGTGCCTGAATATATCCGTCTGCTCAGCGAAAAACGCTATGATGACGCCCTGGAACTGATTTACAGCAAAAACGCGCTGCCGCGCATCACTGGCTATATCTGCGATCATCAATGTATGTATAAATGTACGCGCCTTGATTATGACGGCGCAGTACGCATCCGCGACATGAAACTGCTGGCCGCGAATAAAGGCTGGGACGCGTATCTGAAACGCTACAAAAACGACGTTAAACCCAATGGCATTAACGTCGCGGTGATCGGCGCCGGCCCGGCCGGTTTAGCCTCCGCCTATTTTCTGAGTAAAGCCGGATTTCATGTGACTGTGCTGGAACGGGCCAAATCGGCCGGCGGGGTCGTGACAAATGTGCTGCCTTCCTTCAGAATTCCGGTCGAAGCGATTCAGGCCGATATTGATTTTATCAAAGCCCATGGCGTGGAGTTCCGCTTTGGCGTGGAAGAACACTTCTCGATTGACGCCCTGAAACAGCAAGGGTTCAAATACGTTTTCATCGGCGTGGGCGCGCAGGTCTCGGGCGAAATGCCGCTTTCCGGCGATAACCCGAATGTACGCCATGCCCTGGATTTCCTGCGGGAGTTCAAAACCAATCCTGATGCGTTGAAATCAGGCAAATCCGTGGCAATTATCGGCGGCGGCAATACCGCCATGGACAGCGCACGCGCCGCAACCCGCATTCCGGGTGTGGAAAACGTGGCGATTATCTATCGCCGTACCAAAGAACAAATGCCGGCCGACCTGGAAGAGTTTGACAATGCGCTCAAAGAGGGTGTACAATTCATGCCGCTCTTACTGCCGGAAAATTTCTCTGCCGATGGCGTGTTAACCTGCCGGAAAATGAAACTGGGCGAACCGGATGCCAGCGGACGCCAGCGGCCGGAACCGACTGAAGAAACGGTGGAGTTGAAAGTGGATACCCTGATTACCGCGATCGGCGAAAAAGTCAACACCACGCTGCTGCAAGCCGGCGGCCTGGAAGTCAATGCCAAAGGCCGGCCGGTCATTGATCAGGAAACCCTTGAAACGTCAATTCCGAACGTATTTATGGGCGGCGACGCTTTTCGCGGACCTTCAACCGTGGTGGAATCTATCGCTGACGCCCGTAAAGCCGCGGAAAGCATGGCCCGCAAGGAGATGCCGGGCTGGAACGGTTTTGCTGAAAATCCGAAATTGACGGCCTTTGACAAAGCCCAACAGATCGCAGAGATCAACGCCAAAAAAGCGAAACTCACGTTCGAACATCCGGAAGCCATTGACGACACTCTGGCAAACGTCGAAGCCAGCCGCTGCCTGGAATGCCACGTGTTGTGCAACAAATGCGTCACGGTCTGCCCAAACCGCGCGAATGTCGCAATTAAAATGCAAAACGGCACTTTCAAAGATGCCTATCAAATTCTGCACCTTGACGCGCTCTGCAATGAATGCGGTAACTGCGGCGTGTTTTGTCCTTATGACGGCAAACCGTACAAGGATAAACTGACCCTGTTCGTGCTGGCAGAAGATTTTGCCAACAGCGAAAACAACGGTTTCTTGTTCAGCAATGGCAATGGCCGCGGCAAAGTGCGCCTGAACAAGCAAATTTACAATTTCGCGCTGAATGCTCAGGGCCAGGCAACGATTGATGCCGTTGATGTGGATGCAAAAATCCTGGCAGGCGTGCAAGACATGATTCAAACCGTGCGTCAGGATTATAGTTTCTACCTGTTCACTCCAGCAACAGCATAAATTTTGGGGTTCGGTAATAGAACACTGATTGGACTGATGAGACTGATTTTCACTGATTTTTCGGGAATATTGAGAGACATTAACTTAAATTTTTTTATATCAGTGAAAATCAGTCCAATCAGTGTTCTATTACCGGCACTTTTAAAATCATGAAAATCTTAAAAAATGCAAAAGTCGTTCATTTTGCTCCTGGCTCCGTGCAGGACAACCTGGATATTGTCATTGACGGCAGCGTGATCCAGGCCGTCGGGCCGAATTTAGCGGCGAATTATCCGGGAGCGGAAGTCAAAGATCTCAAGGGCGCGATGGTCACGCCCGGTATCGTTTGTAGTCACAATCATTTCTACTCCGGTTTGTCGCGCGGTATTCTGGCCAATATCAAGCCCAGTCAGGATTTTATTTCGATCCTGATCAATCTGTGGTGGCGTTTGGATCGCGCGATTGACAAAGATATTCTGTATTACAGCGGCATGGTTTGCGTGTTGGAAGCGATCAAAGCCGGCACAACGTCGGTGATCGATCACCACGCCTCGCCGTCGTTTATTAAAGGTTCCCTCGACGTGCTGCGCCAGGGCTATGAAAAAGCGGGACTGCGCGGCATTCTGTGTTATGAAACCACCGACCGTAATGGCAAAGAGGGCACAAAAGAAGGGGTAGAAGAAAACATCGAGTTCGCCAAAAGCGTGGACAAAGCCAAAGCCGCAGGCAAACCATATCTGGTCGAAGCTGCGATTGGCGGACACGCGCCGGTCACCTTAGATGACGGCGCCCTGCGCATGCTGGCGGATGCGGTCAAAGAAACCGGACGCGGCCTGCACATTCACGTGGCCGAAGATCGCTACGATGTATCGGATTCGCATGGCACATATCAGAAAGACATCATGCAGCGCATGGCAGATTTTGGTCTGGTGAACGATAAAGGCATCTTCGTGCATGGCGTGCATCTCGGCGCGGCAGATATCGAGGTTCTCAATCACTATGATGCCTTCCTGGTCCACAACGCCCGTTCTAACATGAACAATTCGGTTGGCTATGCCGAAAAACTGCCGACCGTCAAACATGTGGCTCTGGGCACCGACGGAATCGGCGTGAACATGTTTGAAGAAGTCAAGTGCGCCTATTTCAAACACAAAGACACGGGCGGCGCATACTGGCCCGGCGATTATCTGCGCTTCTTGCAGAACGGCAACACGCTGCTGGAACGCTACTTTGGCGAAAAATACGGCAAAGTTGAAGCCGGATACAAGGCCGACCTCACGATTTACGATTATGACATCCCCACGCCGCTCACCGGCGATAACGTGGGCGGACATTTTGTGTTTGGCATGTCTTCGCGCGACGTGAAAAGCGTGATGGTGGATGGCGTCATGGTGTATGAAGACCGGCAGTTCCCCTTTGATGTGATTCCGATCTACGCCCAGGCCCAAAAAGAGGCTCAACGCCTCTGGCAACGCATGGATGCATTGGATTAAGGTGTCTAAAGTTTGAGGTTGTCCTGCGTGAAGAGCACGATCAGGTGATTCTGATCGGACTTAATCCACGCCAGGATTGATGACTTTTCGCAGGGCGACGTCCATGAGCAGTAAGGCGAGAAATCCCATTGTTACGAAAGGCCAGAGGGCTTTCCCCTGTTCTTTGTTTTCTGTCTGTACGGTGAACAGATCGCGTGGAATGTTGTCAAGGGAGAGGATTGCGCCGTTTGTGAGCGCGGCAAGTTGATCCAGAGCGGCTGTATTGACGCCGGTTGTGCTAAATTCATCGGTATATGGGACGCCGAAACCAAAGACTTCGGGGGGACCGGCTTTTTCACTCTGGCCAGCGAACACACTAAGGTAATAGTCGCCGATCTCTTCGGCCGGGAACGTGGTCTGATAACGTCCCGGCGCAATTTGCGCCAGTGCAAGGGTTTGACTCTGTTCTGAAGGCGCGAGCAGATTGACCTTGAGATCAAGATTGTTAACAAATTGGTTCTGAGCATCGGTCACGTCAACGGTAAATATCCCCTGTTCGCCGATGCGTTCGATTGTGGCTGTGTAATTTTGGGGTGTGTCTTTGCGCTGCGCCCATTTTACCATCTGGGCTGCAAACTGACCGTATTGTTCCCATTGTACCCACTCCTTGCCCCAACGCCCGGATAAATCGGAGGTAAACGCCGCGCTGCGTCCCAGCCCATATTGCCAGACGGCTAATAAAGGGCCTTGCGAGGTGTTCAGCAGCACGTTTGCGCCCGGTTTGGGGTAGGTAATCACCTGGCCGTACAGCGGTGGAAAGGCGTCGGTCTGGATACCTTGCAGTATGTCGTGCGGCATTATGGGTGTTGGCAAGAAGGTTTTTTCCGAGATCAATTCTTTTGAGACAATCTGGGTTTCGCCAGTAAAAATGCGCGGGATAGTGGTCGGATCTTCAGTATAATAACTGCGGCCATTGCCCCATCTGGCAATCGAACGCATCAGGTCAAGATCTGCGCCAGTGCCGATGGATACGGTTGAGACAGAAATTTCCGCCGCGTTCATGGATTTCACCAGGGTTTCAAAATCGGCTTGATCCGTCATGCCGTCTGAGAGGATGATGATATGTTTGCGAGCGGCTTCAGTTCCTTGTAACACATTGAACGCATCTACTAAGGCCGGATATAAAATTGTGCCGCCGCCTTCTTTGATTTGGGTTAATCGATCGGCAATCTCCTGGCGATACATGGCGTTCATGATCGGGACGATCCACTTAAAGGTTGAATCAAAGGCGAGAATGCCCACCCGGTCTGTGGGATTAAGTAATTCTATGGAGGAAAAGGCGGCAATCTTCGCCATTTCCAGTTTGCTTTTCCCGGTATACCGGGTGGTCATGCTGGAGGATTTATCAATCACGAAAATCAGGCACAGAGCTGAGAACTTGAGGTCGGTGGGCGCATCCATAAACACTGGCAGCGCGTCTTCAATCGGCGTTTTTTTGTACGCTCCGGCCCCGAAACTCTGGTCACCGCCGATCATAATCAATCCGCCGCCCATGTCTTTGACGTAAGTTTTCATATTTTCCATGATCGTAAATGACATGGGCTGGCCGGAGATATTGTTGAGGATGATAGCATTATACTCCAGCAGGTCATAAATCGAGCCGCTCAGATCGGTCAACTGCTTGCGAACTAAGTGGAGCCCCTGGGCGGTCAGCATGTCGGCAAGCGGATCAAAGGCAGTCTCTTCGCTTAAATACAGAATATGCGCTTTGCGCGTGCCTTTGATGAACGACAAACCTTCGTTATTTTGGAAAAACACATCCTGCGCAGCGTTGATTACGGCCTTATACAGAAATAACCCCGGTTCCGACAACAGATCAGAAAATACCACGACATTCTTACCCGGCTGTAAATTGACCGACTGGGTTGTGAGCAAGGTTTGATTGCGCAACAGTACCAATTCTCCGGGCTGTTCGACGGAGCTCACAATAGCGATGCGGATTTCAAACGGGGTTTCCAGAGAGATGGCTGTAGGGGTTTCTAATTTTTCCAAAAACACCTCCCCCTGTCCATACCAGGACCCTAGCGGCACAGGATGGATTTCAATGCCGAGGGAAGCCGCAAGATAGGCCATATCAACCGCCCGTTGCAGGTTTTCATTACCATCGCTGAACAGCACAATTTTGTTTTTACCTTGCTGAGGCAGCTTGCCGATGGCAAATTGCAGGGCTTCATGAATATTCGTGAAATTCGTATTCACATCCGAACGAATCGGACGCAGCTCAAAGTCTGAACTGAGCGAGATTTCCAGAGAGGGATGTTTGCCAAAAACCACCAAGCCGGCCAGATCTTCAGGGGTCATCCCGGTGACGGTCTGGCGCATAAATTCTTCCGCAGCTGTAATATGCTCGCGTCCCACGCTTTGCGACACATCCAAACAAAACAGGACATTGACCTGATCCGAGCGCATCATCAGGCGCGGATCTGCCAGCGCAAAACCCAGCACCAGCAATAAGACTGACCGCGCTGTGCCAATCAGCAGCCGGTGTCGCCGGGGGCTGCCCTGCAAGAACGAGCGGCACATCATCAGCCACAGCAGCGGAATCAGCAGCCAGACCAGCAAAAACAATGGTTTGTCAAATGAGATTGGCATATAGTGTTGCTAGCGGAATAAGCCCTTAAAATCCCTGTAACTCTTTCGTTATCTCGACAATGTTCAATTCAGGTTGTTTCGGGAATGAAACGGAGTGGAGTTCCCCAAACAACCTGAAATGGGAAATTGAACATTGTCGAGTTATTCTCTATTTCTTGAGTTGTAACTATACTCGAGATGTCATCTACCCTCTGAGCATAAAAAAGACAATGAAAAAAATAACCGGAAAAGAAAAATTTTCCCAATTCTTTGCCATAGTCTCATTGACATGATTACAAAAAATCGCTGCCATATCACTTTGATGAGGTTTGGTGTTTCGGGAAAGCCGCTGCGCTTCATTCCTGAAACAACTTGGAGTAAGCCAACGGATAACCGATTTGAGATAGCCTTCATTTTTTTCTTTACTTTCCACGCCAAATGAGGCAGGTTGTTGGATAGATATTCAAAAGGATTACATTAACCACAGCCAATGTTTCTTGAACCAGCATTCAAGGTTGATGGTATGAACATACACCACAGGATACAGCAGTATTCAGTTGAATGGATGCTCAAGGCCAGGAGTGCCAAAGCTCGGCTTTGGCACTCCTCTGAAGGAAGTCAAAAGCCAATGAATAATGCTGTAAAAAGAAAGCGAGGGGAAACAGATGAAAAAATTTATGGATATTCTGAAGATTATTGGCGTTGTGCTGCTGCTTGCGGTGATCAGTTTTGCCGGGTTCAAAATCTATCAATATTTTCACCGGGTAGCTCCGGAACAAGAGGGGAAATTCTCATTTGCCACCGGAACCATGCCGGTTGATAAAAATTTTTATGTGATTAGCGGCGAAATTACCGGAGCGCCAACCGGGATTATTCGACAAGAACAGG
Source organism: Candidatus Vecturithrix sp. (assembly GCA_040772385.1). Lineage (GTDB taxonomy): Bacteria > Moduliflexota > Moduliflexia > Moduliflexales > Moduliflexaceae > Vecturithrix. Next base: position 368,564 of record JAXGYF010000001.1, on the reverse strand, counting down.
CTCAAAAAGGCACTTTTATTGCTCTAAGCGATTTGATGTATGGCACTTTGGCGGGCGATAAGACCGGCGGCAAGGTGATTCTCCGGTTTAGACTGACCAATTATCGCGGCGATCCTGGCATCAGTGAGGCTGCCAAAGAATTATTTGACTATGCGGCGTCACATCCCGGCACAGAATTCTTTGCAAAATTCGTGGATACGAAGGCCAATATGACGATGCCGGGCGATCGGTTTGAAGCCGTCTGCCGTCTTCAGGCCGAAGCGGTTGGGGCTGTGTCTGACTCCGATGCCTTGCGACCGATTGGGATTACCTATGAGCTTGATCTCTGTAAATTGAGAACAGCGCGTGTACAAGTCGTCGAGTAGCGTTTTTGTAAGGTTTAGCTGATGGGTGGCAGGAGTGCAAACTCGTGTTTGCATGCAAGGGCTGCGTTGCGCTTCTACCCGTCAACCAAATCACGAATATCACGAATTTAGCCGACTTTCAGCCATACGTACCACTCAAGCATTGTGATTCCTAAAACAGCTAACAGAAAGGCCATCCATAAGGGTTGCTGGGTCTTGATCTGTTCCTGCGTCTGGGTTTCTTCAGGGAACACTGCTTCCAGGCCGTGAACTGCCGGGGCAATATCGGATTCCGCTTCATTGACAAGATTGACTGTAAAATAGCGGGTTTGCTTGTCTTCCGCAATCATATAGACGCCCACTTTCGTCGTGTCCCTGTAGATCACCGGGTTTTCCGTCACCTGCTGTTTTTGCCAGCGCTCACCGGGAGGACGCAGGGAAAAGGATTCGGTGAAGGGACTAAGGTGAATCGGATACGGCTCGCCGGCTTTGGTTTGCAACACGGATAAACTCAGTTTGTGCGGATTCAACCAGGTGATGATGTTGCTCATCATGACTGGAAACGCGACTTTTAACGGCAGATTCGAGCGAGCGATGTCGAATCCCAGAAGAATAGCGCGCAACCCTTCATGTTCGTAGCTCAGCATTAAACTGGTTTGCTGCGTTTCGATCAAAGGATGTACAGCATCGTCGTTGATTTGTAACTGCTGTGTTTGCTCAACAAGTAAGTTGCTGAGGTTGACATCGGCCAGAATCGGATGCCTGGAATCCCAATCATAGACCTGCGGAAAGGCGATTTGATCCCCAGGAGTGACAGGAATAGAAGGGGAATACGAATCGAGCAGCAGAAAATTGCCCTTCGTTGTTGGGGGAAAATTCAGGCGATCAACAATGATAATATCGTGTCCCATAACCTGTTGTTCCCAGGATGAGAGGATAATTTCGTCCAGTTTATTGACCAGCACGTTGGGATAGGTTTCAAGGAGTTTTTCTAAAAAGTAGCTGCCTTTGGAAACCAATAACACCCAAATATCTTCGGTGGTTGTTAGCGAAAGATAGGCGGTATTATCAACCGCAAAATCGTCTTCAATGTCAAGCTCGGCGGTCGCAATGCCGGAAATCAAGCCGAAGTACGGGAAAATGAAGAGTTGTTTCTCCTGTGATTCCAGTGAGATGGCCGTGTCAACGATGACTTGGCGGTCGATGGAGAGCCTCAGCGGACATTCAAGCGGCACCGGCGAAAAGTTTTTGACTTCCAGCATGATTTGATAGTTATGCGGCCGATCTAACTCCTGGCGAAATTCAAATTTGGTGATGCCGAGATTGGTTTCGCCTCCGGAAACTAAGTGCGGAAGAATGCGCTGCCGCATCTGTAAAATCTCTGATAAAGAGGCATCCGCGCCGTCAGTGATCAGATAAATCATATCGTCTTTGGCTGGATCAACGAAAGACAATGCCAGATAAACGGCTTGCTCCAATTTTCCGGGCGCATCAGTGGGAGTGAGACTGTTGACCATCTCTCGCGCCTGATCTGTATCTTCCAGAAAGCCTGACATAATGGTGGGGTCATAATCGGCATTGATAAGCAGAATTTTTTGATGGCGTTTACGTTGGTCAATGAGTTCCAACGCCTTTTCACGCGCCAGATCAAAGCGCGTGCCGGAAGACAGGCGGGTTTTCATGCTGGCGCTGGTGTCAATCACCAGAATCATCTCCCCTTTTTTCGAGGAGAAATAGAACCAGACCGGTCTGGCTAACGCCAACGCTCCCAGGATAACGAGCAAAATTTGCAGCAGCAGCGGCAGGTTTTTGCGCAGGTGTTTGAAAGCGACGCGCTGACCGCGCTCTTTCAGAATCTCCTGCCACAAAAACAGATTCGTCACCTCAATCTGCTGCGGTTTCGGTCGTAACAAGTGCAGCAGAATCAGCATCGGAATCAGGCTCAAGGCCCAGAACATGATCGGTTGTAAAAATTGCATAATTGTGCTTTTACCGTTCCTGAGCAACTACTGCTTTAGGACGGAAGTTCTTACTCACAGGATTTGGTCGGACCTTGTCGGACATGTCCGATTTGTCCGACCCAGGCAAGGATTTCCAAAGTACTGAAAACTTCTTTCTGTCCCAGAGCACAATTAACAGATTACTCAATGAGTCATGTTACGTAACATCTCATATTAGCGTAAAATCGCGCCTCTGGTCAAATAGTCAATCAAAAAATCTTCAAATACGATACTGGTGTCATACACATAATAATGGATGCCGTAATTATGGCAAAAGTCGCGCGCTTCGGTCAGGAAACCTGTCATTTTCTGGCGATAGAGCTGCACCAGGGAGCTATCCAAAAAGGTGGTTTTTTTCGCGCCGGTTTCGATGTCTTGCAGAATCAGGGTGCCGGTGCGCGACCAGGCCAGTTCTTCATGATCGAGAATATGCAGCAGGTGAATGTCAAAATCACGATAGGTCAAGGCTTTCAGCCCTTCCTGATAGCCTTTGGGATCGAACAGATCGGTCATGACCAGGGCAATACCCGGGTTTTTGCACAAGTTGGCATACTCTGTCAAACAGGTATTGATGTCGGTTTCGGCGTCCGGCGTTAATGACATCAGGAAACTGAGTACCTGCGGATAACGGCGTTTGCCTCTGGTTAGGGGCCGAATTTCAAGGAGTTTATCTGCAAAGGCAATCAGACTGATTTTATCGAAATTGGAGAGGCAGATATAGCTCACAGCGGCCGCGATTTTTTTCGCGCTGGTCTCTTTCGCTTGCGTATTCACGCCCATGGATTTGCTGACATCCAGCAGAATATGCACAGTCTGGCTCTGCTCGGCGTGAAATAGCTTGATGAAGAGTTTATCGAGCCGTCCATACACGCTCCAATCCACATAACGCAAATCGTCGCCCAACTGATATTTGCGATAATCCAAAAACTCAAGTCCTTCGCCGCTGCGCCAGGATTTATGCTCACCGCGCTCCGGGCCTTTGACGCCTTTTTTGGTGACAATCTTGAGTTTTTCCAACTGTTTTAGAAACTTTTGATCCAGAAATGATTCAACATCCATATTCGGAATCCGTTGTCAGACAAGTCAGAGTTGTCCGACAAAGTCCGACAACGTCTATTAGTAAGAACTTCTGCTGCGTTCCATTCCCGAAACAACTCAATTACTCGTTTTTCCGTGAAAGAGGATTTTTTCAGGGATGCTTTCGATAATATCTTCAATGATTGCGTCTTCATCAATGCCCTCGGCTTCGCCTTTGATATTCAGGACGATGCGATGGCGCAGCGCGGGTTTGGCAATGGCTTTGATGTCGTCAATCGAGACATTGTAGCGTCCGTTAAGCAGAGCTGAGACTTTGCCGGCCAATATCAGGCTTTGCACTCCTCGGGGGCTTGCGCCGTACAGCACATAGTTTTTGGTTTTCTGCACGGCAAATTTGTTCTCCGGGTGTGTCGCCAGCACCAGGCGGATCGCATAGGTTTTGACGTGTTCGGCCAGCGGCACTTGCTTGACAACCTCGCGCATTTCGAGGACGGAAGCAGCCTGCATCACTTTTTGCAGTTCCGGATGATAATCCTGGGTGGTTTTATCAATAATTTCACGCAATTCATCAGCGTCAGGATAGGTAATTTTTAGTTTGAAAAAAAACCGGTCAATTTGGGCCTCCGGCAGCGGATAAGTGCCTTCCATCTCAATCGGGTTTTGGGTCGCCAACACCATAAAAGGCGGGGTTAAAGCGTATTCCGTCCCAAACACGGTGATGCGTTCTTCCTGCATGGCTTCTAACAGGGCGGACTGGGTTTTCGGGCTGGCGCGGTTAATTTCATCCGCCAGAATTAATTGACCGAAAATCGGGCCTTTATAAAATTCAAACGAGCGATTACCGCGCTCATCTTCTTTGACAATATTCGTGCCTAGAATGTCGGCCGGCATGAGATCGGGCGTAAACTGAATGCGTGAATACTTCAAATCTAAAAGCTGGCTCAGGGATTTCACAATTAAGGTTTTACCCAACCCCGGAACCCCTTCGATTAAAACATGTCCCCCGCATAATAGACACACAAACAAATTTTTCAGCACATCCTGCTGCCCGACAATCACTTTTGATAATTCGGTGTTCATCAAATTATACGTGTTCTTGATGGCTTCAGCTTTTTCTTTCATTTTTTCCTCACTGCGCTTGTGTTAATCCGATGGAAATAAAATAGTTTTTGATGAATTCCCGATAATTCGCGGGAATCTCTTCTTTTTGTAAAATACTCTCGACTTCACGCTGGTATTCGCGGGTAATCTCCTCTTCCGGCACGGTCGCGCTGCCAATGGAGGTGACGGAACGGATATGAATGTTATACTCGCTTTTTTTACTGGGAATAGTATGATCCTCAAGGGCCAGGCCTGGCGCGCCTTCCATTTGATACGGGGCATATTGGCTGCCATCCGCTTTGCCGCGACCGGCGGTAATCGAACTGCCCTGCTCCGCATCGTCGGACATCTTGCGCTCTTCGCGGGATTCCGCCCCCTGCCCCTCTTGCTGTTCCTGTCCTGAACCGGATTGATTCGCCGCTTCCCCGTGTTGCTGTGCCTCAGAACCGGCCTGATTTCCAGTCCTGCCCTGGGAAGTTTCGCCGTCATTGGCAGAACCATCCTGGTTTTCTGCATCTTCTTCCTGTTGCGCGGCAGCGTCCGATTCTTCTGAGGAATCAGGACTGTCTGCGCCAGATTCATTGAGGAGTTGCGACAACAGGTCTTCAAGATTGTGTAAAGCGTTCAGGTCCGAAAGGGTCTGGTCAAGCGCCAGAGGCATCTGATTCTGCAACATTTTTTTCAAAAACTGCTGCAGCTTTTGCAAATCCTCCTGCGACAATTGTTGAAAAGATGGCGTCTTTTGCGTGGCAAGTTCCTGAAAATCTTTGATTTGCTGCTCGTCCAACTGCGATTCAAGGTCTTTTGCCAGGCGCGACTGCTCGCTCTGCACTTCTTTCAACATCTGATTCACAGTACTGGAGAGTTCCTGGCGGTTCATGGCCTGGTCTTGAAGTTGCCGGGCAAGCTCATCCATCTGACGCGAGAATTTTTTTTGCGCCTCTCCTGGTTGTTGGACATCCTTTGATTTTTGCGCAGTATAGTCTTTCATGAGATTCTCGATCTTTTCAGTTGTTGCCCGATCAATTTCAGTCCGAAATGAGCGCGAAGAAAAATAATCGAGCGCAAACAAGCCCAGATTGAGCAGCAATAAGAAAAGCAGGAGAACGTAGGTTTTCGAAAACCGGGAGGGAAGCAGGTCTTTCAGGCTGAGGTCATCCAGTTTGCGGCTGACGTCTTCGAGCAGCAGTTCTGTGAATTGCGACGATTTTTCCCGGATGTAATATTCATAGGCCGTGCTGAGCCTGTCATGCAAGCGCAGCCGGTGGTCAATGTCAATCAGCAGCTCTTGAAAACGCGGTTTTGTGAACAGGGCGTAACTGAATGCCGCAATCAGCGCGATACCGAGTACAATGGCGTAAAATACAACAGGCTCTTGAATAGTCAGTGTTCCGGTTTTTTCAAGTCCTGTGGTCAGGGCAGAGGTCAGAAGAAACAGAATGAGCGCGACCAATATCCCTTGCTGCGCGGCATGAAGGAAAGCGCGCTTTTTTAATTTGGAAATATGGTCGAGAAAAAGACGTTCGGTATCCATAAAAACCTCACCTATCTGGCGATCAATCGCCAGTCTCAAAGCGAAAGGACGCTGAAGCGTCCTGCGGAATTGCTGAGCGGGCTTCAGCCTGCTTCCGCTTTGAGACCGGCCATTGATGGCCGGGCGGACTTATTTGCTCTCTCTCCTGAGATGACGCCTGCTCAATACGTAATTGAGCACGATAAAGATGCTGCTTGCCCCCAGAGTCGTCACATAGAACATCATAGTATTCTCAACAGAGAATTCAATATTTTGCAAGTTTTTATTGAAGCGATAGATATTTACAATCGGATTGATTGCCGGCGCCAGGGTGATGGTCGCAAAGAGATAGAGCGCGAGAAAAATTCTGGAACAAAAATAGCCTAAGGAACTAAAGCTTCCGACAAGGAGGTAGATGAAAAATCCAAACAGACGGCAAAACAATGTCGTTGCCAGAACAATGGCGCAGGCATTCAAAAAATGGAGCAAGGGAATCGCAGACACAGACGCTGCCAGCATAAGCAATGGAAGAAAGGGCAGCAACAACAGAATAACATGCATCGCAAATTCGACCAGTCCATACTTGAGAAAATCCTGTTCTATTTCAAAAGAACTGACTTCTTTCGAATACGTGCTGGCAGAATAATTGCTTTTCACCATCTCACCTCTGCCGCAACGCAGATGAATATAGGCCAGAATCACAAGTGTCGCTGTGAACACCTGAAAAAAAGTCAACGGGATTTTTTGCTGGCTGGCAAAACTGAACAAATTTTTCCAGGGCCAGAATAGCACGAGCAAGACACACACAATAAGGACGCTGTTGAACAGCATTGACAGCATCCTTTTTGAAAATAATGGGGAGAAGGTTTGTTCGGAATCATCAATGAGAGCTGCGAGTTTCATTGGGTCTTCAGCGGGATGTCCCAGGTGAGCAGCGTGAGATTGTCACCTGAAATTCCCGGCTGCGTAAAACGCGCCTGAATGAGGCCAGATTGAATCCAACCGAAGACAGAAATATTTTTGGATTCTGTCTGATATTTGGCCTGGATTTCCCGTAAAACCGTGTTAAACAGATCTTTTTGGATCGCCTCTGCTGCTGAAGATACGCCATTGACCCGAAATTCCTGAACGAATTGTCGCAGGGATTGTTCATCAAGCATTGGCGTCTGTTCAAATTTTGATTCGGGCATAGCGAAGGTGAACGCTGAATCTGCGACCACGTCTCCTAAGGCAAAGAGACGATTGTCAACATACGCCCAGCAATTGCTGATGCTATAGGGCGTCATATTGGTGATTGCAAACTGCAAACCCTGGTGATCACGGTGAACCTCACTGAGCATGGGAAATTCCAGGGCTGTCTGCGCCATGAAAAAGCCAGGGAACCATTGTTCTGAAATCCCTGAAATATACTGTGCCCCCTCTTGTTCCTGAATCGTAAAGTTTTGAGACGCGCTCTTTTCCAGGGCTGGAGGCAGCACAGGAATGATAGGAGCGAAATCTGCGCCCAAACTCAGGGTATATGCCGTCGTTTTCAAGGAATACAGTCCAACCAGATATTCTCCAAAGGCGATTTTCTGCTGATCCGGCAGATGAAGGTGCAAGAAACTGTTGTAACTGAGTTTTTTGTTGATCTGAGGCCGGAAAAATAAGAAATAACTCAATAGGGAAAAAAAGATCATCAAAAACAGCAGAGAGACTCCGATCGTCAATTTTGTCCACCTCTGTGCGGATTTTCCAATCTGGCGCAGTAATGCCCACAACGCAAGCAGATAGATGACGAGAAATCCTCCCATAGCCCAATGCTCAGGAAAGTGTAACGGCATATTGGCAAGCAGAATCTCCGCAATCTCATGCGGATTGAATTGAATGCCTTTACGTTCAAACACGGGGAACAATGAGCGGATTTTCTGCCAGAATATCAGGCGCTGAGGCCAACGGCTGAACGGCGGATTTTGAAAATCAAAGGCCAGAAACAGGATGTTACCTGTTCCGAACGCACGTTGATAAATGATTGGAAGCGACGCTTCCTGCACAATAGCAGCCGCATCAGGGATGTTCACATCCAGGATCAGAAATGGTTCCGGGCTGGAAAGTGTATGACCACAAAATTCCTGTAATGACGTTAGTTCGGTCACTTGTTTTAACCCTGCGATCCGAAGCGGGAGCAGGCCGGCTGTTCTTCTGTCAGAGAACGCGCCGTAATTCACTCCGCCGGCCGTCACAAGCGCGCCGCCGCGTTTGATCCATTCTTGCAAAGCCTGGAACTGCCGGTCGCGCAAACTCTGAATCCTCTCGACATTCATGATGAGCAGTTCAACGCCGTCGTAGCCATACCAGGTCTCCGGCAGAAAACGGGGACGCACATTCACAGCAAACAGATCGTCAGGCAATACAGATAAAAAATCCGGAGAAGTCTTGTCATCCACTACAACAGCCAGAGCTTTTGTCACATAATGTGGTCTGAGGTTAATCGTGTGTGTCAGGATTACCTCTTCATCCTGGCGTAGTCGGATCAGCAGGTCATGTGTAAATGTTTCAATGGGAATGGTAAACGCACAGAGTTTCGTTGAATTGTAGGGCAATTCGACATCCAGCGAGTAGGGCGTCTGGCGCACATCACCGAGGTATTCGCTTCCTGAAGTCACGATCACTTCCAGGCGGCCATCCATGGCTCGTCCTCGGTTTTCGAGCACGACCGTGAGCGGCGTCCAGGTGTTGAGTTGGAAGTAGCCTTGAAATCCCAGGACATATTCGAGCGAAATCGGTGCACAAACCCCTTGTATAGGAATCAGCAAAAAAAGAAGCGTTCCTAATGAACATGTTATGATCATTATAACATTTCGAAACATGCTGGATCATCTATTTTGCTTGAAAATGAATGTCAACAGAAATTTTGGAAGAATTCCTGTAAATCTTGTATCATGATTTTTTTTGAACAACTTGTCAGTGATTATAAATAAACCTTGTCAATTTTGATGGATCAAGAAATCGGGTTTTTTCGAGACAACCCGATTTTTGATATACAAAGAAATTTCATTGCGTATGAGTTTTTATTTGATGATTTTTGTCTTATTCATATAAAATGGTGATCGTTAGGCAAGGAGATGAGTTTATGCAAATCGAACAACGAACATGGACAGAAGTTCATGGATGGACGCCTGATTTTCCGGCAAGTTTTGCGGAATCTGCCCAATTGATCCTGGCCTTCGGCGCTCCATCTGTTTTGAGAAAGCCACAACTATTTGAGCAAATCAGGAGATCATACCCGCAGGCGCACATGCTTGGCTGTTCGACCGCTGGCGAGATTTGTGGAATCCGGGTATCAGACAATTCTCTGGTTATTACGGCAATACATTTTCAGCATACTTTATTCAGAGGCGTCCAGATAAACCTGAGCCAGATAACGGATAGTTTTCGAGCCGGGAAGTATTTAGCGCAAGCACTTCCTCCCTCGGTCCCCTCTCTAATTTCGGATCAGCCAGAGGAATTGGGACACGTGCTCGTGCTTTCAGACGGATTACATGTGAATGGCAGCGATCTGGTGCGTGGATTGACAGAATATTTGCCCGAAAGGACTACTGTGACTGGCGGACTTGCCGGAGATGGCTCACATTTCGAAGAAACTTTTGTTTTTTGGGATGAACTTCCTGCAACAGGCGTCATTGCTGCTTTGGGATTGTATGGAAAACGGTTACGCATTGGTTTTGGCTCGATGGGCGGTTGGGATTCTTTTGGGCCGGAAAGACTCATTACACGTTCAAAGGGAAATATCCTGTATGAAATGGACGGACAGTCTGCTCTGGGATTGTATAAAAGGTATCTGGGAGGATATGCGAAGGAACTTCCGGCCACAGGGCTGTTGTTTCCGTTGAGCCTTCGCACCGGAACCGGTAAGACCGGAGTTGTGCGCACGATTTTATCTGTTGACGAACACGACCAGAGCATGACGTTTGCGGGTGATGTGCCTGAAGGCGCGTACGCGCGCTTGATGAAAGCGAACGTTGACCGGCTGATTGATGGGGCAGTCGAAGCAGCTCATACAAGCTGCCAGGTGATCGGTTCGATAGCCCCTGATCTGGCCCTTCTCATTAGCTGCATTGGCAGAAAACTTGTTTTGAGACAGCGCGTTGAAGAAGAGATCGAAGGAGTACGTGATGTCCTGGGGGAGCACACTTTCCTGACAGGATTCTATTCTTATGGTGAGATTTCTCCGTTTACTCTCGGCTCAAAATGCGAATTACATAATCAAACGATGACGATTACCACTTTTTCGGAGGAATAAGCATGACACAACTCCACAGGCTGCTGCAACGACAACTCCAACGACACTTTGGCGACGAAACCAATATCCCCGATGAATGGCAGGGATTTATCCATGATGTCAATGACGCCTATCACGAATCTGATATTGATCGGGAAATACTTGAACGTTCACTTGAATTGAGTTCACAAGAACTACTTGAAGCCAACTTACAAATGCAAGCTGTTTTTCAGGCTCTTCCAGATTTATTGTTTCGACTTAGCAGTGAAGGGGTGATTCTTGATCTTAAAGCTGGGACGATAAATCATTTTCTCCACCAGCCTCAAGACCAGATTGGGAAGCGCATTCAGGATCTTCTGCACAACCCTGTTGGCAATTTATTTCATGAAGCCATCCAGCAGATACAAAAAGAAAAATCCGTAATTACGATTGAGTATTCTCTGACTCTGCAAGGGCAGGCATGTTTTTATGAAGCCCGCCTGGCACCTTTACTTGATGCTCAAATCGTTGTTATTATTCGAGATGTCACTCCACGTAAAAAAATGGAACAAGCTCTGCGCCAGGCGTATGACGAATTAGAAGAACGAGTTGAACAGCGCACAGCCGAACTCAAAAGAGCGAATGAACAGCTATCCGCGCTCTACAAGGTAGGGCAAACCATCACGGCACCGCTGCACCTCAATGCCGTGCTCAGTGTAATCGCCCGCAGTACGGTCGAATTGCTGGGTTCTGATACGGGAGTCATTCTGCTGATAGATGAGGCCGGGGAGGCGTTGACGATCCATGGGGCTTTCGGGTTAAGCGAAAAGGTCGTGAAAGGAACTCATGATCGAATTGGTGAAGGTATTGCCGGGCGGGTAGTTCAAGCGGGTCAGCCGATCATTGCAAATGATTTACCTCATGATCCCCGCTTCTCTAACCCTTCGGCGGAGAATGAAGGTCTTCTGGCCTGCGCCAGTGTTCCTTTAAGGGTGGGAGGAAAAATTATTGGCACCCTGGATGTGCACAGCAAGTCTGACCCTTATGCGTTCAATGAGCAACATATCCAGATTCTTAGTATGCTGGCCAGCCAGGCTGCTATCTCGATTGAGAATGCCCGGCTGTATGAACAGTTGCAAGTGGCCTATGATGAGTTGGAAGCGCGGGTACAGCAGCGCACGGCTGAAGTGCTTGCTGTCAATATCCAGCTATACGAGGAGAACCTTGAGCGTAAGCGGGCAGAAGAAGCGCTCCGTAAACTGAATGAAGAACTTGAACATCGGGTAGGAGCTCGAACGATCGAACTGCAAGAGACCAATATGGTTTTGTTGGAGTCGCTTGAAACTCTGAAAAAGACCCAAAACCAGCTTGTGCAGTCAGAGAAAATGGCCGCCCTGGGAGCTCTGGTAGCTGGCATCGCGCACGAAATTAATACTCCCATCGGAATCGGGGTGACGGCAGCTTCGTATCTTGAACAGCAAACACAAGAATTCACAAGAAAGTATGAACAAAGTCAAATGCATCGCTCTGATCTGGAAAAATATGTGAAAATAGCTACAGAGGCGACACTTATGATCCTGAAAAATCTCCGGCGGGCGGCTGACCAGATTCAGAGTTTCAAGCAAGTGGCGATTGATCAGACTTGCGATGAACAACGCTGGTTTAATCTGAAGGCCTGTATTGATGACTTGTTGCTCAGTCTTCATCCAAAAATCAGTCAAACCTGGCATACCATAACAGTCCGCTGTCCTGATGACCTTGAAATCATCAGTTATCCCGGCGCATTTTATCAGATTCTCACGAACCTTATTCTTAACTCGCTGGACCACGGATTCGAACAGAAAACGCAGGGAACGATAGAGATCGAGATCACCCGCGATCACGAAACGCTGCGGATACAATACAGTGATGACGGGTGCGGGATGACGGCAGAAACGTGCGCGCGGATTTTTGAGCCATTTTATACAACGAAACGAGGGCTAGGCTGTACTGGCCTGGGGTTGCACATTGTCTATAATCTGGTGACCCAACAATTGGAAGGTCAGATTGCATGTGAGAGCACGCTGGGAAGAGGCACTACCTTTAGCATTCAGATGCCTCTTCATCTGTGATAAGCTAAAAATCTGCCTGAAAACGTGGCAAAAGGAGGGATTGAACAAAATTGAAGTTTTCCATGTTCAATGCACACAAATGAAGCCGGCCCCTGAATGGTGAAAACGTTGCGCTGTTTTAGCCGTTTCAGAAGTTCTAATTCTGCAAATCTGCCCTGATCTCCGCCGCATACGTTCATAACTTCCAGGATAAGCTCTTTAACAGGCCATTCTGTGAACGTTTCAGGAATGTCAGCGATAGTGACGACTTGTATCGTTCGTAATTCTTCCTCAAGCTGCATCTGAACGACATCCCACCCGTTAGGGATCCCCCAGGCGTTCATACAATCTGCAAGCATCTTATTCACTTCTTCAAGTTCACGAGTTAACATGTAAATTGATTTCATAATTGCAAACAGGCAGCAACCTCGTCTATTTCCGTGTGAATATACCATCTCAATGATTTATAGTTCAGCCTGTTCAATCTATCGATCTCCGTCAAGACAAAAACAGAAAAGAAACAAAAATTTCGTAACTGTAGCCATTCTAACTCATTTGTTACATGTCACTTCGACTCCGCTCAGTGACCGGACAGCTATCGAACGGAGTCGAGACACGAGAGTTACCAGCACCGTTTCTTTCGGTGAACAAGGCTGCTTACCGGTACATACAATGAAAATCAGTTCTTCAGGAACTATTTCTTGACAGAGCTTGTTGGGACTTGTAGTACTCTTATAGCTATCAGCATTTTAAAGCGTGGAAGAGCGGAGATAGCGAATCCGGATGTGCGATCTATAATCTGACACTTTGATGAGTGAAAGGCGATATGTTCAAAAGAATTGTACTTCGGACAATCCTGTCCGGTCGCTCATTGTCTGGACAGGGTTGTCCGAGGTACGGGTATTTTTACAGGAGACGCTATTATGCGAATTCCCTTTGAGCAGATGTATCAGGAATTGTTGCGTGTGTTACTCAAAAAAGGTTTTCGCGAGGAGCGAGCGCGACTGTGCGCCCGAATTTTTAGCGAATCGAGCCGAGATGGGGTGTATTCCCACGGTCTGAACCGTTTTCCGGTGTTTATCAAATATATTGATCAGGGTTATATTGATATACACGGGGTTCCGGAGAATATTGCTCGTTTTGGAGCAATCGAACGCTGGGATGGGAAATCCGGTCCGGGGCCGTTAAATGCGTACTTTTGCATGGAACGAGCGATTACTCTTTCCAGGGAACATGGGATGGGTTGTGTGGCGTTACGTCATACGAATCACTGGATGCGAGGTGGAACTTACGGCTGGCAGGCGGTCGAAGCCGGATGCATTGCGGTCTGTTTTACGAATACGATGCCGAATATGCCGCCCTGGGGCGGCGCAGAGCCGCGTATTGGTAATAATCCGCTGGTGATTGCTATTCCTCGCCAGCAGGGACATCTTGTTCTTGATATGGCGATGTCTTTATTCTCGTACGGGAAGATGGGTGTGGCTCGCAGTCGCGGAGAGTTGCTGCCTTTTGAAGGCGGATATGACTGTGAGGGGCAATTGACCAGCGATCCCGATGCGATTCTAAAGTCAAAACGTCCGCTCCCGATTGGATTTTGGAAAGGCTCAGGCTTAGCTATGATGTTGGATTTATTGGCGACAATCCTGTCGGAAGGGCAATCTACTGAGATGATTGGAAAAATCGAGAATGAACGTTATGTCTCACAGGTCTTTTTCTGTATTGATGCGCAACAGCAGCATCAGTCAGGGTATGTTGATCAGATCGCGGACGAACTGGTTCATTATATCCATGCTACCTTGCCTGTGGAGAAAGATGGAAGGATTTATTATCCGGGCGAACGAACCTTATACACGCGACAGGAAAATCTGAAACACGGCATTCCGGTAGATGAACGCAAATGGCGGCAGGTTCTTGAAATGTAGATCGCCAAGACTCTGTGAGCCTAGGACGATGACATCTTTCGCAGGGTTGTCCCCTGCCGCTTGCGAGGGGATTGAAGGGGGTAAGGCGTCACAGGACTGATCTCAGTTAACGTGAGTTCGGGAGAAGAAAAATGAGTCTTTCAGCCCCAGGAGGGCGATATGCCTCGCTGGATCAGGATCTCGCTGCCATGTCTTTGCTGCTGAGATGCTACCCCGTTGGGGCTGAAAATCTTCTCCCAGGCTTACATACAGAAAGGATGCACTTTTATTGGATGCGTTCCTGTACCCGGGGTTCTAACAAGACCAGAGGAATAATTTCATCCATCTTCTGGATAAATTCAAATTTCAGATCCTTTTTCGCGTTTTCAGGCACTTCTTCCAGATCCTTTTCATTTTTCTTAGGTAAAATGACGGTATGGATTCCGGCCCGGCGAGCGGCTAGCACTTTCTCCTTAATCCCTCCTACTGGCAGCACGGTTCCGCGCAGCGTGATTTCGCCGGTCATGGCAATATCATTGCGAATAGGTCGTCGTGTTAAGAGCGAGGTTAAGGCTGTAAACATGGTTACACCGGCCGAGGGGCCGTCTTTCGGGACTGATCCGGCCGGAACATGAATATGAATATCGCCATGTTCATAAAAATCCTTGTCCACCCCTAGTTCTTGATATTTTGAGCGTACATAAGACAGCGCAGCCTGGGCCGATTCTTTCATTACTTCGCCTAATTGGCCGGTCAGGGTCAGGGTCTTTTGGCCGGGCATAATGGTGGCTTCCACAAAGATAATATCTCCTCCGGTTGGGGTCCAGGCCAGACCGGTCGCCACCCCAGGTTCGGCTGTACGTTCCGCGAGTTCAGAATAAAATTTAATGGGACCGAGGTATTTGTGGACCAGTTCCTCGCTAAAACAGACAAATTCGACCGACCCTTCGACAATTTCTTTGGCAACGCCGCGACAGACCGTGGCGATCTCCCGCTCCAAATTTCTCACTCCAGCTTCACGCGTATAGGAACTAATGATCGCTTTTAACGCGCCATCCAGTAATTGCAGTTGTTCTACCTTTAACCCATGTTCCTGCAACTGTTTGGGAATGAGAAAATCTTTGGCGATCATCAGTTTTTCTTCCTCGGTATAGCCGGGTAATTCCAGAATCTCCATCCGATCCTGAAGCGCGGAAGGAATGGTTTGCAAAACATTGGCCGTAGCAATAAACATCACCTTCGACAGATCAAAGGAGATTTCCAGATAATGATCGGAAAACGAGAAATTTTGTTCCGGATCGAGTACTTCTAATAAGGCTGACGACGGATCACCTCGGAAATCTGTGCCTAACTTATCCACTTCATCCAGCATAAACAACGGATTATTGGATTCCGCTTTTTTAATGCCTTGAATGATACGGCCGGGCAGCGCTCCAATATAGGTTCGGCGATGCCCGCGAATCTCTGCTTCGTCATGGACGCCTCCCAGGGAAATCCTGACAAATTTTCTTCCCAGGGCACGGGCAATCGAGCGTCCTAAGGAGGTCTTCCCAACGCCGGGGGGGCCAACAAAACAGAGGATAGGTCCTTTCATATCTTTTTTCAACTGTCGTACTGCTAAATATTCGATAATGCGTTTTTTAACCTTTTCCAGATTATAATGATCTTCATCCAGCACTGTGCGAGCCTGGAGAATATCTAAATTATCTTCGGTATTGATTGACCAGGGCAGGTCAAGCAGCCAATCGAGATAGGTGCGGGAAACCGTATATTCAGCTGCCGCCGGATGCATACGTTTCAAGCGATCCAATTCTTTTTGAGCCGCTTTCGCAGCTTCTTCAGGCATGTTTGCTTCTTCCAGGCGTTTTTGGAGTTCCTCCAACTCAGATTGTTCATCCTCTTCTCCAAGCTCTTGCTGAATCGCCTTGAGTTGTTCACGTAGATAATATTCGCGCTGATTGCGGTCTATCCCTTCTTTGACTTGTGTTTGAATTTTTTGCCCCAATTCAAGCACTTGTAATTCTCGATTGAGAATTTCCATGACCTGCTTCAGGCGTCTTGAAACATCAATGGTTTCAAGAATCTGTTGCTTTTCCTCAACCGGAATATTGAGGCTGGAAGTCACAAAATCCGCTAACATGCCAGAAGATTTGAGATTCGTGATCATGGAGGTGATTTCTGAAGGCACCTGAGGGGACAACTCGACAACTTTCGAGAAGACATTTTTGATGTTGCCCATGAACGCTTCTATTTCGATACTTTGAGGTTCTACTTCTTCAATAGAAAGGACCTGGGCCACATAATACGGTTCTTGCCGCACAAAGTGCTCAACTCTGAAACGCCTGATTCCCTGTACCACGACGCGAATATCGTGCTCACTAACCCGCACCATTTTAAGAATTGAGACGGTCGTTCCAAAAAGATACATGTCTTCCGGGCCAGGATCTTCTATTTTAGGATCTTTTTGGGTGATCACCCCCACCATTTTATCTCCGGCTAACGCATCATCAATTAGTTGAATTGAACGCGATCGACCGATGATGAGAGGAAGAGCAAGACCAGGATAGATTACTGTTCCTTTTAAAGGTAAAATTGCCAATTCCTGCGGTAAAAAGATATTGTCATCTTGTCGATGCTGAGTTTCCATTTTCATAATTCATTCTATTAGTCATATTTATAAAAATTGTGAATAACGAGGAATTCACAACTTTTGACGTTTTATGCTCACTTTGGCATAGCATAGGTCGCAAGGAAACGATGATGGTTTTTTTCCTCCGGCATCCCCGCCGGAATGACTCATGTGAACTTACATATCATCTATAGTTTGTATATATAGTAGTGATTATCTCCGTATCTGTCAAACAAAAATATGTTTTTCCTTGTAAGGTTGGCAGGGAAATATGCGCACCTCATTATAATTCTCGAAGACATGGTTTTCAGGGCTTGTAAAGAAGATCTTGGGAAAATATGCAACAAAAAAGAAAAAAATGTTGCATTTTGTGCTTTATTTCCATACCATTGCCGTAAGAGAGATGGTTGCTCGCGAGAGCCTTGCATTGAATCCTATCAGGCGCGTAGATTTGACGATGGGGATGAACCACTGTGAGTATTTATCAATATAATTGTTCACGGGCGATTCATTCTGGCGTGCATTATGAAGAAGGAAATACTGCTTGTGAGTCTGATGCTGCTGGTTGGTTACGATGGATCCGTTCATGACGCACTGGCGCAAGGGTGTGAACAAGCGCAAGACCTCTACTCGGAAGGGGTGGCGTTGAGCGATGGCACAGAGCAGGAAGCGAATTTTTATCGTCAGGCAATTTCATTATGTCCTCAATATGCTGATGCCCATTATCGTCTGGCAAATATATATGCTGAATGGGGACAATATCAGGAAGCTGTGAGCGAATATGCTTCAGCCATTCAACTGAATCCACAGTATGTGGAAGCGTACAATGGCCTGGGGCAAGTTCATCTCAATCAGGGACAATACGATCAGGCGTTGACCAATTTTCAGACTGCCCTTCGTCACCGTCCGGATTATCTTGCGCCACGTCTGGGCCTGGGACGCCTTTATACGCAACGCGGTGTGTTTCAAGAAGCGATAAACGAATATACGGTTGTGCTTAATCAAAACTCCCAGCATATTCAAGCGCATTTCGAGCTTGGTGCGGTGTATGAGAAAGAGGGAAATCTGAAACGAGCACTTGAAGAATACCTCATCGTCAAACAGCTTGATCCTGAGCGAGATGATGTAAGCGAGCGATTAGGCCTTCTATATCGAAAACGGATGGAATACGACCAGGCTGTCCATGAATTTCAGCGGGCCCTTGCTCTGAACCCCCATAATTTTGGCATACACCGTGAATTGGGAATCGTGTATTATGAGCAGAAAAAGTATGATGAGGCTCTTCAACAGCTTTTGGAGTTGGTACGCTTGCGTCCGACAGATGCAGATGCCCATGAATATCTGGGGAAAATCTATTTTGAGCGTAAATCATACGACAAAGCCATTGAACAATTCCAGGCAACTTTGCAATATGCCCCCTATCGGACCGATGCTAATTATTTGCTTGGTGTTCTGTATGCGGATAAAGGCGCGTATGAAGATGCCATTCGAGCATACCAGATGGTTCTTCAAATCAATCCCTCACATGTTGATGCCCTGTTTCAGCTAGCATTAGCGTACGCGGAACAGAAAAACTACGAAAAAGCGCTGGAACTGTGCAAGCGCGCGCTTATGTTTAATCCGAACCTTCCTGATGGGCGTTACTACTTGGGACGCATCTATATCAAATTAGGAAAACAGGAACTGCAAAAAGCTGTTGCTGCGTCTTCGCAGCCAAACATTCAAAAAGAGCTTCAAGCCCTGGAAAAGATCGGATATTAAATGGTACACAAAACCCAGATTTTTCAAGACCCCCGGTTTTTCAAGGTCTGTCACGATCTCTGGTGTTTTTTTATTGACAAGACTCCAGAATTTTCTGTTTGATGCCTGGAAGCTTTGAAAAAGCGAGAAAATATTCATTGATCCATGTCGGAGCTTTCCGTTCAGGCGGAGTTTTGCCACGGACGCTCTGAACCAGCAAAAAGGAGTGAAGGTATGCGAAAAGTTGGAATCTTGATGCTCGTGGGAGTCATGATGTTCATGGTTGTGGGGATATCTGGTGCTCAGGCTGCTTCGACAAAAGTCGCAATGGTTGTGGCCGGAACGCTCGGAGACCGTTCTTTTTATGATTCTGGCAATGAGGGCCTGATGCAAGCCTCTAAAGAATTGGGCGTTGAAACCAAAGTGTTTGAATGCCGCAATGTGCCATCGGCGTTTTCAGAACAAATTATCGCTGCGGCGCAAAGCTATGAAGTTGTGTTCACAATTGGATGGGAATTGGTGGATCCCTTGTTGGAAATCGCTCCGGAATTTCCGGAGGTGAAATTTATTCATATTGACGCTGCGATTGAAGGCGTGGCTAATGTGAGTTCGCTTGATTACCTGGAAAACGAAGGCTCTTTCGTTGCCGGAGCCATGGCCGCTATGATGACCAAGAAAACCGGAGATGCGAAAATCAACGATCAAAACACCATCGGGGCGGTTGGCGGAATGGATATTCCTGTGATTCGCAACTTTGTGGCCGGCTATGAAGCTGGCGCAAAATATGTTGATCCCACTATCAAAATTGAAGTTGGCTATGTGGGAAGCTTTGAGGATCCGGCGAAAGGCAAAGAAATGGCGTTGACGATTTTTAATAAAGGAGCGGATATTATCTTCCAGATTGCCGGGAATACCGGAAATGGAGTAATTGAAGCTGCAAGAGAAGCTGGATTTTACGCTATTGGCGTGGATTCTGATCAGGGCTACATTGCTCCGGGATTCATCATGGGCAGCATGATGAAACGCGTGGGCCTCTCAATTTTTGAAACCATTCAAAAAATCCTCGATGGCAGTTACAAAGACGGTTCTATCATGACTTATGGTATCGCTCAGAATGGCGTTGGTATGAGTAAAGATGAGGACATGAAGAAAATTGTTGGCGACGAGGTGATGGAAAAACTGGAAGAGATCGAACAAGGTATTGTGAATGGCTCGATTCCGGTCCCTGAACGAAGCTAAGGCTGTGACTAACGTGAACTAAAGTGTGACTCAAGTGGCTGCGAACGTTCTTCAGCCACTTGAGTCACGATGGCTCACCTGTTCCATCTTCCATCGCACTATCGAAAGCTTGTCTGAATGATCTGTTGATTTCTCAAGTGCGCCCCGCTTTCTGAATAATGGCTCTTTTCGGACAGTCACAACATGGATGGCCCGATAGAAAGTGTGTACCCTGGCAGTGACTGAAGTTTATGCTAAAGTGGGTTGAGGAAGAAGACAAACAATTTACGCTCAGGAGCGTCAGATGAACGTCATTGAAATGCGCGACATTAGCAGGCGATTCCCCGGGGTTCTGGCTAACGATCATGTGAATTTGACGGTAAAGAAGGGAACGATTCATGCGATTATCGGCGAGAACGGCGCCGGAAAATCCACACTCATGAATATCTTATATGGCCTTTACCGTCCGGACCAGGGAGAGATTTTGCTGAATGGACAAACGGTGTCCATTCAAAATCCCCGCCAGGCCATGAAATTCGGGATCGGCATGGTGCATCAGCATTTTATGCTTGTCCCCTCGTTTACAGTGGCGGAAAATGTCGTTCTGGGATGTGAACCGCAGAAAGGAATACGATTTGACCGTGCGCGCGCTGTGGCGCTTACGCGCGAACTTTCGGAAAAATACGGATTGGATATTGATCCTGATGTGAAAGTTGAAGATACCACCGTGGGAATTGAGCAGCGGGTGGAAATCTTAAAAACTCTGTATCGCGGGGCTGATGTTGTTATTTTGGATGAACCGACCGCCGTGCTGACGCCGCAAGAAGTACACGAGTTATTTCAAACCATGCGGTTTCTGACGGAAAGCGGGAAAACCATTCTTTTTATTTCGCATAAATTACAAGAAGTGCTTCATATCGCCGACAATATTACGGTGATGCGCCGCGGAAAAATTGTCGGAAATCTGGCTGCAAAAGATGCGACAGAGCCACAGTTAGCCAGTTTAATGGTCGGGCGAGAGGTGCTGTTTGAAGTTGAAAAACAGTCGTCTCATATTGGAGAAATCCTTTTGGAACTCCGAGCGGTGAAAGCGCTGGATAAACGAGCGCTAATGGCAGTCAAGAGTGTATCGTTTGATGTTCGGCGTGGGGAAATTGTCGGAATTGCCGGGGTCGAGGGAAATGGACAAAGTGAACTGGTGGAAGCCATTACCGGTTTACGACCGGTGATAGGCGGGGAAATCGTTCTCAACAATGTCCCGATTCACCAGTGTTCCGTGCAGGAGCGTCGTCAGCAAGGCATGGCGCATATTCCTGAGGATCGTATGACTGTTGGGTTAAACTTGAAAGGGAGTGTGGCGGAAAATTTAATTGCCGGAAAACAGACACGTGCTCCTTATCAAGGCCCCTTTCTGTATACCAATGCGAAAGAGATCAAGTCCTATGCCCGTCGGCTGATTGAACTTTTTGATATACGCCCTCCTGAGCCTGATGTTACGGTTTCCACCCTTTCAGGAGGCAATATGCAAAAAATGGTCGTGGCTCGGGAGTTTAGTTTTGATGCGCCCTGCCTTATTGTATCGCAGCCGACGCGAGGTGTGGATGTCGGGGCGATTGAGTCAATTCATCAGAAAATACTTGAACAATGTGCTGCCGGAGCCGGCGTTCTGTTGGTATCAGCCGAATTAGATGAAATTTACAAGTTGAGTGACCGCATCCTCGTGCTGTATGAAGGCGAAATTGTCGGGGAATTTCGCCCGCACCAGATCTCAAAAGAAGAAATCGGCCTTTATATGACCGGCGCCAAAAGACAGGAAAGGGGGCAAAAGTGACATCTCTGCTTGACCGAATTGTGGAAAGTAAGTATCAAAAACTCTATTTTTCTGCGTTTGCAATTATTCTTGCCTTTTTGGTGGGCGCGATTGTCATTGCGCTGAATAAGCAAAATCCGGTGCTTGCCTATATTACCCTCTTACGCGGTGCTTTTGGAAAACCCTATACCATTGCGAATACCTTACAGCGGGCTGTGCCACTGACGTTGACCGGGCTTTCAGTCGCGGTGGCGTTTAAGGCTGGAGTGTGGAATATTGGTTCAGAAGGACAATTATATTTAGGGGCCTTCGCGGCAGCCTGGGCCGGGTTTACCTTTGATGGCCTCCCCTGGTTTCTCCTGATTCCCGTGTTACTGATGTTTGGAATATTGGGAGGAAGCCTTGGAGGATTCATTCCGGGCGTGTTAAAAGCCAGGTATCAGATGGATGAAGTGATTACCACGATTATGTTGAATAGTGTGTTTATCCTATTCACAAGTTATTTGGTGAATTATCCGTTTAAAACCGCTGAAGGCCAGATGGGAGCCACAGATAAAATTTCAGAGGCGGCCCGGCTGACTCGCCTGGTCAGACTGTCAAAGTTTCATACAGGTGTCTTTTTTACCCTTGCGGTGGTGATCTTTATGTATTATCTCATGCAAAAAAGCCGCGTGGGTTATGAATGGAAAATGATCGGTGAAAATACGTTGTTTGCTCATTATATCGGCATTCAACCGGCACGCCAGATTATGATGGTTATGGTTCTGAGCGGGGCTTTAGCCGGAACAGCCGGCGCGTTGGAAGTGTTAGGAGTGCACTATCGTTTTATCGAATCGATTTCTCCCGGTTACGGCTATGACGGGATTCTGATCGCCATGATCGCCATGTATCATCCTCTGGGGGTGGTATTGGTGTCTTTCCTATTCGGCGCATTAAAAGTCGGCGCGCTGCCGATGGAACAATTTTCGAATGTCCCGTCAGAATTGATTGATGTGCTTCAATCAATTATCATCTTGTTTGTCGCTGCAGAAACAGGGTTGCTCGCCTGGTTGCGGACAAAAGGAGGAAAGCATGTCGTTCGCTGAGTTGGTTGATGCGAGATTGTTTAGTTCGATGCTGCGCATGTCGACCCCGATTGTGCTGGTCGCTTTGGGCGGAGTTATGACCTCACAGGCGGGCATTTTGAATATTTCCCTGGAAGGAACGATGTTGCTTTCGGCATTTTTTGCGGTGCTTGGCAGTTATCTGTTTCAAAGCGCGTTGATGGGGATCGTGTGTGCTATTCTGGCCGGCTTATTGATGAGCGTGTTATTCAGTATCTTTGTGATTAAACTCAAAGCTGATGAGTTTGTCATTGGCATCGCGCTGAATATTTTTGCCGGAGGGCTGACAGGGGCTGGTGGTCTTACTGGGTTTTTATCGCAGATTATTTTTCAGACAAAAGGTTCTATCACGAGCGAAAGAATTGTCGGCCTGCCGAAATGGCATCTCCCTTTGTTGGATTCAATCCCGTTTTTTGGGGAAATCTTTAATGATCATTCGATCTTTATTTATCTGAGCTGGGTATTCGTTGGACTGTGTTATTATTTTCTCTATCATACCAAATGGGGGATGTGGCTTCGAGCTGCCGGAGAACATACGGAAGCTCTGGAAACCGCCGGTGTCAATGTGTTGCACATGCGCTACCTGAGTTCCACGCTATGCGGAATTTTTTGTGCCTTAGCCGGGGCGCATCTGTCGCTTGGTTACCTGACGATGTATGCTCCGAATATGTCTGCGGGACGCGGATGGATTGCGATTGCAGCTTCAATTCTTGGAAAAAATAATCCGATCGGGGTATTAGGGGCGTCGCTGATTTTCGGATTTGCTGATGGCAGCGGAATGCGCTTGCAAGGGATGGGGCTGCCCTCGCAATTTGCGTTAATGATCCCTTATCTCGTCACTATTGTGGTTCTGTTTTTGGTAGCAAAACAGCAACTTCGCAAATTTAAAGTCAAACACAAATAATCGGGTGCTCTGAACAAGCAATACGAGAACATGGGCAAAATTCTCATCTCTCCTCTTGATTTTTCACGTAAGACGGATATACTACAACATAATGAATGTGTTTTCAGGAAAGATGGTAAGAAGATTAAGGAAGAGGTTCCTTCTCAGAAAGTTTTCAGAAATTTTGTGAGAGTGCGGATCCCGAAATGATGTTATGAACAAACAGAAACGATTGGTGATAGTGAGTATTGTCGGAATCCTGGTCAACATTGTGAGCGTGCAGTCCATGTTTCTTCTTCAGGCTTCTGCGGAAGAAGACCTCTTTGAAACTCTTCAAATCGGTCGGTTTGATCCGCCGGTAGAGGTCCCGAATTTTACGTTGCCCGTGATCGGAGGGGAAGAAGCGAATTTGAAAGATTACCCGGGAAAATTGATCCTTCTGAATTTTTGGGCAACCTGGTGTCCATATTGTCGAACTGAACGCGGGGCATTGCAGACGACCTACGAAAAATATCAAGAGAAAGGCTTTCTCGTGCTTTCGGTTTCAATTGACCGTGGGGAGGCTGAAACCGTGCAGAAATTTATTGAAGACCATCGTATTACTTTCCCCAATTTCCACGATCAGACGTCAAAGGTTGCTTCAGAATTTGGAGTACGCGGCGTACCTTCAACCATTTTTATTGATGCAAGTGGAAAAGCAATTGGTGGTGTGATTGGCCCTCGAGCATGGGATAGTGCTGAGATGCATCAACTTATCGAGGACTTGCTTGCTCAGTCTGAGTGAGTGAGAATGCTTCCCCTTCCTGAATAATTCACAGGTTCCTGAAGGCTGTTATTCAGGAGCCTGCCTCTCTTTTTTGTTCGTGGCGCGAAGCCCTGGACATTGCCACGCTGGAAGAGTATTTGCTGAGTTCATGAACTTTTTAACTTGACAAACCTGAAAACGTGTGTTACTCCACAGTACATTATTTTTGTGTTTTCATACCTTCATATTTTAATGTAAATAGATAATGATACGGGTGTGAAGTACGTCGAAACAGGCGTGTGGATTGGACTAAGCAGACACACTAAAGGGAGAGGTGACATGACAACTCAAAGCCATAAGGGAGTATGGATCAGTATTTTCGCCGGATGTCTTGTGATATGGTGGGCGTCACATAGCGGCGCTGCGAACATTTCAGAATTCGTGAACATTACGCCTTATGTTGAAATTGAAGGGATCTATGATGATAATGTGTTTGAACTTTCTGAAGATGCCCGGCTTCCCGAAGATGCGGAAGAACGGGAAGACTTCATTTTCAATACCGGGGCTGGTGTGGGGGTTGATATTAACCTGGAACGCCCTTACTTGAAGTTGGGGGTAGGGGTGGACTATGGTTTTACGTATTCGAAGTATGCCAATAACACGGAACAGGATGATGTTGAACACAGTCTCGATTTTGATCTCAGTTTTTTGTCGAAGTATGAAAAGGGGATTGTGCGAGATCGTGTCAAATTTAATGTGCGTGACGTCCTTTCATTAATTCCCATTGATGAAGAGGAGCCGTTATTGTCTGGAAACCGTGTGCTTCGAAATCGCTTCGATGTGGGACTGGATTATAAATTGATTTCTACGAGACGAATTGCGTTAACTTTGGGATATGCTTATGGTCGAACAGATTATGAAAATGCCTCTATCAAAGTTGACACCGTTGCCGATCAATATTCCAAAAGTGATGATCTCACACAAGAGAGTCAGATTCATAGTGGAAAAGCGGATTTTCAATACATCTTGAATCCAAAATTAACCTATGTGGCCAGTTATACCTATCAGTTCAGCGACCGAGAAGAAAATCCGGGAGAACTGGTGAGCGCAGATTTTTTTCGACACAATATACTCAGCGGCATCCAGGCAAAGTTAACGCCGCGGATTCATTCAAATTTTCAGGTTGGATATACATTGACCTCATATGACGATGTTGCGAGTTTATCACAGGAGGATCAAGATAATTTTGTGGTTGAAGCGAGTGTAACTGCCAATTTTGCGCGACAACCTCTGATGACGGTTGGCTACCGCAGATACTACACGGAAAATGATTTTGGGGATACGCTGCTGACAGATAATGTGTTTGGTCGCATGGGCATCAAGGTGACAAAAGAATTGTTGGTGAATCTGTCGGCAGATTATATTCTCGAAGATCGTGATCTTTTCGATGACGAAACAAATCAATTGTTGCTTGGGGTAAATACGGAATATGAAGTCTTGAAAAATATAACGCTTTTGATTGGATATAACTATAGGGACAAAGAATTTTTTGAACAGAATTTTCTTGCTGAACGAGAACGAAACGAGACCACACATACATTCTCTGGCGGATTACAATATCAGGTGGCGCGATATGTGCTGCTAAAGGGCATGTATTATTATACGGATAAAACTTCTGATATTGCCGATCAAGAATATAATCGCAATCAGTTTATTGCCAGTGGTCGAGTGATTTTTTAACGTAATCATGAACGTATCGAGAAGTGAGGTGGGAGTACAATGAAAAGAATTATACGTATCGGTCTTAACGGGTTGCTGGTATTGGGTGTTCTGTCGGGGTGTGGTCCATCAGCAAAAGATGCTGAGGTCTCTGTGAAAGATTTACCGATGAAGCCGCAATCAGTCGTCAGCACAACGCAGCCGGATGCG
Organism: Candidatus Vecturithrix sp.; assembly: GCA_040772385.1. Lineage (GTDB taxonomy): Bacteria > Moduliflexota > Moduliflexia > Moduliflexales > Moduliflexaceae > Vecturithrix. The sequence goes on along the minus strand of JAXGYF010000001.1, from coordinate 342,280 downwards.
CTTGCAACGGTGACGGACATTCAAAAAAGCGATGTTGCCGAGAAGCCGGAAGCACGTCGAGTGCTCCTGACTTTAGACAAAAAAGCTTCCTACGCCACGTCCAGGCAAGGAAATCAGTTGGTGATTAATATTTTTGGCGCCCAGATGACAGCTTCGCTCAAACAACTTGAGGTGAGTGATCCTCTTATTAAGTCGGTGGTCGCCAAACAAGTGGGGAATAGCGTCAAAGGAGTGATAGAATTGGTGGACTCTGATATCGCGTATACTCCTTCGACAACAGAGAATCCTTTCCGCATTGTGTTGGATATTTGGCCGATTTCCTCGCAAATGGCGATGAAACAAACAGCGCCAGAGGAAACTCAACCAGTTGTCCTTGAGCCGGTTCCGACGATTGAAGTCAGCCCTGTACCAGATGCGGAGCACAACGTTCAGGAAACGCCTTCGTTAGTCCAGAAACCTGTTTCCCTTACTCCTGTGAGCGAGCAGCCATCAATGCAAGATGTTCCGGCACAATTACAGTGGTTCAGTGAGAAAATATCTGAAGTGCTCCAGGAGCGTGAAAAAATTAAACAAGAACTGGTTGATGTCGAAAAAAGTGTTGCGGTCAAAGACTCAATGGTTCAGGTTTTAGAGCGAAAACTCAAGGAAGCTAACCTTCGCATTGTCGAATTGGAAGAAGAGATAATTAAAGCAAAATCCCGAGTTTCTCTCGTTGAGCAAAATGAACAGGTGCTGCGTTCGGAGCTGCAACAACTCTTAACCCAGATTGAGCGGGCGTCGGGACGAACGACAGATGCTCCGGTTGATGTGACAAACAGCGATGAACTCAAAGCTCGGTCGCAACAAATTCTTTCAAAAATTTCCACACTTCAGCAAGAAAGTGCCGGACTGAGCCAGGCTGAAGACCAGATAACATCATTAAGTTCACAAATTGATATGCTCGTTCAAGAGCGTGATAGTTTACGTCAACAGCAAGAAGCGTGTGCCTCTGAAATTGCGTCATTGAAAGCTGAAAACCAGAGATTTGTTATGACCCAGGAGGAGTTGCGCCAGAAGGATCTTGAATTAACCAGACTGCGAAAGGCGATTGGGGACGCCGCCAAATTGGTGATAACGACGCCTGAGCAGCCTGTTGCTGCCATGGCGGTGAAACAGCCCTCTGTTGGCCAGCAGCAAACACCGGGAACGCTCGCACCCTCGTCGTCTGCTGAAAGTCCAGAGGTACAAGTGTTGTCGCAACAACCGGAACCACCATCTGCAAGCGGTCTTGAATTGGCGACATTGTTACAACAATATCAGCTTGATAGCCAGAATGCCAGCCCTGATGAGTATGTACTTGGCCCTGGCGATGTCATTCAAATTCGCGTGTTAGATGAAGAAAATCTTGATAAAACCGTGACAGTGTCTGCTGATGGTTTTATTACCTATCCGTTATTAGGAGATCTACGCGTTGATGGATTGACGATCATGCAAGTTGACGCCCAGATTACCTCGCTGTTAGCACGGGATTATCTTGTGAATCCTGAAGTCACGCTTGAAATCGTCAAACAACGCAGCAAAAAAGTCTATATCATGGGAGCCGTGAAACAGCCGGGATACCATGAACTGCCTTCAGATCAGCGTTTATTAGGCACCTTGCTGAGCGCGGGAGGACCAGTGTCTTTCGACACGGAAGCTCGTGTTTTGCGCCTGCCAAAACAAGAATTTATCGGAACAGAATCGGTCGAGACCCTTTCTCCGATTGTTATTGATTTGAAGAAACTCTTTGAGGAAGGCGACCAGACACAAAATATTATGCTGCAAGATGGTGATGTCCTTATGGTCGCTGCGAAAAAAGGAACTCCGTTCGATGCAGCCAGCGCAGCGCAGGAATCCGGAACCCAGCAGTTTTATGTGGTCGGAAGTGTGGTAAAACCAGGGATTTATCCGTATAGACCGGATGATACCATTCTGGATGCGATTCTCAGGGCCGGAGGGTTTACGGAATTTGCATCGCGTAATAATACGAAGTTAGTGCGTGAGTCTGACGGTAAGACCAGAACCATTCAGATCAAGATGAAAGATGTGATGGAAAAAGGTGAAATGAACAAAAATGTCCCGATTATGCCGGGCGATATGATTATTGTTCCTGAAAGTTTTTTCTAACCGAATGAAACGTTGAATGTGAAGTAGAGGTACATCTTGTGAGAAGTGTCCCTCTACTTTTCTTTTGTTGATTCATGAGGCAAAAAGAGATTCATCTGGTTGATTATTTTTTAGTTCTGCGTCGTCGGCGATGGATTTTATTTTCTACGTTTCTCCTGGTCGTGGTTTCTGCCACGATCTGCGCCTACCGAAAGCCTGAACCGGAGCCGATCTTTCAGGCGACGACGACGTTGGTCGTGAAGCCGGATCGTCCGGCATTGGTAAATATCCGAGGCGCGCAACCGTTTTATCAAGAGTATTTTGATGAAGGCGTTGACCAGCGAACCCAACTCGAAATTTTGAAAAGTCGAGTAATTTTGGAACATTTAGTGAAAGAATCGGGCCTTCTGCAACCCGGAGCTTCCGCCAAAGAAGAAGAACGAATCCTGGGAGAAGTGCGGCGAGCCATTACCGTGTACCAGGTGCCGGGGACATACCTTGTCAATATCGTTGTCCAGCAGAAAACGTCTGATATGGCAATTAAATTGGCAAATACGATGGCAGAAGTGTATATCGAATATAATCTGCAAACCAAACTGAGTTCAGCGCGCAAAACGCTGGTCTGGTTGAATGAACAAATTGTTGATTTGAGGGGGAAGGTTCAGGATGCTTATACTGCCCTTTCGGATTATCAAAGCAAAAACGAAATTTTGTCCCTTGAAATGGCCCCGGAGGTTCAGGCCGTAAAACTTGCAGAATTAACCAATCTTTATGATCGGGCGCGACAGGAACGCATTGAAGCGGAAACCCGTTTGTCCGAATTGCGCAAGATCCAACAGCAGGGACTCAATTCCGGCATGGACATTGCGGGCACGCTTGAAGATCCGGTGATTGGAAATTTACGGGCAGAGTTAAACAACGCAGAAATCGAACGAACCAATCTGTTACAATCCTATAAAGACAAGCACCCGAAAATTAAGCAGGTTGAGGCAAAAATTGAGACATTACGCCAGAATTTGGCGACTGAGGTTGACACCCTCTTTAAAAAATTCGAAACGAATGTTTCCGTGTTACAGGCCAGAGAAGTGAGTTTGGCCAACTCGTTGGATACTTTTAAACGCGAGGCCATGGATATCAATGAAAAACGGGTGGAATATTCGAAATTAAAAAGCGAGGTTGCCTCAACCGAAGAACTCTATAATCTGCTGTTTCGCCAGTTAAAAGAGACAAGTATTACGGGAGATCTGGTCGAAAAAAACACGATACGTATTTTGGAATCTGCGAGGATGGCTCTGAACATTACTGCTCCGATGCAGCGAGAGCAAATCGTGATTTTTGGTGTGATTATCGGATGTGTGCTTGGTATAGGGTGTGCCTTTTTATTCGAATATTTCGACAAAACTGTAAAAACCCCTGAAGATGTGGAATATTTCTTAGGGTTGCCAGTGTTAGGCACGATCCCCAAAATTGATAAAGCCGATAAAAAGTTATATGGAACATCGTCATCATCCCTGACATCGAAAAAAAAATATTATGCCTTAGAAGGGAGAAAATAACAGTATGGCCCGACGTCGAAGCAGTACCAGGCAACATCGTGATCTGAATATTATCTGGGAAGAGGGAAAACACTCAATGGCGGCAGAGTCGTATCGGACCCTGCGGACGAATATCTCTCTTTCTCAGGTGGATACCCCTATTCGCACATTACTGGTCACGAGTTGTATCCCGCGTGAAGGAAAATCAACGACAGTCGCCAATTTGGGAGTGACATTTGCGTTGGCGCAGCAAAAAGTACTCATTATTGACGCAGATTTGCGCCGTCCGATTTTACACCGTTTGTTTGGCATTCCAAACGTGCAGGGGTTGACGCATACGCTAAGTGATACAGTTGAATACGATCAGGTGTTTACGCCCACGAAGATCTCAAATCTGTGGGTGGTCACCAGTGGAATTATTCCTCCTAATCCTTCAGAACTTTTGGGGTCGCAGAAAATGAAGACCTTTTTAGAACGCGCCAAACAACAGTTTGATATGATTCTCCTGGACTCTCCTCCTATTAGCTCGCTGGCAGATGCTTCTGTGCTAGGGGCTATTGTGGACGGTGTGCTGTTTATTGTGAAAGTTAATATGGCGAATCGCGATTTAATTCAAAAAGCCAAAGATCAGTTAGAAACCGTTGGAGCGAATATTATTGGGGTTGTTCTCAATGACGTTGATGTCAAACGGGATGGATATTACAAATATTACTATTATTACAATTATGAATATTACGGATAAACCTCCTAAGATATGGTGAGGATGAACACAGGACAATGGGTTGCGCCGTTCGTCTGGCGCATAGGGATTGAAAAATATGAGAGAAGAGCATGCGCAATTTGAAGCTGTTCTGGCAAATTTAGAGAGGATCGCCAAATTTATCACACAATTTATGGAAACCTCTGGATTATCTGAAGAACAAGTGTATCATTTTGAGATTTCTACTGATGAGCATGTGTCTAACTTAATTGAACATGCCTTTAAGAATCGCTCTAATCCTCTCATTGACATTACATGCCGGGAGGATGCTGATAAGGCCCAGGTGATTATTTGTGATGACAGCGCCGGGTTTGATCCTCGAAATTATACCGTACCAGATCTTGAAAATCAACCGATTTATGAAATTCCTCCCGGAGGATTCGGAAATTATTTTATTTGTAAACTCATGGATGAGGTGGAGTATCTTCACCATCCTTATGTAAAGAATAAGCTGATTTTAACCATGCTCAAACATGCGGTGAATCATGGAGAATAGGATATAGGAGGGAATTATGGAGGTTCGAGTTCATAGTGCTGATAAAAAACCTGATGTCTATATCATGGAAATTGAAGGAAGAATTGACACTCATACTGCGGCCAAAGTTGAAGAGGAACTCCAAAGCTTGAAAGAGAAAAACGTCGTCAAAATTATTGTTGATTTCGAAAAAGTGAATTATATCAGCAGCGGAGGGTTACGAGTTTTTCTTACAGCTTTGAAATGGACGCGCGCTCAGAGTGGAGATTTAAAATTAGTGAATCTGGTGCCAAATGTTGAAAAAATCTTCAAACTAGCAGGATTCACCAAAATTTTTAACATCCTGAATGATCGCGAGAACGCCCTGGAAGCATTCTAAGATGCCGACATAACAGGATCTCATGCGTGAAGAACAGTATATTACCCATCTACAGAATGAAATCGTCTCATCAGCCGCCGCTTTTAATAGTATCACCATGCTCCATGAAAATATTCTTGACAGCATGGATAACGGTGTGATTGCGCTGGATTTTGAAGGACGGATTATTACATTTAATAAAGCAGCCAGCAGAATCCTGGGAGTGTCGGTTGAAGATGCGCTAGGAAAATATTATCCGGAAGTGTTTTTTGAATTACCGGGAAACGATGAATTCAATGATGTGTTAATCAATGTCATTTATACCCGGCAAACTTATCTGCACCGTGAAGTCAATTTTATGCGCGATGAAGACACCGCAATTCCCCTGGGAATCACAAGTTCATTGTTAAAAAATGATCAGGGCCAGGAATATGGGGTCGTCTCGGTCTTTTCAGACTTGAGTGAAGTGAAAAAACGCCAATTTCTGCAAGATACATTGACGCGCTACGTGACGAAAGATGTGGTTGAGCTTATTCTTGAACACCCTGAAAACATCATTTTAGATGGGGAAGAACGCACAGCAACAGTGTTATTTTCCGATATTCGTGAATTTACCTCCATATCTGAAAAAATGCAGCCCAAAGAATTGGTGCACATGCTGCGCGAGTATTTCACCTTGATGGTCGGAGCCGTTTTTACATTTCAAGGCACGGTTGACAAATTTATCGGCGACTGCATCATGGCGATTTTCGGAGCGCCTACCCCCCAGCCTGATCATGCCGCGTTAGCTGTGGCTGCGGCTCTGGAAATGAAAAAACTGTTACAACAGTTTAATGCAAAACATGCCCGAGAGTCAAAAGACTTGTTGCGGATTGGGGTTGGGATCAATACGGGGGACGTGGTGGTGGGAAATATTGGCTCAGAACAACGGCTGGAATACACTGCTATTGGTGATGCTGTTAACCTGGCCTCACGCCTTGAAGGCATTAATAAACAGTATGGGACGGAAATTATTGTCAGTGAATCCACCTATCGCCAGGTTGATGAACACAATATTCTTGCCAGAGAAATTGACGAAGTTCGCGTAAAAGGCAAACAGAAACCAGTCAAAATTTATGAAATTCTGGGGTATCTCAATGAGATGTCTGACGCCCATCAGCGACTGTGCAGGCATTTTGTGCAAGGACTTGAGGGGTATCGCTCACGAAAATGGGAGAAGGCGCTCCAGGAGTTTCAGAGCGCGCTTGCATATATTCCTTCTGATATGCCTTCACGCTTATACATGGAGCGCTGTACATTGTACCAACAGTATCCCCCCGCCGAACCCTGGGATGGAATTTTTGAGATGAAAACAAAATAACGTCAGATCCGGTTTCCAGAGGTTTCAGAATTTCTTTGTTAGAAAAACTGAGTGTTTGAAAAAAACGTGGTTTTCGATGTGTACGCATTTTCTAACAGATAACTTGTCTCCAAGAATATGTCCCAATATCCTGAAATCGAACTGAATTATCGCGACATGGAACCCCCTTTCTGCTGGAAGGATATTTTTGGCAATTCCGCACCGGTCGAAATTGAAATTGGTTTTGGAAAGTGTGGGTTTTTGATTCATCTGGCCGCCCGATTCCCGGCAGCGAATTTTTTAGGGATCGAAAAGTCGCGGAAATATTATCAAAAAGGACTCAAAAAACTGCAACGCGCTAATCTTCACAACGTGAAACTGCTGTGGGGCGAAGCGGCTCATGTTTTAGATCGCTATATTGAAGATGCTTCTGTCGCCATGATGTATGTTAATTTTCCCGATCCCTGGCCCAAAAAGAAACATGCCAAACGTCGTTTGCTCAATACGAATTTTGCGGTCATTTCCGCCCGGAAGTTAGTTGCTGACGGCGGTATCGAAATCGCCACTGATATCGAAACGTATGCGCAGGAAGCCATGGACGTATTTGATGCATGCGACAGGTATGAAAAATTATACTATCACACTAATGGCCATGAGGAACATCAACGACTGTCTCGCACGGAATATGAAGAAGACTTTCTCCGACAGGGGAAAACCCTTCACTACGCAAAGTATCGGAAAAGGTGCGTGAGTGTTTGAGCGATTAGCACTTTCTAGTAACTCCTGAACACTTAAACGCTATTCTATGGCATCAAAATACATTTCTGATGACCTTATTAATGAAGTACGCCAGCAGGCCGATATTGTCGAGATTATCTCGGAATATGTGCCCCTGGAACGTACCGGTAAAAATTATAAAGGCCTGTGTCCGTTCCACAAGGAGAAAACCCCGTCATTCGTGGTCAACCCTGATATGCAGCTTTTTAAGTGCTATGGCTGTGGAGTCGGAGGGAATGTGTTTACCTTTTTGATGCAATATGAGAAATACACGTTTCCGGAAGCAGTTCAGACAGTTGCGCAGCGGGTCGGGGTTTCCCTTGAAACGAGTTCCTTGGATCAAACCTCTCCGCAGCGTCAACGGATTGATACCCTCTATCGCTTGCATACTGAAGCTGCCGAGTATTTTGCTCGACAGCTATCCGAAAATGATGAGAGCCAATATGTTCGCGACTATTTAAGCCGGCGCGGTATAGATCAAGCCGCCGCGCGCATGTTTTTGCTTGGGTATGCTTTATCGGCATGGGATGATCTATGTAAAACCTTTGCAAAGAAATATCCTCGCGACCTGTTGTTGGAAAGTGGAGTGGTAATTCAGAAGAAGAGTGGTGTCGGAGAATATGACCGGTTTCGTGAACGCTTGATGATTCCGATTTCTGATGAACGGGGGCGCGTGATGGCGTTTGGTGGGAGAATATTAGGCGATGGTGAACCCAAATATTTGAATTCTCCTGAAAACCCAATTTTTCACAAGGCACGCACCTTGTTTGGTCTGCATCAGGCAAAAGAGGCGATTCGTCGCACAGGAACAGCTATAATTGTCGAAGGGTATTTTGACATGATTGTTCCGTATAGTTGCGGCGTTCGAAACGTGGCTGCCACAATGGGGACAGCCTTGACAGAGCAGCATCTGCGTTTGTTACAGCGTTATGCAAAAAAAGTCGTGCTGGTGTTTGATGCTGACGCCGCAGGCGTTAAAGCAACCTTGCGAACATTAGACCTTTTTCTGCAATCTGGCTTTGAGGCAAGAGCCGGCGTGCTTCCCCAGGGAGAAGATCCCGATTCATTTGTCCGAAAAAATGGAGCTGAAGCATTTCAACACGTAATTGACAAGGCTCCTCTGCTTTTGGATTTTATTCGTGATCGCATTCTTGAACAATACGATCTTTCAAGTATTGAACAGCAAATTGCTTGTGCAAGCCAGCTTCTTCCGACCATTGTAAAAATTCGTGATATTGTCGAACGAGATTTGCAGCTTAATAAAACCGCGGATCTGTTAAAGGTTTCTGATAAAGCGCTGTTAGAAGAATTCAAAAAGATCAGTGCGACAGGAGAACTTCGCGTACAGCAGAGGAAAAAAACGCCGCAAACGCCGAAACACTCACCGATCCCCCGCCTGGAACAGTACCTTTTGAAAGCGCTGCTCAAGGACAAACGTTTAATTGCTGCCATTCGAGCTGAGCTTGATCCGCAAGAAGTTTCACATCCGGTTGCCCGGAAAGTGTTGGAAACCTTATTTGTTTTTGAGGATAAAACCGATTTTGAAGCAAAAGTGCTCGATCTGTTTCAAGGAACGAGCGCCCAGAATGATCTGGCAGATCTGTTCTTGCATACTGACGAAATCATTGATCCTGCCAGAACGGTTCAGGATTGCCTGCGCCAGTTGAGGCAACGCCGATTTGAACGCCAAACCCTCGATCTGAGCCGAAAAGTCCGCGATGCCCAGGAACAAAGAAATAGTGACACAATCGAAAGGTTTTTGGAGCAGAAAAATAGAGATCTGCTCAAGAAAAAGCAGCACTATGGATGAAAAAGAGGAAATTACAAAAAATATCATCTTTCCTCTTGAAAAAAACGGAAATACATTATAACATATACGTATGGCTTTTGCCATGATGTATGGCGCGTCCCGTGCGGGCGCGTAGATTGCAACTGAACCACAATGAAGGGTGAATGATCTATGAATGATGCGCTTAAAATTCCTGAAGTACGTAAATTGATTACTTTAGGCAAAGAAAAAGGCTACCTGAATTATGATGAGATTAATGATTATCTTCCCGCAGATGTCATTGCCCCTGAACAGTTAGATGATATTTTTGTCTTGCTCGATAAAATGGATATCGAGATCACAGACAAACAAAAACATGTTGAATCTGAGCGGACCACGCTGACGGTGAAGGATAAAACAAAGGCCAAACCGGTGCGTCCGGTCAAAGAAACGGTCAAGTCTGAAGATATTGGTAAAACCGATGATCCGGTGCGCATGTATTTGCGCGAAATGGGCACTGTTCCTCTTTTGACCCGTGAAGGCGAAATAGAGATTGCCAAGCGAATTGAAAAAGGACGAAATGAAGTGATTAAAGCGGTAACCAGTACACGAATTGCAGTGCGAGAAGTGATTAATTTAGCGAAACGTTTACAGGCAAATCGTATCAAAATTCGCGAAGTCATTCAGGTTTCTGATGGCGATGAAATTCGAGAAAATCGGGTGGATGAAATTGAACAGGAAGTGATTGCAAAAGCGATTGAGTTAAAGAAAAGTGAAAAAGAGATGGCGAAGATCGAAAATATTCTCAGCTCCGGGACGGTTGATAGTCAGAAACGAAGAAAATTAGAAATTATCATTCGTGAAGAGATGGAGAAGTGTTCAGTATTATTACAAGATATTAGTTTGCATCCTTCCCAGGTGCAGCGTGTCGTGGCGAAAATTAAAGGATTGGTGAAACGAATTGAACGTGGTGAAAGTGAAATTGCTGAATGTGAAAAACAGATGGGCATGACGGTGGGTGAATTAAAAAAGTATTCTCGTCGCTTGAAACGCGCTGAAGAAGAAGAACGAAAACAAATCGAGACCGCCACCGGCATTTCATTGGACATGGTGGAAGAATATGAACGTATCATCCGTAATGGACGCCGAAAAATTCGACGGGTCGAACTTGAAGCTTGTATGTCAGCCAACCGGCTCAAGAAAATTCTCCAGCGGATTGAAGTAGGAGAGGCGCGCTCTGAGAATGCCAAAAGCGAATTGGTGCAGGCGAATTTACGCCTTGTCGTCAGTATCGCCAAAAAATATACCAATCGGGGGTTGCAATTTCTCGATCTCATCCAGGAAGGCAATATCGGTTTAATGAAAGCGGTTGATAAGTTTGAATATCAGCGGGGGTATAAATTCAGTACCTATGCGACCTGGTGGATTCGCCAGGCGATTACGCGTTCCATTGCCGATCAGGCTCGAACGATTCGCATCCCGGTCCACATGATTGAAACGATCAATAAGCTGATCAAAACCTCACGCTATCTTGTGCAGGAATTAGGCCGTAAACCGACCACTACCGAAATTGCTGAAAAAATGAACCTGCCGATTGAAAAAGTCCGTAAAGTGATGAAAATTGCCCAGGAACCGATTTCTTTGGAAACGCCGATCGGCAAAGAAGAAGATAGCCATCTGGGCGATTTTATTGAAGATAAAGGTGCATTAGCTCCATCTGACGCGGTAGTCGGGATGGATCTCAAAGAACAGACGCGACAGGTGCTGAGTACACTAACCTATCGCGAGGAAAAAGTGTTACGTATGCGCTTTGGCATTGGAGAAAATAATAATGCCGGCCTGTCATTAGAAATCGGAAAAGATGTTGATTTTGTGCGTGAAAAAATTTCCGATATTGAATCAAAGGCCTTGTTTTCGCTTCGTAAAATGGCCCCATCAAATAAATTGAAAGGTTTCTTACAAGGCGAGGCAAAATGAATCGGCAATTGACAAGGCTCTCCGGTCATTTTGAAAAATAAATATTGACATTTTTTCCCCTGCTAACTATTCAGGATACGTTCTTCACATGCCAGAATCTCTTGTGAGATTCTGGCATGACTTCAGGGCCCATAGCTCAGTTGGCAGAGCCACCGGCTCATAACCGGTCGGTCCCAGGTTCGAACCCTGGTGGGCCCATGTTTTTTCAGCATTCAATTCTTCTCCTGATGAACTTCCTGTTTTTTTTCTTGCCATTTCTGAAATAATCTGTATGACAGTTAAGTATCAGTGACAGTAGATGTGCGTCGAAATGCTATAATAGATTTTCCAGGAAAAAGCCTATGCGCGAAGAATATATTGCCGAAGTGATTGAAAGCAGCACAACGGAATTTGTCGCTCAGACGCGCGAATTACATGGTTCTCCGCCATTCGGAGCCTTTGTAAAAGCCGGAACCTCTCCTGTGAGTTTTGCCATGATTTATAATATTTCGACCGGCAGCACCGATTTGAACCGTCGGCCGGTAGCTTATGGCAAGACCGAAGAAGAACTGCGCAAGGAACAACCTCAGGTTTTTGAATTGCTCCGGACCGAAATAAGAGCGAAGATTATTGGCTATGCCGATGACTGGGGTGTTCAACAACTTCTTCCTCCTCAACCGCCCAAACTGCACAGTTTTGTGTTCATCTGCACCCCTGAAGAAGTTCAAGCTTTGACCAGGCGGTTCGAGTACTTCAGAACCTTGCTCGGCGTCAGTGGTACCCTGAGCGATGAACTTTTGATTGCTGCTATTCAACAAACCTGCGGTTGTCAGTCGGAATCAAGCCACGCTTGCCTGATACGAGCGGGTAAAGAACTGTCCCGTTTACTCCGCGATGATTATGATCGCTTAGAATCCATTTTGAGAAGGATACAAGTATGAGCACACGCGCAAAAGAAATCGGCACAATTACCCGCGGTTCCTTGATTGAAGGGGTTGAAATGCGTCTATCCCCTTATCAGAGCATTGAAGATATTAAAGCCGGCAAGTTTGTCGTGATTGAAGGGGAAAAAAATGATTTCTTTTCTATGATTACAGACGTGCGTCTGGATACGACCAGTCCCCAAATTCTTGTGCATCCGCCAGCCCGCGACGATCTGTTAATGCGCGAAATCCTGGCTGGAACAAGCGCGTATGCAACCGTCATGTTACGCCCGATGTTGATGGTTGGACGCGCCAATCCCTCTCCATTGCCAGACCAGCCGGTAGCTCCCGAAGCCTCAGAGATTCTGCCGGTAAAAACCGTACCAGCCCATTTTTCCAATGTGTATGATGCGGCTGAAGAAGATGTGAGTCAAATTTTTGGCAGCGAGATGCACGATGATAAATATTTTTATATCGGAACCCCCCTGGATATGACGACGCCCGTGTGTCTCAATCTGGATCGCTTTGTCGAACGGAGCAATGGAATTTTTGGAAAAACCGGCACCGGGAAAACCTTTTTGACACGTCTGGTCCTGTGTGGACTAATGAAACAGCAGCGCGCCGTGAATTTCATTTTCGATATGCACAGTGAGTACGGCTGGCAGGCGACTCAGGAAGCCGGACGCGGCCAAGGCAGTTTTGTGAAAGGATTGAAGCAGCTTTTTGGCAGTCAGGTCGCCATTTTCACGCTTGATCCGGAATCGACCCGGCGCAGGAATGTGCAGGCCGATTATGACGTCCAAATTTTTACCAATCAAATTACTGTCGAAGATATTGCCCCATTGCAAGACGAACTGCGTTTAAATCCGACTGCCATTGAAGCCGCCTATCTGGTTGTCAATAAATACAAAGACAGGTGGCTTGAAGAACTCATTCTGCGCGGTAAGGAAGATATTAAGGGCTTAGCGGAAGAGCTTGGCGCTCATGCGGAATCCTTGTCTGCCCTGTATCGTAAACTTCGTCGTCTAGAGGATTTTAAATTTATTACGATCGGTGGGTCAAGCGAAGACATCGTAACGACTATGATGGATTATATCAACCGGGGGATCCATATCGTGTTGGAATTCGGCAGCGAAACCAGTATGCTGGCATATTTACTGGTCGCTGGCATTATTACGCGCCGGATTCATGAATTCTATGTAAAGCAGACCGAGAAATACCATGCCTCTCAAAATCCGAATGACCATCCACGACATCTGGTCATTACAATTGAAGAAGCGCACAAATTTTTGAACCCACATGCCGCCAAACAAACAATTTTCGGAACGATTGCCAGAGAGATGCGCAAATATTTCGTCTCGCTGTTGATTGTTGACCAGCGCCCGTCCGGCATTGATGATGAAGTGCTGTCTCAAATTGGCACGCGTATTGTAGCTCTGCTCAATGATGAAAAAGATATTCAATCAGTATTGACCGGTGTGAGTAATACCGGCGGGCTACGCAGTGTATTGGCAAGCCTGGATTCCAAACAACAAGCCCTGGTGATGGGGCATGCTGTTCCTATGCCCGTCGTCATCCGCACGCGAGATTACGATGATCAGTTCTACCGCGCAATGGGACACCGTTCAGTCGAGGAATTAGATCAACAGGCGCTTCAAGATGAAACCGATTTATTTGGATAATGCGTGTAAGGTGACAAAAACTTGACAATTTCAGGCATAGTGATGTTATGACTAAAATAGCCCAACAGAGAAACATCTGGCATTGTACCAACACTTGCGCCTGTGAGATTGTCCAATCCAATAAAGCAATGATAATTTGTATGAAGGTTCCCGGAGTTTTCGAAACTCCCGGAGTTTATTATCCAATTGAATATCTGACCAATGAGAGATATTTTGCGAGAATGGGGAGTTTTTGAGGGATATGGATAAGGCAGCCGAGCATAACCATGACCAGCAGCAAGCGCTACAAACTCAATTGACTGAGATCTTCGATGAATTCAAAGAGCACCTTGCCAAACTGGAACGTCGTTTAACGCGCATGGAGACGACGATTGAAGAATTTGTTAGTAGTGTGCATATCCATGATCCTTCCCAATCCATTGGCGCTTCTCATGAAACGATTGATAAATTTATTACTGAACATATCCAGGAACGATTAGCTGGTGAAGAATATGATATTGATGTTGAAGGAGTGCAGAGCAACTGGAATTATTTCGTCGCCCAAAAAGGCGGTTACGATGAAGTGCTTTATATGACCGTCCAGGATTTTTTAAATTTTAATGGCGATCCGGTGGAATTTCTTTCATTCCTGCTTGAAAAACGCACTGAAGAAGTCAAAGAAAGCCTCAAACACTTACAATCTGAATATGAAAATTTAGAAGGCAACCAACTCCAAACTCATTTTACCGAGTTGTGGGAATTACATCATAACCTTCTCAAAAAGAAGGTGATTCGAACGTGGAAAGAGGAAATCTTTCTTGAAGCATTTGAAGCTTTTTTATTGTGGATTCAAAAGTAATACGGAAGGAGGTGGATGCGATTAGGAGTGATGATATTCCTGAATGGGAAGTGAATATCTCATTTCAATCCCTCATCTCATAATATTATGGATCTGATTGCACAAGTCCGCCAAAATGCAGCGGCGAAAAAACGAGTCATTGTGTTACCTGAAGGCGTAGAAGATCGCACGATTTTAGCCACGACCGATGTGGTCTCTCATGGGTTAGCCTCCCCGATTTTACTGGGAAAAGAAGCTGCCATTACAGCTCGAGCCAAAGAACTTGGTGTGAACCCCGAACAATTTCAGATTATTGATCCCGAAACCTCTGCCCAACTTACGAAGTATGTGAACATCTACCGCGAAATGCGAGCGCAAAAAGGCAAACCGGTTCCAGAAGAAGAAGCCCTGAACACCATGAAAGACCCGCTCTATTATGGGGCTATGATGGTACACCTGGGGGAAGCCGCAGGCAGTCTGGCCGGAGCAATTAACGCCACCGGAAAAGTGATTACGGCCGCCGCGCGCGTGATTGGGACCAAACCCGGTATTAAAACCGCCTCAAGTTTTTTTATGATGATTCTGAAAGATCGAAATTTTGGTCATGAAGGCATCCTGGTCTTTGCCGATTGCGCCCTGATTCCTGACCCTGACGCCGAAACTCTGGCTGATATTGCTCTGGCGACCGCTGATAGCGCAAAACGAATCATTGGCCTGGAACCGAAAGTGGCGATGCTGTCCTTCTCCACAAAAGGGAGCGCGAAACATGAACTGGTTGATAAGGTCCTCGAAGCCACTCGTCTGGCAAAAGAAAAAGACCCGTCTTTGCAAATTGACGGCGAATTGCAGGCCGACGCCGCCTTAATTCCTTCTATTGGGGAACGGAAAGCCCCGGGCAGCACGGTGGCCGGCAAAGCCAATATCTTGATTTTCCCGAATTTGGAAGTCGGCAATATCGCCTATAAACTCGTGGAACGTCTGGCCGGCGCCAAAGCCTTTGGACCAGTCATGCAAGGCTTTGCCAAACCTGTCAACGACCTGTCCAGAGGATGCAGCGTCGAAGACATCGCCGACATGGTTGCCATGACTTCTGTGCTGGCCGCCGATTAATCCACAGCTAAAAACCGGGTTTCTTGAAGAAACCTGGTTTTTTCAAGGAGAATTGATATGGCAGACGCACAAGCAAAAGTTGTTCATTATACAGACGTTCCGGCGCAGACATTCGGAGATTCTGCTCCGGGAACCTCGATTCGCTGGCTGATTGACGATGAGCATGACGGCGCGCCGGTGTATGCGTTACGGATGATTGAAATTGAACCGGGCGGGAATTCTCCGCAGCATTCCCATCCTTACGAACACGAAAACTTTGTAGTTGAAGGCAAAGGCCGCCTGATGATCGCAGGGCAGTGGCATGATCTGAAAGCCGGCGACGTGGCCTTTGTGCCGGCCGGCGTGCTGCACCAGTATGTGAACGCCGGCGATGCCACCTTCAAGTTTCTGTGCGGCATCCCGGTCAAAAAACTGCGAGAATAACCGTGAAAATTCTGCTCCTTCCCTTTGGTTTTCTCAGAAGCTAGTACAGAGTTTTGGAAATAAGTATACATGAAGCACGATGAAGAAACCGGGTTTTTTCTTAAAAACCCGGTTTCTCGTGTATAGTTATTTCTGAAATCATGTACTAGTGGTTTGTTACATAAGTTTTGACGAATAGAAATGAGGAGTGCCAAAGCTCATCTTTGGCTGTCAAAGCCGAGCTTTGACACTCCTGGAGTCATTCGTCAAAACTAATGTAACAAACCACTATGTTGCTATTTTCGTTGTTTTTCAGGGTTGATTTTAAAAATCCAGGCTTTATCG
The DNA here is from genome assembly GCA_040772385.1 of Candidatus Vecturithrix sp. Lineage (GTDB taxonomy): Bacteria > Moduliflexota > Moduliflexia > Moduliflexales > Moduliflexaceae > Vecturithrix. Next base: position 325,909 of record JAXGYF010000001.1, on the reverse strand, counting down.
CCTTTGTTGCCGGCTGCAATATAGCCCTCATCCGTCGCGGCCTGGACGGCATAGATGGTGTGGTCAGACCAACTGTCGCCAAAAGTACGATCCCATTCAAGATTGCCTGCGGCATCAAGTTTGAGCAGCCAGGCATCGCCGTTTCTGCCCCCGCTTTTTGACCCTCCGACAAGATAGCCGCCATCCGGGGTTGCGGCGATGGCGTCAGCCTGGTTCCAGTCGCGGTTGCCATAGGCTTGCTCCCAGAGGATTTGTCCCCAGGGAAAGAGTTTGAGCACCCAGACGTCAAAATCGCCATTGCTCTTGCGTGAACGGGTACGTCCGGCAACGATATACTTTTCATCAAGCGTGCGAGCGATTGCGCTGAAAATATCCGCATCCTGTCCGCCAATTGCTTGTTCCCATATTCGTTCGCCGTCCGCGTTAATCTTGACAATCCAGCCACTGTAGTCGGCATGGCCGATAAGAATATAGCCGTCGTCTATAGCTGGCATGATGGCATAGAAGACATCGCTCTCTGCGCTGCCCTGCAAGAATTTTTGCCAGAGCGGATTACCCTGTGCGTCAATTTTCAGCAGCCAGCCGTCGGAATGTCCGGTGGTTCTTGAATACGCCTCGCCCACAAGCAGATACCCGTAATCCGGCGTCGGTTGTACATCATGCGGCGTGCCGATGTCAAAGCCTTTGTGTTCAAAGATTCGCTCCCAAATTATCTGCCCCTGAGCACTCAGCTTGACGCCCCAGGCTTCTTTATTTTTATTATTCACTCCACTGCTTGAGCCTATCGTAATATAGCCCCCATCGAGCGTCGGGCGAATGGCCGCCAGGCTATCAAACTGCTGACGATCAAACACCTGTTTCCATACTTCCTGTCCCTGGAGCGTAAACGCTCGTACCCAGGCGTCAAGGCCAAGCGGGCCTTTCGCGTCTTGCGTACCGACTGCAATATAGCCGCTAGCCGCGATTTTGTGAAGCTCCGTGACTTTGGCGTCTTTTTCAAAGGTTGTCTCCCATACAATGTCTGCGGCGATTTTTTCAGGAAGAAAACCTGAAACGAGGGGCCACAAAAAGGATTTTGCCCAAAAAGCCAGGAACAGGAACGCGAGGAGAAATTTCCCTGATCTTAGCAAGCCTTCTTGCGGCCGCCAGGATTTTTCGCGGCGTGTGCTCCGGTATTTTTGATGCAAAAACGCGGCTCCCGGTTGGCTTTTCAGCAGGTTGAGATGGGCGCGGATTTCTGCAAGCAGCCACTTTTTTTCCCCTGTAGGCAGATGTGAACCAAATTTTAGGGTCTTCCCGTCTTCTGTATACAGATCAAGACCTTCAATATCAAAGGTGTTATTGATGGTAGAGCGGTGAGCAATGTGAATGTCTGTGATGGTTGTGGTCCAGACACGTCGTGAGAATCCCCGGCCTAAAAGTTCGTAACGAACCTCTGTCCATTCAGGCGCAAGCGTGATGATGGTAGCGCCAAAGATATGTTGCAGCACCATGATAAGCCATCCAAGCCCGGCGAACCAGATTAATGTTAACACCGGCCTGATATAATACCCGCTTTCGCTGATCGTCCCGCCGCCGAACCACATCATGGCATTTATAAAACCAAAGAATAGCAGGATGACTAGCGGAAAGACGATTTGCTGTCGGACAATCTCATTGAGCCGTCCCGGAATCCGGAATTGCAGTGTATGTTCTGCAATGAACTGCTTTGTAATGTCGCCCGCGCCGGTCGAAGAGATGCGCTGCTGCGAAACTCCGGAAACCTTACGGGCGGATGGTTGCGCTGTCAATTGGGGCGAAATTGTTTCTCTGGCTGCGGATGGCTTCCGAAGAGGCTCAGGCGGCTGATTTTGCAGGCGGGTCAGGGTGGTTCGAACGTCATTCACCAGATATTCCATCTCTTCCGGCTGAAAAGTATGCGGGGAAAGGGTGAAGGTACTTCCTTCGAAGTTTATTGCCAATGCCGGTCTTTTGTCTTTATACAACCAACAAATATCAGCAGGACGCAGCAGGGTTGTCGCTGCGTGTTTTGGTTCGCCAAGCTTGAGTTTGCCGCAATGCCGTTTCAGAGACACGTTTTGAGGGGTGATTTCAAGCGTCTGCCGGGCATAACGTGCTAAAACGGAGGCCAGCAGCCAGAGAAAACCTGCGAGCGCAAATAATCCGGCGTAAATGTATAAGAAGAAAGAAACACTCTCCCAGGATTCATTTTCAAGCCAGGGAATGATCATGAACATGAAGGGCATGAGTCCGATAACGCCCACTATTGCAGCGACATTTTTTAGTTCATTCAGACCGTCCGGGAGCGTGAACACCACATGTTGCTGCTCATCCCACTGTTTTTCATAGCGAGGCCGGACATGGGGAGACGACGCGTTTTGTCTCTGAGTTGCAGGAAAGGTCTCAAGAAAATCGCCGATTTCTGCGAGGAGCCAGGCGACTTCTGCCATCTGTAACTGCGAACTAATGATAGAGGTGTTCTTGCGGTAGTTGATGCCTAGCACAGGGTGATTCTGGTCAAAATACCAGGTCAGATGCGATGACCGCAGCTCGTTGATCGGAATTTTCCAGCGTTTTCCCACGCCCAGAAACGTGTCTTTCAATTTGATTTCCGTGGGCGTTAACTCAAGAATTGTCCGGCTCTTTAAGAAACCGAAAAGCTCTTTTGGCAGTATATACGCGATCTGCTGACGGTTGCGCTGGATCTTTTGAATACGGATAGCTTGGGGAGCATTCGGCGCAGACGGCTTTCTTTCAAAAATGTGCTTACCTGCCTGTTCAGTCGCAGGGCCTGACGACCAAACGGGAGATTGCGGAAGGGACGCTTCGCCGGCAATTTTCCAGGCCATGTTCTGAGCCAACGCGAGTCCGCGAGAAACGGATAGCGTTAAACCTTGCGCCGGCATTCCTACAAAGAAGCCGCCAATCGGTACCATAAAAAGGCAAAAGCCCATTGCGGCCAGCCAGCCCATGAGTATGGTCGCCAAGCCGGCCCAGAGTCCGTTTGCCAGTCCGAATGCGATCGCAAAACAGAGCCAACTGCTCACAATGGTTCCGGCTGTGACGCCGACAATCCAACCCTGATACGAAGGTCTGCCATCAGGGAGTTTCCCGGAAAATTTTGAGAGAATCCAGTCGAACAGTTTTCCATTGCCGCACAGTAAGGCTCCGGCGCAGCCGGCCGCCAGCCCTCCGGCAAGTTCGCAAACAGCCACGCCTATACGCAGCTTGTCAGGAGCAAGCTCATCGGCGACCATGCCCATCGTCATAACCGCCACCCAAATGCCAATATTCACGCTTCCCAGGAGTCCGGCGATAAACGTCTCAGGAGTATTCAGTAAGTCTTTGGGAAGTTTCTGCTGTACCAGCGCAAATACCGCGCCAGCAATCGCATTCAGAGGAATGGCAATGGAAAGCGTGATCCTTCCCTGGGGATGATCGGATTCTGACCAGAATGTGAGCAGCAGCATCAAGCCAAACCAGACAAGTCCGCAACAAAAACTGAATACCCCGGCAGAAAGGAGAGAAGCCGGGAAACCTGTCAGCATCTGAGATGCCGTATGGCGAGTTTTCTGAAATTTGATAAGCATTCTTGGCGCAACAGCAGTAATGAGAAAGATTGCGCTGAATATCAGTAGCCACTGCAATATAAAACTCCACATAAAAACTTCCCTGAAAATAACCGTTCGTAGTAAATGTTTTAGCGTTTAATCGCCGCTAAAGCGGCTACTACGAACCTGTCAATCAAATCTTACCAGCACACGAACAAATACATTTGAAGGTAGAAAAGAAATCGTTGGGCTATAATTTCGTAAAATACTCCTGAAGTAGAAGCAGCGCTGCGCCCCGGGCATACAAAGATTTTTGCGCAAAATCTAAACAGGTCGTGATGAAAAAGTCCTGTAATTGAGAAAGCGTCGGATTTTTGATCGTGGGATGGGTCGCCTGGTGAACAAGCGCGTTTTTCAAGTTTGTTAAAATAATGGTCGTCGTTGAAGAAGACACAGCCATCCCAATCGCCAGTGGATGCTGGTCTGAAAGATCATAGAGCAGCGGATTTTTTCCGGTCACTTCCGGCTGTGACTCTGAGCCAACACAGGTCGGAATCCCGTCGCTTTCAAGGTTCGAGACCAGTTTCACGGCGGTTGCCCAACTGATACCTTCACGTTCGGCCAATTCTTTTTTGGACAACGCACCGTAGTGAGACACGAGGGTGATGGTTTGTTTTTCCCGTTCTGTCATATCAGGCCAACTCTTAAAATGGAGGCGTTTTCCCCCGGTATTTCGCCACAGCCCCGTACATTGCCAGCACATTTTCAAGCGGAGTATCAGGCTGAAGATTATGACAGGGGCTGAGAATAAAGCCTCCGCCTGCGCCGACAACTTCCATCAGGCGCATAATTTCCTGTTCAATCTCGGCCGGTTTTGCCGCTTGCAGCCAGCCCTGCACATCTACTGCGCCATGCAGCGTGATCTGTGCGCCAAACTGCTCTTTGAGTTGATAGGGGTTCATGCCGGCCGCCTGCGGTTGAATAGTTTGCAGGGCATCCATGCCGATCTGAATAAAACGGGGAATCAATTTGGCGCTCGACCCGCAGCAGTGGTGCGAGATTTTTGCGCCGTAACTATGCACCATATCGAAAAATTCCTGTTTTTTCGGAGCAAACAGTCGATCAAAGGTGCGCGGTGAAATCAGCAGATCACGCTGGGTGCCGAAATCATCGCCGCACAAAACAAGATCAATTCGGCCTTTGGCGGCTTGCAGGGTTCGTTCCGTCACTTCCATGTAAAATTGATGTCGTTTCTCCACGATATACAAATAGACCGGGTCACGCTGGGCAATATCAATCAGGGTTTGTTCCACGCCGCGTCCAAACGCCACGCCATTGATGAAATCCTGGACGCTAAAACTGCCGGTTCCCAGGCAATAATCAGGGTACTGGTCGCACAACGCCGGCATCGCGCTGTAATCGTACCAATCAGGATCAGGCCAGAGAAAGGCTTCGGCTTCTTCCAGCGTGGTCCATTTGGCATAGGGAAAATTGATCGGTTCAGCGTAATCACCGTATTCATTGGGCATCGGTTTTTTACGAATGCCCCAGATATTCATGGTTGAGCCGTCATCAAACTGTGGCAGCGCAGGACCGATGTAGGGCGGATTGATATAGCGAATATCAGTTCCCAATCGCTCACGCACGTCATCCTCATGCGTCACGCCAAAGTGCGTGAGCAGCGCATGATGGATTTCGGGAGTGAAAAAATAATCACACGGCGCAAAATCCGGCTGTACATGTACTAATGCTGCTTGTACTCGCTCTCTTGGTGTCATCATAGAATTTCCTCCTAAGAGGAGTGCGAAAGCTCTGCTTTCGCTGTCAAAGCCGAGCTTTGACACTCCTGAACGTATTGTTTAATATATGAGAATCAGAGCATGTCAACAAAAAGTTCGGTTTTTCAGAATTCGTGTGCATAAGCTCCTGGCTAAGATTCAGACTTGTGGTCATCTAAAGCGGCTTTCAGGAGGTTCCCCAGATTGGTAGCAGAGCTTGAGTGATCGCTGTATTGGCGGATGAGGCGTTTATTCATCTGGCTCTCCTTTTTGGAGCGTTTAAACTGAAAAGCGTCATCCCCTTTTTCAAATTCTTCATAGCCGCAGCGTTTATCAGAACAGACCAGTTTACTGCCTTTTTTGGCGTTGACTGCGAGCATAGGTTTTCCGCACATCGGGCATTTGGTCTGGCTGGTATTGGACGGGGAATAGGTGGCTGTGCTTTCGCGGATACTTTGCACGAGTTCGCTGGTGTTTTGGCGAATATCCGCCATAAACTGGTCGCGGCGTTCTTCGCCTTTGGCAATGTGCGCCAGGCGTAACTCCCATTGGGCGGTTAACTCCGGGGTGGTTAATTCCGGCGGCGTTAATTCGATCAATTCAAAGGCTTTAGGCGTTGGCGTCAGGGATTTTCCATTGCGATCAATATAATGATTACTGATCAATTTTTCGATAATTTCGGCGCGAGTGGCCGGCGTGCCAAGACCGCCAGCCTTAATTGATTCACGCAGCTCTTCATCTGCAATAAATTTTCCCGGACTTTCCATCGCAGTCAGTAACGTGGCTTCCGTATATCTGGGCGGCGGCGTGGTTTGTGATTGCCTGATCTGGCAGCGCCGCACCGGGAATTGTTCTCCCTGACGATACTGCTGCAATGGTTGATCTAACAAGCGTTCTTCATCATGAGGGCTTTCATCAATTGCACCTGCTGCGATGGCTTTCCAGCCCCGGTCTTTTTCTTGTTTGCCCTGAGCGTAAAATCGTTCGCCGTTGACATTGACGACAAGCGTGATGCGTTCATAAAGATAGGGCGGAGAGAGCACGACCAGGAAGCGTTTGATCACCAGGTCATAGATTTTACGTTCATCTTCCGCCAGGGCTGAGAGTCTCGGAACCTCTTCGGTGGGGATGATGGCGTGATGATCCGACACCTTACTATCATTCACCAGCCGTTTTCCAGGATTCAGAGGTTGAGCGAAGAGTGCTTCAGCCCAGCGGGCGTAAGGGCCTGTCGCAATGCTTTTCAGGCGTCGAAGCAGAGTGCTCACCATATCAGTTGTGATATAGCGTGAATCGGTGCGCGGGTATGTGACCAGCTTATGGTGCTCGTATAAATTTTGCAGCGCGGAAAGCGTTTTCTTGGCCGAAAACCCGAAGAAACGGTTGGCGTCCCGTTGGAGTTCTGTTAAATCGTAAGCCAGCGGCGGCGGTTCCACGATCGGTTTGACGCTCAATTCTTCAATGATGCCGGATTGTCCGGCGATCCGTTCTGCCAGTTCTTGCGCTTTAGGATGGTCAAAGATGCAGCTATTCCCGTGCGTATTGCGCCATAGTCCCGTGTACTCGCCGAAATCGGCTTCGACGGTCCAATAATCCACCGGCGTGAATTGCTTGATCTCCTGTTCCCGCTTGACCATGATTGCCAGGGTGGGGGTTTGAACGCGGCCGGCGTTTAAGGAAATATCGTATTTGCAGGTAAGCGCGCGCGTGACGTTCAGGCCGATCAGCCAGTCGGCTTCTGCGCGGCACTGAGCGGAAGCATACAGAGGATCATACATTTTCCCGGGCTTCAGGTTTGCAAATCCGGCCCGAATGGCTTCGTCGGTCTGCGACGAAATCCATAGTCGTTTAACAGGTTTTTTCCATCCGGCCAGTTTCATGATCCAGCGCGCCACTAATTCGCCTTCGCGCCCCGCATCAGTCGCAATAATTAATTCACTAATATCTTCGCGTTGCATCAGGTGGCTGACCGCACGAAATTGATGCGACGTGCTGCGGATCACTTGTAATTTCATGGTTTGTGGCAGCATGGGCAGGTCGTCCATGCGCCATTGTTTCAGTTTTTGATCGTAAATATGCGGGTCAGCAAGCGTCACCAGATGCCCTAAGGCCCAGGTGACCACATATTGCGCGCCTTCGCAAAAATTTTTCTGCGTGTTCGTACATCCTAAAACACGAGCTAAATCTTTTCCAACGCTTGGCTTTTCTGATAGAACGAGAGCTTTCATCATTACGTCAATAAACGACCCTAAATTTCAGGGAGAAACACCAGGTTTCTTCGAAGAAACCTGGTGTTTAAATACCCGAAAACTTGTGAGCCAGTATCTATTCTATTATTGAGTCAAGCGAGACGCCGTCACTGTGAGTGATGGCATCTCACCAGGTTGTCCAAAAACGATGGGTTTACACTTCCTCTTCTGTCTCGATCACCACGGCGTCTGTTTCTACCGGAGTTATGTCCTGAGTCGGCAAGACGGAGAGCTCCTGAGTGATGTGTTCCGTGGTTCCCAGCTTGAAACGGTCAACCGCTTGCAATAAAATTTGAGCCTGAGTCGTCAGATCTGCAGATGTGAGATCGATATGCTCGGAACTTTCCATATTTTTCTCAGTCAGAATTTTCACCTGTTCAACCGCTGCCAGAATTTGCTGCACCCCTTTTAACTGTTCGGTGGTCGCCTGCTGAGTCTGGTAGGCCATTTGCGAGATATGCTCAATCGCCTGATTAATTTGAATGGTGCTGGACTTCTGTTCGCTGGTGGCGTTCGTGATTTCCGTGGTCATGGAATTGACCCGCTCCATCACGCTTTTCATCTGCTGGCTCGTGGTTTGCTGCATTTGCTGAATAGCATCCGCAATTTCGGACACAACGCTTGATGAACGCTGCGCGCTGGCGAAAATATTTTCTAAGCCTTTACGGGCTTCTTCGGTTCGTTTCACCCCCTGGCCAATGACTGTGGTACTATCATAGATTTTTTTCACCACCCGTTTGGTCTCATCTTCGACCACCTTGACAATTGCGGCGATATTTTTGGTTGAGGCAGTGACCCGATTAGCTAAATTTTTCATTTCATCGGCAATCACGGCAAAACCTTTTCCTCCTGAACCGGCCTGCGCTGCAATAATAGAGGCGTTCAAGGCCAGCATCGCTGATTGATCGGTAATTTCGTCAATGACATCAAGAATACTGCCAATATCCTGAGTCTGTTGTTCAAAGTGCGTAATTGTCTCAAACGCATCTGAATTCGTCTGCTGGATGCTTTGCATGCTTGCCATGACTTCCTCTACGGCTTGCTGGCCCTCGAGCGCATCTTGAATCGTTTTTTGGGATAATTGGCGTGAAATCTCAGTTTTTTGAGTAACGTCTTTGAGTAAATTTGTTGAGTTGTTTACCTCTAAAATGGCTTGCTGCGTTTGTTGGGCGAGGACGATGGTATTGTCGGCAATATTCGTAATCGAAGTGGTCATGACAGCCATTGAGGCTGAGGTTTCTTCCACCGAGGCCGAAAGAATATCCATATTATGGGCGACTTCTTCCACGCTTACGCCCATTTCTGTCATGGTCGAGACCATTTCTTCTACAGAGCTTTGTGTAATTTTCACAATTTGATTGTCTTGAGCGGCCAGACTGTCTAACGTCGCACCAGTGGTGGAAATTTGTTCAGAACTGGTCCGAATTTGTTTAATAAGATCTTGTAATCCGGATGTCATCGAACGCATAGCCCTGCCAAATGCGTCAATATCCGAACGCAGCGGAGGAGATTTGCTTAAATCGCCCTCAGCAATTTTGAACGCGATTTGAGAAATGGACTGTAAATAGTCTAACATCTCTTGCAGGGCAATTCCGAGCACATCACGCTTTGAACGTTTCCGAATATCATGGGCTAAGGCGCCTGTCGCCACTCGCTCGGCAATATCCGACACTTCGCTCAGATAATCTGAAATTTGAATAAACACCTTTGCCAGTGAGGCAATCTCATCCCCCCGATTAACAGCCTCAATATGATGAATCATGTGTCCTTCAGCGAGTCGTTCACCGATTTTGCCCAGATCGCGAATGGGTTTTGTCACCGTGATGCTGATCAACAAAAAAATAATTATACCGGAAATCAGCAAAAATATCCCTAACAATTTTATTGAACGATAGGCCACATTTTGGAGTTCTTGTTGCGCCATTTTGCTGGAAATTCCCACATCAACCACGCCAAGATACGTATTTTCTTTGCTAAAAATCGGAATAAATGTATGGTACACCTGTTCTTGCTGAACAAGGATCGTAGCCGGACGCTCATCTTTAAGATGTTTAAGCAGCGCCGGAGTAGTCAGATTTGTATTGCGTAATTCTTTTAGATTATGCGCCAGAATGGTGCTGTTAGAAGAAATTAACGCGATATGGGAAATTTCTTTGTCTTTATTGAGATCGTAAATTTGTTGACATTGGGGGGTTAAACTCGCCCAAAGATGTTGGATATTTTCCGAAGTATAGACAGTGTACGTGCCTATTTTGAGAATATTGTTTAATAGCCCCTGGGCAAGGGCGTCGGATCGGAGTTGAATCGTCTTTACATAATGCTGTTTGAGATCGCGAATATAAAATATAGTCGTTGTTCCTAACACGACAAACACCGTTAATCCAACTGAAAGTAATACTTTAAGTCGTATACTTATTCTCATGAATGTCTCCTCTACGGTTTGAGTTGATTCTAATGAGAAAAGATCTCAACCTCTTTCTCTCTTTTTAAGAGTCTTTGGGACGTCTCATGTTTAGTTGTGTGTGAAAAAAAAATTACTCAAGTCAAGAAAATAGAGCAAAAAGAACGAATTCACATATTGAACTATGTTGAATGAAAAGCGTGTGTAACGGGCATAGTTCCTTTCGGTGAACACGGCTGTTCAACGGGCGGTATTACTTTTTCTTTTTCAACAAATCTTTTAGTAAATCTGTGCCGACTTTTTCCAACTGTTTTTGAGCCGCCTGTTTGGCGATTTCAGCAGCAAAGGTGATCAGGCTTTTTTCAATGCTTTTCATGCTGATTTCCGGTTGTAAAAGAGTTCCGCCGATAGGCATCGGAAAGGGGAGTTCAATGCTCCCGTCAGTTTGTTTGAAATCGCGGAAATATTTTTCTATATCCTGATAATATTTTGACTGAGGATCAAATCGAATTTTACCAATAAAATCAAGCGAGGTATCTAATCCAAATTCTCCGTTCAAGATGAGAGACAGATGAACATCCTGTTCAGGAATATGCAGCAAGAGATCGGAACTGCCGGCTTTCCCGTCTTTTAATTCAAAACGTCCTTCAAATCGAGAAAATTGCGTGTCCTCGGGAAATTGGCTTAAATCCTCGCCAATACGTGTTAATTCAGTTGATTTTCCCAGGGAACCCAGCAATTGAAATATTTGGGCAAGCTGGGGCCAGATATTGAAAGTCGTAAACGTGCCGTCCTCGATCTTCAATAATCCCTCGCCGGACAGGGTGCTGAGGATTTGCTCCGTTTTCATGCCCTGTCCTTGCAATGATGCATTGGCAAAGATAAAACCATACACGATATCCTCCATGGAAACACTGTCAGTTAATATCCGGTTCGAATCAACATGCACCAACTCTGAATGAAGCGCGTATTTGGGGTCAGGTTCCGAAAGATCAACTCTGACAAAGCCCTGATACTCCCCATCATATAAATGCAGCGCAAGTGGTTCAACATGGATGATTTGATCCTGTGCCTTGACTTCAGCTGTTAAATCGGAAAAATGGACATTTTGCGCCTGCCCCTGCGCAATCGCAACCGTCCCTGCCGCGGTGATATGAGCTAATTGCCAGACTTTTTGAGGAGATTGAACTCTTGCTGCCTTTTGGTTTGTCTGGCTGCCCGTACTGGCGACAAAGCGGAACGGCGGCGTGGGAACAGGGGCGAACGCCTGGGAGATCACTCCCAGGAGTTCGTCAATATTCAAAGTTGAGGCGTTAAGCGCAAAGGTCACGTCAGGCTGCGTGAAAATCTGAATGACGTTGGCGTTGCCGGTGATTGACGATTCTCCAAGCGTAGCGGAGAGTTGCTGAATCGTCAACTGCTGCCCCTGTAACGCAAGGCGAGCCGTTAAATGTTCGACCGGTTTGCTGAATTGCGGCGGCAGAAATCCGACGTCTGTCAATTCCAGGTTCGCGGCCGCAAGCGAGGCCAGGTTCAAACGATCAAGAGACGATTGAATAGTGAAATTCAGTTGAGTAGAACCGGTCGGGTTCATCATCATACCTTTGACCGGTAAGATCTGATTCAGCGCAAACCGGTTGGATCTGACCGACAGATCGATCATAGTCTGCTGCTGCAACCCTGAGACCACGCCGGTCACATCCAGAATCACGCCATTCATGTTAATCTGGACCTTTCGAAGTGTGACCGCATCTTTCGTCATCGTGGCGTCAAACTCAATGATCCCCGGCAGATCTTGCGGCTTCGTGAAATACTCGCCAAAAGCAATGGCGCTTTTAGTCAGATCGATTTTCCCGGAAATGGAGAGATTCTCAAGAGGTCCAACCGGGACAATCCGCAAGGCGCCAACGCCTGCTAAGGTCAATTCTGGCGGCAGCGATGCTTTCGCTATCGGAGCGTGAGCTAACAAGGATTGAATATCAAAAGCATTAGTTTCCACCACGACATCCAGTTTCGGTTGTCTGAAGTTCGTGATTGTTCCGGCGGCGTTGAGTTGAAATTTGCCTAAATTGAGCAGCATCTTGGCGATGGAAACTGAATCTTTGCTCAGGTGCGCTTCAATGTGCAGATTACCCGCTTCCTGCTCGTTTTTCTGAAAGAACTCCGCATAAGAAACCGCGCTGTGGTCGAGATTGGCGTTCAATTGCACGGCCAGGTTTTCGAGCGTTCCTTTGGCTGTGGCTTGAAGCGTCGCCGCGCCTTTGGCGGTGAATGGCGTATCTGCGTCAGCCATCTCCGTGATCTGCGGGAAGAGCGCAAGAAGTTGATCTAATGGAAATTCATTGGATTCTACCTGAAAATCGAGTTCAGGTTGTTTGAAATTCGTCACTGTTCCGGCAGCGTTTAGCACAAATTCGCCGATGGTGAGCGTCAAGGCCGAAACGTTCAGGGCATCGGCTTGAAGTGCATTGAGTGCAATCTCAAAGGATAACTTCATGCTGGTCGTTTCCGGTTTCGCAAACACCTTCTGATACTGAATTCCTGAGTTACTTAGATCGAATTCGCCATGAATCACTAAATTATCGAGCGTCCCTTTGGGCTGAATGGTCAAATTGCCTAAGCCGGAAAGTCCAAGCTCTTTTATCTGTTTCGTCAAATCAGGCGGCAGCAATTGCAATAATTTATTCCAGGGAAGGGCCTGCGATGAAATCGTGAGATCCAGTTTCGGCGTGGTTTGCACTTGTGCAACATTCCCGGCAACATCTACTTTGACATCACCGACGCTGATATTGCCTGTTGAGGCGACTTGCGTCCCTACATTCCCGGCAAGCTGGATGGTCGCATTCAGTTTTTCCGACCCGGCCGGCAGGGTATCCGTAAGCTGCGCCACATAATAGGGACGAAAATGCGAGACATCCACCTGGTCGAGTTTAGCTGTAATATCGAAATCCAGGTCGTTAAAATCACCTGTAGCCGGTATGGGACCGACTTTTCCGGCAGCTTCGATTTTTCCCTGCGATCCCTCGTCAACAGTAGCTGACAATTGAAATTGAATCGGAGAGTCAACCGCCACACCGTCAACATTGACTTCAAGATTTTCTAATTCCGTCGTTATATTTACCACCTCATCAATCACCCGGATTTTCCCATCAGTCAAGCGCAGCGTATCAATGGCAAATTGCGACAGGGGCGACGACGAAATCGGAGCGTGCGCTGTCTCTGGCGACTCCTGGGGTGAAACCTGAGTCGCCGGCGTTGCCGACAGCGTTTTCTCTGCCGCCTGAGCATCAGGAAGTTCCGGCGGCAGCGCGGGCGCGGCCTCCGCTTTTACTCCGAACAGATCGTCAATATTCCATTTCCCTTCCACGTCCCGTTTGAGCGTCACGACCGGTTCTTGCAGCAAAATCTTTGATAATTCGATTTTCCTTGAAATCAACGGCAGCACCTTCACACTGGCAATCACTTCCTTGATGTGCATAAAGATAGCAGACGGTTCCCGGTCAAACACGGTCACATCTTGTAAAGCTGCTCCCGGTCCTCGCCACAGCGTATGCGTGATATGGCCGATAGCGACGTTCCGGTCGAGAGATACCTTCAGTGGGCGTTCAATTTGCCCCTTATATGCATTGAGATCAAGGACAAATTCGAGCGCTGCGATGACGAGCAGCACCAGGCAAAGCAGTCCTCCCAGCACAATTGCAAATTTTTTCATGCCTCTGTGTCATTGTCAATCGAGCAAATCTTTGTGATGACAGCCGAAGACTTCACTCCATTCACACTGACATGCTTGTGGTGCAAGATGTGTTTTCAGAAAGTAAGACGCCCAGCAAAACCGGATTGTTGAAAAAACTCCGATTTTCAAGCGTGCAGAAAATTTTCTGAAACTCATGCTTGTTACAAGAGTTCGGACATTTTCCGTCTTCCCCCCGCTTACCCCAGGGCTGTGAAGTTCTACCCCCTCAGTCCCCCGTAAGCGGGAGAGGTCGATCCGTTTCCCCTCGCTTGCGGGGGGAATAAAAGGGGGCACAGCTTTTCCCCGCGAGAGCTTCACAGCCCTGCCCATTTGCGAGGAGATTGAGGGAGTGAGTGCCGAACTATGGTTATGATGAAAGACAGAACAAAGGAATAATATTCGTAGAGGAAAGTCAAGAAAATTGAACCCTTATGTCACCTTTCTCTTTAAAAGATCCCTCTGAAATTCGCAAGAAACGTCTCTTGAGCGATGCCCAGACACATTTTCAGATAATTTCTCTTGCATTCTTTCTAAGTTGCGACAAGAATGGAATCTAAGTAAGAAGGTGCTTGATTGTGTATATTCTATTCTTGTAGTACAGGCTTTCGGAAAAAAGTACACATCGAAAACCCCTCGCCGAAGGGGTGGAGAAGAACATCTCCACCGCCCCTTCAGGACCGAAAATTGGGCATTTCTTTGATCCAGAGGGGGGGTATATGTATTTATTTACGAAACGTTGTAGTAGTTACTTAGAAGAGCAAGGAGATTCTGTATTCTATGCCATTCCAAAGCGGTCAAACACGTAGCCTGTCCGTTTTGAAACGGTATAGCCTGAAAAAGTGAGTACCGTGGAACGGATACTAGAACAAATCAACAGTCCTCGAGACTTACAGCAGCTTTCAGAAGATCAATTACCGGATCTTGCTGAAGAAATTCGAGCGTTCATTCTCTCAACGCTTTCCAAAACTGGCGGCCATTTAGCCTCTAATTTAGGGGTAGTCGAACTCACGATTGCGTTACACTATACGTTTGACACTCCAAAAGACAAAATTATCTGGGATGTCGGGCACCAAGCCTATACTCATAAGATTTTAACCGGACGCCGGGAGCAATTTCACACGATTCGGCAAAAAGATGGGCTTTCCGGATATTGCAAACGTGATGAAAGTCCGTATGATGTATTCGGGGCAGGCCATAGCAGCACATCTGTTTCTGCTGCCCTGGGCATTGCCGAAGCGCGTGATTTACGCGGCGAACAATATAACGTGATTGCTGTGATTGGCGATGGATCGCTAACGGCCGGTATGGCGCTGGAAGGCTTAAATAACGCCGGCGCGAACCGACGGAAATTTATTGTCGTCCTGAATGACAATGAAATGTCGATCTCTCGCAATGTCGGAGCCTTATCCGTTTGTTTAAACCGCATTATCACCGGCAGTTTTTATAATAGACTGAAAGGCGAAATCGAGCATTTTGTCAAAACAATTCCCGGCATCGGCGAGGCGGTCTTCAAATTAGGGAAACGCTTTGACGAATACCTCAAAGGATTTATCACGCCGGGTATGCTGTTCGGAGAATTAGGTTTCAAATATGTGGGCCCCATTCACGGACATAATATTCATCAATTGATTGAGACCTTTCGCAACGTCCGCGATAACATTGATCGCCCGACCCTGATCCATGTAGTTACCCGCAAAGGCAAGGGCTATCAGCAGGCTGAGCAAGATGCGACCATGTATCATGGCGCATCGCCCTTTTGTATTGATACCGGACAATTTGTGAAACAGGAAAATGCTATTCCGAGCTATACCGAGGTATTTGGCGAGGCGCTCGTAAAGCTGGCGCAAGAGAATGACCGGGTTGTGGCGATTACCGCGGCTATGTGCTCCGGAACCGGTCTGGAACACTTTGCGGCGCAGTTTCCCCAACGCTTTTACGATGTCGGTATTGCTGAACAGCATGCCGTCACGTTTGCAGCCGGTATGGCGACCCAGGGCTTCAGACCCGTCGCCGCGATCTATTCCTCGTTTTTACAGCGTGCCTACGATCAGGTCTTTCATGATGTCTGTCTCCAGAATCTGCCAGTCACCTTTGCCCTGGATCGCGCTGGATTGGTTGGCTCTGACGGTCCGACTCACCATGGGGTGTTCGATTTTTCCTATCTTCGACATTTGCCCAAAATGGTGATTATGGCGCCCAAAGATGAAAATGAATTGCAGCACATGTTGAAAACCGCGCTCGAATATCCGGGACCCACCGCCTTGCGGTATCCTCGCGGGTCCGGCCTGGGGGTTTTTATAGATACCGCCCCTCGCGCACTTCCAATCGGAAAAGCTGAACTCTTGCGAGAAGGGAACGATTTGGCGATTCTTGCGATTGGCACTATGGTGCAGCCGGCCATCGAAGCGGCGAAAAACCTGGAAGAAGATGAGCAGATTTCGGCGACCGTTGTCAACGCTCGCTTTGTCAAACCGCTCGATGCAGAACTTATTCTTGACATTGCCCAAAAAATTAAAAAAATCATCACGGTTGAAGAAAATGTGATTCAAGGCGGTTTTGGAAGCGCTGTCCTGGAATTCCTGCAGGCCGCCGGAGTTGATGCTGTTGTCGTGCGCTGCCTGGGCTTGCCGGATCAGTTTGTTGAACATGGAACGCAGAATGAACTGCGACGCGCCTACGGCCTGGATGCCGAAGGCATTGAAAAAGCTGCGCGCGCGCTGATAAAATAAAGCCTCGTGCGTCATGCAGAATATGGAGGCATATTCTGCATGACGCCGTATCGGTTATGGCACATCGTTCAAAAACAACCAAAAAGAAATCTCTCGGGAAAACTCAAGCGCAGAGATATACCCAAAGTGAAACCGTAATTCGCTACTTTCTCGCAGCTGCAGGGATAGTCGTGTTGGTTGTCGTGATCCTCGGCATTCTCGGGTATTTCAAGATTATATAAAAGGACTCACGCAATCCCCCTGTAAACGGCAGGACTGTGACGTTCTCCTGAAAAGGAACCTCACCCCCGGTCCCTCTCCTTTGGCTGACAGGGGGAGGTAGAATGTGAGGGACAACCTCGTGTGCCCTGCCTCCTGGCATATATTTTTGCAGAAAAGAAATGTTCTTGTCAACTGAAAGACGTGTTTCAGCCTGCGAAACACATCGCGCACTCTGCATGAACGTCAGCATGTAGAAGTAAGAATCACAAAAAAACCGACTTTTTGCTTGACGCCTGACCTCTTGTTCTGATTGTTTCCTTGATAGAAGTGTTTTGAGTGGTTGGGTGGTTGAGTGTTTGGGTGGTTGGGTGGTTGAGGGGTTGAGTGTTTGAAAAAAAACACTTTAACCTTCAAGCATTCAACACTGTATTTAAAAATCATGAAACATGTACTTGTGACAGGTGGGGCAGGATTTATCGGCAGTAATTTTGTTCACTATATGATCCAACACCATCCGGAGTATCGGATTACAAATCTAGATAAACTCACGTATGCGGGGAATTTGGAGAATTTGCGCGAGATTGAAGCGCACCCTGCATACACCTTTGTGCAGGGAGATATTTGCGATGTAGCCCTGGTGGAAAAGCTGATGCAGCCGGCCGATGCGGTGGTGCATTTTGCCGCAGAAACTCATGTTGACCGGTCAATTATGGACGCCGGCAGTTTTATTACGACGGATGTCTATGGCACATTTGTCCTCTTAGAGGCGGCGCGCAAATATCCGGTTGAACGCTTTATCCAGATCAGCACCGATGAAGTCTATGGCACGGCCATGTCGCCGGAAGGGGTGAGCCGGCCGTCGCTGGAAACCGATGCGTTGATGCCGCTTTCGCCTTATGCAGCGAGCAAATCCGGGGCCGATCGCCTGGCGTTTTCGTATTGGGCAACCCATAAGCTGCCGGTCATTATTACCCGCTGCAGCAACAATTACGGTCCCTATCAATATCCTGAAAAGCTGATCCCGCTTTTTGTAACAAATGCGCTTGACAATATTCCCATGCCTGTTTATGGAGACGGAAAAAATACCCGCGATTGGATCTATGTGGAAGAACATTGCGCGGCGGTTGATCTGCTGCTGCACAGCAGCGGCTATGATGGAGAAATCTTTAATATCGGCGCGAGTCGAGAATATTCAGTGCTGCAAATCAGCGATTTGATTCTCGATATTCTGGGAAAACCGAAGTCCTTAATCCGTTTTGTGCAAGATCGCCCCGGACATGTGCCGCGTCATGCTGTGGATACCGCGAAACTTCGCAGGTATTTCAACTGGTCGGCCTCGGTTGATTTTCACGCCATGCTTGAGAAGACGGTGCAATGGTACCGTGAGCATGAGGCGTGGTGGCGGCGCATCAAAGAGCAGGATGCGAGTTATAAACAGTATTACCAGCAACAATACCAAGGAAATGTATGAAGATTCTTGTGACAGGCGCAAACGGCATGTTGGGAACCGATCTGCGCGCGCTTTTGCAGGGGGAGCATGAAGTATTTGGCGTCGATCTGCATAATTGCGATATTTTACAGGCAGAACAACTTCAGACACTTGTGCAATCGTTTCAGCCCGACGTGATTATTCATACGGCCGCCTATACCAATGTTGATCAGGCCGAGCTTGATGAAGAGCGCGCCACGCAGGTAAATGTGATTGGCGCAAAAAATGTTGCGGCAGCGGCCAGGACATGTCAGGCCAGAATGGTATATATCAGCACTGATTATGTCTTTGACGGCCAAAAAGGTGCCCCTTATACTGAAGATGATCGCACCCATCCTCTGGGAGTGTATGGGAAGACCAAATTCATGGGGGAACAAGAAGTCCGTGCGCTCTTGACCCATCGCAGCGGTCAGGATTTTCTGATTGTCCGCACAGCCTGGTTATACGGCCGACACGGCAAGAATTTTGTCAAGGCGATTCTCGAACGCGCTCAACAACACCAGCCTTTACGCGTGGTTAGCGATCAGGCCGGTTCTCCGACGTATACTCGCGATTTAGCGCGCGGCATTCTCGCCCTGATCGAGCATAAGGCATCAGGAATCGTGCATCTGACCAATAGCGGTCAGTGTACCTGGTATGATTTCGCGAAAACCATTCTTGCTTATCGCCAACTTTCTGAGGTGAAGATTGAGGCGATCACCACGGCCGAACTTCGACGCCTGGCCCCGCGCCCGGCGTTTTCGGTGTTGGATACCTCGAAGTTTACAGCCTTAACAGGCCAGACTCTCCGTCCCTGGCAAGAAGGGTTGCAGGCCTATTTTGAAGAGTAAGCGAGAGCAACCGGGTTTTTCGAAAAAACCCGGTTGCTGAAGAGTTGACTTTGTGAACGAGAGCAACCGGGTTTTTTCAAAAAAACCCGGTTTCTTTGAATAATCCCTTTTAAAGACCTTGTGACCGAGGCTATGAAGGGGGTTTTGGGGATTTGTGAAAACACTTGTAACAGGCGCAGCAGGTTTTGTGGGCACCCATTTGTGTGAGTATCTTCTTCATCACGGAGATGAGCTGCATGGCACTTTTCTGGATCAAACCGAATTTGATCGGCTGCCTGCATCTTTGCGAAAACAGGTTGTTTTTCATCAATGCGATCTTTCACTGCCGGAGCAAATTCGCAAAATTATGGAACCTGGCGATTTTGAGCGAGTGTATCATCTTGCGGCCATCAGCAGCGTCCATCAATCCTGGCAAGGGCAGGATCTGGTGATTCGAGTGAATCTGTATGGCTGGATTAATTTGATGGAAGCGCTGCGTCAATATTGTCCGAATGCTCGGATTTTGATGGTCAGTTCCGGCGAAGTGTATGGCGTGGTGCCCGAGAATCGCCAGCCAATTGATGAATTCCAGCCGCTTCGCCCGATTAACCCGTATGCTGACAGCAAAGCAGCCCAGGAAATGTTCTGTTATCAATATATCCATCGCTATCAGCTTCAGGTGGTTATTGTCCGTCCGTTTAATCATACAGGACCCCGGCAAGCGCCCAGTTTTGTATGTCCTGATTTTGCAAAACAGATTGCCGCAATTGAACAAGGTCAACGCGAAGCCCTGATCGCTGTCGGCAACCTGGAGGCGCGACGCGATTTTTCTGATGTGCGCGATGTTGTTCGCGCCTATCACCTGGCCCTGGAAACCTGCGCGCCTGGAATGCCCGTCAATGTTGCTTCCGGTAACGCCTGGTCAATTCAACAAATACTTGACATGCTGCTCCAATTCAGCACCGTTCCGATAGAAATTCGTCAAGATCCCCAAAGACTGCGCCCTTCGGATGTGCCATTGATGTTGGGCGACTACACGCGCTTACACCGCCAAACCGGCTGGCAGCCTGAAATTCCTTTTGAAGACACCTTACAAAACGTGTTAAATTACTGGCGAGAAGCGGGCACGTCAAACTGAACGCCAGACCGGAATGTCAACGCTCTGCTTTGCCAACGAAAGCAGAGTTTTCGCACTCCAGGCGTTTCTTCGTCAAAATTCACTTTACAAAAGAATAGCTCTTGACTATTTTTTTTGTGCCTGGTATGAAGTAATATGAAAATGAAGAGGGAGGAGTGCAAAGTCGCCTTTGCGCATGGCGAAGTATATAGAAGGTGTTATGTTCGTAGTTCTGCCTTCAGGCAGCCCGCTAAAGCGGAAACGACGAACGCCTGGGCATCATGCAAGTCAAGCTCGTAGTAGCCGCTTTAGCGACGTAAAAAAACGCTAAAGCGTTTTACTGCAAACCGTTATTTTTAAAGGAGAAGGCTTAATATGGCGAATACACGAAAAAATCGTATAAAAACGATAGCACTTCTATGTGTGCTAGGGATGAGTTTGGGACTGTTGCTGACCGGCTGTTCAGATGAGGATCGAAAGGATATTCTGCCAAATGTCGTTCTTTCCTTGACTTCTTTAGATTTCGGAGAGGTCAATGTCGGACAATTTTTCGTTGCAACTGTGACGGTTAACAATGTGACAGGTGGCAGCGTGATTATCGAACGAGTCACATCAACCAATAATGCGTTTCAAATCGGAGGTTATTACAGCAACAATCAATTGATCGCGTTGGAAACGCCTTTTAGCATTGAAGCGAATGCGGCCCGAACGCTGTATATCGGGTTTTTTCCTCAAACAACGCAAGAACATAAGGGGAAAATCGTGATTGAAAGCATCACTGAAAGTTCCTCGCGACAGGAAACGGATCTTCTTGATGTCCTCGGCGTCGGCGTCAGCAATCAAGAGTGACGAAAGTTTATAAGGGACTAAAAGGGCTCAAGTTGAAGGGTGGTCTTGAAATTTTAAATTCCTCGAGTCCTGTAAAGTCCCTTGAAGCTTCTTCTTTAATAAATAATAGGCATTTGCGGCTGTTCTTTGACGCGTTTTTCGCCCAGAGTTGTGCCGCAATATGCGCAGCGATATTCGTATAAATCGCCGTCGGGCAGCACCAGCAGCAATCGTTCGCGTACCGGAGTTGCCTGGCGGCATTTCGGACAAAACAGCTGCGTTGCCGTAAAATCTTTGTACTGCGCCTGCCCTTGCGCCTGAGAATTGAACGGATTATATGGATTCATCATCTTCTCTATTTTTTCTCTGGGGTCTCGTAGCGTAATATTGGCTTACGAGCCGCAGTGGTTTCATCAAGACGCCGCATTTTCGCCCGGTGAGGTGCGGTTTTCAATCTCTCCGGATCTTCTTTGGCTTCTCTGGCAATCTCGCGCATAGCGTCAATAAACGTGTCAAGAGTTTGTTTGCTTTCGGTTTCGGTCGGTTCAATCATCAACGCGCCATGCACGATCAGCGGAAAATAGACCGTCGGCGGATGAAAGCCGTAATCCATCAGGCGTTTGGCAATATCCATCGTGGTAATACCA
Source organism: Candidatus Vecturithrix sp. (assembly GCA_040772385.1). Lineage (GTDB taxonomy): Bacteria > Moduliflexota > Moduliflexia > Moduliflexales > Moduliflexaceae > Vecturithrix. Next base: position 304,377 of record JAXGYF010000001.1, on the reverse strand, counting down.
TCGGGATTTTGCAGCTTGTCTGAAAACACACACTCATGTTTGCAGAGAGCCTGATAGGGCAGGTGATACACATCGCGAAGCTGCGCCATGATATAGTTCGCATTTAGTACTGCTGTTTCAGCGATCTGCTTGAGTCCGGCCGGCCCCATTGTCAGAATATATGCATAGGCTCGCACCATCACGCCGAAATTCCCGAAAAATGACCGAATTTTGCCGATACTGTGTGGATGATCGCTCTCAAGAGAATATTCGCCGTCCCGGTATTCCGGGGTCGGGACTGGCATAAAAGGAATCAGGGGGGCTTTGATCGCCACCGGGCCTGCTCCTGGTCCGCCGCCGCCATGGGGCGTTGAAAAGGTTTTGTGTAAATTAAAGTGCATGACGTCAATTCCCATATCACCGGGGCGTGCTTTCCCTAACAAGGCGTTGAGGTTGGCGCCATCGCCATAGACAAGTCCGCCTTTGGCGTGGACAATTTCTGCGATCTCGGCGATATTGCGTTCAAACAATCCCAGGGTATTCGGATTCGTGATCATAATCGCCGCAACCTGGTCGTCCATCACTTCTGCAATTGCTTTGGGGTCTGCGCATCCATCAGCCCCTGAGGCCACGGGAACCGTATCATAGCCGCACAAGGTGCAACTGGCCGGATTCGTGCCGTGCGCGGAATCCGGAATCAACACTTTTTGGCGTGGATTGCCCTGCGACGTTAGATAGGCGCGGATGAGCATCATGCCGGTCAGTTCCCCATGCGCTCCGGCCGCGGGCTGTAGTGAGACCCGATCGAATCCGCTGATTTCACATAAAGCTTTCTCCAATTCGTACATCAGGCGGATCGCTCCCTGCGAGAGTTCTTGCGGCGTGTGCGGATGCAGTCTGGCAAATCCCGGCATGACCGCGACTTCCTCATTGACCCTGGGATTGTACTTCATTGTACAGGATCCAAGGGGAAAGAAGCCGGAATCAATCCCGTAATTCCATTGCGATAAATGCGTAAAATGGCGCACAACCTCCACTTCGCTCACTTCCGGAAAGCCCGCCACTTCGTCGCGAATATATGCCTGTGGAATTACGTCTTCCGGCCTGACATCGGGAACATCACAGGCCGGCAAAGAATATCCCTGACGCCCTTCCACGCTGCGTTCAAAAATCAGTGGTTCATGAAACACAAGTCCTGATGCTCCAACAGTTGCTTTTTTCATTATAGCACCTCACTTTCGCGCTCGATGGCGTGTAACGCATTGACGAGTGCATCAATTTCAACTTTGCTGTGTTGTTCGGTCACGCAGAACAATATGGCTTCACCGAATTCGGGATAAAGTTGTTGCAGGTTGACCCCGCCAATCATCTTGTGCTCAAGGAGTTTTTGGTTAATGACCTCAACCGCAAATGGAGTTTTGACCGCGAATTCGTTAAACGTTGGTCCCTGAAACAGTACTTCATACCCGGGTAGCGCGCAAATCGCTTGTTTGGCATATTCGGCTTTCTGAAAATTTTGCAGGGCAAGCTCTTTGAGGCCCTGTTTGCCTAACAAACATAAGTGGATCGTACACGCCAGCGCGCACAACGCCTCGTTGGTGCAGATATTGGAGGTCGCTTTTTCACGTTTAATGTGTTGTTCGCGGGTTGAAAGCGTCAGCACAAAGCCGCGATTGCCGTCAGCATCAGTGGTTTCTCCGGCCAGGCGTCCGGGCATTTTGCGAAGGATTTTACCTTTCGGATCGTTTTTAATTCCAAAGAACCCGACATAAGGGCCGCCATAGCTCAAATTGTTACCAAAGGATTGCGCTTCGCCAACTACAATGTCAACTCCGAATTGCCCGGGAGCCGCAAGCAAGCCCAGCGACACAGGCTCCGGAATCGCCGCAATGAGCAACGCTCCATGTTTATGCGCCGTATCAGCCAGCGCGGATAACTCTTCTATCACCCCAAAAAAATTCGGATATTGCACGACCACGCTTGAGGTGTGATCAGAAATTGCTCTGCTGATCGCATCCAGATCGGTTGTCCCGCGTGAGGTGACTTCAATTTCCTGAAGGGAAATATCCAATTGCTGCGTGTAGGTTTGGACAACTTGACGATAATCGGGATGGATTCCTCTGGAAAGTAATACGTGAGAGCGATTATTTACACGCTGCCCCATCAACACAGCTTCTGCCAATGCTGAAGCCCCGTCGTACATGGAGGCATTGGCCACATCCATGCCAGTTAACTGGCAGATTAAGGTTTGGAATTCGAAAATGGCCTGAAGCGTTCCCTGGGAAATTTCCGGCTGGTACGGCGTATAAGCAGTCAGGAATTCGCCGCGTGAAATTAAATGTTTCACAACCGCCGGGATGAAATGGTTATACGCGCCTGCGCCTAAAAACGACACATACTCGTCCACAGACGCATTCATGGCACTGAGCGCACGCAAGGTTTTCACGACTTCCATTTCAGAGTGCGGCGCAGGCAGGCGCAAATCGTATCGGAGTTTCAGGGCAGCGGGAATGTCGGCAAACAAGTCGTCAACCGAGCCGACTCCTACGGCGCCAAGCATCTCCTGACAATCTGCTGCGGTGTTCGGTATATAACGCATAAATTTCTCCTGTGAAAATGAAATGTTCATTCGTGCGTGTAAGAAACCGGGTTTTTTGAAAAAACCCGATTTCTCTGCTGACTCCTATGAAACTACAAGGATGACTCATAAGCAAGGATGTGTGATCCCTGATTATGTGAAATTCTTTTAAACGACATAACCGGACTTTGGGTTTCTGTCAAGTGAGAAATTGCATTTTCACCGTGATGAAAGATTCCTTGCTGTCATCTCTGTTCATCTTCGATCCGATTCCAGCGAGTGCGCGCTAAAAACATCTCGGTCTGGTCTGATTCGCGCACGATACGATGTCGGAACACCTGTTGTCCTGCTTCTTTGACCTGGTCGCTTTGTGAAAGGATGGTGTCGCCATACAGGGTTTCGGCCCGGAAACTGACCTCGATTTCCGTCAGAAGATGGGTGCGCCAGACGTCGTCCGGCACGGTCTCGACCGCCCATTCGACATAGCTGACATTATTGACATGCCGGTTCAAATCAACGTCGCTTTTACGCGCCACAAAGGATTTTTCAAACATCCGCGTAAGGGCACTCCCTTGTTCCGGACGCCAGAGCGTGTCAAAACGATCCGCAATCGCTCGATCCCGATCAGTCACATTCATATCAACAAGAGCTTGCGGGATACGCAGCGGCGTTTTCCGGTTCAGATCCAGAATGAGCCAGATACTTGAGGCGGATGCCAGTCGTTGATTTTGTTGATTGTACAGATAAAAATCGCGTACTGCATAAAATCCGATTGAGCCTGAAGGCCAGGTCTCAATCCGCACATGTTCCCTCCAGCGCGGATAGCGCTGCACCTGAATGTGGAACCGCGACAGCACCCAGGTTTTGCCTTCGGCCTGTAATTGGTCCAACGCAAATCCCATATTGCGGGCATGGTTCCCGGCCGCTTCCTGAAAAAATCGGCAAAGCGTCTGGATCGACGCATTACCGCGAAAATCCGTCAAATATGATCGAATTTCGAATTCTTCACTCCATATTGCTTGTGTCATTGTTCAGTAGATCCTTTCCAAAACCGCCGATATCGAAAGCGGGAGAAATTGTCAATGTTTATCGGGATGAAAGTATACCGTAGAGGAATTGCTGTACTGTTTGATGAACCAGGGCGCTATCTAACTCGATATAGTTATTCAAGGCCAGGGAAATCCAGTGATCCACCAGGCCGATGAATGTGGCGGTGGCATAATCTTCCCGTCCCTTCAAATTCAGGTAGTCGTGGATCGCCCCCAGAAACAGGTTTTTCACAAGTCGAAATTGACGCTCCTGAAAACCGGCAGCCAATTTGTGCGCTTCATGCTGCGGTGGGGCAAAATAGAGGGAAAGCTGAAGGCGATAAAAGGCCGCATGCTCTTTCGCAAAGCTGAAATATGCGGTGGTAACGCCGGAGAGTGAAAGCGAAAGATCTCCGTGATAGGTTGCTGCCGATTCTACCATCTGGTAGAGTGTTTGAAAATAGTCCGATAGCAAAGTGTCGAGTAAGCCGTGTTTGCTCTTGAAATAGTAGTAGAGCGTAGGTTTTGTGATTCCGGCTTCTTCGCAAATTTTTTGTACTCCGACGCTATCGTATCCTTGCGAGGCAAACAGCCGTAACGCGCAGTTAAGGATGTTGACTCGGTTATCCATTGTTGTCACTGTTCAATTTTTTACCACTCAACCGTCTGTGATTTGTAAAAAAATCGAGTTTTTTGAAAGAACTCGATTTTTCAAGGTGGACATCTTCTGCAAGACGCTATACTTCTCTATCCATAAACTGTCAAGTTTTTCTGATTCCGATGAAAATCTGTTTAAGAATACGCCTTCTCATCTTCCTGTACGATCTGTTTGAGCATAAAAGCGTCATAAGAGCCGGGCTTCAGGCGTCCCAGCCAATCCAGAAATTTGGCGTCCTGACCGATGATCACGCGCGGCGCGTTACGTTGAATGCCTGCGATAATCTGTCGCGCCGCCTCTGCGGCGGTGGTGCGTGCGCGTTGTTCAAAGTGCTGCGCCGCGCGCTCAGGATTGCTGATCTTATCGCCGTTGGCCGCAGGACGTGTATTGCGAGCAATATGGGTGCGGATACCGCCCGGATGAACGACCGTCACGGCAACCGAGGTTTGACGTAATTCCTGGCGTAATGCTTCAGTAAAGCCTCGCACCGCAAATTTGCTGGTACAATATGCGGCCGCTTTGGCAATAGCGGTTAAGCCATACAAACTGGAGACATTGACCAGATTGGCTTCCGGTTGCTTGAGTAAATGCGGTAAAAAGGCTTTTGTGCCATGAATCACGCCCCAGAGATTGACGCCTAAAACCCACTCAAGATCACTATATGTCAAGTGATTCACTTCCACATTGCTTAACGCCACGCCCGCGTTATTGACGACGATATGGACGCCGCCATATCGGGCGAGTACTTCATCCGCAAAGTGATATACCGCTTCTCGTTGCGAAACGTCAAGGATATGTGTACTGATGGGTATATTATGTTGTTCGATGAAACCCGCAGTTTCCCGGAGTGGTGCTTCCTGAATATCAGCGACGGCAAGATGTGCGCCTTGCTGCGCTAATTGCAGTGCTAATTCACGTCCGATGCCGGAACCAGCACCAGTAATGACAACGACTTTCTGCTGAAATGTTTTCATACCTAATCCTTTTCCGTTTGATAGAGTTGATTTTTTTACCTTATTCTACCCTTTCAGGGCAAAGAATCATATTTTCGAATCTAACAACGTAGTATTATGTATAGCATTTAATATTCAATGTAGGAGTTGAACATCACTATTTCTTCTGCAGCCGCTGCGCGGTACGAAGTCTCTGCGTAACATGACTTAAAAATTTCAATATTATTTACAATTTTAATATACCTATCAGTATATAAATTGTCAAGTATTTTCCTCTCCCCGAAAAAAAAAGAAAATTTTCCTTGCCTAAATTCCGCGATCTGATGGGATTTGGACTCAGCTCGCCCGCAGGACTGTTAAGTTTTGAATATTTCGTGCCTGGCGCCCAGTCATCAATGACTGGTCTCAAAGCGCAAACGGGTTGAAGTCCACTTCAAATCTGCGGAGGACGCTTTAGCGTCCCTGAGCTTTGAGGCTGGCGATTGATTGCCAGAACCGCCTTAATGACCCTGCTGCTCACTTGATATTGATGACATGGCATGGATTTCACATCACCAGGGATGACACACATCCTTGCTTATGAGGAATCCTTGTAGTTTCAAAAGAGTTTCAAAGGAGATATGTACAAAAAACAACTTGAAGCCCTGCGACAACGTTTTGCGACCTATGTTGGCTTGTTCACTTCCGATAATCCTCAAGTCCAGCGCAACATGGATTTGAAATACGAACATACGCTGCGTGTGTGCCGCGAAATCGTGCAATTGGGGCAGCAACTCGATTTACAACCCTCGGATCTGTATTTAGCGGAAGTGATGGCCCTGTTTCATGACATCGGCCGCTTTGAACAATATGCCTGCTATCATACTTTTGCTGACCGTCATTCTGTGAATCATGCCGAACTTGGCGTAGAGGTGTTACAACGTGAAAATCTGCTCGATCTGCTTGATGCAGCAGCGCAGGATGTGATTCTGCGGGCAATTTCCTATCATAATCGCGCGACAGTGCCGCAGGATGAAATGCCGGAATGCGTGTTTTTTACCCGCTTGCTGCGGGACGCCGATAAGTTGGATATTTGGAAGGTGGTGATTGAGTATTATTATGACGGGAATGGTCATCGCAACGAGGCCATTTCTTTAGGCTTCCTTGATACCTCCGGCATTTCCGATGCTGTTTATGCTGATTTGATGGCGAAGCGGATCGTGGATATGCACCATTTACAGAATTTGAATGATTTTAAATTACTGCAAATCGGCTGGATTTATGATATAAACTTTGTGCCGACCTTGCACGCTGTGCGCGAACGCCGCTACCTGGAGCAGATTCGGGCAACTTTACCCCCTTTAGCGCAGATTGAAAGCATTTTTGAGACGATTGATGATTATCTGGAACATGCTCTAAGATTACAAAGCCTCTTTTGAAGGCGTTAACTTTTCGTTCGAATTCAGACTGTTGAGTTCCCACAATCACAATGATTTCCACTAGTTCATTTTCTGGAATGTGCGGTGGAATATGCACTCGAATCACATGATTTTTGGGTGTACGTGTGATCTGTTTAATTGCTTCCATATATAATTCCTTTCACGACAATAGATTAATCTATGTGTAACTCCGGCAGCGCGTTGATAATGTTCATGGGTTCAACGCTGACGGTGATGACACGCTGGATCAGGCTGACGATTAGTCAGGCTGATCCGCGCGGTTGGGGTCGTTGACAAGCCGGCTGCATCTAGTACTCTGTCAACATTTGTGACGGGTTGATGGAGTCCACTTCGAAAGTGGCCTCCACCTACCCATCAACGCAACCTTGTAAAAACACTAGCGACAGCATACTATTCTTGTTGTTGTAACCACGTACGCGCCTCCTGTTCGGTCGTAAAGTTTGCAAGCGTCAGTTGCCCTTGTATAACTGTTTGAACCTCCTCTTGCCACTTTTGCGTGGAGAAGCGGGTAATTGCCGAACCTGGCAGCACTTCCGCAAAATATTTCAGCCCCCGCTCCATTGCGCTCGGCGCCACCACCTGCTCGATCCATTTTTGCACTTCTGGCGGGGTTGCACGTACCCATTTGCCGGCCAGACACAGCCATTTGGCCGCGTGATACCTGCTCAGCGCTTCTAACATGGCGTCTTGCATCTGTTTATAGGCTTCAATCAACTCGGAAGTCCAATACGTCACAGCCTCGAACTCTTGCACAATGGCCTCTAATTCCTTGTCATACCAACAGACCGCAAATCCCGGCTTTTCATAAAAGATGTCTTGTGATAATGGTTTCATCGTTTTTATCCTCCGTTGTCCTCTTTTCCAATGTTGTTATGATGGTGATTTCTCCGCTAACGCTGGCAGCGCATTGATAATCTTTACCGTCTCCACGCTGACCGTAATCACGCGCTGAATCAGGTTGATGATGTAATCCGGCTGGTCGGCGCGATTGGGGTCATTGACGATGCCGCTGCGTTTATCAGTTTTGATCTGATACTGGTCGATCACCCATTCCAGGACTGAGCGGTTGCCCAGGCGATAGTCAAAGGCTTCGGACGGAATGCCTCTGAGGGTCAGGAAATGGTTATAGATGAGTGTGGTTTTGTCTTTGGAGAGTTTCATCTTCTGCACGCGCCAATCTAATTGCTCCCCTTCTTTTTCGATGAATGTCAGCTTATATTTGGGCTGCTGTTCGTAATTGACGTGCAGATCCGCCAGCTTTTTGCCCGCCTCAGCAAAAAGCCGGAAGATCTCCGCTGGAGTGCCAAAGCTCTGCTTTGGCGAGTCAACTGGAATGTCAAAGCTTGGCTTTGACTCGCCAAAGCAGAGCTTTGGCACTCCAGCAAACGGAATGCGCGGCAGTTCGCGTTTCAGGTTGGCCGCATATTTCTCGCGATATTGCGGATGGTGCAGCATGGCGTACACGTAGTAGAAAACATCCCATTTCGTAATTTTCCCCTCCTGGGAGGGGTCAGGGGTGGGTTCATACCGTTCCCGAAACTGCTGCAAGGCCCAATCCGTGATATTTTCGCGGCGGTTGCTGCCATCCTCATCGTAGATGTAGAAGGGGAAGCATTGAGTTTTTTCAAGCATGTCGAGGCAGGGAATGATATTGGTCATCAAAGTTTGAAAAGGTTTATTACTTCCGACCCCGCTAACACAAATGACACGATTTACATCTTCAGTCTCAGGAATTAGGAAAATAGAGGGCATTTGATAACGTCGTTCAGTAAGGTGCTTATCAAAATATAACCATTCTTTAGTAAATGGGCGATACAATGATGAACATATATGTGTTGTATGACATTCTATGCTTCGTGTTTTCTTTAATAAGTTTTTTAACCCTTCTGACCAACTGATTTTTGTATCATCATTTAATACAAAATCGTTGATGTTGGGTTTTGGAGAAAGGCGGCTCCATTTAGTCAATTGCTCATTATAGGTGTCAAGCATACGTTGAATGTTTTGGACTAATATCGTCTGATCAAAATTATATGTCCAGGTATCCCGATTTGTTTTTACACCATTACTGTATAATTTAAAAATCGTTTCAATCTCTTCTGCTTTGGAAGATTTGGCCTCCTTTGTGCCCATTGGAATAAACGTGTCAAAATCTTCGCTCATTCCTTCGGTGAGCCATGTATATTTTTTATCCGGGCTGATTTCTTGCCATTCTAGCTTACTGCTTGTTCCGGTTTGTTCGATTAAAGCAAACTTTTCTTTCCTTTTTGCCTTCCAATCAACGGTGCTGTAATAAATTTTATGATCATCGTATTGTTTATTTTTGACCAGAAATGAAATTGCAATTCCGACCATGGCCGCAAGTCCAAAGACCGTATGCTGCTCGCCAATCGGAATACCTTCACGCATGGAATCTTTGCGAACATTGCCCTGTAAATCCAGGATGTAAAGACGGTTAAAGTCCTGCGCCAGATGCTTACGCATGCCGTCAAAGGCAAATCCATCCACAAAACCACTATTGGTGATAAAAGCCACAATCCCTTCCTCTCCGATACGATCTGAAGCCCAGCGAAAGGCTTTAACATACACATCGGACAGAGCATTTTTATTGGTGGCATTTGAATCTTTGGCGTAGGTTTGCGCCACGCGCTGATCCATAGTCAGATATTTACGATTTTTGTTGTTGTCGTTCTCATTGACCTGCCCCACGTTATAGGGCGGATTGCCGAGGATTACGAAGATCGGGGCCTGCTGCTGCTGTTTGACGCGGCTGGTGTTTTCTTCGGTCATAAACGTGAAGGCCGTCTGTTCAGACGGTTCGGCCAGTTGAAAGGTATCCACCAGACAGATCCCCTCAAAAGGTTTGTATTCGCCGGTCAGAGTCATGTATTCGTGCTCGATGTTCATGGCCGCGATGTAATAGGGCAGCAGCATGACTTCATTGCAATGCAGCTCGTGCGCGTATTTGTAGGGCAGGGCGGTCTTGCGCATCTTCTACATGACGTGAATCATGAAATTGCCGGTTCCCACAAAGGGATCGAGGATATGCACCCCTTCATCGGAGAGCGAACGGTCGAATTCGGTCTGCAAGATCTCCTCGATGGAATTGACCATGAATTTCACGACCGCCTGCGGCGTGTACACAATGCCGTGCGTATCCGCCACTTTGACTGAAAACCCCTGGAAAAATTTCTCATAGACCGTGTTCAAAAAGGCCTGTTTCTGCGAAAAATCGCTGATCAAGGCGGCCGTGGTTTCGATGGCGTTGTAAAAGCGATCCAGAGGCTTGAAAAACTGGTGGCGTCCGCCATGCGGAAAGACCAGGGCGTGAATGACCTTCTCGATTTCCGAGGCGATCAGGTTCAGATTCACAAAATCCGGGTTATTGAAGATCTTGCGAAACAGGCGTTCGGTCAGCAAATGCTGTACCAGCATCTCTTCCACCGCCCGGATCGAGATGTTGGAATTCAACGATTCCTGACAGAGGGTAACGAACCGCTCAAAGGCCTGTCCGAATTTCGGATTCTGCCAGCGTTCTTTCTCAATCTGCTGCAAGATCCCCTGTCCGATTTTGGGCACTTCATCCTTAAAGGCGTCCACAGCCTGGCGCCATTCCTCGTAAGCCGGCGGCTGGTATTCAAAAAAGGCTTTGAGGATTTCCACCAATTGCTCCGACTGCGAGAGGTCACTCTCCATTTTCTTCGCGCCGTCCTGCCACAGGATCGCCCACTCCGGAGCCTGGAAGAGAATATTGTTGCGGGGATAGCCCTTTTCAAACTTCTTTTTGATCTCCTTCTCCAGGTCGTCGTGGCTGTCTTTAGCTTCCCAATAGCCGTAGGGCAGATTAAAGGCATCCACCAGCGCGCCGTCGGGGTAAATATGCTTCTCCCCCTGTTTCAGCGGATATTGTTCGTACAGGGTCCAGTGAAACTGCTTGCCGCAGGCCCGCAGCAGATTGGCAAAGGCCGGCGACACCGCCCCCTCTTTATGCGCATCCAGCAGCGAAAGCTGCTGCAATTCCTTGTAATACGCCTTAATCGCCGTATGATTCGGCTTCAGTTTGAGTACATTCATCATCAGAATATAGTGAAATTGACTATTGAATATTAAACAGTGAACAATGTAGTGCTTTGGGACAGAAATTTTTACAAGTATTCAGGAGTGCCAACGCTTGCTTTGGCACTCCTGAATATGTCTATTCTGGAGAACTCGTACAAATTTCTGTCCCAGAGCAGTACTCTTACCGGAAATCCCTGTTTTCGTCAATCTATTTTTCAGGTTCTTTTTTATACAGTATTTCGTAAATATGTATACATTGAGGAGTGCAAACGAGTGTTTGCTTCGCGGCTTCGCCGCGACAATTTGGAAGGGCTTCGCCCTGGTGCAAACGCTCGTTTGCACGCCTGAACAGCAAAGAACTTAACAGCCCTGATCCCAGGAGGGGAATGCGCTGCTTCGCAACGAACATACCTGCCCTGTCAACCCTCCTCTCTTCCGCCAACGCTTTGCGTAACATAGGTTACATAAGGAATATCTGTCGAAATTTTTTACAAAATTAAATATCTCAAATTGACTTAAAATTAGTCAATTTGAGAAAACATCAAAAATGGTGTAAAAAAAACCGACATTTTTAAAAATGCCTGAAAAATCCTGAAATGAGTTCGTTTCAGGGTTTTTGAAAAAAGCTGTGTCGAAAATTTTTACAAAATACATCAAATTTACCATCTCAACAATCTTCCTGAGATGTGCGCTATGAAAAAAATCGAGGTTGAGACATCTCAAAATATGGTTTATACCAAATCATTATAAAAAAATTTTTCCTAAAAAACGTTAATTTGGCATACATTCTGCATAAACAGGCATGGGATTATATTAAAATCGTATGAGAAGCGTGGTAATGTTATTGCTGTTCTGATAAAGCTAAACCCATCGTGAGGTGGGGACGGAAAGCCGCGGATCTTGAAAAAGAAAGCCGGGTTGCCAATATTGGCAACCCGGCTTTCTTTTTTACAGCAGAGTTCTGCAGCGATTCATTCCAGTAAAAATTTGTATACGTTCAAAAACGATCTCAATCAACTCGATAGGAATAGACCCATGACCTGAAAGAAGCCTATAGCGCGTGTTATTCACGTATTCTGACGCTAAGATAAAGCTAAACCTGTCGTGAGGCAGGGGCGGAAAGCCGCGGATCTTCTCATAAAGAAAGCCGGGTTACCTTGAAGCGAAGGTAATTCGGCTTTTTTTATGAGAGCGCTTTGATAAAGTAAAACAAGGAGGAGCAGGCCAAAGATCTTCAGGAAAAACAAGAACATCTTCATCAACATCTTCGAAATAACAAGACAAAGCTAAACCTGTTGTGAAGCAGGGGCGGAAAGCCGCGGATCTTCCAGAAAGAAAGCCGGGTTGCCTTGGATAGTAAGGTTGCCCGGCTATTTTTTTGGCAATCATACTCGGAGTTTGTATGTTCCTCTGGAAGCTGATGCCATAAGTATGCCTATAGCGGAGCCGCTGATCTTTGATAATGATATAAGGAAACAACGTTGTGTTCATTATGTTTTAAAATCATTGTAAGGAGGGAAACAATGAAAACACAAAGCGTTACAAAACATATACTGCTTTTGACAGTGTTCGTGTTCAGCCTGATTAGCCCAATGATGGCAACACCGGTGCAGGCTGATACTGTAGACTTTACGGGAGAAGAACTGCTCGGTCGGCCAACAGATAGTTCGATCACGATCAATATCGTCCCCGCCTCGACGATCGAGTACTACTACGAATACGGGACTACTCAAGGGGGGCCGTATCCGAATCAGACACTCCCGGAAACTGCTATCGGCGGCGATCCGCACGAAGTTGTCATTACAGGGCTTACTCCCAATACGCGCTATTATTACCGGATGATCTACGATGGGGATGAGGATGTTGATGATGGTGATTATGAAGTACGTCCTGAATACACCTTCCAGACCCAGCGAGCTGAAGGTGAGTCATTCGTATTTACAGTGACGTCAGACTCTCACGGCAGTTTCGGCACAAATACAGCTACGAATATCTTGAATGGCAGCCCGGATTTTCATGTGGATCTTGGCGATACATTCATGATTGACACCTTGTCTGAAACACAATCCGCGTACAATGGCAGATATGCAACGTGGCGCGGTACCAGTTACTTCGGCGGTATAAGCCCTTCGGTGCCTATCTACCTGACCACGGGAAATCATGAGGAAGAAGAAGGCTGGAACCTCGACGACACTCCCAGCCGTGCGCTTCTCAACATCGAGGCCCGGAAATTTTATTTTCCTATGCCGAATGATGATGGCTTTTACTCCGCCAGCACCGATACCTATGCCGGTCTCAGTGGTGACCAACTCCGTGAAAACTACTATGCCTGGGAATGGGGTGACGCGCTCTTTGTCGTCATTGATGAGTTCCAATATACTATGGAGTTACCTTATGCTCCTGGCGCAGCAGGTGAAGGCACGGATGATCCACAAACTGGCGACCAGTGGAGTTGGACTCTGGGTGAGACACAGTACAACTGGCTAAAGCAAACTCTTACCAATAGCGACGCTAAATATAAATTCGTCTTCTCTCATAATATGTTGGGAGGTATCCCGAACCTGACCGTAGCTGGTGTAGGGCCGGGATATGTACGCGGCGGCGCAAAAGGTGCCCCCTATTTCGAGTGGGGCGGCTATAACGCCGACGATTCCTGGGGATTCGATACCCAACGCCCCGGCTGGGACAAACCGATTCACCAGTTATTTATTGAAAACGGCGTCAGCGCCTACTTCCACGGCCACGACCACCAGTATGTTCATGAAACGCGTGACGGTGTGGTCTATCAGGAAGTCCCTTCAGCCGGCAATATGACCGGTTTCTCAGGCATATACACTGAGGGTGATTACACTGACTTCTACGGTGACTACAGCACCGTTGAGATGTTATCCGGCAACGGTCATCTCCGCATTTCAGTGACGCCGACGGAAGCTACGGTGAGCTACATCCTGTCATCCGGCACAGCGTCTACTTACACCTACACCATTGAGCCTAACCAAGTCTCGACAGATCCAACCATTACGATTACCGGCACTCCGATGGCGAACTTCAGCAGTGAACCGGGGACGCCCTCAGCCGAACAGAGCTACACCGTATCCGGCAGCAATTTAACCGATGACATTACCATCACGGCCCCGGCTGATTTTGAGATTTCACTGACCAGCGGTAGCGGATGGACAACATCTCCTCTGATATTAACCCAGTCAGCCGGTGATGTAGATCCGACACCGATTTATGTACGTTTCAATCGCGCCACGGAAGGAACTTCCGGTGGCGATATTACCCACACCAGCACTGATGCAACCACACAGAATGTTGCGGTGAGTGGTACGGCAGGCGAAGTTCAAACTGGTGAAGTGACCCTGGATGGGGTTGTGTCCAGCACGACCGCCGATGGCGTCGAGATCATCAGCGTCAGTCACACCACTGGCACCAGCGCCAACCGGCTGATGCTGGTCGGCGTGTCGGTGAATAACTATAGTACTGAACCTACCGTCGAGTCAGTCAGCTTCAACTATGATAGCACCAGTTTGCCGCTGACGCAGGTGGGGGCGATCAATTATGAAGGCCGCTACGTGGCGATCTATGGGTTGGTTGATCCGCCAAGTGGACAGGCTGGAACCGTGGAGGTCGACTTTTCGGAGGCCATGGGCTATGGCATGGTGGCCGGTGTAGCCAACTTTGCGGGCGTGGATCAGACGACGCCGTGGGGGACCTTTGTGAGCGCGAATGCTCAGAGTGATAGCCCCAGTGTTGAGGTCACAGGACTTACCGGGACCGAGATGGTGTTTGACACTGTGTTCATGGGTGCCGCGACAATTCCGACGATGACGGTGGGGGCCGACCAGACAGAGCTGTGGAATTTGTCGGACAACCGGGCAGGCGGTGTAGCCAGCATCGAGGAAGCCGCTGGCAGTTCGGTGACGATGAGTTGGGCGACGGGCGGGACCTCGATCTACTGGGCCATGGGGGCAGTCCCCATCAACCCGGCACCGGCAGGAACCACCTATGAGTTGACGATGGCGGTCGATCCGGCGGGCAGTGGCACGACCGACCCAGCAGTGGGGGTGCGTACTTATGCCGAAAATGCGGTGGTGGACATCACTGCAACTCCGTCGGCGGGCTATGCCTTTGATTCCTGGAGTGGGGCCTGTACGGGAACCGATCCGTGTTCAGTGACGATGGATGGGGATAAGAGCGTAACAGCGCACTTCATCGAGATCGTGGCCGGGGCCGTCACGCTGGATGGGGCTGTGTCCAGCACGACCGCCGATGGCGTCGAGATCATCAGCGTCAGTCACACCACTGGCACCGGCGCCAACCGGCTGATGCTGGTCGGCGTGTCGGTGAATAACTATAGTACTGAACCTACCGTCGAGTCAGTCAGCTTCAACTATGATAGCACCAGTTTGCCGCTGACGCAGGTGGGGGCGATCAATTATGAAGGCCGCTACGTGGCGATCTATGGGTTGGTTGATCCGCCAAGTGGACAGGCTGGAACCGTGGAGGTCGACTTTTCGGAGGCCATGGGCTATGGCATGGTGGCCGGTGTAGCCAACTTTGCGGGCGTGGATCAGACGACGCCGTGGGGGACCTTTGTGAGCGCGAATGCTCAGAGTGATAGCCCCAGTGTTGAGGTCACAGGACTTACCGGGACCGAGATGGTGTTTGACACTGTGTTCATGGGCGCCGCGACAATTCCGACGATGACGGTGGGGGCCGACCAGACAGAGCTGTGGAATTTGTCGGACAACCGGGCAGGTGGTGTAGCCAGCATCGAGGAAGCCGCTGGCAGTTCGGTGACGATGAGTTGGACGACGGGTGGGACCTCGGTCTACTGGGCCATTGGGGCAGTCCCCATCAACCCAGCACCGGCAGGAACCACCTATGAGTTGACGATGGCGGTCGATCCGGCGGACAGTGGCACGACCGATCCGGGAGTGGGCGTGCATACCTATGCCGAAGGTGCCGTGGTGAGCCTCAGCGCCACCCCGAACTCCGGCTATGTGTTTGACGGTTGGACCGGGAATGCGGACTGCGAAGACGGTTCCGTGACCATGAATGCGGCCAAGAGTTGCACCGCCACCTTTAGCGTGTCGTCAACGCCGATCACCTTTACGGGAACAGAACTCCTTGGCCGACCGACCGACACTTCAATCTCCATCAGTGTCGTTCCCGATGAGGACATCTTGCTTTACTACGAATACGGCACAAGTTCTGGGGTCTATATAGGGCAAACTGACCCGACGCCGGCAGACGCCGGAATACCCGAGGTGGTCGTCATCAGCGGCCTGGATGCAAATACTCCGTATTACTACCGGATGCAGTACAGCAGCAATGGAGGGATCTCCTGGATCGCGCGGTCTGAGCACTCTTTCTGGACACAACGGGCGGCAGGCAGCACGTTCACCTTCGATATCACCTCCGATTCCCATGTCAACATCTTGTTGGGCAACGCCGAGACGTGGACAAATACATTGAATGATGTTGCCCTGGATGCCCCTGACTTCCTGCTTGATCTGGGTGATACCTTTGCAATGCGCAGTCTCAGTGCCGGCGATGTCTCAGGAGCGGAAGCCGCATACAAGGATCAGCTTCCCTTCTTCAACATTGTGAGCCATTCAACTCCAATCTTCCTGGCGCCAGGAAACCACGAGCAGCAAGAAGCCTGGCACTTGATCGGAGATCTTGCCACCAGTCTGCCAGTGATCGGCACCAACGCCCAAAAGAAGTTCTTTCTCAATCCTGTTCCGGATACGTTCTACACTGGCGATACAAACCCGTATTCCTATCTGGACGGCGACCAACTCCGTGAGGATTACTACGCCTGGACGTGGGGTGATGCACTTTTCGTCGTGATCAATCCCTACTGGTACACGACTACCAAGCCGTACGTCAGCGATCCGGGCGGCGGTGAATCTGATACGACAGGTTCCGGCGATGCCTGGGATTGGACCCTGGGACAGGAGCAGTTCGACTGGCTCAAGGCGACCCTTACAGGCAGTTCTGCCAAGTACAAGTTTGTCTTCTCCCATCAGATGGTTTCAGACGGAAGTGTCTCCGGCCAGGAAGATTACGGCCATGCTGGTGCCAATCACGCGCAGTATGTCGAATGGGGCGGATATAACGAAGACGGCAGTACGTTAGGCTGGGACACCGAACGCGCCGGATGGGGGAGCGAACCGATCCACCAGGTGATGGTCGCGAATGGTGTGACGGCCTTCTTCCACGGCCATGATCACCAGTATGCCTATGAAGAGCGGGATGACGTCGTCTATCAGGCCGTTCCCTCTGCTGGCTTTACCGGTTCGGGATTCAATATGTATACGACGGGCAGCGGGTATACGATCCAGGCACTCGACAACTCAGGCCACTTAAGAGTGACGGTCGGCCTATCGGAGACGACTGTGGACTATATCAGAACCGGTGAAACATCGTCTGCCTACACGTACACCATGGAGCCTACAGGAGGCCCCAGCCACACACTGACAGTGGCTGTCGATCCGAGCGACGCGGGCACCACGACTCCTGAAGTTGGGATGCATTCTTATGTGGAAGGGAAAGTTGTTGACATCACCGCCACCCCGGCATCCGGATATCAGTTCGATCACTGGAGTGGAGCTTGTACTGGTTCTGACACCTGCCAGGTGACCATGACGGGTGATATGACAGTCACCGCCCACTTTATTGAAACCGTGCCCGGGGCCATTACGCTGGATGGGGTTGTGTCCAGCACGACCGCGGACGGGGCGAGTAGCATCAGCGTCAGCCACATCACCGGCACCGGCACCAACCGGTTGCTGTTGATGGGCGTATCGGTGAATAACTATAGTACTGAACCCACCATCGAGTCAGTCAGCTTCAACTATGATACCACCAGTTTGCCGCTGACGCAGGTGGGGGCGATCAATTATGAAGGCCGCTACGTGGCGATCTATGGGCTGGTTGATCCGCCAAGTGGACAGGCTGGAACCGTGGAGGTCGACTTTTCGGAGGCCATGGGCTATGGCATGGTGGCCGGTGTAGCCAACTTTGCGGGCGTGGATCAGACGACGCCGTGGGGGACCTTTGTGAGCGCGAATGCTCAGAGTGATAGCCCCAGTGTTGAGGTCACAGGACTTACCGGGACCGAGATGGTGTTTGACACTGTGTTCATGGGTGCCGCGACAATTCCGACGATGACGGTGGGGGCCGACCAGACAGAGCTGTGGAATTTGTCGGACAACCGGGCAGGCGGTGTAGCCAGCATCGAGGAAGCCGCTGGCAGTTCGGTGACGATGAGTTGGGCGACGGGCGGGACCTCGATCTACTGGGCCATGGGGGCAGTCCCCATCAACCCGGCACCGGCAGGAACCACCTATGAGTTGACAATGGCGGTAGAGCCAAGTGGGAGTGGTACGACCGATCCGGCAGCGGGGGTGCATACCTATGCGGAAGATGAAATTGTCACTATCTCGGCTACGGCGGGTGACGGGTATGAGTTTGATCTCTGGACCGGTGATGTGGCTGAACCCGATTCCGCCAGTACCACGGTGACGATGGATACGGATCAAACCGTCACGGCTCACTTTACCGCGAATGAATACACTGTCACGGTCACTGTTGAGGGTAATGGGACCGTCAACAATACCCCAGGCAATCCCTACGCGTACGGTCAGACCGCCACGCTCGAACCAGCAGCCGATCCAGGCTCGACGTTTGCGGGCTGGAGCGGGCCTGATGCAGTTGAGTTGAGCGATAATGGAAACGGAACCTGGGATCTGCTAATGAATGCCGACAAAGCGGTTATTGCCACGTTCACCGAGGATGAGTTACCACAACCTCTTCCTATAGAAGTGGGTGACGAATGGCGCTACTTTAAAGGAACAGTGGAACCGGGGGATGGTTGGAATGATGCTGGCTTTGACGACTCAAGCTGGCTGAGTGGCCCAAGTGGCTTTGGCTATGATGATGGTGATGATAATACCGTCCTGAGCGACATGGAAGACGGATATATCAGCGTCTATGCCAGAAAGGAATTCACCGTTGCCGATCCGGGAGCTATCGCCGCACTGATGCTTTCAATGGACTATGACGACGGGTTTGTAGCCTACCTCAACGGCACCGAGATTGCGCGGGATAACGTGACCGGTACTCCACCCGATTATAACACTGCGGCTGATAGCAACCACGAGGCTTCAGGCGGTGGCAGCGGGGCGTCGCCTGTAGAAACTTACAACATCGATCCCGGTTTACTGGTGGCGGGCACAAACGTACTGGCGGTCCAGGGCCATAACCAAAGTATTGGCAGTTCTGACTTCTCCCTGATTCCGACATTGACGGCTGTCGAGCCATTAACCAGTTGGATCGCCTACAACGACCTGAATAATGCAGATGACGACAATGCGGCCAATGTCACGGAACACGGCTACGACGCTGAGAATGCGACCTTAAAAGATTTTGACACCGGGCAAGATCTGCCTGTGTCAATAACCGTGGTCAGTTCCGGAGGCCAGACCTATGATAACGGTGGAGATTTTAGCACGGAATCTTCTGATGCCTATGTAGCCTTTGATAGTATTGTTCATCTGGCCGGTGTGTATCAACTTGATGATACAAGTGATGTGAGTACGATTACCTTTAACGATCTGGATCCTACCAAAGAGTACGCCATCACACTGACCGCCAATCGTGACGATTCGAGCTATGCAGATATGCGTTACACCAGAGTAACGATTCAGGGAGCCGACACATACGTCAATGCCAGCAGCAGCGGCGTTGTTGTCAATTCCGATGCGTCAGTTTCGTTTAGCACTGGTTACAACACGGTCAATGGGTACGTGGCCAAATGGACCGGAATCACAGCGGCTGACGGCAGCTTCTCCATTGAATCCGTATGGGATGACAGCTTAGGCAGTGGTAGCAGTAACACCAAAGGCTATGCCATGAGTGCCTTTAAACTGGAACTACCGCCTACGGATCCGACTATCACCATATCGGGGACGCCATTAGATGCGTTCAGCAGCCAACCAGGGACCCCGTCAGAGGAACAAAGCTACACGGTAGCAGGCAGCAATCTAACGGATGATATCGAAATTAATGCTCCGACTGATTTTGAGATTTCGACGACCAGCGGCAGCGACTTTGGGTCGTCAGTGACTCTCACGCAATCCAGCGGTTCGGTGGCAGCGACCCTGATCTACGTGCGCTTCAACCGCGCCACTGAGGGTACATCCGCTGGGGACATTAGCCACACCAGCGGAACGCTCTCCCAGAATGTGCCGGTCAGCGGTGAGGCGGCTATCGCGCCCACAGTAGCAACCTTCCAACAAGGCATTGATGGCTATGCGGGTACGGTGGATACCTTCATCCGCGGGACAGACGAAGGTGATACGAATTTCAGCGCCGAAACCGACCTGGAGTGGGATGATAACAGCGGCACGACCACCGACGAAATTACGTTGATCCGCTTTACGGATATTTTTAGTTCTGAGGGTGGACTGATTCCGGACGGAGCAACTATTGTGTCTGCCACACTGACATATACGACCACTGATTCAAGTTCGGCTGGAGGGGATGAGGCCGATGTGTATGAGAGTCTGGTAGATTGGCCGGAATCCACTGTTACGTGGAATAACTTTGGTGGGGATGCAGGAGTTGATGCGGATGAGTATGAGAATCTGATTGACTCGGCGTCTGCTGATAACAACAGCACCGCATATTCGATTGATGTGACTGCCAGTTTGCAACGGTGGTCTGCCGATCCGAGCGCGAATCTGGGCTGGATCTTCCTGCCAACCGGTAGCGATGGTGTCACCATTTATTCGGCTGAAGGTGATACGCCGCCGAAATTGACGGTGACGTATTTCCCGCCCTCGACTGAACCACCAGCCGCGCCGACGGACTTATCGGCAACAGCAGCCTCGTTCTCTCAGATTGACCTGAGTTGGACGGACAATGCCGACAACGAGAGCGGCTTTGAGGTGTGGTCCGCCGATAGCGAGGGTACTCCGGGGGCGTTGTTGGAGACGGTTGGCGCGAATATCACCAACTATTCCGACATTGGATTAGAGCCTGAAACCGAATACTGCTACGTGGTGCGCGCCACGAACAGCGTGGGCGATTCCGCTTACACCGACGTGGCCTGTGCCACCACGCAGGCCGCCCCGACCACGGTGACCATCCAGGTACGGGTGAACCAGGAGTCCGACGATGCGGAGGAACATTTAGATGATAATTCCGTGGATATCGGGAGTACCGACCTGGAGATGATCTACGATGATTGGTACAGTGGGAACGGTTTTGATCAGGAAGTGGGTATGCGTTTCCAAAACGTGGACGTGCCTGAGGGCGCGACCATTGTGAGTGCGTACATTGAGTTTGTGGCCGATGCCAGCGATGGGGGCGATGGCGCTTCCGCGCTGACGATCTATGGTGAAGCTGCCGATAACCCCGCTACGTTTGCAGAGACCGACGAGAATATCACCGGTCGAACCAAGACAACGGCCTCGGCGGCGTGGAATCCCGGTACGTGGACCAGCGGTGAAACCTATCAGACCAGTGACCTCACCACAATTGTGCAAGAAATTGTCAATCGTGATGGCTGGATCAGTAGTAACGCGATGGTCTTTATCGTGACCGGTGAGCCTGATGAACAAGTCAGAGCCGAGTCTCACGAAGGGACAAATGATGGTGCGGATGCCCCCTTATTGGTCATTGAGTATACTACCACTACAGGCCCAATCATCACTTTAACCGGCACCACACTCAGCGCCTTCTCCACCACGCCGGGCCTACCCTCCGCCGCGCAGACCTATACCGTCTCCGGCAGCAACCTGGAGGCTAATATCAACATTGATGCGCCCAATGGGTTCGAGCTTTCGACCGACGGCAGCACCTATTTCTCTGAGCTGACCTTGACTAAATCTGAGGGTTCGGTTGAATCCACCACCATCTACGTTCGCCTGACCGGCGACGAAGGTACGTTCAGCGGGAACATCACGCACGAGAGCAGCGGCGCAACTACGAAGAACGTGGCCGTCAACGGTACGGCAGGCTGGTGCGTAACGGTCAGTTTCCAGCAGGGTACCGAGGGTTACACCGGCGCGCTCGATGCCCATATTCGCCAGAATGACCCTACCTACAACTATGGTGCGACAACGCCTCTGATGGTCGACAGCGATGAACCCTATAGCAGTGATGGCTATGATGCGTCGGCGCTGTTGTATTGGGACATCTCCTCCATCCCGACCGGCAGCACCATTGAGTCGGCTTCCATCACCGTCTATGTGGAGAACGTCACTGATGCTACGCCTGGTTACGATTTGTACGAAATGACTCAGGCCTGGGTCGAAGGCACAGGCGACGACGGCTCGACCACTGCTGACGGCGCAACCTGGGAGACCTACGACGGTACCAACGCCTGGCCCGGCGGCGCAGGCGGTGCAAGCGATCTTGGCAGCGCCATACTTGCCAACTTTGCCGCCACCGAGACCGGCTCCTACCAGGTTGATCTCGACGACGAGGGCAAAGTCGTGCTTGAAAACTGGGTCAACACGCCGGCCAACAACAAGGGCTTTATGATTCACGCCGGCGAAGAGGATAATGGTCTGGACTTTACCTCTAAGGAAGGCAGCACGGTCGCTAACCGGCCTAAGCTCACCATCACCTACTGTCTGGCCCCAACCACGCCCTACATTGCGGTATCGGGAACGCTCAGCCCCTTTTCCAGCACGATCGGCGTGGCTTCGGACGAGCAGTCCTACACAGTTTTGGGCCTCAATCTGACCGACAACCTTGTGATTACGGCGCCTGCTGATTTCGAAATCTCAACCACGAGCGGGGACGGCTTTGTACCTTCTGTGAGCATCTCCCCGGACGGCGAGGGGACTGTAGTCGCCACAACGATCTATGTCCGCTTTTTCCGTGCTTCGAGCGGCGCTTCCAGCGGCAACATCACCCACGCCAGCGCAGATGCGACGACACGGAACATTGCGGTCAGCGGCACAGCTTTTAGCGGACCGCCGGAAGTGTTTCTGGTGCAGCCTGATGATGATGCCATCGGTGTCACCACTCCGCCTACCTTGCAAGTCATGGTGACGGACCCGGAAGAGGATGTAATGAGCGTCTCCTTCTATGGCCGTCCGGTTGGCGAAGGCGGCAGTGGTGAGGATTTTACGATCTTTGTGTACCCCGATACACAGAGCCATGTGGATTCTGAGTCGGAGGCTGTAATTTTTAATGCAATGTCGAATTATGTGGTTGCCAAACAAACCGAGTTCAACGTTGCTTTTGCCACGCACGTCGGTGACATTGTCATGACGGCTAGCAACGAAACAGAATGGCAACGAGCAGATGCAGCCATGGATATTCTGGATCCGGCAGGTGTTCCTTACAGTGTGGGACCTGGTAATCACGATCAAAATACCACGTTGTATAACCAATATTTTGGCTCAGACCGCTTTGAGGGTAATGGGCATTACCAGGGGCCCTATGCAACGGGGCAGAATGAGAACAACTACTCCTTCTTCAGCGCCTCCGGCATGGATTTTATCCTGATCAACCTGCAATACAATTCCACCTCAGACCACTGGGATTGGGCGGATGACCTCTTGAAAGACTATCCGGACCGGCGCGGCATTGTTGCTCAGCATAATATTCTCAATGTGAATAACTCCTGGCAATCCACGGCCTCCCAGAACCTCTATAATGCCTTGAAGGATAATCCCAACCTCTTCCTGATGCTGTGTGGCCACATGCACAGCGGCAGCGATGGTTCAGCGTATCGTTTGGAAACAAGAACCGATATGGATCCCGTGCATATCCTGCTCACGGATTACCAGGACTATAACAGTAGCGGCAACACTGGCTACATGCGTATTCTCACGTTCAAACCAGCGACCGACGAGATTTATGCGCAAATCTATTCGCCGTATGTAGATGCCTATCTCACTGATGAAAGCAATTACGAACAATTCACGATGTCCTACGATATGGATGGCAGTGCGGTATTTGAGCAGATCGGCAGCACGGTCAACGGCGTCGTCAGCGGCGCGAACGCCTCCATCATCTGGTCCGACCTCGATGAGAATACCGAGTACGAATGGTATGTTGAAGTGTCCGACGGTAGCACAACCACCACTGGTTCGATCTGGTCTTTTACCAGTGGGGGAGCGACAGCCAATGTTGCGCCGGTCTTAGATTCTATCGGGAATCAGAATGTCAATGAACTGGTGATGCTGAGTTTCACTACTACGGCTACTGACGATGGCCTGCCATCCGGGACTTTGAGCTTCAGCCTTGAGGATGGTGACAATGGATCGGTACCTGCTGGTGCAAGCATCACGACCGGCGGCGCTTTCAGTTGGATGCCTACTGAAGCACAAGGACCTGGCGACTACACCTTCGACATCTGTGTGTCGGATGGGGAACTCTCCGATTGTGAAACCATCACCGTCACAGTGCATGAAGTCAATGTTGCCCCGGTGCTGGCTGCGATTGGCGACAAGAGCGTTGATGAACTGACTGTATTGGCCTTCACTGCCGTCGCTAGCGATGCTGATGTGCCAGTCAATGCCCTGATCTTCAGCCTGGAGGATGCACCGACTGGCGCAAGCATCACGACCGACGGCGTGTTCAGTTGGACGCCCATCGAAGCGCAGGGGCCTGACGACTACACCTTCGACGCCTGCGTGTCAGACGGGGAACTCTTCGCCTGTGAGACCATTACGGTCACGGTGAATGAAGTCAATGTTGCTCCGATACTAGCCGAGATCGGCGATAAGATCGTGGCTGAGGAAACCGAATTGAGCTTTATGGCTACAGCCATAGATGCCGACTTGCCGGCCAATACCCTGATCTTCAGCCTGGAGGATGCGCCAGAAGGAGCAAGCATTACGACCGGCGGCGCGTTCAGTTGGACGCCCACCGAAGCGCAGGGACCGGATGATTATACTTTCACGGTCATAGTCTGTGACGATGGTGCGCCTTCCCAGTGCGATGAAGAAGCGATCACCGTTACGGTGAACGAAATCCCCTATGACCTGTATGACCTGACGATTAAGGTGGTTGGAAGTGGGACAACTAATCCGGCAGTTGGGGTACATACTTATGCCGAAGACACTGTGGTGAACGTCACAGCTACAGCCAACACTGGATATGCGTTTGATCACTGGAGTGGGGCCTGCACCGGCACTGACCCCTGTCAGGTGGCAATGGATGCGGACAAGACCGTCACAGCGTATTTCACCTCGTTGACCATACCGAATATCGCGCCATTGGCCACCGCGACTGCGTCGTCGCAGAACACGTCTACGGATCAGTTGGCCAGCAAAGCGATAGATGACGTGATTACTGGCTATCCTGATGACTATACCAAGGAGTGGGCCACTCTGAAAGAGAAAGCGGGAGCATGGTTGCAGTTGACCTGGTCTGGAACGTATCGTGTGGATCGGATTGTATTGTATGACAGGCCCAATACGGATGATCAGATTCTCAGTGCCAGTGTGAGTTTCAGCGATGGAACAAGCGTGCAGGTCGGCCCATTAGACAATGCTGGGAGCGGATATGAGGTGACCTTCGACCCGAAAGTCATCACCGGTTTGACGCTGACGATCAATACTGTCAGGAGTTCGACCAAAAATATTGGTCTGGCCGAGATTGAGGTGTTTGGAGAAGCAGATTCGACTTGCTATGCCTTGACCGTGAGTCATACTGGTGAGGGCCACAATCCGACGGCGGTACCGACCAACTCGGCAGGCTGTTCGGCTGGTCAATATATGGCCGGGGAGAGCATCAGCCTGAGTGGAGCGATAGCGGATACGGGCTGGCGGATCAGCGGCTGGACGGGCACGACGAATGATGCGAGCACGGCCAGTACCAATACGGTCATCATGCCGGCCAGTGCGCATATTGCTTCTGTGACCTACGCTCAGGACGAGCACACCTTGACGATTGAAGTCGTAGGAAATGGGTTGGTGAGCAAAGATCCCGATCAGACGAGTTATCACTATGAGGACGAGGTCGTATTGGAAGCCATAGCCGATCCGGGCTGGACGTTCGCTGGTTGGAGCGGCGACGTGAGCAGTAGCGATAATCCGCTCAGCCTTACGATTACTGGCGATACGACCATCACAGCGTATTTCACCTCGTTGACCATACCGAATATCGCGCCATTGGCCACCGCGACTGCGTCGTCGCAGAACACGTCTACGGATCAGTTGGCCAGCAAAGCGATAGATGACGTGATTACTGGCTATCCTGATGACTATACCAAGGAGTGGGCCACTCTGAAAGAGAAAGCGGGAGCATGGTTGCAGTTGACCTGGTCTGGAACGTATCGTGTGGATCGGATTGTATTGTATGACAGGCCCAATACGGATGATCAGATTCTCAGTGCCAGTGTGAGTTTCAGCGATGGAACAAGCGTGCAGGTCGGCCCATTAGACAATGCTGGGAGCGGATATGAGGTGACCTTCGACCCGAAAGTCATCACCGGTTTGACGCTGACGATCAATACTGTCAGGAGTTCGACCAAAAATATTGGTCTGGCCGAGATTGAGGTGTTTGGAGAAGCAGATTCGACTTGCTATGCCTTGACCGTGAGTCATACTGGTGAGGGCCACAATCCGACGGCGGTACCGACCAACTCGGCAGGCTGTTCGGCTGGTCAATATATGGCCGGGGAGAGCATCAGCCTGAGTGGAGCGATAGCGGATACGGGCTGGCGGATCAGCGGCTGGACGGGCACGACGAATGATGCGAGCACGGCCAGTACCAATACGGTCATCATGCCGGCCAGTGCGCATATTGCTTCTGTGACCTACGCTCAGGACGAGCACACCTTGACGATTGAAGTCGTAGGAAATGGGTTGGTGAGCAAAGATCCCGATCAGACGAGTTATCACTATGAGGACGAGGTCGTATTGGAAGCCATAGCCGATCCGGGCTGGACGTTCGCTGGTTGGAGCGGCGACGTGAGCAGTAGCGATAATCCGCTCAGCCTTACGATTACTGGCGATACGACCATCACAGCGTATTTCACCTCGTTGACCATACCGAATATCGCGCCATTGGCCACCGCGACTGCGTCGTCGCAGAACACGTCTACGGATCAGTTGGCCAGCAAAGCGATAGATGACGTGATTACTGGCTATCCTGATGACTATACCAAGGAGTGGGCCACTCTGAAAGAGAAAGCGGGAGCATGGTTGCAGTTGACCTGGTCTGGAACGTATCGTGTGGATCGGATTGTATTGTATGACAGGCCCAATACGGATGATCAGATTCTCAGTGCCAGTGTGAGTTTCAGCGATGGAACAAGCGTGCAGGTCGGCCCATTAGACAATGCTGGGAGCGGATATGAGGTGACCTTCGACCCGAAAGTCATCACCAGTTTGACGCTGACGATCAATGCTGTCAGCAGTTCGACCAAAAATATTGGCCTGGCCGAGATCCAAGTCTTCGGCTCTGAGCAGGAGAACTCTGTCGTGCTTGATACGGTTGGTATCTATTCAGCAAAGAGTGTCTCTTCCATGAAACACTCTCTTTTGACGCTTGAGGCACCTGCTATAACTGGTTTCGAAGTTGACACTGTTGATGATGAAATTATCGAAGAATTTGATGTAGATCTGATGTTTCAGGGCGCTCTGAGCGGTCTTGTTAATTATGTCGGTGATCTAACTGGGACAGTTGAGGGAGCAGGTGTGGTGACTGAAGATACTGACGGCCAGGAATTCATTGGATTAGGCTCTTATGCAAACTTGAGTATTGCATTTGATACTCAGGTGAAGAGTGAGGATATCGTGAAGCCTGAAGATGAAATTCTGAATTTCGCATGGCTCGATGCGTATATTAACGGAGTTATGGTTATCGATGACGAAAGGAGTAATACGGTCAGATCTGAGGTGGTGCCTGAACCAGCGACGGTGTTCTTCTTCGGCATCGGTCTGTTCGGGATTTTTGCGCTTCTGCGGAGAAGACGCAGACAACAACCGTAACACCTGAACTTTGAAGGGTTCTCTTTCAAAAGGCCGCCTGCGGGCGGCCTTTCTTATTTCCGGCAATGAGAAGCGTCGGCACGGTTATTTATATTCTTCGCGCGGCGGGCTGAACACATCCAGCACTCTGGCAGGAGCGTCGGCCGACACTTTGACACTGTGCGGCGTGTTGGACGGAATAATATAGCTATCGCCGGTTTGACAGATTTTTTGCTGGCCTCCAATCTGAAATTCAAGCACGCCTGAAATCACGTATCCCGTTTGTTCGTGGGGATGATGATGTTCCGGAATAACGGCGCCGGCGTCCAAATCAAAGAAGGACATCATGATACGTTCTCCCCATACAGCTTTCATTCTGACCCCTTCTAACAAGGTTTTTTGCTGAACCTTTTCCAGATTACAAAAATATTCCATGTGCTTTTCTTCCTCTGCGAAAAGAAGTGCCAAAACTCGTCTTTGGCTGTCAAAGTCGAGCTTTGACACTCCTGCTTTTGAGTTCAATTCAACTGCATCATGCTGTAAGCAAAACTCAGACAATTCTTGCTTATATGCCATTTTTGGTGTTGCTGAGAAGCGGCGGTTTGTCAAGTTTGTTTTTATAAATTTGAACGTTCATTAAAATTTTCAAGAGAAGATTTCTTGACGAAAAATTTTCGTTCACTATCAATTACCTGAGGAGGCGAAAATCGAGTTTTTTCAAAAATTCGATTTTTGCGGGTATCATGATTTTTCCGAAGAACGATCGCACCGCGACAAAGCGGAAACTGCGATGATCTGGCGGTTTCTGATCATGTAAGTTGTGCGAAGAAAGGTGAAGAGATAATGAATACTGCCAAAAAAACTGTGGTGGTGGCCCTGGGAGGGAACACCCTTATGCGTGACGGACAGGAAGGCAATATTTACGAACAGTTTGCGAATACTCGCGGCACCTTGAAGGCCATGATGGCCTTGATTCAACGAGATTACCGACTGGTGATTACGCATGGCAATGGGCCGCAGGTCGGCAATCTGTTTCTAATGGTGGAATCCACCCGAGATTTTATTCCGACGCTGCCTCTAGGCGTCTGTGTGGCCGATACGCAATCGCAAATCGGGTATATGATTCAACAGTCTTTGCAGAATCGCCTTGTACGAGAGGGTATTCGACGCTCGGTCATGACCCTGATTACCCAGGTCGTCGTGGATAAAAACGATCCTTCCTTAAAGATTCCGAAAAAACCGATAGGACCGTTTTATGCAGAAGAAAAAGCGCGACAATTAGAACAGGCCCGCGATTGGAAAATTATTGGTGACAGCGAGCGAGGCTATCGGATTGTTGTGCCTTCCCCTGCGCCGTTACGAATTGTCGAAATGCCTGTTATTCAAGCGCTGCTTAACAAAGATGTTATTGTGATTGCGGCAGGAGGCGGGGGAATTCCGGTGGTGATCGAGGAGGATCGGACGTATGAGGGAGTAGATGTTGTAGTTGAAAAGGATTTAACTGCCGGGATTCTGGCCAGAGATGTGGGTGCGCAGCTTCTGGTGCTTCTAACCAAAGTGGAAAAAGTAGCGATCAACTTTAATACGCCACAAGAAACCACCTTTGACAAACTACAAATTCATGAAGCCATGCAATATTTAGAACAAGGTCATTTCCCCAGTACTACGATGGGACCGAAAATTTGGGCAGCCATTGATTTTCTAAAAAGCGGCGGTGAGGAAGTGATTATTACCTCAGCTAAAAAATTACCGGACGCGTTGGATGGAAAAGCCGGAACACGCATTGTGAAATAAACAGGAGGACAACTCTATCATGACAATACAGAAAAAATTAGCCGTGGTTGCGCTTGGCGGGAACGCGATTATGCAAAAAGGCGAAGAAGGGAACATCCATCAACAATTTGCCAATACCCGCAAAACTCTGAACGCCATTATGGAATTAATTCGACGAGATTATCATCTGGTCATCACCCATGGTAATGGACCGCAAGTCGGCAATCTGTTTTTAATGGTCGAAGCGACCCGCGATGTGGTCCCTGAAATCCCTCTAGGAGTGTGCGTAGCTGATACGCAAGGACAGATGGGCTACATGATTCAACAATCACTGCAAAATCGCCTGATTCGAGAAGGCTATGACCGGCAGGTTATGACGCTGGTCACGCAGGTAATTGTGGATCGGAATGATCTGTCATTTCAAAACCCCACCAAGCCGATCGGCCCATTTTATACAAAAGAAGAGGCTGAGAAGATCCAACAAGAGCGCGGGTGGAGGATGGTTGAAGATAGCGGACGCGGCTATCGCCTGGTTGTGGCGTCTCCGATTCCCCAGCGGATTTTAGAAACCGATGTGGTGAAGATGTTGTTAGAGGAAGAGGTCATTGTGATCGCGGTGGGCGGCGGCGGAATTCCTGTCGTAATCGAGCCGGATGGTACGTATGAAGGCGTCGAAGTCGTCGTGGATAAAGACTATGCTTCCAGCGTGCTGGCTCGTGATTTGCACGCTGATCTGTTTATCGTGTTGACCGGGGTAGATAAGATTGCGATCAATTTTAATACGCCCAATCAAAAAACCTTTGATCAGTTGACGATTGCTGAAGCGTTGGCCTATGCGGATCAGGGACATTTCCCGCCCGGCAGCATGGGGCCTAAAGTCAAAGCGGCAATTGATTTTTTGCAGCATGGCGGTCATGAAGTCATTATTACCTCATTGGAAAAGGTGGGAGAAGCTCTGGAAGGCAAAAATGGCACACGGATTATTCGATAGTTTTTCGTTCTCCAGGTTTGCAGTTCCTCCTTTTTTGAAATCAATCTTCCGAAACAGATATCTTCGGAGAATTTCAGAGTATTTCGTTAAAATGTGTTTGACAGAACGCTCTTTTCTCCATAATGGTTGAGTTAATTGAAACGAGAAGACTATTTTGAAGGTGAACCCGGAGGAACCCATTATGGCATACGCGAAAAGAGTGTTGATTGTGGATGATGAGCCGTTGAATGTCAAATTACTGGCGACCATGTTAGCGTCTGAAGGATATGAGACTATCCGGTCATATTCCGGAAAAGATGCGCTCAAAAAAGCGGAACAAGAATTGCCGGATTTGATTTTATTGGATATTGTCATGCCTGAGCTGAATGGTTATGAAGTGACCAGGCGTTTGAAAAAATTGTCAGCGACGCGCGATATTCCGGTTGTGTTGATTACGACGTATACAGAAACGGAAGATAAAGCCAAAGGCCTTCAAGCCGGTGCAGATGAATTTTTGAACAGGCCGATCGATCATACTGAGCTTCGGGCGCGAATTCGTTCGCTCATTTCTCTCAAACAATATCGAGAGCAATTGCAGACCCGGACCCAACTCGAGCGTTCCTTTACTTCCCTGCCAGAAGCGGAAATAGCAGATAAGCAGGGAAAAATTCTCCTGGTAGAAGATAATGAGATTGAAGGGAAACTTATTCGCAGTTATTTTCATCCCAGGCCGTATCAGGTGGAATATGTCAAAGATGGGATGGCGGCGCTTCGCCGGGTTAGCAGCGGCGACATTGATATTGTTCTTCTCGATCTGCTCTTGCCTGAAATGACCGGATTTGAAGTCTGCCGCCAACTCAAAGGAGATCCTCTCACCAGAAATATTCAAATTATTATGATAACGGCCTTAGATGATATTGAGAGTAAAATTCGGGGATTGGAACAGGAGGCCGATGATTTTTTAGTGAAACCAATTCATAAAGAAATTTTGCTCGCCCGAGTTGAAGCACTTTTAAAAAAGAAACGATATATTGACCGCCTGAGCGTCAACTATGAAAAGGCATTACAATCTGCTATTACTGACAGCCTGACCAGTTTGTATAATCAGACGTATTTTAAACAATTTTTGGAACTGGAAATGGAACGGTCACGACGCCAAAAACATTTCCTTACTCTGATGTTGTTAGATATTGACGATTTTAAAGGATATAATGATACATTAGGCCATCTGGCCGGCGATCAAATTTTGCAAGAATTCAGCCAGCTCCTTCAACAAAATATTCGAAAAATCGATTTGGCCGCTCGCTATGGGGGCGAGGAATTTGCAATTGTCCTGACATATACTGACGCTAAAGGCGCGATAAAGATCGCTGAACGGCTCAGGCAGACGGTTGAATCGCATCGGTTTACCTATAAGACCTCGCATTCATCTAAAATTTTGACCGTCAGTATCGGACTTGCCGATTTTCACGCAGATCCTCTGTCTGCCCAGGAATTGATTGAACGCTCTGATGCGGCGCTCTATCAGGCCAAGCGAACCGGAAAAAACCGGGTATGTGTGTGGCGATTGTGAAAAGGCTGATTCACGGTATTAAAAATTCAATACGTATATTTTATCAGAAGCCGGGTTTTTCCGAAAAAACCCGGCTTCTGGACCTGCCAAAACTGAAAAAATTTATTCATAATCACTTACATGGGGGCATATTATGGGACAACAAGGAAATTATAAAGCCGAACTGGTTGGGGTGTTTGGACATCCGGTGGCTGAAAATCCGACAATTGTGATGCAGGAGGCCGCATTTAAGACCTGTCAGTTGAATTGGCGGTATCTGACGATTGAAGTGCTGCCTGAGGACTTAGAGGATGCCATGCGAGGGTTGCGGGCGATGAATCTGCGCGGTATTAATTTGACGATTCCTCATAAAGTGGCGGTCCTGCAATATCTCGATCAGATCGCTCCGGATGCCGCCTTGATGGGGGCGGTGAATACGGTGCGGCGTGAAGGTGATGCCCTGATAGGAGAAAATACTGACGGCAAAGGTTTTCTGCGCTCGCTGCGAGAAGACGCGCAGGTCCATCCGGCCGGGAAAAAGATACTTATTCTTGGCGCAGGAGGGGCTGCGCGAGCAATTGCCGTAGAACTTGCTCTGGCCGGCGCCAGTCACATGACAATCGTCAACCGTACACCTGCACGTGGCCAGGAATTGGTGACATTATTGAATGAACATACGGAAACGAAGGCCGTGTTTGTTGAATGGAAGGCCGCTTACAGTATTCCTGAAAATACCGATATTCTTGTGAATGCGACTTCGATCGGACTATTTCCTGATGTCGAAGCTCGACCGGAGATCGTGTATGACAGTATCAGGTCAGACATGATTGTGTGCGATGTGATTCCGAATCCGCCGCATACCCCGTTTTTGAAAGAAGCCGAGGCTCGCGGCGCAAGAGTGCTTGATGGATTGGGAATGCTGGTTTATCAGGGGGCGATTGGTTTTACAATGTGGACAGGTATGGAAGCTCCTGTTAATGTAATGTATCAAGCCTTACAAGATGTATTCGGTTAATATGTCGTAACTATTTAGCGCATCGTCCCGTCCAAAAACCGAGTTTTTCAAAAAACTCGGTTTTTAGTTTGAACATGTATTTTTCTGATATGCTGATATAAAAAATTTGGCAGTGGTATCCTGTAGATGATGGCAAACTGTAGTTCGCAACATGTGGCATCATTGACAAGAGAACCGCCACAAAAAATTTATGGATCCAGTGACGCATCTTGCCGCCGGCGCTCTAGGCGGACAGGCTTTACGCAAGCCGCTTCGCCGTGATAGGCACTTGCTGGTGTTTTGTCTTCTCGCAGCCTGGCTGCCGGATATTGATAATTTTATCGGATTTTTAGGGTTGGAATTTTACCTCATTCATCATCGCGGTTTGACTCATTCAATCTTTGGTGCGATTCTGCTCGCCGTCCTCTTGGTCTGGATTTTTCGTTGGTTTGTCCCGTCTTTTTCCTTTAAACGAGGATTTGGATTAGCTTATCTCTTTATCATTGTCCATATTTTTCTTGATCTGATTACCTCTTATGGCACGCAGATTTTCTTTCCGCTCACTAATGCCCGCTATGCCGTAACAAGTGTGTTTATTATTGACCCAATCTATACGCTCGTCATGCTGTACCTGGTGTACAGATCGGTCAAACATCAGAAAACGCGCAAAATAATTGCACTGTTTGGCCTGGTCTGGGTGTTGGTGTATCCGGCCTTCAA
This sequence comes from Candidatus Vecturithrix sp., assembly GCA_040772385.1. Taxonomy (GTDB): domain Bacteria; phylum Moduliflexota; class Moduliflexia; order Moduliflexales; family Moduliflexaceae; genus Vecturithrix. The sequence continues at coordinate 270,719 of JAXGYF010000001.1, read as the reverse complement.
TCTCAGTGTGCGTTATGGCCTGGAATACTATCTTGAACGGCGTTTCATCCGGGAAGGCATGGCCTTCGACGATCTTGAAGTTTCGACCGATGCGCTCTCGCCATTTTTCTGGAAAGTCATTGTTGACCAGGGCAATGCCTATCAACTTAGCGGGATAAATGTACTCAACTTACGCCAACCTCTGGCGTTCACCCGCTATGAGAAAGCGAATAACGACTTATTCGAGGAACTTGGACAGGTTGCGTCTTTATTCACAACATATCATTGGTTTTTTGATTTTCCGGTTATGCATGCGGAACAGCTTGAGCAAGAAACGTTGATTACTTTCGGCGACCTACGCTTTGCTACCGTCGCCCCTTTTCTCCGACATCTGCACAATAACGATCAGCTTCCCTTTGCATTAACGATCGTGCTGGATGAACATCAAAAACCGGTACGTTATCACTATCAAAGAGGGGGACAAGAACAAGTTGTCCAGTTATTTGAATGAGTGGTTGAGGGTCTACGGAGTAAGTTCGTCCAGTGAAGCCTGGTGATCAATCGCCAGTCTCACAGCGGAAGGACGCTGACCTGTCAGCCTGCTTCAGTTGCGAGACCGGCTATTGATGGCTGGGCGGACTGTCCTGAAAAACAATTCGATTATTCTGTCACTGGCAGTGGAGTTCGCTGAGGCAGATCGAGCTTGGGCAGCAGCAATGCATGTTCGAGTTTGACATAAAAGCGTTTCGGATTCGGGTAGAGCGGCAGATGGTGAGGTCGGGCATACCAGACTTCTACCTGCATGGATTTCTGATCCGAACTCAGTCTGGTTCTGACATGTTCTGGCTGGTATTGGGCCCCCATGGTATCTAATAATTGCACAATCTGCTGTTTGACGGTCGCTTCAAGATTCTCTCTGGCAGACGCCAGCGTCGCAACCATTTGGGTTTCAGCTGTTTTCTCAAAATTCCAATGATCCCAGTACAACGGAAAAAGTTGGATACCTGCATAAGCGCCGATCGCCAGCACAACCAGCAAAATAATCAGCAGCACATTGGCTGCCCCCTGGTCAGGTCTTCTTTTTTCACGCATCATATCCCATACCCCTTTAGTTTGTTACTGTTCTACTTTGGGATAAAAATTTTTGCCAGTTCGTAGTTCCGCCTTCAGGCGGCACTTCGCGCTGAAGTGCGAACTACGAACTCCTGAAAACTTCTGTCTCAAAGTACGACAATATTTTATTGCTTACAGTGAAAAAAAATCTTTGCGCTTCAGGGAGTAATCACGCCTTTGATATAACCTTCCGATGCGGATAACATGGTTTCAAATCCTTTTTGTATCTCGTCCAAAGGGAAACTATGGGTCACCAGTTTTTCCATCGGAAATACGCCGCGCGCCAGGGCATTTATAGCCCGGCGCATGTCATCGGCCGGATCAAGTGAATATTTGGGGTGTGGCGTCACGATTACCGCGCCTTTTGTGGTCCAATTACGTAAAGTATATTGCGCTGGTTTTCCGTACCAGCCCGCCAGGGCATACGTGGCGCGATGGGGACGCAGCGTTTTCGCGCCCAGTTCAGCCGCGATCGCATTGCCGGTCACTTCATAGACAATATCTGTCCCCCGGCCATTCGTGATGTCCTGCACCTGTTTCAGAAAATTCGGGTCTTTCGCATTGAGCGTATGGGTTGCCCCGATTGCTTTGGCAAGCTGTAAACGATTTTCTAACAGATCGACCGCAATGAGCGAGGCCGGAGCTTTTCCTACAAGCCCGGCCAGGGTTAGCAAGCCCATAAATCCACAGCCCATGACCAGCACGTGATCGCCTAATTGCGGCGGAGCGGATCGCACGATCGTGGCAATGCACTTCAATGGTTCGGCCAGCGCATGTTCAGAGGCGATCTGTTTTGGAATGCGGATCAGTTCCTGCGGTTCTGCAACGGCATAGGTGGCAAAAGCTTTGAGATGCGCAAACAGACCGGTCACGCGTTCCCCCACGCTTACACTGTGCACATGGCGGCCGACCGCTTCCACAATGCCGACCGGCTCATGCCCTAAGCGCAAGGGCGGCGTCCCGATAATACCTTGAAAATACGCGCCGTCATACTGGCACAATCCGCAGTGCGTAATTCGAATCAACACCTGATCTTCCGTCATCTCGATCTGTTCTTCCTTGATCGCCATTTTTCCAACTTCAACAAGCTCAGCATACCGCGATGTCACCATCACAAACCTCCTTAAGATTAGTTGTTCCCCCTGGTTTTACTCTTGTTCCACGTTGACCCATTCGCCGGTCGCGGCCGAGGTATAGGCGGCGTCTAGAATCAATTGGGCGCGTAGACCGTCGAGCACGTTCGGCTGGAACGATTCGCCGGCCGCTATCGCTTTGAGAAATTGATATTGATTTTCGGCATGAGGACGCTGCCAGCCAATAATCGAGCGCGGGGTCGGGATTGAAGCTCCGGGATACTGTTGCAGAGTATCCAGGCGCTGCCAGCCGCGTTCGCCGCCAAAATCGCCGCCTTTACGCGCGGCATCGTACCAATATAACCAGTTGCCGTCCATCAGATTAAAGCGTAACGCACCTTTTTCACCGCAAACCTCAAAACGCAGTTCATCCAGAATACCGGTCGCAAATCGGGATGCTTCAATTGTGCCGATCCCGCCATTTTTCAAGTGTACTTGCAGCCAGGCGGCATCATCTACCGTCACCTTGCCGGTTTTCTGCACGCCGGATTTCAGAGGGCGTTCAGGCACAAAGGTCCTGATTAAGGCGCGTACGGCCTCAAATTCCCCTAAAAGATAACGCATCAAATCAATGGCGTGCGCTCCCAGATCAGCTAAGGCTCCTCCGCCTGATTTTGTATGATCCAGGCGCCAACTTAACGGACGTTGCGGATCTTCATATCCGGTGTGCAGGTATTCTGCCTGAAAACGGTAAATCTGGCCTAATGCGCCGTCCTGAATCAGGGAATAGGCCCGCATGATGGCCGGCAGAAAGCGATAGTTGAAGGTCATGCCGATCGGTATTCCAGCTTGTTGGGCAGCAACGGTGATTTCACGCGCTTCTGCGGCATTCATGGCCAGGGGTTTTTCACAATAAATCGGCTTTCCGGCAGCAATCGCTTGTAAGAGCACAGACTTATGGGCAAAATTAGGGAGTGAACAGTCAATGATGGTTATGTCATCATCCTGAATCAATTCAGCCGCCTCTGTATACCATTTGCGAAATCCGCCCTCGCGCGCTGCTTTCTGAGCGGTTTCAGGCTTTGAGGTACACACCGCTGCCAGGTCAACCTCAGGCAAATGTCCCGGATAATACATGCCAATATCTTTGTAGCTGAGGGTATGGATTTTGCCAATACCGCCATACCCGATTAATCCGATACCAATTTTTTTCATCTTTTAAAAATCCCACCTCAGTCCTCTCCAAAGGAAGGGCTGTTCAGTTCTGGCAGAGAGAACCTGTTATTCCCCCTTGTTCCCACCGCAAGCGGGGGGAAACGGATCGCCTTCCCCCGCTTGCGGGGGACTGAGGGGGGAGAACTTCACAGCTCTGCTGCCCAAAGGAAGGAGAGAACTCCCTCTCCTTTGGGGAAGGCTGGGGTGGGATGAAAACAGCATCATTCTGCAATCAGTTTCGACGGAACCAGCATGTCAAATTCGACTTCTTCCCCTTTGACCAATTTTATCAGAGTTTGAACAGCGGTAACGCCCATGGCATAGGGATCCTGGGCGACAGTCGCCGCCATTTCGCCAGCTTGAACAGACTGTACGGCTTCGTCAATGCCATCGGTGCCCACCACAATTACATCGCGCTCGGCGTTCTTGACCGCCTGCACCGCGCCTAACGCCATCGTATCATTTGCACAGTAAATCGCCTTAAGATCTTCATTGCGGCTCATGACATTGGTAGCTACATCCAAGGCTTTGATGCGATCCCAATCCGCCGGTTGGCTGGCAACCACTTCAAATCCGGTGTAAGTGGCGATCTTATCTTTGAATCCGTCACGTCGCGCATCGCCGCTGGCGTTACCGGCCATGCCTTCGACAATGGCAACTTTGCCGCCGTCAGGCAATTTCGAGGCGATAAAATCTGCTGCTGTTTGACCGATTGCATAGTTATCGGTGCGAATAAAGGCCGCGATTTTCCCGCCGGCGTCAGCTAAGGCTTTTTGATCCACGCCTTCATCCACATTCACAACCGGAATTCCTTGTTCATTGGCTTTTATCACGGTCGGAATCAAATTGACAGGCGTGATGGGTGAAAAAGCAATCCCATCGTACTTTTTCTGTAAGACGGTTTCGAATAACTGTAACTGTTCCTGAATGTTCCCTTCTGATGTGACAGCAAACACTTCGACCACGACCCCCTGTCTCGCGGCTTCTTCTTCATATCCCTTTTGCATCGAGACCCAGTGCGGATTAGCCAGAGTTTTCAAAATCGCGGCAAATTTTAACTCCTGGGCGTTGGTCCCGATTACCAGACACAGATTGGCGATAAACATGGCAACGACCACTCCACTGATTTTTTTCATAACACAACCCTCCATGGAAAAACGTTTTCTGTTAAAGACGACTACACCGAAACAACGTGTGCAAGCAAGACGCAATCATCACCTCCTTTGAACATATCTGTATCTCGGACATCCTTGTCCGGGTGTGTTCATCTCCCCGGACAAGGATGCCCGGGGTACGAATTCGCCATGTTCATCATACCGGGTGAACGTCAGCTCATGACAACTCCTCTAAAACTGTTGTTTAAATGTGGAATTGCAGTGTTTTGTGCAGCATTCCGGCTCCGATAATCGGGCTTTTTCCCCAGTTTCGTGTCAATTCAATTCGAAAACTCTCTCTGGCTGGCGGATAGCAGCAGGCTTTTGTCACGTCCTGAATTCTCTGAATAAACAGGTTTCCACTTTGCGCCACGCCGCCGCCGATGATAATCAAATCCGGATTCAGCAGGCTGACCACATTCGCCAGCGCAACACCCACATATTCCGCCGCTTGCAACAGCACTTCCCGCGCAAGGCGATCACCTTGTGACGCCGCTTCCGCTACCTGAGCGGCCGTAAGTTGATCCTCATGGATTTGCTCCGCCAGTACCGACTTTTCACCCTGCTTGATCCGGCGCACCACTTTTGCGGCAATGGCCGGTCCTTTTGCATAAGCCTGTAAACATCCTTTACTGCCGCAGGTGCAGGGTTCGCCATCTTTTTCGACCGTAATATGGCCAATTTCACCTGCCATATTTCCTCGCCCGCGATACAATTTTTTGTCCAGAATCAGACCAGAACCAATACCCGTACTGATTGTAATGAAGAACAAATTGGTGACCAAAGGATCGTCGCATAGCCAGAATTCCCCTAAGGCCGCAGTATTGGTGTCCTGATCAATATAGATCGGAATTTCAGGAAACCCTGCTTTCATTCTTGCTCCCAGCGGCACATCTCGCCAAAAAAGGTTCGGCGCAAGAATGACGTTTCCGCTGGCTAACTCAACAGTTCCGGGAACTCCGATGCCGATTGACACGATCTGATCACGCCTCACACCAGCGTCCGTCGTGAATTTGTTAATCGTCGTGATTAACTCTGCGATCACTTTTTCCGACCCCTTTTCAACCTGGGTCGGATAATTCTTCTGGAAAAGGATGTGTCCGGTCGCAGTAACAAGTCCTATCGCAATTTTGGTACCGCCGATATCCACGCCAATGTGCAGTGTGTCACGTTCTGCTGTCATGCCTGTACATCAACCCCAGATTTCTGAGATAAGAATAAGATCCAATCCGTGAAATCTGTGATTATTTATGGTTTGTAGTAAACGCTTCAGCGTTTTTCACAACGCCTATTTTGCCGAAAGGGCTTTATCTAAAAAGACAGACCCGATAATCAAGCTGCCCATGACAATCTGCTGATAAAAGGTCGGAACGTTCAAAATATTTAACGAGTTATTGATTAAGCCGATAATAATTGCGCCGATCACGACTCCGGAAATCCGGCCTTTTCCGCCAAAGAAACTCGTGCCACCGATAATCGCCGAGGCAATTGCGTACAATTCAAAGCCCTGGCCAGCCAGCGGTTCTGCGGCCCCTAACCGTCCGATCATCACCACTCCCGCCACTCCGGAACACACGCCTGAGAAAACAAATACAACTATTTTGTGTACTTTGACATTGACGCCGGACAGCCAGGCTGAATCCTGATTGCCGCCAATGGCATAGAGGTTACGCCCTAAAATCGTTTTAGTGGTGATAATATAGAAGAGAACTGCAACAGCAAGAGCGATCAGAATCGGAATCGGAATTTTACAAAGCGATCCGGCAATTGTGCGCTGAAAAGCCGGAGGAAATCCATAAACCGGTCTGGCGTCGGAAATCACCAGGGTCAGTCCACGAAAAATCGTAAGTCCGCCCATCGTGATGATGAAGGGATGTAAGCCGGTTTGCACCACGAGAAACCCATTCACTAAACCAAGTGCGCCTCCTAAAATGACGCCGCCAAATAAGACGGACAGGAGAATCGGAACGCCATTGACCAGCAATTTGGCTGTCACCATGCCGGTCAGCGCCAGGACAGAACCAACAGATAAATCAATGCCGGCAATGAGAATTGCAAAGAATTCTCCGACCGCAATCAAAATCGTAATCGAAGATTGCAGGATGATCTGCACCAGATTGTTCACGGTCAGAAAGTATTTCGGAGAAAGGATCCCCATAATCACGACTAACAGTAACAAAATCAATAAAATGCCATATTTTTGCCAGAATGCGCGAAATGAAACTGTCATGCAAACCTCCTCATTTACGCCGAGACCGTTGCGCTGTAGAGCAAATTTTCTTCTGTTGCGGATTCCACCGGATATTCAGCTACAATCGCTCCTTCTCGCATCACATAAATCCGGGAACAAATCGAAAGCAGTTCTTCGTATTCAGAAGATACGAGCAGAATTGTTTTTCCGGATTGCGCGAGATCCAAGATAATCTGATAAATATCGTTTTTCGCGCCGACATCAATGCCGCGCGTCGGTTCATCAAAAATCATGATTTCAGCATCCGAGGCCAGCCATTTCGCGACGATCACTTTTTGCTGATTTCCCCCGCTTAATTCATTAATTGACTGCTCAAGGGAAGTACATTTCACCTTTAACATCGCCTGATATTTGGACGACATTGCCCGTTCCTGTTTCGGATTGGTGCGGCCGAGCAAACCTTGCAGCGACGATTTTTTCTGTAAAAAGGGGAGGCTCATATTCTGCCAGATGCTAAAGACATTCACAATCCCCTCTTCTCTGCGATTCTCAGGAATGAGGCCGAAGCCCTGCTTTAACGCTGAATACGGAGTGGGGATTGCGATGGTGTTTCCTCGAACGGCAAAGGTTCCGGTTTCATGCGGTTCTGCGCCGAAAATCGCCCGCATGACTTCTGTGCGTCCCGCGCCGACCAATCCGAAAAACCCGACGATCTCTTTGGCGTAGAGTTTGAAAGATATATTTCGGGCACGTTCTTTAGGAGTGAGTTCCTTGACCTCCAACACCGGCGTTTCATTGGCGCGGTGCTGCTGCTGATATTTGCGCACGTCGGAATATTTGAATTTGAGTTCCTTGCCCACCATGAAATTGACCACGTCATCAATCGTCAGATTTGCTGTTTGCTCTGTGCCCATGATCCGGCCATCTTTCAGCACCGTAATACGGTCGGCGATTTTCATCACTTCTTTGATTTTATGAGAGATGAGAATCACCGATACCTCGTGATGTTTCAATTCGCGCACCAGGGTCCATAAACGTTCAATTTCACCGGATGATAGGGATGAAGCCGGTTCATCCATAATCAGTATTTTGGCTTCCAGTGAGAGGGCTTTGGCAATTTCGACCAGTTGTTTTTGCGAAATTTTCAAGTCTTCCACAAATTCATCTCCCTGAAAATCCAGTCCCACAAGCTGTAAATAGTGTTTAACGGTCTTTGCCAGCGTTTTTCGGTCAACAAACTTGATCCCTGCAATGGTTTGATGCGGCAATCGTCCTAAAAAAAGGTTTTCTGCAATGGATAGTTGATTGATGACGCTCAATTCCTGGTAAATGATACTGATCCCTAATTCCGCCGATTGTTTGGGCGTAAATCCGGTGTACCGCTTGCCGCCCAGTTCGATTTCGCCGGAAGTCGGCGTATATGCGCCGCTCAGAATCTTCATTAAGGTGGACTTGCCCGCCCCATTTTCTCCGACCAGCGCGTGAACTTCTCCTTCGTATAAGTCGAAGCTCACTTGATCGAGCGCGCGCATTCCCGGAAATTCTTTGGTGATGTTATGCACCTGTAATACTCGTTTTTCAGGATTCATAAGATGGTAGCTGCAAGCGTACCTGACTTAGTCGGCGAAACAAGTCAAACACGCAAAAATTTTTGATTCTCTGGCACAGTTTACATTGTCGAGGCTCTCACGACGAGCGATGTTGGCAGCACAATTTGCTGAAACGGCACATCGCTTTGTTGAAAACGTCGTAATAGCATTTCCGCAGCTTTCTGCCCCAGTTCATATTTCGGCTGCACCACTGTGGATAAACTCGGATTTGTGTAGGAACTCATCATAATGTCATCAAAGCCTATCACTGCCAGGTTTTCAGGCACCTTCCAACCCTTTGTCTGGGCATAGTGCAGAACACCGTAAGCCATCAGATCGTTAAAAGCGAAGATCGCTGTCGGTGGAGGTTCCTGTTTCAACAGCACTTCTGCCCCGACGTAGCCGGATTGCGGCAGAAAGTCTCCTTTGTTATAAATCAAATCTTTGTCAAGGACAATCCCCGCCATACGCAGCGTATCTTCGACGCCAGCCCAGCGCAGCCGCACCGTTTCTAAATAACGATCCGACACAATTAATCCGATACGCCGATGTTCTAAGCTTAGAAGATGCTGCATGGCCTGGCACGCGCCGCTATAATTATCCGCCACAACAGAGTCGGTTTCAAGCAGAGGCAGTGGACGGTCGGCAATCACCAGCGGAAAGCGGCGATCAAGCAAACGTTGTAAATGCAAAGCAATTTGTCCGGGGCTGACCACAATTAACCCGGCGACTCGCTGTTGGTACAGCGTATTCAGGTAATGGATCGCTTTTTCCGTCTGCTCATCCGTATTACAGAGCACCACGGTGTAGCCTTCGGCAGCGCAGGTGTCTTCAATCCCTTTCGCCAGTTCAGCGAAAAACGGATTCCGACTATCGGGAATCAGGACGCCAATGGTCAAACTCTCGTTACGCCGCAGATTACGCGCCATTTTGTTCGGCTGATAAGAAAGTTTTCGAACCGCTTCTAACACCCGCTCTTCCAATTCAGACCTTACTGGTCCGGTATTATTCAGGACGCGGGAGACCGTCGCAATTGAAACCTGCGCCAGATGAGCGACATCTTTTATGGTGCTCATGTAAACCTTTACAGTAAAAAATTATTATAGGATAGGTAAATTAGATGTGCTGTATTATAAAAGAAAATCAAAGTTTATTATTTATTTTCGACAATAATTCAGTAAACGTTTACATACTTACCATAAAACTTGCTGGAAAGATGTCAAGTTTTTATTCAAAACAGAAAAATTTTTCACCTGACATGGACATTTTGTTGACAGTTTTTTACAAGACAAAAATTTGAACGGATTTCCGGAACCAACTGGCTTCTAAATCGTCAATCACAGCAGATTCTCTGATTTTTGCCGTATGTACACAATTTGTTCAACTCGTGCCATACTCATCATCATCATCGAATTGTCAACCTGAATAGGAAGAAATTTCTTCTTGACAGGTTTGGTATTGTGGAATATTCGACATACAAGGCGCCACGTTGGCTTAATAGGGAATCCTGTGTGAATCAGGAGCGGTCCCGCCGCTGTAATCGGGGACGAAGGCTGCAAACAACCACTATCAGGCATGATCTGATGGGAAGGGACGGCCGGAAGGATGAGCCGAGAGCCAGAAGACCTGCCTTCATGGATGAATGTCGCTCAGCGGAATGACTGAAAGAACAGAGAGGATGCCAGGAAAAGAACGATGCGCTTTCTGACATCCAGGCAGCAGCTAAGGGTCAAGAAAAACGGGTGCAGCCCTTCAAACATTTTTCTGTTTGAAGGGCTTTTTTTCTTGTTTGTCCAGAAAGGTATCGAATTTTAACCGTTTTTTCAGATGTTTGTTCAGGCAAGCGCCAAATACACGAAAAAAATGTTGGTGAACTTACGAACAAGTATAAAACAGGATTTACGCACACCCCTCTTTATCCGCCTGCAAGCGGGCAGGGGTGTGAAGTTCTCGCAGGGAAAAGCTGTGACCCCCCTTTTATTCCCCACGCAAGCGGGGGGAAGCGGATCGACTTTCCCTGTTTGCGGAAGGAACAGAAGAGGGGCAAATTTTTTGTCGTGTGCACAGAAAATCATCATGAGAATCGGGTATTCCGGCATCATGGTTTGTTGTATTCTTCTGCTGAGGTGTGGCGTCTCGACAGCGTTTGCAGAGAGCAAGAGTGCAGAGCAGCTATCTATTTGTTATGCGCAGGGATTTACAATTGACTATTACGAGGGGTATAAGCTGGCCACGATTTTAAGCCCCTGGAAAGATGCGAAAACGACCTATCAGTATCTTCTAGTGCAGCGTGGCGCGACCGTTCCGAGCGGCTATGAATCGGTCCCACACATTGAGATTCCGGTGCGGTCGGTGATTACCATGTCAACCACGCATCTGGCGTATCTGAGTCAGCTTGATCTGCTCGATACCCTGGTCGGGTATAACTCGTTTGCACATGTGAATACGCCGGGAGTCCTTCAACGTATTGCTGAAGGCAAAATTCGAGAAGTCGGAGGCGGCTCGAACGTCAATATTGAACGTATGATGGAACTTGCGCCAGAGTTGATTATGACCTATTCGCTCGGCAGTCCGGACGATGAGTATTTCAAATTGCGCGAGGCGCATTTGAATGTCGTGCTCAATGCGGAATATCTGGAGCCGACACCCCTGGGACGAGCTGAATGGATTAAATTTGTTGCCGCCTTTTTTAATAAGGAACAGCAGGCGCAGCAGATTTTCGAAGCCATTGCAGCAGACTATGCCGCGCTGGTCGCAAAGACAAAAACGTTTGCGATTCGACCAACTGTCTTTTTGAATACGCCGTATCAGGGGGCGTGGTGGATGCCGGGCGGCAAGAGTTATATGGCCACGCTCTTACAGGATGCTGGTGCCAGCTATTTGTGGACGGATATTGATTCGCAGGGTAGTTTGATGCTCGATATGGAATCGGTCTATGTAAAGGCGGCTGAAGCGGAGTTCTGGCTGCATCCTGGACAATGGGAACGTCTTGATGACGGTCGCGTTCAGGATGAGCGTTTGACTCAATTTCGCGCTTTTCGAGAGGGGAAGGTGTATAATAACACGGCTCGTGTCAACGCGCAGGGCGGCAATGATTTTTGGGAATCGGGACTGACGCGGCCGGATATTATTCTGGCGGATCTGATCAAAATTTTTCATCCTTTGTTATTACCAGAACACAAGTTGGTTTACTATAAGAAATTGGAGTAAAGGAATAGTGATCTCTACAATACTCCAATCGCTGCGTGGTAAAAAAAACAGGATTGCGTCGCATGAGTTACGTAATTTAAGTGATGATGAATATATTTTGTCAGTTTTGACAGGCCGAGAACCCGGGTTTTTTGAAAAAACCCGGGTTCTGACGGGCAAAAAATTATTGATACTCACTTCATGAAGCGCGAATGTGATGTGGTCAGATCCTGGTAAATCATTACCATTTTTTAATAGGCATTCATAATCATGGACTCAGATAAGGTCAACGTGTTACGGCGTCAAGAAGGTATGGAAATTTCTGGGTACACCGGACTTGTGCTCATGCTCTTGGCGATGTTCGTGTTGGATCTTTCCGTTGGTTCAGCGCATATTCCCTTTATTGAAATGGTCAAAATTTTTGCGGGGCAAGAGCCGCAGCATGCTGCCTGGATCAATATTCTCTGGTTATTTCGCTTGCCCAAAGCGTTGACCGCGATCTTAGCCGGAGCAGGTCTGGCGATCAGCGGTTTGCTGATGCAGACGCTTTTCCGTAACCCTTTAGCCGGACCATCGGTACTGGGCATTAATGCGGGGGCCAGCCTGGGAGTCGCTCTGGTGGTGCTTTCTGCCGCCGCTGGAGGGGTTGGAACCCGTTTTCTCGATGGGGTAGGTTTTGTAGGAGAATTGGGCCTGGTAGTTTCAGCAAGCTTCGGGGCAGCCCTGGTGCTTCTGCTGATTATGGCGTTCGCCGAAAGAGTCAATAGCATTATGACCTTGTTAATTCTGGGGTTATTGTTCGGTTATGCTACCAGCGCGCTGGTCAGTATTTTGATACACTTCAGTATTGCCGAACGGATTCAGGCGTATGTTTCCTGGACTTTCGGCAGTTTTTCGACAACAACCTGGAAACAGCTTTTCATTTTTACGCCAGTGATTGTATGTGGAGTACTGATTGCCGTTGTCTTGCAGAAACCTCTGAATGCCCTGCTCTTAGGTGAAGTTTATGCCAAAAGCTTAGGCTTGAATTTCAAGAAAACACGATTGTGGATTATTGCGATTACCGCACTGCTAAGCGGTTCAACGACTGCTTTTTGCGGGCCGGTAGCGTTTTTAGGGATTGCGATTCCGCATTTATGTCGGATTTTTTTTCATACCTCAGATCACCGGACGCTGTTGCCAACCGTTATGCTGACGGGCGCAATTGCGGCTTTAATCGCTGATATTATTGCTCAGATGCCTGGCAGCCAGCTTGTTTTGCCGTTAAACGCCGTGACGTCCTTAATTGGAGTTCCGATTATTATTTGGGTGATTTTGAGTAAAAATGATATAACCGAAACCTTTGCAGGATGAGTAACTACAGAGATTTTTTATAAGTAAGGATGCAAAATCATTCACATGAATAGTGCTGTACTTGAAACCATACATCTTACGACCGGCTATGTATCTCAGAGACGAGAGCGCAAAGTTGTGTCAGCGGATCTGTCGCTGGCTTTAATCCAGGGCGAAGTTGTCTGCCTGATCGGGCCGAATGGCGTCGGAAAATCAACGTTGCTACGTACATTAAGCGGTTTACATCCTCCGCTTGGCGGACAAGTGTATCTGAATTCTCGTGATCTCTCAACTTTTACGCCAAAGGAACTGGCGCGTAACCTGAGCATTGTACTGACAGAGCGAGTGCATGTTGGTGCGCTGCCGGTTTTTACGCTGGTAGCCCTTGGCCGTTTTCCTTATACGGATTGGGTCGGAAAATTGCAATCCAGCGATGTTGAGGTTGTAAACTGGGCGATTCACGCCGTCGGCGCTGAGGAATTGGCCGATCGCCAGGTACATGAATTGAGCGACGGCGAACGCCAGAAAGTGATGATTGCCAGGGCGTTAGCTCAGGAGCCAAAGGTCATGATTCTGGATGAACCGACCGCTTTTCTTGATCTGCCGCGGCGGATCGAAATGTTGAACCTGTTACGTCAACTCGCCCGTGATACCGGCACCGCGATTCTGCTTTCGACCCATGATTTAGATGTGGCCTTACGCACGGCCGATCGGCTCTGGATCTTGTCGAAAAACGCGCCAATCCAGGTTGGCGCTCCTGAAGATCTGGTTTTATCCGGGGCCTTAGCCCAGGCTTTTAAAAGCGATGGGGTGACCTTTGATCAGCAGCATGGAGCCTTTAACATGAACACCCGACCTAATGGGCATATTACCTTGCAAGGCAACGGACTTCATGCGCTTTGGACCCGTAAAGCATTGGAACGCGAAGGATTTGCCGTGAAAACTTCACAGAATGGCTCTCGGATTCAGGTCAAGATTCACGGCGAATATGAAGCGCTGCGCTGGCGTTTGCAGATTCAGGATCAATTCAGTGACCATGCGACTATCTATGAACTCCTCAGCGCATTACGCAAGACGGTAAAGCCGCGATGATGTTAAACATGATTTTTGATCGCATTGAATTTAGTGTTGCCTTTCTCGCTAAAGGCGGACTCTTGATGATTCCGATCCTTCTGAGTTCGCTTATTGCTGTTACTGTGATTATTGAGAGGTTCTGGTATTACCATCACGCCCGTTGTGATACCAACAGGTTGTATTCCCAATTATACCCTCTGGCAGAGCACAAGCGTATCTCGGAAGCCATCGCCCTGTGTCAAACTTTTCGAGGGGTTCTGCCCAGAGTCCTGACTATTGTGTTACAAAATAGCCAGCTTCCGATCGAAGACATCGAAAAACAGGTATCTGCTGCCGGAACTCGCGAGATTCAGCAATTATCGAAGCATGTGCGCGGACTTGGAATTATCGGAAATGTCGCGCCTCTGCTCGGCTTATTGGGAACCGTGTTTGGGATGGTCAAAACGTTCATGCAGATTGCAGAACTCCAGGGGCAGGTAAATCCGAGCGTATTGGCCGGAGGCATCTGGGAGGCATTATTAACCACCGCGGCCGGCTTGACCGTCGCCATTCCGGTCGTGATTATGCACCATTATTTCGAAGGTGTGGTGGAACAGTTTGCGTTTCAGATGAAACATGACAGCCTGGAACTGATAGAATTCTTGAAAAATGATAATGACCCGGGGCCCACAAAACACACGAAATACACAAATAAACTGAAATGATGTCAACCCTGCAGCGGATGAAAGAATTCAGCGAATAAAAAGAAGTTTCAGCGTTTTCTTCTTTTTTCCGGATCTTTTCGTGTGTTCCGTGGACAAAAAATTATGATTGAATTTGAGCGTCCTAAACCGTTATCGAACTCACTGAGTATCACTCCGTTGGTTGATATTATTTTTCTGCTGCTCCTGTTTTTTTTACTTACGTCGGTGTTTATTACGCCCGGAATTCCGTTGGATTTGCCGGAGGCGGCTACCGCTGAATTTCAGGAACAGCCCACGCAAGAAGTTGTGTATATTTCAAGACTCGGCGAAATATATTGGAATGACCGTTTTATGCCCATTGACGATCTTTCGCAGGCCCTGTCGCAGGCCCTGCAACAGCGAACTGACAGACAGGTGACCATCAAAGCGGATAAAGAGGTTGCCTTTGGCTTGTTTGTGCGTGTAATGGATATTGTGAAAGCCGCCGGAGGCGAGGATTTGGTCATTTCGGCTGAATTTCCGGAGTAAAAAGGCGGATATTATGCTGCGTGTGAGTTTTTTAGCCTCAGTTGGATTGCACGTCCTCATCGTCAGCCTGGTCAGCGTATGTGTTTCTCCTCAGGAAAGGCACATTTCGCTCTCAGAGCAACGTTTCCGGGTGGAATTCCGCAAGCAGGTGATCGTCTCCCCTCCAGGACAGGCAGATACGCCTCTTACGAGTGTTCCTCGCAAAGCGATGGCGCTGCCGCAATTTGAACCGCAGCGCGATATTTCGCTGCCGCTTTCCATGGTTCAAAGGCGACAACAACCTCCAGCGCCCACGTCACAACCCCGCTTCCCTGAACAATCAGCGCGAATTGTTCCGAATCAGGCAGTTATTCAGCCTCGAAAAATTGAACGATCACCTGTGCTTGAACCGCAAGATTTTCTTGCCCAGGCGCAGGCCTTTCCAAAGTCCGCTCCAAAGCCAAAACCCACCGTAGGGCCGACACCAGAACCAACACCGGTTCCGACACCAAAGCCTACCCCGGTTCCAACTGCGCAATCTACGCCTGTTCCGACTCAGACGCTGCCTTTGAAGCCGACAGGAATGCCCACCCGCACGACCGCCCAACATTCGCTTGAGCAAACGATCTTACCGACAGCAACTGTCATGCCTTCAACTGCTTCATCACACTCACAGCCGCAAGAGGAAACGCGATCATCTCAAGAACCACGCGGTCGTGAAGAAAATTTAGCGGGGCAAGCAGAACAGAGAAGCGATGTGCAGCCTGATCCAGGTATCCTTCAGCGTTACTTGCAACGGGTAGTAAAAAAGATTCACGCTCGTAAAACCTATCCGCGCCAGGCAAGAAGCAAGGGCTGGCAGGGAACGGTTGTCATTACAGTTCGGATTCTTGCAGACGGTACAGTTACGCAGCTTGAGTTGGCAGCTCCTTTAGAGTATGATATATTGAACAAGGCGGCCTTAGAGGCGATCAAAAAAGCTCAACCCTTTCCCAAATTCCCAGGCGAGATGCAAAAGCCGTCGCTCACAATTAATATCCCGATTCAGTTTACTCTGAAATAGCTTTTGTGCAGGCGCTACAAAGGTTTGATTTCACACAGATCCAACACATTAATCTGCCTGGAAGACGCGTAAGCTGTTTTCACGGAAATCGTTTTTTCGGCAAAATTTCCCATGAGTTGATCGCCATTTTTTAATGTGAACACAAAATGTCTCAATTTTGAGGTGACAAACTCAGGGTCGTCAACCCTGCGAATTTCAATGAGATCCTCGGTTTTAATTTGGAAAACGGATCGATCTTTGGCGGTAGATTGAACGGCAAGGGTATCTAATAACAAATTACCGGAAAAATGTTCTTTGTTCTTCAACATAAAACTGTAATGAAAGGCTGTGTCGCGCACATCAAGGATATTTTTAGGCAGGTGCTCGGATGCGATGTTTCTGATCCCGGGATAGCGCGAGAATATCCCTTCAAAGAGCCGTTTCATTTCATCAACATTTTCAGGCCAATCATAATGGATCAGGACATTTTGAGCTTGTTGATCAATGGCGGTCACACTTTGAGCATATTTGGCATTCATTTCTTCAATAAGATTGTGAGCAATTCTGAGAATATCTTCTTTGCGCTCTCGCAACGGCGGAAGATGAAGAATTTTTCCGCGCCGGCGAACCACCTCTGCTAATTCGCGCAATAAACTGCCTTCTTGCACGGCCCGATCATACTTTTTGACCATTGAAAAGATAAAGCGCACATTCACAATTTTGACTTCCGTCGCACCCTTTCTGGAAAACTCAATACGTCCGTCAACCGACTGATTACTGATGATATTACGTAATATCTGCTGGACTGCCTGAGAGGTTTCGGTGATATGCTTGAAAAAGATGGTGCCCTGGTGATATTCTTCCAGCCAGCCGCCATGCTCAGCATTGCCGAACAATTGCTCCGCGAACGCAGCCTCATCCAGTTCAAAGCAAGGTTTGCGCAATAACTTGCCCTTACGCGAAGCCGCATGAATGGCCCCGACCGAAAATCCCATGCCGCTACCCGGTTTCCCCCAGAAAAGAAGCGGCGAACCGGTTTTGACGCAGGGAGCTAACTCTTGACACATTGCTTGCATACCCGCTGAGTGACAAACAAGTTTTTTCAAAAGGCGCTGATCCATTGTTTCCCTCCACCGAAGGTTTTGAACATAATCTTTTGGATTTGCTCACAATTCATATCAAGCGTGACTGCTGAAGAGAAAGTCAAGAAAAAAAAGAGAAGAGCACAAAGAGTTCAGGAAATTCACAGACGTAATATCTTGACAAAATTTCATTTTTAGGCTTTGAGAAAATGTATTTAAAGTGAATAAGGGATAAATAAAATAAACCTATGACTAGAAAACAACGCGCACAACAACACCTTGCTCATTTGCAGCAAGAATGGGATTTGCTGAATGAGAAACTTTCCAGGTTAGAGCGGGCGAAGATCTTGGAAACCAGAGCGGATGAAATCTTCCGTCTGGAACATACGATTGAAGACGTAAAAAAGCAGATTCAGCATGTTGAGCAAGGCCTGAAGGATGTGGAACTGGTAGGGACGGCACCAGAAAATGAACTGGAATCTCATGTAAAAAAAGCTATCCGAGAGTTTGAAAACAACAAACAGTCCATTTTTGTCGTGTATGGAAATGTTTCTTGCTTTGATGAAGGCAAAGAGAAATTTTATGAGTATTTCAATCAGAAAAAAAATTTGCTTCATCTCTGTGTTGATGCAAAATTAGCAAAATGTGAAACACTTGTGCACACAATTATTGAACTGGTTTTACGTATAGGTGATCAGTTTACCGATAAAATAGCGGATTCAGATGAAAAAAACCAATTGATTAGAAATTTATATTTAATCGGAAAATTTAGCAGACAAACCAGAGGGCAGGACTCTAAAAAAGCATTGGCACACTTTCAAAGTAACGCTGACCATATCTTTTATCCCGGTTTTATTCCGATTATCAGGAAAAACCAGCCAATTGTAGTCAGTTTAGAGCAGTTTGAAGAAATTCTTATATGGTCAACTGAGGTTCGATCGTTTCTTTTAGAAGCCTTATTAGACAGAGTGACGGCAGGGCATCTTCGATTTGTGATCTTTGCAAAACATTCTCCTCGGCCTCGTCTATATTCAGGATCAAATCAAGAATCTACACCTGAAAATATCGGGTTTTATAAGCTGCAAGAAACTGCTGCCATTGGTGAGGATGCATATAAAATCTCATCACTACCCGCTTCCCAAATTACCCCCAACGATTTTGATGTGTTTCTCTGCCATAACAGTATAGACAAGCCAGCCGTTAAAGAAATTGGCAGGCAGTTGAAAAAAGAAGGGATTCTTCCGTGGCTGGATGAATGGGAATTACGTCCGGGTTTCATCTGGCAGCATGAACTTGAAAAACACCTTGAGCATATAAAATCTGCGGCAGTTTTCGTGGGACAAAATGGTTTCGGCCCCTGGCAAGATATGGAATTATCTGCTTTTCTCAGGCAATTTGTGAAACGCGGATGCCCTGTGATTCCTGTGATTCTCCCTAATTGTGAAGACGTTCCAACACTTCCTATTTTTCTGGAAGGAATGCTGTGGGTTGATTTCCGTAAAAATGATCCGGATCCGCTTAAGCAGTTAATATGGGGAATTACAGGGAAAGAACCGGCGAACGATTAAGCCGGACAACTTGTTGGTCATCAACAGAGTAAAAAACAGATGGCCAAATGAGAAAAAACTTGACATGTGGAAGTCTCTGGGGTTAAAAATAAAAACTTGGTTTCTGATGTACAAAGAAATTATGTGCCGTTACGTAACGATTGTATAAGCAAAGAAATAGGCAGTTTGGAATGCTTGGAATCTTGAGTTAGCATTCGCAGTCCGCTTATTAGAATAATGACTGCTGTAAAAACGATACCCTTTGATCCCACCTTATTTGTCAATCGAGAACGAGAGAAGACGCTTTTCTTCGATACTGTGCGCGCCGGAACGAAACGAGCTTATCTTGAATTTACCGGTGTTGCGGGACAGGGCAAAAGTGAGCTGCTGAAATGGATTTATCACAATGCTGAAGATGAAGGCTATCTATCTGCATATATTGATTTCGAATATCCTCAATACCATCGGCCCGAAATTTATCCGATCTTAGAAACAATTGTCGATCACCTTTCTTCAAAATTTAAAAATAAGGCTTTTCAAGAATTTCAAGCGCAACTGCCGGTTTACCAGGACCAACTGCGAACCTTTTATCGCGATACCCTGGAAAATCCTAAAACGGCTGACCGACGAAGGTTGCAAGATATTGAAAACCAACTCATTGCGACATTCAATCGTGAATTATATAAAAGTTTAGAAGTGTATAAAATTGTTTTATGTCTCGATAGCACTGAAAAAGCCTACCCGATCGCGTTACGCAGTTTCGAAGATCAAATACTGACACAGCATACTCATAATCCTTATTTCTTTTTGGTCACGGCCGGGCAGGAAAAGCTTCTCTGGAAAAGCACTGAGATTAGAACGTTAATTAAGCGTTACGAACTTCCGGTTTTGGATTATCAAGGGGTGCAGGAGCAAATTACCCGTTTGGCCGAGAAAAAGGGATTCCCCTTTCAAGATGCCGAACAGATCTCTGATAAAATTTTGCAATTGACCCTTGGGCATCCCTTTAGTAATTATAAATTAGTTGATTTCTGGACAGACGGTTTTGATCGATCTTTAGATAAAGAGGTTGTTGCCCATCGCTTTGGAAAGGGTATTCGGAATCTCGTCAGCAGTATTATCGAAGATCGCATTTTAGAAAATCTCGAACTTGGCCCGGAATACCCCCCGGCCAGAGAAATTCTCTGGTACCTGGCGCCATTACGACGCATAGAATTCGGCACATTATGGTATACGCTCTCAACATTTTTGGGAAAGTGGTTCAAAGATCAACCCTTTGAATTTTTTGAACAGTTGATGGATAAATTTCAAAAGAAACGAATTTTTAGACCCTGGCAGCTTGGCATCGGGTATGATCTGGAGCCGATTGTGCGGAATATTCTTCTGTGGGATATGCGCGTGAATGCCAAGCGTGAAGACTATCTTTTCATTGAACAAACCTTAGCGGACCAATATGATCAATGGGTTCAGCAATCCAGAGACGCCACTCAGATCAAAAATATTGTTGAACAATTCTACCACTCTGCCAGTTATTTACATGAGACGAACCCTGGAAAAATGAACCTTCTCCTTCAAGAAAAATTGGAAAATTATTTACAACGCTATTTCACAAAAGATTTTTTGAGTGGAGACGTGGCGCTCCGTGAACAATGCGAACGATTGTCTAACGAATTGAAACGAGATCGAGAGCTTGCAGAACTTGTTGATATTTCCTCATTGCAAAGGATAATCAAACATTCTATAGACTAAACCCTGAGCTGTAACAGAGGAAAATATGCCGGAGTCAATCAGAAAAATCAGTGTATTTATATGTGTAGAGTTTTCCGAGTGAGTGGACTGGATCAGATTCTCCCGTATTTTCCCACAATCTCTCCTGTTGATCCGGTTATGCTTTTCCGGAAACTTTGAGAATATGCCGCGTTCAACACACTTTGAATACCTTCAGTCATCTGAATCATGAGGAATGTTGCCATGTCGGAAAATCAAACCGTATTCACTCGAACTCCATCAGCTTTATTTGTTGGTCGTAAGCAGGAATTACAAGCTTTTCAAGATGTGCTTCAAATGGATTGCCCTTTCAGATTTTTGACGATTCATTCGGACGGCGAAGGTGGAATTGGCAAAACTCAATTACTCTTACAGATGCAGGCGTATTGTGAATCTCATCCTGAAATAACTCTTTTTACGAAAGAGTTCGTCGATTTTTACCAGACTGAAAGTCGTACGCACCTTGGCGTTATGCGGCAAATTGTTTCCAATTTAGGAAAAGAGCATTTTTCTGAATTTAATCAGCAGATGCAAGCCTACCAGGAAACAAGCGATCAAAGCGAACGCCAGGAACTCTTTACAAAAGTTGAAACGACTTTCCAGAAAGAATTCGCGATATTTTCAGAAAACACTTCCAACGAAAAATTTATTGTTTTATTTTTTGATACCTATGAAGCGATCCCCGGAACGGAAATAATCAGGAATGGAAAAAAACGCGCAGAAATTACGGTTTTTTCTCATTGGCTGGAAACCCAATTTTTTCCCGGAATAGCGACACCAAAAACGCGTATTGTGATTTCCGGGCGTTATCCTTTACGTGAACTCGATCCAGCAGAAACATTGAGTATTAATCTCTCTACATTATCCTTTGCAGACACGCAGGACTTTTGGAAGCGGCGTTTTAGTCAAAACCCTGATACAAAGCTCACCGACAAAAAACTAACTGAATATATAGGTGGAGCTGATCTTGTTAAAATTTTCTATGCTCTTGCCGATGGCCGTCCTGTTTTGTTGGCCTTGTTCGCCGATTGGATGCAATATTATAATCTTTCTCCTCAAGAATTATTGCAAGAGATTGAGACATGTACAGCCACAAAGATTACGCAAACAGAGAAGATCACGAAAGCGCAGCGAGATCTATTTGAAGAAGAACTCATTAAACGAATTGCCGATATGAAGGATCCGGAAGATAAGGCTGTCAGGTTTATGGCTGTTGTTCATCGTCGGATGACTCCCGAAATGTTTCAGACATTAGCTGACATCCAGGAGGGTTTTAAATTCACCCAACGTTCATTGGAGGAGTTGAACAAAGAAAACATTCATCCCGCTGTGTTGAAAGTACTAATGGAATTGGGAAAGACCGTATTTAGAAAGAAAGAAGATGTGTTGAATACTGTGGAAAAGCATGTAGGGAAAGAATTAAAAGATGCTTATAAAGAACTCATTTTAAAATCTCTCAATCCTATTCCTTCGCTGGAACAATGCCGAAATATCTTGTTAACCCGGTTAAAACCGCTCTCTTTTATTAAATATAAAACCGGAGACATTGTGTTGTTGCATGACGAGATGCGGCGTCTGGTTGTTCAGTACTGGTGGGATAAACCGTATCGTGTTTATGAGGATCGCAAAGAAATCTGTCAAAAAGCTGTTGCTTACTACGAGCAGTATTTTCTGGCTGACGAGAATATACCGGAAGAAGCACGCGAAACTTATACCTCCGAATTGCTCGAATATGCTTACCTGGCCGATCCTGGCGACGGTTTGGAACGTTTTCGATATGAATTTGATATTGCTCTGGAGGATGGTAAAGCTGATTATGCTGATCTGCTCCTGCGCGAAGCTGAAACTTATCATCAACGTTATCCCTATACCCTCCCATTTCCCGATTTCTTGCAGATCTCTCTGCGACGAGCACGTTATAGTATGGAAATCGAAGGAAAGTATGCTGATGCGAAACAGATTATTGATGCCATTTTGACTCAATACCAGCATGATCAAAAATGGCAATTTCACCCTATATATGGACATTTTCTGCTTTTACAAGGTCAAATCGCGTTGCAAGCAGGCGATTACGCGACAGCGACACCACTTTTTAAGCAAGCCAAAGCGATTTTTTACGAAGCGGGTGAAGATGCGTTATCTGCTCGCGCCAGTAACTGGATCGGATTAGTCTGCTACCGTCAGGGAGACTTCAAAGAGGCAGAACGCTGCTGGATTCAAAGTCAAAAAATTTTTTCTGTTCTCCTTGAACAAGCAAAGAAAACTGAACGAGAACGACGCCGTTTAATTCAAGGAATTCATTATGCGTTTGGTAATTTAGCGTTAAATTATCGCCATACTGGCCGTTTTGATTATGCCATCACCTATGCTGAAATTGTATTAAACATCGCACGCCAGATGCAGCGCAACCGTCGGGAGATTGCCCTGGCGCGCATTACCACCGCCCATATTTTAGAATTTGCAGGCCGCGCGATTGACGCCCGTCATCATGCCTTAGAAGCGGAAAAACTCTTGCAGCAGATGAACAATCGCATGTTAAGCGGAAGGTTAAAAACCATAATGTGCCTGTTACAGTACCATACGAAGGAATTGACCTACTTATTGGAATATTATCGCGCTGGGGAAATTTATGACATTGTCCAAAACCTGAAATTTGTCGAGCGTGAAGATATCAGACAGGCCGGACACTCTATTAAGGAAGCGATTAAACTCCTTGAACATCCCACGCCCATGCTCAAAGACCTGGCAGATGCCTATTATGCCAGCGGGGAATTATACATGGTGTCGCCTGACCCGGCTCACTGGGAACATGCGGAACAGGCCTTTTTGCATGCCTTAGACTGGGGACGAAAAAGTCAATTTTTGTATCGCGTGGTTGATACACTTGAAAGCCTGGTGACGCTCTATTACTTCTGGAATGTTGAACCAGGGCTATCTGAAGCACAAAGAACCAGAAATCTTCAAGAATCGCGAAAATATCAAGCAGAATTAGATACTTTCGATTTCACCAAGTATCCCAATCTTTTTGGAAAATATCAGGTGACCTCAGGCGATATGAAATTTGACGAGGCTCTGGATCTCGTATTGCTTACACCTGAAGCAGCCATTGTAACGTTTAAAGACGCATTTATGCACTATGTAAACGCCGCGGAATTGATGCAATTTTTCAGCCAGGAACGTTTTTATCTCACATTACGCGTATTCTATAACCGGCTCAATACGATTATCAATACCCTTCAGGAACAACAGCTTCCGCTGGAAGTGTTCGATCGTTTCAGAGAGCAGATTGCCCCGATCTGGCGCGGAAAATCTCCGGAATTCGAACAGATCTTCCAACACGTTCAATTACGTATTAAACCTCACACAAAATCTAAACAGATTGCGGCATTGCACCAGGAGTTACAAAGTGTCCTCAAAAAAGGCGATTTTGCTGTGGCCTCATTGCTGAATAGCTGCTTGATTGATGCCTATACGACGCTAATCGCGCAGGAAACTGATAATGATTTTTATCGGGAACAGCGAATCCTTTGTTTAAATGCGCAATCCGGCTATTATCGTACATTGGCAGATGAATATCAGGCGATACGATGTATATGGGCCTCCCGAAGGGAATTACAAAAAGGACCTTTTAGAGATGATAATCTGGTGTGCGCGTTAGAAGGATACACCAAATGTTGTGAAGGCACACTGCTGTATCGCCAGGGTGAATATGGACGCCTGCTCGAATTCTATCTCCAGGATGAACTTGCCATTGGCCGGGAAAAATTTGATCATCAATTTCCTGAAAAGCGTGACCAGGCATTGGAATTGCTTCAAAAGGGAGAAAAACAAATTTTTCAAGCTCTGGATGCCTGGAAACAGCAGCGAGAAAACGCATTGCAAAATCACAATCGACAGGAGATGAATCGTTTAGAGAGCCTCATACAGCGTCATCGCAAAAATTTAGGCGAAACCAGATTTCGCCTCGGCGAACTACACATGCTGAATGAAGAATTCGTCGGAGATCACGGTGCGTTAACCTATCTTCAACAAGCTGTTGATGACGCTAAAGAAAGTGGTGACTCTTATCGCTGTGCGGATGCCATGCAAAGTTATCTCAATGCACTCTATTTTTCAGGAAAATATGATGATACACATTATAAGGAAAGACGCTCAGCCTATGAAGCATATTTTGAAGAAAAAGTACACTCCCCTGAATCTTCCGATCATTATCCTTCGATAATAGGAAGATTGCGGATCGTTCAAGGAGACAGGCTTTTCAGCGAGTATTTTGAACGTCATGAAGAACTTTCCCCAACCGGTGAACTGCAACGTATGTACCTTCCAACCAAAGGAAAAGCGAATACACGCATTCTGCGGACGCTCCTGCGCTATTATGTTGAAGCTTGCAATTTCATGGCGCAGCATAGTCTCACCAATTTTGCGGCAGCCACGCGGGTTTTGCGCCGACGCATCGAATTACTGGCCGATAGAAATTATTTGCAAGAAATTCAATGCTGTTTGAGCGATGTATGGGGCGACCAGAATTTTCTTGCGGAAAAACATGAAGAATTGGAGTTATTCATCGAATTTATCAAGATAAGGAGTATGATGTTAGAAGATGAAGCATATAATTAGAAACTTAGAGCGGCAATACATATTGGCATCTTATCCTTCAGAACAAGCTCAGAAGACGACACTTAAAGTGATTTTGCGAAAAGACGCCAATAACACACAAAAACCATTCATTCGTCATACTCATAAAAAAAATATATTCATGCTGGAAAGCCATGGATAATTTGTGGGAAAGATGAGAATATATGCGAATTAGTTTCTTTTTTAAATCAGGTTATTCGTGAAATGTTTCTGAACTATTCGGGCTGACTGATCGAGAAAATTTTCTGCCTCTGGAACCTGCAATGAGCGTACGTTTTTTCCTCTTGCAAGAATTTATGGCGTCCTTCTATTAATCTCTTGACAAAACGTATTCATTCCTCTTTTTTTAAGATGCGGATAGTATGAATGGAATTATCTATACCATCGAGGAAAGAACATTGTGCCAGGAATCACCTGCTTATCCGGTTATCACGCATTTTGAAGAAGATAAGAAGCCTATCTTTGTCGTATATGGTCATGTTCCCTATTTTCCTGACGTGATCAATGGGTTTCGCCATCATTTTCAGCAACAGGCGGCAGGGTTCTATTTTCCCCTGGATCTGGCAAAAAACAAACGTGAGACCCCGGGGGAAACATTTTTTGAAATTGTTCGCCAGATAGTGGATTTGTTGTTAGATAGATTGCCTGATCCTGAAGAACAGCGTCGGCTTTTCTCCTCTTTTCGGCTGCTCACGAACTTGAAGGAAAAAACGCGACGATATGAACCGGATGAACAGTTAGCCGAATTTGTGCGGTTTTCCTCGTATTCCTGCTATCCGATCGTAGGCAAAATGTTTTCTCAACATAAACACTTCATTATCATTGAATTTAAAAGATTTGAAACTGTCATAAATTGGAGTCGAAAAATCCACAATTACATTCTGGATGGCCTGTTGCAGTCCTCAAAGGGCGGGAATCTCCGCTTTGTTCTCTTTGTGCAAAGCGATCAGAAACCCAGCTTATTTTATGGCTCAGATGAGGAAAGTTCCCGTGATAACGTGGCTTTCCATCAACTCAAAACCGCGACAGAAAGATCAGAACCGATTGTGCCGCATCAATATTTGGCTTAGACGAAGATGAGCATGTTACCTGATTTTGATCTCAAAGAACTTGAACGCCGATATCGTGAAGAATACTACTTTTTGTATAAAGAATTTGCCCTGCGCCTTCACAACTTAGTGCAAGATCTGACCAAACCGCTCAGTGAGTTGATTGATAAATTCGAATACCGGGCCAAAACAGCAGAGAGCTTTTTGGGAAAGCTCGAACGCAAACCGGAGAAATACCAATCTCCGCTTCAGGAAATCACCGATCTGGCTGGTGTGCGGATTATCACCTTTTATCAGGATAGTGTTTCGCAGGTGGTCGAAATTATTCGCCAGGAATTTGTAGTTGATGAAGCCCGTTCGCTTGATAAGTTCGATGATCTTGATGCCAAAGAATTTGGGTATCGGTCAATCCATTTGATCGTGTCTTTGCCGGACTCGCGAACACACCTGGAAGAATGGAAACGCTTTGCCGGGTTGCAGGCAGAAGTTCAGGTTCGCAGCATTTTGCAGCACGCCTGGTCGAATATGAGCCATAAATTTGAGTATAAGGCAACGGACCAGGCTCCGCGGGAACTGCGCCGTCGCCTGTTTCGCCTGAGTGCTTTGTTGGAACTGGCGGATGAAGAGTTTAAGACCTTATTAGATCAAACACGAGCAATCTCGCAAGAATATCGCGATGAAGTGCAGCGCGGTCAACTCAACCTTCCTCTTAACCTGGATTCATTGCGCGAATTTATCCATGAAAATGTCGATCTTAAACAATGGGAACAATTTGGCATTGAGGCTGGCATGGAACCGTTTCCGTCTCCGGAGATTGCGCGAAAATACTTTATGACCGGTTTAGAAATTCTGTTGCTGACGCTTCAAGCCGTAAATATTTCGACAATTGCCGAATTTGAACGCCTGTTCTCCGAATTTGACCGTCAGAAATTACAATTGCAAAAATTTGTATCCCTGATCAAAGAGCAGGGCGAAATTGTCCATTCTTTACCTCTTGAAGTCCTGATTCTCCTGGTGTCATTTTCGAAAGCAGCGACTCTGCCGCCTGATTTTCATTGGGGCGGGAAATACAAACCGTTTTTTATCAATACCCTTCGTGAGGCATGTCAGCGATAAGTTCCGAGCGAGATGTGGCCAGTTATCTGTTATGTAACAAAGAAACTGAAGAATTTTTACGAATATAGAAACCTTTGAATGTACATCAGGAGTGGTTAGTTTTTGCAAAAAGATCTGCATGATAAGCTTTTTCAAGATGTCATTCACTGAGGTTTTTCAAGAATGAGATTCCTTGACGTATGAACACAACACAACGTACACACCAGAAACGCGTTCATTTGCAACAAGAATGGGATTTGCTGAATGAGAAGCTTTCCAGATTAGAACAGGCGAAGATCTTGGAAACCAGAGCGGATGAAATCTTTCGCCTGGAACATGCAATTGAAGAGGTAAAAAAGCAGATTGTGCATGTTGAGCAAGACCTGAAGAATTTGGAGCATGCATCAACAGCAACAGAAAACGAGATGAAGAGTCATGAGAATGACCACCAACCCGTCCAAAATTGGAGAAACGATCAAGTCATGAACCCGACAGTGTTTGTGATCCAGGAAGAAATTCCAGGCCTCATCAAAACGATTACAGATTTCGCCGTCGCATTTCAGAATGCTGATGATCGGAGAGCCGTGCTCAGTGCGGCTGGAATTGATACAAGTTTTATGGCTGGGATAAAATTTGATACAATTCCTGTGCTTTTTGCAAATTCGTTAGTCGCCAAATTGAGAGACTACAAAGTTTCTCCTCAACAGGTGGATTACCATCCCCTAATTGCGCTCTGCTCTTTTTGGTTGGATGCCGGAGCGAGCCATTATGGGCTTGACGATCAGAATGTGGCCCTATGCCAGAAGATTCTTGAACGAGGAAGAGAAAATCTCAATGCGCTCAAAGCGCGAGAGTCGGTTGCAAGAATTGAATCTCCGCAAGGGACAGGCATCGGCACAGGGGTTTTGATTGCAGAACATGTCTTGCTTACCTGTTACCATGTTTTCAACAAACGTAATCTGCAACAAGCCTGGGTTCGTTTTGGTTATAAAGAAGGAAGTTATGGTGTCGAAGATTGTTTTGAACTTGACATGAATTCGCTCACAGGACAGCATCAACCGGATTATGCAGTAGTAAACATTCAAGGGCAACCCCGGCAAAGAATTGTCGTGCCGGTCAATAAAGTATTGAGCAGCGGCCAGGAAACTCGAATTCGTATTATTCATCATCCGCATGGCTTGCCGGTGCAGGTTTCGGAAACCGGGCAAATCGTACAGGTCGGAGCAGATTATATCGCCCATAATCTCAGAACAGATGAAGGGTCTTCCGGCGCGCCGATTTTTGATCACCATTGGGATTTGGTGGCTATTCACAGCGGAAACCCTGGTCTGGTCCGGGAAATTCCCACAGGGACAAAAATAGGCGTTCCGATTAGTTCGATCTGGGAATGGATAACATCTTATCAACATCACTAGCGAAAGGAGCACTTCATGAGTCTTTGGAATACAATATCAGCGCGTATCAGTCAGGAGTCGAAAAAATACACCTCTCTTTTTCTGAAACCGAACCAGGTTGATAGAGAGTATGAAACTGATGCGTTTAGAGAAGGTGAAGCCTATTGCCGGGTGTGGTTAGTGGAGATGCGCTTGGCAAAAGGGGTGGAATGGTTCACCAGGCGCTATCCGGTCGTGCATTCTTCGATTCGTTTTGATCATAGCGGTGAAACAGTGACCATCCCGAATTTAGCCGGACCGGGATTTTTAAAAGAATTGACAAAAGACAATCTCGACCGGATTATCCAATGTAACTATCCTTTAACCCCGCTTTTCCCGTTTAATCGTGGATTAGTTGAGTTGCAAGCCGGATTGTTCAGTATGGAAACCAGCGATCAGGTGGGAAAATTTATGAACACCTTGTGTCAATTTTCCAAAATGCTGCCGGTGCCGGAACTCTCATCTGTCCTGAAATTAGCGGAGCCTGTCTATAATGGTATTCAAGATTTACTCGATGTCAGCGACGGTCGCCTTGAATTAGGCTATCAACAGACCTTTATGGCGACCAATGGCGGCAACAATCAACTCAAACCAGGCTATTTTGTCGCAATCCTGGCAGAGGAAAAGCACATTGACGAAACGACCCTCTGCGTGGTGAATGATAGTTTACGCATTCGCACGCAGGAGAAACCCAGGGAATTTGAGGGCTATAGTTATATGCTTTTTCGTCTGGAAAAGAAACCGCATCAGGATTGGGAATCGTTGAACGGGCTGAAAGAACTGGTCTATCAGGCTCAGGAAGCAGTCGTCAAAGGGGAATATGAACAAGCCCAAAAAATGCTCACTGCTATTAAAATTGCGGTATTTCAGAGCGCGGATTTGAGCAAAGCCGATAAACGCGAGATGGTTGTGAAAATCGAGCATGAATTACAACAATGGGGATTGGAGTCAACCAAAGGCATCGTCACAAAACCCTCGTTGTTCGCCATTATGCAGCGCTCTTTACCAGTTGTAGATAAGGCAGAGGAAACCGAATTACGCACCTTAGAAACACTTTTTCACAGGGAATAATGAACATTCTGAATTATACGGAAATCGCGCAATTACAAAAGATTTTAATCAATCGCACGCTCCTGAAAACTGCTGATGCCGAAACCATTCAAAGTCTGCTGACCAACTGCGGTTTATCGAAAATCGGGAGCACCCTTGCAGCCAATACACCGGCATTGAATCTTGTGATCAACTTGTGTTCAAAACTTACAGCGACCCAGATCACTATTGATTCATCACCAAGATCAGGTTTGGCCGTATTCTTAGAATACCTGTGCCTGATTGATCCGAATGTATCCGATGACGATAAGGCGTTCCTGGCTCAGATTATTGCCAAATGTGATGCACATGTCTCTTCCCAACATAAGATTGCGACAGATGCAACACCTGACAATAAGGAAACAGAGAACGCGTCTCACATGCAGCAGGGAAAACCCCTGACACTTGCTGAATTACGGAAACACCTCGCTGATTTTCTCCAAACAGCCATAGATCTGGCTGACAGCACCAGCCAAAGGACTTTTATCGACCAAGTCGGTTTCGAAGCGCGCTTGCGCCAGCAAATTCATTTTGGCGGCGTTCAAAGTCAATTCATTTCATTACTCATCTCCACCCTCATGAATTATGGAACGCTCGACGATGGCCGCGATGCCCTCGAAGCCGTCTTGGAAACCGCAAAGGGATATGTGAGCCAAAATCACATACAGCGCTGTGATGAATTGATAAAAGAATTACGAATTTTCCGAACTCATCACTAAGAAATTGCCTGTGAAAAGACGGAAAATAGTTTCATGGGCATTGATTTTGAAATGTTTACTTCAATTTTGTACTGTAAGAAATTATGGATAGTTTATTGACACCTGAAGATTTTGTTGCACTTCATAACATTTTACTACACAAAACTCTCTTGAAAACCGCTGACTTTGAGACGATTCATTCTCTCCTGGAGCCTTGTGGATTATCGGACGTTTGCAGCACATTTTCTCCATCCACCCCCGTCATAAATGTTATTATCCAACTTTGCCCAAAACTTTCAAAAATATATATCACACATGGTATCGTTCGACGTGTAGGATTAGCAATTTTTTTGGACTATCTTTGCCAGATCGATCCGTATTTAACCCATGAAGATGTTGAATGCATTCAATGTATCATCACAAAATGCGAGCCCAAAACACGCTCTGAGAGTCTTTTGAGCCGATACCATCATGAACGCTCGATTTCTCCT
Organism: Candidatus Vecturithrix sp.; assembly: GCA_040772385.1. Classification (GTDB taxonomy): domain Bacteria; phylum Moduliflexota; class Moduliflexia; order Moduliflexales; family Moduliflexaceae; genus Vecturithrix. The sequence continues at coordinate 239,692 of JAXGYF010000001.1, read as the reverse complement.
TCAATGCTTCCTGGTTTCCAGGGGGCAAAGATTGATAGAAACGCGATTATTCGCTTTGATTTGGAATCTATAACACGCACATTCGAAGACACGATAAAATATGAAGGAACTTTTGCGTTTTCTATCGGTGGAGATGCCTGGATCTTGAAAAGCTACATCATTGAACGTCTGTTATGGCAATTGAAAAATAAAATGTATCGCCAATGTGAACGGCCAATCCATTTGTCTCTGTATAATGCCGATCTTACTCAGGGAGCACATCAAATTATCGAACGCAAACTTGAAGAACAAGGGTATGCTCAACTTGGCGATATGTTTTACGATCCCGGTGATATTATGCTGATCATTTGGAATCGAGACATTCCTCAAGATCACATGCAGATAATTGCACGTTCCTTTTGGGAAAATGTAGAAATACAAATATCGCCTTTTGTCCAGAATAAAAGCCGCTGTTTTGTCACGATATGGGCGAATATCAACCAACAGCCGTTGGAGGATTTTACACTGCTTTCCCTGCCTGAACGATTCGAAGTCTATGAACTGAAACAATGGTTTCAGGCGCAACTCAGAAAACACGGACTTGATGAAACTGTTATACAGGACTGTCTCGAACGTTTGGCAAGACATCATGGTGATTTAATCGGAACATATCAGGAAATGCAAGGAATTATTGATGAATTGAAAGGAGAAATACTATCCTATGAATGATTCAACAGGACGAACATACTATGGTGACGGACGTGATTGCGAATATCAAACTTTTGAAGGAGCCTGGACAGAGAAAGAATCCTATATTGCCGCGCCTGAATTGGCAGAAGCAGTCAATATTGCCCTCCATTTGCGACGACCGCTGCTGTTAGAAGGCGATCCGGGTTGCGGCAAAACCCGTCTGGCCTATTCAGTGGCCTACGAGCTTGGTTATCCGTTGAAGGAATGTTATATTCGCTCAACCAGTCGGGCGCAGGACTTCCTGTATCAATACGATGCGGTCGGCAGGCTGTATGATATTGAAGAAATGAAAGTGAGAGCGCGAAAAAGAAAAAGACTTCTTTCACGCAAAAAATATGTGACATTGGGAGAATTGGGAAAAGCAATCGAACTCTCGCAAAACGATATTCCTTCTGTGGTGCTTATTGATGAGATTGATAAGGCTGATATAGATTTTCCCAACGATCTGCTGCTGGTGTTAGACCGGTTTCAGTTTAACGTAGATGAAGTCGAAGAGGAATATAAATTCGATGCCTTGAAAGGAGAAAGTCGTCAGGTAAGAAAAGCATTTCTGCCGCTGGTGATCATTACAAGCAATAGGGAGAAAGAACTGCCAAAACCCTTTTTACGACGCTGCCTCTTCTATTATATCGAATTCCCGGATCAGACGATTTTGCGCCAGATTATTAAAAGTCACTTTCTCAAAAGAATCACACCGCTTTTTGAGGAGGCCCTCAAAAAATTCTGGCAATTGCGCCATCACGAAGGGATTCGCTGGCGGAAGAAACCGAGTACAAGCGAATTATTGCTCTGGATTGAGGCGTTGGAATATCAACAAGTCCACAAGGACCTCACAGCCGAAAAATTAGCTGCGCTGCCGTTGAACAATCTGCCTCGTCCTGAGACACTGATTAAAAACCAGAGCGACCGCGAAGCAGTTAAAAAATTGGAAGAATGATATGGGGAATTTTGAAACCTTTCTGTTTGATGTCTTCAACTACTTACGGCGTAACGGAGTTCCCTTAGGTATTTCCGAATATCTGTTGGCATTACAGACTATTCGAGAATGTATTGGAGTTGAGGATCTCGAACAATTGAGAAGAGTCTGTCGTTTGCTCTGGGCAAAATCTAGAGACGACCAGGAAATATTCGATGTGGCCTTTCGCAAATTTTTTGATTCACGTGTGCAAATTGACAGAGCCACAGATGATTCAAATATACCTATAGACAATTTCCCTCTAGACTATACACCTTCTGCCCCGCTTCATGAAGAGAAACAAGCCCCTGGCCGATTTTTCAGGGAAAATGAAACCATTCGACAAACTCAGGAATTACCATCCTTGTATCCGATGACTGTGGATGGTTCCTCGATTCTTCCAACTCACGCCCCGTATCAGCAAAAAACCTATCATCTCATTCCCCGGCTGCCTTTTGGAAAACGCGAAATGGCCGGTTCATGGCGTCATCTTCGGAATCTGAAGAGAGCAGGTCGGCAGGAAGAACTTGATGTCAATGCTACTATTCAGTCAATCTCACAAACAGGGGTTTTTCTTGGTCCCAAATTTCAACCTCGCAGACAAAATCAGGCGCGGCTGGTTTTACTGATTGACCAACAGGGTTCGATGCTGCCGTTTTCGCTTTTGATCGAGGCCTTGATTGAAAGCATCGTGCGCGGCGGTTTACTGGGACGGGTCGAACTCTATTATTTTCATGACTGCCCGCAAAACGTGTTGTATGAAAAACCTACCCTGACCAGAGCACACCCGTTAGAAGAGCTTCTTGCTGAAAAGGCAAAAAACAGCAGCGTACTTCTCGTCAGCGATGCCGGGGCGGCTCGTGGCGACTATGATGGGCAGCGGCTCGAAGAAACGAGAAAATTTTTGGAAAAACTGCACCGGTTTACATACCTCTATGCCTGGATCAATCCGTTGCCGCGTCCCCGCTGGAGAGGAACAACGGCTGAAGATATTGCGTGTCTCATCCCGATGTATTCCCTGAATAGAGACGAACTGAACGATGCGATCAATATTTTGCGCGGTCATCCGTTTCCGCCAGGAGTGACGATCAATGCCTGACAACCTTGAAACAATTTTGACCGGTCAAAGCCTGATCCGTCAGCGCTGGTTGCCGCAAAAAACCGCGATACGCTATATTCTCGGATTTGAGAGGCGATTTGGAACACAACATCTGCATTTAGCCTGTCATGCGGCCTTTCCGCTGCTACTTACACCGGAATTGCTGAATTTGATTCATATCAATTTTCGGGAACTTGAACATATCCCCTGGATTGCTGAAAGCGATTTCCTTCTCTCGCCTTTGTGCAGACCGGTAGATGAAACATCGGGATTATTTGAGGTCGAACCGGGCATACAACAGGTGCTATTAGCTGAATTAGAGCATCAATTCGGACGACGCAGACCCTTTGAATTAGCCAATTTTTTGTTGGCATACATCGCCAACAAACCGGACTGGAAAGAGCAAGCCCATGTCATGCGAACCCATCAATGGATCGCGCAGGCCTATCTCGACCCTGATACTGTTATTCAAGAGATGAACAATCTGCTGGAACAGAGCATCTCTTCACAGAACGAGCAACCGGTGGTTGATTTCCCCAACCAATTTCAGGTAGCGACCATTGTCGAAGTCGCCGCCGAACCTCTGAAACGCACAAATTTGCCGAGTGAATATCAATATTTACTGAATAATTCGCGGGTATTGACGCATTTCTTGTATGGAAATACTCAGGAGTTGCAACAGAGCATAAGCCAAAATATATTCGAACGTGAAAATATCCCAATTTCTCCTATCATTTTAAAGCAGATAAAGGAAACATTCTTCCAGGCGAGTCAACGAAAACAGGAGGACAATAGAGAACATCACTTGCTTGTAAAACATGTACGAGAAAGTATAGAACGGAAGTTTACCAGTCATTCAGCCGTGATGCAAGAAATTTATCAAGACCTGGCCCCCTGCCTCAACACGGGTTCGCCGATTCTTTTTTGGGGAGAAGCGGGGATCGGTATGGGCTTTTCTGTCAGGACGATTCATGCGGCTTCGCGTACAGGCAAGTTATTGCGCAAGCCCTGTTTTGAATTGGATGAGGCCGCGTTCCAGGAACAATTGTTTGGCTCTCTTGAACATGCGGGCTGGTTGGAAGCATACGATCAGGGCACCATCTTTTTCAAACACATCACCGAAACCTCTCCGAAAGTCCAGCAGATCCTAAGCCATATTATTGCGAATCAATCGGTTGACGGGCGCATTGAATTCTCCAGGAAGGGGACGATAGAAACCAAATCTGTGAATGTGCGCTTTCTCTTTTCAATGGTCAAAGCGTATGATCTTGCCATACAAGAAGGAAGCTTAGTACGAGAATTAGCTGAGATGATTCGCCGGCGTGGGAAGATTATCCATCTTCCGCCTTTGCGAGAGCGCAAAGATGATATTCTCGGGATTGCCCACAATTTCATCAAAGAAATGAATGCCAGGTATGGTCAACAGGTAACTGCTATTGATGAACTGGCGCAAAACGCGCTTCTTGATTATGATTGGCCTGAAAATATTGATGAAATGGTATGGCTCTTCGAAGGGATTTTTTCACAATATCCTGGAATCAAAAAAATTACGCCTGAGCATCTTCCCAAAGCAATTTTTGATGTGCGTAAAACTCCCTTTGATTACAACTTTACCTTGAAGAATAACGAACATTTTTCCGGCACATTGTTAGCAGATACACTTTCCGTTCGATCTACAGCCAAAGATCAGCCGGTTTTCCACATTAAGACCAGGGATCTGATTGAGATTATCAGGGTTGACGATCCTATGTTTGTCTCGCCAAAATTGAAATATTTTGTGTTCAAACTAAAAAATGGAGATCAAATTATTGGAATCTTTGCCGAGAAAACGATTGCGGTGAAAACGGCTTACGCATCTCGCCGGCAAATAGATGTGTTGGATCTTTATGAGATCAAATCCCTTAAGAAACCCTATACTGTTTTTCTCAGTTTTAATAGTGAAGATTGTGACGCCGTAGAATACATCGCCCGCTATCTGGCCGATCAAGTCAATTTACGCCCCTGGTTCGATCAATGGGAACTGATTCCTGGCGAACCATGGGTGCGCAATCTGGAACGCGGTTTAGCAGCTTCAGCCACCTGTGCGGTATTTGTGGGCAAGAGCGGTGAAGGCCCCTGGCAAAAACGGGAAGTGGAAACTGCCCTGCGGCATCAGGTCGATCAACAGGAATTTCGTGTGATTCCGGTCTTGTTGCCGGATGCGCCTCATAAACCCACCTTACCGATGTTCTTGTCTGGCAATATGTGGATCGATTTTCGTGGCAAACGGCTTGATGATGACGACACCCTCTGGCTGCTGGAATGCGGCATTCGCGGCATTGCTCCAGGATCCGGACGAAGAGCATCTTCCTCGCCACCACCTATCTCAACCCTGTCTCCCGAAAAAGCCAGACGCCTGCGCCAACAACTTGAGGGACTGCAAAGTCAATGGGATCTGCTGCACGAAAAGCTCGAGCGCCTCGAAAAACAATATCGTCTGGAAACCCGGACTGACGAGCAATTCCGTCTGGAACACCAGATCAAAGAGTTCAAAACTCAACAGCAAGAATTAGTCATAGAAATGGAGCAGATCGAAGCCCAACTTCAGCTTGCCCCTGCGCCGAATCCTTTTAGAGATCGCGGGCGAATTCATGATCCTAGTGGTTTTTTCGACCGCAAAGACTTGCTGCGCCAGATCTTTGAAGAACTCAACAAGGGTGTCAATATTTCCCTGGTCGGCGAATCAGGAATCGGCAAATCCTCGATGCTATCCATGATTTGTGTACAAGGGCAAGCCTCGCAAACGTTTCAGCAATTCAAAAACCTGGCAGGATTGCAATGGATCTATTTCAATATGGAACTGGTCGAGAATGAAGATGAATTTTACGAAGCCCTATGCGGTGAACTCGGCGTCGAAACCTGCCGCGGTTACAAACTGACCCGCGCCTTGCGCCAGCATCGGTCGATTTTATGTCTGGATGAGGTTGAAAAGATGGCCTGGCAGAATTCCATCAACGTGCGTAGCCATTTGCGCGGCCTGACCGACGGGCCGGATTCACCGCTCAATCTGGTGATTGCCAGTCGTTCCCCCTTATCTCATCTCTTCCCCGATTCCCCGCAGCTCGATGCACCCCTGGCCGGAATCTGCCGCCAGATCGATCTACTCCCCTTTAGCTCTGAGATCGCTCGTCAATTCCTGCTGTACCGGCTCAGGGACACCGGCATCACCTTTAGCGAAGCTCAGATCAATGACTTACTCAGCATGACCGGCGGTCATCCGGCCCAATTACAGGAACAGGCCGCAAAGCTGTATAATGAGGTAAAGCGTTTGAGTGTTTAAGTCTTGAGTTTTTCTTGGCGGTATCTGATCCACTTGTCTTTTCGCCATAGGTGATACGGTATTGTAGAATCAATGACTTGAGAGTCCCTATGAACTATTCAGGCTAAATAAGTTATAGACTTTTTCTGGTAAAAACCGGCTGTATCAAACAAAATTCCTGAAATTGCTGTTTATGAGAAATCTTTGTGATTACTTCAAGCCTCTTTTTCTATTGACAGCTACCGCCATTCTTTATAGTATATTCAGAAATAGATCAGTCTTAATATTATACATTCGTATACTTTGGAGCTAAAATTGTATGGACAGCAGTCAATTCGGACATGTAATGCAATCGAGCCTGCCAATTACAGAGGAGCTCATCTTTCTCAAAGAACAGACGGGTGAGGAAGAAACAACGCTTCTTATTCAGGCCCTACACATAGGATTACATTCGTTATATCGTCAAACCGTGGAAAAAATGTTCATCGATGGAGAAATCCCGCGGGAACAGGCGATTGACATTCTTGGGAAAGATCGGGTTCGTGATATTGAATATGCACAAGATGCGTTGAAAACCGATATTTTACAAGGATTGAGTCTATGATCTCTGCTGTATGCGACGTCGGACCATTAACCCATCTGTGGCAAATAAATTTGTGGATCGCCTTTAGAGCTTTTGATACGATTCATCTTCCTGAACATGTTGTCAGAGAAGTCGAGCAGCATGTCATCCTTAAACAATGGAAAAAGATTGTTGGTAGTGCTTTTGAAATTCATCCAATCTCTTTCTCAGAAATTGAGGCTGCTAAAACTCTTTTATCCCTCCCTTTACAATTAGCTGACCTGGCTGTATTTTCTCTCGCTCAAAAACTTACGCCTGATTTTGTACTTACTGATGATCTTACTTTGAGGCGCGCTTTGGAGGAATATGGACACAAACCCATGGGAAGTGTAGGGCTTCTCGTATATGCTTACAAGGCAGGCTTTTTAGCTCAAGGTGCATTAGATCAAGCTATTGACCGGTTGTTCGTTCATAGTACGCTTTATTTGAGTCCGCAATTTAAAACTTATGCTCGTAAAATGATTGACGAACTTTTAAAATTTGAGAAGGAAGACATCTGAGCGCCATCATTACAGCACTATTCATTGGCATTGAGCTCCCTTCTATGAGTGCCAAAGCTCGTTTTAGCCTGTCAAAGCCGAGCTTTGACACTCCTGACCTGTGGCGTCAATTCAACTGAATAATCAGAAAAGTGGCAGTGTATGAAACGTTTGCGGTACGGTTACAAGATTTGCTGAGGGACTTGACGCACGGATTTGTGTCATAACATTGACGACAAAATCACCTCTCAGGCCCCGCGCGAATTGCGCCGCCGCTTGTCTCGCCTGAGCGCGCTGCTGGAACTGGCGGATGAAGAATTTAAAACCGTATTGGAACAGACCAAAGCACTCTCGCAAGCATACCGGCATGAAGTGCAGCACGGTCAATTTAATCTTCCTCTTAATCTGGATTCATTACGCGAATTCATTCATCAGAATGTCGATATCAACCAATGGGAACAATTTGGCATCGAGGCCGGCATGGAAGCGTTTCCGTCCTCGGAAGTTGCTCGCAAATACTTTGCGACCGGTTTAGCAATTCTGCTTGTCACGCTGCAAGCCGCAAACATCTCCACGATTGCCGAATTCGAACGCCTGGTCTCGCAATTTGACCCAAAAAAAGCCCAACTGCAAAGATTTGTTGCCCTGATCACAGCGCGGGGCGAAACCGTTCATTCTCTACCTCTCGAGGTCTTGATTCTCCTGGTGTCATTTTCGAAAGCGGATACTCTGCCGCCTGACTTTCATTGGGGTGGGAAGTATAAACCGTTCTTTATCAACACGCTTCGTGAGGTATGTCGGCAATAATTCAATAGTTTCAAATGGAGATTTTTTCTTTTTAGCAAGCATGATGATCTTTTCTATTGACACCAACCCCAACTTCTCTTAATCTATAGTCAAAGAATCTTTTCGTGATAGATGTCTTTTGATGTGAGGAAAATTTTATGGAAACATCTGTGTTTATGCCGCAACAAGCATTGAAATATCATATAGAAGTTATGGAAAACGGTCGCATAGAGGTCGAGGTTCCTTTCTCCCAGGGCGCGTATGTGACAGTATTTGTTATTAAAGAACCTGAGGATACATATCAAGATCTTATTTCAGCAGCCCAGAGCAGCCTGGATTTTTGGGATAATCCCTTTGATGACGAGGATTGGAATAATGCATAAACAAGGTGATATTGTCCTTATTCCGCTTCCATTTACCGATCTCTCATCGCAAAAACGACGACCTGTTATCATAGTCTCTAATAATGCCTATAATCAGAAAACTGATGATATTATTGTTGTTGCGATGACATCGAATCCTAAAGAAGTTGATTATAGTTTTACGATCACGTCATCGGATTTAGTCCAGGGCACTTTAAATCGACCAGGGAAAGTAAGAGTAGATAAAATTTATACATTATCCCAGAAAACAGTCGTCAAAACATTTGGACGGGTTCACTCAAATGTGCTGATTCAGATTCGCAAATTCCTCCAAAATCTTATTTCAGATGCAAATTACTCCGCATAATCAGGACGAATTCAAACAGCAGTACCAGGAAAAACGGCAATTGTATGAAACGTTTGCGCTGCGGCTGCAAGAGTTGTTGAAAGAGTTGACGCACAACGCTAAGATTCCGTGCGATAAAATTGTGTTTCGGGTGAAGACGCTTGAGAGTTTCCTGGAGAAGATCGAGCGTAAACTCTACACGGCTCCTTTTGAACAGATTAAGGATCTGGCCGGGGTGCGGGTTGTGACCTATTATCTGGATGACGTTGAACGGGTCAGGCAGCTTATTTACCAGGAATTTACGGTGGATGAGCAGCATTCGGTGGATAAAATTACGCATTTAGGGGCGGAAGAATTCGGCTATCGTTCGGTGCATCTCATTATTGCGGTGTCAGAGCCGCGCGTCAATTTGCACGAATGGTCGCCTTTTGCCGGGCTGATGGCGGAGATTCAAATTCGCACGATTTTGCAGCATGCCTGGGCTGATTTGAGTCACAAAATTGATTACAAACTCACTTCCCAGGCTCCACTGGAGTTACGCCGCCGCTTGTTTCGACTGAGCGCACTAATGGAACTGGCGGATGAGGAATTCACGGCTCTGCGCGACCAGGCCGAGCATATTGTCAGCGGCTATAAGCAGCGGATGAGTCACGATGAATTGGAAATTCCCGTCAATCTGGATTCCCTGCGCGAATTCATGGAACAGAAAGTGGAGTTGCAGCAATGGGAAACCTTTGGCGTACGGGCCGGCATGGAACCCTTTCCGCAACTGATCAGCCGTTATCATGCCATTGGCTTGCAGATTTTGCTGCTCACCCTGCAAACCGTAGAAATTACGACGATTGCTGAATTTGAAGGGTTATTCAAACAGTTCGAAAAGCAACACGAACAGCTCGAGCGTTTTGTCGAACTGGTCAAGGTCAAAGGCGGCAGCGTGCATGCAGTTCCGGTGGATGTGCTCATTCTGCTCACATCCATTGCCAAAGCCAGCCAGATTCCTGCGGACTTTAATTGGGGCGGAAAATATGAAGACTTTTATATTGGCGCATTGCAGGAAGTTTTGAATTATGAGAGGAAAATTACATGACTACTACAGCGTTTTGGAAATAATGACACACTCAGGAGGAGTGCGTTTGCTGCGGAATCTTCGATTTCGCCATTTCAACGCTTCGCGTTGACGCAAAGGCTCCTTTGCGCTCCTGTCTCACGTGTATACTTATTTCCGAAACACTGGACTACAATGAATTTTGTGAGTTCGTAGTTCCACCTTCAGGCGGAAGAACTCGCTGAAGCGAGAACGACGAACCTGTCAAACATTCGTTGATTTCTCAAATCCGTTGTAGTATTTGAGCCTGCAACGGATTGAAGAATGGAAATTCGCTGTAGTGTTTGACATCCTTCTACGCCAGGTAAATTGAATAAATATCCTGGGTCATAGCCTGATAGTTCGGTTCAAAGGAGGTTTCGACTCTGAGTTTTTTATCCAGAATTTTGCCGGTAATCTGCCCGCCGTCCTTCAATCTGAAAATGTAATGCTTAAATTTTGGCGGAGTAAACTTCGGATCTTCCACGCGCACAACTTCCGTGAGATCGCCAGTATTCAAAGTGAGTTTTTGGTTTTCAGATTCTATTTTCAGCAGAGGTGAGATAATGCGGCCCATAAATTTCACATCGCCTTTCAGTTTAAAGCTGTAGTGATCCCCTCTGATTTCTGGGTGCGTAATGCGTTCTGGTAAATGTTCGGCGCTAATCGTCGTTAATCCGGGATATTGAGAAAAAACCTGTTCGACCACTTGCTTTAATTCATTGATATTGCCGGGCCAGACATAATTCTGCAAAATCTCAGCAGCGCTTTCATCAATAGCTGCAATCTGCTGTTGATATTTTTCATTAAAAATGAGCAGGAAATTTTCAGCGAGGGTGAGAATGTCTTCTTTTCGTTCGCGTAGCGAGGGCAGATGGATGATACGCCCGCGTTTTTTGAGTTCATCCACGAAATCGCGGCGCAGGAGATCATCTTGCAGGGCGATATTAAAGTTATGTGCCATCGAATAGAGAAAACGCACATTCACTTCTAATGTCTCTGTTGTGCCTTTACGCGAGAATTGCAGGCGTCCATCAACCGATTGGCTGCCAATGAGATGCAGTAAAGTTTGCTGTACGGCAAGTGGCGTTTCCGAAATTCGTTTGAGAAAGATTGTGCCTCCGTCGGCCTCCTCTAACCAGCCGCATTTCTCTTCCAGGCCGAGAAATTGCTGTTTTACCGAATCTTTGTCCAGCGAGAATCCCGGAATTTGGATAAATTTTCCTGTACGTCCTGAGACTTCATGAATTGCCTTTGCGTAAAATCCCATACCGCTGCCGGTTTCGCCCCAAAATAAGATCGGGGTCGCGGATTCGATATATGGTCCCACTTCTGCACGAACTTGCTGCATCGCCTTTGACTGATACACAACTTGCTCCAGGAGATTTGCCATAGTTCACCTCGATTTCGCCCAAATATTTAGTTATATGAAGTTTGTGCTGTCATTTGCTCCATAGCATAGACCAAAACCGGTTCATGTCAAGAAAAAATACGATTTTCTCGCTCCATCGATCGGATTTTCCGTTGACCATTGCCAGAACTCCATCCAGTTAAAGAAATATCTCAGGCAAATAAAAACCTTGACATCAAACTAAACAGGCCAAAGTATGAGCAAATATTGAATCCGATATGAAGAACAATCGTTCGAACAATTTTCAGCTGTATATATGTTCGCTTTTTTTAAAAGGGTATGTTGGCCTTTCAAAGCATCCGGTCTCAGCGGAGATGAAAAGATGGAACTCTCTATTGAAACAAGAACCAAAAATGAAGCGTATATTATCGGAGTGCAAGGGGAAGTGGACTTATATTCTTCGCCGATTATGCGCAAGTATATTTTGAGAACGTTACGCCAGCAACGCCCGCCTATTCTCATTATCGATCTGAGCCGTGTGAACTATATGGATAGTTCTGGGATCGCGACCCTGGTAGAAGGGCTGCAATTGGCAAACGAATACCACATCAAATTTAAGTTAGTCGGGCTTTCCCCTATTGTCCTGGAAGTCTTTCAACTTGCCCGCTTAGAACGCGTCTTTGCGATTTTTAAAACGGAAGAAGAAGCCCTGAAGGACGTCTAAAATGAAACAATTATTCGGTGCAGTCGGACGCAGAACCTTATTGTTCTTTGGCAGAGTGTATGATGCGACGCAGTTAAGCGTTGATTCGATGTATTGGTTAATTATTGCGCCGTTGCGAGGAAAGGGCTTACGCTGGAAAAGCAGCATCGAGCAGATGGTATTGGTTGGCGTGAACTCAATCCCGATTATTTCCATTCTGTCATTATTCGTGGGAATGATTCTGGCTTTACAAGGAGCGTATGTGCTGCGCCCCTTTGGCGCTACCCTGTATGTTGCAGATTTGGTAGGCGTCACCATGACGCGTGAATTAGCGCCGCTGGTGACGGCCATTATTCTGGCCGGGCGCAGCGGATCGGCGTTTGCCGCTGAAATCGGCACGATGAAAGTTTCGGAAGAAGTGGATGCCTTGGTGACAATCGGCCTGAATCCGACGAAATTCCTGGTGATTCCGAAATTGCTGGCAATTATTATTATGCAGCCCTGTCTTACCCTGATTTCCGATGTGGTCTCGATGATGGGCGGGATGGTGATCGGAATGGGGCTTTTACAGATCGATTGGCTGCGGTATATTCGTCAGACCCGGGATGCTCTGATTTTGCAGGATATTATTACAGGTCTGATCAAAAGTGTGGTGTTTGCGATTATTATCGCACTGGTTGGGTGCTATGAAGGTTTTCAAGTGGAAGGCGGCGCTGAAGGAGTGGGGATCCACACAACATCATCAGTGGTGAAATCAATTTTCATGATCATTGTCGCAGACTTAATTGTTACGACCTTTTTCTTCTATTTTCTGTAATTGTGGCATTTATGAGTACGGCACAGGAGTCCACACACCTAGAAACAGACGACTATATGATTGTCGTCAAGGATCTCATCACCTATTTTGATGACCGTCGTATTCTGGATAATATCAATGTTCGGGTATGTAAAGGGGAAGTTCTTGTCGTTCTGGGCGGAAGCGGGTGCGGGAAAACGACCCTGCTCCGTCATTTGATCGGATTGTTACAACCGCGTTCAGGTCATATTTATATCAAAGGGCAGGATATTACGCAGTTAGAGGAAGAGGCGCTCAATAACATTCGTAAAAAAATGGGGATGCTGTTTCAGGGAGCAGCCTTGTTTAATTCCATGACGTTAGGCGATAATGTGGCGTTGCCCCTGCGAGAACATACTAAATTAGCCGAACCAACCATTAAAATCATGACCCGCATTAAACTCGGGTTAGTCGGTCTGGCTGGCTTTGGCGATTTTAAACCGGCGCAACTCAGCGGCGGGATGAAAAAACGCGCAGGGCTGGCGCGCGCGCTGGCGATGGACCCGGAAATTCTGTTTTTTGATGAACCCTCAGCCGGTTTAGATCCGATTATTGCCGCTGAAATTGACGAATTGATTTTAAAGCTTAAACGCGCATTTCGCATGACAATGGTGATTGTGACGCACGAATTGGCAAGCGCGTTCCTCGTGGCCGACCGCATTTTAATGCTCGACGCCGGACAGGTGATTGCGACAGGCACGCCGGAAGAACTGAAGTCAAATCCGAATCCGCGAGTCCAGCAATTTTTGAATCGTGAGCCGAACGTCGAAGTGCAGGATGACGAAAAATATCTACGTTTGATTACCGGAAAGGAAGTATGAAATATAGTGCACATGAAATTAAAGTTGGCTTTGTAGTCGTGACAGCCATCGTGCTGCTCGCCATGTTTATTATTGCCCTGACCGGCAGTAAATTCTGGGTGGAAACTATTACCTATACGACTTCATTCTATATGTCAGCCGGATTAGAACCTGGCGATGAAGTCCGCTATGGCGGGATGCGGGTCGGGAAGATTACGCAGGTATACATTGCGCCTGATGATCCGAGGAGGATTGAGGTTGTGCTGACGATTAGTAAGAATACCCCGGTTCGACAGGATTCGATGGCGTATATCAGTTATATTGGCTTACTGGGAAAATACTATGTTGAAATCTCGGCAGGGGCTAGCTTTAAGCTGACAGATCAGTCGCTTGCTAAATTAGAGAATGAAGGCATGCCTGCTGATGTATTAACAAGTCTCCGGAATCTAAAAGATCATGGTTTTGTGCGTGAAGATTATTTTTTAGCATCAATCAAGGGCAAAATCGGAGAAGAAACCCTGACGGCCTATCAACCCTTAATTGTCAAATATGCCTCGGCAGATTTCAATGAAATTCCGTTGCTGGAACCTGGCAGCGTTTTGCCATCGCGCGATATTATTCAATTCAGCGATATGATGGACCGCGTGGATTCAATTTCAGGTATTATCGAACACATGTTCATGATTATTGATGAAAATGTCACTCTCATTATGAGCGATGCGACGAATGTGTTGAGCAATGTGAATGAGCTGATTGGCAGTGTGAACCAGGAGAAAATCCGTTCTATTTTAGATAACGTTGATCAGATCATTACCACCAATGCTGAAACCATCAATGGAATCCTGGAAAATCTGCGTAGTATGCTCGGCCAGGTTGATGCGCTCTCTGGTTCGTTAAATACCGTGATCGTGGAGAATGAGCCACAGATTCAGGCAACGATCACTCTGCTCCAATCCCTGATGCAAAGTGGGGAAGCGGCGATTGGTAACCTGAATGACTTGATCGGTTTAAGCAAGGATGATATTGAACTCCTGGTGAATAACGCTGCCGGTATGTCGCAGCGTCTGACCGAGATCGTTGCGGAAATTCACCAAAATAAAGCGCATATCAACAATATGCTGCAAAATCTTGATACTCTTTCAGAGAACCTGCGTGTCTTTTCAACTTACGCCGATGCGGAAACCGGAAATCATGTCAAACTGACATTGGAACATATTCAGGCCTCGTCAGCAAGCCTGAAATTCATTTTGCAGCGCGTCCAGGAAAATAATGACAAGTTTGAACAACTGCTTGCTAATCTGACCTCGACCTCGGGCAATGTTGATGAATTCAGCGCATTTCTGGTGGAACAGCAGCCAGTATTTACACAAACCTTCGGTTCAGTTCAAAATACGACGCAGCGGATTGATACCCTCGTTGCTGCGGTTGATCAGGAACAGATCACAAGCATGGTCACGCACCTGAATACGATTATCAGCAGCAGTACACAAACCGTATCGAATATCTTAGGCAATCTGGAACAAACCACAGTGAACGCTAATGAACTTTCATCCTCATTGCATAGTTTGGTGGCTGCCAATGAAGATCAGTTTAATGCAATACTGACTTTGCTCGATACAACGCTGAAAAGCGGAGAGCAGCTGGTAAGTCGCTTCAATCAATTATTGACGACGAATACGGAGAATATTGACGCCGTGTTGACAAACACGGCTGATATGTCAACCTATTTGACAGAAATTTTGGCAGAGGTGCACCAGAATAAAGCCGCTATTCAAACGATGCTGCAAAATCTGTCGGTCGTTTCTGACCATGCCAAATCACTTGTACAATTTGCCGATACCGAGGCGAGATCTGAGGTTCACCAGATTGTAGCTCAGATCAATGCAGCAACGAATCACGCCCAGTTTGTGTTACAACACGTCAGGGAAAACACAGAGCAGTTTGAACAACTTTTGACTAATTTGACGGCCTCATCCGGCGATGTTTCCGAACTGACCGCTTTTATGTCCGGTCAGCGTCCACAATTGACCGATACAATCGCTGCAATTCAAACGACTGCCCGGCATCTCCAAACAGTAAGCAGCACGATTGCCGAAAAACAGGAAAGTATTGGACAAACGATCACTCACGTTGAAGCGACTACTGCTCAATTAGAAGGGTTAGCACAAAAGGCGGGCGAGGATTGGCCGCAGGTGACCATGATTCTGGAAAATGTCAAGACTCTGTCGGAACAGACCAGAGACCTGATGGCAGGGGTGAATTCCAAACGAGAGCATATTGAACATTTGATTAGCAATGCCGACGAAGTCGCAATGCATTTGAAAGAGGTACTTGCCTTTGCGAAGGAGCAGACGCCAACTGTGGATTCCCTGCTCATCAACCTTGACGACTCGTTAAAAAGCGTGGCAAATGTTTCACGAATGTTTGATAGCAATGCGCCCAATCTTGAGACGGTGTTGCTGAATATCAAAGACACCACTGCAGAATTGAAGAATTTTTCGCAATTCATGACGACTCAGCAGGGAAGCGTAAGTACTGTCTTGGCCAACGCTCAAACGATTTCAACCGATGTCCAGGGCATCACGAGTATGTTGAATTCACAATCCGAGGGAATTCAGCAAATTATCGGTAACTTATCAATTACGTCGGAGAATATTGCGAATTTCAGTCAATTTAGCACGAGCACCACAGAAGATCTCAAGGACATTATTGGGAATGTGAATAGTTCGCTCGCTGAAATTTCGGAATTTGTCACTACGCTTAATACAAATAAAGAAAATATTGCTGCGATTTTGCTCAATACGAAAGATACCACCGCCAACGCGAAATCCTTTTCACAAAAGATTGTTGAAGGCGAGGAGTCGGTCGATCAAATTCTTGCCAACATCAACTTGATTTCAGATGAAATCAGTACGCTGGCAGCCCAATTTAATCAGCAAAGCGATAGAATTGGACCAATTCTGGAAAATGTGCATAAGATGGTCGGAAACTTCGAGCAATTCAGCAGTTTTATGGCCTCACGCCAGTCAGATCTACAAAGCGCGTTACAAAATTTACAGGCCACCTTACAGCATACCGAGAATATCTCCGCGATGCTGAATGAAAACAAAGAGCATATCAGTGGTGTGTTGAGCAATACTGATGGAGTGATGCAGAACGTGAACACCTTTACAAAACAGATCACTACTACTACCCCGCAGATTGAAACGACAATTAAAAATCTGACGGAAATTTCGGAGAATATCAAGTCTTTTTCGCTTTTTACCAGACCATATCAACATAAAATCACAAAAATTGTTGACAATCTTCAGGATATCTCGGAGAATCTCAAGCAGTTTTCAAAATATATCAAAGATAACCCCTGGAGTGTGACACGAGTGGTTCCGAAAAAAGAACAGGGACCTTTTCGCTAAGCACTTCACTGACCACACAAACAATCATGGGATGGGACTGGTTTAATAATTGGATTCAGTATTGGCGAACAATATTTGCGCCGAGTCAGCCGCCGCAACCACAACTGCCAGTAAATTCCCAACAAAAGGAGGTTTCTATGACGAAAAAAGCGTTAGTTGTCGGAATTGATAAATACGAAAATCCACAGTGGAATTTGCAGGGGTGTACGATGGATGCGGCTATCATGAGCGGCATGCTTCAGGATCATTTTGAATTTATGGGTGATAATGTCCGGCTGGTGCTTGATGACCGCGCCACCAAAGCCAATATTTTAGAGCGGCTTGATTGGCTGGTACGCGATACAAAAGCCGGGGATGTCCTGGTGTTTTTCTATGCCGGACATGGGTCGCAAATACGTGACCGCGACGGTGACGAATTGGATGATCAACTGGATGAAATTTTGTGCCCCCATGATTTAAACTGGGATGATCCTTTGTCAGATGACGTGTTAACCAGCTATTTTGATCGTGTACCAATGGGAGTTAATTTGACGATAATTTTCGACTGTTGTCATTCCGGAACAGCAACGCGGTCAATGTATGTGCCGGTCAGCCCTGAAGGAAAAATCGATGGGGAACCGGTGTACAAAAAGACGCGCTATATCAAGCCGCCGTTAGATATTGAGCATCGTTCCCGCGGTATCTCCCTGCCAACGCATCGGTTAGGAGAAACAATCATTAAGGAAAATCATGTGTTGCTGGCGGCATGTACCTCAAATCAAGAAGCTCAGGAAACTCGTTTTGACGGACAGACCAGAGGCGCATTTTCCTATAATCTGGCGGCCGCCTTCAAACGAGCCGATTGGAAACTGTCCTATCGAGAAGCGCATCAAGACACGGTGACGCGTCTTAAAGATAATGGATTTGTCCAGATTCCACAATTAGAAGGTCCGACAGAATATTTAGACAAACAAATTTTTAGTTCTTTTGTTTGAACCCTTGAATGGATGAGGAGTAATAACCTTCCTCATCCGTTTTGACAGCCCCTGACTCATTTTCATCACACTGACACATACATTCATTTTGACTTCACTGTAATCGCAGAGATGCGACAATTATGAAGCTACTTGTGTTTATTTTAAACAAAGAAGAATTGCTCGAAGATGTGCTTACCGCATACATCGAGGCTGGAATCAGCGGAGCAACCATTCTGGATTCTGAAGGGATGGGGCATTTTTTGACGTATGAGATCCCTCTGTTTGCAGATTTCAAGGATTTCATGAAAGGGAATAAACCATATAATAAAACGATTCTTTCTGTCATCCGGAATGAAAAGCAAATTCCTGAGTTAGAACATCTGCTCGATAAAATTTGCGGTGGGCTTGATGATCCGGGAACTGGCATTCTGTTTACCATACCTGTTGATTATGCCCGTGGGTTAGTCCAAGAAAACGAGGAAGACTGATTTAGAAGAAGTTTGTAGGGACTAAAGTTGGAGATCTTGCCCCAACTTTAGTCCTTTTTAGCTATGAATGTCAGGACCAAATGGAAAATCGCGAGAATCGCGCTGACAACCATGCACCTGTTCATTGGCTGGCTGTTATTTACCGGAACGCTCTCATTATATTCGTTACTGGCCGGCTTTTTCTTTTCGCTCTTGATCGGTTTGCTGACATATAGCTTGTTTATCCACGAAAAAGAGGCGGATCGGCGTGCTCTTCTTCCCAGAGTCCACCTGTTGGTGGTGTATATCGCTCTGGTGATTTTTAAAATGTATGTCGCCAGCTTTAAAGTGCTGTTTAATGTGATCCATGGTGATATTAACCCGCGCATTGTGCATTTCCGCACGCGCGTAAAGGCTGATTTAGCCCGAGTCCTGCTGGCCAATTCCATTACCTTAACCCCTGGCACGATTACCCTGGCTCTGGATGATGATCATCTGATTGTGCACTGGCTCGATGCAGAAACACATCATTCCAAATATGCAGGGGATTTGATTAAAGGGGAATTCGAACAACTCTTAAAAAAAGTGTTTATATGACATTATTTTCCTTAGATTTCATGGTCTATTTCTTTGTGGGCACAAGTGTGTTCAGTATGATCAGAATTGTCATTGGGCCTTCCTCAAGCGACCGTCTGATCGGACTCAATTTAGTTGCAGCGCAGGTGTTGGCGATCTTTGTGCTGATGGCGGTTAAAGAGAATCTGGCGGTGTATCTGGATGTGGCGCTCGTGTATGATATTTTCGGATTTGTCGGTATTCTGGCGATTTGTAAATATTTTGGAGGCAAGGAGAAATCCTCATGATCGACCTCATCGTCAATGGACTGGTACAGCTTTTTTTTCTGTTGGGGATGATCTTCAGCATTATGGGGAATCTGGGCGTTCTGATTTTTCCAGATATTTATACGCGCCTCCAGGCCTCATCAACCTGCAGCACGACCTCTGTTTTTTCGATTTTTCTGGCCGCCATGTTGCTCTCCGGATTTTCTGTGCTCTCCGGAAAAATTCTTGTGATTACGATGTTTTTTCTAATTTCAAATCCGATGTCGTCGTATATTATTGCCCAGTATGCCTGGAACAAAGGAATTATTCCCTGGCGAAAAATTCGTCGGCCGCGCAGATCGATCAGGAGGAATGCCAATGGCTGAAGTCCTTCTGGTCGTCCTGCTTGTGATAGGGGTGCTGGCATTACACACCCGGGATTTACTCAATGCGATCATTTTTCTGGCCGTCTTTAGTTTATTGTGCGCGCTGCTGTTTTTTTATTTACACGCGCCTGATGTCGCGCTTACGGAGGCCGCCGTTGGCGCCGGGATTTCGACGTTTATTTTCACCTGGGTTGTTCGCAAAACTCAACGAAAGGAAGAAGAATGAACCATTGGCGCATGCTGTTGAAATACCAGATCATTCTGAAAAGAAGAATTTCGACCCTCAGGGAAAATGTGATGAGAGATCTGCGGCCAGTACCTCGCCCGATTTCGAGAAGCAAAGGAAATGTTTCGTACTATTCTAGTGCGATCCTCGTTCTGCTTCCGCTGGCGATCTTGCTGGTAATGAATCTCTCATTTCAACCGCCGGCGTTCAGCGATGCGAAAGACTATTTTTTTCGCCACGGACCAGAAGAAACAGGGGCAGTGAACCTTGTCACCTCAATTTATCTTGGTTATCGCGCGTTCGACACCCTGGGAGAAACCATAGTGCTCATGCTCTCGATTACGGGTGTGATCTTTTTGATGGGCAAACCCTCATGAAAAAAACCGATATTCTCGATGTGATTGCCAGAAAACTTGCGCCTTTTATCTTGCTGTTTGGCTGTTATGTTGTCACTTACGGGCATCTTTCGCCGGGCGGAGGATTCCAGGGCGGAGTCGTTTTGGCGTCGGGAATTATTTTACTAACGCTTTGCCTCGGAGTTAAGCCGATTCAAAAGCTGTTTCCTTTGAAAGCGATCCGCGCAGTTGAAATGCTCGGATTCCTTATTTTTCTGACCGTCGGCCTGATAGGATTGGCTGTAAGCGGACATTTTCTGGAAAATTTTTTGCCGATCGGACAGATCGGAGAAGTTCCCAGCGCTGGGTTTATTTTAATTCTCAACCTTGTGATTGGTTTGAAAGTCGGCGCTGGCATTACGTTGATGTGTTTCTATCTATTTAAAGAAGATGACGAGCCGGATGAGGATTGAATGTTTGGGTGTTAGGGGGGATGGATATATTTCAACTCTACCTGAATACGTTAAACATTTTTTCGAAAATATGGCCGGATATTTGATTATTGCCCTGTTTTTATTGGGCGTCTGGGGATTGATCTATAAGCACAATCTTATTAAGAAGGTTATTGCGCTAAATATCATCAACAGCGCAATTGTTGTGCTTTTTGTGTACCAGGGTTCTCTGTCCGGTCAATTAGCGCCTATTCTGGTCGAAGGCGTGAACAATGTTGTCGATCCGTTGCCGCAGGCCCTGATGTTAACCGCCATTGTCGTGGGGGTCTGCCTCACCGCCCTGGCGCTTGTGCTGGTTTATAAAATTTATCAGGAATATCATACCCACGATATTCGTAAAATCGAAGCGATAATTCAACACGATAATGAATGATTCGTTAATCCTGCTTATTATCATCCCTTTTATTGGAGCGATTCCCTGTTTGGGAGTCAAAATTTTTCGAACGCCGCGCCTTGCTCCTATCGCATGCGTTCTCGCGATAAGCCTTTGCTGCGTCCAATTGGGAAGAGTGTATCCCGCGTTGCTGCAAGAAGGCCAGACCACATATATTGTCGGCGGCTGGCCTACCCTGATAGGAATCCAGCAATTTTTCGACGGACTAACCTGGATCGGCTGCGCGCTTGTTATGGTGATTTCTTTTTTGGTGCTGTTCTTCGCGCTGTCTGAGCAGCGTTACGGGTATACATTTTATTTTTTTTATCTGGTGATGATTGCCGGAATGACTGGAGTGCTGCTGGCCGCCGATATATTCAACATGTTCGTGTTTTTTGAGATTCTGGGTATTACGTCATACATTTTAATCGCCTATTATCAAGAACGTCATGCCCTGGTTGCCAGTTTTAAATATCTTATGCTGAGTTCCTTAGGCATCACCTTCTTTCTGATCGGAATTTTTATGATCTATCAGCAGACCGGCAGCCTCTCTTTTTACGAGATTGCCCAATATGTGCCTCAAAACAGTTGCGATGCGTCACGCCTCGCTTTTGCCCTGGCGGCTCTGGTCGCAGGCATTAGCATAAGAACAGCCTACATTCCTTTTCATGCCTGGCTGCCTGATGCGTATGCTTCTGCGCCGCATCCTGTTTCTGCTATTTTGTCAGGGATCGTCGGAAAAGTGTCCTTTCTGGCGATTTGGCGTCTAATTTTGACGTTTCAGGTCCCTGTCTTCCGCGCCCTTTTTCTCTGGCTTGGGGCAGCGACAGCTTTGATTGCGGTGATGTATGCGCTATCGCAGACTGATTGTAAAAAGCTTCTAGCCTGGCACTCGATCTCGCAAGTGGGATATATTTTGGTGGGGTTTGGCGCAGAGAATTCTCTTGCGTCAGTTGGCTCTGTCTATCATTTGGTGAATCATGCGCTGTTCAAAACGTTACTTTTTCTGAGTATCGGCAGCGTGATTATCAGCACTGGCGAACAGAGCGTCAAACATCTTGCACATCTCGGACGCAAAATGCCGCTATTGATGGGAGTTTTTCTGATTGGCGCCTTGAGTATCAGCGGTATGCCGGGGTTCAACGGGTTTGTCAGTAAAAAGCTGATAGAGTCCAGTGTCAGCGATTTTCAGATCGTTGCCCCGATACTGTGGTTGACAGGCATCGGCACGATTGCCTCATTTCTTAAGCTCTCGGCGATTTTCCGAAACAATCCATATTATTCGATGGCAACGTTTCCTGAATCTACTCTGACTGCGCTGCCATGGTTAAGTTATGTACCCTTGCTGTTGCTCTCGCTCTTATGTCTTTTAACCGGAGTTGCTGGTGTATTTTTTAGCAGACAAATTTTTCACCTGCTCTTTGGGCGCCTGTTGACCGAGTCGCTTCGGTTTTATTCTTTAGCGAATATTATCAAAACCGGCGTCTCTACCGGCCTGGGATATGGCCTGTATCGTTTTATTATTAGCCCGACAGGAGGAAAATACACGACCAGCATTCGCCGTTCTCATATCAGTTTTCAGACAAACCTTCTTATCTTTGTGCTTGCATTCATAGCCTTTGCCATTGTGACAGGAAACGGAATATGAAACCAGAATCTATTATTCTTCTGATTATTATCCCTCTTATCGGGGCGGTTTGCTGCCTGGTCGAGAAATTCACCAGGCGTGCCCGACTGGCGCCGCTTGCCAGTATTGTCACGCTTTTACTGTGCCTTGGGCTGTTGGGCTGGCTGTACCCTTTAGTTGTTCAACAGCAGCAGATGAGTTATACGATCGGCGGCTGGTCTGCTGCGATAGGTATCAACCATGTGTTCGACGGACTCAGTTGGATGGGGTGTTCGCTTATTTTCGTCGTTTCTTGCGCGGTATTGCTCTTTGCTCTATCTGAAAAACGCTATGAATTCACGTTTTATTTCTTTTTTCTGATCATGATTGCTGCCATGGTGGGGGTGCTGCTGGCCGCTGATCTGTTTAATATGTTTGTGTTTTTTGAAATCCTGGGGCTGTCGTCATACATTTTAATCGCCTATCTTCAAAAACGCCAGGCCTTGTTGGCGTGTTTTAAATATCTGATATTAAGTTCTCTGGGGATGACATTTTTTTTGCTTGGTATCTACATTCTCTATCAACACACCGGCACCTTATCGTTGTTGGAGATCTCTGAACATCTCGTTCAATCCGCTCAGACGTCATCACGCAGCATTTTTGCGATGAGTGCTTTGATTGCAGGCATCAGTGTTCGAACAGCATATATTCCCTTTCATGTCTGGCTGCCCGAAGCGCATGCTTCTGCTCCTCATCCGGTTTCTGCCATGCTTTCAGGATTGGTCATCAAAATCTCATTTTTCTCCATCTGGCGTTTGCTCGATGTTTTTGAAATGCCTGCGTTTCGCCATTTTTTCGTCTGGATGGGAGCTGGCACAGCTCTGATTGCGGTGTTCTGGGCTTTATGCCAGACCGATTGCAAAAAACTCCTGGCCTGGCATTCCATCTCGCAAATGGGGTATATTATCACGGCCTTCGGGGCCGGTCATGCGCTTGCTTCTGTCGCCTCATTGTACCATCTGATGAACCACGCTCTGTTTAAAAGCTTGTTATTTCTCTGTATCGGCAGCGTCATCATCATCACCGGCGAACGGAATATCAAACAGCTTGGCAGCCTCGGACGTCATGAGCCGTTTCTGATGGTCCTTTTTTTCGTTGGGGCGGGCAGTATTATGGGCCTGCCGCCGTTTAACGGCTTTATCAGTAAAAAATTGATCCAAACCAGCGTGAAAAGCTATCCGCTGATCGCCTCAATGCTGTGGCTGGCTGGCGTCGGCACCATGGCTTCTTTTATCAAACTCTCGATCATCTTTCGTCAGAATCCTTATCAAGCAGCAGATGCGACGCCACAGCCGCCGGCGGCAGCTTGCTCGCGTTTGAGCTATCTTCCTCTGGGATTTTTGGCGTCATTATGTGTATTAACAGGGGCAACGCCGCGGTTTTTCAGGGAACAGATTGCTGTCCTGCTCTTCGGACATGGGTTACAGGGATCTTTCCATCTATACTCCGGTATTAATATGCTTAACACCTTGATTGCCCTCCTGCTCGGGGCTGTCGTTTATTACGCTATTTTTAGTCACGCAGGACATCGGTTTAGCACCATGATCCGTCAATGGCGCTTGAGTTTTCAGGCCAGTTTGATATGGTGCGTACTCGGCTTTATGCTGCTTGCCATATATGCGGATTGGTGATTTTTTTCATTCAACAACTCTATCATCAAGCTTATGGATCATTTAGCTTCACTCCATATCCAGGTGTTCAGTTTTGGGTTGCTTATTTTAGTTGCCCATTTTATGGGAAAGCTCACCTATCATTTGAATCTAGGCGAACTGATCGGCCAACTCCTGGGAGGAATTCTGGTTAATCCCTACCTGTTGAAAGTCGCGCACATCAGCGGCGAAGAATATACACTTGCATTTCGTAATTTCTACTTTTTCACCTTTGTGTTCCTAAGCGTTGTGGCTTTTACCCTGGGTGAAGAGTTGCATATTCAAAAGCTAAAAGGCGTGGGCATGAAAGGCGTGCTTATTTGCGTCATCCAGATTTTGACGACGCTCACACTGGTGACCGGCGGATTTTTATTGCTGGGTTTCGATCCCTTCATTGCGCTTATTATAGGGAGCATCGGTCTGGCAACATCCCATGCCGCCACCTTTATCATCACGACGAAACTTCGCATTGAAGGGGAGCTTCAGAAAATCTTGGCCAATATTATTGTTCTGGATGATTTATTGGAAGTAATCATGTTTTCCCTCGTCGTGCAGTTTGCCATCGGCAGTCAGCGCGGGCGAGAGGTTTCTTTTTCCGAAGCCACATTTCATGCGTTTCATGAAGTTGGTTTAGCGACGGTTTTAGCCATCGTCACATTTGTATTGTTAAAATTTATCATTCGCGAAATTGAAACAGCAAAAGAGAACGCTCCGTCTCAGCATTATCGCAAATTCGCTTTTTTGCATATTTTCCACGAGCATCCGTCTCCTTCTATGGAGGTGATGTTTGTGGTGGTCAGCCTGTTATCCATCAGTGTGAGTATTGCCATGAAATTTCATCTGCCCTTTATTTTAGTGCCCATTGTGACCGGTATGTGTATTTCGAATTTTCATACCCCTGTCCTTTTCGATTCGTTGAAGATGGAAACGATTTCTCCATTTTTTCACCTGATGTTTTTCGCGTTGATCGGGGCAAATATCCGTGTTGACGCGATTCATACCAACACGATTGCCTCTGTGCTTGTCTATATCGTGACCCGTTCGTTGGGGAAATTAATCGGCTCCCATTTAGGAACCAGAATGACGAAACAAGATTTGAAAATTCAGCGCTGTTTGCCGAAACTGATGTTACCTCAGGCCGGGGTCGCAGCAGTTGAAGCGACGTATGTAGCGATCGTACTGGAAAATGGAGAGGCTGTCCTGAATGTCATTTTACCCTCACTCATTTTTTTTGAGATTGCGGGAGTCATCCTTTCCGAAAAAACGCTGCGTCAGTGGAAAGCCTGGACTATCGGCGAAGAACAATATTTGCAACGCCCTTCAACGGCCGCACCAGGTGTTCAGTTCATTCCTGATGTTCATTTGAGTTCAGTCTTATCCAGTGCGCTCATGAAAATTCCGCTGCAATCGACAAGCAAAGAAGGTGTTATTCTGGAATTGTTAGAAACCTTAAAAAATGCAGGACAAATCAGTGATCTTAATACCGTGTTTCGTGATATTATGGCGCGCGAAACATTGATGTCAACCGGTATTGGTGATGGAATTGCTATTCCGCATGGTAAAACGGCAGGCGTTGACCATGTATTATGCGCCTTTGGCCTCAAACCCGAGGGGATTGATTTTGGCAGCAGCGATGGACAACCGGCCACGATCTTTTTCCTGATTGTGTCACCCGAGGGGAATGCCGCCCTTCACTTGAAATTTCTCTCTGTTGTTTCCGGACTGCTGCAAAGTGAGGAAAACCGACAGCGCATCCGCGCTTTTTCGTCGCCGCAAGATGCTATGGCCTTTTTTACTATGATAGTTAAACCTCAACAAGTGGAAACCGAAGACCTCTCTATCTCAATAATTCGTAGTTGCCCCCTCTCAATTCCCCCCGCAAGCGGGCAGGCCTGTGAAGTTCTACCCCCTCGGCCCCCTGCAAACGGGGGAGGTTCATCCGTTTCTCCAGGATTGCCGGGGGAACAAGGGGGTAACAAGAAAACTGTCTGAAGTATTGCTTGTATGTGAGTATAAATAAATTTCTTACACATTTGTTTGAGAAAAAGTTCGAATATTACGTGAAAGTCAGAAAATTCTTGTTTATAAAATATCCTTGTAGTACAGCATTTCGGAAGTAAGTATGCAAGTGAGACAGGAGCGCAAAGGAGCCTTTGCGTCAACGCGAAGCGTTGAAATGGCGGAATCGAAGATGCCGCAGCACACGCTCGTTTGCACTCCTGAGTGTGTACGTATTTCCGAAACTCTGTAGTAGTTATGGAAGAAAAAAATGAGCCGAAATATTGAAAGTATCAATCAGTGGTTTGCCAGGATTGGCAGATGTTTTTTGCGACTGCGCTGGTGTATCGTTGGCCTGCTTATTCTCCTGAATCTGCTGGCAATACGAGGTGTCCAGCGTATTCAATTCGATGTATCCAGTGACAGTTGGTTTTTAGATGATGATCCGCTTACCATCGCGACAAAAGAATTTGAAGAAATTTTTGGCAATCCAGATTATGTGGCCATATTGCTGGAAGCTGAAGATGTCTTTGCTCCTGAAACATTGCGCATTATCCGCGAACTGGGTGAAGAGTTGGAGGAGGAAGTCCCCTTTGCTGATGAGGTGGTGTCACTTGCGAAGATGGAGTTTACGCACGGAACTGAAGACGGCGTTGAAATTGGTGATATTGTCCCCCAGGAGATTCCGACAGATCCGGAAGAGATTGAAGCGATTCGACGACTGGCCTTTTCAAAACCCTTTCTGGTCAACCGGCTCTTTTCCGATGACAGCACTCAAGCGTGGATCACGCTCAGATTAGATGAATATTCTGATAATTGGGATGAAACTCTTGGCGATTACCCTCCAATGGCCATAGGGAAAAAGGTGTTTGCCCTTCTTAACCAGGAAAAATATGCGAGCTACCGTATCCATGCTGTCGGCGCGCCAATCGTAGATTATGAGGAACGCCTTTTTTTCTCTCGAGAAGCGAACAGAACGATGGTGATTGCATTTATTACTGCGATTCTTATCCTCTCTATTGTCTTGCGTTCCTTTCAGGGGGTTGCCGTTCCCCTTATTACGGTGATCAGCGCTGTTCTCTGGGTCTTTGGCGCTATGGGGTATCTGAACATCAAAATAGATACGATGGTCATGACTTTACCGATTTATCTCGGCATGGCCGTCTCAATTGGCTATTCAATTCATCTCTTTAATTTTTTTAACAGGGGATTCTCCTCAATAGGTCGTCGTCGCGAAACGGTTATTTTTGCCGTGCAGGAAACGGGGTGGCCTATCCTATTTACAGCGATCACCACTATTGGCGCACTGGTCTCATTCTATTTTGTTCCGGTCAGACAAGTGCGTTGGATGGGCCTGTCCTCGGCGGCGGTAGTTCTGGCAACCTACATAATTGTCATGACGATCACCCCGGTATTTCTCAGTTTTGGCAAAGATGTTCGACCGCATAGTAATAATGCTGTCTCCTGGATGGATATGTGTCTTGAGAAGATGTTTCTACGTCTGAGTCGCTGGATTAGCAGGTACTCGACCCGAATTCTGATCGTATTTATCCTGATGACTCTTTTTTTCGTGGGAGGACTTCCTCGAATGTATATCAGCATGAATGAGGAAAAAACGTTTGGATTACGAATCCCTTATGTTGCAAGATTTTATTATATTGCCCAGACAAAGGTCGGAACAAGGAGTTCCTATGATCTCTTTCTGACCTTCGACACGCCGGGGCGAGTTCAAGATCCCGAGATTTTAAAAAACTTTGATCTAATAATTTCGGAAATACAGCAATTTCCTATAGTGAAACGCGTATCCTCTTTGCTTGATATTATTAAAGATATGAATCAGGTGCTGCATAATGGAGATCCCGTTTTCTATGAGATTCCGGAAGATAAAGAGTTGATTGCCCAACTGTTACTGCTCTATGAGATGTCGAACGGCACAGAACAAGAAAATTGGGTAGATTATGAATATACACGCTTACGCCTGTTGGTCGAAGTCGTTGATCTGGATACAGCCGAAGTGGAACGAGAATTTACTTATTTACGAAAAAGAGTCCAAGAATTATTTCCAGATGCACGCTTTGGTATGGTCGGCGGATTGGTGCAACATTCCGTAATTCAAAATTATATTGCCAAAGGCGAAATCGCCTCCTTTCTGATTGCCCTCGCCGTAATTGGCATCTTGATGATGATCGTGTTTCAAAGCATTAAAACCGGTCTGATTGGCATGATTCCCAATCTTATGCCGGTCATTGTGGTCGGGGGGCTGATGGGGTACCTGGATATTCCGCTTGAAATGACGACAATGATGATTATACCTATGCTGCTCGGGCTGGCTGTTGATGATACCATTCACTTTATCACCCATAGCAAACTAGAAGTCCAACGTACGGGCAATTACCACGAGAGCATTGAAAAAACCTTTCAATCGGTAGGGAAAGCGATGTTTCTTACCTCATTCATTCTTATTGCGACATTTGCCGTGTATTTGACCTCTATTGCCAAATTCTTTGTGAACCTCAGTCTGCTGGCCATGGCCGGCGTTTTATCCGCTCTGTTGGCCGATTATTTTGTGACGCCGATTTTGATTCATCTGACCAGGCCATTTCATGAACCCACACCTTCAAAAACAGCAGCGTGTAAGTCAGAAGAAACAACCGATTTTTCCGTTTGAGATGTTTGCAAAGGGTATGGAGGGAAGGAACCCATCTTCTGAAATAACCAACTTTTTACTCCTCAAAGCCCACGCAGCCTTCACGGTAAAGCTGTCCGATGAAATTGAGAGCGTCATCGCCGAATTGCTGGTGTAATTGCGCTAATGTAGATTGCCCGTTAATCGCCTCGATTAAGGCTTTGGCCTCGTGCACGACCGGCACCGACCAGTTATACCGGGCTAATAAATAGCCAAAGGGTTCGGGACGGACGTTGAAAAATGGCACAGGTTTCCAGGCAGGATCAAGTTCCAAAATTTCCGGTTCTGCCATGCAGATAGGTTCTTGCATCAGCGGATCTCCGGCCAGTTCGTATTCCACCGTGACAGAACGACATCCGCCGCGACAGCGCGGCAGTTCTACGCATTTCAGACATTTTTGGGGCAATTGCTGCCGATACCACTGTGCGCGTTCAGACTGCCAGATCGCTTCGATAGACTGCTCAAACAGGTTGCCAAAAGTATAGCTGGTTAAATTTTCCGGTCGCACCATGCCGGAGGGAGAGATGGCGCAATGTTCGATCCCTCCGTTAGAACCCATAGAGGAATTTTTTTCAAAACAGGGAGGAATACAATCGCCAATCCGACAATGCACTCCTTCGCGCTGCAAGGTTTCGATACGGCGGATCGTCTGACGTAATTGTTGTTCGGTCGGTTCAATTCGATGCGGTTTGCCTAAGTAACGATTGAAGACGGCATATCCTGCGCCCAACCGCTGCGACAGGGCAATGATGTCGTCAAGCTGACTGCAATTGTCTTTGGTCAAAACGGTGTTGGTGAAGACTTCCAGTCCGGCTTCAGCCGCGCGTCGGATGTTCTGGCAGATGAGCTCGAACCCTTCCAGCGCATCGTGGGTAAACGCCTGGTGCGTCTCAGCCGTGCTGCCGTGCAGGCTGACCAGCAGCCCCACAAAGTTCTGACAATTTTGAAATAGCTCGATCAGGCTATCGGGATCAGTCCAGCGGCCGTTGGTAAACGTGGCATGTGGAATGCCGAACGGATCAATATAGCGGATAATCTGTCCGAATTCAGGGTGTAACGTCGGTTCGCCGCCGGTAATGCGCAGCAATTCCGCATATTGACGGCGATTGTCAGGCGGAGCGAGGCGGTCAAATAGTTCGCGCCAGTTGTGAAGTTCTTCCTGCCGGTGCTGCCCTAACACATTCGCACAACCGGGGCAGCTATGGTTGCAATTATAGGTTATCTCAACCGCATACGAAATCGGCGTTGATGGAAAGTACATAGAAAAAATCCTTATTCTCGGAGATAAAGGCGAATCTCGGCAAGGCTTGCAGACTTGCTGACGTTTTCATCAAGTATCTCCATGGTAATTGTTGCCATAGGTTGTCAATATAAATTTGCAATGTTTCTCCAAGCTAAGGCTGTCCGTCTGCCTGTACAGAAAGGTCGGTACGGAGAGTTTCAAAGAAGCTATCATGAGCGTACGCTCACCCGGCATGGTGAAACTACAAGGATGTCACATAACCAGGGATACCACATCCTTGTTTATGAGTCATCCTTGTAGTTTCACAGGAGGATACTCCTGATTTTGACAAATTGCACCAGAGTGTCTAACATATCAGTTTTCTCTCGCAAATAGGGCTGATCGGCCCAGATACTGCGTAAGCCGCGTCGGATTTCTTTTAAGGCTTCTTGATCGGCAATCAATTCAATACGGCGTTGTAACACGCGCACGGCGATAGCAAAATCAATTGCCCCATGTTGGGCCATGAAGTTACAGGCTTCCACATAATAGCGCAAAATCGTGCGCAGCGTGCGAATATCAGAGGTGCTCTGACGCGGGACATAATGGTAATCATTTTCCGCTTCTTCGCGTTGAAAATACGCACTAAACAGGGCGTCTCCCTGTGTAATGCGCAATTTCGCCATGATTGACGGAAACATCTGCGGTGAGGAGATTGTCTCTTCCAGCAGACGTTCATATTCCGTCCGTTCTTCAAGATAGTCAGGATTATTATAGTTGCCTGAAAGATAGAGGGCGTTGACGTAACTCTGCATGGCGTCATCCCGGCGATAAAAATCCTGGCCGGCTGTCACGTGCTCAATCGCTTGTTTGAAATGTCTGAACACCCGTTTTTGATAACTGTGATCCTTGAAACGTTCGTGCAGCATGAAGAGTTCGCCAATCCGAAAGTAAACTTCGCCCAGGTATTTACGGTAGAGGGATAACCAGTTTTGCAAGCGCTGCTGCATTGCCGACTCAGTTGTTTTTTCAAATTGTTCTTCCCAATAAGTCAAGGCCTTGCGCAGCTTTTCTTCACCGCGCTGCAACAGCTCAAAGGCATCCTGACGGTCTCCGGGAAATTCGGCGTCAAATTTTTTCCGCGCGGTGTCGAGTTCATCCGTCAGATAAAATTCTACCAATTTCCCGTATTCGCCGCGCCGATATTTCAGTGTGCCTTCGCTGGTGTCAATCCAGCCTTCCAGGGCTTCTTTGAGATATGGATCGGCAATTTCGCGCAGGCGCCGGCGTGTTAAACGCAAATAACGCCGCGCCTGATATTCATCCCCTAAAATGCGATAGAGTTTGACCTGGACTGACAGGCGCAGCACCAGTTGTTCAATATAGGCGTCATTTGCGTTATCATAGATTCGTAACGAAAGACAGATGCCGATCAGACAATCATTTAGCAGCAGCGCCAGTCCAAAATTTCCCTGGTTCAATTGCTGTTGAATGGTTTGTGACAATGCAGCAAGATGAGAAGACTGCGTCTCCTCGGACTGAATACGCAGAGCAATATAATAGAAAATCTGTTCGAATGCGCTGATCTGTGCCTGCCATTCACTGCGCTGTACATCTAAAAAGTGAAAAATGGTTGAAACAATCTGCTGATTGCGACTGGCCTCCAGCAAGGTATTCAAACGATTATAGAATACGCGCAGAATCAGATAGTAACGAGTTTCGTTAAATTCCTGCATCAACACGGCAGCGATAGTATAATGATCAAAGGCTTCTTTCAGCAGCAGATTGACAGCATCGAGCATATCTCCAACACTGTCAGAACGCAGCATGTCCAGGGCCTCGTCAAAGGCCATATCCCCTGACGTGACATGATATTTTCCAAACAGGTTTGGATAGCCATAATCTTTGAGCTGTTCGATCGCTTGTTGATAGGTTCGCACCTTTTCTTGATTGTTCGCTTTCATCTCGTCCGTCACGTTTGACGCGCCATTCCAGAAATAATAGAGCGTGACCAGGCTTTCAAGGGTATCAACCACACGATAGTGAAACTGACTTTCCTGACCCCATTTTAAACTCTGCAAAAAGGCATTTTCCGCCTGTTCCCAGCGATTTTCAACCGGTGTGACCATACAGACTTCCCCTAAAGCAAAATACGCGTCTGCCAGTTCTTGTTTAATGACCGGCGGACGGCTCAACATTTCGATTGCCTGTTCTAACATCTCTCGAGCGGCGTCAATTCGCTCATAGGGAATGTAAGTGATAATTTTTTCCAGATCTTCAGCCCGGTAATATTCCAGGAGATAGGCAAATTCATTGACACGATAGTGCAGAAAGCCCAGATTGGTGCTGACGCATCCAGCAATCTGCCGATTTGTCAGGCCGTGCAGCAGATTTTCGGCTTCAGTCAGATGATGACGCGCATCAATAGCATGGCCGGCAAAGGCGAATACCTGGCCGACCGTATTGCGCGTGCGAGCAATTTCGACCGTGTTATAAGGCAGATGGCGCACAATGCTCAGGGCAATCTCAGCATTACGAATCGCTTTGTCAAACTGGCCGGTATAACTATAGACCATCGCAAGGTTACCCAGGGCAGCCTGAATGCCTTGCAGCAGTTGACGGCGTTCGCGGGCATCGAACAACAGGGCGTTTTCATCCAAAATATCCTGAAATTCATCACAGGCGCGCGCCAGATACACTTCCGCTTCAGAAAAATTTCCCTGACGATAATAGGTGTAGCCAATCCAGTTGTTGGTCCAATGAATCGAACTGTCTTCACCCACCAGATAAAAGATGCGCCGCGCCTGTTCGAAGGAGTGAAGCGCTTCTTTGAATTTCCCCAGGGAAAATTGGGCAATGGCCTGTTCCATCAGGATATGACCGCGTACAGAACTATTTTCCCAATCGGGAAAATTCCGATATGTTTCCAGGAGCATTCCTGCTCTTTGCAGCGATTTGCCGTAATTGCGGTTGGTTTTGGTATAATAACGAATGCGCCGTAACTCAAGCTCCAGGAAATCTGGGAATGGCAGGTCGTGGGGATGTTCCTGTTGATAGATTTTGGCTTCGCGTAAAAGTAAGTCGCAATAATCATAACGCCCATCTTCCAGGGCAATGTCGAATTCCTGACAAAAACGGACAAGTCCCTGATGCGGGTCCGCAAGCAGCGCATATTCCAATAATTCCGAGGTATAGATTTCACGATCAGTCTCGGAAAGATGCTCTCCGGTCAGAAAATATTGCTGATAATATGTAACCAGGTCCCTGGCAATCACCCGCCGGTCGTCGCAGGTACTATCCTGTTTTTCCCACCAATGTTGTACGACCAATCGCCGCATTTCGTCGTGCAGCAGCACAATATCCCCTTTTTTGTATTTGATGAACGAGAGCGGACGTAAATGGCGCAATAAGATGTCGCGGCAGGTTTGCAGGGGTAAATCTGTCAGAAATCGCAGCATGTCGGGCGTCATGCGCTGATAGGCAATCGCCAGATACATGACCGCCCGCTCTTCCGACGTTTGAAATGAAGCAATACGTTCAATCAAGACCTTTTCGAACAACTGTTTGTGCGCTTCAGTCACAGGAGGGAGGGGTTGGCTGGTACGCTGCGCAATTTCATCGAGTAATTTTTTCGGCGAAAGCGGGTTGTGAGCGTAATTCAGCCAATCTGCAAACAACGCCAGCAGCACCGGCCGCCCATCAGCCAGCGTGTGGATCGTATGCAGTAAATCCGGAGCGATTTTCCCCGGCAGTTCCTCTTCTCGTTCAGTATGGAAACAGCGTTTCCAAAAGGTTGCGGTATCGGTCAACGTGAAATGAGCAAGGGGTAAGCTTTCTATCGGGAGCTGCTCAGGATCGACCGCAGTTAAGGGATAACGGCCAGATACGATCAGCCGCGTATGCTGGCTGATTGCCGGAAACAATCCAGTCTCAATCCACCGTGAAAATCCGGTTGCGGCAATGCGCTGGCAGCCATCGTCGCCCGTTTCAATACGCTGAATCACCTCATACGTATCGAAAAAGAGTACGATAATTTTCTGCTGCGCCGCAATTGTTGCTGCAAGTTCCGCATAATCGCGTTGAAAGGCCGCCTCTAATTGCGTCAGCAATTCTTCGCGCGCGCTGGCGTCTTTCGCTTTAAAATAGCGGGTCAGAAGAATTCGATAACCAGGAAATTGTTCAAATCCCAGATTATTGACAATTTGCTGCATCACTCCCAACCTGGAACGGCTTTCAGTATGATAGAAATCTACAATCTCTCTGGCAAAAACGACCCGTTCCGACACGGAAGCGCAATAGGCCTGCATCTGTAATAAGAGTTTAGTTTTCCCAACTCCACCGTCACCATGGGTGTGAATATTAAAAACAGCGATCGGAGATTCCGGCGTCAAGAGTTGCCGAAACTGCGCGAGTTCCTGTTCTCGTCCAATAAACACTGCTGAACTGACTTGATCCACTGGCATGACCTTCTCTCTTCACTGTAGAGCGAAATTGTATTTCGCTCCTTCAACACGGCATTAAATATCAGGTGTTAGCTTTTCAGATCACATGTAATAAGATGAGAAACTTTCTGTCAAGCAATTATGTTACAGGAGGGTTGCAGATAAGGATAAGCTCAAATGATGATGCCGCTGAATAGATCTGAAAATTAAGGCAGAATTATTTGATTCTTTGGACTTTTTTGCAGTGGTTCAGGTAATGCTGAATGCCTGGGGGACTACAACGGATGAAAGAATGAAACGAATTATGCCGTGATACCTGGAACATCTCATTCGTTCCTTTCTTTAATTCGTTGTAGTATTTTTCGCTATATCCCTTGGCAATGCGGGCATATTTTGCGGCATGTAAAGCATTTGATGCGCCACTCTCCGCCGTTGTGAACACCAAAGGCATATTCCCAACAGGCACGTTGATCCATAGATACGCCATCGAGCGCCTGAATCGGACAGGCTTCCAGGCAAAGGCGGCAATTGGGCAAGCATGTCTCATAATCGGCAAACGGATCGGCTTCCAGTGTCAGAGAGGTTACGACTGCGCTCAACCAGATCATATTTCCAAACTGCTTGTTAATGAGCAGCGTATTTTTCCCGATTTTTCCGAGTCCAGCAAGCTCGCCGGCATGTTTGAGAGAGAGGATCCCACGGCTCTTATTGGTGCTGGCATCCCATTCTGTCGGCCCGATGGCGTTGATCGGTACGGCCAATGCCCCGCGAGATTCCAGAATATATGCCAATTCGATTGCCAGTTCATCCATCTGACGGGTTAATTTATTCCTCACATCGGTATAAGGAATGGTTGAAGTTGCAAACAGAGTACTGTTGAGAAAACGGCGTGCCAGCACAATCACTGTTTGACACTCCGGTAAAACATCACAAGGATGAAAACCTTTGGGCGCCTGTTCAAAACGTTCAACCGGCGCGATTCCGCATAAATCCGCCCCTAATTCGCGGGCGGCCTGTTTCACATCAGCAGCATGTAACGTCATAATTTATTCACTCCAGTAACAATACTCCGGACAGTTTTGATTTCACCCCCCTCAATCCCCCCGCAAGCGGGGGGAAGCACATAAGAGACGTCCTATTGCTCATTTCCCCCCGTTTACGGGGGGATAAAGGGGGGTCACACGAAAACTGTCCGAACTATTGAGTAAGTAACTACTACACATTTTCGGAAATACGTCAACAGGCAGGAGCGCCAAGGAGCCTTTGCGTCAACGCGAAGCGTTGAAATGGCGAAATCGAAGATTTCGCAGCAAACGCTCGTTTGCACTCCTGTCTCATGTGTGTACGTACTTTCGAAATGCTGTACTACAAGAAGTAAGAATAAACAAGAATTTTTGGAATTTTATTGACTATCAACCTGCCTGGGCAGGCAGGCGATTTTCGTCAAACAAAAGTCAAAAAAATTATTTGTTCTTACTACTGTTTTGACAAGATTAAGCTGACGGGTTGAGACGTACTTGCGAACAGCCGTGTTCGCAAACTGCCGACAGGGTTGTCAGCAGGTACATATCCGTCAACTAAAACTTGCGAAAACACTACTCCTGTATCGTTATAGTAACTCATATTTTTCCGAATTCACCAGACGCCTGATATGCTCGATAAAAACTCCCGGCGCACGGAAATCAGGATTGTGCTGATAAAGCCAGCCGATCTGATTTAATTCATCCATCTCCTTCAAGCGATAGATAGCGCGGTCGCCGTGTCTGAGGCGACAGGGATGATTGGCAAACAGCATCTGGTCATCGTGAAAACCCTGGGTTTTTAATTGTGAAGCGGCATGATATTCGCATGAACAAGGGTTCTCCGGATGAATCAGGCCGCAATTTTTCGTTAAAAACCCCTGTATGCGGCTACGCGCCCTGGAAAGCCTTTTGCGAAAAGCAGATGCCGTGATGTCGAGAATCGCTGCGCCCTGTTCGCTGTTCACCTCAAACACATCCACCAGCAAAAAGGCCAGCCGGTGTTCCCGATCTAAACACAGTAACAAACCCTGCAAACAACTTATGCGAATTTCCTCCACAAACAGTTTTTGCACGGCGTCGCTTTGCGATTCCTGCCATTGTCCGGCCGCCTCCAAATCCAAACTTTGTTCATAGTCCTCGAACGACAACGCCTTGCGTTCTGCCCGGCGTTTACGCGTGGTCAGCAAATGATTGGCAGCAACCCGATACATCCAGGTCGAAAACGCGCTTTGTTCGTGAAACGTCCCCAGATGGGTAACAATTTTGACCAGAATTTCCTGAGTAGCGTCTTCAGCGTCGCCAGGATCATACAGCATACGCAGCGCTAAACCGTAAATGGTGTTTTGGATGGCTTCAACCAACTTCTCCAACGTATTTTTATCGCCGTCTTTCGCTTTCCTTACGAGCATTTCAATCTGTTCTGTCATACAAGTCTTCTCCTTTTTTCGTATTCGTGAATTTGGACATTTTTTTTTCTGCGCTGTGACTGTAATAAAGAAAAATGTTTAGAAATGTCAACGCCTGGAATATTATTGACAAAACCATGGGGGGTATGTTAGAATTACATGAAGTGTAATAAGGCCGAAAACTACAAGGATTTCCCATAAACAAGGATTTTGACGTTCATTGATTGCTTTGATGGCTATCCGTCTTGTTACATACGCATAGCGATGCATTCTAATAGCGCGGCGCGGTCGGCCAGGAGCGCGAGATCCGTATCTTCTGCAAGCGTGTTGTAAAGGCGGTTGAGTTGATTGTGGAGGGGTTTACGGCCTTCCGGGGTCTCCGCATAAAAATAAGTGTCCAGATACCGCCGCAGTTCTTGGTGTACCAGGGCATCCACATTCGACTGCTGCGTCTCGCGTAAACAGGCGGCGTAGTGGTACAAGCGCTCGACCAGATTGCGAACCTGGGTGGCGTCATGGGTTTTAGCGATCCAGGCATCGAATTGATCCGCTAAGGTTTTTTCAACCTCCTGATACGTCTGCGGGGCGTTGATGCGCATATCCCACAATAAAATATTGCGTACGACCGGGTCCATATCAAACCCGCTGCCTAAATGCCAGCGTTTAAAAATGTAAGAATGGTGAAACTCTCCCATAAGCTGCTGGAAAAAGATATAGCGTTTTCCGGCAAACCATTCCGGTAAAAAGGTTGAAAGCACGAATTTGAAGGTGTCGAACTCAATCTGGCGCAGCGGCGACAGATACCACAAAATGTCGGTCATAGGCGGATAGTCCTGACTTAACTCA
Source organism: Candidatus Vecturithrix sp. (assembly GCA_040772385.1). Classification (GTDB taxonomy): domain Bacteria; phylum Moduliflexota; class Moduliflexia; order Moduliflexales; family Moduliflexaceae; genus Vecturithrix. The sequence goes on along the minus strand of JAXGYF010000001.1, from coordinate 201,817 downwards.
AATTTTTTGAGAATCCGCTCGCGAATGACGCCCTGACTCAGTTCTCTGATGCCACGAGCGAATTGGGTTTCAATCACCGATTTATTAACCTCCGATGCCTGAAAGCCGTCGGTCCACAGATCGATCAATTTATACGCACTGAAGGGATGTCCTTGCGTCAGTTCCAGCACGGTGTTCAGCACCAGGTCGTCATCGGCAATTTCCAAACCTTTCTTCCGAGCCAGGGCTTTCACTTGCTGCTGTACGCCGTGCAGATCCAGACAGGGGAGTTCATATTGCTGGACCAGGTTGCGAATCTCATGACTTTTCCAGACCAGTTCCTCCTGTCCGGCCGTCACCAGAATCAAGTTCGGATGCGTGGTATAGTGTGTGATGACATGATCTTCGAAGGCATGTAAAATATTCAGATAGGCTTTTTCGGTGCTATCCAGGCAGAATACCACCTTGCGAGATTCCAGCACCAGGGATAACGTCTCATTGAAAATGCTCAGATAGGTATCTTCCAAAGAATTCAGAAACCGTCGATCCGGAGTCTGCTCCTCCATCAGTGATTGACGATAGATCTGGCGTAATTCGCGCTGGTACAATTCCAAAGCTTCATAAAATTTTTCAAATGAGGCGGCCAAACTTTGCTGTTCAAGCTGCCCGGCAATGGTTGTCAGAATTGGAGCAAGCTCTTTGGTATGGTATTCAGCCAATTCGAAATCTAAATAAGCTGCCAGATACCCTTTTTCGCAGGCGTTATGATAGATCCATTTCAACAACTCACTTTTTCCCTGGCCGGCAACGCCGGTAAATTCCAAATACGCGCGTTTGACTTTGGCGCGAACCGTGTCGAAAAACAACTGTTTTTCGTCTTCGCGATTCGAAAATAAATCCGCCTGAAACGCGGCGATCGTTTCATCAGCAATGCCTGTCTTATTCATGACGTTCAACCTCATCTCGTCCTGGACACAGAAAGATAGAATCAACCCAGTTCTTTCCGGTAATTATCTTTGTATTCAGTCTCTTGCTCTTCGTCTTTGAGACGTTCATGTACGTTGTAAAACGTCACCTGTTTTTCCGAACCTTCTTTATCGGAGCCATAAAACAGGGCGGGTTGTTCGGCGCTGCGGGCAAACAGGAGAAAACGCAATTGCCCTCCGACCGAGCGTTTTAACAAACGATCAACCAGAAAATTTCGGATTTTACTGCCCCATTCCATCACGTGTTCAAAGCGTGTTAAGCCGATAATGCACATTTGTTCCCTTCGGCTCAATATTTCTATTAGATTCGGATAGCAGACCGATTCCGCAAAACCCATAAACTCCGCCAGTTTGTCTTCAGGATCAGATTCATAGGTTCGTTTTTTCAGATTTTCCAGCATCCGAAACATCTGAAACAGTTGGAACTGTTCTTCATTATCACGCGCTTTGTCAAGCAGCAGATCGAGAATCTGGTGCATGACTTCAAACAGAGTATCACCCGGGGTTTCGCGCTTTTCGGTTTCCATATTCACAGAAAGATACAGGCGATTGGCGGCCGCCTGAAAGATCTGTTCACATTCTCGGATGGTTTCCTGAAAATCCGATGCGATGCTATACATCACAAAGATCGGTTTTTGATCTTCTTCAAAACGCTGAATGAGTGCTTTTGCCTGAAAGTCGCGCAGTAATCGCGTCTCTCCTTGATCCATACACATTATGCTGTCCATAAAAATCAGGTTGTTTCAACTCTTATGTTCTTCCTAAACATGTCGCAGCTCATAAGATTTTGTCAAGACATAAAGCCTCAGATTTAGAAAGGCAGGCGGATTAAGCCGAGGAGTTGGCATAAACGTATGCTCGTCCGGCACAATGAAACTACACGGATTTCACATAATCAGGGATAAAAAATCCTTGTTTATGAGGAATCCTTGTAGTTTCAGAGGAGAACATCAGATAAAGGCCATGCTTGACCTGGAGTGTCAAAGCCCGACTTTGACAGCCAAAGACGAGCTTTGGCACTCCTAATGGTCAGGCACTCACCTATTTCGCGGTTAAGCGGATCACGTTCCAGGAGAGTTTTGGCAAAGAGGCTTTGACCGTCGTTCCTTGCACTGCTGCGTCTCCGTTATTGTGAGGTTTGACGTGATCAGGATTGTCGGCCGTATTGGTTGCTTTGAGATCGACATGTTCCAGCACGAGATGTTCGCTGATCGTATACGCGCCAAATCCTCGCAGATCACATGTGAAATCCAGTTCGTGATGCTGATCTTTGTTGACCGCAAAGATCGTGAGTTCCCGCTGATCCCTGCTGAGCACGCCAATCGCTTCTAAGATCGGGATCTCCCGGTGTCCGATTTTTTCCAGGTCCAGTTCCTGGTTCCACCACGAGAGTGAGCGATTATACTCTACAGAATAGGTTGGCGCTGTAATGGCAGGTTGTAGGACAGTGCCGCGTCCGTACAACGAGGCATGTAAAAAGGGATAATAAATGGTCTGACACCAGGCGCGTCCGCCGGTTTCAGTCATAATTGGCGCGATCACATTCACCAGTTGAGCCAGACACGCAATTTTCACCCGATCGGCGTGGCGTAACATGGTAATCAGCATGGCCCCGACTAACAAGGCGTCTTCAAAGGTATAGTGATCTTCTAAGAGCGGCGGCGCGACCTGCCAGGGCGGCATCTTGCGGTCAGACTCACGGGTATGAAACCAGACATTCCATTCGTCAAAGGAGAGATACATGGTTTTATCGCGCCGGGTTTTGGCTTTGACATAATCGCAGACTGCCGTCACGGAACGAATAAACTGATCCATGTCTACCGATTTTGCCAGAAAACTTTCGATGTCATTCGTGAGGTTGCCATAATACACATGAATTGACAGATAATCCACCAGATCATACGCATGTTCTAACACGGTGGCTTCCCATTCGGCAAAAGTCGGCATTTCCATATTGGAACTGCCGCAGAGCACCAGTTCAATTGAAGGATCGACCCACCGCATCATTTTCGCGGTTTCATACGCAATGCGACCGTATTCGTGCGCGGTTTTCTGGCACATCTGCCAGGGACCGTCCATTTCATTCCCCAGGCACCAGAGCTTGATATTATGCGGATTTTCGTACCCGTGCTCGCGCCGCAAATCACTGTAATACGATCCTCCGGGATGGTTGCAATACTCCACGAAATTGCGGGCGGCATCTGGTCCGCGCGTCCCCAGATTGACAGCCATCATCACGTCAGCCTGGGCCTTTTTAGCCCAGGTCGCAAACTCATTTGTGCCAAATTGATTGGTCTCAAGCGTTTTCCAGGCCAGGTCCAGTCGTCGCGGACGCTGGTCTTTTGGCCCGACCCCGTCTTCCCAATTATAGCCAGACAGAAAATTTCCGCCCGGATAACGGACGATAGGCACGTGTAAGGCCTTCACGAAGGCTAACACATCTTGCCGAAATCCATCATCATCGGCTTCAGGATGCCCGGGTTCATAAATCCCGCCATACACCGCTCGCCCTAAATGCTCAATGAACGAGCCAAACAGTCGCTCATCAACGTCGCCAATTTTATAGGCCTGATCGAGAATCATTGTTGCAGTAGACATAATTTCCTCTCCTCTATTTCATAATTATTTGACGTTTTCATAAAAATCATGGCAAATTTCTCTATTTCTCATCAGAACGGCTCGAACCTTTCGTTTTACTTATTTGTATACAAGTGACATTGTACAGTTCGCTCACCGACAAAGAAATCCTTCGGATCCTCCTTACGACAAATATCCATCACAAACGGGCATCTTCCGGCAAACTTACATCCAACTCTGGCAAACTCTTTGACTTCGAAGGTTGAAAAATGAATTTTTTCCCTCCACTTTTCTTTGGTGGTCGGTTCCGGAACAGATTCCTTGAGAAGTTTTGTGTAAGGGTGCAGCGGTTCAGAAAGAACTTTTTCAACCTGTCCCATTTCTACAATGTTCCCTCTGAGCATGATGGCGATCCGGTCGCTAATGTAATAGGCGGTAGCGAGATCATGGGTAATATAAATCACACTCACGCCATGCGTATCTTTCAAATCCTTAAACAGGTTGACAATTGACATCCTCAGCGACGCATCTACCATTGACACCGGCTCATCCGCAATGAGCAATCTGGGCTTAGAAATGAGCGCCCGGGCGACCGCGATTCGTTGAAGCTGGCCGCCGGAAAGTTCATGGGGGTATCTTCCGCGAACTTCCTGTAAGGAGAGTCCTACCGATTTTAACGCAGTATCCACAATCGCATCGGCATCCTTTCGACTTTTGACAACGCCAAAGTTCATGGTGGTGGCATAGAGGTAACGATCGACTTTTTTTAACGGATTAAACGCTTCAAAAGGATTTTGAAAGATCGGTTGAACTTTCTGCATGAACTGCATGAGTTCTTTTCGACTTTTGATTGTCGTGACATCATGGCCTTCATACACGATACTTCCCTGAGTTGGTTCAAGGTCGTGCAGGATCAACCTCGCCAGGGTGGATTTCCCACTCCCGCTCTCTCCGGCTAAGGTAAAAATCTCCGGCTTATCGGCTTCCATGTCAAAATGAGCTTCATGCACTGCGATGAGAGGCGCCCCTGTGAATAAACCGCCGATGTGGAACTCTTTTGTGATGCCTTTTACAGCAAGGAGTTTTTCATTATTTTCCATTGCCCCCCTCCTTTGAGATCTGAAAGCATGCAGCTCTACGCGGTCCTCGCTCACTCTCAACATTCACCATAGGAGGCACCTCTTCACGGCAAATCCCCATGACACACGGACATCTTGGATGGAATCGGCATCCCTTTGGCGGGTCTGCAAGGTTAGGCGGAGCTCCCGGAATGCTCCCTTTGTAAGACTTATCACCAATCATGGGCAGAGAATTGATAAGGTGTTTCGTATAAGGGTGGATAGGATCTTCAAAAATATCATCCACCTGGGCATCCTCGACAATTCTGCCAGCATACATAATCCCTACTCTATCGGCAATATTGGCATGAACGGCCATATCATGGGTCACCAGAATCACGGTATTTTTCTGTTCTTGCTGGATTTCTCTCAAGAGCTGTAAGACCCCTCTCTGAACAACCACATCTAATGCCGTAGTCGGTTCATCGGCAATAATCACATTGGGTTTAAAAATCGTCGCAAGTGCGATCGTCACCCGCTGCCTCATTCCTCCTGAAAGCTGATGAGGATATGACTTCAGAACATCAGCCGGCAGACCAAGCTTTCCCAGGTGATCTCGCATCTGTTTCATAAAATCCTGCTGGTTTTCGATCTTCCGGTGAGCTTCGAAAAAGTCATAGAACGTTTTGTGGATCTTTCTGACCGGGTTCAGCACGCTCATAGAACCTTGCAGGATATACGAAATTTTCTCCCAACTGATCTTTCTTAATTCATCAGGCCGCAGAGATAAAATGTTGACGCTGCGATCCTCAAAATTATACACGACTTCCCCTCCCATCACGGTTAACGGGGGACGAATGGTTCCTGAAAGCGCCTTGATGAGGGTCGTCTTGCCACAGCTCGATTCTCCCGCAATGCCGAAAATTTCATTCTCATGGATCTCGAGGGAAATACCATCCACCGCTCGTACAGTTCTGCTCACCCCGTAAATGTCTGTTTTATAGTACGTCTTTAAATCTTTTACGTTAAGCACTCCCATGGATTACCCTCCTATTCTCAGCAGTCTGGTTCGCGGATCGATATAGACATTCAGGCTGGCAAACAGCAGATAGAGGCCAAGAAAGAGAAAGATACTGACGACAATTGGCGCCGCTATCCACCACCATATACCGGCAATCAGGGCTTGATGCTGATTCGCCCAGTAAATGGTGGTTCCAATCGTTGGCGTATTCGTATCTGAAAGCCCCAAAACAGCCAGGGTGACTTCCAACCCTATGGACCACAGCATGTTGTTGATCGTGGTGGCAAATACGATGGGCATCACAAAGGGTAAATGTTCGCGGAATGTGATATGGAGCATCCCCATTCCGGAATAGACCGCTGTACGCGTAAACTCCCGTTCTTTCAAACTCAACACCTGCGACCTGATTAATCTGGCATCCCAGGCCCAGCCAAAGCAAGCCATAGTGATACTCAAGGAAATCAGGTTCAGATTTTCTCTCAGAATAAAGTTGATGAGAATGAGGATCGGCAGCACCGGCATCACCACAAAACTATCGTTGATCGACATGAGAATCCTGTCGGTCAGGCCGCCTTTATACCCGGCTGTCAGCCCCACAAAAATTGAGATAATGCGCGAGAGCAACGCTGTCAAAAGACCAAACAGAAGCGAATTCCGAACCGCAAACGTCATCATCCAGAAGATATCCTGTCCTCTGGAATTGGTTCCGAAAGGATGCTGCACAGAAGGAGGGGTATCAAGCGGAACTTTGAAGGAGGTGCTTGGGTCATACGGAGAAAAGAACGAGAGTGTTGAAAGAACGAGAATAGCGAGAATGAAGATAAAAGCAAACCGAAATCTCGTATCATGCTGATAGAGATCCTTGATGATGTTCACCATTGTTTGACCTCCTATTACCGATACTGAATTCTCGGATCAAAAAGTGGGTAGGTAAGATCAACGATCAACACAGCGAAGGCCACTCCGACAATCGAGAAAATGGCGATTCCGATGATCAGACTATAATCAGCCGAAAATATAGCATTATACGCGAGATAGCCCAATCCCGGATAGCTGAAGACATATTCTGTGATGAGCGCGCCATTAAAAATCAGACCAACCTGCAGGGCAAGTCCTGTCACCTGAGGCAGCAGAGCATTGCGCATGACATAGCGGGAAAGGAGCTTGCTATCCGATACTCCCGCAGTCTTTGCGTACACCACGTAATCCTCAGCAGCGATATTTGACACTAACGACTCCATCCCCAGCATCCACCCTCCGGCCCCAACGATGACCAGGGATAAGGCAGGCAGGAATGCATGTTTCAGCATACTGGTCAGGAATCTCAGAGTGAAAGAAGGATGAATCCCAATGCCCAGAGCACCGCTGAGAGGGAAGACGGGTATAAGGTAGGCAAAAAGAATCAACAGCACAAAGGCCATAATATAGTACGGTATCGGACGGATAGCCATCGCAAAAACACTGACGCCGCGCGCCCATCTACGTGTATTGAAATATCCGGCAATTCCACCTATGAAGTTCCCAATGACCCAGGCGATGACGGCCGACGTGAGCAGCAAGCCGGCCGTCCAGGGGAGGGCCACTTTAATGAGTTCTATGACTGGCGTCGGAAAAGAAGAGTACGATGGGCCAAGATCAGCTTTGAGGAGGCGTCCCCAGAAACTGAGATACTGCTGCCAAATACTGCCCTCAAGTCCATATAATTCGATCAGCGCCCGGCGTACTTCCTCCACCGCTTCCGGAGCCGTATGCTGCCCAGCAGCGCTGACCCTCGCAATGGCGACTTCCACAGGGTTGGTAGGCACAAGCCTGGGAATAATAAATGTAATCGTGATCCCCACGAAAATGACTAAAACACATTGCCCGACTCGTTGGAGCAAATATTTGAGAAAGCGATGTTTCATACGTTCCTCCTCATGAGTGTCACTGGCGGTTATTCAGCCCCCTGCGCAGCGCTGCGCAGGGGGGATAGGTGATTATTGGGCGGTTTTGGCCTTGATCATCGGGAACATATATTTGGTGTTGGCCCAGTTCGGCACAGGATTCGTGTACGGGTTCTCAGCTGTAGGGAATCCCTCCCAATAATACTCGTCGCAGACTGTGAAGACATTGTAGGACATGATCGGAATGATCGGCATGTCTTCCACACAGGTTTTGATATATTCCTTGCCCAACTCGAGACACCTGGGGTCATCGAAATCAAGGCTCCGGAGCTCTTCGATGATCTGATCTATTTTTTCGTTTTTATAGCGCATGATATTTTTGAACACGGCTTGCTCCCCTTCAGGCTTATAATACTCTGAATGCCAGGATTCGAGGAACCAGAACAGGTCGGGGTGACCGCCCCAGGTCTCAATACACCAGGCCATGGCCGCATCAAAATCGCCAAAGGGCAGACGCTGCGTCCATATATCATTTGCTACTTCAGTTTGGGCGTCAATGCCAAAACTTCGCCACTGTTCGGCAATCATCTCGGCCCCTCGCGTCATGATTGGTCGGGTCGGCCCTTCAACGATGATGCGGATTTTCCAGGGCGTCCCGTCCGGCAGCAGCCATTTGCCATTGCTATCCCTGGTTAACCCCTGTTTAAGAAGCAGCTTTTCGGCCATTTCAGGAGCATACTGCCACCATCCGGAGCCTAGCGCCTTCTTAATTTCAGCCGGATCAGTGGGAACCTGATCGCCCAATGAGGCCCGCGCCTGATCCGCGATCCTGATGGAGGCTTCCGAATCGTAAGGAGCGAAATTTTCGCCATCAATATCAAGCGTAAAATTCTTCAGCCACTCTTGCAGCGGGTCAAAGTACAACTGCGGATACATCCCGGTCGGAGGTACATGAATGGCTGAGATCGTGGCGGCTCCTCGATACGAAGCCATTGCGACCGGCACAATATCAATCGTCAGCGTCAGCGCCCAGCGGACATCCTTATTATTGAGCGGCGGGCGTTCATTGTTGAGAATTATTGCCGGCAGAGTCGGATCCGGATGGGCCCAGGGGAAGCCTTTAAACCAGCCTCTGGACGTCGGATTCCTTTTCGCCAGCGTGATCATCCCTTCGGGAGCAATATCATGGATGACATCGAGATTGTGATTGATCTGGGCGATCACTCGTTGATCACTAGGGCCGGGATCGACGTAGAGAGCGTACTTCGGGCCAGGCATCCCAAATTTTGCGACCGAGGTTTTTTGCCAGTCTTCTCTGCGCTGCCAGAGGAACCAGCCTCCGGCCTTATCATAATCTTTCAACACATAGGCTCCCAGACTGACCGGCGGATTAAATTGAAACGCCACCGGATCATCGGCCTTTTCAAACACATGCTTGGGCATAATAAAGGTCGCGCTCCAGCGGACCGTGAATAGTCCATGAAATCTGGAATGTGGTTTGGTCAGCTCGAAGACGACCGTATAGTCATCGGTTTTATAGACTTTATCCACAAACACCTTAAATGAACCACCATTCGTCATTGAAGGATTCGCCTTCAACGTTTCAACCGTATAAACCACATCATCGGCCGTGAATTCCACGCCATCACTCCAAGAGATGCCCTGTCTCAATTTGACCGTCATCCTGGTAAAGTCTTCATTATAAATCGGCTTTTCCGCCGCCAGAGCGTTGTCCAATACCCCGTCGATACCGGCGTCCGGATCGATGTACCAGAGGGTATCGAGCGCAATCTGCTGCAATCCGTTTGAGTAACCGTCCATTCCTGGCGCCCATCGGTTAAAATTATCTGGGTTTCTGACCCTCCCTGACGGATTTTCAAGGATCAGGGTCTCATTGCGGGGCACATCCGGTGCGACTTCAAGCCCCTTCTGGGCAAACCCGGACATTCCCATCAGCATTGTGAGCAGACATGCTCCAATAACAACAAGCAGACATTTTTTTGACATGCTCATAATTAGAATCCTCCTACAGTGTGATATGTTTTCTGATACTTATGACTTGTGGCGAACACGACAAACAGCCGTTCTTTGTTCCCCGGCATCACCTCCTGCAGTTGTTTTGTTAAGCGCAGGTATCAAACGCGCCGCCGGATTACACTCACTGTATGCGGCGGTAGTGTAATCACTCCACACTCAATCATCACCTCGGTTGCAATCGGCGTTACACGATCAGGGTGCGTAAGATCGTTATACGCATCCGGCGAATCGCCGCACAGCGTTGTCATGGACCAACGTCCATCCAGGGGTCTTCCTCCGAGATAAATATAACATGTCGCTGGCGTTTCTGCATGGCGATTCACCAGCGCGACGCTCCAGGCCTGCATACTATCATCACATGTGGCGACGGCATCTACAGCAGGCACAGATTTTCCGACGCACTCAAGGGGTACGCAAGAAATCCAGGTATCAACTACATTGGCTTCTAAGAGATTGGCATACATGCAGAGCACATGAAATGTAGGCCGTTTCACAACGCCATCAGGATGAACAAACAATGGTCCGCGCGTATTCACCACCGGGGCCATATTCGCCATACCTACCGTGTCGCTATGACGCAGACAGGCGTTCAAAAATCCGGCGGAAAACACGGCATCCGCCATTGTATAGGTGGCATTCAGATCATTACGGTCGCGGGCGGCAATGGCCTCCGGGCTGTTGCCCTGCGGATGGTGCCAGCCCCGCAAATTCCATTCGTCAAAGGCAATTCCAATCCGCCCTTCAAAGCCGGCAACGGCCAGAATATGTTCGGTCATACGGATCGCAGCTTCCGGTTCCAATGCACGGGTCATGCAGGCGGCATAATCACTCGGACGATCCTCTTGCCACAGGGGATCCCAATAGCCATGAATTGAGACATAATCCAGGTATTGTCCGGCGCGCTGCAAGAGTTTCAGCGTCCAATCAAGGTCCGGGAGCGCGGCAGCCAGGAGCTTAATCGTGGGATCAACCCGTTTCATCATTTTAGCAGATTCTGCGACAAAGCGCCCCCATTCGTCTGTCGTCTTCGCCCCCATTTCCCAAATCCCGTAGTTTTCGTTGCCAATAGACCAATATTGGACATTATGGGACTGCGGATACCCATTCGCCTGTCGCAGCCGCGCCCAACGGCCATTGGTATCGAGATTACAATATTCGACCCAATCGCTCATCTCTTCTGGCGTGCCGGTGCCGGCGTTGGTACAAATATAGGGTTCCGCACCAATTAAGCGGCACCACGCCACAAACTCATCGGTGCCAAAGGTGTTTGGCTCTTCCACGCGCCAGGCTTTATCATAACTGGGCTGCCGGTCAGGGCCGACCCCCTGCATCCAGTGGTACGCACTCACGAAACATCCGCCAGGCCAGCGCACGATAGGAACCTTGAGTTCACGCAACGCTGCGATCACATCTAAGCGGAAACCATGTGTATCTGCCAGCGGCGACCCCGGTTCAAACACCCCGCCATACACCTGACGGTGAAAGTGTTCTAAGAATTGGCCCCAAATCATGGGGTGATACCGGCGAAAACCATGATGGGTTTCTATATACACACTGTTTGGAGCACCTATCATTCATGTTCTCCTATAATTCCATCACAATTTCTTTTTTATGCCTTAGATTACCAGTTACCCTTTTACTGCGCCAATCGTTAACCCGGCCATAAACGCTCTCTGAAATATGAGGAACAGGAGTAGGATGGGGAGCACGGACAACACGGCCCCTGACATGAGCATGACATAATTATTGCCATAAGGGCTGAGTAACGAAGCCAGCCCGATTGGCAGGGTAAACATTTCCGTGGTACGTAACACGATTAAGGGCCATAAGAGGCTGTTCCAGCTAAATAACGCCTGCAAGATCGCCATTGCGCCAAAGGCCGGCAGCATGAGCGGCATCATCACGCGAAAATACGCGCCAAACTCGGTACATCCGTCAATCCGAGCCGCATCTAATAGATCTTTGGGAAGCCCCAGAGCGTATTGCCTGAAAAAGAACACCGCAAAGGGCGTCACCACAAATGGCAGGAAGACCCCGGTATAGGTGTTAATCAATCTGAAAAAAATCATGGTTTTATACAGGGGCAGAATCAGAATTTCCAGGGGGATCATCATGGTAAATAATACCAACCCAAACAGCAGATTTCTACCCTTAAACTGATAAATAGCCAGGCCATAACCGACAAATGCGGAAAAAAAGAGGCTGGCGGCCGTTTGCAGGGTGGTCAACAGTAAACTATTGCGATACCAATACCAATAGCGTGTTCCTTCTGCGGTAAAAAGCTGCTTGTAATTCTCCAATGACCAGAGTTCGGGCTGGAGTTTAACATTCAGCCCGTAACGTAATAATTCCGTTGTCGGTTTAAATGAGCCTAAGAATAAACAATAAAACGGGAATAACGCTAACACAGCAAGAATTGTAAACAAGAGAAATAACCCTACGCGTTGGACGTTGTCGAAATTTGAGGCTTTCATCGTCAACTGGCCTCCTTTTTAAACGCGCCGGTCAGGGTTAATTGGATGGTATTCACGATCAAGACGATCACCAAGAGCACCATCCCAATTGCCGACCCAAAACCCATATCATTCTCCTGAAAGGCTTTCCGGTAGAGATACACCACAATCGTCAGTCCGATATTCCCGGGCGACCGCGTGGTCCAATACACATAGCTTTCTTCGAACATGCGAAAACCACCATAGATACTAATCGTTAACACATAAATCGTGACCGGCTTGAGCAAGGGAAAGGTAATATGCCTGAATTTCGAAAACGCCCCGGCCCCATCAATATCGGCCGCTTCATAAAGTTCTTTAGGAATGGCCTGCAAGCCTGATAAATAATACAGCATATTGACGCCCATCCAGCGCCAGCAGCACAGCAGCACCATGACGAAGATCATCACATTTTTATCTCTCAACCATTTTATGCCCTCGAATCCCAGGCTGATTAAGATTGAATTTGCAAAGGCCGTATCCATCTCACCAAAAAATAATCGAAATATTGTCCCGGCAACAATGGTAGAGGTCAAAATCGGCACAAACAAGGTGGCGCGAAAGAGGTTGCGGGCCGGCATGTTTTTGCTGTCTAAAAAGACAGCTAAAATCATCGGAAGGGGGATCAGAATAGCGCACGTCCAAAACGTATAGCGCGCGCTGATGCTCAGGGCGGTGTAAAATTGCGGATTCAGCAAGCGTTGATAATTCTTGAACCCGATAAAGGTGACTTCCCCGGGCAGGATTTTCTGAAAACTCATCAGAATCGTGCTGAAGACCGGATACAGAAAAAAAAGGAGAAAAGACAGAATAAACGGCAGCACGAAGAGATATGGCGCCAGTTTTTGCGAATAGAAAATTTTTTTCACGATGCTCCCTTCCTCTCATCGTAGCCCCAGAGGGCGCATAATTCATCAAGCAAAACATTTCAAGAGAGAAGGCAAAAGGTGAAGAAATCCTTCGCTGGCCTTCTGCCTTCTCTTTTTCTCTCAGACTCAGCTTATTGCTGCGCTCGTAATTCTTCGGCGACTTCTTTCAAGACGGTTGCCGCGCCCTCGCCTTCTTCAAACACCCGATAGGTAGCCGTTGTGCGGTATGCCTCAATTGCGGCTGGCGTCAGGTCACCCATATTGACCGGACGAATCTCATCCTTGATCTCCATAAGGATATCAAAGATGTCCTCGCCGAAATACTCGGTAAATTGGTTAGCAGCTTGATCTTTTAACATCGGCCATACATCCCAACGCGGCGGATCAAAGCCCAGCAGATTCCAGATGCGAATATTGGCTTCCTGGGTCAGTTTGGCTTCGGCCAGGACTCCTTTGGCCAATTCAATATTCTTGCACTGGTTGGTAATCACCGTACCCGTACCGCCCATGCCGGCTGAACGGAAGCCACCCTCTTCCCAACGCGGTAAAGGTCGAATAATGATTTTGCCTTTTAAATCAGGCATATACTCCACAAAACGTCCCATGTACCACATTGGCATTGGAATCGAAGCCGCGCCGCCCTGGTTCATGAAGCCCCAGTATTCTTCATGATGATGGTATCCACCCGGCGCAATAATCGCCACGCCGTCTTTCAGCATATCAGCCTGGAATTGCAGCACACTGATATTAATCTCATCATCCATAGTGACGTTTCCATCCTTATCAAGAAAATCAGACCCCTTCTGGGAAATGAGCGGCCACTGCGTCCACTGCTCTGCCAGTTCGACGGTCATCATCGGTTTCCCGGTTTTCTCCAACACCTGTTTTCCGGCTTTGACAAAATCGTCCCAGGTTTTGATATCATCAGCATTCACGCCAGCCTGATCCAAAATCTCTTTGTTGTAGTACATCACGGTCGCCCCGACATGGTAGGGCGTGCCGTAATAATTGCCATCTTTCGCATAAATCTCCAGTCGGGCCTGCACAAATTTATCCTTTACTGGCTCAATAATATCATTTAAGGGCGCCAATTGAATTTGCCCTTTTAAGTAGTTCGGAAACTTCCCGATTTCGATATCGCAATAATCCGGCGCGCCGACGCCGGACTGCAAGGCCACCAACAGCTTGGTGTGCATATCCTCATACGGATAGACTTCAGCTTTAATCGCCACTGGCTGATCCGGATGCAGTTTATTCCACGATTCAGCCCCTGTTTCGATCAATTTGACATGAAATTGTTGGAAGGTCCAGAACGACAATTCTGTCGGCTCGGCCGCATTGACAGGTTGGGCGAAATGACCGATGCTGAGTAAACACAACACTGCCACCAGAAGCGTAAAAACGTTCTTCATGATAGTTCCTCCTATTAAACTACAGGAATTAAGAATAAGCAAAAATGTTCACCCGTTTCATTAGGCCGGGTGAGCGAGGCTCATGATAACTCCTTACATTGCTGAAAAATATTCATACCTGAAAAGCGACGCGACATATATTGAGAATGATTTCAATGAAAGGCTCTCACCTCCCTTTCGTAACAATATAACATTATTGAATATACATAGTCAGCACAATATCTTGATCGTAATTGCCGAACCCGGCGCCGAAAATATTAATGCCGCCGACATTAACAGCGTTTTCTTGAATCCCGATCCGCACCTTGATCGACGAATGCCCGCGAATGTTCAATTCTGTTAACGTAACATCAGAAACCTTGATTCCATCAACAAATGTGCCTGTCTCGGTGACATTCCAATTTTTGAGCAGTCCGTATTGCGAACCTGCTAACTTCCACCACATTGGAGTCAATTTGCCGCGCACATCGCCAAAATCCCCCGGACAGGTCCAGACCCCGATTTCAATCCCATTAATCCAGACCGTAATGTCAGACGGCCAGTCGCTGTTCGTGCCCGGCACTTCAGAAGAGAGTTCCATGGAGACTTCCAGACGTTCTAAGCTGATATTGCCTTTGAGGTTATTTGGAAATTTGTATTCCACAAAACCGCGTTCAAACCAGATTAAGCTGGCTATCGCGCGTTTTGGATTTAAGAAGGCGTCCGGCACATCTAAAAACCCGATAATTTCTTCCCGAGAACACAGGCCGCAGGGCGGATGCACCTCAAAATCCGTGTATAAGCCGACCGGCATGGCCACTTCAATGATATTTTGTGAAACTTCTTTACGGATTCCCGGTAATTGAACGACAATTTCGTCATAAGGCAGGGAACACAATTTCTGTGCTCCTTTTTTGCCGGCCGCCACTTCAACCGCAATTAAACCGGCTTCTTCTAAAATCTTGATATTGGTTGATACTGTTGATTGAGGCAGGTGCAGTTCTTTTGCGATGTCATTGACATTGAGTTTGTGCGTGTTCAACAATTCCAGAATCGCTAAACGCGGCTCCGACGCCAGCGCGCTTAACACATTGAGCGACTCTTTGGCCTCAATCATCAACAAACGACTTTTCATGCGACCCTTTCTTGCTGAGAAACAAGAGAATAAATATCAAATTTATTTGATATAAAATAATTTTTACAGGCAATGTAGGAGGATAAAAGCCTGAAATAAAACCTTATGTCAAGTAAAAAATAATTTTTTTTGATATATATTGATTTTTTTTGAAGAAGAGAACAGGACAAGGAAATTCGAAAATAAAAAGCCTCCACCGGACTCTTCTAGTTCCGGTGGAGGCTGCAAGTCAAACCCGCTTACTTAGAGTTAGTCTTTTTTTTCAGATGTTTTCTCTGTTTTCTTCTCCTCAGTCTGTTCAGCGGATTGCTCTTGTGTGCCTTCCTCTCCTTCAATTGGTTTGACTTCAATCAGATCTTCAAACTTTTTCAGCATTTTTTCGCCAATTCCTTTTACTTCTAATAGATCTTGAATTTCTTTATAGGGTCGGCTGTCAATAATCGCCTGAGCCAATTTTGGACCAATTCCGGGGAGCGTCTCCAATTCCTCTTGAGTCGCCGAATTGACGTCAATTTTTTGAGGTTCTTCTGCTGTTGTCTCCTTCTTTGTTGTTTCTTGCGCCATCGCCAGGGTTGATCCAATGATGATTACACTGACGATCAGCACGAAAATGACAGATAACCTGGTACTCATAACATGACCTCCTTTTTCAGCGGCAGGTCAAATCCGTTGATGGCAATTTTTCAGATAGAAGTCGAATGTGAACAACCGAGAGCAGAAAAACATGTTCTGAAGTCTGTCCAATAAAAAGAGTAGCAACGTGATTGTCTTATAGCACAGCAAGCATATATATAGCACGTATGGGCATTTCACGTCTTATTTCAACAGGTTCAGCCCACCACCATTTTTTGATAGATATTTTCATCGCTAAACACAACGGAGAAAATATCTTAATTGTAAATAGACGTATGCTAATAAATGAGACGAATGATACTCTTTGATAAAAGTTTATAATCGTCAAGAAAAAAATGACATTATCTTACAATTTATTTTTTTTAAGATCGGATATGTTGTTAACACGCACTGTTCCGGGAAATCGCTGCGGGCATTATAATTTTTCCTTAATTTTCAGAGTTGTCGGTAGAGAGACCCCCACCCCAGCCCTCCCCGACAATACTGTTGACTTAAGGTCTGGGCATCAATGCCCAGGCTCAAAGCTCAAGCAGGCTAAAGCCCGCTAAAAGCTCACAAACAGGGCGCTTCAGCGTCCTTCAGCTTTGAGACCGGCCATTGATGGCTGGGCGGACGAGGTATCAGCACAACATACCTACCCCTGTCAGCCAGCCCTCCCCGAAGGGGACTGACAGGGAGAGGTATATGGCGGCGCAGCCGCCGGATTCCCGTCCTGGAAGGGGATGGGAGGGGTAGGTATAACTTGAGAGACAAGCTCGTATGCCTGTCTCCTGGCGATCAATCGCCAGTCTCAAAGCGAAAGGACGCTGAAGCGCCCTCTGACATTCAGCAGCAGGCTGACCTGTCTGCGCAGACAGGAGCAACGCACAGGCAGAAGCGCCCTGTGGAATTGAGGAGCGGGCTTCGGCTTTGGAACCGACCATTAGGATGGGTAGACTTAAAAATCTTCGGGGCGGTCAAAGTCGCGTAAAATCGCCGGATCAGGGACTTCCAGGTGTACAACCATCTCAGGCTGCCCGCGCCAGAGGGAATTCAGGCCGGGGGTATCGGGCGGCAGCCTGCGGATGCGCTCAACCAGCGCGGCCGGCAAGCCGGCCGGATGTCCGCGCCGGCCCTGAAAGGTCGGGATGATGACTTTCTCACGTTCTCGTTCTAAGGTTGTTTGTATCTGTCGAATGGTCTCAGTCCGGACGCCGGGACAATCGCAGGGAGTGAGCAGACAGGCTTCGCCGGCCGGCACGGCCAGGCAGCCCAGCCGCACCGAGGAAAACATGCCATCTTCCGGGTGCGCATTGAGCGCGTATTGGCAGGGTATATTCTGCAAGGCGGCCTGCACGCGCTCGCGTTCATGGCCGACCACTACAATCAATTGTAATTCGGCCTCCAGCAAGGGTTCGGCCACACGCTGAATCATCGGCTTGTGTTCAAATGCCATGACCTGTTTTAATGTCCCCATGCGGGACGAAAATCCTGCGGCTAAAATAACAGCGTTCATATTCTATCAACAGCCTGGTCCTCAATGGCCAGTCTCAAAGCCGAAGGATGTCTGACGCGCCCTGCGAAATTGATACGCAGGTTTCAGCAGGTCGTGGCTTTGAGACCAGCTATTGATGTTGGGAGAACTATTGCAGGTACCGCTGCAAGATGGCGTCGTACCGGCCATCGCTTTTGAGTGTCTCAAGAGCGTTTTGCAGTTTTTGAACAAGCGCGTCGTCAGTAGACCGATTCAAGCCGTAATAAAAATAACTCTGGCCTTCAGGTGTAATGACAAAGGCGTGTTCAACTTGATCGAAGCTATAGCCTTCCTGACGTAACAGGTGCGCCAGGACCATATCGTTATTGGGCAGAAAATCTATTCGATGGGAGAACAATTTTTTGATATTCAGGGAATCAGCGCTGACTTCGTCCAGGTTGTTTTGCGGCACGCCGGCATTCAAAACCTCGGTGACGCTTGCATATCCCCGGACGACCCCGACTTTATAAGATTTGACGTCGTCAATAGTGTTCAGTTGCAGATCCGGACGGGTTTTCAGCCGGTACAAATACAGGGTGCGAGGATAGACCGGTCCTACCCATTTATACAGGGTTTCGCGCTGTTCGGTGCGCGCCATTAAGGCCAGCGTGTTCGGGTTGCCTGTCAGCAGAACCTCTGCACGTTTCCAGGTGAATAATTCTATCCGAGAGTCGAGCGACAAATCTTCAAACATGGTTTGCAGCAGTTCGATAGCAAATCCGGTCGGTTTGCCATCTTCAGGGCTTGTATAGGTGAAAGGCGGGTATTCAGTTCCAACCACATGAATCATCTCTGCCTGTCCGGACAGCGTCAGACTTGCCACAATTGCCATAGTCATAAAAAATTTCTTCATTATCATAAAAACTCCTTTGGAAAGAGTGTCTTCATGCGGCCCTCTGCTGTTGGACGGGGCATAGACACCACAGTTGAACACAAGGATTGAAATATTTCCAAATGTAATTATTCAGATAGATCCCGGATAAGGCTTTCCGAGGTACAAAAGACTAAATAATTACCGTTATTTTATATAATAGGCGTTGTGGTATATTTTGTCAAGTTCGACATGATGTCACGTTCAAAGCAAAAGCCCGCTGGGTTTCCGCTATCACACGGTTTATCAGTTTAAATTACCGGTCTTACCAGAGAAAAATCAGTGTTCTGTCGTTTTTATGTGTAGAGCAGATGTTGATTTTCAGGCATCCGGACGTACCAGGCAGTTCCCAGCGCGACAGCGTCATCGCCTAAGGCGGCCTCTCGCAGCGCGACGCCGACAGATCCGTTGTCAAAGGTATTGGCGCGTAAAGACTTTTCGATGCGCGGCATTAGAAAATCGCCCAATTCTTCGACAACGCCGCCGCCGATAATAATGGCTTCGACGCCGGTCGCGGTAATTAAATTGGCGGCGGCCACCCCAATGGCTTTGGCTGAACGCTTTAAGGCTTTTTTGACAACCGGATCATTTTTTTTCAAAGCTTTGCTTAAGGCAGAAGAACCGACAGTTTGCCGCCAATTCGGCGCGATTTGATCGAGGAGAGTTTTCTTGCCTTTTTTGTCCACCAGTTTGATCATATAGTTAATCATGCCTACTTTTGCGGCGATGGCTTCTAAACACCCCTGAAGTCCGCAATTACACTGAGGGCCGCCTGTTTTGATGATGATATGGCCGGCTTCGCCAGCAGTATAATTGACGCCGCGTACGACCTGGCCGTCAACGATGTAACCACCGCCGATTCCCGTGCCGATAAACAAGCCATAGATCCGCGAAAAGCCTTTGCCCGCGCCTAAATGATATTCGCCAAATACGCCCATATTGACATCATTCCCGACAAAAAGCGGTTTGTTCAACCTCTGTTGCAGCACAGAGCGAATTTCAACCTCTTTCCATCCCAAATTCGGGGCGTGTTTGATGACGCCGCGCTTGAGATCTACCGGGGAAGGCACAGCCAATCCGATGGCAGCCAGGTGCGCATCTGATACGCCGGCCTCGGTGCAAGCCATCTGGTAACATTCCATGATTTTTCCAAAGACGAGGTCAAAGCTTCGATCCGCTCCGATTTTGATTTTCGCTCGACTGAGAATTTGGCCGTCTGAATTGATGACCACGGTGTAGATTTTTGTCCCGCCAAGATCTATTCCGGCATAGTATTCCATAGTTTTCTCCTCTTTTGGTCAATAACGTGATGATGACTTCGTAAATCATGTTACATACTACCCCCTCAATCCCCCGCAAGCGGGGGAGGGCGATCCGTTTTCTCCGCTTGCGGGGGAATAAAAGGGGAATCACAGCTTTTTCCCGCGAGAACTAAGCAATCCCCTCCTCTCTTAGCCTTATTGCTCACTCCTCTTGCTGTTTTACTTCTTCGAGAAGGCATTCGCCAACATATTTTAGAATCAGATCGAATTGATATTGATCGGCAAATCCCCTGATTTTCTTGACGAATCGTGGATGCCCCGTCGGCGAGGCGTTCATTTGATCCAAATGTGCGATAATGCTCTGAAGATCTGTTCGCAGCGCAAAGTCATACAGTTGCTTGAGGATCTTTTTCGGGGGCAGGAGTTCGGCTGTTTCAGTCTGTTCAACAGATTGATCTCCCTCCTGTGGCTGCATGTTTTCTGGTTGATTCAGAACGTGATTCGGTTCACAGCTGAACACGATACTAACCGCGGTTCCTTGATCGATTTTACTATCAATTGATAGCACCCCGCCTTCTAATTGCGCCAATAGATAGCAGATGACCAACCCCAGTCCGGTACCTTGTTGTTCATGGCGTTTACGCTCAAACTGCATATAGGCTCCAATCCTGGAAATTTGTTCGTTGGTCATGCCGTATCCCTGATCGCTGATGCTGAGAATACATAAATGTCCGTTCACGATGGTTTTAATCCGTACGGGAGTTCCTGGTTTAGAGAATTTAAACGCATTATCAAGCAGTTCAATCAGGATTTTTTCAAAATTATCGGGAGTGATCCGAATGCTTGCAGGAGATAATTCGATCAGAAGATCGTCTTGCCGCTGGACGTTTCTTGCTTTTTTTCGGGCAACGGCCGTGATAAAGGTTGTCGCTTCAACCGTCAGATCACTTTGCCAGGTTCGTCTTTCATTCGGAGCATAACGCAGCAATTTTAAATTTGCATATAGTAAGGCATTCTCGACCTGACGGTGTAATCGTTCTGTTCCCTGGTAAATTCCTCTGGCATATTCCAAAATTTTTGTTGATTCAAGCGAATCGATCCGATTGATGAGTAATTGTGCAAATCCCATAATAGTACTTAAGGGCGTCCGTAATTCATGAGGTAACGCAATGCTGACATTGAGGCGGACGTCTTCGAGGATCTTGCGTTCGTAATCCAATAAGATTTGCAGTTCTTGATTTTTTCGCTGGAGATCCCGTTGTAAGCGTTGAATGGTTAAGTGGGCTTTGACGCGCGCCAGAACTTCTTCATGCTGGATGGGTTTGGTGATGTAATCCACGGCTCCAAGTTCAAACCCTCTGACTTTATCTACTGTGTCAGTAAGCGCGCTCATAAAGATCACCGGAATATCTTTTGTTTCAGGGTGTTGTTTAAGTCGCTGGCAGGTTTCGAACCCGTCTATTCCGGGCATGAGAATATCTAACAGAATCAGATCCGGAAGCTTGCGCTGCGCCAATTCTACGGCCTTCTCGCCATCTTGTTTTAATAAAACGGTCAGGCCGAATTCAGTCAAATAGTCAGAAAGGACTTCTAAATTCATGGGATTATCATCAACCGCTAAAATTGTCGCTCCTTTTACATCGTCTATGGTGAGCATGGCTTTTTTCCTTTAACAATCGCTGTTCTTAGTACCCGCTTCAGCGATTGTCTGCGATCGTTAAGGCGGCTGCTACGAACCAGGTTGTTATTTTCGGGATGGATTTTGAGCATCATCAATGCTCGTCTATATAGGCTTTTAGAAATTCACAAATTGCTTCATCAGCGAGTTCCATGGCGAATTGACGCATTTTTTGAATAAAGGGCGCATATTCCGGATGAGCCTGTTCGAGTTGATGAAGGAGAGTCCGTAACGCTTTAAAGTTGCCATCCTGTGCCAGATTGTATAAGGTGGTGAGGTCTGATTGGGGTGGAAATACCATTCGAACTGCTTGCTCGTTCTCTTGGCGGCATTCCTGAGACTCTTCTTGCTTTTGATCCTCGTAAACCCATTCCACGGGCAAATGAAACGCTATTTTTTCAAGAACCTCCTGAATTTGCAGAGGTTTTGGCAGATAATCATCGCATCCGAATTCTGAGCGGATGCGTTCCGGTGAAATCAATGTGCTGGCAGAGACCGCGATAATTTTCGTCTGGCTCAAAGGTCCCTGAACGCCGCGAATTTGCCGCGTTGCTTCAAAACCATCCATCGCCGGCATAATTAAATCCATAAAGATCAGATCCGGTTGAAACGCAAGCGTTTTTTGCAGAGCGTCGCAGCCATCAATCGCTTCTTGCACGCAAAAACCTAGCGGTTCCAATAAATTCACCAGCAAGGAACGATTGCCCATTTTATCATCCACAACTAAAATTTTCGATGGTTGATCGGCCCCGGAACTGTTTTTGAAGCCGATAAGACGTCGGTCTTGTGAACCTGATGTGACTACCCATTCCCGGTTTTCCGGAAAGACAAGTTCAAACCAGAACCGGGAACCTTTTCCCTCGGTACTGGCAACATGCAATTCTCCGCCCATAAAGCGAACAAGCTGACGGCTAATCGTCAAGCCCAACCCCGTCCCCTCAACTGTGCGTAAATGCTTTTCAACCTGTTTAAACGCTGAAAAAATCTCTTCATACTGCTCCTGCGGGATGCCAACGCCGGTATCTTCAATTGAAAATCGAATCGTAGAGATTGAAGATGCCTCATTGCTCTTCACATGATCGGTTTCAATTTTTTTGACACTGAAGATCACATCGCCGGTCTCTGTAAATTTAACCGCATTACCAAGCAAATTCAGTAAAATTTGACTTAATCGTTTTTCATCAGCGTAAATAGCGGCCGGTAAATTCGGGCTGTCCTTGAATTGAAACGTTAACCCTTTCTTCTCAGCCTGAATACGGATCATCTCAACAATGTCGTGCAAAAACGCCGGAAAGGCAAAATATGAGCAGGTCAGTTCGATCTTTTGCGCTTCGATTTTCGAGAGGTCTAAAATATCATTAATTAAATTCAACAGGTGCTTGCCGCTGCGTTCGATCACATCAAGACCGTTTTCTTGAAATTCCGTCAAGTTTTTCTTCATTTTGAGAATCTGAGCATAGCCGAGAATACCATTGAGGGGGGTACGCAATTCGTGGCTCATATTGGCCAGGAAAAGACTTTTGGCATCATTCGCCGTTTCGGCCGCCTCTTTTGCCTGGCGTAACTCGTCTTCCATCTGTTTGCGTCTGGTAATATCATGGTTCAGCCCGATAATTCCGACGATATTGCCGTGTACGTCGCGTAAGGGAACTTTGGTCGTGAGGAACCAGACTCGTTCGTTCGTTTTCCGATCAATTAACTGTTCTTCCTGTTCAATAATCGGCTGACCGGATGTCATAATCTGCTGCTCTTCTTGATAGGTTTTCTCCGCTAGGTCGTGCGAAAATAAATCAAAGTCAGTTTTTCCGATTAATTCTTTCTCTGCAGTGAATTGCAATGAGCGGACACTGGATGTATTGGCAAGCACAAAACGACTCTCTCTATCTTTCACATAAATATATTCAGGCAGATTGTTGATCATGGTACGCAGCAGATTTCGTTCGTGGATGAGCGCGTCTTCCGCGCGTTGGCGTTCAGTAATTTCTTGCGACAGCCGGATATTGGTCCGGGAAAGTTCCTCAGTCCGGTGGGTAACCGTTTTCTCAAGGTTTTGGTTCGAGTTGTCTAAGTCGCGATGGGTTTCGAAGACCTCCTGTCCCATTGTATTGAACGCCTCTGCTAAAGCAGCAATTTCATCGTGTGTCCTGATCTGAATTGTCTCAAAAGTTTTCTTCTCCTTGAGTTGCGAGACCAGGGTCGTGATGCTGCGGATCAGGTCATGAATCGGGATTGTCATGCGTTTTGCCAGGTAATATGCCTGTCCGCCCCCAAGCAATAACGTTAGTGCTAAAACCAGCATAATGGTTTTGAGAAATTGGGTAATTTCGCGCTCAATTTCGCGTCGTGGAATTGCACCGCAGATTTTCCAGCCCAGGAAAGGAGAGGTCTGAAAAAAGACGTCGTAGACCTGTCCTTGATCCAAAAGAGAAAGATACCCCTGGCTACGGGTCATGATTTCATGAAACGTCGGAAATCCAGCGTCTACATAATGGGAGAATCGTCGCTCTTGCAACGGATGAGAGATGATAATTCCTTGTTCATCAAGTAAAAAAAGATACCCCTCTTGTCCGATGGGAATCTGTGAGGCGATGGCTGCCAGTTCATATAAGGTAATATCCATGCCGACCACGCCATAGACGTTGTTGTGGTGATCCACCATTGCTTTCACAATTCCGATATTAATGTCGTCTGTGGTCACAGATTTGTAAGGGGCGGTTCGCATAACTTGCTCCGGATGACTGACGGCTGCTTGATACCAGGGGCGCTGTCTGGGATCGTATTGGGTTGGGCTGGCACGCGGATGCGACCGGATAAAGGCTCCATTTTCCCTTCCCATGTAAACAGAATTAACGTAGATATGATGGGCACGATAGTTCGCAAAGATGTCAATAATTCTTTGTTCATTCTCCCCGATGGTATAAGTAAATGTCTGTGCTTCAGCCTGAAGGAAGTTGGTAAATTCTTCATCCTCTCGCATGCTTACCGTCGGCTCGCTCGCGAGCGTTTCCACATCGTTGCCGACCTCTTGCAGAAATGAGGAGAGTGTAATGTCAATTTGACTCAGCTGGGTCAGGATCGCGTTTGAGATTGCCTGAAATTTCTGAGTTTTCAAAGACAGGTTGACATAGATGCCAATGACAAACAGCGGAACAAGCCCGACAAAAAGAAAGCTTATCAGTAATTTACGTTGTAACTTCATCGCATATCAACTTACTATGAAGGTCGTGGGTTGAAAAACCAGGTTTCTTCAAGAAACCTGGTTTTTAGAATACATCGCTGTTGAATTAGACAAACTCTGGCAGATACTCCGTTTGAATGTCAAGCATATAGTCTAACATTTTTTTGGCGTTCACGGCAGAATCCACGACAGGATCAAGTAACAAGGCTTGATACAGAAGATGTTTGGATCGGTGTTGATACGCTTCAACCAGCAAGTGGTGAATAGAATGCTGCAAGCGAATCTGAGCGGCAAAAGCTTCGGGCAAGCTTCCGATAAATTCAGGATGTACGCCCTGGGCATCAACGATTGCCGGCACTTCAATACAGGCGTCGCGAGCCAGGTTTTCAATGTAACCTTCAGTATTTAACACATTCACTGAAGCTCGCCACATTTTTCGATCCAGAAGCATATCGCCAATCACCGGCACGGCTAATTCGCCGGAGAGCTTTAAGACTTTTTCATCCGGCATCCGACGGCCATACAGATAATCGTCATCTACTGCTAAAATATCGCTGTCGAGCAGGGTTCCAACATCAATCTTATTCTGCCAGGCGCGGAAAGCGGTCCAGGAATTGACCACCTCCTCGCGTTGCAGCACCTTGCGGTTTTCAATGCCGAATTCCCAATGCAATCCGTTGAATTCATGGGCATAGCCGATATATTCGCCAATATGATTGGCATGTCCATATCCCAGTATGCCAAACGTTTCCCACATAAACCGTACCAAAGGCTGCAGGATATCCGGATTGGCATGAATTCTGCGAGTGAACTCCGGGATCAAATCTTGCCCGGTCGTTTTATCGGTAATGCGGTAAAAGGTGTAAAAATGATTCATCCCGGCGGTGCGAATATCAAGCTCTTCCAGAGGGCGATCAAAAACATGACCAACCAGTCGCTGAAAATTATGAAAGCCATGACACAATCCGATAGCTTTGATCTTTGTGAGTTTCAGAATCGCAGTTAAAATTCGGGCTTCAGGGTTAGTAAAATTGAGGAGGCAGGTTTCCGGGCATAACCGTTCAATATCGTGTAAAATCGGAAAGATCAGTTGATAGTTTCGCAAGGCGTGAAACATGGCTCCCGGGCCGCCGTTCTCGCCATACACATGGCGGAAACCAAAGGAGAGCGGAATGCGAAAATCCTGTTCCCACAGATCCATGCGGCCAATCGCCACGGACAGCAAAACGAAATCCGCGCCAGGCAGGGCGTCCTCCCGGTTTGTGGTCGCCCAAAATTTGACAGGCGAACCAGTGACTTCAACGCTGCGCTGCGCATAGTTCGCGATGGTTTGCAGCCGTTGCGGATGAATATCTACTAATACAGCCTCAACCTCGATAGAGTGTGAGAGTTCGGCGTCTAATACCAGATCGTGAATCAGGCCGCGGCTGAATTCTTTACTGCCAGCGCCAATTAAGACAATTTTTACCGATTTTTTCATAACATTATTCATGCGTTATTTGTATTATTCCTCACATGCACGCTTATACGACAATGTCAGGTCTTCTCATTACGTCATTATAAATAATTTTTTGCGCATCAGAAACCGGGTTTTTTCGAAAAAGCCTGGTTTCTCGGTCTGTCAAAACTGACAACATGTATTCATACAATACTCCGGACAGTTTTGATTTCACCTCCCTCAATCCCCCCGCAAGCGGGAGGAAGCACATATGAGACGTCCTATTGCTCATTTCCCCGCGTTTACGGGGGGATAAAGGGGGTCACACGAAAACTGTCCGAACTATTGTTCATAATCACTTATTAATTTTGCCTGGCGCAGGTTTTGGTTTTGGGAGAAACGGAAACCATGAGCGCAGATGCTCAAGCGTCAGGTGAAATTGTGAAAGGAGCATACCAACGAGCATAAGGGCACACCCGATCAGGCCACGCACAGACAGGGTTTCTCGGAGTATCAACCAGCCCCCGACAGCGGCAAACACTGATTCTAAACTGAGAATAATAGCGGCATGAGCGGGATGAGCATGGCGTTGGGCGACGATTTGCAAGGTATAAGCCACGCCTACTGACAGGAGGCCGCCGTATAAAATTGGAATGGTTGCGTTAAAAACGTTTTGACGTGCCATCTCTTCCGTGGCTGCGGCGGTCAGCAGACTCAGGAGCGAACAGGTCATAAACTGAACGCAGGCTAATTGCAGAGAATCTATTTTACGCGCCAGCCAGCCGATGAGTTGTACATGTCCGGCCCAGAAAAACGCCCCGATAAACACCAGTAAATCGCCCAGGGCAATCGTAAAACCTCCGGTAACGCTTAACAAGTACATTCCTATCGCGGCAAGTATTGCGCCAAACCAGGTGCCTGCATACGTCTGTTGCTTCCAGAGAAGCCCTATAATCGGGACAATAACGACATATAATCCGGTAATAAATCCGGCTTTTCCTGCGGTTGTGTAGATGATGCCGACCTGTTGCAACGACGCTCCGATAAACAAGGCTCCTCCGGCCAGTAATCCTCCGTATATTGAGGATTTCATGGAATTATGCGGCAGCGCTGCCGTCTGCTTGCGATTGAGATAGAGCAGCGGAAACAGCGAGAATCCCCCTAAAGCAAATCGAATGCCGTTAAAGGTAAACGGTCCGACATAATCCATGCCCACACGCTGGGCAACAAAGGCAAATCCCCAGATAATTGCTGTGAGCAAGAGTAAGGCATCAGATTGTAAAGTTCGTGTGTTCATGAAAATTTTTCCTTTTTGGTCAACGAGTGTATAAGCATGGCTTAGATTAAGAATTCATAAAAACGTCAAGCGAAATTCCGGAGAATTTATTGCTCAGTCCCGATGTTTTTGTCTTAACTGTTTTAGCGGGGTCACAAACAGACAGGTCAGCCTGCTTCAGCTTTGAGGTCGGCCATTGATGGCTGGGCGAGCGAGGTGTCAGCACCCAATACCTCCCCCTGTCAGCCTCGCAAGCGGGGGAAACGGATCGCCTTCCCCCGCTTGCGGGGGGAAAAACAAGGGGGGCGTAATGTGAGTTATAATAAGAGATCGAGCTGTTCTTCCAGTACCTCATCGCCAACGATCAGTTTGTCAATAAGCCATGTTCCGTCAATGTGCAGGAGTGTAAAGAGCTCTTTCTGATCAACATAACCGTTCAACGCGTAAATACGGCTTTGTACAATGATGACAGCGCTATCATTCTCGATCTTGTGCCGAATAATTTCACTCGTTTCTTTGCGGTAGTCAATCTTGTCAAGCTGTTTCCACGTATCGTAGACCCACACGGATTTCGGTTTGTTATCGCGCATTTTGGCGGTTGTGATGTCAGCGCATTTGTCCATCTCTGCGGTTCCATAGGCTGCATTCCAAATCTCAACCGTTTCGATAGGGGTTGTTTGTCCGTATACTGACGAGATAAAGGCAACTTGAAGGATAATCAATCTGATGAATATTTTCATAAGTTATTGACACAAACTTTCACCCGGAATACCAGCGCCATTCCGATTCTGGTTCGTGTTTCCACCTTTTGAGAAAAATGTAAAAAATACTCTCCTATTTTATAGGCCAGAAGAAATCGGATTTTTCGAAAAATCCGGTTTCCGGTATTACTGAGTTGCCTGAGTAGGAGTAATTTTCTAAAGTTTTTATATATTTCCTTTTCTGTCTGATGTCCACCCTTTTTTATCAATTCATTCTCATGAAATTAATCTTGACAGAGCGAACCTGTATTTGTCAGCATAATATTTAACGTGAGTTCGGGATAAGTTTTTTCGTCCGCATAGTCCCAACGGAGCGAAAAGGGCGTCGCCCGGGGCGTGATTGCCGGGGTTCTCAGTCTGGGTGGGATTGTTGGTTAGAACTTCTGTCTTGCAGCCATGAACGAAATAGGAAGCTAAAGAGCCGCAGTGATAATTATTGCATACTCTTAGTCAAGCAGACGCGATGTTATTTCGATTTTCTTTGTACGGGTTCTTAAAGAATCAGCAATATTACGATCCTTTTTTGATTCTGGCGTTTCGTGAGAAAGGATTGTCATTTTTCCAGATCGGCTTGTTGATAGGGTTTCGCGAAGTTTGTATTAATGTCTTTGAAATTCCGAGTGGGGCTGTCGCCGATATCTACGGCCGGCGGCATTCGATGATTCTTTCGATGATCGCCTATATTGTGTCATTTGCCGTCTTTGCTGTCAGCGGATCGCTTTGGCTGCTGATCCCGGCCATGTTTTTCTTTGCCCTCGGCGAAGCCTTTCGCACCGGTACCCATAAAGCCATGATTTTCGAATGGCTGCGCAGCCAGAATCGTACGAACGAAAAAACAAAGGTCTATGGCTATACGCGTTCCTGGTCTAAAATCGGATCGGCGCTCTCGGTCATCATTGCTGCAGTTCTTGTGTTTTATCACGGACGCTACAGCGATATTTTCTGGTTTTCCATTCCGCCTTATCTGTTGAATATCGTTAATTTTCTGGGTTATCCCGCGTATCTTGACGGAACGCCATCGCGTGATTTTTCATTGAAACAAACCGCGTTGAGTTTGTGGCAGACCTTAAAGGAATCGGCGCAAAATCCGGTCGTTCGACGACTCTTTGTTGAAACCATGGGCTTTGAGGGCACCTATAAAGTTACCAAAGATTATTTACAGCCTATTCTAAAACAGGCGGCGATCAGCTTGCCGTTCTTCCTCTGGCTCAGCGCGGATAAGCGTTCGGCGATTCTGGTAGGGGTGGTCTATTTCCTGATTTATATTCTGTCTATGCTGGCTTCACGTTATTCCCATCGTCTTTCGGAACGCCTGGGCGGTGAAAGTGAAGCGGCGATGGCGAATTGGAAAATGAGCGTTGTCCTGTTCCTGATCCTGATCCCTGCGTTAGGATTGAAAGTGAATACGCTGGCCATAGGAGTGTTTGTGTTGTTGGAAATGTTACAGAATTTGTGGCGTCCTGTGCAAGTCGCTCGTTTTGATATGTATTCCGATACCAGGAAAGGTGCCACGATTCTCTCGATTGAATCGCAGGCCAAATCCATTTTTACGATGATTATGGCCCCCTTATTGGGATTTGCCGTTGATTGCTGCGGTTTTTGGGTGGCAGGTGTTGCAGGTGCGGTTATTTCGCTGACGGTCTGCATCACTTCGCCCTGGAAACAGTTTCAGGTAGCAGAATAAAAACCGGGTTTCTCAAAGAAACCCGGTTTTTTCCGATTCAATGACGACAATCGCACCTCGAACCTCTCCCCGCTTATTGCTGATTAATCCCTGGATCTACGATGTTGCCGCTTTTGATCTCTGGATGAAGCCGCTGGGCTTACTGTATCTGGCCAGTTGGCTGCGTCAGTACGGCTATACGATTGATTGGCTGGATTGCCTGGATCGCTACGATCCTGACTTATTGCGCTTACAGCGGCGTTCTGCGCCCAGGGTTAAAGCCTATGGCGTCGGAAAATTTTTCCGGCAGGTCATTCCTAAGCCGCCTGTTTTGCAAGAGATCCCTTCTCCTTATAGCCGCTATGGCATCTCGGAAGATATTTTTTGCAACAGGCTTCAACGGATTCCGCGCCCGGATGCGGTGTTAGTAACTTCGATCATGACCTACTGGTATCCAGGGGTATTTCGTGTGATTGAACTGGTCAAACAGCATTTTCCGGGAGTTCCGGTCATTCTGGGCGGCATCTCTACCGCGCTGTGTCCGCGCCATACATTAGCATATTCACACGCCGATTATGTGCTTCAAGAACGCGATCCCGTCCGAGTCATTCAGTTTCTCGATCATCTCACCGGTTTTCGCAGAAAGCAAGCTGGATCGCCTATCTATTTGTGGGGAGTATTTCCGGCTTTTGATCTCTACGAGCATCTGGATTACGTATGTCTTCTAACTTCCCTGGGATGTCCGTATCGCTGTACGTATTGTGCATCGCACATTCTGACGCCCCAATTTACCCAACGAACCGCTGAATCTGTTTTTCGGGAACTCCTGTATTGGTATCGTACCAAGCGCATTCAAGATTTTGCTTTGTATGATGACGCCTTGCTGGTCAATGCGTCAACTCACCTTGAACCGCTGTTGGAGCAGATCTTGAGAGCGGCTTTGCCCGTCAGGTTTCACACTCCAAACGGCTTACATGCTCGCTATGTTACGGAACGAACGGCGGATCTGATGTTTCGTTCCGGCTTTACCACACTGCGATTAAGCCTGGAAACGACAGAGCCAGCGCGCCAGCAAGCGACCGGTGGTAAAGTGACCGTCCCTGAATTCGAACGGGCGGTAAACGCTTTACGACACGCGGGTTTTCAGGGAAAGCAAATCGGGGTGTACTTATTTGTCGGGCTGCCCGGACAGGATTTGGAAGAGACCGCAGCTACCATTCACTATGTTCATGCTTTAGGGCTCCTTGCGAATCTCTGTGAATATTCTCCGATTCCAGGAACGGCGGATTGGGAGGTATTAGCGTCCCAAGGTTATGTCAGTCAGGATGACGATCCGCTGATTCACAATAACAGCATTTTCTTGTATTTACGTGAACGCCATACTTTTGACCAGATTCAAACGTTGAAGAATCTGGTCAAAGCAGGCAACCGACGCATAAAAACACAGAACTATGATTGTGAATTCACCATTCACAATTTATAATTTTTTACGTTTGGCGTTCCATCACAATTTTACCGTTTTTGATCACGCGATTGACATGGTTGACGCCAAAGTGGTAGAGAAAATACTGATAGTTGGGCACATTGAGGATAATAATATCAGCTTTTTTCCCGACCTCCAGGCTGCCGATCTCATGGAAGCGTTGAATCGAACGCGCCGCCTGTACGGTGACTCCCAGAATCGCCTCGGCCGGTGTCATTTTCATCTGGGTGCACGCAATCGTCATGATCAGGGGCAGGGCTTCTGTCATGCACGATCCAGGGTTGCAGCCTGTGCCAAGCGCCACTTTGACCCCGGCTTCAAGCATCCGACGAGCCGGAGCGTAGCGCACAAAGGCCGTAAAAAATGGCACACCGGGCAGTAATTCCGCAATGACATTACTTTCTGCTAATTTTTCGATGCCGCGATCACTGATCATTAATAGATGAGAAGCGGCGGCAACCTGCATTTCTGCCGCAAATTCCGCGGCTTTATACGGGCTAAAGGCATCAGCGTACATTCGCGACTCAAGTCCGTATTGCCGTCCCACTTCCAAAATATGCCGCGTTTCTTCAAGCGAGTAGGTGTCAATATCACAGAAGACGCCGCAAAATTCCGCCAGTTTTTCTTCAGCGACTCTCGGAATCATTTCGGCAGTCATCAGAGCAATGTAGTCTTTTTTCTTGTCTTTATATTCGGAAGGCACTTCAAGCGCCATGAAGGTCGGTACAATATCAATCGGATGAGTTTCATTTAAGTCTTTGAACGTCTGAAGGATTTTTATTTCATCTTTGAGCGTCGGCCCATATCCGCTTTTCGCTTCTATTGTGGTCGTTCCCCGGCGCAGCATTCGATCCAGGCGTTTATAGGCGAGGTTATACAGTTTTTCCTTACTGGCGGCGTTCGTTGCAAGCATGGTACTGCTGATGCCGCCTTCTGTAATGGCAATATCACGATATGCCCGTCCTAATAGTCGATCTGCAAATTCCTTTTCTCGATACCCCGCAAAGACCACATGTGTGTGCGGATCAATTAAGCCGGGCATCACCACTTTGCCCGAAGCATCAATCACAATATCCGGATGAAGCTCCTCGGGTAAATCTTGTGTTTTACCAACCCAGGCGATTCGTTCTTTCTCAATAACAATGGCTCCGTTTTCAATGATCCCCAGAGCGGCTCTCGGATTCGTTTGAATTTTATCAACCTGTGACACGGTGAGTAATTGCGCCGCGTTTTTGATGATTTTTCTCATACGCCCCCATCCTCGTCATGCAAGCAGAGTTAATCTTCTATGATCTCTCCAAAAGCAATGCACTTTTTCTACTAAGAAACCATCCTGTGATATTTTGTCAAATAAAAACTCTGTTTGTTATGGATTGTTGTGATGTTTCAGGAAGTATTCTTTTTTTTCCGGAGGGATTTTGAGAACAAAATTGTGTGGAATCGGCACTTTTGATTGAATGACGGCGCGCTTTAACTCTCGATTCAACAGGGCAAGCGTCTCGTGCGGAATTGCTAAGGTCTTGACCAGATCTTTCACATAGATTTTCTGCGTCACCGGTACTTTTTCATATTCGAGTGGGGGAAACTGTTCAATCGGCCCCAAATAGCGTTTATAGTCGTGCATAATATGGGCGGCGGCCACAAATTCGACATAATAATTACGTGAGTAAAAGCCGAAGTTCGCTCCCTGATATTCGCGTGCAATTTTCCCCAGATCGTTAGTTTTTACCTGTTTAACGGCCTTTAAGACTCCGGCAGTCCCGTGGTTATAAGCCGTAATGGCCAGGGGCCAGGATTTAAAAATTGCATAATTCGCTTTTAAAAGTCGGGCGGCTGAATCGGCGGATTTAAACGGATCGTAACGTTCATCCACCTGGGCATTGATGCGAAGTCCATACATTTTGGCGGTCGCTGGCATAAACTGCCAGACTCCGGCTGCTCCGGCCGATGAATAGGCCATCTGCTTGAAATAGGATTCTACCAGAGGAATCCAAATTAATTCACGCGGGAGATCATATTTCAGGAAAATTTGCTCGAATTGTTTCTGATATAGCCCTGCCCGTTCGACAGCTTTGATAAAATGGTCGCGTTGACCGCTCTGGAGTCGAAAATGTTGGGAAGCGGCTTTTCGAAATTTCTGCGGATCCGGAATATTTTCAAAAAGCTTATAAATCCGGGCTTCATCTCTGGATAACGAATGCAATTGATCCTTACGTTGTTTGCGATCCAATTCCCATAAAATCTGTTTATACTTTCGGATATAGGCGTTAATTCCCGGAGATGTCTTGGTATCCACCACCTCATAAATGACCTGAAAGTACCAGCTATCATACAGGATCACCTGATTGCTCGTATAACGAGAAAACACATCTTTCCAGAATGCGACATGGTGTTGCAATTCATCAGGGATGGGAAAGACTTGTTCAAATTCTTTGAGAATCCCGGGCCAGAAAAGCTTGACCGGCAGAGAAGCATGGTGCAGGGCATTATCGCCAAAGCGCGGAAGGATTACCGTCACAATGGTAAGCGTCAACAAGAAGATTGGCGCCCAGAACCAGCGCAATTTACGAAAAATATGACAGCGCAGATACCACGGACATGAGAACTTGATAACTTCGGCAAGAGTGAGGACACAATATATTTTGATAGTCGCCATCCAGCGTCGCTGGGCAAGGATGACTATAGATGCAAGTATTTGTGCGATCAAATTACATAAGCGTTTCATGTTTTTTCAAACAAGAAACACCGGGGTGCTTCCAAACGCCCGGTGTTGAGAATCCTTCAAAACGTGTAAACAAGTATTTTCAGGCTTTTACGGCGTACCTTCTATAAGACGCAAAAGACTGGGGAAAGCTTAATCTTTTTTCACAACAGAGACTGTAATGATTCTACTTGACAAAAATGATAACTTAGTAAAAAATGCAAACGGTTACAATTAACACAACGCTACAGATTATGGTATGATGGAGAAAAAACATGACTATTCGAGATCTTGCCAGACTTGCCGGGGTGAGCGTGGCGACCGTTTCGCGCAGTTTGAACGACAGTCCGTTAGTGCAGGAAGCCACGAAACAAAAAATTTTGAAACTCGCGGACGAAATGGGGTTTGAATTAAATGCGATTGCCAGAGGATTGGCAACCTCCAAAGTCAATACCATCGGGGTGATTCTTCCTGTGGAATACGACCAGTTTGGGCATCAGTTATATTACAGTTCTCTGTTGAGTGATCTGCGCGGTACGCTGGAACGGGCAAATTATGACATCATTGTCACATTTTCAACGAATCGTTTTACCGGCAAAAGCAATATTCTCAGCCTGGTGAACCGCAAGAAGGTTGACGGCTTAATTATTCTGCAAGAAACGCTGGAGCATGAACTACTGGATTTTTTGGAAAAAAAGAATGTGCCTTATATTTTTTCGCATTATCCTCCCAGTTCTGAAGATATCAGCGTTGACGCCGTATATCCGGATCATCTCTGGGGCGGAAAACTGGCTGGAGAGCACCTGGCGTCATTGGGATGTCGGCGCATGATGTGTATCAGTGCGGAAAATAAGATCAATGAATTTACGCTCAGGGTAAGAGGATTTGCCAGAGCGTTAATGGCCGAGGGGCTTGATTTTTTTGAAGAACAGGTCTTGTACGTCCCTTTGACGTTCAACGATGGCTATCGCATCGTCAGAGAACATGCCAGCGTATTTCAAGCGGCAGACGCCGTGTTTGTTGTGACCGATTTATTAGCGTTCGGAGTGATTGCAGGTCTGAAGGACATCGGGCTGGCTATTCCGCAAGATATTTCGGTTGTTGGGTATGACGATATTCCGCTGGCGGCGATGTTGAAACCGACCTTGACGACCGTTCACCAGCCGCGCGAGGACATTGCGAAAAAAACGTGTAGGCGGCTGATTGAAAAAATTCAACATCCTGAAAAATCCCTGGCGAAAATCAAAGAAACGATCCGGCCGCATCTGATTGTCAGAGAATCGTGTAAAAAACTCTGTCGGGAAAAAACATGAAAAGCTTCTTTTTTTTACTTGACAATTGTAAGCGGTTACACGATGACTTCTGAAGTCGTCAATATAAGTAAGCAGTTTTATTTGTGTGCACCTCAG
Source organism: Candidatus Vecturithrix sp. (assembly GCA_040772385.1). GTDB lineage: Bacteria > Moduliflexota > Moduliflexia > Moduliflexales > Moduliflexaceae > Vecturithrix. Next base: position 166,523 of record JAXGYF010000001.1, on the reverse strand, counting down.
AAACCGGGTTTTTTCGAAAAAATCCGGTTTCTCGGTCTGTCAAAACTGACATTCACTCGGCGCAATAAAACGACAAGGATTTCACATAAGCAGGGATACATCATCCTTGCTTATGTGAAATCCTTGTAGTTTCATAGGAGGGATGTCAGGGGGATTTTGGTATATTTTCAGACGCTCATCCAGGTTGATGTATCAGTTTAAATGTAATCGGTTACAATTGATAAAGATGTGAGGCAGATGCAGCATAGCAAAGGGGGGATGCTTTATGATTTAGTTGAGCGAGGGTGTAATGGTCTGTTTCATTTAGCGTGAAGAACTATAACAAATTTAGGAGGTAACATTTATGAAACGGAAACTATTCTTTGCCATTCTTATTTGTGGGCTGCTCATCGGAGCTGGATTTGTCCAGGCTCAAGAGGAAAAGTATGTTTTCTACTTCCCTTCCCACATTGGAGGGGCTGATCCCAACATGCAGGTGTGGCAGAAGGCCATTGATGATTTTCAGCAACTCTTTCCGGTCGAAATCAAATATTTTGCCACCACCGAGTTCAGCATCGAATCCTTCAAACAGTACATTGAGACCGCAATTGCTGCGAAACCGGACGGAATTATGGTGCCTATCGTTGATCCTGTCGCGATTGACGAACCGCTGCGCAAGGCGATCGAAAGCGGGATTCCGGTGATGGCGCTCAACATTCCGGATGCCCGTCCTTTCAACGAAAGAATTCCTTATTTAGGATTCGTGGGTGAGGATAGCATTGCAACCGGTAAGGCGTTGGCAAGGTACGTGCTTCAGGAATTAGGGGACAAAAAACCCAAACGGGCTGCGGCCGCTGTTGCCCTGGTGGGGCATGTTTCCCTGGAGCAGAGAGCACAGGGGTTCATCGAAGAGATGGAAGCCAACGGCGTCAAGGCGGAACGAGTCGCGACCGATTCGGCTGAAACTCATGCCAAAGAAACCATGACAGCCTATGTCATGAAGAATCCGGACACCGATGTCATCTTCTCGACTGCAACCTACAACACGCCCTGGATGTGGAGTGTGATGAAACAGCTTCAAAAAACCAAAGATATTACCCTCGTCTCTGTTGATGAAAGCCCCACGTCTCTGGAAGCGGTCGCCCAATGGGGTAATCCGGATGAGAACGTCCCGAAAGTGATCGCTACTCACGCCCAGAATATGTTCATGCAGGTGTGGTATGCCGCTGAAGCCCTGTATATTTATAATCGCTATGGCATGGAACCTCCGTCACTCATTGCCACCGGACCAATTGTAATCCATAGTAAGAATGCCAAAACCTGGCAGGAGATCGTCAGAGGCTTCTTCGGAGATAAAGGCTACGAAGACAATATTCTCTGGTAGTCAGTGCTCATCTCATTGACTCGTTCATGGCAGTCTCGGTTTGGAGGATTTTCGCTCCGAATCGAGACTGATCCACCCCAATGTTAACCCGCAGTTGCAGGTAGAGGTTTGATATGCTGAAGTATTTAAGTAAATTTCTCTGGTTAGGCGCCATGGTCGGGATCGTGGTGCTTGGTATTATCTTTGGGATCGCTTCTGGCGGAAAATGGCTGAATATCTTAAATCTTCAGGTGGTGACGCGCACAGCAGCGCAACTCGGCATTGTGGCAGTCGGACAGGCGCTGGTCTTGATTTCCGGCCGATTTGATCTGTCTGTCGGTTCGATCTTCGGCGTCTGCGGCGTCATTTTTGTCCCACTCGCCGCGACATTAGGGATCTGGCCGGCATTTATTCTCGCGCTGCTATGTGGAGGCGCTATCGGTCTGCTCAATGGAGTCTTAACAGAAAAGATGGGCGTCCCCTCGCTCATCGCGACGCTTGGGAATTTATGGATCTTCAGAGGGCTGGTCTTCTATATCACCGGGGGGTTTGCCAATGCGATCCCGAAAACGCTCAGAGACCATTACCTGATCGCCGCTCTGGGAGGGCAGTTTGCCGGGGGATGGAACAACCTGATCCTCTGGTGGGCGATTATCACGGCCATCATGATCGTGGTCTTAAACCGGACCCGCTTCGGGAATGCCGTGTTTGCCGTTGGGACGGACGAGCGCAGCGCCTTATCCAGAGGGGTTTCGCCTGCCAGAGTGAGAATCGCGGCATTTATTATTTGCGGCTTTCTCGCGGCTTTTTCAGGGATCGGTACCGTCGCTGATATGAAAACCGGCTCGACGACCCTCGGGCAGAGTATGGAGTTGGAGAGCATCGCTGGCTCAGTGATCGGCGGCACGTCGCTTGTCGGCGGCGTGGGTTCAATTTTTGGTTCAGGTTTAGGCGCGCTCTTACTCTCGTTCATTCGCAGTGGATTGATCATGGCCGGCGCGCCCCCATACTGGTTTGTCAGCTTTGTCGGGGTTGTGCTCATCGGGGCGGTGTTATTTAACGCCAAAATGCGCGAACAGCTGTTGAAAAGGATAGAGAGGTCCACGTATGAGTAATCAGAACAATACGACACCATTAGTCAGAATGACTGACATCAGAAAGCGGTTCGGTTCGGTGGAGGCCCTGAAAGGCGTAGATTTTGAAGTTTATCCCGGAGAGGTTGTCGGATTGGTTGGCGACAATGGGGCCGGCAAATCGACCCTGATGCGAATTTTAACCGGGATTTATCTGCCAAGCCGGGGCGACATCTATTTTCGCGGTGAAAAAGTGTCGATCACATCGCCGAAAGATGCCAGAAACCTGGGGATTGAAGTCGTGCACCAGGGGTTTGGGTTATTGGATTCCATGACGGTCGCCCGCAATGTCTTTCTGGCCTCAGAACCTGTGATCAAACTGGGACCTCTGAAATTCCTGGATATGGCCAAAATGAACCGGGAAACTCGAAAGGTCATTGAACATGCCGGGATCAGAAGCGGGGTTGAGCCAGATTCCATCGTGCAATATCTTTCCGGCGGCCAGCGCCAGGCCGTCAAAATCGGACGAGCCATCTACTTTAAAGCTGAGTTGGTTATTCTAGACGAGCCAACCATCGCGCTCTCAGTCCGCGAAAAAGATCATGTGGGGGAGTTGGTCGCGGATTTGAGTAAACATCATGTCGCTGTCATCTACATTTCACATAACTTAGAGGAAGTGTACGAATTGGCTGACAGAATTTCCATCCTGGATGTCGGCGCAAAAATTGCTGAATATAAACGGGGCGAGGTGTCGCTTGAGATGCTCTACGATATTATTCGTGAAGGACGAGTGCCTCCGGAGCTTAATCAGCATCGAGAAAATCCAGATGTTTGATGATGACATAACAAGGAGGGATCATCAAGATGGATCGTAAGTTTTCACCAAAAGATCGCGTTCTCAAAGCCATTAACTTCGAAGAACCGGATCGGGTGCCGATTTTTATTACGATTACCCCACAAGTTGCTGAGAAACTGAGCCAATATCTGGGAATTCCCGAATATACCCATCCCGATTCACCACTCGCCGAGAATCGAATTTCCTATACGGAGCTCCTCGTGCACCTTGGCAATGATATTGTCGGCATCGGGGCCTGTGCGCCAACTGCCAGCCCAACCCGAGAAATCGAAAAAGATATTCTGATCAATGAATGGCAGATCAAATTTCAGAAAACTGAATTGTACGCTGAAATGATTGAACATCCTTTAGCGCATGCCGAAACCGTTGCCGATATCGAAGCGTTTGAGTTTCCTGACCCTTTGGCAGAGGGGCGCTTTGATCACGCCAAACGTATGGTTGCCAAATATGGCAACCAATATGCGATTTGTGGGGATGCGGAGACAACGATTCTTGAAGTTTCCTGGTACTTAGTGGGCATGGAGAAATTCTTTATGGATCTTGCCATGCAGAAAGACTACGTATTTGCGTTGATGGATCGGGCTATGGAATACAGCCTGGGGGTGGCAAAAGAATTGATTCGCCTCGGCGCAGATATTATCTGGCTGGGGGATGACATGGGCACCCAGAAGGGGATGATGATTTCTCCCCAAATGTGGCGCGATGTGTTCAAAGAGCGCATGCGCTATGTGATTAACGAATTAAAACAACTGAATCCTGAGATCAAGATCGCGTATCATTGCTGTGGGTCTTATTTTCCGATCATGGAGGATCTGATTGAAGTTGGCGTAGATATCCTGAACGCGCTCCAGCCAACGGCGGCGAACATGGATTTACAAACCATCAAAGACACCTTCGGGTCGCGGGCAAGTCTGTTCGGCGGAATGGATACTCAGGGCGCGATCCCTTTTGGTTCGCTTGATGATGTGGAACAGGAAGTACAGCGCGTGATTACTGCCGCCGCTCACGGAGGCGGGTATATTCTGGCCGGCGCGCATAATATTCAACCTGACACCTCAGTGGAAAAAGTGGTTAAATTGTTTGAATTTGCCAAAAAATATGGAACATATTAAGGGAGGAAAATTTATGAGTATAGATCGAACGCGTTTTTGTTTGAATCGTATTACCTATCCGGGACTTGATCTGGAAAAATTTTTCATTCTGACTAAAGAGCTTGGGCTGAATTCTGTCGAATTGAGAAACGATCTGCCCGGAGGGCAAATTTTAGACGGTATGACGCCGGCAGAGACGAAGGCTCTGGCTGATACGCATGGCATTCGGATTTTGACCATCAATGCGGTGCAGCATTTTAACCTGGGTTCCATCCTGGATACGGTGTACACCAATGTCAAAGCCATGTTGGAAACGGCGGCGGCTATCGGCTGTTACGGCATCGTGCTCTGCCCGCATAACGATGTCAACGATACCAGAACTGCGGAGCAATTTTACCGGGAGACGGTCGCCGCTTTAAAAAAGGCGGCGCCCTTGTTTCAAGGGGCTGGTATCATCGGATTGGTTGAACCGTTAGGATTTGAAGAATGTTCACTGCGTTCGAAAAACACCGCAGTTCAGGCGATTCAAGAATCCGGCTATGATGGGTATCGTCTTGTGCATGATACGTTTCATCATTATTTAGGTCCTGATGAAACGTTCTTTCCTGAATATACCGGGCTGGTGCATATCTCCGGGGTTGAAACGGATATCCCAACGTCCCAGATTCGCGACGGACATCGCATCCTCATCGGAGAAAAAGATATTATGGGCAATAAAGCGCAAATTCACGCGTTAGAATCTCAGGGCTATACAGGCATGTATTCCTTTGAACCCTTTTCTCCGGAAGTCCAGCATTTGTCCCTGGAGGAATTAAAAAGGGCTTTCGCTGCGTGCCTGGAGTTCTTGATCGCATAACATACAATGAATGGAGAAGATACAGGGAGGAAGTATGATGACGCGCAAAGAAACGGTAGAACAAGCTCTAAATCATAAGGAAGGCAAAGTACCGGTTGATTTCGGCGGAACGACGAATACCGGGATTCATTGCCGCCTGGTCGGAAAACTCCGAGACTATTATGGTCTGGAACAACGACCGGTCAAAGTGATTGAACCCTACCAAATGCTCGGCTCGATTGACGATGATCTCAAAGATGTGCTTGGAAGCGATACGACCCCGCTTTGGACCCCAACCACCATGTTCGGGTTTGATAATATCAACTGGAAGGAATGGCGCTCGCCCTGGGGCCAGGATCTACTGGTCCCCGGGGAATTTAATACGACGGTGGATACCAATGGGGATCTCCTGATCTATCCTGAAGGCGACATGAGCGTTCCCCCCAGTGGAAGAATGCCGGCGGGAGGCGACTTTTTTGACACGATTCTTCGTCAGGAACCAATTGATGAAGCCAAACTGAACCCTGAAGACAATCTGGAGGAATTCCAGCCGATTCGTGCGGATATCTTAGCCTATCTTAAGACCGAGGCTGAGCAGTTGCGAAACTCCGACCGTTATGTACTTGGCAATTTTGGAGGAACCGGTATGGGCGATATTGCGCTGGTACCTGGTCCGTTTATGAAACATCCGAAGGGGATTCGAGATGTCGCTGAATGGTATATCTCCACTGTATCCCGGAAAGACTATATCCATCAAATCTTCTCACGCCAGACCGAAATCGCACTTGAAAATTTAGCCAAAATCTATGAGGTGGTTGGGGATGTGCCCGGAGTGGCCTATGTGTGCGGCACAGATTTCGGCACTCAGATCTCAACCTTCTGTTCACCGCGAACCTATAAAAATCTTTACCATCCTTATTATAAAACGATCAACGATTGGATTCACCAGCACACGCCCTGGAAAACCTTCAAACATTCTTGCGGGGCCGTGGAGAAGTTCATGGCCTTATTCATCGAATCCGGTTTTGACATCATCAATCCGGTGCAATGCTCAGCAGCCGGCATGGACCCGAAAAGCCTGAAAGAACGCTATGGCGACCACCTGGTCTTCTGGGGTGGAGGCGTTGACACCCAGAACACTTTGCCTTTCGGCACGCCCGAAGAGGTACGGGCCGAAGTCTTCAGTCGCTGCGAGATCTTTTCACCTAATGGAGGCTTTGTGTTTAACACCATTCATAACGCCTTGCCAAATACGCCAGTGAAAAACTTTGCTGCGATGATAGAGGCTTTGAAAGAGTTTAATGGGGAAAGGTGAGCGTTGAACGGCAAAAAAAGCCTGCGGTGTTGTGGTTGAGCCATTAACCTGATACCTGTCGCAAAAACCAGGTTTCTTCAAAAAACCTGGTTTTTAGCCAGGTCAATCAATCGTATGCGCCACTCGCAATGTCCGCTGTCACAAAATATCCTGTAAGATTGTTACCGTATTGATGGCTCTTTGCTGATGGATGTCTTGAAGTAACGCTTCTATGTGAGGATAGTCTCTGAGCACCTGGATTAAACTTTGCGCGGGTAATTTGAGTAATTCTGTATCAGTCAGCGCAGAGATTGTTGCTGAACGAGGTTCTTTGGTAAAAAAGGATCCTTCTCCAAAAATATCTCCGGCTGTCAGCGTTGCAAGGCATATCTGTTTCTGATCTGTTGATATGATGTGAGAATCTTCTTGTTCAACCAGAGCAGTTCGGACCTCAACTTCGCCGGATTTAATCAAATAGATCCCCCTGTCGTGGGTTCCCTCGGTAATAATGTCCGTTCCTTTTTCCACCTTCATGGTAAAAAAATATTCGGCAATATCTTGTCGTTCCTGGGTCGTCAGGTGAGCGAAAATTGAGTTTTTAGAGATGGTCGGATAAAAGCAGCGACGCTTACACGTATTCTTCAAGGTCTCCAGGATTCCCGAATAGCGTTGAGCGAGGGAGATCAGGCTTGTTTTTGGCAACTCAAGAATCGTACAAGGAGTGGTGGCTAACGCGATAAGCGAAACGCCTTTTTGCCGTAAAAACGAATGTTCTCCCCAAAATTCCCCTTTTTTTAAAGGAATGGTTAATGTTCTCTGCTCGTCTTCGTAAAATTCGATATGAAGATCGACGGTCCCATCCAGAATGACAAAAAATTTTTGTTGATCGTTCCGACCCTGCATAATACACATATTTTTCGCATGAGAAGAAATTGTGGCTTTCTGAATCATACGATCCCATTCTGCCTGCGATAACTCTGAAAATAAGGGGATCGTCTGGCGCAGGTTCCCGTTTTTTATTTCTGTCGAAACGCTTGAAACTTTTTGGCAAACAGCGGATTTTTTCTGCGTGACAGCAAGCGGGGGTGAAGCGTTCAGTTCAAGAACTTCTGATGCTTGCAAGGGTTGATTTTGTCTTAAATCAATGAGAACATTGGAGTCAGAGGGATTGTTCTCGTTTTGTTTTTGTTCCTCTGTGGCAGTATTCCCCTCTATGAGATCCACTAAACTTTTTCTTTCCATCTGAAAATGTGTCTCCTGTTGCCGTTCTCTTGTCATCTTGCTCAAAGCGAGTCTTGTACGCGGCTTCTCAACGGAGGCATTTTTCATGTCACTTCCTGTGAGAGACGACTGCGGTTTTGGCTGAGAACGTTCCTGCTGACATTCTCTGTCGGAGAGCTGCTTATTCAGAGTTATGCCCAGATTTTGCAAAAAAAGAGCACTATCGTCTTGTGAGACCTGGGTACCTGCCTGAAATTGAATCAACGCCAGATTGGCTAACGCATCTCGATTCGATGGATCGAGATGCGTGATTAAATAGTTACAGGCGCAGGCGCCATAAATTTCTCGAGCCTGAAAGTAGAGCGTTGCCGCTATGGCGTACTCTTCGATGGCAGCTTCCTTTTCTCCGATGTTTTCATACGAATTTCCAAGTTTCAAATGGATATCCGGCATCTCTCTGTCAGGATGCTGTTTTAAGAGTTGTTTATATTGTTCAATCAGAACATCATCTTCTGTTCTTTTTCCCATAAATTTTTTTATACTTTTCATAAGTCGCACTCAAGACCATCAGCCATCTTTTCTTCACGCAGGCTTGTATGTAAAGATGGTTTGATTTCCCTGAGTATCGCTCGTGTTGTGTCAAGGCAGGTTGACGGGGCAGAGAAAGAAGAGCCTTCTGGAGCCTCTCTCAGCTGGTTACACCTTGATACAAACCGTGTGTAAAGTTGGGCTGACAAAGGAACAGAGAGCCTTATCTCTTCTCTTCCATCGCCTTGCGTAAGCTCAGGGGGCGCATATCAGTCCAGACTTCTTGGATATACGCCAGACATTCGGTTTTTGAACCGCTTTTTCCGACCGCGCGCCATCCTAAAGGGATATTTTTCTCTACAGGCCAGATGGAGTATTGTTCTTCATGGTTAACAACCACATGATACACAATCTGATCTTCATGCGTGTCTTGCGACATTTATTTCTCCTTATTTCTAAGCTTTGAAAAAGATACATAGGAATAGTACGATTTTCAACAATTATGAGAAAGCGATGAGAAGTTGTCAAGGATATTTGATTGTTTTGCGTAATGGCAGATCCTCTCTGGCGGATGAATTTTCTTGACTACTTTTTCCACTCTTGTTTTGGTATTTTAGAAAGACGTCTAGTATTCTGTCAAGGTTAAACTAACGGATAGAAAAGTCCCGGTGCCTGCCAGACGTCGGGAATCTTTATCCTCTTGAATCTGCCAGTCAAACCTTGGAAAAATACCAGGTGAGATCGTGATTATACTATCAGGAACGGAGGAAGGATATGCCGGAACAACAGAATAATTTGAATCATGAATTTAGCCTCAGGAAGTGGATTTGCAAACAACTGGATATCAAACCGGACAATCGGAAGAAAAAAACGAAAATTCCGAAACGGACACATTTTACAATCTGGTATGTGATTATTGTTTTTTTTGTGCTGTCGTTGATTCAACAGATCTTTTTGTCAGGCTCGGTACAAAATATTACCTATGGCGCCTTCAAAAAATCTTTATCTGAGGGCAAGGTCAAATATGTCAATATTACTCCGCAATTAATTCAGGGGGTATTTACTGACGGCCAATCGTTTGTGAGCATTCGCGTTGATGATCCGAAATTAGCGGAACAGTTAGACGCTCAGGGGGTGGATTATTCAGGAAAATACGAGAATAGAGTGATTGGCGCAATTTTATCCTGGGTCGTTCCACTCGCAATTTTCTTCCTGATCTGGCAATGGGCATTTAAACGCATGGGACCTGGCGGGGCGATGATGTCTTTTGGAAAGAGTAAGGCCAAACTTTTTGCTGAGGATGAAACGAAAACCACCTTTGCTGATGTTGCCGGGATTGATGAGGCGAAAACAGAGTTACAAGAAGTGGTAGAGTTTTTAAAAACACCTGAAAAGTTTCAACAGCTTGGAGGCAAGATTCCCAAAGGTGTGTTATTGGTTGGCGCTCCCGGCACCGGGAAAACGTTGCTTGCGCGGGCTGTTGCGGGTGAAGCTCAGGTGCCGTTTTTCAGCATGAGCGGGTCTGATTTTGTAGAAATGTTTGTTGGGGTTGGAGCCTCGCGTGTGCGCGACTTATTTAAGCAAGCCCTGGACCACGCCCCTTGTATTGTCTTTATTGATGAACTTGATGCGCTTGGCAAAGCCCGTGGGATAAACCCGATGGGCGGGCATGATGAGCGCGAGCAAACATTGAATCAACTCCTGGTCGAAATGGATGGCTTTGCTCCGAATACCGGGGTGATCATCATGGGAGCCACGAACCGCCCAGAAATCCTGGACCCGGCGTTGTTACGCGCAGGACGGTTTGATCGTCAGGTTGCCGTCGATCGGCCGGACGTCAGAGGGCGTAAAGCGATATTGCTTGTTCATACCCGTGAGGTGAAACTTGCTGAAGATGTGGATTTGGGCGTGATCGCCGCGCGAACCCCAGGCTTTGTCGGAGCTGATTTAGCGAATGTGGTGAATGAGGCGGCCCTGTTATCAGCCCGACGAAACAAAGATCACGTGGGCATGTCTGAGTTTGACGAGGCGATTGATCGGATTGTCGGAGGATTGGAAAAGAAAAATCGCATGATTAGCAAAAAAGAGAAAACGATTGTCGCCTACCATGAAGCGGGTCATGCCATTGTTGCGGAAGCAGTGCCGACCGGCGACCCCGTGCATAAAGTCTCGATCATTCCGCGCGGCATTGCCGCTCTGGGCTATACCCAGCAACTTCCCACCGATGATCGCTACTTGATGACGCGCTCCGAACTTGAGGATAAACTTTGCGTTCTCTTAGGAGGGCGTGTGGCCGAAGAAATTCTGTTTGCCGATGTCTCAACCGGAGCGCAAAACGATTTGCAGCGCGCAACGGATATCGCCAGAAGCATGGTGACAGAATACGGAATGAGCGCAAAATTAGGGTTACGAACTTTTGAGAAGGAGCGCCGCTCTGTTTTTCTGGAATCGCAAATGGCGGCATCTCCACGAGATTATAGTGAAGAAAAGGCCAGGCAAATTGACGAAGAAGTGGAACAGATCCTCGATAAAGCGCATAAACGCGTCCAACAGATCCTGGAGGAAAAACGCCAGATCTTAGAAGACCTCTATCAACTTTTGATTGAACAGGAAGTTGTTGAGGGGGAAACCTTGCGGAAAATTATGGGCAAACCGGAACAACAGCCACCTCAGCAAGAACAAGGGGTTTAGTCTGAAACAAAGTTCAGGAGTTCGGAGGTTCGGAAGTTCTGAACCTCCGAACTTCTGAAAACTCCTAACCTATTGTGAGAACTCTACCGGAACTGATTTTACCTGCCGGAAGCTTAGAAAAATTACAATTTGCCTGTGCCTACGGGGCTGACGCCGTGTATGCCGGTATGCCAAAATTTTCTTTACGCGCCAGAACCAATAGTTTTACCGAAGAACAACTGGCTGAAGGCATTGAGTATGCCCATGCGCGCGGTGTGAAAGTGTATGTGACACTTAATATTTTTGCTCGTAATCTGCGGATTGCTTCGTCGCTCGATGCGCTTCGCGCCTTGATTTCTCTGAAACCAGACGCTGTTGTGATGTCCGATCCAGGGTTGATCATGTTGGCGCGTCAAGAATTTCCGGACTTCACCCTCCATCTTTCAACTCAAGCCAACACCATGAACTGGGCCGCAGTCCAATTTTGGAAAACTCAGGGCATTCAACGGATTATTCTGCCGCGGGAACTCTCCATTTCGGAAATCAAAGCAATTCATGTGCACGTTCCGGATATGGAGCTTGAGGTTTTTGTGCACGGAGCCTTATGTATTTCTTATTCCGGACGCTGCTTGCTCTCAAGTTATTTGACGCATCGCGAAGCGAATCTGGGCGCGTGTACCAATAGCTGTCGCTGGAAATTCAAGGTGTGGGAGGGTTCGCAGGCCTATGCGTTAGAAGAGGCAGAGCGGTCAGGGGAATTATTTCCGATTGAGGAAGATGAGCATGGCGCCTACATTCTCAATTCAAAAGACTTGTGTGCGATTGAATATCTTCAGGACCTCTGGGAGGCTGGAGTGTCAGGAATGAAAGTCGAAGGTCGCACAAAATCAGTATATTATCTGGCGCATGTCGGACGGGCTTATCGAAAAACGATTGACAGGATACTGCAAGGGCAGCGCTTTGACGCTGCTGTGCTCGACGATATTTATGCCACCGCGAATCGCGGCTTGATGCCGGGGTTTTTGATCACCGTGCCTGAAGAATCCCGTCAAAATTATGAAACCGGCCATTCGACTTATTCACGCTATCAATTTGGCGGAATTGTGCGATTCTATCATGCAGAAGAGAGGATGGCAGAAATTGAAGTAAAAAATCAACTTCAAATTGGAGATCGAGTAGAATTTGTGTCACCGCACGCTGTTGTTTCACAGACCCTGACAGCTCTGTATGATCTGAATCATCAGCCGCTTTCAGCAGCACACGGCGGCGCACAAAATATTCTGGTACTCACGGAGCATGAGCCTGCGCCCTTTACATTGCTTCGCATACCGATGACTCCTTGAAGAAGGTACAGGCTTTTTCTTGACAGAATTTCTCGTTTTCAGTATCCGATTTCAGGCGTTAGAAACAACCTGAAGGTCAATTTGTGTGTATGTAAAGGATGTTTGAATTATGAAAATATTGATGATTGCTCCCGAACCGTTTTTTCAACCACGGGGGACTCCTTTTAGTGAATATCACCGCTTGCAGGCTTTATCGAAGTTAGGGCATGAAGTTGATTTCATTACCTATCCGATTGGCGAAGATGTTGACATTGAACATGTCAGTATTTATCGTTCACTGAAATTACCTTTTGTAGGTAAGGTTAAAATCGGTCCCTCCTTTGTGAAAATTCTTTTAGATATTCCTTTGTTTCTCCAGGCGCTATGGATGGTGTTTACTCGCAATTACGAGTGTATTCATACCCATGAAGAAGCGGTGATCGTGGGAGCGCTGCTGCACAAATTTTTTGGATATGCGCATGTGTATGATATGCACTCCAGCCTGCCCGAACAAATGAGTAATTTCGGGATCAGTCGTTCACCGATTGTATTTAAATTAGGGGAAGCTTTTGAACGATGGGTGCTTAGACATTCCAGTAAAACGATTGTTATCTGCCCGTATTTAGGAGAACGCGTGAAAAAACTCAATCAGAATCAACGCTATCTGGTGATTGAAAATGTGCCGGTTATAGATGACAGACGTGTCGTGGAACTGCATGAAATCACGGCGTTGCGGCATAAACTAGGGATGACCGATGAAGTGATAATTCTTTATACCGGCACAATGGAAGCCTATCAGGGGATTGATCTCTTGTTGGAAAGCGCGAAGCATGTGTCTAAACGCTATGAAAAGGTGCGTTATGTGCTCGTCGGCGGAGAACCGGAACAGATTGAACGAAAGCGAGAGATTGCAAGATTGTTTGGCGTGGATAAAATCACTCACTTTCTTGGGCAGCAGCCTGTGGAAGATATGCCCTTATACATGCAATTTGCCGATATTTTAGTCTCTCCGAGAAATGATGGTAAAAATACCCCCTTGAAAATTTATTCGTATTTGAGGTCGGGAAAACCGATTGTTGCAACAAATATTATGACTCACACGCAAGTGTTGTATAATGAAGTCGCCGTATTGACCGAAAATAATGCTGAGGCTTTTGCTGAAGGCACGCTGAAACTGATTAATGACCGGGAATTCGGAAAGCGTCTTGCTGGAAATGCCTTGCGCTTGAGTGAGGAAAAATACAGTTACGAAGCCTATCTGCAAAAAACTGCGCAAGTCTATCGTTATGTTGAAAATTCTCTTTCTCAAGGAGTGCGTTCATGAAAATCTTGATTACCGGAGGCGCCGGATTTATTGGATCACATCTGTCTGAACTATATTTACAAGAAGGGCATCAGGTTTTTGTGATTGATGATTTATCTACAGGAAGTATTGAAAATATCGCCCATCTGAAACCGAATCCGAAATTTCACTATTATCTGGATACGATTACGAATCGCCAGTTATTGCGAGAATTGATTGATAATTGCCACATGATTGTTCATCTGGCGGCAGCAGTCGGGGTGCAATTGATTGTTGAAAGTCCGGTCAATACGATCGAAACTAACATTTATGGCACGGAATTGGTTCTACAATATGCCAGCTTGAAACGTAAAAAAGTGATGATCGCTTCAACCTCGGAAGTGTATGGGAAAAGTATGAAAAAACAATTCTCAGAAGAGGATGATCTTGTGCTTGGCGCGACCACCAAAGGGCGTTGGAGTTACGCGTGTTCCAAGGCGATTGATGAATTTTTGGCCCTGGCGTATTGGAGAGAACGAAAATTGCCGGTTGTTGTTGTTCGCCTTTTTAATACGATTGGTCCACGGCAAACCGGACGCTATGGGATGGTCGTGCCGCGTTTTGCGCGCGCGGCGCTCAAAAATGAACCGATAACTGTCTATGGTACTGGCAAGCAAACGCGCTGCTTTACGAATGTGACGGATGTCGTGCAGGTGTTAAAACAATTGCTTGAAAAAGAAGAGGCTGTTGGGGAGATTTTTAATATCGGCAGTACGGAACAAATCAGTATTGAAGATCTGGCGCAGAAAATCAAAACCATGACGAAGAGCCAATCCGATGTGGTATATGTGCCTTATGACCAGGCCTATACCCAGGGGTTTGAAGATATGCTGCGGCGTATGCCGGATGTTTCAAAATTATATCGCTATATCGGCTGCGTACCGCAAACATCGCTTGATGGAACATTGCAGGAAGTCATTGACTGGATTCGAGCAGAGAATGAGGAGAGTGATTGATCCCTGATGGGGAAAGCCTGGTAGACCTTGCCCATCAGGGATTAAGACCACGAGTGTATGAAAGGGATTGTGCTTGCAGGAGGGTTGGGAACGCGATTGTATCCATTGACGAAAGTCACCAATAAGCATCTGCTGCCCATTTATGACAAACCCATGATTTATTATCCGATTCAAACGCTGGTGAATGCGGGGATACGAGATATTATGGTTGTCACCGGTGGTGAAAATGCCGGCGATTTTTTGCGATTGTTAGGAAATGGCAAAGAATTCGGACTTGAACATGTGCATTATACCTATCAGGAAGGACATGGAGGGATTGCTGAAGCCCTGGGTTTAGCCCGTTATTTTGCCGATGATGACTCGGTGTGTGTCGTGTTAGGCGATAATATCATTGAGAACAACATTCGCAGCGCGGCTGAAGCGTTCAAACAGCAGGGGCAGGGCGCGAAGATTTTACTCAAAGAAGTCCCCGATCCTCAGCGTTTCGGCGTGCCGGAACTTGACGGCAAAAATATTGTGCGGATTGAAGAAAAACCCAAAAATCCGAAATCTAATTACGCAGTCATCGGAATTTACCTGTATGATAACAATGTTTTTGAAATTATTGATACTCTGAAACCTTCCCGGCGCGGGGAATTAGAAATTACTGATGTGAATAATGCCTACATCGAACAGGGGAATATGACGTACGCGATCCTTGAGGGGTGGTGGACCGATGCCGGAACCTTTGATTCGCTGCTGCGTGCCAATACGTTAGTTGCTAAAACCGGAGCAAACAACCTTGTGTAAAAACTCAGAGAAAACCGGGTTTTTGACCAAGCCCGGTTTTTAGAAAACTATTCAAAAATACCATCTATTGGTGTTCGGCAAACCGAACAGGTTCCGTGGTCAAGATGGTCTGCACTGACGTCAAATCCTGTCCGATGAATAAGTCGTGTTCCGCAAGTGTGACACCAGGTATCTGCTGTGTCATCATTGCGGATGTTCCCGCTGTACACATAGCGTAAGCCTTCTTCCTGACCAATTCGAACTGCCCGATGAATGATCGCTGGTGGTGTTGGGGGAAGATGCCTCATCTTGTATTGAGGATAAAACGCGCTCACATGCCAGGGGATTCCAGGATCCACGTGAAAAAGAAACGCTGCTATCTCTCGTAATTCAGTCTCAGAATCGTTATGGGTCGGGATAACCAGAGTGGTGACTTCTACCCAAAGACCCAGTTCGCGCATACGTTGAATGCACGCTGTGACCGGTTCCAATTTCCCGCCGCAAACCTGGCGATATTTCTGGTCGTCAAAACCTTTGAGATCCACATTGGCACCATCGAGGTAGGGACTGATCGTTTCAAGGGCCTCCGGAGTCATATACCCATTGGTGACAAATACATTCTTCAAGCCGCGTTCATGCGCGACTTTCGCGGTATCATAGGCAAGCTCAAAGAAAATTGTCGGCTCGGTATAGGTATAAGCAATAGATTGGCAGCCGTGACGTACTGCAGCATCAACGATCTCGTCGGGAGACATGGTTGACCCAGGCAGGGCTGTGCCAGGATGTTCTCGGGGCAATTGAGCAATATCGTGATTTTGGCAATGAAAACAATGAAAATTGCAGCCAACAGTGGCAATCGAAAACGAACTCGAACCTGGCAGCAGGTGATAAAAGGGTTTTTTTTCTATCGGGTCGACATGGGCGGCAATAATGCGATCATACGCATACGTGCGTAACACGCCATCACAATTTTGCCGAACACCGCAGATCCCGAATTTCTCCTCAGCAAGAGTGCAGCGATGGGCACACAGAGAACAGACTACCTTGTGATCTGCCAATTTCTGGTAAAGCATGGCTTCTTTCATAACATTTCTCTGTCCATTAAAATTGTTGATACGTGTACAGGATGAGTTTGTTGAAATCATTCCTTTGATCAGCGTATTCCATTGTGAAGATCAGGGGAAATATCCTTCTTCCTCCTGTTATTATTGTCAGTTCCCATCGTCATCATCCTCATCATCAAAATCAGTGGAAAGATCCTCATCATCGTTATTGTTATCGTCTTCGTTCTCATTGTGTTGAGCAGGTTTTTTACGAAAAATAGCAAGGGATTTGCTAAAACGCGGGATTGCTTCCAACAGCCCAAACGTTATATAGGCCAGTCCTATAAGAAAAAAGGTGATTTCCGGTTTTAACGCGACCACAATCAGGATAATTGAGGCAACGACCATCACTTTAAATGGACTCTTTCCTTTGGCTGTGATGTTTTTTGAACTGCGATATTTGATATTACTTACCATTAAAATCGCAAGAACGTAAACAAGCAGGGTAATTAAGAACGAATGCGGTTTCTTGTACGGCTCCGTTGTAATATAATGATGATAAAAAATCACGGTTGAGGCCAGCATTCCAGCTCCACACGGAATAGGGAGGCCGATAAATCGTTCACTGCTGACCTTATCGACTTGTACGTTAAAGCGGGCCAATCGCAATGCGCCGCAGACTAAAAAGAGGAATGCTCCTAACCATCCGATTCTTCCCAGGGGTTTTAAAGCCCATAAATACACCAGGACTCCCGGAGCGACGCCAAATGACACCAGATCCGCGAGGGAATCGAACTCCACCCCAAATCTACTGGTTGAATTGGTGGCGCGGGCAATCTTTCCATCAAAGACATCGAAAAATCCTGCAATAATAATCATATAGGCTGCGCGAACAAAAGCGCCGCTGATAGTAAAAATGATTGAGTAAAACCCAAAAAAAATGTTCCCTAACGTGAATAGATTAGGCAGTAGATAGATTTTTTTCATACAGCGATCATGAGAAAAATGGCAAAGATAGAAACAATGATATTAATCACTTCTATCTGCACCGCCTTCTTTTACTGTTCGATCCATACATGCTTGAATGAGGTAAAATCTCCGTCAGGATAAAGCGTAAAACCCTTGATATGTTCATCCATTACCACGATGTTATATGGATACCAGAGGAAGATATACGGCAGATCTTCGGCCAGAATTTTTTGTACCTCGCTATAGATCACTTTCCGTTCCTCAGGATTCAGAGTCTGATACCCCTTTTCTGTCAGCTCGTCAATTCGCGGATGACGGTAATGTCCTCGATTTCTCCCCTCTGGCGGGGTCATGCTGGAATGGAAGATGGAATGAAAAATATTCGGCTCGGTGATTCCAACCCAGCGTAATGAAAAAATTTGAACATTGCCGGCTCGCACATCATCATAAAATTTTTCCCATTCGTATGCTTCAATGCCTGAAATTTTAATTCCGACTTTTTTCAGTTGCTCTTGCAGCATTTCGCCGATGCGAATTCTTAACGGCGCGGTGGAAGTTTTATAAACCAGGGAAAAGCGAGGTTCCGGGGCATCACCGTCAGGGTCAGGATATCCGGCTTCATCGAGGAGCTGTTTTGCTTTTTCGGGGTCATATTCGTAGGTCTTGACCTCTGGCTCATACGCCCAATTATTCGGCGCAAGAAGACCGGTCGCCAGAGACGCCTGGCCTTTCATGAGATACTCGACCATGGATTCCCGATCAATCGCATGGGCCATGGCTTGCCGCACCTTTACATTTTTTAAAATCGGATCATCAAGATTAAACCCCAAATAGTAAATGATAACGCTTTCTTCTGTAAGTACACGCAACCCCTTCGATTCCTGAGCAATCGTGACCATATCCGGGGAAATGGCATTCTGGATAAAGTCAACATCTCCTTCCTTCAGTTCGAGAAAGCGCAAACCATCATCCGGAACAATTTTGATAATGATTTTATCCAACCTGGGTGCACCCTCAAAATATTCGGAATTCGCCTCAAACACCAGTTGTTCATCGTGCGTCCATTCGACCAGTCGAAAGGGACCGGTTCCGATCAGTCTCTCGGTAAATCGTTGCCCTGCCTGCTGTTCCGCAGCAGCTTTTGGCACAATCGCCTGGACCATTTCGATCAGGAACGGTGAATACACTTCTTGCAAGGTAAATTGAATCGTATAAGGATCCAAAATTTCGATATGGCCAATTTTTTGTAATCCTGCGGCCTTCGGCGATTTTAGTTTTGGATCAAGAAGCGTTTCAAAGGTATATTTGACATCCTCAGCCGTGAATTCGCTTCCGTCATGAAAGAAGATCCCCTGTTTCAAATAAAAAATATAGGTCTTTTCGTCCGGGTTCTCCCAGCGTTCAGCAAGATCTGGTATCAGATTGGAGGCAGGATCTTTTTGAACCAGTCCGTTCGACGTCAATTGCCATACCCGATAAGAATTGGCGTCTATTCCAAAACGAGGGTCAATATTGGCAGGGTCGCTTTCAATGGCGATAGTTAAAATGTTTTCCGCTGCCCCTGGCAGCGAGAACCCGCCAAGGCCCAGTAAAAGTAACGCCAAACCACGAACCAGACATATTCGCATAAGAGTCTTCCTGGGAAAAAAACCGGGCTTCTTGAAAAACCTCGGTTTTTTGGTTTTACTGTTTTTCAGAGCGGAAACGTTCATCAAGCTGGGCTGTCGTCATGATAATATCACGCGGACGAGTGCCCTGAAATGTGCCGACAATCCCGTCTTTTTCCATCAGATCAATCATGCGTGCTGCTCGGCTGTGGCCGATTTTGAGCGCGCGTCGCAACATCGAAATAGAGGCTTCCCCACTCTTGACGACCAGGTAGGCGGCTTTTTGGTAGAGAAGGTCATCGTCTTCATTCTCCTCATCACCATTGGGATTATAATTTAATACCGCTTGATCATAATGCGGTGGTCCCATCTTTTTTAATGCTGTTGTCAAGCGTTTGATCTCTTTTTCCGTGAGAAAAGAGCCGTGGAGTCGGCGGATACGAGAAGTCCCCGGGAGTAAGAACAACATATCGCCGTCGCCTAACAAGAGTTCAGCCCCATTCGCATCCAGAATAGTACGAGAATCAACTTTCGATGATACCCGGAAAGAGATTCTGGCTGGAAAATTGGCTTTGATCACCCCCGTAATCACGTCAACCGAAGGGCGCTGGGTCGCAAGAATCAAGTGGATGCCAACCGCGCGCGCCATCTGAGCCAGGCGTGTAATCGGCTTTTCAACCCCGGAGGAAACCATCATCAGATCCGCTAATTCATCAACAATAATCACAATATAGGGTAAAATGTTTTCTCGTTCTTGGGGAGCGTCGGTCCTCTGCTGTTTTTGCAAATCGAGAATAACTTCATTGTATTGGGCAATATTTCGCACTCCTTTTTGGGCCAGGATGCTGTAGCGTCTGGTCATCTCCTCGGTCGCCCAATTTAACGCATTTGAGGCTTTTTGCGGATCTTTGACTACCGGAATCAATAAATGTGGGATATTATCATAAACACCAAGCTCTAACATTTTCGGATCAACCATGATAAAGCGGACTTCATCCGGCGTCGCATGAAATAACATGCTGCAAATCAAGGCGTTCAGGCAGACACTTTTGCCAGAACCGGTTGCGCCGGCGATCAACAGGTGCGGCATTTTCGCCAGATCCGCATAGTACGGATGCCCGCCGATATCTTTTCCAAAGGCCAGCAGTAACCTGGACGGATGGTTTAAGAAGTTATTCGATTCGATCAGATCGCGTAAATACACTGTTTCGCGTGTAGTGTTCGGAATCTCGATCCCAACAACATCTTTGCCTGGCACCGGAGCAACAATCCGAATGGAGATTGCTTTCATGCCCAGAGCTAAGTCATCGGCCAGATTAACAATACGACTTACTTTCACACCTGGCGCAGGTTGAAATTCATAGCGCGTAATGACCGGCCCGGGGAGCACTCCCACAACCTGTCCTTCAATGCCAAAATCCAACAATTTTTCTTCCAGAATGTGCGAATTTTTTAACAGATTTTGTTTCATGCCTGTGCGCATCTTCTCCGTGGCAGGCTTATTTAAAAGAGAAGGTGGGGGCAGTTGGTATCCGGTCTGGCCGGTATTCTCAGTCCTTGGAGGCTCTAACGGCGGTTCTTGCGTCCGCCTCTTTTTCCCGGCAAAGGAACGGGCCAGTTTTTGCCCCAGGGTTTCAGTGTCCGCTTTGTCTTTTTTGATAGGTGCGGGTTTCTCAGTAGATGTAATAATTTGAGGGAAGGACTCCCCGGCCTTGTCTTCAACTTCCGTTTCGCTGGAACAGCAAAGCGGTTCAATCAGGTATTTTTGTAACAGCAGCCCGGCCGTCAGGAGTCCGGTTCCAATGACGATGATCGTTCCGAAAATATTTAAGTAACTAATCAGTAACGCCGCCAGCGTGACACCGATAAAACCTCCAGGTGAAAATTGTGTTTCCATGCCCATAGTGACTAACCCGAATAAGGCGCACAAGCTCGCCATCAACAGCAACAACGCAATCATATTTCCGTAGTTGACAATTCGGTATGTCGCACTAAATTTGTCAATACAGAGCAACAAGGTTATAAAAGGGAAGGCGTAAGCAAGATAACCGACGTATCGAAACAAAAAATCCGCTAATACTGATCCGACAACACCAGCGATATTTTGTATGTCTGTTTGGCCTGAAACAGCATGGATATAGTGAATATGCTGGGAAATAAGGCTGACTAACAACAGCAACGTCAATGCTCCAAAAAGAATCCCTTGAATTTCATGACGAGGCGACCGAGAATTGAGAAACTGAACCACAGGATCCGATGAATCATTCTGCCGTATATTTCCAGGGGAACGTCCCTCATGAACATTTGCGATCCTGGGCGTTCGTGCTGTTTTTACATGTGTTGTTTTTTCTTTCTTTCCCTGTTTTGCCATATCCTTTAAGGGTAATTCTGTCTGTTGAAAACTAAAACGCTTCAGGAAACTCGATTTTTTAATCGGAAGATTTCTATCGAGTACTGGCCTGCTCCGTTATTCTTCATTTGTTCGGAACTCTTTGTACGGAGCGAGTTGTTCGATCTCTTCAAGCGTCCGATCGTCAATATTATGAATCTTTGCATCAGAGGGCGGAACAAAGACAAATAAATCTTGTTCTACCGGCTGATTGACGTCGAAAAATTTATAGTCAATTTGCACCCTGGTCTGATCAAGAGGCCGGTCGATCTGAATGGTTGCCGGAATCGGATATCCTCCAGCTTCAGCTCTGTAATCACTAAATTGGACTTTCAGCAGAATTTCACCGTTGGTCAACATGGCTTCTTCAAAATACGCGATTACAGAGCGTTCCGCGTCAAACCAGATGCGCTGGACAACCTCCTGAAGCAACGAAATCCGTTCCAGATAGTATTGTTGTTGATCAGGAAGAGGCATTCCCCATTCGATATTAGGTGATATGATGCGCGTCGGATTGCCGGAAAGCACCTGGATCGCATCTTCAACCGCTAAATTGATCCCGCTCAATCTGAAAAGATTTTCCTGAGACGCCACCCCTTTGTAACAGATATTTTGCTTCTTCGAGTACAACGTTAACATGCTTTCGTTCGATGTGAGAAATACTGCCGGTTGATCCAGGAATCCCAGGGTTTCTAATCGAAATTTGCCAGGTTTTTCCAGGACAAAAGTTTCAGAAAATTTATATTTTTCTTGCCAGGTGTTGATCGACACTTTTCCAGCCCCGACTAGATTCTCAAACGAGCGTATGCGTTCGTTGATTAACTGGGCAACGATCTCGGTTGTGACAGGAAATTCCGGCTGCGGCGGGTAAATCGGAGCGAGCTTGGGTTTTCCCGGACAACCTGATAACAAAAGCATCACCCCACTCAGCAGGAGCCATGATTGCCGTAAAAATCGTCCTACACGATATGATGGTGCTTTCTGGTTCAGATATAAGCGTTTATTCACGGTGTTTCCTCACTTTCCTCTGATGATTTCGGTTTAACATGATTCTTAGCAGATTTCATTTTCGTTTGGAGCTCAAACAACTTTTTTTGCACACTTTCACGAAATTCTCGTTCTAAAGATTTTTGATAATGTTCAATCGCTTTCTCGATCATGCCTTTTTTGTTATACGCATCTCCCAGATGTTCATGAATTATCGGGTCACTGTCAAGCAGGGTTGCGGCGCGTTCTAATTCCCGGATCGCCTCATCAATCATCCCTTTTTGATAATACACCCACCCCAGGCTATCTATATAGGCCCCATTCTCCGGCTCAAACTCTAACGCCTTTTGAATGGCCTGGTAGGCTTCATCGAGACGAAGCCCGCGTTCGGCCAGCATGTATCCAATATAGTTATAGGCGCTGGCATGATCAGCTTGCAATTGCACCACATATTCAAACGCTGCCAGGGCCGGTTCGAATTCTCCTAGACGTTCAAGCGCAACTCCTTTATAAAAGTTTAAAGCCACGTGATCAGCTTTAAGTTGCAAGCCTTCTTCGAAGGCTTGCAATGCGCGCTGATATTCCTGTTGGCGATTATAGGCGACTCCTAAAAATAAATAGGTTTGTGGTTCTTCCGGAAATCGATCGCGAATTTCTTGAAAAATATGCAAGGCGCGATCGTATTGTTCGAGTTGATCGTAAATCAGCCCGATTCTGGAATGAGCTTCAAAGGATTGCGGATCCACCTCGATCACTTTTTTCCAGGAGGCCAGAGCTTCTTCATAGCGGTCGGTTTTTTCCTGGCTTAAGGCCAAATAACTCAGCGCGTCCAGGTTTTCCGGGTACTGCTGTAAATATTGTTGAAATGTCGTCTCTGCGCTTTCATAGTTTTCCAGATTATATTGAAGAATTCCGATTTGTAAGAGAACTTTCTCGTTTTGAGGATCGAGATCCCGGAGCTGCCGGGCATATTCCAACGCCGGTTCAGCTTGATCCAGGTACACATGTAATCGCATTAATTGTTCCAGGATGTTCGGGTTTCCGGGATCCAGTACCGACAATTTTTTATAGAGGTTGACCGCCTGTTCATATTTCTGCTGAAATTCGTACACAATCGCCAATGCTGAAGAAATATGCACGTCCTCCGGATTCAATTGCAACGCGCGTTCAAACATTTCTGAGGATCGGTCATATTCTTTCATTTCCAGATAGATTCGACCCAAATGATATAAGCCGCTGATCGAATCCGGATGAATGGTAAGGAGTTGCTGCAAGGTTTCAATAACTTTCGGCGTATTCTTCTGGCGATTATACAGGGTAGCGAGCAGCAAATACGTGTCGGTATGTTTAGGATCTATTTCTAAGATTTTGGCATAAAGCGCAATCGCCTCGTCATATTTTTGCTGATTGGTGTAAATATGCGCAAGCAGCATGAACGCCTCAATATGCGATGGTTCGTTCTGCAAAACCTGCTGTATGTATGGTTCAGCTTCCTGGTCCAGGCCTTCACTCAAAAGAAGCTTCGCCAGTTCGAACTGCAGAAAAAGAGACTGTTCATCAATTTGTAAGGCTCGCTGGTAATAGCTGACAGCCTGTTCAACATCCCCGGATGCGGCAGAGAGCGTTCCTAACTGATAATAATAATAAGCGGTAGGAGTTCCTATGCGAAGCTGCTCAAACGTTTCGTCGTGCTGCTGGAGGACGAAACGTTCTTCCTGGGGCGTACTTTCCGGTGAACGAGGAATCCCACTACTTGTGCATGAAGCCAACACCAGCACAAGAATATTCACCATCAACCCCAGCAGGTATTTTTGAATCTGTTTTGTTCTTATCATCATTTTTAAGTACCCGGAAAAGAGACGTTCGTGAAAAAATCTCCTTCAACACCTCAAGAAAAACACGACGTAAAAATTGCGATCTTCTTGTATAGATCGCTTTATTTTCTGCTATTCCCCAAGCATACCGGAAAGACTCTCTTTTCAAAGTACACCATCGTCTATTAATAGAGGGTAATAACCTTTTCGCAATAACGTAATGGTCGTCTTTGAGAATGTCAAGAATATAAAATAGTCTGTCCGAAATTATCAAATGAGTCAGTATTTCTGTTCCTGAAGACACTGTCAAGAGGAATGCGTTCATAAACAGTGCAGGGTCCCTCATTAGCGAGGTTGTCGGTATTTTTTACAGGTTTTAATAATGCCCTATCTCGTTGTTTCACAATAAGTTCGCAGGCAAAATAGCAGAACGGTCAAAAAGACTGTCGGTAAAATTTACAGTTTAAATTATTAGATATAATTCATTATTTTATAAAGAGTTATATTTTTTTAAATAAAAATTGTTGATAAAAAAAGTGTCGAGAATATTTTCGATTTAGAGCTTTTTTACATGGCATTTACCCGGATCATTCCACCAGGAATATTTTTTATAACTCCTCTTTTTCATTGATATTCCGGGGAATTGAAGAATTTTTTTCAAATAACGTTTAAAATAATCGCTTTTGGCATTTCGCTTGCATCTTACTGAAAACGTAAAGCAGTGAAATGAAAATTGTCCTGATAAGGCCAAACCTGTCGTGAGGCGGGGACGGAAAGCCACGGGTCTTAATAGAAGATAGCCGGGTTACCTGGATTATAGGTAATCCGGTTTTTTTTCTTTCCTGGCAGGTATGGGAAAGGATAAAGTTGAAAAGTAAATTAGTTTGACATCGTCGTAAAAAATATTAACTTTTATGAAATGATTCGCAGGTGAAACTTGAGAAGCATTTCGCTGAATGTGAGAAGTCGTGAAAAGGCCAAACCCGCCGTGAGACGGGGACGGAAAGCCACGGGTCTTCAGGCAGAAGATAGCCGGGTTGCCACCATGAAAATGGAGGCAACAAGTATGAAAAAATTCTTAGCATTAACAGTGATGATGAGTTGTGTTCTTTTTGCAGGCAATGTGATGGCTTATACGGCTGCGAAAGATGTGCTGCCAGGTCAAAGTAGTTTTGAGTGGATAGATTCCCCCTATTGGACGTTGACAGACTTTACAACGGGTGAGACAGGTTCTACTTTTAACATCCTTTTTGGAGAAAGTGCCGCCTATGAATCTGATTTTGGAATCTTCGCCCAGAATGATACGACAAATATGTTTCAGATTTTTGCACTGAATGAGAAACCCTACGCTTCGAAAAGCGTTTATTTTAAAAATGACGGTGGGGCATGGCAAGTCAGTTTAGATGCGAGTTCAGGATGGCAAGATTTTGATGCAAACTTTGGATTTTATTTCAAGGTTTATGATGACAATCAATATAAATATACGTTCTATACTGATGCAAGCCTCAACACCGCGGATGCAGGGATTCAACATATCGGAATGGAATGGAACGGAACTGATAATGCTTACTTTTATCTGGAAGATAAACTGACAGGAGCGTCCGACTGGGATTGGAACGATATGCAGGTTAATGTACATGATGTCGCCCCGATTCCTGAACCTGGCACAGTTTTGCTCCTGGGCGTTGGTTTGCTTGGACTGCTTGGCCTGGGCCGTAAACGCATCAAAAAGTAACTTCCCTCACGGAAAACCCCCTGTTTACAGCCGTGTAAACAGGGGGTTTTTTATTGGGATTTGTACTCCTGAACGGTTTAAGATCAGGAGTACGCGGTTGCATCTACTTCCAGGATCTGATACCCGCAGGTATTGATCACCGTGGTGTTTTGATAGTCGGTTTTCCATTCATCGTTCAGACGGTAACGATGGACATGTCCGTGAATGAAATATCGGGGGGCATATTTTTCAATGATGGTACGAAAACTTTTAAACCCACGATGACAGCAATCTGATTGATCATGAATGCCAAAGGGCGGAGCATGAGTGATCATAATATCCACATAGCGCTTATGCAGGAGTTTGTTTTTCCAAAACGCTGGTTTCATTTTCTGGACTTTTTGCCACATTTCAAAATCCGAATATTGCTTGGGGCCGTAGTTGTATTTCATACAGCCTTCAAGGCCGCCAATCAGCAAGCCTTTATACATCACAATCCGATTATCAATATTCACACACCCACCCGGGCTATTCACCTCAACGCCATTCGTGGTAATCATCGGCTGGACATGGTGATTCCCGAAAACATAATATAATGGCACATTGAGCATGGACACCAAAAATTCAAGATAATAGAATGGTAAGTCTCCACAGGAGAGAATTAAATCAACATCATGATATTCTTCCTTGAATTTCAGATTATACAGTTGACGTTTCACGTCATCGCTCACGGTCAGGATTTTCATCATTTTTTCATTCTTGCAGGCGATTCTGAGCCTTTTGCGCCGCAAGGGTTCCGGCAAACTGGTCGCGGACATAGCGAAATTGCGCCTGCGCTTCGTCAGGACGTCCTAATTTCAACAGTGCCATTCCGATTCCGTAATAGGCGTCAGGAATTTTATCATTAGATGGATACATCTTGATTAAGCGATCATATTCCTGGAGCGCGCGCTCATATTCACCCTGTCGCACAAAGGCCTCCGCAATCCAATACTGAGCGGCCCCAACCAGCGGACTGTCAGGAAAATCATTCAGGAATTTTTGAAAACCTGCAATCGCGGTTTCGTAATCGCCATCCATGAAGATCCGATAGACACCGCGAAAAAATTGTCCGGGCGCAAATTCCGGGATCGTCTCTGTTTGAGATGCTGGCGGTGCAACCGTTACCGGGCGGGGGCGACGTATCCCCCCCTGCTTCTTGAGCTGAGAAAACCGCTGTTCAATCTGATCCAGACTGCTGTGCATTGTCATTTCAATAGCATCGGTAATTTGTTCGAAACTATCCATCTGGGCGGCATACGTATCTAATAGGGTCTGAAATTGCTGAATTTTCTTCGCAATTTCAGGTTGTGATGAATAGACGGATTCCTGAGTGGATAACAGATTGGTGATCTTTTCCTGAAGTTTTTCGGCAATCGTGTACTGGGCGTCTTCGCTTTTCTCGATGCGCAGTTTAAATTCTTTGCGCAAGCTGAGAATCTGCTGCTGGATATCGTCCATAATCTGAGCCTGGGATGCCGATGCCAATACGGATGGCCCAAGAAAAACCGCTATAAATATTACGCATGCACGGTATGCTAAAATATATTGTTGACGATGTCGCATAACATTCTCCTTTCCGAGTGTTGAACATGGTCAAATTAATTGGGAATAAAGCAATATACTCCTCCGCCGGAGGTCCCGACATAGAGGTGTTCAGGGTAAAACACATTGACCGCCAATGCCCAGACATGATTATGGGACATATTCCGATCAATGCGTTGCCAGGAGACGCCTGCATCCGAAGAAAAATAGACTCCGTGATGCATAAGTCCGCCGGCATACACATAGTTTCGATCATAGGGCGCGATCTTTAAAGCGCTAACCGGAAACGTCGTTCCTTTGAGAAGGATTTTTTTCCAGGAAAAACCTGCATCATTGCTTCGATATAATCCCTCTTGCGTTCCAAGCAGAAGGCACTGGGAATTTTCCGGATCAAGAGCAAGGCTGCTGATAGCCACATCGCGAAAATGGGAGTTGACTTCTTTCCATGTCGTTCCGCCGTCAGAACTGGCATAAAGTCCCTGATTCGTACCGGCATACATGATATGTTCCTGGAAGGCATCAGCAGCCAGTGTCAGAATTTTCAGACCGGATAATCCTTCAATTCTCTCCCAGGTAACACCCTGATCCCGGCTGCGATACAGGCCTTGCCATGTACCGACATACAAAGTTTCAGGGTGGGAAAGCGGAATCAGCAGCGCAGAAATGCGCAACGCCTCAAACATGTGCTCACCAACTCGGGTCCAATGGTTACCGGCGTCGTGTGTGCGAAACAACCCGCGATGGGTTCCGGCATAAACCACATTCGAATCTCCAGGGAGCAGAGCTAAGGCTTCAATCGAGGTATCAACAAGTCCCAGAGAACGTTTTTCCCAGCTTTTCCCACCGTCACAGCTCCGAAAAACGCCGCCAAATCCGCGTCCATAAAGCGTCCCAGCATAGAGAACCTCAGAGTTCTCGTCATCAGTTACCAACGCTCTGACGTGGGTGTTGATAATGCCGCGTGTTTTCGGCTGCCAGGTTTGGCCGCGATCCTGACTTTTTAAGATAGCCCCACCTTCAATACCTGCATACAGGAGTTCTGAATTGAATGGATCTTCCTGAAAGGAGAGAACAATCATTGAGGCTGGGGTCAACCGCGTCCAGGAGGCTCCTTTATTTGAGCTGAGATAAATTCCTCCGGTGGTGCCGGCATAAATCCTTCCGGCAACATGCTGTGAAACGCACAACGTGTGAACTCGCGATGTCTGAAGTCCTTGCTTTTCTGCTAATTTTCGCCATTGTTTGCCGCCATTCCCGCTGGTAAAAATGCCATTACACGTTGCAGCGTATAGGGTATCCGGAGAACGGGGATCGATCTCCAGAGCGAAAACATCTGTATCCGTATCCATGCCTGTAGGGATGCGTTTCCATGTGCGGCCTCCATCGAGGCTTTTATACACCTGACGCCAGGTTCCGGCATACACAATCTGGTTGTTCTGAGGATGAATCGCTAAGGATTTGACATACTGCTGTTCGAAACCCGTGCTGATATGTTCCCAACTTGACCCGCCATCACGGCTTTTATACACGCCATCCTCTGCCCCGGCATAAACAAGGGAGGGATCTCCCGGAGCAAACTGAAGCGCATGAACACTGCGTTTTCCTATTTCGCCGGGTATCCGGTTCCAGGTTTCCCCCCGGTCAAGGCTGCGAAATAACCCTCCATGATTCCAGACGCTCGCTGTTCCGGCATACAGGATGTCGGGATTGGCCGGATAAAACTCCAGACAGGAAATGCGGCTGCCCGGAATGTTCAGACCCGGCGTCATTTGCGTCCAATGTTCTCCGAAATTCTCACTGTGATAAAGAGTTCCGTCGTCAGTGCCGGCAAAGAGGAGATGGGGTTCAGCAGGATGAATACGCAGTACTGCGATTGTTCCTCCCTCAGGTCCATTGGCAATCCAACGTCGCCCGTGATGAAAAAATCTTCCGGAGTTTCCCTGAGCGTATCCGAGCGCACTTATGCCCCACATCTGCCATGCAAGAAGGAGACAGGTGATATATTTTCGGACTCCGTGATGTAAAAGAGCATCTATCATGAGCATAAACGGGTTCGTAGTTCGCGCCTGCCTGCGCAGACAGGCTTTAGCGCGCTTTCCGCCTGAAGGCGGAACTACAAACCCGTCAGTTACACCTTAACAAAGCGCTAATTTATCCGATAAATTTCTACTCGTCGGTTTTGATGCCGGCCTTCCTGTGTACTATTATCAGCAACCGGACGGCTGGAGCCATAAGAATTCGTTGAGAGGCGTTTCGGATCAATGCTATGCCGCTGTGTCAGATATTCTTTCACGCTTTCTGCTCGTTGCAAGCCAATACGTAAATTAGCCGTTTCATCTCCAGTAGCGTCTGTATGTCCATCAAGAAGAATGCTTTGATCCGGAAATTGTTTTAACAGCAAAGCCAGATTATCTAATTGAGCTTTAGCAATATTATTTAAACGCGTACTGCCAGAGGGAAAGAGCACTACTGCATCAGGCTGATGGGTAGAGGTTCCGAGTCCGCATTGTACCTCAAGCGTAATTACCCGATTTACCGTGCACGTTCGGTCGCTAACTTCTACGGCAAGTTCATAAGACGTTGTCGCGGATTCTTGCGTCAGGCATTCCGGGGCGATCCAGACGATTTGCGATTCCGATCCTGTGAGTCTACCTGCTCTGGCATCCCATACATAATATAATTGATCCCCATCAGGGTCGGTCGCCGTCACCGCGATACGCACCTCTTCTCCGCCGCGCACAACGGAGTCGCTTATAGACACTTCCGTAATTTCAGGGCAGCGATTAGGGGCAACCTCAACAGGGGTGGGCAACATTTGCTCTGCCAGGGGTTCAACTTTGGGGGGTTTTTTTCTGCCAAACAGGTAGGACAATTGCATAAAACCTCGCCATACCGAAGCATCCGGAACAGGCTCTTCGCCCAGGATGCGAAAGGCGGCGCCGCCCCGGATTACACATCCATCAAACAAATGCAGTGCAATGCCAAAGCTTGCCTGTCCGGCGTTATCAACCACATCCTGAATTTCTTCGCCGAGAAAGGTGACAATGCGATCTTCATCTTCATCGCCGAACTCGTGGAGAAAGGTAAATTCCGAAAAAAGACGAAATGTTGGATGAGTGGCCGGAAATTCAAGGCCAAGGCCATATAACAGCGAATGTTGATAATTATCAAACAATGGGTTCGGGTCCCCCTCTTCCCATCCTGAAAGAAGAAATCCCAAATTTCCGTATAATTTGAAGTCGCTCAGGCATTTGGTCAGCATTCCCCCGAGCGTGACATCAACACTTCCGCTTCCCAGGCCTTTTTCTTCGTCACCGCTTGGAAATGAAATCTGCGTATATAAGCCCAGAGCCGGCCACAATTCTTGTTCATCAAGTAAGCGGAATTTGGCTGTAGCGAGAATGTCTCCGAGGCCGCTCTCATCAAATCCCTTCAAGTTCCCTTTATCCGATACATTAAGTCGTCGGTATGGTGCCAATATCGCGAATTCAATCTGCTCATTAAGGCTGAAGCCTGCATGCAAGCCGATTTCAAATAATTGAGGCGTTCGCGGGTCTTCAGGCAGACTGAATTCTGAAAAGTCGCCGACCAGTCCGAAAGAAAATGCCCTGTCTCCCAACGTATCGGTCCCGAATAATGAATATAAGCCACTGACACCGAATCTATTCGGAAACGATTCAGCGCCAATTTCTTCCGCAGTCGCTGCGAATAATCCAATCAGACTCCAGGAAATGAAAAGAAACACGCTGATCATCCTCCACCGTTTATTCATAATCTCCCTCCTCCTGGTATTCTAAAAACCGGGTTTTTGTCAAAAACCCGGTTTTTCGTTTTTCTAACAGCCGGTTTTTCTGACAGTTTAAGCCACTCTTGGTTCTTTCTGTTTTATCGTTTTTTGGCGTCGAGCCTTTTTTCCGGAAAGTGCGATATGAATGACTTCGTCCATCTGTTCAACAAAATGAAATCGAAGTTCTCGTCGGACATTGTCTGGAATTTCTTCCAGATCCTTTCGATTTTTGGCCGGTAAAATGACTTGTTTTACTCCGGCACTGCGAGCGGCGAGCACTTTTTCTTTTACTCCACCGACCGGAAGCACCAGCCCGCGTAAGGTGATTTCTCCGGTCATTGCCAGATCGCTGCGCACAGGCTGATCTGTTAAGAGCGATACGAGCGCGGTATAGAGAGTCACTCCGGCAGAAGGACCGTCTTTGGGAATGGCTCCGGACGGAATATGAATATGAATATCAGAATTTTCGTGGAAATCCTCGGCAATTTTCAAGTCCGTCGCTTTCGAACGAACATAGTTCAGCGCAATTTGAGCCGATTCTTTCATCACATCCCCTAGTTGTCCTGTTAGAATGAGTTTCTCTTTGCCCCGCATTTTGGTCGCCTCAATGAATAAAATATCTCCTCCCACCGGAGTCCAGGCAAGCCCGGTAGCGACTCCGGCTTGTGCAGTACGTTCGGCAATTTCCGGGAAAAATTTGATTGGGCCGAGGTATTTGGGAACAAGGGTCGCATCAACCGCTACCGGATCTTGCAATCCATCAACCACCTCTTTGGCGACGCCGCGGCAAATCGAGGCAATCTCTCGTTCCAGATTTCGCAGGCCGGATTCCCTGGTATAGGAATGGATCAGCGTTTTGAGTGCGCTCTCATCAAAACGCAACTGCTCCGGTTGCAATCCATTGGCCTTTAATTGACGCGGAATAAGGTAGTTCTTCGCTATCATGATTTTCTCTTCTTCCGTATACCCCGAAATTTCGATCACTTCCATGCGATCCAATAGCGGCGACGGAATGGTCGCCAGCACATTCGCTGTGGTAATAAACATCACTTTGGACAGATCAAAATCGAGTTCCAGATAATGATCCGAAAACGTATTATTTTGTTCCGGATCAAGTACCTCTAGCAGGGCCGACGCCGGATCGCCGCGAAAATCCGTGCCCACTTTGTCAATTTCATCGAGCATAAATACCGGGTTATTGACGGTCGCTTTTGTAATCCCCTGAATAATCCGCCCGGGCAAGGCCCCCACATAGGTCCGGCGATGCCCGCGGATTTCGGCTTCGTCGCGAATGCCTCCCAAAGAAATCCGCACGAATTTTCGATTCATGGCACGGGCGATCGATCTTCCCAGCGATGTTTTTCCGACTCCGGGAGGGCCGACAAAACATAAGATCGGGCCTTTGGATTCATGCGTCAGTTGTCGGACCGCCAGGTATTCAAGAATCCGTTTTTTTACCTTTTCCAGACCGTAATGATCTTCATTCAACACCTGCTCGGCTTGCCTCACATCTAAATTGTCTTCCGTGCTTATTTCCCACGGCACATCAAGAATCCAATCCAAATAAGTGCGAGACACGGTATATTCCCCGGCAGCCGGGTGCATTTTGGCCAGGCGTTCCAATTCTTTTTCCGCCACCTTACGAGCCTCTTCAGGCATTGTCGTCTTCTGAATCCGCTCGCGCAATTCTTCTATTTCTATGGTTTGCTGATCTCCTTCGCCGAGTTCTTTCTGAATCGCCTTCAGTTGCTCCCGCAGATAATATTCTCGCTGCGATTTATCCATTTCATTCTGAACTTGCGATTGGATCTGCCGGCTTAATTCCAGAATCTCTTTTTCCCGCGTGAGCAACACAGTCACACGTTGCAATCTGCTTTTGACATCGAGGGTTTCCAGGAGTTCCTGACGCTCTTGAATCGAAAAGCTCGGATTTTCTGCAATCATATCAGCTAAGGTCCCCGGATCTTCAACATTCAGAATCATCGTCAGAACTTCATTCGAAATATTATAGGCAAGTTGCGCGACGGAATTAAACAGATCTTTGAGATTTTTGACCGTCGCAATTAATTCTTTATCATCTTCTTCAGGGAGAAGGTCGTTTAACTGCTCTATCTGTCCGATGTAATATGGTTTTTGATGAACATACTCCAGGATTTTCATGCGTGAAATCCCCTGAGCGAGCACATACATCTCGCCTTCAGGGGTCCGGATCATTTTCAAGAGTTTCACTACCGTCCCGATTTCATAAAGATCGTCCGGTAACGGATCATTGGTATCAACCAATTTTTGCGCAACAACCCCGAAGAGTTTTGGGCCGGCTAAGGTTTCTTCAATCAACTTCATTGATTCCGGCCTGGAAACCGCTATCGGCATTGACAAATACGGATAGATCACTGCATTACGCAGCGGTAAAATCGGAAGGTGTTCAGGAATATGCTGAGAATGTCCTTCTTTCGTGACTTCTTCTAATTTTTCCATGATATGCTTTCTACTCCTTCATCTCACAACGCTATTTAAACGTAATCGGTATTTTCACCTGCTCAACGTCAGGACATGTCAATTTGGGTAAATGAATATTCAATATTCCTCGATCATACGAAGCTGTAATAGCTTGAGCCTCAATAGGGGCAGGAATCCAGAATGTGCGTTGGAACAGTCCGTACATGCGTTCAATCCGATGAATCTTGGCAGATTGCATCTGAATGTTAAACGGACGTTGTCCCCGAATCAAGAGTGCGTTTTCTTGAAAAAAAATTTCGAGGGATTCTTTATCAATTCCAGCGAGTTCGATATGGAGAATGAACGCATCATCGGTTTCATACATATCAGCAATTGGCGCCCATGCCGAACTCGTTTCTGAGGTCTTACGCTTTTGAACAATATTCGAAACCTGATCTAGCATCTGGCTGAATGTTTCATTTAATACAAAGAGATCATCTGCTGGATTCCATTTAATAATAACAGGCATGTTCTTTTACTACCTCCCCCGTTGCTTGACTTATATCCTCTCTCCATCCCATCTTGATCCGCTGTGTAAGGAATCAAGTGTTGTTGGATACGTCTTCCGAGTCACTATTACAGATTTTCGTAAATAATCATCCCTTCTGGCCTCTTCCCGTTCTCTGACAGGGAGAGGTTTTCGCCCTGAAAAGGCGGAGGCATACAGCCTGGGGATTCATCCCCAGGAAGGCCTGCAAGCACAAGAATTTTTTAACTTTCACTTCATCTTCTTACGCGGAAACAAAAAGTTTCTCTTGCTTTCAGTACGTATATGATTTTTCTTTGTTTGTGTCAAGATTATCCTTGCAATTCTTTGCAAATACCCTATTCAGGAAGCAGAAGGATCTGCATAGGGATGCTTGTCAGAATACCCGGAGTCCGAGATTTTCTGTTTTCATTGTTAACGCTCGATTCTAACAACGGGTCTCATATTCCTGACATTCCCGAAATACCACCCATCTGTTTTGCCTGAAATAAGGTATATTTTTTTCAAAAACACTCTAGGATATATCTTTTTTTATATCAAGAAGTTAGGTGGCATATCGTTTTTTTCGCTCTGTCAGATACCTTATATCAGGTATTGCCTTGCCTGATGAACAGAACTGTCAAATATGAAGATCTCTCTGTTTTATAAGGACGAAGAGTACGCTGGCAGGATGATTTGAAACGTGGCATAAACTTTGTATGAGTAATATATGCAAGAACGTGGTGAAAAAATGTATCAATCACACCCGGCAATGATAAATTTTCCAGGTCCGGTTATTTCGAAGAAATATCTCTTTGAAGTAATAGCAATTTATCATTGTTCGGGTGATTCGTCATAAAACCGGAGGTATATGTGTATGAAAAATTTTAGATTACAACGAACATTGTTGGCGATGACAGGCGTATTTTTCTGTGTAATGCTGCTGCTGATAGTGACGGCATTCACACCAGAAACTGTGTTTGCTCAGGAAAGCAGCAGACAGCATCTCGAAAGTTTGAGCCAGGCTTTTCGGGATGTGGCCAAACAAGTCAGTCCGGCGGTTGTGTACATTAGTACGGAACAGACGATCAAAGACCAGCGAACAGATCAGTTTCGTGAATTTTTCGGCGATGAGTTTTTCCGCCGTTTTTTTGGCGATACGCCGCAAGAACGTGAATACAAACGGCGCGGGCTTGGCTCAGGATTTATTACGAATTCCGACGGCTACATTCTGACGAACAGCCATGTTGTCGCTGAAGCAGATAAGATCAAAGTGACTCTGGCGGATAAACGAGAATTTGAAGCGAATATCGTCGGAGCCGATCCGAAAAGCGATGTTGCGGTCATAAAAATTGAAGGGGAGAACCTGCCTGTCGTCCGGATTGGAGATTCCAACGCTATCGAAGTCGGAGATTGGGCTATTGCTATTGGTACGCCTTTCGGCTTATCACAAACGGTGACGGCCGGAATTATCAGCGCTGAAGGACGTTCCAATATCGGTATCAATGACTATGAGGATTTTATTCAGACTGATGCCGCGATCAATCCGGGTAACAGCGGCGGCCCCTTAGTGAATATTGATGGTGAAGTGATTGGGATTAATACCGCGATATACAGCCGTAGCGGCGGGTATCAGGGCATTGGTTTTGCAATTCCGATTAACATGGCGAGAAGTATTATGGATAGCCTGATTAGCAAAGGCAGGGTTGTGCGCGGCTGGTTAGGCGTGATGATTCAACCGGTCACTCCGGAGATTGCGAAAGGATTTGGACTGAAAGAGGCCACTGGAACCCTGGTGGGCGACGTTTTGAAGGGCGGCCCTGCAGAGCAGGCCGGTTTGAAGCATGGCGATGTGATCATGACATTTGACGGACAACCGATTGATGGGCCAAATACGCTGAAAAATATTGTCGCAGCGACAGACGTCGGCAAAACTGTTGATGTGGTTCTGGTTCGCGATGGTCAAGAACTCACCATGCAAGTGAAGATTGGAGAACAGCCGGGCGATCTGGAAGCGAGTGCCAGCGGTTCGCCTCAGACGACAGAAAAATTCGGCTTAAGCGTACAGGAACTCACTCCAGAAATTGCCAGCCAGCTTGGTTATGCTGGCGATCAAGGGGTGATTATTTCCAGTATTACACCAGGAGGTCCTGCGGAAGATGCTGGACTCCGTCGCGGCGATTTGATCAAAGAAATTAACAGGCAACCGATCACGTCGGTTGAAGAGTATAACAACGCCTTAGCAGAAATTGATAAGGAGGAAAGTTTCCTGGCTCTGATTCGTCGCGGTGAAAACACTCTCTACGTTGTGGTAAACGCCAAGTAACGTAAAAAAAGAACTCAGCTCTCACCCCTCTCTCTTCGCAAAGCGAGAGGGGCGTCTTGATCCCGGTTTTTTCAAAAAAATCGCGGGATATCTCTGCACATACATTATCTGAATCTGGCGCGCCATCCAATATGAGAGACTGAGTTGTCCCGGATATGATGCGAGTCTCCCTGAAAATCAAATTGATTGGATTAATGGTCGTTATTTTAGGCGCGACAATCTTCGTTTCATATATTATTTTTGAGCGCAGCGAAACGGAATTATTGCAGCAAGTCATTCAACACATTAAATCCGTTGAACATGTCGGGAACGTGCTCGAAATCCAACAGTTGCTGACGACTAACATTGACCGGAGCATCCAACACAACATTCTGGTACGTATGAGCCAGCGGGGACGAGTCTCGCAGGTTTCCCTTTTGAATTCTGACTATACAGTGATTGCCAGTTCAAACCCCGAAGATGTGGGACTAACATTACAAGAACTTGAAAATCGGCGCATATTAGGTTTAAATGCCTCTTTTTGGGAAACGCTGCTAAAAAAGCACATTAAAAAATATGATGTTACCATTCCGGTTTATGAAAGCGGACGTGAAAAGGGGTATATCAATATTGTTCTGGTCATGAATGATCTGGAATACCTGATTAAAAAGGCGAAATACTCAAATATGTTCTGGATTATCAGTATTTTTGCTGGTGGAACACTTATGGCGATTGTGATGGTCAAACGCTTTACCACGCCGATTGACGAACTTGTCACGGCGTCAAAAGCCGTGGCTGAAGGAAATTTTGATGTGACCATTCACGCCAACAGCAGTCGTGAGTTTGATATGCTTGTGGCAGGATTTAATGACATGACACATAAACTTCGTGAGCATAAAGCTCTGGAAGAACGCGTGCATCGTTCGGAACACATGGCAGCTTTAGGAGAATTGGGTGCGCGTTTGGCGCACGAAATCCGTAATCCGTTGAATTCAATTTCCCTAATTATCGATCACCTGCGCGACCGGTATGCTCCGACAGAAGAACGAGAACGGCAAAAATTCGAAAGTTATGCTACGAATGTGAAAACAGAATTAAAACGCCTGAACAAACTTGTGACTGATTTTCTCCAGGTCTCGCGCCCTTTACAACCAGAAATGCGTCCAATTCGAGTTCTAACACTTCTTGAACAGATTGTTCAATTATTATACACAGAAGCCGAGAAATATCACATCCAACTTGAATGTGATATTCTGCCTCCAGATCTGGCAATTCAGGGCGACGAAGAATTGCTGAAAACCGCTTGCCTGAATATCGCCCTCAATGCGATTCAGGCCATGCCAGAAGGAGGGCGGTTGAAGATTCTGACTAAGGTTGATGAGCAGTATCCGCAAAAATGTCTGTTGATGTTTTCCGATACCGGCTCTGGCATTCCACCGGAACAGCGTGAGAACATTTTTCAACCCTATTTCACGACGAAAAAAGATGGCACCGGACTCGGTTTATCTATTGTGAACCGGATTATCGCCGATCATCAGGGAAGCATTCTGGTCAATAGTGAACCGGGCCAGGGAACGACAATGACGCTTGTCCTTCCAATGCTCACTCACGGAAATCACTTGCCATGAAGTCTATGAACGGAAAAATTCTTGTTGTTGATGATGAAGCCATACAACGCGACATTGTGCGCGATATTCTTGAAGATCAGGGGTGTGAAGTTGTTGCCGTCGGCAGCGGACCGGAAGCCCTGGCCTATATCACCGCTTCTCCGGTCGATGTGATCCTGACGGATCTGCGTATGCCCGGTATGGATGGTGTTGAATTGCTTGAAACCGTCAAGCAGACAGAACCTGAAATTGTGGTTGTTGTGATTACTGCCTATGGTTCCGTTGAATCTGCAGTCGAGGCCATGAAAAAGGGGGCGTATCATTATCTTTCAAAACCTCTGGGGAAAGATGAGTTAACTCTGGTGGTGCAGCGCGCGCTGCAAAGCAAACAGCAATCTGACGAAATTCGTTCCCTGCGCCGGGAACTGCAAGAACGGTATGAATTTCACAATATCATTGGACGTTCTCACAGTATGCAACAGGTGTTTAAGATGATCGAAAAAATCGCACCTA
Source organism: Candidatus Vecturithrix sp. (assembly GCA_040772385.1). Taxonomy (GTDB): domain Bacteria; phylum Moduliflexota; class Moduliflexia; order Moduliflexales; family Moduliflexaceae; genus Vecturithrix. Next base: position 127,941 of record JAXGYF010000001.1, on the reverse strand, counting down.
GTGAATCAACGGTGATTATCTATGGGGAAAGCGGCACTGGTAAAGAACTCGTCGCCAGAGCTTTGCACTGCCACAGTAAACGGAAATATCAGAAGTTCCTGGCCGTCAACTGCGCAGCAATTCCTGACACGCTGTTAGAAAGTGAAATGTTCGGCTATGAAAAAGGTGCGTTTACCGGCGCGTACACTCAGAAGAAAGGACTGTTCGAGGAAGCGGATAAAGGGACGCTGTTTCTGGATGAAATCGGCGACCTGGACATTACCCTTCAGGCCAAACTGCTGCGCGTTCTTCAGGAAGGCGAATTTCAGCGCGTGGGCGGGGCGAAAACCATTAAAGTCAATGTCCGTCTGTTAGCCGCAACCAATAAAAATTTGGAAGAAGAGGTCAAAGAGGGCCAATTCCGCCAGGATTTATATTATCGCCTGAATGTTGTGCCGATTTTTCTGCCGCCTCTACGTGTCCGGAAAGAAGATATTCCCGATCTGGTCGAACATTTTCTTCAAAAATACCAGCAAAAACACGATAAAGCCGTCAAGCGTGTCGCGCCCGCTGTGATGAAACGTTTTCTGGATTATCGCTGGGAAGGAAATGTGCGTGAGTTAGAATCAGTGATCGAGCGCAGCGTGATCCTGGCCGATCATGACGTGATTGACCTGGATACCCTGCCGCAAAAACTCCAGGAGCCGATTACGCCGTCTAACTCTGCCAATCCTCTTGATTTTACTATTCCTGACGAGGGCATTTCCTTGGAACATCTGGAACGCAGTTTAATCGAATCGGCGCTCAATAAAACAAATTGGAGCATCAAAAAAGCATCTGAACTGCTTGGCATCAGCTATAAAACTCTGCAATACCGTATCCAGAAATATCACCTCAAAGATTAAGACACGCCAGTCTCTTGCTGGCGCGTCTCTTTTCTCTTTTTCTTTTCAATTGACAAAAGATTTGCAATGCAAGAGTCTTGTTTCAGCATGTCCTCGAGTTAAATTTATGCCTGTTTCTCTCGCAAAGAATTGCCTGCCATCGGCCTTGCGAGAAGCCGAAAAGCAAGATTTAGCTCTCATACCGTCAAACAGCCTTGTTTGACGAAAGTTTTGTGTCAGAACACCGGCTTATTTTCGGCGAACAAGGCTGTTCGCTGGTACACCGAACCAGTTACAATATTTTTATCACCGGGGAGGAGGATTTCTTAATGAATATTCTGTGTATTGGGGATGCGATGATTCGGGGATCGCAATTTAAAAAGGCCTGTGCTGAATTTTCCATTCAGAACAACAGCATTATGGTGAACGACTGGGAAGATGATTGGGACAGGCTTCAACATCGGCGACTGGTCATCGAGAAACAGGGACCTGACGCAGAACCGGTCTTGCCGATGATTCAACATGCTGATAAGCAGACCGAGATGCTGCTGGTCTTATTTGCCCCTGTTTCCGCAGAGGCCATGGACGCCTTACCCCACTTACGGGTTATTGGGGCGGCGCGCGCCGGCATGGAAAATGTTAACATCCAGGCCGCCACGGAACGCGGTATTCTGGTGCATCATATCATGGGACGCAACGCCCATGCGGTTTCGGATTTCACGATCGGGCTGCTTCTGGCAGAAGCTCGGAATATCGCCAGGGCGCATACAGCCATTCAACAAGGGAGGTGGCGTAAAACCTTTGTGAATTCCGACATTATCCCTGAAATCAGCGGAAAGACCCTGGGATTGGTCGGTTTTGGCTATATCGGACAGCTTGTCGCGCAAAAACTCGTCGGGTTTAATCTGGATGTACTGGTCTATGATCCCTTTGTCTCTGATGAGATTGTGACAGAATATCACGTACGCAAGGTTTCAAAAGAAGAACTTTTTAAACAGGCGGATTTTGTGTCAGTGCACGCGAGATTAACCGAGGACTCGAAAGGCTTCATCGGCAAGAAGGAATTGGCGTTGATGAAACCGACGGCCATTTTTATCAATACGGCCAGGGCCGGTTTAGTTGATGAAAATGCGCTGTATGATGCGTTAAAGCAGAAAAAAATCGCCGGGGCCGCGTTAGACGTCTTCCCAACCGAACCGCTGCCGGGGCAGAGTCGCTGGCTGGAGTTGGATAATGTCACGTTAACCACGCATATTGCGGGCACAACCGCCGACGCGCTGAATAACTCGCCGTTTCTGCTAGTCAGAGACATCAACAAGCTGCTTGTCGGGGAAAATCCGCGATTCCTGGTCAATCCGGACGCGCTGCAGCACCCCGCCGCCCAAGCCTGGCTGGCGTCGCTGCGGCAGACATCGTTGCCGAGTTAACACCTCTTCTGCCCAGCCATCAATGGCAGGCCTCAAAGCCGAAGCAGGCTGAATCCCGGAGAGCACTTCAGCGTCCTTCAGCTTTGAGACTGGCGATTGATCGCCAGGAGACGAATAAGGAGCCCAGCATGTCGGATACCGCTTCTATTGCTTGTATTGACGCCGGAACGACCGGCTGCCGCACCATTATTTTCTCACGCCAGGGCAACATACTCAGTCAGGCCTATCAAGAATATTCGAGCATTTTTCACTCGCCGACCTGGATTGATCATGATCCTGCGACCTGGATTCAGGCTGCTCATCAGACTTTGCAACAGGCAGTCGCACAATTTCCCGGTAACCCGGGCGATATTGCGGCTATCTGCGTGATTTCGCAGCGAGCGACCTTTATTGCGGTAGATCACCATGGCGCGCCGCTTGAGCATGCGATCCTCTGGCAGGATAAGCGGGCAACTTCTCAAGCGGACAGCATCCGCCGCGCGGTCGGTCCTGAAGTGATCTATCAGAAAACCGGATTGCGGATCGACCCCTATTTCTCGCTTCCCAAACTGCTCTGGCTGCAAGAGCATAAGCCGCAATTGCTCAAAAAAACCTACAAACTGCTCACAGTCCACGATCTTCTGATCAATTACCTGACAGGCGCATTTATCACGGACTGGACCCAGGCTTCTCGCACCATGTTATTCAATCTGACCCGCTTTGAATGGGATGAGGAACTTTGTGAACAATTCGAGATTCCGGAAAAAATTCTGCCTCAACCTGTGGCTCCCGGAACGATTGTCGGCGCGCTCAAAAAGAATCTGCAAACCGAGTTGAATCTGCGTTCAGATTTGCCGGTCGTGGCTGTCGGCGGAGATCAGCAGGCCGCAGCCGTTGGATTAGGCGTGGTTGCGCCTGGTTTGCTGTGTGTGAATACCGGCACCGGGTCGTTTATTTTAGCACATGCCGAACGTCCGGCTTTTGATGAGCAGCAGCGCGTCGTGTGTACGGCTTCAGCGATCGCCGGAAAATGGCTGCTTGAAGCCAGCATTTTTACATCAGGCTCAGTATATCGCTGGTTTCGCGACAATTTCGCCATGTTCGAATGCAAGACGGCGCGTGAGTTACAGGTTGACGCGTATGACCTTCTGAACAGTGAAATCGCCCGGAGTACAGTCGGGGCCAATGGGATTATGCTCATGCCGCATTTCGCCGGTTCGGCTGCTCCTTATTGGAATCCAAATGCAGTGGGCGTGTTCTTTGGCCTGACGTTAGGACATAACCGCGCAGATGTGATGCGAGCCATCCTGGAAGGCGTCTGTTTTGAAATCGAAAAAAATATCCGCATCATTGAAACGTTAACGCAGCCGATAACCCAGGTACGCGTCAGCGGCGGGGCCGCGCGTTTCCCGCTCTTTAACCAGATGCAGGCTGACGTTTATGGCAAAATCGTGCTGCGGGGCATATCGGAACAGTCATCGGCCCTGGGCGCGATGCTCGTTACTGCTATTGCCATTGGCCTCTATCCAGACATCACCACAGCGGCTGAGGCCGTTATTGCTTTTGATGCGCATAACCGCAAAATACCTGATGAACGCGCGCATCAAATTTATACGACGATGCTGACGCTGCACGATGAACTTTATGCGGCCTTATCAGCCGGCAATATCTATGCAAAAGCCGCAGCATTGCGAGAACTCCTTCAAAACCATCAAAAACTTGCATGACGTAACGTAGGTTTGTAGTTCTCGCTTTAGCGAGTTTAGGCGGAACTACGAACGTATCAAATGCATTATGTAACTTCTGGGAGTGCGAAAGCTCTGCTTTCGCTGTCAAAGCAGAGCTTTGACACTCCTGCAAATTCGCAAATTCTTTTTCAGAACTGAAAAAAACCTTGACATAAACATTTTTTCCTCAAATGCAATACCAATACTTCATACAGAGATGGAGTTTGAGCTAACGTTGTTGTTCTTTGTAAAAATGCGTATAAGAAAGGAGACAGAACATGAAGAAAATAGTGCTGTGTGTGATCGTTGTGGTTGCTCTTTGTCTGATGAACATGGGTGTAGGCGTGCAGGCGGCAGAACAAGATAATAAGCTGCGCGTGGGGATTACCGCGTATCCTACCAATGCCAATCCCTGGACCCAGGCGATGCAGGCGGATAATACCTTGCAGGAACGCGTCTATTCCTGGCTGCTTGCGCTCAATGATGTCACGTTAGAGTTTGAAGGCGACCTGGCCGAAAGCTGGGAAGCAAGCGAAGACGGGCTTGAGTGGACGATTAAACTGCGACAGAATGTGTTGTGGCATGACGGCGAAAAATTTGACGCGGATGACGTGGTTTTCACCTACCAAACCCTTTTAAACGCCAAAGGGAATGACGCCCTGACCTTCCGCCGCAAAAACGACGCCAAAGAAATCGTAAAAGTGGAGAAAATTGACGATTATACCGTAAAATTCACCACGGACGTCCAGAAAGCCAATTTTACCACTTTCCCGCTGACATCCGTTCGGATTGTTCCGGAACATATCTGGAGCAAAATGACTCCGGAAGAGATGTTAGCTGCTCAAAATACCATGCCGATCGGCACTGGCCCCTTTAAGATGAAACAGGAATTCAACCCGCAGGATATGGTGCTGGAAGTGGTGCGTTTTGACGATTATTTTAAGGGTGCACCTCATCTCGACAGCATCATCTATGTGCTCTTCGAAAATCAGGATACCATGTTCCAGGCTTTTCGAAACGGCGACATTGACATGTTCAGTCCCACCAAAGCGCAGTCCAATCAACTTCTCACCGAAGAAAATGTCAAAGTGCTGAATGTTATGCTGCCGAAACTGACTCAGATGGGCTTTAACTGTTGGACTGATCCTGAAGACCGGACCAAACCGCACCCAAAATCCAAAGGCAATCCGTTATTGTTGAATCCGAATATCCGCAGAGCCTTTGATTATGCGATGGATAAGGAAAAACTGGTGCAGATTGTGTTAGGCAATGTCGGCGTGGTAGGAACCTCCCTTGTTCCGACGGCTTCGGGTAAATGGCATTTAGATGTGCCGCACGAATACAATCCGGAAAAGGCGATTGAACTGTTGGAAAAAGAAGGATTTACTAAATTTGAAGAGGTTGAAGTTAATAATCGCAAAGTCAAGGTTCGCGCTAATGAACAAGGTGAAAAATTGGTATTTCGGATGGCGCTGCTGACCTCCGGGTATGCCGGGCACTATCGTGACAGTATGCCGTTCATTACGAAATGGCTGGAAACTGTAGGCATTGGGCTGCAAATTGAAACCATGGACGGCGATGCCCTCGGCGAACGTTCAACTCTCGATAGCCAGAACGTTGGCGATTTCGATGTGTATATCTGGGGCTGGACGCCTGATTACGAACCGGCCTATATGTTGTCAGTGCTGACCACCGAACAAATTGGCGGACGATCGGACTGCCTCTATTCCAATCCGGAATATGATGAATTATATGAACTCCAGCTCCACCAGATCAATGAAGAAGAACGGCTGCAAACCGTCTATAAGATGCAGGAAATGGTGTTGCAGGAAGCCCCATATATTCCCCTGTATTACCAGGGCGTTCAGGAAGCCTTCCGCACCAACAAATTCGAAGGTTTTGTGATGCGCCATGGCAATGGCACCGTGTTTCACAACACGACCTACTTGAACTTGCAACTGAAAAAGTAAGGGATGGATGACGCGCTTAAAAACCGAGTTTTTTGAAAAAACTCGGTTTTTCTTGATTTCCGAAACAGCCTTCTTTCCGAACCCATTACTACTCAGGAGAGCATGAATTCTAAATATTTATTCAAAAAAATCGTTCAGAGCCTGATTACCTTACTCATTGTGCTCACAGTGAGTTTTATTCTGTTCCGCGCTATGCCGGGCGATCCGGTGCGAATGTTCATCAAAGAAGGACTGCCTCCGGAAATGGTGGCGGCCATGAAGAAAAATATGGGCTTAGATGAACCCTGGCATGTGCAGTATTTTATGTACATTAAAAGTATGCTTCAGGGAGATTTTGGCGATTCTTTCTCCTTTCGGAAACCGGTGATGGAGGTGATCTGGTATCGCTTGCCGAATACCCTGATCTTAGCGATGTGCGCTCAGGGCATTGCGATAATTCTGGGCATCCTGTTCGGCACGATTGCCGCGGCCTTTCGTGGAAAAAAAATCGATGTGACGCTGTTAGGCACAGCCTTATTCATTTACGCCATGCCGGCCTTCTGGCTTGGTATCGTTCTGCTTTCATATTTTGGCGTGCAGTTAGGCTGGGTGCCGCTCTTCGGTATGCAAACCCCGGGCCGCGAATATGTTTCGACCGTTGCCTATCTCAAAGACGTCGCTCATCACCTTGTGCTGCCGGCCGTCACGTTTGGCCTGGCGATTACCGGCAGCTATACCATGATCATGCGCAGCGCGCTGTTAGATGTATTTACGGAAGATTATATCAATACCGCCAAAGCTAAAGGATTCAGCCGGAAATATATTATTCGCTATCATGCGCTGCCCAATGCCATGCTGCCGATGGTCACGATCATCGCTATTAATCTGGGCTTTATTGTCTCCGGAGCCATTCAGACCGAAACCATTTTCTCCTGGCCCGGGGTTGGCACGTTGACCTTTAAAGCTCTGGGAGCCAGGGACTATCCTCTGCTGCAAGGGGCTTTTCTCATCACCAGCTTTTGCGTGATCGGCGCAAACTTTCTTGCGGATATTGTCTATATGTATATTGACCCCAGAATTCGTTATCAATGAGGACCCAGGCAGAGAAACCGGGTTTTTACCAAAAACCCGGTTTCTTCCCTAGGGGAGGAACCAGATGCTTTCCGCGAAATTAGCTGTGAGATGGCGCAACACGACGCGCTTTATCCGCATGTTTTTCTCAAATAAAATCGGGACCCTCGGCTTTATGATGCTGGTATTTTTCGTGCTGGTCGCCTTTATCGGACCGGCAGTCTATCCTTATGATATTACTGATGTGGCGGTCGGTGATATTATGGCGCCGCCAACCAGAGGTTTTCTGATGGGGACCGATCAATTAGGGCGTGATCTTTTCGGCGCCCTAATTCATGGCGCGAAAACCTCGCTGATAGTCGGGTTTTTTGGGGCCGGAATTTCGGTTATCATCGGCACAATTCTGGGGTTAAGCGCAGGCTATATCGGGGGGCGTATGGATGATGTGCTCATGCGCTTTACCGATGGGATGATGGTGCTGCCGATGCTGCCATTGATTATGGTGTTGGCCGCGCTGCTGGGCACCAGCATTTTCAATATTATCATTGTCATCGGACTGACCGGTTGGACCGGAACCGCCAGACTGGTACGCTCGCAGACTCTTTCCATGAAAGAACGTCAGTTTGTGGAACGCGCCAAATCCATCGGGGCCGGCAACGCCTATATCATGCGCAAGCATATTTTGCCAAACGTATTTCCGGTGATTTTTGCCAACAGTATCCTGCGCACGGCGACGGCGATTTTGAGTGAAGCCACCTTGAGCTTCCTGGGCCTGGGCGACCCAATGGCCGTAAGTTGGGGCCAGATTTTGAACGGCGCGTTTAATAATGGCGCAGTCAGCATTGGGGCCTGGTGGTATTACGTGCCCCCGGGCGTGTGCATCATCCTGTTAGTGTTGAGTTTTACCTTTTTGGGATATTCTTTTGATGAAATTTTAAATCCGAAATTGCGAAAGAGATAAGGAATCTTTTTGACCCACGAAACACACGAAAAAACACGGAAATAGAAAAATTGAACATGGAACATATCTTAGAAGTCAAACACTTAAATACCTTTTTCGAAATCAGCCAGGGCATTGTGCGGGCGGTTGAGGGCGTAAGCTTCAATTTGAATTATAGCGAATCGATTGGCCTGGTGGGAGAATCAGGCTGCGGGAAAACCACGACCGCGCTTTCAGTGATGGGGATGCTGCCGGAAAATGGGTTTATTCAGCACGGTGAAATTTTTTTTGAAGGCCAGAATATCGCAAAAAATACCGAAGCGCAATGGCAACTCTATCGTTGGAGTGAAATTTCCATGATTTTCCAGGGGGCGATGAACGCTCTGAATCCGGTTATGAAAATCAGCCATCAGATCACGGAAGCCATTAAACTGCATGAACCAGACCTTAGTGAAAAAGCAATGCGGGAACGGGTGTTAGAGCTTTTTCACCTGGTCGGACTTGACGAAAGACGCATTGACAATTATCCACACGAATTCAGCGGGGGGATGCGGCAGCGCGTGATGATTGCCATGGCCCTGGCCTGTCGCCCGAAGTTGATTATCGGCGATGAACCGACCACGGCGTTAGATGTGATGGTGCAGGCGCAGATTATCGAATTGATTAATGAACTACGCGAAAAGCTTCAGTTGAGCATGATAGCGATTACCCATGATCTTTCGATTATTTCGGACATCTGCGATAAAGTTGCGGTGATGTATGCCGGAAATATCGTCGAAATCGGCAGTGTCCGGGATGTCATCCGCGACTATAAACATCCATACTCTCAAAAATTGATTAAAGCCTTTCCCAATATTTACGGCAAAAAAACGATGGTAGAATCCATTCCCGGCGACCCGCCGAATTTGCTTAATCCGCCGAGCGGCTGCCGCTTTCACCCACGCTGTGAATATTGTCTGCCGCTATGTAAAGAAACTATTCCGGAATTAGTCAATCTTGGCAATGACCATTTTGTAGCCTGTCATGTTGTCGGAAGGAACTAAGTTATGCAGAACGATCACGTTATTGAAGCGAAAAATCTGAGCGTCCATTTTGCCATTCGTCAGGGGTTTTTCAAAGAACTCTTCACAAAAGAACCGCGAAAAGTGAAAGCGGTGGATGGAATTGATTTGACGATCCGCAAAGGAGAGATCGTCTCCCTGGTAGGTGAAAGCGGGAGCGGCAAAACTACCACAGGCCGCGCTCTGTTAAACCTGGTGCATAAAACGGCGGACGAACTGAAATTTGAAGGCAGCGCGTACAATGACCGCGATGCCTCCTGGTTGAGAAACTTTCGCCGCCGCTGCCAGATGATTTTTCAAGACCCGTACCAGTCTTTGAATCCCAAATACATGATCGTGGATATTGTCGCGGAACCGTTGCGGTTGATTGAGAAAGAGTTGTCAGAGCAGGAGCTCGAAACGCGGGTCGTTGAAGCCCTGGAATTTGCGGGATTAAAGCCGGGCCGCGATTATTTGTATCGTTATCCGCATGAGTTAAGCGGGGGGCAGCGTCAGCGCGTGGCGATTGCGACGGTATTTATCGTGTCGCCGGATTTTATTGTGGCAGATGAGCCGGTTTCGATGCTAGACGCCTCAGTGCGGGCGGATATTGTCAAACTGATGTTTGAGATGAAAGAACTCAAAGGCACGTCGTACCTGTTCATTACCCATGATCTCTCACTGGCCTGGCTGATTTCTAACAAAGTGGCGATTATGTATTTAGGCAAGATCGTGGAATTCGGTCCTTCGGAGATCATTTCCGGCGATTGCTTGCACCCGTATTCTCAGGCATTGATCAGCGTTTTAGCCAATATTGATGTTGACCGCCAGAAGAAGAAAATTATTCTCAAGGGGGAAACACCCTCGCCCATCACCATTCCTGCCGGCTGCCGTTTTCATACCCGCTGCCCGATTATGCGCGCAGAGTGCCAGATCCATGAACCCCCGCTCACTGAACTCAGCGACGGACATTTTGTTGCCTGCCATTTTCCCCAGAAGATCGACCCGGATACCGTATAAAGGGACAATGTGTTTAAGTGTTTGCGTGTGATTATAATTGTTGCTTATGTTGACTTTTTGTAATTTTTTTAAATATTCGGTAGTGGCTACGTTGTAAATGATAGGCTGAGATTGTACGTCATGATAAACCATTTGGTGACTCGATAATGCCAGATCTCACGTTGAGAAAACGACAAGGTTTTGCGCACATAGCGCCCCCTCCTCGTTGTCGAAGCGTATTGTACCACCGTTCCTGGTGCGCGGTCTGTCCTGTGTCTTTCCCGACACACCGATGGGTTTCTTTCGGGAAGACCGCCTGATAGGCGTCCCAAAAGTCACTAGAGCTGACACAGTGGCGAAACGCTCCAGGGCAACCGTCGACACGTTCGCTCGCTGCGATCTCCCAGGACAAACGCCAGAATATGCGTCGTCCGACGCAGCAAGACCGTCCACAGCCACCGTTTATTGGCCCGCTTCCGCACAACACTCCAGGCTTCATCGACTTCCAGCACATCGTCAGCTCTCGCCGCCGGCAGCGTCTGAAGTTTTTTTTGATCCAGGCGGTCAGCGTGTTCCGCGAGACCCCAAAAATTCGACTGATGCCACGCATACTCGGCCGTTCCTGATACGCCCGCAGAATTTCCTCTCGCTGGTCTTCGCTATACTGGCGTTTTGGGGTCAAGACCCCAACCGCCCGACAGTCTTTGCAGAGATCTTGTTGGCTGCCACTTCGATTATGGCCGTTTTGACAATATTTTGACTGCCGCATTTTCGACACTGTTGAGATATCTGAGTGATCATCATGCGGGCACGATTTCAAAGAGCTGCAAAAAAGAGCAAGGAAATATCATCATCATTTACAATATACCATTACCATTGGCCAATACCATCTATGATGACTACGAAGGCAAAGATGTCATTCAAAAGTAGGCTCAAAGGTGTTCAGGTAACACCACCGTTCGTACAATACTAGATCGGTTTATTGAGAATGTTCAAGAGGATTTTGTGGATCATCAAGAAAATCCTTGGCAATGAAGACAAGAAAAGTTTGTCATTTGGGGACTTTTTCGACAGTCTCGTTAGCGCAATGTTGCAAGCATATAAAATGTCATCGCGTAAATATGAAGGGATGTGTGGTGTAATTAACCTTGTCGGATTCATTATTTTGTGTGATAATGGATTGGAAATATTTTTCAGAAACTGCTTGACAGATTGGTTTTCCTTTCCCACCTTCATTGATCATTTATAAGCGCCGAGAATATGGAAAACGTATGATACGAATAGCGGAAGTGAGAAAATTTACAAATGTTGTGTTCTAAAAAGGGGATTGGCACTATGAAAAGAAGATTACAGTTATCGATAGTATCTTTTATTTTGTTCACGGCTTTAATTTCTGCGAATGCTCAAGGAATCCCTGATGAGATAATGCCGAAAATAAAAGAATCTGTAGGTGGGTACGGCGGTCAATCGTTCTTTCATTCCGACGGGACCGACACGGCAATTCCCCGCACAGGCAGCTACGCGTGTACGTCATTTTGCCTGATCACCGCGGGGGATTGTACGTTTGGAGTAAACCTGGACAGATCCAGTGATGAAGGTCTCATGTATGTCAATAAGAGGAATGTCTCGAAAATCGGATGGGAAAAGAATACCGTAGGGGAATCTGCTCGCTGGACATCCACGTATGGCAGTGTCACGTTCAATATCGTGGGATATAATCTGCCATATGCCGGGATGAATGAAGCGGGATTGATGATCAGCACCTTGGGTCTGAACGAGAGTCGGGCGCCTGCGCCGGATGGCAGGTTCCCGCTTCTCAGTCCCCTTTGGGTGCAGTATCAATTAGACAATTACAGCACGGTCGATGAGGTCATTGCGAGTGATTCGCAGGTGAGAATTACGATGAATGCTCCTATGACCACTCCCCATCCTGTGGACCATTTTCTGGTGTGCGACAAACGCGGGGAGTGCGCCACGATTGAGTTCCTTGACGGGAAAATGGTGTCTCACACTGGCAACACCCTGCCTGTCGCTGTCCTAACCAATGCTCCGTATGAAGAGTCTGTCAAAGCCTGGCAGAATGACAAATTGACCGATGGCTCACTGATTCGTTTTGGCACCACAGCAGATCGGGTGACCGGCGTTCAAGCACTCCATCACGACCGAGCCGTTGAATATGCGTTTGAGACCTTGCAATACGTGAGTCATCCCTTCCTGACCGTGTGGAGCCTCGTCTTCGATCCGGAGAACCTCCGCGCCTATTTCCGGACGAAGAGGAGTCACGAACTCCGATATGTGGATCTGAACACGCTTGACTTTTCGTGTAGTACGCCCGTAAAAATGGTAGATATTAACGAAAAATTATCAGGAGATATCCGCGATCACCTCATGCCGTATTCTCACGACGCGAGTCTGGAGCATTTGGTGAAAGCCCTTGCTAATCTAGGCATTAATAGGCCGAGAGATGACCTGGAGACTGAGTTACAGGAACAGGAGAATTTCCAATGTCGTGAGAAGTAATGGACCCGTTTCCGGGATAATATCCTCTGGTGGGAGGATATCCCCATTTCAGAAGAACATTCCTTCAAAATGTAAACTGAATGACCATCTTGACGAAATAAGGAAGATGTAAGGCAAAGGAAATACGGGGTTTTATAACACAAGAAGCGCTAATAAAGCCTTACAGGCGACCCCAGCCGCGCTCGGCAATTTCAGCATACGCCTCTCGCATAACGGTTTGGTGGTTTGTCAAGGTGTGTTGCCCATCGTCAGGGCGCGTTATGCGCGGGGTTAGGTGTTTTCCCTTCAGTCTCGGATTAATTGAAACAGAAAAATATTGACATCATGGTAGAGAAAAGGGATATCGAATAAGAAAGCGTATTCACAGCGATCTCAACAACGAAGATCACCATGTAAGAAACTGATCTTATGAGCGAGAAGGGTTACTTGCGACTCCATGAAAAGCCGTGCTATGATGCGTATGAACAGTACGTGAATCAAGGCATGATCGATAGAGTCCTGACATTTGCAGGACACGAGCAAGAACTTGATGGGGGATACCGGATTCAAGTCTCTGCGGTCTTTTCATCAAATATTGAGGGAAATACCCTGGATATATCAATACCTATATGAACGTGAAAATGCGGAAGGATACCCTCTTTAAAAAAAAAGAAGTGACGGAAATCGATGATTTGATCGCTGCCTATCATTTTGCCAAAGAACATATTCTGAATGAACAAAATTTCTTAACATCACATGCCATCTTATCAAAACTTCTCCTGATTAAATCGAAACAAGGGAAATATAGGAAAGAATCGATCGGTGTATTTAGTGAATCAGGGTTAGTCTATATGGCGGTTGAAGATCGCTTTGTGATGGAGCATATGCGCCTGTTCTTTACCGATATTGAAACGCTCCTCCATGTACCAACCACCATCAAAGAAACCCTCTACTTTGCCTCCCTGATCCATTTACGATGTGTTCATATCCATCCGTTTGCTGATGGCAATGGGGGAACAGCGCGGTTATTGGAAAAATGGTTCCTCACGTCGAAATTAGGTGAACAATATTGGTATATCCTGTCTGAAAAATATTATAAAGAACATCAAGGAGACTATTATCGGTCAATTAACCTTGGGGTGAATTTTTATGAATTAGATTATTCAAAATGTCTTCCTTTTTTACTCATGTTACCAGAAAGTTTCGACGTGATAATTGATGAATCCCAGTATGTAATGAACTAAAGAAAATCGCCCAACAACTGCTTCGATCTGACATTACTATTGTCGCAAAACGTGCGGTCGCTTCGTTCGGCAAGTTTTGCGCCAATGGACGCAATGCAGGTCAAGTAAATGTTCGGCTGACATTGATAAAGAAGGTATACGCATGGACATGTGGAAGTTCTTTGACATCACGCATCGGGAGCACATTCTCTGCAATCCGATGAGTCTTGAGAAACTTGAACAGCTTATCACGCTTCTGCCTCTGAAACCTGGGGCATGCGTGCTTGATATCGCCACTGGAAAGGGCGAGTTTCTCATCAGGCTTGCAGAGCGGTACCAACACATGGTAGGGACAGGAGTTGATTTCTCTCCCTACCACATTGCCGATGCCCACAAGAAGCAGCAAGAACGTGTTCCGGATGCCCAACTCCATTTCTTGGAGATGGACGGGGCCAAGTATATCCCAGAGACCTTAGAGAGCTTTGATCTGGCAGTCTGCATCGGTGCGAGCTGGATTTATGGCGGGCATCGAGGGACGTTGAACGCGCTGCAGAAGATGGCAGCCTCAGAAAGTTGGATCGTTGTGGGAGAGCCGTACTGGCGGCATGAACCGGAAAGAGAGTATTTAGAAGCGATCGGAATGACACGGAACGACTTCGGAACACACGATCAGAATGTAGAGGTCGGACGAGAGTACGGATTGGAGGTGGTCTACACACTCGTCAGCAGCCAGGATGACTGGGATAGATATGAAGGGTTACAGTGGTATGCTGCAGAAACCTGGGCGAGCGATCATCGGGATGATCCAGATGTGGAGACCGTGCTGAAGCGAGTGCGTGAGAGTAAGACAGCGTATCTGAGGTGGGGACGAGAAACGCTGGGGTGGGCGATTTATGTGTTCAAAAAAGGGGGGTATGGCACAGTTCTAGTTGGCTAACTCGCCTTATTCGGCACGCCCATGACGAGCCAGATGAGAAAAGCGGCATCACCGCCTCCGAACGAGCCGTTCCACCGGATCGGCGGGGAAAAGCGCCCGCCTCCCGGTGAACTTCACGTTAGCGTCACCAGTAGTAATTATGAAAAAAGTCATCGTCGGAATTGTCGTATTTGCAGGTATTATCATTCTGTTCGGTCTCATGCGAGAGGGGCTTGAATGGATGTCTTCTGAGGAGATGCCAGAATCATATTTTGAAGATTATGCGGCAGCGAAAGCCTCTGGCCTGATGGACACAGGCTGGATTCCACCATATATTCCCAAAACGTCAACGAAGATTGCGGAACAACATGATCTGGATTCTCATCGCGTGTATATGGCGTTTGAGTATCAACCGGACGATCTACACGAAACACGGAAGGCGTGTGAAAGAGAGAAACCGATGAAAGATGGGATCGCGTTTGGGTGTACGTACTTTGGTTTTCATGTCACCATTACACTGTATAAAAACGGGAAAGGGACGCTCACAAGTGCTCTACGTTGACTTCTGACGCTCAATATATTCTTGACAAAGATGATACACACAACGAAGAAAAATATGGTATTGCAAAAAAAGTGCTTTTAAAGTCATAACGTAGAACTCTCGCTGAATAGATGCAAACAGCGGTAATAAACTAACATAAAATTGAGCATCAGGGGATAAAAACGCATATTGCATAAAGTATCAAACAGGTGTCATTGTTTGCACATGCAAATAGGGAAGTACCGCTAACGAGCTGCTTGCAGGGGGTGCGCCGTGTCACGGCGTGAATGAATAGCTCTCACAGAGAGCATGGGAAAACTTCTCTATCCCCCATAACCTATCTTGCTGACCCGAAATGAGCCGAAAGGTCGAGAGGACAGACAGCAGGCAAGAAACGCAAGGAACAGGTGAAGTTGGCTCACCGAGGCGGCCTTGCAAGGATTGATAACGATGGTAAAACCTGGATTGGTTGAATCCCAATGTCCAGTGGTGAAATGCAACACTCAGCGGAAAGCCTAAGTATTTGGAGCTGCAGACCGATGAAGTCTGAAACCGTTGTCCTGAGAGTACGGGATACAGGCGTCCCATATCCCAGAAGAGATGTTCTCAGGAACGTTCCTCGGCTGCCTATCCGACCACAACAGCGGGCGGAAAAATTGGTTGCTGTTCCTCAAGGTTCGGTAGTGCCCGCTGTTTTGCGCTCCTGAACCGGGGGCGTTAGCGTGGCGAAATAAATTGTATACACATATGAGAGCAAGGATAAATGCATGGCGACATGGCTTGATCACAGGCAGTCTATTCTGTCTACTCTCTCTCCTCGCACCCCAAGCCAAAAGTTCCCAAGCCAGTGATTACGATCTGGTACAAGAACACATCTCGATATATATCGCACAAACGATGCGGACTTATGCCCTAACTGGCGTAAGCATTGCCCTGATTGATGATCAAGACATTGTATGGAGTCAGGGGTTCGGGTATGCCGATCAAGAAGCCAGTATTCCAGCAACCGAGAACACCGTATATCGAGTTGGCTCACTGTCAAAACTTGTGACAGTAACAGCCATCATGCAATTGTATGAACACAGCAAGCTTGCTCTGGATCTCCCGATCCAGACCTATATCCCTGAATTCACAATCAAATCGAGGTTTTCTGAGCATGAACCATTGACGATCAGATCTATCTTGATGCATCGTTCAGGGATCACACGAGATACGTCGTATCCTTTGCCATTACAGCAAGGGAAGACCTTCAGGGAGGTGATCTCAATTTTACAGAACAGCTACCTGGAATATCCCCCCAATACTCAGTATAGTTATTCAAATGCCGCCATTGATGTCCTTGGAGTCGTGATTGAACGGGTGAGTGGAATGACATTTGATGACTTTATCACCACCCATATTTTAGAACCACTGGGCATGCATGTGTCCTCATTTTCTTTTCACGATCCCCCAAATTCTTTGCTTTCGAGGCATTATCGACAGCATATGGAGGTCAGCGATTCGTTTACAAAAATTATGCCTCACGGGAGTTTCTTGTCATCTGTCACCGATATGTCACATTTCATCATGATGACGCATCATGAAGGGATTTATGCAAAGAACAGGTTCTTACACCCTGAGACCTTACAAGCCCTGTTACAACTCCAGCATGAACACATCCATCTGGAAATTGGCTTCCCTGAAGACATCCTCTGGTTTTTAGCACCAAGCGGCGCCATTCATACCTTGAAAATAGGCAGTCGGGTAGGAGCGTTGCTCATGAATCGGAGTGCGCTGATTCTTCTTCCCAAACAGAAGCTTGGAGTTGTCGCGTTAACCAATTCCGATACTGATATACCAGTCATCAGGGATATTGCTGTTGAAACGATAAAATCCGCCTTTGAAATCAAGACCGGAATGACAATACCTGACAGACCAGAGGCTCAGATCATCACGCTTTCAGAATCGGACATACAACACTATGAAGGGTATTATGCGACAACAGATGGACTCACATTCATCGTTAAGCGTGATCATCAGCTACAGATCAATCTTTCTGGCTTCTGGTATCCCCTTATTCCTTATGATGATGGGTATCTTGTCATCCAGGGGAAACATGCACGTCTGATATTGAAAACCTTGCATAAGAGGGAGATGCTGGTTCTTGAGTACACAGATCGTCTTGTGACAGGAGAACGTTATACAAAACACAGCCTTTCAGTCCAGTGGCTGAAACGAATCGGAACATACAAAATCACAGAGAGTGGACAGCTTGCACAGGCTCAGATTTATGCCATGACATTCGAGACCATTGAGGGAATTCTTGTCCTGAATACAGAGGGAACAAAGTTGGTCGTGAATCCCGTTTCAGACAATGAAGCTGTTGTTCTCGGTGGTGATACGCATGGGTTTTTCAATCGACTGCTTCGTTTTGAAGACGGAGATGATGGAGAAATCCTGTTGCTTGATAATATTCCATATACACGAGTTGGAAAATGAGCGTCATAAGGCGACCATCATGGACACCTTGAGATGATGACAGAAAGCACAATGTGATGTGACATGAATGAAGAACATGAGAGAAGAAAAGTCTGAATTTACCCTAATAGAGACGAAATCGCTAACAATTGCGCTGCACGGCGGCCAAGACCGCGCGAGGTAGTTTTCGCATACTACTTCCGGTCAGGTGTTGTGACGGTGTCACGTGTGTTGCCCGCTGTGTACGTAACGCCCTATAGAGAAAGAGCGAATCGTGACTTCTCACAGAACAATGCACTCGCGCTGTAAGTGATAACTCTCATATTTATCAATACTTACTGATAAATAGTAAATTATCTCAAAAAAAATATTGGCAGATTGTCGCATGGTGGCGACACTAATATATGGACATTCGCCGACGGGATATACGCATTTTTCAGGACCGACGAGGTCGGGAGCCGTTTACAGTGTGGGTACAATCACTCTCTCGCCATTAGCGGGCGCGGGTTTTTGTGCGGTTAGATCGTGTTGAAACGGGAAACCTTGTCGATTGTAAGTCAGTCGGCGACGGCGTGTTTGAGTTGCGGTTGCCGTTTGGCGCGGGATACCGCATCTATTTTGGAGAGGTCGGCACGACGATCGTATTGCTGCTGTGCGGAGGGGACAAATCCTCCCAAAAGAACGACCTGTTCAAAGCCAAAGAGTATTGGAATCTGTATCACACGGAGCATAGGGTATGAGAACATATCGTGAATTCATTCAGGATACAATGCGCGATCCACAAGAAGCCACGGAATATCTGCGTGTTTCCTTGGATGCGTATGAACAGGATGGCAATTTGGAAGCGTTTTTACTCGCGCTTCGGAGTGTGGTGGAAGCACAGAGTGGCATGACAGAATTTGCTCGAAAAACCTCGTTGAATCGGCAAAGTCTCTATAAGACACTGTCACAACAGGGCAATCTTCGATTACACACACTGCATACCATTTTACATGGGCTTGGCCTGAAATTATCCATTGAGTCAATGACGTCATCATCGTGATCGTGTCGTTGAAGCGTACACAACCAGAAGGTTTCGTGGTAACTCAGGCTTCATTCTGCCGCACACGGCGCGGGTGGACCGCACATGAGCGGCGTTAGCCTGTTTGTAGGTTTAAAGTATAATGCAATTATTCAACTGGATGAAGTCGAAATTATGTGGTCAACCTTCAACGACTGAGCTTTCTTCTCCCTATGAATGGCTGCTTCAGTTTGTCACATTTTTTCGAAAATTGGGGTTTTTCCCAGAATATGCCGCCTTGTCAGATGATGAGTTGGCAAGAAAGCTTGAGAGCCTTCATGAAAACGAATGGGGAGAACGCATTGATCCCCAAAATCCATTCATTGATTTACTCTTGCTTCGATGGGATAAAACAAGAGTGTGGTGGGAAGATACTGAAGCTGATGTGTGTCGGGAAAATAAGGTATATACGCAAACCTTGCAGGAGTGGGCGAGCATCTCGAACGGAACATTTATCCCAGAACATATCCAGGAAAAGTGGGAAGATGAACATGGCCCAATAACCGTAACATTTACCTATCATCAACAGGAGATCCAATTACACCCACACTATTTAGATGATTATATTGATATTGACATCCTGTTGCCAATTAACCACTGTTTTCGTCATTCGGGAAAGGAATTTGCCCTCTACGAAGCCTTTGATCAGACGGCCTTCATTGTAATGTTAACAAGCGAAGAAAAACAGAAGTTACACAACGAGCGGAAATGGCGATTTGCCACGATGTAACGAACGATACAAGGATCATCATTATGTGTCTTAGTTCCCAACCGAAAAATGGAAAGTCCTTGTGAAACAACATGGAGAAACGATGAAGACGCACTACGCACCGATCATCTTGTTATTCCAACGTGAGCAGTTTTGGGCACGGGTGAAGGAATCACCCCAGCTTTCCCGTGAAATTTTCTCGCTCATCCCGTTCATTCTTGCGTCAAGTGCGTTCTATGGGGTGGTCATTGCGGGCTGGCGGTCGCCAGTCTTAGCAGGGTATGTGGCGATCAAGTTTCCCCTGCTGCTGCTTGGCACAACAGGCATTGTGGCCGTGTTGAATTGGATGCTTGCGGTCGTATTCGGCAGCGGGATGACATTTCAACAGGTGATCGCTGTGACCTATGGGGCCATAACTGTGGCCTGTTGGATTTTATTAGGTCTTCTCCCGGCCACCTTCTTCTTCACCACCAGCGCATCGTCGGCAACCGGGACACCAACAGAGCTACAATTGACGCATAATTATCTGCTTCTGACCCATATTACGCTGATTGCGTTCGCTTTGTCTTTATGCGACCGAATTGTTTTGAGAGAAATTTCTATGAATTTGTGTTCCTTGTGATTGCAGGCGATCTGTGCGGGAGAAAGGACAAACAGGGGTATTGCCTTGATCCGCTCCGCTCGCAGAGGGAATAGAAGAGGAGGAATCTTTTGTCGCGTCCACAGAAGAAGAGCATAATTATTTTCTACTATTGATGACGATGATAAATCCTGGATGATTCTGCAAGATGAGCGGAGGAATTGAATAAACCTATAAACAATCGTATCAAGGAGGTCCGAAAATGAAAGATCTGTTCTCATTAGAGGGGAAAATCGCCTTGGTGACCGGTGGTTCGACTGGTATCGGGGCGATGATCGCCGAGGGCTTTGTCAATTTTGGGGCGAAGGTGTACATCGTCGCGCGTAAAGAAAAGGCGTTGAGAAAGAAACAGGAAGAGCTTTTGACAATCGGCTCCTGCGAGTATATCGCCGCTGATATCAGTTCAGTCGCCGGGATCAAGGATCTGGCAAAAGCCTACGGTGAACGGGAGCAGTCACTTGATATTTTGGTTAACAACGCGGGAATCAGCGACGGCGGTGAGGAGATCGAGGACATTACCGAAGAAACATGGGACGCTGTAATGGATCTCAACATCAAAACCATCTTCTTCATGATCCAGGCGTTTCTGCCTTTCTTACGGGTAGGAGCTTCGCCTGACACTCCGAGTCATGTGATCAATATCGCTTCTATTGATGGCTGCGGGAAGATCAACTCATTTTATAATTATGCTTACGGTGTCAGCAAAGCCGGCGTCATCCAGTTGGGCCGGCATCTGGGTGACAGATTCGCCTGGGAGGGGATTCATATCAATACTATCTCTCCCGGTGACTTCCCGACCGACTTGAACACAACGGCCCGGGATCACACAGACGAGATGAAAAAGGTTATTCCGGCCAGGCGAATAGGGGAGAAGGAGAATATCGCAGGGGCGGCCATCTTTCTCGCGTCGCGAGCGGGGAATTTCAATGTCGGCTCCAATATCGTTGTTGACGGCGGAGAGAGTGTGCGAGGCGTCCAGCGGGCATTTTATGCAACGATTTGGCCTGATTTTGTGAGACTGGACAGGTAGTCGCGCATGATCGAAGGGCATCATGCCTGAGTATAGTCAATCCTGAAGTGCTCAAACCGGGGGAAGGGTGAGCCGGGCGATCGCCTGCCAGACAGTGCTCACTCCTTCTGCTGTGAGTGCCGAAAACATCAGGAGTGATTCTGTGGGATGAATATTCAGTATTTCACCAATAAGCTGCAGGTGTTTCTGGCGCTTTGTTTTCGGAATCTTATCAATTTTTGTCGCTACAATAACCATTGGAATCTGGTATGACGCCAACCATTCGCGCATCAGAACATCGTGCTGCATGGGTTTGTGACGAGCATCAACAATGAGTACTACGCCTTTTAAATGCTGGCTCTGCATGAGATACGATTCGATCATCGGTTTCCATTGCTTTCTGACCGATTCCGGAACCTTGGCATAGCCATATCCTGGGAGATCGACAAAGCAGAGCTTTTCATCAACATTAAAAAAATTGATGAGTTGGGTTCGCCCGGGAGTATTACTGATACGGGCAAGATTCTTCTTGTTTACCAGGGTATTGAGCAATGAAGATTTTCCGACATTGGATCTACCGATAAAAGCGATTTCGGGAAGGTTATGAGAAGGGTATTGTTCGGGCTTGACAGCACTTTTGATGAAGGAGACAGTTTGAATTTTTTTCATCGGTCGCGAAAAACAAAGATGCCATCTTTGTTCAGAAAAGATGGCATCCAAGCAGCTCTTTAGGTCAACGCTCAGCTCGCTTTTTCGTAAAGCAAAATAGGTTCGGCATCGTGCAAAATGACCTCTTCGCTCACAATGCACTCCCGGATTGTTGATAATGAGGGGATCTCAAACATCAGTTCGAGCATGATTTTTTCCAGGATCGACCGCAATCCTCGCGCTCCCATCTCCAAAGCCAATGCTTTTCGCGCAATCGCACGCAAGGCGTCATCTTTGAAATAGAGTTTGACATGATCGAAATCAAATAGTTTCTGATACTGGCGAATAAGCGCGTTTTTCGGCTCTTTGAGAATTTTGATCAGGGCGGCTTCATCAAGTTCATCAAGGGTGGCAATGACCGGAATGCGCCCGACAAATTCAGGGATAAATCCGTATTTCAATAAATCTGCGGGTTGAATTTCTCGCAGTAGTTCACCGATGCTCCGTTCTTGCATTCGTTCTATTGGGGAGTTAAACCCGATAAGATGTTTTCCGATACGTTGAGAGACAATTTTTTCCAATCCATTAAATGCCCCGCCGCAAATAAAGAGAATATTGGTGGTATCTACCTGAACATATTCCTGATGAGGATGTTTGCGTCCTCCCTGCGGAGGAACGCTGGCAATCGTTCCTTCCAGAATTTTTAGGAGGGCCTGTTGCACACCCTCTCCCGAAACGTCTCGCGTAATCGAAGGGCTATCGGTTTTGCGTGAAATTTTATCAATTTCGTCAATATACACAATCCCATGCTCTGCTCGTTCCACATCGAAATCAGCGGATTGTAACAGCCGAAGGATGATATTTTCAACATCTTCACCAACATAGCCGGCTTCTGTCAGCGTGGTACAATCCACAATAGTAAAGGGCACATCAAGAATACGCGCCAGAGTTTGCGCCAGGTATGTTTTGCCTGTTCCGGTTGGTCCGATTAGCAGAACATTGCTTTTTTGCAATTCAATGTCGCCTAACTCAGCGCCGGCTTCAATCCGCTTATAGTGATTGTACACAGCAACTGACAGAACGCGTTTAGCGTATTCCTGTCCAATCACGTATTCATCGAGAATTGAGTGGATTTCTTTAGGTTTGAGCAGTTTTTGAGACACCTGACTCGATTGTTCATCCCAATCTTCCAGAATAATTTCATTACACAACTGCACACATTCATCACAGATATATACCGAGGGGCCTGCAATCAATTTCCGGACAGCATCTTGACTTTTTCCGCAAAAGGAACATTTCAGTCCATGATCTTTCTTCTCAGCCATAATCTTTTTTCCTACACTTGTTTCAGCTTCTCACACCCAGGAAGTCACTTTCCCGAACTTCAGGGGGGGTTATTGTCGCGCCTGAATAATTTCATCAATCAGTCCGTATTCTTTCGACTGTTGCGCGCTCATAAAAAAATCACGATCAGTATCACGTTGGATGTTTTCAAGCGACTGGTGCGTATGGGTTTGTAAGATCCGATTTATTTCTTCTTTCATCCGAAGGATTTCGCGGGCTTGAATATCGATATCGGTCGCTTGTCCCTGAAATCCTCCCATTGGCTGATGGATCAGAATTCTGGAATGCGGCAGCGCATATCGCTTTCCGGCGGTACCGGCGGCTAACAGTACTGCGCTCATACTGGCAGCCTGACCGACACATATTGTAGAGACATCGGCCTTAATGTATTGCATGGCGTCATAAATTGCCAATCCGGCTGTGACCGATCCACCCGGGCTGTTCACATACAAATTAATGTCTTTGTCCGGATCCTCAGCTTCGAGAAAAAGTAACTGTGCGACAATGAGATTCGCCACATTATCGTCTACTGGCGAACCAATAAAAATAATGCGATCTTTAAGGAGGCGGGAATAAATATCATACGCCCGTTCTCCTCGACCGGTTTGCTCTATCACCATTGGAATCAACGGCATTTAGGCTTCCTCCGCTACGTGAGCATGTTCATACAGAAAATCTAGTGTTTTGGATTCTCTGAGGTCGGTTTGTATCTGTTCCAATCCATGATGTTGTTCCAGATATGATCGCATGGCCGCCACCGGCATCTGATTTTGCGCCGCCATTGCTTCAACGGCCTCCTGAAGCTCTGTATCCGATACGTTGATATTTTCCTGTTCCTGGATGTAATTAAGCAGGATTCCGGCTCGCAAGCGTTTGAGAATATCAGCCTCATCTTGATCTGGAAAATGTTTCTTTTGCTCTTTGAGCAGGGATGGTGGAACCTCGAATTCATGAATTTCCGCAAGTCTCATTAAAATTCGATGTTTCGTCTCAGCCTTCAGGTCGCGTTCACGCTGTTCTGTGATATGTCGAGCTATTTTGGCTTTTAATGCCTCGATCGACTCTTCTTCGAGGTCTCTGGCAAACTCATCATCCAATTCCGGGAGGATGACTTTTTCAACATTGAGGATATCTACGAGAAACTCGACGGTTTTTCCCGCGACGCGCTGATCCTGAAAATCTTGAGGGTATGTCAAAGAGAAGTGAATGTCACCGTCTCCTTTTTTCTTTCCGAACAAATTCTGGCGAAATTCCGGAAAAATATTATCAACACCTAACCAGAACGATGTTTGTTGTTTTGATTCTTCGAGCGGCTGCCCATCGAGCGAACGTTGAAACGCCACGGTGATATTGTTGTTTTCAACAATGACATGATCTTCATCTACCGGTTCATTGATGGCATTTTGGCGTTGAAGAGCCGTCAATTGCTGCTGAATTTCTTCTGCTGTAGGCTCTGCCGGACGTTTCATCGTGACTTCAACCCCTTTATAATCGAGATCGAGCGCGGGGAACGATTCGATTTCAGCGACATATTCAACCGGTTGATTTTCAGTGACGTGAATATTCTTGTAATCAATCGTTGGGGTTCCGACCGGAGAAATATGATGTTCAACCAACGCATCTTTAAGCGATGTCTCGACGAGTTTTTCCTTTACGTCCTGAGCAATTTCTTTTCCGAAACGTCGTTTAATAGTGCTCATCGAGGCTTTTCCTTTTCGAAATCCGGGGACAGTAACTTTTTGGCGAATATCTTGAATGACCGTTTGAAACTCTTTATTGACTTCTTCAGGTGAAAGAGAAACGGTGAGTTTTTTCTGGCATGCACCCAGTTCTTCAATGGCTACGTTCATGTTTGTTTATTTTTCGCTCCTCTCAGGCAGATAACAAAAAAAGAAAGCGGGAAACGGGATTTGAACCCGCGACCCTCGCCTTGGCAAGGCGATGCTCTACCACTGAGCTATTCCCGCTTTAGACGTCAAAAATACTCTTCGTTTGTTTTTCATCAAAGATGCGAGAGGAGGGACTCGAACCCACACGGATCAACCACTGGATCCTAAGTCCAGCGCGTCTGCCAATTCCGCCACTCTCGCGTATTTTCAGGCTTTCACGCTAGGAAAAGACGGAAAGCAATACGCCCGGCAGGATTCGAACCTGCGGCCTACGGATTCGAAGTCCGGCGCTCTATCCAACTGAGCTACGGGCGCACATTCAATTACAGCATCTCTTATATCTCAATCCATACGTCCGCGTGGGGCGCAACGTATCGCAAACAAAAAAGGTGAGTGAGGAGGCTCGAACTCCCGGCCTTCGGGGCCACAACCCGATGCTCTAACCAACTGAGCTACACTCACCATACATCTCATCCTGTCATACGCCCGGAGGGACTCGAACCCCCTACCCTCTGCTTAGCACACCACTACAGTTTTCACTGCCAGATTGCAGACATCTTCTCCGAAGATACACAATCTGTTTGTGGCCCGGACCATTTCTTCACCATCTCAGGTGCTGCACGTATGGCCTCTACGGAACCTTACGATAATCAAAAGCCCGATTCACTCCTTTGCTTTTGATTAGTCTTGGGATTATCTACCCTCAATGCTAAAGATTTATCACAACATTTCGGATCAAAAAGGCGTATGTTCAGTCACAGAGAATACTGCAAGAAGTTTTTGTTCCGATAAATCTCGTTGAGCCTTCAATTCTCCCAGATCGCCTTTATGAGCCATAAAACGATCATAAGTTTCCTCGGAGTTGCCATCAGCCTATCTGTTAAGGTTTCTCCGATACAGTGCAGTCCACTCTATAAATTGTGTTTTTTTATAGAGGCTCCTCTACTGAAGGCAGATGCTCTATCCAGATGAGCTACGGGCGCATTTCTTAATCCCATCCACTCTATCGGGGCGCCCAGATTTGAACTGGGGACCTCCTGCTCCCAAGGCAGGCGCGCTAACCAGACTGCGCTACGCCCCGCATCTGTCATTATACCCAAAATGATAGGGCATAGAAAATGTCAACTAAAATTTATACATTCTTGCAATTTTCTTCGAAAAGAGGCAAGATTGACAGTAATTGCTGTAAAGCTTTGGCACGATGACTGATACGATTTTTGACATCCGGGGGAAGTTCGGCCATAGTTTGCTGATAGCCGGCGACAAGAAAAACAGGATCAAACCCAAATCCATTGTTTCCACGCGCTTCATATCCGATTTCACCTTCGCACACACCTTCTACAATTCTTTCCCGACCATCCGGAGAAACTAGCGCAAGCACACATCGAAAACGGGCTGAACGTTCACTCTTTTCGTCTAATTTGTTGAGCAACAGAGCATTCTTTTCCGCCTGAGAAAGCTGTCCTCCTCCAAAACGCGCCGAATAAACCCCCGGGGCTCCGTCGAGCGCATCCACTTCCAGACCGGAGTCATCGGCAATCGCGATTTTTCCGGAACACAACACCGCTGCCCTCGCTTTTTTTATGGCGTTTTCCGCATAGGTCAATCCATCTTCTTCAACATCAAAGACCTTAACTCTCTCCCCAATCGGAACAACATGCCAGAGAAGCGGATTTAAAATTTCTTGAATTTCACGAATTTTGCCGATATTTTTTGTCGCAATAATAAGGTCTTGCACTCTGCTGTTATTCAGTCTGTTCTGCTTCTTCATCAAGTTCAGCTTTGGTATTTTCTTCTTCAGAACCGCCCAGTCCGAGTTTATCCGCATCTTTTGCAGGATCTAACCCGGTAAGAATAATGAGTCTGGAATTGAGCTGTTTAATCTGCGTTAATTGCTTGCTTAATTGGGTAATATCCTGTTCGTAACGATCGATCGTATCTTTCTGGCTAATCGAAATCTTTTTAAACTTCTCGAGTTGTTGGGCCTTTATGGACATTGTTCCATATTTCCCAAGTAAGATATATAACACTCCTGCCACAAGAATCAAAAACATGATCACGCTTATTGCAAGGCATGATAAGACCGATTTAGAAATCCGATACCGTTTACACTCTGATGTAGAATCCGGAACAATGATAAAGGTACATGCTTTACTTCCCATATCTTTCCTCCAAAACACCGGGAGGATTTTCCTCCTCCTCATTCTCAATATTCCAATATCATACGACATTTACCCAATGAAATGGAGTATACTCAATACTCCCGCCCTGCTTATCTCTCACGGATTCTTCTGGTTCGCTTTCCCCCCTTTCACACAATTTACTTTCTTCAGAACGCAGGATGATAAACATAAATTTTTCATAAATAATCATTCTGATTTTGCGTATGAATTTTCGTCAAGTTTTTTCTCTTCTACCCTATGTCGTGTTTTGCATGAAAAAGTCAAAAAAACACAAAAATTTTTGTAATTCTGGTCTGATGTGGCTATATACGCCGATAAATACATTCATCAGGAAATTTTATCAACAAGCCACCATTTGAGCCGTTGAAAAATCGAGCCTTTTTCAAGATCGTTCTCGGTCACAAGATCGACAGTAGCGATCTCTTGTTCGCCAAGAAAAATCACCGCCTGGCCAAAGCGAGTGCCTTTTTCAATTGGAGCGATAATTTCATTGACGGGAATTTTGATGTCTTGTCTAATGTCAGCCTCTTGATTTTTCGGAATCAACACGACCGCATTGTCGGAAGCGACCAGGGTTGTTGTGTATTCTTTGCCTCGCGCGACACGCAGGGGAGAGCCGACGGTAAATCCCTTTTGCAACACGACCACGCGTTTAAAATCATTAAATCCCTGATTTAACAAGTTGACGACCGCCCGGTAGCGGTCGGCTTTCGCTGGAGCACCCATAACGACCGCAATGAGTCGCAGATCCTGACGTTTGGCGGTCACACAGAGATTAAATCCGGCCCCGCGACTATGAAACCCGGTTTTTAAGCCATCAACCCCCCGATATTTTTGAAGAAGTTCGCGATTGGTGTTGGTTAATGTGAATACGCCGTTGCGAAAGCTATCTTCCAACGTGGATGTCCAATGCAGAATTTGCGGGTATTTGAGGAGCGCCCGCCCCAGGATCGCCACATCGTAAGCGGTCGTATAATTTTCATTCTGTCCTTTATCCGGCGGGAGACCATGCACATTTGCAAAGACTGTCCTGGTCATCCCCAACTCTTTAGCCCGCGCATTCATCATCTCGACGCAGGCATCCGTATCGCCGGCCAAATGTTCTGCGACCGATGTAATGGCATCATTGGCAGAGCTAATGGCGGCCGCTTTGAGTAATTCGCTTAAGGGAAATTGTTCTCCTTCGGCCAGATACACCTGTTGCCCGCCTATCCGACTGGCCCAGGCTGAAACCGTCACAATATCATTTAGATTGATTTCGCCTGTTTCAAGTTTTTCCATGGCCAGGAGCAAAACCATCATTTTGACAATTGAAGCCGGGATCGCCTGTTCATGAGCGTTATCTTCGAAAAGCACCTGTCCGGTTGCGGCATCCATTAATAGCGCAGATTTATACTCAGGTTCGCTTGCAGCGAAGGTTGTATTTCCAAAGATACTCAGAATAAACAGTAGAGATAACAGCACGACAGCAGCTGGTTTTCGTTTCATGAGTGTTTGCATATGTTTCTCCATATTTGCGGGATTGATGGATTCTCGGAAATTGTATCAAGAATACGAACGCCCTATATTTCCTATCAAAGCAGAGCGTTGACACTTTCGATCTTCTCAGACAGTCGTTGAGGATAATCTGAAAAATAAGACAGAAAGTTGTCAAGAATTAGTTTTATTTTTGCGAGGATCTTTTGAATTTTGAGGGCAAAGCTGTCAGAGATTTCAAGCAATATCAGGAATTGTGACGCGAGGCGATCATGACAATGACCAGCGTGAAATCGTCGTGAGCTTCTATAGCTCCTGTAAAACGCTGGACATCTTGTAAAATAGCGTCACGCGCGGCCTGCGCATTCCGGAATGTCCCGGTTGACAGGCAGGCTTCCAGGCGTTCAAAACCATACAATTCTCTGGTGGCATTCATTGCTTCGAGCAGGCCGTCACTCATCAATACAATGAGATCCCCTGGCCTGAGCAAACCTTGAACGTTTGAGTATTGCGGTTCGGTAACCATTCCTAAAGGCAAACCGCTAGTATCCAACCATTCAAGCGCGCCCTCTTTTCTTCGAAGCAGCGGCGCAATCAACCCAGCATTGGCTGCCGAGAATTCCCATTGATCTTCATGAGACGCCGCGAGATGCAGATAGGTCAGGGCCGTATTTTTTTTATTGCGTTCGGTATGGGACCGCAGTTCAGTATTGAGAATTCTTAATAATGCTGCAGGCGATACGGCAGAACGCGCTTCAATACTCAATAAACCAAACGATAACGCCATCATCAGGGCCGATTGCAAGCCCTTTCCTGAGACATCGCCTACCGCAATCCCGATGCGTTGGCGGTCAAATTCAAAATAGTTATAAAAATCTCCCCCTACCTGGCGCGCCGGGAAAGATAAGCCACTGATATCCAGGCCCGCAATTTTGGGAACATCGGGCGGAAAGAGGCTCATTTGGATTTGGCGTGCCGTTTCTAATTCGTGTTCAAGGCGGGTTCGTTCGGCTTCAAGTAAACGTGCATTTTTAATTGCCATGGCCAGTTGTGAGGCAATGGTTTGTACAATTTCAATTTCAGAACAACTGAATTGTCGATGTCTGCCGGTTATATCCAGACTAAATGATCCGATGACCTGCCCCTGATTGATTAATGGAACAATCAAAATTGATTGGATGTTTAGCGAACGCATGACGTTCCAGACCGCCTCCATCGCAGGATCATGCTGGGCATCATCCACTGCCTGCGGCCTGGCTGTCGCTATCAGGCGCTCATTTAGCCTATATCCCTCAAGGGGAATGCGGGTGCTTGTTAGAGATTGCGGTGGAAAATCTGCGACGACTTCACCGTAGGTCAGGCTGCTGTCAAAAAATACGATCCCGCTATGATCAACCTGAAAGTTCTCGACAAGCTTTTGGCATGCAGCCGTGAGCAATGTTTTGAGATCCAGGGTCGAATTGACTGCGAGTGAGATTTCATGTAGGAAAGCCAATCTTCGGTTACGCTCTTGGGTTTTCGCATGAAGTTGAGCGTTATACACCGCAATTGCTACCTGCGTGGCAAATGCGAAGACAGTGTGGGCGTCATCCGGCGTGTAAGGCGCCTCATCACGCCGTCCAATGGCCAGAATTCCTATCGGTTGTTCCTGAACTAAGAGCGGTGAGCCGATAAATGAACGAATACCCTGGGTCGTATTTGACGGATACCAACGCGTATCAACATCAACATCCGGCACTAAAATCGGCAATTTGCTCTGAAGAACTGAGGCGTTGATCGGGTATTTTTCGATAGCAAAGCTTGTTAAAGGAACCGTACTCAGTAAATTATCTCGAGCGGCAACAGTAGTCAGGACTTCCCCTTCCTCAGTCAATAACATGACTGTGACCTGATGATAGACCATCACGTTTTCTAATTGATTTAAAATGGTATTCACCACCGTGTGTTGGTCGAGCGTGCTGCTGACAATTCGAGCGACTTCACGCAGGGTATCGGAAAGGCGTCGCCGCTCTTGTTCACGGCGATATGAAGCCTCTAAGGCTGTTTGTGATTCCTGTAATGCGCGTTGAATGCGTTTATGTTCTGTAATATCGCGCAGGGATTCTAAATAGGCCGGTTCATTTTCCCAATCAATACGGACAGAGCGAATCTCAACGATCGAGGAGGTCCCATCTGCCCGAGGGATTTCAAGTTCTGTCGGCTCCCCTTCTTTGACAGGGATGCCAAATCTTTTCCCGATAAGTGTCTCTTCTTGAAGTTTAAAGAGAGGAATAGCGGCGGGATTCATAAAGCGCACCACATTCTGCTGATCCACAACCAGGAGAGCATCGGCTGTATGCTCAGTCACGTTATGGAAACGGGCTTCACTTTCTTTCAGGGCCTGTTCTGTACGTTTGCGTTCATTGATCTCTTTCGAAAGTTCAACGTGTTTATGAACAAACTCAAGGCTTTGTTTTTCTAATAAACATTCATGCCGCTCTCTGACGCTTTCATATAAAAAGATTAAGAGTGAAAGCCCTGTGAGGCTGAGCAAACTCTGCTGAATTTCTCGCTCGGAATACGCGAAAATTGAGATATATCCCTGCCAATAACCTAATAAAATCAACAAGATCAAGAAATAGAGACTTCCTGTCCAGAAGATCCCCTGGCGTTTGCCTTTTAGAAAAAATGCCAGAGGGGGATAGATAGATACCCAGTAGATTCCGTCGCCAATCAGGAATAACAGACCAAGCGCTATGAGGCATCCCACAAGTACGAGCGTACTGATCGTGTCAACGTGCGGTCGTCCTGTAGGTTCTTTGAATCCTTGCTCCCGTAAATACTGCCAGATCTGTTTGAATAATAATTTTCCTGCAGTCATCATCATGTAAACATGAAATAACTCAACGTGCGACCATGATCGCCCTTTCAGGGCAGAGATATAGGTCGCACGTTGAGTTAAATAGTTACTATCATTACTTATCGCACTGTTTGGAGTGAAATACCCCCCCCTTTCATCTTATAGACAACAACCTGTATATTTTGTGAAAAGTTAATCTGAAATATGATGTAGTCGAATAACAGACAGGTCGTACAAGGATTATGAGGCTGCCTACATCTGATATGATTGGAAAAACTCCTGTGCTGCCGTTACCTTTGCTGTTCCCAATGTTTTTTACATTGACAGATTCACAAAACATTGTCAATAGAGAATCTTTGAAATAATTGAGATAGCCTGACCATATTTATTTTCTGGAGGAAAAACGAATGCAAAAACGAGATGTGATTCGGATGGTGTTGGAAGGGAAGACGCCTCCTTATGTTCCCTGGTCATTTTCTTTTACGAAAGAAGCGCACGACCTGTTATGCGCGCATTTTGGTACGATCGACTTGGAACCCTTGCTTGATAATCATCTGCTTCGATTGGGGAGTGATCTTGGTTTTTTCGAAAATCTTGGACATGATTGTTTTCGGGATGTTTTCGGGGTCGTCTGGAATCGGCAGATTGATAAAGATATTGGGGTTGTCACCAATTGTATGCTGCCAGCCCCGACTCTTGCCGGATACGATTTCCCCGATCCGACGAATCCACGGTATTTTGAGGATATTTCTCAAAAAATTGAGAGATTTCCGGATCGATTCCGTGTGTTTCAGCTTGGATTTTCAGTCTTTGAACGCGCCTGGACCCTGCGAGGAATGCCGGCATTGCTGATGGATTTTATTGATCACCCGCAATTTGTTCGTGACTTGTTAAATGCAATTGTTGATTACAACATTGCGCAGATTCAGGAAGCCCTGAACTATGATATTGATGCGGTGCTCTTTGGCGATGACTGGGGACAACAGCGCGGGTTAATCATGGGAAATCGGTATTGGCAGCAATTTCTGCGGCCTGTTTTACAACGGATGTACAGCGTGGTACGCGACGCCGGAAAATATGTGTTTATCCATTCTTGTGGTGATGTGGATGAATTGTTTGACGATTTAATTGCTCTTGGTGTCAACTGCTTTAATCCGTTCCAGCCTGAGGTTATGGATGTGCAAGCCTTATTGAGACAGTATCATGGGCGTTTGGTCTTCTTCGGTGGTTTGTCGATTCAGAAGACGCTGCCCTATGGCAAAGTTGCCGATGTCCGCGCTGAAAGCCGCTGGCTGTTAGAATCTGGACGTAATGGAGGCTATATCTTTTCTCCGTCTCATGCCGTTGAAGGCGATACGCCGTTAGAAAATATCCTGGCGTTCATTGAGGTCGCCCATTCGCAGCCCGGCTTAAAAGAACGTGAGTAGCTTGGAGTACCAAAACTCTATTTTTACAGGAGAAGCAGAGCTTTTGTACTCCAGGATCGTCACCCAAATTATGTTATCGTAAATAGATTTCTGAGGCCATGATCTCTTCTACCCCGTCTTCCAGCCAGTTCAACTCGTAGGCTAAATCCAGGATAGTGTAGCGGTTACGAATCATTTGTGCCAGGAAATAGGTTTGTTGTACGCGCTCACGGGAGAGATGAATGTGCTCCGGCGTTACAGGACAGTCAGCCGTCACAAGCATCTGTTTGAGCTGCTGATAGGGAATAATCTGAGTTGCGATTTTCTTGCGCAAACTCTCCCAATGGGTTTTCAAAAGTTGTAGTCGCGCGCGCAGTTCTACACGGCTGAGATATTTGGCGTGGCTCTCGTCCAACACCCGATCGAGAATCGGAGTATCTCGAAATTGCTGATAAATTTCAGCTTTACGCGTTTCCCAGGATTTCCACTGTTCACACACACTTTCAATCTCCACTTGTGTCAGGTCACGCGCAAACACAACTTCTATCAGGGCTGTACTGGCAAGTGTGCCGATGGCGACTTGAAATCCATGCGAGATCGGTTCGCCATTCACATCCCGATGGTGCTGCATTTCCCAGATATGGCTGAATAAGTGATCCGCTCCGGAGGCCGGGCGCGATTTTCGACAGGCTTGCATGGCAAAGCCGCTCATCGTCAACCCCTCAAAAAGGTATGCGAATGTTTGTTCATCGCCGGTTTTCAATTGTTCCGGAGTCTGAACCCAGGTGCGCAAATCAGTTTGTACCATGTCCCAGATTGCAGGCAGGATCGGATCAACACCCACCAAATCGGCGATAATCCAATCTGCGCCGGCAGGAACTTTACTTATCAGATCCGCATAGCCGGCAGCCGTCATTTCCGCCGGAGCATTTCGCAAAATTTCGGTGTCGGCCACAATAACTAACGGGGCAGGGCACTCCAGCGTTTTTTTAAATCCCTCTTGATTAATCGCCGCTCCAAAAGAAGAATAGCCGTCAACTGAGGCCGCAGTAGCAAGCACCATATAACGCCGGTTGACTTCATAGGACGCGCGTTTTACAAGATCATTGATCGTCCCGGAACCAACAGCAATAGGGATGGCATGAGGATAGTTTTGTAAAAAATCGCGTAAGCGCGCAATATAAAGATAATCGGCATGAAGCACAGGCTTCCCGGGAAAGACAAACGGCTCAAGGGTTTGTAATCCAGCGTGTTGTAGCCGTTCATTAAGCTCTTTTCCGGCAACGTCAAAGGTAATCTCATCCGCCACCACCAGGGCGATGGCTTCAGAGAAATATTGCTGAAATGCCGCCGGAGTCTGCGTTCGGCATCCTGGTCCTGAAATGAACGCTTCTGTTTCAGAGGCGGCTTGTAATGCATCTTGAATACGGGTACTTTTCATTTAGTGTACATGCAGAGATGCACAGGCGCACTTCAAAGCCTTTCAATTTAGACAATTCTCTAATCTGTTGCCTTTACAGCTCTGCTATTTCACGTAATTGTTGCGTTTGTTACCGAGAAACGTTAAGCGTTTTCATCAGCGTTTCAGGAGAAAAGGGGCCGCCGTGCGATGTATGAATGACGGTTGGCCGACGACGGAGGACCGCCTGAAGACTCTGTTTTACCTGATCTAAATCCGCAGCAAACCAGGGATAGTGCGGAACTTGAGAACGAAAAATGCCTCCCATGACCAGATCCCCGATAATTGCTTCTCCGTTTGCCAGAAAAAGCGAAAGCGAACCAGAGGTGTGGCCTGGTGTGGCAATTGCTGTGCCCTGAACGCCAAATTCTGCCA
This sequence comes from Candidatus Vecturithrix sp., assembly GCA_040772385.1. Taxonomy (GTDB): domain Bacteria; phylum Moduliflexota; class Moduliflexia; order Moduliflexales; family Moduliflexaceae; genus Vecturithrix. The sequence continues at coordinate 93,273 of JAXGYF010000001.1, read as the reverse complement.
GATCAAGTTCTTGTTCGATAATGATATCCGGTGCTATCCCTGGAAATTTCTTAGTATGTAGTGGGAAGAACTTGGCAAAGAGTTCTCCCAAAAAACTCGTGGGATGTAATTCCTGATTCACGCCATCTCGAAGTGCGTCGGCATCATCGGCCTGAATTGCTATTTTGGCATTTGTCAGGGCTTTCAGGGCCGCTGCGCTCCCGAAATGGTCAATATGACTGTGAGTAATCAGAATGAGGCTCAGATCCTGAGGGGCTACGCCATACTGTGAAAGCGCGTCCACAATCTTCTGCTCACTCCCCGGATTGCCTGTATCAACTAAAATTGAGCGATTCCCTTTGAGTAAAAAGACTTTCACGATGCCCAAAGAAATCGGAATTACGCTTGATGGCGATTGCTGCATCATATCATCTCCTTTTTAAGGATTGTGAGTGAATTGTTCATAAAGGTGTAACATCGTGAGTGCGACAGTTTCCCAGGAATAATGCTGAATATGGTGTAACCCTTTTTGGCTATAGAATTCCCGTAGCGTTCTATCCTGAAGCATTTGCTGTATCCCGTCTGCCAGTGATTCGACGGACGCCGGAGCCACTGCGAGTGCCGCTTCGTCCAGGTGTTCCGTCAACGACGAGGTATCAGCGTAAACAACTGGCGTTCCGCAGGCCATAGCTTCTAAGGGCGTCAGGCCGAAACCTTCATATAATGAGGGATGGACCAGCAAGGTCGCGGCTGAATATAACAAGGGCAGTTCGGTGTCGGGAATATAATCAAGAAAGTGAAAGGCAGACTCTACGCCGGTCTTGGTCATCCAGGAGTAAACTTCGTTGACATAGCGCGGATCGATTTTCCCGGCGATGACAACCTGGTATTCCTGGCGTAGCGATTCGGGCAAGCGGGCATAGGCTTGTACGAGATAGGTCAACCCTTTGTACGGATCCTGGCGGCCAACATAGAGTAAAAAGCGAGGCGGCAGTCGGTAGGCACGCTGGAACTGTTCTGTCACCTCATAATGCGGATGGAAGCGTTTTTCGACTCCGCCTCGAACTACCTGAATCCTATCCGGAGTAATTCGAAGCAGCCACACAAGATCATGCTTAGTATTTTCTGAGGTCGTGATAATGGTATCCGCTGATTTCAAAATTATCCGTGCCGGATAAAGAGTTGCATAAAACCATCGCCATAGCAAGCGCGATTTAGATAACGCAGCGGGAAACAGAAACGGGATCAGATCGAACACCGTGAGGATCTTTTTGTATTGACCATGAAATGGAGAAGTCAAATAATGCGGAACATGAAAAATATCAATTCCCAGGCGATCAAGCGCACGAGGCGTTCGCAGCAGATCTTGCAGCGACAGCAGCGAAAGAGGGAACGGCTGGAGGGAACAATTTTTGAAAGGAGAAAAATTGATATGGGTGGATAACATGGCTTCTTCTCCAAACAGAAGATACTCATGTGTAGAATCTACCTCCAGGAGATGGCGTACAAGATTCAGCGCGTAACGGCTGATGCCATCGATCTGTTCACTGCGTATCCAACGCAAATCAATTGCGATTTTCATAGATCTCCCGATATACCTGATAGGTTTCCTGAGCCGTGCGTTCCCAGGAAAATTTTTGAGCCTGGCGATAACCGTTGTCACGCATTTGCTCCTGCAACTGCCGATCGGACAAGACGTTGAGTATTCCGCTGGCAATGGTCTCAGGTTGGTGCGGATCAATTAATAGCCCCGCTTTTCCGACAATTTCCGGTAATGAAGAAACCTGTGAAGTCACGACAGGCACTCCGCAGGACATCGCTTCAAGCACCGGCAAGCCAAACCCTTCATAAATTGATGGAAATACAAACACCTCTGCCCCGCTGTACAGAGCCGGAAGGTGTTCATCTGGAATATATCCGGGGAAAACGATATGCTGGTCGAGTTCGAAATCCCGCACTTTCTGATAGAGCCGCTCAGAACACCAACCTTCTCCTCCGGCGATTACGAGTTGGGTCTCTTGCGGTATGGCAGCGTCTTTTTGCAAGAGGGCATACGCCTCAACCAAACGTTCCAGGTTCTTTTTGGGTTCAATCACTCCGACAAATAAGAGATATGGCTGACGAATCCGATACCGGGCGAGAATTTCTGAAATTCTGTATTGCTCTTGAATGCGATGATATTGCTGTTGATATCCGAGGTAAATGACTCGAATTTTCTCATCGGGAACCTTGAGGTATTGAATAATATCGTGTTTGGAATGGTCGGAGTCCGTGATGATTACATCCGCCGTATGAGCAACACGTTTCATAAACAATCGAAAAAACAGAAGGTGTTTTTTCGGCACAAGTTCAGGAAAAAAGTGTGGTACTAAATCATGAATTGTGACGACATAGCGGCAAACTTTTCGTATGGGAAGTTCAAAATTACACACCCCGTGGTACACATCAATCTTCTGGTGGTGTAATAAAGGAGGAAGACACCAGTTCGTCCAGAAGATTCGGCGCTGACACCGGGATATGACCACTGTCACATTGTCAGGAAGGTCCTGGGATTCTGGAAAGAGAGGGGCGTCAGCAAAAAGGGTCAAATGATCGTGTTGAAGGTATTCTCTTTGCGTGTATTCAGTAAACAGGGATCTGGTATAGCGGCCGATCCCTGTTGTACTATGCAATAAGCGTGCATCAATTCCGACATTCATTCCCAATTAGGTGATCGGAGTATTTTCAATTTTAATATAGAAGGGCTTCGGGTTTGGTGGATAAAATGGAAAATTATGAGGGAGTGAATACCAGACTTCTATCGTGATCTTTCTGGTGCTGTTTTCAACTTTAACACGCACATTCTTCTTTTCATATTGGGCGCCCATCTTATCAAGCATACTATAAATCGTAGCTGCTAAGGCCTCCTGCACTTTTTCTCTCTCATGGTTTACATAGGCAAACTGGACTTTTGTCGTGACCTCATCTTTGAAATTCCAATGATCCCAATAAATGGGAATCAATTGGAGTCCGGCATACACACAGATCCCAACAATGACAAGTGCTATAATAGCCTTAATTCCTGCAAATCCCTGTTCATCCAGCCTATTCAAACATTTTCTTCTCATGTCATCCATCCTCCCTTGATCGTATAACAATTGTTTCAATCCTGATACGATCACATTGAGGTTCATCGTATGTTATTCCGTGATAGTACCAAACCTTCTGTGACGCTGTTGAAAATTCAGAATTGCCTCATAAAAATGCGGCTTACGAAAATCAGGCCATAAGACCGGCGTCACATAAAACTCCGCATACGCAAGCTGCCACAGGAGAAAATTGCTGACTCGCATTTCGCCGCTTGTTCGAATCATCAAATCCAATTCCGGCAGTTCAGCGGTAGAAAGATACCGGCTAAATACTTCGGGCGTTAACGCCTCAACCGATAATTTCTGGTCTTGTATAAGATAGAGTATATTTTTTACGGCGTCAAGAATTTCCTGTTGTCCGCCGTAATTTAATGCGATACACAACGTCATTCCCTTATTATCTTTTGTATGCTCCATCGCGGCAGTCAAAGACTTTTGCACATCTGCCGAAAGAGCATGCAGGCGACCAATGGCTTTTAAGCGGATGTTATGACGTTGGAGTTCTTCCAGTTCCCCTTTTAAATATTGAACTAACAGAGACATCAGGGCTTTAATCTCCATCGCCGGACGACGCCAATTTTCAGACGAAAAAGCATACAAGGTCAGCGCGGAAATACCGAGTTCAGCCGCCGCTTCGACAACCGCTCGTACTGACTGCGCTCCGACCTTATGTCCTTCAATCCGAGATTTCCCTTGCTGTTTGGCCCAACGCCCATTTCCGTCCATGATCACGGCGACATGCCGGGGTATTTTTTGCGGATCCAGTTGCCCGCGAAGTTGAGCAAGAAGCACTGTCTCTGTCGGAAAACTCATGATCTATATCTCCATCACTTCTTTTTCTTTCTGGGCGGTCGCGTCATCAATTTTTTGGATAAATTGATCGGTCAATTTTTGGACTTTCTCCTGTCCTTGATGACGCTGATCCTCGGTGAGCTCTTTCTCCTTCTCACGATTTTTCAAGTGTTCATTGGCATCTCGCCGAATTTGACGAATCACCACTTTCTTCTCTTCTGCCCGTTTTTTGACTAATTTGGCCAGTTCTTTACGCCGTTCTTCCGTCAAGGGCGGGATAGCCAGACGAATGACCTTGCCATCATTTGAAGGTGTGATCCCTAAATCAGAACGGAGCAGCGCTTTTTCAATCTGTTTGATGACGCTCACGTCCCAGGGTTGAATAACGATTAGGGAACTTTCCGGAACAGAGAGCGTTGCTACCTGATTGAGCGGGGTTTGGGTGCCATAATATTCCACCGTGATGCCGTCCAGCAACCCCACAGAGGCCCGTCCCGTACGAATTCCTGCAAAGTCATGTTTTAATGCCTCAACTACTTTTTGCATCTGTGATTCGACATCTTTATATATGTCTTGAAGCATTGTTTTCAAGGTGAAGACAAAAATAATAAAGACAAACATCCGTGCTGGTTGTATTTATTATTTCTTCTTAACCTTTCCCCTCGTTATGAACTAGAGTTCCAATAGTTTCACCTAATACGATGCGTTTGACATTGCCTGCCACGTTTAGATTAAACACAATAATGGGCATCTGATGTTCCATACATAATGAAATAGCGGTCAAATCCATCACTTTCAACTGTTGCTGCAAGACTTCGAAATAGGAAATCTGCTCAAAACGGGTAGCAGTTGGATCAAGAACAGGATCGGCTGAATAGATGCCATCAACTTTCGTAGCCTTGAGAATGGCCTCAGCATTGATTTCGATGGCGCGTAACGCTGCCGCGGTGTCTGTCGTAAAAAACGGATGGCCTGTGCCTGCGGCAAAAATGACCACATGCCCATCTTCCAAATAATTCAAGGCGTTTTGACGGATAAAAGGTTCAACAATTGAGCGCATTTCTACTGCTGATTGGATCTGAGTCGGGATATGCAGACTTCGCAATGTTTCCTGTAACGCTAAGCTATTCATCACGGTGGCCAACATTCCGATTTGATCGCCTGAAGCACGAGGAATACCACGGCGTTCCCCCTGGATACCTCGGAAGATGTTCCCTCCGCCAATCACAATAGCGACTTGTGCTCCTAACTCCATGACAGATTCCACTTCTCTGGCAAGGTAATCAAGCATGCTACCATCAATTCCATAGCCGGCCTTACCAGCAAGCACTTCGCCGCTCAATTTCAGGAGAATTCGTTTATAGGCGAGTAACGGCATAAACAAAGAAGATCAGCGACAGGGCATCAAAACATGTCCTGCCGCTGATCTTCTATCTTTATTGATTGGCAGTCTGACGTTGGGCGGCAACTTCCTTCACCAGGTCTTTTTCTTCTTTCTCAATTCCCTCGCCCAGAACAAAGCGAGCAAAGCGGCGAATATTGATATTTTCCCCTAACTGTGCAATCGTTTCAGCAACAAGCTGCTGTACGCTCTTTTCAGCATCTTTGACAAAGGGTTGATTATACAAACAAACCTCTTTCAGATAGGTCTTGATTTTGCCTTCTACAATATTTTCCACGACTTTTTCAGGCTTTCCGGAATTGCTAAATTGCGCCCGGTAAATTTCGCGTTCTTTTGCCAGCACGCTCTCAGGTACATCGTCATCCTTCACATAGAGCGGATTGGCAGCGGCAATCTGCATTGAAATATCTTTCACCAATTGCTGAAATTGATCGGTTCGCGCTACAAAATCGGTTTCACAATTTACTTCAACCAACACCCCAATTTTTCCACCTGTATGAATATAGGAGGCAATTGTCCCCTCGCTGGTTGTCCGTCCGGATCTTTTGGCAGCGGCAGCAAGTCCTTTTTTACGTAAGACTTCTATGGCTTTTTCAAAATCTCCGTCTGTTTCTGTTAATGCCCGTTTACAGTCCATAATTCCGGCCCCGGTTTTTTCACGTAATTCCTGGACCATCTGTGCTGTGATAGCCATATCTTCCTTCTCCTTTACAACGTTTCTTCTCGGTCTATGAAATATTCATTACATGCATGTCAGAAAATTACTGCAGTTATGTTGCCCTGATAGTTGCTTGCTATTGTTGTTTCATCTCACGGTTGTCTTTTAACGGGAACTTTCCTGTTCTGCTTCTCCGTCGTCCTCTTCGTCAAACTGCCCGTCTTCTTCTTCAGCTTGTTTTCGGAACTCTTCAGGGGTAAAACCTTTGATCGGCTTTCCTTTGGAATCGTTGTCGCCTTCTTCCTGACTGGTGATCCGCTTTTGCTGGAGTTCCTGTCCTTCGAGAACACATTCGGCAATGCGATTAGCAAAGAGTTTAATCGCTCGAATGGCGTCATCATTGCCCGGAATGACAAAATCAATCGGATCAGGATCGCAATTGGTATCAACAATAGCAATAACCGGAATCCCTAACACATTGGCTTCATGCACAGCGATTTTTTCTTTTTTCGGATCGATAACAAACACAGCATCAGGCAGCCGCTCCATATTTTTAATGCCGCCAAGAAATTTTTCCTTTTTTTCCCGATCGCGTTCTAACTGCAGGGCCTCTTTTTTCGTTAATAAGGAAATTTCTCCGGTCTCTTTCATCTCTTCAAGGCGTTTCAGGCGTTTGATGCTTTGTTGAATGGTGGCAAAATTGGTTAAAGTTCCTCCGAGCCAGCGTTGATTGACATAGTGCATGTTGCATCGAAACGCTTCTTCTTGAATGGCATCTTTGGCTTGTTTTTTCGTGCCAACAAACAGAATGGTGCCTCCGTCGGCAATCGTACCGGTCAGATAATCTGACGCCTCTTTAAATTTTTTAACCGTTTTTTGCAAATTAATTACATAAATATTATTTCGCTCGTCGAAGATGTATGGTTTCATCTTCGGATTCCAGCGTTTGGTCTGGTGTCCGAAATGGACTCCAGCTTCCAGCAATTCTTTCATGCTTACATTACTCACGCAGGTTCCTCCTTATCGTGGTTATACGTATGTTTTCATCATCTCTTCATGGAATCTGGCCTTCACCAAACACCACCATGAAGATCAGAAAACATGGTAATTTGAGGGGGTAATCATCCTCGTGACTCCCCAGATTTTAACGTTTCGAGAATTGGAAGCGCGCCCGGGCGCCGCGTTGACCGTATTTTTTGCGTTCTTTCATACGCGAGTCACGCGTCAAAAACCCGGCTTTTTTCAGAACCGGCCGATATTCTTCTTCATTAAACAACACCAGGGCTTTGGAAATCCCATGTTTAATAGCATCGGCCTGGGCAGATTTTCCACTGCCTGTGACCGTAGCGATGACATCAAAATCGTTCAGATTTTTCGTGAGCCGCATGGGCTGTTTCACGATCATCCGCTGCGTTTCTTGATTGAAATAATCGTCTAAGGTCATGCTATTCACAGAAAATCGTCCTTTTCCTCGACGCAGCCAAATTCTGGCAATCGCGGTCTTACGCTTTCCTGTCGCATAGACCTGTTCGACCGGTCCATCTGTCGAGATTTCCGGAAGCATGCGGCTCATATCTTCCGACAAATCTTCTTCGCCCGGCATGTCTCCATACGGGGATTCTTCGTATTGATCCTCTTCGAAGTGAGTTTTTTCTGCAAAATCATCAAACTGTGACACCAACATCCCTCCCATTAATAACGTTGTTTAAGGGTTAATACTTCTGGCTGCTGAGCAGTATGCGGATGATCAGGCTGAGCATAGACTTTTAATTTTTTGAACATACGTCGTCCCAGTCTGTTTTTGGGTAACATGCCTTTGACTGCCAGTTCCAGCACTCGTTCCGGCTTGCGGTGCAAAAGTTCTCTCGGAGTGGCGGCCTTAATTCCACCTGTATAACCGCTATGGTGATAATAAACCTTGTCATCCATTTTTTTTCCGGTTAAGCGAATTTTATCAGCATTGACAACGATAATATAATCACCTGTGTCAACATGCGGGGAATAGATCGGCTTATGTTTGCCACGCAACCTCCGCGCTATTTCCACAGCAAGGCGGCCCAGCACTTGATTCTGAGCATCAATCACACACCACTTGCGTTGAACCGTTTCTTTTTTCGCAAATTCTGTTTTCATACGTTACTTTACTCCTCTTTATCAGGGCAACAAGCAATATCAACATGCATCTATAGGTTTTCAGAAATTTTTTCGCTTCGAAATGCCAAGTTTTTTTAATCTCAGCGTTACGATGCACCGATATTTTTCCGAAATGCTATATAAGCGTAGTGTCTCTATAAAACGGGAGAAGCTTTTGTCAAGGAAAAAATCAATACGAGATTACACCGGAGTATTTTCATGCCAGAGAATCAATTTCAGCATCCACAATTCCCAGGTCCTCACGTTCTTCATTAAAATTTACTCAGGTTTTTTGCGGAGTAATTTTTGGAGAGTTCGAAGCGTAAGATGTGTATTGACCCTGGCGAGCACTTCAGCATAATGATGCGGTTTGGTAATATAATCTGAACCTCCGGCTTCAAAGGCTGCTACTTTATGAGACATATCTGTGAGAGCGGTCATAAAAATGACGGGAATCTCTCTGGTTTTCGGATTCGCTTTAATTTGGCGGCACGCTTCAAAACCATCAATCCCTGGCATCATCACATCCAGTAAAATCACATCTGGCAACGTGTGTTCTTTGAGGTAGTTCAGCACGCCTTCCCCGGTTGTCGTTTTGGTTGTCTGAAATCCCAGTTTTTCAAGATAGCCACAGATCACCTGTAAGGTCATCTCATTATCTTCAGCAACTAAAATGCTGGCTTTTTCCGTTTTCTCAGGCATGATAAAGGAAAGGTTCCGAACGTGGAGCCGTCTCTGCAATCGTTGAATCGTTAAACGAGTCTCAATGCGAGCAGCAACTTCCTTGAGATCAAAGGGTTTGGTAATATAATCCGTCCCTCCGGCTTCAAAAGCTTTAACTTTATTCGCGGTATCCTCAAGAGCGGTAATAAAAATCACAGGAATATCTTTCGTGTCAAAACTGCCTTTGAAGCCGCGACAGGTTTCAAACCCATCAATGCCAGGCATCATAATATCTAACAAAATAAGGTCGGGCTGCAAGGTTTTTACCTGACGTAAAGCCTCTTCACCGCTTCGAGCAACTGAAATCTGGAGTCCTATTTTTTTTAGATATTCAATGAGGGTATAAATGGTTAACGGATTATCTTCGACAATTAAAACTGTGGCCTTCTCCTCTGTATTCATGGCGATCTCCCTATGCCATAAATGACATATTCCTCAATGATCTGTAAACGTGAATCGGAACAATAGATATTTCGGAAAGACATTCCTGACACCTTCATTTTATGTTTGGGATATTAGAATAAGTAGTCAAGTAATTCTTACAATTTTATTTTCAATAATGTTGTCTATTGCCGTCATAAAGTCAGGCTGTAGAGTGATAAGTCCGACAGGAGCACTACCCAAAAACTTTTGAGCGAGTACTTAGGAACATGTCAAAAATAACTTCTAATTTTACGAACGAGAAGAAACCAGGTTTTTTGGAAAAAACCTGGTTTCTCGCTTGAGAACTTATTTTTGATACTTTCCTTCCTGCCAGAAATTCAGGTTGGCGAACTGTTCAGAAGGATGGGAAGAAGAGAATCAGGCGATTACAAAACCGGCATTGCCCCTCCCGGACTCTCTGTTTTGTTGAGAGAGTGAAGATTTCCAGCCTCGTCGAATTGCATGGAACACCGATCATCGAGGATCCTTATCGCATTGTTCTTTTTGGCTTCGTTTATCTCTTATCTAATTGCTGGCTGATTTTCACCATTTCGGGATATGACATAATTTCCTCAACAGGCTATCTGCAAGTGTTCTTATTTTCGATAATATCTACTGTTTAATCCTCTCTTTTCTCAGATCACCGGACCAACCATATAAATATCCATGGCTTTGTTATAGCCCGATATTTCGGCCCTGGTTAATCTTCCTGAGCATACCGTCAGCATTTCTCGGAAGATCCGTTTGCCCGCTTCCGGTAAGGATTCTTTTCCTTCTATGACAGCACTGACGTCCACATCCATGTGATCCTGCAGTCTGTCCCAGGTGACTTTATTGCCGGTGATTTTTATCACAGGGACAAAAGAAAAGCCCTGGGGCGCACCGCGACCGGTTGTAAAGGCGATCACGTTGCAGCCGGCCGCAGCCAGTCCCGTGAGAAGTTCCGGTTCCCTTCCGGGAGAATCCATCACAACCAGACCCTTGACCCGGGGCGTAACGCCATACTCATAGACCGCCTGGATCGGGGCATTGCCGGCCTTGGCAATAGCGCCAAGGGATTTTTCTTCAATGGTTGTCAAGCCCCCCTTGATGTTTCCCCCGGTCGGCTGGCCGCCCCGAATATCAGCACCCACCGACTTTGCCCTGTCTTCCATGCGTTGAACCAAATCGATGATTTTCTGGCCGATCTGTGCGTCTTTCGCATGTTGGGCTAACAGATGTTCCGCGCCGATAAATTCGGTAACCTCTCCCAGTATGGAAGTGCCGCCTGCTTCTACTATCAGGTCCGACGCAATGCCCAGCGCCGGATTAGGCACCAAACCTGAAGTCGTATCCGAACTGCCGCATTTGAGTCCCAGGACCAGTTCACTGACCGGGCAGGGAACCCGCTCCATTGCTGAAGCCTCCTGCACCATGTCCTGGGCCACGAGCACTCCCGCGGCAATGGATCTTGCCGCCCCTCCAATATCCTGGATCACCACCGTCTCGACTCGCTTGCCGGTCTTTGAAATGGCGTTTGCCACCGCAGTGACATTCGTACTCTCGCATCCTAAACTGACAAGGAGTACCGAGGCAAGATTCGGATTGCTGCCAAGACCAATCAGCGTTTCGTTCACGCGCGTAATATCTACAGGGGTCTGGCAACAGCCTTGCTGATGCATAAAGGAAGCGGCCCCTTGAACCTGCCTCGAAATGGCATCTACCACTTCATTCGCACAAACAACCGTTGACAGAACCCCTACATAGTTGCGTGTACCAACAGCACCATTGCTGCGTCTGTATCCATTAAATTCCATTTTACGACTCCCGGGTTGCTAAATCCCCTCGTCCACGAAGGCTTTCAATGTTATGAATATGGGCATGTGAGCCTGCCCGAATTTCTCTGGTAGCCCGACCTATCACTTCGCCGTACTTCAGGATGTTTTCTCCCAGGGCTATATCGTTCACAGAAAATTTATGCCCATAGGGAATAAATTCTTTCACCACAAATGGTGTGACCTTATCGCCCATCCCCACGGTAATCTCCTCATTCATCGGAATATCTCGCAGGGCCGTGGCAACATTATCCTGCTCTTTGATCATAATGGCATCAATTTGCATCTCAGTTTCCTTTCTTGGTTACTTCAATTTCGCCTTTATCTGTATCAACGCGAACCCAATCGCCCGTACAGATTTTGTCGGTGATATCCTCTTTGAATCCATAGATCATTGGCGTCCCTATGAGAAGGGCGCCTGCGACGGTCTGCCCCAGCGAGCGGTTGCATACGAGCGCGAGCGGAGCTTTTCCGCTGCGACCCAGGTAGTAATACCCGAAGGTTTCGCCCCCTCCTCCTTTACCAATGGGAAAAACCAGGACTTTGCCCGCAACGTTTTTCCCCCGCGCTTCATGTCCGACCTCAACAATTTCACCGGTCTCCCAGTCGGCCCCGCCCCAGAAGGCAATGAGATCTTTTGTCACAAGCGCCTCTCCTTCAACCACTCCCATTTTTTTGACGCTCTTTCCATGATATATAGCCATAATCAGAACCTCCCTTCCCATTTTCCCGTAAGCGCGGACCGGGCGCATTCTTTGGTGCTACCAAATTTTACTTCATTCGGTTCACTGGCGCAGAAACCCGCGTAAAAAAACACGGCTTTGATGGAATTGGTTGCAATAGTCCCTTTTACATTTGTTCCGGCAAAGGCAATACACATATCCCTGGCGATCACTCCGCCGGCCTTTCGTATGATGTCAGCATACCCTAAATCCTCGGCCTGCTCCAGGAAGAGTCGGGTTGTCGAGACAATCAGCTTGACATCTTTGTGTATTTTCTTGCCATCAAGGACTTCGGCCAGATCTCTGAGTTCCCTCAGTGTGACATGGGGACAGCCCAGGAAGATAAAATCTATATTTTTTCCCTTCGCCGTATTGGCGAGCTCGTAGGCCTCATCAAGCTCTTTTCTGCCGATAGCGAAGTCTCCCAGGGGGGGGATCCCCGACAGGGCAGCTTCAAGGGTTGGAGCCTCAGGCGTTATGCCGACAATGTGCATTTGCGCCAGGCCAGACTCTACGGCGATGACAGACAACAGATGTTTCAGCGCGGTAATTCCAATATTGGGTGGGATATCTGTAAACACGGGACGTTTTTCCTTACACGCCCGGCTGGCTGCCAGACTGTAAGCATCCCAGTCGGCGTCATTGAACTCGGAAAATTTGACGCCGGCGCCAGGCCTGACAACGACCTCCGCATGACGATGCCCATCAAGATGTGCTCCGGCAAGAGGCACATATCCGGTGATCGCAGCCGAAAGCGCAGTGACGCCATCATCTCGTTCGCAGCGCGAGCCAAACATAGTGTTAAACCACAATGTGGCAATAGACTCTGCAATGCTGACATGCTGACCCAACCTGGTTTGATAATAGAGAAAAGGCATCGCTGAGTAGGTCGTATATACGCCGAGATTCTCATAGAAATTTACGGCATTTCCCTGAATTAGCCGCATTTCCTCAATGATGTCGTCTGTGAATTGCAAATCCTTTGCTACGTGAAGATCGCAAAATTTAGGCTCAATGGTCGTTGGTACCCTCAACCCCTTCAGGTCCAGAGTCAATTCTTTGGTCATGTCATGAGCCCATTTCCCTTGTTTCCCATAGGGGAAAAACATGAGATCCGGGGGCATCAGGTGCGCATAAGAAATTTTTACCAGTCCGCCGGCCCCGATGGCGTTTCCCATCGCGGTCAGGATTTCCATCGCCTTCTGAACGCCGCGGCCTTCCTTCCCGGCTAGCATGTTTTCTTGTTCTTTATTTAGTTTCATCATGTATTGGTCTCCTCACTCCTGCCGAACATTGCGAATTTCGTTTATGCCGCTTATACGTCAAATTCGGTAATGGTGCCGGCCTGGTTGAAAAAGAAACGGTCTCCGAGTGCTTGCGCCAGAAAGGCGCTGGCGCGCGGTCCCGTACAATGAGACACGCCGATCCGCTGGACGTTAAGGCGTTTGAGTTCTTCAAGGGTTAATTGGACCCTGCGCTCGGAAGCGCTGAAGAGATGAATCCCTCCGACGACGGCGTACACATCGCTGCATCCGGTCAGATTCTGCGCCCGGCGGATAGTATTGACGATTCCCCGATGAGCGCAGCCGGATACGATGATTAAGCCCTTGTCAGATTTGATAAACAGCGACTGATCGTCTTTAAGCGGGTCGCTGATAAACCCGGCGTCGCTTTCGACGCAGGCGTCAGCATCAATTTCTTCATAGTCGGTCAACATCGGAATCTCGCCGCTTGTGACGATCCGGTCGGTAATCCATACCGGTTCCGGCGTCAGGTGAAAAGAGGCCCCCAGGCTTTCCGCCAGTTTACGGGCGAAAGGGATGCCGACATAGCGATAACGTTTCCCAGAACGCCAAAATTTAGGCGCCCACACATCCGGATGAGCAATAACCTCTACAGGCGTTTCTGACATATCGTCAAGCCTGAGCAGATCAACCAGGCCGCCAGTGTGGTCCTGGTGTCCGTGGCTGAAAAGTATCTTGTCAATATTCTTGATGTTCACTCCCATGATCCTGGCATTATACGCTGCCACCATACTCAGGCCTGTATCAACCAGAATCACGGCGTCATCCGTCTCTACCAGAATACTTAATCCCCATTCGGCCAGCAAGCCCATCCAGCTTGCCGAATTTTCGGCTAACGTTGATAAGCGTATGCGCATAGTAATCCTCCCCTCAGATTCTGATGCTCACGTGAAGACTTTGTCTGTTCGAGAGTCTGACCGACCTTGCTGTCGGTAGAAAGATCGGTCAGAATGTCAGATTTAACAAGGTTTTTGAAAGGGTTCATGAGTAATTGTGAGATTCAAGACCCCTTCCTTTTTCATAACCATTGGGATATACAGAAATGTCGAGCACTGATCTGTAAAGGTCTCAAACGCAGTTTCCTGATCTTCGATCAGCACTTTTTTGATAGCCTTTTCCCTCATGCGCAAACAAAAGGCGAACTCGAGCGGGAAATTATTTCCCATATATCCCACTTTAGCCAGCGTCGTTTCAGGATCAATCAATTGTCTTTCAAAAAGGCTGAAATTCTCTCTTTCATTCCATATTTTTTCGCGTGAAGCCCGTCGTTCCCCTGGAGTACTGCCTAAGGCTCTGATTGAAATTCTAAAATCTCCGCAGATCAAATTTGTTGGATATCCGGGGTCCTTTTCCCATGAGAATTTTTCATTTCCCATCGTTAACAGTGCCTGGCAGGGGAATAATCCGCTCTCGCCTAAACCCTGCTCGGCTTTGACGCTCCAATGGTTCGTTTCCATTCCAAAAACAAGCGTATGCCATTTGAGATAAGCCGGACCGCACGTATAATTCGTATATCCGGGCAATCTTTCAGCGCTATCATAGTGCTCATAAAAATTTTGGACATTGAGCAAGAAGACTTTTTCCTTTTGATATCTCCAGGGCAAGCGGGGGTTTCCCATTTCTCCGAAATAATAACACGCCAGATCTTCAAGGGTATGGATTTCATAAGGAAAGCCCTTGGCCTCAGTTGCCTTGACCATTTTATTGGCGACGTATTGATAAATCTGTTCATCCATGCCCCATTTGGTCGTGTTTGCGGGAATGATCACTTCCATGTCGCCACGATCATATTTCGAACCTTGTATCTTGCCTAGACTATGATAATCCATCATCATATCGGGGATATAGTCGGCGCACAAATTGCCCATGATCTCCTTTTCAAGGTCAGTGATGCCGGTCATGGTCGAATGAAACTCATCCAGAATAATTCCCACCGGATTGCAAACGGGGACAACAATAACCGTCTGCTTATCTCTTATTTCACTGGCCTCATTACTGGCTAAATAATTCAGGATTTCCGGGCCAACGATGATGCCGCCCCTTTCATTCCCGTGTCTGGCGAGGGTAACGATAGCCGTCTGTTTCTTGTCTTTAGGAATAGATTTGTTGGTGATGATGATGGCCGGTATTTCCCATTTGCCGTCTTCTGATTTACCAAGCACCATTTTCTCGACAATTTTTTCGTTCTTTTTGACAAAATTATCGATCCAGGAGTAAAGCTCCTTCAATCCTTCCTCTCCCATAGGCATATGACTAAAAACTGACATAATTTTTTCTCCTTTATTTCTATTTAGTATGTGCTTTACCGAGTGATTGACAAAATCAAACCCAGGATCACAGATGCAAAGGGGGCATGCGTCTGTTTCCGCGTCCCTACCTACTGAGTTAAGATTACCTTGCCTTCCAGTCCCTCCGAAACCCGGCAATAGGCCTCTTTCGCCTCTGTTATCGGAAAATAGTTGGTGATGATGCGTTCTATCGGAAATCCGTTTCTCACCATGGCGACCATGTCTGACCAGTCGCTGAAATAGCAAGCCCAGTTACCTCGCACAGAGAGGTTTCTACCCCAATACTCTCCTTTGACCGGATCTACGTGGAATGCAAGCCGTTCCCGGACATGATCTATGCCATGATCGCCATGGGCGACAGTCACCACCGTGCCTCCCGGCATAGTAACATCCAGCATGGTGTGAAACAGATCCTGGTTACCCATGGAGATTGCATCGAAACTTTTGTTA
Organism: Candidatus Vecturithrix sp.; assembly: GCA_040772385.1. GTDB lineage: Bacteria > Moduliflexota > Moduliflexia > Moduliflexales > Moduliflexaceae > Vecturithrix. The sequence continues at coordinate 77,457 of JAXGYF010000001.1, read as the reverse complement.
GGTCCCAGGCCAGATGTTAAATCCCATATTGCAGCCTTCAGGTCTGAGGTCTCTTTGGGATTGATGGTTTTCCATGCGCCCATTTTTTTCGCACGCTCAAGCGCGAGTGGGTTTATATCAACCGCTATGACCTGCGCGCCCAGCCAGGTTTGAAACAATGTCATCCCCAATCCAACAGGGCCTACCCCAAACACACAGGTAATCTCTCCCGGCGCCACGCCGCTTCTGATACTGGCCCCATAAGGTACCCCCATTCCGTCACCGGAAAGAAGCACTGCGACGCCATCGTTGATATCGTCATCGAGCGCGTGAAGCCATCTCTCTTTAGACACCACGTACTCGCTGTGCGCGTTTCTGACCACTGAGGACTTCTTACAGAAAATCTGTTTTCCCTGGAGGCACCAGAAACAATCGCCGCAGCCCTGGAGTGTTGAAACGCCAACTCGGTCTCCCTTCCGAAAGCGTTTTGATCCATTGGGATTTTCGACAATGCCCATAACCTCGTGCCCTGGATTCCCCTTCCAGGGAAGACCCGTTGGGGGAACATAAGTTTCCATTTCACTTCCACAAATTGCGCTGGCTTTTACCCGTACCAGCACATCCCCTTCTCCGACTTTCGGATCGGAAATCTCGCCCCACTCTATTTTCTTGTTTCCTAAAAATACAACTCCGTGCATAATATACCCTCCTCTTGCTGGTTATGAAAAATTAACGCATTGCCCCCTGTTCGAGCGTCGTTCCTCCGATAACGCCCTCAAGTAACTGCTTTTGAAAATCAAAAGAATATTGAATATGCTCTAACAGGAACTCTTTTGCCTTCCTGTAGTCGCCCGATTCGATATACTCCAAAATGGTTTTATGATCGTTGATAGAACGCTTCCCTGTTCCAGGTTGTTGAAACTGAGGGTATTGATATCTGGCCAGACTGAAGTAGAGGGTCCGATAATACTCAACAAGCCATTTGTTCTCTGTTGCCTCCACCATCTTCACATGAAAATCGGTGATCTTCTCTCTGTAAATTAAGACCTGGGTGGTATCGACAGGTAAAGGCGTTTCCCTCAGGGCTGTAGGCTCCAGGCTCGATAAAACTTTCGGCAGATGTCTCACTTTTTTGGCCTCAAATAACTCTATTGCACTTAACTCAATGGCTTTTCTGACCTGGTAAAGATCCTCGAGATCTTTTAAGGAGATTTTGCTCACGTACGTGGATTTTCTTGGCACATTAATCACGAGATGCTCATGCTCCAATACTCGAAAGGCCTCACGGATAGGACCGCGGCTTATTTGAAGTTTCCTGGATAAGTCATTCTCATTGATCTTTGTGCCAGGCGCCATTTCTCCGCTGATAATTTTAGCTCGAAGATAGGCCAAAACTGTACTTGTTATATTCACAAACTCCAAATTCAAACCCTCCATAGGTATTTAGTTGATTGTTAACTGTTAACTGTCAACCAATTTAATTAAAAAAATAAACTTGTCAAGTAAAAATTATGAATTTTCATTAAGGCTCTGAGACACAAGTTTGTACGAGTTCGTAGTTCGCGCTTTAGCGCGGAGTGCCGCCTAAAGGCGGAACTACAAACTCATGAAATATAAGCAGCTGAAATGAAACATATTTTTTCTCCTTGACTTCTTCGACATGAGTTCAATAGCCATCTGATAAAATGTTTCGAGGTACTCACAAACCCGGATTTTTAACTCTCGGGTTTTGTTTGAACGTTTATGAACCTATACATAGTGATATTGTTCTTCAGGGAGGGGAAATATGCCAGAATCGCAAGAGCCTGGGATTGAAAAGGATCCTCGAGAACGGAAATTGTCGTTAAAAGATCGGATTGAAGCGAATAAAGGGGCCGGGTATGGCGCAATGGTTGGGGCTGTATCGGGGGCAATTTTTTTGGGGCCGCTGGCTCCGATCGGGGCAATTATCGGCGGAGCGGTTGGCGGCGGCATTGGCAGCGTGATTGATCGCAAATTCCGCCGTCCGAACAAGAAAACCTGAGAGGGCCCAAAAAAACCGAGTTTTTTGAAAAAACTCGGTTTTTAGCCATGAACATGTCAGCCTCAAACTGGTAGAGGAACAGGCAGAGCCGCTGATTTGAGTTGCGGATATTTTTCTTGCTCCGGATAGAGACGCAGAATGTCTTCCTGCACCCGCTGCACCAGTTTCCGTAATGTGGGTTTGTGGATTGCAGCAATCGAGACGCCGTTATAGCGCGTACAAAGCGTCTCGGCGAATTGAGATTCCACGCGATCTGCTTTGTTAAATACCAGAAGTTGGGGAATCTGATCCAGATGTAACTCTTCCAAAATCCGGTTCACGGCTGTAATATGTTCCTCAAAATCAGGGTTGCTCTGGTCAACCACGTGCAATAAGAGGTCAGCATCTTCCAGTTCTTCCAAGGTGGCTCGAAACGCTTCGACCAGATCTTTGGGCAGATCGCGTAAAAACCCCACCGTATCTGTGATAATGACTTCGAGGTCCCTGGGAAATCGCAGGCGGCGGCTGGTCGGGTCAAGCGTGGCAAACATCTGATCTTTCACTTCAACCTCGCTATGAGTCAACGTATTTAAGAGCGTTGATTTGCCGGCATTGGTATAGCCGATAATCGAGATCACCGGAACCTGATGGCGCTGACGTTTGGCGCGGCGCTGGTGGCGTCCTTTTTGCAAATGCGCCAGTTCTTTTTCCAGGTTTCGAATCCGATCCCGGGCACGGCGGCGGTCAATCTCCAATTTTGTCTCGCCCGGACCGCGTGCGCCGATTCCTCCAGTAATGCGCGATAATGCGTCATCACGGGTTCCCAGGCGTGGCAACTGGTATTTTAACTGAGCTAACTCCACCTGCACTTTTCCCGCTCGGCTATGGGCGCGTTGTGCGAAAATATCCAGGATAAGCTGAGTCCGGTCAATGATTTTCAGTTCGGTCATATCTGCAATCGTCCGCGCCTGAGCTGGCGTGAGATCATGATCAAACACCAGAACCTCTGCTCCCACCTGATAGCTGCGAATAATCAATTCGTTGAGTTTTCCTTTTCCCAGTAAAAATTTGGGGTCAATTGTTTCACGGTGCTGCATGATCGCATCCATCACAAACAGTCCGGCAGATTGAGCCAGTTCGTGCAATTCGCGAAAGGATTCTTCGGCCAGCAGACGTTTGCCGTTTGAAACGCCGACCAGAACAGCACGTTCACGCGAGTCGTCAACATCTCTGGGGCCTTGTGTCCGCCGGAATTCTTCTTCCAGGGAACGAATAAATTCTTCAAAATCCAGAGTGAGTTGTCCGGGAATCGCTGGTTCCAGAACTTCCCAGCGTTTTTCGTCGGGATTTTGCGGCAATAAGTGTGCTAAATAATATTTGCCTGGCAAGCCCTGTTCATTTACTACAATAGCTCCGATCAGATCAAAACGCAGCATAGCGAGATCAACAAAATCGTCGCGATTGAGTGGAGTATCGGCCAGGTGGGTATGAAGATAGCGCAGGCCGCGCAAACGCAGATATCCTGCCCGAAAACGCCCAATATCTGGAAGGTGGATTTGTTTTCGATCTCCGACAATCACATACTCTATCGCTCCTTTCCGGGCGATCAATACACCGATCTGGCGATTGGTTTCAAGCGAAAGCTCTGACAAATAATTCGCGAGTTCCTGGGTAATAACCTGATTGGCAGGGATTTTCCGTCGGTAAATATGTTCTAAACGTTGAACATGGTTAGTTTTTAAGCCGGCAAGATTACCATAAACTTTTCGAATAGCACATTCCTCCTTTCTCAAAAAAGATGTTAAAAACCAGGTTTTTTGAAGAAACCTGGTTTTTGTGCATTATACACGGGATTCCCGCATCGCGAGTTCCAGGGGCTGGCGCAGTTTCACAATCGAGTTCGGAGGCACATAACCCGAAACGCTCGCATTGGGATACACCAAGCTATTCGGACCGATCAGCGTGCCGGGATTTAACACGGAATTGCATCCGGTTTCGGCTCGATCTCCAAGAATCGCTCCGAATTTCCGCAGCTTACTGTCATAGACAACATCGCCGATTCTGACTTTGACGCTCCCTTTGAGCATTTTTACATTTGACAGTTTTGTTCCGGCGCCTAAATTGACATAATTGCCTAAAATACTGTCGCCAACATAATTGAAATGGGGCGCGCCGCAATGGTTTAGCAAAATCGCGCCTTTTAATTCAGAGGTATGGCCAACCACACACTCATCCCCAATGAGCACGTTGCCGCGGATATACGCGCCATGACGCACCACGGTATTTTTCCCGATAATTGTAGGGCCGGCAATATATGCCCCTGGCTCAATAACTGACCCCTCACCGATTTGAATCTGGTCATCCATCAAATAGGCCCCATTCATGATACTTCCCTCAATACTCGGGACTATCACTTCTTGAAGATAGTCGGATAAACGTTTGAGCGCATCCCACACATAGTCAAGATCCTCGAAAATTGCCCGATGGGAGAAGTCATGTACAGCAAAAAAATTTTCCGGTTTCAGCATAAGATAACCTACGATGCTATTTGTTTAAATACACAATCCCACCTTGCGGTGGTTTCTGTGGCAGTAAATCTTCAGATAGATCACTTATTTGGAAAAGCTCCATGGTCCACTCTTCCATCTCCGCTTTGACAACCCCTAATACCGGAATATCTAAATTAACCCAGAGGGTCGCCTTGCCATTCCAGCCTTTTTTGGTGTCAAAGGTTCCGGATGCAAGCTGCAAATGTTCTTCTTCAGTAAACGCCCCAGTGACCGGGGTCGGCAAGATTTCATCCTGCCCCATTTTAGAGAGCGGCAGGTCAATTATATTCTCCGGCTGATCCATCTTCGCCGGCCGGTGCATGATATAGCGTATCGGCTCATGGGTATAGTCATCTAATAAGGTCTGAGTTATAGAAAGAGGAGCAGACTCCGGCTGCATCGTTGCGACGCGCTGTAACCAGTAACCTTCACCTTCCTGAGCAACAATACTATAGTGAGCATACGTGATTAATTCGCCAGCGGCCGTGCGATGCGTGAATTTATACGTCACCGTCTTTTCTCGTTCTCCCAATGCAAAAACAGATGGTGCGACAAGCAGAACGCATACCAATAGACACCCTCTCCACCATACAGATTTTCTCATATTTTTTCCCTCCCGAGTCTGAAGAACTCGCTAAAGCGAGAACAACAATCATAAATTGTGCTATGAATAAATTAGTCCTTTCAAATTCTGATTGTCAATATTTTTCGTACAAAAATAAAGAATCTTATTCAGGTCGAAACATCGGGTTTCTTAAAAAGCCCGAGGATCGTTTTATTGACACTTAGGAGACACATATTGTTCCAAGGTCACAATATCTTCACTAAATTTTCTGATCCCTTCCGCTAACTTTTCTGTGGCCATCGCATCCTCGTTTAGCATCCAACGGAAGGTTTTTTCATCAAGTTCGATTTTTTTATCCTGACAATGAGTTTGGGCATAATCATCTGAAAGAATTCTGGGCAGTTCTTTTGGATCGTCTTGCAATTGTTTCAGCAATTTCGGGCCAATGGTTAACGCATCGCAGCCAGCCAGGGCCTTTACCTGATCCACGTTACGAAAACTCGCACCCATCACAATCGTCTTGTAATCATATTTCTTGTAGTAACTGTAAATCCGGCGGACCGAGATAACGCCCGGATCCTCATCCGGCGCATAGCCTGCTACCCCTTCTTTGGCTTTATACCAGTCGAGAATGCGTCCGACAAAGGGCGAAATCAAATACGCGCCGACCTGAGCGCAGGCGACCGCCTGCGCAAAGTCGAACAGCAGGGTCATATTGCAATTGACGCCTTCCTGCTGCAACACTTCGGCAGCCTTGATCCCTTCCCAGGTTGAGGCGATTTTAAACAGCACCCGCTCCTTGCTGACCCCTACTTCTTCATACAACTTGATGAGATCGTGAATTTTCGCAATCGTGCCCTCCGCATCGAACGAAAGCCGGGCGTCAGCTTCCGTAGAAACATAGCGGGGCACAATATTCAAAATCTCACGCCCAAAGAGCACAAACAGTTTGTCAACGGTTTTCGTAAGTCGCTCGGCTTTACTTGTTCCGGCTTGACACCCATAAGCCACCGCTTCCTCAATCAGGTGCTGGTATTCCGGCATTTGCGCAGCCGCCAGAATGAGCGAGGGATTCGTTGTCGCATCTGTTGGCGCATAAGCTTTAATAGAATGAATGTCACCAGTATCAGCGACGACCGTGGTCATCGCTTTGAGGCTTTCCAATGCATTGGGCATATTCTTCTTCTCCTTTTCTTCCTGTGTATCTTAGATACATTAATATATGCCTTTGTTAGAATACGCGACGCAATTCAAGTGACAGCTTTCAATCTTTCTTGAAAAAAGCAATCGAAAAATGAAAATTTTGTTGAATTTATCATAACATGCTAATATTACAGCTATACTTATTTGGATATACTCACGATTCTGATGATTTGAGCATTTTCCCACGGCCTCATAGAGTGTTATCCCCATAATTGTTCTTCATGTTATGTCAGGTCGTTTCGGAAGGCAGGGCGAAATGATAGGCTTCCTGTGCGGTTTGATGCCATATTTGCTGCTGTTCGGTCTCAGACAGTTGATCAATATAGCGCGAGGCCGTATCAAACCAGCGTTTGTAGGTTGCCGCCACAAGGCAGGCCGGCCAATCTGATCCGAACATCACCCGTTCCGGGCCAAAAGCTTCCATCGTAATTTCCATGTAGGGGAACAGTTCACCTTCGGTCCAGTTTTCATAATCAGCTTCCGTGGCAAGTCCGGACAGTTTACAATACACTTGTTCGCGTTTGGCGAGCTCTTTGAGGTTTTCGCGCCAGGGTGATAAGATCCCTTCGCGGATGCGCGGTTTGGCAATGTGATCAACCACAAATTTCTGGTACGGATGGCGATCCACAAATTTCATGGTCTGGGGCAGATGTTTTTCAAAAATGAGCAGATCATACGTCAATTCCAGGTACCTGAGCACACTGATCCCCTTATTGAAATCATCGCGCAGCATATAGAAGTCATCCGACTCATCGTGTAATACGTGACGGATGGCTTTGAATTTCGAATGTTGCGCAAAGCGTTCGATATCCTTGCCAACCGAGGGCGATGTTAAGGGCACCCAGCCGACCACACCCAGGATAAACGCATGTTCCGAGGCCAGATCAAGCAGCCATTCGGTTTCTTGCAAAGTTTGGCGCGCTTGCACGGAAATGACGCCTGTAATTCCGACTTCCTGAATCGAGTCTTCCAGTTCATCCGGCAGGAAATCGCGCCGGATTTTTTGCATCTTCTCATCAATCCAACTATACTCTTCAGCATTATACTTCCAGAAATGATGATGTGTATCTATTTTTTGAGACATGATAGGTTCAGGAATGATGAATAAATTCTTGTCTGTATTGACAGGCAGAGAAACCGGGTTTTTTCGAAAAAACCCGGTTTCTGAGATACACAAAAACTATTCACCATCACATATTTTCGCAGTTCAATTATTTTCCGGTCGTCCTGATGTCCAGGTTTTGTTGTGGATCGGCTTGAGAATATCAAGGAGATTGGATAACAATTCTTCATCAATCGGCTCCTCAATCCACTGAATATTCCTTTTGACATTCTCAGGACTTGCCGTTCCAACCAGCGTGGTCGCAATCTGCGGCGGCTGTACTGCGAATTGAATCGCCAGTTTTTCAATCGGCTCTCCGTGTTCAGCGCAATAGCGCGCGGCGTTGGCGCAGACCTGTTTGATCTCATTCGAAGCCGGATGCCAGGGCGGTGCGCCTCGCTGTGAAAGCAATCCCATTGATAGGGAGGAGGCGTTGATGATCCCTGCCTGTTTCGCTTGCAAATATGGCAGCAGGTTTTCCAGGCTTGTGTCACTCAGACAATAATGGCAATACGAAAGAATTGTATCAACTTCGACTTGATCCAGGACTGTGGGAAAGATTTTCAACGGAAGCCCAGTAATACCGACAAATCGAACTTTTCCCTGTTCCTGAATCTTTCGTAAGGTTGGAATAGTCTCATTGATAATCTGATCCAATGAACCGAATTCGATATCATGACATTGAACCAAATCCAGATAGTCAACGCCAAGCCGGCGCAAACTTTCATCAATGCTTGCGGCTGCTCGCGCCGCAGAAAAGTCGAAATCAGCGAAATCATCGCCGTAGCGTCCTAACTTGGTTGCCAACAGATATTTCTCACGGAGAATACCTTGTAAGGCTTTTCCCAGAACAGTTTCGGCTTTTGTAAGTCCATAATAGGGGGACACATCAAAAAAGTTCACCCCCAAATCCAACGCGGTATGTACAGCGCGTATGCCTTCCTGCTCGCGCACATTCCGGAAGACTCCGCCTAGCGACGACGCCCCAAAGCTTAACACTGAAACAGACAGGCCGGTTTTTCCTAGTATGCGATATTTCATCATCTGCTCCTTTATGAGGGAAAAACCGCAATAACCTTGATATAATCCGCCGGGTGTTCTGCTATTAAGCGCACATATTCAGGAATATCATCAAAAGCGATCACCTTGCTGATCAGGGTGTCAACGTTGACCCTGTCACTTGCCAGCAGTTCGATGGCAAGCGGGAACTCACCGACGCTATTACGCGACCCTCGTACATCAAGTTCTTTTTTGGTAACAAGAAAGGTGGGGAGTGATACCTCATCTTTAGGCCAGCCCAGGAAAGCCACACGTCCGGCATAATGGGTCAAATCTATAGAACTGCGCACGGCCACAGCGGAACCGGAAGCTTCTAAAAAGGCTTCGACCAATCGGCCGCTGGTGATCGTTTGAATCTTCTGCGCGGCATCTTCTGTTACAGGATCGATAACATGCTCTATTCCGATTTGCCGGGCAAGTTCGAGGCGTTCGCGCACCGGGTCGATCAGAATCGGAATCGCGTGAAGATATCGAACGACCTGGGCAGCCAATAAGCCAATCTGCCCTGCTCCGGTAATTGCCACGTGTTCTCCGACTTGCACGTTCAGGCGGTGAATGCCGTGAATGGCAATACTCAGGGGCTCAATCATCGGAATACGATCCCAGCCAAGGGCATCGGGCACGCGATGAATCAGATGCGGATCATGAGCGTAATATTCCCTCATGCCTCCATCCTCGTGCACGCCGATCACCTTGAGGTGTTCGCAGCAATTCGTGCGGCCGACCTGACAGGGATAACATGCGCCGCAATACCGATACGGTTCGACAATCACGCGGTCGCCGACAGCGACTCCTTCACTTTGTTTAGGAATGCTGACAACTTCACCGGCGATTTCATGTCCTAAAATTCTGGGATAGGTGACTAGCGGAGAAACTCCTTTATAGGCTGCAATATCAGATCCGCAGATCCCCATTGACCGTACCTGAATCAGGACTTTCCCTTGTTGGTCAGGGCGTGGAACCTCCACAATATCAATCTCTTTCGGTTGTCGTAATAACACAGCTTTCATGAAGTATTTTCCCTCCTTGTTTTTTTGCGCGCTTGTTTAGCGAAAACCGTCCTTCTGAAGCGAAGCTCCTCAAGACACGATGTCGTATACATCGCTCTGCTTTATGAAAAATCTTTGTACATATTTACAGTTCAATGCTGTTCTTGTCAATTTTGGAATGCAAAAGAAAAAATAAAAAAGCCCACGGTATATAAACCGTGGGCTGGGGGAAAAAGAGGACCGTGTCTTAGTCTTATTACGGGTGAGTAATGGTGAAGGAGAATCGCCAGTACCCGGTATTATCAGCTAACAACGCATCTTGTTCGTTCAGACTGAGATAGAGTTTTCCTCGATTAGGAGCAACCGCAGAGAAAGAATCCGGAATTCCGTCGCCATCGCCGTCAGATCCATTGGTAAATTCGAACCAACCGCCTTTATCTCCGATTTTTCCGATAATCGAATAGCGAGCGGCATCTCTGGCCGGAAGTCCATCCGAATAGCCAAACTGCGGGGCAGAAACCACCGTCAGCGTGGAGGCGTTCAATCGGCTGCCATCAGGGGCATATTTGGTTTCATCAGGCCGGGTTCCATCAACCGTAGTCGGACTGGCTTTATCCCATACCAGTACGACCGTATCGCCTTTATCAATATAGCCGATGTCGCTGTTTCCACCGGCAGGATTGAGCCGAACTCCGCCGACAGCGTCAACTTGCCCGTTCTGATTGCCGCCATACACCTTCAGTTCAATATGTTTCTGCGATGTGCCGCCATTACCGTCGTCTCCGACCACCACTACTTGATAGGTCCCAAGCTCAGATGGTGCTGTCCATTGGATCGAATCGCCGACCGCTTCAGCAGGATTAAACGTTCCGGCATTTTTACTCCAGGTATAGCGCAGTAAGTCATGATCCGGATCCGTTGTGACTGGAGTAAGAGTGACGGTATCATCAGCATAAATCGGCGCATTCGGATTGATAGTGATCCCTTCAATCGTTGGAAAAGTATTCTGTTTAGGCGTGGTGGGATCATCATCATCGCTGCAGCCGCTCAATAGGAAAATGCTGCCGAGCAGCATGAAAAAGATTGTGAAATATCTCAACCGTCTCATCATAAGGATATTACCTCCGATAGTTCATCTTCAACATCCGCTCCTCCTGCGCTGCAAGATAGATGAGCATCAAACAACCAGAAGAAGGGATATGATCTCTGTAAAAAATCATCAAAAGTAACGCGTTTACGTGTGACTCATTTTTCATGTGAGTCGCAAGTCTGACGATAGGAAAAACTGAAAGTTTAATAAAATGCGGAATTATTTCCGGGAGCGAAATTTTTCTTTCTTGACAAGTAAGCTTTCTGTCTTTAATGAGTTATTAAGATTTTTCAGAAGCAGGAATTGATGTATTTTGAGAATGCTGCACTATTCGTCTCGTCGTTTTGCTATAGGGTTTTCTTTATGGAATTTGTTACTCAGGTCTCAATCATGGCGGCCTTTTTTGCCGGAATATTGTCATTTTTGTCGCCGTGCGTGCTCCCGCTTGTGCCGGCCTATATTTCATTTATGTCCGGCGTATCGGTTGATGAATTGCAACGTGCGTCGCAGCGCCGGGACATCTTACGCAAAACGCTTGCCACGTCGCTGGCTTTTATTGCTGGTTTTTCGCTGGTGTTTGTCCTGCTCGGCGCCACAGCGACCACTTTGGGAAAATTTCTTTTAGCTCAATTTACCCTGATGAGTAAAATTGCCGGGATGATCATTATTATTCTCGGTCTACATTTTTTGGGTGTATTCAAAAAAACTCTGAATTTTCTTCATTATGAACGCCGTTTTCATGTCCGCAAAGTCCGCGCCGGGATTTTTGGAGCCTTTGTTATCGGCCTGGCGTTTGCGTTTGGTTGGACGCCCTGTGTGGGACCAATTCTGGGACCTATTCTTTTTCTGGCTGGCGGACAACAGACTGTCGGACAGGGAATCCTTTTGTTGAGCGTCTATTCGCTGGGGTTGGGAGTTCCGTTTCTGTTGACCGCGCTTGCGACCCAGACATTTTTGGATGTCTTCAACACAATGAAGCGCTATTTTCACGTCATCGAGATCCTGAGCGGCGTCTTTTTAATCCTGATCGGGGTCCTGGTCTTTACAGGAAAGTTCTCGATGCTGGCGGCAAAACTCATCGAATGGTTTCCCCGATTGGGGAATATCGGCTGAATATGCGGCAGGTGAACGTATGAAGGCACAAACCAGAAAATTACTCCTCGGAGGGCTGCTTGTCGCTCTGGGAATTGGCTATCTACTGCATGCAAGTTTTCAAGATTCGACCGTGTACTATCTGACTGTTGACGAGTTTCTGGCCCAACAATCGGCGCAGCAAGCCTCTGCGGTGCGCATTGCAGGCACTGTGGTTAATGGATCAATTCAACGTCAGAACGATATGCAGCAGATCACTTTTGTGATCCAGGGCGTTTCAGACCAATCCACTATGCCCGTCTCTTACTCAGGCATTGTTCCGGATATCTTCCGTGATGGCGCCAGCGTTGTGCTTGAAGGATCATATAACCCGGAAAAACGGTTTTTTCACGCAGCTGCGCTTATGACCTCCTGTCCGTCGAAATATGAAGCAAAGCTGAAATAGCGGTGCGAGAAATGACTGACAAGTTGCTGCTGACCGGTTGGTATACTCTGCGGACAGCTTTGTCTGGGAGTAGATCTGTACTTACCTGTATTGCTTTAATTCCCGATAAACTTTGACCCATCCCAGGGTGGTTAAAAACAGCCAGATCATGATACCGCTTCCAAGGGCAATGGAAGAATGCGTGACCGTATCAAATAGGGTCAGCCGGTACTCGTCGCGGCTCTGATTTTCTCGCACCAGGTATGCCTGTTGTGCCCGCCCCTCCAGAGTGATCTGAATTTCTCGGCAGGCAGCCTCACAGGTACAGCTTTTGACAGCAAAATGTTCAACCGGGACGAGCATGAACTGTCCGGCAGCCGTAGAGGTTTTTGCTCTGATTTGTGGGTATTCAGGATAACGGATCGCAATGTGTCGGACGTTTACCGGAAAAAAGTCTCCTGACGCAATGCGAGTCCGCAGCGTCGTTTCTTCGAAATAGCCTTCCGGGAATACGGCGAGTATCTCAACCTGCATGACAGTTGCAACTCGCCAGTGCATGAAGAGCACAGTCAGTGCCAGCGCCAGAACTGTTGGCTGGCTGAAAAGTACTAAGGCGCGCACCGGTTGACTCGCACGCCGCTTCCGGATAAATTCAAATCTGGTCATCGTTGAGAACTCACAGAATTACCATTGATTATAGTGGATACGGGATTCATCATAACGCTGCAAAGGCGTTTTTTCTTCCGCAGGGTGTCCTATTGGCACTAATGCAAAGGGGACGATGGAATCAGGAAGGTGGAGCACATGTCTGATGTACTCCACTCTGGTGTCACGAGGATAGATTCCGACCCACACCGCTCCTAAACGGCGATCTTCAGCTTCGAGCAGCAGGTTTTCCGTGGCAGTGGCGCAATCCTGCACCCAAAATCCCGGAGCGAGTTCGCGTTCCAGATCGCCGCACACCAGAATCGCGAGCGGCGCATCGTTGACCATTTTAGCGTAAGGACTGACATTGGCCAATGTTGTTAATATGGTCTGATCCGTAATCACAACAAAATGCCAGGGACGCTGATTTTGGGCTGAAGGAGCGCACATGGCCGCTTCCAATAAGAAATGCAGAGTCTCGTCAGAAATGGCCTCTGTTATGTATTTTCTGATACTTCGTCTTCTGAAAATGGCATTCATGGTTTCTCTCCCTCGTTAAAAAACTATACGGGTGTAAGCAAAGGACCAGGACAAAACAACCGACTTTCTATCACATTTATGCTCGGATAGGAAACCAGGCTGTTTGAAAAGCCCTGGTTTCTGCTTTTTGCATTGTTACTTTTCACAAACTTAAATAGTCTATAGTTATAATAACCTTGAAACACCCGGATGTCAAGACATGTCATTGTTGAGAGCGGGTGAAAATCGGAAAAGAAGACAAAACTATTTGACATATTTTCCTGTTTCTTTCATAATGAAAGGAAAAGCAGTAACACTGAGTCAGGAATATTCCGACATGAAAAACCGGGTTTCTTGAAGAGACTTGGTTTTTAATAAGGAGGCATGCATATATGGCAGAACGAAAAACATATCGTCTGGTGACTCGGAGTGATTTCGACGGGTTAGTCTCAGCGGTGTTGCTCAAAGAACTGCATTTGATTGATGAAATCAAATTCGTCCACCCTAAAGACATGCAGGATGGTAAAATTGACATCACGGAAAACGATATTACCACTAATTTGCCCTATGTCCACGGTGTCCATCTGGCATTTGATCACCATTTAAGCGAAACGATCCGGATTCAGGGGCAACAACCAAATCATATTATTGATGCAGACGCTCCCTCTGCATCGCGTGTGGTATACAATTATTACGGTGGAAAAGAGCGATTCCCGAATATTTCGCAAGCTATGATGGATGCCGTTGATAAAGGGGATTCCGCCCAATTTACCGAAGATGAAATTCTCCACCCCCAGGGCTGGGTCTTACTGCATTATCTCATGGATCCACGTACCGGATTAGGACGATTTCGAAATTTTCGCATCTCCAACTATAACTTGATGATGGATTTGATTGGTTATTGCAAAAATCATACGATTGACGAGATTTTACAATTACCGGATGTTAAAGAGCGGGTAGATCTCTATTTTGAATACGAAGACCGGTTTAAAAAACAACTTTTGCGCTGCGCCACGGTTCGTAAAAATCTGGTTATGCTGGATCTCAGACACGAAGAAATCATCTATCCTGGTAACCGCTTCATGATTTATGCGCTGTTTCCCCAGTGTAATCTTTCGATTCATGTGATTTGGGGAGTGAGGCAGCGAAATACGGTTTTTGCTGTTGGCAAGTCGATTCTGAACCGCACATCGAAATTGAACATCGGGCAACTGATGCTGCGCTATGGCGGCGGAGGCCATGCCAATGCCGGCACCTGCCAGATTGACAATAAGAACGCTGATGAAATTTTAGTTGAGTTGATTGAAAAACTGACAGGTGAAGGGTAATTCCCTACAATTCATCCGCGAAAGAGTCATTTTTTGCAAACCGAGTTTTTCCAAAAAACTCGGTTTTTTTGTTATTTTCCTGAAGTGATATTTTCTCATTGACAACAATCAGTCCTCTCGTATAGGGAGCACAGTCATTCAATGAAATGTGTTTCTTTAAACAAGGCTGTTAAAAATATGTGGATCTAAATGGTTACCAGGCATCTATGAAAAAATTATTGGACTCTGTTCGTGTTGATTCGTCGCTTCTACCGATTTTCGGCTTACTCGGGGCAATGCTTTTTTGGGGCACGTCGTTTATTGCGATGAAAGTCGCTTTGCGTATATTCGATCCGTTGGTAATGGTCTTTGGCCGCATGGGCCTGGCCGCGCTCATTTTTTTGTTCTTTCATAAAAAGCTGCGTCAGTTTACGTATCGGTCGGGAGATTGGAAATATTTAACGCTGATGGCTCTGTGTGAACCCTGCTTGTATTTCATTTTTGAATCCTACGCCTTAACCTATACCACCGCGTCACAAGCGGGCATGGTAACAGCTTTGCTGCCCTTAATCGTCGCTGTCAGCGCCGGTGTCCTGCTGAAAGAAAACACAAATCTCACCACGCTTCTGGGATTTGTAATCGCAGTCGGGGGCATTGTATTGATCACCTCGCAGAGTCTGCGTTCTCAGGATGCCCCAAACCCGTTTTTGGGCAATATGCTGGAATTTCTCGCCATGTGCTGCGCGGCAGGCTACACAATCTTAGCCCGCTATATGGGGACGCGCTATTCCCCGTTTTTTCTTACAGCGATTCAAATGTTCCTCGGTACGCTCTTTTTTGCCCCGGTGTTGGCATTTCCATCAACCAATTTCCCAACCCACTGGCCTCTGATCCCCACTCTGGCCATACTGTATCTGGGAACCTGTGTGAGTTTTTTGGCCTATGGCTTCTTTAATTACGGACTGTCAAAAGTTCCGGCCAGTCAAGCCGCGGCTTACGTTAACCTCATTCCGGTGATCAGTGTCTTGTCTGGTTGGCTGATTTTGGGAGAATCCCTGACCCTGTTTCAAATTTTCGGAATGGGCTGCGTTTTGCTTGGCGTGTGGATGTCGTCTTCTGGGAACCGCTGCCGTAAACTTCAGCCTAGTTCGGTTTAAAAAAACTGCATATCGTCGTTATCCGGCAAAGCCAACGCAGCCTGGGATGTCCACGGACAACCCGTTAATGACAGCTTGGCAGAATTGTAGAGGTTATTCTGCCAAATCCACGTTCATTCTATCCGATAGAGCTTCAGAGCTTGAGGATCGATCTCGCGTCCGATGCCGGGCGTATCAGGCGCGTAATTGCAGCCTTCTTTCAGTTCAAAGCCGCCCAGGGTGGGATCGCCAGCCAGATCAAAATGACCGTCAAGATCAGCGTACAGGATATTCGGATGGCTGGCAGCCAGGTGCGTGGCGGCGGCCATGCCGATTTTAGTTTCTGCCATTGCTCCAAGCATACAGCCGATACCGGCTGCCTGGCACACTGTGGCAATTTCATGCGAACGCAGGATACCTCCGGATTTCATGATTTTAATGTTGATCAGGTCGCACGCGCCTTCTATAGCCAAGCGAATGGCATCCGAGGGAGCATGTACGGATTCATCGGCCATGACCGGTACGCGGCTATGCTGGGTCACATATTTCAAGCCCGCAATATCCCAATGCACGGTCGGCTGTTCGATCAGCTCGATCTGATAGTCCAGGGTCTTTTCAAGAAATTCTACGGCTTGTTTGGTGGTATACCCCTGATTCGCGTCAGTACGCAGCAAAAAGTCGTAGCCGAAGGTCTCACGAATCGCTTTTACCCGCGCAACATCAAGCGGCACGTCGTGGCCGATCTTGAGTTTAATCACTTTTGCGCCCTGATCAAGTAAGAGCTTTACCCGCGCAACGGTTTGTTCGACGGTGCCGAGCCAGGCGGTCAAGGAAGTCACGACCTTTGCGCGGCATTGCCCGCCTAACAAGAGTTTCAGGGGTACCCGATAGTACTTGGCGGCCAGATCGTGCAAGGCAAGATCAATTCCGGCCTTGGCCGGACCATTGTGAACCAGCATGGTGTCAATTTCATTCATTAAGAGCCTGATTTCAAGCGGATTTCTGTCGATCAAGAGCGGTTTGAGCATGTCGAGCACGGCCAGGATGGTCTGTACCGTATCGCCCGTGACCGGACTAAAGGGCGCGGCTTCGCCATAACCGACGAGGCCATTATCTGTGATGATTTCCGTTAAGACGGTTTCACAATGCGTTGTGGTCGAATAAGAAATTGACCAGGCTTGCGTTAAAGGAATTTTGAGAGCATAGGTGTTGAATTCTTGTATTTTCATGATTTCCTCTTCTGTCGTGGATCTAAGATGTCACGAATGCCGTCGCCCAGGAGATTAAAGCCCAGAACGACGATGAGAATGGCAATGCCGGGAAAGGTGGAAACCCACCATTGTTCATGTAAAAAGCTGCGTCCGTCGCTGACCATGATGCCCCATTCCGGCGTTGGGGGTTGGGCGCCAAAACCGATGAAACCTAAACCGGCGGCAGTCAGGATAATGCCGCCCATGTCCAGACTTACTCGCACAATCGTGGTTGGCAGGCAGACTGGCAGCACATGGCGCAGCAAAATGCGAGCATGACTGGCCCCTAAGGCGCGAACAGCCTCGATAAAGTCATGTTCGCGAATTACCAGGGTTTCCCCACGCGCTAATCTGGCATAGGCCGGCCAGGAGGCCACTGCAATCGCCAGAATTGCATTATTCAGATTCGGGCCCAGGGCTGAGGCGACCGCCATTGCCAGGATTAACTTGGGAAATGCCAGAAACATGTCGGTGATACGCATGAGCACTTCATCAATTTTTCCGCCGAAAAAGCCCGAAATAATTCCTAATAGCAGACCGCTTGGTCCTGAAACAAGCGCCACAAGAATGGCAATACGCAACGAAATTCGGCTGCCCCAGATAACCCTGGAAAAAATATCGCGTCCTAATTGATCCGTGCCAAAAAGATGCTCAGCCGATGGCGCTTTGAGCCGTTGAGTTTGTAATTCTTGCGTGATCGGATCGTAGGGTGCAAGAAGTGGCGCAATGAGGGCTACTATAATCAGAGCCAAGATAATAAAGGTTCCGACTATTGTGAGGGGGCTGCGTTTCCACTGGCGATGCATATCTCGCAGCTCTTTCAAAAACGCTTCATGTTCTACTTTCCATTGTGCTATCCATGTCATACTATTCACCCAAATCGTATTTTCGGATTCAAAAAGGCGTAGAGAATGTCAACGACGAGATTTGCCAGAGAAAAAATCAGAGCAATCAAGAGGGTACCCCCCATGACCGCGTTGAAATCAAGAAAGAGAAAGGCCGAGGTCATATACCGTCCCAGCCCGGGCCAGGCAAAAATAGTTTCGGTTAAGACCGCTCCTTCCAATAAACTGCCGTACGTCAGTCCGATCACGGTTGCTACAGGAATCATGGCATTTTTGAGCGCGTGTTTATAGATAACGGCTGATTCTCGTAAGCCTTTAGCCCTGGCCGTTTGTACATAGTCCAGGTTCAGCACTTCGAGCATACTGGAGCGCGTGATACGCACGATTGAAGCCGTGGAAAAGTAGCCCAGCACAAAAGCTGGCAGGATGATATGCTGTAAGGCGTTGAAAAAAATTTCGAAATCGCGATAAATCAAACTATCGAGTAAGATGATTCCGGTAATTGGAGCTTGCGGAAAAAGATACGGATCAATACGACCAGGGCCAGGCAGCCAGCCCAGGCGGTAATAAAAGATCAGGAGCAAAATCAGCGCCAGCCAGAAGACCGGCATTGACAGGCCGATCAGGGAAAATCCGCGCGCAATGTGATCGCCCCATTGATCTTTTTTGACGGCCGAGAGAATGCCCAGCGGGATTCCGAGAACCACTCCGATGAACATGGCGAATGTCGCTAATTCAACGGTTGCCGGAAAAAAAGTGCGTAAATCCTCAATTACCGGGTTTTGTGTGCGTAGAGACATCCCAAAGTTACCGCGCAGGATATTTTTTAGATAGATAAAAAATTGAACGTGTACGGGGCGATCAAACCCGAGGTCGTGGCGAATTTTTTCAATCAGTTCCAGTGGAGCCTGGGGACCAAGAATGGCTCCGATGGGATCGGCCGGAATCACATGCGAGACAAAAAAGGTGACGACTAACACTCCTAATAGCGTGAACACCATCAAACCCAACCGGCGCAAAAGATATTGATAAAATTTCATAGTGCAGGTACAAGGCTCAGAGCAAAAGGTTCAGAGTTTAAGAGAGAACACCTCACCCCGGCCCCTCTCCGAAGGAGAGGGGCGTACTCCCTCCCCTTTGCGGAGGGTTGGGGAGGGGGGCTTGATTATTCTTTCGACAGCGTGAAGAAATCGTAATCTGAGAACGACGGCGGTGCGATGAAGTTTTTGACCGTTGAACGCACGCCATACTGCTTCAGAGGGAATAAGAGAATCGCAAAGGGGCCGTCTTCCAGAATCATGTTTGTGATCTGTTCGTACAATTGCGCTCGTTTTTCCTTGTCCAGTTCCTGCGCCGCTTGATCGACCAGTTTCGAGGTTTCCACGTTGGCATATTTATTGCGCCATGCCAATTGTTTAATCGGCGCTTCCGGTCCGGCCGTCGTTGAATGCGCAAAAGGTTTGGCATTGGCGTCCGGATCCCAATAATCAGCTCCCCATTGCGCTAAAACTAACTGGAGTTGCTGCGCGCGGTATTTCTCATAGAGTTGCGCTGAGACCATCTGCACGACATTGACCTTAATCCCGATTTTGGCCAGATCGCTTTGAATTTTCACGGCAATATCAGGCGCCGGCGGTTCCGGATAGCAGGTCAAATCCACCTCAAATCCGTTGGGATAGCCCGCGTCGGCCAACAATTTTTGGGCTTTTTCCAGATCGAGATTATACGGCATCGCAGGGTTATAGCCAAACATGCCTTTGGGGATAAAGGTCTGAGTTTTAATGGCCGCGCCCTGGAAAATGTCATCAACAATGCTGTCATAATCAATGGCATAGCGAATCGCCTTGCGCACTTCCGATTTACTTAACGGCTCATACCCCACATTCATGCCAAGATAGCGGGTATAGAGGGTTGAAGTTTCGTAAATATCAATGCCCGGAGTGTCGTGCAGTTTCTTAATCTGATCGGGCAGCAAATCCCAGGCGATGTCCAGGTCTCCTTTTTCGAGCAGGATCATCTGGTTCGTTGGTTCGTTGATATCACGTATAATCACACGTGTGAAAGGAGGCGTTCCTTTCCAATAATTTTCATTGGCTTTCAAGATAATGGATTCGTTGCGATTCCATTGTTCTAAGATAAACGGCCCTGAGCCTGCGGAATGATCGGACATCCAGGCTTTACCCATGTCGCCGTCTTGCTCGTGCGCCATGACGACTTCCGGATCTACAATCGAGCCAACCGTATAAGCCAGACAGGAGAGGAACATACCAGGCGCGTATTTCTGATCGAGAATGATCTGCACTGTATAGTCATCAATTTTGGTGATTGAATCTGGCGTGATTCCCCATTGAGTTAAAACCCAGGAAGGCGTATCCTCCAATTTGACGACTCGTTGCAGGGAAAAAATCACCGCATCCGCATTGACCGGATTGCCGCTGGCAAATTTCACGTTCTGGCGAATATGAAAAGTCCAGGTTTTGCCGTCTTCGCCAATTTCCCAGGATTCTGCCAATTCCGGGATCGGTTCGATATAGTCGCCAACTTTGAAATCAACCAGATTGTCGTAGATCTGTTTGACTGCGCCTGACGAGGCGAATTCGTATGCTTTGGCCGGATCGAGCGAAACCACATCACCAGCTTGCATGCCGACTACCAAAATATCTTTCGGCACTTCCGCATAGCCTGAAGGGGCCAAAAAACCAAACATTGCCATAACTACGAGCGCACCGATGCACACACTACATTTTTTCATCATAGCTCCTCCTGAATGTACGTGAAAGGTTCGTGAAAGGTAAGAAATTCGACAGGGAAGATATAAAATCGGTTTTTAGAAATTTCGTCAAGAGTTATTTTTGAAGAAAGCTCAAAAATATGTTAACAATACAAAAATCCCATATTTTTAAAAATTCAGACAGGTTACAGATGAAACGTCAAGATAATTTTTGTTTGACACAATGAATTTACTTGAATATGGTGGATATAAGTAATACTCACCCTGACCATCAACCTTGTCATGTTGAAAAACGATCTATGCTGACACTGCCGCAGATACGTAAACAGATTTCAATTTGGAACTGGGGATTTTGGGGACAATGGACACTTGCTAATGCTATCGCCTGGAGTGTGGCCTTCTTGATAATTAATGACTTGTATGACGTCATCTGGAATGCCATTGTCAATATTTCCGCCATAATTGGCAGATCTGCTACGATGTCGGTGTTTGGCGCGCTCTTCGGCGTCATTCTTGGCCTGGCGCAATGGATTGTGCTGCGGCGTCAGATGCGTAAATCTGACGGATGGGTCGCTGCTACTACAATCGCCTGCGCGATTATTTGGATGATTCCCTGGTCTTTAAGCCGTCCCCTGGAAAGAATTGTCAGTGGCTTGCTGCTTGGTTTTTTACAATGGCTGGTGCTGCGCCGACACTATCAAGGCGTGTATTGGTGGATCGTCGTCAGCGGTTTGAGCTGGGCCGCCGGAGAACTGGCTTCGCAATGGGTCGTGCAGAGTCCATTTTCGGCAGTATTTTCCTCTTCTCGTGAACTCATAGGGGTTGTTATTTATGGTCTGATCTATGGCGCACTTTCAGGCAGTGCGCTCGCCTATTTCTTTCAGGTCCTGCGCAGAATTTTACGACTGCGGAAAATTTCCGCACCGTCGAGAACCGTTTTTCTGGCCTCGTGGGTCGCGATGAATGCTGTTGGGTGGAGCATCGGATTTGGCTCCTTCGGACAGACGCTGTGCCAGATGTTCATAATCTGGACCAGTTTGCCTTCCTCGATGATTCTCGATAAAACATTCCTGCACGGATTGGCAGCCCTGTTCACATGGCTTGTCTTGTGGCGGCAGTGGTTTCAAGGCTCGTTCTGGTGGGTGATCTGGACTTGTGTCGGGGCCGCAGCGGGTATGTTGGCCTGGACGCACCTGGATTTTGAAAACGCGACTGGCATTCTGCTCCATGGCCTGATTGTCGGATTTTTCCAATGGTTTGTACTGAGCCAGAAAATTTCGGGATTTTGGAGTTGGATGTTTGTCCATACTGTCGGATGGGCGGCTGCGCTCGTGGTCGTGGCGCAAACCGGACTGCGCCTGGGCGTGAATATTGGCTGGGGAACTGGCGGGTTAGCGTATGGGTTGATCAGTGGAACATTGCTTTTCTGGCGTTTACGCGGCCCAGTTGCAGCATTCCAGAGCGCCCAGGCCCCGGCAGGACAACAAGATTACCCCACGCTGCAAACAGAGGCGACGCCGGGAGTGCAGGCGGCGCGGGTTTTTATAGGATTTCTCCTGGCGGGTATGCTGGGCGTTGGTTCCGCTTCAGCTTTTGATATGCCGAGTTATCACGCAAAACACGCCACCCAGGACAGGGAGAATTTTATCAGAAGTTTTCCTTATTACACCTATTTACAGCAGGTCAAATTTACCGATTTCACCCAGCTTCAGCGCGACCGGCAATTTATCTGGAAACAGTTCGGCGACGGCGATGATTTTTTGTATCACCTGGGGGAGCATTTTGTGCAGTATTATCCGGCACAATTAGCGCACCTTGAAGACACAATCGCCATCGGAGAAGCGTATATCGCTGATAAGCAGAAACTTGGTTTGAACCCTCCGACCAACCAAATTTATCAAATTATCGGATATTATCTTCTGGGAAAAGTCGCCCAGACACTTAAAGATGAAATCCGGCGCGGACGTTTCAACCCTGAAGATTCGCACAACGCCCAAATCCTGCAACGTCTCGAAAAAAACAGAATTTACGTCACTATCGAGCGCAGTTCTCTTCAGAACCTCATCTCGAATTTCAAACAGGGCAGATGGGATTACCTTCTGAACCGTATGTGGCTGGAATCAAAGGAAATGGAACAAAAAGTCAATGTACGTTATGCCGCCTTACTGGGATCGGATTTTTTTGAAGATCTGTACCCCATGCCAACTGCGCTGAACATTCCGGTTACGGAAACCAGGCTGCAATTGTCAGCATACCGGCAATATTATCCGCTTCAACGGGGTAAGGAGTATGCGGTCAGTGTTTTTGCGATCCAGGATAAGAGCAAAATGACCAATATCGGCCATGCGGTCTGGTTAAGACGACCGGATACCAGGTCAAATTACTTTGCTTATGGCAATGTCACGCCTAAATTCCGCCAATGGGTAACCCGCAATAAAAAAACTGCCATTCTGGCAACAACTGGCGGCTTCACCAATATTCACAAAAAACCGGAAGGATTAACAGTTGAAGCGGGCACGATTGTGAATGCGGTGCTGATGCCCGATCGGGATGGACTGGTGATCGTGCACGATAACGGCGGGATCAGCGTCATCAATCTGAAACGCGATACCATCAAGCTGTCGCTTGGCCCTCAAGATGTCTTAACCATTGAAAATCCACTGCATAGTTTGATCGCTTATTCAAAGCTGCTCGATTGGTGTCGAGAGCGTAAAGCCACCCTGTTTCAAACACAACTGTTGGCGTTCAGCGATCAACTCCTGATTGATGTGAGCAAAGCCCGAGGGCAACTGAGGGAACGCCGGATTCTGGCTTTAGTTCGAGATCATAAAACCGCAGAGTTACACCATGTGCTCGTGGATATTGCTCATCCGCATAATCTGGCCGTCATCGCGAAAGATCTCTTTGATCTGCTGCAAAGTCGCGGGAAAAAAGTCGAAGCTCTGCTGAATTTGGATGTTGGTTCATATAATATTTTAGAGGTGTACGATCAGCACGGCAATACGCTGCCATCTCCCAAAGGGCCGGTATCCCTGAACAATGCGACTAACCTGATTGTCTATACCCGTTAAATTCATTACTATGGAGTGGCGGATGTTTCCCTCAGCAATTATGGCAGCGTGAAACGCTAGCCCCTGAGAAATGCGATGAACTACAAAAACCTACTCCTTGAAAAAGATGTCAATATAATTTTTAAGGTGCTTCTGGAAAATTGCTTCAACTTTCCCATCCTCTCGCATTTTTTGGATGTGTTGGTTAATCTGCGGAAGATATTTGACAAAGGGCGATTTTTTCGAAAAGGCATAGCGCAGTTGTTGAGTTGATACCGGTTTTTTCAGCGGAATGATTTTGCCTTCATAGCCGTGTTTCCTGATATACATGATCCCCAGGTAATAACTTGCAATAAAGCAGTCAATCCTGCCTGCTTCTAATTTTTTCAAATTCAGAAGGTTATCGCTGACATATTCAATTTTGGCATTATGCTGTTCTCGCCATTTCTCAAATTCCTGTCCCCGCGATGCTCCTAAAATATCACCGAAGATTTTCCCCTGTAAATCATCCCACGTTTCAAATGGAAAAGCTCTGTCATGCCAGACAAAAATTGTGACATTATCGTCACTAAACGGTTCTGTAAATTCCGCAAATTCTTTTCGTTCCTCGGTGAGATACAGACCACACATCACATCTATTTCGCCGTCTTCCAGGTTAACTAACACTCGTTTCCACGGGCCGACATATCTGGATTCTACCTCGATTCCCAGTTCTTGAAAAATCATTTCAAGAATTTCAATGCCTGCGCCGACGATTTTCTCTTCCTCCTGCCAATCGATAGGGGGTCTGGCAAAATGGCCGCTGATAATTACCTGCTCATTCGCAGATGACATATTCGCAACGATCACGAGAAAACTTACGAAAAACAGAATTTTCTTCATGCACTTTCCTCCTGCATCATTCAGATTATCAGAGTTTGTAAAATGGCGGCTCGCCAATACACCTACAGCATTATTCATAACAATTTGATACGGCTAAAAACCAGGCTTCTTCAAGAAACCTGGTTTTTGTGACAGGTATCAGGTTAACGGTTCTGTATAATACTGTAAAAACTTGCCTTGCATGTTTATGACGTTTCACAAAGTTATTCCCCTGGCTTTCAACAATTTTTGAATATGGCTCTTTTTTTATTTTCTGTCATTATTACATTTTAGCCGCATAATTGTCAAGAGTGTTTTGAGTTTCGGCTGTATGATGGAGATGAAGTTTCTAAGGCTTGCGCAGGCCTGAATTTAACATCAGCCCCAAATCATTGAGTACCTGGGACAGGGTGTGGTAGGCTATTTTGTGACCGCATTTTTCCTGCCAGCCCGCTTTCTCAAACAGATCACGTACAGGCCCTTTCATCCCGGCAAAAGCGAATTCAATCCCCTGGCTGCGAAATTCGTGTACTAGCTCATGCAGCGCATGCAGGGCGACCGCATCAACATCGTTCACGCCGGAGAGATCGAAGATCACATATTTGACTGCGGGTCTATCAACCAGGCAATTGCGCAAATGGTTTTCGATAAAACGGGTATTGGCAAAAAACATGGCGGCATCAACTCGTAAAATCAAGGTATTGGAGAAAGTTTGTGCATCGGGAAAGCGTTTGACGTTCAAAAAAGCGTTTTGAGCTTTTACATAGCCTAATTCGGCCGTATGGGGATGCGAACTGCGCCAGATGAACACCAGCAGCGAAAATACCACACCGATCAGAATTCCGTCTTCAATGCCCAGGATGAGCGTGCAGGCAAAGGTTAATGCCAGAGTCCAGCCGTCAACCGGTTTTAGCCGGAAAAGATGTCCGAGTTCCTGAACATCAATCAAGCCAGACACCGCGACCATGACAATCGCCGCTAATACGGCATTCGGCAGGTAATAGAAGAGGGGGGTGAAAAACAGCAGGGTCAGTATGATGAACATCGCCGTGATGATCGAAGCCAATCCGGTTCTGGCTCCGGCTTGATAATTGACGGCCGTGCGCGAAAAGCCGCCGGTCACCACATATCCGGAAAACAACGCGCTGACCAGGTTGGCTGCGCCTAAACCGAGCAGTTCCTGATTCGCATCCACTTTATAGCGTTCTTTCGTCGCAATTGATTGGGCGACAGCAAAGGATTCGATAAACCCGACAAAGACGATGGTGATGGCTGCCGGCAGCAGCGCTTCCATCGAAATCAGGCTGAACGCCGGAAAAAAGGGGGTAGGAATACCCTGCGGCACCTTGCCGACAATCTTTACGCCATATTGTTCCAGATGAAACGCAAACACCTCAAGCGATCCGAAAAAGACGATCACGAGCGGCGCAGGAAAACGCGAACGTTTCTTTTTGAACCAGAGGAGGATCGCAATGCTGCTGACGCCGATCAGGAACGTCAGGAGATGAGTCTGGT
The DNA here is from genome assembly GCA_040772385.1 of Candidatus Vecturithrix sp. Lineage (GTDB taxonomy): Bacteria > Moduliflexota > Moduliflexia > Moduliflexales > Moduliflexaceae > Vecturithrix. Next base: position 51,544 of record JAXGYF010000001.1, on the reverse strand, counting down.
GAATCTTACGACCGGCTTCGTAGAGCAGCGCAAAAATATTCTCCTGACTCTCTAAGGGAATCCCCAACAAATGTTTTAACTGGCTCAGACCGATGACAATGGCTGCCGCTGAGGTGAATCCGCTAATCACGGCATGGGACAAGAAATTGACGACAAAACCCATGCGCAGCACGCCTAGCAGCAGTTGCAGTACGCCAGTCATAAACGTCAAAAGCAGCATCAGAGAGAGATAGTCTTTTGATCCCGGCCCTGCGAGTTTCGAAACCCCAACAGACGCCAGCAGCGACACCATCGCTACCGGCCCGACCGCTAATTGGCGCGACGTACCAAACAGCGCATATATTATCAGCGGCAGAGTGCAAGCGTACAACCCCATGACCGGCGGTAGCCCGGCTAGCATAGCATACGCCATCCCCTGCGGCACGAGCATGATTGCAACTGTGAGTCCGGCCGAAAAATCGCTTTTAAAATCGTCGTACTGATACGCGCGTAACCAGGTCAGAGCCGGAATGTATCTGGCAAGCATGGATAAGACCTCCTACAACGAATTTGAGAAATCATCGAATTAATTCGTTTTATTCTTGAATTCGTTTATGAGAGTTCGTCAAGAAATAATTGATGATGTTCACCAGATTTGCAGGGTGCAGCCCTGCTCTGACTCTGTCCCTTTTCTAATCTCCCAGGTTTTTTCAGTAAGAGCCTGTAAAAAACGGCGATCATGACTGACCAGCAGCAAACAACAGGGACATTCGGCCAACGCCTGTTCCAGGCATTCGATGGATGGCAGATCAATATGATTGGTTGGTTCATCCATAATGATAATATGCGGCGCGCGGGTCATACCTAAGGCCAGCAAGAGTTTCCGGGTTTCCCCCGGGCTGGGGATGCTGCTTTCTAACAGTCGCTGCGGACGCGAGCCTAAACGGCTGATAATCGTCATGAGAAACCCGAGTTGTTCGTGTGGCAAACGCTGCGCTTGCGCTAAGATTTTGCGAGACTGCTGCGCCTCGATTTCTTGCGGTAAATAGGTGACATGTTCTTGCGGCGCGTTGATTTGTGTGACCAGATGCCGGATCAGCGTGCTTTTGCCGGTGCCGTTGGGGCCAATTAGCGCAATACGATCGGTGGGGGTCACAAACAATTCAGGAAACGTCAGCCGTTTCTGCTCGCCCAGGGCAAGCGATCCGGCCGGAAGGTGCAGAAGCACGTCACGGGGCGATCTCGCTCCCGGAAGCCAGATGCCCAGCGTAAATTCTTTTTTGAATCGGGTCTGTTCAACTTGCTGCCGGGCTTGCTGCAAACGCCCGTCGAGTTGGCGCAGCAATTTCCCGCCAACCGCATCTTTGCCGGTCACGCGCGCCTGATTAATTTTAGCTTTGGCGTCGTGATCTTTTTTAGCAATGCCGCGTTTGGAACGGCGTTTATCGGCCTGTTGTCCAAGTTCCCGACGTTTGACGGCTTCACGGTGCAGCCGGTTATATTCCTGTTTTTTCTGAAGCTGCTGCTTTTGTAAGGTCTGTTGTTCTTGGCGGTCGATCTGCAACCCTTTGGTTACGCCGCCGGGGCGAGTAATTACTGTGGGAGGCTCGACAAACAGGCATTGCTGGCAGAGCGAATCCAACAGATCGCGATCATGACTGACCAGCAGACCGACACCGCGAAAGGCATGTAACGCCGTTGCAATTAACGCGCGTGCTTCACGATCAATATGATTGGTCGGCTCATCAATCGCCAGCACTTCCGGTTCTCGCCAGAGTGCGATTCCAATCTGCGCGCGTTTGCGCTCGCCGTGGGATAAGGTTTGCCAGCGTTCGTTCCAATCTTCCTGTATATGTAACTGATCCCTGATAATGTAGGCGTTTTTGGTCGTCGAAATCAGAAAATCCTGAAAGTATTCGGGGCGGTTATCTGTGCGCTGCGGACAATAGACCGTGAACGCAGGTCGAGCGATAGAACCGCTGTCCGGCTCTAAGATGCCGGCCGCCAGGTATAAGAGCGTGGTTTTTCCGGCCCCATTAGCCCCTACAACCCCTGACCAGCCGCGAGGAACGTGCAGGGAAAGATCCTGAAAAAGCGTGGTGGCCGCTGCTTCATAACGAAAGGTGACCTGTTGAAATCTGATACATGACTGTCCCATAGAATTCTCCTCCTGAAAACACAAAAGCCGCGGAAAATATCCGCGGCTTCTTTCGCAAAATAGACGCCGAGCCGCGGGGAAAATACCCATACGAAACCCGACATCAGATGCAATATGACTTTCGAACGATGATTGATTTTAGAAAATACTCACACCTCTAAAAACCGAGTTTTTCAAAAAAATTCGGTTTTTGCGTGCAGATAAATTTCTAAACATCGCGATAAGATGTCCTGATTTCGTATGGTTAGTTTCTCACTCCGCGGCTCCTTTTCTATTTTACGCGAACAATCAGTTGAAGAATCTCTGAATAACATCTAAAAACCGGGTTTCTTCAAGAAACCCGGTTTTTCCTTGCACTATTATCCTTGTAACAGCAGATGGGCAAAAATGTAAAGAAAAATTTACAATTTTTTGTTGCTGTCCCGGAGTGCAAAAGTTCTACTTTTGCGCGTGACTAGTACAGCGTTTTGGAAATAATGGCACGCTCAGGAGTGCAAATGAGCGTGTGCTGCGGAATCTTTGATTCCGCCATTTCAACCGCTTCGCGTTGACGCAAAGGCTCCTTTGTGCTCCTGTCTCAGTTGTATACTTATTTACGAAATCATGTACTAGGTGTCGGAAAACTAACATCGAAAGCAGAGCTTTCGTACTTCTGCGTATATCACAATCCCAGCCATTCCAGTAACCACAAAATGAAGACCAGCACCATCACGACCGGAATGACGACCACCCAGGGTTCGACCTTGAATAATTCCGGCAGCGTTTGATGGGTAAATGTTTTGTGACGTAACACGCCCTGATTCAATTTCGGATACAGGGCGGCAAAGATGCCTGACCCCAGGGTAATTCCGATCAACCCGCCGAACAGGGCATCTAAGGCCCCGTGTCCGATTGCGCCGGCCACGATGCCGGGGCAATAGCCCAGGGTGGCAAAGCCCACGCCGAAAATCAGGCCGCCGATCACATTGATTCCGATTCCTCCGGCTTTAGGGTGCAGTTTGGCGTACCCCACGCTTTTGAGCCAGTGTACGCCGAGGGTGCCGGTGATAATGGCTGACAACATGATTTTGACCACCGTCCAATCTTTCAGGAGTAATTGTTTCAGAATAACATCATAGTTAGTGACGCCGCCTTTTTGGAGCAAAAACCCAAAAAGAATGCCCATCGCCAGACCGAGCTTTAATTGTAAGCGTTTGTTGCCGTGAAGGTTTTTGAGCATGATGACTACCTCCTGTGAAACTACAAGGATTCCTCATAAGCAAGGATTTTTTATCCCTGGTGATGTGAAATCTCTGGAGTTTCATGATGCCGGGCGAACAACCCGTTCATGTAAACTCCTATGTTTCCGGTTTAAGGATAAATAATGACTGCTGTCACAATTCCGGCGATAAAAAAACAGGCCACCGAAACCCAACTACCGACAGCCATCTGCAAGGTACCGCTGATGCCGTGTCCGCTGGTGCAGCCATCAGCCCAACGCGAGCCTATTCCCATCAGAATTCCCCCGAGCAGCGAAACGATAAAGCGGCTCAATCCTGAGCCTGGTCCAAAACGTTCGGCCCAGAGCGACGGCGTTAGAACAAATTGAAAGGTTCCGGAGAGAATTGACGATAAAAACGCACCGATGACAATCCCAATCACGAGCATGAATTGCCAGTCAATCACCGGAGGGATTTCTTTGTAATAGGCTTTTTCTTCCACCTCTTTGCCGCGAACATACTTTTCAATCATGCCGCTGAGGCGGACAAAGGTGGTTGAGCATCCGAGCGGCTTATCGGAAAGTAAAAATGTGAACCAGCTTAATATTCCAATGCCAATGCCAACCACGTAGGGCGACCAGGTTTCCATTGTGAACCAATTCATCTCTGTTCCTCCTTTCATCTAAAAAACCGAGTTTTTTGAAAAAACTCGATTTTTATTCCAGGGTTATCCTAAAAACGCCGGACCGTGCGGACCTACACACATCGGGCACTCCGGCGAAAAACCGGATGCGTTGTAGGCGGTCATGCCGCCCGCGGCATTATATACATCTTTGAAACCGCGCTGTTTTAAGATGCTGCATCCCAGACTCGACCGGTGTCCTGTGCCGCAAATCAGGACAATGGGCAGATTCGGTGGCAATTCTTTGTAGCGGGTCCGTAAATCCGGCGAGGGAATATTGATTGCGCCTTCAATGTGCAGAGCCTCGAATTCTTTGGGAGACCTTGCATCAACCAGGGTCAGTTGTTCCCCGTTGGAAATTTTCTCATGCAGCGCAAAGGTGGAGAGTTGGTGCACATGATCGGTTTCCAGGCCGTGTTTCCCCCATTCAAAAATTCCGCCTTCCAGGTAGCCTATTACCCGGTCAAGTCCGACTCGCCGCAGCCAGGTCACCGCATCATGAGCTTGCTGCGGATTCTCGCTGACCAGCAGCAGGTCAGTCCGCGGCGGCAGCACCCAGGCTGCAAAGGTCGCAAAATTTCCGCCAAAGTCAACATGATATGAACCCGGGACGTGCAGTCCTCCAAAAGACGCAAAATCACGGGTATCGAGCACAATGACGTGCTCTTGTTCGGAAAGCGCGTTAAATTCTGCTGGTGTCAGTGGGGTCAGGACAGGGAGATCCTCCAGTAACGAAGGGCCTTTAGCATTGATTGCGCTGCAGCGGCTGAAATGATCCGGTGCCGGCGGCATGTCCGTCGTAAGCGAGGCAATGAATTTTTTGACATTTTTAATCTGAAGCGCGGGATTATAGAGTTTTTCGTACCCGATAGTGCTGCTGCGTTTCGCGCCCATTGCGCGGCCGCAAAGCGAGCCAGCTCCATGAGCCGGATAGACCTCGCAGAAATTCGGCAGTTTCAATAACTTCTCATGCAGGGAATGATACAGCTTTTCGGCCAATTCTTCCGCAATGCCCGGAAACAGATCCGGACGCCCGACATCGCCGACGAATAAGGTATCGCCGCAAAAAATACAGGCCGGTTCCGCACCACGTGCCCTGTCAGTGACGATGTACGTGATGTGTTCAGGCGTATGCCCGGGAGTTTCAATGACTTTGATTTCGAGATCGTCAATGGAAAAGGCCTCTCCCTCCGTCATCTCGACATATTCAAAATCGCACTGGCCCGGGGCGTAAATTTTCGCGCCTGTGGCTTTGGCCAGATCGAGATGTCCGGAAATAAAGTCTGCATGGAGGTGGGTTTCTAAAATGTGTGTAATCTGCATCCCCATCTCCTTTGCGGCATCCAGATAAATTTGAATATCGCGGCGCGGATCGACAATTGCACAATTCTTGTTTCCTCCGAGCAGGTAGGAACTATGTGCAATCCCTTTCACAAAAAATTGCTGTACAAACATGATAACACCCTCTCTTTGTATGATGGAATAAAAGTATGTATGTGGTCGCGTCAGAAATGAAAATTGTTCCCATATATCCCCTCCTGAGAGGGACAAGGGTTAGGTAAGAGTTCACTCTGTGTAAAAATAGTGGAGTACATGTTGAGAAGTCAAGGGTTATCTTGTGTTTTTCTTGAATATCAGGGTTTCAAGGGCAGGATGTGGCAATTTCGCTATTTTTTAGCACCCATTTTACCCAACTTCGCGCGGTTAACGCTCTTCTGGAAGCCGTTTGGCAATTCAATGAGGTGCGTGCTTGAATGATACTGGCAATATCCGAGCTAACAAGCTCATCAACCGACCAATAGTTTTCAAATAAGCGTAAATGGTGCGGACGATCGCACAATCGCTGAAAAATTTCCCGAAATGTTGGTTTTTTGAGCAGGTGCGCAATAAGTAAGGTTGTCCGTTCAGAACGTGAACGAATACTGCAAAATCGCCGCCCTGAAGCAGTTAATATAAATTGCTGCCGGGCGCGTTCGATAAAACCCAGATACGTTGCCGCATTCAGATAATAGTCCCCCTGGCGTTCGTCAAAGTCAAAATATTCGGAAATTTCGGATTTAGTCGAGATTCCTGCTGCAACAAGATGAATAATATCAACGACTTTATCGAGATCATCCGCTTGAGGGTAAGGAACCGCTGGTTCTGTTTCGACCGGTACATCCTGGAGTAAGCGCACAAAATTGATGGTTGCGCGAGGCGATTCATTCACAGTATAACACTGTTGTTTGACCACTGTGAACTCTCCGAACATAGGATTGATGCGAAATTGCAATAAGTAATACTGACCGTTCGAATAGATCAGGAAAATCGGAACGACCTCCTTACGTGAACCCTGCGACCATTCTAAATATGGATACAGGAGTTGACGAATATGGAAATCTTCGCGTTTCCCAACTTTGGCTTCAAACAGATAGATCCGCTCGCGACTCTCATAGCCGGCGTCAACTTCAATTTGCACGCCGGCCACCTGAATTTGCCGCTGCCGATTGGGCAGGGTGAAATAAAATGTTCCGGAGCGTAAACGACCACGAATCGTCAGATAAATCTGATTATCTCCGAGAAAATGGTGTAATAATGAAGATACAAAAGCAAAGTCAATCGCCTGCGATTCGCTCAGGTGTTGATTGACAGGATAGGTCTCAAACGTCTTCAGATCAAGTTTTGAGATGTGTTGCTGAGGAGACAGTTCGTCGAGACTGGCGTCAAAACAAAAATAGCTTTTCTGATCAGGGTCCTGAAAGATCACATATTGTCCATTTTCTACCGGAAAGATTGTGAGATTGTGTTCTTTGAAAATGGCCGGTCGCGCGCTTAAAGTATCTTGCTTTGCCATCAGGCGAGGTTCGCGCCGTCCTATTACCTTTAATTGTTCAGCCGAAATATACGCATACCCCTGAGACTGAATCTGTTGTAAGAGATTGCTGTGGTCAAAGACGCGCTGCCAGGCTGTATCATGTTTTGACAATGTTTTCATTGGTTTCTACACGGCAGGGATAATTGGTAATGACTAATTCTCGAATGGGGCCGCGTTTCTGGGCATTTGAATTGATCATCCGATTCGCGGACACTCTGAAAATATGAAATTCTTTATATAAATCGTCAAAAAAGCGATCTTCAAGATTCTCATTGGTTGGGTCCGAATTGCTCAACATCAATTTGGCGTCTGCCTGGTGAGCCAGTTTGTGATAATATTCAGCCAGTTTCACTTGATCGTCATCGGTAAAGAGGCTTTTAGAATAGGATGTAAAACTTGAAGTCTTGCTAATCGGGCGATAGGGGGGATCAAAATAGATAAAGGAACGATCCGTAATCTGTGTTTCATACGCAGTAAAATCAGCGCTGACGATTTCTGCGATTTGCAGTAATTGCGACACGCGCAGCACATTTTCGACATCCAAAATTTTCGGATATTTATATTTTCCGTAAGGAACGTTGAATTCTCCGTTGCGATTCATGCGAAACAAGCCGTTATAACAGGTTTTGTTCAAAAAAATCATATAGGCCGCGCGTTCAATCCAGAGCGGAGAATAACAGGTATAATTGATCTGGCGTCGTTCATGATTATAGCGCATGCGAATTTCATAGTACAAAGATTGGCGTTGTTCGGCATCGAGCGCGTAGTAACGACGCGAAAGCTGTTCAAGAATTTCCAGTAAGGGGTGGGGATCGCGCTGGATCACGCGATAAGGGAGAATGAGTTCGGCATTAATGTCGCACAGATAGGCCGATCTGATCGGGTAATTTTGAGCGATGTCCAGGAATACCGCTCCTCCTCCCAGGAACGGTTCGAAATACGTCTCAATCTTCCCCTCCCGGAGTTCCCGAGGATAATACTGCTGAAATTGAGGCAGTAATTGTACTTTACCGCCAGCCCACTTGAGGAACGGTTTGGCTTTACAGACGGTATTAGCCTCATCATTTTTTACAGAAGAATAGGACATTATTGCTGTCTTCGTTTTAATTGCTAAAAGAGTTTCGCAAAATTTTTTCCGTGTCATACTTCTTTCTGATACTACCTGAACTCTGTCAAGTCTTTAATCGCTCTCTGAGATTTTCCTGAAACAACCTTGCTGCTTTGAGACAGAAGTTCTTAAGAACAGAACTTGTCGGCCATTGTCGGATTGTTCTGTGTTTCCTCAATTTTTACCGGCTTCCCGGTTGCGGCTGATTCTTCGATGGCGATCGCAATTTCCATTGAGCAACAGGCATCGAGCACGTCAGAGAGAATCGGACTGCCATGCAGCAGATGGTTCACAAGGTTATCAATCTCCTGCTGAAAGGGATGATGATTGACAGAACCGGAGTTGGGCGTGATGCAGGGCAAAGTAATAAAATCCGTTTGATCCGGAAACAAGGTTTTGGAGTAGATACGGTTATCGCGGATCGTGCCAGAACTGCCTAACAAATCAAGATTGAATTGATAGGGAAAACACAAGCCATCCAGCGAGACTGACAGCTTGCCGACCGCCTCGTCCCTGAATCTGACTGAGGCTATAAAAGTGGTATCATAGTCGAAATCCTGGCGATGTTTGCAGCGATAGGCAAACACTTCAGCCACCTCTTTGCCGGTCAAATAGCGAATAATGTCGGCCGCATGACATCCGCCGGTAATCATTGCGCCGCCGGCAAATTCTTTGCGCCTGATCCACTGGTAACTCGAAAAGGTCGGTTTGATGCCATGCCAGTAATCGGCCTCGGCGTAATAAATGTCTCCAATCGCCTTTTGCGCTAATAAGGCTTTCAAATTGCTGATCAGCGGATGCCAGCGCAGAACGAAACTGACAACCGAGCGGGTTGTCGCTTTCTGAGCAGCTTTGCGAAGCTCGTGCAGTTCTTCAAAGTTGATCGCGGCCGGTTTTTCTAAGATAAGATGTTTCCCGGCTGCAAAAGCCTGGATCGCTTCACAAGCATGGAGGTAATTCGGCATACAGATCGACACAATGTTGACGTTTGTGTCTGCCAGCAGTTCCTCATATTGCCGATAAATTTTGGCCTGCGGCTCACATTGCGCCGCCAGCTTTCGCGCACTCTCTTCAGAACGGCTGCACACAGCAGCCAGATAGAGATGGGGATTATTCGAGATCGCGCGGGCATGTTCGTAGGCGACCTGCCCGGCCCCGCGTATGCCAACTCCAAAACATTTTGTTATATTCATGCTAAAAAAAGCGACGAACCGCCGATAAGCGGGGAACACATTTCATATACATACCATGTTTACTTGATCTCTAAAGAATTATAGATTTGCAACGTGTATTGTCCGAATTCCGGCAAGGTGCGCACTTCCAGGGTTCGCGGTCGCGGCAGGTTTATGTCCAACGCCTGCACCATTCGTGATGGTCGCGCCGAAAGTACAATAATCCGGTCTGAAAGAAACACCGCTTCGTTAATCCCATGGGTGACAAACAGAATTGTTTTTTTGGCTTCTTTCCAGATGCGTAATAATTCCAGATTCATGCGTTCCCTGGTAATCGCATCCAACGCACCAAAGGGTTCATCCATCAGCAGCAGTTTCGGATCATGAATTAAGGCCCGGGCAATTGACACGCGCTGCTGCATTCCTCCTGAAAGTTCTTTGGGATAACTCTGTTCAAAACCCTCCAAACCGACAAGTTTCAGAAGATCTTTCGCCCTCTCTTTCATCGGCGATCGATCCATTTTGAGGATTTCAACCGGCAGCAGCACATTATCCAGAATTTTTCGCCAATACAGCAGCAGGGCTTTCTGAAAGACAAAGCCCACTTCCCGGCTCGGATCAAAATTGGCTTGATCAACCTCAATCGCTCCTCCGCTTTTTGGAAGCAGCCCGGCCAGGATTTTGAGCAGGGTCGTTTTCCCACAGCCGGATGGCCCGACGATAGAGACAAATTCCCCGGGATAGACATCGAAACTGACATCCCCCAGGGCTTCCAGTTCACCATCCCGCGTCTTGAAGATTTTCCTGACATTCCGAATTGAGAGCAACGGTTTTCGTTCAGCCATAAGAAGTAGCAACCCACGATGAACACCGCCTGTGAAGGACGGCGTCTATCTCACAAAAACAGAGCGTTAGAATTTAAATGTTATAATGGTTCACATAATGTCAAACACTACAACGAATTTGAGAATGGAACGGATTTCTTCTTTATCATCCGTTGAATTCTTTCATCCGGTGTAGTGTTTCAACGTGTTCAATATCATCTGAACCATTACGTTAGAAGTCAAATTTGTATGGGGGATCCGGCAAAAATTCGGATGTATAAGCGTCTTCAGGTTTAAAGTTGATGTCAATCCCCATATATTTTCCGACCAGCTCAATCGTATCATTCATTCGTGCCGGATCAATGTAGCCGATACCGTAATTTTTATAGCGGTCGGTTTTAAAGAATTCCATCACAATCATCAGATTGGCAAGGTAATCGGTTTGATTGATCGGATGGTATTCTGACAGGATTTTGATGCCTTCCTCCGGATTTTTCAGCACAAAATCCCAACCGCGATAGGCCGCTTTCAGGAAGCCTTTCAGGATTTCGGGATTCTTCTCAATCAGCTCATTGCGGGCGATTAACGAGTGAGCATAGGCGTTGAACCCGTAATCAGACCATAGAATCGTCCCTAATTGATCTGGCGGAATCGCTTTTTCCATAAAGGGTTTGCCGGTGTATAATTCAAATACCACATCCGCCTTTTTGGTCGCCAAAGCTGCGACTTTAGCGGCTGGTTCGATATTGACGAAGGTGACGGAATCCGACTCAACTCCGATCTGTTTGGCAAAAGCAGGCCACATCACATAATGTCCGTCAGCGGCCGGAACGGCCACAGTTTTCCCGACAATATCCTGTGGTTTCGTAATCCCGCTGTCTTTCCAAAAATACATGCAGTTCGGATGTTTATCAAAAATGATTCCCACAATTTTAATGTTGGCCCCCTGCGCAATCCCTTTAATCGGCACAGGCGCGTCGGAAATCCCGATATCCGCTTTGCCGGAATCGAGCACCTGCACGGTATATCCGGAGCCTTGCCCGATGATGATATTCACATCCAGTTCTTCTTCTTTAAACCAGCCATTTTTTAAGGCCACATAATAGGCCGCGTGATCTGCTGTGATCTTCCAATTCAACTGAAAATTGACTTTTGTTAAGGCTTCTGCGTTACCAAAAGACAGGCACAGAAGGACAAGCCCCATCAAACAACATGCCAGAACTTTTGTTTTCATAATGTTCTCCCTTTTGAAAAAATGGTTTAGGAGTGCGAAAGCTCTGCTTTCGCTGTCAAAGCAGAGCTTTGACACTCCGGTTCACCCTATCAAAATTAACGATAAGATTCATTCCCTTCCATCACCTCTCTTAAATTTCCGTTTCTGCCTGATGCCAGGGCATCAATAGTTTTTCACCCAGGGCCACAAGCCCAAAAAGCGCCGCGCCGATGGCTGACACCAGAATCAGCGCGGCAAAAATCGGCGGCGTGTCCATCGTGTATTGCGAATTGATAATGATGTACCCCAACCCCCGGTCTGAAGCGATGAACTCACCGACAATCGCACCGACCACGCACATGGTCGAGCAAATTTTCAATCCGGTAAACAGATAAGGCAGGGAATTCGGAATCTGGATTTTTATAAAAACCTGCCATTTTGAGGCGTGCAGATAGCGCACTAAATCGAGTAAATCTTCTTCGACCGCGTTAAGGCCGGCGGCCGTATTAATCACAACCGGAAAAAACGAAACCAGAAACGCGATCAGTACATTCGTTAAAATACCATAACCGAACCAGAGGAGAATAATCGGTGCAATGGCGATAATCGGCAGGGAATTGACAAAAATAAAGACCGGCAATATCAGATCGTTGATCAGTCTAGACCAGGCCATGGTGATCGCAATCGCCACGCCGGCCAGACTGGTAAAGGCAAAACTCATCAGGACTTCATACAGGGTCGTGCTAATATGCACCGACCAATTGTAATTCGCGTCAGGCTGGGGTAGAAACAGATGTTCGAGCGCCACGAGCGGAGAGGGCAGAATAAACTCACGCACCTGGAAGATCATCACGGAAAATTGCCACACCAGAAAAAATCCCAGGATGACAAGCACTGTTTGATAATGGCGTTTAATGGCATCACCGATCTTTGGCATCTCTCACGACTCCTCCCAGGGCATCAACCAGTGTTCCAAAAGCGCAATACAACCGAAAAACCCTAAACCCAGCATCGAAATCAATAGTAAACTGGCAAACATCAGGGCCGTGTTCATATAGCCCTGCGCGCTTTTCATCAGAAAGCCAAGCCCCTTTGTCGAAGCGATAAATTCCCCCACAATAGCCCCCACCACGCAAAGGGTCGTACTAATTTTGAAACCGGAGAAAATATAGGGCAGGGAATTGGGCAATTGGATTTTGACAAAAACCTGCCATTTGCTGGCGTGCAGATAGCGCACCAGATCGAGTAAATCCTCATCCACCGCATTTAAGCCGGTGAAAGTATTGATGACAATCGGAAAAAAGGCGACCAGAAACGCGATCATCACATTCGGAATGATTCCATAGCCGAACCACAGGAGAAACAGGGGGGCTAATGCGATTTTGGGGAGTGAATTAAACAGGATGATGATCGGGGTAATAATCTGGCGCAGAATGCGCGACCAGGTCATGAGAATCGCCGCGAAAATTCCTACAACGGCAGTCACACAGAAACTGAACACGATTTCGCTCAGGGTTGTGCTGATATGCGTGAGCCACTGATGCTGCGAAGCGTAGCGGGGAAGAAATAGTTGAGCCAGAATTGTGAGCGGCGTGGGCAGGATAAACTCTTTGATCTCACACAGCATCACTCCGATTTGCCACAGCGCAAGTACGGCAAGGAGCGTCAACAGCCTGATATGGTGCTTCCTGATAAACAGCGTGAGAGTTTTCATGAAGGCAAACATTATTCAAATAACAGAGACTTGTCAAATAAATTTTTCAACTTTCACTTTTTTTGAGGCACTATTACAGGGGTTCTTAAAAAAGAAAAACAGCCTATCCTTATGGGCATAAGAACAGACTGTTTTCGACGATAGGTGTCAATTCACGAGTACACCCACCTGGCTGTTCGGTAGACACAAGGAGCATTTGGAGGTTTAAAAATTTTTCATGCAAAAACACATCAAAGAAAGTCCAACCGTGGTCATGAGCGTGATCAAAATGTTCAGGAACACAAAATAGACCAGACTGCGCGTTCCCGGAGCGGCTGACCCGAAAAGCAGAATGATCAGAAAAAATGGAAGCGTCATGGCTCCAATTCCTCCCAGCAACCATAACCCATCAATATTCTCGGCGAGGAGAAATAGAAATTGAGCGATCGTCAGGAAATTCAGACAAAGGATAATCTGTCGAGCGCGTTGATTACCAAATACCACGCTGATCGTATGTTTCTGCCCTCGCCGATCTGAGGGCTCATCCGGCAGGCTGGTCGCTATAGCGCATGCCAGATTGGTTGGCAGCAGAATCAAGAAGAGCGAGAACGGAAAATGGATAAAATCCCCTGTCTGGGCGTAATAGCCAAATAAAGGTAGAACACCTCCCACCCCAATCATTTGTAGAAATTCCCCACCACCTCGATAAGAAAGTCTGAATGGCGGGTAACTGTAGACATACAGGAGCAGCAACGCAATCGCCGCAAACACCAATGCCCCTGGCCTTCGGGAAAAAATTATTAATAACAAAGCTGTTCCCAGAGAACTTGCGGCCATCAAGAAAGCCGCTTTTCTCAGGGCTTCCGGCGTGATGTCGCCATCAACCAGCACGCGCGAACCGCCGGAGAAAATTGTATAGGTGTCATTCAGGGTATCAGCGTGATAATCGGCGTAATCATTGGCATACACAATATAGAGCTGGATGAACAGGCCAAAGGTATGAACAAGCAGCGCAACCGGCCAATCCCATGTCGCAACATGAGTGTATGCAAGGATTTGCCCCAAAAGCAGCGGGAAAAAAATATAGGTCTGTGATGGTAAGCGCGAGGCTTTCAGCCAGCGTTTCATAAGTCTGGTCCAGAGGGTGAATCCTCTGACTCTATTCAATTGCCTTTTCAGGGCACAACTCCAAAACCCATACTTGTAAACCTCAGTCCCCCCGTAAACGGCAGGACTGTTACGTTCTCGCAGAGAGAACCTGTGTACCCCTCTTCTTCCAGCCGCAAGCGGGGGAAACGGATCGCCTTCCCCCGCTTGCGGGGGACTGAGGGGGTAGAACTTAACAGCCCTGCCTCTGTCAGGGGGATAAAGGGAGGGAAGTCCTAATGTTGTAGAAGCCGGATTTTTTCCTAAAAACCCGGTTTCTGATGTGTAAAGAAATTATTCATAATCACTCACTACAGCATTATTCACCAGTATTGACCACATTCACAGGAGTGCCAAAGCTCGTCTTTGGCTGTCAAAGCCGAGCTTTGACACTCCTGTTTCTGAGGTGAATTCAACTGCATAATGCTGTATTAAAAGAACTAAAACCTATGAGATTTAAGCATGTTGAAAACAGACCTTGCTGACACGCTTTGCCATCGCCATAATTGTTAAAATGGGAGGATTGCCCAACGATTTCGGAAAAAGGGTGGCATCCGCAACATAGAGGTTCTCCGGAAGCCTGGCATGATGAAACGTCTCGGCTTCTTGCGGTGTGAGGGGCAACATCCCGCCAGGATGCCCGGCATTAATGGTTCCTAAAACAATACGATCCTTTTTCACCCCCAGACGCGTCATGATTTCTGTGCAGAGTTCAACGCCCTCCGTGAGTCGCTGCTTATCTTCTTCCGTCAGCATTTTGTGAACGGATTTCTCGGCCACACTGCCCCCAGGAGCATCAGCTAATTTGATCATCAGGCCTAAGATATTTCTGGCAGGGAGCATCCAGTCCTTATGAAAAAAGAAACTCAGATAATCAAAATAGGGCGACAAAATATAGTGCGCCCGCTGGACGATAAACGGCATGGAGACTTCTTTATTTTGCAAGCAGTCTTCCCACTCGGCGGCCACATCCAGGACAGGGTCCACAAACAATCGTTGTTCACAGGGAATGCCGGAGTTCTGTAAAATGACCGGGGTCGCCAGGCCGCCAGCCGCAAGAATCACCAGGTCAGCCGGATAGAACTGGCGCTGCCAGCCTCGCTTTGCCTGTATGCCGGTGACTCTGCCATGTTCGATGACGATCGTTTCAACTTTGCAATTTGTCATGATCTGCGCTCCCTTTTCGAGCGCAGCGTGTAAAAACTGCCGGGTATCCCATTTCACGCCGTGCGGACATCCTAAGGCGCACCGGCCGCAATTTGTACAACGCTCATAATTGCCCATTTTGGGAGTTGGCTGAGGATCTAAATGCAGTTCCCGACAGATTTCAAACAGACGTTTGGTCGTCTCACGCCAGCGCTGTTGGTGCGCAGTGGTAATCGGGACTTCTTGATACAGCTCTTCAAACTCAGCGTCTAAATTGATGCCCAGCATTTTTAAATCCTGATCCATGCGAACCGCATTGCCGGTAGCGAGCGTGGTGGTTCCTCCCAACCCAATGCCATTCACCAGCACCATGTTATCTTGCGTTTTTCTGATTTTCATAGCCGGGAACAGGAGTTGAATTTCCCGTTCATCAAAAAACAGCCTGGTTTTTCTCAATTTTTCCAGGAACGTCAAATTCAACGCAAAGGGATGAAAGGCTTTGCCCGCTTCCAATACCGTCACGTCAAACTTCCCCTGCAGTTCCCTGGCAGCCGTCGCGCCGCCGGCCCCGCTCCCGATCACGATTGCTTTTTTCATATAGGTTCCTGCTTTGCTAAGAAGCTGTTTTAAAAGTTTGCAGGTAAGGAGTGCGAAAGCTCTGCTTTCGCTGTCAAAGCAGAGCTTTGACACTCCTTGCATCTCTTTGACTTCCTGCTTCATCCATGCGGTTTTTGACCATCCCTCACACCTTGCAGGCCTCCATTCGATCTGTCAAGGTTAATTCAGTGTCATTTTTTTAAGAATTGTAACCTTCTGTTGACAAACTTTGCCGGATATGTTTTTCTTGGTTTCAACACAGGAATAGCAATGACGTTGATGAATTATGAAGGGATATTGAATTATGGACGGAAAAAGCCTTGATCTGACCGCCGAAAAGAAAGCGCAACTGAAAAAATTATTCCCGGATGTGTTTTCAGAGGATCAAATTGATTGGGAACGCCTGCGCCTGTCGTTCGGCGAAGATGTCTTTGTTAAAGACGAACATTACGAACTCTCCT
Organism: Candidatus Vecturithrix sp.; assembly: GCA_040772385.1. Classification (GTDB taxonomy): domain Bacteria; phylum Moduliflexota; class Moduliflexia; order Moduliflexales; family Moduliflexaceae; genus Vecturithrix. The sequence goes on along the minus strand of JAXGYF010000001.1, from coordinate 35,312 downwards.
GGGCCGGAAAAGCTGAAGCCCGCAAGGAAATCCAAAAACAGACCACCGCCACCCTGCTGCCCGACCGGGCCAACAGCGTTAACTTTGATGATACCGGCAACATCTTCATTGCCGGGGAAAACCTGGAAGTGTTGCGCATCCTGCAAAAATCCTATTTCGGCAAAATCAAAATGATCTACATTGATCCGCCCTACAACACCGGCAGCGACAGTTTTGTCTATCCTGACGACTATACCGAGCGCAAAGCCGATTACGAGCAACGCGCCGGAATTACCGATGAACACGGTTTTTTGAACAAACAGGACTTGTGGAAGAAAAACACCAAAGAAAACGGACAATTCCACAGCGTGTGGCTAAGCATGATGTACCCGCGCCTCTATCTGGCGAGAAACCTGCTGCGGGAAGACGGCGTGATGTTTGTTTCGATTGACGACAACGAGGCCGCAAATCTCAAATTGCTCATGGATGAAATTTTTGGAGAGGAGAATTTTGTAGCATGTATCTGCTGGCAGAAGAAACAATCACCTCAAAATGATGCGACATATTTTTCTGCCATGCATGACTTTGTGTTAGCTTACACCAAAATGGCTAAAGTAAACAAAAATGATAATTCAGGATGGCAACGCAATTTGTTTACCAGAACAGAGGGACAACTCAGTAGATATAAGAATCCAGATGATGATGTAAGAGGGTTATGGTGTTCTGTAGATTGTACAAGTAATAAGTCGGCAGAACAACGGCCTACGTTGTATTATCCGATTATCAATCCGATTACACAACAAGAGGTTTGGCCGCCCAAACAGACAGTTTGGCGATTTGAAAAATCTAAATTTGATAAACTGATTGCTGAAAATAGAATTTGGTGGGGAGAAAGTGGTAAAAATTTTCCTCGCGCAAAAAGATTTTTGAATGAAGTTCAAGAGGGGATTGTTCCTTCAACTTGGTGGGAAAGAGAATTTGCAGGAGATAATCAAGGGGCAAGAAGAGAGATTCGGAATATTTTTGATCAAGAAGGAGTTGATTTTGATACCCCAAAACCAGCCTTGCTCATAAAACGAATGTTACAACTCGCCACCAATACTGAAGAATCACACCTTGTACTTGATTTCTTCGCCGGCAGCGGGACAACTGCGCAGGCCGTGTTAGAACTCAACCAGGAAGACGGCGGCAACCGCCGCTTTCTCCTCGTGCAACTCCCCGAAGCCCTCGACGAACAGAGTGAAGCCTGCAAAGCTGGCTATAAAACCATTGCCGACATCTGCACAGCGCGGATCAAAAAAGTCATTGCCAAACTACAAGCCGCGCAACAAGACCAACTGGATTTCGGCGGCGCAAAGCCGGATTTGGGCTTCAAAGCCTATACGCTGGATTACAGTAATTTCAAAGCCTGGCGCGGCGACGTGGCCGGCAAAGACCCCTTGTTAGCCCAATTAGACCTGCTGCGTGAACCACTGGCGGAGTATCGCGGCACTGATGCGGCCTTGTTGACAGAGCTCTGCTTGAAATCCGGATTTCCCTTGTCAGCCGACGTTCGCGCCTTCGAGATCGAGGGCTGTAAGGTGTATGACATTGCGGATGGCGCGATGTGGATCGCGTTGGAGCGGGTCACGCTCACGATGTTTCACCATGTCGCCGCCGCCAAACCGGCGCGGTTCGTCACGCTCGGCAACCTGTTTACCGGCGAAAAGGCGGATGAAACCATGAGCAACGCCAAATTGCAATTAGCGGAAGCAGGCGTGGAATTGAAGATTATTTAGCCACAGATTGACACAGATTTTCACAGATTAAAAAGAAGACAAAAGAAAAATATTTTTTCTTCAATCTGTGTGAATCCGTGTCAATCTGGGGCTCACTTCCTATGAAAGAGTTTTTGTATAAAGATGAGGGGTATCAGTTGATTGGCGTCTGCATGGAAGTCCATCGGATTTTAGGGCGCGGGTTATTGGAAATCGTGTATAAAGATGCCTTAGAATACGAATTTCGAACGCAACAGATTCCGTATACCCGCGAACAAGCCTTTGAAATCAACTATAAAGGCGTCATTCTACCGCACAAATTTTTTGCAGATTTTGTCGTGTTCAATGCGATCATTCTGGAAGTCAAAGCTGTCAGTGGCATCGTGGACGAATTTCTCAAGCAAACGCTGAATTATCTGGCGATTTCGAAATGTAAGGTCGGCTATATCGTCAATTTCGGCGCAGATAGTTTGCAACAGAAGCGGTTAGTATTGTAGCCACAGATTGACCCAGATTCACACAGATTTTCTTTCTTTAATCTGTGCAAATCTGTGTCAATCTGTGGCTGTAATCTACGGTCTCAAATGATTACCTATTTGAAAATCAATGGGTTCAAGTCTTTTCACAACTTTGAAATGGAATTTACCCCGCTCACCGTGATCGCGGGGGCGAATGCCTCTGGGAAAAGTAATGTGTTTGATGCCTTGCATTTGCTCGCGCGCCTGGCGGAAACCGATTTAAAAACCGCCTTCAACGAGCAGCGCGGAAGCGCGAACGAACTGTTTACCCAATACGGCGAAGAGTGGTATGCAGAGGAGATGCAATTTGTGGTTGAGATGTTAGTCAACCGCAAAGTCAAAGACAAATGGGGCGGCGAAGCCGAACTCAAATATACCCGCTTGCGATATAGTTTAACAATCCGGCGCATAACAAACGGAAAGGGCTTTGAAGATTTGGCGGTGCTCTATGAGCAACTAGAAAATTTGAAGCATGAAGGCGATCTGTGGGTAAAAAATTTTATCCCCAAACCGCAGTTGGATCACTGGCGGCCGAAAGTCAAAACGGGGAAAAGAGGCATTCCATATATCCAAACCGAAGAACTGAATGGCGTGATTTCGATCAAAATCCCCCAGGATGGAAAACAAGGAGGCAAGGCAACGCCAGCTAATGTGATTCAACAAACGGTCTTAAGCGGGATCAATTCGGTAGATTTTCCGCATGCATTCGCGGCGAAAGAAGAAATGCGGAGTTGGAAGTTTTTACAGTTGAATCCCTCCGATTTGCGCGAACCGACCCGTCAGGACATCGGGATGCGCGATACCATCACTCAAAGCGGGAAAAATTTGGCGGCGGCGTTATACCGCCTCAAACTGGATGACGAATATACTCTCAAAGAGATCTCGCGCAAATTTAACCAGTTTTTACCCAATTTCACCGATGTCATGGTCTATGATGATAAGGCCAACAAACAATTTATCATCAAACTCCGCGGGGAAGATGGGCGCGAGTTTTCGTCGCGCGTGCTTTCCGAAGGTACGCTGCGACTGTTGACGCTCTGCATTTTTCAGTATGATCCCCAACATACCGGTTTGCTCTGTTTCGAAGAGCCTGAAAATGGGATTCATCCTTTTCGTATCGAGGTGATGGCGCGTTTGCTTAAGGAACTCTCGGTTGATTTTACCGATCTGACAATGCCTTTGCGGCAGGTGCTCGTGAACACCCATTCGCCGGTTCTGGTCAGCCAAATTATTCATTGGAAAGAGGATCGAAACGTCAGTGTCTGGTTTTCACAACTCGTTACGCTGATTACCGAAGTTGAGCACACCGCAATCAATGAAGCAAACGCTCACATAACCACCGAACATCAAAAGCAGAAAATCAAAATGCGCGTGAGTAAAATATTACCGGTGATCAAAGAACACACGTCGCAACTGACGTTAAAATTTACAGAGCAAGAACGCAAACTGACCCTCTCAGAGGTCATTCGCTATTTGCAAACGGCTGACGCCGAAAAAGCGATTGAGGAAATCCAGGTATGAAACAGGTTATTATCGGGTTTACTACAGATGGGCCAACCGATATTCGTTTTTTAGAAAGTATCATTCAACGAACTTTTGAAGATATTGCCTTTGAATGTGATGGTGATGTTATGGTATTACCCCTTCAATACATAGAACGTGAACCTGGAAGTTTTATTGAAATGGTACAAACCTGTGCTTATAAGGCGATTATTGATTATAGCATCATGGTGTTATGTATCCATACCGACGCAGAAGCAGCCAATGATCACAGGGCGTTTGAGTTTAAAATTACCCCTGCGTTTGAATCAGTGCAGCAATCCGAAGAGGATGTCTGTAAAAATTTAGTGGCGGTTGTGCCTGTGAGAATGACTGAAGCGTGGCTGCTTGCCGATAAAGACTTGCTGAAAGCCGAAATCGGGACATCAAAAAGTGATAATGACCTGAAAATTCACCGCGCGCCAGAAACCTTTGCTGACCCAAAAGCTGCGATTGAAGAGGCAATTCGGATTGCGCGTGCAGACCTTCCTGCAAGACGGCGTCATCAATTACCAATCGCAGAATTATATCAACCCATCGGACAAAAAATTCAATTGGAAAAGCTTGAGCGACTTGCGGCGTATCAAAAGTTCAAAGAGGCCGTCCGACAGGCCTATCGCAAACTCAATTATTTACACGAAGAACATGAAACTGCAATTCGATAGTTCCCAGGAGTACCAACTTGCCGCCATCCGGGCGATTGTGGACATCTTCGAAGGACAGGCGTTGAACAAAGGCGACTTCGAAATCTCTTTTGCAATGGCGGGCGCGAGCCTGGCCTTGACTGAAAAAGGTATTGCCAACCGCCTGGTGCTTGCCGATGACCAACTGCTGCGAAATGTCCGCGCCGTGCAGGAGCGCAACAACATTCGTCCGTCGGAACAATTGGAACGGTGTGTCTATGTCAACGATACGGAAACCGGAGCAACCGACGCGATTCCACTCAACTTCACAGTGGAGATGGAAACCGGCACAGGCAAGACGTATGTGTATCTCCGCACGATCTACGAATTGCACAAGGTCTATGGCTTTAAAAAATTCGTGATCGTCGTGCCGAGCGTGGCGATCCGTGAAGGCGCGGTCAAAAATCTGCATATCACCCACGACCATTTTCAAGCGTTATACGGCAATATCCCGATTAACTTTATGATGTATGACAGCGGGAAGTTGACTGTCTTACGCAACTTCGCCGCCTCCAACGCGATCCAGGTGTTGGTGATCAATATTGACAGTTTCACCAAAGACACCAATATCATCAATATGGTACGGGAGACCGGCGTCAAGCCGATTGAGTATATCCAGGCCACCCACCCGATTGTGATTGTGGACGAACCTCAAAACATGGAAACGGATATTCGCAAAGCCGCGATTCATAACCTCAATCCGTTCTGTACGCTGCGCTATTCGGCCACCCACCGCAATCTGTATAATCTGGTCTATAGTCTCAACCCGGTACAGGCGTATGATTTGGGGTTAGTCAAACAGATTGAGGTTGACGGCATTACCGCAGATAGCAGCTACAACGCCGCCTTTATCCGGTTCAAAGGGATTCAGTTGGGCAAAAAGACCTTAAAAGCGAAGTTGGGGATCTATGTCAATGAGCAGAACAGCGTCAAACCCAAAGAGTTTACTGTTGATGTCGGCACAGATTTGTTCAGCTTATCGGGCGGACGGGAGATGTACAAGGATGGCTTTATTCTCAACAGCATTAACGCGGCTGATGGATTGATTGAATTTTCCAATGGACTTATCCTGCGGGCAGGGCAGACGCAAGGCGGGTTGACGGATGAGGTCATGAAGTACCAGATCGAGCGCGCGATCAAATGGCATTTTGAGAAGGTGAAAAAGCTACAGCCCACCGGGTTGAAGGTGTTGTCACTCTTCTTCATTGATCATGTGTCGAATTATCGCGAATATGACGACAGCGGCACTGTCCGCAAGGGCAAATTTGCGATCTGGTTTGAGGAGCTTTTTGTGCGCTATGCCAATTTGCCCCAATATCAGAATCTCATTCCGTATGCTGTAGAACAGGTGCATAACGGGTATTTCTCGCAAGACAAAAAAGGCGCATTCAAAGACACGTCCGGCGCAACCAAAGCCGATGATGAAACCTACAACCTGATCATGAAAGACAAGGAACGACTGTTGAGTATCGAAGAACCGCTTCAATTTATTTTTTCACACAGCGCGTTGCGGGAAGGCTGGGATAACCCGAACGTCTTTCAAATCTGTACCCTGAATGAAAGCAAAAGTGACCTCAAAAAACGGCAGGAGATCGGGCGCGGACTGCGGCTGCCAGTAAACCAAGTCGGATTGCGCATACAGGACAAACGCGCGAATGTGTTGACCGTCATTGCCAATGAAACCTATCAAGATTTTTCAGAAGCGCTCCAGCGCGAAATTCAGGAAGAAACCAGCGTCGAATTTACAGGGCGTATCAAAAATGCACGGGAAAAAGCCCAGATCCGTCTCACCAAAGAACTCACGCCTGAAAACTGTCCGCTTTTCTTTGAGATCTGGGAAAAGATCAAACATCGCACCCGGTATCATGTCGAATTCAGCACCGCCGAACTCATTCGGCGCACCGTTGCCGAGCTTCGGGATTTCAATAAAGTTCCAAGAACCACGCGGCCGATGTTGGAAGCCCGTACCGCCCGTTTGAACTACACGGGAGAAGGGATTGATGGAACGTTGACCGATAAAAGCGTCAAACAGACGCAGGCCGTCCGGTATCAGATCCCCGATGTGTATGCCTACATTCAAAGCCGTGTTGACATTACCCGCAACACCATTTTCGAAATTCTGAAACAGTCTGACCGCTACGGAGAACTGGAAATCAACCCGCAACTGTTTTTGGATAACGTTGTTGGCGCAATTCAACGCACGTTGAATAGTTTGCTGGTCGAAGGTATCAAGTATGAGCGCATTAATGGCGCGGAATATGAAATGACGCTGTTTCAGAACGAAGAAATTGAAACATATCTGTCGAACTTGCTTGAGGTTGGCGAGAAGAGAGAAGGTGAAGAAAAACAAGAAGCACTGGATAAGACCCTCTTTAACTATTATCCGATTGATAACAGCAGTAGCTATGAAATCAACTTTGCCAGAGATTGCGAAGCCGACGATAACATCAAATTCTTCTTTAAACTCCCGCGCGGCTTTAAAATTCCGACCCCAATCGGCAATTATACACCTGATTGGGCGGTGGTCTTTGAGCATGATCGGCGTGTGTACTTTGTCGCCGAAACCAAAGGAACGTTGAATCGGCAGTTACTCAGGGATATTGAGCGCATGAAAATTGAGTGCGGCGAAAAACATTTTGCCTTGTTTAAGCCCTTGGGAGTAGAATATCGTTTGGCAGTCACGACCCGAGATTTATACACGGCGGTGAATGCAGAAAGTGTTTAATTGTTGTATGCATCATGATCAGTTTTGCACGCCAATGAACACAAAATTTACGATTTAATGTTTCTCCTTCATCGTAAAATGGGCTTGACAACAGGAGTGCCCTTCAGTAATTCTTTGGGAAAAGGCGAGTTGCCCTCCTCCGGCTAACCCTGCTAAAAGACCCTGGTCTAATGACGAGATCAGTTGACACACCTGACTGGCATAAAATTGACTGAAAAAACAGTGGTTGATTGTAATCTCGCCCTGTCCGGTTCCCTGAAAATCAATCCCGATAACCCGGTAGAGTATGCGGCTCATGGTCATCACATCTTGGGTTGTGGTAATATGGAAACTCTTCCTCAGGTTTTGCCCTAATTGATAGGCATTTTGATAGAGGCGTTGAGTGATCGGGCGCAGGTCATGCCCGGACCGCAGAGCTTTTTCCGCTTCCTCTCTGGTAAACTCCGCGTATTTAACTAAGTAATCGTCATAAGAGAGTTTGTTGAACGATGGTGCCGGACAATTAAACGCCGCGGCCGTGCAGTCCAAAAGTTCCTTCAGTTTGGCCTTTTTGACCCAGGTTGGGATATAAATCTGCGCAATGTTCAGAAGTATGTTCATAAATAAATAACTTAAGCCCAGCCATCAATGGCCGGTCTCAAAGCTGAAGGACGCTGAAGCGCCCTGCTCGTCAGCTTTGAGCGGGCTTTAGCCTGCTTCAGCTTTGAGACTGGGCATTGATGCCCAGCTTGTATAAGGCGTCAATAACGTCGGCGTGTTTTTGAGCGATCACGTTACGCTTCAGCTTGAAATTCGCAGTCAGATCTCCAGACTGAATGGACAGGTCGTTGGGTAAAACGGCCCAGCGTTTCACCTGTTCCGGATGGGATAGATGGCTGTTGATCGTTTCTATCGCGCCAGCGAGCTCCTGCGCCGCGATAGCATGATTTTCGATCCACAACAGCGCCGTACAATACGGTCGGCCATCCCCGACCAGCATTGCTTCTGAAACCCCTGGAATATCGCGGAGCAGCACCTCAATTTTGGCTGGCTGGATGTTTTTCCCATACGCGCTAATGATCAGTTCCTTTTTACGACCATAAAGCACTAAACTGCCCTCGTCGGTCACATAGCCAAGATCGCCGGTCAGCAGCCAACCGTCTTTGAAAGGAGATTCGATCTCCTCGTCAAAGTAGCCTGTTGTCACCTGGGGACCTCGCACCAATACTTCTCCGTCTTCAGCAATATGTACCTGAGTCATTGGGAGGGGTTCGCCCACAGTGCCGATCCGATTCGCGCTCAGGCGGTTGATCGTGATCAGCGGCGCTTCCGTAAGGCCGTAAGCGTTGTGGATTTCGATGCCAAGTTCCTGAAAAGACCGCAGGAGATCTTCACTGGCCGGCGCCGAACCAGCAATAAGTTGCGCGCACCGGTCAAGTCCGGCCTTCCTCAGAATTCCGCGCCGGAGCAATCGCCAGAACAAGGCTTTGGTGAATCCTTTCCGGGAAGTCACACACCACCGAACGACTTTGCTTGCCAGCAGGTTGTCCCACATCTTCTCGTAAAAACGCGGCACCGAAAAAAAGACAGTGGGTCTCACTCCGGGCAGTGCCTGCCGGAGATCCTGGAAATTTTCGAGAAAATAGATTTCAAGCGGCGCAGGGAGGTAATAGGGCGAGTAGGTCGCCAGAATACCCTCGACCACATGATTCATCGGGAGGAAAGAAAGATAGAAAATCGTGCTGTTCCTCGCCTTCCAGGGCGGCAGCGCGGCTATCGCTTCCGCCATCCATCTGAGATGGTCATGTTTAAAAATGACGCCCTTCGGGCGTCCGGTTGTCCCTGAAGTATATCGGAGCGTCGCGATGTCACCAAAACCTACGGGCGCAATGGGAGGCAATGCTGTGGATTGCGATCCCAACTCCAGGAATTCATCCCATGAGATAACTTTGCGGGATCGCGCTTCTGGGAGAGAACCCCGGCAAAACGAGACGACGGGGAGTTCTTCGGCAAACTCCTCAAGTCGTTCTAACAATTTCGGTGCTCCTACCAACAGCAGCCGTGCGCCACTTGCTTTAAGAATGACGTCCAACTCTTGGGGCGGACTGGTATAGTACAGCGGAACGCTCACCGCGCCCGCGAGGCCAATCGCTGCGTCTATGGTAAGATAGCGGGTGCTGTTCACCCCTACCACTGCAACCCGGTCGCCGGGATTCATTCCCAACGTCCGCAATGCGCCTGCCGCCGCAAGGATATCGTGCCGTACTTCGGCCGCAGTGCGCGTGACGACGTTCCCATCCACGATGTCATGATACGTGACCGGGCGACTTCTGCTCTTCAAGCGAAAAAGAATCTGTTCGTGGACGGTGCGGTCTGATCTGTGCAGAAACCCCGTGTAAACCGCATATTCAAGCAGGCGAGGCAGGAAATCACGCCATTTCAGCGTATAAGGACCTAACAAGCGATCGACATTGTCCCGCTGAAACCGCCGATGTTCGTTGAAGTAGGGCCAGAGACTTATGAGCGTACTCAGGAGACTCTGTTTTTTACGTTGAACCACCTGTTGGAGTCGGCGCCTCAAACGCGCCGAAGGCAAAGGAATCGGGAGAAACAGGGGGCGAGCAAGTTTGAGATTGAGGTATTGCTGCGCCCATTGGCGGACAAAATCCATGAGTTCGCCGGCTGTAGGTAAGGATTCCTGGGGTGCGATCAGGTGGAAATTTAACCCTTCGGCTTTGGGAGCCAGGGTAAGATGGACAACGGCCTCGGCCACATAGTCAACCGGAACGAGATTCATGGGCAGATCCGATTTGGTGGGGATCACCCGGAGCCGCCCTGTCAGATAGAGCCGGAAGGGGAAATACAGGGTGTTAAAGGTTTTAATGGCGCCGGTACAAGCGTCGCCGACAATCATCCCTGGTCGAAAGACTGAGATCGGCAACTCCTGTTTGGCCTGTTGCACGAGCAGTTCACCTTTATATTTGCTCAATTCGTAAACGTTTGAGAATCCAAACTCATCGGTCAGGGCATCCTCAGGCACATCCCCCTGCCGCCCTCCGGCGACATAAGCCGTGGAGATGTGTGCGAGTCGTGTCAGGCCATGATCTTTATGCGCAGCTCGCGCTAAATCCAGAACGCTCGCCGTGCCCTGGACATTGATTCTACAGATCTCATCAATCGAGACATTCAGGCGTAAGTCGGCGGCTGCGTGGATGATATGGGTGATTCTCCGTACGAGGGCATCATAAGCGGTTGCTTGAAGTCCCAGATCAGGGGCAGAGACATCGCCGCACAGGACTTCAACTCTGCTCCCGATCGCGCTCGTCAGGTCAGGCCAATCCCACCAGATCCGGGAAAGTCTGCGGATCGCCGTATCTATTTTTTCGGCCTCACTCAAGGCAGGGTTGCCTACACGCACAAGAGCGACGATCGTATCATCTGAATCTCTGAGGAGCTGCCGGGCAATCTGAGACCCCAGGAAGCCCGTTGCGCCCGTGAGGAATATCACGCCGCTCATGCCATCACCTGCCAGCCGGATTCGGCCACAAAGTCCCTGAGCAGCTTGCGGTTGCGCAGAGCTTTCGTCATGTACCCGTCATAACCTTTACGCAACGCCTCTTTGATGAGTGTTGGATCCCCAAGCAGCCGGTCAACGCGATCTTGCAGGAACTCAAACACCTGGGGAGAGTTATACGCAATAAAAAATTCTTCTTTCAATCCCAATTCCTGGTAGAAATCCTCAAGTCGTTGGTCATGTCCTACAGCCACTTGCGGGATTTGGGCCGCCAGAGAAAGCACCCCGGCATGGTACCTTGAAGTCACAAGAAGGTCAAGCTCTCTGAGGAGCATGGTCATCTGCGAGGCGTTGTATTGTCGGGAAGAGAACACGCGCGCCCGGTCGGAATGCGTCATCCGGTGATAGACATCCTGGGCGAGGGGTTCATCTACCTCTTCCATGCAGATCAGGGCGATGGATTTATGGTACTTCTCAACAATCCGGTCAGCCTCAGCCGCCAGACCGCTTGCCAAGACTTCAGCAGCCCGACGACGTTGCGGAGATTGCGAGAAGTAGTAGGGCCATTTGTAGCAATGCTCCCGGCGTCCCCAGAGACGCATCACCACCGGCCACAGGTAGAAATTTACAACCGCCAGCCCCACCACTCCGGAGGCCGATTCAGGCCATACACGCTGGAGCAAATCGCTGTCGGCAGGGTCCGGGTGGAAGGTAAACGCCGTATCCGTGGTGACTTCGATGGGCGCGGTGACTCCCCAGGATTTCAGGCGATCAGCCGCAGATTGGGTTCGTGTAATAATCAGGGCAGTCTTGCTGGCTTCACGGCGCACGCAACATTTGTTGAACGCGGACAAAGCCCCTGCATCAACAGCATAAGCCAGGCAGGGCTTATTTCTCATGTATGCGCATCTTGTAGTCCAAAGAAATGCCCAGAGAAGGGCAGAGGTCCAGGTATCCATATAACAACTGCCCTCCACGAGCAGGAGCAGATCATGTTCCCGCACAAGTTTTCGGAGAGCAAGGAAGAAGATCGAAGGGAAGGGCGCAATCTGAAGGGTAGGGCCCTCCTGAATATATCGCCGCAGATTCGCCTGATTAAGCGTGGGGACCGTAATGAATGCCGCATGGCCCAGTACCGCCCGTACATCCTCAATGATTGCCAGCAGTCGCGCCTCAGAGCCTGTGTTATTGGCCCCATTGTACCCCATGAGAAGTACTTTTGCAGAACGTGTGTCCGCACCAGTTCGTCGTTTCATGCGATCAACTCCTTGTAAAAGACATGATGAAAGAATATCCAAAGGAGGAGAAAATGCTTGCGCAATAGTCAACAAGGGGACTCAGGCTGTAAAGAAAAAAGTAACAAAATTAAGTCAAAAAGTCAGACTCTATCGAAAATACCTTCGTGCTGTCCCGGTGAAAAGCCTGTGTTTCAGGTAATCGGAAAATGCCGTGAATACTGATGGATGTGATTTTATTGCTGCGATTGCTTTACTCGCAACCTATTTCACTATCGTAGGCCGATTGAATTCGAGTTTTTGCAGGGTGGGAGAAAAATTCTGTTGATTTTTCATGAATTTTGAAATCAATTTCTGCTTGACATTCGTGGAATCTCTTATTTTCATGATTTTGATAGAAACTCAACTTGAAAAGTAGAACTGACACACCCTATGTCAAATGCTACAGAAAGACTGATGCAGAATATTCCCTCTCTTTTCTAAAACGATCTCTTCTGCTGAACGTCTATTTCTCCTCCACATTCTCATAGAACGTCGAAATCCCATTCTTGTGATGCTATGCGCAAACGCATTTTATAAGGAGTTGTCATGAGCGACTACTCACCCGATGCAATGAAACTACAAGGATTTTGTGTAGGAAGGATTCTCAGAGGCCTGGTTTGGTGTCACGCCGACCAATTCGCCGGTAGGAATCCTTCCTACAGAAAATCCTTGCAGTTTCAGAGGAGTGGAAATATGGAACCACCCAGGATGTTACTGCTCGACTTCAATCCGGGAGCTGGTCTGGGCCAGAAGCTGGAAGGAATTCTTGAATTATCTCACCGGGAAATTCAGTTCCAACAGAAATCCCCAGAGCTTCATGGATCTACTCTCTGTGACAGAGATCTCTCCGAAATCATCTCACGTTTTCATCCGGATCTGATTTTTCTGATCCTGGCTCCAGATCTTTTGATGCAGGCCGATACGCTCTGCCACTCCATACAAAGAACATCCTTAGACATCCCGATTCTGGTAGTTATTGAAAAGGGTGAGCCAGAGGAACTGTTTGAGTTACTCACACTCGGAGTCGCTGATTTTATCACGCCCCCACTCAAGGCGATTGACATTCTCCCGCGCGTGTGGCGAGGACTGGAGGGGAAACGTCAGACTGAATCCCCGATCGGCAGGCTGAAAGAAAAGTTGGGGTTGAAACAATTTGTCGGAGAGAACGCGGCTTTCCTCAAGGAGATCAACCAAATCCCCCTGGTGGCGATGTGTGATGTGAGTATCTTGATCTCAGGCGAAACGGGGACAGGGAAGGAATTATGCGCCCGGGCAATTCATTATCTGAGTCCTCGCGCCGCTAACCCGTTCATCCCTGTGAATTGTGGGGCGATCCCGACAGAATTGATCGAAAACGAATTATTCGGTCATGAGCGGGGGGCATTTACCAGTGCTTTTACCTCGCAATGCGGGCTTATTCATGAAGCTGACGGCGGCACGGTGTTTTTGGATGAGATTGATTGTCTGCCTCCCTTTGCCCAGGTGAAACTCTTGCGCTTCCTCCAGGAAAAAGAGTATCGCCCACTTGGCTCTTGCAAAATGTGTCAGGTGGATGTCCGCATCATTGCCGCCACCAACACGAATGTCGGAGAGATGGTGCGAGAAGAGAAACTTCGGAAAGACTTATATTATCGGTTAAACGTGATCCCCCTGCTGCTGCCGCCGCTTCGAGAACGGCTTGAGGATATTCCGCTGTTGGCACACCATTTTCTCTCGAAGTATAAAGCTGGGCTTCATAGACAGGTCGCAGCATTCTCTTCGGACGCTATGCAGAAACTCCTGAGCTATGACTGGCCAGGGAATGTTCGAGAATTAGAGAATGTCATCCAACGAGCGATTGTGCTCTGCAAACACGTCATCATCCAGGCTGCCGATATCATCTTGTCACAACCGGAAATGATCGTGCATCAGGAATCATTCCAGGAAGCCAAAGCCAGAGTGATTGAACAATTTGAGAGGCAGTACATTCAACACCTGCTACTTCTCCATGCCGGGAATATTACCCAGGCCGCCCGTGCAGCTCAGAAGAATCGAAGAGCGTTTTGGCAGTTAATCCAAAAACATCATCTTAATGTGCAACAATTCAAATCTGGCGCCTTCTAACACCTGGACAATTCTCTGCCTTTATCAGGATAAATTTGTCCTATCTTCCACTCCTTTAAAAAACACGACTTATCCCTATTTCGCCTACAGAGCATGGACAAAAAGAACCTGCTTATACACTCAATTCTCACAAAATCTCACATACAGCATCCCCTCCTCAAAATTTTTAGTTCGTCTCCACACGTTTTATCTATTGCTATCTTAAGCTAACTCCCCCTCGTTGTTATAAAAATTTCTCGCTTGATGGCAAGACATTTGCACATTTCCTGACAGGAGGTGAGATATGCCGTGTACACAACCTGACGAATGTTCATATAGAAAGACACAGATTACTTATGATATTTTGGGCTATTTGGCTGAACATCCCGGTGCGCAGGATACCCTGGAAGGCATTATCGAATGGTGGTTGTTAGAGCAAGAGATTAAGCGTCAAACCGGGAAAGTCAAAGAAGCCCTCACTGAGCTTGTATCCAGAGGACTGATTCTTGAGCGTCAGGGAAAAGATTCGCGGACGCATTATCGCATTAATCGGCGGAAGTATAAAGAAATCCAGGCACTCCTTAAACAGCAAACTCAAAACGCTGAGGAAAACAGTCATCGTGACTCAAAGTGATTGATAAGCAAGAGACGTGAGAGATGAGGGGACACGCTATGCCAAAAGGGGCGGGAAACAATGCAAGAGCGATTGATAACGAAGAGGGCTATGCGACAAGTTGGGAGCATCTGTCGGATGAGTTCTCAAAACTAGATATTCTGCTTCAACTTCAGGCGCTAAAGTTTCGAAGTCGCTATTCTTCCCCCAAAAGTGAGCAGTTTGCCGGTCTGTATATTACTGAAGAAGAAGTGACGACCATTCTTGACGAAATCCCCCGAAATCAGAATCTTTCCAGTTCCGCAGATCGAGAGTTTGAGATCAAGAAACTTCTCAATCAAATAAAAAAATTCCGGGAACACCTTTCCGAACGAATCGAGCAAAGCATACAACTCGGCGTCTTTCTTCCCTTGTACCATCTTGCTTATCTCTTTCATCTGACCTCTTTTGAATTGGATGTCCTTCTCATCTGCCTGGCCCCGGAGGTAGATCTGAAATATGAAACGCTCTATGCCTATCTGCAAAATGATGTCACGAAAAAACCTCCGGGGGTAAACCTTATTCTGGATATACTTTGCCATACTGATGAAAAGAGGATCAATGCGCGCACGTATTTCTCTCCTCAAGCTCCGCTATTGAAATATGCTCTGATCAAATTCACTGATGGCAGCGAACAAAAGCCATTATTATCCAAGGCCCTGAAACTCGATGATCGCATCGTAGATTTTCTGCTTGGATTCAATCTCCTGGATTCAAGGCTTGTTTCTTTTACAGAAACCCTCATTCCCAGGAGAGATTGGGCGACGGTCATGATGGAGGATATGCTCAAAGGGCAATTGAGCCGATTGTCGCAAGAATATTTCAAAGATGAGGAACCCAAAAAACTCCTCTTCTATTTTTACGGATCTTCCGGATCTGGCAAGAAGTTGGCGGCTGAGGCCTTTTGTTACGATCTGCAACTTCCCCTGCTCATCGCTGATATGAGAGAGCTTTTACACACCCGGGACAATATTGAACAGGCAGTGGATCTCCTTTTTCGAGAAGCCCTGCTCCAGCCAGCCGCAATCTATCTTGAACATTTTGATGCATTGCTGACAGAAGATCCCAAAGATGTCCATTATCACAAGATCATCATGAAAGCTATTGAAGAATTCTCCATGCTGACCTTTTTAGCCGGGGAAAAATCTTTAACCCTGGCGCCAAACTTCAAAAGACACACGTTCATCAAGCTGGAGTTTCCTCTTCCTGCATATTCTCTGCGAAAATGCCTATGGGAAGTCTCACTGGATAACCAGAACGCTTTATTCCCAGAGGTGAACACGGCCATCCTCGCCAATACGTTTCGATTCACAGGCGGGAAGATTCAGGATGCAATCGCCGATGCAAAAAACCTTGCTCTCATGCATCAGCATAACGACAATAGCCGGATAACAATGGAGGATCTTTACCACAGTTGCCGCGCTCAATCGAATCAGAAACTTTCAAAACTCGCCCAAAAGATCATTCCTCACTACACCTGGAACGATATCGTTCTCCCGGCGGATAAGCTGCTGCAACTCAGAGAAATCTGCAACGCTGTCAAATATCGTCAGGTTGTCTACAATGAGTGGGGTTTTGATCGCAAACTTTCGTTGGGGAAAGGTCTGAATATCCTCTTCTGCGGTCCTTCAGGCACCGGGAAAACGATGGCAGCAGATATTATCGCCAATGAACTCCAACTCGACATCTATAAAATCGATCTCTCTTCTGTGGTCAGCAAATATATCGGTGAGACCGAAAAGAATTTAGCCAAAATTTTTCAAGAAGCCGAAACCAGCAATGCGATTCTCTTCTTTGATGAAGCCGATGCGCTGTTTGGCAAACGTTCCGAAGTGAAAGACGCGCATGACCGCTATGCGAATATTGAGATCGGCTATCTGTTACAGAAAATGGAGGAATATACCGGAGTGGTCATTCTGGCAACCAATATGAAGGATAATATGGATGAGGCCTTTGTGCGGCGCATGCACTTCACTGTGGAGTTTCCGTTCCCGGAAGAACAGTATCGCCTGCGTATCTGGCAGAATATTTTTCCCGAAGAAACACCGTTAGGAAAGATGATTGATTTCAAATTTTTGTCCCGGAAATTCAAAATTACCGGTGGAAATATTAAAAATATCGCCCTGGCCTCAGCTTTTTACGCCGCCGATGATGGACAGGCCGTGAACATGGAGCATCTGATTCAAGCGACGAAACGGGAGTTTCAAAAAATGGGCAAACTTTGTACAAAAGCCGATTTTGGGGGATATTATGAGTTAGTTCAACTTTAGTGAAAAACCTCCACATTCCCTCTCCCTTTGGGGGAGATGGCCATGGTGAAGGGAGAAAACCAATGCATGTTGAGCAACCTAAAAATAAAACGCCTTCTTCAGGATCTACCCTGCGAAATGACATATCGCAACTCCCAGGTAACCTCGTTCAAGAAATGACCGCGGGGCTGCTCTACACCCACACTCGGCTCAATGCCAACACCAGCAAAACGTTGGAGGCAACCTCGTTCCTTTATGCCCTGATTGAATTGCTGAACGAAAAAGGACTCCTCACCATTGAGGAGCTAGATAAGCGCAAAAAGCAGGTGGCGGAACGACTGGTGCAGAAGTTCGTCGAGAGCGGTATTGGGCTGAGGTATCAAGATCCGGAATACGACAAATACACCTTTGAACATGAAACGCATGTAGATTGCCAGAGCCGGCTGCACGTCTGCAAAGCCATCTGCTGTAAGTTTCCCTTTGCCCTGTCGAAACAAGATATTGACGAGGGAATTATTCGCTGGGATTTCGGCCAGCCGTACATGATCGCTCACGAAAAGGATGGCTACTGCGTGCATCTGGATCGCGAGACGTTGCACTGCACGGTGCGGGAACACCGGCCTGTGCCCTGTCGGGGGTTTGATTGTCACGATAATGAACGATGGGAAATATGGAAGGATTTTGAAAAAATGATTATCAATACAGATCTGATACACGCTATTGAGGATGGAAAAGGAAGCGTTAATTTTCCGAACAAAAAATAGGAGCGTTACGTGAGTGACTATAGCGTCATTAATGACATAAGTAATACCCTGGTACACCTACTCTGGACGAATTTTGAGGCTGATAATCAGATTAATCCTGGTATTATCAATTCCTCGAACCAGATCACGTTAAACTCCCTGGCAGATATGGAATCTGCAGAAAGACTCTCGCTCTTCCTGTTTCGTATTTCGGAGAATCCGTTTATGAAGAATCAGGATATGGAGAAGCTGGATTCAACCCGGCTCACATATCCTCCCTGTACAGTGGATCTGTATTACATGATCACGCCACGAACGCAAAACAGAACGAACGATCACTTTATATTAGGAAAGATTATGCAGATCTTTCACGATCATGGGATTCTTAAAGGCGAAAATTTACAGGGAAATTTGGCCGGGTCAACAGAAGAATTGCGTTTAGTATTGAGTCCCTTATCAATTGAAGACATGACTCAGATTTGGAACCTTTTTCGTGACCAATCCTATATACTGTCACTGTGCTATCAGGTCACACCTGTAAAAATCGATTCCACCAGGGAGATTGATGCCCGGCGGATTGTTGAACGAGATGTAGGTTATTATCAGATGAGGTTTACAACATGAAGCTCACACCCATACTCGATTTTAGGACAAAGACCACGCTTTCACTGGCCGTGGAGTTTGAAGATGAATATGCTCCGCATCTCAAGCCAAAGGGTGAGCTCTTTGTTACGCTCAGAGGAGGGATCTATGCTCTGACACAACACCAGACAAATCGCAGTGGGTATTATCTCTTTTGTGATGTTCCGGATGGTTCATACACGCTTGAAACGAAGGCCAGGTACTATTTGGATGAGTCATTACCTGTCAATGTTCCGATGCCTGATCTCAGAGATCCGGCTGTGAAAATCACGTTAAAACCTCATCCGTTGTATCCTTTTCCCGATGGGAGTACCCTGATCAAAGGGATAATACGAGATCCCGATGGGAATATACTCCCTGATACCCTTATTGAGGTTCGTAGAAGGACAGAGACAACTCGAACCACAGCCGAGGGTACCTTTGTCCTCTATTTCAAGGACATCGAAACCGGTCAGGTACGCCTGGAAATCACTCATCCGGTTCACGGAGATTTCAGAGAGCGTGTTGCTGTCATTACAGGAGAGGTAACAACCGTACAACTTCAATATCCGGTCGTGTAAAATTGGTCAAAAATCTTTAATAACTTGAGCGTGCTCTCAACAGTTGATGTGATCACCAAATATGAGGAAGAACGGCTTTCGACCTCAACTGTTGAGAGTACATCGTCGCATAAAAGGAGGATATCTCATGCCAATTATTGAGAATCGTTTAAATCAGCCTTTTGCGTTGTTTTTAAGTACAGGAAAGAGCGTACAATTCTCAGCCGGAGGAACGGCAACGCTTTCTGACAAGGAAGTAACGCTTCCAGAGATTCAGCGAATGATCGCGCGTCGTGAGTTGAGAATTATCTCAGAAAAAAAAGTAGAAGACACTCAAAAAAAAGAAAAAGACAAAAAATCGAAACCAATAGAGTGACCAGGAACGTTTATGATGAAGCTGATGGAGATCACACATATAAGCATTTTTCCAAATAGGAGGTAAATAAAATGCCACAATATCTTACACCTGGAGTTTATATCGAGGAAGTGCCAGGGCAAAAGCCCATTGCAGGCGTAGGAACAGCCACCGGGGCCTTTGTGGGAATTGCCGAAAAAGGTCCGATTGGTGAGCCAAAGCTTATTACGAATTTGACTCAACTCAGAGAGACCTTTGGGGATTTTACTCCTGAAGGCTATCTGGTCGATGCTGTCACTCAATTTTTCACCGAAGGAGGAACTCGCTGCTATGTTGTTCGCACTGCCCATACTGATCCGTCAGCGACCCCACCGACACTGACAGCGCTAGCTTCAGAGGTCCTACTCCCAACTGATGCCCTCATCGTCAGGGCGGTGAGTCCCGGAACCTGGGGAGACAATATTACGATTGAGATTAAGGACGGAACTACAGCCGGGAGTTTCAAATTAACAGTGAAATTCAAAGGTGAAGACATCGAAATCTACGATGATCTGACCACAACGAGTGGTGATACCAATTATGTTGAGACAAGGATTGATGGGGTCTCCAAATATATCACCATTGAACCTCCTGCCGGGGGAACGGTCAGCCGGCCGACAAATGGTTCGTATGATCTGAGGGGGGGAGCCAATGGAGCAGCAGGATTGACTCAGGATGATATTCTGGGTAATAAAGGGTTACAGGCGTTTGACCCGGTCGATGATATTAATATTTTAGCGATTCCCGATAGTGTGGCTCTGGCTCTCGCTGACCTGAAGAATATTATTATCGGAGCCTATGGCTATTGTGAAAACAGAAAGGATTGTTTTTTTGTGGCTGATCCACCATTGAACCAGGATGCTCAGGGAATTGTGACCTTTAAAACCGGTACTCCGGGGCTGAATTCCTCCTATGCTGCCCTCTATTATCCCTGGTTGAAACCACTCCTTGGAAAGAAGAATTATGTCCCGCCTTCAGGCGCAATAGCCGGTGTATATTCGGCAACGGATGTGCGCCGAGGAGTGCATAAGGCTCCGGCTGGTGTAATCGATGGGAACCTCAAATCCGCCGTTGGCTTAGAACGCCTGATTACGCACGGCGAACAAGAGTCATTGAATCCTATCGGAATCAATGTGATCCGGTCCTTTCCGGGGGCCGGGATTACGGTTTGGGGGGCGAGAACACTTTCAGCAGATCCGGAGTGGAAATACATCAACATCCGAAGATTGTTTCTTTTTCTTGAAGAGTCCATTGAAGAGGCAACTCAATGGGTGGTCTTTGAGCCAAATACAAGGAGTTTGTGGCAGACGGTGAAACGGGATGTCACCGCGTTTCTGACGATAGTCTGGCGCTCCGGCGCTCTGTTCGGCAGTACCGCCGAAGAAGCATTTTTCGTCAAAATCGATGATGAAAACAACCCACCCGAAGTTCGGGATCTGGGGCGATTAATCATCGATGTTGGCGTGGCACCGGTCAAACCGGCTGAGTTTGTCATATTCAGAATTAGTCAAAAAACACTGGAAACATAAATCTAACAAGATGAAAGGAGTATAAATCATGGCTAGAAATGATCCATATCGCCAATTTCGCTATCGGGTGGAAATCGAAAGTCTCGATCAGGGAGGATTCAGTGATTGCACCTTTGGAGACTCCACGATTACACCGACCGAATACCGCGAGGGAACTGATCCCACCTACCCACGTAAACTATCGGCGTTAACCAAATATGGAAATATTACCTTAAAATGGGGCATCACCGACTCCATGCTGCTTTACGATTGGTATAAACAAGTAGTCGATAAAGGCGCACAAGATAATCGCAAAAAGATCAGTATTATCCTGATAGATGAACAGGGTAGTGAAAAATCCCGTTGGGATATTGAGGAATGTTGGCCGACCAAATATGATCCTCCCGATTTTAGCGCCAAGGGGGGCGAAGTTGCCATTGAAACATTGGAACTTGTGGCCGAACATTATAAGCGCGTGTCATAGGAGGAGGGTTCAACATGCTTCAAACAGAATTTGAGTTTACGTTACCGAAGGGATATGTGGACAATGAGGGGAATCTTCACAAAAAGGGCACCATGCGTTTGGCGACGGCCGCCGATGAAATCTTACCGCTAAAAGACCCCCGTGTTCACGCTAATCAGGCCTACCTGGTGATCATCCTTTTTTCGAGAGTGATCACCCACTTAGGCTCGCTGGACCATATTACCCCGAAGGTGATTGAGAATTTATTCGCAACTGATCTCTCCTATCTCCAGGATTTCTACCAGCGGATTAATGAAAATGGGACGGCCGCCTTAAAAGTGGCTTGTCCAAAATGTGAACATGAGTTTGAAGTCATGGAGAATTCCCTGGGGGAATAGTTGGCTACCCCCTCGACAGAATTTATGAGGAGGTAGCCTTCATCGCCTATCATTTTCATTGGCCGCTTGAAGAGGTTATGAACCTGGAACATCGGGAACGACAAAAATGGGTTGCCGAAATCTCGAAAATTAATCGAACCATTTCGGAAGAGACGATGAAGAAATTCCCTTAGGAGGAGAGTTTTATGCTTAACAGAACAGATCCATATCTTGCTTTTCGTTTTGGAGTCGAAATCGAAGGTGTGATCGCGGCTAGTTTTTCCGAATGCTCTGGACTGCAAGTGGAAACGGAAATAGAAGAGTATCGCGAGGGGGGAGTCAATGATTTTGTCCATAAGTTTCCAACAAGGACGAAGTATCAGACGATTACGCTCAAACGCGGCCTGACGGACTCAGAAGAATTATGGTACTGGCATCAGGATGTAGTTGCCGGAATCGTCATCCGGCTTAACGGATCGATCCTGTTACTCGATCATGAAGGGCAGGAACAATGGCGCTGGAATTTTATCGATGCCTATCCCATCAAATGGGTTGGTCCCACATTGCGGGCGGATCAGGGAACTGTAGCGATTGAAACGCTGGAGTTGGTTCATCATGGACTTTACAAAGGATAACATATTTTCCAAAAGACCTACGTTGCTCATTGATCTTCGTTTTCCTCGAAACATAGCGCGCAGAGTACGAAGACCTTTCTGCACCGATAGTTCGAAGTTTATAGACTCGCTGCTCGCTGCTCGCCTGGCCTGGCTGACGTCATTACAACGCTTGAAGCCGGTTGAAAACACAAGGTTTATTTTTGTCCCGAACCTGTTTTCTCTGATATCGCGTCCGGGGAGAGGCTCTCGTTTTGAGAAAAATTTAGATGTAAAACTCCCTCAAACAAGATTTCCCGGATCAGCAGATGTACAACAATCGTCTCGATTGTTATTTGTAAAATCCATACAAGCTTTATCCTCAGGGGTGTCACAGACAGAGCTGGCAGGCGATCACACTGAAGTTTCTTCTGTTCCTGGGAGCAGTGCGGACGTCTCGTCCGTTCCTGCGCATGCAGTACCTGCGCCTATAAGAACACCACCATCTATTGTACAGCCCTTTCAGGGTTTATTCTCATGGGCATTACAGACAAAGCCGCTAGGCGATCACACTGATGTCCCACTTGTCAGCAAAAGGGGTGGAAGAACGACAAGAAGGGAGATAATCAAGAATCAAGCCCCACTGCTGAGGAAAAAAATTATTCTTGCTTATCGCTATTCCTGTGGTTCCACAAAAATACCGGAAGAATCAACTTTTGTGAAACACCCTCAGATGGTTCCTACAGGATCGTTGCAAACAGAGACGGCAACTCAATTTGGAGTTCCTCCTTTCTTTAATTCAGAAGTTGGTTCAGATAAAGGTACGCATACTGTTGTGTTTGCGGAGAGAGTGAATCCCTCTCATATACAAGCAGCAAAGTTACCATCTACCACGAGACCTTCTTCGGAGATCGACAGAATCAGCCGGCAGATCGATTCTTCTGATGACGTTTCTTCTGATATTATTACCAGGTACTCCCATTTCCCGGCAGTCAGGATTCTTCATGCAGCACCTGCACATATAAAAAAGCCTCCATCTTTTGTACAGCCCTTTCAGAGTGTATTCTCACGGGCATTACCCAGGAAATCGAAAGGCGATCACGTTGAAGTTCCACCGGTTAGAAAAAGAGGTGGAAGAACGACAAGAAGGGAGATAATCAAGAATCAAACCCCACTGCTGAAGGGAAAAACTATTCTTGCTTATCCCTATTCCTATAGTTCCACAAAAATACCGGAAGAACCAACTTTTGTGAAACACGCTCAGATGGCTCCTACAGGATCGTTACAAACAGAGACAGTAACTCAATTTGGAGTTCCTCCTTTCTTTAATTCAGAAGTTGATTCAGATAAAGATATGCATACTGTTGTGTTTGCGCAGAGAGTGAATCCCTCTCATATACAAGCAGCGAAGTTATTATCTCACACAAAACCTTCTTCGGAGGCCAACAGATTCAACCGACAAACCGATTCGTCTGATGATATGTCTTCTGATGTCGTTAACAAATACTTTGCCTTCCCGGCAGTTCGCATTCATACCGATTTTGTCGCCGATTCCATCGCCCGGGCCTTAGATGCCGATGCGTTGACTATCGGGAAACACATCTTTTTCGCCAGTGGAAAGTTTAACCTTTCCACCCCGGAGGGAATCGCGCTTTTAGGGCATGAATTGACCCATGTACACCAACAACTGGAAAGAGGTAAATCTTTTTCCAGGCGGGAGATGGATGAATCACAATATCAATCGCTGGAAAGCCAGGCATTGGCGAATGAAGAGAGAATTTATAAATTTTACAACTCACCGGCAATGGCATCAGCCTCTCCCCAGAGAAATGAGATGTTGCAGGTGTATCAAAACAGGGTTATGGAAAGTCCATCGTTTGTCTATGGAACTTCAAGCCCTGCATCCGAAGTCCCACTACATTTTTCTACGATTCCTCAGTTAAAACTGGCATCAGGGTCTTCTGGGGCCGTACCTCCGGTTTTTAATGAAGCAGTTCCCGGAGAAGAAGCCCGTGGAATATCGGAAACTCCTTCGCAAGAGGCAAATATTAAAGAAATCGCTGAACGAGTCTATTCACTCTTAAAAAAGAAATTAACGATCGAACGCGAGAGGAGAGGAAGATGAACGGCGCAGATAAAGCGATGATCAAAATAGATGATGCGAAATATCAAGGTGAAGATCGGGAAATACATCTTCAATATAATCCTGAGAAATATACCATTGGGAAGACTGTCTCCTGGACTGATCAGACCTCACAAGGGAAAACCCCGGAATTACAATTCAGCACTCCGGGACGTAAAACGCTCTCGTTTGATTTGTTTTTCGATACTTATGAAGACGACACGGATGTCCGTGAATACACGAAAAAAGTATTAGCCCTCACTGAACCTACTGTTGAATCCCAGCAGGGGAAATACCGTCCTCCGATCTGTTTATTTTCCTGGGGCAAACTGAATTTTCGGGGGGTCGTCAAAACTGTCACACAAAATTTCACATTATTCGCCTGGGATGGCATTCCGGTCAGGGCACGTCTGACCGTGAGCATGGAACAATTCAGTACCGCCTTGGATGAGGCCAAAGGCCAGCCGCCGGGGGATCCGGAGAAAATCAGGATTGTGAAAGAGGGTGATCGTTTATACAGTATCTCTGCCGAGGAGTTCGGTACACCTTACCTATGGCGGCACATCGCAGAGGCGAATAATATTGTGAACCCACGGTTTCTGGAACCGGGTCAAACGTTAATTATACCAGCTTTGGAGTAAAGGAAAACGAATGCCGGAACAAGTAGAATCAGAACGGATCGTCCCGTACTTTGAAGTCGAAATCAACGGCAGCAAGCTCACACCGGAACAGATGGTCGATGTGTATGCGATAGAATATAGTGATGAGCTTGACACCGCTGCCATGTTTGAACTTCATGTCAGTATCTGGGCCGGAGAAGACCAGGGATTCAAGTGGATTGATGACGATCTTTACCGGGAAGGTGCTGAAGTCAAAATCAAAATTGGTTATGTGGATGATCTGCAGGAGATGATGATCGGCGAAATTACCGGAATTGAGCCGGAATTCAGTGAAGAACAGGCATTAACCATGACAGTTCGGGGTTATAGTCGACTGCATCGTTTGAGCCGCGGCCGGATAACTCGTTCTTTTAAAGAGATGAAAGACAGCCAGATTGCGGAGCAGATCGCTCAGGAACTCGGTCTCTCTTCGCAGGTTGAGGATACAAAGATCATTCATCCATACATTTTTCAAAACAACCGTTCCAATTTAGATTTTCTGCTGGAAAGGGCGCGAGCTATTGGATACGAGATGGAAGTCAATGGGAAAAAGCTCTACTTTGGCAAATCCCGGGAAACTGCAAGTCCGGAGTTAGAACTTCAGTATGGACAGACGTTGGTACGATTTGCTCCACGATTAACGACTGCGTTGCAACTCACCGAAGTGGAGGCCAGGTACTGGGACCGGAAAGCCAAAAAGGAAGTGGTGAGTACCGCCAAAGTCGGTGATGAAACCACTACGATGGAAGGTCAAACATCAGGGGCTTCAGTAACTGACAATGTGTTTGGAAAAGCCAGGACAATTATCGGAAACCTGGATCTGACGAGCCAGGCCGAGGCCGAAAATATTGCTAAAGCCACATATAATCGGCAAGCGATGCAATACATTTCCGGAGAGGGCCTCTGTATCGGCACTCCGGCAATAAAAGCCGGTACTATTGTGAAACTTACGGGTCTGGGAGAACGGTTCAGTGGCTTGTACTATGTCACCGCATCTACTCATTCTATTGATGACCGAGGCTACATGACATCATTTTCTACCAGGAGAAACGCGGCATGATGAACTTATGGCAATTAATGCAGCAACCTGTCGGCTCAGTTGAAGCTGAAGGACGAATTTATGGAGTTGTTGTGGGAGTGGTGACGAATAATAAAGATGACGAAGGACTCTGTCGAGTGAAGGTCAAGTTTCCCTGGCTGGTGGATGACGATGAGAGTTACTGGGCGCGTCTGGTGAGTCCGATGGCCGGGAAAGAAAGAGGGATCGTGTTTCTTCCGGAAGTCGAAGATGAGGTGCTGGTGGTGTTTGAACATGGGGACGTCAATCGTCCTTACATCTTAGGTGCATTATGGAATGGTGAAGATAAACCGCCCGAAACCAATAGTGATGGGAAAAATAATATTCGCCTCATACGATCTCGCAGCGGCCATAAAATCGTACTAGATGACACGGATGGTGCTGAAAAGATTGAGATCATCGATAAAGCTGAAAAAAATAGTATCAGCATTGATACAAAAAATAATTCGATCACGATTAGCAGTGAACAAGATGTAGAAATAAAGGCCCCAAAAGGGAAAATTTGTTTAGATTGTAAGGAATTGGAACTCAAATCTTCAGCCGCGGCAAAAATGGAAGCCGGCGCCGGGATGGACCTCAAAGCCAGCGCCAATATGAACATTAAAGGAGCAACGATTAATCTGAATTAGTGAAAAGTGAAAAATGAAAAGAAATCCTTTTAAAATTCCCCTCCTGGGAGGGGTTAGGGGTGGGTAATTGATTATGGGGCAGCCAGCAGCAAAACAGGGGGATCAGGTGATGGCGACAGATATCCATATTATTATGATACCGGCCGTTCCGAGCCCCATTCCAACACCGCTGCCGCATCCTTTTACCGGGATGATCGATGGCGGATTGAGCAGTGACGTGAACATTATGGGTATGCCGGCCGCAACAGTAGATAGTACGGCGAGTAATACGCCGCCTCACATCCCCCAGGGTGGTCCTTTTCAGAGTCCTCCTTCGAATAAGGCAACGATCAAGATAGGAAGTATGACCGTGAAGATCAATGGCAAAATGGCAGCCCGTAACGGTGATATGGCCATGACCTGTAATGATCCGGCCGATATGCCGGTCGGTACAGTCATGGCCGTCGGCACAGTCCTGATTGGCGGCTAATATTAAGGAGTGCAAACTTCAGGTTTGCCAGAATGGAGTATTTTATGAACACTGTAGATTTTTTAGGTGTCGGCTTAAAATTTCCCGTCAGTGTAGAAGACGGCAAAATTGCCCTATCCAAATATGAAGAAGACATTCAAGAAGCCATCCGGATTATCCTGGGAACGGCTAAGGGGGAACGGGTGATGCGTCCCGATTTCGGCTGTGGCATTCATGAATTGATATTCGCCCTGAACAACACCGCCACTGCGGGTCTGGTCATCTATTATGTGCAAGACGCTCTGCTCAAGTGGGAACCTCGCATTGAAGTCCTCAATGTCGATGCCGGTCCTGATGCCGAAGAAGGCCATAAATTGAATGTCAATATCGAATACAGAGTCAGGAGAACCAACAACGTGTTTAACTTAGTGTATCCATTTTATTTGGAACGGAGTGTGGTATAATGACTGTTGATACTCCTAAAATAGATCATCGTTCGTTGGACAATCTTGTTAACCAGGCCCGAAGTCTGGCCAAGCTCTATCTCAACTTATCAGATGCCGACTATGAAAAGTTCTGCAGCGATGAGACCACGAATGCCCTGATTCAAATCTTTGCCAGACTCATGCAGATCATCTTGCAACGGTTAAATCGTGTGCCTGAGAAAAATTTTCTCGCTTTTCTCGATTTGATCGGCATCCAGTTATCACCGCCCAAAGCTGCCCGTGCGCCGTTACAATTTACCTTAGCCGCGGGGAGTACAAACTACGGATTTGTCCCGGCTGGCACACAAGTAGCCACCGCGCAGACCGAAGAACAACCGGCCGTGGTCTTTGAGACAGCCCAAAACATCACGGTGATTACCCCTAAGTTAGTGAAAGCTGTTAGCGTTAACCCCATAATCGACCGATATACAGATCATTCTGCCTATCTTACCGGAGAAAAAACGGGGACAATCGAAATCTTCACCGGAGAGACGTCCGTTCTCCATCAATTGCTCTTAGGGCACAATCAACTTTTTGGATTTCAAGAACCTTCAACTATCGTCCTCCATTTCTCTCTAAAAGATGCCTCCCAGAAAGATTTTTGGACTTCAGAGCATGTAAAGTGGTATTATTATGGTGAGAAAGAGCCTATTCCCATCGAACCAAGTGTTCCGGCAGACAATGCTAACGATTCTACGGAAGTAACGCTAAAATTTACCCAAAAAGAAAAGAATACCAAAAAGAGAATCACAGGGGAAGAAAAGGAATGGACGAACTACTGGGTTATCGCTGAGTTAACAAAATCTTTTACGCAGATCCCGCAAGAGAATTTGCCGGAAATTAAGAACATTACCGCCAACATAGAGATAACAGAAAGAGCAGTAAACCCCGATAAGGCTCTCACCAATAATATCCCCATTGATCTGAGTAAGGATTTTTACCCGTTTGGAGAACGTCCCAAATTTAATGATACCTTCTATATCGGTTCCGAAGAAACATTTTCAAAGGAAGGGGCGGATATAACAATCTCAGTGCATCTCTCAGAGGGGGTATTCTCCCCAGATACTGACAGTATTACCCTTCGTTGGGAGTTCTGGAATGGGAAGACATGGAATACGCTTGGCGACACAACACAAAGTGGGGTTGAATCAGCTTCCTTTTCTGATAAAACTAATGCGTTTACCCGACAACAAGGAACTATCGAATTCAAATGCCCGAAAATTGAATTAAAAAAAGAGCATGGCGAAGAGAATTGCTGGGTTCGCATCCGTATTATTGGAGGCAACTATGGTGAAGAAGCCACTTATCGAGAGGTAACAGTCGTAGAACATTATGTTGTGATCACGAAAGAAAATGGCGAAAGAGTCAAACTTGTCAATGGACACGAAAAACCTTTAGATAAAGAAAATGGTAAAGAAGAAAAAACAGAATGGATTTATCTTCCGCCGACATTCAGACCACCATCCATTAGCTCGTTTGAGTTGAACTACAGTTATAGCCTATCGGAACCGTCTGATTTGCAACACTGTTTCACGTACAATAATTTTGAATACGATGTCAAAATTGAGGATAAGGTCAAAAAATACCAGGAGTCTTTTACACCGTTTGAATCTGTAGCAGACAAACAACCTACGCTCTATCTGGGCTTCGACCAGAATATTGCTTCACTTCCGGTCACGCTCTATTTTTCGATAGTGGAAAAAATCGTCACAGCGATTGAGTCGAGTAGTAGTTCAGAAGCACTCCCGACCCTAATCTGGAAATATTGGGACGGCACTGCCTGGATGAAATTCGATGTTGAAGACGCCACCAGAAGTCTTACCGAGCGGGAACTGGTGCAGTTTCTTGCACCTGCCAATATAGCTCCAAAATATTTGTTTAACCTGCTCGATCAACAATATTACTGGATCAGAGGTCAAATCGAGAGTGGAGCATACAGCGAACCTCCTCGACTAGGACGCATTCATCTGAACACGGTGTGGGCTTACAATCGGGTCAGCATATACAATGAAATTTTGGGTTCCGGGACTGAAAAAGCAGACCAAACTTTTGTACTTTCCCACTCCCCGGTGTTTCCGGGTCAAAAGCTGCTGGTGAGAGAACTGGAAGCCCCCACCGGAGATGAGCGAGAAGAGATCCTCCGAAAAGAAGGCGATGATGCGATCGCGGAAATCTTTGATGAGATCGGTAACCTGGCCGAAGTGTGGGTTCGCTGGCATGAAGTAGCGAACTTTTATGCCTCTGAGCCGACTAGTCGTGATTATGTCATCGACCACGTGACCGGAACGATCAGGTTTGGCAACGGCAAAAACGGCATGATCCCGCCGAGAGGCAGAGATAATATCAAATGCGAAGAATATCAGTACGGCGGCGGTTCTGCCGGGAATGTGCCGGCGAACACAATTAATAAACTACGTACCTCGATCCCGTACATTGACAAGGTCACCAATCCAGAAACGGCCGAGGGTGGCGCCGACGCCGAGACGCTGGATGAGGTCAAGGAACGAGGACCTCAGACCCTCAAAAACCGGGATCGGGCAGTTACCTGGGAGGATTACGAATGGTTGGTGAAACAAGTCTCCACTGCCATTGCCCGCGTCAAGTGCCTTCCGGCGAAAGATAGTAAAACCGCAGGCAAAGTCAAAGTAATTATTGTTCCTGATACCCGGGATATTAAACCGCTTCCCAACCAGGCCCTGATCCGGCAAGTGGAAGACTATCTGTATCAGCGTGGTCTGGTCACGCTCACGTCCGGCACAACTTCCCAAGTCCGGATTTTTGGCCCCGGCTACATTGAAATCTCCGTTGAGACGACGGTAGTCCCCCAGGATATCAATCAGGCCCCGTTAGTAGAAAGCCGGGTTCGTCAAAACCTGACTCAATTCCTTCACCCGCTGGATGGAGGACCCGAAGGAAAAGGGTGGGAATTTGGCCGGGATGTTTTTATTTCGGAAATTTACGCTGTGATCGAAGCTACAGAGGGCGTAGATTATGTCAAATCCGCCCGTTTGAAGTCTTCTGATGAAACCGGAGTTAATGTTGACAACACCGGAAAACAGGTCTCTATTCCTGAAAACGGTCTGGTTTATTCCGGAACGCATACTATTAAAATGGTCGCATCATAGAGGAGAGATGAACGATGTCCTTACCTATCCCCAATTTAGATGATCGAAGTTTTACAGACTTGGTCGCGGAGATGCGTGCTCTGATTCCCAGGTATGCGCCGCAGTGGACCGATCATAACATCACCGACCCTGGTATCACATTAATCGAGCTGTTGGCCTGGTTGGCGGAAATGATCCTCTATCGCCAGAATATCATCACCGAGAGAAGTTCGATCAACTTCCTGAAACTAATCCTGGATCGGCCCGTACCGGTGACGGTTGAAATCACCTTGACCCTTGACACTCCTCAAGCTACAAATGTGATCATTCCGAAAGGAACTAAATTTGCAACACCTCCCGACACCACCGGCAAGCAGATTATTTTTGAAACCTTCGAAGATCATAGGATTGCGGAACAGTATCAAGAGGTAACCCTGACAGCCCGAAATTACAGTGTTGTGGAAAATGAAGTACTTGGGATCAGTGATGGTTTACCGGATCAACTTTTTAGCTTTGCTCATACCCCGGTCCTGATCGACAATTTTAATACGAGCCGCAATTCAAACGCATACAATCCGAATCCTAAAATTACCGTTGATGGAGAGGGATGGTTTTATGTGCAGGATTTTTTAACGGAAGAACATGAAGTTCCTCCTTCTAAGAGTTTCACCGTTGAGAAAGCCACTCATCAACTGCGATTGAGTGATGGCAGAAATTCGGCAATTTTCAGATTAACCAAACGATCCCTGGAGAATTTGAGGAATGAGGAGATTCCTAATGA
This sequence comes from Candidatus Vecturithrix sp., assembly GCA_040772385.1. GTDB lineage: Bacteria > Moduliflexota > Moduliflexia > Moduliflexales > Moduliflexaceae > Vecturithrix. The sequence goes on along the minus strand of JAXGYF010000001.1, from coordinate 3,793 downwards.
AGTTTTGGAACATTTACCCCCCCTGAAAGATCAGGAATATACAGGAGAAAGTACATTCCTATCTGCTGTAGAGAAGCAAATAGGGAGGGAGCCAACAGCTCGGTATCAAGGGCTAATTTTGAAACATGCCAAATCATTGTATATTCCTCCAAAGGGTACTGAAATTGTTTGCACCCGATATCAGATTGTGCTTGGCGAAGAAGTCAGAATCGGGAAAAACCAGAACCTGGAGTTGTTGCCCAATACAGGTTTCCCTGACACAATCGGCATTACGTCGATCGCACATGAAGCCGCAGAAGGTGGTCTGTATATTTTACCCTTTGAGCAAGCCAGAAAACAGGGATTACAAAAATTTCAGGAACGATTTCGAGCGATATCCGCAGATGATTTTACATTTTTAGCAACTACGGTTTTTAACGAACTTCAGCGTGCATCTGAAGATAGAGTCGCCAGGGCGAAGGTTGTCCCTAAAAAAAATCTGAATATTTCATCTGATGAAGAGAAAGATGGGGAGATTAGCGTCATCATCATACCACTCATAGGTTTCAAAATAACTGAACAATCTTTAATCAAATTAGAAGAAGAGGGTATATCTGCAGACACGCTTACTAAACTGGAGGATTTGCGAAATCAAAAGTATACAACCGAAGAGGATTTTTTAGATGTTTTGAAGAAAACACTAACAGAGAGTCAGTTTATTCAGCATAAAACGCTGATTTTGGAATATGCCTCTACAGCGCCAAAATTAATAAACAAGGTCTGGAAGTTTTTGGATCGGAGAAGATTGGTAGGTACTCGACACCATGTGGTCGGCCCCAAATATGTTCCTATTACCATTGGAATGGTTGTGTATCGTAAACTTTTTACAAATGAAAACCCACTTCGGGAAACAATTACACAAACTCTTAAAACATTTCTGCATCCTTTGGACGGGGGATTTGACGGAAAAGGCTGGCCTTTTGGGAGAGACCTTCACCCTTCGGAACTTTACCAATTGATTGAAAATATTGAGGGGGTTTATTACGTGAAAGAGCTTATGCTCAACGGGCGATCCGATGAGACCCCTGTTCATCTGAGAGAAAACGAATTACCCACAATTTCTGAAACTGATATAACCATGACAGTAAAACTTTAGAATAAAAAATTATTATGAATACAGAACAACCAGGTACGTACTTACAATATTTACCCGGTATTTATCATCAAACTCCGTCCGGGAAAGAGAGAAATTTTGTCGGTCAATTCCTCAAAGTATTCGAAAAAATTCTTTCCGAGATCGATGATGACGTCAAAGCCGAGGATGCAACCGGAGGAGAACAAGAAGTCATCGGGATTGAGGAAATTCTGGAGAATATTCATGACTATTTTGATCCGCTGTTTACCCCGGGACCAGGCGATGGTGAAACCGATTTCGTTTCCTATTTGGCAAGTTGGGTGGGATTGAGTTTACGTCAAAATTGGCCCGAAGACAAAAAACGGCGGCTCATCGCAGAGATTGTTCCCCTGTATAAAAAACGCGGAACCAGAGAAGGCCTGACCCAAATCCTGCAAATCTTTACCGGAGAGCACGTCACCATCGAGGACGTGCTCCCTGAGATTCAAGTAGGGATCAACTCCTGGATTTTAAAAGGCGGATTACGCCTGGGAGGATATAAACCTCATTTCTTCGTCGTAAATATCACGATAGATGTCTTCGATCGTCAATTTTTACCAGATCTTGAAAAGAATATCCGCGATATCATCGATTTGGAAAAGCCAGCACATACCTATTATGCTCTATCTTACAGATTTCCCGGAATTCAGGTGGGGATTCACCAAAGAAGTGAAGTGGGGCAAACGACGTTGATTTTTGGTTCCTAAGCTTTGAAAATTTTAAGGAGGTAATGTACAATGGCATCAGAAGAAAAAATAGACGCCTATAAACGTGTGAACCATTTTCAAGGACAGTTTTTAGATGCAGACGATTTTAATGAGGCTCACGAATATCATTACAAAATGAGACGGCGTTTGAACTATGGACTGTATCCTTATGGGGTGATTGACGGGCTGGATTTTGATGAGACAACCACTGGTACCACGATCAGAATTACAGCAGGGATGGCATTAGATCGTGATGAGACGAGCAAGCAAAGTCGAGAAATTGTGCTGTTACAGAATTATTCTAAGGATTTGGTCAATGATTTAGGGTATCAGAGCGGTGATGGCAGCGACCCCGGCGATACCGTCTATGTAACGATCTCGTACGCTGACCCTGAAAAGGAGGATGATTTTGAAAACGTGGCCGGTTTTAGCGGGCCTTCTCGAATCACCGAACAGGCTATAATTAAAACCTGGTTGGACACCGGCAGCGGTCCTCCGGGCACTCGCGGGAAGGATATTCTCCTGGGCAAAGTCACTATTGATGCGGATAATACCCTGATCTATGACCGTACTCCAGCACGCGAGATCGGAGGTGTCGTAGATATCAAAAGTGCCAGAGATATCGGAGGTATCAGCGCCTTATTGCCCGGTCCGGCAATTAGTGTCAGTCATACGAATCTGCTCTTTGCTGTCGAAGCAGGTGTCACAACATCCCAGTATATCCGTATCGCAAACATTGGATCGGGGGAATTCAATTGGATTGCCACGCTCGGAGGTCCGGATGCCGACAAGTTCGTGCTCGGCGCCACAGGCGGCACAGCCCCCTTCTCCTTGCTTGTCGAGGTAAACAATCCTGGCGATTTAGACGTCGGCACCTATCACGCCTGGCTTTTCATCGAAAGTACCAATGCGAGTAATTCGCCACAAGTGATCACGCTTAGTGCAGTCGTGACCCAGGTACCTTTTCTGGCGGTCAATCCCACCAGCCTCCACTTCGCGATTGAACGTGGTTCATCAACCTCTGTATCGCAAACGTTCTCCATCACAAATGCTGGCAGCGGGACATTACATTGGACAGCCAGCCTTGATGGTCCCCATGCGGAAAACTTTTCCTTGAGCGAGACAAGTGGCACGGCCCCTTCTTCTGTCACGATTTCCGTGACCGATCCCGGAAGTTTAGACATCGGTACTTATCAAGCCTCGATTCGTGTCGAAAGTCCGGACGCAACGAATACGCAAACGATCGATCTCAGTGCCGTTGTGACTGAAGTGCCAATCCTTCGGATCAATCCGTCCGTCGTCAATTTGAGGATTAACCAGGGAGCCTCAGCCCCCGTATCACAGGCGTTTGCAATCATAAACGTCGTGAGTGGCATCTTAAACTGGACCGCGACCCTTGAGGGTCCCCATGCGGAAAACTTTTCCTTGAGCGCGGCCAGCGGCACCACTCCCTCTACTATTACGGTTTCTGTAAACACTCCCGGAAGTTTAGGCGCAGGCACTTATCAATCCTCTATTCGCATCGAAAGTCCGGAGGCAGATAACTCGCCCCAAACTGTAGCTTTGAACCTGATCGTTGTCGCCATCCCCGTTCTCGCAGTTACTCCCACCAGGATGGAATTCACAGGAACCGTAGGTGGGTCAAATCCCGGTTCCCAGGTCTTAACGATTACCAATGCAGGCAGTGGACAACTAACCTGGACGGCAACGCCTATAACGCGTCATATCGTTTCATGGCTCTCTCTCAGTTCATCTAGTGGCACTGCACCTTCAAGAATAAGAATAATGGTTTCTGTGAACCTCAAGGGACTCGATGCAGGGACATATAGTGGTATTATTCGTATTGATAGCCCTGAAACAACGAATTCACCACAGGAGGTCGGCGTCACCTTGAGTGTTCAAGGAGAGATTCCACAGATTTTTCAGCCCCAAC